>CP070689.1:3182704-3210263 GCA_020353155.1 Deltaproteobacteria bacterium | reverse complement strand
ATTTTCAGTTTCTCGTAGATGTCCACCAGCGCCAGATGTGCCTTGAGCGATTTAGGGTTGTCCTTTATAAGCCCCTTAAGGGTTTTTATGGCCTCTTGATTCTTTTTCCTTTTTTGGTATACCGCTGCCAGCCGCAACCTTGCATCCACATCCTTAGGCTTGTCTTTTAGGTAAGCCAGTATGCTCTTTTCAGCCTGGCGATAATTTCCAACTCTGCTATAGGCCTCCCCCAAGTTTAGTTGGATGAGAGGGTTATCAACACCACCGGCCAAAGCTCGCTTGTAAAATTCGATGGCCTTACGCCATTCTCCTTGCTGGCCATACAATGTCCCAAGATAGGCGTAGACCTCAGGTTGGTAGGACTTTGGAAAAGCGTTAAGGTTGGTGGCGAGGAAGGAAGCTGCTTGCTCCGGGCTTTTTTTTGCGTTTAGATATGAAATAAAACCATAAAATGGCACTTTGTCATTACCGCTTACATCTATGAGTCTGATATAGGAATTAAGAGCTTTCTCAGTCTTACCGGCCTTCTGGTAAGCCTCAACCAGCTTTTGCAGAATTGGTGCAGTCTTGCTAGTGGCCGCCACTTTTTCATAGGTACTTGCCGCCTTGGCCCATTCGTCTTGCTCGGCATAAAGCTGGGCAAGGTTTGTCAAAATCAAGGCATTGTGCGAAGCTAAACGAGCGGCCCGTTCATAGTAACGTACCTTATCTTCCGGACTTGTTGCCTGTTGAGCCTTGGTTACCCAGTCTCTCGCTCGAAGTCTCACTACCATGTGAAAGCGACCAATGGTGTGAGACCCAGATATCACATCCACTATAACTTTTAAGGGCTCCTCGTGCTCGAACTCTGGCCAGAACTTCCTGATCTCCCGACGACCTTCCAATAATTCATTAGCCGGAAACGCCCCGGAGCTCAGCCTCAAACCCCAGTTGAATCTTCCATCGGTATGAATATCATCAACTTCAACAATATCTGCCGGGTGGACCACCAGGGTGCCTTCGGCAGGAACAGAGTGTGAGACTCCGTTCACAGTGAAAACAACTGCAATCAGCTTACTTGGCATGGGTAACATGTCTCTGAGGGCGGTATATGGCGCAAAAATAACTGCATAGATAACCCCAGCAATTATTGCCGCAAGCAACAACAGAAGTACAGACCACTTGAGCTTGCGGGAAATTGTCCGTCGTCTCTCTCTTGCCTGTAGGGCAGCAAGCCGCTCCTGCTCCAGCCGCCTGATAGGAATCCGCTTTCGCGTTGTTCTATTCTGCATTCGAATCATCCATCCAGCCCCACAGCCTTGCGCAGAACTCGCACTTCTCGAGCTTTGAGCTTTCGAATTCTACCGGGCTGTAGGTTACCTAGATCTATTGGACCTATTTTGGTCCTTCGCAATCTCAACACCGGACATCCGACAGCTGCACACATGCGCTTCACTTGATGATTGCGCCCTTCCCTAAGGGTAAGGGTAAGCCAGGTTGCCTTCTTATCATCTTCCAAAATCTGCAACTCCGCAGGCGCAGTTATGCCGTCTTCTAGTTCGACTCCTTGCTGCAACCGGCCCAGGGCTTCTTCAAGTGGACGGCCGCGTATCTTTACTAGGTACGTTTTGGGTACCTTGTATCGGGGGTGCTGAAGCCGATGAGCTAGCTCTCCGTCATTCGTCATTAGCAGCAATCCTTCTGCGTCGTAATCCAGTCGCCCCACCGGATACACCCTCACTGGAATACTTTTCACCAAATCTGCCACCGTTGGTCTGCCCTGGGGGTCATGTAGAGTAGTTACACAACTCTTGGGTTTGAAAAGCGCCACAACCACCTTCTCTGTTTCGGCCTTGATTGCCTTGCCGTCTACACAAATGTCATCTTTACCTAAAACAGCTTTAGTGCCCAGTTCACTCACAACTTTACCATTGACAGTCACTCGGCCCTGAAGAATTAGCTTCTCGGCCTTCCGCCGGGAAGTAATCCCGGCTTCAGAGAGTATTTTCTGCAATCTCTCGGCTTGCATCTGGTTCATGCAGTCTCAGCGGGTTTCTCAAATGGGTTTGCTTGTTCTATCAGCTCCCCCATTTCCTCCAAAGTGGGCAGTGAAGATATGTCTTTAAGGCTAAAAAACTCCAGAAACTTTTGAGTGGTACCGTAGATAATAGGGCGACCAGGAACATTTTTGCGACCCAATATTTTAATGAGGTTTTTTTCCAGAAGTAGGCGGAGTATGCCACCCACATCAACTCCTCTGATATTCTCGATCTCCGATCTAAGAATTGGCTGCTTATAAGCAATTATAGCCAGAGTTTCTAGAGCGGCTTGGCTTAATTTGGCGGGGATTATTTTCTTCAGTTTACGAATCCAATCTCCGTATTCCGGCTTACTGCGGAACTGATATCCCTGTGCCACCTCGGCTAGGAAAAAACCATGCTTATCATCAGCATACTCTTTACCCAACTCTTCCAATGCCTGAATTATTTCCCCATGAGTGTGCATGCTGAGAATGGCCTTGATTTTGACCAGGCTCAAGGGAACTTCAGAAACAAATAGAAGGCTTTCAATGATGGCACGCAATTCTGCCATACAGCAATTCTCCTAACTGCTCTCAGAACAGGATGTCATTACAACTCATAACAGATTTGATCTGGGATGTGAGATGTGGGATGCATTTTAGAACAAATTGGTTTGCTATTCCTGTCTCATCTCCCATCTCATATCTGATATCTCACATCCCAGATCCCACATCAGATAGGAACCTAGGCCTAATGTGCGCCGGTCCCTATGCCGCCATCAACAGCTAGGTAGAGCCGAATGATGCCACTGGGTTGATGCTGAAAAGCGCGGACCATTTGCAAGCGCACCAGTTCAAGAATCGCTAGAAAAGTAAGGACGATCTCCCCCCTCCTGACTTTTCTCTCAAAGAGTTCATGGAAGGTTATACTACTTACACCCGCCAAAATCTCCATAAGTTGGGAGATTCTATCCTTGAGTCGCATGGTATCTGCGCTCATCTCCATGAAATCTTCAGGTTCAGCCCTCTTCAGGACCTCTTGAAGAGCGCTAACCAGAGCAAAAAGGCCCACCTCGGCAATTTCTTCACTTCCTTCTATGGACCACAACTCTTCGCTTGGAATGCTTCGCACGTAGACATCCCGATCCAACTGCAAACTGCTCGCAAGACTCTGAGCCGCTTCTTTTATCTTGACGTACTCCAGCAAGGGCCTCACCAATTCCAGTCTTGGATCTTCCTCCTGTTCCTCCTCTTCGGAGCCGAGACGCGGGACCAGCATGCGGGACTTGATATATGCCAGAGTTGCCGCCATCTCCAAGAACTCCCCGGCAACATCTATGTTAAGTATTCTCATCATGTCAAGGTACTTTAGGTACTGGTCCATAATGAGGGCTATAGGGATGTCGTAGATATCCACTTTGTTCTTTCTGATCAGGTGGAGCAACAGGTCCATGGGACCTTCAAAGATTTCCAGTTTTATCTCATAATCTTGCAGCATTGCTATTTTACTTTATGCCCCTCCGGGCCTAAATGGATGTGTGATCTGAGATGTGAGATGTGGGATGAGTAGTCACAAATTGATTTAGCAGCCCTGTCTCATCTCACATCCCGTATCCCAGATCCCACATCAGATCATTGGAAGTGCTCAGGATTATCCTATTCTGAAAACTCGGCTAATTAGTTTTCAATTATTTCTTGCCTCCAAAAAGTATTTCTTGACAAACTCCATCTCCTCTTCCCTGCTCGACAACTCCCCATTGAGTCGACCATCGAGAAGTTGATTGAGGATCTGGCGATAAACAGGTCCAGGTGTAATGCCCATATTTTTTAAATCTCTGCCTCGCAACTTAGGCCGCACTTCCTTCAGATCGCGAAAATAGTGACTAATAGCACGTCGTGTTTCTTCCTGCTGGGTTTTTGCCATTATGAACAGTAGCCACTCTGTACCAAGATCTTCCAATAGATGATAGATCTCGCTCGGCTTCAGTTTACGTTTGCCATAAAACCCTTTGCCAACAGAAATAGCCCTTTCCCTGCCTTCCACCAACCAACTGGCGAGACGCGGGGCGAACTCCATTTTGAGGCAGAACTCCTCTAGCCCTCCAGGGCTCAAAGGATCAATGAGAGCCAAAAGGTAAACCAGCCATCTGTCACAGCCGTTTTTGATAAAGCTAAGATCGTACCAGGCTAGCACTGAGCCTATCTCTCTCAAAAGCCGCTCCAACGGAGGTCCACATTGGATCTCGGGGTGAATGAAAGGGAAGAGGTTGTACTCGTTCATTCTCTTGATGGCAGGAATGGGATTCTCCTCACTGAGTATCAATTTGAGCTCGTTTGTCAGTCGCCTGCCACTCAACTCCACAAGCAGTTTCATCTTCACCGCATTCTCAATTAGGTTGGATGTATGTTTCATAATGCGAAAGCCCAATCGTTGCTCATAGCGGATAGCCCGAAGAACTCGCGTGGGATCCTCCACAAAGCTATAATTGTGAAGAACCCTGATGGCCCTGTCTTTGAAATCCCTTTGCGCTCCGAAATAGTCTATCAACTGGCCAAATCTGCCTGGATTTAACTCTACCGCCAGGGTGTTTATAGTGAAGTCACGTCTGTAGAGATCCAGTTTTAGAGAGCTCAGTTCAACTGTGGGCAAGGCTGCAGGATATTCGTAATACTCCAGCCGGGCAGTGGCCACATCAATCTTGAAGCCGTCAGGGAAAATCACTACCGCCGTGCCAAATTTCTTGTAAGATCTCACCCGAGCATCATAGCTTTGAGCAAAATCCTTGGCAAACTCAATGCCGTCGCCCTCCACCACAATATCAATGTCCAGATTGGGCCGTCGCAATATTAGGTCACGGATAAAACCTCCCACTGCGTAAGCCCTGTAATCATGCTCTGAAGCAACTCTTCCAGCTTCCTGCAATATTTCATTGATTTGGCGGGGCAACTGTTCTCTCATCACATTCGCGACGTTTTTGCGGCGCTTGTTCTCTGTTTGTTGGGTGGGTTCGTACAGGTAGGTGGGAATCCGGCTCGGGTCGTGTAACAATGTATTGAGTAGATCCTTGCGAGTAATAACTCCAACCACCTTATTACCTTCAACCACAGGAAGTAATCGCTGCTGCAGGTCCACCAGATGCTCCTGAATTTCGATCAGGGAAGCCTCGGGTGATACGCTACTGAACTCTGTACCCATGAAATCACTCACAGGCACGTCCTTTAGACCGTGATAGATGCCCTTGTCTATCATTTGACGCGAAAGTATGCCCACTAGAAGTTCCCCGTCTAACACCGGAGCAGCGTTGATGTTATAGCGCGTTAGAAGGTCTGAGGCCTCTTGCAGGCTAAGTTTAGGCGGCACCGAGATGACTGGGAACGACATCAGGTGTTTTGCCCTCTGTTTGGGATTAATCCAGCTCTGGAGAATGCGAAAGAGTTCTTCCTCAACTTGAATTAAAGTAAGGTCCTTTATAGTTGCCGAGGCAGCACTGGAGTGACCACCTCCGCCAAAGACCGCAGCAATCTCTCCCACGTTAACTTCAGCCAAACGGCTACGGGCCACCATGTATATACGGTCTTCCATTCGGGCCAGAGCGAAAAGCACATTAAGGTTTTCCATGTCCATAAGTTTATGAACCAGTAAAGCGAAATCCCCTATGTACTTATCGACTGATGCCCTGGTGATGCAGATTGGGATGGTATTGATAGTGTGAGTGGTAGCAGAGTGGATCAGATCGTGCAGGAGCGAGATTTGTTCTACTGTCAGCTCCCGCGTGAGCATATCGGACACCATATTTAGATTGGCTCCCTGGGTGAGAAGGAAGCGGGCGGCTTCATAGTCCGCTGGAGTGGTTGATGAAAACGTAAATGAGCCGGTATCTTCGTAAATACCTAAAGTGAGGATGGTGGCTTCATCAGGTGTAAGCTGGATGCCGCGATCCCTGATAAGTTCGGTGAGGATGGTGACCGTGGCGCCAACTGGCTTTACCACCTCTATGGATCCAGAAACATCATCTTCGGAATCAGGGTGATGATCATATATGTGGATGTCAACTTTTTTCTCTCTTACTAAGTCCTCGAATTTCCCTATACGTCCCGCCTGCCTGGTATCAACCAGAATGAGACGGCTAATTCTTGTAAATTCCAAATCTTTTATCTTAGCAAAATTAAAAAAATAGAAGGTGGACTCCACCAGAAACTCTCGAAGGTTATTTTCCTGAGAGCCCGGAAACACCATTACCGCCTCTGGGTAAAGCTTTCTTGCGGCAATCATGGACGCCATGGCGTCAAAATCAGCATTTATGTGAGTAGTAATGATTTCCAATAGTTCAGCTCTTATTGTTTAACTGAGCATGGGCAAATTCGAAATCCTTCACGCTTTGCCTTTTCGCTCTGCGCTATGCGCTCTGCGCCATGCGTCAATCAATCCGCGATCCGCAATCTGAAATCCAAAATCCACCCTATGCCCTCGGGTGGTACTTCTTGTGCACCTCTCTCAGCCTCTCCCTGGCTACGTGAGTATAAATTTGAGTGGTGCTGATGTCGGCATGTCCAAGCATCATCTGTACTGAACGTAAATCGGCCCCGCGTTCGAGTAGGTGAGTGGCAAACGAGTGTCTCAGTATATGAGGAGTCAGCTCTTTTTTGAGTCCAGCTTCACGGCCATACTTTTTGAGTAACTTCCAGAACCCCTGCCTAGTCATTGCAGCTCCTCGATTAGTGATAAAAAGAGTCTCGGTCATCTTACCTTTCAACAACCGCGGGCGTGAGCCCATTAGATAACTTCGTACCGCCTCTGTAGCGGCCTCTCCTACTGGCACAATTCGTTCTTTGGAGCCCTTTCCAAGTACAACTAGAAAACCAACCTCAAGGTTGACTCGCGCCAAAGTAAGGGAGACCAGTTCTGAAACCCGTAGTCCGGTTCCGTAGAGAAGCTCTAACATGGCAGCGTCTCTTTGGCCCAGTGGCAGCTCAGGATTAGGCTGGGCCAGAAGCCGCTCTACTTCTGTGACGCTCAAAACAGAAGGAAGCTGGCGCCGAAGTCGTGGGGAGGTCAAGTTTGCCACCGGACTTTCCGGGAGGTGGCTGTCTCGTACCATAAACTTAAAAAAGCCACGGAGGGCCGAAAGCAGTCTTGCCCTGCTTCTGGGCGCCAAGCCCTGTTCCTGAGACTGGGAGAGAAAACCCATAACCTCAGAGTATCGAACCTGCCTCCAGTCACTTATCCCACGATCTTTAAGGTAAGTCAGAAACTTTAGCAAATCACTACTGTAGGAGGCTCGAGTATTAGAGGCAAGCCCTTTTTCAACGGTGAGATAATCTAAATAAAGATCGAGATGGCTCTCCATGGTCACTTGTCATTGGTCATTTCACATTTCTCATTCTAAGATAAATGCTAATTTATCGGACATAATTCTATTTTTCCTAAAATCGTCGAGAACATAGCAAATGGACCAGGTGGAGTCAACCTGTAACGGTCCCTGCACAAGCCCTTCTCTATCGCTCAGGACAAACTTACAGCTGACAGCTAGAACAAGTGATTGGCGAGACGACGCCTTGAGCTAGCAGCGGGCAGCTCGCAGAAAACAGATATCCTCTGTACAGTATAGAGAATCATTGCTACATGCTGCGAGCTGACTGCTGTAATCTGCAAGCTGACCTCTGGCTCCTCACTCTATGCCCCATGCTCTATGCTCCATGCCACTGAATGAAAAATGAGCTTGACCTAGGCCGTAGCTTGTGGCACTGTTGAATAGTTGTCGACAAATCAGACAAGCATCTGATATTTTTAGTAAAAAAGCAAAGAGACTACAACATGGCCGCCAGTAGTTCGCGACTCCGCTCCGCAAGACCTCGATCTATCAGCGAAAACCTCAACAAGCTCTTCGCCCTTTTCGAGTCCAAAGACCGAGTCCTGATTACTATTGATGCCGACCCGGACGCCATGGCATCGGCCATTGCTCTCAAGCGCTTACTCTGGCACAAGGTCCAATCAGTTACCGTTGCTCACTTCAATGAAATTGTCCGCTTCGATAACGCCACCATGGTCCGACTTTTAAAAATCCCTTTAGTAAAACTTCAAAAGGTTGACTCCAAGGATTTCTCCAAGACACTACTCGTTGATGGTCAACCTCACCACCATGAGGCCTTCGGCCATTTCAATTACGATGCGGTCATAGATCATCATCCTATTACGATGACAGTAGACGCCCCTTTCGTGGACATTCGACCCAACTACGGCGCAACCGCAACTATGATGACCGAATATTTACGCTCGGCCAAGATTCGTCCTTCTAAGAGTCTAGCCACCGCGCTTCTCTACGCCATCCGCGTGGATACGCACAATTTTGAGCTACAAGCATTGGAAGAGGATGTAAAGGCCTTTCGATATCTCTTTCCCCTTGCCAATATGAACTTGCTGCGGAAAATAGAGATGTCCGATATGAGGGTTAAAGATCTCAAATACTTCCAGCAAGCTCTGGAAAGTAAGCGAATTATCAAAGGCAAGATCTTTTCCCACCTCGACCAGGTTCACTCGGCAGATATCCTCGTCCTCGTCGCAGATTTTTTTATGAGATGTCACGAAGTGGGTTGGACAATAGTCTCGGGTGTTTACAACAAACATCTAGTGGTGGTCATACGCAACGACGGGTTCAGAAAAAACGCTGGAACCTGGGCGATTAAAGCCTTCGGCAAACTGGGAAGCGCCGGTGGTCACCGGGCCATGGCCCGCGCTGAGATTCCCCTTACTAATCTAAATAATCACCTTACAAAGGCGGAGGAGTCTAACCTGGGTCGCTTTGTGGTGCGGCAGCTTAAGAAGAGCGTTGAGAGCTGAAGAAAAGGGAAGTGAATTTAGGACTCTTCGCTATTTCTCCTGTTTGCCTGATGAGCCAGACCCGCGGCGATTTTTTCGGTGTGATACATCATCTCCTGGATATGCTTGTCCTTTTTCTCTAGACGTTGTTTAAGGGTTCGGTTTTCTTGCCGCAATTTAGCAACTTCCGATTTGGCGAAAAAACCACGAATTTTTCCAAACAGCAATGTTCCTATCGCCCCGACAACGCCTCCTAGAGCCAAACCTATCCAAAGATAAAAACTTGGATTTTCCACTAGATATCACCCTCGTGCATCAAATTGAGATTCCAAACTGCAAGCACCAAATCTCACGGTTTTTAGGTTTCGGGTGTCAGGTGTCAGGAAAAAGAAAAATAGAGGGTAAAATCTGAAACCTGGACACTGAAACCTTAGTCATTGTTATTTGGAATTTCTGATAGTCCATTACTCCAAAACGGCCTGCCCCAATCTTCTTCGCGCCCTTTGTGACTTCCGGGGTTCAACCTTTTTTTGTACAACCTGCCATCATCGGCAGACGCTTGCGTAAAAGAACATACATAGCCCCGGCGCCGCCGTCACAGGGTTGCGCCGTGGCAAAAGCGAGAACCAAACGCCTCAAACGGCCACGTTTGAGCCAGCTTGACATGCGCTCCTTTAGAACCGGCATCTGATCCTGCGAATTTAGTCCTCGGCCATGGATGATAAGAACACATCGTAGCCCTTTGATCACACTGGCAAGGATGAACCTTTCCACAGCCTCCCGGGCTTCGGCGGCCGTCATACCGTGGAGATCATAATGCGCCTGAATGGAGAAATCGCCACATCGCAACTTGGGCAGTAGATCAGGGTCAGCCCCTACGATCGCGCCCTCGATATACTCTTCCGTGGATTGAATATCAAAGCTGCCATCACCGCTAACTAGGTCAACCAGCTGAGCATAGGCCTCTAAGTCTTCCTCCATCAATGGACGCCTCCTGGGCTTGGCTAGAGGGCCTGGCTCTCTGGGTTCCACGGTTTTGCACTCAATAGTCTCCACATCAGCCATGGCTTCCCGAAACAAATTATCTTCGTCTCCAACGTCAACTCTCTCCGGTTCCGCTTCTTCGCTTTCCGCTGGCGGGTTAACCTTTGTCTGCTTCAACATTTCGTCCAGTCCGGCAAAGGGCGCATTGAAGCTTGCATTGGAGACCGGGCTTAAGGCTTTAGAACTTTTCTTTTTACTTCTTTTTTTCATTGTGAACTCGCACAAATATTGTTCTTTTATAGCATACGAGAATGTGTTATGAAAGCGTCCATGAATCAACCGAAACTGATTGCGACTCAGCGTGAATTTGATAGGTTTATCGAACAGATCAGCGAAGCAAAGCATTTGGCTGTGGACTCCGAGTCAAATAGTTATTTCGCTTACACACCCCGTATCTGCCTTATCCAAATTTCGGCAAACAACAAAGACTTCATCCTTGATCCATTGGCATTGAAAGACCTTACTGGCCTTGGTCGTATTCTCGCAGACTCTTCTGTAGAGAAGATTATCCATGCTGCCGAAAACGACCTTATTGGCTTCAGGAGGGACTATCGCTTCCGGGTAAAGAATATATTCGACACTTCCTTAGCCTGTCGGCTTCTGGGCCGCAACAGGTTGGGACTTGCTAAGATTCTCTTTGAGAATTTTGGTATTACCATGGACAAAAAATATCAGCGCTGCAATTGGGAAAAAAGACCTTTGAACCCAGAGCAACTCTTTTACGCCCAGCAGGACACCCGCTTTCTGATAAAGCTCCGCGACCAACTCCACGGTGAGCTGCTAGAGAAGAATCTCTGGCAACAGGCAAAACGGGAATTTGCTCGCCTGGAAAGGATTCGACTTAAACCTCCAAGAGAGTGGGATCCAGATGGTTACCTTCGGCTAAGAGGGGCACAGAAACTGTCTCAAACTTCCTCACGAGTTCTTAAAGAGCTGTTTTCCTATCGGGAGCATTTAGCCCGTAAGACTAATAAAGCTCCCTTTCGAATAATGAACAACGAGGTCATGGTGAGGCTGGCCGGCGAGACTCCGGATAATAAGAACGATCTACTCAGGGTTAAAGGATTGCCCTCCCGTTTCAAGGGAAAGGGGGCAACAAGCCTTCTTCGGGTCATCAAGAGGGCAAAATCATAGCTTTTACCACAGGACATGATCGATTGGTTTATTAGAGAATTGGTTGATTCGTTGAAGTCGTCCGGTCTATAAGTCGGAGGCCGGAAGCCAGATAGCAAGCAGTGTGGGACCAGGAGGTAGATTGTTGACATCATGACGGTGTTGGCCTATAAACCAATAATCCTACACTTTCACTAGGGAAGAAAATTGATGGACGATTGTTTTCAATTAAAAGATGTTTTCAAAGGCTATACTTACGATCAGGACAAAGTACGAACCCCAGAAGAAACGGTGACTCATGTGCGGAAGCGCTTTGCCAGCGTAGATCTGGATATTTTGCACCAAACAGTTCGGATCGACACCGGCCGCTTGGGCATCCCCGTTTACATAAGCCTCTGCGGCACAGATGCTGTGCCTCTCACAGGCACCAAGAAACAGATGGGCAAAGGAGGTACGGTGATTCAAGCCGAAGCCAGTGCTTTAATGGAACTTGCCGAGCGCTTCAGCTTCTTTTCCTTTATCAAAAACACGCCTTTTCCCACAGCGACCTACGCAGAACTAGACGGCAACACCCTACCAGTGCAAATGCTCTGGCAGTCTATTTACGACAACGAAACAGATGCGAACTTGGGTACTTCAGCCCTTAGACATCTACCCTTTCGCTGGACACGGGCCTACAACCTCACCCGGAATGAGGAGGTGTTGATTCCTATCGATTGGTTCTACACTATCAATGAGTACAACGGCCCTGCTGCAGGTAACGTGCTGGAGGAAGCTATCTTGCAGAGCCTCTGCGAGGTAGTTGAGCGCCACGTCTCCTCTGTGATAAGCAACGAGCGGATGATTACTCCCAGTATCGATCCATCCAGTGTTCAAGATCCGGCAGCGAGAGAACTCCTTGACAAGTTTGCCGCACAGTCCATTCAAGTTTTTATAAAAGACTTCTCTTTGGACACCGGCATTCCCACAGTGGGCACCCTGGCCTGGGACCCCAGCACTTTTCCTGAAAAAAGTGAGATTGTCTTTACAGCTGGCACTACGCCAAATGCGGAAAAATCTCTCGTTCGGGCCCTCACCGAAATAGCTCAACTAGCCGGAGATTTTGAGCTTCGCACCAGCTATAGGCCTACCCTACCCAAATACAAGAGCCTGGCGGAGGCTGAGTATATAACCTCCCCGGCCCAGGTGGTTTCCATCAAGAAACTGCCCGATCTCAGCGACAGCAACTTCAAGACCGAAATTGAGCGCTGTGTTTCTACCCTTTCGCACCTGGGCATGGAGGTTCTGGTCGTTGACGTAACTCACCCGCAATTAGGTATCCCGTCTGTCTATACCATAATACCAGGTGCCCATTTTCGTGATCGCACCAGGGACACCAATGTAGTCTTTCATGCTGCCAAAATAATCAGCCAGACTCTGGAAGGTCCCCAGGCGGTAGCTACAATCCAAAGGTTGATAGAATCATTTCCCGACCGTTACGACCTCCACTTCTTTCTGGGCTTGGCCTTGGAATACCTAGGAAAAGCGAGGGAAGCGCTGGCAGAATTTCACAGAGCTTTGGGCCTAAATCCCCGTCCCATAGATATGGCCAGTGTTCACACCCACATAGGAGTCTGTTTGAAAGATATGGGGGATTATGAGGGTGCCATCAAAGCACTTGAGCAAGCGAGAGAGTTTGATCCCAACCTCAAAGAAATTTATAATCTCCTGGGCTTTTGCTATTTCAAACTCAAGAAGCACGAACAATCTATCGAACAGTTCGAAAAAGCCTTAGAGATAGACCCCGGCTCTGCCATCGATTATGCCAATATCGGTTCTAATCTCAGAGATATGGGCCACAAAAAAGAAGCAATTCGCCTATATGGGATAGCCCTGGAGATGGATCCCACCATTGATTTCGCCCGAGATAACCTTGTCAAACTAAAAGGAGAGCTAGGGGTAAGCAGTGAGCGGTAAGCAGGGAGTACTAGGTACTAGGTACTAAGCACTAGGCACTAGGCACTAAGCACTAGGCACTGAACATATTTCCCGTTCAGCATTGCTCATTTCGCATTTCAAGTTTATTATTTTGAGAAATGGCTGAGAGTTTGGTCTCTTAATGTGCAATGAGAGATGAGAAATGAGCAATGACGCTAAGCGTTTTGGGCAAAGAATATGGCCCAGAGATCGAGCCCGATCATGGTCACAACCGCCGCCCCTTTGAAAACCGTAGCAAAAACCTTTCCTAGCAAGCCGCCCCACCCCACCCGCACCGCCTCGTTCATTTTTCTCTGCTCTAGGTAGGTAAGCACAAAACCGCCGGCAAAAGCACCCGAGAAAGCTCCCACTAAGGTCCCAAATCCGAAAAGCATTGGTGACAATATAATTGCTCCAATGAATCCACCTATCAACGTCCCCATCATTGCTTTTTTTGAACCACCATAGCGTCGGGATCCCCAAAGACCGGACCAAAACTCCAGAACTTCGGCAGCAACTGCGAGCACAAGGAGACCTAAAAGCATTTGATAGGTGATTACAGAAAAACCGGTAAGCCAACTATAAAGGAGGGATGTGACCAATATCAGCCAGGTTCCTGGAAGCCCGAGGACTACCGCAATTAAGCCAGCAGGCATTGACAGTATGAGTATGATCAAAACCACAACTTTCAGAATTTCCATGCTCATTTTTCATCTCTCATTCTTCATTTATCATTGCTCGAAGGGTGCATAGTATCTCTATTGCGCCATTTAGAGCTAGCATGCAGAAGAGCACGTGGCAACACTTTTTGAATGCTAAATGTTAGATGTGAAATGTGCAATGTGAAATCAAAAGCGGCTGGGCATTCTCTGAGGTAAAAGCCGTAGTTGGCCTTGCCTCATGAAGAACTCATCAGTCATTCCCGCAATGAAATCGCGGACCACCTCTGCGGGTGAGTGGGAGTCGGTGTACTCCCGGGACATGCCGTCAAGAAAACCGCTGAAAAGGTCAGAGTCACGGTTCTCTTTGGCAAAATCTTCCAAGTAGAGTTCAAAGAGAGTCTCGAACATACGACCAATCTTTCCCACTTCACCTTTAATCTTGGGGTTCTGATAGATTCTATCGTAGTTAAAAGACTTGAGCTCGCGAAGGGCCTCGGAGACCTCGGGGCTGAATCCCACCCCATCTTTGTCCATGCTGTTTTGAATAACATCTTCCACTAAATTGTAAACAATTGCACCATTGGTGGTCCCTAGGAGTGCGCCGCAGTTCGAAGGTATCTCTTCTCGACTTATGAGGTTGAGCCTAATGGCATCTTCTATATCACGACCAATGTAGCTAATCGTGTCGGCGAGGCGCACCACACAACCTTCAAGGGTCATGGGCGTCAGATTTGCCCTTGGATCGTTACTCTTCAGCTCCATTTCTTGGTCGAGATCAGCAAAAGTCTTACCTGGTTGCGGCCTCAGGCTCTGTTCGTGGATCTCCCCATCATGACAAATAATTCCATCCAAAACCTGGAGTGAAAGGTTCCAACCCTTGCCCTTCTTCTCTATACGGTCTAGGAAGCGGACACTCTGAACGTTGTGTTGAAATCCGCCAATCCCATGACGGCTGCAGATATCGGAGAGGTACCGCTCACCATCATGTCCGAAGGGGGCGTGTCCAATATCGTGACCAAGGGCAATAGCCTCGATGAGATCTTCATTCAACCGGAGAAAACGGCCAATATCCCTGGCTATCTTGGAAAGGAATTGGACGTGCAGAACCCGGTGAGTAATGTGGTCATTGTTAACTAGATAGAAAACTTGGGTCTTATCAATGTAGCGGGTGTAGGCTAGGGAATGGAGTATTCTGTCCCCGTCGAGTGAGAAGTGTTGCCTGTGCCCTCTCTCAACCCTTTCTTCTGGTCGTCTCCGGATGGCTGCAGTGCTGAGAGTAGCGTATGGGGAAAGCACGCTTGCCTCCCGCTTGGTAAGTTCCTCTTTAGCCCCAAGCAAGGGCGAAATTCTTTTTTTCATGGCTCAAAAATTCCTCTGTCGTCTAAACTGAAATGGTGTTATTCGTCCATTGCGGACTTCAGTGGGATCTAGTGGAATTATAGCCGAATTTCTTCTAGGGCAGCGATTAGTTTCAGATCTGCCTCCACAAAACTGTACTGATTCATCTCCTTGACAGTCACCCAACGCACCTGTTCGTGGTCTTCCAATTTCAGTTTGCCGCCGACAATCGAGCACCAGAAGGCGATCAACTCGATGTTGAAGTCAGGATATTGGTGATAGGTTGTGCAAAAGTGCTTTTCGATCTGAATTTCTAGGTTGAGTTCCTCTTTGATCTCCCGTTGCAAACAGTCCTCAGGAGTCTCGTGCACTCTTACCTTACCCCCAGGGAATTCCCACTTCCAACCAAAGCGCTTGTTCCTACCCCTCTGGGCAATTAAAATCTTATCTTCGTTTCTGATCAGCGCTGCGGTTACCAAACCCATGTTTAGCCCATCCCCTCAATCTTTTCGCCTGTCCCTTGTGATTTACCAGGACCAAGCCCGAGAGAGCGAACCCTCCCGCGTAGATCAGGTGGCAACTCGTTTTGCCAAAGATCAAACTCCGGATGATATCCGAGATAATTTGCCAACCGGTAAAGGCCTATCTCGGTTTTGGCATCCTCTATCTCGCCGCTGCGACACCAGGAAATCGCCTGGGAAAGTTCATAAAACTGGAAATCGCCTACCTCCTCAAGGGGATGACCGTCACCCTCCGGCTCCATTCCCTCACGGGGATCCACCTTTACCGCCCGATAATGTATTTTCTCCATGCCGAAACCTGGGGATGAAAAAGTGCCCCTACCAAGGGTTAGCAGTTCTTTAGCCTCCACCTTATATCCAGCCTCTTCCTTGACTTCAAGAGCTGCCCTGCCGTTGATGCCAATGCTGTCTAGATCTCCATACTCGATTCCCCCTGCCACCAACTCCAGGTAAGTTAGACGTGGCCCAGAGTCCAGAGAAGCCTTGGCCGGATTGTCCTTCCTCAGGTATATTGAAGGCCTAACCCCACGCCTTAGGCCAACCCATACCTTCCCTCCCTTGTCCATGTGGTAGAGAACAATTGCCACCGCATCAGCAAAAGGACCCTCAATAATATCGAAGTTATAGGAATGGGAATAAAAATCGTCGTTGTAACGATGTCTTAGTTGCAACCTGCGAAGTCGCACAAAAGGTGACGCCGGTTCACCAGTTTCCTCTCCTACGACTTCGATATCCTTTAATAGATCGGGGCTAATCACCAGATCTCCCTCCAAATTAAAGTCAGAAATTCTAGGCACCAAGCACGTTCAACCGTCTGATGTGGGATGAGGGATATGGGATGTGAGATGAGACAGCTTTAACAAGATTGCTTGCTTGATTGTTCATCCCACATCTCAAATCTCGGATCAGTGGCCACAAAGCTCCATATAGCCTGTGCCTGGACTATGCCCCATTGCTATGGGCAAGTCAAGGGAGTGGAAAGTCCTGCTACTTGTCAGGTTTGGATAAGAAATGGGGAACGGGGCAAACAACAGGTGTGTTTTCGGCAGGCATGGGAAGGCTAGGCACCAGGCACTAGGCACCGATGATTCGAGGGTATAGAACTTCACTGTAGACTGCTGCAATAAGCATGTCGGAGTAAATGTCTGATATTTTCGAAATCCGCAATTCGAAATTACTAAAGTGCTCAGTGCCTACTTTCTAGTGCCTAGTGCGCATGGCGCAGGTCGCCATGCGCAGCAAAGCATACTTCACCCTCGCTGGGCTGAATGGAGGCCAGCCTAAGTCGCCCATTGGTTGAAAACCGGTTGTCTGGCTTATCTGCGGGAACGTTTGGAAGCCTTAAGAGGGTTCAGCTTCACAACCTTCTCGGTGCCGGACGTCACGTGGGTGGCGAGATTACAAGAGCCGTTTTTCCACTTGATCTGTGGTTCTGGGCAGGATTGGCAATAAATGCCTTCTGATAAGGTCACAGTCTTACCGCAACCTTGGCAGGATTCGACGATGGGGTGACAGTTGCCACCATTGTAGGTGCATCCTTGCTTGCCCATGAAAAAACATTCTGTGCCTGCTTTGATCGTTTGACAGATCATGATCCGTCCCTCCTCTGATATATAGGTTTTATTGCTATATTTACGCCTAGGAATTTACCCGCGCCGAGTCGTATATAGCGCTTGGCAAGGCGAATGAAAAAGCGGGGTTTAACTGATACCGAAGTAAACCCCGGCAAAAAACCTGGTATATATATCAAAATAGATCTTTTATTCCAACCCTAAAAATATTTCAAAATTGCAAAAATTTTTTCAAGATGGAAAATATAAGATCTCTTTATACTCTTTTCAACCATATTTCTGCCCATATCAAAAATTTTCTTTAGCTATCAGGGAGGTATCCAGAACCTCAGGATTTAGGCTTTGGAAGTGCGCTAGAGTAATGGAGTGGTGGAGTAATGGAGTAATGCTAAAGACCTTTTCGAGTTGAAACTCGGAGTTTAGCTTTTTCCAACACTCCAGTACTCCACTACTCCAATAATCCTACCTCCTCTTTTTTGGGCGTCACCACTTTAAGAGGAAACCCAAAAATGCTAAGATTGCTTTCTCTTGGGTTGTTAGCAGTGCAGCCAATTTTGCTAGCAGGTTTTAAATGATGAAACAAAAGAACTGGAGCTAAAATATGGAAGTGATTAAAGCGATTGTGGAAGATCCGACCTTAAGCCCAGTAGAAAAGGTGCTTTTTGCAATTCTCTACTGCCACAGACAAGGAAAGGAATGTAACCTCTCCGTTCAGGACCTTGTGGATTATGTGGGCGTAGAGTTGGAGACAGTGAGGAAATCCCTGCACCATCTTGAACAGGGAGGGTTCATAAAGATCAAGAAGGATTGTCAAATAACGGACGCCAGCAGTTTTCTCAATTGTGCGGTTTTAACAATGGACCTGAAACACGAAGGCCCTAATGTTCCTCGTCCATGAGTTCAAAGACAATTCTCAAATCCCCCTATAATTCAGCCCCAACTGTGGGTGCTCTGTTGATGCTCGCCGCCGCTTTTCTTTTTGCGGTCCTAGACGGGCTAATCAAACTTTTAGGCCCACCTTTTAGGGTGTGGGATATAGCCTTCTATCGATTTGCCTGCGGCCTGGCCCTTTTACTGCCCATCTTGGGCTGGAGGGGCAATCCCTTTCGTGGTCAGAATCGAAAGCTCTTGGTAATCAGAGGAATATCCGGGTGCTTTGCTTTTCTAGCACTCGTCGCCGCCATTCGTCTGATCCCAATTTCCACGGCCTTAGTCCTATTTTTTTCTTTTCCAGCTTTCGCCGCTTTTTTCTCGCCCCTGATTTTCAAGGAGACTATTACCCGGGATGAAATTTTGTTTGTGATTGCTGCTCTCGGCGGGGTCGCCATCCTCTTCGATTTTAGTCTGCACACTGCTCTTTTGGGTCAATCTTTAGCTGTCCTAGGAGGCGGTTTTGCTGGGCTAACCGTCTCCATTATCAAAAAGTTAAGGGAGACAAACGGTCCAGTAGTTATCTATCTTTACTTCTGTCTTCTTGGCTCCATAATCTCATTACCCCCCTTCATGGCTAATCCTCAAATCCCGAGCCTTCCAGTGGAATGGCTGATGTTAGGGGGTATTGTCTGCTCGTCCTTGGCCGCCCAACTCTTGATGAACCAGGGATTTCGTTACTGCAAGAGCTGGGAAGGGGGCCTTTTCTTGATGGCTGAAGTGGTTTTCACCTCAATACTTGGCATACTTTTTCTTGGCGAACCTGTGACTTGGCGCTTTTGGCTGGGAGGGGCTATGGTTCTTGGTAGTGCTGTGGCTCTTAACCGAGGCAATGCCAGAAGAATATCCTACCGAGGCATACCTGACGATCAGTAAACGAGCCAACCTTAGACCACCTACCTACCACCAGAGTATAGCTGCGCGAGTTCTCCTAAGTCAGGGATCGCTGCATGGGGCATGGAGCGTAGGGCATAGGGTAGAATTATGGATTTTGGATTATTTTTCGGAGTTCATCTTTTCATAGAGGGCAATTTGCTCTTGAAGGGAAAGCTTGTCTTCAGACTTACGGCCAGTTCCTTTACATACCTGGCAACGCGAGGGCGAGCACTCCTGGCAGAAGTGGCAATCAGAGCAAGGATGTTTCTTAGAACCTCCTCTGCAGCAAGGGTCGTAGAAAAGGCCCTGATACTCGGGTAAGCGCTGGAATGTCTTTTCGGAGTCAGACACTCTTTTCTCTCCAAAAATAATCTATTTAAGAGTTATCTTAAGTCTATCTCAGAGTCATGCAAGGGGCAACAGCAGGAGTGCAGAGAAAAGATCATAATTCAGGAAGCAGTAGAACTGAGCATAGGGGACAGGGAAGGATTTCGGATTTCAAAGAATTTCAACCCTATGCTCTATGCCCTGTGCCCTATGCCGCATCAATCCGAAATCTTTAGCTGGCCTCTTTTAAGTAAAATTGTGCAGGTTGGAGTCCAAGCTTGGTAGGATGATGGCACTCCAGAACGTTCCTCAGAAATGAACCGGTTTTCTCATCCCGCTCCTCGAGACTTACAGTCTTGCCGCCTTTAAAGCCACCCTGACCGTCATCTTCTAGCAGTAGCACCTCGGGTCGCGTCCTTTCGTCATCCCTGGGATAATCAACCACAAGGCCCATTTCACCAGTGTCCAGTTTCAGTATTGTCCCCACGGGATAGAGCCCCACCATGTTGACAAAAATCTTCAACAGGATGGGATCATAATCTTCTCCCACTTTACTCCACATCAACCTCAATGCTTCGTCCGGGCTAAAGGCTCTAGGTCGATATTTGCGCTCTGAGGTTAAAGCATCATAGGTGTCTGCTATGCGAAGGATCTTGCCGAAGAGAGTTACCTTATTGACAAAATGGGTCTTGGGGTAACCGGTTAGATTGTAGTTGAGATGATGTTCAAAAGGTCCGAGGGCAGCCCTCGATTTCATCTCACGGGATGCGTGTAGTTGGAGAACTCTGTGTACACCTATTAGCGGATGCTTCCGCATTTGATCCCATTCGCCAGTATTCAGCATATCAGGTTTGAGGAGAATTTCCTTCGGTACTTCTACCTTGCCTAAATCGTGAAACATACCACAGATACCAAGCTGCTCGAGAAAGATCTGAGACAGGCCGATCCGTTTGCCCAAGGCCATGGCCAGCAATGCCACATTTACTGAGTGAGTGTAAGTATAATCATCGTAGTCGCGAATTGTGGTCAAACCCAGCATGAGAGATTCATCGTCAAGGACCAGATCAACCATGGTCTGGGCCAGACGTCTCGCCTTGCGAATCCCGGCAACGCTTCGCTGGGAAACTTTCTGAGCCACCTCTTTGACTGCAGCCATGGAATGCATGTAACTTTGCCGGGCCTGTTCCTTTCTTTTTAATTCAAGTTCTGGAGGATCCTCGTCTATTTCTCTAAGAATCTCTACCCACTCGAGCCCATGGGTTTGAAATTGTTTGTCAATCCAATTTGGGGGATCATCACGCCCAGCCGACTCATTAAGTAGCCGGGCAAAAATGACGAAATCCTTAAGTGAGCTTTCCTTGAAGTTTGGCTGGAAAATTAAGCCGCGGAGGCCTCGCTGGGGGAAGTAGTCCATCATTTCATTGATCAAGGCGAAACTTTCCTTTCGGTAATGGAGCTTTTCGCCCTGGATGAAAAATCTGCCCCGCCAAAGAAGAATTTCCAGCTCCATGCCACCAGAAATCTCAGAGAGGGCCTTGACAAAATGCTTGATAGACTCTTTTATTAACTGGTTGTTTTCCTGGTGTATTTTTACTGTACTGATCATGTGATGGAAGGCTTTGATGAACCTTCCTCCCGCCACGCTCAGTTCTGCCGTTTGCTCTGACAAGTTATTACCCCTTTCTTTGCCTTGTCTGACCTTCAATTATCTTTCGAGCAATACCCCTCACGGTTGGGAAAAGGCTTCTGCTGGCCTCTTCCAGCACCTCCTGAGCCTCCTCCATCCCCATGGACTGCAAGGCATAGGCGGCACCCTGCCGATATGACAACTTCCGGAAGCCTGGCAGCCAAGGACGACCGAGAAGGGTTTTGCGCAGGAAGGGAATCGAACGTGGTGATCCGCACCTGCCCAGGGTCCGGAAACAGGCAATAATGTGCTCGTCATCGGAACGGTTTAATTTGCCCTGCTCGAGATACTCCATTAGGAGAGTCTCAGTGACTTTGTTTCTTTCCTGCGCCATGTGGCGAAGAACTAAGCGGCGGATAGCATCATTCTTATCCTCGATAAGATGGAAGAGCCCTTTGATGTCTGTAGGCCCCCTACTCAACAGGGGCTTTAGGGCCTCATGGCGAACTCGTGCCGAGGGATGGCGAACCATCCTTGCTAGAATTTGTGTTGACTTTTCGCCATCTAGGCGGCCCAGCACGTAAACAAGTTTTTGTACCAACTCTTCTTCCGGCCTACCCAGCATGGCCTCCAAGGGCTTAAGGTCGCGGTAGGCAAGAACTAGGATTACTTCCAGAAGCATTTTTTGCAGTCGTAAAGAACTAGTTTCAAGGAGCATTCCACCTAGGGTTTGTATGGCTTCAGGTTGAAGAAGGACGAGGATCTGCTTAATCTGCCCTATCTCGTCTGTGTCCATGTCCAGCCATGCTGTTTGTAGAGGTCGGAGGGACTTAGCACTTGAGGCAGTTAGAAAGAAATTGTCAATTAGTGGCAGGGCCCAGGTTGATTCAGTCGCACAGGTTTTGCGAACGTAATGTAGACTCTTGAGAATCTTCAGGGATATCTCGAAGTGCTTTCGCGCAAGGGAATCGTGGAATACATCCTCCAGTGATTCGAGAATGGGAACAAAATTCTCTTTTTCTCTAAGCTCCATAAGACTGTCCAAGAGGACATCCAAGTATTCGGATACTGGGTCGCGCTTCTCTTCAACTCGGACCATCTCCCGGAGCTCAGCCTCCTCCTCCGGCGTCATCTTTAGCGCCGCTGGCTCTATTGGGGAAAAGCACTCCGATTTCGAATCCTTTTCCTCCGCTTCCTCCAACAACTCTGCATCTTCTTCGGCAGCACCAGGAGACACGGTGAGGTCAAACTCCGGTTCAGCGCCCCAGAACATATCTGCAACGTAATACTGAATGTGTGGAAATCTGGCTTCCCAAAGAGCTGTTACCAAGTCACCTTCAGGCTCATCTGATAGAATACGGTACCTGTTGAGAAGCCGCAGGAACTGCTCCACCTCTTTCGAGTCAATGCCTCTCTGCAACTCCAGCCACTGAATTCCATCTCGAAAAAGGGTAAAAGGCAGGTTGCCTTCCTCTGAGGGCTCTGAGAGGATTATCTCGCCCTGGAAGAGAAGTTTGTCTTTTGCCAGGTCGAAACGCAGATTACCATATAATCTTAGATATTTATCAAGATGCAGCCAAAATTGCTCTTGAGCCCTCGTACAATTGACATGGTTTTCAGGATAGAGAGAATAGTTCTTGCGGGCGAGTTGCAAACTGATGAGCACCTTTTCTGCTGCCTGCCATTGCTCTTCACTTGGGCCCGCTTTTACAGTATCCGACTTTCTTTCCTCAACCGATGCCAAGAAGATATCCCCTTAAAGTCAATTTGTGTCCATTTGCAAGCCTGCCAATCTCCTACTCTTTTCCCGATATAGGGTTATGGGAGCAAGGAGAGGGCTATAAGATCCTCTGCAAATTCCACACCAAAAAATCTATCTAAATTCGGTGGATGGCTTTCCCTAGGTGCTAGACAATACTCACGGTGATTCGATTATTATTTTGGTGCTTAGTGCCTAGTTACTAGTTCCTTTGCGCGGCGCTGTGTAACTGAGATTTATTAGATTGAGTGGATCAGACCTAAGACCACCATCCAGGTCAGCATCACCGCCAACGCCGGCTTGTAGATATGCCGATAACTGGCCGCCAGACTGGCCTTGAAATAGTCCTTGGTGACAAGCAGGCAGATATGAACGGGTGAGAGCATCATGCCCATGTAACCTGCAACATAGGCGAGGGAGGCATGAAGTAAAAAGTCAAGGGATGAAAGTCCCGCAAGGAGGGGCACTAGAAGAGGGAAGGTTGCACCCACAAAACCAATGGCAATTCCGGTGATAAGACCCGAAATAAAGGGCATACCCATGACGACCAGGAGAAATGGAATTTGGTATTGGACCATTTCCTCTCTGATCTGCAAAACGGCCTGACTGTAAATTAGAGCTCCCTTGAAAGCCATAATGCCAAAAATGAGGAGCAGCATGGGAAGGGTGTTACGATTCATCACTGCTCTCCATAGATCCTGTAGACTCAGCCTATTTGCCCAGATGACCCAAATCGAGCACGTCAGCAAACCAAGTAAAAGGGGCAAGGAGGTGGGAAGATTGATTCTTATCCCAGTCCATTGGAGACAGTTCCGTAGCAAGGCCAGAAAAACGATGCAACCGACCACCAGCAAAATCGGCATGACCTCCCATAAAAATGGGCCTAAAACCTTTTCCCCCCTGCTCCCCTGGTTATCTCTATTGCTTGTCCCGCGAAGAGGTTGTAGGAGAAAGATGCTGCCTGCCCCTACTGAGAGCAGGGTGAGAGGCGCCTGGATCAGAATGAAGCGCCACATTTCCACCTGCAATAGACTTACCGCTAAAACCACGCCGGGATAAAGTGGCCACCAGAATTCCCAGATATGACGAAACCAGTAATTGACTGCCGTTTTTCGATCCTGTGACAGGGAGCATCCAGTCACAGCCGTTTCTACCATGGGGGCCGAGAAGAGCGCACCGCCGGGCATGGGCAAGAGTCCAATAAGAGCCGGCATAACCACACTTACTGTGGAGGCACTTTTAACCATGGCAACGAAGTTTTTGACAATGCGGTCCAGTTGGCCTGAGACCTTCATCAATTGACTTATCACGAGAATAAGACAAATTATCGCCACCAGTTGTAAGGTCTC
The DNA here is from genome assembly GCA_020353155.1 of Deltaproteobacteria bacterium. GTDB lineage: Bacteria > Desulfobacterota > Syntrophobacteria > BM002 > BM002 > BM002. Next base: position 3,186,374 of record CP070689.1, on the reverse strand, counting down.
CACACTTGTAGAACTTACCGCCAAACCATGAGCGATTTGCACCGGCGACTGGCCCATCCACAATCCTACCGCCACGGCACCAATGAATAGGCATATGCTGAGGTGAAGGCGCAAACGATTCAGGGCCAGGATTAGACCAAAGCAGCTAAGAACTTTTATTAGAGCTGGGATTTGCATAGAAACGATTACCGCGGAACGGCGAACGGGGAAGGCGGATCTTATATTTTCCATTCCGCCTTCCCCGCTCCGAATTCCGAGTTTGTTAGAACCTGTAGCGCTCTGCCACCATCCGTTCCACTTCCTCCTCAGTGGGCATAGTGTCACGGTATCCAGCCTGATACTGATTTCTGAGCCACCTAAATAGGCTCACTGTCTCATTTACCAGGACTATTTCAGGAATATCCTCACCCTCATGGGTCTTTATGTGGCGGTTATACTGCCCCAACATACTAACCACATCGTAAAAGGTTGCCGGCTCCCGCTTAATCTTCTTCTTAAAAGATCGCCCTTCGCTGGGATAAATGTCCTCGGGCTCGGGGTTAGCCGAAATGTCCAACCGCTGAAAGGGCCTTCGCACTGCCACCTGCCATTTCCTCGACTCCACCATCATCCTCGATAATAAAGGCCCAGCCCAATCATTGGTCTGATGACCCTGGGGACACACCGAGAAAAATTCCACCACTGACGGTCCACTGTAGGCAATAGCCTCCTTTAGGATTTTTATGGCGTAAAAGGGATTATCAATGCTCAGTTTGGCAGCATAGACATGGGAAATTCCCATGGCCTGGCTGATAATCCTCCGATGCAGGGTGTTCTTGCCGCCATACTTTTGGCCTATGGGAGAGGTGGAACGGTCACAGCCGTAGCGGGTGGCGCCGGATTTCTGCGCCCCAGTGTTCATATAGCCTTCATTGTTATAAATTACCCAGGTGATGTCATAATTTTCACCTAGAGCATAGTTAAAGGGCCCATTGCCTATATCATAAATGGCGCCGTCGCCGGCGAAGACGATTATCTTGCTCAGCACATTACTAAAACCATTGACATAAGCTTGGTCCAAGCTGAATTTGGCCCCAAGAGCTGCAGCCGAAGCAGTGCCGAAGCCGTAGTGACCTGCCTGATAAATGCGGTCGTTGAAAGGATTTCCCAACTCCGAGACTTCACTGCAACCGGTGGCGGTAACAGTATAAATGTTGAAGCCGTAATCCAGCATGTGATCGATGGCGCGCCGGCTCTGTTCTGATAGAACCTTTATTCCCTGATAGAATGTTGCGATCCCCTTGGGGTTATTGCGCAGGGATTCGGCTGCAAAGAAAGACAACAGGCCAATTGTCCCCTCGCTGCAACCTGGACACAAGGTGTGCCTACCCGGGTACAATTTCGAGAAAACGAATAGCACCTGATGGTTTAGCGCCATCTGGTTCACGTAAGGAGCTGCCTGAAGGGTCTTGTCCAAATCCTTGTATTTGGCGGGGAGAAAATCAACTTCGCTTGCCTGAAGCTTGTCAACCATTTTCATGGCATCAACTGGGCACACCTGGGCACAGATGGCGCAGCCTTTACAGGCTTCGGGAATGACGTTTATGTTCATGGCGAACCTTTCCCAGGGGATTCCCCTGGGCGGTTTCTTGAATACCCGGAAATAAGATTTGGCACCATCTGGGATGGGCTGGTCGGTAATGGTGGAATAGAGTGCCGAGTCTGGGCAGGAAGCAGCGCAGAGACCGCAGGAGGTGCATTTGGATGAATCGTAGACCGGAATCTGGGTTCCTATGTGACTCATATCCCTGTATCTGCTGGTGGCCGCGGGTACCACGGAGAGAAACCTATCCCAGGGGACCTTTTTCCCATCCACGATGGGCTGGACTATATGTTCATGGAAGGTTTGCTGGTAGTTATCCATGAGGTTTACCGGCTTGATTGTGCCCATTTCGTCCTTTTCGCTGAGGGAGACAGGAAGTCCAGCTGCCCTGCGCTTTTGTCCAAAGTTTTCCGGCTCCACCACATCATAGACCACGCAAGTTGTGTCAACAGCAGCCTCGGAGGAAGAGGCGGTGGATACCAGGGATGCTCCATACCTGAGAAGAGAAATGTTGGACTCAATTACCTCTTTTCCCTTTTTTACCCCCATTTTCTCTTCAAAAACGCTTTTCAAGCGATTCTCGAACTCGTCCTCCGGCAAAATGTTTCTTTCTTTATTGATCAAGCCCAGGATGGCAGCGCCCGGCAAATTCCGATTCAAATGCTGGAGAGCTGCCCTGGTTGCATCAATGGTTATGAGTTTGACTTTTCGAGCTTTGATTAGTCTCTGCACCTGGGGAGGAAAGGAGGCCAAGATCTCCTTGGTGCTTCTGGGACTATTGATCACGAAAAGTCCTTGTGGCTTTAACCCTTCTGCATTTTCCTGCAGGATGTGGCCAGAGGCAAATTTCTCGTTGAAAAAAGCCAACACATCATACTCGCTGAGTTGGGAGCTGTTACGAATGGGGTGGTTGCTTATTCGCATGTTCATGAAAACGGCAGCCCCTTTCCGTGCTGCACCATACCGTGCCCCTGACTGGATATACTTACAACCCTCTCCTTTGTCTTGCGAGTAGACCAGGGCGGCTGTCTCTAAGGCTGTTTTCACTCCTTCGGCGCCAATTCCTATAAAGTTCATACCGAGTTCCCGCTCCTGATAATCAGGGAGTTTAGCCGGTTTCAGAGTATAAGGGCCTTCAATGCCGGCAAAGAAGTCCCGGTGGAACCGACCCCGCTTTCCGGCAAGACAGGCCTTCATATTCTCTATTACCGCAGCCGCATCATATTTGTTGAAATCCTTGCTTCCCAGACCGTAAACTCCATGCAGAAGTGTGGGCATATCACGGCGACCATAGATTCGGTGCTCTTTCTTGCCTTCGCGGCCGGCCCTGTTGGAAACTTGCAGGGCGGCCTGAATGTCTGCCATAAGCAGCTGATTATGGGCTGTTCCACTCCGTTCAAGCACAGTAATAATCTTGGCATTGCGCACACCGTAGGCAAGCTCTTCATAGCAGGGCGGAGTGAAGAGAACAGGTCGCACCAAACCCACTTTCCAGCCTTTGGTGTTGCGATAGTAATCCACCACGTCTTTAACTACACCCGCCGCCGAACCCATGACCAGAATGACCATGTCGGCATCTTCGGTGCGGTAACATTCCACTACCTTGTGGTTGGTGTCCAAAATCTGGTTCATCATTTCCATGGCCGCAACGAAACACCTTTTCATGAACCTGTAGGCCAGGTCCTGGGCCACCTGACCTTCCATGGTTAGGTCCATGTCGGTAAAAGTACCGGCAAGGTATCTTTGCTCAAAGTCGGGCTGATAAAAACGGTTTGCAGATCCCACAAAATACTTGAGAAAAGAATCAGAAAGCAGTCTGATGTTTTCTAAGGCATGGCTTTTTATAAAACCGTCCCCAATGACCATGCAGGGGAGCATCACCTGTCTGGTCTCTGCCACTTTAAAAGCCACGGCCATAAGATCGTGCAGTTCTTGATTGTCACCCGAAACCAGTTGGGCCCATCCGGCATTTCGCACGCCGTAGAAATCTGTGTGACCGCAGTGTATGCTAAGTGAACCTTTATTTACCTCGCGGGCCATGACGGTCATAACCACCGGCAGACGTTTTCCCGCCACAGAGAATAGATT
>CP070689.1:3176763-3182604 GCA_020353155.1 Deltaproteobacteria bacterium | reverse complement strand
TCAATATAGATTCACCGGCAGAGTTCAGCAGCCCCTTTTTACCGGGTTTGAAACCCTATCCACCTATCAATTGGCCAACATGGGATTGGATGTGGCCGAAATCCAGCTGGAAAGGGTCCGACTGGACCTCATTTTACAGGTGAAGGAAGCCTATCTGGAAATAGTGCGCGCCGTTAGAATTAGCGAGGTGGCTGAACAGTCAGTGAAGCAATTGCAAGAAGGTTTAAGAGTGGCTGAGAATTTCGTCAAGGTGGGCTTGCGGGCCAAGGTTGATGTCCTGGATGCTCAGACGCGTCTGGGTCAGGCGGAGCTGCAACTAATAAGGGCTATTAACGATATTGGAGTAGCGAAAGCTCGTCTCAATACTATACTTCGCGAGCCAATAGATACTACCTTCGAGGTGGTGGATATCCTTTCCACTGAACCCTACCAGAGATCTTACAAGGCAACTCAGGAGATTGCCCTGCAGCAACGCCCTGAACTCCAGGAGGCAAAGAAAAATGTGGCTATAGCCGAGAAAGAGGTAACTTTGGCCCAGAGCGATTATTATCCAGACATAACTCTCTCCGCAAACTACTTTCGCCGGGGTGATGAGCCAAATGTTGACGGCAGTGACAATGTTGACCGGGAAAACTGGGACATTGTGGCCGGTGCCACCTGGACTCTTTTCGAGTGGGGTAAGACCCGCTATGCTACCAATCAGAGAAGGGCACGTCTGCGGCAGGCAAAAGAGACTTTGGAACAGGTAAAAGACCGCATCATGCTTGAGATTAAGACAGGCTATTTAACTCTGCAAGCAGCTGGCAAGGGGATTAGGGTGGCGGGAAAACAAGTAGAGTCGGCAGAGGAAAATTTTCGCATAAGTCAAGAGCGTTACAAAGAGCAAGTGGCCACCGCCACGGAAGTGCTCGATGCCCAGACCAGGCTGACAGAGGCAAGGGCAAACTACACTGATGCCCTTGTGATTTTTGCTTTGGCGCGAGCTAACCTTATTAGATCCATGGGTCTGGAGGAGGAACCCGGGTAAATCTACTAATAGGTCCACCAGGCCACTCGACCCAGTTGGTTTTGGGCCGCTTATTCCTGCGATTTTCTTACTTGAATGGGTACTATTGCTGTGATAGTGTGTCCCACACCGTTTGTCTAGCCTGAATGTTTCGACTTTGAACGGCTGCCCATGATTCAACTCTATCACGTGTACAAGAGTTACGGGGGCGACCAATACGCCCTATATGATGTCACCTTGACCGCCGATAAAGGCGATTTTCTTTTTATCACAGGTCGCAGTGGAGCCGGCAAGACCACCCTTCTCAAACTCATCTTCTGTGCCGAAGAGGCAACCCGGGGACAGCTTCTGGTGGAGGGAATAAATCTCCAGCGCTTGAAGCATTCAGGGATCCCTTACCTCAGGCGCAAAATTGGCGTCGTTTTTCAAGATTTTAAGCTACTGGGCGATCGCACCGTTCTTGCCAATGTGGGGCTTTCTCTGGAGGTGACCGGTCGATCACGCTCATTCATCGAAAAGAAGGTTCGCCAAGTATTGCGCCTCGTAGGACTGGATGGTAAGGAAAACCATCTTTGCTGCAGGCTATCTGGAGGAGAGCAGCAGCGGGTCGCCATTGCTCGGGCAGTGGCTTCCAATCCTATCTTGGTTTTGGCGGACGAACCTACAGGTAATCTTGACAGTGAAATAACTCTGGACATTTTGGAATTGTTCAAAGAAATAAACAGGAGGGGCACCACGGTGATATTAGCTACCCACAATAGGGAGCTAATTGGCAAGGTTCCAGACGCCAAGGTGGGTATTTTGCGCGAGGGAAGACTGGTGGCGGCCGGCCCTGCCAGGGAGATCTTGGCTCAACGCTCGGCTTTGGAAATAAGCTCACGGGGGGTTTTGTAAAGGAAATGCGAGTAGGTCTACTGGGCTATTTTCTCAGAAAGGCCCTGGGAAACATCTGGACCAATCCGTTCTTGAGTTTGGTGACCCTCAGTACCATTGCCATTTCCATGCTGATTCTGGGCCTCTTTGTTTTGATCTACATGAATGTCCAAGAGTTTGTGAATCATCTCGGTGACGACCTGCAAATTACCGCATATCTGAATGAAAATTATCCTCCTGAAAAGGCCGAAGTGCTTCGCAGCAAGATTGCCGATTGGACTGAGATAGAAGAAATAACTTACCTGAGCAAGGAAGAGGCTTTAGCCCATTTTCGCACTCAGCTCAAGGAATATGCCGGCATACTTGAAGGGCTTAAGGAAAATCCCCTTCCAGCCTCCTTTGAGGTGAAATTGAAGCCCCAGTTTGGACGATCAGGCAAAATCGAAGAGCTTTCAGCCCGTTTGGAACGATTGCCTGGGGTGGCCGAAGTCCAGTACGGAAAAAAGTGGGTGGCCAAATTGAGGGTTTTTGTTGATGTAATAAAACTAGTAGGGATCACGGTGGGGGGACTTCTTCTTTTTGCCACCACATTCGTAGTATCCAACACGATCAAACTAACGGTCTACTCGAGACAAGAAGAGTTGGAAATTATGAGGTTGGTGGGGGCCACAGATTTCTTTGTTAAAGCCCCATTTCTTATAGAAGGACTACTCCACGGCCTAGGTGGAGCAATTTTGGCCGCTGGTGGTTTGTCATTGCTTATGCTGTTCTTGTTATCAAATCTGGATTTACCTCTAAGACTTGCCGTGCTGCCGGGTTCATTACCTCCGGTCCAATTAATTGGAGGATTTCTCGGTCTTGGTCTGGCCCTAGGAGTCCTAGGGAGTACGGTGTCTCTTCGGAGATTTTTACGCCAATGAGTCGAATTCTTGCCACCTTGCTAAGCTTGTTACTCTGTCTGTCGGTTGTTAAGATCTGGGCGGAAGAGGAAGGCCAGACAAAGGGTAATATTAAGGTCCACAAAGAGAAAATCGGCGAGGTGCAGCAAGAGATCAAAAGGAGCCAGGCGCAGATTGACGTTATGCGCCAGCAAGAGCGTTTGCTCCTTGGCCGCTTGGATCAAATGGAACTACAGCTTCAGAAGCTAAGCGAAGAGCAGCAAAAAAGAAAAAGAGAGCGGGCTAATTTACGTAAGCAGATCACTCAAAAACGCAAGGAAGTCAAAGAGTTGGACAATGAAATGGCAAGCATCCGAACCCTAATGGCGCAGAGACTTGAAGCCCTTTATAAATTCGGACGGCAAACATATATAAATTTATTTATTTCTGCTCGCGATGTGAGTGGGCTTCAACGTCAGTGGGTCTATCTCCGCGCCATCGCCGAGGAGGACAGTGAGCTCATTAGGAATTTCATAGAAAGACAACAAAAAGAAGCGCGAGTTGTCGAGGCGCTTGCTTCCGCGGAAGCTCGACTCAGCAGGGTGGTAGCAGGGATTAGTCGGCAACAGGAGGAGATTGAGAAAGTCAAACGGGAGCAAGTGGTCTTATTGCAGAATATTCACAACCAGGAAGAGATGTATCAAAGTTACGTGACAGAGCTGGCAGCTGTGTCCCGTGAACTGCAAGATAAGATAGAAGAGTTACAGAACAAAACTGACAAGAGCGGCATGGGAGTGCAGCAGCTCAAAGGCAGCTTTGCCAGCAAGAAGGGCGCTTTACCTTACCCAGTTCCAGGCAAGATCATATCTCGCTTCGGCCCGAAAAAACATAAGAAATTTGGTACCAAGATTCGGAGCAACGGAATCGAAATCGCTACTGAACCCCTATCGCCAGTGGTTGCGGTCTATGGGGGACAAGTTCTCTATTCCGAGTGGGTCAAAGGTTATGGTAAAGTGATGATTATTGACCACGGAGAGAAGTATTATACTTTAACCGCACATTTGGCGGAGGTTCTAAAAGAGGTGGGTGAAATAGTTGAATCAGGGGAAACCATTGGCTACGCAGGCTATTCTCCCCTTGAACGACAGGGCGGTAGAGTCTATTTCGAGGTCCGTCACCTCAGCAAGGCCTTGAACCCAGAGGAATGGCTGCTTCCCGCCTTGGCAAGTGGTTGAAATTTGCCAGTCGACCAGAGGCATGAGACTTGCAGGCTTTGATTTTTTTTGGGGCAGGTACGGTGACAAAAAAGACTTGAGCTGATTGTTCCTGGCTGACATATTTTGTAACCACAATGAGAACCTGTGCTAGTACAGAAAATATAAAAGGTAAGAGTCCAACTTTGTTGCTGAGTGAAGAATTAGGGAGGATGCATGTCCATACGAAAACTTAACTTGACCATCCTTGTCGTCCTCTTGGTAGGGCTGTCTGCGGTTTTTGCTTGGGAGCGCTTGAGCATTCAGAGAGTATCTGCCGAGGACCAGAATGTTTATGAGAATTTGCAGATATTTAGCGATGTCTTGGACATTGTGAAAGAGAACTATGTTCAAGAGGTGGACGATGAGGAATTAGTAGAAGGCGCCATTTCCGGAATGCTCAGGACCCTCGATCCACATTCATCCTACCTTGATCCAGACGCTTATAAAGAACTCCAAGTGGAAACCAAGGGCAGTTTCGGTGGAATTGGCATCGAGATCACTATTCGTGACGGTTTCTTAACCGTTGTATCACCTCTTGAAGGCACTCCAGCCTATGAGTTGGGTATACAAGCTGGTGATCAGATACTCAGGGTGGACGGGGAGCCCACTAAGGAAATGACCCTCATGGAGGCGGTTAAGAAAATGAGAGGTCCAAAGGGCACCAACGTGGTTCTCACCATAATGAGAGAGGAATTCACCAAGCCCCAAGATTTTGTCATCACCAGGGCTACCATTGCCATCAGAAGTGTGAGAAGCAAAACTCTGGAACCTGGTTACGGATACATACGCCTCTCCCAGTTTCAGAGCTCTACTGCACGGGATCTCCGCAAGGAGATTGCCAAGCTCGAGAAAGAGAATAAACCCCTGAAAGGGTTGATTCTGGATCTCCGCAATAACCCAGGCGGCCTTCTTGACCAAGCCGTGAAAGTGAGCGACGAATTTCTCAACGAAGGACTAATTGTCTATACTGGGGGCAGGCTTAAGAGTCAGGACATGCGATTTGAAGCGCACATGAATACCAAGCCTCACACCTATCCTATAGTTGTTCTGGTGAACGAAGGCAGTGCGAGTGCAGCAGAGATCGTTGCCGGCGCTCTTCAGGACCACAAAAGGGCTGTGGTTGTGGGAGTGAAGACTTTCGGTAAGGGTTCGGTGCAGACGGTCATGCCTCTCAGAAATGGCGCAGCTTTAAGGCTCACTACCGCTATATACTACACTCCCAGTGGTCGCTCAATCCAGGCCAAAGGCATTGAACCCGACATAGTGGTAGAGAGGCTGCCACCTGGAAGGTTGGAAGACGATGGTGGCAAGGCGATAAGAGAAGAGGATCTACAGAACCATATGGGTGGAGATGAGGAGGAGCTCTCAGATACCAAACCGGATTCTGAACGAGACTCTACAATAAAGAAAGAACTGGCAAGGGATAATCAACTTGCCCGGGCACTGGATGTGCTCAAGAGTTGGGAAATTCTTTCACAGATGAAATACGGTTACCAGCAATAATATAAAATAAGTATTTCTCAGGGAAAATAAGCTCTAGGCCTACCAATCGCATTGTTCCCTCAAAGGTAGCCCGGATGTTTCATGAATCGCATGCTGCGACCCTGGATATGGCCGTCCTTCTGGGCGTCCTCGGGTGTCGGCTCCTGCGACGTACCGTTCGGGTACGCCTCGGAACCAATCCCGCGGTACCGCGGGACGGTCACCCAGTGGCACGCCCATCTTCATGGTCTCGCGACATCAATTCATGAAACATCCGGGCTAGCAATCTGCTTCAGGAAGTCTTTGCCTCGTAGATGGGGGCATACATGAGGGCGAAGCCGATCAA
>CP070689.1:3169645-3176663 GCA_020353155.1 Deltaproteobacteria bacterium | reverse complement strand
AAGGTAGGATTATTTGCCATTTGAACCGGCGGCTTCGAATTCAGCCCGATAAACTATCACGTGATTTTTTCTACCCTTGATTGGCAAGGGCGGGAGGGGATGGAGCCCGGACAACCCCGTTATCGAGTCGGTGGAATCCTCCAGTTCGTTTACTGTAGTCTCGCTTACCAGAATTTCTCCGGGTCCTGCTAGATCCTGTAGCCTTTTGGCCAGGTTTACTGCATCGCCGATGTAGGTATAGGCCAGCCGTTCATCTGTACCTATGCTGCAGGCCGTGGCCGTGCCGGTGCACACTCCTATATGGATGCTTATCTCAGGTAGCTCAAAGCGGCGTAGTTCACGGCGAATTTTATCCATTTTTCCCTGAATCTCCACTGCGGCGCCCAAAGCATTGCAGGCGGAGTCATTAGAGTCGTCAGAGCACCCAAAAATCATCATAATCCCATCGCCCATGAACTTGTCCAGAATTCCGCCGTGCCGGTTCATTACGCTTTCCAGGGAAGCATAAAAAGTGTTGACAATAAAAACCAGGCTCTTCTGATCAAGTTTTTCCGAAAGCCCGGTAAAGTCGCTAATATCGGCAAAAAGAACCGAGACCTTCTGGGTTTGCGCCGCCCGCGCCGGCAGTTCACCGCTGGACATGATTCGTTCTACTACGTGTTTAGAGACGAACCTCGAAAGCATCGTGCGCCTGCGTTCTTCACCCATGAGGTTGTTTTTAAGATCACTGACGTATTTCTTATAGGCAAGAAGCTGATGGCGGCGCTGCTCGGCTCTGGTGAGAGTCTCCTCAAAAGTACTGAGGTCGAATGGCTTCCTGAGAAAGTCACAGACACTCAACTTCAGGGCGTCGATGGCATTCCCCAGGGTGCCGTAAGCTGAGATGATTATGGGCCCCACATCCTCGCATCGTTTCCTGACTTCGGCTATGAGAGTGATCCCATCCATGCCGGGCAGTCTCAGGTCCGAAATTACCAGATCCACCTGGTCATCTCCCAGTGCTTCCAGACCCTTTTCCGCAGAATGAGCGGCTATGACTTCGTAGCCACGATGCTTGAGGAGGTTGCTCAGAGTAAAAAGCATAGATTGCTCATCTTCAACTAATAACACCCTCATCAAGGCGATCCTCCAGCTCCTATGTTATGTAATGACTGAGTGTAAATTAGAACATCCTTTGACCGCGCTCAGAGCATCTAAAAGCACAACCCGTGCCAATTAAGGAGGAGCTAAAATAATTCAATTATGTTTTGGATATCACTTATTTTATTGAATGGAGGGTAGATGACCTCTTCGGTGTGGTCTCCTCAAAAATATGCAGCACTAAATGACCACCAGATTCGCATAAGTTCCGGTAGCGAAACAAAAAAAATAAAGGTGTTGGATAGTGAGCCAAATCAATCATTGGCGAAATCGCCAAACGCCCATTGGACGGCGGTTTGCAGCGAAAGTGCCAAGCCTTGGATGACGACACGGAAAGGGGGTTTATTAGTTAGGGCATAGGGCATGGAGTACCCAGCGAGACGGGGATTAGGAGTCAGAGGTCGTAGATCAGAATACAGCAGACAGCTGACAGCTAAAAATTCCGCAATCCGAAATCAGTAAGGTGCTTAGTGCCTAGTAGTAGTTACTTGATTCCGTACTTCTTGAGTCGATAGAGAAGAGTGTTTCTGGTAATTCCCAGGAGCTTGGCCGTCTGTACCTGGTTCTTGTTGGTTTGTTTGTAAGCAGTGCTGATGATCTCCTTGATAACATCATCAAGGCAGATGCCGGCAGAAGGAATCCGGGTCGGCGGGAATTCCTGAATCCCTTTGTCACGTTCCCGCTTGGCCTGAGCTGGGGATGGGGTTTCGGGGGTTAAGAAGTTGAGATGGTCTGGTTTAATTTCGGTGGAGTCTTCAAGGAGGGTAACCCGCTCTATGGCGTTCTTGAGCTCACGGACATTTCCTTTCCAGGGGTGATGCAGCAGTATTTCTTCGGCCTCCTGGGAGATTTTCTCAAATTTCTTCCCATATTTCTTGTTGAAGATTTCAAGAAAATAGGTCACCAGGAGCGGAATATCCTCATGGCGCTCCCTCAGGGGCTTGATGTTGATGGCGATGGTTGCGAGACGGAAGTAGAGGTCCTGGCGAAATCTTCCATTTTCAATGAGTTTTTCCAGCGGTTGATTGGTTGCGGCGATAACTCTCACGTCCGCCTTCTTGGGCTGCGAGTCGCCTACTGGATAGAATTCCTTTTCTTCCAGCACCCTGAGAAGTTTGGCCTGAACATCCAGGGGCAGATCAGCCACTTCGTCGAGTAGTAGGGTCCCACCGTGGGCTTCCTCAAAGAACCCTTTCTTGCCCTTAGTGTGGGCACCGGTAAAGGCACCCCGCTTGTAGCCAAAGAGCTCGCTCTCCACCACTTCTTTATTTATGGCTGCGCAATTGACCGCCACAAAAGGGCTGGCGACTCTGGGGCTGTTGAAATGGATGGCCCGGGCAAAGAGTTCTTTGCCCACCCCGCTCTCTCCACCGATGTAGACATTGGCATCCGGGCTCCTGGCGATCCTCTTAGCCATTGACAGGGCCTCCAAGAACTCCGGGCTTCTACCGATCAGGTTGTCGATGTTGTATTCCTTGGCAAGGGCTTTACGCAGGGCCGCTATTTCTTGTTTGTAACGGAGCCGTTCCAGGGCCTTACTAATGGCAATTTGCAGCTCGTCCATATCAATGGGCTTGGTTAGGTAGTCAACCGCCCCCTGGTTTATGGCCTGGACAACGGTTTTTATTTCCCCGTAGGCAGTAACCATGATCACCGCGATATAGTCGTCGATCTCCCTTATCTTCTGCAGGGTTTCAAGTCCATCCACCCCTGGCATAGAAATGTCTAGCAAAACCACGTCGGGGGGGTTCTCCGTCACGTGCTGTACTGCCCCCTCACTGTCGCCTGCCTCTAAAATGTCGTATTCTTTTTTCAGGGCCCCTTTGAGGGAATTTCGAAAGGAAGCTTCATCATCTACAATCAAAATCTTGTAACGTAATTCACTCATTGATTTCACCAAAGCATTAAGGTTACACAACAAATTCGTTGGTGTTATACACTTTTTTCCTATTGAACGCGAGTAATTTTTTACAAAACCAATGCACACCTACTCCGGATTATTCCTCGACGGTCTTGAAGAGGATCCGAAACACCGTCCCCTTCCCCTTCTTGCTGGAGACGTGAATGGCAGCCTGGTTTTTTTCGAGTATTTGGCGGGCGATTGCCAAGCCAAGGCCGGTCCCCTCTGGTTTGTTGGTGAAGAAGGGGTCGAAAATCTTGCTGAGGTTATCGGGAGGTATACCCACCCCTGTGTCGTTGACCAGGAGTTCCACCCGGCGGGTGCTGGGATCTAGTTGGGTGGTGATGGTGAGATCCCCTCCCTCGGGCATTGCCTGCATGGCATTTATCACCAGGTTAATAACCACCTGGGAGACCTGTGCCGGGTCGATGAGGACGGCTGGCAGAGATTCGTCCAAATTAAAGTGCACTTGCAAATCGTCCTTGCGTAACTGCACCCGGGTTAGCTCGTGTACGCTCAGTACCACTTCATTGATATTGCTTTCCACCAGATGAGCCGGCCTCGGTTTTGAAAATTCCAGGATTTCCGAAATGATCCTTTCGATCTTTTTGACCTCTTTTTGAATGTCGAGCATGTATACTTGATGCTCTTCGTCGAGAGCCAGATCTCGCAGAAGAATTTGGGTGTTGAGGTTGATGGTGGCCATGGGATTCCTGATTTCGTGCGCGATTCCTGCGGCAAGGGTACCCAGGGAGGCCATTTTGTCAGCTTGCACCAACTGCCTTTCCATCTTGATTTTATCAGTTACGTCGATACCGTAGTTGATGATCAGCGAGAGGTTGCCGGAGGCGTCGAAGATCGGGAAAGTGTACTCCTCGAGAGTTCTATTTACCATGGGATTGGTGCTGAGACGGTGGGAGGGCTTCCCCGTTCTAATAGTCTCTGTTACCGGGCAGTTTGGACAGGGTTCGCTTTCCTTACGGAAGGCCTCGTAGCATTTTCTCCCCAGTAGGCGAGGGATTTTTTCACCAAAAAGCGAGGCCGTAGCCTTGTTAACCATAATGATGTTGTGGTCCAAGTCGGTGATGGTTAAGGGCGACATTATTCCGTCAAAGACTGCCATCAGCCTCTTTTTGCTTTCAATAATGGCTTGTTCGAGGTGCTTCTGGCGGAGTTCTTTCTCTTTCCTCTGAGTAATATCGCGCACCACGCTCATTAAATATTTTTCGCCTTTGAGTCTCAATATGGAGGTGTTGACCTCCACCGGCACCCGGCTGCCATCCTTGCGTAACATGGTTTCTTCACGATGCTGGCCGGCCTCGCCTTCCTCCTTTTCCTCCTCCTCAGCCTGCCTGTCCTCTTGATAGACCAGATCGGCCATGGTGAGGTGCAAAAGTTCATCCCGGCTGTGGCCAAGAATCTGACAGGCTTTGGTGTTGACGTCCACGATGTGGCCGTCAAAGGTCTCCAAGAAGACGGCGTCGTTGGCACCCTCTACCAGGGTTCGGTAACGTTCCTCCGAATCTTTCAATGCCTGTTCAGTCTGCTTTCGTTGGGTAACGTCTTCCAAAATGGCCTGGAGTGCTGGCCGCCCGTCGTAAAAAATCAACCCCATTGTTACCCGGATGTCCATGGTGGTGTCGTCGCTCGCCAGGCCACGAAATTCAAGGGTTTGCTCAGGTTGCACCGAGCTTTGATCGTCAAGATTCTTGATGAGATCTTCCAAAACCTGACGGTCGCCGGGATGAAGCAATTCGCTGAACTCACGACCCAAAAGAGAGGAGGGCTGAGGGTAGCGAAACATGATGGCCATGACTTTGTTGCAATAACGAATGACGCCCTGACTGTCTATTATGCTAATGGGGTATAAATTGCCTTCAACCAGAGACCTGTACTTGTCTTCCGAGCGAACCAGGGCCTCTTGTAGGCCCCGTCTCTCTTCCTCTATCTCTAGAGCCTTGGCAAGCATGGAAAAAACAGCCATCTCGTGGGGAAGCACCCTGTGGGGTTCGGTGAAGGCAACGCAAAAAGAACCGCAAGAGCGGCCGTCCACCAGAAGAGGTTTGGCAATACAGGTTTGCAGGCGGTAATTACTTACAAGATAATCTCCCTGTAGATCAGGATCTTGGCCGAGGTTCTCAATCACCTCCGGGTGCTCGCTGCTACTTTGCATGATCCTTTTGAGCAGAGGTCCCACCTCGATCTGGGTTGATTCTTCTTCATTCACCCGGCCGTCAGCGTGGGCAAGGGTCAGTAGCGGCTCTTTGCCGTTCCTTTCACTCCTGAAGTAGAGTGAGCAGGAGCCGGCCAGCAAGTTGCTAGCTTCGAGAACGACTTTGCGGATGTTGGCATTGTGGTCCGCATCAAAGCTGAAGAAAAGCTGGTTCAATGAGCTGGTCCGTTTTTCCAACCGCTTCTGGTGGGTGATGTCGAAGAGGATGCCGCTAATGTGGTCAATGTTGCCGACTTCATCAGTTATGGCCTGACCTCTAACTTGCAACCATCTGCTTTTACCATCTCGGGCGCGGATGAGATATTCTTTGATTAAACTCCCACCTTGTTCCGAGGCTGCTTTTAGCAACTCGGCTGCAAGAGAGCCAGTCTTGTTGCCGCAGAGGGAAGACCAGATCTCAGGCTCCTCGGCAAAAGCCTCAGCAGAGTATCCTGTGAGTTTTTTTATCTTGTCATCCACAAATTGGACACTGCCATCGGCAAAGACTGTAAAGACAACGCCCGGGATATTCTCCAGCAGCCCTCGAAATTGCCTCTCAGAATGTTTGATTGTTCGTAACTGCTGACGTTCCCGCAGAACCCTTTTCAGTTTGGCGGCAAACTCCTCGTTGCTGAAAGGTTTCTGAATAAAATCGAGGGCACCGGCCACCAACACGTCGTCGTAGGAGTAGTGCATGTTGAAGGCGGTCATCAAAATTACGTCGGTTTTGGGATATTTCTCTTTGATAAATTTGGTGAGTTGCAGGCCGTCCATCCCAGGCATGGCAATGTCGCTGATAACCAGGGAGAAAGGCTCCTTGGCCAGGAGATCTATGGCTTCGGAAGGCTGGGCGGCAGTGGCCGACTCTAAGCCTATGCTTTGGATGATTTCAGCGCAGAGGCTGCGTACCTCACTGACATCGTCCACCACCAGAATTTTGTTCATTGGCAAATCAGACTTTATCCAATGTTCGGGTACGTTCTCTTTCATAGGTGCCCCCGAATCTCTCGGGATTTGTCTGCAACCAGATTGCCAGACACTGTAGCATCTCTGAGAGAAGATTTCAATTGGAATTCTAAGAAGATGGGGCTAGAGGTCCCTTTCGGGGGGTTCGTGAGGGCCCGCCTTTCGACCTTTGCCAGGGACTGTTCTTATTAGCAACAAGAGGAAAAAGGCAGCAAGAAAGGTCTTTACCGTTAGAGCAAATAAATTGTCAGCTTTCCAGATAAAGAGAACAGGAACGATAATCACCCCGAGGAGTATTAGGAATATTACAATGATATTCTGTTTACGACTATTTCGCATAGCGTCAATGGCACAAGGCTCAGGGCGCAAGGCTCAAGGATAAGACTTACTTAATTCAGAGTTCTGCCCTTGTCTCTGGGCCGCCTACTGTCAGCTGTCTGCTGCCTGCTGTCTATTTACTCCATGCCCCATGCTAACCTACTGACTACTGACTACTTTTTGGTAGCCTTTAGTGCTTAGTTACTAGAATGATATAAATAATTTGCGAGAATAGTCAAATGGAAAGGGGTGTTAATTGACAAGACTACCTTGCTGTGTTAGATAAAATCGCTGCGCTTAGCTCGGCCGATTCATGAAATATCTGAGCTGTGGTGGGTGTGTCCAAAATAGTTTGAATTTCAAGGGGCGACTAGCTCAGTGGATAGAGCGTTGGTCTCCGGAACCAAAGGTCCCGGGTTCGATCCCCGGGTCGCCCTCCATGTAATATCAAGGACTTATCCATTATTGGACAAGTCCTTTTT
>CP070689.1:3102947-3169545 GCA_020353155.1 Deltaproteobacteria bacterium | reverse complement strand
GTCGTTCCAATTCTGACTGGCAGCGGACACAGAATCGGGCAAAGGGCATCAACTGCAAGCGTTTCTCACTGATTGGTTCTTCGCACTCTTCACAAAATCCGTAGTCCCCGTCTTCAATAGCCTCCAGAGCCTCCTCGATCAATATAAGTCTTCTTCTCAGTCTCTCTCCAAAAATGTACGCATACTCTGCAAGCATATCTGAAGTCGCATAATCACCCAGATCTCCCGTGTAATCTTTACTGCGAGCTTTTTCTTTTTGGACTTTTACCTCGTCAAGTATTTCCTGGCGCATATTCTCTAGTATCTTGTGCAACTGTTCTCTGATTTTCTCTGAAAGGGCCATTTCAACGCTCTAATCTACAGTAAATGTTTAATATATTATAAATATATCTTTGATATTACTGTATCTTTATATTGTTGAGTAAATTGACGGGTAATTATGATGTTTTTTTTTATTCTGGTAAAGAAAAAATTGAATAAAGGACACTTTATTTTGCAGAATCCAGGAAGGGATAGTCTGTGTAGCCTTTTTCATCTCCGCCATAGAAGGTTCTCTCATCCGGTTCATTCAAAGGTGCACCTTTCTTGAATCGCTCTGGAAGATCCGGATTGGCCAGGAAGAGTCTGCCAAAAGAGACGAGGTCGGCATCACCTCTTTCCAGCACCCGTTCTGCCCTGTCTCGATCGTATCCCCCGTTGGTCATGTAGACCCCCTTATAGATTCCTCGCAGTTTCTGGGTAAGAGGATTCAAGGAAGCGCTGTAATCAGTTGGATTGGTAAGATCGATCTCAACAGCATGCAAGTATGCGAGGGGAAAGCGGTTCAGTCCTTGAGCAACGTGGCTGAAAAGTACCTCAGAGTTAGAATCGGAAATATCATTGAAAGGATTCTCAGGAGAGATACGAATCCCTACCCGCCCGTCACCCAGGACATTTACCACAGCCTCGATCACTTGAAATAAGAACCTGGTGCGATTCTCCTCACTACCGCCGTATTGGTCAGTCCTTTGGTTCGAGCCATCGCGGAGGAATTGATCCAGCAGATAGCCATTGGCTGCGTGCAGCTCAACCCCATCAAAACCCGCCTCCCGAGCGTTTTCCGCCCCCCGGCGAAACTGCTCCACAATCCCAGGTATTTCTTCTGTTTCCAAAGCTCGCGGTTCAACGAAGGGACTAGGACCTATGTAGGTCATCGCCTCTCCTTCCGGTTTGACGGCTGAGGGAGCAACCGGAATTGCCCCTCCCGGCTGCAACGAGGGATGGGAAATGCGTCCGCAGTGAAAGAGTTGAAGAAAAATCAGGCCTCCCCTTTTATGCACCAAATCTGTAACCAGCCGCCAGCCGGCAATCTGCTCAGGCGAATAAATCCCTGGCATATCCGGGTAGCCCAACCCCTGGGGTGAAACTTGCGAGGCCTCGGTGATGATGAGGCCAGCTCCTGCTCGTTGCGCGTAGTAGAGCGCATTCATGGGCTGGGGAGCATTTCCTCTGCCGGCACGGTTTCGGGTCATCGGTGCCATGATCATGCGGTTTTTCAGCTCGTAGGGGCCCAATTTGTAAGAAGACAGAAGCTTCATATTCAACTCCTAGTGAGGATCTCCTGCCGCTGTTTGTTCTTTTAGTCGTTTTCGCATTGCCTTGCCATCGCTCCAGGCGCGACCGATCAATTCACCCACCGACCAGTATCCATTATCCGGCATGGTAAGCAAAAAAGGATTAATTTTTTTGATGTCTGGCACGCCGTTGGTGAGAAAACGCTCTTCGGAGTAAGCTCCTACAATCTCGCCGATGAAGAAAGAGTTGGTGGGCAATTCAACCGTTTTCACGAGTTTGCACTCCATGGTAAGTGGACATTCGCTAATCATGGGAGCATTTTTTAGTTCGCCGTAGAAAAGATTGAAAAGGTTGGACTTATCTACCCTTTTTCCTGATACCAGCCCAACATAATCGGTCACCTCCACCATTTCGACGGTGGGGAAGTTGACGCTGAACTCCCCCGTTTCCACGATCGCCCTGTGGGAAGCATGGCCCTGGCTTACCGCCACCCCAAGCATGGGCGGCTTAAAGTTGACTCTGGTGAGCCAACCCAGAGCCATGAAATTAGGTCGGTCTTCCAGGCGAGAACCGAGGATGGTGGTGGCCATGGGCATGACATATGCTTGATCCCCTATATTTACCTTCGCCATTGAATCCTCCCCTTTACTTTTCATGAGTTAGCTCGAAACGCGGCTATAGGATTTATTGGACATCCTGTATATGTTCAAAGAATAGTCTAGAATCTCATGCACTGGTTGCCAGGGCTTTACAAAAATTAATGGTCTCTTGGGGACAACTGCAGTGCGTGAAATTGTCCCGAGGGACTAGGTAGGGAGACTCACTGACCCATTTGCAAGCAAGCTTGTTCGCTTCCGCCTCCTCCTCTTCCGTAATTTGGCCACCACTGTTGGAGTCAAAATGTCCTAGAACATAATGGGCAATTTGATGGAGGAAATAGCTCCAGTACTTTGGAATGGATTCGCCATGGGGCAGGAGGAAAACGACCAAATGATATCCACTGATATCAGACTCGTCCAGGAAATATCCAGGCTTATAATTGTGGAGATAAGAGGTGAAAAAAGTACATTCGCTTAGGACTTTCTTGGCCACATCAAGAGGCAGCAAAGTAAGCCCGGTATAGAATATGTCATGGGTAGTTGAATCAATTGAATGGGAGTGATTCTTGAGTTTTCTGTCAGACTCTGCGTGTCGAATGATCTCCTGCAGGTGGTCATGCTTTTCAACTTTCCAGCTTTCCAGAAATTCTATTTTATCTTTGGAAAGTGCTATCCGTCTTTCTGGCATCACTTCTTCCCTTGGCAAGTTTTTCCTCTCGGGTCGACTCTCTTAACTATAAGTATGTAGCCCCATGGTGGCAATGCAAAAAACAGGAGGTTTAATTGCATTTTTCCTTTCAATTCGCTAGAATAACCTTAACCTTTGGAAAACATGACAAAAACCATAAGAGAGGGATGAATGCAGTTTCATGGCACTGACAAATACTACCTCAACCCCGAGCTAAAAGAAATTGTCAACATCGCCATGGCCATGGATAAACCTTTGCTGGTCACTGGCGAGGCTGGCACCGGCAAGACTCAATTGGCCTTCCAAATTTCTCGGGCTCTGGACTTGACCCTGGAAGAGGCTCGATGCAAGTCGACTTTTAAAGGAGAAGAACTCTGCTACGTCTATGATACGGTCTTGCGTCTCAACGATTCGAGGTTCGGCACTGAAGAAAGCGGCAGAGATGTTAACAATATTTGGGATTATTTGAATTTCGGTCCTATTGGTCGTGCTTTCATGTCAGACGAAAGGCGGGTTCTTCTGTTGGACGAGATAGACAAGACTGATTCGGACACTCAAGACAACTTATTGGACGTGCTGGAAGATGGATCTTTCATCATTCGTGAGATAAATTATAAGGTGAAGGCAAAATATATGCCTGTCATCGTCATTACAAGCAATGCCAAAAGGGAGCTCTCCGATCCTTTCCTCCGGCGCTGCTATTGCCATCACATTCCCTTTCCGGACATGGAAGAAATGAGCCGCATTGTTCGGCTACACTACCCTGAAATTTCGGCACCCTTGATGGATTCGGCCCTGGCAATCTTCTATCATCTAAGAGAACAGGGATTTGAAAAACCACCTGCCACAGCAGAACTGCTAGATTGGCTTGGCGCCTTGCAGCTCGACGGCGTGAAACCACCACTTTCTCCAGATACAGTTCCTTTTCTCGGAACCCTGTTAAAGCGTACCCAGGACTTGCTGCATCACAAGGGCGTTGAGCGAGAGAAACCTTAGAGACAGCCATGTTCCTTCCTTTCTTTTACCAGTTGCGCGACCAGGGTATTCCGGTAAGCCTGAAATACGTACTGGAATTCTATCAGGCCTTAAAGAAGGGACTTGCCCCAGACCTTGATCGGCTCTTTCTCTTGATGAGACTGATTTTCGTCAAGAAAGTGGAGCATTTCGATGTTTTTGAGCAAGCTTTCGCTGCCTATTTTTTTGGCACTGAAGGGGCAGAGGGGACAAGATTTTCCCGGCAGGAGTGGGAGAACACCCTGTTTCGTCGCTGGCTGGAAGAAGAGATCGGCAAGGGTTCTCTGCCGGACGACGCCCTGGAACGACTGTCACTGTCGGAACTGCTCCAGCGCTTCTGGGAAGTCGCCCTGGAGCAGAGAGGAGAACACCAGGGCGGTGCCACCTGGGTCGGTACAGGCGGAACCTCCCACTTTGGTCACTCCGGTGGCGATCAGGAAGGAATTAGAGTATACGGCGACTCCCTGTACGGCTCCGCCCTGAAGGTGATAGAAGGTCGTCGATATGTGGATTATACTGCCAGTGCTACCCTGCGGGCCGAAAACCTCCGCCAGGTATTGGCGGCACTCAAACACATGGCTCCGGCAGGTCCACCAACCGAACTAGATGTTGATGAGACCATAGATCAATCTTGCAGAAACGGGGGGGAGATCGAACTGGTATTTAGAAGAGAATTGAAAGATCGCATTGAACTTATGGTATTGTTGGACAATGGTGGCGCCTCCATGCGACCTTATTTGGATCTGGTAAAGCTGGTCTTTGGCCTCATGCGCGATCAGTTCAAGGACCTGGACTACTACTATTTCCACAACTGCATCTACGGCTGCGTCTACAGTGATCCCCAACGTTTGACTCCCTATCCCATCTACCAGATGTTAAGACGGGACCCTGAAACTCGGGTGATCATCATAGGTGACGCCAACATGGCTCCGGCCGAGCTCATGCTCTCCGACGGTGCTATGGATTATTTTTCCAAGGTGAGAGTGCCCGGACGGGACTGGCTCTGGCAAGTGCGCAACTACTTCGGTCACAGCGTGTGGCTCAACCCCATCCCCCGAAACCGATGGCCTCAGGAAAGCCAGACCATTTATCAAATAGGCGAGATCTTTCCCATGGAAGATCTCACCCTGGCCGGCATAAGACGGTCGGTGGAATGGCTGAATACCGGGGCACCACCGAGAAAAGCAAGCAGGCAGATAGCAGCCCTTCGACAGGCTCAGGGCTAGCTCGCAGCTAGCAGCCCGTAGATTTCGGATTGTGGAATTCGGATGGCGGATTTTTAAAAGCATAAAGAATAGCGTCGCGTTAGGTAATAGGTAAGAGACATCCCATAATCCACTACCTATGCCCCATTACCCATCGCCAATCACCCATATTAGACACCTGAGGTAGATTTTCTATGAGAATCGCCATTGTCGGTGCTGGTATTTCAGGAATGGTTGCTGCCCACCTGTTGTGTGAAGACCACGACGTGGTTGTTTTCGAGGCAAACGATTACATTGGTGGGCATACCAACACTATGGATGTTGAGCTCAATGGCGCGAATTATAGGGTAGATACCGGCTTCATAGTTTTCAACAAGGAAAACTACCCCAATTTTGTCAAACTGATGGAGCGGTTGGGCGTAACCTATCAACCTTCCAACATGAGCTTCAGTGTGCAGTGTGAACTAACCGGCTTGGAGTATTGCCCCAGCACCCTGAATTCCCTCTTTGCCCAGAGAAGAAATCTCTTTCGCCCCTCTTTTTACCGTATGCTCTTTGAGGTGTTTCGCTTTCGTCGGGAGGCTCAAGAAATTTTGCGCTCAAAGGACTACGAAACTACCCTCGGAGGTTACTTGGCGGAAAAAAGATACTCTCGGCCCTTTATCAATCATTTCATCATCCCCATGGGCGCGGCCATATGGTCGGCCGATCCCAAGAAATTCAAAGAGTTTCCAGCCCATTCTTTTGTCCAGTTTTTCAACAACCACGGATTCCTTAACGTGAAAGACCAACCCCAGTGGCAGGTAATCAAAGGTGGCTCAAGGAGCTATGTCGAACCCCTTACCAGGCCATACAGAGAAAAAGTGCGACTCAATTGCCCGGTGGAGTCGATAAAGCGTCATCCTGACCAGGTGGAGATAATACCGCGTCATGGTGACCCTGAGAGGTTTGATCAGGTCGTAATAGCAACACACAGCGATCAGGCCCTTGCCATGCTGGCCGATCCGGTTGATGCCGAAAAGGAGATTTTAGAATCAATCCCATATCAGGAAAATGTCACCACCTTGCATACTGACTCCTCTCTTCTTCCTAAGAGAAAAGCCGCCTGGGCAAGCTGGAACTACCTTATTCCCCAGGAGGAACTGGGGCGGGTAGCTCTAACCTATTACATGAATATGCTCCAAAGCCTCACCTCTCAGACTGATTTCTGCGTAACCCTAAATCGTCCTGAGATTATTGATCGAAGCAAGATCATTCGAGAGTTCATCTATCACCATCCAGTTTACACACCCCAGGGTCTTATGGCCCAGAAGCGTCGCCTGGAGATAAACGGTGTCAATCGCACCTATTTCTGCGGTGCCTACTGGGGTTATGGATTCCATGAAGACGGCGTCAACAGTGCTCTGGCTGTGTGTGAACATTTCGGAAAAACCATTTAAACATGAATAGCTGCATCTACGAGGGTCATGTTCGCCACCGTCGCTTCCGTCCGGTGGAGAACTCCTTTCGTTATCGTGTTTTTTTTATGTTCCTAGACCTGGAGGAACTGCCGGGGCTGTTCCAGAGGAATATTATCTGGTCGCATGATCGGGTTAATCTTGCTTATCTACGCCGTCGCGATCACCTGGGCGACCCGAGAGTTCCTCTCCAGCAAGCTGTCAGTGACCTTGTGGAAGATCGATTGCAAAAACGGGTCACCGGCCCTATTCGTATGCTCACTCACTTGAGATACTTCGGGTACTGTTTCAATCCTGTAAGTTTTTATTACTGTTATGACCAATCAGGCCAGCAGGTTGAAACCATGGTGGTTGAGATTCACAACACCCCGTGGGGTGAAGAATATTGCTACGTTCTTGCTGAGGAGCTGAATGAGCATCCTGTTAGGGGGTGGAAGCGCTATCAGTTCAGCAAGAATTTCCACGTCTCACCCTTTATGGATATGGATATATGGTATGATTGGAGATTTAGAGAGCCGGGCAAACTATTGAGTGTGCATATGAACAACTTTGAAAAGGGGAAAAAGCTTTTCGATGCTACCTTGACCCTGAATCGAAGGGAGATTGACAGCTATGGTTTAAACAGAGTCTTATTGGCCTATCCCTTCATGACCCTCAAGGTCACCACTATGATTTATCTCCAGGCCCTTAGGTTATGGTCCAAGGGGGTGCCTTTTTATGTCCACCCAGACAAAAGAGAGTAGATTATGACTGACTCCATTGTGCCAGCAGAAGCTTCAGCTATTGAGCAGACTAAACCAAGTCGGTTTGATCAGCTGGCAAAAAAATTACTTTTTTCGCTCCTCCGTGGTCTGCGATGGGGAGAACTCACTATAATCGACAGCTCTGTCCGTCGTCTTTTCGGCGAAAAAAACAGCCAATTCCCCCTTGAAGCCACAATCACCGTTCATCATCCCCGCTTCTATAGCTCCATAGTATTTGGCGGCAGTATTGGCGCCAGCGAGGCTTTCATGGCAGGCTACTGGTCAACCGATGACTTGACCACGGTGGTGCGTATCATCATCTTGAATCAAGGAGTTCTGGAGTCAATGGAAAAAGGTCTGGCCTGGCTCACAGCTCCTCTCCACATGATTTATCATCTTTTTCGGAGCAACACAAAAAAGGGAAGTCGACTCAACATCGCTGCCCATTACGACCTGGGAAACGACTTCTATAAGCTCTTTCTCGACGAGACCCTCACTTACTCCTGCGGCATATTCGAGTGCGAGGACAGCACCCTCAAAGAGGCGTCCATGACGAAATACGCTCGTATCTGCCAGAAGCTGGATCTGTCCTCAAAAGATCATGTAGTTGAAATCGGCTCTGGCTGGGGTGGTTTTGCCATCTACGCAGTACAGAATTATGGCTGCCGCATAACCACAACCACAATTTCCACAGCCCAATATGATCTGGCAAAAGAGCTAATCGACAAAGCCGGAGTGGCCCATAGGGTAGAACTGCTGTTGGAGGATTATCGGGATCTTAGAGGTAAGTACGACAAGCTGGTTTCCATCGAAATGATAGAGGCCGTGGGCCATAAGTATTTGGACACATTTTTCCGCTCTTGTAGCAAACTTTTGAAAGAAGACGGCATGATGCTCCTTCAGGCCATAACTATTGCAGACCAAGTTTTTGACCGGCACAAACGGAGTGTAGACTTCATCAAACGCTACATCTTTCCGGGAAGCTGCATACCCTCTATTACGGCCATATGTAGATCCCTTGCCCGCGCCAGCGACTTAAAGCTTTTCCACTTAGAGGATATAACTACTCACTATGCCAGAACCCTCCAAACCTGGAGGCAAAGGTTCTTTGCCAACCTAGACAAAGTGCTCGATCTTGGCTATCCAGAGACCTTCATTCGCATGTGGGATTATTATCTTTGTTACTGCGAGGCTGGCTTTGCCGAGCGCTACCTGGGTGACGTACAGATGCTTCTCACTAAACCCCTTTGCCGCCGCCCATCACTATTACCGCCCCTTGTTGTTTAGGCCGCACTAACTTGAAAGATTACAGCGGTGTTGCAGACCAGATGGGATTTTTGACGTTTCAACCGGTGAGAAGTTGGAGCACTCGCTGTTGTACTCCACCCTGCAGGTTAGAGGTTGTCGCACAATTTCCCCTCTACTGAAAAGTCTCCTTACTCGGATACGCAACCATTCAATAGTGGCGAAGCAGACAAGCCCGTAGGATCTGATACGCTCCCTTAGCGTGGGCTTTCCGAGGGTTTCATTATAGAGTGCGGCTGCCTGTGCGGCCTTTTTGCGAGAACCATTATTGGGAGCGAAAATCCTGGCACTCGGAATCAAAGGACGAAATTCGAGGGCGCGCTGGCGCATTTGCTCAATCCGAAGATTCATAAATTCATCAATTTGATAGCCGGTCGATCTTTCGTAGCGGAGAGTTTGGGGATTCCAAAATAGCCCCGCTTCTTCCCTGGACTTCATATCCCCCTTCGCCCTTTTGTAGCCACGAATGACTGTAAGGGCCATGTTTAGGACACCTGGTCCGTCCGTTTCATACTTCTTGCGAAAAGCCTCCCGGGTGATTCTTCCTGCCTCTTTGCTGGTGAAATGTGGATGGTAGAAGGCCAGTTCATCCTGTCCGTGCAGCTTGGTGTAAGGAAAGTCAGGGATCATCTTCCCCTCAGCAACGTACTTACTGTATAGGGGCGTTCCCGGAAACGGTATGAGCTGCATAAACTGATGAAGATCTGTACCCAGCCCAATTGCCCAGTTGATCTCCTCTTCAAGGGTCACTTTGTCATGGTGCTCCACAAAAAGAATCGATGACGAAATCACCGTAATACCCTTGGCTTGCAACTCAGCAATCAGGGAGTGGACATCGATGTCTTTTACCTTGGAGAAGATGGTCTTTTTAGATTCAACCCCCACCCAAATAAGACAAACGCCGAGCCTGACTAGGAAGTCCACTCCTACTTCAGCTATGGTTTCTGCCGAGGAGAACATGGCAAAGGAGTAAGGCCGGCGGTGTTGTTCCATTTCTACCAATAAATCCCGCGCCCTCTCTGGCATTTTGAGAAAGTTCTCATCAAGGATGGCGAAGCCTTCGACACCTAACTTTTCTTGCGCCTCTCTGCACACTGCAAAAACTGATTCTCCTGTGGGCAAAAAGGCAATGTAAGAGTTGTTGAATTTGTTTGAAGTGGAACAGAAAAAACAACCATTGGTGCAGCCGAGTCCCGGAAAGAGCACCCCGCTATCATCGATGACGTCTCTGAAACCGTAGAGGTACTTCTGAGAAACACCGTGCATTATAGGATGCTTGATCGGTGCCTCAGGATTTTCGCCGAAGTATTCTCGAAGCCAGCCTACTCCTTCCCCCCGGCAAATCTCATCACAGGGAACAATATCCTCCAGGTCAGGTAGCATGGTGCCATAGCCGCCCAAGATGATGTTCGTTTCCGGATACTGTTCTCGCAGATACTTAGTCATTCTCTTCGCTTTGATAACATTTTGCTGGGTAAAGGAAATACCCACATGGGTGTATCCTTTTTTCAGTTCTCTGATGTAGTCTTTCCAGGTAGGAAAATCGAGTACAGTTGTGGGAACGGCGGAGAGGTTTTCTGCCAGGAAGTAAAGGGGAAAGGTCCAGTAATTTGCCCGGGGTGAATGCACACCCTGTTCGCGAGTAATTTGGTTGTTAAAGAGTTCCATCTGCATACCGACACCTTCGGCATATTTGTTCTTTATGCCGTATGGTCCGAATACCGTGGTAAGCAAAAGTTTAGGCCGATCCATGAGCATGCTCCTCACCACACTTTTTTGCAGCCATCTGTCAATACTACTCTTACTAGTATGTCTTCGACACGAGTTGGTTGCGTCCGGCTTATAGTTATGTTTCAGACAGGTTATGGTCTACATAGATGAGCTTATCTGTCTCGAAGCCCCATTGCTTGGCCTTGCCGACAAGTTCTAATAGTATGACATTGTCCAAGGTCATGTCCCTCGATAAAATCCAGAGATATGAACGACTCGGACCCGTAACCATGGCGTACCTGTAATCTTGCTGGTCTAAGGCAATGATGTGATAACCACCATAAAAGGGGCCGAAAAAGGATACCTTGAGACTACCAACACTTTCTTTTCCAATAAAGTAGGCTTTACCGGTAACCATCTCCCACTTACCGGATTTCTGGTTAAAACCCTGGTTCACCACCTCAACCCCACCATCCTGCCTCAGGGAGTACTGGGCAGTCACTTTGGATAGGTTGCGCTCGAAGGAGTGATCAAGCCTGGCGATCTCGTACCATTTGCCCAGATACCTTTCAAGCTCGAAGCCTGTCACTGGTTGCAGGCCATCAGGAATGGTCGTGCATCCGAGGAGTAGCAGCATGACAGATGCTTTGGCAATGGACCAAACCTTTTTCATTTGGCCATCCCTTCCCTTACGGAGAAACTCATGCGGAAAATTCAAAAGTTTCTGCTACGCTTTCCATTTTCAAGTACATGACTTGCAGCCGAGTTCTACCAGAATGGATCGCTTAGAAGTTTCTTTGATGATTCGATTTTTGCCGTGTTGTACAGGCTAAGATTGGCGCTCGGGGATTAGCCCCAAGACCTTAACGGTGTTACCTCTTGGCTCCCATGTTTGCAAAGCTAGATGTCTTTATAAGCCGAATAAGAGTGAAATGCAAGATTAAGAAAATTGGCAGGCTCGCCAGAAGCCAGGCTACTATGGCTCGCAGGGTGGTGTTCCAGAAGGCTCGGATGGTACCCCACAAATCAGCCTGCAATAAGGTGATGAGCTCTTGAGCTGAAAGAGGAAGAGGCTCTACTTGAAACAAGAGGTCACCAAGGTGAAAAAACGGAATTAGGAGCATGATCTGCAAGGGATAGACTATATAATTTACTAGCTGAATTGCCGGGAGGTTCAACCGGAAAATAATTGCTGCGAGCCCGCATAAAATAGTGGTTGAACCCAAAACCGGGAATACACCGAGTACAATTCCGCACGTCATGCCCAGAGAAATTTTCTCAGGAGAAATACCCTGTTTGATTAGTGTCAGTAAAGGTTCAACTATTTTCCTATAGAGAAGTCCTGTAATCATTAGCCATTACGCCTCGTAAGCAAGGTTGCAAAAGTGTCCCCAGCTTGTAGTTTATAGATTTCAATCAGCATGTATGCTGGAATTGCCAAATTTCCCAAGAGCATGATGAGGGCAAACCAAAGTAGCTTGCGCCAGAGCCTGAGCTCCTTATAAGCTACCCAAATGAAGAAGGTAAGGAATCCGAAGTAAGCATCCACCAATGTGGCTTTAAACCACCAGTTGGGCCACATGTTTCCCACTGCCTCGAAAATGTTCTGGTCAATGCTCGCAGTTATTGTTATGGAAAGCATGGCTAAAAGAACAAAGGTAAAAAGCGCTGCTAGAAAATAATGAGTTGATCTCTCCATCGACATAACTCCTAATTTTTGATTTTAATAAAATAAATATATTTTAGATGATAGTTGCGAACACAGACAAAACAATACTAATAAAAAACTAGCAAAATGGTAGTTTAATACTACTAGTTTTTTCTTCATATTTGACATTTACAATCTAAGTCTTATTTTGCAAAAACTTAACTAATTTACACTTTCAAATGGATTGCTTCACAGGGGATTTCTTAGATATGCGATTTAGGGATGTTTCTGGTACAGATAGAAAATATATACTCATAGTTTGGTCACTCCTTTTTTTCACTGCCCTCAATCTAAGTTGTTTCGGAACCCTAGCTCACGGGGAAAAATTTGCAGGCAAAGCAGTAGATTCCAAAGGCACCTTGGAATATGTTGAGTATCATACTGTTACGCACGTAAACGGCAAAGTCAGTGAGATCCAAACTATTTATTACGACGCCAATAACAATAAAATTGGAGAGTTAATTTCAGAATATTCTTCCGGTCCTCAGTTTGGCAGCTACGATTTCAGAGATATCCGTGCCCAATACCAGGACGGTGCAAAAGTGGCAAAGGATAGGATTTGGCTATTTAGAAAGAAAAGTCCCGAATATGATATTGAAGAAAAGTATTTGCCCAAAGAAACAGATCAAATAGTAGGCCAAGGTTTTCATCAGTTTATTGTCCACAATCTCGAGCAGATAGCCCAAGGGGAAGTTTTCCAGGTTCGGCTAGTATTGCCATCAAGGCTGGACCAATATGAGTTTAGAATTCGCAAACGAAAGATCAATGGTGACACCCTGTATATCCGGCTTGAAGTTGACAACTGGTTGCTCAGACCCTTCGCGCCCCATATCGATGTTGATTACGACTTGAAGAATCGTCACCTCCTTCGCTATGAGGGAATTTCTAACCTTGAAGATATTGCAGGTAAACACAAAAAAGTGACTATTACTTATTCCCATGAAAGCTAGGTGACATGTTCCCTCTGTCCTTCCCTCGGCGGCGGCAACTAAGAGAACCACCTAAGTTGAGCAGTTAATCCAAAACAGCAAAAGTAAAGGGAAGCTTATGGTTGCAGCAAAACTTGTTCAGCTCTATATAGCATCGGCCATTTTATTTTTCGCTATCGACAGTCTCTGGTTGGGTGTCATTGCCAAGACTTTTTACAATAAGCATTTGGGCCGCTTTTTTAGAGAGCGGGTCAATTGGACTGCTGCCAGCATATTCTATTCTCTTTACATTCTTGGAATACTGGTCTTCGCCCTATTACCTGGAATCAATAGTGGTTCATTTGCTCGAACCGTCATCCTGGGTATGCTCTACGGTCTGTTCACCTACGCAACCTATGATCTCACCAATCTGGCTACCCTCAAAGATTGGCCGGTGAAAATTGTAGTGGTGGATATCCTCTGGGGAATGGTGCTCTGTGGCCTTGTTTCAGCAGGCGGCTTTCTTGTTGCCACGCGCTTTCTCTAACGATCGCAACCCCTTTTGACTTCTTCAACCGGTAGTGGGATACCAGCCACTGCTGGCCATTTTCATTCCTGCAAAACTCGGCACATACTAAAAACAAAATATGCCATGACCCTCATCACTAATGCCTTTTTCGCGGAAGCCGGGGAATGAAACTGCTGGTGGATTCTATATAGTCCCGATATTCAGGTCTGGAATCAACTATAGTTTTCTCCAACAGGGTAACTCCCGAAACCTTTAGTAATAGAAAAGTTATGACCATGGGACTGATAACCGTCCAGAAGCTACCTGGGGTTGCCAGGGTGATTAAGAACAGGCCCCACCAAATCAGTGATTCACCAAAATAATTGGGGTGTCGGCTGTAAGCCCATAGCCCCTTTTTCATCACTTTGCCTTTGTTCTCTGGATCTGCCTTGAAGCGGTACAATTGCCAATCGGCTACCGCCTCGAATATGAAACCAACGGTCCAGACAATCGTCCCCAGAAAGTCGAGTATCACCAGCCTCGCAGGAATTGCTGACATCTGCCCAACTTGCAGGATGAGGGAGATAGCCCACAAAAGGACCCCTTGCAGGCCGAATACGGTAAACAAACTTACCCACCAGAACCGGGCGCCATATTGGGCTCTCCAGGCCTGGTAGCGGCGATCCTCACCATGACCCCAATCTCTTATGAGAATGTGCATGGCTAAACGGAGTCCCCAAAGGGTGGTGAGCAAGGTTATCAGAATTTTTCGACCCAGGTAGCCGTCCGTTTGCAGGAAAGTGAGCCAGGCAACCACAACGAAACCCAGTCCCCAGAACACGTCCACTATGCTCGCATCCCGTTTAATCAGACTAAGTACCCAGACTCCAAACATCATCACCATTACAGCAAACAAGTTAGTGACGAAAATGGACCATAAATACTCCATTTATTTCTCCTCTGACTACACTTGCTCCCACCATGAGATCAGCTGAGTATTCGACCATGTCGTAGAGGGTCTGTAACAGGCTGTCCCGCGCGCCGCCCTTCAATGGCTGCCAAAATATCTTTGTGCATCCTGCGGCTAATAGGATAGGCCAAGGCTATGACTAAAGCCGCAACATTACAAAGCGAAGGCACTAGAGCGTATAAAACTCTGAGAGTGAACTGCACCTGTTCTGATTGCTCAACATTTGGGGTATAACCTACAGCGCCCAGAATAGATAGTGCCAAGCCAACCCCCAGTGCAGCGGCAAGCTTTTTGGTTATAGACCATATGCCGATGTATTGGCCCTCTCGTCTCTGGCCTGAGATAAGCTCGTCATAGTCAATAACATCAGCTTGCATGGCCGAGGGTATGGCAAGGGTTGCACCCAAGCCGATTCCCGAGAGAAAGACCAGGACCCCGTAGATGTGAGCGTCACCCGGCCCAAGGAAAAAAACGCCTAAAAAGGCGCCGGTGTTTATTACCATGGCAGTAAGCCAGGCAACCTTTTTCTCCAGCTTCCGTGCCATATAAATCCAGCCAGGCAGAAAAAAGACGCCTGTAGCAAAGTAAATGAGAAGGAATAGATCAGCTTGCTTTGATTGGAGCACGTATTCCACATAGTAGAGAATCAAAGTAGCCGGCAGATTGCTACCAAAGGCAGCTACAATGTAAGAGATCAGCAGAATTATAAAGGGCCTGTTTTGTGATACCTCTCTGAGTCCCTGCAGCAGTCCTTGCTTATCTCCTCGGAAAAGTTGTGGCCTTTCGCGAATCGACAAAACACACCACCAACAGAAGGCAACTAACAAAGGCGTATAGAGCACCGCAATCCAAAAAAACTTGGCCCGCTCACCTTCGTTGGTTGGCGAAAGACTAAAGGCCCAGGCCACGGCTGCCGGTGAACTTGCCGCTGCGAGAGTTCCCGCGATAAGGGCTCCATCTCTCATGCCGAGCAGGGTGGTTCGTTCGTCATAATCAAAGGTGATCTCAGGCCCAAGAGACTCGTAGGGAACCACAATTGCCGTCCAGAAAAGAAACAAACAGAAAATCGTCACGCCGAACCAGATAGTCTCGAAATAAGGAGAAGCCTCGGGTGGATTAAAGAGAAAATACATCGACAGTGAGAGAAAGATTGCCCCAACGGCAATGTAAGGTCTACGCCTGCCGAAGCGGGTCTTTGTCTTGTCGGAAAGAAAGCCAATTGCCGGGTCAGTCACTGCGTCGAAAAGTCGCACCGCCAAAAGCAAATAACCCAGCATAGCGATATTTACCCCCACCACGTCAGTGTAGAATTTGGGGATGTAAACGTATACCGGTATTCCCACAATAGCTAGGGCAAAGGCTGGAGCCGCATAGGCCAGTTTTTTTGCAATTGGAACTCTGTCTGTTTCGCTACTTTTCATCTTCTTGTTAAAATTTCCCATGTTTCCTCTTGCTCGTCCGACCAGCTAGCAATCTTCACCAAGGTTTAAAATATTTTTTCGACCAGCGACTTACCGGATAGTGATTTAATAATCACTGCAGGGTTCATGTCAAGGAATTGGCGTACCAAGGAAAGTCGGGGAATGAACTTTGGCAGACAAGTCTAGGGCAATAAGTTGGCTTACGTCTGGAGGTTGAAAACAAAAAAGGCGAGTGGACTATAACTCGCCTGCGTTTGTTATGGGTGAAGTTCTTACGACTTATTCGTTCCTGCTGAATCCACCCCTATCTAAATCAGTACAGGTAGCTTTCTCTTCATCACTTACAGTTGATGCATCCCTTAAATCTTCGATGTCGCAGATGTAAGCATTTCCGTCTTTGTCGTAAACATACACCATTGAACCTTTCGTTGCCTCAGCCATGATTAACCTCCCTGTCTTTATTTTGTTTTGTTTTGAGTTAGCGTTGGACTTAGAAAATCTTAAGTTGGATTAATTCCATTTGTTCGAAAATGTAAGAACTCCATTTCGGTCCGTCAAGTGATTATAAAAAATTTTTCTCTGGTCCAGACGAAATTTAGTCTTATCTCCCTTTCTTAGGCACCCGACTGCTCAGTTTCCAACAAATTCTGTCATACCGGGGTTGTTGTAAGTTCAAGAGGTCGACACTATATTAATACTATCCGATTTTTTTCAGACTTCCAGGAAAATATTATGAAAGTAGGATACCCCTGTATAAATCGTGGCATCGGGTGCACAAGCAATTCCACTTTCAGACTGGCCTCTTATTCAGAGGAGCGTTTAGTTCAGAAGGTGGAAAACAATTTAAACTGTCTCTCTAAGATTTTGCAGTACAATGTTCAGAAGGGTTTCTACTTTTTTAGAATCAGCTCTGACCTGATCCCTTTCGCCTCACACCCCGTTTGCACCTTTGATTGGGCCGGCCATTTTTCGGGACAATTTAGAGAAATTGGCGAGTTTATAAAAGAGCACAACATAAGAATTTCCATGCATCCTGATCAATTTGTAATTATTAACGCGCTCAAAGAGGATGTGGTGGAGAGAAGTTTAAGGGAACTTGAATATCACCTTACCGTCCTCGACAAAATGGCCTTGGACAGCACCGCAAAGATCCAGATTCATCTGGGTGGGGTGTACGGCGACAAGCAATCCGCCATGGATAGGTTTATTGCTACTTACAACTCTTTGAGTAAGTCCCTCAAAAGCAGGTTGGTTATCGAGAACGACGACAGGTCATATAGCCTGGACGATTGTTTGTCGGTACACCAAAAAATTGGCATTCCCATAATATTCGACGTTTTTCACCACCAATGCCTCAACAACGGTGAAACATTGCGACGAGGCTTGGAACTATCTGCCAGTACCTGGAAAGAAGCAGATGGCATTCCTATGGTAGACTTCAGTAGTCAGCAGAGAGGTCAGCGGCCTGGGTCACACGCAAAAACGCTGAACAAAGAAATGTTCAAAAAGTTTCTCCGAGAGACCAGAGGATTAGACTTTGATTTAATGCTGGAGATAAAGGACAAGGAAACCAGCGCCTTAAAAGCCCTCAAGATCATGAGAGAATTTCAGAAGGGAAAGGAAATCATTTTAGTCGCATGAAGCCTACTCCATTTAATCCAGAGACGGATCTACCTCCAATTCCTTTTGACCTGCGACATTGCCAGGCTGCTGCCCAACTCAAGGAAAGGGGCTTATCATGGACCCCGCACGTAGGCTGCTTTGTCTGGGATCCTGATGAAATCATTGAGGTGACCTCTCCTTTCCCAGGCCGCACATATTTCATTTTAAATTTAGGCCACTTTCTCAGGATCTTCGGCTCACCCGAGGAAATCTCCAAGAAGTTGGTCTGGCTGCCAACTTACCATCAGGCACGTTTGCTTTGTGACCAGTTTGGCGTGGATCAAGAGGAAGTTTCAGCGGCATTGGCTTCGGCAGAGAATATCCCCGCCGGGGATGAGCTTTTGGCTCTTTACAAAGTGATTCTTTATAGACTAGAGGCAAGACAAAATCCGTAGTGGAGGTGAGCGGTGGCACAAATTACTGATTCAGGTTCCAGGAAAAAGGCCCTTTTGAGAGAGGAATCGGAGCTGGAACAATTGATAAGAGAATTGTTTGAGTCGCAAAAACTCGCAGTACTGGGCACCCAAAACAAGGGGCAGCCCTATGCCAACCTCATAGCTTTTGCCGCTAGCGACGACCTGAAGAGCTTGTACTTTGCCACAGCTCGCGCCACCCGCAAGTATGCCAACATCGAGGCTGATGCCAGAGTAACAGTTTTGATTGACAATCGCTCGAATGAAGACTCTGATTTTTCTCAAGCTGCTGCTGTTACCGCAACTGGCACCGCCAGAGAGTTGGTGGATTCCAAGCGAGATGAGGTCCTCGCCATTTACCTGACCAAACATCCAATGTTGGAAGAGTTTGTCCGATCCCCAACCTGCGCTCTTCTGCGGGTGGAGGTGCAAACCTACTACCTGGTGAGGAGATTCCAAAACGTCATGGAGCTTCATGTCAAATGATGAGATCTGTCCTGAGGCTGGAGCATATAACGGTTAGCGACCGAGAGCGAGTCGGCGGCAAGGGATTTGCCCTGGCCACTATGATCAAAAAAGGGTTGAAAGTACCTGACGGGCTCTGTATCGCAGTGGATGGTTACAATCGTTATTTGGCTGAAACAGGTCTCGGCGCCAGAATTTTGATGGAGCTCGACCGTAAGGATTTTGCCGAAGTGAGATGGGAAGAAATGTGGGATGTCTCCTTGAGGATTCGCAATCTTTTCATCAAAACACCCATACCGGGAGACTTGCGCAGCTTAATTGAATCTTCTTTAGAATCTGAACTCTCTGGCAAACCTCTGGTGGTGCGTTCATCCGCCCCCGGCGAAGACTCCTCCCACGCATCTTTTGCCGGTCTACATGAATCCTTCGTAAACATCCTGGGGATAGATTCCATCTTGGAGCACATCAGACTTGTGTGGGCTTCCCTCTGGTCAGACCGGGCTTTGCTATACCGGCAAGAACTGGGGTTGGATGTTCACCGGAGTTCCATGGCGGTTGTCATCCAGGAGCTCATAGCTGGAGAACGCTCTGGTGTCACTTTTGGCAGGAACCCTAATGACCCGTCACAGGCTGTAGTTGAAAGCGTTTACGGTCTCAACCAGGGACTGGTTGAAGGGAGCATTGAACCTGACCGCTGGCTCCTAGACCGCAAGAGCGGCACCATGATCAATCACCATTCGGCACAGCGGGACCTGGCGGTTTCCGCGCATACAGGGTCCACCCGTTTGGAAAAATTGTCAGCCGAGAAGCAGAGTGCTCCACCCCTTAGTGATAATGAGGTGGCCAAGGTTTTTCGCCTTGCTCTTGAGCTGGAAGAGTTATTCGGTTCTCCCCAGGATGTGGAATGGACCTTTTTAGGAGATGAACTGTACGTTCTGCAATCTCGTCCAATCACAACTATGGCTGGGGAAAATAAAGGTGATAAACGTGCCTGGTACTTTACCTTGAGGAGGAGCTTCGACAATTTGAAGGCACTGCGGAGCAGGGTAGAAGGTGAGCTCATACCTGCCATGGAGGGTGAAGCCAAAAGTTTTGCCCAGAGCAATCCTGCTGAACTCACCGATGCAGAATTAGCCAAGGAGCTCTACCAAAGACAGGAGGCCCACGATAAATGGCTGCAAATATACTGGGACGAGTTCATTCCCCTGGCCCATGGTATAAGGCTCTTTGGTCAGGTCTATAATGACACGGTTCGCCCTGATGACCCCTATGAGTTCATGGACTTGCTAGGTGCAACCGAGATGGCAAGTCTCGAGCGCAATAGAAGACTGGAGGATATGGCTGGTATGATTCGAGAAGATCCAGTCCTGGCAGACAAAATAAGAAACCGTGACTATCCAGGGGCGGACCATTCATTTTTCAAAGCATTGGACTCTTTCATAGAGAGATTCGGCGATCTTTCCTGCTCGGCAGAGCTCTGTGTCCAGGGACGGGACGGTATCATAAGGCTATTGCTGGAATTGGCTTCCCGTCCTGCTGCAAAAGAACGCTTCCGCAGCACAGATCTCGAGAGATTAAGAGAAAGGTTTCTCTCCCACTTCGAGGGCGCGAAAAGACTTAGTATGGAAGAGCTATTGGATCTTGGCAGGGCCAGTTACAGGCTAAGAGATGACGACAACATCTATCTTGGCATGATTCAAAATCAACTGAGATCGGCCTTGGAAGAGAGCAAAAATCGTTTGACAGGTCGCGGCAATCTGGAAGTTGAGACCTTAGATCCCTTTGAGGTTATCGAAGCCCTGAATGACCCAGATTATATACCGCAGAAAGCTGTGGCTATGCCGGAGGAGTCGGCGCATTTTGACATCAGGCCGAGACAGCTTGTGGGGCAACCAGCAAGTCCAGGTGTGGTCCGGGCAAGTGCACGGGTCATCACTGAGCCGTCGAACCTCTTTGATTTTAAAGCGGGAGAGATTCTTGTGTGCGACGCCGTTGATCCGAACATGACCTTTGTGGTGCCCCTTGCAGCCGGTGTAGTAGAGCGCAGGGGCGGAATGCTCATCCACGGCGCCATTATTGCTAGAGAATACGGCCTTCCTTGCGTTACTGGTATACCAGACGCTGCCTCCCTAATCCACACCGGTGATGAACTTACCGTAGACGGCTATTTGGGGATTGTAATCAAACACTCTTAGATCTCCCTTTTCTATGGGCCGCGATTCCACTATAAATATTTATTGAAATATCGACAAGATAGACCGTTAAAAGAATACATGGCCATGCTGCATCAGCATTGACAAATAAGCACGCCTGCTTATTTTCATTACAAAATTTTGAATTTTTATAGAACGGGAGACATTACCATGACTGAGCTAAATACTGGTGATAAGGCTGCAAATTTTGCCTTGAAAGATCAGAATGAAAAAGAAGTTAACCTTAAAGATTACAGGGGTAAAAAAATTCTTGTCTATTTCTATCCTAAAGCGGATACGCCTGGGTGCACTAAACAGGCGTGTAGTGTGAGAGACGCCAGGGCGGAACTAGCCGATCTAGGCGTCGATGTTATCGGAATCAGTCCGGATGCCCCGGGTAAGCAAAAAAAATTCGATGACAAGTACGATCTGGGCTTTACCCTGTTATCTGACCAGGACAACAAAGTGGCCAAAGCCTACGGCGCCTGGGGGGAGAAATCTATGTACGGCAAAAAGTACGAGGGCATCATCCGCTCCGCCCTGCTTCTGGACGAGGAGGGGAAAGTAATGCAGACCTGGTACAAGGTCAGTCCCAAAGATACAGTGTCCAAAGCCCTCAAGGCCCTGGAGGAGGAGTGAGATGAACAGTGATGATTCATTTTCCAGGCTGGACGAATCAGATGATTCCATATTCTATACCACTGATCGATTCGTTCAACATATAGATTCCCTTGCCCTGGAGACGGTGGAAAGGATAATTGGAGAACTTGTCATCGAGGATAATCCGGTTATTTTGGACTTGATGGCTGGCTGGGACTCCCATATTCCTTCGACCATTCAACCCCAGAAAGTCGTAGGGCTTGGTCTCAATCGAAATGAGCTCTCGAAAAACCAGGCTCTCACGGAATATGGCATTCACGACCTGAACAAGGATCCCTCTCTGCCTTTCCCAGATACCACTTTTGATGCTGTCCTCAACGTGGTTTCGGTAGACTATATAACCAAACCTATTGACGTCTTTCGCGAGGTGGGCAGAATTCTAAGACCAGGAGGGTTGTTCCTGATAATTTTTTCCAATCGCATGTTCGAGCAAAAGGCGGTCAAAATCTGGCGCCAGTCTGGAGAGGAAGAGCGGGTTTTGCTGGTTGAAGAGTTTTTCAACCGGGCTGGGATCTTTACCAGTCCACAGGTTTTCGTCTCAAAAGGTAAACCAAGGCCCAAGGATGATAAGTACGCCCATCTTAATATCCCTAGTGATCCCATTTACGCAGTATACGCTGAGAAAAGTGGAGGAGGGAGGAGCAAAAGGCCTGACCTCTCATTGATTTGGCCCCTCACGGATCTCCCGGATCCAGAGGAACTTGAGCGCAGGAAAAAAGCGGTAAACGATACATTACAGTGTCCCCACTGCAACGAGATTTTACTGAAATGGGAATTGCCTCAGAACCCTTTCACCGAATGGGACATGGAATTTCTCTATGTCTGTTTTAACGATACATGCCCTTTTCTGGTTAGAGGCTGGGAGGTCATGTACCGCCAAGGCAACATGGGATTGTCTTACCGTTTCGCCTATAACTCAGATCGTAACCAGTGCATGTCAGTTCCCGTTCCTAATCTCCACGCTCTGAAAGAGGGTATTGTGGATTAATGGTTTTAGGTGTAAGTTTTCAGGTGTCGGGAAGAAGAAACACCATTGCTGAAATCTGATCTGTTTAACCTTTGCGACAAGAGTAATTTTTCGGTCTGAAAGGTATCAATCCGTGAAGCCGAGCCCATCTTATGAGGAACTCCTCAATCGAATAAAAGAGTTGGAAGAAGAAGCTTCAAAGTGCAGGGAAGCCGCTGAATCCTTACGGCTCACTGGACAGTACATCAATGTAGCAATAGACTCCCTCTCAGCCAACATAGCCATACTGGATGAAAATGGCGTTATTTTGGAAACTAATCGCTCATGGCAACAATTCGGCCAAAAAAACAAGATTGAAAGTTCAGCTGACACTGTAGGTCTCAATTATTTAAAAATATGCGACTCCACGGTGGGAGCCCCGGAGGAAGTGGAAAAAGCACGTGAGGTTGCTGAAGGAATAAGAAAGATCATCGCAGGTGAGCTAGATGAGTTTGGCACCGATTACCCCTGCCATTCACCCACGGAAAAACACTGGTGCTTCGTTAGGGCCAACCGACTAGAAGGTGCCGGTCCCTTGAGGGTGGTAGTAAGCCATGAAGACGTAACGCCGATCAAGCTGGTTGAGGAAGCTCTGAGAGAGAGGGAGCTTGAGCTGGAACTGCAAAAGCAAAACTTAGAGGAAGCCAATACGGCCCTAAGAGTTTTATTAAAAAAACGGGAAGAAGATAAAGGGGAGCTGGAAGAAAAAGTTTTGTCAAACGTTAAAGAATTAGTTAATCCCTATCTAAATAGACTGAAAAATACTTCACTGGATCGTCAGCAAAGAGCACATCTGGAACTCATTGAGTCCAACCTCAATGATATTATTTCTCCTTTCTTACACCAGTTGTCGTCCAAGTATTTGAATCTTACCCCAAGGGAAATTGAGGTAGCCACTCTAGTTAAAGAAGGCAAAGCAACAAAAGAAATAGCCGAAATGTTGAATCTGTCCATGAATGCGGTGGACTTCCACCGAAAAAACATTCGGCAAAAACTCGGTTTGAAGAACAAGAAGGCCAACCTTAGAACCCACCTATTGTCTCTCTCCTAGTAGTATATTGCTACCATTATACTATCTTTAATTAACCATTGCGGTCCGCGAGATGAGGGTTAACTTATGACTCAAGTATTTTATTTTAAAAGAGGAAATTTTCCTCAAAAGGTTGAAGAGATCATGGAAGACAAGAAAGCAAAGGTTAAAAATATTCGGAAATCACGCTTATTAGTCTTTGTATTCGTGGTTTTGACTATGTCTCTACAAACCGGTTGTGCCTATCTAACCGAACAGCAGCATTTCCATTTAACTACACCCACACCCCTAAACGACGATCAGACTCTGGTAATTGGATTTCTTGGGGGAAGGCAGCGATGGGATGACGACTCTCGCGGGGTAAGACAATTGGCAGTCAAGCTTGATGAGATGAGTCTACCAAAGGTAGAAATAGAGACTTTTCAGAACAGAAGGCGCGACTTAGCCATGGAATTCATCCACAAGGCTCTCGATCGAAACGAGGACGATAATCTTGGTTCACAGGAGCGAGCTTCTGCTCGTCTTATTCTTTACGGACAGAGCCTCGGTGGTTCAACGGTAGTAAAGCTTTCTAAAGATTTGGAGAAATTAGACATTCCTGTTCTTTTGACTGTTCAGGTGGATAGTGTGGGATTCAACGACCACCTGATACCTTCCAACGTATTAAAAGCAGCTAATCTTTTTCAGAGCAACGATTGGATTTTTAGAGGTGAGAATGAAATTCTGGCTCTAGATCCTGAGGCAACCAGTATATTAGCAAATATCGAGTTTGATTATTCCAACAAGGAAGTTGATATGACGGCTCAGCCCTGGCAAAGAAGGCTTTTTTCGACGCCCCATAGTATGATGGACGCTGACCCGGAGGTCTGGGCCATTGTAGAGGAGTTAATTTTAGATGAACTCGGAGACCACAAGGAAAATTTCCTGGTTGAAGATGACCATTTGAAGACAGACCATCCATTCAAAGGGTAAATACTTAACTATCGACATTTAACCTTTAATAAGAACCATAGGGAGGAATATAAAATGAAAGATCACAAAGAGAAGGAAATTATGGAGTCTGGTTGGGCTGGTCCTGGTATAGAGATTTGGCCTGAAGAGGATGATTATGTAATGTGGCGCTCCATGCGCCAGAACGCCAGGAGGCATCTGGAATGTAGCATTCCGACCCTGGCAGCCAGTCCATTTTGTGGCAAAGGTTACCACAACGGCTAAATTTATGAGTAACCCTTTGTATCACTAAGAAACATCCCCCCTTCCGCCAAGGAAGGGGGGTTTTTATTTGGGGGAGAGATTCATTTTAGTAAACAGGTCTGTCGGGAGATCAATTTGCCCGGGCCTTTTTCCACTTCTTGTAAAGC
Source organism: Deltaproteobacteria bacterium (assembly GCA_020353155.1). Lineage (GTDB taxonomy): Bacteria > Desulfobacterota > Syntrophobacteria > BM002 > BM002 > BM002. The sequence goes on along the minus strand of CP070689.1, from coordinate 3,144,966 downwards.
AATACAGATTGACTCCTCAAGAGTCGTGAGCTTCATGGGAATGAGTTCACGGATGCGATTTTCCCTGCATATCACCTCGTTTTTCAACCCCTCCACCAAGGGGTTGACAACACCTGAAGGAACCGGCGTTACCATGTTAACCCAATAGGTGGAAAGCCGAGGTGTTAGGACTGGTACTGTGATAATCAGCCGCTTGAGACCGCGAACCTTTGCGTATATTTCCATCATCTCCCGATAGGTGACAATATCAGGGCCCCCGACATCAAAGGAAAGGCCAGCAGTGGCAGGTTCCCGCATACAACCGAGAAGATAGTTTACCATGTCCCGAATGTCTATGGGTTGACAGCGCGTTTCGATCCATCTGGGACAAACCATTACTGGAAGCCGTTCAACCAAATATCGAAGCATTTCAAAGGGCGCTCCACCTGCGCCCATGATGTTGGGCGCTCGGAGTTCGGTAGCTTGTCCTCGACCTGAAGATAATATTTCGCCTACTTCTTGCCGGCTGGCTAGGTGTTTGGAAAGTTGATCGCCGGTCTCACCAAGACCTCCCAGGTAAATGACACGGCTCACTCCGGCCTTATCTGCTGTTCGGATAAAATTTCTCGCCGCGACACGGTCCCGCTCTGCAAAGATCTTGTTCTCACCAATGGTGCGACCACCCATGGAGTGAACCAGATAATAGGCTACCTCAATCCCCTCGAGGGCCGAATCCAATGTGTCTTCTTGAAGCAGATCACCCGTGGCTATTTCTATCTCTTCCTCTGAAAAGAGTTTGCCACGGAGTTTTTCAGGAGAACGCACGAGGCATCGCACCTTCATCCCATGTCCCGTGAGGGCATGGAGCAAACGACCCCCCACAAAACCCGTGGCCCCTGTTAATAGTATCTTACCGGTTATTTCAGCCATCACTGTTAATCTCCTATCGGTGCCTAGTGTTTAGTCCTTATTGCCTAGTTCTTCCTATTAGCTGCCTGCTGGAACATCCGGCCAGCGAGAAATAGCGTCGAAATTCAGCTCCCAGGGCGGGTCCCCATGCTTGAGTTTATGAAACCCGGCAGCAGCTATCATGGCTGCGTTGTCAGTGCAAAGCTCCGGCGCGGGCAAATTCAAGAAAAGGCCCAGACCACCCACCTCTTCCTGCAGCCGCTGGCGAAGACGGCTGTTGGCCGCCACTCCACCTGCCACCACCACCTGACGCACCTGGAATCTTTTCGCTGCAGTGCAAGTCTTTTCCACCAAAACCTCAACTACCGCCTCCTGGAAGCTGGCCACGATATCAGCAACCGGCAGGGGGAGCTCCTTTGCCGCAACCCCGCTAACTCCAGGTTTGGAGGATTCATTTGGCTGGTTGGTTTGAGCATATTTGCGAACAAAATTGACTACGGCAGTTTTGATGCCACTGAAACTAAAATCCAGGGAGTCCCTTTCCAAATAGGCTCGGGGAAAAGAAATCGCTTGCGGATTTCCCTTCCTGGCAAGACTATCAATAACCACCCCACCAGGATAGCCAAGGTCCAAAAATTTGGCCACTTTATCAAAAGCCTCACCAGCAGCGTCATCCCTTGTCCGCCCCACCAGATCAATACTGCCATAATCCTTAACAAGATAAAGGTTAGTGTGGCCCCCGGAAACTACCAGGGCAACAATGGGAAAGGAAGGCTGCGCCTCATTCATAAAAGCGGCCTGAATGTGGCCCTCAAGATGGTTCACGGCGACCAGCGGTTTACCGCTAGCATAGGCCAACCCCTTGGCCACCCCAATGCCTACCAGGAGTGATCCCACCAGTCCTGGTCCCTGTGTAACTGCGATAACATCTACCGATGACATCTCCAGATCTGCTCGTTGCAGGGCTTCGGCAATAACCGGGATGATGACTTTGACGTGCTGTCTGGAGGCCAGTTCGGGGACCACACCACCATAGGGGCGATGAATTGTAATCTGAGAGGAAACTACACTGGAAAGAATGCGCCACCCATCTTCCACCACAGCTGCAGCGGTTTCATCACAAGAACTCTCAATGCCGAGTACTATCAACGGTTTCCCTCTAAATATCCATTGTTTCTGCAATTGTGAATTCTGAATTTGTCCTTCGGACTCCCACCCTTCGGGCGGGTTCCCGATTTCGGATTGCGAATTTAATTAGAACGACATCAGCAAAATCATTTGCGATGTGTAATGATAAATGCGCAATGACAAATGCGCAATGACAAATGAGAAAGCCGCTCCCTCAGATGGTTAATTTCTTGACTTCGCCCACCTCCTCTTTTATTATGACAAAAATGACATAAAGAAACCTTTTTTCAATTCTTCTGGCTTATCCTTGACTAGTTCTTGGAAGATTTCAATGACCCTGCTCACTGATCGCTATGAACGACCTATTGACTACCTCAGGGTTTCCATTACCGACCGTTGCAACCTGCGATGTCTTTATTGCATGCCCTTAGGGGGTGCAGTCAAGCTGGATCATGAAGATATCCTCTCATATGAGGAGTTTCTCCGCCTCATTGAAATAGCGGTGAAGATGGGTATAAATAAGGTCCGGCTTACGGGCGGAGAACCGCTCGTCCGCAAGGGAGTTGTTGACTTCTGCCGCCGTTTGACCGGAATCTCCGATCTGCAGAGCCTAAGCCTCACCACTAACGGAGTACTACTGGAAGAACTCGCCCAGGAACTTTACGCCGCCGGCATTCGCCGCATCAATGTTAGCCTTGACACTCTCCAGCGTGAGAAATTTCTTCGCATCACCCGCCGTGATGAGTTCGATAGAGTCTGGCGGGGCATCCAGGCTGCCGAGCGACTCGGGTTCAATCCAGTAAAAATCAATGTAGTGGTAATGCGGGGGATCAATGATGACGAAGTTTTGGATCTTGCGAGACTAAGCCTCCACCGCCCTTATCACATTCGCTTTATTGAGTTCATGGGCTTTAACAACGATAGCCAATGGACCCTCCAGCATTACTTCAGCGCCGATGAGATTCTGGCGAAGCTCAGCAAAGTGGGCTCGCTAGAGCAAGTTGCCGCCCAGCACACCAACGGCCCTGCTCGCCATTTCCGCTGGCCGGATGCGCTAGGGATGATCGGCATAATAAGTCCAATAAGTCACCACTTTTGTCCCTCTTGCAATCGGATACGCCTCACCGCCGACGGCAAGTTGCGTAACTGTCTTTTTTCTGACCAGGAATTGGACATTAAATCACCTCTCCGCCAAGGAGCGACAGATTCTGAGCTCTCTCAATTTCTCAGAGCTTCTATTGTCAACAAACCCGAAAAACACAGCCTCCAGCCTGATGTATTCCGTAAATGCCAAAGCCGACCAATGGTCGCCATAGGTGGTTAGGCAGGATCTTTCTATCCTGCCCCCGTTGACTCAGAGTTTTTTCCGTTCTAGAATCGTCCTGTGTCTGTCCCTTGTTCGACTTCCAACCTTCCCGGAAAATAGCGATGACCGACTCCAGCATTCTCGATCAGGCCTTACTCGAAGCGGTTCTCCAGTCAATACCCCACGGAATTGTCCTCTTTGAGCCCTCAGGAAAAATTTTATTTGCCAACAATTTCTCTGAGCAGCTATTCGGATTTCGGCCAGACGAGTGGATTGACCATGCGATCTCCTCCTTGTTCCTGGAAGATGACTACGACATCTTTCTGCCCAACATAATAAAACTGACTTTGGAAAAAGGAAGCTTTGAGGGAGAGGCTCTTCTCCGGGACCGGAAAGATCAAAAGTTTTTCGCCTACCTCACCACCTTCCTTTACTGCGGCAGTCACAAGGATGTTATTGTTTTAACCATTCAGGATATTGGAACTCTAAAAACCCTTCAGCGCGAGTCCATCGAAACGGAGCGAGTGAGGTCCATGGCAAAGGTGGTCGATCAGATGGCTCATCATATACGCAACCCAATCGCTGCAATTGGTGGATTTGCCGCCCGTTTACTCAAAATGGGGCTGGGCGACAAAGACAGACAGCTCTACAAGGAAATCATTTATCAGGAAGCCAGCAGGCTGGACAACCTGCTAAAGAATCTGGCCAGTTTCACCACCCTACCTCTCCCCACTATGGCAGAAGACAATTTCGACAACCTGCTGAAACGATCTAAGGATATGGTTCCCAAGACTTTATTGGCGGCAGCTTCGGATTGGCAAACACCCCCTAGCGAAAAACTACGCTCGATCCGCGCCTTTATGGATGTGGAAATCCTCGCCCAATGTTTGGCCAACATCTTCACCAATGCCTTGGAATCCGGAGATCCGTCTGTGCTGATCAATTTTCTTGTGGAAGAAAGGGAAGACCGCATTCGCTTTAGCGTCCGTGACGACGGCCGCGGGATTAAACCGGAGAACCTACCCCTTGTTTTTGACCCTCTTTTCACCACAAAAAACGAGCACGTCGGTCTCGGCCTTACAATAAGCCAGAGAATCGTGCACGATCACGGCGGAAGTATTGAGATTGACAGCGCAGTCGGTAAGGGAACTACGGTTACCTTAGAGATCCCGCGAGAGAAGCGCAGACCGATTAGGGTAAGACGATTGTAAACCTGCTGACAACGGCCGGCTACAAGCTAGCAAAATTCTTGAATGTAATTAGATCATCACACTACTGCCTGCTGTCCGCTGCTCGCTGCCTGCTCCGCGGTGCATGGTGCCTAGTGCTTAGTGCCTAGTGCAAGGTAGGGCTTGAGCCGCCTGACCGTGGCCGGCCCTATACCCTTTACCTCGCAAAGACTATCTAATTTGGAGAATCCCCCCCTACGTACCCTCAGAGCCACAATCCTATCCGCCAACTCGTCATTGATGCCAGGCACTTGGGTCAAATCAGCTACAGAGGCCTGATTGATATCCAGTGGCACCCCTAAAGCCAGGCGGATGGGCACCGCCATCCACCCCAATTTCAAAACGGCGACTCCCCTTGGCTCAGTTATAATTTGAATTCTGCTGCCGTTTAGTGTTTGAACTTTAGCCCATGTCAATTCGTCGCCGTGACTTAACGATGACAGTGGTCCTCCAGCCCGAGCTAACGCCTCACCTACTGTAACCCCTTGATCGAAGCAGTATATCCCCGGACTTTTTACCTTGCCCACCACCTGGATAAAGATGTATTTCGCGGAGACTTCAGTGGATTTTCTCGACTTGCCATGCTGGGTATGGTGACTCAAGCTGTAGACAGACAGCAGAACGAGTGCCACCAATAAAACAGCGCCGGGTTGAGACCGGGAAAGAAAATTCATTTGCTCTTACTGTGATCAGAAGCCGACCACGGAGTGAGAAAGGAGTGCCCCCATGAACCAAAAGGTAGAACTTTACTTCTTATGCCCTTTTTCGTCCTTGAACATCTTATAGTTGATGCTATCCACCAGGGCCAACCAGCTTGCCTCAAGAATGTTTTCCGAAACTCCCACCGTGCCCCAGATGTTGTCCTTGTCTACAGATTCGATGAGCACCCTGACCTTGGCGGCCGTTCCTTCCTTGCCCGGCAAAACGCGTACTTTGTAGTCATTGAGTCTCATGTGGGCAAGCTCAGGGTAAAATTTCTCCAAGGCTTTGCGCAGAGCGTTGTCCAAAGCATTCACCGGCCCCACGCCTGTGGCAGCTGTGTGCTCCACCTTTCCTCCAACTTTGACCATCACCGTAGCTTCAGACTCGGAAGGTTGAGTTTCATCAGTCTTGGATACCAGGACCCTGAAGCCCACTAGCTCAAAGTACCTTTTCACCCTTCCGAGGGCCTGGTTCAACAAGAGCTCAAAAGACCCTTCCGCCGCCTCGTATTGAAATCCCTCGTGCTCAAGCTGTTTGAGCTCTTCCAGGACCTGCATGGCAACCGGATCTTTGGTGGAGATCTCAATGCCGTACTGCTCTGCCTTTTGCTTTATGGTGCTGCGACCCGAGAGGTCTGACACTAAAACACGTCGGCGGTTGCCAACCAGCTCAGGGTAAATGTGTTCGTAGGTTTCCGGGTTTCGTTCAACTGCAGCAACGTGTATGCCACCTTTGTGGGCAAAGGCACTCCTCCCCACATAAGGCTGGTACCTGAATGGCCGAACATTAGCCAGTTCGAGGATGTAACGAGAAGTCTCACGCAGTCGAGCGAGCTGTTCATCTGTAATGCAATCCATCTTCAACTTCAACTTAATAGCTGGAATTATGCTACACAAATTAGCATTGCCACAGCGCTCCCCCACCCCATTCATGGTGCCTTGCACCTGGTTTGCGCCCAACTGCACCGCCGCCAACGAGTTGGCTACAGCCAACTCGGAGTCGTTGTGGGTGTGGATGCCAAGCTCTGCTTTGGGAAACTCCTTCTTGACTCGCTTGATGATCTTCTGGAGGTCTGTGGTCAGGGTTCCACCATTGGTGTCGCAGAGGACAAGGCAATCGGCTCCTCCCTCCAGTGCAGCCTTGAGGGTCGCAAGAGCATATTCGGGATCGGACTTGAAGCCATCGAAAAAGTGCTCGGCATCATAGATGAGCTTCCATATCTTTGGCCGCACGTAGGCCAGAGAGTCGCGGATGATCTCAACATTGCGCTCCAGAGTCGTTCGCAGGGCGTCCCGCACATGGACGGTCCAACTTTTGCCGAAGATAGTAATCACCTCTGTTTTTGCTTTAAGGAGAGCGCCCAAGTTGCGGTCTTTTTCTGCCGAGGCCCTTGGATTGTGGGTGCTGCCAAAGGCTGCCACCTTGGAAGTTTTCAGCTCGTAGTTCTTGATTTCCTTGAAATAGGCAACATCTTTTGGATTTGAGCCCGGCCAGCCACCTTCAATATAGTGGATCCCCAACTCGTCGAGCTTCTTGGAACAGCGAATTTTGTCTTCCAGGGAAAGGTTGAAGTCCTCAGCCTGGGTCCCATCTCTCAATGTGGTGTCATAGATTTCAATCTTGCGCATATGTCTTTCCTATTTTTCGAGTTTTATTATCGACTGGATGTTTGTTATACCAACAACGTTATGTAATCCGCATATCATTCCGCCGGAGGCGGACCAAATAAATTCGAGTTAGCTGTGAGATGTGCGATATGGGATTTAACATTTTTTTGGAAAATTAACCATCACGCATCTCAAATCTCACATCCCACATCTGATGTTCTGCTTTATCCTGGGATCTCGTGCTGCAATGGTTGATCTAGCTCAAAAACATCGTGCAGAACTTGGACCGCCTTCGCCGTGTGTCGATCCTCAATCACGCAGGAAACCTTGATTTCCGAAGTGCTGATCATATGGATATTGATATTCTCTTTGCCTAACGCCTGGAACATTTTAGCGGCAACGCCGGCGTGGTGGCGCATGCCTACACCTATGACTGAGATCTTGGCGATATTTTCATCGCTGGAGATCCGCAGATCTTTCCACTCTTTTTTCATCTCCTCTAGAACGCGTATAGCTGCCTGGCGATCCAATCGCGGCACAGTGAAGCTCAGATTGGCCAGATTCGTGTCGCCTGTGCTCCCCTGAATGATCATATCCACCACGATCCCTTCACTGGCGATCTCGGTAAATATCCTGGCGGCAACGCCGGGCACGTCAGGCAAACCTGCTAGGGTTATGCGAGCGTCACCCTTGCTGTAGGCCACACCTGAAACCATCACTTGTTCCATGGACTTATCCTCCTTTACCACCATGGTACCAGGCTCGTCCACAAAAGAAGATCTGACATGAACGGGTACATTATATTTCTTGGCAAATTCCACCGAGCGGATATGCAGCACCTTGGCCCCCATGCTGGCCATCTCCAGCATCTCATCGTAGGAAATGCGCTGCAGTTTCCTCGCTTTGTGGTAAATATTTGGATCAGTGGTATAGACACCTGCTACATCAGTGTAAATTTCACACACCTCAGCTGCCAAGGCTGCAGCAACCGCCACGGCTGTGGTGTCGGAACCTCCCCGGCCAAGGGTGGTAATGTTACCTCTCTCATCTAAACCCTGGAAGCCGGCTATAACCGGAATACAACCCTTGTATATATTATGCCAGATGGGTTCTGTACGAATTTCACTTATGCGCGCTCGTCCATAGGCGCGATCTGTGTAAATACGGGCCTGATGGCCCAATAGGGACTGGGCCTCATAACCCATGTTTTTGATGGCAATACAAAAGAGAGAAATGGTAACTTGCTCGCCCGTGGCGAGGAGCACATCCTGCTCCCGGGGGTCCGGCTCTTCCGCCATCTTATGGGCCAGTTCAATGAGCCTGTCTGTCTCTCCGGCCATGGCGGAGAGCACCACTACTACATCATCGCCGGCCTCGCGGGTCTGTATGACCCTTTTAGCGACCGCCTTAATTCTTTCCGGGTGGGCCACCGAGGTGCCCCCGTATTTTTGAACAATAAGCGCCATGGAACTGTTTCCAACAGAGCAGTAGAAGCATAAACTAAACTGTTGCGGCTGGAAAATTTATCAATTTAAGCAAATTTAACTTATATTAACTCATAAAGTTATAAAAATGACCCATACCTTTTGAAGTGTCAATGGAAAAAAGGGGGACGGATAGGAAAATGGCTATTCAGAAGTATCCGTAATATCTAGATGTGAGATATGGGATGTGGGATGGGAGGTACTGACAATCTGCTGGAACACCTTTGCAAAAAACTATCTCACATCGGCAAACCAAGTTTGTTTAATGCTTAGGATTTAGCTTCTCTCGTTGGCGCTTTTATAAAAGCTGACGAGTGTGGCCAGTCGCTTTTCTAATTTGTCTCCAAATGCAGAGAAGGCAATATTTCTTCCCATTTCGTTCAGAAATGTCAAGTGGACTTCCAGCCGCTCCGCTGGCAATTCTTTGTCTAGTCTTTCAGCCCATTCAATTGCCACTGCCCCTTGCCCGTAAAGAATTTCCTCAAGTCCCAGTTCTGACAACTCGCCAGGACCGCTCACTCGATATAAATCCAGATGATAAAAGGGGACTCTACCAGGATACTCGTTTATGATGGCAAAGGTTGGGCTGGTAATATAGAAAGTCTTCGGCACCCCCAAGCCGCGAGCCAGGCCTTGAGAGAAAACGGTTTTACCGCTTCCTAACTCACCTATCAAGGCAACTACATCACCTGGCCGGAGCAATCTTCCCAGTCGCTCGGCAAGAGACTGAGTTGCTTCAGGGCTTAATGTCTGGGTAGTCCACCTTAGGAGAGGTTGTTCATTTCTCATTTCTCATTTCTCATTGGTCATTCATCATTTATCATTATCAACTCAGTACAAGAGTCATCTGTCCAAATTCACATTGATGAGAAATGTTAAATGAGAAATGGGCAATGCAAAATGGGAAATGACCTAGCTGCCGGCTATGTTAGGCTGCTCGACCAATGATTTGAGGACAACCGGTATTTCCGGTAGCAGATCCGTTGCCAGAATGCCCCGATCACCCCACCGCCTAGCTAAACGATCGGCCGCCATCCCGTGACAATACACACCGGCGCAGGCCGCATCAAAGGGCGAAAGTCCCTGAGCCAAAAAGCCGGCGATCAAACCGGTTAGTACGTCTCCTGTGCCGCCACTGGCCAGCCCGGGATTACCGCTGCTATTTATTGCCAGTCTGCCTTCAGAACTGCCGATCAAGGTTCTAGCACCTTTGAGTACAAGAGTTACCCCGTATTGTTTGCTAAAGGACTGAACCAGAGAAAGCCTTTCATTCTGAACTTCCTCGGCACTACGTTTAACCAGACGTCCCATCTCCCCCGGATGAGGCGTCAAAATCACCGGTGCTCGAGCTCTCTTTAGCGCATCTAAACGACCCGCCAGGGCAGTAACCCCATCGGCATCGAGGACAATCGGGCACGGGCAGTTCTCCACCAGTTCCACTACCACATCCATCGTCTCTTCGTCGACGGAGAGCCCTGGCCCCAAAGCCAGTGCTTGCTTTCCCTTGAGCAGTGCATGCAAACGAGGCAAAGCTGCCGTAGCAACCGTTTGATCAGCCGTTTCCGCTAAAGGCTCTGTCATGACCTCTGTAAGCTTGATCTCCATTAAACCGTGAAGAGAAGTGGGCACCGCAAGGGTCACTAAACCGGCACCGGCTCGTGCCGCACCCAAACCGGCCATGGCACCAGCTCCCGTCTTGCCCACTGAGCCGCCCACAACTAGAACATGACCGAATGAACCTTTGTGACTAACAATAGACCTGGAGGGTAAAAGGGTAGCAACATCCCTTGCTTCCAACCAGAGCCTTGGCGGCGTTGCAGCCTCTGTAACACTTCTCGGCAGACCAATGTCAACCACCTCTAGATGGCCCACGTAGGTACAGCCTGGGGTTACAAGCTGACCCACCTTGGGAAGCCCAAAGGTGGCGGTCACGGTGGCCTGTATACAGGCCCCCAATGGAGCTCCGCTGCTGGCACTAAGCCCGGAAGGCAAATCCACGGCAAGTACCGGCCGTCCAAGCTGGTTAACCAGTTCTATGATTGATCGATAGAAACCTCGAACGGGAGCATTGAGTCCGGTTCCAAAAACAGCATCCACTAAGATGTCGGCTTTCGCCAATTTTCTCTTCAGCCCCGCAAGAGATTTGTTATCGGTGTACTCCTCCACCCGAAGGCCGAGCTTCTCAACAATCTCCAGATTGACCTTGGCGTCACCCCTGTAGCTCTTTCCCTTTTTTAGCAGGTAGACGGTGACATCCACTCGCTGTTGCCAGAGATGGCGAGCAATAACGAAGCCATCGCCCCCGTTATTACCACCGCCAGCCAGCACCGCCACCCGTTTCCTCCCGAGATCGGGGAAGTAACGCCACAAGACCTCGGTGGCACCACGACCGGCATTCTCCATTAGAACAACGCCAGGGATGCCCAAGACTTCGATGGCGGTGCGATCCATATCTGCCATTTCTTCAGCTGTCACCGCTCTCATTCTCTCTATCCTTCAAGCACTACTACCGCAAGGGCGGAGTCCCGTTCATCGGAGAGACTCAACCAAGTTCTCTTAGCTTCCATGGCCTCCAACAATTCTTGAGCCCGATTGTGCAACTGCAGACCTGGTTTGCCAAGATGGTCTCGGACAACTTCGATGTCACGCCAGCGTAGACCTTCCCGCATACCTAGGCCCAAAGCCTTGGCGAAAGCCTCTTTGGCAGCGAAGCGAGAGGCGAGGCATTGTGCCGGCCGGGCTCTTTGCCTACAGCGTTCGATCTCAGCCGAAGTAAAAATGCGCTTCAAGAAACGAGAGCCCCAGCGTTCTACCGCCCGCTCCATACGGTGTATATTGACTATGTCAACACCGATTCCTTTAATCATGGGCCAGTCCGCCGCCAACCAGCGCCCCAGTTGATTAACTCTACCATTTCGCGAACAGCTCGTTCAAAGCCAACCAGAACCGCCCGAGCAACAATGGCGTGGCCAATAACAAACTCTTCGATTTCAGCAACGTCCACCAACCAACCGATATTACTATGATCCAATCTGTGACCTACATTTACCCCCAGTCCTACTTTATGGGCCAGTTTTACCGCGTTTTGGATCCGGTCAAATTCTTCTTGCCTTTCGGTAAGTGTCCGGGCTTCACAAAAAGAACCTGCGTGCACTTCGATATAATCCGCCTCTACCCACTGGGCCGCCTTTATCTGATCCAGGTCGGGGTTGATCACAAGGCTTACTATGATGTCAGCGTCCTTAAACAGTCTAACGTACTTCTTCAGATTTTCCCTATTGAGCTGAACCTCTAGACCGCCTTCAGTTGTGAGTTCCTCCCTTCTCTCAGGCACCAGGGTGACCATGTCTGGCTTCACGCTCAAAGCTGTCTTAAGCATTTCTTGCGTTGCAGTCATCTCCAGGTTCAATTTGGTCTTCACCGTCTGTCTGAGAAGGTGTAGATCACGATCCTGAATATGCCGCCTATCTTCGCGCAAGTGCACGACGATTCCTTGGGCGCCCGCGAGTTCGGCCAAGGCCGCGGCGGTTACCGGGTCAGGTTCTGCCGTTCGGCGCGCTTCCCGTAATGTAGCCACATGATCCACATTCACTGCCAACTTAGCCACGCCTCTCACCTCCAATCAGTGTTTGTGTTTCAAAGACGCTTAGAGCACAGAGCCGTCCTCACTAGGCACTATGCACTAGGGACTAGACACCAAGGGAAATAAAGCGGAATTCGGAACGAGAAACTCGGAATGTTTCGACATTGGAAATTTCAATCAGTTTTGTCCATAATTCAGCGTTCCCCGCTCTTCGTTCCGAGTTGTAGTGCTTAGTGCTTACTGCCTAGTGCCTAGTTTTATAGGCGCTATGCGTTTTCTAAAACGGACAGTGTTAATCGATTATCGCTAGCAGTTCGGAGCTTCGCTGTTCCATTTCTCGGGCTGCATCCTCGCCTCGATCGTGCTCGAAACCCACTAGGTGTAAAATACCATGAATTAAAAGACGAGAGATCATGCTGTCGAGGGAAATGCCCGCCTCTTCGGCCTCCCGCTGGGCTGTGGGAAGGGAAATTATAACGTCGCCGAGAAGTTCTGGGGAGATTTCACCAAACTCTCCCTCACGCATTGCAAAGGCTAGAACATTGGTAGTGCCTTGGCGGTTTCTGTACTTCTCGTTAAGCGAACTCATCTGGTCATCATCCACCAAGACAATGCTCAGTTCGCTCTCATAGCATGCCAAGGCGTTTAAGATCTTCCTCGCCTTCGTCTTTATCTTCTCGAGCTCCGTTGCGATCTCGTTTTGTTGGTCGTTGACCTGGATCTCCATTGGCGCGAGCTTTTCCTTCTGAACCTTTGGCGGCAGGCTCGGGATATTCAATTCGCTGATGTGATATTCCCATAAGAATCTGAATAAAGCTCTTTGCTATTTCATGCAGATCTTTGAGTGTCAGCTCGCATTCGTCCAGTTGCCCATCCGAGAAGATCCTGTTGACAATCTTCTGAACCAGTCCCTGAATCCTGGCAGCCGTTGGATCAGTAAGAGTACGGGAGGCCGCCTCCACCGCATCTGCCAGTAGTACCAGGCCGGCCTCTTTGGTTTGCGGTTTAGGTCCGGGGTAGCGATAGTCCTGTTCTGAAACAGGCGGTGCATCGCCTCCTTTGCTGCTCTTGAGCTTTTCCTGCAAATCTATCGCCTTTTGATAAAAAAAGGTGATGAGACTGGTGCCATGGTGCTGCTGGATGATATCCTGAATTGCCTCACCCAGTCGATAATTCTTGGCCAGATCCACTCCATCTTTAACATGTGAAATTAGAATAAGGCTGCTCATGGACGGAGCCAATCGTTCGTGCTTGTTTTCTCCCCTTCCCTGATTCTCGACAAAATAAAGGGGCTTCTTGATCTTGCCAATATCATGGTAGTAGGCAGACACTCTGGCTAGAAGCGAATTTGCTCCGATAGATTTGGCCGCCGCCTCTACCAAGTTGCCCACCACGATACTGTGATGATAGGTGCCGGGTACCTGCACCATGAGTTGTCTCAGCAAGGGCTGATCCATACTGGCTAGCTCAAGAAGCTTAACATCGGTAGTGTAGCCAAATCCTATTTCGGCAAGGGGACCCAAGCCGGTGGTGACCACACCTGCCAGGATGCCTCCGAGGATGCCGAAAATCAGAGCAACCCCCGTCTGAGTGGTTAACAACTTTTGGTAAGCGAAAGTCATAAAAAGTATGACCACAGCATTGGTTAAACCGACGGTCAGCCCAGCCCTCAAGGGCGTGCTGCGATCCCTGCAAACTACCACTCCCTGAACAGCTACAAGAGAGCCAATGAGGTAGTAGAACAATAAATCAAGCTGACGGTCTAGAACTAACGCAGCTAGTAAAGCAAGGAAGAAGGTGAATATGATGGCGATCGTGGGGCCGAAGAAGATTGTTACCAGCATTGCCCCGGCAGCCATTGGCAGCATATAAAAGATGGCCTCCTGGCTGATAAAGGAAAAACCACTGTGTATTGCATCTGCCACACCTACAGAGAGTTTGGCGAGTATGAGTAAAATGGTGAGCACTACGGCAAGAAATAGCAGATCCTTGATCTTGGTTGGAAATTGTCGGACGTATTTACCCGCCACGTTAACGGTTAGCAAGAGGAGAAGTCCGCCCACCAAAGCAATGCCCAGCATGGTAAAGATGACCCCACGCTCAAATTTGCCCTGGGCTTGCATTTGCAGCTTAAGCACCTGCTCTTGACCTAGCCTTTGGCCCTCGCGAACAATCATCTCCCCTTTTTTTACCTGAAAAAAGACGGGCTTGACGGCTTCTACCGCCTTTTGTCTGCGCAGTTCGGTCTCATTGCGATTGAAAGTTACATTCGGCGGAAGCAGTGCTTGGGCCAGATGCACGACCGCAGTGCGCACTCTCCTGTCATCCTCTTCGAGTATGGAACCGGCTCTCAGTCGGAGCTGCCGTCGAGCATCCTCGGCGCTCAAAAATCTGAGGAGATCCATGACCCTGGATTCCTCGCCGGTTTGAACGCTTCTAAGAATTATTCCCTTCTGGATCTGACTGAGCAGAAAGGATTTATTGCCAACTACACCGCCCGCTAAAACACTGTCTACCAGTTCAATTATAGAGTTCTCAATGCGTGGATCAAATTTCTCTTTGATCAGAATGGCATAGTCCGTATCGGAGATGTTTATGCCGAGTTGGGTCTCGAAATCCTTCTTTTGCTCCAGGGCCAGCTCTTTGCCGGACTTATGGATTCCGCTGAGACCCTTGGCGCTTGATCCCTTCGCCGCCACACTCGATTCGGCTGGTTGGTGAAAGAGAGAACGCATGGGGGTAAAAACAGCCCCGAGTCTCTGATGCAGATTTTGGACTGTCTCTTCGTCTAGATCATACACGGTAAGAGACTGTTGCGCCGCCTCTTCTTTCTTTCTCTGGGTGGCTGCTTCGTCTGTCACTAGGAAATCGTGGGCTGCCTTGATATCATGGTCTGCCACATCTCCCACCTGAAAGTTGACTGGCAGGACAATATAGTGAGGGGTAACCAAGACTCCCAATATTAAACTGAAACCAACAAGAAGAAGCACCCTTTGCCACAGAAGGGTAAGAGTTTTGTCAGTTGGTTGAGCGCTATCACGGCGATCATGGCTAGCTGACCGTCTCGTGGATTCACCGCTCTGCTGTCGTCGTTTTTTTAGAACCGCCATAGTGTTCCTTGCCCCAGGAAGAAAAAAGTATTAGGTGCTATTTTTGAGCAAGCAAATTGTGAGCCATTTCCACCTTTGCTGCCACGGATGTTGACCAGTATATCTCTGTAACTGTTTAGTTTCGCTTCTTTCTTTCAGCCTTTTCGTATGCTTTGATTATATCTTGAACCAGTCGATGGCGAATGACATCTTTATCAGTAAAGTAGACGAATTTCAATCCTTGGATACCGGCAAGTATCTTCATGGTCTCAATTAGCCCCGAAGTTGTCCCGTTCGGTAGATCAATCTGAGTAATATCTCCAGTGATTACCGCCTTGGAACTTATCCCCAGACGGGTCAAAAACATTTTCATCTGCTCTGAAGTTGTGTTTTGGGCTTCATCCAGAATAACGAAACAATCGTTTAGGGTGCGGCCTCTCATAAAGGCTAAAGGAGCTACCTCAATGACACCTCGCTGCAGCAAGGCGGAAGTCTGATCAAAATCAACCATATCATGGAGGGCATCATAGAGCGGACGCAGGTAGGGGTTTACCTTTTCCGCTAGATCTCCGGGAAGAAAACCCAGTTTCTCACCAGCTTCAACCGCCGGACGCACCAGGATGATACGATTGATTTTACCAGCGTTGAGGGCCGATATGGCAGTAGCCATGGCCAAATAGGTTTTTCCTGTGCCCGCCGGACCTATGCCAAATACGATATCATAGTTCCGAATAGCCTCTATGTAGTCTTTCTGAGCAAGAGACTTAGGGGTGATTATTCTTTTCTTGGAGGTGACATAGACAGCATCTAGGAAGATATCTTTGAGACGAGCCTTGAATTGGCCGCTTAAAATCTGGATTGCATGGTTGATATCACTCGGATAGAGAGGATAGCCTTCTCTGAGCAAGCCGTAAAGCTCTTTCAAGACCCTTCGTGCCAGCTTAACATCTGCCTCTTCCCCAAACAGGGTAATCTGGTCGCCACGGAGGTTGAGCTTTACCTGGAGAGCTTCTTCAATGAGCTTAAGGTTGCTGTTTCTCTCGCCGCAGAGGTTTTGAAGAAGAGCGTTATCGTCAAAGCTGAGTATAGAGCCATTTTCACTAGAATTAAAACTCATGGACCACTCTCTATCCCTTTTCTCCCATGATCTGAATAATCAGGCGTCTGCGGCGCGCCCGGTTGTCGAAATTGATAAGCACTATCTGCTGCCAGGTACCAAGGCTCAACCTTCCATCCACCACAGGAATATGTAAAGAGGGGCCCAACAGGGCTGCACGGACATGAGAGTAACCGTTACCATCACCCCAGCGCTGATCATGGGCGTAGGGGATGTCGCGCGGCACTAACCGCTCGATGGCCTCAGCAAGATCTCGGATGACGCCGCTCTCATATTCGATAGTGGTGAGTGCTCCTGTCGAACCAGGAACAAAAAGAATCACTGTTCCGCTTATAATGCCACTCTGGGTCAGATGCTGACCTACCAGTCCAGTTATGTCAATGATGTCTGTACCGATTTTGCTGTTTATCTCAACAGTTTCAGTAACTAAAGCCACGTCCATTATCTCTCAACTCGCTTGGCTTCTCAATTCCCTCAGTTGGCAAAGAGCATAGGGCATAGAGTTCCAATATTCCTAATTTCTAAGTTTGAAATTCGCAATTTCCTCCCCATGCGCCATACTTGGTTTTCCTTATTCCTTCTTCTTGCCAATCAGCTTGGATATCTAACATAAACTACAAGCGGCTGCAAGTCGGAGAGGGCGACATTGGTCTGTCGATTTCCTCTTCCATCAATAAAAAAAGCCATTTATCCTTGACGACCTGGTGTGAATCTGGTACGTCCTACGCCATCCGCGGGTAAGTTGTCCATGGTCCGTGGTCAGTTGCCCTTAATGTCCACGAGATGACGCGTTAAGAAGAATTCATCTCATTTTTTTTAGCGCTCCACACCCAATTCGCTCTCTTTTTTACCCAACTGACAACTGACAACGGACTCTTCTTGGAAACGCTATGAACATCCTCGATTTTATACTCCTGACGATATTGGCTATAGCCCTAATCCGTGGACTTATTCGCGGCATGATTCGACAGGTCGCTTCCCTGTTAGGGCTTATTGCTGGCTTTGTTGTGGCTGGTCATCTTTACGTCCGGCTAATCCCCTTATTTAAGCGTTACTTTCCTTCACTTTCCTACCTCGAGGTTTTTACTTACTTGGCTGTCTATACTGCTACCTGGTTGGCCGTGGTGTTGCTAGGATATCTGTTTGTTAAACTTAGTCGAGCTATGCTCATGGCGTGGGCGGACCGTCTTCTTGGCGGCATTTTGGGGTTTTTCAAGGGTCTGGTGACAGCAGTGATGCTGGTTGCGGTGCTAACTTTGTTTCTTCCAGGCAAATCTCGCGTCCTGTCAGATTCCCTCCTATGCGTGCATGTCCAAAGGGTGGGGTATTATTTTGTGCAATTGACCCCTAAGGAACTGCGGGACCGTTATAAAAAAAGACATGAAACTCTCGTCCGTCGGCTGGAACAACAGAAGATCACAGAATCGATAAAGAAAAAAATCAAAAAGTGAACTCTCCCTGCCTCCCGGGAGCATATGGTTTACAAAGCCATTTCCCCTGTCAGATTCTCATTTTTTTAAATCTCCCCCGAAAAAGTCAAAATCAATATGATCATCCTGGGCCATATGATATTCTCTGTGCTCTTTGTGATTAAATCTTTACAACTCATCATTGCTCAAGGTGACATTATGTCTGAAACAGGTAAAGAGTTCGAAGGGTTGATGGAGTTAATGGCTCGACTCCGGGCTGAGGATGGCTGCCCCTGGGATCGTGACCAGACGCCCGCCACCATTAAGCGCTACCTTCTTGAGGAAGTTTATGAAGTTGTAGATGCGGTGGATCATCAAGCTCCAGATCAGGTTGCTGACGAACTCGGCGATCTAATTTTCATGGCGATTTTTCTAGCCCATCTCTATGGCGAAGAAGGGCAGTTCCAGATGGACCAGGTACTTCGCAGGGTGGGCGACAAAATGGTGCGTCGACATCCCCATGTGTTTGGGGATCGCAAGGTAGATTCCGCTAGCCAGGTCAAGCTCAACTGGGAGGAGATTAAGCAGCAGGAAAAACCACAAAAGCCCCTAAGTGCTAATTTCAAAGATATACCACGCGCACTTCCCGCT
This sequence comes from Deltaproteobacteria bacterium, assembly GCA_020353155.1. GTDB lineage: Bacteria > Desulfobacterota > Syntrophobacteria > BM002 > BM002 > BM002. The sequence continues at coordinate 3,126,773 of CP070689.1, read as the reverse complement.
CTCATGCGGGCATACCGAATGCTTTCCCGACTGGGCCGGACATTGAAACGTCCCCTTAGCCGGGAGGTCCTACTTTCTGAACTGCACCGATCTTTTTCGATATTATTAGTGCAGGAGGGCGAAAATGATGCCTCTGCGGTCACGGCCGACCTTGGCAGGCTCCTGCTCCTCCTAGTGGCCCTTACAGTCCCCGCAGGGATTCGGGCAGAGGAAGCTCTTACAGGGGCCATGGAAAAATTCTGTAACCAAATTGAGAAAATAGAAGCCAATTTTGTCAGTAATGGAAAAGACTGGCCGGACCTTTCCAAGGAAGAAGAGAGAGCGCTCTGGGAAATTTGAAGCCTGAGGAATTACCGCAGAGAGCGGTGAGGGCGCAGAGATGGCAAAAGATATAAATACCATTACAGAGGCTATCATCGGTGCAGCGATGGCTGTTCACAAAGCACTAGGGCCTGGTTTGTTGGAGTCGGCCTACGAGGCATGCCTGGCTTTCGAACTGGCCGAACGTCGGTTGGCGGTGGAACAACAAAAGGCGATGCCAGTGCGATACAGAGGCGTTAAACTCGACTGCGGGTATCGGTTGGATTTGCTTGTAGAGGGACAAGTGATAGTGGAGCTAAAGACAGTTGATAGATTGCAGCCGATACACGAGGCACAGCTGTTGTCATATCTAAAGCTTTCCGGCTGCCAAGTCGGATTATTGCTTAATTTTAATGTAAAAGTTCTTAGGAAAGGAATACGCAGGTTAGTTTTGAACCTTGAGGAATAAAAGCTCTGCGTACTCTGCGATCTCAGCGGTAAGATAGAAGAAACCCTTGGTCGTGCACCCCACTTCGGGCTCAGCTTTCCCATGGACCGTCCGCGTTGCAGCTCTGATCAGAGGTAACCACGACACAAACTGCAATACTTACCGCTGCTTCCTCCCGGACCTGACGGGGTTCGTATCCGTTTGTTGCGCGGTGTCCAATCAGCAACAAGCACAGACAGGCCCCGGTCTAACTGTAACTCTCTGCAGGGAATTCAATCCCGCATAAGCGGATTTCGGGTTACAGGGCACCGCTAACTCCCCATCTAGCACGACCAAGGGCCACATTTATTCTAGCTTGGCTGAGATGGGAATGCTACCACAAAGGACTTAGGGAACACAATTTATGGTTGATGAGTCCTTGATCCAAATTTAGAAACCTAAGACAATTCTCACATCCCGCATCTCTTTACCTTTCCCCTACTTCGCTGATTGTGCTCTTCTTCCTGCTCCAGTGGTGTCATTGAGCAAAATTCTTCGGGGCTGTAAATGTTTAAGACGATCATATAGAGTGCCACCACTATTTGGGCGAAGCAAGTGCTGCCAGCCTCCCACATAGGCCACTCGCCCCTCGTGGACTCGAGCGTAAGTTTCCTCTAGAACTTGTGCTAATTCTACCTCTCGCTGCTGCCATCGGGAGTCAGCATAAAAGGTTCCAGTGAAAGCTGAAGCAAATGACTGATCTTTCTCGCTCAGGAGAAATGCGGCAATCTTGTATTCCCTTGCAACCTCTTTTGAAAGTGTCTCAGGAGAGCATTGCAGCAGGGCCTCGAGATTCTCGCTGCTTAGCAATAGTTGCCAATGCTTATGTATCCATTCTTTGCTCCAGAGCGAAGAGTCTATGCAAGCGAGTGCAGCACCGGAATCTCGGCAATATTTCTGGCCCATGCGGTATTCGAAGGGCACTGCGAGTTGAAGCTGTATGGCATTGATCTGTCCCCAGTCTCGCCAGGAAACCTCAAGCTCCAGAGCCAACCTCTTTACTCTTCTTACAAGACGCCTTCGCAATTGGCGGAAGTTTCTTCTTCTGTAGAAAAGCCCATAGGGACTAACCTCCACTGCCAGTGCTACTGGGCGCTCTTCTGCCAGAAGCTTTCTCAGCTTGACCGGGCCATCAGGATCCCTATGGACCGTACCTATTAAAAGTAGTTCTTTGTCCGGCATTTCACCCAATTTCAAATGTAAAATGAGAAATGCGCAATGAAAAATGTGAAATTAAAATGTGCTTAGTGCTTAGTGCCTGGTTATAGAACGGCGGTGCCCACCCTATATCTGTCCGTATTTTGCCAGCAATGGGATAAGTTCATTGAAGTGGGAGATATAATGGTCTGCCTTGAGCTCTTCATTGCGGTAAGCGATAAAAAGTACGCCCGCACGTTGGCTAGTTTCCCGATCCACATCGGAGTCTCCGACATAGCAAGCTGCCTGAGGTGGGATCTCGAAAGAGGAAAGGATTTTATTGAGGGATTCCGGGTGAGGCTTGGGATGGCGCACATCAAGAGATGTCACTACCATGTCGAAGTACGGTTCGAGTCCAAATCTTTGCAGTAACTGTTTCATCGTCCGTGTTCGGCTTGTGGCAATGGCAGTTCTATAACGGGCTGTGAGTTTTTCCAAACACTCTATCAATCCAGGTTCTAAGGCAAGTAAATCTATGAGAGGCCCATAGTCCATTTCCTGCCAAAGCCGCTTTGCCTCCTCAATTAGCCTGTCATCGACGAGCAAATACTCCAGAGACTCCTGCAGCGTGTGACAGTGTACATAATCGATTTGCTCCTCGCTGAGAGTCCCTTTGTTGAAGTGGGAGAGGAATTGATTGTAAAGGTAGGCATTTGCTTTACGAGAATCTACTATTACACCATCACAGTCAAATATTACAGCTCTTATGGCTCCATCGTGGTGCGACGCTATCGTCTTGGAGTTGGTGCTACTCATCTTCCTCCCAAAGTTTGTCCCTTTTCATCCCCTTGAGAAATCTTTGGTTACTGCGCCTATTTTTATCAACCTGCCTGAGAAATTTCCTCATCTCACCATCAGGAAACATGGTGTTAAGATCGCGCTCTTCCTCCTGAAAGACCCTGTTCAGGTCCACCGATTCTATTGCAGATTCAGATTCTTCCTGTTCAACCTCTTCAACCTGCTCTTTCTTCTCGACCTGATCTGTGTCCATGCTTACCTCCAAAGTAACTTGTCAGCAGCAATCCGTGCAGCTATATATCACGAGGCCGGATTTTTTTCAAAGGGCTAATGAAGAGGAAAATCTCAAGTGGTAGGTGAAAACAACATTTCGCATTTTTCATTTCTTCGCGCTCGCTTTGCTCCGCTCAGTCCCGCAAGCGGGTTCCCAGTTTCGCATTTTTCATTTTTAAGTTATGATTTATAATTTTAATATAAGCCTACTATATTGGTCCTACCCAAGTAGGCGAAATGCGAGATGAAAAATGACAACTGACATAATGGAATTCGATACCCTGGTGGTTGGGAGCGGGATCGCTGGTCTCACTTTCGCCCTTAAGGTAGCATCAACCCGCAAGGTCGCAGTGGTGACCAAGAAGGAAAGTGTAGAAACCAGCACCAATTATGCCCAAGGTGGGATTGCCTCGGTGCTTGGCCCCGAGGATTCTTTCGATCTACACATTCAGGATACCTTGAGCTCTGGTGATGGGCTCTGTCATCCCGATGTGGTGGCCATGGTGATTAAAGGTGGCCCTGACCGCATTAGGGAGTTGGCCGAAATGGGTGTGCGCTTCCAGCGAGGACAGCAGGAATCCGTGCCCTTCGATTTAGCTCGCGAGGGGGGTCACTCTCGCAGCAGGATAGTCCACGCCCAGGATATGACTGGCAGAGAAGTGGAACGAGTCTTGGTCTCCATGGCCGAGCAGCACCCCAACATTTCTATTTTTGAAAATCACATTGCCATCGACTTGATCGTCGAATGTCAGCTGCTCAAAAGGGGGTTGCTGACCACCCAGCGGCAGGAAAGGTGCTGGGGTGCTTACGTTCTGGATATCGAGGGAAATCGTATCCTGACCTTCCTGGCCAAGGATACCCTATTGTGCACAGGCGGTGCCGGCAAGGTATACGTTTACACCAGCAACCCTGATGTGGCCACCGGTGACGGTGTGGCCATGGCCTACCGAGCAGGAGCAGAAGTTGCAAATATGGAATTTGTCCAGTTTCACCCTACCTGTCTTTATCACCCCCACGCAAAAAACTTCCTCATCTCAGAGGCGGTAAGGGGAGAAGGGGGGCGGCTGATAGACAAACGTGGACAGGCCTTCATGTCCAAATACCACCCCCTAAAGGATCTGGCTTGCCGAGATATAGTGGCTCGCGCGATTGACACTGAGATCAAACAGAGTGGGGACGATTGTGTTTATCTTGACATCAGTCATCGGGACGCTGATTTCCTGCGACAGCGTTTTCCCGGTATTTATGACAAATGTTTTTCCCTTGGCATCGACCTTACCAAAGAGCCCATACCTGTGGTGCCAGCAGCCCACTACATATGCGGTGGAGTGCGCACTGACAAGCATGGACGCACGAGCATCCAGCATCTTTATACTTTGGGTGAATCTGCCTGTACCGGGCTTCACGGTGCCAACCGGCTGGCCAGCAATTCCCTCCTTGAAGCCCTGGTTTTTTCCCATAAAGCAGCTGAACAGATTAACAGCGAACCCCTGTCCCCGAGAAAAAAGATCTCTCTCCCAGAAGTTCCTCCTTTGGAGATGCCACTTAATGCCAACGATAGCGAAATGGTGCTCATAGCCTACAACTGGGACATAATTCGTCGCCTTATGTGGAACTACGTGGGCATCGTCCGTAAAGACAGCCGGTTAAACCTGGCACAAAATCACCTGGCCCAGGTGCAGCGAGAAATCAACGAACACTACCCCAATATCAGCCTAAACAGTGATCTCATCGAACTGAGAAATCTGGCCACCGTTGCGGAGTTGATCGTGACCTGTGCTCTCAAGCGTCGCGAAAGCCGGGGCCTTCATTTTAACGTCGACCACCCCCAGAAGGACGACGAGCGCTGGCAACGGGACACCATAATCCGCCTGGATCAATGGACCTGATATGATATGGGATGTGGGATGTGGGATTTCGCATGGGGCATAGAGCATAGGGCATAGAGTAAAAAGCCGATTCCGCAATTCTAAATCCAAAATTATGTAACTTATGTCCGCCGTCTACTAATCCCGTCTCGCTCGTCTCGCCCGACCTCCCGTCATGTATCATGCGCTCTGCGCTGTGTGCCATGTGGCAATCAATCTGCAATCCTAAATCCGCAATCTCAAATCGCACATCTCATATCTCACATCTTGAAAATCTTTGCGGATAAAAAAAGCCCCGGAAAATCCGGGGCTTTTCTTTTTCGCTATCTCTATTCAGAGAAGATCAATCAATAGGATTCAGCTCTCGCTCCCTTGGAAACACAGGCAGGTATCGATAGGAAAGTGAAACTATCAAGGCACCATAGGCAATTAAGGCAAGAGTAGGTGCCCATTCCTGCCAGGTGGGAACATAAATTTCCAAACGGTCAAAGGGCATTACCGGCAGTGCTAAGTTCTGCACGGTAAAAACGAAGCGATTTATGACTATGCCGGCGCAGTCCAGTACACAGGCGACAATGAGCAAGACATCATCCGCCCTTGCTTTCGGCGTGAGAAAGATGATGGCTGGTATAATTCCGCAAACTACTATCTCGGCAAAAAGGAGCCATAATCCATAGGGTGCCTGGAAGAACTCGCTGAAACTCACTCCCATATTGGGTGCCGTGTGAGTCGCCCACCACCAAGTGTCGAGAATTTTGACCAACATATAAAAAGCAAGCAAGTAGCCGGTCACCTTGGCCAGAAGAGAGATGGCCTCACGACGGACTAGTTTTTTCCGCGTAATACCCTGTACCATCATGGTTACCAGGATGGTGAGGGCCGGGCCCGAAGCAATGGCCGATGCCACAAAGAGGAAAAAGGTCCAGGGCCAGATGAAAAATCCCTCACGGAAGGCGAATGGCCGGGCAAACATCACACCATAGAGACCACCCAGGGAGCCTTGGTGAAAAAAGCTCAAAAAGGTACCCGTTGCAGCAAAAACCACCATGATCTCGTGGAGATTGTGGCTGAAAAAGTGGAATTCCGGCACCTTGTCCAATTGTCGATTTTCAAGAATCAAAGGTAGGAACTCTATGGTAAGCACTATGGTGTAGCAGGTGATGCAGAAGATCACTTCTGTGAGCATTGAGTGAACATTGGGGTGCCAGAAGGAAAACCAGCCGCGGATGGGCTGACCAATTTCCAGGAGTAACACCAGCTGAGCACCAGTATAGCAGATAAACCCAACGACCACGGCCAGGTTGATAATATCTTTGAGTTCCTTTTTACCGATCACATAAGTAAGAAAGCCGGTAAAAAAAGCTCCCGCCCCTAAAGCAATAACTGCCAGGTCTGCAGTAATATACAGGCCGAAGCCAAAATAATCGTTCAGGCCGGTAACGTTCAGTCCCTTCCACAGCACCAGGAAACCGCCCAATACGCCCCAGCCGATTACGGCGAATATCACCAGCAGCCAAAGGCAAAAAGCTTTAAAAGAACAACGTCTTACCCCTTCGGGAATGAGTGCTGAATCCATGGTTTTCCTCTCTTGTCCATGGTGGTTCTAATCTAGCCTAAATCACATTATCAGCCAGCTTGTGAATCCATTCCTGGCCGCTCAGGTAGATTACCTTTGGTTTGGTTCCGAGCCTTTCTAAAAGGCGAAAGGCCTTTGGGCTCTTGGCCAGCTTGGCCACCTCGCTATGGGAATCAGATAAATTGCCAAAAACCATGGCCTTGGCCGGGCAGGCCTCAACACATGCTGGCACGTATTCTCCGTCGTCCAGCTCCCGCCGACCCTCCGCGAAGGCCTTGTCTTTAGCCAGCTGCAACCGGTGGACGCAGAAGGTGCACTTCTCCACCACCCCCCGCATCCTGGTGGAGACCTCTGGAGTAAGCATCTCTTCCATGGGTTTGGGCCACTTTGGATCCCACCAATTGAAGTAGCGGGCATGGTAAGAGCAGGCAGAGATACAGTATCTGCAGCCAATGCAGCGTACGGGAATGTGGCTTACCAAGCCGGTCTCTTCATCGCGCTGGGTGGCATTTACCGGGCAGACAAAGGTGCACGGTGGGTAGGGGTCCGCGTCGCATTGGAGACACGGTCTGGGCAAGTAGGCCTTGCGATGGTCCGGATAAGATTTCCCATTGTCGAGATAAAAGACCTCCAGCCAGGTAATAGAGCGCACCTTGTTGGTCTCATCCTCTCTGAATGGAACATTGTTTTCCTGCTGGCAGGCCACTGCACAAGTCATGCACCCGGTGCACTTGTCCACATCGATTACCATGCCGTAGCTAAGTTTCCCTGACTTGTTCCCACTCATTTCCTACCTCATACTTTGTAGATTTTCACCCGAGTTCCCCACCAGGTGGCAAGGCCGGTGACCTTCTCCTGCTGGGCCACCAAGATTGCGTTGGCGTTGACCCCCTTGCCCCTGATATAAGAATCGAAACCACTGTGTCCCAAACCGGTGGGAATAAAGACCACATCAGGCCGGGCAGCTCCAGTCAAGTGAACACGAGCCTCGAGCGAACCCCGTTCGGTCTGAAGTGCAACCCTATCGCCCTCCTTGAGGCCCAAGTCGGCAGCGGTCTTGCCATTGATCTCAACAAAGCAATCATCACCTTTTAGTTCGAAATCAAAAAGCATCTTGGTCATGAAGGGAGAGTTGGCCAGCGGGCCGTTGGTTATGATCAAGGTTTCATAGGGCATGAGAAGCAGTGGATATTCATTCGGATCGCCGGCTGGTTCCACCTGCTCGAAATGGGGCAAATAGGTGAGATCGTTACCCCTTATGCCAATTTGACGCATTTTCTGGCTGTAGAACTCAAACTTGCCAGAAGGGGTCTTGAAAGCCGAATCCCAGGAAGGCATGGCTGCGGAGGTGTCAAACCAGCAACCATGTTCGCCCAATTTCTCCCAAAGGTCGTCAAAAGAATCATAGTTGGAAGCTAAAGTGTTTCCTTGCCCACCTTTCCACGGCTCAACCCCAGGCTCGTCTGCCACTCTACCGCTGCCCCTTTCCGCCAGTCCCTGCACCCTTTCTTTCAAAGCCGTTTCATAGTCGGACCAGGGGAAACTGGAGGCAACGCCACCGCCCAGCGATTTTGCCAGCTGAATTAGTATATCGCCGGGATGGATGGCTGCAAATCGCGGCATCAAAACCGGTTTGCTCAGGCCGAATACAGCGTATTGCAATCCTGGAGGGGTAGCAACGTCCTCCAACCTTTCCAGGTAAGTGGGGCCTGGAAGCACCAGATCGGCAAGCTGGGTAGTCTCATCCATAAAAGAAGAGAAGGAGACAACTGTCTCTATTTTGCTCAAAGCCTCGATGAAGGGTTTGACATCAGCCAAGTCGTGGGCCGGATTGGCCTCGTAGACCCAGAGCATCTGTGCCCGATATGGCTTCCCCTCGTTAACGTTCTTCACAAAGTTATAGAAAAGGTTTGCTGGCAAAGGTGGCTGGAACTCACTAGCTCCGTCCAACCTGGGTTCCTTCTCCCCTTCTAGACTCATTGCATCCAGGACGACTTCAGGCCATGGAGCCAAAGGTACCGAAGGTGTTCTCGTTACTCCACCAGGTTTGTGCAGGCTTCCCACCAGTGCATTGAGGCTCTGAACAGCAAGGAAATCGTAGATGCTTCCTTGCATTCTACCTTGGCCCCAGCCACTTAGGGCTACAGCTGGCTTAGCCTGGGCGAACTCTCTGGCGAGCGCTGTTATTTTTTCTTTCGGAACTTCAGTGATGGCAGTCACCTTCTCCGGAGTATAGTTCCTTTGCAACAGTCTTCTAAACTCGTCGAATCCGTGACTATATTGATTGACAAAGGCACGGTCGTAGCGACCCTCGCTTATGATTACCTGGGCGAGACCCAGGGCAAATGCCGCCTCTGTCCCCGGTGCCACTGCCACCCAATCATCTGCCTTCGAACCACTAAGCGATCCTCTGGTCTCCACCTGAACTATTTTGACCTGGTCGCTCTCGGCATTTTTGCGCCAGTTACCAAAAGCTAATAGCATGCGGGCCGGGGTGCCCCAGCCTTCAATGTAGCTACTGCCAAAGCTGACAATCATCTTGGCATTTTCCAGGTCATAGCCCGGAAGTCTGCTTTGCCCCTGACTGAAGAGCATACCAAGCGATTCTGCGTCAGCCGCCGCCGGCATTAACATGTAGTTTGGCGAGCCATAGGCACGGAGGAAGCGAGCAAAAAGCTCAGAAACAGTACCTTGCCGCTTGCCGCTTACGCAGACGAGGCCTCTGGCTTTTTGCCGCATGCCCCGCAATTTGGTGGCTAGAATCTCCAGGGCCTCATCCCAGCTTATAGGTTTCAGGGTCGTGACATCCCCCCGTTGGCCCGTTTGCTTGAGGGGCGTCTCGATACGGCTGGGACCATAGAGATACTGAAGTCCGGAAGCGCCAAGAGGGCAAATACCCCCTTGATTTACCGGATGGCTGGGATTGCCATCAATCCTTACCGCATTTTTGTCTTCAATGAGTCTAACCCTGATACCACAACCACCTGGGCAAAGCTGACAAACCGTATTCACCGTTGTGGCGCCACCTCTTTCCGGCGAAGGTCGCCAGAACCAGTTCTGGCTCCAGATAGCTGTATCATCTGCCATTTTCCACGGCAGAGGCGACAAAAGTGTGCCGCCCACCCCTCCTGCTATCAGTTTAACGAAGGCTCTTCTGTCTAATTTCATGAGATCCTTCCCCTCACTGTAAATTTCCCAATCTGCTATTTATGACAAACGTCACAGGCGTTAGAAACATTTTCCTGGGCATGACAGTCTTCACACACGTACATCTTCATAACTTCATTAGGGTACCCGGTGAGACGGTTTATTTTGACCGGAGGAGCCTTAGTCTGCCCCTCAACATCCCGATGGCAGTCTGTGCAATCCATCTCAGCCATCTTCACATGAGCCGCATGTGAGAAAAAGACGTTGTCTGGTTGCCTGGAATAGGAAATCCAGGGAATCTCTTTTTCAGGCTCCACATACTCTGAAACCAGCTTCGCCTCGTCTTCGGTTTCACCTTGAGGTTCTGAGTGGCACTCTGCGCAAGCAGCCAGCTTGGGTTTGCCAGCATAAGTTCCGTCCTCACGGAAGAAGTGGCAATCCTCACAGCTCATACCTGCCTCTTCTTGGTGAATGGCGTGATTGTAGTTGATCGGCTGGTACTTGGTGGAATAGAGAAGTTGTGGGAAAACTATCCAACCAACGAACAAGGCACCAGCGAAGCCAACGACAAATAGAGCCCAACCTAGGAGACCCGAATTCTGTTGCTTGTTTTCTCCGGTCATGGAACGCCTCGGTATTTTGGAGTGTAGGTTTAAGGAATGAAAGGTGAGACACTCTAGCGAGATCGCGCTTCCCGGGCTGCAACTCGCACCGGGGAATGGAGCCAGGATCACGCCATATTAAGCTTTTTTTCACAAGATAAATCTGTACTTTTCTACCGATTTCCTTAGCCCTTGTCAAGCGAAAAGGTTTGCAAAAGACAGGTTATTCGTGGTCTACAGACCTTAAATCTTACCTGCCTTGACACAGGGGCAAGAGTTTTCTTATTCTGATATTGATCTCTCTGTTGATGGGCAGAGGGCATGGAGCATGGAGTCCAAAATTCGAACTTCGAATATAAAAATCCGAAATCCGAAATAGGCTGGCTCTATGCCCTATGCGTTTACGCCGTTTTATCCTGTAGCGCCCGGCTAACGGGTGAGCTTTCTATATCGGTGACTTATCCTCGAAAGGATGGGAGATGGATTTGCATCGGCTAGAGGTCTTTTGCAAAGTCTATGAATTGAAGAGTTTCTCTCGCGGCGGCAAGGCATGCATGCTCTCCCAACCCACTGTAAGTGAGCACATTCGCTATCTCGAGACTTTTTTAGACGTGCAACTCTTCGATCGTCTCGGACGGCAAGTGGTGCCCACCCGCGCTGGTGAGATCCTCTATGACTACGCTCAGCGCATGCTCAATCTCAGACGAGAGGTAACCCGCACTCTAGAAATGTATCGGGGGAAAATGTCAGGTGAATTGGAGCTAGGCGGCAGTACTATACCGGGCCAGTATATTCTCCCATTACTTATAGGCAAATTTAAACAAAGCTTCGCTGACATCAGGATAAAACTCGTCATTGCCGATACTATGAATATTACTAATATGGTCCTGGAAGGCTCTTTGGAATTGGGCGTGGTAGGGGCCAGAATGAAGAATAACAAACTGGAATTTGACCGACTATTCGACGATGAACTCGTATTGGCCATATCACCCAATCATCAGTGGTCAGAGCGTTCGTCTATCAGCTTGGATGAACTTGCTGACGCTCCTTTTATAATGCGCGAGCAAGGCTCCGGAACCAGGATGATAATGTTACAAATCCTTGAGCAAGCGGATTTCGACCTCCAGAGGTTAAATGTTGTGGCTGAGATGGGCAGCACTGATGCTATCCGCCAGGCGATTAAGGCCGAAGTCGGAGTCTCGATTCTGTCCCGCCGGGCCATTGCCGACGAGTTAGATTTTAGGAAACTGCTGCAAGTCCCTATAAGAGAACTTTCTTTCACCCGCCATTTCTATCTGGTCACTCACAAAAAGCGGTCCAGATCACCACTGGGACAGGCCTTTGTCGATTTCCTCCTAGAAAACCGAGATAAGTAAAAATTAAAAGAAATTAAGGAATTCTGGAATTCAGGGATTAAGAAAAAGGAAGCATTATCTGCTAATTTTCTAATTCCTCAATTCCCTAATCCCGCAATTTCTTTATTCCCAAATCTGCAATCCCATATCTCACATCTCACATCTCACATCTAGCATAATATGCCTTTCCACTTGACAAAACCTCACCTATGTGTTTATTAAAAACGCCTTTATGGTCATGTTAATTCCCGCTCTGAGCTTTTCCCTTTGCAACAACATCTAAAAGCCGTCACAGGAGTGGGACAAAGAAGCGGCTAATAACGGAACAGTAAGAGATGAAAAGAACGTATCAACCAAGCAACACTCGGAGGAAAAGGACCCATGGCTTTCTGGTCCGCATGCGCAAAAAGTCGGGCCGGAAGGTAATCAGCCGCAGAAGGGCAAAGGGGAGGAAAAGGCTCGCCGTCTGAACGAATGGGACGGATTGGTACGAGTCAGGTAAAGCGAGACCTTGCCCAGGATCCGTATGGTGGCGTCGGCTCCGTTTATACAAACACGATTTTTTCTCAAAAAACACGAACGGTTGCGACGCCGGAAGGATTTCGACCTAGCCTTCCGCCACGGAAGCCGCCGCCATACTAAAAACTTCGCCATCATCCTGAGGTCAAATGGACTGCAGTTCTCGCGACTAGGGGTTACGGTTGGTAAAAAGGTAGGTAACGCAGTCAAGCGAAATCGAGTGAAACGCTATCTTCGCGAGTTTTTTCGTTTACATAAGCACAAGTTGCCACCATCACATGATGTGGTGATAATAGCTAAAGAAAACGCGGCAACCCTTGCTTATAACGACGTGCGCGATGAATTAGCGGCCGTGCTTATGGGAAACAATTATTTATGATCAGAGGTTTTTTGCTCGCATCTATTCGAGCTTACCAGCTCATAATTTCGCCATGGACACGCCCGTCCTGCCGTTTTACCCCCACTTGTTCTGAATTTTCCCGCCAGGCCATTAGCACCTACGGTGTTGTCCGAGGCCTGGTCCTCACCGCCCGACGACTCCTGCGCTGCCATCCGTTCCACGCCGGTGGTTATGATCCAGTGGACAACTATCGGTGATCCAAAGACTTAACTGTACTACTTGTACTGGAGCGAGATCCTTTCTCTCTGTGGTGATTTAACCATAAGACTCGCTCTAATTCATCCTTTGTCGTCTGCGGCAGGAGTTCACAAATTATGGAAAAGCGTGTCCTGTTAGCCATTGTTCTCTGCGTAATTGTGCTTGTATTGTGGGAGAAGTTTTTTGTTCCCAAACGGAAACCTACGCCCCCCACTACCTCTCCCGAGATTGAAAAAACTACCCCTACCCCGGTGAAGCCAGACACAGTAAGCCCGCAGCAGCCTCAGCCTCCTGTTAGTGAAACTCCCCCAGTATCGACTCCTTCCTTTCCCTCTCAGGCGGTTCACACAGGTAAGGATGTGGTGGTAGAAACTCCGCTTTACCGTGCGGTATTCACTGAAACGGGAGCTCGGCTTAAAAGCTTTGTTCTCAAAAACTTTCGGGAAACCATAGATAAAAACTCCCCAGGAAAGGAACTGGTCAAGACCAGCAGAATCGAAGAGTTACCTCTCCCATTCAATTTTGTCAATAACCCGGTAGCAGCCTTAAACCTGGCCCCCTACGTAGCCGATAAGGCGCGTATAAAGGTCGTTGAGGGCGAAAACATTCCTCTTACCTTCCGATACGAGGCACCGGGTTGGCTGAAAATTACCCGTAATTATCTGTTTTATCCGGATAAATACCTTATCGACCTCAACATCAATGTCGAAAACCTAAGCAGTCAGGCGTGGGAAAATGCCCCCACTTTGAGCTTAATCAATTTGCCTATTTCCTCCTCGGGTGGAAGCCGCTACGCCTTCCAAGGGCCCGCTCTCTTTTCCAACAACGAATTACAAGAGGTGAAGATCAAAAAGATCAAAGGAGAGACGCAGTTTCCCGGGCCCATTGCTTGGGTGGCTTATACCAGTCAGTACTTCACCATGGCCATGGTTCCTATAGATCTGGCCCCTAATCATTCTCAGCTCAAAGCCCTAGATACTGAACGGCAGATGGTGGAAAGCACCTTGGTTGGCCCCAAGATAACTCTGCAGCCTGGAGTCCAGCAGGAATTTCGCTACAAGCTCTACATGGGACCCAAGGAAGAGAGCTACTTGAAGGCCGCTGATCCCAAGCTGAAGGACATGATTAACTACGGCTGGTTTGATGTCATTGCCCAACCCCTTCTCAAGTTCCTCAAACTCACCAACCGGGTTACTCACAACTACGGGGTGGACATCATCATACTGACTGTCCTTATTAAACTTCTTTTCTGGCCCCTCACCCACAAAAGCTATGTATCTATGAAGCAAATGAAAAAACTGCAGCCTAAGATGCAAAAGATACGGGAGAAATATAAAGATGACAAAGAAAAGATGAACCAGGAAATCATGCAAATGTATAGGACCCATAAGGTAAATCCTGTGGGCGGCTGTTTACCCATGCTTTTGCAGATCCCGGTTTTTTTCGCCCTCTATAGAGTTCTTTACAGCGCCTTAGCCATCCGTCACGCGCCTTTTATGTTGTGGATCAACGACCTGGCGGCGCCAGATCGTTTGTATTTGGGCTTCGACATCCCCTATCTCGGGGGGCTTCCTGTGTTAACTCTGCTTATGGGCGTCTCAATGTTCGCCCAGCAGAAAATGTCACCCACCACTGGTGACCCCAGGCAAGAAAAAATGATGCTGATGATGCCTGTGGTCTTCACCGTCTTTTTTGTTAACTTTCCCAGCGGTCTGGTGCTTTACTGGTTGGTCAACAACGTACTGTCTATTGGTCAGCAGTATTACATCAACAAGAAAGCAGCCTGAGGGTGATTATTGCTGATACTTTTTTAACTCATGTTCATATTGCTTTCTGAATTATGGAGGAAATCATGTCTGCAATGGAAATCGAGGGAAAATCAGTTGAAGAGGCCATCGAAACGGCCTGTCAACGTCTAAGCCTTCCTGCAGATCAGCTCGAAATTGAAATTGTCTCCCATGGCTCATCGGGGATCTTCGGTATTGGTACCAGAAACGCCAAGATTATCGTATCCCCAAAAGAATCCGGTGACGAAACCTCCCTCGAACAAGCTAAAGAGATACTGGAAAACATTCTAAACCACATTCAGATTCCAGCCACGGTAGAGGCTAACTGGGAGGAAAATCGGATCAGATTGGACATATCGAGTAACGGCTCTGGTTTGCTAATAGGCAAGCGGGGCCAGACTCTCCACTCTATGCAGTTTATAGTAAACAAGATGTATAACCGCCTAGCATCTAAGAAGGCTCACATTATTATAGATACCGAGAATTATCGGGAAAGGAGACGCCAGGCTCTTACCGAAGTTGCTCTGAATTTGGCAAGCCGGGCCAAAAAATCTGCTAGGCCGGCAACCAGTAGCCCTCTAAGCGCATACGACCGCCGCATCATTCATCTGGCTCTGAAAGATGATCGCCAGGTGCGGACTAAAAGTAAGGGGGATGGGGCCTTGCGCAAAGTAGTAGTTTTTCCAGTGAAAAAAGAGCTTTCCTCAAGAAAGCGGAGCAACCGGCATCACTCCTCGACCCGTTCCCCATCCGACCCAAGTGGTTCCGGGGAGAAATGAAAGTCTGTGAACCCCTAGAGGATACCATTGCCGCCATAGCCACCCCCATAGGAACTGGTGGTATCGGCGTTATAAAGATCAGCGGCCCTGAGGCCTGGGCCATGGGCCGCCATCTCCTTCACCTGTCTGGATCCCCGGAAGCCATACAATCTCACCACCTCTATCACGGCCACATTTTTGAGCCTGGAACTGATAAGACCGTAGACGAAGTGCTAGTGAGCTTCATGCGCGGGCCGGCAACTTATACGCGGGAAGACGTTGTCGAGATTAATTGTCACAGCGGCCTCGCCGTGCTAGACCGCATTCTCGAATTGGTAATTCGGTCTGGTGCACGGCTGGCTGAACCCGGCGAGTTCACCCGGCGGGCCTTCTTGAATGGGCGTATCGATTTGACCCAGGCGGAAGCAGTCTTGGACCTGGTTAGTTCGAAAACTAGACGTAGCCTTCATCTTGCCAGCGAACACCTAAAAGGGGGCCTGCAAACTATAATTACAGAACTGCGCAGCCATCTGCTGGAGACCTTGGCCATGGTAGAGGCTGCCATCGACTTTCCAGACGAAGATTTAGAAATTCTTTCAGAAACAGACCTTTCAACTCGGGTGCGCCAGCAGGTCAAAGAGCCCATAACCAGACTGTTAGACCATTACGAGGACGGTCGGATCTTAAGAGAGGGTTTGTCTGTTATCATCGCTGGCAAACCAAATGTTGGAAAATCCAGCCTCCTCAATAATCTCCTCCGCTCCAACCGTGCCCTGGTAACTCCCGTTCCCGGCACTACCCGTGATGTTATTGAAGAGAGCCTGAGTCTCAGAGGAATTCCACTGCGGCTGGTGGATACTGCTGGCCTGCGCCAACCGGACGATCTTGTGGAAAAACTAGGTATGGAGTTCACCAGAGAGCGGTTGTCCCAAGCTGATCTGGTGCTTTTCGTTTTGGACCGAAGTAGCTCGCTGACTTCGGAAGATTTGAAGATCTATGAAGACATTGACAGCAAGCCCAGAGTTGTCGTTTTAAACAAGATCGATCTAGATCCTCATCCAGATTTTGGCGCCATCGGTGACCGCTTTCCGGAAGAGACATTAGTTGAAATCTCCGCCCTCCATGGTGACGGTATGGAACAGTTGAAGGACGCCGTTTTCCATACCATACTAGGTCGAAGACTGGACACAGAGACTTCAGTGGTAGCCCCCAACTTGCGCCACAAGATCTGCCTCGAGCGCAGTCTTGAGGCAGTGAATCGGGCTTTGCAGCTTCTCGACAGCCAATCTTCAGCCGAACTGATTGCTCTGGAAGTACAGGAGGCCTTGGCTAACCTGGGAGAGGTTATTGGTTTGACCACTACTGAGGATTTGCTGGATCAAATCTTCAGCCAATTTTGCCTTGGGAAGTAAAAAACGAAAAATCTCATAGATGCAAGGGCAGCAGGGAATCTTCGCTTGCTCTGCCCCATCGACAAGCTCCTAGTGACCGGAAGGGATTAATATGACCGTTGGTAGTTTTCGGATGGACGCTAATTACATTTCAATACAAACAAAATCACCACTTCCGTCACGGATACATAGATTTTCTTTGTTGTAACTCGTCATTTCGCCGCATCTCGGGCAGGGAGGCCGATTCTTGACCAATCCATCCAGATCAAAGCTTTTCTTGTCTTTGAAAGTAATTGAGGTAGGAACCCATTCGCGGCAACGCATGCAGCGTACATGAATTTCTTTGGCCTTGGACACTTTAAACCTCCTGATTTTTGTCTCTCGTCTTGATATTAGAAAATTTCTTACCAGATTGCTAGCCTAAGCGCAACACAAATGGATTACTGGTCTCAGTTACTTTGACAAATAGACAAATAGGTCAAAGAGTGAGAAAAATCCCAGAAAGAAAGACGTCACTAATATAGGGGTAAGAAAATAGCATGTTTTCAGGGGTAATTGGGCAAGTCCGATGGCTTACAATCTAGGTTAAACCCCACGAGGATCTGGTTAATTGGAGGATAAATTGCTCAAGGTCAGAGTTGGAGACTTGCTCCGGCAGGGTTCACTAGAGGTGGGCGTCTCCCTGGAAGACCTACAGATCGAGCTTTTTGGGGTCTACTTGCAGGAGCTATTGGAGTGGAACAAAACTTTCAATCTTACCGGGATTAGAGATCCCGAAGATATTGTCATCAAGCACTTTGTGGATTCGCTCACTCCTTTACCCTACTTGGAACCTTTTGCTCGACTACTGGATATTGGCCCAGGAGCTGGGTTCCCCTCAATTCCCCTCAAGATTGCTGCTCCTGGACTTAAGGTTCAACTTGTGGAAGCAAGCCGCAAAAAGGTTTCATTTCTCAAGCACATTATACGCACCCTCAAGCTGGAGTCAGTGGCTGCTATGCACAGTCGCGTTGAGGATGCGGAACTTCCAGACGAATCTTTCGACACTATCATTTCCCGCGCTTTTGCTCACCTCGAACCGCTGGTTAAAATTGTTTCTCCCCTCATGGAACCTGGTAATACGCTTGTTGCCATGTTGGGTCCGACAGCTACCGAAGATCATCATAGACACGCGGATTGCGCCCTGGCTGAAAGTCTCGAACTTAAGCGAGTGGTCTCACTGGAACTTCCCCTGGGCCGGGGAGGAAGGACGCTTCTTTTCTTGGTAAAGATCTAGTACTGGTAGATAAGGGGAGTACTTTTTCCGAAGGGCAGACAAAAGCTAGCAGCTTCTTCAACTAGGCACCAGGAACTAAGCACTAGGCACCAATTTCCACGGTGTCAGGTTTCAGGTGTCAGGGAAAAAAACAAAAAGGCTGAAACCTGAACACTGAAACCTGGCTCCTTACTCTATGCTCCATGCTCTATGCCCTATGCCAACTAAGATCGAAGATGGCCCAGACGGGAATGTGGTCGGATGGCTTGGGCAGAGAACGCTGCTTTTTGTCCATGGAACATTCCAGACTTAGACAAGCCAGGGGCGGTGAAGCCCAGATGTGATCGATCCTCAAACCCAGGTCACGGCGGAAGGCGCCAGCCCGATAGTCCCACCAGCTATAAAGACCACCTTCCTCATGGTGTCGGCGGAAGACATCCTCAAATCCCCAATTCTTTAATTCTGCCAGGGCGGACCGCTCTTCGGGGTGAAAGCCAATCTCACCTTCCATCTCTTTGGCATCATAGACGTCGCGAGGTTCGGGAGCGATGTTAAAATCTCCAACTAAAACCAGGTTCTCTCCAATTAGGTGCAACCGTTCCATATAATTACTTAGCTGCTTTATGAATTCCAGCTTATAGATGAACTTAGGGGAATCGGGAGCTGAACCATTAGGAACATAGACGTTCACCACCCTCACCCGGCCCACCGTTGCGGCAATTAACCGTTTCTGCCCTTCGGCATCATAGTCAGGGAATCCTGCCAGAACCTCGGTGACCTCGTACCTGCTGAGGATGGCAACCCCGTTGTAGGTTTTTTGCCCGCTGACGGCTATTTGATAGCCGAGAGCCTCAAACGGTTCGGCGGGAAACAGTTCATCTGTTACCTTTATTTCTTGTAGGCAAAGAACGTCTGGCTGCTCTTGGTCTATCCAGTTCAAGACTGCTTCCAGCCGTACCCGTATGGAGTTCACATTCCACGTCGCGATTTTCATGACAAGCAAGATCCTTTAGTTACTTGTCTTTAAGCTTACCCTCTTAGTAGCCAGGAGACAGAAGCCAGGAGAAAAAATATGAGTGCGATTCTCTTGACCTCCTAGCTCCTGACTCCTCTATTCTATCTCCTGGTGATTTCCCCTTGCTCTTGAAGAAACATGATCCAGGTATTATATTTAGGCAAATTCCTAGTAAATAGGGAGTAATAAAATGCCAATTTTTGAATATAGCTGTAAAAGTTGTAAGTATACTTTCGACAAACTGGTGATGCACCAGGAAACTGAGGTGAACTGCCCACTCTGTCAAGGAGAGGTAAAGAAGCTAATGTCAACCTTTGCCGTTGGAGCATCTGACAGCGGGGGTAGTAAGATACCATCCACGCCAAGTCGCCCCATGTGCACCACTTGCTGAGATGGTAGCACCTCTTGGATCAGGATCAATATCTACCAACCCTTGCTCTCCTATTTTTTCGATGTAGCTCTCGGATAAAGCATGGAGCATAGAGCACGGAGCATGGAGCAAGAAGTCAGAAGTCAGAGATCAGACGGTAGATGTCAGGGGCAATACTGATCTCCGACTTCCGACCTTTGACTTCTCAGCACCTTCGTGCCTAGTGCTTAGTCCTTAGTGCCTAGTTGAAAGAGCTGCTAACTGGTCTCTTGCTGTTTTCTACGGGCATCCCCTTGTTGACTTTGCAGCAAATACCCCTTGGATAGGATCTCGTGTACACACTGGTGGAGCGGTTGTTCGGTGTCGATTGGTAGATGCAAACTGTCCCACAACTCATCCAGTGGCTCAAATGCTTGGCTTTGAGCATCCAAATGCTGTAACCGTGCATCTGATATTGATTTTCGCTGTTCCCGCGCGCTCAGCCTTTGGCGCAAAAGCGATTGCCTACATCGGCACTCGACAAAGATTACATTTGCCTCCATTTCCTCGGCAAGCCTCCGAGCCAATACTCTGTGCTGGAGTCTGCCAAAAGTAGCATCCAAAATAACCGACCTACCTCGGGAAATGGTTTTTCGTGCTTCTAGCAGCAACTGCTCGTAAGTCTTGTCGCCCGCGGCTGGTGTGTAAATCAACTCACCAAAGGGTGCTACAACCTGCTCCTCGGGACTAAACCCAAATAGTCTTTTCCGGACAACATCGGATCTATAATACTGTAGGTTCATTCTTTTCCCCAACTCTGCGGCTATGGTGCTCTTGCCGCTACCGCTCAAGCCGCAGACGATCCAGATGGTCCGACGACTAAAAGACTCTGCATACCTCCAGGCCAGATCGAAATAGTGCTGGGCTCTTGCTTTAGCTAAACTTGCCTCTGTTTTTGAAAGGTCGCCTGCCTCATACCTCAGACACTCTACCTTGCAGCGCACATGAGCCCTATAGCACTTGTAGAAATCAACAAGCAGGAAGATCTCTGAATCTTCGGCCGAACGGGCATACTCGGCAAGCAATTTTTGCCCAATATCTGCAAAGCCGTTGTAGTCCAGGTCCATGGCAAGAAAAGCCAGATCAGAAGCCACATCACCGTACCGGAACCGTTCATTGAACTCTATGCAGTCGATAATGGATATAGAGTCCGTAAAGTATATGTGGCCCAAGCGCAGATCACCATGACAGTCGCGAATGCGGCCTCTTTGTACCCGACGGTCAAAAATCTCCGCATTAGAATTGAGAAAAGTCCTTACCCTCCTGTGCAGCTCAGAGAATTGCACCTTGTCCAGGACGGTTGAAACAAAAGGATTTGTCTGGATGAAATCCTCTTCGATGTTAACCCAGATAAGCTCCCTGGAACCCATGGCATCAATCTCTGGCCCTTTGTCGGTCTTTTGGTAAAACCTCACCAACATCTGGACCAGATCCCCTAGCATGTCAAGGTTGAATGCACCCCGTCGCAGCAGTTGGAGCATCGTCCTCTTTTTCGGGAGTTGGCGCATTTTCACCGCGTACTCCACTGGTTCGCCCGAACCATTGAGAGTGTACCCTGTTGATTCTTCAGTAATGGACACCACATCGAGATATACGTCTTCACTGAGACGTCTATTGAGCAGGACCTCCTGCTTGCAGTATTGGTATCGTTTTTCCAGAGTCGTATAGTCCAAAAAGCCAAAATCCACCGGCTTTTTGATCTTGTAGACGAAGTCACCGGTTAGAAAAACTGTTGAAATGTGGGTCTCTTCAATGTGAATGGCAGTTACGGGATGGGGATAGAATTCTGGGTCCTTGAGGATCGTCAGGACCGCGGCTTGACCAACGGTATCACTGTTCCTATTTCCCTTTATCACAGTGATTCTTTTGAGCTTGGAAGTGGAAAAAGTAAATTATTAATTAACATAAATTATTATTATACCACCTGCGCTTAAGAAACCGAATGTATTAGGTGTCGTTCCCTACGTTGGATGTAATCCCGATACTGTCACCCTATGCCTGGTTCCATATAATCTCTCCTCTGATCGAGACCCTACCCGAATTCCCCAGGCTAGCCCCTCGTGCCCAGAGCCCTATCGAGATTGAAAGCAGCGCTGATCAGGGCCAAGTGAGTGAAAGCCTGAGGAAAGTTTCCGAGGGCTTCGCCTCTTGGACCGGTCTCTTCAGCGTAAAGACCAAGATGGTTGGCATAGCCCAGCATCTGCTCAAACATGAGCCTGGCCTGATCCAGACGGGTAGGATCAACCCGCCCTGCCCTGGTCAATGCCTCTACCAGCCAGAACGTACAGATGTTGAAGGTCCCCTCTTCTCCTGGCAGGCCATCAGAGGTCTCTTTTACATTGTATCGATGGACTAGACTGTTCGAGACTAGTCCGCCCTTTTCGGGCGGCTGGAGTATAGCGTCTAGGGTGCTCAGCATACGAGGATCCGTGGGCGAAAGAAAGAAAACAAGGGGCATCATCAAATTAGAGGCATCTAAAGCATCGCTGCCGTAAGACTGTACGAAGGCCAAACGTTCCGAGTTCCACCCCTTGGCCATTATCTCCTCGTAGATCTGATCGCGGACCGTTAGCCAACGATCCCTTTCTGCAGGAAAGGAACGCTTGTCAGCCAACCTCAACCCTCGGTCCAAGGCAACCCAGCACATTAGTTTCGAATAAACGAAATGCTGTTGCCCACCTCGGACCTCCCAGATTCCCTCGTCGGTCCTTTGCCAATTAAGGCAAACATAGTTGAGAAGTCTCCTGAGGTGTGACCAGAGATCATAGGAGATTGGGCTGCCATATTTGTTGTAGAGATAGACGGAGTCCATGAGCTCTCCGTAGATGTCCAGCTGTACCTGATTATAGGCACCATTGCCAATTCTGACCGGTCTGGAACCCATATAGCCCTTCAAATGATCAAGGGTTTCTTCCGTGAGTTCGTGTCTGCCATCTATCCCGTACATTATCTGAAGCGAGTCGTCTGGGTTAAGCTCACCGCTCCTGGCTTCTAGCCAGTTCATAAAATGAGCTGCCTCCTCGGTGAACCCAATCCGCAGGAGTGCATAAAGAGTGAAAGCAGCATCCCTAATCCAGGTGTACCGATAGTCCCAGTTACGTTCGCCACCCATATCCTCGGGAAGACTTGAGGTTGGTGCTGCGACAATTGCGCCAGTGGGCTCAAAAGTAAGGAGTTTGAGCGCTAGAGCCGACCTCTGCACCATCTCGCGCCAGCGGCCCTGGTAGGTGCTCTTGGAAAGCCATCTACGCCAGTACTCAACTGTCTTTATGAAAACCTCTTTGGCTTCCTCTTCTGAAAGACATACTCCGCAGCCAGAACCTGCTTCGATTTCTTGGAGCAGGAATATGGCGCTCTCTCCCTCCCGTAGGGTAAAATCCGCTACGACTCCCTTGTCCCTTTGCTTTAGAGGAGTGGCCGTTGCAAGTCCCAGGCTGAGAGTAGGAGAGTTGAAACAAGCACCTTCTCCAGTAATACTAACTTCATGGTCGTCGCGAGCATAGTTGAATGCGGGGTAACATTCCATTCGGAAAGCCATCGCACCTCGAATGGTGTTAACGCGGCGGAACAATTGGTGGGGATGATGGTGCTTGCCCCTGGCAGCTTCGGCTACTGTCATATAGTCCACGACCTCACCTACACCCTCCGCTGAAAGAAAGCGGGTTACAAGCACGTTGGTTTCCGGCCAGTAGAACTGCTTGTAGGTCACATTATTATTGATGGGTGCAATCTTAAAATGTCCGCCTCTTTCATCATCCAGGATGGCAGCGAACAGGCTGGGTGAATCGAAATGAGGAAAACAAAACCAATCGATGGATCCGTTCATGCCCACTAAAGCCACAGTGTGCATGTCCCCAACAATGCCATAGTTCTCGATTGGTTGATACGCCATGGTTCCACTCCTTGCTGGTGATTTCAAAAAGATAATCTTGGCGATGGGCTATCGGTTTACTTGAATGATAACCTTCTCCGCAGAAAAAAGAATGTATATTTCACATTAGGCTGACTGGTCAAATCGGCGGAAGGCTATTACCTGCAAGGATTTTTACCGCCACGGTCAAGTCCAGTATATAAGCTCATACCGCCGTCCACAATCAAACTCATTCCGTTTGATGCGCGAGGTTGCTTCCGTAGCCAGCGTTTTCTGCCCGCGGAGAATTTTTTGCTCAGGACAGCCCGGCATGACTACATTTAAAGAACAGAAAATGGTGTTCCCCTAGACTCTCATTCCGTTATAGTGATAAGAGGCTTTGAGATTGGGGATTGACAAAAGTTTGGAGTTATGACTGCGAAACCAATTATTGTAGTGGCCATTGGCGGAAACGGTATCTGCCCTTCAGAGCCTGGCGCAGAGATGTCTTTTACTGCCCAGCTTATACACACCAAACGAACACTTTGGAATTTGATCTCCCTGTTCGACCAGTTCCATGTGGTCATCACCCACGGCAATGGGCCACAGGCTGGCCTGGTCTATGAGCAAATGATCCCCGGCACCCCCTTTGGCGTGGTGACCCTCGTCACTACCTCACAGATAAGTTCGGCCATTACCCG
>CP070689.1:3094095-3102847 GCA_020353155.1 Deltaproteobacteria bacterium | reverse complement strand
CTAGGCACTGCAGGGCGGCACGGAGACACGGCGAAAATGCCTGAGGTTGCAGGGAATTCAATCTTGATTCCTTATCTCCTGGATTCTGGATTCTGACTCCTGAATCCTTACTCTATGCCCTATGCCCCATGCTCCATGCTAGTGACTACGCGCCTACGATTGGGAAAATGCTCTCTTTTATGCGCTCCACCACCGCTTTAGCTAATGCCTGGGCCCGGCCGGCAATAACTGGGTGAGTTTGCTGACTTGGGCCCGAGAGAGTGGGATTTTGACCTACTTCGGCTTGATATTGCTGTACGAAAGGTTCAGGTAAATTATCCGAAAGTTTGATTCCCTTCATTATGGCCCACGCTTGAGTCCAGGCACGGGCGACATTCATGATATTGTATCCACCTCCACCCAAGGCCACCCATCTGAGATCCCATGACTTTATCTCCTCTATGACCTTGGCAAAACCATTGATAGTCAGATCCATAGTGGCCAAGGGGTCTGTGGTCAGAGAGTCCACTCCCAACTGGGTGACCAGCACGTCGGGCTTGTAAGCATGGACCAGCGGCGGTACCACTTCCATAAAAACTGAAAGATACAATTCGTCATCCGTACCTGGTGCTAGTGGCACATTTACCGCGTAACCCCTCCCTTTTCCCTTGCCCATCTCATCCGGAAATCCGGTGCCGGGAAACAAGGTGTGGCCATGCTGGTGGAGAGATATGGTGAGTACTTGATCAGTATCATAAAATGCTGCCTCAACTCCGTCGCCGTGGTGCACGTCCACATCTAGATATACTACTCGCAGACCGTCCTTTATCATTTTGGCAATTCCCACGGCGGGGTCATTCAGATAACAGAATCCCGCGGCCCGACTTTTCATGGCATGATGCAAGCCACCCCCGATATTAAAGGCGATTTTCCTATTCTCCTCCGTGATCTGGCGAACGCATTCGAGAGTCGCACCAGTAACCAGCAAGGACCAATCGTATAAGCCGGGAAATACTGGATTGTCACCGCTTCCCAAACCATA
This sequence comes from Deltaproteobacteria bacterium, assembly GCA_020353155.1. Lineage (GTDB taxonomy): Bacteria > Desulfobacterota > Syntrophobacteria > BM002 > BM002 > BM002. The sequence goes on along the minus strand of CP070689.1, from coordinate 3,101,826 downwards.
TTTCCACCCCTGCGGAGGGGCTTTTCCGTCATTGGCCTCTTTCAGAACCTGGAGGTACTCTTTGGAGTGAACCAGAAGAAGGTCTTGTTCGTCAGCTTCCTGGGCTTCGATCCATGGATCATCGGAATCATCAAAAAGCCCATAAGCGGCGATCAGATCCATGGTCAACTGGAGCCGCTCTACTTTCAAAGGGTGCTGAGGCCCATAGCTGTGATGGCTGAAATTCTTACTAAAGACCAGAACCTCTTCTTTCGTTTCACTCATAACATTCTCCTTGCCTCGGTGGTATATTTGTTCAGTTTTAGTGATAGCTTCCCAATGTTGAGAACTATATCTTCTTACTTCATATGGGGCCATCAAGGCAACAGGAAGGTACGGCAACTCATACAATTGGCGACTGATAAACTTGATCTTCCGTTCCCCACTGATATTAACGTTACCAAGGAGAAAAGAGGTTTGGCCATAAAATAATGCAACACCTAGGATTAGACTTGGGCTAGAATGATTTAAATAAATGGGTGGTGTTTCTTCCCAAATGGATAGGTAACGTTAAGAGAGAACAGGCCAGCGAAAGGAGGGTGAAACCATGGCAAAAGCAATTGTTCTGATTACGGCGGAGCCAGGAATGGACCGAGGGGTTGCCGGTCAGATAAAGAAAGTTAAAGGAGTGGGCAATGTGTACCTAGTTACTGGCCTTTATGACATAGTAGCTGAGGTGCAGGCACCCGATGATGCCAGTATGGTGGCCTTGGCTTATGACAAAATTAGGGTCATTGATGGCATTCGAGAGACGCACACAATGTTTTGTCTGGATGTGTAGGAACGTATCAACTGTCAAATCAGACTCATGTGTTTGGGTAAATCCCTAGGGTAAATGGGGTCACTGCAGCAATATCTCAACTCGCCGATTGAGCGCTCGACCCTCCTCTGTGCCGTTATCTGCTACAGGCCGGGACTCACCGTATGCTTTGCTCTCCAGCTGGTTGGCATCCAGACCCTGCTCAATCAGCCACTCCGCGACCGATAGGGCTCGCCGAAGTGAAAGCTCCAAATTATACTCTTGAGTGTGAGTGGAGTCGGTGTGACCCTTGATGACAATCTTTTGGTATGGATAAGTCTGGATGGCAGCCCAGCATTTCTCCAGTCTTTTTTCTGAATCGGGGGTGATTTCGGCAGAATCGGTGGCAAAATATATTTCAGGAAGAATCGCAAAGGCTTTCTCTTTTTCCGAAGATTCTTCCTGGCCCATTTCTTCCATGGGCCCACTTAGGCCCGCCTCGTAAATAGACTTAACCAAGGCGTCCAAGACCGGCACCTCACAGTTTGGCCCCTCTCGGTCAGTAACTCGTCTTCCATACCAACTTCCCTTCATACGACCCCTTTCGTACCAGAGGCCATTTAAATGGTTACCGTCAGTAGATAGCACCATAAGGGCAGTCCCCGAGTTCGGTCCGTCCTCCCACCAGCGAAACTTGAGGAGACGACCGTTGGTTCTTCCAGAGAACAATCCATGGTCAGCTTCATAACAACCTACAACATAAGCACCGCTTTGCTCAAGACGCATCAGACCGTAATTGCTCGAGTAGATTCCTTGAAGAGGCTTCTGTTGGGGTACAGGATCAAGGACCTCTCCATAACCCTCCAGTTCCATCAGCTGGGTGTGGGAGGAATTTCCCCAATTAGATAGTATCGCCAATTTCAACCAACGGACTTCTGTGGGCTTGTCTAAGGCGAATACTTTCCGGGTGCCCTTCTCCGCTTCCCCACTGAGTATTAGGTCCACGACCTCGTCTTTGGACGTGTTGGAAGCATATAGGGCAAAATGCCGCGCTGAGATTCCGGGAAAATTGGATTCCTCGGCACCGGTGTTATCGACGACAAAGGAGGCAAGTACGCACTGACGCGGAAGCTCTATGAGAAACTCATTGGGATAAGGATAGCCCTTGGCGCTGCTCCACCCAGTGAGATTAGAGCCATCCAAAAGGGCCTGGGCATTCCATCTTCCACCGTACTGAGTTGTTGCTGAGATAACCAAGCCGCCACTGTCGAGATCAAGTAGATCGTCATCTTCGCCAGCCTGCAAAGGGGCTGAAGCGAGAATCACAATCAGCACCAAACTCCACATTCGCCAGGCAAAAACAAGCGGACGTCCTATGTTCCATCGATCCATGGAAGCCTCGCTCACTGAGATTAACTATAGCCCACCAGAAATTTGTGGACAGATATCAGCCAGTTTCGCGCTGTTTCTGGCAACTATTGGTGCAGCTTCTTCACCAGCTCAGCCACCCGGGCACCCAGCTTGAAGCCGTTTTGCCTCGCACTTGCGTCTGGAGCACCCAAGCAGGCCACACCGTAGTGACCTGTTGCACTCATGGGATCGCCAACAATGATCATCCCGTAGATTAGCATGGCTTGAATGATGGACATCATAGTGGTCTCTTTACAGCCAGAGGCATCGCCACCAGTAGCAAAAGCAGCGCCAACTTTATTTTCCGTTTTCCTTCGCACGGAGACAAAGTCGTCGAAAACTTTTTTCAGTTCTGCTGCCATTACGCCAAAGTAGACAGGTGATCCGGCAATAATCCCATCAGATTCAACAAAATCTTCTCTTTTTACCTCCTCGGTGGAACGTAGCAGGCAGCGAACACCCTCTACAGAATCAACTCCGTCGCTTACAGCCCGAGCCAACTTGTGAGTATTTCCTGTCCGGGAATAGTAGAGTACTAGAACCTGCATAGACGGCCTCCTACCGATTAAGAGAGAATAATAAACCATGTCCACGGATTGGATGTGGACTCATAGTCGCAATCTCAGGCAGTATAGACTAAAGCCTTTCGTTTTTACAATGACCAAACAAACTAGGGACTTTTCAATTTGTTCTTCGGACTCCCACCCTCCGGGCGGGTTCCCGGTTTCGGATTTCGGATTGCTGATTTGGGATGTGAGATATGGGATGTGAGATTGCGAGTTTCGAAATCACTAAAGGATACTGGCTACTTATTGGTGTTCACTTATTTTTTAACTCTTCCATGGCCAGTTCTGCTAAGAATTCGAAGACCTCTGGGCCTTGAAGATCAGCTGCTTTCTCGCCTTGAGCATATTGCATGACCCAGGCAAGATCTAAGTCTTTCTGAGGGGAGAAGGTACCTTTCCTGAGGCCAAGGGAAAAACTGTCCTCGTCGAAAAAGATAGGATTCTCGAATAATGTAGCCTTGCCACCGTTGGTTTTTGGCCTGGCAAAAATTTGCAGATCATGCTCCAGTACACCTAGAGATACCGGCTGGAAGTCCAACAGTTCAAAGAAGAGATCCAAAGATTCCTGAACCTTTTCTAGGGATTTTTGCTCCAAACCCTGACGTCCATCTGCCACCAAAACCGCGAGGTCATCCCTGTTGTAGGTTAGATCCAGCAAAGACACAGCACTGTCATATATTCGCTTGAGTGACTCTTTGCCCTTACTGACGATGACATCTTGGTCATTCATTACTTTTTTTATGTTCTTGATGCTAAACATCTCTTTCCATTCAGGACTTTTGCGCAAGGCTACATCGTCCACAGTAGTGTGGTAAATTGGTAGTTCGTTGTCGAAGACCAAGACCTCCATGATTTCGCCCTCGAAAGGACGGACATAGAGGTGCAGATCCCTGGCTTTCTTGTACTCGAGATCAGTCATATCGATTAATTCCTGAGTAAGGCGCTTGTCCAAGCGTCTCTGTCCGGGAGTTTCCCTAATTGTCGAACTAATCTTTCGCAAAAGGGTATCAAGTTTGATTTTTGCTTTAAGATTTTCTTTGAAAGACATGGCAGGGGTCTCCTCTGGGGCATTTTAGATTGCAGATTGTTGCTCAAGTTTTAGAGTGTTTTAGCCTTTAAGGCGAATTATTCAATCTTGAATGGTACGCCTCAAATCTTAAATCTAAAATCTGCAATCTAAAATCAAGAATTGGTTGTTTACTATACTCTCATGATAGCAGGAATCAAAGTTGATTTGGCCAAATACCTGCAGCCGAATCATTAACGTAACAAGAATATTGGACTTTCGCTGTTGAAGTGCTATCCTTCTCCAAAACCGTATGCAGACTGAGGAAAAGTGAATGAGAAAGATTAGCTTGATGAAAAACAGCATACAAGAGTATGAGTGGGGATCAAAGACCGCTATTCCCGAACTTCTTGGACAAGCAGGGCCAGCAAAAAACCCTCAGGCAGAACTCTGGATGGGTGCCCACCCGAAGGCGCCGTCTCAGGTTTACCTTGATGGTCTTTGGAGATCTTTGCTCGAGGTAATTGCTGAAAATCCAGAAGAGGTTTTGGGGAGAGAGACAGCCCATAAGTTTTCCAATGAGCTGCCTTTTTTGTTCAAAGTACTTGCGGCCGCGAAGCCACTGTCAATTCAGGCCCATCCGAACCAAGGGCAGGCTAGGGAGGGCTTTCTTCGGGAAAACGAGTTGGGCATACCTATTGGGGCGGTTAACAGAAACTATAGAGACGTCAACCACAAACCCGAGATAATCTGCGCTTTGACGCCATTCTGGGCCCTGAATGGTTTTCGCCAGGTAGAGGAAATACTAAGATTGCTGGGAGAGATTCAGGTCCAACCTCTGGTGGAAACGCTGTCATTTCTGCAGGAACATTCTCACAGGCAGGGGCTGAAGGGATTTTTCTACCAACTAATGACTACGGAGAAGGCCAAACAGGCCAAGATCGTGGAAGAAGTGGTGGCTTTTGCTGAGAAGCGGACGGAGAAAGAGCCAGTATGGACCTGGATTGCCAAACTAAACCAAGCCTATCCTGGGGATGTTGGTGTTCTTTCTCCGGCCTTCTTGAATCTAGTGCAGCTAAAGCCGCAACAAGCCATGTTTTTACCTGCTGGTGAACTTCATGGCTATCTCGAAGGTACTGGCATTGAATTGATGGCAAATTCTGATAACGTTTTGAGAGGCGGACTGACGGCCAAACACATAGATGTACAGGAACTCTTGAGCATTCTAAATTTTACAGAGATAGAACTGACTATCCTACAGCCTCAGAGAGTTGCCTCCGGTGAGGCCGTCTACCCGACAGGGACAGCGGAATTTGTCCTTTCCATCGTTGAAGTAAGCGGAGGGGCTCCATTCATAGGTGCTCGGAAACGTAGCGTGGAAATTATGATCTGCACAAAAGGCGAGGCTACGATCACGGATTTAGGGGAAGGCGAAACCACAGGTTTAAGCAGGGGAACCTCCGTTATTGTCCCTGCAGCAGTGGAACAGTACCGCATCGAGGGAGAGGCCACTCTCTACAAGGCCGCAGTGCCGCTGTGAGGAGGCATAGAGCATGGGGCATGGAGCAAAGAGTAAGTGGCAAAAGGCTCAGGGCGCAAGGCATAAGGCAAGAGCCTAGTAGTCAGTAGCCAGTAGTCAGTAGTTGAGAAAACTCTATTTTGTTTGTTTATCTCCTGAATTCTGGATTCTAAATTCTGCCTTCTTCGCCGTGTCTCCGTCTCGCCGTATCACCGCCTCGCCCTGAGGTGCCTAGTGCTTAGTCCCTAGCGCCTAGTTAGGGTTTCACCACAGTGTTGGAAAATTCCTCAAGGGCCAGCATGAGGGACTGGGTGCCGAGTTTGCCATGACCTTGGGCTTTAAGAGCTAAATAGAGTTGGTGGACCAGAGCCAGACCCGGCAGGGCAATATTCAAGCGCTGAGCCTCGTCCAAGGCTATACTCATGTCTTTGATGAAATGTTCAACGAAGAATCCAGGATCAAAATTGCGCTTAAGAATTCGAGGTGCCGTGTTGTCAAGGGCCCAGCAGGCTGCAGCACCCTTGGTAATGGAACGCAACATGGTTTCTAGATCCAATCCAGCTTTATGGCCATAGAGAAGACACTCACACACCCCGATCATGGTGGAGGCAATGACTATCTGGTTACACATCTTGGCATGCTGACCGGTGCCGGCTCCGCCCTGGTGCACTATTTGTTTTCCCATAATTTCGAGGAGTGGTGTAATGGTCTCGACTACCTCCTCGTTGCCACCCACCATGATAGACAGGGTGCCAGCACGAGCGCCCACATCTCCTCCTGAAACCGGTGCATCAATTGCCTGAACTGACTTTGATGCTGCCATCTGGTAAATCTCTTGGGCCAGACTTGGTGAGGTTGTTGTCATATCAACAAGAATGGTGCCCGGTTTGCTGCCTGCCAGGATGCCACTTTCTCCAAAATAAACTTCACGAACGTCTTGCGGAAAGCCAACCATAGTGAAGACCACATTAGACTGTTCAGCCACTGCGCGCGGTGTCTCGGCCCACCTAGCTCCCTCATCCAAAAGCGGTTGTGCTTTGCTCTTGGTGCGGTTGTATAAGGTTACCCCATAACCTTTGCTGAGCACATGGTTGCACATGGAGAGTCCCATGACTCCAGTGCCAATCCAGCCAATCCGGGTCTCCAAGGATATCCTACTTGGTTTGTTATCTGTGGAATTAGTCATGGCTTATCCTTATGGGTATCGGGTTTCCAAGTCAAAAATATTTGGTTATAAACTTGAGGCTCAGACAATATAACATAATAAAAGTATTCAGTAGCCAGTAGCCAGTGGGCATGGAGCGAAGGTTTAAAATTTCGAAATTCGAAATTAAGAATCGGAAATCCGAAATCGCTCCATGCTCTTTGCGCAGAAGATAAATTGACATCAGAGTGCCCGGCTTGTTATTCTGCTTTGAGTTGTTTTGCCAATTAGTTTGCATCCATAGTTTTCGGTATCACTGATAAGACCCCAGGGCAAGCAGAGCATATTCCGTTGGGGTTAATCTGCCAAATTTCTTATAAGGAGATAAGCTATGTCATACACCAACGTCATTGTGGAGAAACAAGATCATATCGGCCTAATTACCCTCAACAAGCCAGCAGAGATGAACCTTTTCGACGTGCCTTTTGCTCGGGAACTGAATGATGCCCTGGTGGAGATGGACAAGGATCCAGAGGTGCGGGTTGTTATTATCCAGGCGGCAGGCAAACATTTCTCTACCGGTATTGCCGTTGCCGAATTCAAGAACAAAACGAATAAGGAACACCGCGAATTCATCCGCTTGATGGACGAACACAATCACACCATTGCCAGGATGAAAAAGCCGGTCATTGCATCGGTGAAAGGTTATGCTCTAGCCAATGGCGCAGGCTTGGTCTTTGCCTGTGATTTGGCTGTGGCTGCGGAGGATGCCAAAATAGGAACCACTGCCATCAATGTTGGTCTCATCTGTACGGGCCCGGCTGTACCATTGGCACGCTCTGTCGGCCGCAAGAAACTTCTTGAGATGGTACTCACAGGTGACATGATCTCAGCCACCGAAGCCGAAAGATTGGGAATAGTCAACAAAGTAGTGCCTCCAGATCAGCTTGAACAAGCCACCATGGAAATGGCTGGCAAGCTGGCGGCCAAAAGTCCCCTGGCATTGCAGATTGGAAAAACTGCATTGTATGCAATGCAAGACGTCCCCTACCATCAATCGATTGACTTCCTGAGCGAGTTCTTTGCTGCCCTTTGCAGCACAGAAGATGCAGAAGAAGGAGTACGGGCTTTTTTGGAAAAGAGAAAGCCAGAGTGGAAGGAAAGGTAGCCGTATACTTTATTTGACCTTGATAGCTTCAAACATACCGTAGTGCTTATATCCCGCGCTTGATGCCATCTGGAGTATTGGAGCGAGGGAAATTTCGGATTTACGATTTTGGATTTCGGATTGAAAAGTAAATTGTGGAT
>CP070689.1:3070807-3093995 GCA_020353155.1 Deltaproteobacteria bacterium | reverse complement strand
GCTCCACAAAATGCTGAACCATGCTTTGATGCAGGCCTCCTACATAAACACGGTTTTTTCTGCGACCGTGGCCGTGTATTGATATAGCAGTTTGCACATGGTTGAGGAATTGCACAACCAGAGCTCTTTTCTCAATTCTCATATCATGGCTGGAGCGGTGCAAGGAAAGATTTCCCCCAGACCGTCGGCCTGCGTAAACGTAAAGGCTGGCTCCGCTGTGAGAGGCTACAAATCTTGCTATTTCCTCGGTGCCAGGCTCAATACCTCCACCGTGAATGGCCATAAGACCCAATGGACCTTCGAGTCGAACATACTCCTGAACAGCTCTATTTTCAGCCATTAAAATTGACTCCTGACACCATAAGGGAGACCATCGCCACATTTATACCAAAGAAGTGGGATAGAGCAAGATCAAATAACCGAGCAAGGACCTGGCTTTCCAAGTCTCAGCGCTCTAGGTGCCAGGTTTCAGTGTTCAGGTCTATCCTCTCTGAAAGCTGAAATCCAACACCTGAAACCTTGAAATGAGGACCAAGTTTCTTAGGATTGAATGAAAGACTGATCGGTGATATAAGTTAATCTAATTTGTTAACTTCATAATATAAAATAATTTTATATTAATATTTTAGCATATATATGGCCAGACGAAAATATCTCTCAAAAAAATACCAGCGGAAGGGCAAAAGGGGTAAACCTAAAGCGCCGAAGGATGCTCCTCTCTTTCGACCAAAAGCTTCGCGGCAACTTAAACCGTTGCTTGCAGAGATCGGCGTGCCCAAAGCTGCACCCTTTGTCCCTGACCCTTTCCAACTAAGAGCTGTCGAGGAATTGCAGCACGGTGACGTGTTGGTTACCGCCGCTACAGGCTCTGGTAAGACTTGGATTGCTCTTCAGGCTATGGAAAAGTTGCTGGCCCACGGAGAGCGCAGCTGGTATGCCTCTCCTTTGAAGGCACTTTCTAATTCCAAGTATACGGAATTTTGTCATAAATTTGGCAAAAAAAATGTTGGCATTCTCACCGGCGATCGCAAAGAGAATCATCAGGCGCCCGTCATAGTCGGTACTACCGAAATTCTCCGCAATCAGCTTTATGACGCCATGCACCGGGGAGAGGACCTTGACGTGGATCTTGTAGTACTTGATGAAGCTCATTACCTGGGAGATGTGGATCGAGGCGTCGTCTGGGAGGAGGTTATAATTTACCTTCCGGCTCGGGTAAGGCTTTTACTGCTCTCGGCGACCATATCTAACGGAGCAGAGATTGCCGGATGGCTGGAATGGTTACGCCAGGCTCCATGTAGAGTTGTGGCAGCTCACAAACGACCGGTGTCCATTCATCCTCTCTTTATGTTTCCCACTGGGGAGGTCACACCTCTTATTCAGAGAAAACAAATGGCGGGCAAGGTACGTCATTTTCTCCGCACTAGCCCGAGGGCCGGACTTACTCCACGGCAGGGAGTTGCAAATTTCTCCCAGATAATTAATGGGCTCCGTCACCTCAACATGTTGCCTGCTATTTTTTTCCTGAAGTCGAGAGCGGATTGTAACCAGGCTTTACTCGCCGCATCACCTCGTCTTCGCCCCAATGAGAGCGAGGAGGAAGATCGTCGCTTTAACAAAAGACTGCGGCAACTCCTGCAAATCCACGGGTACCTAAAAAGCCACCGGCAGCTCTCTTCGCTGAGAAAAGGCCGGGTGGCAGCCCACCATGGAGGTCAACTACCTCAATGGAAGGGGCTCGTGGAGACTATGATGAAAGAAGGACAGCTCGAGGCGATTTTCTCAACCTCAACTGTGGCAGCAGGTGTCAATTTCCCAGCCCGCACCGTGGTACTCTCCCAAAGTGATCGCTTCAACGGGCGTACATTTGTCCCCCTCAGTGCAACTGATCTACTCCAAATGACCGGTAGGGCCGGACGGCGAGGTATGGACAAAGTGGGCTTCGTTGTTGTGCTACCTGGACCTTATCAGGATCCTCACCTCATCGTAGATCTCCTGCACTCATCGCCTGAGCCAATAAATAGCCAGATCCATATCACCTTCTCTATGGTTTTGAATTTACTCCTTTCCCATCGACCCGAAGGAATAAGGGAGTTGCTTGCTCGCTCCTTTGCCACTTACCAAAATCTGGAGGAGCAGAGAGAGCTGGTTGAGGATTTGAGACTGCTGGAAAAAAACATAAGGGGTGAACTTGAGGAAACTCAATGTGGCGATGTGGATATGGTTTTGCTAACGCTGTCCAAAAAACGCGATCTGGAACGGCAGTTTAAACAAACTCAGCTGGAGCTTCGCCGGAGTTGGGACCTTCTCCGTAAACAAGCCTATCTTACTCCTGGAAGGCTCTTTCAAAACAAAAAGAAGGACTTCTTCGTCACCTTGGGGCAGGAGAGCCGAGGAGGGTCAGAGGGGATTACTGCCCTTAGGGTAGGGCCAGGTTTGCGCCGCCGTGGTCTGCGAAAAAGATGGCTGCGTTTTGACAAGGTTGCGTCATTGCTGGACGTTTGTTTTGATCTCTCTGATCTAGACAAACCAGAGCTTTGGCTGCAAGCAGTTCTCGCCAAGCCCCTGGACACGCATCCTCGGCTGGAAATCGAAGAGCCTCTCCCCTACCCCCAGCAAGATACCTGGCAGACCCTAAAGTCCCAGCTTGAAGACCTCAAGGCTGCCATTGCAGCCCTCCCTTGCCCCCGATGCGCCCATCTAAACCGATGTGAGCCAGAGAAACGGGGTAATTTCAGAAAAAAGATAAATAAAATATTAGACTTGCGTCAGCGGGTGGATCAAGTGACCAATCAAATATGGTACGAGTTCAACCGTCACTTCCACTTTCTGCAAGAAGAAGATTATGTAAATGAGACAGGTCGTTTGAGTGTGGATGGCGTCTGGGCATCACAGCTGAGGCTAGACCAGCCACTTCTGGTAGCTGAGTCTATACGACATGATGTTTTTCCCCACGATGACCCAGCAATGTTGGCCGGCCTCATAGCCCCCTTCGTCACCGATCGAGATAGTCACGACGATCCTGTGGAAAAACTCAACCTGCAGCATCCAAAGCTGGGCCAGGCCTTCGCCAAAATGGTCTCGGCCCTGCATCCTTTGCGTCGCCGCTTGCGCGCTCGGGGTTTTTTAGTTCAGCCTTTATCCTTTTGGCCCGCGGCTGCTATTTACTTTTGGATTAGAGGAGCCACCTGGGACGAGTTGCTGGCGACTTCTGGGCTCGATGAAGGCGATCTGGCAATGCTTATTTATCGCACTGCTGACAGTCTTCGACAATTAGAGGGCCTTACCCAAACGCACCCGCGTCTTGCAGCCAGTGCCACTGAGGCAATCGAACTTTTGCTACGGGAACCTGTGGTTGTTCCAACCTGATACCCTCTCTCAGTTAAGGAGAGAAACGAGCAGCCAAGATAAGGTGGAGCAGTAAGTCTGCCTCCTTTTTCCGTCGGGGAATCGGGTATCGTCAGTGGTCAGTGATCCGTTGCAAATAGTTATCTAAACAACGGACGACTGATCCGCCTTCGGCGGAACCACGGACCGCAGATTTTCGAACTAGAACAAAACTAGGTAGGAATATCGATGGATCAGGCTAATTCCAGGATCTTCTCCAATTTGTAATAATCCTCGTCTTTTAGGGCGAGGAACTTAAGACCCATACCTGTTGGATGAAAAGTAGCCTCTAGAGGATGGACCCACACTACTTCGGCCAAGGCGGTAACTGTCTCCAGTGACTCCGGCACTTCGATTGAGACAAACATCTCATAGCCAACTTCATAAGGGGTCTCAGTGGTTACTGAAATGCCACCTTCGGAAATGTCTCTGAGGCCTCCCAGATAGGTACCGCCATTGGTAAAAATCTTCACATCACCAGCCATGTTCTTGCGTTTAGAACGCCGAGATTCTTTCATTTTTCACCATTCTAGTCTTACTCAGACTCTTTCTTCTTCACAATTACTTCCTGTACATCAAGGGTGATAGGACCAGAAAGGTAGCTGGTCACAGCCTGCACCACAAGTTCTTTCAGGGTAATACCTTCCAGGGCAGCCCGAGATTTGGCCTGTTCGTGCAAATCATCAGGAAAGTTTTTGAGATTCAATGTGGCCATACTTCATCCCCCCAGCAGTTTTCATTAACTCTCATAATTTATGAAATCAAAAGGTGTTCCAAGACCGTGAAGATGGGCTTGGCACCGGGCACCCGCACTATACTTGGAAAATAGTTCGCGATACCCGGAAGAGCGGCCATATCTGCGGTCTATGTAGCCCCTCGATTCGCCAAGATTAGCAAGGCTGAGAAAAGAACGCAAGTTTCATTTCAGATTTGAGATGTTGGGTTTTAGTTTCACTGCCGCAATATCCGAACTCATATTCTGGCTGTAGTTTAGCCAGCAATAGAATGTACATGAACTATGGCACGTATGTTGCTTAAATCCAATATGTTAGATGATTTCGCCCTACAAAAAGAGTCTCCTCTCATGAACCAGGTTTTGGCAAATCTATGTGGTCTACTATTCATTCTTCTCGGCACATGCTGGGGTGCTGCCGTGGGATCGTGGCTCTACGGCAACCTAGGAGCAATGCTAGGACTGACATTAGGTTCTATATGGGGTTATCTTGTTGCGGAAGGCTACGCCTCGTTACTCAGTAGCCAAAAAGAGAGCGACAGTGATGGACTGCTAGTTACACTGTTGGCTCAGTCAGAAAATCCACCCTTGTCCGCTGCAAAGCGCTCCTGGTTCTCAAGGATCTTGGGCCGCAAACCAGTCAAACCATCCTTTCCTGAGTCCTACAGCCTTGATGAAATTCACCGCCGACTCAAGGTGATAAATTCTCAAATCTGGCTAGAGTTGCGCCAGGGGGTCCTCTCAAGCTGTCATGCGGGACTCTACAGTGTGCAACTTGAAGAAAGGGGAGAACATCTGGATTGGAGAGAGATAAATCGGCGGACTGTAGCCGCCCTGCACCGTTTCGAAACCGCCATGAGTGAGGAAGAACGGAGGGCAAGTCTCAACGACGCGCTGGATCGCATAGGACAAAAGCTCCTCCTTGTCCAAAAAGCTGCTATGCGCAAGGCTGACAAATTGAGTCAGCAAGAAGAGCAAGAAATTCAAAAAAATGAGGCTGAACTATGGCGCCTTTCCCGTTTCGCCCGCACACCTCCATCTCAAAACTAACAAAATCTACCATAATTACATCTTCTCCTTGACCTGCCGTAAATCAAGCAGATTGTTTGATTTGGCTCAACCAATTCAAAAGGGCCTTCCTCTTTTTTACGGCATGGGTATACTAGGGGTCAGGGATCAGAGGTCAGAGGAGAAGTTATGTCGAGAGCTAAAGCAGAGATACTCATCGTCGGCGGGGGCATCATTGGCCTCACAATCGCCAGGGAGCTGATCCAAAAGGGATACGAACATATTGTTATAATTGACAAAGAAAAGGATTTAGGTAAACACGCTTCCGGCCGTAATAGCGGAGTCCTGCACGCAGGTATTTACTATGCGCCAGATAGCTTAAAAGCCAGATCATGCCTAAATGGTAACTTCCTCATGCGGACATACTGCAAGGAGAAAGGACTGCCAATACTGGAGACCGGAAAGGTAATTGTCACAAGGAGTGAGGAAGAAATCTCGACCTTGGAAGAGCTTTACCGAAGGGCAATTGCCAACGGAGCCAAGGTTGATATGGTGAGCCCACAGGAACTCAATGAAATCGAACCCAATGCCAAAACCGTCCAGAAAGCTATCTATTCTCACCACACAGCTGTTGTCGACCCGAAAAAGGTAGTAATGAGTCTGGAAAAGGTTCTTGCTGCCTCGGGCAAGGTGCAGTTTCTTCTAAGTTGCGGCTTTTTAGGTCTTAAAGGTAGCTCAACTGCCATCACTAGTGCCGGTGAGATTGAATTCAAGCGTTTCATTAACGCTGCCGGTGCTCATTGCGACCGAGTGGCTAGAGCGTTTGATCTGGGTTTGAACCTCAGGATGATCCCCTTCAAGGGCATTTACAAAAAACTAGTGAAGGACAAAGCGCACTTGGTGCGCGGAAACATCTACCCGGTTCCCGACATTCGTAATCCCTTTCTCGGTATACATTTCACTCGAAGTGTCCATGGTGAGGTATATTTGGGCCCAACTGCCATTCCGGCCCTTGGAAGAGAAAACTACGGTATCTTGCAGGGAATCGATGCAGAAGCGTTTTCAATACTTTTCCGAGATGCAGTTCTCTTCTGTACCAACCCCAAGTTCAGAGATGTGGCCCTCACGGAACCAAAGAAATACCTAACTCCATTTTTCTTTAACAGTGCGTCAAAACTAGTAAAAAAGCTAGATCCGAGAGACATTGAACCAGCAGATAAGGTTGGTATTCGTGCACAACTGGTTGATTGGGACAAGAAAGAGCTGGTATTGGATTTTCTCGTACAGAAAGAAGGAGAGAGCATCCACATACTCAACCCTGTGTCCCCTGCCTTTACTAGCTCCATGGATCTCGCACGAACGATTGTACAAGAATATTTTGAGTAAGTGGTAAGCGGTAAACGGTAAACGGTTAGTTTTTAAATCGTTTAAATCGTTGAAACCACCAAATCGCGGCTAAAAGCCGCTCCCACAGAAGAGTCTGTCCTCTGTATTTCCCTATGCTCCATGCCCTATGCCCTTTGCCTCTTACTCCGTCCCCTGTCTTCTCAGTTTCGACATCCATTGGGAAACAGATTTTTTGGGCGATGTCTTGTCCTGCGGAACATGAACAAGGTGGAGATTGGCGTTTAGCCACTCCCTGTCATCTTTACTCATCCTCTCACGCCCTATAATCTTTTCCTCTTTCAGCAACATCTTTACTTTCTCTCGCTTAAATTCCTGAGCATGGACAGCCTTTCTTAAGTCGAATAGGTCCTGTCCCCGCATTACTCCCTGCTCAGTAAAAGTAAACTCCTCTAGTATCAACTTGCCAGGTCCCCACACATCTGAATGGGCCTCCTGCATTGCTACATAGTCTGTCAAAATGGCCTCAACCACTTCGTGCCTGGAAATGTTGAGCACAGAACTGTAATGGTCAACTAATGCCTGGACGGGACCTTCAAAATCCGTGGAAAGCATTACTTTTTGGCGTGCCAGATCTGTCATGGACACACCCTTGCTTTGAGCCTCTGCTTCTAACTTCTTCCAAGTTTCTTCAGGAAGCCTGAATCCTAAAGTTTTACTAGCCATGGCTAAACACCTTATTTTATGCACTGTTAACAGAATTGTTAGCAAATAATATTGCTAACACTATAGTTAGCACATGCTAACATTCAAGCTAACGGATGTCAACAGAATATTCCAAATGGTTGTGGGTGGAAGATTATGGGTGGGTCATGGTGGATTTTAGATTGTAGGCTGCAAAGGACACAAAGACAAAGGCGAGAAAGAGATTCTTAGCTTACCCTTCACTCTTGACCATTTCAATTTCACACTTCATCAAAACTTTAATATGTTGCTCTTCCTCAGCAATTATTTCATCCAACTCTTTTGTGGTCTCGGGATCATCTATGAAGGACTGAAGCATCTGATAAAAAATAATGGTGTCCTTTTCGTGCTCGACAGCTAATTCAATCAATTCCTTTACGCTTTCTATATTTGCAAGATCCACTTCAGCCAAAGAAAATTTTTGATCGCCTACGAGGCTTCTCAAGGCCTCACTACTAATCTCCTCCCCTTGGCCTCCTGCTTTTGCCTCCTGCGCCACTCTTCTTAGTTTTTCAAACCACTGTGAATGATCGCGTTCTTCATTCGCCAGACAAATAAGGACCGGCTCAAGCGAGGGAGTTGACATCTTGGCAACTGCCGCACGATAAAAAGTCTCAGCGTTCTTCTCTAACTGTATGGCCATGTCGATGATTTCTCGAATTGAGAACATTTAAACACCAACGGAGGAATTAGGGATTAAAGGATTCCATGTTTTTAATATTGAGCATATAGGAGTTTACCACAAATTCTCGAATTCCTTAATGCCTCAATTTCTCGATTTTATTTGAAAAATGAAATCGGACTAATGTCCGCCATTGTTCTGAGTCCAGGCTGTGCCTGTATCACAACAGGTATGGCGTTGACTATGATGGCACAGGTTGCAGTATCTCCGTTCACCCCCTTGCTAATTGCCATATCAATATCAGGATTTCCTTTAATAACAATTCTGTCACGAGGGTCTGGCTCTCCGATAGCTGCCCTGAATACCAGGGTAATAACCTCCTTGCTGTCAATGTAAGCTCGGCCGATCTGGTTTACCCCCAGTGCCTTGCCTGGCTCAATGGTACGATTTTCTGTAACCACCTTTTTCTCAGCTAAAACAGCATCGACAACGTCTTCAGTCCTGTCCAAGATCCATCCAAGTCTCGACGCAATGAGGTGCATCGACTCTGTGAGCCCTACGTGTCTCAGGCTACCTTGTCTCACTCTACTTTCAAATTCTGTCACGGAAAGCCCAGCGCCTATTTTTTCCTGAAAAGGCAATCTTCGAAACTGGGCATCCTGGATACGCTCCACAGTAACCGTTTTCACATCTCGACAAATAGAGGTCATCACCAGTGGCAGAAAATCCATTAAAAACCCTGGGTTAACTCCTGTCGATAGAACTGAAACTTCATTCTCTCTTGCAGCAGCATCAATCTCTCTGGCAACCTTAGGGTTGGTTACCCACGGATACATGAGCTCCTCGCATGTGGAAACAACGTTCTTTCCACAGGAGATGATTTCCATGATCTGTGGTCGAATTTTCTCTAGATCTGAAGTGGTCGTGAGTACCACCACATCGGCATCTACTCTTTCAAGCAAATCTCTTGAATTAGCGGTAACATGCAAGCCCAGCGGTGCTTTCAACTCTGCCAGACGGCCTAAATCAGTGCCAACTTTTTTGGGGTCGGAATCAATGGCGCCAACAATGTCGAAGTGAGCCCTCTCAGTCAAATATTGAACAACCTTGCAGCCAATAGGTCCCAAGCCGTAATGAATTACCCTGATTTTCTTTTCCATTCAATTCCCTCTCGAAATTTGGACTTAGCAATACCTATAACAATCGACGAAGATTAATTGTTCCATAGCCATAGGTCAATACCTAAAGGTTTGCTGAGACTTACTCAATTCTCTGAAAAGTAGATTTTACCCAAATGTGGTTTGACCGGAAATGGGTAAAAGAGGTGATGGGGCTAGGATTTACTTCCCTGCGCTCAGTACAAGCTCACGCAAGATTCGCCTCAGCAACGCAAGAGCCAAGTTAAAAAGGCCTCTCCCTTTGGGAAAGGCCTTTTTAACTTGGCTCGGGGGCTAGGATTCGAACCTAGATTAGAGGTTCCAAAGACCCCTGTCCTGCCCTTAGACGACCCCCGAACATGTCCAACAAATGCAACAAGGTTACTCTATTTTACTGACTTTCCCGGGCAATACAAGAGTAAAAACCGGGCCCATCGTAGATCCTACTGTGCGGCGAAGGACCCGGCTCTTAGATTTTGGCGGGAGTGGCAATTACTCTTTGCCCTTAAAAAAACGAAAGAGAAATTCTTCATCTTTTGGAGAGAGGTTAAATCTCTCACTTGCCTCCTCAATGATGGTGGCAAGTGGACCTCCACCTTCATACTGCCGTTTATCAGAAATCCACTGAACTGCCTTTCTGACGTTTTCACCTTCAGGCCCAACAACTGTCATAGTGTCCCCCTTCTACGTGTAGTCAAAAACTGTTGGCTTCCTCCTCGGATTCAGCTTGGCAGCTTTATGCGGATCACAACATACAAAAACCATGCCTTCAGAAATTCGATTATTTTCTATGGGCTATCATCGTTTCTCGTAAGATTTGAAAGATACTCTTCCCATTCCATGGGGAGCATATGCTTTTTTTTATTATTGCAGTCTTTACAAGCTGTAGCAATGTTGTTCTTAATACTCATACCGCCGCGGATAATTGGAACTATGTGATCCATGGTTAGCTCCTTGGGCGAAAATCGGCGACCGCAGTAATAGCAGATGCCACGGGATAGTCGTTGCTTCCACCAACGTGTTTTACGCAGAGCCCTAGCTTTTTCGCGCTCCCGCTTTATCTCCTCTTCGCTAACACTGACTATAAATGGATCGGTCATACTATAAGCCTGCCATAATTATGCTCAAAACGCTCGAATCCCTTCGGCGTCACCGTGCCAAACCAAAAAGGCGGACCAATTTGGGGATTTGTTTCCGCTTGCTTCTGAAGAAACTCTCTAGCAAAGTCAATTAGATCCGCAAGCGATCTATTCTCCTGGCACATACGAAATAGCCTTGTTTCCCCTGCCAGGGCTCTAGGTATAGCCACGCTGTTTGCTATTTGAATCCTCTGGAGGGGCAGTTGTCCTTCCTCACTTCCCCAGAGGGCAAGCTGATAGGGATCTTCCTGGGCTCGAAATGAATAGCCCCCCACCAGAAAATAGATCCTGTCAAGTCGTCCCTCCATACCTCCGACTTGGTCTACTCTACCGATAGCTTGCCTGAACTGGTCAGACAGGTATGGTCCGGCTGCAGCAATAATTTTTTCGATTCCTACCAATCTTCTCTGTTCCGCATACTCCTTAAATCTCTCACTCAAATCAACACTAATCCCCATCCCGCCACTGACAATAAAGGCATGACTCCCAATGGAAAAGAGCTTGTCAATGGTAAATTGTCGCTCCTTGCCATCCGCCTTAAAAGTGGTGGCCATACTGTCCGTTGCCACCATTATGCCCTCTGAACAGATTCCGCTAAGTATCTGAGTCATTTCAAATCCTAATATCTTAATCCTAAGAAACATAGGCAAGGATGTGGGATGTGAGATCTGGGATGTGGGGTAAACCCAGCTAAATCATTTTCTTTTCATCTCACATCGCATATCTCACATCTCAAATCAGAGGTTAATGAGGTTGCACCCCAATCCCATGCCAAACTCCGTTTTTGATGAGACTAACTCCTTCAAGCGGCCCCACGTATTCATAAACCCAACAGGTAATAAACCCCTCTCCGTTCAGGAGTTCTGCTTTCTGCTCAACTCGGCGGTAGAGATTGTTCGGATTTCCTTCTCCGTAATATTCCTCCACTTCGTCAAGGATCCCCAGGACCGTTTCTATTTGGCGGAAACGGTGAACCTCTCCCATAACCACACCACCATCGGATTTCAGAATCATCCCAGGAAAAAGGCCGAGATTGTAGAGCAACCCTCCCTGTACCCTCGCCGGTAAGACCTCGAGACGCAAGTCCTTAATACCCTCTAAGAGATACAATGGTTGGCCCTGCTTCAAGGTCCCGTAGAAAAAAACATATCCAATTTGCTCTTCCACCGAATTTGACCCTCACTAATAATGTCCTTTGCCCGCTGCCTCCTGCCCGCTGGTGCATGCGCTCTGGGACCTACCCTGACCGCATGACACCTCCTTCAAGCTGCCACACGGGCACGTCCCCATCGAATTCCTTGATCATAGAGACGGTTTCTGGATGGCAGGTAAAAAAAAGTATCTGATTCCTTTGGGCTAGCTCAAGTATGGCGCTGATAGAGGCCCGCGCCCTCTGTGGATCGAAATTTACTAAGATGTCATCCATGACCACAGGCAGGGGTCGGGCTCGACGGCCAAATTCTTGGATATAGCCAAAACGGAGAGAAAGATAGAGTTGTTCGGCAGTGCCTCGACTCAAAATACCCAGTTCGTAACGACTACCGTTAGCCCCTACAACTTCGATGTTTTCTTCACCGTGAGGTGCCACTATCCCATGATATCTACCTTTTGTGATAGTCCGAAAAAAATGTTCTGACTCTCTTAATACCGGTTGTTTTCTTTCCTTCTCATAGAGCTGGCGAGCCTCCTGCAAAAAACGAAGGCAGATGGTTATAGCACTCCAACGCTTAGCAGTTTCACTAAGTTCTGCCAGTAGCCCTTTGCGACGTTGCCTCAAAACTGAGAGTTCGTCGGCTGACTCTAGCTGTTCTCTCCGTTCATTCAGACGGCCAAACTGCTCCTGTAATGCTGCAAGTTTCTCCTCCAGTTCCTGAACTTCTTGGTAAAGCTCATCCCCTTCAGCTTGCAGCCTCTCTGGTGAACTACGATGCAATTCCTCCTGGAATCGTATCTGGTCCTCACCACGTCCTCCGAGATTCTCTAGGTTGCGCAAGTGTTGTTCAAAAGCTCCCTTAGCCGTCATAAGCTGCTCGTACAGATTAGCACGTTGGCGAAACTCGGCCTCGTCGCTAGCCCCCCCTTCTGTGAACAAAACCTCCAATTCCTTCTCAACCTCTTGCAACTGCACACCGTTTTGTTCCAGCTCTCTCTTGTATTCAGCCATCTGCTGTTGGAGCGCGTCGCGCCTCCGTTGAGCATCTTCCTCTTTCTCCAATTCCGACACCAGCCCATGTACAACCGTTTCCACATCCTCCGTCAGTATGTCCCTTGCTTCCAACTGCTGAGCAATCGACTTTGCTTCTTCTTGGTAATGCTGCACTAATCTCTCCAGCATTTTGAGCCTTTCTTCAAGTTCCCTCAATGATCCGGCCTGCTGACGAAGTGAGCGAATGCGTTCCATAACTTCCAGAGCGGAGTTGGGGGTGAGGCTCTCGGCCAGACCTGCCTGGTTCAGCCAGTTTGACCACTGGCGTTCCAATTCCTGCAGCGTTTTTTGCCTTTCTCCCATATCTTGCTCGGACTCAGTCAGTTCTCTCTGTCGTCGTTCAGTTTCCTCCCTGCACTCCTGGTAGCGTTGCTGGACAGGCTGCCATAGATGGAGCGTTTCTTGTTCAGCCTCTACCTCAGCCTCGGCTTGGTCTACTTCCTCTATGCTTGGGCGGGTCCTGAATCCCAATGTTCGTGACGAGCGCACAATTTCTTGGTCATTAGCACTAATCTCAGCCAGCAACATCCCTTCCTTTCCACTCAGAGAGTCCAATTTTTCTTCAATCTCAAAAAATTGCTGTATGAGGATATCTTTCTGAGCCTTCTGCCGGTTTCTTTGTCCGAGGGACAGCCAGAGTAAGGTAACAGTTAGCAGCAAACCAACCGTCGCCACCGTGGCGACGGTGAACAAGTCCCGATACCAACCAGCAGCAAGGCTAGCTGCAGCGGAAAGCAGGGCTGCTATTATTATGGGCCAGAGTGGTGTGGTTGCTATTCCTTCCATTTGCTGGTTCAAGCCATCCTTTTGCTTCTGCAGGTCTTCCTGACGCTCTTTCAGCTGCTCCGAGCGGCGGTGCAAATCTCCTCCGGTCTGAATTAGGTTGCGCAAAGAGCGCAATCTTTGTCGTCGCTTCAACAAAACGCGAGGGTCCTTTTCCTGCGGTTCGGAAATCTGCCTTACTCCTTTTTCGGCCTCCTGTGCCCTCGCCTTCGCTTGCTTTAACATGCTGGTCGCACTAACGAAGTTGCGCTCAGACTCCCTTTTGCCATCTCGGGCCTCTTCCAGTCCCTCCAGATAGCGGAGAATTTCTTCCCGGGCACTAACGGAAGCGTCAAAACTATCCAGATGGTCCGCTTGCCATTCTGGTCCCAAACCCTGGAGATCATTCTCCAGTGATTTCCGCTGGTTTTCCAGACGCGGGCGAATTTCTATCAACTCCTGACTGGCGGCAGAAAATCTCTCCAGTCTTCTCTCTAATAGACGGATTTGCTCTGCTGCCATCAGCCACTGTGGTCGCGGTTCGAGTCTGTCCAGATCTTTCTCCACCTGTTCAATCTTTTGAGCCAGTTCAGCTTTATGATCACTGACAAGTCGATTTCTTTCCTGTAGTTTTTCCAGCCGGTTGACACCATCGGTAGGAAATACCTCAATCTTGGGAAGATCAGTAATTCCTGCTTGAATTCGACACAGAGCGACCCAGTCCTCCCAACCTTTTTGCAGGAGTCTGACCCGCTCGAGTCTGTGCCTCTTAGTGTCAAGACGGCTTTTCTCTCCCTCAATCTCAACAGCCATCTGATCCAGCTCATCCCGAAGTTCATCGTACCGGTCAATTTCCGCCACCCGCTGGCCTATAGTGAGATCTATCTCTTGCAACTCCCTCAAAATCGCGTTGATGACGGGCTTTCTTCCGCCCGGCTTAAAAATTTGTCCAATGGAATCCTGGAGATTTTTTTCCACTTTGGCCAATGAAACCCTACCAACGCCAGCACCTGCACTGTAAATCGCAGCCCTCACAGCCTGACTGTTGAGGGATTCGAAACTCTGCAATTCCGAAAGACTAAAGGCAAAGACCGACCGAAAGAGATCTTCAGTAGCAGCACCAGTTAACTGGCGCAATACTTCTTCGTCGCCCTGATTAGCGTTAGGTAGAGTTACTGTCACCGGACCCCGCTTGCGTCCTTGGTGGCGGGTTATTAAATACTCTTCCCCCTCTTGGCCCAACATGGTCAGACGACCACCGTGGCGACCACCTTTCAAGGGTGGATAAAGATTTTCCCGCCGTTGTCCCGGCGGAAAGCCGAAGAGTATAGTGCGAATAAAGGCAAGTAAGGTGGTTTTGCCGGATTCGTTGTCACCAAGAAAAACGTTCAACCCTGGAGACAAGCGCACAAGATCAAGGTCATGAAATATACCAAATCCATCAATATGTATGGCCGTCAGCCTCACTCGCTCTCCTCTGCCCCGAGCTCATCCAAACACATGCTCTCAACTTCACCGAGCATTTCTATAAGCTCTTCTTCCGCAGGGATCTGCAAAAATCTCCGCCCCCGCCGGTCATCGTAGAGCTCGCTGATCACCTCCTGTAGCCCCTTCGGATTCTGGCGAGAATTTTCTATAAGTCGCAACACCTCACCAAGAAAATCAGCAGACTTCCTCCTAGATTCTAAATCAATCGGGGTGCTCGTTCGCACTTGAATCCCCTCGATCCACAGGGGAGGTGCCGATTCAAGTCCTGTCTCACGCAAACGCTCCGTAAGGTCTCCCACTACTTGCGGCCTCCGTAACACGGTATGTAATGAGCCCCGGCCAACAATGGTGATTCTGGCAATGGCCGGCCGTCCTTGAGCCTCATGGCGAATCTCATCACAGCACCGTTCCAGTGCTTCGATAAGATCTGCTTCAGTCTCTAGATCATTGATCCGAAGCTGTTTAGAAAGCCAGCGCACAGCGTCCGTCGGCTCGAAACTGGCTTTGACTGTTCCTTGGCCATCCACCTGAACTACAAGGCAGCCGCGGGGGCCTGGCTCCCGAATGTGGAGTCCCTGAGTGTTTCCTGGGTAGGCAATAAAGGGGCGGCCATCTTTCAGCACCCGGTATGTGTGAACATGACCCAAAGCCCAATAATCCAGGTCTGCGGACACCAGTTCTTCCATGGTTCGGGGTGCATAGGTCTCATGGGCTGGATCGCGTCCCAAGCTGCAGTGAAACAGACCAATCTGAAATGGCTGTGAGCCTTGGCGGCGAAAACCCTTGCCGAAATCGTCGTCTATCTGGGATTCGGGGTAACTAATACCGTGAACCACCGCAACATCTTCACCGCCGAGAGCCAAAGGAATAGACTCCAGGTCTGGCCCGAAAATGTGAACCCCTTCCGGCCAACGAAGAGAAGCGGACCAGCCGTCCAGAGGATCGTGATTGCCATGGCAAACAAAAGAGCGAATACCCGCCTGAGCCAGCGTCTTCAAGCCGTCGGCAAACTTAAGCTGAGCACGTAAACTCCGGTCAGAACCATCGTACACGTCCCCGGCCACGAGGACAAAATCAACTTTATGAAGAAGAGCCAAATCCACCACATTATTGAATGCCCTGAAGGTGGCATCTTTGATGAGAGAGGCAACTGAGCCATCCACCTGGCGTAGTCCAGCAAAAGGGCTGTCCAGGTGCAAGTCGGCGGTATGAATAAATGAAAAGCTTTTCATCCCAGATTTACTTATTGCTGGTGCAAACCACGACTGGAAAGTCGCTGGTGACACTCTTTTTCGTCAAAATACCGGCAACTCATTGGTTTGACATGATGAATAGCACAGAAAAAACGGGGCTCTCCAAAGTATTGGAACAGAAAGGGGCACAATTGCTGATTATCCACAGCCCCGCCGCTTAGATATTTGTACCAGTGATCAGGATAGCTAATTTTCGCTGGCGGTTCGGGTGGCACTCCACCAATCTGACAACACACCCCGCATAGGGTACACCATTGATCTACTGGAAGCCGATGTTTCTTTCCATCCAGAGGAATACAAGTGATAGTTGTGGGGTCAAAAAGCGTCTCAATATCAAGACGGATCTTAAGGAAAGCCTCCGAATATTTGCCGAGTTCGTCAGCAAGAACCGGCTCCAGATCGGGCCGCCGCTTATAGATGAAAAAGCGCATCCCGTCTACGTCTGAAAACACCGTTTGTTCTAACATTCCCAGAGGGAAATAAGGGTCGAGCAAGGCTTGCCGCAATAAGGAAATCTCTGAACTGCTGGAGCAGAGAGCTAGCAATGGGTCAAGCTTGCCGTTCATTCGCAGATTATCGCCAGAAGGGACTTCTCGCAGCAACTCTTGCTGCCTGTGGGCAAACTGCTTGAAGAGATCCGTGATGTTAAGAGTAATTATTTCCATGATCAATGGAGGTGTTCGTCTATAGATATAGCAAAGTTCATGGTTTGTATACCACATCTATCCTGCCAATACCCCCCTTTTTCTCTTGACATTTCAACGACGAACTCGATAAAAAGACTAACACACAGAGCCCATCATGGATTACGGCTCGAAGAAGCTTTACAATCGAGTTATGCTCTAGGTGAAAGCCATCCAGACTCGTGCTGGATGGCTTTTGAAGTTTAGGGTGAAGGATTTTTAGGGGTGGGCTGAATGGGTTATTAGGGAGGGGAACATTATGAAGAAAGGAATTTGTTCAATCTCGATTACTTGCATACTTCTCTTTAGTTTTTTCATTTCAGCCTCAGATTTGTGGGCGAAAGCGCCGGAAGCTATCAGGGTAGGAGTGTCGGTTTCCGCTTCCGGCAAGTTTTCTACCGAGGTTGGTCCTTTCCAACGACTTTTTCAGGCTTGGGTCGACGAGGTAAATCGTCGGGGTGGAATCTACCTGAAAGAGTACGATCGCAAACTGCCTTTGAAGTTGATCATCTATGATGACCGAAGCGATGCCGCCACTGCGCGACGTTATTACGAAAGGTTAGTAACCGTGGACGGAGTTCACCTGCTCTTCGGTCCTTACAGCAGTCCCTTAACTTTCGCTGCCAGTGCAGCTTCAGAACAGCATCAGGTTCCATTCATAGCTATTTGCGCCAATTCACCCAAGGTATATGACCGAGGTTTCAAATGGATAGTTTGCGTCATCGATGCCGCATCCCGATACACCTATCGCTACTGGGAGATGGTCAAGGCTGAGGGCAAGGCTCGCTCTGTTGGGTTTGTAGTTGAAGACACTCTTCATCCGGTAGGTGTCTATAAAGGCTCACGAACACTCGCCGAGCAAGCAGGACTTAAAGTTTTGGCAGGCGACATACTACCACCGGACACCAGCGACTTCACTCCGGTCATTTTGAAGCTAAAGAAGCTTAAGCCTGAAATCGTTTATGTCTCATCAAACATTCCTTTTGCAGTTGCCTTTATGAAACAGGCCAGGGAATTGAATCTCTCCCCTAAAGAATTTCATTGCATACATCACAGTGGTGTATTTCGCCAACCTCTAGGAGATGCAGCTGACTATGTGGTGGGGCAGTCCTACTGGGAACCCGGTATGCAATACAGCGACCCTGACCGCTTCCTCTCAATCCTGGGGGAGGCCAACATCGACTTGGATGATTACCCATGGTCTCCAGCTTACATGATGGCTTTTGAAATAGCCGAAGCTGCACTAAATCAGGCGGGCACTCTAGAGCCAACGGCTCTGATGAAGACCTTGAAGAATCTGAGGATCACAACCCTCGGAGGGCTTGTCTGGTTCGCAGAAAACGGCGTGGGAACTATTAACACCTACCCCTCCCAGATCCAAAAGGGGAAGTATCAGATCATATGGCCGCCGGAGGTTGCAACAGCTGAGCACCTTTACCCGACGCCGGCCTGGGATGAACGTTAAGACGAGAGCGGACAGAGGACAGCTGGCAGCCAGCAGATTCGAGTATTTGCTGTGGGATATGAGATGTGAGATAAAAAAAGCAATGGCTTAATGATACCTTTGATAGAACAGAGATGGACCTAGCCACCTTCACCCAACTCCTCCTTAGCGGCTTGCTACTTGGTGGTATTTACGCCATGGTTGCCGTGGGCTTAGCCCTTTGTTTTGGAGTTCTTGGTCTTTTAAACCTGGCTCATGGGGCATTTCTTGTACTCGCTGGCTTTGTCTTCCAGGCCGTTCAAGGGTTCTGGCCCGCTGGTACCTTGGTAAGCTTCATCATGGTGCCATTATTTTTTGCCGGTCTTGGTTGGCTGGCCTTTCGCTGTTTCCTTCAATCTTCCCTTAGGCGTTCCCCTCAAGACTTTTTGGTCCCCGCCTTGCTCATAACTCTCGGCCTAGCATTCATACTTGAAGAAGGAACCTTAACATTATGGGACCGATCCATGGCTGGTATTGTAAGCCAGTTTGACACCATACGGTGGGGTCATATCTATCTTCCGGGCAACAGACTGGTTGTGCTAATCCTCATGCTTACCATATCTATAGGTCTACAGATATGGCTTACTCGAACTGACAGCGGGAGACGTCTGCGCGCCCTTTCCCAGGAGCCCACTGGGGCCACCCTAGTGGGGATCTCCCTAACCCGGGAAACTGGCATTGCTTTCGCAATGGCTACAGCACTTGCCGCCATGGCAGGCCTATTCTACGTCACCCTTTTCACTGTAAGTCCTCACCTTGGCTTACCATTGACTCTAAAGGCCTTGTTTATAGTGGTCATAAGTGGCAGCGGTTCTCTTACCCGGCCCCTCGCTGGCGGCTTGGCCCTTGGCACGCTGGAAACCATGCTCGCTGCACCTTTTGGGGCCCATTGGGCCAATTTCATTTCCATTTGCTTGTTGCTGGTTTTTCTTTGTTGGCGACCACAAGGATTGTTCATCAGTAAAAGGGAAGCTGGCATTGGATAGGGTGAGAGAATGTTCTATCTTTCCGTTAGACATCCAAAGCTGAAACAGCCAGCGCTGCTACTAATTGCGCTCTCAGGCCTCATCTTATTCTTATTGCTCGCCCCCAGTCTTTGGGGTGGTTATGCCAGGATTCTTCTGTTCACCATCCTGCTCTACGTCACTATGGCAGTAAGCTACGACGTAGTGGGCGGCATGTTGGGTTATCTCTATCTTGGACACGGCTTGTTTTTCGGTCTTGGAGCTTACATAACAGCGCTAGCCTTAAAAAATGGCCAAACGCTACCCCTCGCCCTTCTCTTAGGAGCATTTTTGGTTCTCCCAGTCGCAGCTTTCTTGAGCCTGCCACTTTTTCGATTGCAGGGGGCTGTGTTCGCTTTGGCTACCTTAGGCCTCCTGTTGCTAGGCGGCCAACTGGCCAGCAATCTACCAGATTTAACCGGAGGAGCCGCCGGTCTTTCTTTGCCTCCAAATACCAACCCAATGTTGACCTATTCTCTTGCCTTGCTCCTCGCCCTGGCAACAGTTCTGATGCACTGGCTTCTTTGCAGCTCGAGTTTAGGTTTACAACTCAGCTCCATTAATGAAAACGAAGACATGGCTGAATCAGTGGGTATAAACTGTGCGAAAGTAAAAAGGCTGGCATTGATTATAAGCGCGGTACCTGCAGCCATGGCAGGAGGGCTCCATGCCCGGGAGATATCCTTTGTCATTCCGGCAGAAGCTTTTGGCCTAGAGAATTCTCTTGCGCCATTGCTTATGTGTCTGCTTTTCAAGCCTGGAACCACTTGGGGTCCCTTGCTGGGAGCGCTAGTCCTCTCAACTGCCCAGGAATTCATCTGGACCACTGTACCTAGCTTTCGCCTGAGCCTCTATGGCATTCTCCTCATTTTCATAGGAATGCAAAGAGCGAGGCGCTCATACCACTGGGCACTAGGGACTAAACACTAGGCACTAAGGACAGGGACAAGAACACGACATTCGAAACGTAGGTGGCCGACTGATGTCAGATATTAGATGTAAAATGTATGATGAATAATCAAGCGATTTATTTTGGTAAAGCTGTCTCCTCTCACCTCCCATACCCCGCAACAGAAAGTTGAACTTCCCTCGTGCTTATGATTGCGAATTTGATATTCAGCCTTCACCGTTCCGAGTTGTAGTGCCTAGTCCCTACTGCCTAGTGCCTAGTCTCACCACTCGGAGTCTTAGAAGAAATGCTCTGAGTAGTGCTCACTCGAGGAGATATTCCTCCTCGTTATAATTTTGGGAGAAGATGGAGGCAGCTCCTTTGAAAATATTCAATTGTGTCAAGACAAAATCAGCTACTTCCTGTCGTTTTCGCAGGCTTAGGCCGTTGAACATGACTCTCATTTCGCCAATGGAAGAGCACTCCTCCAAAACTTGCCATATCTCTTCAGGGCTGTGAAAATCAGTTACGGCCGCTTCACCTTTGACCTGGGCTTGGTATTGGTGCAGGGTTGTTTTGGCTCTCTCCAATATGCTATCCATGTTTTTCTTGAGGTTTACTACTGCTTTCTCGAACCCTTCCATTGTTTCACAATCGGGAGTCAGAGAAACATACCCCCTTGAGTCTGAAGGATAACCCCTGACCACCAGTCTTACGCGAGGCGGTGCTGATTCACCCTCCTCTTGCTGGACCAAGTCTAGATAAAATACTTCTTGCATGCTCACTACCCTCCCCTTTCCAGCCTACAGTGGATTAGCCATCCTCAATTCACCATAGCACCATTGACACTCCGCTGTCCTTATTTTAATCTCAATTCAGGCTTGCTTTGCTAGCCGCAGAGCGCTTAGCGTTTAGTAAACAGTGAACGGTGATCCGGCTATACGCTGGCCTTACAACTGTTCACCGATTACCATTTACCGTTTACTCTTTTTTTGCTCTATGCGCTATGCGCTCTAATAACCGACATCGGACCTTCATGGACTGCATCTTTCTTTATCAACGATGGTTGCACCAGAGGTTGCATGAGTATGAAACCTCCTCCAAGCCACCTCAACTCCGTGGCAGAGATATCGTTTTATCCACAAGGCAGTATGGAGCTGCCCTGATGCAAGCCTACCTTGGCAAGGCCTCCCTGAGCTGGATAGCCGACCACTCATGCATCTCCCTGGAATTGTTGCGCCAGTGGCGACAAGAACCGCGATTTCTCCTCGTAATGGATTGGAGCAAATCAATTTTTTCCAAGGTTTTTCAAGAGAACCTGGCGCTAAACGATTATGCTTTAGAGCAGTATCACTACATTGCCGCGGAGATTTCCCTCCTGGAAGAATCGCTCCGCATAGCCGTCAGAGTGCCGC
The DNA here is from genome assembly GCA_020353155.1 of Deltaproteobacteria bacterium. GTDB lineage: Bacteria > Desulfobacterota > Syntrophobacteria > BM002 > BM002 > BM002. The sequence continues at coordinate 3,072,678 of CP070689.1, read as the reverse complement.
TTTATCAGCGCTTCAAAAAACTGGGCCGGTGCCTTATCAGCCGCCGTCAAAACAACCTTCCTTTGTCCAAATATGACCTCAGGTTGTTTAGACGTTTGTTTCTATTCTTTCTAACTCTCGAGCAGCACTGGCCTAGTTCTGCTAGAAAGCGAATAAATGAGGATTTTCTTCCTCTGGCTAGAGACGTGGTGTGGCCTTTGTTGAAGGAGGGACAATGGGTGGAATCAGAGCTGGAATCATTGCAGCAAACTGACCCCCTCCCCCAAATTCGTCATGAGCTCGAAAACAAATTGAGCGAGACCCTCAAGCGTTTCGTCTAAGGCCCAGCAAAGATTATTTGCGACTCTCACTCTCTAACCATGAGATGGACAGGGCACGGAGTCAATTCACGCTGTCGTCTCACATTTCGCATCTGTCATTTCTCATTTCGCATCTATCATTTTTCTGAAATGTCTAAAAATGTTGACTAACCAATGTGAGATGAGAAATGCAAAATGATAATTGATAAATGATAAAGGCGGTTAGTGTTTAACTATGGCCAATTGCCGCTTTGAGATACATACAGTATATTACTAAATAATAAAAATGCTCCTTGGCTGGGAGGCCCGAGAGATGCCCAAAGACAAAAAACAGAAACGCGTAATCATAATGGGAGCGGGCGGACGTGATTTTCATAACTTCAACATGGTATTTCGTCACAACTCGAACATCCGAGTAATTGCTTTTACAGCTGCACAAATTCCTGGTATTGAGCATAAGGTGTACCCCGCCGCCTTAGCAGGAGCCCTGTATCCTCAAGGCATACCTATCGTATCTCAAGAAAGGCTACCTGAACTCATCAGGAAAAATTCAGTTGACCAAGTTGTCTTTTCCTATAGCGATATATCCCACGAGATGGTGGGGCACCAGGCCTCCGTGGCGTTGGCGGCCGGAGCTGATTTCGTCCTTTTAGGGCCAGATGGCACCATGCTGGAAACTGATATTCCGGTAATATCTGTGTGCGCGGTACGAACTGGCTGCGGCAAGAGTCAGCTTACGAGACATCTTTGCGACCTCCTTAAGAAGTTGAACATTAATACCGTGGTCATTCGCCACCCTATGGCCTATGGCGATCTCTATAGGCAGCGGGTTCAACGGTTTGCTAACATCGATGATATTAACGGACAGGAGTGCACCATAGAGGAGAGAGAGGAATACGAGCCCTTAATAGCAAGAAACGCCGTGGTCTTTGCCGGGGTGGATTATCGGGATGTTTTGAAACAGGCTGAGGCAGAAAAGCCCCAGATTATCCTCTGGGATGGCGGAAACAATGACTTCCCCTTCGTTCGCCCGGACCTGGAGATTGTTCTTCTGGATCCCTTTAGACCTGGCCATGGAGTGCTTTATCATCCCGGAGAAACCAACTTGCGGCGAGCCCACGTGCTGGTGGTGAACAAAGTTAATAGTGCGCCACGGCACTGCGTTGAGCGCGTTTTGGAAATCGCCTTCCAGATAAACCCGAAAGCTCAAATCGTAGAAACAGCTTCCGTTTACCAAGTGGACAGACCGGAAGTTATAAGGAATAGCCGGGTGCTAGTGGTGGAAGATGGTCCGACTCTCACCCATGGCGAGATGGCACACGGCATAGGCTATCTCGCAGCTCAAGAGTTGGGAGCCAGGGAAATCGTAAACCCCAAGCCGTACGCCAGGGGCAGCTTGCAGGAAACTTTTGCCTTGTACCCCCACATCGCCGAACTACTCCCTGCCATGGGCTACGGAGCCGAACAAATGGCCGATCTAGAAGCCACTATAAACCAAACTCCAGCCGACGTGGTTCTGGTGGCAACTCCCGTGGACCTAGCAAGTCTTCTCAAGATCAAGAAGGAAACTGT
>CP070689.1:3067013-3070707 GCA_020353155.1 Deltaproteobacteria bacterium | reverse complement strand
TGCGAATGTCTCCCTCAACTATAGCCTCCCTGCTGGCTGCATCCAGGCGAATGTGGTCTGCAAATATAACACTGCCCTTGGCGTGCAAAATAACATTACCACTGGCAGTGTAGATATCCTGCCTTTCATCATAAGAAAAATAGTCTGCCCTCAGCCGATAGCCAGAATCTTTTTCCCTCTGAGCGGTGAATTTTTCAGTTTTGTCCTTTGGCTCTGCGGGCAGTTCTGCAGGAAATAAGAATGCCATTACCAGGCAAAGCCCGAGCACTCTTATCGTCCTTCTCATAGCCTACCCTACAATAAGGTTACCTGAAATTAAGCAAGCTTAAGCCGGTCTCCTGACAAAATTTTAGGATTTGCCTAAGCAATATTTGTGCAACTAGCCCGAATGTTTTATGAATTGCTGTTCTTCTTTGATCTCTTTGACCTCTCCAATAAAATAGAGAGAGCCAGTAACCACCACCAGATCTTCGGAAGTGGCTAGAGTAATAGCCCTTTTCAGGGCCTGGCGAACCGATCTAATCAACTCAGTTCGGGCGGCAAATTCCCCAGCCATTTCCCTCAGGGCTTCCGGCTCTGCTGCCCTTTCATATTTAGGGCGAGTGAGAATAATGTGTTCAGCCAAAGGAGCTAGTTTATGCAGCATGCCCCGGAGATCTTTATCTGCCATTATCCCCAAAACCAAGATTAGTCTCTTAAAGGTATACTCTTCCTGTAAAGCTTTACGCAGAGCCACTATTCCCGCATTATTATGGGCCCCATCGAGAAGAACCGGAGGCTGATCGCTATACCACTCAAGCCTTCCAGGCCAGCGGGTGTTCTTCAACCCCTCCCGGACTTGTGCAGTGGTAAGATGAAGATGGCCCAGATGCTCCAGGACCTCCAAAGCACCCAGTGCAGTTGCAGCGTTGAGAAATTGATGGCGCCCAGCCAGAGGCAAATGCAAGTTTTCCAGGCGCCATTTCAGACCTCGATAGGAAAAGCGGTATTTACCCTGAGACCTAACTTTGATCTGCTGGCCAACCCGGTAGCAGGGAACATTAAGGGCCGAACAGCGTTCTTTGATGACCGCCAAGGCCACGGGCTGTTTGGCCGCGGTTATCAGTGGGATCCCCTTCTTAATTATTCCCGCCTTCTCCCGGGCGATGCGCCCCAGAGTGAAGCCCAGGAATTCCTGGTGATCAAAGGCAACGTTGTTAATGATGGTAATCTGTGGCTGGATGACGTTGGTGGCGTCCAGCCGCCCACCCATACCTACTTCCAGAATAGACCAGTCTACTTGCTTTTCAGCAAAAAGGCTGAGAGCCATGGCTGTGGTCATCTCGAAAAATGTGGGGGGCTCGCGCTCATCAACCACGTCTTTGACCCGACGGAAGACATCCATTATTTTCTGGTCGTCCACATCTTGATCGTTAAGCCGGAAACGTTCGTTGAACCTTATCAGGTGAGGTGAGGTATACAGACCAACTTGCATACCTGCCCGGACCAGGATAGCGGAGAGCATTGCCGCAGTAGATCCTTTGCCGTTGGTGCCGGCAATGTGTATTGCCCTCAAGTTATTATGGGGATTTCCAAGTCGTTCCAGCAGGTTGCTGGTACTGGAAAGACCAAATTTGATGCCGTATTTTTGTAGATCGTAAAGGTAAGTTAAAGATTTATCATAGGTTGCGCTATCCACCAGAAGCCTTCCTCCATCTGTCTTAATGGGCGAGAATTTGAACCAAAAAGATCACAAAGGGCACTAAGGATATTTAAGATTTCAGCTTTGAAATTCCAACTCTTTGTGTTCTTCGTGTCCTTTGTGGTTGCTCCCCCTATTTCCTAGGCTTGATAAACTAGTAAATGGAAGCGACGCGCTCCAGAGGCGCGAAGCCTAGATGGAGCAACCTGGTGCGCCCGTCCTCAAACTGAATTTGCACCTTCATCCTGTCTGGGACGGCAATCACCCTTCCCCTCCCAAAAAATGGATGCCGTACGGCATCTCCGGGACTGAATCCACTTGCTTCTCCCGCCTCAGCCCTGATAACTGGAGCGGTATAAGCTTCCTCTTCGCCTCCGTCCTGGAAATAGTCTCCCTCCGGAAGCTCTCGCAAAAACAGCGACAGCGGAGCGGAATGAAAACCTGTTCTTCGATCATAAATGCGTCGGGGACAGCAAAGGTAGAGGAACTCCTTTGCTCGGGTTACCGCCACATAGAGCAGTCGCCGTTCCTCTTCCAACACCTCTTCATCACCATAGGCGTGGCTAGGAGGCAATCGCCCCTCCACCGCGGAAATTAAGAAGACTGCACGCCACTCCAACCCCTTGGCCGAATGAATGGTGGAGAGCACCAGGTGGTCCTTGGCCAAATCTGGATGGTTTTCGGGAATGTTAGAACTTGGTGGCTCTAGAGCAACGTCTGCTAGGAACTCCTCCAAGCGATCGTACTTCAAGGTCCAGTCTTGCAGATAGTCCAGCTCTCTTAGTCGTTTCGGATAGTCATCATATTTGGCCACCAAAACGGGTTCGTAGTAGTCACGGACCACCCGTACTTGCTGGCTTACGGTGAGATCAGGTTTGGAAAGTTCCTCGAATAGGTGTACCAGACGATGAAGACTATGTTTGGCTGGAAGTTTTTTGGCGTATGAGGCCAACTTTTTGAGGCCATTCTTGTTCTGACCCAAGTGCTGAATGATTTCCTGACTGCGCTTGATTCCTATCTGGCTGACTAAAAGGAGCAGCCGATTCCAACTGATCCGATCGCGGGGGCTTTTCAGGGCGCGCAAATGCGCCAGCACATCTTTCACATGGGCTGACTCGATAAATTTGAAGCCACCATATTTTACAAAAGAAACACCTAGCCTGCTAAGGGCCACTTCGAGGTCGAAGGAATGGTAGCTGGCCCTAAAGAGCACGGCAATTTCTTTAAGGGGCACATCTTTAAGCTGCAACTCCTTTATTTTCTCGCAGATGAACTCGGACTGGCCTGACTCGTCCTCGGGTCTTATTAACCAAGGACGTTGTCCCTTAGCCTTGCGGGTGTAGAGACACTTAGTGTATTTTTCCCGTGACGACTGAATTATGCCATTGGCGAGATCGAGGACAGGTTGAGGGCTACGATAGTTCTCCTCCAACTTGAAGATTCTGGACTGGGGAAACAATCTGGGGAAGTCTAAAATGTTGCGGAAGTGAGCACCCCGAAAAGAATAAATCGACTGGCTGTCGTCGCCCACCACCATGACATTCTGATGAGATGTTGCGAGAGCTTGAACGATCTCAGCCTGCAAACGATTGGTATCCTGATACTCATCTACTAGAACGTACCTGTACTGGGCAGAGAGCTGCAAGCAAACATCTTGGTACTCCATTAGTAACCTGCTGAGATGTACTAAAAGGTCGTCAAAGTCCAACATCTGATTTTGGCGTTTGTACGAGCTATAATGCTCCCGCAATTGCAGCAGTTCTAATTGATACTGGAGAAACTGCTCATATTCCCGAGCAAGCACCTGCTCCAGAGTTTCATGCCTATTTACCGACTTGCTAAAGATGTCTGAGATAGTCCCCTTCTTGGGAAAACGTTTGTTTTGGTCACGGAAGCCTAGATTTCCCGCCAGGAAATTCAACACATCTTCCGCATCTGACCGATCGATGATACTGAAATCCGACCCGATAGAAAGGTATTTGCCATAGCGGTGCAGTACCCTGTTGGCAAGCC
>CP070689.1:3025033-3066913 GCA_020353155.1 Deltaproteobacteria bacterium | reverse complement strand
TGAGGACATTTGTGGCTATGGAGGGGATGCCAGATTGTATGCAGTGGACTACAAGACAGGCTTTATTGCTGCCTCAGGTGACGTTACCACTCTCTCGGCTGACGGTGGTGGCAACATCACAGAAAGATACAAGGAACTGGGCGTTGGTCTTCCTTCGAAACCGGTATTCTACAGGGATCTGAGCACCGGGCTTTCCAGCATCATGGTGCAGACGAGTGATACTACCGTTTATGTTGAGACCGTGACTCTGACCGGTAAGCTCTGGGGCATCGGTTCTTGGAGGACAGTGGATTAGTGGCGCTACCGGAATGATGGAATGTTGGAACAATGGAATATTGGGAGGAAAAGCCAAAAAGCTATTATTAGGCCGCTCAGTTACTCTGCACCCATTATTCCACCATTCCAGTATTCCAACATTCCTATAGGGAGCGCAGCAAACTAACGTCTGTTAGGAGTACCTATCAATGAAAAAGAATATATTCATCTTGTTCCTGACCCTCTTGCTCATCCCTAGCTTCGCCACGGGAGAACCCAATAAAACTATCGAAATTCAGGGAGTCATCGGTGATTACGCCCAGGAAGATCGCATATACGAGGTCGGTGGGAAAATATACAAATTTGACGAAGATATCGTCATTCAGGCTCAGGATGGCACACTTCTCACCTTTGCTGATCTAAAGGGTGGAATTGAAATCAAGATCATAGGTGAAAAGACCGCCGACCCAAAGGGAAAAGCCAAGGAAAAAATCAAATACACCACAATCATAGTATTGAAGTAAGGTTCGCAGCCGGGAGGCTGTTCCTACACTACTAATGATTCCTCTAGGAGCAATCTTCGCTTGCGAAAGAGATTGTCTGATTAAGACCATTGAATACCCCCCTGCCAAAGACCATGTCACACTTCGTCATCCCGGCCAAGTTCGCCCGCGGCGGACGCGAGCCGGGATCCAGCAAAAATAAGACTGTATTGAAATCTAGCTAGATTCCGGATATCAGCCCCTGGCGGATTCCGGAATGACGGGAGCGTACGGTAAGGTTATCCAAACACCAAAGTCCCCCTTTTCGAAAGGGGGATCTAGGGGCATTCTTATAAGTTTTACTATTAAAAAAGTTAAATAACTATTAAATTATTGTAAAAATCACCTTATTCTTCCATAGAACCGGAGGGCAAAGGAAAATTTCATCCTCTCGGACATAAACTTGTAATAGCTTGTTATTACATGATTTTTTTGCTCCAGTCCTTTGACTCCTTTCTCTCTTATTGGCAATTATTATCTCTTTTTAGTGGCATAGAATTTGCTGTGATTGGGGGAGCGAAAGGTAAAAATGGTGTTAGGTTCAGCTGTTGAGGCGATTTAGAGGACCAGCAGATGATGGAGAGACCGTTACTGGTGGCATTTTCATTGGCACAGAGTCGCATCTTGTCGAAAAGAGAACCTGCAATTCATAGATATTCTGCCCAGGGTTTTACTGTCCTTGAGCTGATAGTCATCGTTGCCATCATAGGCATTCTGGCTATTGTTACCACTCTAAATCTCTACGACTGGAAAGCCAATGTCTATCTCAAAACTGCGGCAAGAGAAGTGGTGTCCAACTTTCAGTTTGCCCGGGTGGAGGCGGCCAAGCGAAACGCAACGGTATCGGTCCAACTCACCGAGGGAGGTAAGGGCGTTGGTAAGTGTGAGGTCATCATCAGCGGCCAGACCATAAGAAAGATGACCATGCCTGCCAACGTGACTCTAACTCCTCCTACTACTCCCATAACTACCTTTCAAATCAGTAACAGGGGGTTTCCGATTGGACCCGGTGGTACTGTGTTTTTGACCAATGGAAACAGGACATACAATGTCGTTCTGTCACCGGCTGGTGCGATTAGCTTGAATGGACCTATATAGATAGATGGTGGTTCCCATTTAACCCGGCTTGAGGGAAAACGCTCTATGGGCAAACCGCACAAAAAACAATCAGGGAATCTTCAACAGGGGTTCACACTGGTGGAACTCCTGGTTGCCATGGCAATGGCTGTAATTGTCATGGCTGCCCTCTACTCGACTTTCAAATCACAACAGGATTCCTATGTCTCTCAGGAAGTGGTGGCGGAAATGCAGCAGAACCTCCGTGCAGCCCTCTATATGATGGCGAGAGATATAAGAATTGCCGGCTATGATCCATCGGAACTTGCTGATGCGGGCATCGTAAGTGCAGGCTCGAACAGTATAAATTTTACATTCGATATCAACGATGGCATCGATAACGATGCTGACGGTACCGTAGATGAGATTGATGAGCCCATCATTAGTGATGGCGATGTAACCGATGCCAACGAGAATATTACTTATTCTCTAGATACTAGCGATGCTAATAATCCAAGACTAGTTAGAGATGCCGGCGGCGGCGTCCAGCCGGTGGCGGACTATATCGACGAGGTTGGATTTGCCTATGCCTTCGATAATGATGGCGACGACCAAGTGGACGTTTCAGCCGGTGGCCATATAATTTGGGCAATTGACTCAGATGGCGACGGCATTTTGGACATAAATCTTGATACAAATGATGATGGAGTTATTGATACTAATGATAGCACCGCTGGAGTAGCCTTGGCCTCTCAAGTAGATATCAGCAGAATAAGGGCTGTGAAGATATGGTTACTTGCGAGAACCGGAAAAGTGGATCGGGGTTTTACTAATTCAAGCGTATATGTTGTCAGTAATCAACAGCTCCAATATAACGACAATTTCAGGCGCCGTCTTTTTACTACGGCTATTTCATGCAGGAACATGACCCTGTAACTTACGACAAGAAGTTTTAAAAGAAGGGTCTTTAAAATGAACTCTCCAAAGAAAGAAGCAGGCTTTACCCTCCTGGAAATTCTTATTGCCATCGCTATTCTGTCTTTCGGGCTTCTGGCAGTCGCTACCATGCAGGCCACGTCAATCAAGGGCAATTCACAAGCCATTGGCATTACTGAGGGAATTAACCTGGCCCAAGATGTAATAGAAGAATTGATCGGCCTTGATTACAACCACACAGACCTTAGTGATACAGATAACAACGGAACCAACCAGGATGTTGATGACGACGGCGTTGATGACGATGGGGGCAACTTTGGCCTGGACGATACGGTCGATGGAGGTGGTAACGTAATCGCAGATAATTGGGCAACCAGTGGCAGATATACCATTTATTGGAATGTGGCTGTGGATGAACCAATTAACAACATCAAAACCATTCGAGTAACTGTTCAATGGACTGACAGGCATGCATCTAAAAGAGCTACAGTCGACTTTATGAAAGCGGACATCATTTAGGATCCGCAAATACATGGCAGGAGATGAACATGCATCCTTTTTCCTTTCTCAACAACCAGCGGGGAAGCGCATTGATCGTTGCCCTTCTAATGCTGGTGGTGCTCACGCTGCTTGGCATATCATCAACAACAACCTCTACCGTAGAGCTGCAGATTTCGGGGAATGACAAACTTTACAAAAGCTCCTTCTTTGCGGCTGATGGTGGAACCGCAGTGGGCAGTGAGTTGATAGAGCAAAATATTGAAGACCGAAATTGGACCGATTATTCAACGAGAGGAAACATAGGCATCATCAAAGGAGATCTTTACCTGAACCGTGATACCGATGCTGGCATAGACCCCATTCCTTCAGATACTAATCAAGATGCGGTCATCCCGCTAAGTGCAATTGTCGATCCCACTGCCAATCCTTTTATCCTCGACACCAGTGTTCCCCACACCAATCTCAAGATTGTCGGCAACTCGCAGCTGTCAACCGGAAGCGCGGTCCAGTTGGCGTCTGGATATGAGGGAAAGGGGAAGGGAGCAGGAGGAGGAGGCGCCTGGATAATCTTTGACGTCCGAGCCCAGCATCGCGATGTCCGCGACACTGCAGTAATGGTCCTCCTTGGCTGGAGACACGTGATGTAAAAAGGGGACAAACCAGGTGTCTGTGGAAGATTATAGATCGACGACCGAAAATCGTTTGAGCTCTTGTCAAGGAGACCGGTTATGAAAAAAACTACCATCATTTTCCTGGTCGTCATGGTGCTCAGTGGCCCCGCTTTCGTGGCAGGAAAAACCACCATAAAGGTAGGCACCATTGAACGGATAACCAAAGACTACATCATAATGGATGATACCCAGTACAAGCTCATCAATAGCAGCGACAAAGATTTAAAAAGCAAATACGGTTTCGAAACTGAATACTGGCTCATGGACTATGATCGAACAGGCCGTCTCCTCGGGGCTTTCAAGGTGAACTTCAAGACCCTTGGAGATGTGGGCTGGGTGGCCAAAGCGAGAGTGACCTTGAAAGGTGGTGTCGTGCGCAAGATCGAGGTTCTGGACGAAGAAATGTAGCAGCAAGGACCATAAACTTTCCTGTTGAAGAAGGTGGATTGCCATGAAACGTCGTAGCTTGAAAATATTATTACTCGCAGGATTGATCATAATGTCTATGGCCGCGTCAGCCTTTGCCGGTGTTGCGGACATGTCGAAATATGTCCAGATACCCCCGTTTGTCTTGCGGGGGGCGGACGCCAACGTGCTTTTGGATCTCTCCGTTGAGTGGCCCACAGCGGGAGCTGCTTACAATGATGAACAGGTGGATGCCAATGGTGATGGAGATTATTTGGACGTCTATGACTGTGACGGCAGGGTTACTATTAGCGGGAAGTCAATAGGTAAATGTTATAAAACGACCAGAAAATACATCGGCTATTTCGATCCCAACAAGTGTTACAAAGAAAACAGCGGACGCTTTGAGCCTGTGGATTCTACCAACAGTGACTACTCCTGCACCGGCAAGCTAGGCAGGTGGAGCGGCAACTTTCTCAACTGGGCCACCATGAGCGCCATAGACGAACTCCGCTGGGCGCTCACCGGTGGATACCGCCATGTGGATGAGAGTTTGAAGGATTCTACCACCCCGGAGACTGTCCTGGAGAGATCCAATGTTGACTACGAAAGGTTCATGGCATTCAAGACTGGCGTATGGCCGGTCAAGGTGTTGGACGCTTCATATAACGTCGCCCCCAGCACGGTGACCCCTTTCAGTGAGAGTACAATTTACATCTACAACCATGACTATAGGTTTACCCTCTTTGACTGGTGCTGTGACAACACTGACTACCGGAACCTAAACAACACCAAAGGCACCTACTACACCAGGGTCAAGGTGTGCGACCCCACCCAGGGGCTGGAGGAGAATTGTATCGAATACGGCGGCTACTACAAGCCCGAGGGTCTGATGCAGAAAAATGCCGATAGGATGCGTTTTGCCGCCATGGGGTACCTCCTGGACAGTGTCAGGGAAAGAGAGGGGGGCGTGCTCAGGGCCAACATGAAGTATATCGGCCCGAAAAATCCCGACGGATCGAATAACACTAAGCAAGAGTACGACGAGGACGGTGTTTTCATCGTCGACCCGGACAATATGAAGCCCGCTGACCCGGACGTGCAATACAGCGGGGTTATTAATTATCTCAACAGATTTGGCAGGAATGGTTACAAATCCAAAGATCCCGTGAGTGAACTCTACTACGAGTGTCTGAACTATTACAAGAATCGGGGGCCCACGGCCAATTTCCTGGACGGAAACAATGATTATCATATTGACGGAGTGATCGACCCCATACCTGCTGCCTTTAAAGACGGCTTTCCGGTAATCACCAGCTGGGATGATCCCATCCAGTACAGTTGCCAGAAGAATTACATTATCGGGATTAACGATGCCTTCCCCCACGTGGACAAGCGACTGCCCGGGACTTCCTTCACTGATGCGGACTACGACAATGATGGCACCGATGATCTAACCTGGGGTGACTACGGTGAGCCGGCAAATGCCGACCCCGACTACAGCGTCACCACCCTCACCAATACCGTGGGTGAACTGCAGGGGATAAATGGAACCCAGTGGTACGTCGGTTGTACTCCCACCAAATGCGACTGGGTTAACGACCTGAAAACCATCCCAGGACTTGGCCTGGTCGCCGGCCCCTATGGCGGTACAAAGCACAACTCCTGGTATGTCGCCGGCTTGGCTTATTACGCCAATACCCAGGACATAAGGCCTGACACTGCTGCCGACGGCTTTCCCGGAAAGCAGTCCATCACCACCTACATGATGGACACCCAGGAGTATTCCTCAACCCCTTACAAGGGTGAGATGAACATGCTCTGGCTCACCGGAAAATACGGCGGCTTTGTGGAAAAGGATTTTCTGGACACCAACGGTGACGGCAACCCCTACGAGCCCAACCTCACAGCAGAATGGGACGCGGATGCTGACGGCTTGCCGGATAATTACGTTCTGGCTTCCGATCCCGAAAAACTGGTAGCTTCCCTAAACAGGGCCTTCACCGACATCCTCAAAAGGGCAAGCTCCGGCACCGCGGCGTCGGTTATCTCCAATACGCGCTCGGGAGAAGGAGGGGTGTATCAGTCCATCTTCTATCCCTATTACAACGACGCCAACTGCCTCAACGCTCAGACAAAGGCGGTCTCCTGGGTGGGTCAGGTTCACGCCCTGTTCGTGGACTCTTACGGCAATATGAGGGAAGACAGCAACAGCAATAGCACTCTCGATTTGGCCACCGACCAAATCATCGTCTATGACGGAACCGACATCTACAAATTCACCGATACCAATGGTAACGGCAAACTGGATCCAGGTGAATTTACCGACACGAATAATAATGGCCGACTCGATGCTGCTGAGCTTACAGGCACCAAGTTCGGCATGAGTGATATCAAATATATCTGGACATCAAACGACTGGTTGAATGATACGACTCTGGTCACCAATCTACAGAGATCGCCATATAATAACGACACCCAGAAGAGAAGGTACATTTTTACCTTTATCGACGAGGATGGGGATATGGTGCCAAAGGCTGATGGCAGCGAGCAGGTAGATTTTACTACGGCAAACAAAACAAAGATCTCGCCTTACCTGCACCCTTACATCCCTTTTGCCTATTCGGCAAGCGATCCCCCCCCAGGTATAGATTCAAGCGATTGGAATAGCTACGTTAGCACCCAGATTGATAGGCAAATCAACTACATAAGAGGCGAGGATCAAAATCAGGATTCCAGCCTCCCCAATTCTATCATCCCGGCAATGAGGAGCCGGCAGGTTGATTACGACTGCGACGGAACTCTCGAGACCTGGCGCATGGGAGATGTGGTTCACTCCACCCCGACCCTTGTGGGAAGGCCTTCTGAAGACTACGACCTGATCTATAAGGATTCAACCTATCAGGCCTTTTTCGTCAAATACAAAAAGAGGCGAAATGTTGTCTATGTGGGTGGCAATGACGGCATGCTCCACGCCTACAATGCTGGATTCTTCAACATCGCCACCAAGGGCTTTGACTTGCAAAACCCGGGAGGCGGCGAGGCCCAATATCCCCTGGGGACAGAACTGTGGGCCTACATCCCTCATAATCTCCTCCCGCACCTTTACTGGCTAACCGATCCCAACTACACCCATATCCCCTATATCGATCTGAAACCGAAAGTGTTTGATGCCAAGATATTTACGCCCGACGCGGACCACCCCTACGGCTGGGGCACTGTTTTGGTTGTTGGTATGCGTTTCGGCGGCGGCAAGCTCAAGACGGACATGGATCACGATGGAACCCCTGATTCATCTGGTCTGGATAAGCAAATGCAGTCCGCCTATATCGTATTGGATATTACCAACCCGGAGACGAAGCCCAGGGTGCTGGCGGAGATTACCTTCGATGATCTCGGCTACACCACCAGCTACCCGGCAGTCGTGGTCATGGACCCCAAGGATACATTATCAGCCAATGACTGGTACCTGGTTCTGGGATCAGGCCCCACGGACATGACCACTGCAACCAGCAGTCAAGATAGTAGGATCTATGTGATTGATCTCAAAGAAATGGCCCAGAAACCTGCACTTAAGGACCAAAGCGGGACTTCCCCACCTGCAGTTTATGAAACCTATGACAAGACCTCCTTTGTCTCGGACATAGTCTCGGTGGATCTAGACCTGGATTACAAGACCGATGTGGTCTATTTCGGCACCATTAAAGATTTTGCCGTTTACAAGGGCAAAATGCGGCGGATAGTGATAGAAGACGATCTGAATCCAAACAACTGGAATCCTGACTCGACCCTCTTCGATGCGCAAAAGCCGATAACAGCGGCTCCTGCGGTCGGGCGGGACAAAGACGGAAATATCTGGGTTTTCTTCGGCACAGGGCGGTTTTTCAATAGAGCAGACATAACTTATTCCGACCAGCAGTCCTACTTTGGGCTCAAAGAGCCCCTGGACGCCGGGGGCAATCCGACCTGGACAAAGGTTGATCAGAACAAGATGTTGGATGTGAGCGACGTTGTGGTGTTCGAGGGTGGATTGGTAATGTGCGACGACGGCGCCGGAAACATGATAGATTGTGCAAACATAAGTGATTCCAACAGCGATGGCAAAGACGATTTCGATGAACTCCAGAGCGCCGTGGACTCTAAAAAGGGCTGGTATCTCGATTTTGCTCTGGCCAACGAAAGAAACCTGGGGCAGCCCACCCTATTGGGTGATATATTAACCTTCACCACCTATATGCCTGACAGTGATGCCTGTGAATTTGAGGGTTTCAGTAATCTCTATGCTCTCTACTATAAAACCGGAACTGCCTTTACTCGATCCATAATCGGGCTCAACAGTGGCAACACGGACGGTCAGGGGAACCCGGAAGTATACAGGCAGATAGCTTTGGGCAAAGGCCTCACCGTTACTCCCAATATCCACACTGGAAAGGAAAAGGGGTCCAAGGCATTCATTCAGACGAGCACAGGGTCGATCGAGGTTGTGGTCCAGGAAAACCCCGGTGCAACAAAAACTGAAAAGGCATACTGGATGGAAGAGTAAACACCAAGCCTTCTCCTTAGGAGTAAACCAATAACCTCTGGAAAATCCCCCTCACCGTCTCAAAGGGAGGGGGATTTTTTGTGGATATGTAAAGATGGTGCGTCTTTGGGATGGAACCGGATTGCACTTTGAGCTCAAGGGACGGTTCAAGAGAGATTATCATAGGTTGCACTTTGCCCAGGGACAGATTCGCGAGTTCGAAAAGGATAGAGAGCGGAGTGGGATTTAGCCTGCCCGCCAACCACTTTCCCCTCCCCTGGCGGGAGGGGATTAACGGGAGGGGGACCAGCACCCCCACCTTTATCCTCCCCCGTCAAGGGGGAGGAATTTAGAGGTTCTGGGATAGCCTCTTTAGGGGCATTCTTATAAATTTTACTATTAAAAAAGTTAAACCACTATTAAATTATTGTAAAAATCACCGTACTTTACCCAAGGGGCCGGGGTGAAAGGAAAATTTGACCTTCTCGAATATGGCCTTGTAATATCTTGTTATTACATGGTATTTTTAGCTTCAGTTGTTTGAATCCTTTCTGTTTTATTGGCAATTATTATTTTTTTTTCAGTGGCATAGAATTTGCTCAATTTTCCACTGGAGGATACAGAATGGTATTAGCAACAGTTATCTCGGCAATTTTACAGCGCTACAAAGTGAGAAAATTATTCCGCAAGGCTCTTTTATTTACAACTAACGATAATAACAACTGTGCCCGTGGTTTCACCATCATCGAGCTCATAACCATCATGATAGTAGTGATTATTTTGATGGGTGTCGGTATACCTGCCTATGTGAGTTGGATGCCCGACATGAAACTGAGAAGCGCCATCAGAAATATTAAGTCAGACATTGAACTGGCCAAGTCAACGGCTATTAGGGAGAACACCAGTTGTGCCCTGGTGTTCGACACATCAACAGACCCTGACTCTTACACGATCTTTAGAGAAAGTGTCACCATTAATTTGGTTCAGGATGCGGGAGAAACTGTCCTAAAAACCGTTGATATTCCCAAGAACGTAGCAATGACCGGTGCTTCTTTCGACGGCGATGCAGCATTTGGATTCAACAGTCGAGGCATTCCTTACAGATACGACTCCGGGCCTCCTGCCCAGGTATTAGATCTGGGGAGCCCGGGAACTGTAACCCTGAAAAACGTTAAGAATAACTACAGGAGAATCAGGCTGACGATTGTGGGACTCTCAAGAATTCAAAGAAGCTCTAATGGAACAACCTGGGTAGACGATTAGGGAGCAAATACAGATGAAGGGCAGAGAAGGCTTTACCTTACTCGAAGTTTTAATAGCCGTAACCATATTCGCCATCGGCATACTGGCAGTGGCTTCCATGCAGCTTACTTCCATACAAGGAAACGCCTTTGGCAATGAGATGACAACGGCCACCTTTCTGGCCCAGGCCCAGCTGGAACGGATGAAAAGTGTTGCGGATGTGAGCACCCTGGCAACCGGTGGGGAAGCCAGCCCCATTGACGAAAACGAGAATTCCGGGGTGGGCGGAGCAATCTACAACCGCTCATGGACGGTTGCCGCCGGACCCTCAGCTGACTCCAGACAGGTATCCGTCGCGGTAAACTGGAGATCAGGAATGGGAAATCACCAGGTCATTCTTAGAACAATCACGAGGGGAAACGGAGAATGATGCGCACCGATCAACAAATAGCTCCTTGTGTCTCCGCTATCAGGAGCAGAGGCTTTACCATCGTCGAGCTCCTGGTCACCATGGCCATTGCGGGTCTGGTCCTTGCTGCCATATACGCGGTCTTCACCTCATCTAATCGATCCTACCACACCCAGGACAGGGTGGTTGACACCCAGCAGGGGCTGCGGGTGGGTGTCGATTTCATGGTGAGGGATATCCGCTTGGCGGGTTTGGATCCTGAGGAAACAGATCTTTTCTCCATAGAGGAGGCCACAGCAACTCTGATTCAGTTCACCGCGGACCTCAACATGAATGGCGTCATCGACGAAGACAACCGAGAGCGCGTAGCCTATCAATTCAGCGGCACTGTGCTCCAGCGCTGCAACCTGGATACGGGATACCAGGACAATCCCGGCACACCACCACCAGACAGGGTGCCGCAAACGTGGGATTCTCTTATCGACAATGTGAACAACCTTACCTTTGAATATCTGGACGCTGCCGGCAACGATCTGGGTGAACCAGGTACCAACGAAGCGGACCTTGCCAATGTCAGAACCGTGGTGATCACCATGCAGACAAGGGGGACAAACGCCGAGAACCAGACCTTTGACCGCACTCTACGCACCCAGGTGCGCTGCCGGAATCTATAAAGGGAGACGGATCATGATCAAAAGGATATTGGATCCAGTGAAAAATGAAGGGGGTATGGTGTTGGTGGTTGCGGTGCTCATACTCACCGTGGTGACCATCATCGGCATTGCTGCCCTCACCACCTCGGATACGGAGCTGCAGATTTCCACCAATGAAAAATTCCTCACCATGGAGTTCTACGATGCCGAGGCCGGCCAGATCGAGGCCATGGAGTGGAGATCAGCTTGGATGACCGACGAGTTCCTCACCGCTGGAGAAACTAATGCCAACTTCATCTCAGACAATGCCACCGACGTTGGCAATTGTGATCCCGATCCTCTTAACTCTGATACCTGGATCATGGGTGACTTTGACAAAGATTGCAATCCCGACCTTAAGATTGAGATCAGATGCGTGGAAGATACGGGTACTGCTGTTTCCGGTCTGACCGCCGCCGCCAATGATCTACCCTTGCAGCGGCACATAGGACCGCCGCCTGTGGGCTCGGGATACAGCTTGAAGCATTTTGAAATTCGCAGATATGGCGTTACCACCACATCGCAAGACGGTAATACCCGGGTGCAAACCGGGGTCTACATGGTATTCAACAAGTTCTAAGAACCAGTTGCGCTGTGGTTTGCGGTGATGAAGCAACAGAGGAGAATATGTCATGAAGCGCACAATAGGAATATTAATAATTCTCTTGGCTTTCGTCCTGGCCAGCCCGGCAGGACTTCTGGCCGACGACATCGACATCTACGGGGGCATAGAGATTTCAGTAAAGCCCAACGTGCTCATCATCTTTGACACCTCCGGCAGCATGGGCACGGAGGATGTTTACGGCGAGCCCTACGACCCCGCATTTGATTATAGCTCTTACGGGACTTACACCAAAGACGCAGTGTACGCCGCCTCCTGGTACTGGCTCACGGGTAGCGTGGATAACGTCCTTTGTGACAGTGCCAGGCAAGAGCTAAAGGCCAAAGGCTACACCACCTGGAGACTAAAGAGTAACCTCAATTGCAGGTACGACACTTCCAGGGAAAGGTATCGTATGGGCAACTACCTCAATTATCTGAAATCCCCCATGGGCGCCCTGCGCAGCCGGACAGAGGTGGCCAAAGAGGTGATCTTAGAGCTCATCGATTCCGTCGATAATGTGAACTTAGGCTTGATGCGCTTCAATTACGAACACGGGGGGCGGATCGAAAAGCCCATAGGAACCGGCAAGACAGAGATGAAAGCTGCGGTAAGTGCGCTTCCTGCCAGCGGCTGGACCCCCCTGGCCGAGACCCTGGCCGAGGCCGGCCTCTACTTTGCCGGCAAGAAAAGCTGGTTTAATGACGTCGATGGTAATGCAAAAAATTTTACCGAAAATGGCATCCAGTACACCAGCCCCATGGAGTACTCCTGCCAGAAGAACTACGTCATCCTCATGACCGACGGTTATTCCACCAAAGACAAATCTGAGCCCCTTTGGAAAGGAGACGACAAGTACAAGTACATAAACGACGACTGGATCGGCGGTGACTATGACACTGACACCACCGATTGCGATGAATGGCACCCTGATGGCAAATGTAAAAGCCCCGCCGAAGATGGCGATGACGGCACCGACTTCCTCGACGATGTGGCCAAGTACCTCTACGACAACGATATAAACTCGAGCTTGGGTACGGTGGGCACTGACTTCGAAAAACAGAACCTCACCATCTTTACCATCGGCTTCAAAACGGATTTCAACCTCCTGGTGGACACGGCCACAAACGGTGGGGGCCAATACTTCACCGCTGAAAAAGCGGCGGACCTCAAAGAGGCCTTCGAGTCCATCATCTCCTGGATATTCGAGGACAGCGCTGTTTTCGTTGCCCCGGTGGTGCCGGTAAACCGGATGAACCGGACCTTTGCCGGCGACCGGCTGTTCCTCGGCTTCTTCAGGCCCAAGTCAGGAGGCCTTTGGAGCGGCAACCTGAAAAAATACAAACTCACTAGCACAGGCGAAATGCTGGATCAGAATCTGAATGCCGCCACGGACAGTTGGGGCAGAATCCTCACCACCAGCCATTCTTTCTGGTCAACAACGGTTGACGGCCCGGACGTGGAAAAGGGCGGTGCCGGTGAACAGCTCCTTATCCGGCCGGTTTCCAGCCCTCGAACAATCTACACCATAGCGGGAATAAAAGCGAAAGCGCTCAATCATCCCGATAATGGCTTCACTACTACCAATCCTCAGATCACCCCCACCTTGCTGGACGTGAGCACTCAGGCTGAGAAGGATGCGGTGATCAACCGGACGCGCGGGGTGGACAGGGGATGGATGCTGGGTGACATTATCCACTCAGAGCCCACGGTGATTCACTATTGGACCACTGATAGCGACAAAGTAGCTAATGGCGGTGACAATGACGGTTTTCCGGACGACAACGAAATTGAAAGCTACGTTTTCGTTGGGGCCAACGACGGCATGCTGCACAACTTCAGAGACAGCGACGGCTTCGAGCAGTGGGCCTTTATCCCGCCGGACCTGTTGCCGACCTTGAAATTGCTTATGGATAGCGATACCGATCATGACTACTACGTGGACGGGCCTCCCGTGGCCTACGAGCGCTGGGATGACAATGATAGTGACGGCAAGATTGATCCCAATGAAGTGAAGAATATTCTCTTTTTTGGTGAGCGCCGCGGAGGAGATTATTACTATGCCCTGGACGTCTCCAATCCTACCATACCATCATACATGTACATTGTTACACCTTACCACCTGAGGGCTGCTGCTGATAAGGACGGGGTGGATGACCCTCTCCATACTGATGCCGATCTGGGGCAGTCCTGGGTCAAACCTGAAAAACACACAATTTTTGTGGAAAACGACCCCACTACCGACAGTGACGACGACATAGTTGACGTCTTGCTCATGGGTGGGGGTTATGACGAAAACCAGGATTTCGAGCCCCCGGCGGCAACAGATTCGGTGGGACGGGCGGTTTTTTCCATTCAGGTGGAAGATACCGACGGCAACAGCAACGCAGACGTTAAATACCTGAATTACAATGGTGCCAACTACAGTGACATGACCCACTCGATCATTGATATCTCAGGATTTGATCGGGATGCAAATGGTTACCTGGACACGGTCTATGCCGGCGACCTCGGCGGGCACCTCTTTGCCTTCCGGGACATAGAACCCGGGGAAAATCCCCTGAATTTTAACAGACCCTACGCCTACGACGGCGTCTGGGAAAAGAGAAAGCTCTTTGAGCTTCCCACCTCTCCTGTTACCCTAGGGGGCCAATCGGTCACCCTGGGGCTGAAGTTCATGTACGCGGCGGATGTGGTGACAGAATACTTCACAGATACGTCCGTCAGCGGCGGTTTCACCTTTGGGGATTTCCTCTTCATTGGTACGGGAGACCGGGCCCACCCGGCAAGTACCGATTTCACCGACGCTCTCTATGCCATAAAGAACCTGTGGACGCCTTTGGACACCCCCTTCACCACTCTGACTATTGACGACCTCTACGATGCCACCGCCAACCTCGTCCAGGTGGGCACGGCTGAGGAGCAGGAAGCGGCCTTCACCGCACTGAACGATGAGAACAACAAGGGTTGGTTTATCTTGATGGAAAACGATGGTGAGAAGGTGGTCTCTTCACCGAGAGTCTTTGCTGGTGTTGTTTATTTCACCACTTATGAACCACCCTCTGGCACGGTGTCGGGAGATCCCTGTGCAGTACCCACAGAAAGGGGTACGGCAAGGGTATATGCCCTGGATTACAAGACCGGAGGAGCGGCGATTGACTTTACCGAGGACGGTAATCTGACCACTGCGGACCGCTCATTGATCGTGGGGACCTCTATCCCATCGGCACCGGTTATTACCGTGATGGAGGATGGAGTAAAGATCTTCGTAGGTGTTCAGGGTGGTGTCAAAAGCCTGACTCCCACGTTAGAAAAAGATGTTAAGATGTATTACTGGCGACAGGTATTTTAAAAGGGAGGTTCCTATGCGACCCTGCATACTATATGTTAAACGGTTTCTTCTAGCACTGGTAGTTTGCACCCTCGTCCTTCCAGGGTTTGCCCTGGCCCAGTTTGATGAAATTGGGGCACTGGAGAGAGAGGGAGATTACTTCGAGTTGCAATGCGGTGTCATGGAGGTGCACCCTGACTATCTGGTGGTATGTGAGAAAGTAATCAAGTTAGTTGATTTTCGTCAGGGAGGTCAAAGATACAAAACAATGCTCCGTGATTACAAGGGAAATAGCCTGTCTTTCCGGGATTTCAGAAAAAACAATTGGGTCTTCGTGCGCGGGTTCGAGCTTAAAAACGGGCAGATCTTTGCCCGGGAGATATACAAATTGCCTCGCCATATCAAGCAAGGCGAGAGACGCTACTACTCCTTCTTCTCTGAAGTGCCGAAATGGGAGACCCAGCCCTAGGTTATCTAGCCAATACCAGGCTCTAATTAATTCCCCTCCTCAAATAGCTTTCCCCTCCCCTGGCGGGAGGGGATTACGGGGAGGGGGATGATTCACCCCCACCCTAACCCTCCCCCGTCAAGGGGGAGGGTTTTTTGGTGTTTACTTAGGCACTCTAAATAACTGTCCCCTCCTCCTTTACGGGGGGAGGGGACAGTTACTTTACTCTAAATCTAAACTTATTGAGTCGGACTCACCTCTACCTGTTGCGGAACCAATCTCAGTGTGACCGTCTGACTGTAGGTTTCGCCCTCCGAGTCCTCTGCCAACACTTCAAACTCGTAGGAGATCTCTTCATCCGGCAGCTTCACCTGCCACTTTACCAGGCCTGTCTTGGGATCAATAGTCATACCCTCGGGGGTATTACCCTCGAGAGAAAAGCGAATGGAATCACCGTCAGCATCTTGGGCCTGAACCGCATAGGTATAGATACCTTGGGTCATAATTGTTTCCGGGGGCGTGGATACGATCTCCGGTGCAGTGTTCGCTATCTTAATGTTCCCACGTACTGTCTTGCCAACGTCCGTACCGTCCGTGGGGGTTACCACCACCTCGACCTCGTCATCTCTCTGGTAATAGGTGCTCGGCAGTACCGGGCCGTCCTGGTCACCCACGGGACTGCCATTTACCGACCAGGCATAGAAGAAATCCACCCTATCCGCATCCTGGTCGCTGCCTCTTACAACTGCCTTGAGATCGTCGTTGGTTCCAGCAGCCGCAGGTTCAAAGGAGACAGATTGCACGTAGGGAGCTGAGTTGCCTATGACTACCGTTTCCGATTCCGCCGTTTGGGTTTTCCCTCCCGACCACTTTGCCTGGACCTGAACTGAAATAAAATCACCTTTCTTGAAACTCTTGCGAGGAAACAACCGGTCTATGGCACCGGGGACGGGGCTACCGTTCCTGATCCACTGAAAACTCAAGCGTTCGGGTTTGTCTCCGCCCATGAACAAGTCTACTTCTAAAGCCGTTTCCGGCGTGGGATTCTCCGGGAGTATGCTTACAGAGTGGATCTTGCCCGTGGCAAAACCTTCTGACTCACTTGTGGCTTGCCCCTTGGACTGGTCCGGCTGGTTGCTGCAACCGAGGATTGCCAACCCCATCAACACGATAGCAAATCGGTAGAATCTATTTGACGATTTCATGGTAGTTGACCCTAATTTCTCTCCCCCTAACCCCCTCCCTCCAGGGGAGGGGAAAATACATACTATCCGGGGCGTCAAAAATAAATGCGTCTACTCGTCCAAAACATGATTATAGGTAGGGGTGGGCTTCATGCCCACCCGCTAAGCCGATTTCAACACTTTTCCGGGCGGGAGTAAATCCCGCCCCTACGTCAAGAATCGAAAAAGTAGGCGCAATAATTCTATCTATCAAATCATTTAGCCGCCCTCAATTTGATCCACATGGGTACCTGCAGCTCCCCATGGCGAGTATTGTCTGTTTTAATGATCAGGGTGTCCCGGAACTCCATATTACCGGCAGGCAGCTTATCTAGCAATGCTGTTACTTCAAAGTGATATTTGCTGGCTGGGTCGTCATTCTTTGCCAAAGGACGCACCTGAAAATAGTCCCTGTTATAGCTAAGTTCTTTTATCTTAAAGCTCTTGCCCCGATTGTTCATTACGATGAGGTTTCGCCTGTTTGTCCTCCCTTTGGCCCCAGACTTGGGGTTCTCATAGAAGCCTATATTATTGGGCCAGACCTGAATTTCCGGCTTTACCCGGAGGTGGACAGATAATTTCAAGATTTTTTTCTTGGGATGATTGGTGTGCAAGGTCAGAAATCCACTGGCTGTCTTCTGGTCTGAAACCTTGCTGACCACCTCCAGTTTGTACTGGTTGCTGTCATCCTTGCGATTTAGTTTGTAATCGATAATTGATTCCAGATTGGTCTGGACTTTGGTGATCTCCAGAGGTTGCTCATCAGCAGGACGAATATGGACCACACGTCGAATGTCCTCCCCAACAATGCCTCTCAGCATTATTTTCGGGCCCGGTTCGACAATTATGTGGCTGCGGACGTTAATGGATAGGTAGATCTTCGGGCTTCGCTGTACAGGATCGTTTGTGGTCAATTGTGCCGTTTTAGTGATCCTGCCCTGAAAACCACTGGTATTAACCTGTAAAGTGACCTGCCCCACACCACCTGGTGGGATGGCCCGATCGTAGCGGACCACCGAGCAGCCTCACCCGGGTTTCACATTAAGAATTCTGAGCTCACTGCTGCCAGTGTTCTTCACCTCGAAACCATGGGTTACTATCTCTCCTTCCCAGTGGGTGCCCGCGTCGTGACGGGGGGATGGTATTTCCACAACCGGCTTAGCTTCGGGGGCAACTGCCTGAGAAACGCTTGGATATATTGCCAAGATAAGACCAAAAAGCACCATTATCGGCAATTTCAGCCTATCAAATAAATTCATTATCTCCTTCTCTCTCTGTGAAATTAGAAAAGTCTTCTCCTTGACGCTATGCACTTTGCCCTATGCGATCTATATCATGAAGCATTCTTCAAAGTAACCGTCTGGATACTCTTCGCTCCCTCGGGGTCCTCCACCACCACTTCGTACACATAGGTGACAGGATTTTCAGGGATTACCACCTTCCACTCCACTACTCCGGTCTGTGAATCGATCACCATTCCTTTTGGTGGCTCACCCTGGAGGGAGAAAGTCAGGGTGTCTCCGTCAGCATCTTCTGCCTGAACCTGGTAGCGGTAAGTGGTCCCTTCTTTTAACTCTCCCGGAGGAGTGGATTTAATAATTGGGGGACTGTTGGAAATAGTCACCTTGATCGAGCTGCCGGGTTGGCCCCAGTCAGTGCCGTCAAAAGGCACGGCTGCTACTTCTACCTGATCTCCCCGTTTAAAGTAGTTGCTGGCCAGGGTTGGTCCTTCCTGTCCCACCACAGGCTCGCCACTGACTGTCCATCGATAAGAAAAACTCAGCTCGTCATTATCAATGTCACTGCCTTTGGCCACCGCCTCGAGACTGCTGGTGGAACTGGGCGGTGCAGGGCCGATGGATACCCAGTCTACTACAGGGGGCGTGTTGCCGATGAGAACCGGATCGGAGGTCACTGGGTCTCTGTCAGCTCCTGCCTGAGCAACCCTGACTTGCACCGCGACAAAATCTCCCTTGCCAAACTGGTCACTGGGAAGCATTGGACGAATGGCTCCTGGTATGGGGACGTTGTTTCTCAACCACTGGTAGTTCAGCCGAGATGTGGGTTCGCCTCGGACGAGCACCTCGGCCGTAAGATTGGTAGTGCTGGTTGGACTTGCAGGTTCAATCCAGACAGATCTAATTCTGGTGGCTCCGTCGCCCACAGTCCGGTAGGTAGGCCCCTCGCCCCTATATTCTTCCTGTTGACTGCAAGCGAAAACACCCATTACCAACAAGAATGTCATTACTTTACGGAACATTATTTACCTCTTTAGTGCCCCAAATCAATCCCCAAGGGGAAGGCTCAAGGCACAGGGCACATAGTAAAAACAATAAAAGAAAACTCACCCTCCCCTTATGCCGTGCGCCTTGTGCCCTAAATGTCTCGGGCTGGCAAGGCCATTGCGACTTGACCTAGCCCAGAGGGACCAGGTTTTCTGTAATTGAATCAGTCTAACCCATAATCCTTCATCTTATATAGTAGGGCCGGGTGGCTGATTTCCAGTATTTTTGCGGCTTGAGTTCGGTTCCCTTCAGTCTTTTCCAAGGCCCTCCGAATGAGTATTTTTTCCAGCTTCCGACTGGCCTCTTTTATGGAGAGGTTTTCATCATCAGTGAAGTACTCCACCGTCTCTTCCTGGGGCTGCAAGTAAGAGGGCAGATCTTCTCGCCCAATGGTAGAACCGTTAGCCATAACCATGGCCCGTTCGATGATGTTTTCCAACTCCCTCACGTTCCCTGGCCACGAATAGGCTTGGAGGGCTCTCCCGGCAGCAGGACTAACTCCGGTCACCTCCGAGTTCAGCCGTTTGCTCGTTTTATCAATGAAATGCTGAATAAGCAGAAGGATGTCCTCTTGGCGTTCACGGAGCGGTGGTACCCCTATGTGGAGTACATTAATACGATAATAGAGATCATCTCGAAAGCGGCCAGTCTTGACCTCCTCTGCCAGGTCTTTGGTGGTGGCCGCCATAACCCGGATATCTATCTTAATGGATAGGTTATCCCCCACACGCTTGATTTCCTCTTCCTGCAATGCCCTGAGAAGCTTCACTTGTAGTTGGCGGGGCAACTCTCCGATTTCATCCAGCAAAATAGAACCCCCATGAGCTTCTTGAAACAGACCCTTCTTGTCTCTGATTGCATCAGTGAAGGCGCCCTTCTTGTGGCCGAAAAGCTCACTTTCCAGCAGAGTCTCGGGAATTGCACCGCAGTTAACCGTAACCAGAGGCTTGTCTGCCCGCGAGCTGTTGTAATGGATAGCCCGGGCAATGAGCTCTTTGCCGGTGCCACTCTCTCCGGTGATTAGAACCGAGGTCTTATAATCTGCCACCTTTTCAATGGTAGCAAAGATTTCCTGCATGGCTGGGCTGGGGCCAATCATTTGGGCGAAGCTGTAGCGCTCACGCATTGACTGCTGTAGCAGCCGGTTTTCTTTCCGTAGTCGCTCTCGTTCCTCAGCCTTTCTCAAGGTGAGAAGAATTTCGTCCGCTTTGAAGGGTTTGGACACATAATCATAAGCCCCCAGTTTCATGGCCTCGATTGCCGTATCCAGAGTTCCATAGGCGGACATAACAATTACGGTAGATTCCTGCCCGCTATCTTGGAAGCTTTGCAGGTATGCCATGCCATCCATGACCGGCATTTTCAGATCGCAGAGGATTATGTCATAAAAACTTTCCAGGGATAGATCGAGGCCCTCCTTGCCGTTGGCAGCACTGTCCACCTGATAGCCCTCTTTCTCCAAAAGCACGGCCAGCATGTGGCGCATGTTTTTTTCATCGTCTATGACGAGAATTCGTTTCTCTTCCATTTCAGTACACCTTAGTACTTCTTCAACCACCCTACTTAGTCGGATCCGCCCGTAAACCGGAGTGGATCGACACGGTGACGCGGGGACTCGGAGAAACGGCGAATTTTGATCATGTCCTTATCTCCGTCTCTCCGTGTCAGTCTTTTCCTGCTCGCTGTCCGCTGCCTGCTCATCATAAATGGGCAACTGGATAGTGACCCTGGTCTCTTCCCCGGGCTTGCTGGACAGATCCATTCGTCCCCCTAAAGTCTCAATTATTTGGATGCTTACGGAAAGACCCAAGCCGGTGCCCTTGCCAACCTCCTTGGTTGTATAAAAAGGATCAAAGACTCTTTTTTGGTTTTCTTTGGGAATGCCGACCCCAGTATCGGCGAACTGGATTTGGAGCCAGCTTTCCCCTTCGGTGCCAGGACCTCTGCGAAGGTGGCTGTAATCGGCCGTGGCAGGATCCGTGCTTCGCCGGAGGGGCCGAGCAAGAGATTTTCCGCCAAGCAGACTCCCATCGGAAAAAGCTCGGGTTCTCACATGGAGTTCACCACCCTGTGTTCTGTCATTAGTACCCTCCATGGCATCCGCGGCGTTCACCATAAGATTGAGAAATACTTGCTTGAGTTGGTCAGCATTGGCGAATACTATATCTGCTTGGGCCTCGAGTTCAAGGACAACCTCTATGTCTTTTTGCCTGAGCTGATGGTCCAGAACGTCCAGAGTCTCCCGAATTAGGGGATGGACAGAGATTGCCTCTCTCTCGCTGGAGCTCGGCCGGGAAAAATCCAGCAGCTGTCTGATGGTCTGGTTAACACGCTGAATCTCGGTACCCATGCGGCCAAGAAGTTCCGCGCGCTCACCTTCCTCAGTGTCTTTCCTCTGCAACAATTCCAAGTAGCCTAGCACAATACCGATGGGGTTTCCGATCTCGTGGGCAATACCTGCGGCCAACCGCCCAACAGAGGCAAGTTTCTCACTGAATATTACTTCCTGCTGAGCCCTTTGCAGTTCCAGGTTTGCCTGCTCCAGAGAGGTAATATGCTGGCGAAGCTCTTCTTTGTTTTCCGCCAGCCTCTGCAGCATGGCGTTGAGCGCCTGCGAAAGCTTGCCCAACTCGTTTTGCTCTCCTGCACTCACGTCAGGAATAATGTCTCCCTCCTGGAAGCTCTCAGCGGTCTGCACCAAAGCTTCCACCGGCTTTACCACCAGTTTGGAAAAGATATAGACACCGAAAGTTACAAGTACCAGAATATCCAGCACTATGTAAAACAACAGGAGTTTTTGTGAACCTGCCAGACTCTGGCGCACATCGGCCAATTCTGCCTCCAGTTGAAGTGCTCCTATGATTTTCTGCTCATGGAAGAGGGGGGCGGAGAGTACCACTTTTTCAGGCATCTGGAGCCAAAAAGATTTAGCGGTTGGCAAGAACGAAACGGATTCCATTTCAAGCTGTATGACCCTCTTCAGCCCTGCCGAGGGCTGTTTTCCAGTCTGTTCTTTTCTATCTGCGCCATAGACCACTACGCCATCCTGGTCGGCAACGGTGATCTTCCACGGGGCCATATTCTCCAGGTTGCCCGGTTGCAGACCCACCAGTCGAGAACTGCTCTTGACCAGGTCCAACTTGCCGTCACTCGCAATAACAAGTAACCGCTCCACCGCCGTCTTCAGCACCAATCCCTGTTCTACCTTGGCCCGGACCAGATCTCGCTGACTCACTTTAAGCATGACCGTGCCGATTAGTAGCATGGCTGAAGCCATCAGAAAGGTGAGGCTCAAGACCACCTTGGTTCTCAAACTCATCTGGAAGCGGTTCATTGGGATATGTCTTTCCGTAAAATGCCCAACACGACAACCACATTTCCCCTCCCCTGGCGGCCTGCGACGAGACCTGTCGACGAGCTCAGGTCGAGTCGCTCAGCCGAGTCGGAGGGGAAAAAGGGGAGGGGGGATCACCCCCACCCTAACCCTCCCCCGTCGAGGGGGAGGGTATTTTGAGTGTGCGTATATGTTTAAGAAATTCTACAAAATATAGAGAAGATATTGCAATGCAAAGTCCATTACATCCCGACTATTTACATGCAACAGGTGTGCCTAATATGGCATGGGGCTCGGAGCATGGAGCATGGGGTCAGGGGCACAAGGCACAAGGAAATTGCGAGACGAGCGAGACGTGAGGTCGGGCGAGACGAGAAGGAACAGGCAGCAAGCAGTAAACCGTAAATGGTGAACGGTAAAACTTTTTGTGGCACACTCTTATCCGTTTACCCTTTACGGTTTACCGTTCACCGGCAGAATACCACGGACAACGGACTACTTACATTACTTTTGTGCACATGGTGCTGCATATTGTTTTTAAACCTTTTTAAACCTTCCTTTTGAGTTCGTGAAAAAATGTTCTTGACTCCTATCATGCTCGTATGGTTAATATATGATACTCAAACCAGAGCCTTTAGCGCTCACCTGGTCTTGAGCCATAATATCAACAATTATAGTACTTTATCGCCATCAAAAGTTAAACGTCTTGCCTGAAAAGCCATGGCGACTGCGGCCACTGCTTTTTTCCACAAAACAAGACGGCTACTCTAAACTCCGTGGTGAGTTGAGCCTTGTTTTTCTCCGCAATTCCAACCATTTACAGTAGAAGGTAAGTTATGGGCCTCAAAAAATCCTTCAGCGGTGTTTCCCTTCCTCCGCAAAAAGTCAGTAATCCGGCTATCGAGGACACTCCTCTTCCCAAGCGGGTCGTTCTTCCCCTGGATCAAGCTTGCAAGCCCGTTGTTGAGGTAGGGGAGCAAGTCAAGACAGGACAACTTGTCGGTCGAAGCGATGATTTTCTCGTGGCACCAGTGCACGCTTCGATTTCCGGGAGAGTAACGGACATTCGACCCTGGTTTGACCCGAGGGGCAGCGAACCGCTCTCAGTAATCATCGAATCCGACGGTAACGATGCCTGGCAAGAAGAGCTCCATTCGGATGAGAGTTTCTTGGAAAAAGAAAGAGGTCAGATTCTTAGAGACCTGAAGGCTGCCGGCGTCGTTGCAATTGGTCCTCCCGCCATGCCTCTCCACGCCAAGTTTGCCGAACCCGAGCGTCCAAAACCGTTTCTTTTCTTGGTGGGAATTCCCCGGGCTAAACCGGTGGATACCGTTATAATCAACGGCATTGACGCTGAACCAGGGATGGCAGCAAAAGGTGCCGTTCTCCAAAAGAACAGCTCGGATATTCTTGCCGGTATAAAGATTGTGCAAAAGCTCTTGGACTCGGCACAATTTGTCTTTGCTGCAGGTTCAAATGGTTCTCTCAACGCACCCCTGACCAGCGAACTAGCAGGCCTCGGAGTTAAGGTTTTCCAGGGTAAAGACAAATATCCCTTGGGCCTCAATCCCATCTTGATCAAGTGCGTCACCGGCCGGGAGATTCCACTGCCCGATGGCAGCGAACAAGACATTGGTGTGGCGGTGGTTGATGCAGTCTCTCTATTGCATTTAGTGGAGGCTGTCAGGGATCTGAAGCCCCAAGTGGACAAAGTTGTGAGCCTGTCTGGGGCAGGCATGACTGCTGTAAAAAACTTCAGGGTGAGGCTGGGTACGGTTGTGCAAGATCTAATAGAGCACCTTGCAGGGCTCAAGGGTGAGCCGGTGAAGGTAATCGCCGGTGGCGCCATGACTGGGGCCGCCCTCATGAGTACCAATATCCCTATTACCAAGGAGACGGAAGCCCTGATTTTCCAAACGGCGATGGAGGCAAAAAGATTTTCTCCAGACGCCTGCATCAACTGCGGGCTTTGCGTCCGCCACTGTCCTTCCCGCCTTCTTCCCAACGAACTGTCGAAATACTGTGAGTTTTCCATGTTTGAGGAAGCTAAAGATAAGTACCTCCTGCACTGCATTGAATGCGGCATCTGTGCTTATGTTTGTCCCGAAAAAAGACCCATGTTGCATCTAATGCGCTTTGGAAAACGTGAGCTTAGCCTAGCATAAGAGGTCAGCTACATGGATAAAGCAATTTCAGTAAAAGAGCCCATGCTTCGTGTTTCAGTAGCACCGCACATCCAACAGAAGACCACTACCTCCTCTATCATGTACGACACTCTGATAGCGCTTTTACCTGCACTTCTGGCTGGCGTCTATTTCTTCGGCTTTCCTGCCTTGAAGTTGGCCCTCATATGCATGGCCACCGCGGTAGCCTGTGAGGCCGGAATGCAGGGTTTGATGGGGCGCAAGCTGGCGGTAAAAAATGGAAGCAGCCTGCTGCTAGGGCTCCTCTTCGCTCTAATCTGCACTTCCGAATTACCCTGGTGGACCGCTGTGGTGGGACCCGCCATAGCCGTGATCTTGGGCAGAGAGATTTATGGTGGCCTGGGGAACAATCCCTTCAACGCAGTGCTGGTTGGATGGGCAGTGGTTAGAGTCTCATTCCCCGACAAGATGCTGACTTGGATAATGCCTGAGCCCCTTTTCGGCTTGGACCCTGGAGGGTACATAGAATACCCACCCCTAGAGGTAATCAGGTCGGATGGAGTCGATGCTCTTATGGACCTACCCTGGATGGACCTATTTATCGGTAACGTACCAGGAACCATCGGCACGGTCTCGGTTGTGGCCATACTAATTGGAGGCATCTATCTTTTGCTAAGACGCAGAATCACCTGGCATATCCCTGTAAGCTTTCTCGCCTCTGCTTGGCTCTTCGGCCTCATCTTCTGGCTCATCGACCCCGAGACCTATGCTAACCCCACCCTATACCTTCTGAGTGGTTGGGTTTTTATCGGCGCCTTCTTCCTGGCCACCGATAAAGGAACCGTGCCGGTAACCGGGCCTGGCATGATCATTTTCGGCATAGGTTGCGGACTGATTACCATGATTATCCGTTACTGGGGAGGATTCATAGACGGAGTGGCTTTTGCCGTCTTGCTAATGAATGCCGCTACCCCGCTTTTGGATCGGGTGCGGCCCCGAGTCTATGGGAGGGTAAAAGAAGGTGCGTGATCTAATCAAAATGGTCGTGGTTTTATTTGTTATTTGTGCCACCTCGGGAGTGGTCTTGTCCTACGTTAACGAGGCCACCAAGGCACCCCGAGAGTATCAGTATATCAAGTTCGTGCAAGAGCCCTCCATGAAGGCGGTTCTGAGAGATTTCGAAAACGATCCCATCAAGGAACGGATCAACGTGTTTGTGGGGGAAGACAAGGAAGGCAATCCCATAGAAAAAGTGGTTTTTCCTGCCAAGAAAGGCGGAAAAACCGAGGCAGTAGCCTTCAGTGCTGTTGCCAAAGGATACCATGACATTATCGAGGTCATGGTGGGAGTGGGACCGGACGGTAAGCTCACTGGCATAAGCATCATGAGTCACACCGAGACTCCCGGGCTGGGTGCCAGAATTGTGGAAGCGGGATTCACCGACCAGTTTGCAGGTCTGGATCTTGACACAGCCAAACTTTCTGCGGAAGGCGGCAAGGTGGACGCTCTCAGCGGTGCGACTTTCTCCACCGTTGGCGTTATTACGGCCGTTAACGAAGCGCTGGAGCAGTTTCCTAAGATTAAAGAGGAGGCATTTTAGCCATGAGTGTGGTCAAAGAGTTTACCAAGGGATTTTGGGAGCAACTTCCTCCCTTTAGATTGGTTTTGGGCCTGTGTCCAACCCTGGCAGTTACCACCGCTGCCGAGAACGGCATGGGGATGGGATTGGCCACCACCTTTGTTTTGGTTTTCTCCAATCTCATCGTCTCAATACTGAGAAAGATCATCCCTGGCAAGGTGAGAATCGCTTCATACATTGTGGTGATAGCCTCCTTTGTGGTCATCGTAGAACTTTTAATGCAGGCCTATTTTTACCCTTTGTACAAAATCCTCGGTATTTTCATCCCCTTGATTGTGGTCAATTGTATCATTCTGGGCCGAGCCGAGGCCTTCGCCTCCAAAAACCCTATCATCCACTCGCTGGCGGATGGTTTGGGGATCGGGCTGGGCTTCACCATCTCTCTTACTGTTTTGGGAGGTATAAGGGAAATTTTGGGTAACGGCACTATCTTTGGCGCCAGCGTCATGTGGGAGACCTATGAACCTCTGAGCTTTATAGTCAAGGCACCGGGCGCCTTCGTGTGTTTAGGACTCCTTCTTGGTTTGATGAACATCATCAGCCGCAAGAGACCAGCGCACTAGGGAAGATGTGCGACATGGGATATGAGATGTGGGATATGGGATGTGAGATACCTAAGACAGAGATGCTCAATCTCGCATCACACATCTCACATCAGTTAAGATTAAAAGCCCAACCATGAGAGAAAGGATCAGATGCAATGGGTGATTATCTTCTTCTAATTGTTAGCGCCATTTTGGTCAGCAACATTATCCTGGCTCGCTATTTGGGAAATTGTCCTTTTCTGGGGGTTTCCCAAAAAATGGATACTGCTGTCGGCATGGGAATGGCGGTTATTTTTGTGGTGACCCTTGCTGGAATGATCACCTGGGTGGTGCAGTATGCAATTCTAAACCCCCTGGGCCTGGAGTATCTGCGAACAATTGCCTTTATCCTGGTAATCGCTTCACTGGTTCAGCTGGTGGAGATGTTTTTGCAGAAATCCATCCCGGGACTGTACCGAGCCTTGGGCATATTTCTTCCCCTGATCACCACCAACTGTGCAGTGTTGGGTATAGCCATCATCAATATTCAGGAAGAGTTTGACTTCATGCAGACGGTAGTCTTTTCCTTTGCTTCGGCGGTGGGTTTCACCTTGGCCATGGTGTTGCTCGCCAGTTTGAGGGAAAGATTTCCCACGGCCAGAATTCCCAGTCCCTTCGCAGGGATGCCCATTGCCATGATAACGGTTGGACTCCTTGCCTTGGCTTTCCTAGGCTTTTCAGGGTTAGTGGATTAAAAGTGGATTAATAGAATAGTGGAAGACTGGAATACTGGGCAATAAGAGATTTGAGCAACAAAGACATAGAAATATTAATATGTTATTATATTTGATTAAGGAGATGTGAGTATGCTCGCTGCGGGTTTGGCTATAGGGGGTCTTGGTCTGCTGGCCGGTGTGGGACTAGCTGTGGCCTCAAAGATTTTTTATGTGTACGTAGATCCACAGATTATAGAGGTTGAAGAGGCTCTTCCAGGAGCAAATTGTGGCGGCTGTGGACTCCCCGGTTGCACTGCAGCGGCCCAAGCCATTGTAGTAGGCCAACTGGCTCCAAACTCCTGTGTCGGAGGAGGCGTCGAAGTTCACCAGAAGGTGGCTGAGATCCTCGGTGTTAAAGTGGAACTCAAGGAGCCAGAAATAGCCCAGATAGGTTGCCGTTACAGCGTTGAAAAGGCCGATATCAAGTATGTCTACGATGGTGTCACCGACTGCCGCGCTGCCATGCTACTGGCCGGGGGATCCAAACAATGTCCCATAGGCTGCATTGGTTTAGGTTCCTGTGTCAAGGCTTGCCCTTTTGGCGCCCTCTCCATGGGAAATGACGGCCTGCCGGTGGTTCACGAGGACGTTTGTACCGGCTGCGGTACCTGCGTACGCACTTGTCCCAAGGGAATAATTGCTCTCACTTCGGTGACAAACCGCATTCTCGGCGAGTACACCACCGATGAATGCACCGCCCCTTGTCAGAGAACTTGCCCGGCCGGGATCAACATTCCCGAACAGATCCAACAAACGGCCTTGGGCAATTATCTAGAGGCTGTGCGGGTGATCAAAGAAAGAAACCCCCTGCCCCTTGTCTGCGGCCGGATCTGCCCACATCCATGTGAGTTCGAATGTCGCCGCAATCTCACTGACGAGCCGGTGGCCATCAACTATCTGAAAAGATTTGTGGCCGATTATGAAAGAGAAAGCGGTCACCGACTGCAACTTTTCAAAGCTCCCGAGACTGGCCGTCGCCTCGCCATTGTAGGTGGCGGTGCCGAAGGATTGACTGCAGCCTGCTTCCTCGCCCGGCTGGGTCATTCTCCTACCATCTTTGAGGCCATGCCCAAACTGGGCGGTTTGCTTCGTACGGTTATTTCTGAAGCACGCCTGCCCAAAGATGTTCTGGATTGGGATATCGAGGGTATCCTGGAGTTGGGAGTGGAGGTTCAAACTGAAAAAGCTCTCGGCAAGGACTTTACTCTGGCATCTCTGCTTAAAGAGGGCTATGAGGCTGTGGTTTTGGCTACAGGCGGCTGGGATGCTACCCTACTCCGCGGGCCAGAACCTGACCTGGAGCAGGCCGCTCCCGGGCTTTATCTGCTCCTGCCAGTTTCCTTGGCCTGGGCACAGGGAATCGACGTCCCTGTGGGCCGACGAGTTGTGATCGTGGGCGGTGGGCAAATGGCATTGGACGCTGCCAGAAGATGCCGCCAGGCAGGGGCAGAACAAGTAACCATAGTGTATAGCCGTTCTAAGGGAGAGCTGGGACTCTCCGATTCTGATTTGACAAAAATTGGCCATGAGGGAACAGAGGTTTATTTCGATGCTACCCTGAGCCAATTCAAAGGGGTAGACGATAGTCTGACCCAACTAGTATTCTCCCACCTCGTTTCCTCCACTGCTGCCCGTAGAAGGTTTGCTGAGCTTGCGATTCCAGCCGATACGGTTATCACTGCCTCCGGCCGCTTACCGGAAATGATTTTTGTCAAAGTCCCAGCCCTGGAGGGAGAGGAAACTCCCCTGTTGTGGCAAACAATTTCTCCCTATCACCCACCTTCAACAGCGAGACCCGAAGGAATCTTTGCCACCAGTGACCCCATAAGCGACTACCGAGCAGTGGTGGAAGCCATTGGTGCCGGCCGGAGGGCGGCTGCCTCAACTCACATGTTCCTAACCGGAAAAGAAGTCGCCCCGCCATTGCATATGCTTACCAGCCAAACAGAGGTTCTGGATGTAGGTCAGGTGCAGGAACTGTTGCCTGTTGGGGCGAGACAAAAGATGCCCAAAAGACCTCCTGAGGAACATTTCGATCCCAGCCTCGAAATCGAGCGTGGACTAACCGAGGAAATGGCTAAGCAAGAGGCTCTCAGGTGTCTCAATTGTGGATTGATCTGCTATACGCGGGGAAGATATCATTAAGCAAATAGCTCTGTATTTGAAAGAAAATGGAGAACAGCATGGCTCAAATTCTAGTTCTGGACGATGTCCAGGAGGCCGTAAACGCCGTCCGTAGAGTATTGGAGAAAAGGGGGCACGAGGTCGTTGGATACACCGATGAAGATGAGGCCATTGATCACGTTAATAACCATCCGGTTGACCTCGCAATCCTGGACATAAAACTGAAAAAGATGGATGGCGTTCAGGTCTTGAGCAGACTAAAGGAGATCCGACCCTCCATCAAAGTCATTATGCTTACTGGTTACCCAACCCACGCAACCGTTGAAGAAGCTATGCGGCTAGGTGCGAATGCCTATTGCATGAAACCTATTGACCGAAGCGAAATTGAAAGCAAGGTGTCCGAGGTTTTGGCTCAGGAAACCCACATAGAGCTACTTCGCTACCCTGACAAGGCAGAAGTAAGTACGCAAGATATCCTCTTCAGCTCCTTAACCAATGGCGTCTATATCGTCACTGTTCAAGACCAAGGCCAGAACAATGGAGTGACCACACCCTGGGTCACCCAGCTATCTTTTGACCCCTTGATGGTGATGGTTGCCATTTCACCCCTGAGAAAGTGCCACGAAATGATCACCAACAGTGGTCAATTTGCCCTGAACGTTCTGGCATCCGGTCAGGTAGATGTCGCCTCCCGCTTCGCCTTAACCACAGGACGGGAAATGGACAAATTCGAAGGGGTTGTCCCTCAGCGAACTCCCGCGGGCAACCCTCTCTTGTCAGATGTTTTTGCTTATGTTGATTGCGAACTGGTGAAAACTGTAGCGGTTGGGGACCACTCCTTGTTCGTTGGCGAGGTCATAGGAGCGGAAGTTCTCGACTCGACCCTGTCGCCCCTGATATTTGACCCATCTCACTATTTTTGGGAGATTCGCCCATGATGACCGAAGAGGGCATGGTCAAGAGAACAATGGGCACTAAAGCCTGGGTGGTTACCAGGCGGTCCGACATGTGCGAGAGCTGCAGTTCCCATGGTGCCTGCCAAGTTCTGGGCGGTGGTAAAGAGATGGAGGTTGAAGCCCTCAACGAAGTTCAGGCGCGACCTGGGGATCAGGTGCTCTTGACCCTAGAGGATCAATCTTTGGTAAAATTGTCTTTTTTGGTCTATTTGTTTCCCATTTTGGCTCTTATTGCTGGAGCCGCAATTGGACAAAAAGTGGCCCCCATTCTCGGAACAAATCCTGAATTGACCTCTTTTGGGATTGCTTCCCTTTGTTTCGGGCTTGCTTTCGTCCTTGTCAGAATAAAGGACAAAAAGTTGGAGCGAACGGGGGCAGTTATCCCCAAAGTTTCTCGAATCATTAAGGAAGGCTGATGAAAGAAGAAATTCAAAACTATGTGAGAAATCTCTTTGCGGAAGGAAAAATCAAGGGCTTTTTGGGTTTGAAACAGAAGGGAACCGACATCGGCCCCCATCTATTTACCGGGGCCGACCAACTTGGGGAACTATCCCTGGGAGACAGGGAGAACCCTGCAGAGGCTCGTTATCCCTTAGACAAGATTCTGACCCATCTCGCCAGCGAGCATCCAAATGAGACTCTCGGCGTTCTGGTGCGAGGCTGCGACGAGCGCGCTCTTCAGCTACTTTTTACTGTCAGCATGCTGGATCCGGATCATGTTATCCCGGTTGGTTTCGCTTGCCCAGCCGAACTGGCCGAAAAGCATCAGTGCTGGAAGCCCTTTCCAGATGCATTGGTTGCAGGTGAGCCGGCCCAGGGTGTTGTGGGTGGCGAGGATCCGGTTGGTTCGCAAATGGATCTGCTGGGCAAACTCCAGCAGTGGTTCGACACCTTCGATCGCTGTGTCAAGTGCTTTGGCTGCCGTAACATTTGTCCGGTTTGTTATTGCCATGAATGCACTCTTGAGGAAGCTGCATTAATCCCACGGGGAGAACTCCCTCCAGCCAACCCCAACTTCCTCATGACCCGGGCAATGCACATGGTGGGCCGTTCCCTTTGTGTATATTGTGGACTCTGCGAGGAAGTATGTCCCGCAGATATCCCCTTGAAAAGTTTATACAAACTGGTGGCAAGAGTTGTGGGACAGGAAGGGACGACCCCGGAAGGTCTGGCCGCACAACAGCAGGCAGTTGGCAGCAA
The DNA here is from genome assembly GCA_020353155.1 of Deltaproteobacteria bacterium. Lineage (GTDB taxonomy): Bacteria > Desulfobacterota > Syntrophobacteria > BM002 > BM002 > BM002. The sequence goes on along the minus strand of CP070689.1, from coordinate 3,035,097 downwards.
GCAGCAGGCAATAAGCAGCGGGCAGTGAACACTAGGCACTAGGCACTAAATTGAAAACTTGCATTGAGGACCGTTAGGAGATCTTGGTCATGAAACAACCACTACCCGAAATGACGAAATCGATCAGCCGGAGAGCTTTTTTGTCTCTCACCGGCACATTGAGTCTCGGCGTGGCCACCCTTGGTGTTCCCCTACCAACTGAGGCGGTTAAATTTGACCATAACCTATACAAAGTTTCCAAGAGCCATCTCGGTATGGGGACTTTTATTAATATGATAGCATTCCACCCCTCTCAGGGAGAGGCGGAAGAGGCCATGGGGCGGGCATTTGAAGAGATCAACAGGCTGACTGCTTTCATGACTCGCTTTGAGAGTAGTTCTTACATCGGCCATCTCAATGGTAGTGGTTTTCTTGACAATCCTCCGACGGAGGTGATGGAGGTTTTGAGGTCATCACTCCACTACTATAGGCTAAGCGGAGGAACCTTCGATATTACGATTAAGCCTGTTGTCGATCTTTATCAGGAAAGCTTCAGGGTCAACAATGGACCTCCCTCTTCCCAAGCTTTAAAGGAGGCTATGGAAAAAGTCGGAAGTCGGCATCTCAAAATCAGCAAGAGCTCCGCCTCTTTTGACCGAAGTGGCATGGAAGTTACCCTCGACGGCATTGCCAAGGGGTATATAGTAGATCGGGCCATGGATCTCCTGCGGCAGCAAAACATCCAACACGCCTTGATCAATGCCGGTGGCGATATTTTGGTCTATGGCGGTAAAGGGGAGGAAAAACCCTGGAAGATCGGCATTCAGGACCCTTGGAAGCTTAAGGGTCATGTAGATGTGGTCACTCTCATTAATGGGGCCATTGCCACCTCTGGTAACTACGAGGTCTTTTTTGACCGAGAGAAATTGTTCCATCACCTCATCAGACCCAGTTCTGGTAGCCCAGCTCCTGAGACCGCCAGCGTTACCATTCGGGCGGCCAGCTGTATGGAAGCCGACGCCATTGCAACCTGTGTCTATGTAATGGGACCTGCTAGAGGAAACCAGTTTATTGGACAGCTCCCTTCCATAGAGGGGCTCGTCATCAACAGTCAGGGAAAGAAAATGCCATCCTCAGGATGGAAGAGAGTTTAAGGAGTCTGGTATGGACTACAAAACCGTACTTACTACCTGCGCCTATTGTGGCTGTGGCTGCGGTCTTTACTTAGAGGTATTGGACGGCCGTCTCATAGGCACCCTACCTTCCAAGACCAACCCCATAAATGAGGGCAAGCTGTGTGTCAAGGGCTGGAACATTCACGAGTTTGTCCAGCACCCGGAGAGGATTACCAAGCCGCTGATCCGCAAAAACGGCACGCTTACTGAGGCCAGCTGGGATGAAGCTCTGGACTACACTGCCTCCAAACTGAAAGAGATCAAAGAGGCTCACGGCAGCGATAGCATTGGTTTTCTGGCCTCGGCCAAGGTCACCAACGAGGAAAATTACCTGATTATGAAATTTGCCCGTGCCGCAGTGGGAACCAACAATGTGGACCACTGCGCTCGGCTCTGACACTCCTCTACGGTGGTAGGTCTTGCCGCCGCCTTTGGCAGTGGAGCCATGACCAACTCCATTGCTGAGATAGAGGATGCCGACTGCATATTTGTCACCGGCTCTAACACCACCTCATCCCATCCTCTGGTAGCCACCCGGATCTTTCGGGCCATGGCCAAGGGGGCCAAAGTCATTGTGGCAGATCCCAGAAAGATTCAGCTGGCACTGAAGGCTGATATTTATGTGCGCCAGCGCCTGGGAACTGATGTGGCCCTTTTAAACGGGATCATGCACGCGATTATAAAGAACAACTGGCATGATAAAGCTTTTGTGGAAGAGCGTTGCGAGGGTTTTGAGGAGTTCAGTAAAGTAATTGATAACTATCCACCTGAGAAGGTATCTGAGATTACCGGGGTTGCTGCAGATGATATTGTCAAGATTGCTGAGTATTATGCCAAGGCTAAGGCAGCCTCAATTGTCTATTGCATGGGCATTACCCAGCACACCACCGGGGTGGACAACGTAAAGTCTTTGGCTAATCTGGCCATGCTTACAGGTAATATGGGCAAAGAGTCCACTGGGGTGAACCCCTTGAGGGGCCAGAACAATGTCCAGGGTGCCTGTGACATGGGAGGACTTCCCAATGTCTATTCTGGTTACCAGGCAGTAAATGTAATCGATAACCAGACCAAGTTTGAGAAAGCCTGGGGGGCCAAGCTCTCAGATCAGATCGGGCTTACCATTCCTTTTATGCTCTCTGGTCTTTCTGAGGGCAAAGTGAAAGCCCTCTATGCAGTGGGTGAGAATCCCATGGTGAGTGATCCTGATGTGGGTCATGTGGAAAAGGCCTTGAAGAAGGCTGAGCTTCTGGTGGTCCAGGATATCTTTCTTACTCCCACGGCAGAACTTGCCCATGTGGTGCTACCTGGAACTTCCTTTGCTGAGAAAGACGGCACCTTTACTAACACAGAAAGAAGGGTGCAGTTGCTTAGAAAGGCCATTGAGCCCGTAGGGGAGGCGAAAGCTGACTGGGAGATTATCCAGGAATTGTCCAATCGTTTCGGCTATGAGATGAACTATGAAAGTGCCGAAGATATTATGAAGGAGATTTCAACTCTTACCCCATCTTATGGTGGTATTACCTATGAGAGGTTAGATGGTGATGGACTTGCCTGGCCCTGTCCAGACAAGGATCATCCGGGGACCAAGTTTTTGCACAAAGATAAATTTGCTCGGGGTTTGGGACTTTTCCACGCTATTGAGTATCAGCCCCCTGCCGAGGTAGTTGACGATGAGTATCCTTTCTGGCTAAGTACCGGCAGGGTACATGTCCATTATCATACGGGTACCATGTCCAGGGTTTCTCCTTCACTCCATGCAGAGATGCCGGAGGGCAGTTTGGAGATGCACCCTGAGGATGGCAGCCGCCTTGGGGTTAGGCAGGGCGAGAAGGTGAAGGTCGCCTCAAGGCGGGGTGAGATTGTGGCAAAGGTGACTCTTACCGACAGAGTGGACCCGGGTGTGGTGTTCATGCCTTTCCACTTTGCTGAAACCTGTGCCAATGTGCTCACCAATCCGGCCCACGACCCCACGGCGAAGATACCTGAGTACAAAGTGTGTGCCGTGAAGGTGGAAAAGGCGGCCTGAGAACTTAAAGATTTAACCACGAAGAACACGAAGAGCACGAAGTATATTTGAGATTTTAGATTTCCGAGTGCAGATTCACCCGGGCAGGAACTGGGAGATTTCGCGCTCTATAATGCCCAATCAACAATCTGAAATTCCATCCCTTTGTGTCCTTCGTGAACTTAGTGGTTAAATCCCAACCTACGATTGTCAAGTGTCGAGGAGACCTGATGAGAGCAACAGTAGATCCAAATAGATGCGACATTGCAGGCATCTGTGTCAAGATATGCCCCGAAGTCTTCCGCTTTCATGAAGGGAGCAAGAAAGCATACGTGACCAGGAAAGAGATTCCCAAAAACTTAGAACAACAATGCCTGGAAGCGGCAAAAAAATGTCCAAACAAGGCTATTATCATACTGACTGATTAAGCCTCTATAAGGCCCACCGCAACCTGAGAGTGACTCCAAATTGTCGCGCAAGCCGGAAGATTCAATCACCGTATCGCTTCCTGTAATTTGACCTGTTTGTTTCTATCTCCAGATATCGCCGTTTTTCCTGGCTCCCTCCCTAGGGCCGGGGTAGCTCGGAGGCAAAGTGCATCTGAGCCACCGGTGTCTTATTTTGGCAACTTGGAATGTCTTTCGTCTGCATGGGCGACAGCTATTCTCCAAGACCACAAAGGGGAATTCAATAGACGCGAATATGCATCTTTGCCGAAGAGCTCCCCCGGTCCCATCCAGTTCTTTCGCGTCGCTATAGCATCCAGGCAAATCCCCAAGAAACCTTTTTTCTTGCTGTCGCTAGTTCTTTAGCCTAGCCTAGGTAGCTATAGTTCTCCAAAAAATCGGTTGGTTTTGGACTACAAATCTGCTAAGTTGAGCCGACTAAAATGTACTGTTTGTTTACCCCTTGTGGAAAAAAATGAAGCATGGCCTTCTTTAGATTTTTTAAAAAAAAACAAGCGGTTGAACCGGACCCTACTCACCCTGACAGTGTTACAAAAGTAGACCAGTGCCTCACGGTCGAGCCAAAATTCTCCTCTCCTTTGGGCAGGTTGTTCCAAAGACTGGCTGGCAAAGCCACCTTTCTTGAGAGTCAGCAGCGGTTGCTAAAGGAAATGGAGGAGCAAGGCTATGTAATATATGCGTCCAAGTACCGGAGTCAGCTGGATTTTTTGTTTTTTAGCTCACGCCTCTCTCAGGCCGGCCTCCGCCCCCCGGTCTTTGCCTTCGATACGCGTCCGCTGTTCTGGCTTCCTACCTCCAAGGTCATTAGACTGCTAACCTCATTCGTGAGCTATTATCTCAAGGAGGGGTTATTTCCCAATCCCTACCAAACTGGCGACTACCGAGAACTGACTTTGGCCAAGGAACCCTCAGTTCTGTTCCTTGTGGGCAAAACAGGTTACTACCGGCGGGTCGGACTCATTGAACAGGATCCCTTACACCTGCTTCTCGATATTCAGAGGGTTATGGATAAGCCAATCATTTTGGTGCCCAGTTTGATTTTTCATGGCAAGGCGCCTGAAAAACAACATAAAGGGATTGTGGACGTCTTTTTCGGTGACAAGGAAAGGCCAGGAAGATTGCGCAAGCTCTGGTCTTTCCTAAGAAATTATAAAAACAACATCTTGGAAATAGCCGAACCCATTAATTTGAAAGATTGGATGGCGGACCAGCCAAACCTAAACTCCTCCAAGACTGGACTCGCCTTCCAGCTCCGAAGGGAACTGATCGATCGCATTGACCGTCACCGCCGGGTGGTAACAGGTCCGGTAATGAAGAGCCGGTGGGAAATAAAAGAGATGGTTCTTCATAATAACGATCTACAGAAGCGCATGGAGAGGAGGGCTCGCACTAATAGTAGGACCATTGAAATCGTGCGCAAAGAGGCCGATAGTTATCTCGACGAAATAGCCACCGACCCGCATCTGACTTATGTTCAGATCGGTGAGCGATTACTTACTTGGATTTGGAACACCATTTATGACGGTATTGACCTAGATGTTGAATCCTTGGACATGGTAAAGCATGCGGCCCAGAAAGCACCGATTGTCTATATTCCCTGCCACAAGAGCCACATCGATTATTTAGTTTTGTCTTATTTGCTCTACAAGCACAACCTTAATCTGCCTCTGGTTGCCGCTGGTAAGAATTTGTCCTTCTGGCCCCTTGGACCCTTTTTCCGAAAATCGGGAGCTTTTTTTATTCGGAGGAGCTTCCGGGGACAAAAATTCTACACCGACGTCTTTGCTGCCTATATCAAAACGCTGGTAAGCGAAGGGCACAACCTCGAATTTTTTATAGAAGGGGGGCGCAGCAGAACAGGCAAGATGGTGCTGCCCAAGTTAGGGCTGCTCGCCATTCTCATGCAGGCAGTGGAGGAAGGTTACTGCGATGATTTAATCTTCGTACCCTGTGCCATTAACTACGACAGAGTATTGGAAGAGGGGGCCTACCTGAAAGAGGTCAAGGGCAGCAGCAAGAAACAGGAAAGCTTGGCCCAGTTAGTGCGCGCCCGCAGCGTTTTAAAAAAACGTTACGGTAAAGTTTACGTAAAATTTTCCCAACCCATGTCGCTCAAAGCTTATATGCAGAGATTCGAGCTTGACTTCCAGACTCTGAAACCCAAAGAACGCCACGCCATGTATCGGGACTTTGCCTGGCGTATCATCCACAGTATCAACAAAGCCTCTATGATAACCCCCTTCGCCCTCGTTGCTGCCGTTATTCTCACCACATCCAAGCGGGGAATTTCCTTGGCCGAGATAAAACTCATCATCCGCCATTACTACAATTACCTGCAGCATCAGGGGGTGCGCATGGCGAGCAGGCTCCAAGACTTAGAAATGGCACTCGAACATGCCTTGACTCTCATGGAGAAGAGTAAGTGGCTCGAACTGTTGGCGGACGAGGATGAGACTGACGAGGAGGAGCGTATTTACACAGTGGACGATAGCAATCGGTTGCACCTGGAATACTATAAAAACAATATTATTCATTTCCTCTTGCCAGCAGCCTACATTGCCTCCGCCATTCTGGCCAAAGAAGCCTTTGAATTCAATCTGCAAGGGATAGAAGACGATCTGCTCTTTTTCAGGAATTTTTTTAAGTTCGAGTTTGTCTATGATGCAGACGAGAATCTGGCGGAGACCATTGACAAGGTGCTTGCCTACTTTACAAGCCAGGGTTTGGTAAACAGGGTTAAAGCCCAAGATAATACCTATCGGATAACCCACCAGGGCCTTAAAGCACTCTCGTGTTTCGCTGGCTTATTGAAAAGCTATTTTGAATCCTACTGGATTGTGCTCAGGGCCACCAAGTATCTATCCAAGAAAACTCTCACTGAAAAGGACTTCATAAAAAAAGTCAATTCCTTGGGCAACAAGCTCTATAAGCTGGAACTTGTTGAACGCTTCGAGAGCATTTCTCGTATCACCTTTGAAAACGGTATTAAGTTCTTCTGTGAGAAGGGTGCCATCAAGAAGGCTGAAAATCACGAAAACGGCAAAATGCAAGTCAACTACGAGCCTGGAGACAACGAGGAGGCCATTTCCTACTACAGCCGCATGATAGACCGCTACCTCCATATTTCCCACTTCACTTTCCAGTAAAGGAAGTGTCCCACTTATACCTAGCAACGATGTAAAATATGAACCACGGAGAACACAGAGACCACGGAGAAATTATTTAAACTTAAAAACCCTCTGTGTTCTCTGTGCTCTCTGTGGTTATTCTCCTTATTTTAACTGGAATCCAGAGGCGTTATGAAAATAGCTTACTTTGACTGTTTTTCCGGGATTAGTGGCGATATGATCCTGGGAGCTTTCATCGATTTGGGGCTTGACCTGGATAAACTCACTGCCCTTTTGTCCAAAATGCACCTCGGGGGCTACAAGTTATCAGTGTCAAAAGAAAAACGGGGATCAATCACCGGAACAAGGCTGCATATCCAGGTTGAAGAAGACAAACAGCCCCACCGCTCCATGGCCCAGATACGGGAAATCATTGGAGAGAGCAAACTACCTGGTCAGGTAAAGGAAACGAGTCTGGCTATATTGGAACGGCTAGCCCGAGTCGAAGGCAATCTTCACCAGCAGTCTCCTGAGCATGTGCATTTCCACGAGATAGGAGCTGTGGACTCCATTGTTGATATGGTTGGTGCCTGCATCGGACTTCACCTTCTGAATATAAAAAAGGTTGTAGCCTCTCCCCTGCCTCTGGGCCGAGGATTTGTCCAGTGCCAACATGGGATGCTTCCCCTTCCAGCCCCAGCAACCCTTGCCCTTCTCGAGAACACAGCTGTCTATGATTCAGGTCAACAGCGGGAGATGGTCACTCCCACCGGGGCCGCAATTCTCACCACGATTTGCTCCGAATATGGCGGCTTTCCCACAATGAATATTGCAAAAGTCGGGTACGGGGTAGGGCGGCACCCCGAAGATCATCCTCCTAACCTTCTCCGTATTGTCCTAGGCCAGACCACTGAAGAGGTAGTGAAGGAAAAATTTTTGATGGTTGAAACCAGCATCGATGACATGAATCCTGAGCTTTATGGACACTTGATGGAACAACTCCTCAATGCGGGCGCTCTCGATGTAAATGTCTTGCCTGCCCAGATGAAAAAAAATCGTCCCGGCCAATTGCTGCGAGTTTTGGTTCCAGAGGGACTGCGGGAAACTGTGCTCCAGATCCTTTTCAGTGAAACAACTACTCTCGGAGTCCGCATTCAAGAGGTAGAGCGCTATAGCCTTCCGAGACAAACTATTCGTGTCCAAACTCCTTTTGGAAATCTCCCTGTCAAAGTCGCTACAAACCCCCAAGGCAATTATGTATTTGCCCCAGAATACGACGCTTGCCAACGAGCAGCAAGGAAACACCAGGTGCCCCTGAGGCAAGTGTATGAGGAGGCCATTTTCAGAGCGAAGGAAGGACTGTCAAAGGAAAAGAAAACAAAACCGAGGCGGAGCAGAAAAAAATCCCAAATCCGAAGCACCAAATAGAAATTGAGGTATTGAGGAATTAAGGAATTGGGGAATTTTGGAATATTAAGGGAATTTCTTCTTCGCCACTTATTTAATCCCTAAATTCCTGAATCCCTGAATTCCTAAATTTGGTAGATTTCCATATTCGGACTGATCTTCTATGAACACTACGCGAAAAAACGATCTAGTTGTCTTCTTTGCCACTGGTTGCTTCACCGGCTTTCTTCCTTTAATGCCCGGTACCTGGGGGACCTTTGCCGCCATACCCATTGTGATACTCGTCCATCGGGTAAACTTGATTGCACAAGGGATTATAGCCCTCTTCTTTGTGGCCTTTGCCGCTTGGGTTGCCGGGAGGGCCGAAATCCTTCTCGAGGATCACGATCCAAGACCCATTGTCATAGATGAAATGGCTGGTTTCCTCATAAGCCTTTTATGGCTGCCGCTCAACCCGCTAACTCTTTGTCTGGGTTTTGCTCTTTTCCGCCTCTTTGATATCGTTAAACCTCCGCCTATCTCAAGTGTGGAAAAATGGATGCGGGGTGGCTGGGGGGTGGTGATTGACGATGTCCTTGCCGGAGTCTTTACCAATGCTGTCTTGAGGTTATTACTGATCGTTGCGGGGCTTCTTTAAGGAGTTTGAAGTCAGAAGTCAGAATCCAAGAGGCAAAAACACAAATACCGTCATTCCCTTCTGGCTACTGACTGCTGGTTCCTTGAGCTTTTATAAATTGGACAAATCCGGCGGAGCCGGATGAAGAACGACTTGAACGATTTTAGCTACTGACCACTGACACAATCGAAAGACTGTTATGTATGGTGAATTGATTACCGTTGGCGACGAGTTGCTCTCAGGACAAACTGTTAACAACAACGCCGCTCATATTGGTCACCATCTGAGGTTGGCAGATTTCGAGCTCCGCTGGGTTACAGTGGTGGGGGACCGGGAAGATGACATTGTTGCAGCCCTAGTGCGGGCAGTAGAGAGGGCCGGTTTTGTCCTGGTCACTGGAGGCTTAGGCCCCACCACAGACGATCGCACCAACGATGCAGTCGCCAGAGCGCTAAATCGCCCCTTGCGCCGGGATCCTAAGTCATGGCAGGTTATTTCCAGTCATCTCGAACGGTATAATCTGACCATGACCCCTGCCATTGCCAAAATGGCAGATCTTCCCGAAGGGGCAGAGCGTATCGACCTAGTGAGACCCAGAGCTGGCTACTACATTGGAGATACTGAAAAACCTCTTTTTTTCCTCCCTGGCGTGCCAGATGAGATGGCCGATATGCTTGCAGATTTTGTTCTGCCTACCCTCAAGAACCGATTTCCTCAGGAAACAGTTATTCGTTCGCACTCTTTGCGGATTATTGGACTGAGGGAATCTGAAATAGCTCAGCGGTTGGAACTCCTGGAAAAGGAACATCCCACTGTTGGTTTTGGCTTCTTTCCTCGCTTTCCGGAAAATCTCTTGAATCTCACTGTCCAAAGTTCCACTCCGACCGCTGCCGATTCCACTCTGGCGGCAGCCGTACAAGGGGTGCGCAATCTACTTGGTCTATACGTATACGGCGAGGGAGACGATACCCTGGAAATGGTGGTGGGACATCTGCTCGCTGAAAAGGGGTACTCTCTGGCTCTTGCTGAGTCATGTACCGGCGGCCTAATTGGACACCTGCTCACCAACGTACCTGGAAGTTCAGCCTATTTTGACCGCAGTGTTGTTGCTTACAGTGAAGCCGCCAAAGCGAGCCATCTCTCTGTACCTCCTGATCTGATCTCCCGGTATGGAGTGGTCAGCCTGGAGGTTGCTGAGGCCATGGTGCGAGGGGTGCAAAGAAAAAGCAAGGCAGATATTGCTTTGTCCCTAACCGGCATTGCAGGCCCCACTGGTGGCAGCGAGGAAAAGCCCGTGGGAACCGTCTT
>CP070689.1:3013192-3024933 GCA_020353155.1 Deltaproteobacteria bacterium | reverse complement strand
CTTTCTTCTGACATTCTCATATTTCAAGAGACAAAATTTATTTATCCTTCGTCACCTCCTTCTGAAAAGGGTTTTATCATTTTTTGGCATCTGAGCAGAATAGAGACAAATAGAAAAAAAGACGAGTCCTTTTTCAGTTTATCCGGATAATAATAGTAAGCAAAGGCACAGCTGTTTTTTTCTAGTGCTGAGAGTCTTTCACCTTTTGCTGTTCACGCTGGAAGCGAGTTCAACCCTGGATCTAGCTTATTGCATCAGTGACATGATATAGTTGATTAAAAATGTGACATATCTCTAAGGAGGGAAAGATGGCAGAGCAGCGAAATCTTAGTATTTCTGGTGGATTGACTGGAGCCCTAGTTGGCTTGGCAGCGGAATTAGCGCTGGAAGAGATCACCGGAATGGAGATAGTAAACGGCCTCTTAGCCGTGATCGGTGCGGGGTTTGGCCTGATCAGGATCGACCGCCGCATCTATGAGGGAACAGTTAATCTGCTCAAGCGAGTTCCGGTGGAGCCCAATTCTGACTATCGCGACGTCCTTGAACAGATAGATGAAATGTCCCTTGAGCTTCCAGAGTTGCGCGAGAGCTTTGTAAAGCTGGTGCAGGCCGGTATTGAGGCCCAGAAGGCCTAACGCCAATGCTCGGTCTAAATTCCCTATCCAAACTCTTTCGCAAGACCATTGGTCCGAGGATTGAAGCCTTGGGGCTTCTTCCCCATCGCTATTATCTGCACCGGGCGCTGGATGCTCTGGAGGAGGACGATATTGACGAAGCAGTGCGGATGGTGACCCTGGCGGGTAATGACAAAAAAGACGCCAGGTGGCGCCTTGTCTGCCAGCAGGTTATCTTCCGCTGCAGAGTCTTGGCCTCTCAACACCAAAAACAGCTGGACCGATTTGAGACCGAAATTGAGATTTTTGGCAAGCCTTCAAAGTTGAATAATACTTACCTTCGTTTACAAAAAGCTGAGGAGAGCGCGCGGGACATTCTGAGAAGCTACGAGCTATCCCTCTTCAATCAGCTCAATGTAAGCAAGCACGATTCTGTCACGGCCGAATAATTTTAGACCCCACAATTTCATCCAACCTTTATTACCATTATTTTTCCCCTTGATTTTCTCCAGGTACCATAGTAGTAAGGGTCAAACAACTGGGTACCCCTCAGGGTTTAATAGGGAATCCCGTGTAACTCGGGAGCGGTCCCGCCGCTGTTATCGGGGACGAAAACCGCAATGAAGCCACTGTCTAATCGAAGTTAGATGGGAAGGCGCGGCCAGTAGGATGATCCGAGAGCCAGAAGACCTGCCCAGGTGCTAGTCGATTAGGCCACGCGGAAATGGCTGAGACCGACAATCCTTAAGGACCAAGAAACTGGGTGCAATCCTTAAGCTGGAGACAGCTTAAGGATTTTTTTTTGGCACCAACCTCAACCCCTACTTTTCCTGATGGCGCCCGCCGTGGGCAGACGGCGGGTGTCCTCGGGATTACCAAACCCGGATATTTGATGAATGATGCGGGTTAAGGAAGGAGAGAGAAGATGAAAAAGGGTCTGATAGTTTATCTCGTCGACAGCGACAACCTGCCTGAAGCTTTTGATGGTGATAATGCCCTGTCCCACCTGTCTTTATCCTGTGATCACTCGGTCTTGGCCGCTTCCACAGAAGGTTTTTATGATATTCCTGAAGCCTGGCACCTGATGCTTACACGGGGCATGCAGTATATTTCTTGTGTCAAGGGGCGGATCAGTGAGGTAGGAGAAATTGAGCTCTATGGAGAACCGCTGAGACTTTATGGGTAGGATGGCTGATTGTCATCTGCAGTCTCATTGATTACAATTCATTACAGATTAACCTTCGCGGGCGGGGATAAACCCCGCCCCTACTATGCTTTCTAGCTCTTATAAACTTTCGTTTATGCTGACAAGGACCTTGTATTCATGAAAATGACCTGGGATAGCGAGGCCGAGAAAATGTTGCAGCGGGTGCCATTTTTTGTCCGCAAACGGGTGCGAACAAAAGTGGAGGAGGAAGTTGCTGCCGCCGGACGCAATCGTATTACCAAAACAGATTTGGAGGAGAGCAAGCGGAAACATCTGAAGAGTCTCAGCCAGGACGTAAAAGGCTACAGCCTTGACGCCTGCTTCGGTTCCAGTGGCTGTCACAACGCGGTAGTGGCTTCTGCCGACTTGGTCTCCAACTTGGATAATCACCTCGAAAAGGCGGACTTGCTAAGCTTTCTCCGTTCCCGCTTAGGCGAGCGTTTGAAGTTGCATCATCAGCTCAGGGTAACCATCGCCGATTGTCCAAACTCATGCTCCCAGCCACAGATAAAGGACATCGGCATCATCGGCCAGGCCCAGATTGCCTGCGATCCTCATGAGTGTACAGGATGCGGGGAATGTGAGGCCGTGTGCGAGGAATCAGCTATACTGCTCAAGGATGGTTTTCTGGTGGGAATCGACGAAGAATTATGCGTTCAGTGCGGAGCTTGTGCGCAAATCTGTCCCACTGATTCAATCAGCACCACCGCTGGTACATTCAGGGTTCTAGTGGGAGGCAAATTGGGTCGCCATCCCCAGCTTGCTCGAGAGCTAACCAGGGATCTCGACGCGGACCAGGTTCTTGCTCTGGTGGGTGTAATTGTTGATTTCTACAAATCCAAGGCCAAAAGCGGAGAGCGTCTCGGCGCGCTCATCAATAGGATTGGCTGGGAGGAATTCAAAGACGCGGTGCTCTAGAGAAAAAAGGTAGTTCTCTTATCCCACATCTCAAGTCAAAAATCTTACCAAATTGCATCTCTTAAAGTTTGTTCCAGGGAAATCGGCTCGAGACCGAGAAGTTCATAGAAGGGTTTTTCGTCGCAAGTGCCGCCCTCCAAAAGCATGGTGATCTGATCAGTTGTGAGGGGATAACCGGGCGCGTGCTGCAAAGCTGAGGTGGCGAGCCGCAAGGGGAAAACCGGCACGTGCACCTTCACAATGGTTTTTCCCAAAACCCTGGCAAGGGTATCCATTATTTCATCAAAAGTGACATTGTCGGGACCGCCCACATCCAGTGTCTTGCCGCGGGATTCTTCTACTTCAAGAGCTTTTGCAAATCCCTGTGCCACAGTGGCGACACTTACCGGTTGGAAACGATATTTGCCGTCACCAATGATGGGCACAACGATCTTTTTCACCATATCGGCGAACATCTTTATGGCTTCGCCACCTGGACCGAAAATTAAAGAAGGTCTGAAAATAGAGTAGTCGAGACCGCTCTCTCTTACTAGTTCTTCAGCTGCGAACTTGGTACGCAGATAGGGTGTGGAGCCATCTTCCCTTGCCCCCAGGGCACTCATATGAAGCAACCTTGCGACCCCTGCATCTTTAGCGGCAGCAACGACATTGGCGGTGGCCTCAGTGTGCAACTTTTCGAAGGTAATCCCACGGCTCGGAAAAGCACGAATGATTCCCACAAGATGGACGACTGCATCGCAGCCCTGCATCCCTTGGATCACATCGGCAACCTCTTCCACCGTGCCCGGGACTATGTCCACCTCATCTGGTCTCTTAATCCTATACTCAGAGCCTGGTCGCACCAAAGCCTTCACCTGGTGCCCCTTTTCCAAAAGCTCCTTCAAAACGTGGTTGCCCACGAATCCAGTGCTTCCCGTGACAAATACCTTCATGGCAATCTCCTAATGTGTCGCTAGCACAATAAATTAATCAAGACTAGGAGAAAAGAACAGTTATTTGAGATAGGCTGTCAGTAAGTAATGATGTAGGCATCTTATAACAAGGTCCGAGATTAGGCAAGGGAGACTAGAGGAGGAGAAGAGTCTAAAAAAGACGCCTTGACCTAGAGCAAGACCGGTCTTATGCTGTTGTTAACTTCTTAGGGAGCGGAAATTACCTGAATGATCACCGCCTTCGACATATTCTTTCAAGTGGTAATCTTGTTCTTCTCTGTAATCCTCCATGAGGTTGCGCATGGCTACGCTGCGCTCTCTCTCGGTGACCCCACAGCTCGGGCTGCAGGTCGACTTACCCTAAACCCAATTAAACACATGGATCCTTGGGGAACCGTTGTACTACCTCTTTTCCTTATTCTCATTCGGGCACCTTTTTTGGTGGGCTGGGCCAAGCCGGTTCCCGTAAATCCCTATCTCCTGCGCGATCCCAAACGTGGAATGATGTTGGTTGGCGCTGCCGGACCCCTTGCCAACATTGCTTTGATACTCCTCTCTGCTCTAGTACTCAGGACTCTTCCCTTTTCGGCACCACCATTTGTTTTTGACCTCTTTAAATATTGCTGCGCCATCAATATCATCCTAGCCCTGTTCAATTTGGTGCCGGTTCCCCCCCTCGATGGCTCGAAAGTGGTGGCAGGGATACTACCTCCGAAGATGCGGGATGCCTATGTGGGCCTCGAGCGCTATGGCATTTTTATTATCATCGGCTTGCTCTATTTGGGTCTTCTTGATCTGATCATAGTGCCACTGTACAGGGTAATTTTTTATTTCCTTGTTCAAGCATGATTCACGGCAGCATGCAGAAATACTGTTAGCATCCCGCAAATCAAAACGCCATGCGCCATGCTCTATGCTCTATACAGGGTTCACATTGAAGTAGCTTGCTTAGATACTTGGGGGAGTTTGACGATTTCAGCTAATTCGGTGGGTTGTTCGGGAGTTTCATCCATGGCCTGAAGAAGTATTCGATAGTAAGTCTTAATACGGTTTACATATCTCACCGGTTCGGTTCCTCTGGCATATCCGTGAGGCAGGCTGCGATAGTATTTCTTCTGCCGTAGCAAAGGTAAAGTAGTACTCACATCCTGCCAGTTGTCAGGATCCTTATCTAACCTTTTGGCTAAGGCTCTGGCGTCCTCTAAGTGTCCCCAGCCTACATTGTAAGCGGCCAAAGCCATATAAGTCCGGTCTGGTTCGGACACTCTTTCACCTATCCTTTCGTGCATCAGAGCTAAATAGCGAGCACCACCTTCAATTGATTGACGCGGGTCGAGCCTGCTTTCTACCCCCAGACTTTCAGCGGTATCCTGCGTGAGCATCATTATGCCTCTGACTCCAGTAAAGCTTACCGCTTGTGGGTCCCAATGGGATTCCTGATAAGATTGAGCTGCCACCAGCTTCCAATCTAAGCCATGTTTTTCCGCTGCACTCTTAAAGTAATTTTCGTATCTGGGCAGACGGTGCCTTAACCTGCGGTGATACTTTACCAGGTCGACATAATCAAATACTTTCAGGTGCCCATAATAATGCTGCTTCAATTTCTGTAGGAGAGCAGAGGTTGATGGTTGAGCAAACCAGTGTTCAACGGCAGCCAAGAGGTGATTATGCTGCGGATGCACGGCCCAGGCTAGTTGTTCACCCTCCTGGATTGCAAAGTGAATCCTGAGTTGCGGGTAGTAACGCCGATTCACCGCAACAATATTTGAATCGGCTATGGTAAGTGGAATTATGCCCCGCCAAACCATCTCCAGGATTTCCTCGGTTTCATAACCCGAAACCGGGAGCCAAGATAGCCCGGGATATTGAGATTTAAGCTCCTTTAGCCTCTCTTCATAGGAGGTGCCGGCATTAACCCATAAGGGCTGGCCAATTAGATCTCCTACATCGCTAGGCGACGGGCCACCCCGTCGGCCCACTACCTGCTGCTGGACCTCCATATAGGGAGGCCCAAATGCTACTCTTCGCATGCGGTTCTCTGTAACGGTAAAGCCTGCGGCAATCAGATCTGCCTCACCTCGAAGTAGTGCCGGAATCATCTCATTGAAACTGTCGGTGACAACGCATTTCACCTTCACACCCAGATAATCAGCAAAGTTTTTCACCAGATCGTACTCAAAGCCGGCAAACCCCTGGGGCCCTTCGAAGTAACAGGTGGCATTGTTTCGAATAAGCACTCGAAGAGTTCCCCTGGCTTTTATAGTTTCCAACTCATCTTTGGGAGTGAACTGGTTACAGCCGGTACCAGCTAGGAGAAAAAACAAGAGGATGAACAAACTAAGCAGTTTGGTCCAGGCAGGAGTAAATCTGTTTCGGCCAGATCTTGTCATTATTTTATCTTGGAAATCCCCTTTGATAAAAGGGCCCTGACCCGAGCTTCTAGTTGCCTTACAGGCTACTTTGTTCAGAGCCAATTACCATACTCGGGTGTCTCCACATTGGAGCAAAATCCGTTCCTTTTCATTCAATCAGGTCTCTAGTAAATCCCTCGCGTCCTGTTTTCTCAACGGCCACTTGGTTTTGCAAATTAAGTAAAAAGGTTAGATAATGCTTCTTTCGAACTTGTCAAGACCTCGGCCGAATTTAGCGGCCAGTTGTGACCTCCCCTGGCATTACTTACATAAACATAATATTTTCATGTACTTGTGCCTAAAAACGTAAGCGGCATTGCCATATCCACCAAGTGTACAAGAGTATACCATTAACTACTTCAGGATGACAAATCGCAGCTCATTTAAGGGTTAACCAGTTTCCATCCGGAAACCAAAGATTTTCGGCTGGAGCTGTCAGTGTTCAGCAGTCAGCTTTAATTATTGGATTTATTTAGATTTAGCTGAAAGCTGAACGCTGATGACATATGGCGCTCATCCTAAAACCTTTGTTTTCGGATGAGCACTAACTAGCATCACTAGAAGATCCATTACGTTGGTATTGGTGGGACCAGTAATCAGCAAGTCGTCTAGGTGTTCAAAAAAGTGATATGAGTCGTTTTCTGCAAGGAACTCTCTGGGAATAAGCCCCTTAATCAGGGCTTTTCCCACGGTATCGCCATCCACCACCGCACCTGCAGCATCGGTGGGCCCGTCTGTGCCGTCAGTGCCACCGCTGAGCAGGCAGACACCCGTAAGTCCCTCGAGATCCAAAGCAGCCGCCAGGCAAAACTCCAGGTTCCGTCCACCCTTACCCTTACCCTTTACTACCACCGTGGTCTCCCCGCCTGAAATCAAGCAGGCAGGAGGCCCCACGGGGTGACCGCTTCGAGCAATCTCCTTAAGCAGAGCGGTGTGAAAACCTGCAGCCTCCGTGGTGTCACCCTCGATCATTGAAGAAAGAATAAGGGTTTTGTAACCCAGCACCTGTGCTTCTTCTGCAGCAGCCCTTAGCGCCTGCAAATTGTTTCCCACCAAAGTAGTATAAGTATCTAAAAATATAGTATCATCTGGTTTAGGTGTTTCTGCGACTTCTCCCTTTGTTCCGGCTTCCAAGTATGATCTCACTGATGGGGGTACCTTCTCTCTGAGGGAATAACGTTCTAACACCGCACTGCAATCCTGGAATGTGCTTGGGTCTCCCACTGTCGGCCCGGAAGCAATGACATCGAGGGGATCGCCCACAACATCAGAAAGAACAAGTGATACCAGCGTTGCCGGATGAGCCAGACTCGCCAGCCGTCCTCCTTTTATTTGTGAGAGGTGTTTTCTAATGGTATTCATTTCCTGAATGGTGGCGCCGGACTTCAAGAGGAGATTGGTGGTGACCATTTTCTCTTCCAGGGTGATGGACTCAACTGGCATGGGAAGTAAAGCTGAGCCGCCCCCAGAGAGCAAAAACAACACCAGGTCTTTTCGGGCCATCTTCTCCACCAGACTTGCCAGTTGCTGGGTGGCTCGCCAGCCATTTTCGTCCGGGGTTGGGTGCCCTGCCTCCTCAAGGCGGATTTTCTGTAGAGGTGCCCGATAGTCGTACTTGACAATGACCAGCCCCCCACTCACGAGGTCCCCGAGGATCTCTTCTACTGCCTGAGCCATAGAGGCTGAGGCTTTGCCCGCACCTATGGCCCAGACGTGGCTGAATTCACTCAGGTCTAATTCCTTCTCCCCAATGTGAAGCCTATTTCCCTCGAGAGTCACAGATCTCTTAACTGCCTCTTTCGGGTCCACGGCTTTCAATCCAGCTTCAAAGATTTGTCGAGCCTCTGCTTTGAGATTTCTACTCATCACAAGCTCCTTCTTAACTCCATGCTCCATGCCCTATGCATTCAACAATTGACAGTGCTCGCTTCGGCCAAGTAGAATCACACGTCGGCGCAATCACTTATCCCTTTGCAAATAGGTTTGGAGGTGTCTGAATATGGAGGATTGCATTTTTTGTAAGATCGTTCGCGGGGAGATCCCTTCAGCAAAAGTACTTGAAAACGAGAAGGTATTAGCATTCTTGGACATCAATCCGGTTAGCAAGGGGCACACACTGGTAATTCCTAAGATTCATTATGCCGCCTACCCGGAAATGCCATTAGATGTTCTCGCTGCATTGGGCGAGGCCCTGCAAAAAATTGGTAGGGCTGTCAAGTCCCAACTCGACTTCGCCGGTTTCAACATTCTGCTCAATAACGACCGGGCGGCAGGTCAGCTCATCGATCACTCTCATTTCCACCTCATTCCAAGAAATGTTGGTGATGGCGTCATGGACTGGCCTCCGGTACATCCCTACGCAGAAGGGGAAATGGAAACCATCCGCGCAATACTTGCTAGTGCAGTTTAATAAAAGGCTTAGGGCACAAGGCCCACGGCTCACGGCATTGAAATGCCGTTGGAGGTTTGAGGTTGGAGGTTTGAGGCGAAAAATTGACGGAGATTTCTTTGCCTCCAACCTTAAGCGAAGCCTGCTGAGCGGTCCTCCAACCTTGAAGCTCCATTCTCCATGCTAGTTGGATTCTGGCTCCTTTAACTCTTGCCTGTATATCTCCGGCAACGCCAAGTACCTCTCGCCCTCATCGACTCTGCCCCGTTTGAGGCAGCCCTGCCCGTAAATCTCACACTTCCGGCGGAGTGCCTGCCAGGTCCATTTGTACTGCTCGCCCGAGAGTCTGTCGCTTTGCAGAAGTTTCTCCAAAGCCTTGATCCTGTAGCGATCTATGCCACTTATAGCAGATAACTGATCTGAGTGACCGCCCCTCTTGATCACCACTGGATCAGGCAGCAACGGTACTTGATATTCCACTGAAACTCGCAGCCACAGGTCATAGTCCTCAGCAGCAGGTAATTCTTCGTCAAAATAGCCCACTTTTTCAAAGAGCTCCCGTCGCATCATCACCGCTGAAGGGCTTACCAGGCATAGATCCAGGCTTCGTCGAAAAATGTCCCCCGATGGCTTTCGATGGTGTCTTTTCGGATTTACCTGCCGCCCATTTCTCCACCAGATTTCTTCTGTCTGGCAAATGTGAACCTCAGGGTGTTCCATCATGTATTTATGTTGAACTTGGAGTTTGGCTGGGAGCCACAGGTCATCAGAATCCAGAAAAGCAACCAGTGGAGCGCGGGCAGACTCGAGCCCACGATTTCGCGCAGAGCTCACTCCCGCATTTTCCTGCTGGTAGTATTTGAGACGGGAGCCATAGATAGAGAGTCTTTCCTCGGTTTCATCGGTGGATCCGTCGTCAATGACAATGAGCTCAAAATCTGTCATCTCCTGGGCCAGAACTGATTTCACCGCTTCCGTCACCATGGCGGCCCGATTATAAGTAGTTATTATCACAGATACTTGAGGTGACATCAGATAAGTGTTTAAAGTGAGCTAAAGTGCCCAAAATGAACTAGAGTCTGCAATCCACAATCCTAAATCCAAAATCCGAAATCGCCCATTCCACATCTCTCAAGGGCCATTACTTAAGATCTGATATATGACTGCTAGCCCACCAGCAAGATAGAAGCCATTTTCCACCAAGGTTTCGAAGCGGAGACTGCCAGGTCTCAGTAGCTCCCTCTTGTGCACGAAGAGGTAGAAGCCCGCATACAAGCAAGTAATAAGCATTACATAGCTAAAATCTGTGGCCATGCCGAGGAGGGGTGCCACCAATAAAGCGATTGCCAAACCCAAGACCAAATAGAATAAAAGCCGTTTGGTCCTCTTCTCACCGATGACAATCGGTATAGTCTCCTCCCCTACGAGTCGATCTCCTTGGATATCCACTATGTCGAAGACGGCCGAACGCACAAAAACGAGGACAAAAACTACAATTAAGGCAAAAAGAGTTTGAAAACCTAGGGTTTGATCTTCCCGCAGGCTTGGAAGCAGTGTGGCCACAACGCTCCAGCCGGCGGCGACGAAAATTGTCTTGGATGCGGGTATATCTTTGAGTTTGGATACCTTGACTATTCGCAGCCAACTCTCCGGAAATATACGCACACTGTAAAGCAGTCCTAATCCGCTCATAGCCAACAGGGCTAAGAAAAGGGCTCTGCTGTGAGCATTGGCGATGATTAGAGCTACAATTACACCGCTTAGACTGGTGAGAAAGAAGCCGAACTTATATTGCTCGTAGAGGGCCGCACGTGAAGGATAGTTAAAGCGCGATGCCTTGTCTGTGTAGCGGTTGAGCACATGCATGGCAAATACATAAAAAAATGTTATGAAAAAATCAGCAAGCCTCGGCCTTATTCCTTGAAGCACAGCTGCCGCATAGCTCAAACATCCTGCACCGCCTGCCACATAAAGATTGCTTTGCAAGAAAAACCGTAAGTAGCGGTCAAAGAACTTCTGCAGTGGCCTAACCCCCCTGGGCTGTATGCTCTCCAGTTTGTGCACAACTCGCCTGAGTAGCCAGTGAGGAGTCGAAGCACCTGCGGTAACACCAACAATGGTTAGGTCCTGAAATTGTTTTCGATCCAGCTCCTCTTCGGTCTCAACATGAAAGGTTGGGATACCGGTCGCCCCGGCTATCTCTGCCAATCTCTTTGTATTTCCGCTGTGATGCCCGCCCACTACTACCATAGCTTCCACCTCTTTGCAGAGAGCGCGCACTTCTTCCTGACGATTGTGGGTGGAGTCACAGATGGTATTGTAAATCTCTGCCCCAGGGTAGCGCTCTTCTATAAGAGTGGCTATTGTCTTAAATGCGCGCTCATCCTGGGTGGTCTGCGCCACCACTAGGACCTTGTCCATTGACGGCAGTTTGTCAACTTCTTCCGGTGTATTCAAGACATGAGCCCGGCCATTGGCGAACCCCTTTAACCCTATTACCTCGGCGTGGTTGTCATCACCGACAATAACTACATCGTACCCCCTCAGGGCGTGTTTTTTAATGATTCCCTGCACCTTTGCCACCCTAGGGCAGGTGGCGTTGATGATCTTGAAACCTTTTTGCCTAATTGCCTTTCGTTCCTGGGGTGGAATGCCGTGAGCTCTTATGGCTATGCGGCCCTGTTCTGCCTCTTCCGTGTCCTGCAGACAGCGGATTCCCCGCTTCTCCAGAATTTCCAGAACCTGATTGTTGTGGATTAGCGGTCCATAGGTATGAATAATCTCATTAGGTTGCAGTTCCCTGGCAGCGTTGAGCACCAGGTCCAGAGCCCGCCGCACCCCCATGCAAAAACCAGCATTTTTAGCAACTTTGACTTTCATCTATACACCCAAATCTAACTGGTATCCGCTCTATACTTATCTTCTTCGCGTTGCTTAGCGTTCTTCGTGGATAGAATTTTCTCTCTCTAAATTTGCAAAAAAATCCTCGCAAACTTTGATCATAGTTTCTGTATCTCGGCAACCGCTCAGGGCGGCACGTAACTTTGCGCTTCCCCGCAGCCCTTTACTATACCACATGAGTCGAGAGCGAATACCCTTAGGGCTCTTCCGCCCCGACAGAGATTCTTTATAAAAATGCAGGTGGCGCCCCATAACCTCCAATCGCTCTCGCAGCGACGGGTCGGATACTCCCTCCCCCCGTGCCAGCTCTTTGGCCTGCTGGAAGATCCAGGGGTTACCCATTGCTCCACGGCCAATCATTACTCCATT
>CP070689.1:3003065-3013092 GCA_020353155.1 Deltaproteobacteria bacterium | reverse complement strand
GCCTAGTGAATCCGAAGGATTCTCGATGTCAAAAAAGAAAAAAAAGAAACCTCGTCTTTTGCAGGGAAATGAGGCCATTGTCGAGGGAGCCTTGGCTGCTGGCTGCAGTTTTTTTGCCGGCTATCCCATAACCCCAGCCTCCGAGATCAGCGAGATACTTGCCTATCGTTTGCCCCAGGTGGGAGGAACTTTTATCCAGATGGAGGATGAGATTGCCAGTCTCGGTGCGGTGATCGGCGCCAGCTTGGCTGGGGCGAAATCCATGACTGCCACCAGCGGACCAGGATTTTCCCTCATGCAGGAAAACCTAGGCTTCGCCTGTGTGGCCGAGGTGCCTTGTGTGATTGTTAATGTCATGCGAGGGGGCCCTTCCACTGGTCTTCCCACCAATCCCTCCCAGGGAGACGTTATGCAATCTCGCTGGGGAACCCATGGGGACCATCCTATAATCGTCCTTGCTCCCTCGAGTGTGCACGACTCCTTCGAGGTCACTGTAAAAGCTTTCAATTTCTCAGAGCGTTATCGCACGCCGGTCATTGTCTTGTCCGATGAGGTGGTGGCTCACACTCGTGAGACAGTAATATTGCCGGAACCCGACGAATTAGAGGTTCTGGATAGAATAAGGCCGAGTATGCCGCCGGAGTGGTACATTCCCTACGAGGATACCAGCCGGGGGGTTCCCCCAATGGGAATCTTTGGCGATGGCTATCGATATCATGTGACCGGACTTATCCATGACATCCGCGGTTTTCCAACTGCCAGGGCTGATGAAATTGAGCCCTTTATGAAGAGGATTCACCGGAAGATAAGCCAGCATTTTCATGATATCCAGATTGTGAAACACTTTCTGACAGAGGATGCCGAGATTGTGGTCATAGCTTACGGTTCAGTGGCCCGCTCTGCCAGAAGAGCAGTGCTGGACGCAAGGGAAAAGGGGATCAAGGTAGGGCTGCTACAACTGGTAACCCTATATCCATTCCCGCGGCGAGATGTGGTGGGGACCATCCGTAACAGTAGGGTGGTTCTGGTTCCCGAGATGAACATGGGACAGATTTCTCGGGAGGTCAAAAGGGTAAACGAGGGGATGAGCCGGGTGGCAACCTTGAATCGGATAGATGGCGGCATGATTACTCCTCAGCAGATCTATGAATGGCTAATAAAGGAATAAAGAAAGATGACAGAAATTACCAAGTTAGTGCATAAGTACTTACGTCATGATAAGAAATTTCCCCATGTCTGGTGCCCAGGTTGTGGCAACGGCATTGTGCTTGGAGCAATGATTCGGGCAATAGACCGGCTTGGCTACAAAAAAGACGAAATAGTTATGGTTTCAGGTATCGGTTGCTCTGGTCGGCTCCCGGTTTACGTGGATTTCAACACTCTACACACCACTCACGGGCGGGCACTTACTTTTGCTACTGGGGTCAAATTGGCAAAACCTGAGCTTAAAGTTATTGTGGTTATGGGTGATGGCGATGCCACTGCCATCGGTGGCAACCACTTTATTCATGCAGCCCGGCGGAACATCAATATCACCGCCATCATAATCAACAATAATATTTACGGCATGACTGGCGGTCAGTACTCTCCTACCACCCCATACGGGATGAAGGCCACAACCGCTCCCTATCGGAATATCGAACACGCTTTTAACATTGCTGAGCTGGCGGTGACTGCCGGGGCTGTTTTTGTGGGCCGGGGTACAGTCTACCACGCCCGTTTACTGGACAAGCTTATTGAGAAGGCTCTGGTGAAGAGAGGCTTTGGCGTGGTGGAGATAATTACTCATTGTCACACCCAGTATGGCCGCAGAAATCGGATGGGAGATGCCGTGGCCATGATGAATTGGCAAAAGGAGCATGCCGTGCGTATCGAGAGAGCGGGGGATCTGAGCGAAGAGGAGCTCAAAGATAAGTTTACTATTGGTGTGTTGGCGGACAGGGATCTTCCCATCTACACAGAGCAGTACGATCTGGTACGACAACAGGCCCAGGAGCTTACTAAGCGCTAGGAGGGACTAAGCACTACGCAATAGGCACTACTCGGACAAGAAACCAAAGTAGTGCCTAGTGTATACTGCCTAGTTGAGATGGGATCTGCTTATCGCTTTTTCTAAAAAGGGACAAGGGTGAGCAATGGGAGATCGGTACGAGATATGTTTGAGTGGCTCAGGGGGGCAGGGACTCATTCTGGCCGGGATTATCTTGGCTGAAGCTGCTGGAGTTCACGAAGGCAAAAATGTTGCCCAGAGTCAGTCCTATGGGCCTGAGGCTCGCGGTGGGGCCAGCAAGGCCGAGGTGGTGATCAGTGACGAAGAAATTGACTATCCCATGGCTACCAGGCTCGACCTTTTGCTGGCCATGAATCAAAAGTCCTCGGATTCTTTTTACTTTGACTTGAAACCAGAAGGAACTCTGGTAGTGGACTCTACCTTCGTGAGTCAAACCCCAACCACCAAGGCCATCTGTATCCCATTCACTGAAATTGCCCGTAAGTAACTGGGCAGGGAGATGGTAGCCAACATAATCGCTCTGGGTGCTCTTGTAACCCTGACTAAGGTGGTATCATTAAAATCCTTGGAAGCTGCTGTGCTGGCGCGCGTTCCAAAGGGGACGGAGGAGTTAAACCGAAAGGCGCTCCAACTAGGGAGCAAAGCAGCCAAAGCGATCCTGAAAGAGAGGGCACCCGAGGCTATACAAGGTCACGGGCCAAACCATGAAGATACTCCTTACGAATGATGATGGCATCTACTCCAAGGGGATAGAAGTCTTACACAAACACCTCGGCAAGGACAATGAGGTCATAGTAGTGGCCCCTGAAACCGAGCAAAGCGCTGTGGGTCACGCCATTACTCTCACTGATCCCTTGTTGGTCAAGTCTGTAGACCGTAATGGGAGTTTTTTCGGCCATGCAGTGAAAGGCACTCCCGCAGACTGCGTTAAATTGGCGATTAACGAACTTGTGGAGCAACGACCGGATCTGGTTGTCTCAGGGATTAATCTGGGCGCCAACGTAGGAATCAACGTGATTTATTCCGGCACTGTATCAGCTGCCACCGAAGGGGCAATTCTAGGAGTCCCTAGCATCGCTATTTCTATAGACACCTTCAGGGATCCCGACTTCGAGCCAGCAGCTCGCTTTGCCCGCTTACTGGCAAACCAGGTGAACAAATACGGACTCCCTCCGCATACTTCCTTAAACGTAAATGTTCCGGCCATTCCTGAGAGTGAAATAAAGGGTGTACGAGTCACCCGCCAGGGGGTTACCCGCTTTGTGGAAAGCTTTGACCGCAGAGTGGATCCTCGGGAAAATGTTTACTATTGGCAGTGCGGCAGCACCCCGCCTTTACAAGAAGATGACGATACCGATGCTTGCGCCCTGGCGAAAGACTATATTTCCATCACTCCCATCCACCACGATCTCACCAACTACGACTTTCTGAGATCACTCCGCAGTTGGTCATTTACTGACAACTCAGAATAGGATTGCAGCTTTTCGACTAATTGTCACCTCGAAGGGTTAGGAGCGACAACCAGAAGTTAGGATAACAGCATAGCATGGGAAGTTTAAATAACTCATTAGGAGGATGAAGAATGAAAAGCGGACAGCCTATAGTAATAGTCGTTCTCGCCTTATTTGCCGGTTTTATAGGGGGAATAGTTTCAAGCCAGTTCTTAGGGGACAGGACTGTGTTCGCTCGCGAGGAACCACAAGCTAAGGAAGTTTTGGTTGCCCATGAGTTCCGCCTGGTGAGCGATGATGGCAGGATCTTAGCTATATTAGGTGGGCATCCGGGGGAGGAACCATTTCTCCCTATCGAGCCCGCCCTGCGCTTTTTTGACATACAAGGCGACATGAGGTTGCTCGTTGGTATGATTCCGGTCAATAAGCCATATGTTGGTTTCTTTGACAAGAACGGCAAAACATCATGGGAAGCAAAATAGGAGGCGAACCCAAAAGTGCCATTAAGAAGTCGGTCACTGCCTTGACAAGTAAAAATATGAGTGTTAGTGATAGCACTCTCATTATTTAATGCGCCCGTAGCTCAGCCCGGATAGAGCGCCGGACTACGAATCCGTAGGTCGCAAGTTCGAATCTTGCCGGGCGCACCAGCAAAATGAAGGGGTTAGCTGAATCGGCTAATCCCTTTTCATCATTTTCTTCAAGAATGCCCGCTTCTTCTGCTAACCTGAATACCAATAGATTGAGTAAGTTGGGTGTTGACAATCTTGTTACCTTTCTTAAAATCTCAGGTTACTCATAGTGCAGCCTTTGCGAACTTTGGACTACTTAGCAAAAAAGACTCATTCCACATGGCAGAATAAGGTGGAAGAACCATGAGAAAAGCAGGTTTATTTGTTCTTATCACAATTTGCATGATAGTTGTGCTTGGCACATCGGCATGGGCAGCATGGGATCCGACTAGAGAGCAAAAGGAAAAGGCAGCAGTCCAGGAAACCATTACCAAGTTCAAAAATGCCGATCCAAGCATGAAAGTCTTTTTTGAAAAGGCTTACGGTTACGTAGTCTTTCCCGGGATCGGTAAAGGAGGCTTTATCATCGGTGGCGGTCACGGTGATGGTTGGGTGTATGAGCAAGGCAACCACATTGGCCGTGCTTCCGTAACCCAACTAACGGTGGGAGCCCAGATCGGTGGCCAGTCTTTCAGTGAAATAATCTTTTTTGAGGATAAAAAGATTTTAGATGCTTTTAAGCAAGGAAATTGGGAACTTAGTGCTCAGGTGTCGGCAATCATGGTAAAGGCAGGAGCCTCTAAAGATGCAAGCTACAACAATGGAGTAGCCGTTTTCACCATGCCAAAGAAGGGTCTCATGGCAGAAGCTAGTGTTGGTGGCCAGAAGTTTAAATACACACCCAAGTAATTAGATCCATAAACTCTATTTTTTTCTTTTCCAGCTCTGGGTGCGGAGGCCATTCACGATTGATAATACTTCATTCCGACTGGCTAAAATATAGAGTGGCCGGTTGGGTGGAAGATTTTGTATTTTATTCCAAGCTCTTATCTGCCCTCTTTACTCTCGGACCAATTGCGGCCATGAATGGGCTTGCCTTCTACCTCTTCTTTATGGTATACAGCGGCAATTTGTGATTACAGGTACATTGAAAAAAGGTTTAGCTGCCCTTTACGGAGGTAGAGGTGGTCAAACAAATCATTCACAAACCGGTCACAAAGCTGGCGGTCTTACTCACCGGATTGGGTTCCAATGAGAACCGTAGACACCGGAGGGTCAAAATAAAGTGGCCCGTGGTTATGACCACAAGTAACGGCCTAGCCGATGGTAGGACTCATAATATCAGTCTTGGTGGGGCATTTATCCGCTGTACTGAAAAACCTGCATTGGAAGACAACTTTCGTTTGGTTATGACTACCAAAGACCGTCTAATTTTGGTCAACGCAGAGGTAGTTTGGTCAAATGGCCACAAGTCTGAGGGCAAATCCAGCCACCATGAAATGGGTGTCCGCTTCACTAAACTTTCCAGTAATGACCGCACCTTCCTCAGCGGTGTCATTTCCAAGCACACCTGAAGCCGACCAGGCGCCACCACCCAAAACTTCACCACTCCAATACTCCATGGATCTATCAAAATAGTTCACCGTCAGGCATCCCATAGAGCGCCCTGATGTGATCGATGACAGTATCGGGAAGGTAGCGTCCCCAAATTTTTATGGGTAACCGTTCGATATGAGTGTGTGGGCTGACCCCAACAGCAAGAAGGTATTCTAGGAGGAACTCCACATTCATGGGAATATAACCCCTGTAGAGCTTGTTGTCTCTTTGGGCCACGATTCTTTCCTCGTGGAGGCTGTTTCCTAATTCGGACTCCACCATGTCGGGGAAGGTGGAAAGGATCAATTCGAATTTGAGGGTTGGTTTGGCTCCCTCCAAGAAAGGCTCCAATCCCTTTTTCAACTCTAATTCAGAAAGGCCGCGGTTAAGATATTTCCGCCAAGCCCGTGAATCCATATAGCGGCGGCAAACATAATCTGCATCCCACACCACTTCAATGACTAAACTGGTGGCTTGGTAATTTCCCGAAAAACTTTCCCTTTCATTGACTCTCATGTTCAGCTGCTCAGATAGTTCACTCTCCAAGAGAGAGAGTTTTTCCCTGCTTGCAACAATTTTCATACCCCCAACGTCATGGATTTGTAGGGCCGACCTATCCAATCGTATATTATTGTCCTTAAACATCTTGGCAATATCTTTTTCTGCCATGACAAACTCGGAGTCCATGAGCTTTTGAGGGGTAATCAAATCTTCCAAAGGAACGTTGAGATCTTTTGCCCGTTCCCCGGCCATTTCCTTGGCCCGATTCTGAACCAGCTGAAAAATCCAATTGGCTACATAGCGGTTGGCCTTCTCGGCGATCCGTCTCGGACGTTTTATTCGATAGAGGCCCAAGAGGCGATTCTCTCCATCAATATAGATAGAGCCATTGATAGGTGCTTCTCGGTAGAAAAACTCAGGATTAGTGTTGTAGAGACTCACTAACTCATGGATACGAGCGCTTCCGTCCAATGGATTGCTGCAGATGGCATCTCGGAGCTGACCTTTGAATTGAATGCGTTTTTGCTTGAAAACCTTTCCATGTAACCTCTCCAATAAAAGCCTTAACATAGCCTCAAGAGTTTGACCGAGGACGAAGCCGTCACAGATGAGGATTTGGGTAATGCGCAAGCCATCATCGGGCTCTAGCCGACCCAAGAGCCAGCGCTCGGCGATGTCGAATAGATCATCCCTGTGTATGAAGGAAGAGAGGTACATATTTTTTGTCCAAGCAACTACGCTTAGCTTTGGCCTGAGTCAGAGCTTATCAAAATGTCGGATAAGTTCACAATTAATTTCATGGCCAAATTCAAATAGGCGCTTCACTATTTTTAGAGGTGGAACAATTAGACCCTATCTGATTCGGTCCTAGGTTCCCAGTTTTGCGGTCTTGCGACAGAAATTCATGAAATATACGGGCTAGCATTTGGTCTGCAACCAATTGAAACAGTCAGGCAGCCTTATAATTAAAGATCCGGATTATTATGCCAAAAGACAGATAAAAAACTACAAGAACTGGGAGTACTATGGGAAAGAAAAGGAAAAGATATGTACGAATCGTCTCTCGACCGCTGGCAACCCAGTCGTCGAATTTTTCCCCATGAGCCCAAGATCTTAGTGCCACGGAAAACCTCACCATGGCGATGATAAAGGTAGGGTAAAGCAGGGCAAAGGCAAGCCCTAAAAGCATCGATTTGGTTAGTGAAAGGTATTTACCAATAATGGCAACAGAACAGACCAGCGCTCCCATTGCCATGCTCATGACTACTAGGAAGGCTTTTTCTTCTTTTAGCAAAATTTTTCCCTTTAACTCTAGTCGGTTGCCCTCAAGGTTAAGTGGTCATAAATACTTGTCCTGAAAAAAATCAGTGTAATGAAAAAGCAGGAATCATGCCAAGCACTCATAGGGAAGAGGAGCAGGAAAGTCCAGCTATTGCTTTAGTGCTGGGCGTTCTATTTTTTATCTTGAAGGTAGCTTTTTTGCTGAGCATTATATGAAAGTTGAGGATATAATTAAGTGTCAGTTTTTCTTCATTTCCATACTTTAACAATTGGGTGTAGATTCATGAAGAGGCTTTTCATTTGTCTGCTCGCCTTATTGTGGCTACCTACCTCGGCAGCCCATGCCAAGGACGCCAAGGTCTACTTTGACCTTGCCTCGAAAAGTTCCACGGCCAGAAAAAAGATCGAGTATTTCAGCAAAGCGCTGGAATTAGATCCAAACCTGGCGTCGGCATACGCAAAAAGGGGTATGCTTTACTATTTCCAGGAAAAATACAAAGAGGTTGTTGAGGATTTCGAGAACTTCACCAGACTCCAGCCAGATAACGCGGAGGGCTATAGGATGTTGGGCATGGGTTACCTCTACATGGGGACCTATGATGCGGCCATAGCCACTTTCAGTCACGCCTTAAAGATTGATCCAAACCTGATTAGTGCCCTCTGTTACCGGGCGGAGGCTTACAGACGAAGTGGTCAGAATGAAAAGGCCATTGGCGATTCTACCGAAGCTATCCACCTCGCAAGAGAACCGCGGATTTTGGCGGACGCCTACATCACACGGGCCAAGGTATATCGAGAGCTTGGTCTTCAAGACAAGGCCTTTGCCGATATCAGGGCAGCATTGCTAAAGGACCCCAGAACCTATTTTTACAGATACGTATCATCCTATGCTAGTTTGGAGGAAATGAGAGGTGCAGGGCTGATTGGTATAATTGTTTTGGCATTTGTGCTAGTTTTCAAACTAAGGTTTAAACCTCCGAAAAAAGATGAATAGAAAGGGGTAATTGATGGAGGAATTAATAAGGTCTATGGCCGAAATGGTGGACAAAGAAGAAGCCGAGGGCTATCTAGTCTCATGCTGCATTCAAGACCCTTCTGGAGACTACCAGATTATGTCGGGAGCAAGGACATCAAAGAAATTCTCAACCCCATATAATCTTTATGCAGGCCTCCTGGGTAAATTATTTCATACCATCACCCAGGGTCATCCTGAGCCACAGGAATTGCTTCAGCAAGTGCTTGACAGAGCCATAGAGGACTACAAAGAAACAGTGAAAGACGAAAACCAGACTCTCAGTGAGTTTACCGTAGTGGGGAAGATCTAATTTTATAAATTATAAAGAATTAGCGCCAGATATTGAAAAGTTCGGCCGCCGTCACTCTACCCTTTTTAACCCTTCCTTCCTTTAACTCTCTTTTTATTGTCTCTTGCCAATAACAAGAAAGGTTTCAGGAGAGAAAGTATTTTTAATACTTGTTTGTCTCCTCTGCCTTTGCTATTCAGAACCTTCGATAAATTAAATTGCGTCAGCGAAGTAACCCAATGAGTCAACAAGGAATCTATAAGAATAAGCCCGTGGCAGGCGCTCTTTGTGTGTTGAGTGCTTCGTTGACCTTTGCAATTTTGGGTGCTGTGGTAAAAATCGTTTCAGTATCGTTGAACAACGAAATGGTTGTATTCTTTCGCAACTTCTGTTCGCTATTTTTCATTCTCCCTTGGATCTGGTACAGTCGTCCTCTGGGAGGAGTAAGAACATCATATTTACCACTCCACTTCTTGCGCAGCATGGCAGGGCTGGGAGGAATGTATTGCTTCTTCTATGTCATTGCTCACCTGCCACTATCTGAAGCCTTTCTGTTAATGGCCACCGCCCCACTGTTTATTCCAATAATCGCATATTTATGGATTCATGAGTCAGTTGAGCAAAAGGTGCGAGGGGCTATTATTATCGGTTTTATCGGCATTATACTCATTCTCAAACCCGGAATTGACGTATTTCGTCCGATTGCATTCATCGGTCTGGGTGCTGGTCTTCTGGGCGCTTTGGCCATGGTCAGTATCCGGCGGATGTCGGCCTCGGAGCCCACCATCCGGATCGTTTTCTATTTCACCCTATTTGGCACCCTGTTCTCCGCACTGCCCTTGGTCTGGTCGTGGCAGTCACCAAAGACGGAAATCTGCTGGCTTCTCGTTCTGATGGGATTGCTGGCCGCAGTGGGGCAATTTCTGCTCACCAAAGGATACAGTCTTGCTCCAGCGGCTCAGGTCGGACCTTTTTCCTACAGTAATGTGGTCTTTGCCACATTGCTCGGCTGGATATTTTGGGGCGAGAGCCTCGATACCTTGACCTGGATTGGTGCCTTGATGATCTGTCTTGCCGGAATTGTCACTACCCGCAAGACAGAAACCCACGCATTAGTGGGAACAACAGCAGGAGGAAAAATGCAGAAGCGAGATGCAAGCAAGGGGGGAATACCGTAGCTCTCCCAGGGAGGTTGTTGTCTCGGTAGTTTGAGAGTAAGTTATAATTTTATCGATTTCTCTCCTCCTCTGATAAATATTCTTCTAACCAGGCAGGGAAACTGCCTTTTTTGGCTATTTTTGCATTTATTCGAGCCATTACATCCCACACTTCTCTGAATTCAGGGGCAAGACTCCATTCTTCAGGCCTTGT
>CP070689.1:2989014-3002965 GCA_020353155.1 Deltaproteobacteria bacterium | reverse complement strand
TTACATAACCAGGTAAAGGATGGCAGGCTGCCAAGGTGGCT
Source organism: Deltaproteobacteria bacterium (assembly GCA_020353155.1). GTDB lineage: Bacteria > Desulfobacterota > Syntrophobacteria > BM002 > BM002 > BM002. The sequence goes on along the minus strand of CP070689.1, from coordinate 3,002,924 downwards.
GGACGAGGGGATTTCCCAGTTGGCCAGCGACGGTGTTGCCGAGATAATGATGAGCCGAAGGGGAGCTATTCTTGACAAGGCTGTCCTGTCAAAGAGACTGCTGAGCATGAGAGGATTGAGTCAAAGTTTCCCTAAGGACAAAGAGTCGCTGCTGTTGGCTTATGAGGAGAGTAAAAGCTTTGTTGAATTTATCAACCATGAATATGGCCGAGAGGGACTTCAAGGCCTTCTTAGACGTCTGCAGGCCGGTGATGAAATAGATGGGGCAGTTTTGCAAAGTTTTTCAGTTCCCTTTGATGAACTCGAAAGAAACTGGCACAGCCATATCAGAAAAAAGATTACCTGGTTTACCTACCTGGCAAATAACCTCTATACGATCCTCTTTTTTCTCGCAGCATTGATAACTATTGGCGGCTTTATCAGGATGGTGATTAAGAAAAGAAGATATGGGGAGGACGAGTCTGCGCCAAGCGCATAGCGTATGCAGCGAGACGGGACGACGGGAGAGACGAGGATTTAACAGATATACCCGACCTCCCGTCTCGCTCGACATCTCGTCTCGCAGAGCAAAGCGCTATGCGCTTTGCGTTAATCATAGAGAATTTCCCAGTTGGCGTGAAATGAGGTGTCAACAAAACTGTACCTGTATTCCATGGTCTTGCCTGTGCCGGGTGAAGTGCTCGACCCCGGCTGCCAGAATCTCAAGTAGATGGCCGGCATGGGCTCGGGTTCCTTCCACTCCGCTCCCGGCGTCTTCAGCCACACCTCCTTTTCTTCAATTATCTTCCAGATAGTTCCATATCTTTTACTTCTTATCCTCTCGCCTACCCTTGGTAGCTGCAGTTTCTCTCTTAGGGTCTTGAACCGGTAGGTCGTGAGCTTCTCTTCTTCCAGGATGGGTTCACCCAGGAGAATAATGCCAATGGCACCAAGGGGTGCAGTCACCAGGATGCTGAGCACTGCCACAGCCAAAATCACCTCACCACCGGCCACCCCGGCTTCCAGGGGGACTGCGCCGATGGCCGCCTGAACAGTTGCTTTGGGGACGTAGGCAACCACGCAAAACAAGCGCTCTTTCCAGGTGTAATCGGTGCCCAAAACAGATAGGTAGGTACCAATTGACCTGGCCACCAGGCCGATAAAAATAACCGCAAGCCCCGCCGCCCCCGCTTTCCAGGCCACAGATACATTTACCTGAGCGCCCACCAGAACAAAAAGCAGCAGTTCCGCAAAAACCCACAGCTTTTTCAGCTTTTGGGAGATGATGTGGGCAATGGCTTCCTCTTTTTCCAAGATGATGAAGCCTATTGCCATTACCCCCAAAAGGGCGGCGATGGGCACCACGCTGTGGGCGATTTCTTCCAGCCACATTAGACATATGGAAGTTCCTATTACGAGAAGGGTGCGTCGGGGTGGCTGCCAGTCATATTTGAGAAAAAGTCGGTAGAGCAGATAACCGGGAATCAAACCAACAATTATCCCAAGAACGATGGATATGGGTATACCGGCAAGTTGCCAGGCGATGTTGACCTTGTGGCCGCCGTACATACCGAGAAAGATGGAAAAGAGGACAATAACAAAGACGTCATCCACGGAGGAGGCCGCCAGAATCATGGTTGGTATGCCCTTCTTCGCCCCTTTGCCCCGCTCCATGAAATCGATCATGAGGGGCACCACCACTGCTGGTGAGACCGCTGCCAGAATGCTGCCCAGAATGGTGGCTTCAAGGAGAGAGATTTTCAAGAAGTAAGGCGCCACCGCCATTATCGCGGCAATTTCAAAAATGGCCGGCACTGTTGACATGATGATCGCTGTTTTACCTACCCGGTGCAGGGTGTCCCGTCGCAACTCGAATCCGGCCCGCAGCAGAATAACAATAAGGGCTATTCTTCTGAAGTCAGCAGAGACCTGCATCATTTCAGGTCGCATGAGACCCACCACGTGTGGGCCCACCAGAACTCCGACAATAAGCATCCCGACCAGACCGGGAAGCTTAAATTTTCGGAAGGCGATATCCGCTGCCAGGCCGAAGACTACAATAAGTGCCAGGCTTATTGCCATACCAGTCCTCCGAGGGTCATAAAAGGGGCAAATATGGGTTCTGCCATGAAATACTTGGGTGAAGGTCCAGGACCATTTTTTTCGGTTCGGGACTATGGGCGCAATCCGAATTCCGATGGTACACCCCAATCCCATTGGATGTAAAGAGGCGAATTCCCTCCTAGTCCAGAATGAAAAGGCAAACGGGTATATCATCGCTGGGAACGGTGAGACGGGGATTAGAGGTTAGAGGTCAGAGGTCGGACGACAGAGGACAGAAGACATCAGACAACTTGCAGCTGACAGTGGATAGCCTTTTCAAGTATTGCCCCACCTGAGCATAGATGCTACTTTGTCTGGGCGCCCTTTTTTTCCCATAGCAACAGAGGTTCAAGGTGAATATCATCGGGAAAAAACTCAACGAGATATACGAGCTCTTGCTGGAGGCTTACGGCGCGCAGAACTGGTGGCCGGCAGAGAGCCCCTTGGAAGTGATGGTTGGAGCCGTGCTTACCCAAAATACTAATTGGCAGGGAGTTGAGAAGGCCATGGCCAACTTGAAGCACGATAACCTGCTGGATCCGCACAAACTAAAGGCTATACCCACTGAGGAATTGGCACGGCTCATTAAACCGGCCGGCTATTTCAACCTAAAAGCCCGGAGGCTCAAGAATTTGATCGAATTTGTAACGGAGGCTTACTCGGGTAAGCTTGAAACTATGGGACAGGCAGAGACGGGGCAGTTGCGCAAGGAGCTTTTGACCGTCAACGGAGTGGGCCCGGAAACAGCTGACAGTATCCTGCTTTACGCCTTGCACAAACCGGTCTTCGTCGTGGACACCTATACTTACCGGGTTATGAACCGCCACGGCCTAATCGGCGAAGAGATCAGTTATGATGAATTGCAGGAATTTTTCACCCAGCACCTGCCCCTTGACACGGCACTGTTCAACGAATACCACGCCCTGCTGGTTAGGGTAGGAAAACTCCACTGTCAACCCAAGCCCCGCTGCCAGGGCTGTCCATTGGCTCCCTTGCTGCCCTCGGCTGGCAGCTGGGAGTAGGCTTGAAATTACCTTTAAATTTATAATTTACCGGAGCGGTAAATGGAGACGATGAGCCAAACCCCCAGAACGGTCGCAATTACGTAGCCGACTACACCCAGAATTGTAGTGAGAGAAACTGCTCCCAGGCCGAAGAATTCTAAGTTGAACACAAGTACTTTCTGGGCCGAATTGAGTACCATGGCAGCAGCAATGATGGAAGCAGAGATCACCAGACCTACGGTTAGCCGATTAAGACCTTTTTCAAATTTTATATCAAGCTGCTGAAACCCCTCGTGCCAGATTTCAACTCTTTGTTTGCCCTTGGCCACCTGTTTAAGTATATCGTGGACAAACTTAGGCATCACCTTGGCGTATTTACCCACATATCGGGTGTCCCTGCCGATATTCTTAAAAATCTTTTTTGCGTCATAGCCGCGCTCTAGTAAATTCTTGGCGTAAGGTTTGGTGAACTCCAGGAGACTTGCGTCGCTTTCCAGAATCTTCCCGAGTGCTTCAGTCTGAACAAAAGTCTTCAAAATCAGCAAAAGGTTCCTGGGCAACTGGATGTGATATTTTAGAGCCAGGTAAATAATCTGGTCGTAAACATCTTTCACTGATATAGACTGCAATGATCGGCCGTAGAAGGCTTCACTGGCATCTTTCAGATCAATCCTAAAGCTATCCAGATCTATTGTTTCTTCATTGATTAGGCCCGCTTCCAAAAAGGCATCCATCACCATGTCGTAGTCATGCTCGGCATAGCCCAGAAAAATATTTGCTATTTGCCGCATGGTCTCTTCGTCCAGATAACCTGTAATACCGAAGTCAACCAAACTCACTCGGCCATCATACATTACAATGGTATTGCCAGGGTGAGGGTCCGCATGGAAGAAGCCGAATTCCATCAACTGCCTGGAAAAGGAACGCAAACCTATTCTTGCCACCTCTTTTGGATCTATGCCGTGGGCCTTGAGTTCATCCACGTGATCCATCTTGATGCCATCGATCCGTTCCATCACCAGGATGGATTTGGTAATGTAATCCCAGTAGACCTTGGGAATGTATAGCTCATCAACCTCCCGGAAGTTGTGGGCAAACTTCTCGACACTGCCGGCCTCGATGAGCATGTCAATTTCCTTGAAAATAGTCCGCTCGAACTCCCGCACCAAGTTTGTGGGCGCCAGGATTCGGCCCAGATCAAAAGATTTCTCTATCTTGTCAGCCAGATAGTACATCAAACGAATATCTTCCCTGACTTTCTTGATGATACCGGGGCGAATAACCTTGACCACGACTTTCTCACCGCTGGGAAGGGTAGCGTGGTGAACCTGTGCCACCGAAGCAGCAGCAAAAGGTTCCCGGTTGAATTCGGAGAAAATCTCTGCCACCGGTTGCTTGAGTTCTTCCTCAATAACTTTTTCGATCTCGGAATAGGGAATGGGAGGAACTCTATCCTGTAATTTCCTGAGCTCCTCAATGTATTCGGGTGGAAAAATATCTGCCCGGGTGCTCATCAACTGCCCCAATTTGACGAAGCTGGGCCCTAACTCCTCCAGAATCAACCTGACGCGCCGGGGCGACAATACTCCGGGCTTGAGAGTCGCAGGTTTGACTTTGCCGGGTTCCACCTGTTTTTCTTTGCGGCTCACAATCCGCTCGACCACGTCACCGAGACCATGCTTGATGAGCACTTTGGCTATGCTGCCAACACGCCTCACTCCTTTGAATCCAGCCGACCCCCTAAAGAAACCCATGATGGTCTACCTTTCAAGGCCCATATTTTCACTGGGGCATTTCACTTGCCATTCGCCTGGCAAAACGAATCCTATCCGCTGAAAATGCTACAGCGAGGGCTACCCCGTCCGCCAAAAGCGGACTGCTGAGACTCGACTTAAGGACTTCGAGTGAGCCTCCGTTCGGCCCGAGCTCACGGCCGAGGGCAGTCGAACTCCTCGTACACAAGTCTTGCTGCAGGGAGGTTTAATTGTTACACAATAGAGCTACCGATTCTACACTAAAATTAGAAGAGGTGAAATCACCATTGGGAAGCCTTCGAAGAAATGCAAGACAACAAAAAAGCGGAGCCAATGGCTCCGCTTTTATATTATCCTCTAGGCGAGAAAGGGTATCAAGCCTGGAAGGACGATAGTCTTTCTCGCTTTTCACCCATTTATTGCTCGCAATGCGCTATGGGCTTGGCTTTTCGAGATCGTTATTCGATAACCACGACGGTGACCCTGCGGTTTTCCGCCCGGCCGTCCTCAAAGTCATTGTCCGCCACGGGTTTCAATTCGCCGCAAGAAAACCCATTCATCCGCTGCAGAGAAAAACCATGCTCTTGGTAAAGATAGCCCATTACCGCCCTGGCCCTGTTCAAGCCGAGTTGAAAATTGTAGGCCTCTTCGCCGAAACCGTCCGTGTGCCCTTGCAACTCGAGAAAAAAGTTCTTGTCAGCTTCCAACAAGGGCAGAACCACAGCATCTATAGCCTTTTTGGCTTCTGCCGAGAGCATGTAACTGTCAAAAGCAAACTGGATGGCCCCGTCATACTGGGTAGCCCCATAATACTTGTCGTGAGTCATCTCTTCCGCCCTTGCCAGTGCCCTTTCGAGGTTTGTACAGGGCTCGCTTATATCTTCTGCTGTCTCCTCTACCGCCACTTGCTCAAAGGTTTCTGTTTGGACGGGACCTTTGCTGGCACACCCTGTTAATCCAATAAAGGCCATGCCCAAAACGACCATGGCCAACAGTGTCAATCTCATGACTGTTCCTCCTCACCTAGGAAGCTTCTGGACTATGGATCTTTTCTTGATTGCCCAACCAGACAGATTCATTGCAAAAGGCATGCCTAGCCCTTCACCCTCTTACATTTAATGGAGTGTAGCTTTTTCGTTGACTTCAATATTGTAACCGTGGTTTATTCTGTTTAGGGTGACATCCAGAATTTCGACAAAAACTGCTCACATACCATGGCACCCTTCTTTGAAAGAACCTGGTACTGGCGGTATAGTAAAGTGAACCGAAGGCCGGATAGTTCCTCTCTAGTTCAATCCCTCGAGCTGAATTTTTTCCCGAACTGGAGGCAGCAATATGGTGATTAGTGGAGGCGATCGCGGGGGCCCACGGGTAAAACTTAAATGGCCAGTAGCGATTAAGACAGAAAAAGGTTCTATGGAGGGGGTGACCCTCGACCTGGGTACTGACGGTGCTTTCGTTTCATGTGCCAAACCTCTCAGGTTGAACGAAGTCTTCGACATGGTCATCACCTCTCCAGATCATGAAATCGAGGCAAAGGCTGAGGTGATCTGGTCAAACATTTACGGTCCAGATGATGACATTACCCCCAGGGGTATGGGTGTCCGTTTCCTAAAAATCTCCGGCAAAGACCGCAAAGCCATAGCAAAGGCCGCTGTGGAACACTTAAGGTCGAAAGAGGCGGACCCCGGGGCATTAGAAGCCTTTCAAACTCTAATCATAGAACCAGACGAAACCTCTAAAGAGTGATCGGGCAGAATTAGACTTGTTTGTTCCGAGGAAATACCAATAGGGACAAAAAAGATGCAAAACGGGTGATCAAACTGCAAGGGAGGGGGAGGTCATGAAAAGTCTTGGTTATATTAGCCTGGTTTTCCTGTTTGCTTTCTCACTGCTCACAGGTTGTGAGACTACCCGCAAACTCACAAGTTCGATCTCCGGGACTTCGGGCACGGACGAGCTACTTACCCAGGTGCCCTCCGAGGATCAGAAGGAGGTACATGAAGCAGCATTTAACCTCCAGGTTGTCGAAGAGAAGGTAAAGCTTGCTGAGATGAAGGCCGAACTGGCCTCTTTGCAGAAGAAATACGCCGATTACCAGGAGGACATGGCCGATAAGGATAAAGATTCAGCCGAGGTCAAGTTGGACCTCGCCAAACTGGAGACTGTAGACAAGGCCAACCTGGGTGAAAAGGAAGACAACATAAACAAGATTGCAGATTTCAAATCCAAAATACTCAAGATTGAAGCAGATAAGATCAAGCTCGAGGCAAAACGGGATACCACGGAACAAAAAATAAATGGGCTGACCATACAAATTGAAGAACAAGAGACAAAAATCATGAACCTCGAGGCTGCCGGCGTACCAGGGCCTGGTGATGTGGCGAAGAAGGACCAAGGCCCGGAAGAGGAAAAGCCCAGTGAGACAAAAATTGAAGAGCCGGTACCGCAGCCCTAGGGACCAGGAGCAAATCATTTAGCATTTAGCAATTATCATTTCTCATTTTTGTAATGCACGTCGAAGCCTAATGACAAATGAGAAATGAAGAAATGTGAAATGATAAATCGGCAGCGGGCAGGTATTTTAATCAGGCATTAGGGACTGATCATTCCAAGGGAACAATCTCTGGAGGTGTTAAGCATGGCCATTCCCTTACGTTACGATATAGCCGAGGCGCGCTTGATCTATAATGGGCGGTACGAGCCCAGGGTTATGAGTAAGGAGAAGATCTCCACTTTCAACCTCAGACACAAGGAGGTACTGGGCTTTTACGGTCTCGAATTAGCCAAGGGTGCGGTTTTTATCATCGAAGACCGGGTGAACGGACGCTCCAATCTTGGTGTATTCAGAAGCAAACAGCTCCGTCAGGGAGTCATCCTGGCAGCGGCCCTCCCCGCAGCCGCTGTTGTTCTCGAAGGCTTCGCCGCCCTGTCAAACGTGCCCAAGGAGCAGCAATCCAAATCGTTGATAAACCAGCTCAAAAGGCATAATGACCGAGTTGCGGCTCAAATTATGGGTGAGGTGCTGCAAATTACCGCGGAAACCTTCGAGGTAGGAGAAGAGGTAATTATCGAGAGCGCCATAACCGAGGGTGTAAGGGTCAAGCCCGGGTTGGAGGCGGGTGGGAATCCCACCATCCCGGTTGGTGCACTTTACGGTAAAGAAGAGCATTGCAGCCGCTACGGCCGCGGACTTAGTAAGGAAGTCACCCGGCTGTCCATGGGCTCCGACGTTATCGACGGTACGGGCAAGTCGGTCAAGGGCCTTCACAGTTCACTTACTGCCCTTTTTATCACCGAGTCCGATTTCAAGAGGCACTTGCCCGATATCTACGTAGAACGCTGGATGGCCGGTTCAATGTTTCCCGAATTCAATCCCAGGGACACCGACTTACTCGAGGAAACTCAAATAATCGCCGACGCTTGCGGCGTAAAAGACCTATCTCAGATGAGCGCTTACTTTCTTGACCGACCCCGTCATCACCCCGCAATGGACGAGCTGAATTCCATGGGTGTGGCCACTCCATTTGACAAAGATGGGGATCTCTTCCCGGCTGTGGTCATGGGACTCGATGGGCTGCGGTTGCCAGATGGCCGAGGTTTCCACAGTATGATTGGAGAGATTGGCGGAAGTGCGGAGTGGACGGTTGGGGCCTTACCCTTGGTCTGGAGGGGGGGCCAGAGCCTGGGAATGCTCACCAGCCAGAGCTCTTTGACTAGAAAAGATCTTACCCCACAGGAACTCTGGGACGAGCGTTTCCATTACACCGAGGAAGAGCTCATACTTCTTCAGGACGCCCGTTTCGAACAAAAGCCGTTTTTTACGGTTTACGACCTAATGGACGAGCCCTTTGCTGGTGGAATAAGCGCTTTCTGCTCCATCTCTGACAACTATTTCTTCCCTCCCCTTGAAGGGGCCAAAATCGATCGCAAGAAGAACTTAATTTCCACCAACACCCTCATGGTGAACTCACTGGGCAACATTGAGCATTGGCAACTTGTTTTTAAAGCCGTTGACGGTATAAAGGATGCAGCCAAGAAGATGCAATCGCCCAAGGCGAGGTTACGGGGCCGTGATAAGTCTGAAATTGAAAAACAGATTAAGGCCATGACCGACGACCCGGTTATGCGCTTCAGACTCAAACAGTTCTTTGTCAATGAGTATTACCCGGCTATAATTCACACCGATGGCAAGATGGTTGTGCTCGATAAAACGGTGGAGGCCCTCATAGCTAGGGGTGCTTTGAGCGAGCACGACAGGGATATTGTCAAGGCAATAGTGCAGTATTTCCCCGAATGGTTTGCCAGTCCAGCTTAAGACGCATGTTTTACAAGCTCGCTTAGTGAAACATGCTAGCCCGGATGAGAAGAGGAGAACAGAAATGACTTCAGGTCTCATGGCTACGATCGGTGTGTTTGCATTGGTAGTAATATTCGGCCTGGTAATCTTGCATGATCGGAAAAAGATCAAAAAGGAAGAGGGTGCTACCACGGTCACTACCACTACCAAGAAGAGCCCCAAAGAAATATGGGACACACATGTGGAAAAACTGAGTAAGAGAGAGTCCTAGTAAGAAGTCAAATTTGAATAGATCAGACCTATCTACAGCCCACCCAGTTGGTGGGTTTTTTCTTTTAGGAATTTTATCTCATAGCCGCGGCATGATCTAGAGAATAAAGGAGCCCAGACCTTACGGCCTGGGCTCGTTTTCTTTCTGGCGCGCCTGGGAGGATTTGAACCCCCGACCTACGGATTAGAAGTCCGTTGCTCTATCCTACTGAGCTACAGGCGCAGGGTGTATTTGTCTACCCACCGTGGGTGAAAAAAGTCTTACATCAATACCCAGTTTTTTGCAAGACGCTAGTGGTGTCAAGAGGGTTCTGAAGTAGGCATGTTCATTGCATTTAATTTAGTCGTGTAGAAACTTTTTCTTGAAGATCCAAACCTAAATTTGAGGTGAAGAAATGCCTCGCTGCGACATCTGTATTGGCTGCTGGTTCTACAGGAGTAAGATAAGCCCAGCATCCCCGGAATTTGAAGTGCTCAAAAAATACTGTCATGGCGCATACTTGGACTGTACTAGATATCAGTTCGCCCGATCACTTGGGATTCGCTATCTGCCAAAGAGCTTAGAGCCAGCCGAATGTGGGGCGATGCAAGGGGATTGATCGCTCTCAGATAAAATGGCCTTACTCCCGTATCTTATCTTCTACGTTAGCGTGTCTAGCTCGATACGTTTGCTGCATGACAATCCAACCTTGAAGTGTATTCTATCCCGAATATTTCATGAATCTCCTGCTGCCTGTTTACACCCCAGAAGGTGTGGCCATCTTCCTTCCTTGATAACTTGCCTTTCTCCCCTGTGATAATTTCACAGAGTCGGTGAGGAGGATTCCTGTGATTGGCCCTTTGGCCAAAGGGTCTTTTGTCATTCGGCCAAATCTGGCCATTTTACCAACCATCTCAAATTAAGTGAAAACCTGTAAGTGAAAGTTTTTTTGGGATGTTCAGGATTTTTGGTAACTTTGGTATTCTTACTGCTTTTGTTAAGTCGAAAACCAGCTCAGACAGGACAAAGTGATATCGGATAACTCTACCCGGTGTAAATTAGAGAGGGGCAAAAGGGATGAAGGTTGAAAAATTTAACTTGTTTGTTGTCATAACAACTTTGGTCGTTCTGGCCAGCATAGTTTTTACGGCCTTGAGTGGAACACAGATAAGAAGCATCGAGTCCGCCTCGCCCAAGTATCCGTGCATTATTCTCAAAGTGGACAATCAGGGATGCCAGACAGAAATAGAAATGCGAACCCGCATGGCGGCAAGGCAAAATGGTGGTTTTACCGATTGACCTAACCGAGGAAATATAATATTTTACCGTCTTAGGTGCGACGGGCTTATTAGCCCTAAACCCCCATAGGCTCTTAGCGGCAAGAATACCAGGTTCTCCGCAATATAGTCAGTGGGGGCTTTTTTTACTCTTCTCATAACCTCCCCGGGAGAAAAAATCTAGGACAGCCGCCGCAACAAGCCCTTCTTGAGGCGACTGTCATAGATGCACCCAGCTTTACAAAGTGACAATCTCAAATTATTCTACTGGGAACCAATTTTCTACACCAGGAGTCTGGCATGAAGGACAACTATCTCAGGTTGGAAATGGTAATTCTAGTTCTCGTGGGCCTCATGGCAGTCCCGGCTATTGCCCGCAATGTCTCCGCTGCCCCAGTGAAATTGCCGTCTGGAATTGTTCTGGACTTAAGCCAGGAGCAGGTGGAGGACATAAAGAGCCAGCCAGGAGTCTTTTATGGAGCCAAAAGAGCCGACATGCTCTCCCCCGGCGATGTGGTTGTATCACTGCCGGGCGAACTCGGTGGTGGTTATATCTACGGCAGACCGGAGCACTTGGCCAAGGGTTTTGCTTCTGTAGGAGCAATCCGGTCTACTACTACGGCGGAGCATCTGTTCGTAAAAAAGCGTTCTTGTTTAGGGTTCTGATATTAGAGTTTCAACCCTGCAAAAGGTCCCTTCTCAACCAAAAATCCCTCGATATTTCCACAAAAATTATAAGTAAAACTCTGTTTAACAGTGGCGTGGCACAGACGTTGCAGTGAGGATTTGACTGAGCTGAACCGCGTCTTTAATTAGGTTGCAGCTGGTTCACACCATCCGACTGGTTCCGGTTCAGCGTTAGGATGGGGTAATAAAAGCCCAAGGTTATGCTTATGCACCTGCAAGAGGGAAGAGAAAGACGCCAACACCCTAGAGCCATGGTATCATGGCCCGTTATCATAAAGAGCACCAGGGGATTCATGTCGGGGGAGACAAAAGACGTTAGTTACGGAGGCGCCTTTATCCGCTGCCGTGAACCCCTAAAACCAAAGGAAATCCTTGAAGTCTCCATTAGCGTATCCCTCCTCTGCCCCCGCGTTCAGGTCACTGCTGAAGTTATGTGGTCAAATTTTTCTGCTTCTGATGACGAACTCACGCCTCGTGGAATGGGCGTCAGGTTTACCAATATTGCCGGTACCGACCAAGAGTTGATTTCAGCCCTTGTTGCGGACAACCTCCAAAAAGAAGTCCCAGATCGACCTGAGAGAAGTACCACTGTATAAGGTGGCACTCTTATGGACCCCCAGTTTGTCGAAAGACGCCGCTACCCCAGAGCCAAAATAGAATGGCCAGTCAAGGTTAAAACCGACCAAGGTATCATCTCAGGCTACACCCTTAATCTCAGTGCCGGCGGTGCCACCGTCCGATTGCAAAACCCGCCCCTTGTTCATGAAGTTATCGAGATGATAATCAAAATACCTGAGCTCGACCGCGATCTGTCAGTTGAAGCCGAGGTGGTGTGGTCAACTGCGGATATCGTGGACAATGAGCTTACCCTGCCTATAATTGGTCTTAATTTCACCACCATCAGCGATCAAGACCGTTGGCTAATCTCTACCGCAGTCGCCAAGATCCTCAGAATTCACAGGCGTGTCCCCACCAGGGTAGTATCTGCCAGAAGGGCTCTGGAAAAGGTTCTGAAAAAATGTATTGAGATGGATCTCTAATTGGTTCCATCAGCAAGAAGGTTTTAGATGAAAAGTGATAGACGGGCATACCCACGAGGCAAATACAAATGGCCTGTTGTTTTCAAGACTGATAAAAACTCTGTTTCAGGGGTAACAGTAAATGTTGGCCCTGATGGTGTCTTTGTCAGGTGCCAGAGTCCCTCGAAACTCAATGAGGTTGGAGAATTGACCATCACTATCCCCGACTCAAAGCACTCTATAAAAGCCAAAGCTGAAGTGGTGTGGTCGAATATCTACGGACCTGATGACGAAATCTCCCCCAGGGGGATGGGGGTGAGATTCCTAAGAATTTCCAGCGAGGACCGCAAATTCATTGCCACAGCCGTACTGGGTCAACTTAAATCTCTCAAGGTAAAGCCAGAGCTTCTCGACACTTTAAGCACTCTGATCATAGATTTGTCAGAAGATAAGTGAAACCTGATATATTGCCGCGAATTCTTGATATAATGCCCCCACCTTCCAGTTTTCCTTCCTTCACTCTTGGGCAGGACTAACTCTTGCCATCATCGGCTGCGGATTACAGATGCCAATGTACGGAATCGGATGTTATGATTTGAAAATTTCTGCCTTTTAGCCTATGAGATAAGGTAGGTTCAATTCCAAGCATCAGAATCCGACAAAAGCTCGAGGTAGAGTTGAAGAGAATTCTGCCAGCCTTTTCCCTGATAGTGATCTGTTTTTTTCTTCCCGCCTGCATGGCGAGGGGGATCTGTGTACAAGGTAATTGCATGAATGGACAGGGCGAAATGACTTACCCTGAAGGTGCCAAGTATGAGGGTGGATGGAGGGATGGCAGACGCCACGGGCAGGGAATTCTAACCAATCCTTATGCTGGACACTACGAAGGACAGTGGAAGGATGACAAGCCCCACGGTCAAGGAATCTGGCTCTTCCCCGACGGGGCAAAGTACGAGGGCCAATGGAAGAACGGCGAGTGGCATGGGCAGGGAACCATGACTTTCCCTGACGGTAGGAAGTATACAGGGGAATGGGAAAACGATGTCCCCCACGGACAGGGTAGGATGACATATCCCGATGGTACAGAGTTGGAAGTTGAATTCAGAAATGGTGAGTTTTTAGAAAAGTGAAAGCTTGCCTCTTCACCAATTACTTTTCCGGCCGGATGCAGCTCTCATCTCCCCGTAATTTGCAGAGGCGATACCTGACGCTTTCTCCCCAGTACCAAAGAATCTCCTCAACGTCGCTCCATCTTTTCGTCGTCGTCCTCATGCCCCTGGCACCCACTCGCCGTTCCACCCTGGCTAAAAACACCTCTCCGCTCATGGCGTCCGTAACCTCTGCCTCTACACTCGCCTCACCTACAAAGGGGGATTCACCCGATATAGACGCTGCGGCATTTCTCAGGGGGTTCACAATATAGGGTGCCACAGTCGAGATGGTATCTACTGTGGCGGAGGACTCACTGACTGAGGTGAGAGCTACCCGAAGCTTCAACGTACCGGGGCTAGGCTGGCGAACCATCTGGTAGTCTTCC
>CP070689.1:2984182-2988914 GCA_020353155.1 Deltaproteobacteria bacterium | reverse complement strand
GGACTAGGCCGCATGGCAGATCTTATAACACAAACCATGCCAACCTTTCCATGGCAAGACTTTGATTAAGAATCCGTTCACTTGCGCAAACATAGCATTATAAATGATAAATAAAGATGCAACCCCATTTTTCTGTGGCTGATATGGTATCCTATTCCCACTGAGTTAATGTATTATGACAGTTCAGGCGTAATGCGGCCCAATTTGTTCTCTACGGGTAAAGACAAGGAGAAATGGCCATGAAAACAAGAGATGTTGCCCGTGCGGTAATCTTGGCAGCTATTGCGGTGGCCTTATCTTGGTTCTTTATCCCGGTAGGCATCTCAAAATGCTATCCCGTTCAGCACATGGTCAACGTGCTTGCAGCGGTTATGCTGGGACCGGGTTACGCCGTAATTATCGCTACTGTAGCCGCCATAATAAGAAATATTCTTGGTCTCGGAACTCTTCTCGCCTTTCCCGGTGGAATGATTGGTGCCCTGCTGGCAGGGTTTGCCTACCGGTTATCCAAAAACATCTATGTAGCCGGGTTGGGGGAGGTAGTAGGCACCGGCATCCTGGGTTCCCTTGCCAGCGTCTGGATTGTGGCGCCTCTTTTCATGGGCAAGACTATGGCCCTTGCCACCTTGATGGTAGCCTTTAGTGTGAGCACTATTGGAGGTACCATTATTGGGGTCATAGCCTTGCATCTTCTCCGCAAAGGAGGAATTTGGGAGCCGTGATTCGTTTGAGCGACATAAGATACCGTTATCCTCGGACCGGATGGGTGCTGAAAGGAATCGATCTCTCGGTGGACGATGGTGAGTATCTTCTCATTGGAGGTGGTAATGGCTCTGGAAAGTCAACCCTTGGCTATATCTGCAACGGTCTCATTCCCCACCACTTTGGCGGTATGCTCCAGGGCTCCGTTACCGTTGCTGGCCTGAATACTTTAAAGCAAAATGTTTCCGATCTCTTCGTTTACGTTGGTCTTGTGCTTCAAAACGCCGATGCCCAACTATTCAACAGCACGGTGGAAGACGAAATTGCCTTTGGTTTGGAAAGCCTGGGGGTGCCGGGACCGGAGATCGGTGAGCGTATCAGGGAGATTTCAGTTACTCTGGGGCTCGAGGATCTGCTCAGTCGATCCCCTGTAACTCTTTCGGGAGGTGAGAAGCGTCTTGTGGCTGTAGCCTCAGTGCTCGTTCTGAACCCATCTGTCCTGCTCCTTGATGAACCTTATGGAGATCTCGATTGGGCAGCCAGCGAAAAAGTTCGCCAAACCCTTTTGAAAATCAACCAAAATGGTAAGACTGTCATAGTCACTGAACAAAGACTGGGGAATTTACTTGAGGACGCCACGGGGTGTCTAATCCTAGATGAGGGGAAGGTTCTGTACCAGGGGATTGCGCAACACGTTCACGAAGCCCTTTCTAGAGCACATCTTCTGCCTAATTACTCCAAGAGGCACAATAAGCCGGTTGGCAAGGCGACGCTTCTCAGTGCACGAGACCTTTCCTACCGGATTGGGGAAAAAGAAATCCTCACAGGTGTATCTTTTGATCTCAGAAAGGGGGAGAGTGTTGCCCTCATCGGACGAAATGGTTCGGGAAAGACTACTCTGCTCAAACATTTTAATGGCCTGCTAAAACCCTCGGCGGGAAAAGTCACATTTCTGGGGGAAGACATACGGGGTAAATCCCCTTCTGAGATGGCAGCCCATGTAGGGCTTTCATTCCAGAATCCCAACGATCAGTTTTTCAAGTACCGGGTGAAAGACGAGGTCTTGGTAGGACCCAGAAAGCTGGGCAAACTGCCTGGTGAATGGACAAAGGAGATGTGGGACGTCTTTGATCTTCACGGGCTTCTAAATAGATCCCCCTACCGCCTCAGCGAGGGGGAGAAGAAGCGAGTATCCCTTGCCTCAATTCTGGCCATGCGACCCCAACTGCTTATACTGGATGAGCCCACTTCAGGACAAGACGGGCGCTTTCGAGAGGCTCTGGCTATCCTTCTGGCTGCACTCGACAACCTCGACTTCACTCTCTTGATTGCTACTCACGACCTGGAGTTTGCCCATGCCATCGCTGACAGGTGGATCGTCCTGCATGATGGTAGAGTAGTTGGCGACGGATCACCAGATGCTCTATGGGGTGATAAACGCTTGGTGCAACTGGGCGCCCTGCCATCGCCCGAGGCTGGAAACTAGGCACTTTTCGATTGCGGATTGAGGATTGAGGATTTAAAAAGGCGAATGTGAAATTCGAAATGCGAAGTACGAAGCCACTTTAATTATTTGATGTGGGATATGGGATATGTGATGTGAGATAATACAGCTTCTCCAAGTTAATTTACTTGATTATTCATCCCACATCTCAGATCTCACATCTCACATCTGTTCCGAAGGATTTAACACTGCTTATGACTCGATTGGATCCGAGAACAAGACTCGCCCTGGGCTTGATGGCCATAGCTGCGGTCTTTGTCGCCAGGGAGCCGGAAACACTCGTGGTGGAGTCAATTATTCTACTGGCTGCTCTGCCACTGCTAAGGCTGGGGAAGGAGTGGGCCCATTCCTTTCGTTATTTCTGGCCGATGCTTGGGCTGGTCTTCGTCATCGCTTTTTTTTCCTTTAACCTCCAGGTAGCTTTGTTGCTTGCCATACGGCTGTTCAATCTCTTGACCGCTTCTTTTGTCTTTTTTCGAACCGTTGGTCCAGAGGAAATGGGCGCTACTCTGAATAAATTAGGGGTACCTTACAGCTTCGCTTTTATATTAACCACAGCCATGCGTTATGTGCCCTTGATCAGACAAAAAATCCGAAACATCATTGATGCTCAGAGTTCCAGAGGAATCGATCTCAGGCCAAGATTAAAAAATATCGGCAATTTCTTGGCATTGCTCATGCCCTTGCTGGCTCAATCTTTCGTCTTGTCTGACGAACTTGCCTTGGCTATGGAATCTCGAGGATTCGGACGCAAGGATAGGTCTTCACGAAGGCAATATGATCTCACTTTTTGGGAGTGTGCTTTGATGGTCGGGGCTTTGCTTTTACTGGTACTTTTCGCCTTTTGGGAAAGAAGGTAGGGGTTCTCGGCCACTAGAAACTAGGTACTAAGCACTAGGCACCAAGGATGACAAAGCAGAGCTTGAAGACAAATCTGCAATCCGCAATTTCAAATCTCCAATTTCTTTTCCACCGACTCCACCTTGGCCGCAATTCGGTCCTTACCCTTTTTCCTGTAGTCACCCTTGATGGCAAAATACACCCTGTCACAATCCTTGCTCAATTCTTCAAAGCAGTGGCTCACGACTGCCATAATCTGGCGCCATTCCCCTTCGATACTGGTACCCATGGGTCCGAGCTTGTGTGGCAGTCCGCTTTTTCGGATCACTTTTATCACCCGCGCCACATATGGGCTGACGCTCTCGCCCTTGTCGAGGGGGAACATTGAAAAATCAATTAGTAAACTCATGGATTGTCCCTTTTTTAATGGTTCGCTATTTTCCAATTATCCCTTGAAACCCCCTTAGACGGTTACAGTTCCTGGGAACCGCTCTCAACCTCCCTGACCGCGGGGGTGACGACAGACCATCTCTATTGGGTCACCAGTTCTACCGCCTCCCGGCGAAGCCAGGGAGCATAGCTAGGTCTGGGTGCCAACAGTGCCCCGAGATGCTGTCCCACATTTTTCTTTCCTTTGATTAATCCGGTGTACACCCCGGCTCCTTCAATTTCCCCTACGACTACAACGCCCACGAGCACGTTTTGCCTAAGTACCAGCTTGCGGTAACTGTCTCCCCTACGAGAGGAATGTACTTCATAGCCCTCTTTCTCCGGCGGGTCGATCAAGCCGACAGAAATCGTGGGAATGTTAGCCAGTTCAAATGAATTGAGCACAGCAAAAGCACCGGGATACTGCGACTTCCCCCCGGCCATGTTCCCCCCTGCTATCCGACCCATTTCAACCGCATTGGTCCAGAGGCCGCTCACGATATTGTCGCCGGTGACAACATCGGCAGTCTCCACCACATCGCCGGCAGCAAAGATGTCCGGATCGCTGGTCTGCAAATATTCGTTCACCAACACACCCTGGTTGATTCTCAGGCCGGCAGTTCGAGCCAAATCCACATTTGGCTGCACCCCTACGGCTACAATGACAAGATCGGTCTCCAGAGTAGCACCGTCGTCCAGCACCACTGCTTGCACCCCAGGGTCGCCTCTTTCCACTGCCTTCACAGTCCTTCCCAGGAAAAGCTGGATACCATGAGCCTCCACCGCCCCTTTCATAATCTCCGCAGCCGTGTCATCGAATTGCAAAGGCACAATCCGACCAAGTCTCTCTACAACCGACACTTTCATTCCCAATTGGTGTAGGGCAAAGGCCGCCTTCATACCCACCCGACCCCCACCGATGACCACTGCCTGCTTTGCTTTCTCTGCAGAAACTTTTATGGCCTCTGCGTTTCTGATAGTGCGCAGGACATGGACGTTGGACCCTTCCAGGCCGTCTATAGGTAAACGGATGGCTGAACTGCCGGTTGAGAGAAGCAATCGATCGTACGACAAAGTTTCTTTATTCTGAAGACTCAATTTTTTTGCCTTGGGGTCTATGGCTTCGACCCGAACTCCGAGCCTGACCTCCACACCTTCTGGCGCGGGCAGCTCCTCTCGGTAGTGCGACTCCTTGCTCATTACTCCTTCGATGAGAGTTGGAATTAATGGACGATGGTAAGCCTGATTGACCGCGTC
>CP070689.1:2976909-2984082 GCA_020353155.1 Deltaproteobacteria bacterium | reverse complement strand
CCTCTCCCCTTCATCTAGTAATCAGTCCGTACCAGGAACAGTATGAGTCTCACGAAGTCACCTCGGCTGGGCTTGCCGTATTTATACGCCAAATCAAACCAGAAGACGCACCCCTTCTGGTGGAACTTTTTGACACTCTCTCTCCAACCACCATCTACTACCGGTTTTTCGGTACCCTCAAGGCCCTGCCCCATTCCATGCTAGTGCGATTCACTCAGGTAGACTACGATCGAGAGATAGATATGGTAGCCTTGCAAAAAACCAAAGGCGACAGAGAGCTGATGGTGGCAACGGCTCGGGTGATGTCAGATCCTGACGGCAAGAGAGCTGAGTTTGCCATTCTGGTAGGAGATCTGTGGCAGGGTAAAGGAGTGGGAGCCAGACTCTTGGAAAGATGCCTTGCCATCGCCAAGGAGCGTGGAATTGAAACGGTCTGGGGCATCGTATTGCATGAAAACACAGGCATGCTCGCACTGGCTCGCAAACTTGGCTTTAAAGTTTCTAGGTCTGATGACCCAAGTGAATTGGAAGTGACTATTGATTTGAAATCTACTGATTTCTAGAGCTATAGGAGCCCAATGAATACCCTGCGCATGATAGCACACATAAGATTCCAGGATGTACTGGACATCCTCTTTCTCACCATCGTTGCTTACTACCTCTATATATGGTTCCGTGGAACAAAGGCCTTTAAGGCCCTGGCTGGTCTCCTAGCCCTGGCGATCATCTACACTGCGGCCAGAGCTTGGGGCCTCTTCCTCACCACCTGGATGTTTGAGATCCTCTGGCAGGTCTTGATTATCTTGCTAATTATCCTCTTTCAGGCCGAAATACGTCAGGTCTTGGAGAGGGTAGATCCTCTCAGAAAAATCGGCTTGCGCAGACATTCTAAGCCAGCGGAATGGATAGAGGATTTCACCCAAGGAATTTTCTCCCTGGCGGAGAGAAAAATTGGTGGTCTGGCAATCATTGAAAGACTGGACAAGGTGGACGAGTTTATCACAGCCGGTACCACTTTAGAGGGAGATCCAACACCTGAGTTGCTACTGACCGTCTTTCAGAAAGAGTCTCCCTTGCACGACGGGGCAGTGTTAATACGGGAGGGAAAAGTTGTAGCTGCTGCCTGTTATCTGCCCCTCAGCTCCGATGAAGAATTGCCAAAACACTGGGGTACCAGGCATCGGGCGGCTATCGGCCTCTCTCAGAGGTGTGATGCCATGGTGGTAGTAGTTTCCGAGGAACGTGGCGAAGTTTCCTTGGGCCGTGGCGGAGAGTTGGCAACTATGGAAAATCAGGAGCGGTTCTCTCAAGTCGTCCATGAAGCAATCACCCTACCCACCCCTGAAGCTAAGGGCTGGTGGGAGACTATCCGTTTGCTCCTGGTACCTCGGTGGCGGTTGAAATTGGGAACCCTGGCCATTGTCAGCCTGGTCTGGCTGATGTTGGCAGGCCAGCAGGACTTTGAGGTCACCATTAACGTGCCGGTGGAGTTTAAAAACCTGCCCGAGCACATGGAAATTGTCGAATCCATAAAACCTAGTGTTAAGATCACGGCGCGAGGGTTGCGAAAAGACGCTAGCACCTTGAACGCTAGGACCGTTCAGGTGGAACTAGATGTTTCTTCGGCCAAACTTGGTCGTAAGACCTACCGTATCTCGCCGAGTCAAGCTGTCTTGCCAGGTGAGAGAATAGATGTGGTGAGAATCGAACCTACTGAATTTGTTCTTGAGTTCAGACAAAAGGAGCAAAAAGCCGCTGAGTAAGTAAAATCCCCGCACCCGCCTCGCCTAAAGGCGAAGCCGTTGGCGGCGGGCAGGCCCTCAGTTCCCCCTTTATAAAAGAGAGAAAGAGTATTAAAAAAGCTCCCCTCTTCTAAAGATGGACTTAGGGGGATTACTCTTGGCAGACTTCAACCGAGGCATGTAGACAGAAACTGTTGACAAAATAGAAGAGAAAGATCAAAATTGCCGCCACTATTTTTTATGAATATCTTCGCAGGAGGTTAAATTTCCCCCTCACCAACTTCTTTGAAACAGCTCTTTAGGGAGGACTTCACCATTGGACGCCCTAGTTTCGTTGCTCAGACTTTTCAGGGCACTCCTTGACTGGAGGGTGATTCTCGATGTCATCCTGATTGCTGCAATCCTGTATTTTCTCTACCGTACCCTACTAAGGTTGGGGACCTGGAAAATTGTCACGGGCATATTTCTGGCCTTAGTGGTTTTCGTCGCCGCCAACGTTCTTGATCTCAAAGGGATGAACTGGATCTATTCCAACCTCAGCCAGGTGGCAGCCATTGCTCTAATTGTCATTTTCCAGCCCGAGCTTAGAAAGATCTTTGAGCGAGCTGCATCTCTCGGCGGTAGAAAGTTGGGCAACACAGGCCCAGCTCTGGCTGCTCTCTTCGGAGATGCCGCCTTTCTCCTGGCTAATAATAGACGGGGGGGATTGATTGTCCTTCCCGGTAGGGAGCCGGTCAAGAGATGGTTGTCTGGAGGCTTTGACCTCTATGCTGAACCAAGCCTTCCTATTATACTGAGTATCTTCGACCCTAACTCACCCGGCCACGACGGCGCTCTGGTATTCAGGAACGGCAAACTTGCATATTTCGGTGTCCGCTTACCCATATCCAAGACGGGTCGCCTGACCGAGGATTTCGGCACCCGCCATCACGCCGCCATGGGGCTTTCCGAGGTAACAGATGCATTGGTAATTGCGGTTTCAGAAGAGAGGGGTACGGTAAAGACTTTTCTTAATGGCATTGTAAAAAAAGTCGATGACCAGAGCGAACTAGCCGGACAGATATTGTCTCACTGGCAAACTGCTGCCTCCTCTGGAATTGAGCTCAATGATTATAGAAAGCAGCGGAATCTGATCCCAGAGATGGCAATAAGTCTTACCCTGGCTCTTGTTTTCTACTCCGCTGTAATTGTCAGCAAGATGGAAATTCGAGAGAAGGCCTTTACAGTTCCGGTAGAATACATTGCCGCGCCGGAGAACCTCGCTCTTAGAGGTGATAATCCCACGGAGATCAAACTCCAGTTAACCGGTCCCAAGTCGGATCTCGATAAAATCACCCCGGCAAATTTGAGCGTCAAAATTGATTTGTCCCAGGCCAAGGCCGGGGGACAAGTCTTTGTTGTGTCCAAAGAAAATATCTCCCTTCCCAGGGGGGTAAAACTTGTGAATGCAAACCCTTCCAGCATCTCACTTTCACTGGAGGAGATTGCCGAATTTGAAGTGGAAATCCAACCACAATTGGTGGGTACCCTCCCTCAAGGTCTGGAATTGGTCGCAGTGGAACTAAACCCCAAACAGTTGCAGGTTCTTTCTCCGCCAATGGATGCCAGTCAAAAAATAAACATTGTTACCGAGCCAATATATTTGGAAAGCATAAAAAAGAATGAAAAAGTGTTACGCAAGGTTATAGCGCCACCGAACGTGAGACCTAAAGGCAAGAATTGGCCCGACATCGAGGTGAACATCAAGGTGAGGCCAAAGACATAACCCGCGCAAGATCAGCCACTCCAAGATTGTTTCTGACCCTGACAATCATTTTCTTGCCTCTCCTTATACAGTTTACTTCAAGTTAGAAGCACGGCAATAATGCCGGTAAGGAAGATGCCATCAAAGGTCCCGGCTCCGCCAATTGAAGCCACGGGCGCCCCCAGTCCGGTGATCTTTTTCAAGTTCATCAGGTCCGCGCCGATGAGCGTCCCCAGGGTCCCCGAAATGTAGGCCACAGGCGGAGCCTTTGCCGGCGAGATTATAAGAGCAATCAGGGCGGCCAGAAGAGGTGGAACCAAAACCGGCACACCTATACCCACCCCTCTGATGGGCCTTGCTAATTTGAAAACCGCCAAACTCATAAAGGTCGTTGCCAGGAGAGCCCGAATTGGCACCTGGCACTTGAACAGAATGTAGAGGGATATGAGGACCGGAATCACAGCTCCCCCAACGTTTACCGCCAGAGTCGTGGTACATGGCCGTTGAGGCGAGGGAAGCCGGTAACGCATGCCATAGAATTGAATTACCCTGTCATCGCAGAGGTCATCTTCTTCAAACCTTTTTATGGGGATATTGATGGCGCTGCCAACCAGGGTGAGGAAAAATAGGGTAAGCATATATTGCGGGCTGATTCCTATTTTACTGAAGGCCAGGGTAAGGGCCCCGACCTGGACGAAGAAGAGGAGAACGAAAAATACAACGAGAAAAAGGAAAAAAATAAGTGCGGTGAAGGGATTAAAGAACATGGCTCACTCCCGGTGATTGAGATTCCATATTAGGCAGGAGAACACAGACTCTGCAAGACAGAATATAGGGCCAGGGGTAGTGAAAGTAATTAAGCAAAAAGCAGTAAAAGCAAATAGGTCAAGGCTCCTGCTGAGATCGGTGTCAGAAGCCATCCCACGGCTATCCTGGCAAGCATCTTGTGACTCACCGTACGAACATCTCCTACGAGTCCCACCCCAACCACGGCCCCCACTATTGCCTGCGAGGACGACACCGGCACACCGATCTGAGTAAAGATGTGAAGGGTTAGTGCCTCGGCGATAACGGCAATAACACCGGAAAAAGGATCCAAGGGGGCGATACCCTTGCCAACGGTCATCATCACCTTCTTGCTGTAGGTAAGTACACCACTGGCAATGCTGAGACCTCCAATCAGGGAGGCCATGCCGGCAGACAAAATGCCCGCTCCAACATAGACTCCCGTGACGTTCGCCACGTTATTGCCACCTAATGAATAAGCTCCGTAGCTTCCGGCAATGAGGATTCCAATAGTATAGATTAGGTTTCGCTGCCTCATGCTGGGAACCGTTTTGTCCAACAGATTGCCCAACAATTTGTGAAGAGAGAAGGCTATTATCATTCCACCTATGGGAGTAAAAACCCAGCATGAGACGATTTTGTATAATTTGGAAAATTCCGCTGTACCTGAAAGAATACCTGCTCCAACTATAGCACCAACAATTGCTTGTGAAGTCGAGGCAGGAAGGGCGAGGAAGGTAAGAAATCCCATGGTAATGGCAGTTGCCAGGGCGCAGGAAAAAGCATCGAGGGGCTGAAGGCGCGAAATCTCTCCGAGAGTCTCAATACATTTTGGCCCCTCTAGCAAAGAACCGAGCAAAACAAATGCGGCCGTCAGCAGAATAGCAGTGCGGTATTTTACCGTGCCAGTAGTAACCCCTGTCCCGAAGACATTGGCTGAGTCATTCGCTCCAAGACTCCAACCCAGAACAACACCGCTGAGAATCTTCCACATTACCTGTACCGTTCACGCCTACCATGTCCACTGAAATGAGAGCTACTCTTTAAGTCAATTAAAGGGGACATCCATCTTTGCTATAATTTTCTTCACGATTTCATGCTCACGCCGATAATTTGCAGGTGATCACTGGCGTCTTCCATGGTGTCACTTATGCTGGTAAGACCTGAAACAAATTCGGCAAGTATCCTGCCTTGCCAAAAGTCATCTACTGGTATTTGCCGGAGATCTTTAACGATAGTGAACTTAATATCGTCTATTTTTTTCTCATAAATCCTAATCGCAAGAGTTTTTTCTCGCAGATCCTCTCCATTTAGCATTGCATCGAAGCTGATTACGAGCATTTCACACATCCTGGCATTCAAAAAGGCTACCCGCACACACTCGTCTCTAATGTGCTCAGGGAGTTTTACCTCGAGGTAACTGAAAGCGGTCTCCTGTAGGGAATCGAAAACCCTGTCCACTATTTCTGCAAATCTGCACAGATCGGGACGGAGATATGGCAGAAAAGCACCCGCGTAAATATTGGCGATGATCTCTCGCCTGATAGAATCGCCCTGACGCTCGGACTCGACAACTTCACGGACTAGGTTCTTGTCACTTTCTTCCATAGCCTTATGAAAGGAATCACAGGCATTGCACAGAAGCTCAAGGTGTTGCTTGATATTCTCTATTACCCGTTCTTCCTTCTTGCCGTAGTCAAATATCTTTTTAAGGAACATTTTCCCCTCTTGCTCTCATGATCAACGAAGCGGACATGATGTCCAACAAAGATGCCACGCCAATAATTTTTTCACCTTCGCAGACAAAAAGCCTGGCAATGTGTGATTTTTCCATTAAGGTTGCAGCTTCTGCCAAAGTAACCTCGCGATCCACACATACTATCGGTCTGGCTGCTATAGATGACACCTTAATATCAGTTGGATTTATACCTTTTGCTAACACTTTGAACACTACATCTCGTGCTGTTATAACGCCATGATCGCTGTCTCTTCCCGTAAACTTAACGAGTAATGATCTAATTCTTCTGTCAACCATCTTTTCTATGGCATCGTATACTGAACGATCCCCATCTATTGAGGCAATCCTTGTCGTCATGAATTCATCGATTTTCATAGCTTACCTCCAAAACAAGATTGTATGGAATAGCCAGGCGGAATATTACCACACTTTTCTCATTGGAAGATACATCTATGTAAAACTCTTAGCCCGCAAGCAGGCGCTGCCAAAGCAAGATTTTTCCTTTCAACCATTACCTGCTCTCAGTTCCCCAATGAATAGAGACACCTCACTTTTTTCACCCGAGTACGAGCATCCTTCTACGGTTGAGCACTTTCCCAGAGATGTTAACTTGATATGTCCAGAACCATAGTCTAGTATAGGAAATGGGGTACCCTCTACTTCTCAGGAAGAAGTAGTCGCCACTGAATAGAAGGTTTTAATAGGGCCATTAATCATGGAGATCTCTAGATGAAAGTGCTCATCTGTGGAGCTGGTAAGGTCGCAAGGCACTTGCTCTCTAGGCTCGGGGAGAGATGGCACGTAACTCTGATTGACAAATCCGAGGAAAAGCTCCAGGACTTTATTTCCAAGTTTCAAAACGTGCAAAAGGTAATCGCAGCAGATGGCTCGAGTCCGGTTACCCTTGACGATGCCGGCGTGGCCGACTTTGACTACGTCCTAGCCCTTACTGAGAATGACAAGGTCAACCTGGCAATCTGCGATCATGCCGGCTCTCAGGGGGTCAGCCATCTTCTTGCCCTGGTAAACGAGGAGGAAAATAAGGAGAGATTCCAAAAAATTGGAGCCCGCCCCGTGCTTGGCAGTACCATGTTGGCCAAGTCCATCCACCATTACCTGCAAGACCCTCGAATCAACTTGATGTCCCTCACCTTGGGGCAGGC
>CP070689.1:2946133-2976809 GCA_020353155.1 Deltaproteobacteria bacterium | reverse complement strand
TACGCAGCTGTGTCCGGGGGAGGCCACCCCCTCTCTGTTCCCGCCTCCGCTTCGCTTCTGCGGGCCAGAGGGTCCCCCAACCACAGCTGCGGAAGTGGCTCAGACCTTCCGCCAGTCACTCCAGAAGAATCACAAGGAACGCCCCGGACCCTTTGTTTTGTATATTTCTTTAATTGATTAACCCCACCGAAAAAAATGGGGAAACTCCTGCTGGTTTCTCCAATTGTATTCAAGCTGATAAAACAGTATCATTAATTTTCGTTTAAAGAAAAAACTTTTCCGTGGGATCGCCCTTTCAACAGGGTGGCACTTTACCAGTTGCTGATTTCACCCTGGGTGTTAATATCGTGAGCAGTCGGAACTATTACGAAATTCTGGGACTTAAAGAGGGAGCATCTCTAAAAGAGATTAAGAAGCGCTTTCGGCAACTTGCCCTCCAATACCATCCCGACCGCAATCCTGGAGATCCAATCGCTGAGGAGCATTTCAAGCTGGTGGCGGAAGCCTACCATGTCTTAAGTAATGGAAAGAAGCGACGATTATATGACCAAAAGGGCTATGATGGCCTCAGAGAGCAAGGTTACCGAGGCTTCGAGCGTACAGAGGACGTACTTCGCACCTTTGCTAGTGAATTTTTCGATTTTCTTGGTATTACTGGAGTTCGACCTCAACCACATCCATCCAGGGGCGCTGATCTCTGCTACCAACTCGAGGTGTCCTCAGAGGAAGCCAGCAAAGGTGGTATGAGGCAAATCAGTGTCAATACCATGGAAACCTGTGGTACTTGTCGGGGTAGTGGTGTAATTTCGGCCTCCAATTTGCAAAGCTGTCCTTGGTGCAAGGGCACTGGCAGGTACTCTGAGTCGTCTGGTATTTTCACAGCAATGGGCACATGTCCCAAGTGCAAGGGTGAAGGAAAGGTCCGGATGCTCCCCTGCCTTGCTTGCAAGGGTCAAGGCAGACTGGAAGTGACAAAAGATTTTTTGGTGGACATCCCCGCTGGAGTGGAGAATAACACTCGCTTGAAGATCTCAAGCCAGGGGGATAGTGGAGAAAATGGTCAAACGGGAGATCTTTATTTGCTTATTCAGGTGAAATGAAACACGGTATGGGGTAACCGGGCACCCGGTGCAATAAAACCGCTTACCGCTCGCTCCTTAAGGCTTACTAAGCGCTAGGTTCTCTGCTCTATGCGCTTGGCGATGAAAGGAATGACCATGTCACAGTTCACTCATTTTGATGAATCTGGCCAAGCACGGATGGTAGATGTGGGGGAAAAACCCGTTACTGATCGTAAGGCGATTGCCACGGGAAGGATTCGAATGCAACCGGAAACCTTGCAGCTAATAGTCGGTGGCGAGGTAAAAAAGGGTGACGTTCTCGGAGTCGCCCGTTTGAGCGCGATCATGGCGGCAAAAAGAACCAGTGAGCTTATACCTCTTTGCCATCCCCTCAGGTTGACCAGTGTGACAATAGATTTTACCCCGGAGACTGATTCGTCGGAGATTGTCATCCTCGCTAAGGTCACTGCCAGTGATCGAACTGGTGTTGAGATGGAGGCCTTGGTAGCGGTTTCGACTGCGGCGCTAACAATATATGACATGTGCAAATCTTATGACCGAGGCATGATCATCGATGACGTACGTTTGCTGGAGAAAAGCGGCGGAAAAAGCGGCCTGTACCAAGATCCAAACTTTTCAACTACATAGGTATTTTATCCTTTACTTATGCAGAATCCTGTGTTAAGAAGACTCTCTTCTATATTCGGCATAGGAGAGTTCGAGAATGAACAAGAAGAAACTTGAGTATTTCCGCGAGATCCTAATAGAGAGGTTTCAAGAGATACTAGTCGAAGCGGAAAAGACTGTCTCCGGTATGACCACGGCGAACGAAAATTTTCCGGATCCCACTGATCGGGCTTCTCTCGAATCGGACCGCAACTTCATGCTTCGAATTCGGGATCGTGAGCGCAAACTACTATCTAAGATAAGAAGTGCCCTCGAACGAATTGATGCGGGAGAATTCGGAATCTGTGAGGCTTGCGGTGATGATATTGGAGAGGAAAGACTAAAGGCTCGACCGGTTACGACACTCTGTATTTCATGTAAGAAGAAACAGGAGGCCTTGGAGAAGGCCCGTGGTCAGTAAATCTTAGATGGTTTGCTTGCCCACCTAGCACTACTTCCAACCTGCCCCCTCTTCATGCAGGCGTCTCCAAACTCCCCACCCACTTACCCAAGCCATCAGCTATAAGTTTAATCCGAAAATTGATGTTACTTGGGGGGTCCCTGTTAGAACACTTTCATGAGTAATGTCCGCAAGGATTCATCACTTCGCTAGAGTTCGATTTAATCAAATGTTTTACTGTAAGCTGACCGCTGATGGCTGACTGCTTATAAAATGCTCAGGTGTTCCACATCTCCGGCGTGAACCACAATTTGTTTCCCTCCTTCTGCCCTTACCAGAAGACCACCGTCTTCAGCAAGGTCAACTGCAATTCCTTCTGTGGCTCTGTCTTTTTGCCATATACGTACTCGTTGCCCCAGGGTGGACGAATAATAACGCCATTGCTCAAGGACCTCTAAAAAATCCTCGCCCTGAAGTTGGTGGTAGAGTCTTTCAAGTTCCGCAAAGACCTCTATGATCAATGTACTGCGGTCTACTAGCCTATTGAGTTCCAAGAACAGAGAGCTAGCATTAAACTCCATACCTTGAGGAAAATCTGCTGAACCATTGTTGACATTTATACCGAAACCCAACACTGAGTAACCTATCTGTTCTCCACTCACCTTGCTTTCCAAAAGAATCCCGGCCACCTTCTTGTCATTGATCAGAATGTCATTTGGCCACTTGACTCGAGGTGAAAGTCCAGTCTTCAAAGTTATAGCCTTGACTATAGACACACCTGCCATGAGGGTTATGAGCTGCCCTTTAGCAGGCACCATTTTTGGCCGCAAGAGAACTGAACAGTAAATGCCGACTCCTGCAGGTGAGTGCCAAGATCGGTCACCACGACCACGACCGCCGAGCTGTTGATCTGCCAGAACAACAGTGCCCTCCGCCTCACCCTCCTGCGCCAGTTCTATTGCAATTAAATTAGTTGACTCCACTGCATCGTAGAAATGAATGGTCCTTCCTAGCCACTTGGTGGTGAGGCTATCTCTAATCTGTTGTGCAAGGTTAGGACTGCTGGTTTTCATGAAATGTTCCACGTGAAACACTCTGTGATCGCAAAAGCTCAAAAGGGGAGAATATGAATTAAAGCTTCCCTCGGGAAGATACTAGGAAAGCTCTTTGAAGGTAGAAGTCACTCTGGATCCTGCAGGCTGCTTTCCACCAGCGGGCGCAGCCGCTTTTCCACCAAGTGATCCACCAGGTGGGGGAGGGGCTCAAGAGACACCCCTATCACTTCCACTGCTTCCTGGGTAAGTGGCAAAATCAGTTTGAGCGCCGGACTCCTGGCAACAGCTGCAGCCATCCCGGCGGTCATTTCCCCCATCATCGAATCAGCAAGCAATATTGATATGGAGCCTATGATAACGTCTGCCTTCCGTGCGGTCACAATAACTGCATTTTCCCCACTGGCACCTCGGTTCGCTCCAGCTTTCATCATCTGCGCTGTGGCAATGGCGTTGGTGCCTAGAGCAATGATTTCAACCTTTTCTTCAAATGCTGCCTTGATCTTTTTGATTAGGGCGTTGCCGATGCCTCCACCCATGCCATCTATGACGCAAACCTTCATATGATCAACTCGTAATCGCTTGGTGGTATTCTTTATCTTTTATAGAAAACTCCACGGGTAAGCGCTACTACCGTCGATATACTACATTGCTATCAGGCAGAGCAAGAAAAAACAGGCTCCGTCAACATGTCCGAGATTTTGGATTACAGACTGAAGATTGTAGATTATTGTAATCTTGACTTGGCCATATCTGAAATCTTCAATCTGAAATGTAATCCAGGTGTTCTTTCCATGTTTAGTGATTGCTACCCAATAAAAATTGCTTGTCATAAAGTAGCAACCACCTGTAATCTTGATCGGATCGAACCTCTCGAGAAGAACACATGGCACTATTAGGCATAGCCCTTTTGCTTTTGGCAGCTTATTTTTTAGGTTCAATACCCAGCGGTTACTTGATCTGTCGTTGGGTGGTCAATATCGATGTGCGCACCGTTGGAAGCAAGAACATTGGTGCCACTAATGTTGCCCGTAGCCTTGGGTTAATTTGGGGGTTTTTGGTTTTGGTCATGGATATGGCCAAAGGAGCGCTACCAGTTGTTGTGGCACTGAGTATATGGCCCGGTGGGACGGGGAGAGATGCACTCATTGTTGCCTTGGTGGCTCTGGCCGCCTTTTTCGGTCACCTTTCCTCAGTTTTTCTCCGCTTCCGTGGCGGCAAGGGCGTGGCTATTGCCTTTGGCATCTCAATTGTTCTAATTCCCAAAGCAGCCTTAGCATCATTTGTCATTTTTCTTGTTGTCACCTGGATTTGGCGATACGTGTCTCTAGGTTCTCTAACCGCCCTTTTAACTTTACCAGCCTGGGCTGCACTCACAGGTTACAATTTTATATATTTGGGCCTTACCTCGGTATTTGCCCTCTTCGTTGTAATCAGACACGCCAGTAACATACGCGCCTTGCTGCAAGGAAAAGAAAGAAAGATATAGGCGGGCCTTACCGCGGCGCATAGCGCCGCTTCTCATTTTTCATTTCTCATTTACCATTGTACATTTCTCATTGCACATTCGAAAACGAAGGTCATTGAGTTGTCTTATCTAAATGAAAAATGGGAAATGTGAGATGGGAAATGAGAAATCTTTCTGCTCCGTGTTTTATTAGCTACGGTTTTGGTCTGAGCAGTAACACGGGCTTTTCACAATGACGCACCACTTTTTCTGCCACACTTCCTAGCAACCAGCGACCGAGACCGCTTCGGCCATGGGTAGACATGGAGATCAGATCAACCTCATTGCGCTTGCTGTGATTTAAGATCTCTTCGGCCACATCACCGTAGCGCACGTGCACCTCAGCGTCAAAACCCTTGGCATTCAGATCAGCAGCAATGGTTACCAAATACTTTTCGGCATTCCTGATCACCTCTACTTCTGCTTCAGTGGGGTCCTTTCCTGGAAAAACATGAGCACGGCACACCCGCAGCAGTATGATCCTTGCACGCATGCTGGATGCTACTTTTTCTATTTCAGGAAGGATCGCCTCCGCCAGTTTGGACCCATCAAGGGGCACCAGAATGGATTCGTACATGTCGCTAACTCCCTAGGCATTTCGATTGGTTGATTAACGCGCCCTCCACTGATTTCAAATATCAGATTACAGATTGTAGAATTATGATTTCAGGCCACATAAACGATTTTAAAATCTACAACCTCAAATCTGCAATCTTTACAATTTTTTCCACTTTTTCCGTCTTTTTCTGTCCTTCTTAGAAAGTCTTCTTGCTGGTCCCTTCTTGCTTGTGCCCTTTACGGGACTCCAGCCTTCCCCCTCATCCTCTCCTTCCAGTCCTTTTAGATTAGCGTAAAATGACATTTCTATTTTTGCCTCAAATTCTTCTGAAGGCATGACCACAGACCCACACGATTCAGCATACTTTGCTAGCTCTCCATCTGCAGTTACTACAACAACCTTTTCGCCTTGATCCCGACAGATCCTTCTGATTACTGAGTCTGCAGTCTTGCCTCGTCTGGAATAAATCACTTTGATGCCCTTTTGCTGCGTCTTTTCTTCAGCTAGGGTCACCTTGTCAGCACCATCGAAAACAACGGTAATTCGGTGACCTTTGATGCGTTTATACTGCCGCAATTTCTCAACTAATGCCTCCCTTCCATGTTCAAGAGACAATTCCTCTGCGCCACTTAGCGTCGGCGACCGGCGAATTAAATTGTATCCGTCTACAACTAGATGCACAGCCATCTTTCTACCTCATTAAGCCAGACCTCCTTTATACTGGTTCACAAGGTTGAGCAGAGGGTAAGTGTAAAGCAGATGTGTGATATGAGATGTGAGATAGAGACTCTTGCTTAGCATCTCACATCCCATGCGCCAAATCTGAAATTTACTCTGGTACGGGTTAATGAGGCGGATAGATGGCAAGCCAACTCTTATAAGCCAAATGTTGTCTTGGCTCGGAAAGGACAGACCCGGACAAACTAACCCCTTGAAGTTGAAGATCCTCGCCAAAATAAATCCAGAATGCGTTGGAGGTCATCGTCAGAATAAAAATCGATCTCTATTCTACCTCTCTTGCCGCGGCGGGTAATGCTTACTTTGGTACCGAAGTAACGAATTAGTCGATCGAGAACTGCCCGCATATGGCTATCCAACTGCGGCGCAGCTTTCGATTTTTTCTTTCTCACCTGCAGATCTCGGACCAGCTTCTCTGTCTCCCGCACAGAAAGGGATCTCTTTACAATTGCATCACGTGCCTGTAATTGAAGATCTGACCTTGACAAGGCCAAAAGTGCCCGAGCGTGCCCCATACTCAAGACACCATCTACTAGGTCGACACGAATCTTCTCCGGCAACTTGAGAAGACGAATCATATTGGCCACGGTGGAGCGGTCTTTACCAATCTTCTTGGCAATATTCTCCTGACTCAGATCAAATTCCTGTTGAAGCCGACTGTAAGCCTCTCCTTCTTCAATGGGATTTAGGTCTTTTCTCTGAATGTTTTCAATCAGGGCAAGCTCGAAGGACTCTGGCTCAGCGCTTTCTTTGACAATTACTGGTACTCTCTGGAGACCGGCAAGTTGTGCCGCCCGCCACCGTCTTTCTCCGGCAATTAGCTGGTACCCTTCCTCCTTGCTCCGCACCAGAAGTGGCTGGAGTATGCCCCTTTCGCGAATGGACTCGACCAGTTCTTCAAAGGCCTTATCCCGCACGTTTTGCCTCGGCTGGTATGGATTGGGGCTGATCTCCTCAATGCCGCAAAAAAAGAACTTGTCACTGGTTCGTGCCAAGAGGTCGGCGTCGGGAATTAGTGCCCCTAAACCTTTACCTAATCCCTTTTTCTTGGTGTTCCGCTCCATAAAATCACATGCCTATCTCATAAGTGTTATTGGTAATCTTCCCCCAGCGATCGGCTCAAAGTATTGAGCTCTTTTTCGCCACCCTGGTCGGTTCTCCAGTATTTACCTCTAGAGCTGACTCTTTTTAACCTTTGTGCAGTTGCGGCCGAGCGCGTGGTTAACTATTGTTGTTACTTGACTCACGCCTGATTACTTCTTTGGCAAGTTCCAAATATGCTCTCGCCCCTGTCGAATTCACGTCGTATAGCAAGGCAGGCTTGCCGTGACTGGGACTCTCACTTAAGCGAACGTTCCGAGGTACCACCGTTTTGAAAACTCGCCCCTTGAAGTGAGTTCTAACTTCGCTCGCCACCTGATGGCAGAGATTGTTACGGCTGTCGAACATGGTAAGCAAGATACCCTCAACTCCCAGGCCTGGATTTAGCGTTCTCTTCACCAACTGGATGGTTCTTAGCAACTGGCTCAGTCCCTCCATTGCATAGTACTCACACTGCAAAGGTATTATCACTGTCTTGGCGGCCGTAAGGGCATTGACGGTCAACAAGCCAAGGGAGGGAGGGCAATCCATGATTATGTAGTCATACTGAGAGATCATGCTCCTGAGACCACGCCCTAATATCTTTTCTCTGGCCTCGAGGACCTGCAGTTCAACCTCGGCGCCAATGAGTTCTCTAGTTGCTGGGATGAGATGCAGATATCGTAAAGCTGTTGTACAGACAGTTTCCGAGGGTTGTGTCTCGTTGATGAGTAACTGATAGAGGTCTTTTTCGATCTGATCTCGCTGGATACCCAAACCGCTGGTAGCATTTCCTTGGGGATCACAGTCGACCAGAAGAGTCCGCCTCTTAGCCACGGCTAACGATGCCGCCAGATTCACAGAAGTAGTGGTTTTCCCCACTCCCCCCTTTTGATTGGCGATGGCAATGATTTTGCCCATAACTCTTACCTAATCTCGGATTGATTTAATTTACTAGGAAGTAATAGTCATGCCCAGTTGATTTGGAAAGGATTCTAGCCGATTTCCTAACTCCCTGCTCCCTGCGGTGAATAATTCTGGCACACAATAGCACACCAACTTCAATTTTTAAAGTGAAATGGAATCCCAACAGCAGCTTAAAAATTTATTTGACAATGTGCAATAATACCAGTGTCTTATGCTCCAGATCGGTCAAGACAAGTTTTATATTTCTGACTATTTTTTCTAAGAACTTCCCAAGTGTTTCACGTGAAACATAGAGAGCTATGAAAGCCCCCTGGTTGAGCTGGCTGGATTCTTATTTGTTCTTTCTTTATAGGGTCAAACTTTGTATCATTACCATTCTTCACAAAAATCAATGTAGGGAGGATACTGGTATGGCGCTGGTAAATGAACACTACCTGAAGTTAAAAGCTGGCTACCTTTTCCCAGAAATAGCCCGTCGAGTTCAGGCCTTTACGAAGGCAAATCCGGGAGCTGAAATAATTCGCCTAGGCATTGGTGATGTAACTCAACCCCTGCCACCCGCGGTCATCAAGTCTCTGCACTTGGCGGCGGATGAGATGGCACGGCCAGAGACATTTAGAGGCTACGGCCCCGAGCAGGGCTATCAGTTTCTCTTGGATCTAATCATAGCCAACGACTATGAGGCCAGAGGTGTTAACCTGGAATCCGATGAGATCTTCGTCAGCGATGGCTCTAAGTGTGATAGTGGCAACATTCAGGAAATATTTGCGGTGGATAACCTTATCGCTGTTGCTGATCCGGCATATCCAGTATACGTGGACACCAACGTCATGGCAGGTAGAACGGGGAAGGCTGACGATAAAGGACGTTACCATGGACTCTACTATATGCCATGCACCGAGGCCAATGACTTCCTGCCTGAGCTGCCGAGCCGCAAGGTAGATATCATTTATCTATGCTTTCCCAATAACCCCACTGGTGTAGTGGCCCGCAGAGAGGTGCTGCAAACCTGGGTTGACTATGCCCGGCAAAACCAGGCGGTAATCCTCTTTGATGCTGCCTACGAGGCATATATTACCGATGAGCAAATTCCCCATTCCATATATGAGATTCAGGGTGCTAAAGAATGTGCCATCGAGTTCAGAAGCTTCTCAAAAACAGCTGGGTTTACCGGAACCAGGTGTGCATACACTGTGGTTCCTAAAGGTTTGATGGCCAGTACGACATCGGGAGAAGCAGTCAGTCTCAACAAACTGTGGAACCGTCGCCATACTACCAAATTCAACGGCGTATCCTATCCCGTGCAGGTCGCTGCCGCTGCTGTGTATTCAGATGAAGGTAAGGCTCAAGTGAGAAATCTGATAGATTATTATATGGAAAACGCCCGGATAATTCGGCAGACCCTCAGCGCACTTGGCTTCACCGTATATGGCGGCAGAAATGCCCCTTATATATGGATGAAGACTTCTGATGGTATGAGCTCCTGGGAGTTCTTCGATCATTTGCTCGCTAATGCGCACGTGGTGGGAACTCCAGGCTCAGGGTTCGGACCTTCTGGTGAGGGTTATTTTCGACTGAGTGCTTTTGGTACTAGGGAAAAAACCGAGGAGGCTGTAGAACGCATCCGCGACCGAATCTCACCATGAACCAAGGCAAATCGAACCGCAGAGATCACTGAGAGCGCAGGGAGATGCAATGTAAGATTGTTGATTGTGGATGGTAGATTCCGAAATATTCACATAGCGTATTTTTTAAATCTTCAATCTTCAATCTAAAATCTCAAAACGCCTACTCACTTAGCTCCGCAACAGTTCTTGAGCTTGAGGCCTGGGCCATTCCCTCCGCTTACGCTCGACCTGCTGAGTTTGCGGAGCAGAGGTCCTTCGAAGTAGAGGCGATGGCAGCCCGAGCTGCGGATGTGCCAGCCTTTGCTGTTGTATCTGGGTAGAGGTATCTCCTTTGGGAGGCAAAGGCTGTCGACATACGCCGCTTCAGAAATATCCCAGCCCTCAAGCTCTATTCATGCGGAGTTACGTGCATAGGCGTATCTCACATATCCCTTTGCGCTCTCTGTGGTAGGTCGGCTGGGATTGCCACGTAAGTCAATGCGCGGTTTTTGGGGGGACGCGGATGGCCCAGGCATCGAAGAGCGAATTGTAGCGGAGTAGAAATACCCTGCCCTCAGTGGTCCGCACTTTAAAGTAGTCCAAAGCCGGCTCACTCGCATGAAGACCACCTTCATACCAGCGATCAAGGATTTCCTCTACCTCCCAACGGTGATTTTCAAAGATGAATGCCAGAGGGCGCTCACTGTGGCGATAGCCGCTATAGCATTCAACTTCTATCCGTTCGTAAGGCATTTCTTTCCGATTGAACCACAGAGTCCACGGAGATCACAGAGAAAATTATAGCAACCCCAAGAAACCACAAAAAAGTTTTCTATTCAAATGAAACTTGCTCGTCCTTTCCCCAAAAATTAAACCATACTCTGCGTGCTCTGTGATCTCTGTGGTTAAATCACCTTGGGCTTAATGAGTTACGGTAGACTGATATCACTCAACCGTCGGTCGTAAAGTTTCCCAATCCCGTAGTCAGAACGGCGCAGAAAACGCTCTTTGGCGGGTCCTATGATCTGCATTTCTGGATGGTCTAGCTGTACGTCCAGGGCAATGTTCATCTCTTTAGTACAACCTGTGCTGTAGGTGGCGTCCTTGCCAAGCCACTCAGGTGGAACTTCTCTGTTGAGAAGCCTGAAGCTAGTCTCAATATCTTCCACGGTTTGGAATCTCCATATGTCGATTAGACCGCTACGCTGGACTACTTCCCACATATACATGAGATCGTCAGCATCCATTCCTGGAACAAAATGCTCGGCTGGATTGATGATGAAACTTTTCTTGTAGGTCTTGCGAAGTTCACCCACAAATGCTGTCAGAATGAGGACTGCGGTCTCCATCTGGCCTGGAATGCTGCCGATAATGGCGCTGTAAAATATGACCTTTTCACCTCGACTCTTGGCGGCTGCCATTGCGCGAATGAGTGCTTGCGCCTTTTCTTTGAGGTCCTGTTCTGAGAACTTAACTGCTTCGGGATGTTTGGGTTTATAGCTAACTATAACCTCTTCTCCTTCTTTCCCTAGCCGTACGTTAAAAACATCCCGAGTAAATTGGAAAGGGTTGGCGAATAGCCGTCTCCATTGCCCCTCTCCTTTGGAGATAACCACATCGGCTTCCTTGAACATTCTGGCGAAGGTTGTTGATGTTAAGAGAAAATTGAGACGCTCCTGAGTGCCGTCGGAGATGATGAAAAGCTGTGTGTCTGTCTTAAGTTTTTCCAGTAGTTCTCTCTTTGAGATACCCGGATCTTTGATAAAGGAGGCACCATCTAGCTCTTCCACCAGTACTGGGTCATTTTCCAAATCGTATCTTGTCACCTTGTTAAGATAGAAACCATCCTTGACCACTAGTATTACTTTGTGTCCCCAGCCTAAAAGAAACCGTATGATCTTCAAGTCCAGGACAATTTCACCCGCCTCATTGCACAGCCAGAGGATTTTCTTGGGAGGTTCGGTGCTAGTACCGGGCGCCTCTTGCGGACGCTGTAGAAGCTTTAGCAGGGTCTCAACTCCATTCCCGCTCAAAGGTCGATGGAGGATTCTATGAAAATCTATCTTGGGCGGATCGGCTCCCGCGACTCCATCTTCCCAGAGTTCACAGGCGACACACAGCTTGAGAAGTCTTTGCAGCTGCAGTTTGGCCGCCTCAGACTTTAAATCTTCTAAGCTCTCGAAACTCAGGACTGTTTGCTGGTCAATCCAGTTAAAGGTGTTCCACAAGGTTGGCCCTGCAACCAATTCGTACACCATCTTATTCCGCTTTACTTTGGCAGGGAAATATGGGGTGTCGATTTTGCTTTTATCAATAAAAATCTTAAAGAGCCTTTTTTCAAGACGGGTTGGGAGGAGTATGCCGTCATGGGTATCATGTTCGAATTTGATTCTCAGTAATTCTGTGAGAAAAGTTCTTCTAGACTTATCGGGAATCAGATCTTGAACCAACCTTTCCACAACCATCCAGACCTTTTGATAACGCTCATGGAGGTACGTCTTTGACTGCCTTTTCAAAATGGCCTCGAAGACTTCAGTGGAGCAAGGATAGTAGACCACATTTTCGGGCAGATGGACGACGAAACGGACCTGTTCAGGTGAAGCCACCTCATCGGGCTGGGTTTCAAAATCCAGGTGATTTTCGGTAAAAAAATTTGTCAGCCAGGCGTCATCTTTAGGGTCCCCTCGGTATTTGGGAATTAGATCACCCACAGGATAAGGTTGTGTAGTGGTCTTAGAACCCATTTTTACTGACTCCGTTATCTTAGATAATCTTAAAGATGTTGGTTATTAAAAATTATCTCAGCAACTCAGGCAAAAGTAGACCCCTATCTTACACATTATTTTAACAGAGTTTCCATTTGTAGTTATTGCTTTCCATTCCTTTTAGTGGAGAATCTAACCAGCCTCTGTTTGGAAGAAAATCCAATCAATCCTGTGAAATTTTCTCCCAAGACCTCGAGCAACTATAGTTATAACTAAACTGATGCACTCTTTGTGCCACGGCGAGCACCCAGATGGCCCTTATTTTATAATATCTTGAACCCTTTTCCCCTTTCTGTTAAAGAGAGAATATCTTTTCCATCCTAAGAAGTACTAACACTCCCCATAGAGGATATTGCCAATGGAAAAAGAGCGGCCGCGCAGCAGAGAAATCATGACTGATCTGTATGAGCTCACCATGGCGGCCAGCTATTTCGAACAAGAGATGTTCGCTCCGGCCACCTTCAGTCTCATGGTAAGAGAATACCCCTCCAAGCGCTCGTACCTGGTCTGCGCCGGGCTTGATCCTCTCTTGGATTATCTGGAATCTTTCCACTTCCGACCGGACGATCTCGAATACCTGGAACAGACTTCCCTTTTCCCCGACAAATTCCTGCAGTTTTTAGAAACCCTCCGCTTTACCGGCGAGGTGCGAGCAATTCCCGAAGGCCGACTTGCCTTCTGTGATGAGCCATTAGTTGAAATCACCGCACCTGTGATGCAAGCTCAGTTGGTGGAGACCTTCGTCATCAATTCCATAAATCTGCCTACATTAGTTGCGACCAAGGCCTCGCGTTGTCACTATGCCGCAGGTGAACGACGACTGGTGGATTTTTCCTTGCGTCGCACTCACGGGATGGATGCGGGCCTAATGGTGGCCCGGTCCAGTTTTATCGGTGGCTTCATCGGCACCAGTAATGTTCAGGCAGGCAAGATATACGGTTTGCCCATCTACGGCACCATGGCACATTCTTACGTTGAAAGTTTTGACCGAGAAATCGACTCTTTCCGAGCCTTTGCCAAGTCATTTCCCGATAATACCGTCCTGCTCATAGACACCTACGACACCTTGGCCGGTGCACGAAAAGCGGTGACCGTAGCTGGCGAGATGCGACAGGCTGGACAGAGTCTTAGAGCTGTCCGTTTGGATAGTGGCGATATGGTTCAACTCAGTAAGCAGGTAAGGGAAATATTCGATGAGTCTGGCTTCCCCGAGGTTAGGATCTTTGCCAGTGGCGGCTTCGATGAATTCAAGATCCAGAAAATATTGACCTCCGGCGCTATCATCGATGCATTCGGGGTGGGCACAAAGATGGGGGTATCTGCTGATGCTCCCTACCTCAACATGGCCTATAAAATGGTCATGTATAACGGCAGACCGGTAATGAAGTTGAGTAGCGGCAAGGTTTCCCTGGCAGGCCCGAAGCAGGTGTTTCGGCAACGGGATGAACAGGGTTTTTTCAGGAGAGATCTAATCGGCTTGTTAGAGGAGGAAGTGGCCGATTCTGAGTCACTCCTGGAAAGGGTGATGCAAGATGGAAAAAGGTTATTCCCACCGCAGCCTCTGCCCAAGATTCAACAAGTTTTTCGAAATGAATTCAGTCTGCTCCCGGAAACCTATAAAGACCTAGAAGGAAATCCAAGCTACCCGGTGAAAATCACCCCCCGGCTCCAAGCGCTGCAGGATCAAGTCCGACGGGAAATTGGCGAAAAAGAGCTGGGACTAGGTTGACTATATTTTTTGTCTGAGCCTTTTGAGCATTAGTCCATTTCCTAACCCCAAAACACCGAGGAATGACACCATGAAAAAAGAAGAGCGCTTGCGTGGCTTTTATGATGAACAGCTGGAAACACTTCCGCGGGATGCAAAAAAACAGTTCCTGGAAAATCTGTTGCAGCGGACAGTTATGACAGCTTTCCAAGAAGCCCCCGCCATGCGAGAAAAATTCCAGGCAGCAGGAGTAGGTCCCGCCGACATCCGCTCGCTAGAAGACCTTCAGTCACTTAGAATTACCCCTAAAGCGCAAATGCGTCAACTCCAGCAAGCCGCCCCCCCTTTTGGTGGCTTCTTAGGAGTGGAGCTGGACAAACTTCGCCGAATCTATTCTTCTCCCGGAGCTATTCTTGACCCTGAGGGGCATCAAGACGACTACTGGAGGTTGCAAGGGGTTTTCTTTAATACCGGCTTCCGCCCCGGAGACAGGGTTCTGAACACTTTCTCTTACCATTTGACCCCGGGCGGGCTCATGTGCGACGAGGGTTTGAGCGGCATTGGTTGCACCGTAGTCCCCGGTGGTGTTGGCAACACTGATACCCAGGTTCAGCTCATGGCGGAACTCCAGCTCACCGGCTATGTTGGAGTCCCCAGTTTTCTCCAGGCCATCATTGAACGAGCTGAACAGGACGGTAAAGATTTCCGCCGAGATTTTAGTCTGGAAATAGCGGTCACCGCAGGTGAGATGCTAACTCATGTGAGCCGCAGCCGGCTCGAAGAAGAATATGGTATTCTCGTCCGCCAGTTCCTTGCCACTGCCGATGTAGGGGCAATTGCCTATGAGTGCGGCGAGAAGAATGGAATGCACTTTGCTGACTACAGAGTAATAGAGGTGGTGGATCCTGAAACCGGTAAGCAACTTGGAGCAGGGCAAGTTGGTGAGGTAGTGGTGACCTTGCTTGAAAATCCTGTCTATCCCTTGATCCGCTTTGGCACTGGAGATCTTTCCTACTACGAGGACGAACCTTGTCCCTGCGGCCGCACTGCACCCCGTCTTATGAAACTCGTAGGGAGAGTGGATCAGGTTACTAAAGTGCGAGGCATGTTCATCCATCCCTCCCAGGTGGAAGAGGTGGTAGCAACTTTTCCAGAAATTCAA
Organism: Deltaproteobacteria bacterium; assembly: GCA_020353155.1. Taxonomy (GTDB): domain Bacteria; phylum Desulfobacterota; class Syntrophobacteria; order BM002; family BM002; genus BM002. The sequence continues at coordinate 2,961,577 of CP070689.1, read as the reverse complement.
GCGGCTCAGGCAGTAGTGGAGCGAGAACAAGACCGCGACAAACTCACCTTTTGTGCAGTGTTAGAACAAGACTCATCTCAAGAAGAATTGCTCTCTTCTCTCCAGGAAAGAATCCGCACTGTACTGAAGCTAAGAGCTGATGTGGCTTTTGTCCAAGCGAGTGACCTCCGAGAGCCCGAAAAGCGTATCCTAGATCTGCGCAAATGGGATTAGGGTCACATTGCCGATTTCAGATTGCGGATTTCGGATTGGGGATTTGTTAAAATTAAAAATGTATTATGTAAGTATTAGAGTTATTTAAATGGACGGAGAGAGAGAACCCATGGCAAGGCAGAAACTTCCAATCCCCCCGCACTTCGATCCAGGAAAAGTTGGCGAAGTGTGGAAGGTAGTTTATCAGCAGCGGGCGGTAGATGCTGAAAAATGGGCAAAAAAACACATGCTCCAGCCCGCTTCTCGAGACAAATTCAGGATTTCCCTGGTATTGGTTGATGTGCAGAACACCTTCTGTATTCCAGACTTTGAGCTTTTTGTTGGCGGTGCTTCAGGAACGGGAGCAATAGATGATAATCGCAGATTGTGTGAATTCATCTATGGCAATTTAGCTGCGATTACTGAGATATGCCCGACCATGGACACCCACCAGGCCATGCAGATTTTTCACTCCATTTTCCTGGTAAACCACAGGGGAGAACATCCAGAACCGTATACACTCATTACTTCTGAGGAAATTGAGCAAGGTGTTTGGAAATTCAACCCCGAGCTCTCATCCAGCCTGAATATAGACGCAACTTACGGTCAGGAATATTTGCGCTACTATACCCGGCAGCTGAAAGAAGGCGGTAAGTATGATCTCACCATCTGGCCTTATCATGCCATGCTCGGCGGCATTGGCCATGCCCTGGTTTCAGGGGTTGAGGAAGCCATTTTTTTCCATAGTATTGCTCGATATAGCCAGCCGGATTTCCAAGTGAAAGGAGGTAATCCCTTCACCGAAAATTACTCGGTTCTCAAACCGGAGGTTTTAGAGGACGCAACTGGAGAGCAGATCGCTGAAAAAAATGTGGGATTTATCGAAAAGCTTATGGACTTCGATGCAGTTGTTATTGCCGGACAGGCCAAGAGTCACTGTGTTGCCTGGACAATCGACGATCTGTTGAGCGAAATTCAGGTGTCAGACAAAAAGCTTGCTGAGAAAGTCTACCTTCTGGAAGACTGCACATCTCCAGTTGTTATTCCTGGAGTTATTGATTACACCGAGGAGGCCTCCGCGGCTTTTCAGAGATTTGCCGATGCAGGAATGCATATAGTCCGCTCAACCGATCCTATCTCGAGTTGGCCTGATATCCCACTCTGATAATCTGAGATGTGCTTTAACTATTACTCTTAGACTTCCTGCAAAGAACTTAAGCATTTGATAATACATTGATTTTTGCCCTAAATGATCTGACCTTCGCCGCTATGTCAGCGGCTTTGGTTATGGCCGTAACCATTGCCACCCTTCGTGCGCCTTCGGCGAGAACTTGATCTATATTTTCCTCGTTTATCCCCCCCATCACCGTGAAGGGCACCTTAATCTGCGGGCTTATTTTGCTGATTGCCTCAGGGCCCAAGGAACGTCCCACCCCTTCCTTTGTTTTGGTTGAGAATATGGGACCAATGTTGATGTAGTCTGCCCCATCCTTTTCACTCTGTAAGGCTTGCTCTAGAGAGTGGGTGGAGGCTCCAATGAGCAACTCCGGCGCCAGCTTTCTCGCCACCTCCACAGGCAAATCCTCCTGGCCGAGATGAACACCATCCGCATCCACTGCAAGGGCAATGTCCACATGATCGTTGATAATGAGCAAAACCCCGGCTCTGGTGGTAATATCTCTGAACTTCAAGGCCAGATCATACAAATCCCTTTTGGGATACTCTTTCTCTCTCAGCTGAATTATTTTTGACCCACCATGGATTACCGCCTCAAGGACCTGCAAATTAGACCTTCCCTCAGAAACTTGCTCACAGGTTACCGGATAGACATCAACCTGTTGAAATAACTGTATTCTTGCTTCTTTTTTCATTTAATAGCCATCTACTAGTCTCATAATCTCTGGCTGACTCCTCAGCATAACACCCAAGATCCCGGTTGCCGCAGGGACACTATTTAGTTAGATAGTTTAATCTTACATTACTTACCCGCAAAGTGTTTAATTGATATAAATGGTATGGCGAACTTTAAGGCAAAGTTCAAAATGGGTAAATAATTTGAAATAATCCTTATGGCCGCTGTTTTATCGAAAGGATAGCTCTATGGCGCGGGTAGCCCGTGTCTCGGATTTTTTGGGTCTCACCAGGAGCACAGTGGGCGTGCTTTTCATGGTGATTTTAGTGGGTATGGGAGAGAGAATGGCCGAGAGGTTTCTACCCATTTACCTACTAGCCTTGGGGGGCGGCGCCCTGTCCATTGGTTTGCTCAACGGCATGGATAACCTGCTTTCCGCCCTCTACTCATTTCCTGGAGGGTATCTTTCCGACCGCCTCGGCACCAAACGATCCCTACTCATATTCAATATTGTCGCCATGTGCGGCTTCCTAGTTGTCATTATATTTCCCGCCTGGCAGGCTGTTCTGCTTGGGGCAGTACTTTTTATTTCCTGGTCTGCAATCTCTCTTCCCGCCACCATGAGTCTCATTGCCAAAGTGCTACCGATGAACAAAAGGACCATGGGAGTCAGTATGCACTCTTTGGTGCGAAGAATTCCCATGGCCCTAGGCCCTGTGCTGGGGGGTATCTGCATTGGAATTTGGGGGGAGCGAGACGGGGTCCGGGCGGCTTTTTTTGCTGCTCTGTTGCTTTCATGCTTAGCAATTGTCCTCCAGCAGAAGCTCATTGAAGATGAACTACCGAAACAGCCTGGTGACGAGTGCCCATATGTACCGGAGAAGAATCCCTTAAAACTCTACCGTTTCATGGCGCCAAACCTTAGACGTCTTCTGGTATCCGACATTCTCGTGCGCTACTGCGAACAGATCCCTTATTCCTTTGTCGTTGTGTGGTGTATGAAGACGATTTCCACCCCTGTTTCTGCTCTTCAGTTTGGCATCCTCACCAGCATTGAGATGGCCACGGCCGTACTCGTCTATGTTCCTGTCGCATATCTTGCTGATAAGACAACAAAAAAACCTTTTGTAGTCATGACCTTTGTTTTTTTCACCTTATTTCCCCTAACCCTTCTCTTCTGTCAATCTTTCAACTGGCTGGTCCTCGCCTTTATCTTGAGAGGTTTCAAAGAGTTCGGAGAACCCACGCGCAAGGCGCTGATTATGGATCTGGCTCCGGAAAACTGCAAGGCAGGTATGTTTGGCCTGTATTATCTTGTGCGAGATGTGTTCGTTTCCATTGCAGCCTTCGGCGGTGCATTTCTCTGGCTAATAAGCCCCACTACAAACTTCATAGTAGCTTTCTCATTTGGTGTTGCCGGCACCCTCGGATTTGCCTTTTGGGGAAGTGACTTTCCCGAGGTTGAGTTTCAGGACAAAAGTCTTAACATCGGGAGTAACTAGATTTTGGAGGAGACTGAGGTGCCCTTGTTAGGTGCTCATATGTCCATTGCCGGCGGCCTGCACCTGGCTTTCAACCGAATCCGAAAGGTTAAAGGTGAAGCCTTGCAGATCTTTCTCAGTAACCAGAGGCAGTGGAAGACCCCTCCCTTAACGCCCAAAATGATAGAAGATTTTCTTCTGCATTGGGCAAAGAACCACCGGATGGTTGTGGCAGCCCACGATTCTTATCTCATCAACTTGGCCGCCCCAGACCAGACAACAGCTGAGAAATCAGTAACTGCTTTTGCCGATGAGCTGGTGCGAGCTGCCTCACTGAAAATTCCCTTTCTTATCACTCACCCTGGATCCCATCGGGGTCAAGGTGCAGAAGCCGGCCTCAAAAGCTTCGTCCACAAACTGGACTCCGCCATAAGTCTCTCGGAAACTAGCAGTGTATCGGTACTCGTAGAGACCACTGCAGGGCAAGGTACGAATTTGGGCTCCAAATTCGAGGAGATCTCTTTCATCTTGAGGGAGTCCCAGTACAGAGATCTACTGGGAGTCTGCTTCGACACCTCCCATGCCTTTGCAGCCGGCTATGACCTCCGCACCCCTGAAGCCTATGCAAAGACTTTCTCCCTCTTTGATCAGATAATTGGTTTGCAGCGACTTAAATTCTTTCACCTGAACGACTCCAAGCGGCCATTGGGTTCGCGGGTGGATCGACACGAACACATCGGTAAAGGTGAAATAGGCTTGGAGGGCTTTCGTCTGCTCCTGAATGATCCGCGTTTCCGAGATCACCCCATGGTGCTGGAAACGCCAAAGGGGAAAGATCTAAAGGAAGACAAAATAAATCTGAAGGTGCTCCGCTCCCTGATTAAAAGATAGCTGAGACACTATAAGGTCAGGGTCAGTTGGAGTACTTTTTTTTAAATTGCTGAGAGAGCTTGACCGCGCACAACTCGCCACACATGGTGCAGGTTTCCTTATCAGCACTTAGACTCACCCGCTGCCTGGCCCATTCAGGATCCAGGGCCTGTGACATCATTCCTTCCCAATCGAGCTTTTGGCGATAGATGGACATTTGGCGGTCACGTTCAACTGCTCCCGGAACTCCTTTAGCAATATCGGCTGAATGAGCAGCAATTCGGGAGGCAATCACCCCGGCACGGACATCGCTTGCGTCTGGTATGCACAGGTGCTCCGCTGGGGTTACATAGCAGAGAAAATCAGCACCAGCCGCAGCAGCGATGGCTCCGCCAATGGCTCCAGTGATGTGGTCGTAGCCGGGGGCGATATCTGTGGTCAAGGGGCCCAATAGATAGAAAGGTGCCCCATCACAGATCTGTTTTTCGATAACCACGTTAGCTACCACCTGATTCAGAGGCACGTGACCAGGCCCCTCTATGATCACCTGAACTCCCCTCTCTCTGGCTCGTCTGGCCAACTCACCAATGACAATAAGTTCTTCCACCTGAGGCCCATCTGTGGCATCAACCACGGTTCCCGGCCTAAAACCGTCGCCCAAGCTCAAGGTAACATCATAGGTGTAAGCAATGTCCAACAGGGCATCGAAATCCTCGTAGAGAGGATTCTCCTTATCGTTCTTCTCCATCCAGTGCACGAGGATGGACCCTCCTCGGCTGACCATAGGCATGACACGCTGGAAGTGCTCCAGCCGGCGGACAACTGCCCTGGTCACTCCACAATGAACGGTAATGTAATCGATCCCATCAGCACACTGGTCTTCAATGCTTCTAAACAGGTCGTCGCCATCCATTGTGGCCAGGGGTTTCTTCTCAAGGCGCAACCTGGTTGCCACCGCGTAAATTGGCACTGCTCCCAACATCACAGGAGAACGCTCTAATATTGCTCGGCGTACTTCAACATAGTCCGCACCCGTCGAAAGATCCATCACTGAATCAGTACCCGCAGCAACGGCAACCTCCAATTTTTCAATCTCTTGTTGCACACCACAACACGGACCACTGGTGCCGATGTTGGCATTAACCTTGGTACGCAACCCTTCACCAATGGCCAGGATCTGATCGAACTGGCGTTTTTTGTTCTTCGGAATCACCGCTCGACCGGAAGCAACCAACTGTCGAAGCTTTTCTGCACTTACATTTTCAGCTGCGGCTGCCTGCTCCATCTCTGGGCTAATCTTTCCCTCCCTTGCTAACTCCAATTGCGTCATGCTGCTTCCTCCCAAATAAAAAGGCCACTCTGAAAAGAGCAGCCTAAGGTGATGCGCACAACCTCTCAGCCGATCCCTTCGCCAGTACTAACTGGATCAGGTTCAAGGGGTATGATCTCAGCCCTGCTCGGCACCCCCTCGGCTGCTTATGCAAACCATTATTTTATAGACTCAGAAGGATGTCAATCACAACATTCAAATAACAAACCACATTTTACCAGTCGCGGCAAATTGTGGGTCTCGCTGCTTGAGTCTACTCTATGAAATTCTTTTCGGGTAATGTTTCTGCCTGCAAAGCATGTCTTAAAATATGCAGTTCGACGTTTTAAAATGAGGCCAAATAGGTTATTTTTGGGATCTTGTGAAAAAGGAAGTAAGTTAGGATTCATGGAAAAGAATAGGGAAAACAAGTCTACCTCTTCAGCCATTCAGCAAAAAATTGAGCAAGCCCACAACCTGCTCGAAACTTGTGGCAGTTCGCTCATTGAAGATCCGTCAATCTATGCTCTCCTGACAAAGCTCCGAGATTGCATCGAAAATACCAAACAGAGCATGCTAACCCTCGGCGTTGTAGCCGAATGTAAAAACTGCGAAGAAAAGGAAGGGGGAAGTTGTTGCGGCTCAGGTATAGAGAACAAGTATGACGTGGAGCTTCTGCTAATAAATCTCCTTTTGGGTTGTTCCGTGCAAAATCATGAACCTGTTGGGAACAGCTGTTATTTTCTGGAAAAAAGCGGTTGTAAACTAACAGCCCGCCACGTACTTTGCGTAAACTATATCTGTGAGAAATTGCAGAAGAAGTTGACGAGGAAAGATTTGATTGCCTTGCAAACCTCTGCGGGAGAAGAGTTAGAGACGTTGTTCATTCTCCATGAGGCCATTAAGAAGAAGATGAGAACTTAGGGCTATTGATTAATGTGGTAGGTTGTTAAACGAATAGACAATGTCATGTCTGATTCCCGTCTTAGACAGACCGTGGACCTCATAGCCAGATACTATGACGGTTATAAGGTTGGCTATGTAGGGCACGAAGGTTACCGGAAATCCACGGACCTGGTAAAGTTCGCCAGGTGCATAGATGAAATGGTAAGTCTCGGCCTGGTTGATCCCAACCGTAGCCTTTTTTTAGATCTGGGCTGTGCTGACGGTAGAGTGAACGTCTTGATGAGCTATTTTGTCAAAATTTCTGTGGGCATCGAAATTGATCCTGAGATACTTGCCGAGTATAACCCTAGAAAAAAAGAACTGGGCCAAGAACTCCGGAGGGCAAATCTTATACAACCAATTAATAATATAACACTTTTCCAAGGCAACTCTCTAGAGGCTGCCACTTATGAACAAATAGAGAGCACCCTCAACCTCCGGTTTGAGGACATCGATATCTTTTACACATATATAACCCTCCACGATCTATTTGGAGCCAAAATAGCTGCAGAGGCCAAACCAAAGGCACTTTATTTAGTTTATGGATTCAACAAAATACTGCCGCGCTACCGGGGACTGGAACTCCTCATCCCCAATTTGGCCTCAGAAGGAATAGTGGCCCTTTATGGCAAGGGTAGTTTTGACTGGGTACCTTGAAAATAGTAGTGCTGCTGGTTATTCTGTGCTTTGACTGCAAGAATCTTTAGTATGAAGGTGATTATGACCCTTTCACGCTCACTCCTCAGTTTGCTGCTTATCACCTCTCTTTTGATGGTTTTACCTTCCTGTACCAGGGACGATAACGCAAGAGAGCAAGCTAGCGTCTCGGAGAGGCAGAAAAAAGATTTGCCAACTAAATGGCTTGCTTTCGACGACGGTATTGCCAAGGCCAGAACTGAGAATAAGCCCATTTTCGTTGAATTCTACACTGATTGGTGCATTTACTGCCAAAAGTTCCAGAAGGAGACCATTAAAGATCAAAAAGTACGGAGGATGCTTTCGGAGAATTTCGTCTACGTACGCCTCAACGCGGAAGACTCAGAAAACCGGGTTCGATACAATGGCAAGTCCTTCTCAAATGTCGAGCTTACACAAGCTTTCGGCATAACTGCTTACCCATCCCTCGTTTTTCTAGACGCTAAGAGCAAGCCCATAACTATGCTATCAGGTTTTGTCCCTCCCCATGAGTTTGTGACTGTCTTGTCTTACATCGATCAAAAATGCTACGAAACTCAGATTTCTTTTCGCGAATTCAGCAAAAAAGGTATCTGTAATTAACTCGTTCGAAGGCTATAGCTCATGGGTTATGGGTTCTTTAAAAAACCTTTTGCCTTACAGAAGCTTTTGTAAGTAAAAGTAAAACCGTTTGTGAAACTGTTAACTATCTGTAACTTCAGAGAAAAAAACGTTCACTAGGTGAATTTAATGGTTGACCCTTTCAAGAAATCCGTTTATTTTCGAAGGCTGTTTCAATCTTGCACCTAACCCGGATGTTTCATCAATTGGTGTCACGAGACCACAAAGATGGGCGTGCAACCGGGCAACCGCAGGGTGTTGGTCCCGAGGCGTACCTGAACGGTACTTCGCAGGGGCCGATACCCGAGGACGCGCGGAAGGACGACCATATCTGTGGTCGCAGTAAGCGATTGATGAAACATTCGGGTTAAGACTAAAAATATCCTCAGAAGAACGAAAATGTTAGTTGCTGTCCCCAAAGAAACCTATCCGGGAGAAAGACGAGTAGCGCTCATTCCCCCAACAGTTCCCTCCTTGATTAAGGCAGGCCTTGAAGTGGCAATTGAGGCAGGGGCTGGTGAGGCTGCCAACAGTCCAGATAAGGCCTACGAGGCACAAGGCGCCCGGGTTGAACAAGATCGCCATAGTCTCCTGGCCCAGGCAGACATAGTCCTCATGGTTCGAGGGCCGGGATCTTACCCTGATTTTCCAGCTACTGACCTGGATGCCCTAAAGGAAGGTTCCACGCTCATTTCTTTCACCGAACCTTTGGCCCAGCCGGAGATAATGAAGGATCTTGCTGAGCGCAAGTTCACCGTCTTTTCCATGGAGCTCATGCCTCGCACCACCCGGGCTCAAAGTATGGATGCCCTAAGTTCCATGGCAACTATTGCCGGATACAAGGCTGTGCTGGCTGCGGCAGATGCTTCCCCCAAACTCTTTCCCATGTTCATGACCGCAGCCGGAACTATCACTCCCTCTAGAGTCTTCATCCTCGGAGCCGGGGTAGCAGGGCTGCAGGCAATTGCTACCGCCCGTCGCCTAGGTGCTGTGGTAGAGGCTTTTGACATCCGCCCCGCGGTAAAGGAAGAGGTGGAAAGTCTAGGAGCCAAATTTGTCCAGTTAGAACTGGAAACAGAGGAAGCTCAAGATTCTGGCGGTTATGCTAAGGCCCAATCAGAAGACTTCTATCGGCGTCAGCAAGAACTCATGGCCGAACGTATCAAGAACTCGGACGTAGTCATTACCACTGCGGCGGTCCCTGGAAAGAAATCTCCGGTTTTGATTTCAGAAGAAGTGGTGGCCTCCATGCGGCCAGGGTCTGTTATTGTGGATATCGCTGCCGACAAGGGCGGCAATTGTGCCGTCACCAAGCCAGGTGAAAAGATTGTCCACAAAGGTGTGATTGTAATTGGCCCACTGAATATCCCAGCAGAAGTTCCCGTACATGCCAGCCAGATGTATGCAAAAAACATCTCAACTTTTCTCCTTCATATGGTCAAGGAGGGTAAGTTGGAACTGGATCTCGATGACGAAATTACCAAAGGAGCAATGGTTGCTCACGGAGGAAAATTGGTTCATCAGGCCGTCCTGGATGCTTTAGGAAAATAATCATGGAAGCTTTCATCATTTACATTACCGTCTTTGTCCTCGCCATATTTGTCGGCTTCGAGGTAATCACCAAAGTACCCCCCACTCTGCACACCCCCCTTATGTCAGGAGCCAATGCCATCTCCGGCATTACTGTGGTTGGGGCTCTGGTGGCAGCAGGTTCAAAGGAATCTACCATAGCCGCCGTTCTCGGTTGTGCAGCGGTTATCATGGCCACCATCAATGTGGTGGGAGGCTTTCTGGTCACCAATCGGATGCTCTTGATGTTTAAGAAGAAAAAATAATGGGAATTAGCCTGATCAACATAGTCTACCTGGTTGCCTCGGTTTGCTTCATTCTTGGCCTCAAAGGTCTGGCCTCTCCCCGTACTGCACCTCGCGGTAATCTCATAGGTGCTCTGGGCATGCTCCTTGCGGTCGTGGCCACCCTCCTGGACCAGCAAATCGTTACCTTTCAACTCATCATCATTGGCCTAGTGGTAGGAGGAGCCATAGGCACGTATCTGGCCCTCACCGTCGAGATGACCGCTATGCCCCAGATGGTTGCGGCTTTCAATGGTTTTGGCGGCGGCGCTTCCGCTTTGGTTGCCGCTACGGCTCTCCTTGCTCCAGGAGCGTTGACCAACGTACCGCCAACCCAGCTTTATGTGGCCACTGCAGCCAGTGGTCTTATTGGTGCTGCTACTTTTACCGGCAGTATGGTGGCCTGGGGAAAATTGCAGGGAGTACTCCGCTGGCAGCCGAAAAGCGATTCCTTACAGAAAACGATCAACGGAACTTTGTTCCTGGCAGCCATGGCATTAGGCGCCCTTGTGGTAATTAACCCAACTGCCTTTTGGGCCTATTGCTTGCTAGTGGCTGTGGCCTCGGTTCTCGGTGTGATGCTCACTGTACCGATTGGTGGGGCAGACATGCCGGTGGTCATTGCTTTGCTCAATTCATACTCTGGGCTGGCAGCCTGCGCTACCGGATTTGTCCTCGGCAACAACGTGCTCATCATCGCCGGTTCTCTGGTAGGTGCTTCAGGGCTGATCCTGACCAGCATCATGTGTAAAGCCATGAATAGGTCACTGGCCCACGTGTTATTCGGCACCCTTGGTCCCACTGCAGAAACCGCCACTGCTGATGAGGTCTACGGAGGCAAAGTCAAGAGTGCCAGTGCTGAAGAAGCGGCCATGATCTTCGAAACAGCACGGCTGGTAATCATCGTGCCAGGATATGGCATGGCCGTAGCCCAGGCACAGCACTCGGTCAGGGATCTTGCCAACCTTCTCCAGGAGAAAGGGGCAGAGGTTCGCTATGCCATTCACCCGGTGGCTGGCCGCATGCCAGGCCACATGAATGTGCTTCTAGCAGAAGCCGACGTCCCTTATGATCAGCTTTTTGCTTTAGAAGATATTAACGATACTTTTCCCGAGGCTGATGTGGCTTTGGTCATCGGAGCCAATGACGTGGTCAACCCCTCTGCAAGACAGGATAAAACTAGCCCTATTTACGGTATGCCTATTCTGGATGTAGATAAGTCTCAAACGGTGATGATCATCAAACGTAGTTTGAGCCCTGGATTTGCAGGTATTCCCAATCCACTGTTCGCCGCCCCCAATGCTCTCATGCTTTATGGCGACGGCAAGGAAATGGTGCGAGAACTAATCGCGGCCTTGCGCGAGCAGTAATCCCTATCCCTTAATAGCAACTTTGCTGTAGAGCCCCGAAAGGCAGCTCGAAGCCCACCTGTGGACTGGCTGGTTATCTTCGGTCAGTTCGATGACTCTCCTGAAATAACTCTCCGCAGCCCATGGATTCTTAAATCCCTCCCAGAGCAAATGTCCTTTAAGGTAGAGGGCCTCGGGGAAATTAGGGGCCTTATCGAGCAAATCATTCACTGAAGCAAAGGCCTTGTCAAAATTTCTCTGCCTTTTGAGTAGTCTGATCTTGTTCATCTCTTCAGCTAGCCACTCTTGTTGGGAAATATCTTCACGGCTCCAGCCACAAATGCAACTGGCGACTTCCTCCGTCGACCGGCTGGTAATGACACACAAAGCGAAAGGACCGAGCAAAGATGCAACTAAATTCCAATAGTAGGGCCAGATAAAACCAAAAAAATACCAAGAGATGTGTGAAGCCAAAGCTATCCACAAAAAATATCTCAAGACCCGACTCATTCTAAGTCCTTTAAATTTCAACGCATCCAACGCTGAGTTCATTCTCCCCTCCGTTTTGTCCGCCTCATTAGCTCGATTGTTTATCAAGCTAGTGAAAGTGATTTTTAGCACAATACAGTATCTGTGTCAACATTCTCACACCTCTTTTTGCTACCCTTTCCACCTGCCAAATTTGACCAGCTATTGACAAACAGCTTTCAACCCGCTATATGTCTCGCAAATTAACGCATGACGTTAACCTTAGCAAAGGAGGACGACATGAATAAGGCCGATTTGGTTAATGAGGTAGCCAAGGTGGTCAAAACAAAAAGGGAGGCCCAGGCAGCAGTAGACCGTGTTCTTTCTTCTATAACCGGAGCCTTGAGGAGGGGTGACACCGTCACCCTGGTGGGCTTCGGGACTTTCAAGGTGCAAGAAAGGAAGGCGAGGCAGGGAAGGAATCCTCAGACCGGTGCACCGCTTTTCATCGCGGCCCGGAAGGTTCCACGATTTGTGGCGGGCAAGGCTTTAAAGGATGCAGTGAAATAAATACTCACTGACTTTTTAGTAAAGAATCTCCTTAGCCTCTTGGAGCTGGCGACAGTTTGCTTCTCCAAGAGGCTTTTATTTTCAACAGACCAGGGGCGTGCCTAGGATAGTTTTGATGCCGCAGATCAATCTATGGAATCGTTTCCGTGAAGCTTGAAAAGCTCTTTTTCCAGTTGCCCTATGTAACCCTGTGCTAGGAGAAGTTCCGTGTTCAATCGCCTGATACGGTGCATGGACCTTACGCGGAAAGTAAGTTCAACAGGATTGAAGGGCTTGGTAACAAAATCATCAGCTCCTTCTAGATAGGCTATAAAACCTCTATCATCGAGGCCGGTTATTATGATGATTGGGATGTAACGAGTTTTTTTCTTTGCTTTTAATCTCTTGCACACCTCTATACCATCAATGCCGGGCATATTTATGTCCAAGAGAATTACTTCCGGATTCTCTATTTCAGCCAAGAGAATGGCCTGCTTTCCGTTTGAGGCCTGTATTACCTTGTAGCCTTCTTCGGTAAAGAAGTCGTTGAGAAAATCCCTTACGGTTGGTTCATCATCCACTACCAGAATCTTTTGCGCCATGGTGCCCCTCCTGCTGTGCTTTTTACCTCCTGCGCCCAAGGTGGTGATCTACCCGGATACTCTTGCAAGAAGAGGGCCAAAGGACTTGCTAACTAGAAGGCTGGAATTGGTGAGAAAGAGGTAATTCTGGAAGGGTCACTGTAAAGGTGCTTCCTTTACCCAGGTGACTGGTAGCATTGACACTCCCGCCCAGTGAGCCGGCAATTGCCTTGACCAGGCTCAGTCCAAGACCGGTACCTTGCTGTGCCCGACTATTATCGCACCGGTAAAATCGTTTAAAGATATGGGGAAGATCATCTTCCGATATGCCGATACCAGTGTCGATTACAGAAATCACAACCTGCCCGTTATCTGCTTTCAGCGAAACCGTCACAGTCCCTTCAGGTGGAGTGAACTTTAAGGCATTGTCGAGGAGATTGGCAACCATCCGTTGAAATTTTCGAGCTTCTCCGTAGACCACACAGCTCTCAGGTAATCTAGCGGTGACTTTTACCTCATTTTCCTCTGCAATGGCCTGAAATAGCTCGCAGGCACGTTGTATTAAGCTGACAAGGTCGACTTCTTCCAATTTAACCTCGCCTGCTACAGATTCAGCTTCTGCAATATCCAGCATGGCGTTGATCATTCCCAAAAGACGATCACATTCTTCTAACATGCTCCCTGCCATTGCTTTGTGCTCTTCTTCAGTGGCTGAGGTGGTTAGTGCCATTTCAGCAACACCACGAATTCTTGCGAGGGGGCTTCTCAAGTCGTGGGCAATATTGTCGCTCATCTCCCTCATTCCCTTGATCAACACATTGATGCGATCCAGCATATAATTGAAAGTGGTTGCAAGGCGTTCGATTTCGTCGCCTCTGGCCTTAAAGGGCACCCGTTTGTCTAATGCACCCTTCGAAATTTCGATCGCTGTTTTAGTCACTTCCTCAACACCGCTCAAAGCACGTCTGGCCATGAGCCAGCCAACTATGGCGGCAATGATTACCATGACAGCCATGAGGGGGATAAATACTGTACGATGTAATTCTAAAAATTCCGCATCTTCCTCTAATGACTCCCCTATCTGCAAAACCAGGTTAGGCCCGATGCTGCCGTAGACAGTGCGAGCTTTAAACTCTTGTTCCGGGAGATCCAGTGTCTCTAGAACGTAATCCGCACCCCTTCTCAACTTCTCCAGTGCGCGACTACCCGTACCTATACTCTTCCAGGCCGACATGTCTGTCGCGGCCAGTTCCTTACCATCCATTGATAGGAGACGTAGAAATATATGTTCCTGACCGTCAGATAAGGCCTCCCAGGCCATCTCAGCCTTGACCTTGTCAATCCCTTCTGCGGCTAGCATGGAGGAATACTCTTGCACATCGGCCATAAGGTCTTGGTCTGTATTTTTACTAATCACTGTAGAGATTACCAAGTAGAAGGCCCCAAAAGCCACGAGGGCCGATATGGTGAATATCCCGGCATACCAGAGGGTTAATCGGGATGCCAGTGTGCCGGGCGGCCTAAGAATCTTGCTCAAGTACATAACCGGCTCCATAGACGGTATGAATAAGCTTTTTTTCAAAATCCTTATCAATCTTATCCCGCAGTTTACATATGCGGACCTCCACCACGTTCGTCTGCGGGTCGAAGTTATAATCCCACACGTGTTCCATAATCATGGTCTTGGAAACGACATTCCCCGCGTTGCGCATAAGGTATTCGAGCAAGGAGAACTCCAGAGGAGGCAAATCTATTTTTTGTCCAGCCCTAGTAACCTTGCGGGTGCGTAGATCCATGGAAAGATCATCAACTACCAAAGTAGTGGGCTCTGATGTTCCACTGGCCCTGCGGATCAGTGCCTGAACCCGTGCCAGAAGTTCGGCAAAAGAAAAAGGCTTGACCAGATAATCGTCCCCTCCTGCTTGCAGACCCCTGATTCGATCATCCACCGAGCGCTTTGCACTCAAAATAATAACCGGTGTATTGTTCTTGATCTTTCGCAGTTCGTCTATGAGAGACAGACCGTCAAGTTTGGGCAGCATTATGTCGATAATGGCAGCATCGTAAGATTCAGTTGAGGCCATATGCAGTCCATCCTCCCCATCCGCGCAGTGGTCCACGGCAAAGCCGGCTTCTCTGAGTCCCTTTGAAATGAAGGATGCGAGCTTCAAATCATCTTCAACCAACAGGACACGCATGGGAACTACCTCATCTTATGAGCGATTGAAATCCAGTATATACCAATCTGTTTCGAAACCCCAAGGAGGAGAGAAAAACATCACAGATCTCAAACTAGGAGGCAGGTTTGCTTTGTTGAGTTCGGCCTTGATTGCTATTTGGTAACGGTTTCCATTCTCCAGCCAGTTGAATGGAAGAATTCTTAGACTCCTAATTGCGGTCATTAAATTCTGAGCTTCTAAAAAAGATTCGGTGAATAATACCTCATCTATTTCACATGATTTTTTGATAGCGAATTCTTTTTTTAGAACGTTGTATTTCAGCATGTGATCGATTTTTATATCGACTATCTTCTTGTCGATCCAAAAATCCTTGATCTCTCGTAATTCAACGAAAAATGTGAAAGTGATGGATGTTCCCGTTAGAATAACCTCTTTCATTTCCTCAGAAAAAGCATCCTCTAATTTAAAACTGAGAGTAAGGTTTTTATTTTTGCTGTCCAGGACTATGTTCTGCAGGCT
>CP070689.1:2930219-2946033 GCA_020353155.1 Deltaproteobacteria bacterium | reverse complement strand
GACCCCATGGTTACCCATGAGACCTGAAGGTTTCGAATGTTATCCAGAACCAAACGGCTCATGGTTAAGGTCCTCAAGTAATCCGCGCCTGTGGCTGGTTTTGTCTTGAGTCCAGTATTGTCCGGTTGAAAAGTCCAGGGAATAAAGGCGGTAAAACCGCTGGTTCGATCTTGGAGTCCTCGCACTTTAAGGAGATGCTCCAAGCGCTGCTCAAGGGTCTCTATGTGTCCAAACATCATGGTCGCGGTGGTTCTCATCCCGAGGCTGTGAGCGGTTTCCATTACTCCCAACCACTCGACGCTGCTGCATTTTTTTGGAGAAATCTTACGGCGGACCTCATCTACCAGGATCTCTGCTCCCCCTCCCGGAATGGAATCGAGACCACTTTGCTGGAGCCTGCGCAAAACCTCTTCCAATGATAGTCTTTCCTTTCGCGCCAGGTGGACTATCTCAGGTGGAGAAAAGGCATGAATGTGAATGGGAAAGCGCTCTTTTATAAAGCTCAACATCTCTTCATAGAATCTCAAGCCCAGGTCTGGATGCATACCACCCTGCAACAAGATTTGAGTTCCGCCAAGGGACAGGGCCTCTTCTATCTTGCTTGCAAGTTCACCCTGGCTGAGCACATAGCCGTCCTCTGCTCCAGGGGCACGATAGAAGGCACAGAAACGGCAGCCTGAAAGGCAAATGTTGGTGTAATTTATATTACGATCTATCACGTAAGTTACAATTGGCTCAGGATGGAGGGTCAGGCGACGATGATTGGCGAGGGTGGCTAGAGTGTAAAAATCCGCCTTTTCCCATAGTAAGAGAGCCTCCTCTTTGCTTAGTCGCTCGCCTTCCCAGGCTTTTTCGGCTACAGAATTCAGCATATCATCTATCCGAAAATCTTCACGGGCGGGGAGAAACCCCGCCCCTACGATTCTCTGAGTGTTCTAGAAACTTAAATCTCATATTCACTTTCTTTACTCTATGCCCTATGCTCTATGCCCTTTGCGGCTAGATCGCCGCGTCACCCTTTGTCCTCACTGGTCTGAAGAAAGTATCCCTCTCCACTGGCTCATGTCCTGCAGCGCGGATCAAGTTCTCCAACTCCTCCGGTGTGAGCGCCTCAGCACTCGAAGCCCCAGCCATGTGCCCGATGCGTTCCTCCATTACGGTGCCGTCCAGATCATCTGCACCAAAATAGAGGGCAACCTGGGCCATCTTTGTCCCAAGCATGATCCAGTAGGCCTTGATGTGAGCGAAGTTGTCTAAAAGTAGGCGAGATACGGCAATGGTCTTCAGGTCAGCAAAGCCGGTTCTGGGCTGCAAGTCCGATATTCCTGTGTTGGCTGACTGGAAGGCAAGGGGGATGAAGGTTATGAAACCGCCAGTTTCGTCTTGAGCCTTTCTCAGAGCCAAAAGGTGATCAACCCGCTCAGCCGCAGTCTCCAGATGTCCATACAGAAGAGTGGCATTGGAGCGCATTCCCAATTGATGCGCCGCTTTGGCAACCTCGAGCCAACCGTTGCCACTGAGCTTTTCCGGGCAAAGTAGCTTTCGCACCCTATTACTGAAGACCTCAGCTCCCCCACCGGGCAAAGCCTCAACACCAGCTTCTTTGAGGGCCAGCAAGACCTCAGAAATAGCCAGCCCTTCTTTTTGAGCCAAGTGGGCAATCTCCACTCCGGTGAAGGCTTTGACCGTGACCTCCGGCCTCATCTCTTTGATCGTCCCGACAAGGTCCAGATAGTAGGAAAAGGGGAGATCGGGATGGCATCCACCAACAATATGGATCTCTGTTATGGGCTCGTGCAACCGCTCTCTAACCTTGTTCGCAATCTGATCGACTGTCAGAGAAAATCCGCCTTCCTCTCCATTAACCCTGCTAAAGGCGCAAAATCTGCAGCCATTGATGCAGATGTTGCTGTAGTTGATGTGCTGGTTATAAATCCAATAGGTTTGCTGACCATGAAGTCTCTCCCGCAGCAGGTTGGCCAAAAACCCAATTGTAAGTAGATCTCGAGACTCAAAGAGTCTCAGACCGTCTTCCCGTGAGAGTCTTTGCCCGGCAAAGACTTTTTCATAGATCTCTGCCAACTCGCTTCGTTTCACCCACCGCTGTGCGATATCCGTGTTTTGTCCAGAAATCATGGAAAAAACCTTTCACCTCGCGACTCTATGCTCTATGCTCTACGCGGCGGGCTCACCAGCAGGTGAGTCGCCACTGGCCAGTCCCAGGCGCACTATGTTGACGCAATCCTCGATTCTTGCGTGGATAACTTCTGCATCTGCTTGGAAAAGTCCCAAGCCTGAGTCCATATAAGCAATGCAGTAAGCCTGGAGAAACCGGTCCAGTACTGCGTCCAAGAGAAAGGCTGCCACTTCCGGATCGAGATCCTCTCGGAGTTCGCCCCTCTTTATCCCCTCCTCTACGATTGGTCGCAGGTAGTCCATTGAGAATAACCGGATAGTCCTGAGCAAGTCTGCTCTAAAAGGAAAATCCTCCTGGAAGAGCATTTTGAGATAGATTTGATAGATCCTGGGATACCGCTGGATGAAATAGATTCCAGCCCGCAATGACTTGGCAAGACGGATAAAGAAATCCTCTCCCTCTGTCTCGGCTTTAACCCCTTTGAGGCTTCGCCTTATCAGGGCCACAGCATATTCAAAAATGTGAAAATAAAGATTTTTTTTACTGCCAAAGTATTGGAAAATAGAGCCCTTAGCGATGCCGAGCCGCCCAACCATGCGGTTGATGCTAGCCTTGTCGTAGCCCCAACGGGAAAACTCCTCAATGGCCGCATCCAAAACCCTCTCCTGCTTTTCAGAAGGGAGCTTGTCAAAGGTTGGTCGAGCAAAAGTGGTATGTTCCATCTTGTTTGATTATGGTTTTTTTCTTGAACAGCAAAGTGACCGGGTGGTCATCATAGAGAGTTCGACCATTACTGTCAAGAATTTTCCAACGGCGTCAGTTGACAGGAAAAACAATGTATGTAAAGTTTGCAGCGTTTTTCTGAGGAGGCATAGAGCATGATGCATAGGGCATAGGGAAAAACACTTATCAGTAAAATAGTAAACAGTTAACAGTTACTAAATAACTCAGTTTACCGTTTACTGTTTGCCAAACGCTCTGAGCTTAGCGCTAGGCGCTGTGAGTTACTCTCTTTGCGTCCTTTATGTTTGAAGACTCTATTTATAGCCCTACAGGGATGAGTCTCGTATAGGCGACAACCAGTGAAATCAGAAATGATTCAAGAAAGCAAAGGTAACGAATCTATTCAAACAATGGAGAGATTTTTTGCTCTCATTGACTCGGGCACTCTTTTTGCCAGCGAGGATTCCTTTTTTTTCAAAAAACTTCGCCAACAAGTACACTCTGCTATTTCCTACCTGCTCTTCTGGGGACGCCCTTTCTTGGAAGTTTCCAGAGGATTGAACTGGCCTTACGAAGGCTTGAGAAAAAGGTATGACATCTTTAGGAAAATAGCCGAGGGAGAAGACAAAACCCATCTGCGCCGGCAAGCTAATCTTTTCCTTGCCTTTTTACCTTTTCCCAACCAGTGGTCCTGGTTGTTCAAGGTTGAAAAACTTTATCCTGACGATGGGGAAGTCAAAGCTTTCTTGGCTGATGAAAGGAAAAAGGGATTCGAAAGACTGCAGAAAAAGGCGCAGAAAATATACAAGGTACGACACTTCTGTCAGGTTTTGAAGGCCCCGGGAAGAGAAAATGAGAAGGGAGTTCTTCGAATTTTTTCAATTCCTTATCTCTTCGATAGCCTAGCACATCTTCGCCAACTCAGCCGAAGATATATTCTCATTGTGGAACCTCCCTGGGGAGTAGTTTTTCGCCACAGCTGGTTGCGGAAATTCTCTGTCTTGGAAGAACCTTCTGTCTTCGGGGTCAACTCTAACGAGGACATTAATTTTCTCAGCAGCCAATCACATGTTGTACCTTTCGGCCTGGCTCACGGGGATTACATGTCAGAGAGCTTTGAAGTGAAGTCGTCTACCGTTAAGGAATTCGACATCGTTTTTAATGCCACTTTCGACGAAATGAAGCGTAAAAGACACAAACTAATGTTAGATTTGCTCAATCATCATCTCCTTGAAGACGTGCGAGCGCTATTTTTGGGAAGAGGCCAAAAGGCAAAGGTTGAACATTTTAGAAAACAGGTTAGAAGGGCAGGACTGCAAGGTCGGGTTACTGTCATGGCAAATTTACTCAGGGAAAATGTGCCCACACAGCTCGGGCGTTGCAAAATGGGTGTTCACTTATCGCTCAATGAAAACGGCTGCCGAAGTATTTATGAATACTTTCGCTCTGATTTGCCATGCGTGGTTTCATCTTCCATGGCCGGGACAAACCTGGGCATTTTCAATCCCCAGACAGGGATGGCAGTAACAGATGAAGAACTACCCGAGGCCATTTCCTTCGCCCTAGACCATTTAGACCACTTTACGCCTCGCCGCTGGTTTTTGGAGAGTTCAGGGAGCTCTAACTCCTCCCGTAGACTCAATCAATTTTTAAAACAGCTGTTCAAGAAGTTAGGATACCAATGGCGAACAAACATTGTCCCCTTGATAAGCAGCGGACCGGGGCGCTATGCCAACCCCGCAGATTATGAACTTTTCAGGGATGAATTTGGCTGGATAAATGATTGCTTGAGGAGTGCAGGCGAGCTACCAATCAAAGTTGTGCTGGATTGATTCCTTGAAGAGCATTAGTTATAAATGATGGCATTTCAGTAATATAACAGG
Organism: Deltaproteobacteria bacterium; assembly: GCA_020353155.1. Lineage (GTDB taxonomy): Bacteria > Desulfobacterota > Syntrophobacteria > BM002 > BM002 > BM002. The sequence continues at coordinate 2,941,290 of CP070689.1, read as the reverse complement.
GGAGGCCTCATGATTATTGAACAGATTACCGTAGGGGATATGGATGTATTCTGTTACATCATTGCTTGTGAAGAAACGCGAGAGGCAGCGGCGATTGATCCTGCCGGTGGTGAAGATGACATAGAAAGAATTATAGACCTGTTGGGGGAAAAAAATCTCCACCTGTCATATATCCTTAACACTCATGGCCATGCCGATCACACTTATGGAAACCAGTTGCTCGCTAGTCGCACTGGTGCTAAGACAGTGATGCATGAACTGGACGACGATCTTTTTACTACTGAGGAGGCTCGACTTTGGGCCCAAGCATTCGGGCTCAACCCTGCGCCGCCGGTGGATATCAGGATAACTGACAGTGATCGACTCAACTTGGGCAAATTGACTATAGAGTTTATTCACACACCGGGTCACACTCCTGGAGCTGTTTGTGTGCTGGTGGAAAACAATCTTTTCACCGGTGACACTCTTTTTGTGGGGGCTGTGGGTCGCACGGACCTGCCAGGCGGTTCCATGGAAACGCTGCTTAAATCCATCGAGGATAAGTTGCTTCCCCTTCCAGGAGACACAATAATCTGGCCCGGACACGACTACGGAGACCAGCCCACCTCAACAATGGCAAGGGAGAAGGACACTAATCCTTACATAACGGACTTTATCCTTGACCAATAGCCCGAGGATATCATTGGAGAAAAAGCTGGGGCGGAGCGATGCGGACCATACCCGGAGGAAAGGCCATGCAACGAAGGATCTATTACGCCCGACTCGACTCCCCCTGGGGCCCATTGTTTCTGGCTGGTACTGAGAAAGGGGTTTGCAACTGCACCTTTATTCGAGACCAGGATATTACTGATATACTCAATCAAGTGGCGAAAAGAAATCATGACGGTTTGGTCAAGGGAGCTGTGGGACCCTTGGGCCCAGCCATTGACCTGTTGAAACGTTACTTCTCGAGCGAAGCGGAGCTTAACCACTATCCCCTGGACATTCAAGGCAGCCCTTTCCGACTCCGAGTTTGGTCAGCACTGAGGAAGATCCCCTTGGGCAAGGTTGCCACCTACGGGGAAATAGCTGCAAAGATTGGAAAACCGAGAGGTGGTAGGGCTATCGGTCAGGCCTGTGGAAGTAATCCTGTGGTTCTTTTCGTTCCCTGTCATAGAGTCGTTTCAGCGCGGGGCAAACTGGGGGGATTTGGTGGTGGAATTAGCCTGAAAAGATCCCTTCTCCATCACGAGGGGGTAAGGATTTATTAGATGTGACAAGGTGAAGGTTGCCGACTTCCGGGCTGGTGCCAGGCGACTACTACCGCATGATTCTGGTTGATGTGCTGAAAGTCTTCTAGTGGTGCAAAGCAAAACAAGGAGATTGGCATGAAGAAACTTATTATTTCCTTTATATTCGTTCTTACTTTCCTAGGATGCGCGACCAAGGGAACGCAACCGTCTCAAGAATCTGGGGAAAAACCCGATGTTTTTTGTAACGTGATCCAGAGGCCAGATCCCTTACTTATGGGAACATGGGAGTGTAATTTTTCCAGAGTAAGGTCCGATCTAACCAAGCTAGACAAAAACTACGTCAAGTATCGATTGATAAAATACGACGACAAATACGCCCTTTATTTTGATCGTACCTGGCGCAGCGGCAGAAAAAAAATAAGAGAATGGAAAAACTGGGATATCAACGGCCAGGAAATATCGGGACCATATGGGGTAAGGATATTCGTTGCGGGCAGCGACGTTTACTTTACCATTCGAGGACTGGATGAACCGGCTAAGATGACACGGATCGAAGGCTAGCCCACCGATAAATCTACCCGGCTCTAACCGAAGAAAGTGTCCACTTCGTGCTTTAGTTCCCGCTGCATAAGGGAGGCCAAGGCTTTCTCAGGGGGTAGGTCTTCATAAAGGATGCGATACATTTGCTCACAGATGGGCATGTCAATCTCTTTTTGCCGGGCTAGGTGGTAGACTGAACGGGTGGTTTTAACCCCCTCGGCCACCATCCTCATCTCGGCCAGTATTTCTGACAGTTTCTTGCCCTGTCCTAATTTAAATCCTACTGTTCGGTTGCGGCTGAGGTCGCCGGTACAGGTAAGAACCAAGTCTCCCACACCTGCCAATCCCAAAAAGGTCAAAGGATCGGCCCCCATGCTCGTACCCAAGCGGCTCATTTCGGCCAAACCTCTGGTCATCAAGGCTGCCCGGGTATTGTACCCCAGGCCAAGGCCATCAACAATGCCGGCAGCCAGGGCTATAATGTTCTTGAGCGCACCTCCTAACTCCACCCCAATCACGTCTGTGCTGGTGTAAACTCGGAAGTACTCCGTAGAAAAAAGTTTTTGGACCTCCTCGGCTATATCTTTGGAAACAGAGGCAACTGTAACTGCCGTGGGCGCCTTCTGCACTACTTCACGGGCAAAGCTGGGGCCTGAGAGCACGGCGTAGTCCCAGTTGATGCTTTCGGGCACGATTTCATGCCAAATTCCCGACATGGTTTTTAAGGATTCATTTTCAATTCCCTTGGTGGCGCTCACTAAAACGACTGGCCCTTTGAGGAATTCCAGCATTTGCATGGCAACATGGCGGTACACGTGCGATGGAACCGCCATCAGTATTATGCGCTTGCCAGCCAACACCTCCCCCAAATTGTTGTCTGGCTGCAGAAGGGAGGAAAGCTGAACACCTGGGAGGTAAAGGGTATTTTCTTTGGTCTTCCGCATTTCTTCGCAGAGATCTTCCTCGAAAACCCAGAGGGAGACGGGAATGGACTTTTCGGCCAAAAGATTTGCCAGAGCGGTTCCCCAACTCCCGCCGCCTACCACGGCCACAGCCCCTGGGAGGTGCTTAGGGCCTTGTTCCTTTTCCATTTGCATTCCCTATCACATACGTATGACGAGAGGTGTAATTAATATACAAAATGACAAATGCGAAATGCTCAATGCGAATTGAGAAATGATCGGGTGCCTAGTATCATTACTCTTCTTCTTCCTCGGTTTCCGCTAAGCTGGCCAGATCAACAACCCGTTCACCGGGCTCAATGTCAATTAGGCGAACGCCCTGGGTGATTCTACCAATTACAGAAATCTCGTTCACCATCATGCGAATTATACGACCGCGATCCGTGATGAGCATGATCTCATCATTTTCGTCTACCTGACGAAAGCCTACAACCGGCCCGTTTCTTTCGGTAGTCCTCATGCTCAAAACACCTTTTCCTCCCCTCCGTCTCAGGGGGTATTCTTGGGTTTCAGTCCGTTTGCCGAAACCATTTTCACTCACCGTCAAGATGGTGGCCTCTTCGCTTATGACCTCCATCCCTACCAGGGAGCTGCCGTCTACAGCCATGCCCTTTACCCCCCGGGCCACCCGACCCATGGGGCGAATTTCATCTTCCCGAACCCGAAGGGATTTGCCAGCCCGCGTGGTAAAAAATAGCTGTTGTCTACCGTCGGTGATCCGTGCGCAGATGAGCTCGTCATCCTCGTCAATTTTCAGGGCAATGATACCACCGGCTCGCGGTTTGCCGTAAGCCATAAGATCGGTCTTTTTCACCACTCCCTTTCTAGTGGCCATTACCACGTACATGTCGGTCTCAAACTCCCGCACCGGGAGTATGGTTGCCACCCGTTCAGATTCCTGCAGTTGGAGCAAATTGACGATCGCTTTACCCCGCGCCAGCGGACTTGCCTCGGGTAACTGGTACACCTTCAACAAGTGGATAAGGCCGAGGTTAGTAAAAAATAGGAGATTATCGTGGGTGGAAGCCACAAAAAGTAACTCGACAAAATCTTCCTGGCGGGGCCTCGTACCTGTTCGCCCCTTGCCACCTCTTCTCTGACTTCGGTAGAGATGAACTGGACTTCTCTTGATGTATCCGGCGTGAGATACGGTGACCACCATGTCCTCCTCGGTGATGTAATCTATTAGGTCCAATTCCTGAACATCTTGGACAATTTCGGTCCGTCGGCCGTCACCATAGGTTTCCTTGAGCTCCAAGAGCTCTTGCCGCACCAGCGACATCAACAGGGTCTCATCTTCCAATATCTTGCGCAAGCGAGCTATCTCTTCAAGAATATCACGGTACTCCTCCAGTATTTTTTGCTGCTCTAGGCCAGTGAGTCTCTGCAAGCGCATGTCCAAAATAGCCTGCGCTTGTTTCTCAGAGAGTCCGTATTGCTCCATCAGTTGCCCCCTGGCCTCCTTGGGGTTGGGGGAACGTTTGATTAGCTCGATAATGGCATCCAAGTTTTCCAGGGCTATTTTCAAGCCTTCCAGTATATGTCCACGTTCCTCGGCCCGCCTCAATTGAAAGGCTGTGCGTCGCAGGACCACAGTGCGGCGATGTTCGAGAAAATGTGCAAGTATCTCCTTGAGAGACAGCAATTCCGGCCTATTGTGCACGATGGCCAGCATATTGATGCCAAAAGTGACCTCCATATTAGTAAGCTTGTATAGATTGTTTAGAATGACTTCAGCGTGCTCATCTCGTTTGAGATCAATGGCAACCCGCATTCCCTCTCGGTCGGACTCATCGCGGATGTCCCTTATTCCTTCAATCCGTTTTTGCTTGACCAGTTCGGCAATGCGCTCAAGCAGTCGTGCTTTATTTACCTGGAAGGGTAGCTCATTGATGACAATACGCTGTTGATCCTCGTTGACATCTTCTATTTCCACCCGGGCTCTAACCTTGATAAGACCCTTGCCGGTAGCGTAAGCCTCTCTAATACCTGCAATACCGTAAATCAAACCGGCAGTGGGAAAATCTGGCCCCGGAATAATGGAGAGTAACCTTTCCAGATCTGTCTGGGGATCATCAATTATGGTGATGAGCCCGTCGATGACCTCAGACAAATTGTGAGGTGGAATATTGCAGGCCATGCCTACTGCAATGCCAGAGGACCCGTTGACGAGCAGATTGGGTACTAGGGTGGGGAGCACCGAGGGCTCCTCCAGGGAGGAGTCGTAATTAGGCACAAAATCGGCTGTTTCTTTGTCTAGATCAGCGAGAAATTCATGAGAAAGCTTATTCTGACGTACTTCGGTGTATCGCATTGCTGCCGGTGGATCCCCGTCCACCGAGCCAAAATTCCCTTGACCATCAACCAAGGCGTAACGCATGGAGAACCCCTGCGCCATACGCACGAGAGCATCATATACTGCGGCATCACCGTGGGGATGATATTTACCTATGACGTCGCCGACGATGCGGGCTGATTTCTTGTAAGGTTTATTCCAATCGTTGCCCAGTTCACGCATGGCATAGAGAATCCTTCGGTGCACGGGCTTGAGGCCATCACGCACGTCAGGAAGGGCCCGACCTATAATGACGCTCATGGCGTAGTCTAAATAGGAATGCTTTATTTCGTCCTCTATCTTGATGCTTTCGCTGCGCTGTTCTTGGTTCATAACCAATCCCTTGTAAAGGAACGATTTTTATCTGTGGGAGTGGCTTTCTAGCCACGACAATTACAATTATCCCTTCATTAGGTGGCGGCTGGAAAGCCGCTCCTACGGGGTAAAATTGGCATAAAAAAGCAGGATAAAGGGTTTGAGATCCTCATATTTTTATGGATCACCTCCCCAGTACCCTGCAACCTAGCCATCTTATATGTCCAATTCCCTAACTTCCAAGGCGTTGTTTTGGATAAACTCCCTTCTCGGCTCCACCTTGTCTCCCATGAGAATGGTGAAAATTGTATCGGCCTCAACTGCATCGTCCACGGTAACTTGCAGGAGAGTGCGCTTTTCAGGGCTCATGGTAGTTTCCCATAGCTGTTCCGGGTTCATTTCCCCTAGCCCTTTGTAGCGCTGGATGCTTAAGCCCTTTTTGCCCTGCTCCCGCAGGTATTCGAGCAGACCCCTCTTAGAGTGAATGGTCACCTCCTTTTCACCTTCCACCACTCTGTAGGGTGGTTCTTCCAGCTCGAGTAACTGTCGACGATTTTCCAGAGCCCTGCGGAAATCAACCATGTTGAACAGCTGCCTCCCCACCGTTGTCCAGCCCCAACCATTTTCTTTGGCCCGCACTTGAATCTCAAAGGTGTGGTGCTCCTCGTTCTCCCGAAGCTCGCCCACCTGGAAATCGGCTTTCTCGAACTCCTTCCGTAAGAGGAGCATGCTGTCGCGGTCGGGGCGCAGTTCCTGTTCTAGTGAAAGCCTCAGAAGGATCTTCATCAAATCGGGATCATAGCCCCGTTTCTGCAGAGAATTAAGCACATCGAAATAGCTAGTCATTTTCTCCAAAAGTTGTTGTAAATCATCGTCGCCAAACAACCTATTGCTCTTTTCCACCAGCAGCTTCCGGTCTCTGGTGGCACGCTCCAAGAGAAAGCGCTGAAAGGTTGCCTCGTCTCGGATGTAAGTTTCCTGCTTGCCATGGGCGACTCTCAGCAGTGGCGGCTGGGCAATGTAAAGGTGTCCATTGATGATTAACTCTTCCATCTCTCGGTAGAAAAAGGTCAGTAGCAAGGTGCGAATGTGAGAGCCGTCCACGTCTGCGTCGGTCATGATGATGACTCTATGGTAGCGAAGTTTGGTCAGCGCAAAATCGTCTTTGCCTATCCCTGTGCCGAGGGCGGTAATAATTGTGATTATTTCTTGATTTTCTAGCATCTTGTCAAAGCGAGCTTTTTCTACGTTGAGTATTTTGCCGCGCAAGGGCAAAATTGCCTGGAATCTACGATCACGCCCCTGTTTGGCCGACCCCCCAGCGGAATCACCCTCCACAATAAAGAGCTCACTTCTAGCAGGATCTCTTTCTTGGCAGTCAGCCAATTTTCCAGGCAGTGAGTGCTCCCCTAGAACGCTTTTACGTCGAGTAAGTTCCCTTGCTCGACGGGCCGCCTCCCTAACCCTGGCAGCTTCGACCACCTTGGTAATAATGGCCCGGCCTACTTGTGGATTCTCCTCGAAGAAGTAGCTGAGATGCTCATATAACAGGGTTTCTACTAAACCCTTGACTTCGCTGTTTCCCAGTTTAGTCTTGGTTTGACCCTCAAACTGCGGTTTGGCCAATTTCACACTGATCACCGCAGCCAAACCCTCTCGGACATCATCTCCCTCGAGCTTCACTTTAAGATGTTTGGGAATTGTGTCGCCAGCCGCATATTGGTTTATTGTTCTGGTGAGACCCGCCTTAAATCCACTGAGATGGCTTCCACCTTCCCTGGTGTTTATGTTGTTGGCGAAAGAGAATATTTTTTCGCTATAGGTGTCATTATATTGGAGGGCTATCTCCGCCGAGACACCATCCCTCTCGGCGGCGAGGTAGATCACCTCGGGATGGATAGTGTTCTTATTTTTGTTGATGTGTTGCACAAATGAGATTATCCCACCTTCATAGTAAAACTGCCGCCTACGATTGAACCGCTCATCCTCTATGGAGATCTTCACTCCCTTGGTGAGAAAGGCTAGTTCACGCAATCTTTTCAATAGCAGTTCATAGCTGAAGTCTATATCTGTGAAAATGAGAGGGTCGGGCCTGAATATTACCCGTGTTCCCCTCCTGGTTGTAGTGCCGACAACTTCCAGAGCGGTTATAGTCTTGCCCCGCTCATAGCGTTGTTTATGTACCTTGCCATCCTTGCAAATCTCCACTTCGAGAAATTCACTCAGGGCATTTACCACAGAGACGCCAACTCCGTGAAGTCCCCCAGCCACCTTATAGGACTGGTTGTCGAACTTACCCCCAGCGTGGAGTTTGGTCATTACCACTTCAACCGCGGGAATCCCTTCTTTTTCGTGTTTATCTATGGGTATCCCCCTGCCATTATCCTCAACCGTTATAGTATTGTCCGTCAGTATCTGAACATCTATCTCATCGCAGAAACCGGCAAGGGCTTCATCTATACTGTTATCCACCACTTCATAGACAAGATGGTGGAGGCCCTCAGTGGAAACATTGCCAATGTACATGGCAGGCCGCTTGCGAACCGCAGACAAGCCCTCCAGAACCTTAATTTTACTGGCGTCATACTCTTTAACTGGAATATCTGTTACATCTGTGATGTCTTCCATAGATCTTGGTCTGCTTTCTTTTGATTTGTTTAATTGGTTCTACTCTTAATTATACCCCTTTATTATTCATAAGCCTAGGATTTATTTACACATTCTCCCCTAGAAAACCCTTTCATCTTTAATGGTGTAAGCGGCTTTTACCCCGGTCAAGCTCCCGGGCTGATTGCTAATTTTTTCTTAAACATCTCAGGGATTTAGTTGAAGCGGCACTGCTCCATCAAAGCGAGGTTTAGATGACAGCGGCCAACGCCAAATTTCAGACTGTGCTCATAGCCGCATGGGCATAACTACTGAAAAGAATCCTTCGTCTTCTTCGCCTGAGATTATACAGGCGCTGGATTCGTCGATCATTCTAGCCGAGATGACTTTGCTTTTCATTACTCCCAGGGTCTCCATGAAATAGCGAGGATTAAACGCTATAGTCATCTCCTCACCCTGGTAAGTCACTGGAATCTCTTCCCTGGCATCGCCGATCTCGGGATTGTTTGAGATAATTTCCATATTTTCTGGTCTTATTTTGCACCTTATACCCCTGTATCGGTCAGTAGAAATTATGGACATGCGTCTCAGCATTTCCATGAATCTGGACCGATCAACCTCCAACACTCGTTTGCAATCTTTAGGGATTACCGTGTTGTAGTCGGGGAATTCGCCATCGATGAGTCTCATTATAAGGGTGGATTCTTCTATTCTAAAAATTGCAGTATTCTCGTGGAAAGCCACCTCCACTTGCTCACCTTCTTCCAATAGGCGACTGAGCTCTTGCATACCCTTTCTGGGAATTATTATTCCCTTTTCAAAAGCGAATTTAGCCACCTCTGGAAGTGGTTTTTGTATTAGAGAAAGTCGGTGACCGTCAGTTGCAACCAATTTCAGGCCTACCGGATCTTCGGTCTCCAGTTTTTCAAAATAAATACCAGAAAGATTGTAGCGAGTCTCTTCAGTGGAGACGGCAAAAATTGTTTTGTCTATCATTTCTTTTAGCGTTGGAGCTTCCATCTCCACCCATTCAACATCTTCATATTGGGCGATCTGAGGAAAATCATCTGCTGGCAGTCCTACCAAATTATACTCAGTAGCACCACTAGAGATATTCACCCACTGGTTCTCTTTTTCGATGATGCGTATTTCCGGAAAAGGAAGCTCCTTGACAATCTCATAAAATTTTCGCGCCTGGATAGTTATTGCCCCTTCTTTGGCAACATCAGCTTGGTGGCTTCCAGTAAAGCTGACTTCCAAATTGGTTGCGGTCAGGTGCAGTTGTTGATCTTTTGCCTCCAAAAGTACGTTCGAAAGGACCGGCATCGAACTGCGTCTTTCTGCAACACTCTGGGATTTTTGTAACCCTCTGAGGAGATCGTCTCGTTGAATGCTTAGTTCCATTATTCCTCCTTGATTACAAGCATTGATTACTATTAATAAATTAGTATTTCTAATTTTAAATATAAGGTCTGTAAATTTGTAAACAATCTTATTAAAGATTTGAATTTATTAAATATTATTCCTTGTAAACATCTAATAATCTTTTTTCAATTTCTACGATTCTCTCGGCAAAGGCACGATTTCTTCTCATCTCGCCTCGCACCTTTCGACAGGCATAGATGACGGTGGAATGATCACGCCCTCCAAATGAGGCACCAATTGAAGCATAGGTGGAACCAGTAAGTTTTCTACCGAGATACATGCCAACTTGTCGGGCAATCACCAGTGGTCGAGATTTGGTTGCGCCAGGCAAAGCCTCTAAAGATACACCATAGGAGTGGCAAACTTCCTTTTGAATGGCTTGAATAGATAGCTTGTCCGGTCTTGAGGATGCATCTCCATGGATAGCCAGAGATCTATCCTTGAGGCTTGGAAGAGCGCCTTCTTTTTCAACAATCTCCTGCAACTTTTCTACAAAGTCTTTAATCTCGTGAAAATTCATGGGGCCCCGCTCTGATATATAACGAAAAATATCTTGTGAAATAGGCACTTTCCTTTCACCTAAAAAAGACTCAATTACCTGGAAGCAACCGTCAATGTCGGGTTCTTGTATGCGCGCTATTAAGCCCCAACCCAAGCGGGAGCGAAGGCCCAGGGATAGATCTGGAATCTGGTGAGGCAAGCGTGTGGCGGCAAAAACCATCTGGGTCCCCGAATCATAGCACCAGTTAAAAATCTCTCGCATCTGCCTCTGAAAGTTGCCTTCTGAAGGTAGTTGGTGGATATCATCAACCAAAAGGATCTTGACATTACCTAAGGTTTGCCAGAGTGCATCATAAGGAATGGGAGATAAAGCCGGCCCGTAGACAAGGAGATTCCTGCAACTCATATAGGCTACTTCCTCATCTTTATCAGCCTGGCAACCATTGCCGATAGCGTGGAGAAGATGAGTCTTGCCTAGCCCTGGAGGCCCCTCAATGAACAAAGGATTGAATCTGGGGAAATCGTTCCGGCAGACATCTCTGGCTGCAGAGTAAGCAAACCGGTTAAACGGGGCAACCACATAGGTTTCAAAAGTCTGAGAAATATCAAAGGTTGTAGTGAGTGGCACATTGCCTAAGGATGGATGAGCCGCATGGGAGGATTTGCGCCGACCATCGGGCAGTTGCAAGATAACCCTTACACTGGTATCCACCTTTCGGCAGCATGATTGGATGGTTGAAAGGTAGTGCTCTTGAATCCAATAGTAATGGAATCGGCTGGGAGCTTGCAACACGAGGTGGCCGCTTTGAAGGGTGCTAACCTTCAGCACCTCAATCCATTGCAGAAACTGCTCAGAGCTTAAAGTCTCTTTCAGAACCCTGCGCACCTGGGGCCACAGGGAGTCCATAGGCAAACCTCTTTTCCCCCCCAGTTTCACTTGGTGATCCCAAGGCTGGTGGGAGGAGATATCTAGCCCGGATATTTCATGAATCACCTGCTGCGACCACGGATATGCCCGTCCTTCCTGGCGTCCTCGGGTGTTGGACCCTGCGACGTACCGTTGAGGTACGCCTCGGAACCAACACCCTGCGGTTGCCAGGTGGCACGTCCATCTTCGCGGTCTCGCGACAGCAATTCATAAAATTTCCGGGCTA
>CP070689.1:2907086-2930119 GCA_020353155.1 Deltaproteobacteria bacterium | reverse complement strand
GTTCACCTCCCACAGGATTGACAACCACCTTCAAGGGTAGCTTGTAGGCTTGAGCAAATTCAAAATCCCTTTGGTCATGGGTGGGCACCGCCATCACTGCCCCTGTGCCATATTCCATTAGGACAAAATTAGCAACATAGATGGGCATCCGCTCACCAGTCATGGGATTACGACAGTAGGCTCCGGTAAAGACACCTTCTTTATCGAAGAACTCTGAAGTTCTCTCACTTCTTTGTATGCGCTTGGTCTTCTCGATGAATTCCTTGACCCTACCTTCCTCCTGTCTGCCTTGACAGAGTTTTAAGGACAAAGGATGTTCCACCGCAAGACTCATAAAGGTGGCGCCAAATACCGTGTCTTGCCTGGTGGTGAAAACCTTGATGGGCTCAGCCGAATCTTCCAGAGGAAAATGGATAATAGCCCCGTGGCTTTTTCCGATCCAATTGCGCTGCATGGTTAGCACCCTTTCGGGCCAACCTGACAAATGGTCGCAATATTCCAGCAACTCGTCAGCGTAATCTGTAATCTTGAGAAACCATTGAGACATCTCTTTTTGTTCAACCGCTTGGCTGCAGCGCCAACACAGGCCGGCCTCGACCTGTTCGTTGGCAAGCACCGTCAGACAAGTCGAACACCAGTTCACATAAGCCTCTGCCCGGTATGCCAAACCTCTTTCATACATCTTTAGGAACATTAACTGCTCCCACCGATAGTAGGAAACATCGCAGGTGGCCAGTTCTCTGCTCCAGTCATAGCTGAACCCCATTTGTTTCAGCTGATGTTTCATTTGGTCAATATTATTGTATGTCCAAGTAGCTGGATGGATCCCGGCCTTGATAGCAGCGTTTTCCGCTGGCATGCCAAAGGCATCCCACCCCATTGGGTGAATCACATTGAATCCACGCATGGTTTTGTAGCGACCCACTACGTCTCCGATCGTGTAGTTTCGTACATGTCCCATGTGGATCCGTCCCGAAGGATAGGGAAACATCTCTAGCAAGTAATATTTTGGTTTACTTGCATCTTCGCTTACATAAAAAATACGCTGCTTCTCCCAAATACGCTGCCATTTGGGTTCGATCTCCTTCGGATCGTATTTGAACTCCATTTTTCCTCCCACCTCATTATTAACTAACCACTATTCATTATAGATTTTTCATTTTGACGTAACGATCAGACGAATCTCAACTCAATTTAGACTATAACAAATTGTCAAATGATAGATGAGCAATGTGAAATGAATGGTGCCTAGTGCATACTGGGTACTTAGCCCGCGATGTCTCCCGCCGGTTCAAAGGCGTGATCGTCGTCCGGCGTAGTTTTGCGTCTGCCAGTTTCCTCGAGATGCAAACGAATTCTGTCCAGGATACCGTTTATGAACGATCCCGAATCCTCCGACCCATACTTCTTACCCAGATCCACCGCCTCATTTATGGAAACCTTGGCTGGAATATCCGTTCGATAAAGAAGTTCATAGATGGCAAGTCGGAGAATATTACGGTCAACGGTTGGCATACGCTCCAGTCGCCAGTGCTCGGAAAACCTCTTGATTAAGGTGTCGACTTCCTCTCGATGCTCGTGTGTTCCCCTGGCAAGTTCAAAAGCAAAATCCCTTATCGATTCGGGAGCTTTAAAATGCTCGCAGAACAACCTCAGGGCCTCGGCAACGTCACTTTGGGCCATGTCAACTTGGTAAAGGACCTGAATGGCCATTTCTCGAGAACGGCGTCGGCTACTCATAAAATCTGACTGGAGCTCCTTTTCACTAAATACCCGATAAAACGATGGCCAACTAAGCGTTTTCAACTTGCAAAAACTATCTTTCTATCCTAGCTGCCTCATTAGATTGGCCATTTCTATGGCTGCCTGGGCTGCCTCAAAGCCCTTGTTACCTGCCTTGGTACCAGCCCGCTCAATGGCTTGTTCTAGGCTGTCGGTAGTAAGAACGCCAAAAGTTATGGGCACTGACTGCTCCAGACCTACAGAAGCTATTCCTTTAGAAACCTCAGCACTTACGTATTCAAAATGAGGGGTGGAACCACGAATTACTGCTCCGAGACATATAATGGCGTCATATTTCTTCAGCTCAGCCAGTTTTTTGGAGACGAGAGGAATTTCCCAAGAGCCGGGAACTTTAACCACCTGGATGTCCGATTCTTTAGCACCGTTTCTCAGCAGGGCGTCCAAGGCACCCCCCAATAGTCGGTCGCAAATGAAGTCATTGAAACGGCTGACTATCACGGCAAATTTTAGTCCTTTCGCCTCCAGCTTGCCCTCAACTATTTTCGGCATTCTAACCTCCCATCTATTGATTGCGGATTTAGGATTGCGGATTGGCTCAAGTTGAAACTACAAGATTCCACATTCTGCAGTCTAGAATCTACGATCTTAATAGTTTTCCTTTTCTTTTTCTCTAGCCAGGTCTATGAGGTGACCCATCTTTGAACACTTGGTTTTCAAATAATCAAGATTGCAGGGGTTAGGTGTAATTTCTATGGGTACTCGTTCAGTAATGGTAATTCCATATCCCTCTAAACCAACTATCTTTTTTGGGTTGTTGGTCATGAGTCGCATTTTTCTAACCCCGAGATCCACCAGAATCTGGGCACCTATGCCATATTCCCTGAGGTCGGCTTTAAAACCCAGAGCCTCATTGGCCTCAACCGTATCCTTGCCTTGATCTTGAAGTGCATATGACCTGAGTTTATTGACCAGACCAATGCCGCGGCCTTCGTGATTGGTAATGTACAAAACAATGCCCTTGCCTTCGTCACTGACCATTTCCATGGCCCGGTGCAGCTGATCTCCACAATCGCACCGTAGAGATCCCAAGCTGTCGCCGGTAAGACATTCGGAGTGAACCCGCACCAGTACCTCTTCCTCCGGACTTATCTCACCTTTGACCAGAGCGATATGCTGACTGGTATCGATATCATTGGTGTATGCAATAGCAGCAAATTCAACGCAATGAACGGAGGGAAGCAAAGTAGTTGCCGCCCGATGCACGAAACTTTCATGACGCATTCGGTACTCAATGATGTCAGCTATGGTGACGATTTTTAGGCCGTGTTCCTCGGAAAAAACCTCCAGGTCCGGCATTCTAGCCATGGTGCCGTCATCTTTCATCACCTCACAGATGACCCCTGCAGGTGTCAGACCTGCCAACCTTGCCAGATCAACGGACCCCTCGGTTTGGCCGGTTCTCACCAATACACCCCCTTTGCGGGCCCGCAGAGGGAAAACATGCCCCGGACTGACTAGATCCTCTGGCTTAGCGTCATCAGCCACCGCTGTTAAAATAGTGGTGGCCCGATCAGCCGCTGAGATTCCCGTGGTTACCCCTCGCCGGGCCTCGATGGAAACGGTAAAAGCAGTTCCGAATCTTGACTGATTGTTGGAGACCATCATAGGCAGCTGCAGTCCTTCCACCTTTTCCTCGATCAAGGACAGGCAGATCAATCCCCTTCCATGCTTTGCCATAAAATTCACGGCCTCCGGGGTCACCTTCTCCGCAGCCATGCAGAGATCACCCTCGTTCTCCCGGTCCTCATCATCTACCAGGATGACCATCTTACCTTCTCTGATCTCTTCCAGAGCCTCAGCAATTCTAACGGTTGGCATTTCATTAACTCCAATCTATTTATTATTTATCATTTAACATCTCTCTTTTATCATCTCTCTTAGCGACATAAAAGGAATGGCAAATCACCAGCTGAAACAATCCTGCCCGCCAAAAGTTCTCTAAACAAGCAAGCGCATCTGACCAATAAAAAATGAGAGATGGAAAATGGAAAATGTTAGATGAACCCGTGCTTTGCCAAAAAATCGGCGTCCACACCATCTGAAGTATTACTTTGCATTGCTCGAACAAATTTCTCCACGTATTTGCCTATCACATCAACTTCTATGTTAACCTCGTCGCCTACCTTCAGATTACCAATGGCAGTAACCCGGGCGGTGTACGGCACTACGTTTACTTCAAAGCTTCTTGCATCACAGCGGTTTACTGTAAGACTTACGCCGTCTATTGCCACAGATCCTTTTTCAATGAAGTAGCGAGCCAGTTCAGGGGCTACCTCGAATGCAAAGACAATTGAATCACCCCTCTTCTTCCTAGAGATCACTTTGGCCCTGCCGTCCACATGGCCGTTGACCAGGTGCCCGCCTAGTCGGTCTCCAAGTCTGAGGGCCCGTTCAAGATTGACTTGATCACCTAGTCGTAGCCGGGAAATGGTAGTCCGGCTCAAGGTTTCTTGAGAAACGTCTGCCGTAAAAGTCCTTTCTTTCCAAGAAACCACCGTGAGGCAAACGCCGTTCACCGAGACACTCTCGCCTTTCTGAAGTCCATCCAGCTCAAAGCCAGCCTCGATACTCAGACGCATGTCTTTGCCTCTTGGCTCTATTTTTACTAGTTTTCCGGTTCCCTCAATTAAGCCGGTGAACATGATCCATCTCCGATGTTAGACACGAGGCTTAAGGTACAAGGTTACAGGCGACAACAATCAATTGTATCATAGAGCGTGGAGCATGGAGCATGGGGTAGAGATATTCAACCTGGCTCCCTCCATCAGTATGCCCACTAAACACCGCTCACTCCCTAGACTATTGCTGATCTGACCTCGCTGATATTGCTTCAAATAGCGCTGAGTCTTTCACGTACCCTTCAACCATTATATCATCGTCCAATCGCCGAAGCCTGAGATTACTCAAAGACAAAGCCTCGGCCACACTGCCAATCCCCATACCTCCCACCATGGGAACAGCCCTATTGCCACCAATGATTTTTGGCGCAAAAAAAAGATACACTTTATCGACAAGATTGTCATAAAAAAAGCTACCGTGAACTTCGGCCCCACCTTCCACCAGTAGGCTGGTAATGTCGCGCTTGCCTAAATGTTTCAAAAGCTCGGGCAGTGACACACGCCCCCGCACCAGCGGTAGAGACAGAACCTCTACCCCCTTGCCTTCCAGTGCTTCCCTTCTTTTTTTATAGGGTTTTGGTCCGGTCGCAATGATAGTCGGAGCTTCCCTGGTCTCACTAACAACCAGACTGTCAAGGGGAATTCTCAGATGGGTGTCTAGAACTATCCGGAGAGGATTACTACCCTTCCTTCCGGACAGGCGAGTGGTAAGCTTGGGATTGTCAACAACAACTGTCCCGACCCCCACCAGTATAGCGTCCACCCCATGGCGTATCTTGTGGACAAACCGCCGTGAGC
Source organism: Deltaproteobacteria bacterium (assembly GCA_020353155.1). Taxonomy (GTDB): domain Bacteria; phylum Desulfobacterota; class Syntrophobacteria; order BM002; family BM002; genus BM002. The sequence continues at coordinate 2,924,900 of CP070689.1, read as the reverse complement.
GCTCATTGGAAATCCAGTGGGAATCTCCCAGATGGGTGGCAATTTTACCATCTAAACTGGCAGCCATCTTGGCAATTACCAGGGGCAGGCCAGTGGTCACGTGCTTGATGAACGGTTCATTTAGTCGAAGACATCTTTCCTCAAGGATCCCCACATCTACGCGGATGCCCTTACCTCGAAGATACTCCGCCCCACCGCCGGCAACCTGAGGATTCGGATCGGAGCATCCAATCACCACCCGACTAACCCCACTGCTAACTATTACCCCGGTGCAAGGCGGAGTCCGGCCCTGATGGTTACACGGCTCCAGAGTCACATATAGGGTAGCAGAGTTGGCCTGTTTGCCAGCATCTTCCAGGGCATGTATCTCTGCATGAGGAGAGCCTGTTTTCCGATGGTAACCCTTTCCAACCACTTGGCCGCCCTTGACCACCACCGCCCCCACCATGGGGTTAGGGGAAGTGTGCCCAATACCACGGGCGGCTAAACGGAGAGCTAGCCTCATGAACTGTTCATCTTCTTTTGTCAAAGATCCTTGCTTAGTCACTTTTTTCGCTTTTCAGCCGCTACTTCTTACCCTTGCTAACCTAACTCCTCTTCTAAAAGTCTTTGCAGGTCTCGGAGATCCTGGATTTGTCGGTGCACAATGCTGTAGCGTATGTAAGCCGCGGGATGGATCTCATACAAAGCGGCTGCCACCCAATCTCCTAAGACTTGACTGCGCAGCTTACGTCGTCGGCTTTCTTGAATTCGGCTCTCTATCGATCCCACTATCTTGTTGAGGTGGTCTTCCCCTATGGGAAGCTTCGTACAAGATTGCTTGATGGCACTTAGAATTTTTTCCCGGTCAAAAACCTCCAAACGACCGTCACGCTTGATCACCAGAGCAAGGTTGTCTTCTAACCTCTCAAAAGTGGTGAACCTCCCGTCGCACTGCTGGCAGTGTCGCCGCCGCCGAATGTGGTTGTTCTTCTTTCCCGGGCGGGAGTCGAGCACCCGAGTTTTAGGGTGACCACAGAATTGGCACTTCATTCCCTACCTCCCTCAGGCGATCTCCAGTTAACCAGTTTAACTCCCGCTTCTTGCAACATCTGGTCGGAGAGCTCGTCAGCATACCCTTCATCAAAGCAGACAGCGATAATATTAGCATTAATGATCATCTTAGCGCAAATAACACACGGTCGCGTGGTGCTGTAGAGAGTAGAGCCTTGAATGGGTATTCCGTGGCGGGCCGCTTGAATAATGACATTCTGTTCTGCATGGAGGCCGCGGCAGAGTTCATGTCGTTGGCCTGACGGTATATTGTTTTCCTCCCTCATGCAGCCGACGTCCAGACAGTGCGGCAGTCCCGAAGGGGCCCCGTTATATCCGGTTGCCAAAATCCTCTTTTCCTTTACCAGCACGGCTCCCACTTTACGACGAAGACATGTGGAACGCTGAGCCACCAGATTAGTGATCTCCATGAAATAGGCATCCCAACTCGGCCGCTTCATAACTCAGCTCTCTCTCTCGTACACGGGTTTATGAAGAGGGAACCTCGAGCAGAAATCAGCAACTTGCTGTCGAACCCTTTCTATGGCCTCGGCATCCTCGTGGGCTTCCAGGGCCTCGTGAATAAACTGAGCTATGGTGGCCATATCTTCCTCTTCCATCCCTCGCGAGGTCACTGCAGGGGTCCCTACCCTTATGCCGCTGGTGACTGCCGGCTTTTCCGGATCAAATGGAATGGAGTTCTTGTTTACCGTAATCCAAGCCTTGTCCAGGGTGAGTTCAGCTTCGGCACCGGTCAGCCCCTTTTTCCTTAAATCAACAAGCATCAAATGGTTGTCTGTACCCCCAGAGACCAGGCGGTAGCCTCTCTCCGATAACTCCATTGCCAATCGTCTGGCATTGCTGACTATCTGCCTCTGGTAATTACGAAACTCGGCACTCAAAGCCTCCTTGAATGCCACTGCCTTTGCGGCTATGACATGCATCAGTGGCCCACCTTGTATGCCTGGGAAAATTCCTTTGTTGAGCTTGTCGGCGTGCCCCTGCCTGGCAAGTATCAAACCCCCCCTAGGTCCCCTGAGAGTTTTGTGGGTGGTGGAGGTGACGAAATCACTGTGAGGAACAGGGCTAGGATGAACCCCGGCAGCTACAAGACCGGCTATGTGGGCCATGTCCACCATAAAGTAAGCACCGATGTCCTCGCAGACCCTTTGAAAAAAGCCGAAGTCAATGCTCCTAGGATAGGCGCTCGCACCAGCAATAATTAGTTTGGGACGGTGTTCTCGTGCCAGTCGCTCGACCTGGTCCAGATCAATAGTTTCAGTTTCTCGGTTCACCCCATAAGAAATTACATCGTAAAGCCTGCCTGAGAAATTGACTGGGCTGCCGTGGGTAAGATGGCCCCCGTGGCGCAAGTCCATCCCCATAATGGTGTCTCCAGGCTGCAGAATAGCGAAACAGACTGCCATATTAGCTTGGGAACCGGAGTGGGGCTGCACGTTGGCATATTCAGCAGCAAATAGCTCCTTTGCCCGGGAGATGGCCAGACTTTCGGCTGTATCAACAAACTCACACCCACCGTAATATCTGTGGCCGGGATAGCCCTCCGCATACTTGTTGGTCAAAACGCTACCCTGTGCCTGCCTGACCGCAGGACTGGCAAAATTTTCAGAGGCAATTAGCTCCAGCCTCTGAAGCTGTCTTTCCTCCTCCAGCCGGATTGCTTCTGCAACTTGCGGGTCTATTTTTTCCAAGTCGGACATCTTAGGCCCCGTTATAGGAAGGTAGAAATATTTACTAGCACCATCTCACTTTTTGCATCTGTCTATTTTTTTCATTGGTGAGATAGCAAATAAACAAGGATTTCGCAATGTATAATGATAAAGGCAAAATGGGAAGTGTTAATTCATAAAAGGAGGAGTTAGAAGTTAGGAGTCAGAATCCAAGTGGCATAGAACAATTAGTGAGAGATTTTGAATTCTCTTCATGCACTATGCGACCTGACCTGGGCCAAAGGACCAGACATCAGGGACCCAAATGATCAAAGTTCGTCCAGTTGCGCTATTCTGCCCTCATGACGCCCGCCATCAAACTCGGTGGTTAGCCAAGTTCTGACAATCTCTTCGGCCAGGTCGCTGCCGATCAGCCTACCCCCCATTACTAAAAGATTAGCGTCGTTGTGACGACGGCTCAAGACGGCACTGTAAAGATCGTTGCAGAGAGCTGCACGCACACCGGTGAAACGATTGGCAACCATAGACATGCCCAGACCGGAACCGCAGATAAGGATACCTTTGGCAAACTCACCGCTGGCAACCCCGCTGGCCACCGCCTTGCCGTAGACAGGATAGTCAACTGAATCCTCACTCGGGCAACCAGCATCTTCGACTGTGTGCCCCATGCTCTCAAGCAAAGCCTTGACCTGGGTTTTTAGAGAAAATCCTGCATGATCAGACCCGATAATGACTTTCATCCTCAGTCTCCCCGCTATCAAGGTTCGTATTGGCGAAACAACAGTGCCGCGTTGGTGCCGCCGAAACCGAATGAATTGGATAAAACTGTTTTCACTTTCCCTTCCCGGGCCACATTGGGAACGTAGTCTAGATCGCACTCGGGATCCGGATTCTCATAGTTGATGGTAGGAGGAATGATTCCACGTTTTATGGTAAGCACACTAATCACGCTCTCGACACCTCCGGCCCCTCCCAAAAGGTGCCCAGTCATGGATTTGGTAGAACTAACAGCCAACTTGTAACTATGTTCTCCGAAAACCGTTTTTATCGCCCGAGTCTCGAAACTGTCATTTAGATCCGTGGAGGTGCCGTGGGCATTTATGTAGTCAACCTCTTCCGGGGTAACACCAGCATCATCCAGGGCCATCTGCATGCACCGCGCCATTCCCTCACCTTCCGGAGCCGGAGCCGAAATGTGGAAGGCATCACCAGTGAGACCATAGCCAACGAGCTCTCCATGGATGCGCGCTCCTCGCTCTAGGGCGTAGTCAAGGGCTTCCAAGATTACGATGCCGCTACCCTCGGCCATGACAAATCCGTCCCTGTCTCGGTCGAAAGGACGAGAAGCCTTCTGCGGGTCATCATTCCGGGTTGACAGGGCTCGCATGGCATTAAACCCACTTATAGCCAGAGGTGTGACCGTGGACTCCACCCCTCCGGTAATCATCACATCAGCAATACCGCGTTGAATATGCTTGAAAGCGTCACCCACCGCGTGGGTGCCGGCAGCACAGGCGGTTTCGATAGCTACGTTCGGACCCTTGGCTCCAAAAGCGATGGATATTTGACCGGGAGCCATGTTGGCAATGAGCATGGGAATAAAGAAGGGACTAACTTTTTTTGGTCCTTGCTCCAGCATAATACGATGAAATTTTTCAATTGTATTCAGACCGCCAAGACCGCATCCTATTACAACTCCCACCCTATCGGCATTGTTGCCATTAATGTTGAGGTTCGCATCCTCTACAGCCATGCGGGTCGCTGCCAGAGCGTACACGGTAAAAATATCCATCCGCCTGACATCCTTGCGGGAGACATAGTCCTCAGCCTTAAAATCCTTGACCTCACCAGCAATCTTGGTAGTCATATCTTTGGGATCGAAGCTGGTGATCGGGCCGATTCCCGACTTGCCTGCCACTAGCGCCGACCATGTCTCCTCCACTCCGATTCCCAAGGGCGTGACCGCTCCAAGACCAGTAATAACAACCCTTCTTTTCATCGTCTAATCCCCAATTACATTTTTGCAGTCAAATTGGTTTAAAAACTTTTTCTCGGGCTCACGGCGCAAGGCATAGGGCGCAGGGCTTTCAATAATCCTACACTCAACCATTCTCCCTGTGCCGTGTGCCGTCTACATATACATCCCACCATTTAAGTGAATAATTTGACCGGTAATGTACGAAGCGTCCTCTGAAACTAGAAATTTCACCAGCTGGGCGACATCTTCGGGCTGCCCTGCCCGGCCCAGGGGAATTTGGACCAAGAAGGCTTCCCTGACCTTGTCGGAGAGCTTGGCAGTCATTTCAGTTTCTATGAACCCGGGAGCCACTGCATTGACTGTAACATTCCTGCCTGCCACCTCCCGGGCCACAGATTTGGTAAATCCCATAATACCTGCTTTGGAGGCGGCGTAGTTCGCCTGGCCCGCATTACCCATGGCTCCCACCACCGAGGCTATGTTGACTATACGTCCGTAGCGTTGTTTAGTCATGAACCGCACGGCCGCTTGGGTACAATTGAAAACAGATTTGAGATTCACCGCCAAAACCGCATCCCAATCAGCCTCTTTCATCCGCAACAAGAGAGTGTCCCTAGTGATGCCGGCATTGTTAACCAGGATGTCAATCCTTCCATGCCGCTCCACTACACCGTTGACGAACTCCTGCACCGCTTGATGATTCGAAACATCCAGCCGCAACCCCTCAATCTCACAGCCTTTTTTACTTGCCATCTCGATGGTCTCATCAGCCGCCGTATCCTCGGGAGGATCAAAATGATTAAAAACAACTGTCAAATTCGGCTCAGCAAGAGCCATGATAATCGCCCTACCAATCCCTCGAGAACCTCCGGTAACTACCGCAACTTTCTTGTTATTTTCAGCCATAGCTCCTCCCCGCAGTCATGAAGTTCAATGTTCAAAGTCTCAAGTTCCAAGTTAAGAAAAGGGCGTTAAACCTTAAGCTTCGAACTTTGAACTTGGAACTTACTAGCTTCGTTGTTCTTTTATTTTTCTCACCAATGCTGGCACAAACTCAAAGAGATCCGCCACAACCCCATAATTGACAACGTCAAAAATAGGTGCACTCGGATCCTTATTCACTGCCACAATAATCTCGGAACCCTGCATCCCCACCACGTGCTGAATAGCTCCCGATACGCCACATGCGAGGTAGAGCTTGGGAGATACCGTCTTGCCCGTCTGTCCCACCTGGTGGCTGTATGGCATCCATCCTTCATCCACTACGCTACGAGTAGCTCCCACTGCACCATCGAGGAGAAGGGCTAATTCTTCGATGATTTTAAAATTTTCCGCTTTTTGCAGGCATCGTACACCGGTGACGACAATATCGGCCTCAGTTATACGCACTGTTTCCTGATCTTGGGTAACCGTCTCTAAAACCTTTACCCTCGAATTAATAGACTTTTGGCTGGGAGTAAAAGTTTCTACCACGCCCTGACGCCTGCTGTCGAATTCAGGTTTCCTCATAACCATAGGTCGGACTGTTGCCATCTGCGGACGGCGGCGTGGACAGAGAATGGTAGCCATGACATTGCCACCGAAGGCGGGGCGAGTCTGATAGAGGAGACCATCATCACCAATGTCAAGTCCAGTACAATCAGCGGTTAAACCAGTTTCCACTGCAACTGCCACCCTGGGAATAAAAGAACGACCCATGGCGGTTGCCCCCGCCAACAGAATCTCCGGTTTTTTCTCCTTAACTAGTTCAGTGAGAACGTTGGCGTGGGACTCGTCATTGAAGGGAACCAGGGCTGGATGTTCCGCAAGGTAGACACGATCTGCACCGTAGCCGATGAGCTTTTTGGCTCCCTCCTGCAGCTGATCACCTATCAGAACAGCAGCCAACTCCACCTTGAGTTTATCGGCCAACTTTCTCCCCGCGCCCAGCAACTCGAATGAAACAGAATGCACTGCCCCATCGTGGTGCTCGGCAACAACCCAGACACCCCTATAGGATTCCAAATCGTCTGTCTCAGCGGTCTGCACTTCTGGCAAGCCAATGGCCTCATAGTCGCAAACATCGACGCACAGTCCGCACAGAGTGCAATTATCATCCACCTGGGCCACTTCATCCACTAGTTCAATGGCATCCACAGGGCAGACTTCGAGGCACTCGCCACATCCTACACATTTTTCTTCTTCAATTATGGCCTTCATAGCCCAGGTACCTTTGCCTCCTGTAATAGCCTGAGAAGTTTTTCTGCCTGCTCCTCTGCATCCCCGTTGATCATCTCCCGGTCACACCGTGGTGGTGGACTGAATACCTTTACTACTTGGGTGTAAGAGCCTTGCAAGCCCACTTCCTCAGGATGCAGATTCAATTCAGCCGCACCCAAGACAGGAATTTCCTTTTTCTTGGCTTTCATCTTGTGTTTGAGCCCGGGCATTCGTGGATCACCAATTTCCCGCACTACCGTGACAACCGCAGGCAGTTCCATTTGTACGATCTCGTAACCGAAATCTGTGACTCGCTCAGCCCGCAATTCCCCGCCATTCAACAATTCCAGCCGCCGAGCGTAGGTGGTATAGGGGCGATCCAGATGGGCTGCCAGCCCCGGACCCACCTGAGCAGTATCCCCGTCAATAGCCTGCTTACCGCAAATTACCAACTCAACTGGTCCTAGCTTTTCGATGGCTCGCGCCAAAGTGAGCGACGTGGCCCAGGTATCCGCGCCGGCAAAGGCCCGATCACTCAAGAGCACAGCCTCGTCCACTCCCAGGGCAAGTGTTTCTCTGAGCGCTTCCTCGGCTTGCGGCGGACCCATGGTCAATGCTGTCACCTTGCCTCCGTATTCGTCTCGGAAGCGCAAAGCCGCTTCTACTGCATACCAGTCATGAGGATTGACTATGCTCTCTACACCCTGCCGGACTAAGGTGCAGGTCTCAGGGTCAATGCGGACGTTTTTTGCATCCGGAACCTGCTTAATACAGACAACCACGTGCATGCGCTTCGCTCCATTTGTCATTTTGTCATTGATCATTTCTCATTGCTCATTTGTCATCTGATATTCGAAAAAGGTCCAAAAATGCTTTTGCTAGAATGGATAAATGAGAAATGCCAAATGCGAAATGTGAAATCAGAAAAAGGTTTCTTTAATCCTTCCGTATTCCTTGTTCAATTCCTGGCCGATAATGTTACGCTGAATCTGGTTGGTGCCTTCATATATCTGCAATATTTTGGCATCGCGCATCATTTTTTCCACCGGATAATCTCGCATATATCCATAGCCTCCAAGTACCTGCACGGCGTTGGTGGTTACGCGCATGGCAACATCGGTTGGAAAGAGTTTGGCAATAGCAGACAATTTGGAAATGTCCTTGGCGCCACTGTCTATGTATCTTGCTGCGGCATAGACCAAAGCCCGGGCGGCCTCTGTTTCAGTGGCCATATCGGCAAGCATGTGCTGGACAGCCTGGAAGGAAATAATGGGTTTGCCGAACTGGACACGCTTGCGCGCATATTCCACTGAAATGTCTAAGGCACCCTGACTCAAACCAACTGCCAAGGCGCCTATACCCGGTCGCGACACGTCAAAGGTTTTCATAGTGACAATAAATCCCGTGCCTTCCCGGCTGATCAACCGGTCCGCTGGAATTTTGCAATCATTGAAGAGAAGCTCCCGAGTGGCGGAGGTGCAGATGCCCATCTTTTTTTCCTTCTTGCCAAAGGAAAAACCCGGATCCCCCTTTTCAACGATAAAGGCGCTTGCACCCCTGGCCCCTTTGGCCCTATCAGTAATGGCGACGACGGTATAGATCTCAGCCTCACCGCCGTTTGTAATCCACTGCTTGGTGCCATTTAGGAGGTAAAAATCTCCTTCCCGCTTAGCAGTCGTCTGAATACCCCCTGCATCACTTCCGGCGCCGGACTCGGTTACTGCAAAGGCCGCAAGCTTTTCGCCGCTGGCAATTACCGGCAGGTACTTTTGTTTTTGTTCTTCGCTGCCGTGGAGCAGTATGGGATAAGCTCCCAGACCACTGGCTGCATAAGTAGTGGCAACGCCGATGCATGCCCGTCCAAGCTCTTCAATGGCCAAACAGTTTTCCAACACTCCTCCGCCTAAGCCACCGTACTCTTCCGGCAGGTAGACCCCAAAGAGATCCGACTGCGCCATAATCTTCATTAGATCCCAGGGAAATTCTTCGCTCTCATCCAGTTCAGCACGCACCGGGCGAACCTTCTCTGTGGCAATTTTGGCTGCAATCTCTTTGATCATCTGCTGTTCTTCAGTCAAAAAATAGTCCACTTAATGCCTCCTTAGCTCAACTCTCCAGGTTTCCTACCAACGGATCATTACTGCTCCCCAGGTGAATCATCCACCAAAAGCATCCAAGAGCACCAGATCTCCCGGCTTCAGGCGGCCTGACCGATTGGCCTCATCAAGGGCCACCGGAATACTGGCAGATGAGGTATTGCCATAACGTTCGATGTTCATGTAGACCCGGTCGGGCGAAATCTTTAGCCTTTCCGCCACAGCATTCATTATACGAATGTTGGCCTGATGTGGGATAAATAGATCTACATCATCTGGCTTCAAGTCATTTGCGCTTATAGCCTCCCGGGCCACGTCGGCCATGGATCTAACAGCATGCTTAAAAACCTCGTTGCCGTGCATGCGGATACAGTAATCACGCTTCTCTGCCATTTCAGCACTGGGTGGATAAATACACCCGCCCCCCGGTATATAAAGCAGCTCCCAGAGACACCCGTCCGAATTCAAATGAGTAGAAAGGATACCCCGGTCGCCGTCAGAACTGCCGCTGAGCAAAACAGCCCCTGCCGCATCGCCAAAAAGAACGCAGGTATTGCGATCCTGCCAATCCGTAATGCTGGAGAGGAGTTCTGATCCGATGGCCAGTGCCTTTTTCCCTGGACTCTCCTTAATGAATTTGTCTGCAATAGTTAAAGCGTAGACAAAACCGCTGCAGGCCGCATATACGTCAAAGGCGAAGGCTTTGGAGGCGCCAAGATTTTTCTGCACTAGTGCGCCAGTATTAGGCATGATCATATCCGGAGAGGTGGTACCCACCACAATCATATCTAGCTCTTCAGGTTTAACCCCTGCCATTTCAAGCGCCCTGCGGGCCGCTTCTGTGGCCAATGTAGATGTGGTCTCGCCGTCTTCTGCAATATGGCGACTCTTGATACCGGTTCGAGTTGCAATCCATTCATCTGAGGTTTCTACAATGGACTCCAAGTCCTTGTTCGTGATTACCTTTTTGGGTACAGCTGCACCCGTTCCTAAAATGGCGGTACGGTTCACGATACCCCCTTTATTTAATAAGCGGTCCACCCCAAGCCTTAAACATTTAGGACCGGACCGTCCGGTCCGCATCTCAGGCAAAAAATAAACGGCGGTAGTTTACCTCCGAATGGAAATGGTCCTCTACACTTCCTCTGTCTTTATGACCTCCCTCCCCTTGTAGGTTCCACAGCTTTGACATGCATGGTGGGGCAACTTCGGTTCGTTGCACTGAGAACAAAGGGAGAGCGTGGGTTGCTCGAGCTTGTAGTGTGTACGCTTTTTTCTTGTTCTACTCTTTGAGTGACGTCTCTTGGGAAGAGCCATCGGTAGCACTCCTTTGCTTATAACGGCCGCCTAGACTGGGCCATGGATATACTATTTGTCAATCTTCATAAATTGAAGGGCATCGAAAACAGAAACTTTATCAATCTTCTCGCAGCGACACGATTCTCGCTTTAACTCGGCACCGCAACCGGAACAGAGTCCTACACAGTTCGGTTGACAAAGCGGCTTTTGCGGCAATGCAAGGAAGATTTGCTCTGCCACGATGAAGTCTACATCAATTGTCACTCCATCGAAAAATTCCGTGTCCAGGTCTTCCGGCCGCAGATCTATTTCGTGCGGCGCATCCACCGACAGAGGTCGCAGGAGGGTGAAATCTATGGTTTCATCCAGATCCAAAACAAAATCTTGCAAACATCTACTGCAAGCAATCTGCACCGCTCCCTGCAGACGCCCCCTCAGCTTAATGCTATCCGCTTCTGGGACGAGCTCCAAGTCAACCTCGACTGGCCTTGCCAGGGTGATCTCACGCGTATCTTCTGTCATGGAAGCTAACCAAGCGTCAGTCTTGTGAAAATGAATCACCCTGCCTGTATCTGGAAGCTCATCCACCCTGACTTTCAAAGATCGCCCTTCCTTTTATCAAAATCCTGAGAAGATTGAAGAGGTAAGTATAAAAAAAGCCTTTGGTTTGTCAAGCACTTTGTCACTATGTGCAAAGTGCAGAGCGCATAGCGCATAGCGTCTTAGCCTTTGGTAGCTGGATCGAACTCTTAGTAAGTCTTTTAGCCCTCGCTTGCAGGCTGCATATTTCACACCAAAATGTTCATTGCACCAATTTTTGCATACATCCATACACGCTCTGCGCTTAGCGCCATGCGCTCTGCGACTTTCCCCTTGACTTTAGTGCACCTATGGTCTATTTTTCTTGCTCCATTGGGGGATCGTCTAGTGGTAGGACGCATGACTCTGGATCATGCTACGGGGGTTCGAATCCTCCTCCCCCAGCCATTGCCCCCGTGATCGGTTATTATACTTCCGCGGTCCCATCGTCTAGTGGTCTAGGATATCGGCCTCTCACGCCGAAGACACGGGTTCGAGTCCCGTTGGGACTGCCAAATTAAATCAAGGACTTACGAAAAATCGTAAGTCCTTTTTATTTTTCTGTGCCTACTTCCCACCGCTTGCCAGGACCAATTGAAGTTCAGAAAAACTGCCCTCCCTGGTGACCCCGCCACCATATCTGGGGTCAGGCTGAAGGCTATTCATTGCTCATGAAACTCTAAGGTAGGGTCAGCCTGCATCACCTCCTTGGTTATAATATTCAGGAATACGAGGCGAAGTAGGCTCTTTTAACTTGGAGCAAAGTTTTTGACACTTTGCGCTTTTCTGGTTGCATTCGTTAATGCAATCCATAACGTTTTTTGACGACCACTTCCAACTATAGCAACTTCTAATGCAGTCGCTGACTTCATCGCTACAGAGTGACATGCATTCCTCGTATGAGTTCGGCTGCTTCCTTTGAGTGGCGCAGGCAACTGTCAAAGATACCAGCAAAGCCATCAGCAATAGAGTGGCAGGCTGCATTGTGCTCATTTCTTTCTCCTGAACTTCCAGGGAGAGATCGGTTGAGGATCACTCCATAAGCCTCGTTTATCTATCTTAGCTCTTAGCTGGTAGTGCTTCCAAGTCTCACAAATCATCTCGTGGCAATGCCAATTATAAACCCATGCTAAACCTGCCTTGACCAACTCCTCATTGAGCAAACTTTTGTCCACAGATACCAGTGCCACTGTTCGCCCCTGTTTGTCGGTATCCATGCGGTGCACCTCGACCACCTTGCCTAAAATCGTCTTGGAGGTGAACTGCATTGCTTGATTGCTGAATGGCTGACCCTCTTCCGGACAATCAACTCCGTAGAGCAAAACTTCAACACTCTTTCCATTTTTTAACACCGTAATCTTCTCACCGGCTGCAACATCCACTACCCTGCCCGTCCAAGCCCATGCCGGGCAGGGCAAGATCAGGTAAAATACTGCAAAACAAAAAGTAATCGACGTGGTTAGGGCCTTAGTCATAGGTCTCTGCCGCTCTTCTAATCTCCTGGGCAAACTCCTCCAAACATTTTGCGAAGGTAAGAGCGTCAAGCTGATTGACGTTCAGAGTTTTCTTTATCCTACGGTGCACTTCCCCATAAACCAACAAAGGCGTGGGACGCCTTGATAGCAGGGCCTCCAGTTCGAACTCGAGCGGATCCTCTGGCTCACCCGGGCCGGATGTTTGCCAGACAAGGTCTCCTTTCAGCTTTAGGACATACATGTCATCACCTCTATGGACACACCAGCCAATTTTTTCCGCAACTTCAATAAACAAGCTAAGCAAAAAAACCAGTTAATAGCTTGACTCTTAACCATATCACTGTTAGGCTTCCCGATCCATTTCAAAGCTGCAAATGCCCTTCCAATAGACGGGAGCACTGATGCAAAGGATAAAGCGATCTATAGTAGTTTTAATCATCGCTGGCTTGGCAATATTCACCCCTGGTCTCGCTATGAGTGAGGTGGATGTAAACAGCGATCTCTGGTCAAATTCATCCGAAAACGAAATCCTGACCCTGCGCTTCTCCGATCCTGATTCGAAAACCGATACAACTACAAGTGACGAACACTTCGACAATGAGTGGGCATCCAGAACTGCAATGGGCTATTGGTTCGAGGATATTCCCTGGCTCGGTATCACTTCGGAGACTTCTTTGTCGGCACCTGATGAAGTCAATTCAGAAGCTAGCATAGACGCAGATACAGATTTTGACCCATTGAACAGCTTTATTCTGTTTCGTTTCCCGGAGGGGTCTTTCCAGCCTTTTGTCGCAGTTGGTCCAACCCTCCTAATCAGTGATTTTGATAGCAAAAATATAAACTCACTTAACCATCTATTTATGGGGTTTCATTACAGTTTCTAGCCTGACTTTTTTGGCATCTTGTTTGCATCTCCCATTTCCCACCCATCGTCCAGCCGCAGCAGACCAGCTTAGGGGCAACACAGGTCGGTGGGTTTTTTTATGGGAAATTCTTGTCTCGGCTCCAGACTACTCTATCGTGTCTTCTTCAGCATCTTCCCCGGAAGCAGGAGCCCGGGAACCGAAACAATCCGAGACAGGATACTTGCGATCGCAGTCCCAGCAGTAGACCTCATCTTCGCCTATAGACCAGGAAACGTGTTTGTGACCGCAAGGGCATTGCTTGGGGCTTTCAGGAGGAAAGGATGGCTTCATAATTCTATTACTCCATCAAAATCTTGCGAGTAAGGCCTCGCGGATTTTGACCATGGCAAGGGTATCATAGCTGCAGTAGTCTATTAAGGCCTGTTCTATTCGCTTTTTCTGTTCAGGCGATGTCTTGGGGTTGAGCATGCGCAGATATTCCAGCGAAGCATGTGTACCTTCCTGAATCACCAGATTGTCGTAACTCATATGGGGAACAAGTACCGGCAGCACCGATTTCAGCGAAAATGAACCGTGGAATCCTGGATTGTAGAAATATCTTTTGATCAAGGCTTGCAAGTCCTTGAATCTATCTAAAGTGGCGAAAAGCTGGTCACGCTGCTTTGGCAAGTGCTCTGCCAGCTCAGATACGACTCTTCTTTCGTAGTTCGAGTAGGTAAAAATCGTGCCCTCCTCTCCGAGGATTGCCAAAAGACTCGCTGAGAAATCTTCCCGGGGATCTCCCTCCTCCCTAAAGAGGTAGCTGGAGTGGTCTAAATCCCCTGCCCCAGAAAGGATGTGATCTGACCACTGAAATGGAATGGCCTGGTAGGGTCTGGTATCTGCATATACCGGAATTGGAGGACTAACAGTTTCAAAGTCAAGAAAATGTACCGGGTATTCTACCTCGGTTAGTTCCTCTTCCAGTTCGGCTGCAGCGTAGTCCTCACGGCTAACAACACATGTCCTGATTCGTTCCTGAAGTTCACTGAGGGGGAAACCCGTGGGGATATGTCTTATGTCCTCAACCCCCATTGCCGTCAGTTCATTTAGTCTTTCCTCCCTGATACCTGTAAGACCCATGACCCAGAACTCAGGCATTTCCGCAGTACAATGATCCCAAAATTCGCAAGGATAGGGGCTCAGGCAATGGCGCGAAGGGAGTATTTGAGGAGGATTTGCAGCCGTCAGCATATCTTTGAGCTCAGCGAGCTTTAAAGAAAGCTCTCGCTGTAGTTCTAGGACTTGTTCGGTCAAATCCGAGAAAGCAAAGAGATTAGAAAGTTCAATTTCGCCACCGTCATAGACATAATTGCTGTTCAGATGAAGAATACCAGCATCACCAATCTCGAGACCTGAGCCAATGAGAACATTATGCTGGATCGCCACGTCAGGCAAGTACACATCTTTGACTGAGGTGGCTGACTTAACTTCTATAAGATTCCACCTGCCATCTCCAAGCCTTTGTAAAATGTCCACCCTAATGCGCACATCATCATAGACAAAAGCAGCCTCAAAAATTGCCGGTATCTGGAAATTATCTATAGCCGACATTGTAGACTGAACCGCCTCGTGGTGGTGCAGATGGTCCTCTTCGATGAGGACCCCTCCTGGATAAAGGCGAGTTGCTAGTCTTCCCACTTCCTGACCAGCATCAAATATGGCCTGCTGTGAAGGGCTTATCTCTGAAGCAAGTTCCCGATTATAACACTGGTGCCACAAGCGAAGCTGGCACTGCCTTCCAGCAAGAAAACGCGATTTAGAGAGAAGAGGTGCTTTTTTTAGCCTCATTTTTGCCCCGAGGTCAATATATCTTGCCTACATAATCAGATCTCACATCTAGTGCAGAATGGCTTTGAGCAGTTTCTACAAATTAGACTTGTGTTTCGGCCTGACGCATGAACTTCTTAACCGCATCATAGAGTCTGAAGCCGGTAATAAGTTCCTCACCTGATATATTCTGAAGGCTGAGCAACTCCTGAACACTTAAGGCATTCAATATCTTATCACACAGAAAATCAACGCATAACACCAACCTCACCTTCAACATACAGCCTTTATCAGCCAAGAGGTAACTACTGCCTTTTCTGAGATGTTGCTCCGGCAAAGTAACACCTAGCAGAAGATTCACCAACAAAAGAAAGGTGTCAAACTTGTTCTCCATCCCAGCCCCGCAGCAACTCCCCCCCTCCTCTTCATCACAACGCTTACAAATCTCGACAATTCTGAACTCCAACATAGACTCCCGGCTAATCCTTATGCATCTCTCCAAGTCTTCCAGAAGATTATTTATATGAGATTGTTTTCTTAAAGCATCTTTCCACAAAAGGTTAAGATTTTGAGCCAATTTGATTTTGTCTTGGATTGACAATCCTTGGTCAAAGCATTCGGTCGGCCTCATCATGAGGTGTTGCCGATCTTGTTCAGGCAGTTTGTACATGAGCTCAATACTTTTCTCTAATACAAAATCCGAAATCCGAAATCCGAAATCTCAAATTGCCCTATGCCCTTTGCCTTCTAATCTGACTCTGGATCTCCCTTAGAAAGTCTTTCACTCCGAAGCCCTCTTGATTGCGGGCATAGTAATCTATTGTGACATCCGCGTATTCCTCATATAACCTCTGACGGGAAAATAATAGGCGGGGGTAGCAACGTGCCAAAGCTTCCTCGTTGGTTTCTCCATGCTTTTTAGAAAACATATCCCTCCACAACACCGGCCTTGGCTGGTCCAGATAGACCCTTAGCATTAGCTCCTTAATTTCTGGAGGTGTTGCTAGATGTACAACGGTGCTACTCGACTTCAGCCTTTCAAGCATGTCCTTTCCAGTATAGATAACACTGCCAGTCGTATCCACAACTACCTTTTGTCCCGAGTTGCTTGCCGATAGGTAGCTAAGGATTTCCCTGATTACTTCTATCTCACAGGCGAGGTATCTAGATTCCCGCTCTTTATATTGAGGCTCATAAGGAAATCCCATCCACTCCCCTAAATCCAGAGCTGTGCCATCGCTTCGAATCAATTCTGGAGCAAGTTTGTCAGCAATCAGCTCGTCGCAACAAAAGCGGAGGAAACCGAGTTCTGCAAGTCCGCTAGACCAGTGGGATTTACCCGACCCTGACATTCCTATCAACGAAAGATTCATAACAATCTGCAACAGAAAATCTAAAATCCCAAATCAAAGTGGCCAGTAGGCAGCCCTTCAACAAGCTCAGGGCGAGTAGTAAGTATTCAATTAGGAAATTCTTTAATTAGATAATTACTCAATACGTCTATTCGTCAAATCGTCAAACATTCCGAAATCCGCAATCCGAAATCCACAGTTGTCCCCTTTCCCTAGCCCGGATTTTTCATGAATTGCTTACTGCGACCACGGATATGGCCATCCTTCCGTGCGTCCTCGGGTGTCGGCCCCTGCGAAGTACCATTCAGGTACGCCTCGGGACCAACACCCTCCGGTTGCCCGGTGGCACGACCATCTTCGTGGTCTCGTGACACCAAATCATGAAACATCCGGGCTACCTGTCAGGGCGCGGGGCAACGATCCACAAATTATTTAAGCGGAATTGTCAGGTCTTGACAGACCTATTGGACAGACACCAAATTTTTTGCTTCGAAGGATTAAAGACCAGAATTAAAGTTGAATAGAATTATTAAACCGTCTAAGCCTTTTTGCGCTTCCGAACTGCTTTCTTCTTCCGGGCGGCTTTCTTCTTCACAGGCGCGGCCTTCTTTTTGGCGGGCGCGGCTATTTTCTCTGCTGGCGTCTGGCTTTTGGCTTTGCGAGCCGCGGCTAGTTTGTCAGCTAGACCAAGGGCTTTAGCAGCTTTTCTTCTTCTTGCCGAGAGCGACTTGGCGGACAAAGGCTGCCTAGCCGGGAAACCCCATTTCTTTCGATATTCTTTCGCTGTTAGGTTGAACTTTGCCAGAGTTTTCGCTGTTAGCTGCTTGTATCTGCTGCCGTCCTCGAGATTAACCACATAATTCCTTCGGATGGACTTCATTGGGTTGGATCGCAGCCTTGCAAGCTCTTTATCAACAGCCTCTTCAGAAGGCCCATCTTCCAAGGCTTTAATTTGGCTTAATACCTCAAAGACTTTTTTTAGTGCTGCATCCATTTCATCAGCAGACATGGATACATGCGATGCCTGTGCTGCAACAATATCTGCAGCCATCTGGGTCAAGGTTTTTGCCATAGATTATCCTCCTAATCTATCGATCCCTAGTACTTATAGCACCATACTCTAGAACTATTTACAGATCAATGGAAATCTGAGCAGCCTATGACAACAGTCGATTTAACAGAAAAAGTCAAATGGGGAGTGTAATGAAAGTCTAGAGGAAATCAATACCGCAAGTGCACTAAAAATATTTTAGTAGGGTGTTTGTTATAGATATAAAATAGGAAATATCTGTCTTCAAACTATAATGCCTTTAACAACTTGAAACATACTCGAAACAAGTTTTTAAATCTTCTTGTCTAGCAAATGCCAGCCATAATTCTTTAAGGTTTTTACTTTTGCTCCCTGAACACCATCTTTCAATCACGGGCAACAATGGTG
>CP070689.1:2874259-2906986 GCA_020353155.1 Deltaproteobacteria bacterium | reverse complement strand
CGGATTGATGAACCTGCTGTGGATCTGGCAATTACCACTGCGGTAGCCTCCAGCTTTTTAGATAAACCTGTGGATACTCATACCGTTCTTTTAGGGGAGGTTGGCCTCACAGGTGAAGTCAGGGCGGTTAGCCGGACCGATATTAGGGTTAAAGAGGCGGCAAAGCTCGGTTTTCGCCGCTGTATACTACCTCGAAGCAACGCGGAGCGGCTCACGGCCATTGAGTCCATTGAGATGATTGGAGTCCAATCAGTTCAAGGCGTCCTGGACGTCCTATTCAAATAGCCACCTTGCCATATCGCCTAATCACCTTTCTCACCCGTGCGCACCAGGGGAATACCCCTTCGGAGGCTATCCAATGGCTCATTTCCCCTCCCCTGGCGGGAGGGGATAAAGGGGAGGGGGATTTGTAAAATAGCCGAAAAAACACTTATTTTTTCACCCCCACCCTAGCCCTCCCCCGTCAAGGAGGAGGGTATTGCGAAGTTTTTTGGACAGTCTCCGAAGAGGGTATTTGGCCCTAAGGCAAAATCTTGGCCAAATAGCCAAATAGCTTTTGGCTATTTGGCCAAATGCGTTAAGGGCCAAATCTCGCTGAAAATTATAACATTTTGATTAAACTAAGTTTTTCTGTCTCAATGATTGGCGACCTTCCTTGGTACTGCTCTTGCACATGCTCAGTTAGCCTTTGTGGTCTCAAAACATCGGGGCGCGTGAGCTATGCATTTGTGCGATATAGGACGGAGCAAGAGAACAGGACTCCGGATTCCAGTGGATTTCGACGTTAAGTGTGAATTGCGCGGCTACCCAATGGTTATGGGGAGAGCCGTCAATATGAGCACAGGTGGGATTTTCATTACCACATCAGAGCCTATTGGAATACAGGTGGAGATGAATTTGGAATTCCTAATGCCCGAAACCATGAACTCAATTCAAGTTCAAGGTGAATCGGTTTGGAGCCGCCCCCATAAAGCTCAAACAAACCTTTGGCAGGGAACAGGCATCAGATTCGTTGGTCTGGCGGAGCCCTATCTCAGCCTGATCCGGGATTACTCATTGACCAAACTCTACGATGAAGACTTTGTGCGCAGAGAAGGCATACTTCAGATACTTAGCGACATTCGCAATCTCCCTCCCCTCTATCGTTTAAAGGCTTACCATATACTGATCAGAAAAGAGAGTAAGCTTAACCTACCGATCTAATAACAACATTTCCGCACTGGATTCGCGTAGCGCGTAGTGTATAGGGCACACGGCTCAGGGCGCAAGGCACAGGGTAGAATTGCGGATTTGTCCTTCGGACTCCCACCCTTCGGGCGTATTCCCGGTTTCGCAATTACTCTAAAACCTGACTCTTATTGCCAAATCGAGGAATCTTCCAGGAGGCTCTTGAGAACTGAAACCACTTCACCACCGCTCTGGAAGCGGTCTTGTGGAGATTTGGCCATAAGTCTGGAAACAACTGCTTCCAGCTTCGGATGTATTTGAGGGTTTATTCCAGCCAGAGGAGGGGGATCTTCAGTGGTGATTTTTTTGAGAATGGCGGTAATATTGGGCCCTGTAAAGGGGCGCTGGCCGCAGAGAAGTTCATAGAACATGGCTCCTACCGAAAAGAGATCCGAGCGTCCGTCCACCTTCTCGAGGTCAATTTGCTCCGGCGACATGTAGCTTGGTGTACCCAGCATGGCTGCCGTTTGAGTGGCATCAGAGGTGATCATCTTTGTAATGCCAAAATCCATTATTTTGGGGCGACCGTCTTTGGGCAGCATAATATTACTGGGCTTTATGTCGCGGTGGACGACGCCTTCTTTGTGGGCGTAATCGAGGGCATGACAGATGTGGCCAATTATGGTGGTTACTTGTCTAGGTTTGAGGAGGTTTTCCTTTGTGCAGAAGTGGCTAAGTTCTTGTCCCTCGATAAATTCCATGGCGATATAGAGATGGCCACCCTTTTCAACCACATCATATATTGTGACGATGCCAGGGTGTGAAAGTTGGCCAGCTACCTGGGCCTCTCTCAAAGACCTTTCTTTCAAATCCGCGAGTTGCTTGGCTCCGAGAGTCTGGTCCAATCTAATTGTCTTGATGGCCACGGACCTGCCGATCTTGGGATCCACGGCTTTGTAGACCACTCCCATGGCGCCATGCCCTAATTCGCCTTCAATCTGATATCGACCAACGCTGGAGACTTCCCCTTCAATGGGGACTTCAGCCCTCTCCTCAGCCATGGTCTCCACAGGCTGAAGACGGGTTTCATCCACCTTTTCTGGTGCAATCACAGGCGAGGGCAATCTCACCACCTGTAGCATTAGGGTGAGGGAAAGGACGAGCAAAGCTGGAAAAAGAGGTTTGAACCAGAGATGATGAACACTGAAGCCCCAATAAGATATTAATATTGTCAATCCCAAGAGGAGAAAGCAACAAAGCCAGAGCAGCCAGGAGCGGCGGCTACCTGCAACTGCGACAAAGGCCAGAGCAATAAGGAGCATGAATGCCACCTCTCCAATACCACTGAGGTGAGACTGAGCAATAAAACGGTCGTCCAAGATATTGGCTACCACTGTGGCATGCTTTTCCACCCCTGGATATCCTGGTCCAAAGGGGGTGGACCAAAGATCATGTAACCCCGCCGCAGCCACGCCCACAAGGACTAATTTATCTCGAAGCAATTCGGGCTTAATTTTCCCTTCCATGAAATCTTTGTAGGAGAGGTAGGGAAAGCTTTCCCTGCCGCCACTATAGTTGAGCCCAACAAATCCACGATCGTCCATGGGAACGAAATGGTTGCCAAGCAATATGCTTTCGCCGCTATTGACCTTAACCTCTGCCCAACTAAGACCCAGATACAAACGGGCCAGCTGTATACCCATGGAGGGGAAGTATAGGTCCCGGTAAGAGATAATGGCGGGGTCGTTGCGCAAGACGCCGTCCCTGTCCAAATAAGCATTGACGCACCCCAGTGCGGCTGCGGCTTCAGCCAGAACCGGAGTTGGCGGGAAGACACTGCTAGCCTGAAGTAAGGGCAAAGAGGGCAATGTGCTGACGTCATCAAATAAAAGGTAGGCAGAGTGGGACAGAGACTCAGATATCTCAGGGGTTCCTTCCACCGAAGAACCTTTGAATTCAAAGTAGAAGGGGAGAACCACATTGCCCGCTTTCTTGATGGCCAGGGCAAGGAGTTGGTCATTAGAGTATAAAGTTTCCTGGCGGCTGGGGATATTCAACCATTCCGTGAGGGGGGTGAGTTCGACTGCTGGAGCTATGGGTTGTGCTTGCGACTGCGAGGGTAAGAAGGAGATATCTATCCCAATGGTGCGGGCTTTGGCCTCGCTGAGCCTTTGGATTAAGGCGGCAATCCGTGCTCGCGGCCAGGGCCAGCGCCCGTAATGGGCAATGCTTTGGTCGTCGATGGCGACTATGGCAACCAGGGTGTTATTTGGTACGGGACCCCGAAAGCGAAAAAAAAGGTCGCGAATTTTCAGATGAGTGTTTTCGAGAGGACCAAATAAGGCGACATGACAAAAGGCGAAAAAAAAGAAAATCGCAATGATGAATATTAATAATTTTTTATAACTCATATCTCGCCATAGAAGTCTTTGTCGCGAGCTTCATTCCAGCGAACCCACGCCTCCTTTCTTGCCTTATCAAGATCGAAAGCGGAGATAGTACTTCTTCCTTCCCGGCCAAGGGTCACCTGCTGGTACTGTTGGAGTAACAATTGCTCCCACGCCTCACGGGATATCCTAGTTGGACCAGGGACGCGAGTTGGCTCCTGCAACTTTGGGACTTTTTCTCCCGGTGCTAGATCGCCTGCGAATGGGTTGTAGACCAGGACATTGCCGGAATGAACACGAACGCGCGTTTGTTGATTGGAGTCCACTTGTAGATCGTACACGGTGCCTTGCACAGCGGTAATGGCAGTTGGGGTATCCACCTGATATTTTGAGTTAAAACCTAGCAATCGAGTAACTCGTGTCCACATTTTGCCGAGGGAGAGGGCGAAACGGTAGGTCTCCTTTTCGGGCTTCCGTTCCACTTCTTTCAACTCCAAAGTACTATTGGCCGCCAGCCGCAGGACGCTGCGGTTGTCCAAGACCATTTCTAGCCGCCCATTGTCGAGAACCCGGACCTTGTCTCCCCCTTTGAGGATTGCATTTGAGCTCAGACTCTTCCAGGTATGGTCACCCCCTGCCATCATCTGCACCTCACCTTCTACTAATGTGACTACTGCGCGGGAAGCTGCAGCGGTCATCTTCTTGGAGACGGGTGGAGGTGCGGGCGCAGCAGGTTGCGCTGGTACTGCGTGAGGTCTAGGGAGATACACGGATTGACCGGCTTGTATGCGGTTAAGATCTCTAATGTGGGGGTTTAGCTTCTTGATTTGATTTAATAAGTCTTGGTCGTAGGTGTGAAGATGTTTGAGTGCCAGGTAGCTAACAGTGTCGCCCGGTCTCACCTTAACAGTGAAGACCGAATCAGATGCGGCTTGCACCAAGGTGGCGGCCAGAAATATAAGCAGGACTGCAATTCGGCGTGGCCCAACAAAACTAAATAAGTTCGTCATGAGCTAGAACATCCTAAAATAGGGAGCTGCACTTCCGCCTCACAGTTTAAACCTTTTTAGCAAAAGTCATGCTAGGTTGCAACCTGAGAAAACCAAGGAGTTTTCCTGAGAATGAATGCTTAACTACTATGCATGAAGCCCATAAGACCATTATGGATGGTTTTCAAATGAAAATCGCCTATACAATTCACTTTGTCAAGATTGAGCTTGAGGGCTGGGATTTTCCCGTAGCGGCGTATGTTGCCAGCCTATGCCAACTCCAATAGAATAGCCTGGCCAGGCAATATAGCAGGGGGTGGCAATATCCGCAGCTCGGGCTGCCATCTACCTAGGTTCGAAGAACATCGGCCTCTCAAGAAGAGCAGACCGAGCGGAAGCGAAGGGAATGTCCCAGCCCTCAAGCGGTTGCGCAGAGTAAATACAACAGCCGTAGGTGAAAAACCATTTTTTGCGTCTTTTCTTGCGTTCCGAGTCTCACGGTCTGGTCACTGCTGGCGCAGCTGTGGCCGGGGGAGGCCGCCCACTCTCTGTTCCCGCCTCCGCTTCGCTACTGCGGGCCAGAGGGTCCCCCAACCACAGCTGCGGAAGTGGCACAAACCTTCCGCCAGTCACTCAGAAGAGACATCAGCAAAGGCCAAAAGGGGAGGCTGCGAAACAACGAGCATCTGAGCAACCTGTCTTCACGAATCTCAGCCTCGAAAGGGTCTGCATGAAGATATGGTGCTTCCTCTACAGGGACTCTGCCAATAAATGGCGCGAATATGATCGTTGTGGAGTAGCTTCCCCGTGGCCTATGGCAGGAAAATATTTTTTGGGGAAACTCCTGGAGAAAAGCGCAGAGCAATTAGAGCCTAGAGTAAAAGAAGGCATTATTCAGAAAGTAAAACTTGATTTAACCCTTTTAACTAAATACATTGTAAACTTTCCAAGATATTAAGCAGTAAACCTTTTTTGCGGAAGCCACATGGTTGGAACCAATAAGAATCTTGAAAAACAGCATAGTCCCAGGTGTCTGGTAATTGGCGGCAGCCACTCGGGAGTGGGCAAAACCACCATTTCCCTGGGTTTGATGGCCGCATTTAAGAAAAGAGGACTAAAGGTACAGGGCTTCAAGGTGGGGCCTGACTTTATTGACCCAGGTCACCACACCAGACTGCTGGGCACGCCAAGCCGAAACCTTGATGGCTGGATGCTCTCCAAGCGCTACAATCTGGCAACCTTCTCCAAATCCATGTACGGTAAGGATTTAGGGATAGTGGAAGGGGTGATGGGGCTGTTTGATGGGTATGATGGACGCTCTGAAGCAGGATCCACTGCCCAAATGGCAAAATGGCTAAACAGTCCGGTTATCCTGGTTGTAGATGCAAGTAGTATGGCGAGGAGTATAGCTGCCGTGGTCCACGGTTTCGAGACCTTCGACCCAGACCTGCAACTAAAGGGGGTCATAGCGAACAGGGTGGGAAGTCAGAATCACACTCGATTTCTGGCTGAGGCAATGGAGTCGATTCCAAACGTTGCCTTTCTAGGGGGGCTGCCGCGTTCGAAAGAAATAGCCATTCCAGAACGACATCTCGGGTTGGTAACTTCGGATGAAGATCCATATGATATTGAAATATTTGATACATTGGCTTCCATGCTGGAAGAACATCTTGAGCTAGACAAGCTGTCTTCCCTGCCGACCAGTGGGGTGAAAAGTGATGACATACCACTACCCAAGGCAAGCCAATCTGGGGTACGCCTTGGGGTGGCCAGGGATGAGGCCTTCTGTTTCTACTACCAAGATAATCTGGATCTGCTGACTCATTTCGGTGCGGAACTTTGTTTCTTTTCGCCAGTTCGGGATTCGCAACTACCCCCTAATCTGGCGGGTCTGTACCTGGGGGGGGGCTACCCTGAGCTTTTTGCCCCTAAGCTTGCGGAGAATCAGAATCTGAAAATAGAGATTCTGGCAGCAGCCAAGGGAGGAATGCCCATATTCGCAGAATGTGGTGGTTTCATGTACCTCACCCGTTCAATTGAGGTAGAGAAACGAGACTATCCCATGGTTGGTCTTTACCCATTTAGAACCCGGATGCTCTCTCGCCGGAAGGCTCTTGGTTACCGCGAGGTCGTTCTCAATAAGGATAGCTTGCTGGGGCCAAAGGGGCTCAGGGCCAGGGGTCATGAGTTTCATTACTCGGAATTGATCAATGGAAGTTCGGAGATTGCTAACCTATACCAAGTTAGTAACCGCGAGGGAATGGAAGTGAGACCAGATGGTTTCATGGTCTACAATACTCTGGCGGGCTATATTCATTTTCATTTTGGTAGTAATCCGGAGATGGCAGGTAATTTTGTTGAAAGTTGCAAGGAATATCAAGAAACGAGCTCGCCATAATGAACAGCTCCCTGTAGGAGTGACCTCCAGGTCGGGAACCAATTGAGCTGCAACGGACAAAGGACCACTGACATCACTGAGTGCGAGGACAGATAATGGTTAAGATCACCAAGGTTGAACCAGCTGAAATCGAATCGTTGAGTTTTAAAATCATCGAAGAGGAGGCGGGGGAGCATGGTCTGGCAGCTGAACAGTGGGCAATTGTCCGCCGGCTAATACATACAACTGCGGACTTTGATTTTATAAAAGATACCCGCTTCCACCAGCAGGCGATTGAGGATGGTATTGCCGCAATAAGCAAAGGTGCAGCCATTGTTACTGATACTCGTATGGCCCAGGCCGGGATCACCAATACCCATCTGGCTCCATTTGGCAGTGAGGTCCACTGCTTCATAAACGATACCGGGGTGATCGCTGCTGCCAGGGCTGAGAACATTACCCGCGCCGCTGCAGCCGTCTCACGAGCGCGAGATCTTCTAGAGGGTGGCATAGCAGTCATCGGGAATGCACCCACCGCCTTAATTGAACTGGTGAGACTCTTCCAACAGGGGGAAGTTCGACCTGCTTTGGTTGTGGGTATGGTGGTAGGTTTCGTCAACGCGGCGGAGGCCAAAGAGTTGTTGATGAATTCTGGGCTGGTCTACATAACAGTGGCAGGCAGGAAGGGAGGAAGTGCTGTGGCCGCCGCCACCATCAACGCTCTCGCCGATCTCGCCGCAAAAAAGAGTAAACGGTAAAAGGTAAATGGTAAACGGTTGCTGAGCCGGGGCATATTCGGTTTACCGTTCACCGTTTACCATTTACTAGGCGCTCTGCGGCGAAGGAAATAAGCCACCACGGACAACGCAGATACGGATTAAGATGCCAGCTAAGCGAACTCGTACTAAGGGCAGACGCAGGAAAAAATTACGGGAGGGTTTTACCACCGGAACTGCGGCCGCTGCGGCAACAAAAGGTGCACTCCAGTTTCTTTTCACTGGTTCTCATTTGAGTCCAATTTCGGTGACCCTTCCAGAAAACAGGAGGTTAAAGCTCCCCTCGCACAGATACTTCCAGGAAGGCAATACCTTTCTGTGTTCAGTGGTCAAAGACGGAGGAGATGATCCCGATGTTACCCACGGGGCTGAAATTGGGGCAAGGGTGAAAGTATTAGGCGCAACAGAAGGTGAGACTGAAATCGTTTTTAAGGCTGGGGAAGGCGTGGGCCGAGTTACCAAGCCCGGACTTCCGGTCAAAGTGGGTGAGCCGGCCATCAATCCGGTGCCTCGGCAGATGATACAATGGGCAGTGGAGGAAGTCCTCGATGCTTGTGGGGCTGAGAAGGCCCAAAAAATTGAGGTTGAAATCTTCGTTACCGACGGAGAAGCCCTGGCCAAAAAGACTATTAATCCTCGCCTCGGTATTGTAGGTGGACTGTCTATCCTCGGTACTACCGGGATCGTCAGGCCTCTGTCACACAAAGCCTACAAAGAAACCATAGAGGCTGCTCTGTCGGTGGCTCTGGCTGCTGGTGATGAGTTAGTTTTGAGTACCGGAGGTAAAAGCGAAAGGTTTGCCAGGAGGTTGCTCACCCATCTACCCGAGGAGAGCTTTGTCCAGATTGCCGACTTCTATGGTTTCAGTTTGAAGGCAGCTGCCAAATCGGGCTTCAGCAAGATCACCCACGCTGTTTTTATGGGCAAACTGGTCAAAATGGCCATGGGACTCTATTATACTCACGCCAGCAGCGGGAACATGGATCTCGGAATTGTGGGGAAAATAGCCCTTGAGGCAGGAGAGTCCGAGGAGTTAAGTGGGAGGCTGGCGAGTGCCAACACTGCCAGGCACTCTTTAGAAATCATGGAAGAGACGGGTACAACGAGTAAGATTATTCCGAGCCTTGTAAAGAAAGCGATTTCGGTGAGCAAGAAGCATTCAAAAGGTAAACTGGACATTCATCTGCTTTTGTTCGACTATGGTGGACAGTTAATATTTAGGTGCTAAGGGATATCAGATGTGAGATCTGAGATGTGAGTTTTGGAGGGGGAGTAGAATGCCACGAGTGACAGTGGTAGGAATCGGCCTTGGTCCGGAGGATCTTGGTAAAGCGCATCTTGACGCGATCCAGAAAGCTGAGATTCTGGTGGGGGGCAAAAAACAGCTCGCCATGTTTGCTGGGCTGACCGAAAGCACCTGGACTCTAGGTGCCAACCCTAGAGCTACCCTGGAAGAAGTTAGAGATAAGGCAGCGGGGAAAAGGGTGGTTATTTTGGCTTCGGGTGATCCCCTGTTTTTCGGCATAGGCAAAAGAGCTCTGGAGGTTTTTGGACCAGAGAACCTCACTTTCCTGCCGAATTTAACCGCCCTGCAGAAAACATTTGCCCGGCTCAAGCTGCCCTGGAACCAGGCTCGGGCCGTGAGCGTTCACGGTAGGAAGGCAACAGACTTCTTCGCAGAGCTTGCACATCCTGGGCCCATTGCCATCTATACAGATCCTGAGAATAGGCCGGACCGAATGGCCAAGCTTCTTCGCGAATACGGCATGACTAATCGCAAAGTGGCGGTGGTAGAAGAGATTGGCTCAGATCAAGAACGGTGCCTGGAGACCAATCTTGCCGAAGCCGAAGGGATGCAATTTGCACCTGTCAATGTGATGGTTCTCTACCCCGAGGAAGAGAAGGAGCCGGCTGCCAGACTGGGTCTCGAGGACGAACTTTTTGCCAAGGACAAATCGCTGATCACCAAAAGGGAGTCAAGGGCGCTGATTCTTGCCGAACTGCAAATCGAACCACAAGGGGTCATGTGGGATGTGGGAGCAGGCTCTGGTTCCGTGGGGATTGAGGCTGTGAGGTTAGCACCCGGTTTGAGAGTATATGCTGTTGAAAAAGATCGAGCCAGATTAGAGATGATCCAGGAAAATGTAAAGCGACTGGGTGGTTTCGGGGTCAAAGCGGTTCTGGGTGAGGCGCCCGGGGCACTAGAGGATTTGCCCGATCCGGATCGAGTTTTTGTCGGCGGCAGCGGCGGCAACCTAACCGATATTCTGGAGATTGTGGAGAAGCGGCTTCGGCCTGGCGGGCGGACGGTGGTGAGCGTGGTCACTCTCGAGACCCTTGCTCGAGCTCAACGGATTGCTGATAAAGCAGGCTTGGCTCACGAATGGCTGCTGCTGCAAGTGGGCCGTACTGTACCGATTCAATCAGATAAAGAAGCTTTGATGAGCCGATTTCAAGCGCAAACGCCCCTTTTCCTTCTAAGCATGTGGAGGGCATAAAGCTGAAGAGAATAGAGAAGAGCAAAGTCTATTTTATCGGTGCGGGTCCAGGAGACCCGGAACTGATAACAGTGCGTGGGGCCAAAATTATCGAGGCCGCTGATCTAATAGTTTACGCCGGTTCCCTAGTGCCGCAAGCCCTTTTGTCTAAGGTAAAGGAGGGGGCGGAAATTCATGACAGTGCTAGTCTAAGCCTAGAGCAGACCCACGCCCTCCTATCTGATGGGGTTCACAAGGGTAAGATTGTGGCCCGGGTACACACCGGTGATCCAGCATTGTACGGTGCCATTCAAGAGCAAATCCAACTCCTGGAAAAAGAGAATATCTCCTACGAAGTGGTACCCGGGGTGACCGTGGCCTTTGCGGCAGCCGCGACTCTCGGGCGGCAGCTCACCCAACCGGGGGGAAGCCAGACTCTCATTCTAACCAGGTTGGCCGGGCGAACAGCGGTGCCTGAAAGTGAAAAACTTGCTGGGCTTGCTCAGCACCAGGCGAGCCTAGTGGTATATCTAAGTGTGTCCAAGATAGATGAGGTGGTGGCTGAACTTAAGCAGGGCTACCCTGACGACACGCCAGTGGTGGTTGCCTATAGGGTAGGCTGGCCGGATGAAAAGTTCATTACAGGTACGCTCACAGACATTGCCCAACGGGTGGAGAAAAGTGGGATCAAAAAACAGGCGGTTATTCTGGTGGGTCAGGCCCTGAAAGGGGAGCTCAAGACCAGGAGTAAACTCTATGATCCGGCTTTTGCTCATAGTTTTAGGGAGTCTCAGCAAGAGGAAGGAGTTGGCCGGCAAGGGGTGGCCATCTTAGCTTTGACCCCAGGTGGTAGCAAGCTTGCGGCTGAGATTGCTGCTAATCTTGAAAAGACCACCCTCTATATTCCAGAGAAGGAAGCCAGCGGTTTTCCCGAGGCCCACCCTTTTACTGATTTCAAAGAGGTCTTTGCCAACTGCATGAGAAAACACGAGGGGCTAGTGTGCGTGATGGCCACGGGCATTGTGGTGAGACTTCTCGGCCCTTTGTTGGAGTCCAAAGACAAAGATCCCGCTGTGGTGGTTGTCGATGAGATGGGGAGGAATGTCGTTAGCCTGGTTTCCGGACACCTTGGCGGCGCCAACCGTTTGGCCCGAGAGGTGGCTGCTTTTACCGGCGGTCAAGCGATAATTACCACAGCCACCGATGTGCAGGGGAAGATAAGTTTTGATCAACTGGCAAAACAGGCAGGGCTGGTCATCGAAAATTTGCACAGGGTGAAGACTCTGAACATGGCCCTGTTGAGGGAGGGGCAGATTGGAGTTTATGACCCTGGAGAATCGCTCCGACCTCACATACCCGAAACTGCGGGCTTAGAAATATTGGAAAAACCGGAAGCAGCCAGGGAGGCGGGACTATCTGGATGGATATACGTAGATGATATGCTCGGTTCTTTTGAACCGCCTCCGTGTCTGATTCTGAGACCAAGGAGTCTGGTCGTGGGGGTAGGATGCAAACGGGGCACCAAGGCGGCTGAAATTGGCGCGGCTGTGGATAAGGTTTTCGAGGATCATAATCTCAGTCTCTTGGCGGTCCGCAATCTCGCCACGGTTGAACTCAAAGAAGACGAAGAGGGCTTGAAAGAGTTGTTAAAGCTGCACCATTGGCCTGCGGTCTACTACTCTGTCTCCGAGCTCCAGACCCCGCTGCCGGTGCCGAGCCCCTCTGAGAAGGTGAGAGAACATCTGGGGGTAGAAAGTGTATGCGAGAAAGCCGCAATACTAAGCGCCTGCGCCGAGGAACTGCTGGTGCCCAAGCAAATTCTGGGGAACGTGACCGTGGCAGTGGCCAGGGTCGCCTCTTCGTAGTGAGTCTGGGGCCAGGAGACAGTGCTCACCTAACTCCCGCGGCAGAAGAAGCCCTGAAGACTTCTGACCTGGTGGTGGGCTACCGGACCTATGTGGAACTCATCCGACCTATCCTCGGTAAGCAAAAGACCGTGGCCACAGGTATGCGCCAGGAACTGGAGAGGGTAAACCTGGCACTGGATGAGGCACTGAGTGGCAAGACCGTATCTTTAGTCTCAAGCGGTGATGCAGGAATATACGGCATGGCAGGTCTGGCGCTGGAGGTTTGCCAAGCCAAGAAGATCCCTTTAGCACCAGAACCAGAAGGCCTTGAGATTACTTTCATCCCGGGTGTTCCGGCCTTTGCCGCAGCCGGCTCTCTTCTCGGGGCACCCCTTATGCACGACTTTGCCGCCATATCACTTAGTGATCTTTTGACTCCCTGGGAAGTAATAGAAAAGAGACTCAGGATGGTTGGGGAAGCAGACTTTGTCGTTGCAATTTACAACCCCAAGAGTAAGAAAAGGGACTGGCAAATCAACCGGGCTCGAGAGATATTGCTGGAATTTCGACCGAGCAGCACCCCGGTAGGGATCGTCAGTAGGGCAACCCGGGATGGCGAGAAAGTCACCATTACCGATCTGGCAAATATGCACTCCTACCCAATAGACATGCAAACCGTTATAATTGTAGGCAATTCTCGGACCTTCACCTATGAATCTTTCATGGTTACTCCCCGAGGCTATCTAGATAAGTATGATGTCACAGAATAGAATCCTCTAGGCATAGAGCATGGAGCATAGTTCACTAGGCACTATGCACTAGACACTAGGCACCAGAGGACTTCGAGGTAGTGCTTAGTCCCTAGTGTCTAGTTGAAAGGGATAGGTTGGTGAAAGCAACCAGATGGAAAAAGATTGGCATCATCCTCGCCGTTCTAGCGTTAGTTGTAATTGCTGCCGCTCTCATCGTGCCCAGGTTTATCGACTTGAATCGTTATAACGGCTTGATCACCTCTAAACTCGAGGCGGCCACGGGAGGGAAGGTAACCCTCGGGGCTCTCAAATGGGGTATTACGAACGGTGTCTGGCTAGAAGCTGACGGCTTTGCTCTCAAGGGAGCCACTAGTTTTCCAGGGGACGTGGACATGTCTCGCCTCTATGCCAAGGTGTCGGTTCTTCCCCTCCTGTCCAAGAAAGTCGTGGTAAATGAGTTGCTCCTGCAAAACCCTGTGGTGGGCATGGACCTGGCCCCCTCCCCCAAACAGGAAAAAAGGGTAAGGACTAAGCCTGGTGAGACAACACCCACTGGGGCTGATACCGCTCCTTCTGCCGATAAAGGGAGCTTACCCCTCCCTGTGGAAATTCTAATCAGAGAGCTCAATATAGAGAAAGGGCGGATTAAATTGGAGAACTTGCCCGGCCAGGAGTTTTCTCGGATATTTAGCGATGTTGAAGTAGAAGCCCAAAACTTGGCGCCCGGTAAGGAAGTCCGTTTCCAGTTCGCTCTTCGGGATGAGGCCAAAGCTGGTTTTGGGTCCTTGAAAGGGCAGGGAACTTTAAGGGGCTTGACCGAAGCTCTAACCTTGGAGAATCCAGGACTGATGGTGAAAGTGACCCTATCTGGCCTCAATGTGGATGTACTCAAGCCTTATATAAAGGACAAATCCCTGGCACAACGGCTGGGTGGCAGCATTTCTCTCGAGGTCAACTATCAGGGGGACTTTGGTAGAAACTTCAGCGCTGATGGAAACGTCGACCTAACTCAATTCCTCTACACTGATCTTTCCAAGTGGGACCAGCCCCTTCCACAAGCTGAAACCAAAATTGCCTATAAGCTGGTGGCTTCTCCAGATCAGATGAAAGTAGAAAAGTTTTCCCTAAGCCTAGGCAGCATATCCCTGAAGGGAGAAGGATTGTTGCGAGATTGGCGCAAAGAGGCAATTGTTAAAAGTGGAGTGCTTACCGGTAATCTGCCTTTGGTAGAATTGCTGCCCCTGGTCCCCTGGAGACTGGCGGGCAAGAAAGGGCAGGTCATTTGGCAGGGTGAGGAAATTGACGGTAAGATAACTATTGATAGATTAGTCTTCCCAGAACTGAGTCTCACAAGACTACCCTCAAAGATTGAATCACTGCTGTCCAAAATCGAAGGGTCGGCACGGATATCGGACGTGTCGGTGGTGCCGTCTACCACATTAAGAGTTACCGGGGGTAATGGCGCTATAGAATTAGCGGGGAACAGGGTGAACCTGAATGATGTCACCCTCTTGGTTAATGATCAGAAAATGAGCGGTTCGGGACAAATCACCAACTTCCAGGAGCCCACGTTACAGATCCAGGTGAAATCGCCAATTTTGAATTTAGACCGTCTGTTGCCGCCAAAGGCACCGGATAAAGCTTCGTCAAAGGCGAAGGCAAAATCTCCGGGAAAACAAGAAAGCAAACCTGAAGGGCAAACAACAACCGCAGAAAAGAAAACAAAGAAAGGGGAACTCCATCCACTACTGCGAAAACTCACAGCGGTGCTTCAGCTCGATGCCAACCGTGGCACTTACCGGGGGCAAGAATTCCAGGCTCTCAAATTGAATGCCTTATATGAAAAGGGTGTGCTCAAGAGTCACGATTTTGAAATTCTTATAGGAGGCGGCCGTATCCAGTCCCGGGGTTCCGCTGATCTACGGAGCCTGGAGCAGATTGCATTTGCATTGCAGCCAACCATTAAGGCGGTTCCATTGGAGTCGCTGGCGGTTATACTAGGTACTGAAAAGCCTTCGGTAAATGGGCCTCTGACGCTGACGGGCGAGCTGCAAGGCACTACTGGACGCACCCTCGACTTACTGAGGAGCCTGCGAGGGAACATAGAGGCAGAGATGGGTCCAGGACGCATATACAAGCTAGGCCAAGCCGGAAATGCTCTTTTTGGACTGCTCAACTTTCTAAGCGTGAGCAACATTCTCTCAGGTAAGACGGTTAAAGAATTCGCCACCGAGGGAGCTCCGTATCAATCCATAAAGGCAAGAACGCTCCTACAAGGTGGCAAGATGAACATCAGCCAGCTAGCTATGGAAAGCCCCGCTCTAGAACTGGATGCCAATGGTGATGTAGATCTGCTGAAGAAGCAGCTGAAGATGAATGGAGACATAGGCATCTCTGGCACCCTAGACAAGGTTCTCAGTATATTGTCAAAAGCCGGAAAAGGTGGGACAGAGTCGACCAGGGTGCATGTAACTCTTGAGGGCGCCATAGAAAATCCCAAGATTCGAATCCGCTCCATCAAGGGAGTGTCTGAGGCGGGGAAAAAGGGGACCCAGGAAGGCGGAAAGATCGAGGAAGATGTGATCAAGGAGTTCGGCAAGGGTCTTGAGAAGATTCTGGGAAAGTAGTAGCCTCGCTGAATTCTTAGAAAGTTTGCCAACTTCTGGACCTAGCATTGATAGCGACCAAGGAGGATAGCTTTTATGACAAAGGGCGTAAAGAAAACACTTATCTGTTTTGTGGCCTTGGCCATTTTCCTGCTAGTGGCTAACCATGGAGGGCTGGCCTTCAATGAGACGCCTGACGTGGGCAAGAGTCTGCCACCATTCGAGCTTCCCTTCCCTTATGAGACAGAGGCCAAGAGTTACCTGGGCCTTTCAGGTACAGGGCAATTCACCATTCCCCAGATCAAGGCCCGGGTGGTGATTGTCCAGATATTCAGTATGTACTGCCCTGTTTGCCAGAAAGAGGCATCCCGGGTAAACGAACTCTACCAAGCTATCGAGAAAAGAAAAGATCTCAAAGACAAAATCAAGATAATTGGTATAGGCACTGGGAATACGGACTTTGAAGTGGGGTTTTATCGAGATAAATATAAAGTGCCCTTTCCTCTTTTTTCTGATGAGGACGAATCCATTTATGAGATTTTAGGTGAGCTCAGAACGCCTTATTTCATTGGAGTCAAAATCAACAGCGACGGCAGTGACGAGGTTTTCTATTCCAGATTGGGCCAATTCAGGGACACCAGTGGCTTTCTAAATAGGATTATTGAGCTTTCTGGGCTTTAGCCGGAGGGAGTATTATGGTGAGGAAAAAATGTGGTTCGATTATTTGTCTTATAGGATTTTTGGCTATCTTTTCCTGGGCCGCAACCGTACAGGGCAGATCAGAAGCTTATAAAGATAATATCTATCCGGTGGGAAAGCTTAAACCCAGGGATAGTGAGTTAAAGGTGAAGGTAGGCGATCGAGCCCCCGATTTCACCCTCCCTGCGGTGGGTGGAGGTGAGATTTCCTTGAGCCAGTATAACGGCAAGAAAAATGTGGTCATCTCTTTTGTTCCTGCTGCCTGGACGCCCGTATGCTCAGACCAGTGGCCCGGCTACAACATCGCCAAAGATTTCTTTGACCAGAACAATGCCATCCTTTTTGGCATCACAGTAGATAACATCCCTACCTTATATGCCTGGACGAATCAGATGTGCATGGGGGGAGGTAAATTGTGGTTTCCCGTGCTTTCTGACTTCTACCCCCATGGGGCGGTGGCGGACAGATATGGCGTATTACGCTCTGATGGTGTTAGCGAGAGAGCCATTTTTATTATTGATAAAGATGGGATTATTCGCTACATAGACGTGCACGACATCAATAAGAGGCCACACTTGGAAGATCTG
Organism: Deltaproteobacteria bacterium; assembly: GCA_020353155.1. GTDB lineage: Bacteria > Desulfobacterota > Syntrophobacteria > BM002 > BM002 > BM002. The sequence continues at coordinate 2,890,322 of CP070689.1, read as the reverse complement.
GTGCGGGAGCTGGAAAAGCTGCCTAAATAGGCCCAGGGGATTAAAAGGGCGGCAGAGGTTTCCAAACATTTGCTCAGAAAGGCACGAAAGTTGCTGTAGTTTAACCTCCGTCAAAGCCAAAATCTTTAATCTTATTTTTTGTCCTATTTCGGAGTTGACTGACGCAGCCTGTATGTCTATGTTTATTGTCAAGATTGAGCCTAACTATCAAAGTCGAATTTCAGAATTGAGGTAAAATGCGATTACTTCTGTACAATATCCGCTACGCTACCGGGGTAGGGAAACGTTTTCACTTGCCGGTCCCATACAGTGGCTATCTCAAGCGCACCAACGGAAATCTCAGTCAAATTATTGATTTCGTAAGAGAGGTCAACCCGGATATCATCGGTCTGCTAGAGGTGGACAGTGGTTCCTACCGGGCCGAAAAGAGCAACCAGGCTGAGGCCATTGCCAGTGAAATAAAGCAGTATCTTGTTTACCAGTCAAAATATCCCAGCGATTCCCTGGCGCGAAAAGTGCCGGTGGTAAACAAGCAAGGTAATGCTATATTGACCAGTCAGAAGATCATTTCCCACAGGTTTCATTACTTCACTGAAGGAATAAAACGTCTGGTGATCGAGCTGGAGTTAAAGGATTTCAACATTTTTCTTGTTCACCTCTCGCTGAAATTCCGCCATCGCCAGTACCAGCTTCAAGAACTTCATCGGATGGTCAAAGATGTTAACAAACCGGTAATGGTTGCCGGCGACTTCAATGTTTTCTGGGGTGATCGAGAGTTGCAGTTATTTCTCGCCGCCACTGGTCTGAGAAGCGCAAACGGCGAAGGGCAACCATCTCACCCCAGTCGGGCGCCGAGGAGACAACTGGACTATATCTTTCATAGTCCTGAAATACAGATCACCGATTTTTGCATACCACAGGTGCAGTTGTCTGATCACGCCCCCCTAATCTGCGATTTTGAAATCCACCCGACGGTACTGTCAAAATAAAACACTGAGACCACAAGGTGTAATATTCTACTCCGGCCTAGCAACAGCTAGGTCTTTGACTTACCACCACTACCGGAGGTCCTCGGGCAGGAGATTTTTGGATCTCAAAGTTTTTGAACTCTATGCTCTATGCCCTATGCTCCATGCTCTAGCGACAAATGAATGCTTGACTGTTTTTTGGGACCGCTGGTATGATGCTCAACCAATAAAGGATGGTACCGAAAGGATTAAAAGGGAATCCCGTGCAAATCGGGAGCGGTCCCGCCGCTGTAATTCCGACCTCACTGCAGATGAGGTGTCATTCTTCGGTATACTCCGGGATGGGAAGCGGAATTGGAAGATCCCCATGCACAGTCTCATCCGGGGTTAAAGTCACTGCCTTGTAAGTCCCTCTAGATAACTCGGGACGAAGCGAGGTGGGAAGGCGAGCCGGAGATCGGGAAAGCCAGAAGACCTGCCGTTCTTAATGAATCGGTGATGATGGTAAAATTACCGATTTTCGGTACGAGGATACCGACTCCACTCGAGGTCAAAGAAAACTGGGTGCAAACCTTGAGTCCTCCATAGGGCTCGAGGTTTTTTTTTGGTGTTCAATTCATCCAAGGGCGGAGCCGGGTTATAGCGGCGGGACAAGTTAGTTTCGACATGGATTTTGATGTAGCTTCCTTAAATGAAAGTAGAGGAGAAAGAGATGAGGATTTACATCATCATGAAAGCCATCGTCCCACTTATCTTGGTTGCCTTGGTTTTGCCCAAAACTTCCATTTACGCCCACGGAGAGAAACGGCCAATGAAAAAAGGAATTCTTTTAGTGGCTTTCGGAAGCACCATTCCCGAAGCTCAAGTCTCTTTTGATAATATCGATCGTTCAGTCAAGAAGGCATTCCCCGGGGTGGAGATCTACTGGGCCTACACCTCCCGTACAATAATCGCCAAAATGGCCAAAGAGGGAAAAAATTTGGCCACGCCCGCGGAAACGCTGGCCAGAATGATGCGGGAAAAATTCACTCATGTGGCGGTGCAGTCACTGCATGTGATCCCCGGGGCGGAGTTTCACGGCCTGACGCAAAACGTGCGCAGATATGAAGGTATGAGCAAAGGGATAGAGCAAGTCTTGGTTGGACGTCCTCTGCTGGCTACGAGCGAGGACCTGCAGAGGGTTGCAGAGGCCATGCTCAAGATCATCCCTCCTGAGCGCCTAAAAAGTGAAGCAGTAGTTTTCATGGGACACGGGACTCATCATCCTGCCAATGTCTACTATGCGGCTCTAAACTATCATGTGCAGAAATTGGATCCCAATATTTTTGTGGGCACGGTGGAGGGATGGCCTGAGATCGGCGACATCAAAGAGGACCTCAAGCAAGGAGGTCTCAAGAAGGCCTACTTGATACCACTGATGTCTGTGGCCGGCGATCATGCCAGAAACGACATGGTGGGAGAGGAAGAAAACTCCTGGAAGTCAGTCTTGGAAAAAGAAGGAATCAAATGCGAGCCGGTGCTTAAAGGGTTGGCTGAGCACCAAGAATTTGTGGACATTTGGGTGGATCATTTGAGAACGGCGTTCGGACATTTTGACTGATATTTGAAGAGATGCCGGATATGGGATGTGGGATATGAGATGTGAGTTTTTTCGAGGATCCGTTTTTTATCACACATCACACATCACACATCTCAGAACGCAGCTGCAGGGTAAACGCGGACCAGCAAGCTGCAATCGGCAATACAAGGAGAGCCTGTTTGCCTGAAGAAGTAAAACAGTCCTCGTCGAGCCTGGGAGAGCTCCGTAGTCAGCTGGCTGCATCCAGGAGAACCTTTGCCCTTGCGCTCTTGGCCTTGACCTTGGTGTCTGTCCTATCGATTGTAGCCGCTACAGGAGTTGGCCGCTTGCACTTCCCTTGGAAGACTGTTATCGAGGCCATTGGTGAGGGCTTGGGGTTTCTACAGTCTGATACGGTTGAACGCACGCCCCTGCTGGTTGTTTTTGACATTCGTTTAAGTCGGGTGGTTTTATCATTTTTGGTTGGCTCTGCATTGGGCGTGGCGGGTTCCGTTTTTCAAGGAATTTTGCGCAATCCATTAGCAGATCCCTTTACCATTGGGGTGGCAAGTGGAGCAGCTTTTGGAGCCGCCCTTGCTCTCGCTTTTGGTTTGGGCGGGACCTCCTACCTGGGCCTTGGCACCATTCCTCTGGTAGCTCTCATGGGAGCTTTGGGTGCCTTGAGCCTGGTAGTGATGCTCGGCCGGGTGCAGGGAAGAGTCCGGAGAGACACTCTGATCTTGGCCGGAATTGTGGTAGCCACCTTTCTTTCAGCCCTGATTGCTTTGGTCAAGGCACTGGACGAGGAGGCGGTCTCTGCGATCGTTTTTTGGGTAATGGGCAGTTTTCAGGGAAGAGGCTGGATTCATGTTGGCTTCTCCCTCCCATATCTGCTCCTCGGTTTGTTTCTGGTGCTAAGACTATCTAGGGAACTAGACATTTTGACTCTGGGCGAAGTGCAGGCCCGTCAATTAGGAGTGGAAGTGGAAAAGGTGCGGAGCCATCTTTTAATAGGAGGGAGTCTACTGACAGCTGCAGCTGTATCGGTTTCTGGCGTAATTGGTTTCGTGGGTTTAGTAATCCCACATTTGGTAAGAATGTGCCTGGGAGCTACGCACCAGCGGCTCATGATTTTTAGCGCTCTTCTCGGTGGCCTGGCTTTGCTTTGGTCTGACGTGGTTGCACGTACCCTTTTACCTGGTGGTGAGGAGCTACCGGTTGGGGTGGTTACCGCCCTGGTTGGGGGACCTTTCTTTTGTCTTCTTCTCAAGCGAAGAAAAGGAGGGATGATCCTTGATTAGGGTGGAGAGTTTAACTGCAAGGTATGGTGAGACATTAGTGCTCCAAGGTCTGAATTTTCATGCTGCTGAGGGTGAACTCATCGGTCTGCTGGGTCCCAATGGAAGCGGCAAGACTACTTTGCTCCATTGTCTCAGCAGAGTCGTGCCCTTGAATACAGGTAAGGTTGTTGTGCTCGGGCGTGATCTTAATGCATATTCAGCCAGGGAATTGGCCCGAGTTGAAGCTTCTGTGCCTCAACGTCTGGAAATCTCCTTCCCGTTCAAATGCATTGAGGTGGTGCTAATGGGTCGCTACCCTTACCAACGGGAATTCGGCACCAACAGCGAAGATGATCTGAGCAAGGCGATGGAGGCTATGCGTCTAACCGATACTCTGGATCTGGCACAACGTCGAATTAACGAGATCTCAGGAGGAGAAGCCCAACGGGTGATTATTGCCAGGGCTTTGGCCCAGGAAGCAGCTGTAATGCTGTTAGATGAAGCCACAGCCAACCTTGACGTGTCCCACAAAATCCAGATGTTTGACCTCTTTGCGGAAATGAATCAACGGGGCCGTACCTTTATCTGTGCCATGCACGACCTCAATTTGGCTGCCCTCTACTGCCAGAGATTGATTTTTTTAAAAGATGGTCAAATTAACATTGATGGTCCAACCTTGAAGACATTTACCGGGGAGAGTCTTTCCAACATTTACGAAACCGAGGTGAAGATCATAGAACACCCAGACACCGGGGCACCGCAGGCGATGTTTGTACCAGGCAAGGGCAGCAGGCAGAAGGCAGCAGGCAGCGGACAGCAATCCGGAATTAACGTCTATGTCTAGGATCAATAATCAGATAATTTGCTTGTCTCTGACTTGGATTACCCTAGTGTCCATGGTGGGTGTCGTCGCGGCTGAGGTGCGGGTCACGGATGACCTGGGTCAGGTAATTGCCCTAAAGGAGCCGGCGCAGAGAATCATTTCTCTCTATGGTGCATACAGTGAAATTCTCTTTGCCATCGGTGCAGGTGACAGATTGGTAGCCAGGACCAGGGCGGACAGATTTCCGCCCTCAATTTTGGACAAACCTAGCGTGGGAACGCACCTTAGGCCAAATATGGAACTGGTGCTAGGATTGCAGCCCGATCTGATTATTCATGTTGTAGGAAGGAAACATGGTCATGAGGTGATCAGACAGATACAACAGAAGGGTCTCACTGTAGCCGTTTTCCAGCCAAGGAATTTCGCCGAACTTTTTTCAGTGATTAAGCGGTTGGGAATTCTCACCGGGGAAGAGGCGAATGCCGAATCGCTAGTAAGTGGACAGAGGAGTCGCTTACGGCAAATCGACCTGAGCCTGGCCAAGAGCAAAGATCGGCCCAAGGTGTTTTTCGAGGTGCGCTATCCTAACCTCTTGGGGGCAGGACAGGGATCTATTGTCAACGATGTGATCTTGAAAGCAGGCGGTCTCAATTGCTTGCCCAACGATAAAAAGCTTGTGCGGATCAATATTGAAACCCTTATTGACTACGATCCGGATGTCTACGTGGTCCAGAAGGGACCCATGAACCGCAACCCCGGCAGCCCTGAATCCCGGCCCAATTTTCAAGTCCTGAAGGCTGTTCAACAAGGGAGGGTGATTTTTGTTGACGAATATGTTTTTTCTCGGCCGGGACCGAGATCGCTTGAAGCTGTGGAGAAACTTGCCGCCTTTCTTCATCCAGACCTGGCGAACAAACAGTAGTTTGCAGGTCAAATGCGACTGGGGTATTCACAGTGAAGGCTTAGAGGATGTGGGATGTGAGATTTGGGATATTGGGAAAAGACCCTAACGCAAATTCCAAGATAGTTGAAAAAACCAAAAGGAAAGATGATCATGAAGCCTGGAACTTTATACGGAGTAGGTGTTGGACCTGGTGATCCGGAACTTATCACCCTCAAAGCGGTGAAAGTCCTCAACCAGGTGAAGGTGATTTTTGCCGCGGCTTCGAGCAAGAATGAATACTCTCTGGCACTAGAGAATGCCAAATCACACATGCTGAACGGTGCAGAGGTCGTTAGACTCAGTTTCCCAATGACTCGCGACCAGGAGAGCTTGGAGAAAGCTTGGGAGGAAAATGCACGTCGGATTCTGGCCTTCGTCCAACAAGGAAAAGACGTGGCGTTCATCACCATTGGTGATCCCCTCACTTACTCAACCTTCGGATACATCATGGAAACCATCCACGAGATGGCCCCGGAGGTGCCCGTCTGTGTGATACCTGGTGTTACCTCCTATCAGGCTGCTACTGCAGCTGCTCAAGAAATAATGGCCGCCCAGGAGCAGACCTTCTGTGTAATCTCCGGTTCGAAAGGAGGCGAACAACTCAAGGAGGTGATCAACAAGGTAGACTGCGTGATAATGCTAAAGGTGTACAGGCATTTAGAAGAGATACTGGACACACTCGAGGAGCTGGGAATAAAGGAGCGGGCCACGCTCGTGTCTCGATGCGGCATGGAGGATCAGGTAATCTGCAAGAATCCGGAGGAACTTCGGGGCAAGAAGGTACCCTATCTTTCGCTGATGATAGTAAAAAAGAGTAAGGGCAGCTAAGCGATCAATTATTTTATTACGTCGCAAATTCTCGCGATCGTGAAGTTTTAGGAGACAGTAGTCAGTAGCCAGTAGCCAGAAGGTAAGAAAAAGATATTACGGATTTTCTCCTGTCTCCTGGATTCTGACTCCTGAATTCTTCATACTTGCTTCTCAGTGAGCGATGATAAGTAGATCGCCTGCAAATGACAAACAAGGCTTTGGAAAAGAAGAAAAAATCACCCTGGCTGCTCTACGGTATTCTGGCCGGTCTTCTGTTAATGGCATTTCTGGTCTTCTTTCTTGCCAGTCCTTCCATATCAGCGTCTTTCGGGGATCCCGCCGTTTTGTGGAAGCGCTTGGGTAAGCCCCTGCTAAGAATGACTCTCCTCATTTCTTTAGGGCTTTTTGCTGGACAGATCATTGAAGCATCTGGCTGGACCGGTCGTCTTGCAACCCTCGTTCGTCCACTAATGCGCTGGGGCCACCTTTCAGATTCCTCTGGGGCCTCTTTTACCACCGCCTTCGTTTCCGGGACAGCTGCTCAAGCTATGTTGGTTACCTTCCACGAGGAAGGCAAGCTTAGCAGAAAGGAAGTCATCCTGACCAGCCTGTTGAACGGCTTACCGGCCTATTTTCTCCATCTACCTACTACGTTCTTTATCATCCTTCCCCTGGCAGGTCTGGCCGGGTTTCTCTACCTCCTCTTGACCCTAGTCGCCACTTTATTGCGCACGGCGGGTCTGGTGACGTACTCGAGGTTCACCCTCTCCCCTCGCCCCCTGGAAATGGCAGCGGCAAAGAGGGAGGGGCAATCTTGGAAGAGTATTGTCCAGGACACCTGGCAGAAGTTCCTCAAAAGATTGCAGAGGATTATGTTGCTGGTAATTCCCGTTTATGTGGTGGTTATGTTAGTCAGCCAGTTAGGTTTTTTCACCTGGCTGCGCTTGAAGCTTGCAGGGGGAATTACCTCGGCTGTGGTGCCAGTGGAGGCAATGAGCGTGGTAATCTTTAGTTTGGTAGCAGAGTTTACCTCCGGTTTCGCAGCAGCGGGGGCTCTTCTGGACGCGGGTACTTTAACAATTAGGCAGACGGTTGTCGCCTTGCTTTTAGGAAATGTTGTCGCTACTCCTGTTAGAGCATTGAGGCATCAGCTTCCCTATTACATGGGGATCTTCAGACCCAAACTTGGCGTTCTCCTCATTGCCCTGGGGCAGACTTTACGAATAATCAGTGTCATCATAGTCGGAACCGTGTATGTGCTGTTAACGGCTCTTTAGAAACCTACTAGGCACTAGACACTAAGCACTAAGCACAGAGGCACGACAAGGGGACGGGGAGAAACGGAGATTAGAGATTTTCAAAATCCGAAATATCGCAATACGGTAGCTCCATGCCCCATGCCCAGAGAAAGTAAACCTATGGCCAAAGCTAAGAACTTAATGATCCTTGGAACGGGCTCGGATGTGGGCAAGTCCATCTTGGTGGCTGGGCTCTGCCGTATTCTAAAACAAGACGGCTACCGGGTGGCACCCTTTAAAGCCCAGAACATGGCACTCAACTCTTTCATCACTCCGGAAGGTGGTGAAATGGGCCGGGCTCAAGTAGTACAGGCAGAGGCCGCAGGAATTGAGCCCCATATTGACATGAATCCAATTCTGTTAAAACCCACCTCCAACGTGGGCTCCCAGGTTATCCTGCAGGGTAAGGTCCTCGGTAATTTCAGCGCTGAAGAATATTACAGAAAGAAACCCGACTTGGTGGCGCAGGTAATGGAAAGCTATGGTCGGTTGGAAAGTAAATACGAGGTCCTAATAATGGAGGGAGCGGGTAGTGCTGCAGAAATAAATCTCAAAGACAAGGACCTGGTCAACCTGTCTATGGCTGAACGGGTCACAGCCCCAGTGCTTTTAGTGGCAGACATAGATCGGGGAGGAGTCTTTGCAAGTATAGTTGGACATATGGAGCTTTTCACTCCACCAGAGCGTGAACTGATTAAGGGTTTCATCATAAACAAGTTTAGAGGCGATCCCTCACTGCTGAGCTCAGGGATAGAATTTATTGAGGCTCGCACTGAAAGACCGGTTTTGGGTTTGGTGCACTACTTTACTGATATTCACATACCGGAAGAAGACAGTGTCGCCTTGGATCTTAAGATGGGGGTGGCAAAGAAAAAACCGGAGAAACAAGTTCGCATTGGTGTTATTCGGCTGCCCCACATTTCCAACTATACGGACTTTGATTGTCTCGAGCAGGAACCATCTGTTAACTTGACCTACTTCAATGCTCCCGAGCAAGTATTTGAGATGGACGTGGTTATCTTGCCTGGCAGCAAAAATACTCTCAACGATCTGCTCTATTTGCACAACCAGGGTCTGGCTGAGGCCATCACCGCATTTTATGTCCGGGGCGGCACAGTCGTGGGCATCTGTGGGGGGTATCAAATGCTGGGCCAGAAGGTGTTGGATCCCGAAGGTGTAGAGAGCGACCTGGAGGAAGTTGCCGGCTTGGGTTTGTTGGAGATGGAGACAGAACTACTGGGAGACAAGGTGACTACGCAGGTTAAGGCCAGGTTACTTTGGCAGGAGCTGGCTGGACCCGACCCAGAGATACGAGGTTATGAGATACACATGGGTCGGAGCAGACCTTTGGGATCAGCAACTGCACTCCTGGAAATTTCCGAACGTAACGGCAGACCGGTTCGGGTCCAAGACGGCCTGGTATCGGAGGATGGTCGCGTTTGGGGAACCTATTTGCACGGTTTGTTTGATAACGATGGCTTGAGGCATCGGTTCATCAGTCGATTGTTGAAGAGTGAAGATCTCGTGCCCACCAAGGAGAGACTCAGATCTTTTCATCACTGGAAGGAAGAGCAATACAACAAACTTGCCAGCCACCTTCGCAATCACCTAGATATTTCTCGCATCTATAAAATCATCGGCCTGTAGAATTTTAGCTTTTGACCCCCACGAGTGTCATGTGCTAAGGTTGGCAGAGAAAGTGCTTTTTTTACTGCGTCGCACATTAAGTTCCCAGAAGTATTATTATTTTATCATCTTAGTTCAACTCAACAAGGAGAGAGCCTATGTTGAAGAGAAGAAGATTTTTTTTGTTGGTGGCATTCTTTGCAGCTTTTCTATTTGTCCTGAGTTGCGCCGGTTCAGGAAAAGAGGCCAAAGATGATGAAGCTCAGCCCAGGACTCTCCCAGCTTTCGACTACAAGGGAAAGAAAATACCAGTTGTGATTATGGACTTTGAAACCAGAGTTCCTGGGCACGGATGGAGGGTTGGGCAGGGAGCCTCCGACATGCTCATCACCGCGTTGGTCAAAACAAAGAAGTACAAGGTCTACGAGCGCGATAGGCTCAATAGCATCATGAAAGAGCAGAAACTGCAAATGAGTGGCGCTGTTGACATGTCAACTGCAGTCCAGATCGGCAAACTTGTAGGGGCCAAGTATATCATTACCGGAGCGGTAACCGAGTTTGGCGTGGCAAAAACAGGTGCCCACGGCGGTGGCTACTTCTCCGTGGGAAAACAGCACTACAGGGCAACCGTGGACGTGCGGGCAGTGAACGTGCAGACTGGCGAGATCGTTTTTGCTGATACCGGCTCTGGTGCGTTGAGAAGCAGGGCTGTTAGTGTTTTGGGCTTCGGTGGTGGGGAAAGCTATGACGAAAAGAAGGCCTCTGAGTCCATGCGCCTGGCCATCGATGATGTAATGTCAAGGATATATATCGAACTGAACTAATTAATTTTAACAAAAGACAAAGAAGAAGTTGCCGCACGAGGGAAACTGCCCAAGTGCGGCTTTTTTATTTTTCTGCAATATGTCAAACTACTAGATCCTCTAGAGGTGGAGATAGGACGGAATAGTTTTTCCGGTGTGAACCCTTCAACTAGGTTAGCTTTCATGACTAGTGCTAACGACAACCTGCCAGAGCAGGCGGCACAAGCCATCCGCCGAGCTTTTGATTCCTACCAAGCCCAATATGCGGCGATTACCCAAAGGGCCCAAGCCCGCTTCGAAGGCAGGGACTGGCCTGGCATGCAAGTTGATGCCGGGGAGAGGCTGGACCTTTATAAAAAAGTGGTGGATGAAACTGTTGTTGAAATTAAACGAGTGCTAGGCGGAAGAGTCAAGGACCCTGAAGCGTGGAAAAAGGCAAAAGTGGCCTATGCTGACTTAGTGGTTAAGGTGGATCTTTGGGAACTTGCAGAGACATTTTTTAATTCAATCACCCGGAGAATATTTGCCACGGTTGGGGTCAACCCACAAATCGAGTTTGTCGACACCTGCTCAAGAACCCAACCTGTCCAGATCGGTAAACCAGTTTATCGCTCCTACATGAGTCCGCCTACAACTGGTTCTCTGATCGAGACTATTCTCGGTGATTACAATTTTGCTGTGGACTATGAAGACCTCAGACGGGATGCTGAGCTGGTGGCCGCCAAAATAGAAGATCACCTCAACAAGGCTGGGAGTGCCAACGCTATTCAGCAAGCTGATATGGTTACCTCCGTTCTCTTTCGAGGCAAAGGAGCTTACCTGATCGGCAGGGTTTATTCCGCTTCTTCCAATTTTCCCCTGGTGCTCGCTCTGCTCAATACTTCTGCAGGCATAGTGGTTGATGCTGTGCTCTTGGATGAAGACGAAGTCAGCATCTTGTTCAGTTTTACTCGGGCCTATTTTCACGTTAATGTGGGAAGGCCTGCGGAGTTAGTTGGTTTTCTGAAGTCTATTATGCCTCGAAAACGAATCGCAGAGCTCTACATCTCTATAGGGTACAACAAACATGGCAAGTCAGAATTGTACTGCGATTTGCTGCAACATCTCGAGTCTTCCAAAGAGAAATTTGAAATCGCAGCGGGCGAGAGAGGCATGGTAATGGAGGTGTTCACCATGCCCGATTACGATTTGGTTTTCAAAGTGATTAAAGACCGCTTCCCACCCAACAAGAACACCACTAGGGAAGAAGTGATGGCCAAGTATTATCTGGTGTTCAAACATGATCGTGCCGGCCGACTGGTGGATGCTCAAGAATTTGAACATTTGAAGTTTGACCGCAGTAGATTTTCAGAAGATCTATTAGAACAACTCCAGAGTGTGGCCGGAGGATGCGTGGAAGTGGATGATGATCATGTGGTTATCAAGCATGCCTATGTAGAGCGGCGAGTGACCCCTCTAAACGTATACCTGAAAGAAGTTGATGATATCAAAGGGAGGACAGCCATTACCGATTACGGCCAAGCGATCAAAGACCTGGCGGCTACAAACATTTTCCCAGGTGACATGCTCCTGAAAAATTTCGGGGTTACCCGTCACGGCAGGGTGGTCTTCTACGATTACGACGAACTCTGTCTCTTGTCCGACTGCAATTTCCGTGTGATGCCCTCCTCCAGAAGTTATGAGGAGGAATTATCTGCCGAGCCGTGGTTTAATGTTGGGGAGAATGACATTTTCCCTGAGGAGTTCAGTTATTTTTTGGGAATAAAAGGGGAGTTGAAAGATCTGTTTTTGCAGGACCATTCAGATTTATTTGAGGTGGACTTCTGGCATCAGATTCAGAGCCGCATCAAGGCACGAAAAATCATAGATATTTTGCCATACGATCAAGGCAGGCGCCTACGGCGCACTGCGCACTAGGAACTAAGCACTAGGCACTATAACTCGGGACGGAGAGTGCGTAGATAAATCCGAAATCCCAATATCTAAATCCTAAACAAATTCAAATTACCAAAATCCCAATGATCAAAACCCACTGCAATTGGATTTAGATTTCAGTCGTTTGGAGCATTGGAACATTAATATTTGGGATTTGTTTCGTGCTTCGTGCTTAGGATTTCGAGTTTGCTAGTGGATGTTCCGCCTTCTTGACGCTGGTGCCTAGTTCCTAGTGCTTAGTGCCTAGTAGTTTACTCAAACTGGTCTTCCTCAGTGGAGCCTGTTAGGGCCGCGGTGGAGGTCTCACCCCCAGTAATCACATTTTGAATCTCGTCATAATACCCAGCACCCACAAAACTTTGGTGTTTGACCGCACTGTAACCCTTTTTGCGCTCCATCTCGAATTCATGTTCCTGCAAGCGGGAATAGGCAGCCATTCCCTCGCCCCTGTAACCGTGGGCCAATTCAAACATGGAGGCATTCAAGGTGTGGAAACCAGCCAGGGTGACAAATTGAAACTTGTATCCCATATCGCCCAGTTCTTCTTGGAAACCACTTATTGTAGGCTCGTCCAGATGCCTTCTCCAATTAAAAGAAGGTGAGCAGTTGTAGGCCAGTAACTTGTTGGGAAACTTTTCCTGAACAGCCTGAGCAAATTCCCGCGCTTCTCCCAGATCGGGAGTCGAGGTCTCGCACCAGACGACATCGGCATAGGGCGCATAAGCTAGAGCCCTAGCAATAGCAAGCTCCAAACCTCCCCTGACCTCAAAGTAACCCTCGACAGTTCTCTGTCCCGTCAGAAACGGATGGTCACCAGGATCTATGTCGCTTCTGATCAGACGAGCTCCGTTGGCATCTGTTCGAGCTATTAGCACCGTGGGCACACCCAGAACGTCGCTGGCAAGTCGGGCTGCAACGAATTTGCGGAGAAACTCCGAGGCCGGTGCTAGAACCTTGCCGCCCATGTGACCACATTTCTTCAAGGAGGAGATCTGATCTTCCAAGTGAACTGCTGCCGCACCTGCGTCGATGCACGCCTTGGTCAATTCAAAGGTATTGAGGGGGCCTCCGAAACCTGCCTCTATGTCTGCAACGATGGGGGCGAACCAATAAATATCCCCTCTATCGTGTAGATGTTGCAGCTGATCAGCCCTTAAGAGGGCATTGTTTACCTTTCTCACCACCGTGGGAACACTGTCGGCTGGGTATAGACTTTGATCTGGATAAGTTTGACCAGCAGTATTGGCGTCTGCGGCAACTTGCCAGCCACTGAGATATATCGCCTTTAACCCAGCCAATACCTGCTGCACCGCCTGGTTGCCAGTCAACGCTCCCAAGGCCCGGACGAAAGGCTCAATATGCATCAGATGCCAGAGCCTCTCAGCCCCAAGGCGGGCAAGGGTGTATTCTATTTCAACTGAACTGCGGAGTCTCACCACATCTTCAGGTGAATAGGTCCTTCGAATCCCTTGCCACCGTTGTTCAGTTTTCCAGGAATTTGCAAGTGCTTCTGCTTGCTGTTGCTTATCCATACCAAAACCTCCCCACTGAACTGCCAACGTCAAAATGGACAAACAAGTCATATCGTTCAGAGTTGTCAATTATTAATTAGAATCGGGAAACTACAGGTATTCAAGTAAAATTAAAATAGATGGAGGTTTTTAATTTCGAATTTCGAATTTTAAATCCGCGATCCGCAATCCGAAATCGTTTAGCTCTATGACCTATGCTCCATTTGGACCAGAAGAACACCGGTTAGGATGGTTATCATGCCGAGCCAGAAGAGCAGGCCCAGGTCCTGTTCACTAGACAGCAACCCTACAGCAGCCATCAAAGCTGACAGTGCCGCTGTCGTTGGTGGCTGGGCGTTGGTACAGATTGCCACCTCTACTGGCCCCAGATAGCGGAGCAACACATTCCAGACCAGCAGCATTGCCACGCTGGTTAGAACGATCATATAGATCAGTCCAGCCCAAGCGGCAAGGGGGATTACCCCGTAATCCATAGTTAGCAGGGAATAACCCCCGATGGGCGTCATGGTGACCGCGCCTAGTATCAGGCTCCATGCAGTTACAACTCGTGGATCATGGTTCTGGCAAGTGCGACCAGCCAAGACAGTATAAAGTACCCAGGCAAGCATGGCGGCCAAAACCCATAAATCGCCCGACCGCAGCTCCTTTATGGCCTCACCTGCTTCCCAAGGTCGGAGAATGATGAAGACCCCAACCAGAGCAAGAAGTACTCCAAGGATTTTTCTTTTTAGTGGCATACTTCGACTCAAGCCACTGGTAAGAATCAGCACGCCCAGGGGTGTTAAGGCATAAAAAAGGGCTGGATGGCTGGGAACTGTGTGTCGGAGGCCCCGGAGGAACATGTACTGGTTTACAGGAACGAGAAGGATTCCAAACAACAGTATGCGGAGCCATTCTTTTGTATCAAACCTCGGTTTTGGGATGACCCAGCCAGTAAGCAAGAGCAGGATTAGGGCAGCTCCCAAGGCCCGGGCAAGGGTCAAGGTCTCAGCATCAGGAAAGCCAACCGCAGCTGCCTTAGCAAAAACGTAGGTGCCTGAGGCCAGAACGACATGAGTAGCCATGAGTGAATATATTGAGGTCTTTCGCACAGCGTTCACCTTAGAGAATCAAAGAGTCATAACAAATAAGCCGAGACGCTAGGTAGACACAAATTCTGAAAGCCAGGCAACGAAAGCCACAGAATAATACATGTCGCGCCAAAGGTTGTCATCCGTTAATGATGTAAGTGAATTCGAGGCTTGTAATAGATAGAAACCGTTCCTATATTAATCCTTCATCTGCGGACTTTTATTATCTTCAATCCGAAATCCGAAATCGCAAATCGGAAAGGGAGGTTGAATCATGAACTACCGTAGAATTTTATTCATTGCGGTTTTTATAGCCGGTATTTTCGCTCTCCTTCTGCCTTTAACAGTCCAAGCAGAAGTGGAGACTTATACGATTGACAAAGTTCACAGCATGGCCAATTTCAAGATTCGGCATTTGTTTTCTAAAGTGTCGGGAACTTTTTCTGACCTATCCGGAACCATCTGGCTTGACAAGGGTAATTTAGAAGCGTCTCGAGTGGATGCCACAATCAAGGTGTATAGCATAGACACCAACCATGAAAAACGAGACAAACATTTGCGCTCCGAAGATTTCTTTCACGTGGATAAATATCCGATTATGCGTTTTGTTAGTACATCGGTGGAAGTTGCGGGTGAGAACGAAGGGGTTATGACAGGTGAACTGACCATGCACGGGGTGACACGTGCATTGAAGTTGCCATTCAAAATCCTCGGTTTCGGTCCAGATCCGTGGGGAGGCTATCGAAGTGGTTTCGAGGCTACAACCGTGCTTAAGCGGAGCGACTACGGAATCGACTACGGCCTTGATGAAAAAGGCGGTGGCGCCGTAGGGGATGAGGTTGAAATCAATGTAATGATTGAAGGAATCAAACTCGGACCTGATGGCGCTCCTTTTCGAGTGCAATAGGAATAGAGCATAGAGCATAGGGCATGAGGCGCAAGGTATAAGAAAGAATAAATTTTATTTGATTTTTCTTGCCTCATGCACTGCTGCCCTGTGGAATTCCCGCTTTGCAGGACCTCCTTCGGACGATTCCACTGGGTGAACCTGCAGCCTTGAGCCCTTAACTAGGAGCAGCTTAAAGCCTGGTCCTCCGGGGCCTGGCTTATTTACTTATCTCTAACTAT
Source organism: Deltaproteobacteria bacterium (assembly GCA_020353155.1). GTDB lineage: Bacteria > Desulfobacterota > Syntrophobacteria > BM002 > BM002 > BM002. The sequence continues at coordinate 2,874,548 of CP070689.1, read as the reverse complement.
CAAGACCTGAGATTCGAGTCCGGCAGTTTGATCTTGCTAGATAGGCAGGGATGAAATTGAAGATATGAGAATAGTATCGAAGGATCTCCTCGCTAGGTTAAAGTTAATATCTATAGCAGAGATTTTAATGTCAAACTTTTGCAGGATAATAACTATGTGCGGTAGTAGAATCTCAAACACAAAAGTGTGGCTTAAAGTATGTAATCTACATTCTCGCCCTTTCTAATTCCTTTTCTCACGTCAGCCCTGCCTTGCGTAAGGTGCCAATATAGCGCTCCACATCAGCTTT
>CP070689.1:2856936-2874159 GCA_020353155.1 Deltaproteobacteria bacterium | reverse complement strand
TTTCACCCAAAATGTTGAGAATGTCATGGGGATTTGCCGCGCCATCCATGAGCGCTTCACCCGCTCGCACCAGGTCGCCCTCATGAACACTGATGTGTTTACCCTTGGGGATCAAGTATTCCTTGCTATCTCCCACCTCAGGGGTGATCACCACTTTGCGCTTTCCCTTGGTGTCCTTGCCGAAGGAGACCACGCCGCTGATCTCGCTGATCACGGCTTGCTCCTTGGGCTTGCGGACCTCGAAAAGCTCAGCCACCCGGGGCAGACCACCAGTGATGTCTTTGGTCTTGGTGGTCTCCCGTGGGATCTTGGCCAAAACGTCTCCTGCCGATACTTCGTCTCCCTCGGTAATCATAATAATCGCACCCACGGGCATGAAGTAGCGAGCCACACTTTTGCCTACCTTGGCCGTCTTACCAGCTTTGTCTTTGATGGAAACACGAGGCCTTACATCTGTTTCTCTGAATTCGACGATCACTTTGCTGGCCTTACCGGTAACCGGGTCAACTTTCTCCTGCATGGTTACGCCTTCGACTATGTCGCCGAATTTCACCACACCGGAGACCTCAGTGAGGATAGGAGTTGTGAAGGGATCCCACTCAGCAAGCAAGGTACCCCCTTCCACCTCCTGGCCATCGGTAACCTTCAGTTTGGCACCGTAAATAATCTGGTAGCGTTCACGCTCCCGTCCCCCTTCGGCTACGATAGTAAGTTCGCCGTTGCGGTTCATCACCACCAGGTCCCCATCCACGTTACGAACCGTGTTGAGATTGACATATTTCACTGTCCCCGGGAGGCGGTTGCTTACTGAAGTCTGCTCAATCCTCTTGCTGGCCGTTCCACCGATATGAAAAGTACGCATGGTCAGCTGGGTGCCGGGCTCACCGATGGACTGGGCCGCTATGATGCCGATTGCTTCACCAATCTCCACCATCCTGCCGTGGGCAAGATCGCGACCGTAGCACTTTATACAAGCTCCGCGCTTGCTCCGACATGTGAGAACCGATCGGATGGGAATCCGCTCCAGACCAGCCTCCTCAATCTTTACCAGTGCCTGCTCGTCGATCTCCTCATTGGCCTTGACCAAGACCTCGTCGGTGATGGGATCCTTTATGTCTTCCAGGACCACTCGACCCAAAATACGTTCGCTTAACCTCTGAATAATTTCACCTGCCTCGGTAAGTGCTTCCACCCAAATGCCGTCGATGGTGCCACAGTCTTCCTCGTTGACAATGGAGTCCTGGGCCACATCAACCAATCTTCGAGTAAGATAGCCGGAGTTGGCAGTCTTCAAGGCTGTATCCGCCAGACCTTTTCTGGCTCCGTGGGTGGAAACGAAGTACTGCAGCACGGTGAGACCTTCGCGGAAGTTTGCCGTAATGGGGGTTTCGATAATCTCACCCGATGGCTTTGCCATGAGACCACGCATGCCAGAAAGCTGGCGCATCTGGTCTTTGCTACCCCTGGAGCCTGAGTCGGCCATCATGAAGATGGGATTGAATGACGGCATACGCTCAGCCTCACCTTCGGGGCCTTCGATATTCTCCGTGGCAATCTCGTGCATCATCTCGCCGGCGATGTCTTCGGTAGCCTTGGCCCAAATGTCAACCACCTTGTTGTACTTCTCACCGTCGGTAATGAGACCTTCATTATACTGCCTCTCGATCTCACGGATGTTTTCCGTAGCCTTCTGGATGATATCTTGTTTCTGAGTAGGGATAACCATGTCGGAGACCGCAATGGAAACACCCGACTGGGTAGCAAATTTGTAGCCCATGTCTTTGATGCGGTCGGCCAGAATCACCGTCCTCTTTACCCCGGCCTTGCGGTAGCTATGATCGAAAAGCTCAGCCAGAGCTCGTTTGTTCATAACCTTATTTATCAGCTCGAAAGGAAGTTCCTCTGGCACGATTTCAGAAAGCAATACTCTACCAGTAGTAGTATCTACCCGGGTACCGTTCATGCGGACCGAGATGCGAGCATGGAGATCCAACTCTCCCGCATCAAAGGCGCAGCGCACTTCGTCGGCATTGGCAAAGACCTTCTTCTCACCTTTGGCAAAGGGTTTTTCTCTTGTCATGTAATAGATGCCCAGCACTATGTCCTGACTGGGCACAATAATGGGCTCTCCATGGGCCGGGCTCAGGATGTTGTTAGTGCTCATCATCAGTACCCGCGCCTCTATCTGAGCTTCAATGGAAAGTGGTATATGCACGGCCATCTGATCGCCGTCGAAATCGGCATTGAAGGCGGCACAAACCAAGGGATGGATCTGAATAGCCTTACCTTCTATAAGTATGGGTTCGAAGGCCTGGATACCCAGACGATGCAGGGTTGGAGCGCGATTCAGCAGCACGGGGTATTCTTTGACAACCTCATCCAGACAGTCCCAAACCTCGGGCGTTTCCTTCTCAACCATCTTTTTGGCGCTCTTGATGGTAGTGACATAGCCCCGTTCTTCCAGTTTGTTGTAAATGAAAGGCTTGAAAAGTTCTAGGGCCATTTTCTTGGGTATGCCACATTGGTGCAGCCGCAAATCCGGGCCAATGACAATAACGGAACGCCCAGAGTAATCCACTCGCTTGCCCAAGAGATTCTGGCGAAATCTTCCCTGCTTGCCTTTCAGCATGTCAGAAAGCGACTTCAGTGGTCTCTTGTTGGGACCGGTAATGGTCTTACCTCGTCGGCCGTTGTCGAACAAAACATCCACGGCTTCCTGTAGCATTCGCTTCTCATTGCGGATAATGATCTCAGGCGCGTTTAACTCCTGCAAGCGCCGCAGACGGTTGTTACGATTAATTACCCTGCGGTAGAGGTCGTTGAGGTCGCTGGTAGCGAAACGCCCACCATCAAGAGGGACGAGGGGACGCAAATCGGGAGGCAGCACCGGAATAACTTCTAGGATCATCCACTCCGGCTGGTTTCCTGAATCCCTGAAGGCGTTGACCACCTTTAGTCTTTTTGCCAACTTCTTCCGTTTGGCAACTGAGTTGGTTTTAGTGATCTCCTGCCTAAGTTCCTCGGCAAGTTCCTGCAAGTTTATATGGGCCAACAGTTCCTTTACTGCTTCGGCGCCGATTCCGACCCTGAAGCTAGTACCGAACTGTTCCCGTAATTGCCGATAGCGCTCTTCACTCAACAACTCGTGCTTGTTCAGGGGTGTATCCCCTGTATCAATTACAATGTAACTGTCGAAATAAAGAACCTTTTCTAGCTCTTTTAGGGTTAGGTCCAGCAGATTGCCCACCTTGCTGGGCAAACTTTTGAGAAACCATATATGGGCAACAGGGGCTGCCAGTTCAATGTGGCCCATGCGCTCTCGCCGCACCTTGGATTGAATTACCTCGACACCACACTTCTCGCAGACCACCCCTCGATGTTTCATCCGCTTATACTTACCACAATTACACTCATAGTCTTTTGTTGGCCCGAAGATCTTGGCACAAAAAAGTCCGTCTCGTTCTGGCTTGAAAGTCCGATAATTGATAGTCTCTGGTTTTTTTATCTCTCCATATGACCATTCCCTGATTTTCTCCGGTGAGGCCAAGGAGATACGCACAGCATTAAAGCTCAAAGGATCTTTGGGACGAACGAAAAGGTTGTACAGTTCTTTCACTGCAACCTCCTTAAGGAGACCAGGCTCCTCATCTTGTGGTTTTGCCCATCAAATCTGGGCTTCCTTATAAATATCGTAGGACACAAATTTTCACAGACAGGCACAGATACTGTGTCATAGATCTGTGTTTGTCTGTGTCCAAAATTTAAATATCGACGCTATCGCGTTAATTATCCACGTCTTCAAGCAAACGCACATCCAAGCCTAGTGCTTGGAGTTCCTTTACCAAGACATTGAAAGATTCCGGCAACCCAGCCTCGAGCGTATTCTCACCCTTGACGATCTTTTCATACATGCGAGTCCTGCCAGCCACATCGTCGGATTTAACCGTCAAGAATTCCTGCAGGGCATAAGCAGCGCCGTAAGCCTCCATAGCCCATACTTCCATCTCACCCAAACGCTGGCCACCAAACTGCGCTTTACCACCCAGTGGTTGCTGAGTTACTAGTGAGTACGGACCAATGGAGCGCGCGTGCAGTTTGTCATCCACCAAATGGTGCAACTTCATCATGTACATGACCCCAACGGTAACCTTACTGTCGAAAGGCTCTCCAGTACGGCCATCATAAAGGGTGGCCTGCCCCACTTTGGGAAGTCCGCCTTCATCAAGAAACTTCCGAATTTCTTCTTCTTCGGCACCATCAAAAACCGGGCTGGCCAGGTGAAACCCTTCACGGTAGTGGGAAATAAGGCTTTTGAGATCGCTCTCGTCTGCGCCGGCAAAATACTCATCAAATTCATCTTTTGAGTGGAGCCGCTTGAGCTTCGCCAGGATACTCTCCTGGCTCTTGTACTCTTCAATTAAACGGGCCAGTTGTTCACCAATACCTTTAGCCGCCCAGCCTAAGTGCGTCTCTAAAACTTGGCCCACGTTCATTCGAGATGGTACCCCAAGAGGATTGAGGACAATGTCCACCGGGGTGCCATCTTCAAAATATGGCATATCCTCCTCCGGCAGCACCCGGCTAACCACTCCCTTGTTGCCGTGGCGACCAGCCATCTTGTCCCCCACCGACAGCTTGCGCTTAACAGCCAGGTAGCTCTTGACCATTTTGATCACCCCTGGCGGCAGCTCGTCACCCTTTTTGAGCTTGGCTATTTTGTCTTCGAAGACCATCTGCACCAGTTCGATCTGTTCATGGTAGTTTTCCCAGATGGCTCTAATTTGTGCCGTCACCTCTGGCTCCCCTTGAGCCTCTAGTTCCATCCACTGGCCGGGAGGCAGTTGGGCCAGGATCTCTCCTGCAAAATCACCGCCCTTCTTGATTAAAGTCTTTTTGCCTTCTTTGACAGGCTTGGCTGATTTCTTCTTCGCAAGCAAACGTTCGAGTTTTCTCAGCGCGCTTTTCTTGATTATCTTGATTTCATCGCGCTGATCTTTTAGCAACCGAGCTATTTCCTCGTCTTCAATAGACTTGGTGCGCTCGTCCTTATCGACACCCTTGCGGGAAAAGACCTTAGCATCTATAACTATCCCCTCCACACCCGGGGGCACCCGGAGAGAGGTGTCTTTCACATCACCTGCCTTCTCGCCGAAAATTGCCCTGAGCAACTTCTCTTCCGGGGTGAGTTGGGTCTCACCTTTAGGAGTTACCTTGCCCACTAGTATGTCGCCGGTATTGACTGTGGCACCAACCCGGATGATCCCACTCTCGTCAAGGTTGCGTAATGCTTCCTCCCCTATATTGGGGATGTCGCGGGTGATTTCTTCCTTACCTAACTTGGTGTCCCTGGCTACCAACTCAAACTCTTCAATGTGGACGGAAGTGAAGATGTCCTCTTTAACCACCCTCTCGCTAACCAGAATGGAATCCTCGAAGTTGTATCCGCCCCAACTCATGAAAGCCACGGTTACGTTTCTTCCCAAAGCCAGTTCACCCGTCTCAGTGGCCGGACCATCCGCAATAATCTGCCCCTTTCTCACCTTTTGCCCTGGGCGCACAATGGGCTTTTGATTGAAACAGGTATTCTGGTTGGAGCGTTGGAATTTAGTTATCTTATAGATATCCACTGCAGAGGCTAGTGATTGCTCTTCGCCGTCATCCTGGGAGGCTCGGACAACAACCCTGGATGCGTCAACGTCTTCCACGATCCCATCGCGTCGCGCAATGATAGTAACGCCTGAATCTTTGGCCACCACTCTCTCAATACCGGTTCCCACGAGCGGAGCCTTGCATCGCAGCAAGGGCACGGCCTGCCTCTGCATGTTGGAGCCCATCAATGCCCTGTTGGCATCATCGTTTTCCAGAAATGGAATGAGAGACGCCGCCACGCTCACTAACTGGTTGGGACTAACGTCCATGAATTCAACATCATTAGGGGGCACCATGACAAATTCGCCCTCCAGCCGGCAGGAAACCAGATCCCGGACAAATTTGTTTTTCTTGTCCAGAGGGGCATTGGCCTGGGCAAAGGCATGCTCCTTTTCATCCATGGCACTAAGGTATGCCACTTTGCTGGACACCTTGCCATCTGCTACTTCCCGATAGGGTGTCTCGATAAAGCCGAACTCGTTTACCCGGGCGTAGGTGCTCAAAGATACAATTAGCCCAATGTTGGGGCCTTCCGGGGTCTCAATGGGACATATTCGCCCATAATGAGTAGGATGCACGTCACGCACCTCGAAGCCAGCACGCTCTCTGGTGAGTCCTCCGGGACCGAGGGCGCTAAGTCTCCTCTTGTGAGTGATCTCGCTCAGTGGATTGGTCTGGTCCATGAATTGGCTCAACTGGCTGGTACCGAAAAACTCCTTGACCACCGCTGATACCGGCTTGGCATTGATAAGATCGTGGGGCATGAGAGTCTCGATTTCTTGGAGACTCATTCGCTCTTTGATTGCCCTTTCCATTCGAACCAAGCCAATGCGATACTGGTTCTCCAACAGTTCACCAACTGCCCGCACTCGCCGGTTCCCTAAATTATCAATGTCGTCCACCGCTCCCTGGGTGTCTTTGATTTTTATTAGCTTTTTCACCGCCCGCAAAATGTCCTCTCTAGTGAGGGTGCGGTGACTGAGTGGCAATTCCTCGGTTCCCAGTTGTTGATTGAGCTTCAAGCGACCAACTTCTGACAGGTCGTATTGTTCGGGGCTGAAGAAAAGATTATTGAAGAACTCGGCTGCCACCTCAGGAGTGGGAGGATTACTCGGCCGTAGCTTGCGATAGATCTCAAGAATCGCCGCTTCCGAATCCTCAACTTTATCCATCAAAAGGGTGTTACGAAAGCAAGGACTTACATCGGTGCCTTCCATGTGGAGCAAATCCAGATACTCAACGGAGTGGGCCCTCAAGGTGACCAAGTGCTCTTCGGTAATAGTTTCGTTACACTGGATGAGCACCTCTCCGGTGGTCTCATCCACCACATCCCGGCCCACCACTCGCCCTACCAGATTTTCATCTGGGAATGGGATTTCGGTAATTGCCAACTCTTTGAGTTGCTGAATAAGTTTGACTCCAAGCTTTCTGCCCTTTTTGGCCAGGACTTTACCGCTTTTGGGGTCACTTATATCGAGGGGGGCTCGGGCTCCCAGCATAAAGTCTTCGTCTAGGGGTTTTGTCACCCCCTCTTTTTTAAGGTAGACGCGCTCGGACCGGTAAAAGTAACCAAGCAATTCTTCAGGGCTGTAGCCCAGTGCTCTAAGTAATATAGTGACTGGAAATTTGCGTCGGCGATCGATGCGGACGTAAAGAATATCTTTCGGATCGAACTCTAGATCGATCCAGGAGCCGCGCAAGGGGATGATCCTAGCAGAGTAGAGCAGCTTACCGGTTGAATGGGTCTTGCCCTTATCATGGTCGAAAAAGATACCTGGAGAGCGGTGCAACTGACTGACCACCACCCTCTCAGTGCCATTGATGATGAAGGTGCCGTGATCTGTCATCAACGGTATGGTGCCGAAATAAATCTCCTGCTCTTTAATATCCCGAATGTGTTTTGCCCCAGTGTCTTTATCGACATCGTAAACAACTAGCCGCACCGTAATTTTTATCGGCGCCTCATAAGTCATTCCGCGCTGCAAACACTCTTCAACATCGTATTTGATACCCCCAATAGTGTAGCGGACAAACTCGAGAGAGGCCGTTCCGCTAAAATCGCGGATGGGAAAAACCCCTTTGAAGACCCCTTGAAGGCCCTTATCGATCCTCTCGTCGGGTTCCACTTCCTTCTGCAGAAAACGCTCATAGGACTGCCTCTGCATCTCTATGAGATTGGGGATCTCAACTATTTTCATGATCTTGCCGAAATTCTTACGGACTCGATAGTCATTGGCCAATGAGGTTGCCATATTTTCGTCCCTTTGGCGCCAGCTCCGTCAGCCAGCTCGGGGGCAAAGAAATCACCCCGAGCATGTGACGGAGAGGATGTTTCCGACCCCTGGGCACCCCGGGAGACGGAAACTAATGGTTAAAATCTTTATTTGTTTATTAGCCTTCTACTTTACCTCAACACTCGCCCCTGCCTCTTCCAACTGCTTGACAATGTCGTCGGCTTCATCTTTGGAAACGCCTTCCTTTACATTGCCGGGCAAGGAATCCACCAGGGCCTTGGCTTCTTTCAAGCCCAGACCGGTGATAGATCGCACTACTTTAATGACCTGGATTTTCTTGTCACCTACTCCGGTGATTACCACGTCAAATTCTGTTTTTTCTTCCTCAGCAGCTGCCTCAGCGCCAGGCGCTGCAACTCCTGCCGGCATAGCCATCGGCATTGCAGCCATCGGTGCAGCCGCAGAAACTCCCAGCTCTTCTTCCAACTCTTTGACTAACTCGGCCAGTTCGAACACCGGCATGTTCTTGATGTATTCTTTGACATCTTCTTTGGTAATTTTCGCCTTTGCCATGTTTTCACTCCTTAATCTATCTCTGTATCGTTTCGCGCAGTGGCGGTTAGTTCAGGTCATGATGCTGATGTGGACTTCTGCTCGATGGCCTTGAGCACACCCAAAAGATTTCTAGGTGCGGCAGCCAGTACCCCAAGAAAATCCCTAGGTACACCATTCATGACGCCTAGCAATTTAGATGGCAGCGTTGACATTATTCCCAACAGCTGAGCCTGGAGTTCCTCTTTGGAAGGCAGCTGGACTAATTCTTTCATCTCTTCTGCCGACATAAGCCTTCCAGCTAGTACCCCCGCCTTTAGCTCCAGCTTTTGATTTTGCTTAGCATATTCAAGCAACAATTTGGCCGGAGTTATCTCATCATCGTAGCTAAAGGCCACAGCGTTGGGCCCGATAAGGTAGTCCGTTAGGGGCGATGCCTCGGTATCTTTTGCAGCCAGACGGATCAAGCTGTTTTTCACCACCCGATATTCAACCCCATCTTCTCTCAGCTTATGGCGCAACTCGGTGATTTCCGAAACCTTCAGGCCACGGTAATCCGTGAGGATTGCTGCCCTGGACCGCTCCAGCTTATCGCGGAGTTCGGCCACCATTACTGCTTTCTCTTGTCGGTTCAAAGCTCTTCTTCCCCCCTTTCCTCTGCCAGCGCATCTTTAGATTTCATCTCTGACAAAGTCATGGAAGGTGCCTGTCTCTCAGGGGCGGATTGCCTGTTCGAGTCTCGGTAGGCTGACCCAGTGTCAATTATCCCCATGCCGAACCTGAAAGCTAAAGCAAAACTGCTAAAGTTTTGCTCTGGTCCATCCAGGGTTACCTAATGACCACTATCTGGCTTTTAGGCCGGCAAGGCACCTACTGTCTCTGACTAATCAAAGCGTCGCCGAGGCAGTCAGTTTTGTTATTTCGGATTGCGGATTGAATTTATGACTCGAAAGCTAAATTAAAATTCCGCGATCCCCATTCCCAAATCCGCAATGGATTACTCCATTACTTCTGCTTTCTTTCCTTATGTAAGCAATACCTTCAGAGTACTTGGATCGATCTTTATCCCCGGTCCCATGGTGGTGGAGATGGCAATGGTGCGTATATAAGTACCTTTGCTAGCTGCTGGTTTAAGGCGCACGATGGTATCCATGAATGTTGCGACATTTTCGAGAATCTTGTCCGCCCCGAAGGAAACCCTACCTACAGGGGCGTGGACTATGCCAGACTTCTCCACGCGAAAATCGATCTTACCAGACTTGATTTCTCTAATAACCTTGCCAAGGTCGAAGGTCACCGTACCCAATTTGGCATTGGGCATAAGCCCTCGGGGGCCTAGGATCTTTCCTATTTTACCCACAGCTCCCATCATGTCCGGAGTGGCCACGGTTTTATCAAAATCAAGCCATCCCCCTTGTATCTTGGTGATGAGCTCATCTCCGCCAGCATGATCTGCACCCGCCTCAAGCGCTTCCTTCTCTTTTTCCCCTTTGGCAAAGGCCAGTACTCTGACCGACTTTCCCGTACCATTGGGTAGTACTACTGTGCCGCGGACCATCTGGTCCGCCCGGCGTGGATCCACCCCGAGACGAACGGCCAAGTCAACGCTCTCATCGAAGCGGGCAAAGGCGCACTCCAGAGCAAGCTTAACACCCTCGGAAAAGTCATAGCGCTTGGCAAGATCAAACTCTTCTCTGGATTTCCTATACTTTTTTCCTCTCCTAGTCATACTGCCTCTCCAAACCTACTCGATTATAATTCCCATACTTCTGGCTGTTCCCTCGATGATTTTGACCGCAGCCTCCAGATTCGAAGTATTAAGGTCTGGCATTTTAAGCCGGGCAATCTCTTCCACTTGCTTCCGATTAACCTGACCAACCTTCTCGCGGTTGGGTTCGCTGGATCCTTTGGCAATTTTCGCCGCCTTCTTGAGGAGCACAGCCGCAGGAGGCGTTTTAGTCACATAGGTAAAAGAACGATCAGCAAAAACCGTAATGACCACGGGTATGATCATTCCCTCTTGTCCTTGGGTTTGGGCATTGAAAGACTTACAGAATTCCATAATATTTACCCCGTGTTGTCCCAGGGCGGGGCCAATTGGGGGTGATGGGTTGGCTTGACCCGCAGGAACCTGCAATTTTATATTCGCTATAACCTTTTTAGCCATACTTAGTATCTCCTATGAATCCAGCAAACTATAGGTAATAGGTTATGGGATGCCTCCTGCCTATAACCTAATACCCATGACCCATTACCTTTACGACGTTAGATTTTGGTCACCTGAACGAAATCCAGTTCCACGGGGGTCGAGCGGCCAAATATACTAACCAGTACACGCACCTTGCCTTTCTCAGGAACTACCTCATCAACCACGCCGTTGAAGTTAGAAAAAGGGCCATCAATGACCCGGACTTCGTCGCCACGATCAAATAGATATTTGGGCTTAGGTTTGAGCGCCCCCTCAGTCATTTGTTCAATGATTTTCTCTGCCTCTTCATCGCTCAGAGGGGTTGGTTTGTCTTTGCCGCCGATAAATCCGGTCACCTTGGGTGTATCCTTTACTATGTGCCAGGTTTCGTCGTTAAGTTCCATCCGCACTAAGATATAGCCCGGATAGAACTTTCGGGCGGAGGTTTTTCTCTCCCCTTTGACCAGCTCTACAACCTTTTCTGTAGGCACAAGGATCTTCTCGAAAAATTCTTCTTTCCCCAGAGTCCTGATCCGCTCCTCCAACGCGTTTTTTACCTTTTGCTCGTATCCCGAGTAGGTGTGGACGATGAACCACTGCATTGTTAGAAATTATCTCCGATTGCTTTTATTTATTATAAGGATAACTGTTATCCTCAACTGCTGCTCACCCTGAAAAATGCGAGTCCTGCGACCACCTGATTAACTGAGGAGCAGTCGCATAAGCTTGGACAGACCAAGATCTACAAGGCCCAGAAACGCTGCAATTAGGATAACAATGACCAAAACCACCGAAGTGGAGGCAAGGGTATCTTTGCGCGTAGGCCAGGTAACTTTGGCCAACTCAACCCGAACCTCACGGAGGAACTGGTTGATTGTATCAACCAGGCCCGAGGTTCTCTCTAACACACTTGCTTTTGGATCTGCCTTCCGCTTTTTTATTGGCTTGCTATCAGCAACTGCCACAGCCTTGGGGCTGTCAATGGTTGCTTTTGCGGGAGCGGCCGATTTCTTTTTTTTCTTTTTCTTTGACTTTGCCATGGCTGCAAAAATAAATGGCAGGCCAGGAGGGATTCGAACCCCCAACATCCGGATTTGGAGTCCGGCGCTCTAGCCGTTCGAGCTACTGGCCTGCTGGAATAGTATTTCGAATTATGGACAACGATCGCAAAAGAATTTCATCCCAGCTGCATTCAGCTAAAACCCTCAACCAGGTTCAGTCTAAGCAGCATCGAGCAAACTCACACCTAGCCTTTGCCACTAGCGGTTTGACCTATTTGGTCTCGCGGTGCAAGGTATGGTGTCCACAGTAGCGGCAATATTTGCGGAACTCCAACTTTTCTGGAGTAGTCCTCTTGTTCTTTGTTGTTGTGTAGTTCCTTCTCTTACACTCTGAACAGGCCAAATTTATGATAATGCGCATGTTATTTCCCAAAAAATTCAGGATCTGAGATGTGCGATGTGAGATCTCTAAAGCGAATATTGTCTATCCCAAATCCGCAACCCGCAATCCCAAATCCGAAATCTACTCCACAATATCACTGATGACGCCAGCGCCCACCGTGCGACCGCCCTCACGAATGGCAAAGCGTAACTCCTTCTCCATCGCTATTGGGGTGATCAACTCTATGGTCATCGATACGTTGTCTCCCGGCATCACCATCTCTATACCCTCAGGCAAGGTCACCACTCCCGTAACATCCGTGGTGCGAAAATAAAACTGAGGCCTGTATCCATTGAAAAACGGCGTGTGACGACCACCCTCCTCCTTCTTCAATATGTAAGCCTCAGCCTTAAACTTCCGGTGCGGTGTAATCGAACCAGTCTTGGCTACCACCTGACCACGCTCAACCTCATCTCGCTTCACTCCACGCAACAACACTCCTATGTTGTCTCCTGCCTGACCCTCATCCAAAGTCTTGCGAAACATCTCCACACCAGTACATACCGTCTTGTGGGTCGGCCTTATTCCTACTATCTCTACCTCATCTCCTACCTTGATCAATCCACGCTCTAAACGACCCGTCACCACCGTGCCTCGACCAGATATGCTAAATACATCCTCAATGGGCATCAAAAACGGCTTGTCTATGTCTCGCACAGGCTCAGGTATGTACTTGTCCACCGCCTCCATTAACTCAAATATGCACTTAGCCTCTGCACTCTCATGATCGTCACTCTCCAAAGCCTTCAAAGCACTGCCCTGAACGATCGGTATGTCGTCACCGGGAAACTCATACTTAGACAATAACTCCCGTAACTCCAACTCAACCAACTCAATCAACTCCTCGTCATCAACCATGTCTACCTTGTTCAAAAATACCACTATGTACGGCACACCTACCTGACGGGCTAAAAGTATGTGCTCCCGAGTCTGAGGCATCGGACCATCATCAGCTCCAACCACCAATATAGCTCCATCCATCTGGGCCGCACCTGTAATCATGTTCTTGATGTAGTCCGCATGACCAGGACAATCCACATGGGCATAATGCCGATTCTCCGTCTCATACTCCACATGCGCCGTCGCTATCGTGATACCACGCTCCCTCTCCTCAGGCGCCTTGTCTATCTCGTCAAACGAAACATACTCCGCCATGCCCTTCTTGGCCAAATGCTTGGTTATCGCCGCCGTCAATGTCGTCTTACCATGATCTATGTGACCTATTGTGCCTACGTTTATATGCGGCTTCGTCCTCTCAAACTTCTTCTTCGCCATGGCGGTCCCTCCTTGGACTTATTATTACCTCTTGCTTAATCGATCACAGGGGAGTCTCAACCATAGAGCTCTCCCTCATCTATCTCCTTGACGCTTTAACCGGCAGCCGCGGCTTTCACCTCCTCTGAGATGGAAAACGGTACCGGATCATAATGAGAAAATTGCATATGAAAAGTCGCCCGCCCCTGGGTGGCTGAGCGCAAGTCCGTGGCATAACCAAACATTTCTGCCAAAGGAACTCGAGATTCAATTACCTGGACATTGGCACGAGTTTCCATTTGTGAAATGCGGCCTCGGCGAGAGTTAAAGTCTCCAACCACCTCGCCGATATACTCGTCTGGTACCACAACTTCTACGGTCATTATCGGCTCCAGCAGGATTGGGGCTCCATCCTTGACACCCGATTTGATTGCCATAGATCCAGCAATGGCGAAAGCGATGTCTGAAGAGTCCACCTCATGATAGGAGCCGTCCACCAGGCTCACCCGAATATCCACTATGGGATAGCCAGCGAGAACCCCCTGTTCTAAAGCTTCTTTAACCCCTCGCTCCACAGAGTTAATGTATTCTTTGGGAACTACACCGCCTACAATGCGGTCGATAAACTCAAATCCAGCTCCCCGATCGTTGGGCTCCAACTCTAACCAGACATGACCATATTGCCCGCGACCGCCACTTTGTCTGACAAATCGCCCTTCGGCCCGCACTTTCTGACTTATGGTCTCGCGATAAGCTACTTGTGGTTTGCCCACATTGTCATTAACCTTAAATTCCCTCAGAAGCCGGTCTACTATTATCTCAAGGTGGAGTTCCCCCATGCCTGAGATGATGGTCTCACCGGTTTCTTGCTCCACCTTCACCACGAAGGTGGGATCCTCTGCAGCAACCTTGGCCAGACTGGCCCCAAGTTTTTCTTGATCCTCTTTGCTCTTGGGTTCAATCGCAATAGAGATAACAGGGGCTGGGATATCCATAGCCTCGAGCACGATCGGCCGGGCCGGATCACAAAGAGTGTCGCCGGTGGCGCTACTGCGCAAGCCCAAAGCTGCCACAATATCGCCGGCATAGACTTCCTTGATCTCTTCCCGTTTGTTGGCGTGCATTTTCATTAGCCGGCCTACCTTCTCCCGCACACTCTTGGTCGAGTTCAGCACTTGGGTTCCGCTGCTAAGGCGGCCGGAGTAGATGCGGAGAAAAGTAAGATGTCCCACATAGGGATCATTCATCAGCTTGAAGGCCAATGCTGCAAAGGATGCTTTGTCATCGGCTGGACGGATCTCTTCTTCGCCCTGAGTTGTGATGCCTGAAATTGCCTGGACATCAGCGGGCGAGGGCAGGTACCTGACGATGCCGTCCAAAAGTAATTGCACACCTTTATTCTTGAAAGCGGCTCCGCAAAGTACCGGCACTAAATTTAATTGGACGGTACCACTGCGCAGTGCTGCTTCGATTTCTTCTTTACTAATCTCGTGACCATCAAGGTATTTTTCCAAGATGTTTTCATCAAAGTCGGCTATTGCTTCCACCAGTATCCGCCGACGCTCTTCCGCTTCATCTCTCAGCTCATCCTCAATTTCAACCACCTGGTAGGCGGCGCCGAGAGTGCTTTCCTCCCAAACCACCGCCTTCATCTCAATCAAGTCTATAATCCCTCTGAAGTCCTGTTCTTTACCCAGGGGAATTTGAACTGCTACGGGAGTTGCCCCCAATCGGGTTCGCATCATGGCCAGGCAACGGTCAAAATCTGCTCCCAGACGATCCATCTTGTTGATAAAAGCAATTCGCGGCACACCATAGCGATCAGCCTGACGCCAGACTGTCTCTGACTGCGGTTCAACTCCTCCAACAGCACAAAAGATTGCAACAGCGCCATCCAGAACCCGCAGTGATCGCTCCACCTCAATGGTAAAATCTACATGTCCCGGGGTGTCTATAATATTGATGCGGTGATCATTCCAAAAACAGGTGGTGGCAGCACTGGTGATGGTAATCCCCCGCTCCTGCTCCTGTTCCATCCAGTCCATCACCGCGGTTCCATCATGAACCTCGCCCATTTTGTAAGAGACCCCAGTATAATATAATATTCGCTCGGTGGTCGTCGTCTTCCCGGCATCAATGTGGGCCATGATCCCGATGTTGCGAACTTTTTCTATGGGTACTTGCCGAGCCATTCTGCTTTTCTATCCTTAGCTGATATGAGACGTGAGATCTGAGATGTGGGATAAAGACCAAAAAAGATATCTTATCTCACATCACATATCGCACATCGCACATCTCTCATCGCTGGTTTTACCAGCGATAGTGCGCAAACGCCTTGTTTGCTTCAGCCATGCGGTGCGTGTCTTCCTTCTTTTTTATTGAAGCACCACGGTTATTGGCCGCATCCATGAGTTCGCCGGCCAGCTTCTGGGTCATGTTCTTCTCCGAGCGCTGCTGAGCATAGTTTATTATCCAACGAATAGCCAGCGCTACTCGGCGGCTAGTACGTACCTCTACCGGCACTTGATAGGTTGATCCTCCGACCCGCCTGGACTTCACTTCCAAAACAGGTTTGACGTTGTCCAACGCCTTTTGAAACACTTCAAGAGGGTCTTGTTTGGTCCGTTGAGCAATGATGTCAAAGGATTGGTAGAGCGTCCTTTCAGCTACGCTCTTTTTACCCTTCCGCATTATGTTGTTAATAAACTTAGCAACCAGTTTGCTGCCGTACTTAGGATCCGGCAGAATCTCTCTTTTGGGTACCTCTCTTCTTCTCGGCATGATGATGCTCCTCAAATGGGGCAGTTGACCCCTATCAACCCTCTTTTTGGGCTGCCACATGAGATGGGCCACGGCTACATGCCCGTGGCCCATGCTATGGTGACCTCTCACCTACTGGTTACTTGGGTTTCTTTGCTCCGTACTTAGAACGACCTTGGCGTCGATCTTGAACCCCAGTGGCGTCTAGCGTGCCTCGGATGATATGGTAACGAACTCCTGGTAGGTCCTTTACCCGGCCACCTCGTATCAGAACCACCGAGTGCTCCTGAAGATTGTGGCCTACACCTGGAATATAGGAAGTTACTTCAATACCATTAGTTAATCGCACCCTAGCGATCTTGCGGAGCGCTGAATTGGGTTTTTTTGGTGTTGTGGTGTAAACTCGCACACACACGCCACGCTTCTGTGGACAACCCTGCAGAGCAGGAGTGCTCTTTTTCCGCTTAACCCGTCTTCTTCCCTTTCGAACCAATTGATTGATTGTGGGCATAATAGCTAAGTCTCACTTACTCGTAAATTCCATGCTTGTAAAGCAGAGAACCATCCGCACCGAAATCCTGCAAATTTACTTATCTATTTGCAATTTGTCAAGACATTTTTCCCTTTAAGATCCTGCCGCTTCTTCCTGTTCACCCGACACCATTTCCCTGTATTTCCTTAGTCCTGAGCCGGCAGGAATCAACCTACCCATGATCACGTTCTCCTTGAGACCTCTCAAAAAGTCCACCCTGCCGGCCACTGCCGCATCAGTGAGCACCTTGGTAGTCTCTTGAAAGGAGGCAGCGGAGATAAAGCTCTCCGTGCTCAAGGATGCCTTAGTGATTCCAAGCAGGAGGGGCTCGCCTACTGCGGGCTTATTGCCTTCCTCCAGCAATTTCTGGTTGGCTTCCTCGAAACGGTACTTTTCTACATGCTCACCCATAAGAAAATCTGAGTCCCCTGGGTCGGTGATTCTAACCCGCTTGAGCATTTGGCGAACAATTACCTCGATGTGCTTGTCGTTAATCTTGACCCCCTGGAGCCGGTATACCTGTTGGACCTCGTCCACCAGATACTTGGCCAACTCCTTTTCACCCAAAATGTTGAGAATGTCATGGGGATTTGCCGCGCCATCCATGAGCG
>CP070689.1:2852315-2856836 GCA_020353155.1 Deltaproteobacteria bacterium | reverse complement strand
TTCTCTGTTGGTGTTCGGACCCGGGTGTTCACAGGAGACATCTCAGCTTAGCTGCTGGCCCGGTCCGGGCGTAAGTCATATTTCTTTATTTTTTTGTGGAGGGTGACCCGATTAATTTCCAAGGCCTGCGCAGCTTTGGTGATATTCCAGTCAAATTCCTTGAGCACTTTGACAAGATGAGCGATTTGAGTCTTTTCAAGGGAGTGGGTTTCGGCTGCTGCCGATAGATGGGGTGCCAGGAAGGCAAACTCCTCCGGGCCAAGTCGTCTCTTTTTGCCGATGACCACCGCCCGCTCAATGGCATTTTCCAATTCGCGAACATTGCCTGGCCAATCATACTGCCTGAGAAGGGCCATGGCCTCTTTATTAATGGTATCGATATCCTTGTTGGTCTCGCGACAATAGCGAGCTAGGAAATGTTCGGCCAACAAAGGTATATCATCCCTCCGCTCCCGTAGTGGTGGGATATGCAGAGAGATCACATTGAGACGATAGAAAAAATCCTGGCGGAATTCACCTTTTTCGATGGCCTGTTGCAGATCTCGATTGGTGGCGGTAATGGTCCGAAAGTCCACCTCGATTTCCGTGGTCCCACCTAAGCGATGAAACTCCTTGGTTTCCAGGACGCGGAGAAGATCCACCTGCATCTTGAGAGGCACTGTGCCCACCTCATCCAGAAAGAGGGTACCGTGGTGGGCCAAATCCAGTCGTCCTTTCTTTGCCCGATGAGCCCCGGTAAAAGCGCCACGCTCATGACCAAAGAGCTCGCTTTCCAATAAGTGCTCCGGGAATGCGCCGCAATTGATGGCAATGAAAGGACCATTACACCTGGCGCTTTTTGCGTGAATGGCCTTTGCCACCAGTTCTTTGCCTGTACCGGTCTCGCCAGTTATCAAGACTGGGGAATCACTCTCAGCCACATCCTGGATCATAGTAAATAACTCCTGCATGGCGTCAGAGCGTCCCACTAGGTTCTCGAAGCGAATCGCTTCAGCCATCTGCTCACGGAGAAAGATATTTTCATCCATGATCCTCTTTTGCTGCATGAGCTTTTCTGTGAGCAAGGAAAGTTGATCGGGATCGAAGGGCTTCATGAGATAGTCGACAGCTCCCCTTTTCATGGCCTGAACTGCTGTTTCCACAGAACCATAAGCAGTGATCATCACCACTAGAGTCTGAGGATAGTCCTCCTTGACCACTTCGAGAACCTCGATTCCGCTCATCACCGGCATCATAATGTCCAGAAAGAGGAGGTCGTAAGGGGTTTTCTCCAGCATGGCCAGGGCTGCGCTGCCACCTTCTGCAGTGTCTACCTGGTGACCGCTTTTTTTGAGCCAGCCATGGAGTGACTCGCGAATGACCAGTTCGTCATCTACCACCAGGATCCGAACTTTGTCCGCCATAGCGCTCCTTCTTGTATTAAGGTTTCAGGTGTCGGGTTTTCCGCCGGAGGCGGATCAGGGAATGAATCAAAAAACCTGAAACCTGTACACTGACACCTGGAATCTCATCCCAGCATACTCCCCAATGAAGGTATTGCCTAAAAGTCCTTCTGACCCTGGGGAAACCGGATAGTGAAGGTCGAGCCCTTACCCAGCTCGCTATGCACGTAAATATTGCCGTGGTGTTCACGAATGATGCCATAGACCACAGAAAGCCCGAGGCCAACCCCTTGGCTCTCCTCTTTAGTTGAAAAAAAAGGCTCGAAAATTATGGAGAGGTTCTCCTCAGGAATACCGCAGCCAGTGTCAGTAATGTCGATGTGAACCATACGGTTCTTACGTTTGAAAGAGGTGTTCAGGGTCAATTTGCCCCCATCGGGCATGGCCTCCATGGCGTTAAAGATCACGTTCATAATACATTGTTGGATTTGATTGTAATCCCCCGTTATCTTGGGCAGTTTAGGGTCGAAGTCCTCTTGGATAACAATGTTTTGGAGTTGCATCCGGTGTTGACAGAGAAGAATTACTGAGCGGATGATATGATTAATGTCAACAGGACGACGTTCGATCTCTTTCTGGCGAGAAAAGGAAAGTAGATTGGAGACAATCTGGCCACAGCGGGAGGATTCATCGGCAATAAGTTTCAGATAGCGGCGAAACTCTTCGAGCTCCTCTGCTTCTAGTTGATCCTCGTCCAAGGTGCGTAGCATAAGTTTGGCCAGGGTATGTATGCCAGCGATGGGATTATTGATCTCGTGTACGCTACTGGCAACCAATTTGCCCAGGGCGATCATTTTGTCTTCATGTACCAATCTGGCCAAATCTTTTTTGACCTGCCTTGCTTTACGCTCTAGCCGCGACTCGAGATCGTCCGTAATGTCACGGTAGAACTCAAAAACCATGTTGACTTGGCCATAAGTATTCTTTAAGGGGTAAGTTATTACCTCGAGATAACGGGGCTTGTTTTCCCGGTCAAAATGCTCGTGAATGGCGTGGGCGGAAAGACCGGTTTTGAGGGTTTCCTTCATGGGACAGTGGCAGGCTCTGGAATTACATGGCTCCAGTGAACGGTGGCTCACCTCATGACAGGTTCTACCAACGACTTCCTCTTTGGGTAAGCCAAGTAAGTTGAGCATAGGCTCATTGGCATCGAGAATACGAAAATCTTGGCGCAAAAGAAATAAGGGTTCTCTGATTCCGGAGAATAGAGTACTGATCATGCTTTGGGAAAAATCCAGGTCACGTTCCCGGGCCTTGTACTCCCCCTTGAAGCTAACCATGTCACTGATAAGCCGCGAAATGGTGTAATCCAGCACCTGGGCCTGAGGTGGTTTGTTCCTGATTAGGTCTATGAGCAGTTCCTCTTTGCCTGTGAGCTCGATAATCAAGTCGAGGTTCTTTAGGTCGGGGAGATTCCGGTAGTCGGTAGTGGTGTAGATACCCTGCTCTTCGGCGAGAAGAAAACCGGGAGCCTCCGGATCGATGTCAGCCACCGCAACGATTTTGGCCTTAAGGTGCTTAAAACGGTCATGCGCAAGCATTTCCAGAAGGTGCTGGCACCTGGTGCCGCCGCCGATGATGGCAATATTTGGACCCTCCCTAGATTTATTTTTTGCCTTCCTGGATTTGGATGGGAGAGAGTGTTTTTTCGCAGTAGTTTTGGTGGATTGTCGGGCCTTACTTTTGCTTCTGCGTACTTTGGTCATGGAAATAGGCTCCCCAAAATGTTTAACCTATTTTACTATATCGGAAAGTGTAGCTTTACGCAACAATACCTATGTGTTTAGAGGCGCCGAGAGAGGAGTTCAGCATCAACCCTACTCCACTCTCACTCCCGAAGTCGGAGCAACCATATAAGCCATCCTGACTCCAAACGCCTTCAATCTGGCAGTCAATAAGAAACTACCGTGAAAAATGGATCAATGGCTTGACAAATTTAAGCCTGCGCTTTATTATTGGCATATGCCAATAATAAGGAAGAAATTATGCCGCGGCCACTAAAAATTCGTCGGATTGGATGCAAGCCTAATTCTAACTATTTTAAGCCACGAGGAATTCCTTTGGCCGACTTAAGTGAGGTAGTCTTGACCATGGACGAACTTGAAGCGGTCAGGCTTGCTGATTTCGAGGGCATATATCAGGAGGCTGCAGCAAAGAGGATGAACGTGTCACGCCAGACTTTTGGGAATATCATCAAGTCGGCGCACCAGAAAATTGCTGAAGCGTTGGTTAACGCCAAGGCACTGAGAATAGAAGGAGGAGTGGTGACAATGATAGAAAAACAGTTCCACTGTGGTGACTGCAGGCATGAATGGTCTGTTCCGTACGGAATGGGGCGGCCAGATAATTGTCCGGAATGCAGTAGTTTGAATGTGCACCGATCCTTTAACGATCGGGGCCGTGGCCGTGGAGGAAGATCTGGTCGAGGCAGAGGTAAATTTCGCAGACGGAGGGGTAACTGTCCAGTTTGTTCCCCTGCAAGGGAAAACGAGACAGCCTCGCTTAAAGAAGAACCTAGTTGGTCGAAAGAGGAACTGTCAGCAACAGAGAAGCGACTGAGAGAGTTGGAAACACAGTCTTAAAATGAAGAGTGATAAGGAGTCAGTGGCAATTTTGCTCGCTCTGCCTCAAGACACTAAATAACCCCGCTCTGAAGAGCGAGGTTATAGAATCGACTAGTGTTGTTTGCTCGCTCAGCCGTTGTGGTATCCTTTGCCGCAAAAAGGGCTTGCTTCCATTGAGGGGGTGTTACACTCGAGGTGTCTTCTGGCGTCCTCTTTCATGGAGCGCCACATTATATAATCATCCTCTTCGGGCCATATTTCGATGCCCGGTCCTTTCCAACCAGACTGCATATAACTGTCATCTATATCTCTACGATCAGCCATCGTTGTTACCTCCTGTGAGGGTGAAATATAATGGAGAGTAACCATTTCCCCATTTGCGGTCAAGGGAGGGAGGATAGAAGCAAAGCGCAAAGAGCACAGCGCATAGCGTGTGATGAAGAGTAAACGGTGAACGGTAAACGGATCTATTATGAAACGGTTTACCCTTCACCGTTTACCGTTTACTCGCTTCT
>CP070689.1:2833754-2852215 GCA_020353155.1 Deltaproteobacteria bacterium | reverse complement strand
ATTGGCTGAACTCTGGCGGCTACACGAATGCCCCAGGGCTAAGAAGCCAGAATTCAATAAAGAGCGCATACCCAGGTATTTTTACGATAGGTGGGAGCCAGAGGAATAGGGCCCCTTATCTTCACCCTTAAGTTTGAGGCATTAATCAACCAATTTTTTCCGCCCTACATCATGCTTTACAAATTATAAAGTCATCTACCCACTGCCCAAGCCGGATATTTAGAAATTTCTTGCAAATGGCACGAATATTTCATGTTTTGTGGAGAGATCATCTGGTCCACGGTGGTAATGATTGCGAAAACATGCCAGTAATGAACGGAATGCGAAAGATCAAAAAAGTAGGAGACGATGCTGGAGCTTAGCAGAGTACAATTCTTAGAAGCTATTGAGAACCTCTACGAGGCTTTGAAGATACTGGAAACGGTGCGCAAAGAGATAGAAAGCGGCGCCATAAGGGGAATGGTAACTTCAGATAACTTGGCGGAAGCGTGGTACAAGGTGAACTGTTGTAGGCTCCATACCCAAGAGGACGTAAACCTTGAAGAGCTAACTCTGGAAGCAATGGGGCTAATAAACGATGCCAAGTGCATGATGGACAGTCTCTTGAGTTGGAATAAGGGAATGACCCGCCACGCGAGTTTTTTCATCAGGGAAAACATCGCTTCTGCCGCCAGAAACATTTTTTCAGTCCTGAGTCAACTGGAAGATTGGCTGAGCAAGCTAGAGGAGGACGTAGAACTAACTGCCTCTTCATAGCCTAACTGTCGAAGCAACCAATACTTCATCACTTTAAAATTGCATAATCTCAGTATCCACTATCAAGCATCCACCGGCCCAAATCCGAAATCATCTACCCGCTGTATTGTGTCCTCTGTCGTCTGTCCTCTGACCTCTGACCTCTAGATTCTCTTCGCCTGCCAGCATTTTTTACAGAGTGTAAAGTGACTGCCCTGACCAAGAATCTTTTTACGCGAAAAATTATATAAATTTCCAGATGTTAATGCCATAGCACTGTGGCACGGATATTTCACTTTAAGCTGGCAAACCTGGGCCTTCCCCGCATGGCGGGATCTTCCATGAGCCAGTCGAAGATCCCACTGCAGTACTCCAGCGGCCTTCAGGATGAAAGGAAGACCAGCCCTGTGGAATTGGATGTGAGGGTTCACTCCTCCAGGGGAAAGCCGGTAGCACAGAAGATTCCTCTGCTCCAAGCCCGAAGATTGGAAGAGTCGGAAAAGAATGTTAGTGCTGACTCAGGAACAACTTATTGAGGCCATTGGTTACCTTTACGAAGCAATGGAGGCACTGGAATCGGTGTGCAAGGAGATTGAAAGCGGCGCCGTGCGGGGAATGGTAATTTCAGAGAAGTTGGCGGAGGCGTGGTTCAAAGTGAACTGTTGCCGGCTCCATACCCAAGAGGATGTGAATCTGGAGGACCTCAATTTGGAAGCAATGGGGCTGATTAACGATGCCAAGTGCATGATGGAGAGCCTCATAGAGTGGAAGAAGGGGATGACTCTCCATGGGAAACTTTGCATCATAAATAGCATCTCCTCAGCCGCCGCGAATCTTTTTTCAGTTTCGTGTGAACTTGAAGAGTGGCTCAAGGAGATCACTGAGGGCAAAACATTTTCTGGCAAATGAGGGAGGATCGAGGATGGTACAGATTTTCGAGCAAGACGAGCTTGTGATGCTGGAAGATTTCATTCGGCTCGCAAAAGAAGGCGAAGATGTTCGGGTGTCAGTAAAGTTACGGAAACTGAACATTCCTGTGACAGTCCATCCGGCCCATACAGAGGAGGCAAAGAGCGAAACGGAATCCTACCTGTTGATTGGTGATTACACCTGCAGCGTCAAAGAAGAAGTGCAAAAGGTGCCGAAGGTTTACATGTTTGGCTCCGCCGATGAGTCTTTAAAGGCAGCCAAAATGCACAAAAACATTGCTAATGAGCGACTGAAAAGGGATTACAGGCGATTGAAGGAGGCCAAGATCAAAGTTGAGGAGAAGTATTTTTGATCTTGAAGTTGGCAATATCAGGAGATGGGAAAAGGGAGCAAACGAAATTTTGGGAGTAATTTCGCTATGAGGAAAGGGTCAAATTTTGAGGTGGATTATGATTTCTTCTCTGGGGCAAGAGAGGAAGACATGGCCTGGGTCAGCTTCAAAGAAAACTTTATCCAGAACGCCACTCATTTAGAGGCAAAAAAACTCCTATTCGACTATCTTGATCTGATTGCAAAGAGCGATGAGATAAAAGTTCTTCTTCTTACAGGTTCTCCGAGTAAGGTCGGCCGTGAGGATTATATTAGATTTTACCGTCAAATATTAAAAGTTGACTTTGATGCAAGAGACCTTGCTCGACTATACAATGCAGTCAACCAACTGGTCTTAAAAATTGTCGGATTTGGCAAACCAATTGTTCACGCCGACAGTGGTAAAGTAATTTCCCTCTATATGAACATCAGTCTTGCCTGTGATTACAGAATAATAGGCGATAACTGTGTGTTCCAGAATCCCTATCTCGATCTCGGACTGATTCCAAAAGGAGGTGGAGCCTTTTTTCTCTACAGATTATTGGGCTTCAGCAAGGCATTGGAGATATTGCTCTCCCATAAGGATATCACCGCGGATGAGGCGTTTAAGCTTGGGATTGTGAATAAGGTCGTTCCGGTGGGGCAACTCAAGGAGGAGGCTCGAAAGATAGCCCAGGAGTTCACTGGGAAGCCCATTCACTCCCTTTCAGGGATAAAAAAGCTTCTGCGTTGTTGTATGAGAGATTTAGAAGATTGCCTGGTATGTGAGAACGAGCTTCTGCTGCAAATGGTCAGCAGGGACGATTTTACCAAAAAACTACTTAACCCGGAAGTTTCATGATCCCAATCCTTGATCATTCCAGCATCCCGCCTGCCAGCATTTTTTACAGGGTGTAAAGTAACTACCCTGGCCAAAAAGCTTCTTGTCCAAAAAATAATAAATATTTCCAAATGTTAGCTTCATGACACTATGGCACGGATATTTCATTTTTCTCTAGGGCAAGGAATCTTTGAGGCCATCTGACGTACGGTGGTAGAGGTTTCGAAGGTAGTGCCCCAGATTATCGTAGGGGCGGGGTCAGCAAAGAGAAAGTACAGATCATGAGGACAGAAATTCAAGGATCACAAATAGACGCTCGCGACTATTTTGCCTCCTGCGAACTTGGAGTCAACTGGCGCAAGTACGAGGAGTTCAAAGAGCTGGATGACCTTCGTCGAGCAACCACAGTTGTTGGCTATCTGCCAATCCATTTGGTGGTTTTGCTAGCAATAGATGCAGCCGAGATGATGGATAATTACCGAAATAACAGCGAGGCATGAAGATGAAAGAGCGCTTTTATTATCTGGTTACTTTAGCAACCTTGCTTGCAGCAACCCTTGTTTTCCTGAGTGGGGGCAGGCTCTGTGCCAAAGAAGTGTTCAAGTATAGCTGTTCAGCCCAGATTTACCAGGCCTTCGAAAATGAGAGACTGGATGCCTACACCGAGAAGACCGGAATTGCCGTTCAGCTGACAGTTGATTCCTCGTATATGTCTTTCTTGCGGCTCATGAATGGCCTTAGCGACATCGCCAGCACCGCGGAGAGACTTAGCCGCGTCCACAAAGAAATTGGTTTTGTGGAAACACCTTTCTGCAAAGATCCACTTGCGGTAATTGCCAATTCACAGGACACCGTAAAAAATCTTACCGATGAACAGCTGCGGGACATTTTTAGTGGAGTCATCTCAAATTGGCAAGAGGTTGGCGGCTTGGATAAAGAAATCATTCGTATTGTTCCTGGCAAGGACACCGCAGCTTACAAAAACTTTTATCGCCAGGTGATGCTTGGCCGAGACATTGGCCATGATGTCATGACCTCGAAGTCTACCATGGTCATCGAGGTCACCAGCAGAATACCCGGTTCTATCTCCTTTATCGCCCAAGGGGCTGCAGCATACCGTCAGGAAGGGATCAGGATCGTTGCAATAAACGGCCTGGCTCCTGGCAATTCGGCTTACCCCTACTATCAAGTTTTTTCTTTTGTTACTTCAG
Organism: Deltaproteobacteria bacterium; assembly: GCA_020353155.1. Taxonomy (GTDB): domain Bacteria; phylum Desulfobacterota; class Syntrophobacteria; order BM002; family BM002; genus BM002. The sequence goes on along the minus strand of CP070689.1, from coordinate 2,848,150 downwards.
GAATACCAGCCGGAACTGCCAAGACCTTCATCGAATTTGCTTTATCAGAGGAAGGAAAGAGGATCATGCTCAAGCGTCGCATGCTTCCCTATGGTGATTAAGAGGAAAGGAGAGGATCAATTATGGGTAAAGCAAAAAAGATTCTGGTTGCCGTTGACCTATCGAACCATTCACTCAACGCAGTGAAATATGTTGCCAAGCAATGTGCTCCGACAGACCTGCGGGTAAACTTGATGTTTGTTATGCCAACGGCGCCGGAGATATTTTGGGATCTAGAGAAAGATGATTTTTTCAAAGAGAGGATGAAAGGGAAATATGCCCAGTGGAAAAGGGATACGAAGAAAAAGGCTCAAGCGTTTTTGGACGATGGCAAGAATATTTTGCTTAAGGCCGAATTTAAAGAAAACAAGGTGGGATTGATTTTGCGGGAGCGAAAGGTGGGTATTGCTCGTGACATTCTTAAAGAATGCACTCAGGGCTATGACGCTGTGGTTGTTGGGAGGAGGGGTCAAAGCAAGCTGGAAGACATTTTTCTCGGCTCCGTTTCGACCAAGATTGTCCAGGGAGTTAAGGATATTCCCGTATGGGTAGTCGGGGGGAATATTCTTTCGAAAAAGATGCTCATTGCAGTGGATTCCTCTAAAAATTCTCGGAAAGCGGTAGATTACGTCGGCAAGTTTGCTGCCGGTACCAACGGGGATCTCACACTTTTTCATGTGGTGCGAAGTGTTAGCCTTGGATTTGTGGATGATCTTATTCTTCGGGACGAAAACACGGAGAGGCAGCTGTTGGAAGAGATGGATAGAGACATCCCGCGGATGTTTCGTTCTTACGAAGATATACTGACGAGATCCGGTGTGGTGGCAGACAGAATTTCCAGCAAGTCCGTCCTGCACAGCACCAGCCGGGCAGGTGACATTCTCAAGGAAGCCAAGGAAGGAGGTTACGGCACTATTGTCATGGGACGCAGGGGACTGTCCAAGGTCCGCGAATTTCTAATGGGAAGGGTAACCAGCAAGGTATTGAGCCGAGCCGAAGGCTTTGCCGTTTGGATTGTACCGTAAGAGAGAAAACCTTAGGCGAGACTCTTTTATCAAGGAGGATGCTATGAAGGCGGCATTAGTTTTTACTGGCAGTGGGCCCATTTTGGTCTTGACCACCTATGAGTCATTCGCAGCTTCCGGATTTGTGGAAAAGTTGGAGGCCAAAGGACTAAACAAGTTCATTGCACACGAGGTCTCAGTTGACTTGGCTAAGAAAAAGTATGGCCAGCACTTTGATGTGGTCATGAAAGACGTTAAGGAAACCGATGACCTAAGAGTGCTAGACTACAATGGTCACAGGGTCTTTCATAATTTTTCTTTCAAGGATTTGGGCGCCCCCTATCAACATGAATAACCAAAAATATTAATTTATTCCTGCTTGGCTGCTAAGTTTTGCCCCGCCTTCTCTCGGTGAAACCCAGACGGCCTTAGCAGGGCGGGAAGGAGGAAGAAGATGACGACAAGTACATACAAAATAGTTGAAATCGTAGGAACCAGCCCCACATCCTGGGAGGAGGCTGCAAAGAGTGCCGTGGAAACGGCTGCCAAGACTCTCAGGGACCTGAGAATAGCAGAAATCACCAAGCTGGACATGAGAGTGGAAAACGGAAAAGTTGCCGCCTATCGTGCTCGGGTGAGTTTGTCGTTCAAATATCAAGGGGGCGACTAAGCTTCATAGGGGGGATCACTGCACAAATAATTTTACGGTTCAAAAAGCAGGGGAGGGGTTTACCCCCTCCCGTTATTGCCGCACTATTCCGCTACTCCATCATTCCAGTCTTGAGAATCCAGCATCTAGTATCTAGCATCCAGCCTGCCAGCATTCTTTACAGGATGTAAAATTCCTCGCTAAGTCAGAATTGCATTGTTTTTTAACTAATAAGTAAATTCAATAAGTTATGCGGGTAAATCCTCTGGCACATTTATTTCAATAGCACGGTGCAGAGGAAATGCAAGAGCAGTTGAGCTAGCTACCTCTCATTGGACATCCATAAGGAGGATTGCAATGCAACTATATGCACCTGAGCCCAAGGACAAGAAAGGGATTAAATACGTTGACTGTCCCCTTTATGGCGACTGCCTTATGAGTGCGGCAAAGAGCAACTCGCAGGCTTGGAGTTGTGATAAGTGTCCCAACCTCGAGCTGAAGGTTGTGCGACAGAGAATTCGATATATCGCGCCTTATTATAGGCTACTGGCTGAGGTCTACCCGGAATTTAGGCGCAAGTATGAGCCGGTTATGAATTCCCTTCTCAACCAGGATGTACCCTAATGTTGCATACCTACATAGGTATGCAAGATTAAAGTTAACCCTTTTGCTTTACAGGCACGGCCACCGGGGTTGGTGGAGTGATAGTTTAGAAAAACTCTCACGAATGAAAGGAGGGAGGGCTATGGCAGAGGTAAAAGAGTTGGCCAAATTCGATATGTTCAAACCTTTTTCACAGAGCCAGTTGGAGGAGATTGCCAAAATCACCCAAAAGAAAACGTATAAGCGGAATGCTCACATTTACGAGCGCGGCAAGCGTGCCAGAGAACTGTTTGTGGTCAGTAAAGGGCTTGTGAGCTTGAGAAGGATTGAACCGGGAGACAAGGTGGGGATTGCCTTTGAAACGCGTGAGCCAGGGACCTTATTCGGTGCTGCCTCGTTTATGCAACCGCAGGAGTACACCCTTACAGCTGTGTGTATGGAGAATACCGAGGTATTGGCGATAGATGCCAATAAACTGTTCAAACTGTGCGAGAAAGATCCAAACCTGGGATACAGGATGATGCTAAAAATTGCGCAGATCTATTTTGAGCGCTACAAAACCGCCAAAAGGAATCTTTATGCAATGGTCCACACCCCGGCGGTTATTACCGCCCTCCCGGGATAAAAGGAATGGACGTTTTGATCACCGGTGGCCGTGCCTGAATCTATTTAGGCTGCAGGTGAGCAGTGCAAAGAGCTGACCGGTAAAACCGGGGAGAGGACTGGCATAGCTAGAATATCAGGGTAGCGAAAAGCCCATGTCCGACAAAAGACAAATTCTCATAGCGGTGGATGGGCCAAAAAATTCGCTCAATGCGACAAGTTATGTGGCAAGGACCTGTCAGCCGGCGAACCTCAGAATCACCCTGATGCACGTTCTGCCCACAGCACCTGAGACTTTCTGGGACCTGGAGAGAGCCGACTATTTTAAGGATGAGACCATGGGAACCTATCCTGCCTGGAAAGAAAAAAGAAAGGAGGCGGCCCAAACCTTTCTGGCTAAAGCCAAGAGGAATCTGGTCAAAGCAGGGGTTGCAGAAAGAGACGTGGGAGTCATGCTGCAAGAAAGGGAAGTGGGCATTGCCAGAGATATTCTAAGACAATCAGCACATGGTTATGATGCGGTGGTTGTGGGGCGCCGAGGCTTGGGTGAATTTCAGGAACTATATCTTGGCAGCGTATCTCAAAAGATCGTGGAGGGAATAAAGGATACTCCCGTGTGGGTGGTAGGCGGGGACATCGAAGCCAAAAGGATTTTGCTGGCTGTGGACGGTTCCGAAAATTCTCGCAGAGCGGTGGACTACGTGGGATCAATTGCTGCCGAAACTAAAGCGGAGTTTACCCTATTCCACGTGGTGCGGCGATTTAGTTTTCTAGATGACTACACCCTGCAAGACCATGAGGTAGAAGGATTTTGGGAAGAGGTCAAAAAGGATATTCCCCGAATGTTTCGTTTCTACAAGACAAATCTTGAGAGGGCCGGGGTGGATGGGGCCAGGATTTCGACCAGGGCTAATCTGGACAGTGACAGCCGGGCTATGGATATTCTCCAGGAGGCAAGAGAAGGCAACTACGGCACCATTGTAATGGGCCGCAGGGGATTATCCAAGGTGCGCCAGTTCCTCATGGGCCGGGTCAGTAACAAGGTTCTCCAGCGGGCTGAAAAGTTTGCCGTCTGGCTTGTGCCTTGAGTCAGCCAGGAAGAACATTTCAGTCAAGGGATAAATGAACGGGGTAGATCAAACTATGCTTTTCTCTGACAAATACGTAAGCGTCAAATATGTCAGGTCCTCTTTGAGGAAAAGAAATGAAGCCCTTTCCGCCCTGCTGGAACTAAGCAATTTTCTCTCGGCTGCCATGGAATTTGAGCCCCTTTTGAGAGGTGCTCTTTCCATTGTTCTGAAGCACTTCGACCTGGATTCGGGTCGCATCTACCTGATGGAACCAAAGGAGCAAATACTTATTCTAGCTGCTCACACCGGGCTCGACGTCTCAGGATTGGAGAGAGTTCGCCTGGAAGACAGTTTCTCGGGCAAATCAGCCCGAACCAAATCCTTCATTGCCCAGCATGTTTCGGAACTTGTCAGCGAGGAACGAGCGGAGCTTTTGGCTCTCAAGGGGCTGGACATAGTAATTTGCGTACCCTTCATTGTGAGGGACCGAGTGGAGGGAGTTATGAATCTGGGATCAAAGAAAGTGATCAAGCTAGGCCAGGAAGAAATAGACCTGCTCATGACCATGGGACACCAAATCGGGGTGGCAAGTAGTAACGCAAGAATTTATCAAGCCTTGCAAGAAAAGCTAAGAGAAGTTCAGGAGAAAAAGGAGACCATTAAGTTTTTCGCTTACTCCGCCTCTCACGACCTGAAAAGTCCTGCCATCGGTCTATGTGGTCTGATGGAGAGGTTCTATAAGCAGTACGGCGACTTGCTGGATGACACGGGGAGGCTTTACTGCAAGACGATTCTGAAGACGGCATCCCAAATAGCCACTCTAGCCGAACAGATTAACTCCTACATCGCCGCCAGAGAATTGCCGTTAAGCATAAGCAGGGTGAATATGGAGGAAATGTTCACTCAACTTAGAGAAGAATTCGACGACCCTTTACGAGAGCGGAATGTGGCCTTGCTGGAACCATCTTTTTTCCCGGAAATAATGGGTGATGAACTCCGCCTAATCAGGGCTTTTAGAAATCTGCTGGACAATGCTCTGAAGTACGGGGGAGAGGGACTCAGCGAGATCCGGTTTGCTTACAAGGAAAGCGAATACCATCACATCTTCTCCGTCACTGATAATGGGGTGGGGATCAAAGAAGAAGATATCAAAAGGCTGTTTCACTTCTTTCAACGTTTGGAGACCTCAAGCCACACCGAAGGTTCGGGTATGGGGCTGGCCATTGCCAAGGAGGCGGCGAAAAAGCACCTGGGTGATGTGTGGGTCGAATCCGCGCCCCATGAGGGAGCAACATTTTATCTTTCCATTTCAAAGAGATTGGAATCTCTGGATAAAAAGTCTTTAAAAGAAGAAGGAACATTACTTTAGAGAAGGAGTACACTATGAAATTCGCTAAGAAAATCCTATTTCCAGCTGATCTGTCCGAGGTTTCGCCAAAAATTGCGCCCTACGTTAAGGAGGTTGCTTCGAAGTTTAGCGCCGAGGTTCATATAGTTTTTGTAGCCCGAATCCTGCAGCACTTTACTAGTATCTACGTGCCGCACCCCTCTGTGAGGAACTTTGAAGCTGAAATAGTGAAAGGTGCGGAGAAGAAACTGGGGGAGTTCGTAGATGAGCACTTCCAAGGTGTCTCCCCCAAGGCAAAAGTTGTCTTGGGCGACGCCGCTGAGGAGATTCTGAACTACGCGCGCTCCGAGGGTATTGACCTGATAATAATGGGAACCCATGGGAGGAAAGGTCTGGAGAAGATAGTCTTCGGAAGCGTTGCCGAGAGGGTGGTGCAGAAATCACCAGTGCCGGTTTTGACCATAAATCCATATGGCCAGGCAGCATAGAACCGAAGCCAAAGGGTCTCTGATATTGTCAAAGGAGTAGTCCATGAGTGAGAAAAGAAGGCTGTTGATAGCTTTGGACGGCTCAGAGCAGTCTTTTGAGGCGGTTCGCTATGCAAGCCAGGTGCTGTCACCGGGGAAAATGAAAGTGGTCCTTTTTCACGTACAGAGCAAGATCCCGGAGAGTTTCTGGGATATAGAGAAAGACCCTTCCTTCAGGCACAGACTGGCGCCGGTAGCGGTCTGGGCGGTGCAGCAGGAAAAGGCCATGAAAGATTTTATGGAAAGGTCTCGACAGCTCTTAGTGGATCAGGGTGTCCCCCGGAAAGCGGTGGAAGTCAAGATTCAGGATAGAGAAGTTGGCATAGCCAGAGACATCGCCAGGGAAGCGCAAGGAGACTACGATGCAGTAGTGGTGGGACGTTGGGGTATGAGTAGGATCAAAGAATTGGCTTGGTGGAGCATTGCCAACAAACTGGTGGGACAGTTGATTCAGGGCCCTGTTTGGGTAGTTGGAGGATCACCGCAGCCTGGCAAGTATCTTGTGGCCATGGACGGATCGGATGAAGCTATGAGGGCTGTGGACTATGTGGGGACCATGCTGGCGGGGAGCGATTGCACGGTCACTCTCTTTCATGCCTTGAGAGGTTTCGAGTTCCTCTCCCTGGCTTTCGAAGGAGCTTTTGTAACGAGTCCGGAAGTCTTGGGTGGTGACGAAATGAAGGCCGAATTCCAGCGGGCGGAAGAAGCCATAAAAACCGTTTGTAATCAGGCCCAAGATAGGCTGGAGCAAGCTGGTCTGAAACGGGAGCAGATAAATACCAAAATTGTTGCCGGTGCCGCCAGCAGGGCGAAAGCTATTGTTGAAGAGGCCAAAAATGAGGGCTATGGCACCATCGTTGTGGGTCGCAGGGGCCTTTCAAGGGTGGAGGAATTTTTCATGGGGCGAGTGAGCAGTAAAGTCCTCCAGCTGGCTAAAGAAATGGCGGTTTGGGTTGTGGGATAGATAATAGTTTGCCTCACTCGTAAAAAATTACCCAAAAGTGGTTTGACCAAGAATGGGTAAATTTACCCAAAAGCGGTCAAACCAGAAATGGGTAAAAATGTAGATAATGGGAAATCTGCAAACAGGAGGTGAATGGTCTGTAGTTGTTTATACTCTGAGCTTGTCACTCTTGAAAGCGTAGGCCGCGATTATGCCGATAATAAAGGCGACGCCCAGATTGGTGGCCAGGGCGATGCCCAGCATCAAAAGGGCCACGAACAGGTCTTTGCGTTCCCTGAGGTCCTGGATCATGAGGGCGAGCTGCAGCCCGGCAAAGACCAGCAGGACCCCCAGTAGGGAGAAGGGAAGCAGTTTTAGAACGGCGACAATATTCTCACCAAAAATCAGGGCAAGCAAAACGAATATCCCGCCAATTATCATATTGGAACCAGCGGTCCGAGCACCGAAACGGTAGTGGGCCGCCAATCCCCCGGCCCCATGACACATGGGGATTCCCCCAAAGAAAAAAGAAGCAATGTCCGCCAATCCCTGACTGTTGGCTATGCTCCTATAGGTAGCTCGCTTTGCCCGCTCACCAAAATATTCCTGGGTTATGTCGGTGTTTGAGATGATGGCGTTACCAATGGTCATGGGAATTTGGGGCAAGACCAAAACCGGAAGCACCCAGAGAAGATCGTCCACAGAGGGCCAGCCGTAAGGAATCGGTTTTGGCAAGTGTATACCCCAATTGAAAGCTGCTGCATCTATTGGTTGGCCGATAAAAATCCCGAGAATAATCCCTGAGACAACAAGCACCAGCGCGGCAGGGAGTTTCTTGTTGTCCAGGAGCAGGAAGGTCAAGAGAAGACCGGCTGTTCCCAGAATGATGCTCATGCTCACCGGGCCGAGGGCCTGAATAGCCAGGTTAGGGTCGGGCTCGATTATAAGCTTCAAGCCCTTGATCATGAGCACAACACCAACCCCCAACTGCACCCCACGCACCGTGCTCTTCGGTGTGTACTTGCCGATCACTTGAATTAGCCCGGTTACGCCCAGGAAAAGGATAAAGATGCCCATCCACAGGCTCGACGAAACTATCTGGGTTGGAGTCAGACCAGTGGCGATAGCGTAGGCGCCGATCACTTTCATGGGCTGAACCGCAACGGGCACCCCGAAGTAGTATCCTGCCACAATGTAGAAAATCCCAATCAAGACGAACACATTGGTGGCGTGGAGTTTGTTCAGTAGAATCATACCAATGGCAAGGGGGAGCAGGGTGCCCAGGTCACCCAAGGAGCCGGCGACCTCCAGGCGATCGAAACGGTATCTTGGCTGGTTCTCCCCTTTCATGTCCCACCATATATACTCCAAGTGACACCAATGTCCACGGAAAAGCTGCACGGTCAATTTCCAAATTACTCGATCGCCTGCTAGGAGTTTCCCCAAAAATGTTGGCTTTGTGACTGTGAATTCATCAGACTACAGAGTTGTGGGTGCTTTGGAAATGAAGAAGGTTGCCTGGTGTTTCTTCTGTCGTTCCGAGTCTCACGGCCTGGTCACTTTGACGCAGCTGCGGACGGGTGAGGCCACCCCCTCCCTGTTCCCCGTTCCTGCGGAACGGGGCCAGGGGGTCCCCCACCCGCAGCCGCGAAAGTGGCTCAGGCCTTCCGCCAGTCACTCAGAAGAAACACCAGGCAACGTCCCCAAGCAGCTTACTCTGGCCATATCAGATAGTCACCACAGTAGATGGGCAAATCCAAAAGGTGAAAAAGGGGAAACTCCTAATTGCTTTCGTGTTGACTTTAAAACCTGTTTGCTCTAGGTAAAAGAGAGGTTTTTTCCATATATCGCATGGTGCCTCTATATCGTTATCTGAACGAAGATTAGTCAAATCCAAAGTAAAAGGCCAAAGGAGTAATGCAATGGGCTTAAGAAGAAACAAGATAACAGTTGTAGGTGCAGGCTTTGTGGGAGCAACGGCAGCCCACTGGGCCGCGGCCAAGGAGTTGGGAGACGTAGTACTGGTGGACATTATCGAGGGAATGCCCCAGGGTAAAGGGCTGGACCTTATGGAAGCCAGTCCGGTGGAAGGCTTTGACGCCGAGGTGATTGGAACCAATGACTATGCGGACACGGCAAACTCCGATGTGGTGATAATCACCGCAGGTATTCCCCGCAAACCGGGAATGAGCCGTGATGACCTACTCAACACCAATACCAATATTGTCAAGGCGGTGACTGAGCAGGTGGTCAAATATTCACCGGATTCCTTTTTGATCATTGTGTCGAATCCTTTGGATGCCATGGTGTACGTTGCCCACAAGGTCAGCGGTTTTCCCACCAACCGAGTTATGGGCATGGCAGGGGTTTTGGATTCTGCCAGATTTCGGACTTTTATTGCAATGGAGCTTGGCGTCTCCGTCAAAGACATCCAGGCATTCGTTCTTGGCGGACATGGGGATACCATGGTGCCCCTGCCGCGATACACAACAGTCTCCGGCATTCCCATCCCGGATCTCATGGACCAGGCGCGTATCGATGCCTTGGTGGATAGGACCCGCAAGGGTGGCGGTGAGATCGTCAGCCTGCTCAAGACAGGAAGCGCCTTTTATGCGCCCTCAGCCGCTTGTGTTCAAATGGCTGAATCCATTCTGAAGGATCAGAAACGCATCCTTCCATGTGCCGCCTACTGCGATAAAGAATATGATGTGGGGGGCTATTTTGTAGGTGTTCCGGTGATGCTGGGAGTCGGCGGAGTGGAGAAGGTTATCCAGATAAAGCTTACAGCAGAAGAGAAGGCGGCCTTTGACAAGTCGGTGGAGGCGGTGAAGGAATTGGTGGCTATTATTAAACTTTAAGACCTTCGCAGTCCGTGGGCGCTACGCGCAGGTCATTAGGTCATTTGGCTTCGCCGCCATTATGCTCCGCTGTCATTCATTGCCAGTGGTCAGTAATGCCTTTTACAATCAATGACCATTAATGACGGGCTTCAAGCCTAAATGACGCCGAAGGCAAATAACGAAGAACTGGGGTGGGCATTGCCCACCTTTTTTTTATGCTCTTCGAGCCTTTCGCAACGGACGACATGGCCTTGTACACATTCGTCAATGAAAGTCAAGACCTCGTAAACTCCCAACCACTGCTGATTTAAGCATATTTACCCATGAGATCGTGAAAAAAAGTTCTTGCGTTTAGCGCCTGATATGCTAATCTGACACTGTCACATTAGGTTGAAACATTCGTTTCCACCAAATGGCGCAATTCCCATGAACAGGGAGAGTTTAGTTATGGAGGCACTAGTACTCAGTAAGAGGGAAAAAAGGAAATTGGCTGGTGAGTTTCCCGATCTTTGCCTCACCTGCGGCACCTGTGCCGGCGGCTGCCCCGTCACCGGGGTGGACGGTATAGACATGCGCAAGGCAGTGCGCATGGCCCTGCTGGGTTTGGATCAGGAACTCGTTGATTCTCGTTTTCCCTGGATCTGCACCCTGTGCGGGCGCTGTGAGCACGGCTGTCCCATGAACATCGATCTGATGAAAATGATGCGCTCCGCCCGAACCCATCGGGAAAGGGAAAAGGTTCCGGGGGTCTTGCACAAAGGGGTGGTGCAGTGCTTGGAGTCAGGCAACAACGTGGGCATCCCCAAAGAGGATTATCTTTTCCTGCTAGAAGATCTTGGTGTTGAGCTGGCAGAAGAGTTACCCGGTTTCGAGGTGCCGGTGGACAAAAAGGGTGCCAGGATTCTGGTGACCATCAACTCAAAGGAACCCTTTGCCGAACCTGAGGATATGTTTTTCTGGTGGAAGATTTTCTACGCAGCCGGGGAATCCTGGACCACCACCTCGGATAACTGGGAAGGGGTCAACTGGGGGCTTTTCACCGGCGATGATGAATCTATGAAAGAGGTCGTTCGGAGAATAGTAGAGAATTACAAGAAGCTTGAATGCGAGTACTTGCTCTTACCGGAGTGAGGCCACGCATACTTTGCGACCAGGCTTGGTCTGCAAAATTGGTTCGCTGATGAGGGCGTCAAGTTTATGAGCATTCATGACCTGATGAAGGAGTACATCGAAACCGGGCGGATAAAGTTGGACAAGTCCAAACATCCAGAGCTAACCACATACCATGATCCTTGCAACTACGCCCGTAAGAGTGAGCGCACCTTTGGCCACGGTTATTACGAAGAACCCCGGTGGATTGTGCAACAGTGTGTAGACAACTATGTGGAAATGTATCCCAATCGGGCCAACAACTACTGCTGCGGTGCAGGCGGCGGTGCCTGGGCCATGCCTTATGCTGAGGAACGCATCTATTATGGTAGGGTTAAGGCCAAACAAATAAAGGATACAGAAGCCGAGATGCTAATTGCCCCATGTCACAACTGCCGCGACCAGATCATGAAGAGTCTGCGTAAAGAATATGACATGATGGATGTGGAGGTAAAATACCTCTGGGAACTGGTGGCAGATTCTTTAGTGATAGAAGGAGTGGACGAGTAATTATTTAGGATGATCTGTCTACTTTGAGCCCCCGGTCTTTTAGGCTGGGGGCTTTTTTTTTGCAGCTGACTGCTGTCTACTGTCCACTGACTACTGGATTCTGTATTTAGTTTTCCGTTGACTTCAATAGAGTCTGCAATTAGGTTGATGAGGTGGGGAATTGCGGATTTCGGATTGCGGATTTAGGATTGAATTTTTGGTTTCTATTCAACTGATGTAGGCAAGAACCAATGGCAAAAAGAAAAAAGGCAAAAAAAGATAAACAACGGCATGATAAACCGGTACTCACGGCTGAAGAGGAGTCTCAACTCCAGATGCTCATGGATCGAGTGCTGGCTCTGGACCCTGAGGCGAATAGTTTCACCCAGTTTGTGGAAAGCTTGAAGCCCTTAGTCCAGCAATCCGTTGCTTTTACTGTTGCTTTCGCCGAGACTCTTGGTTCCACGGCCAATCCTGTAGCAGTCAAGTTAATCCAGGCCCTTCAGGGGATGGAGGCCAAAAAGCCCGTAAGGCGGGCGCTAAAAACAGCTCTCTACCGACTGGCCCGTCAGGGACTGGTAAAGGAGCAAGAGGAGGCTGAGGTTGAGCCTCGGGTTCTGGTACCCCGGCCGGAGGATCGGCAGGCCGAGGCCTGGGCCAGTTGGCCGGAAAGTCAGGGCGAGCGCGGGATTATACTCAAAGTCCCAGATGCTGGCCGTGGTTACCTGATGGTTATTGGCGTGCTCAACTCGGAAGGCGTCTTCCACGAATTCGAGGCAGTCCAGACCACACGTAAAGGAGTAAAAGCCCTCCTCGAGAAAATGACTGGAGGGGTTTCAGGAAGAATAATAGAGATCCCCTTGGATCATTTCCGCTTCCTTTATGAAGAGGTGGCGGCCACATACCAGCGGCAAAGCATGGAACTCCCTGCTGGCTACGATGTGATGCTCAAGCAGCTTGACTCTTGGGCGGAGAAACCCTCAGGTCCGCACATCTACAACCTTTTGGATGAGAAGGAAATCGGCGAAGATACCCTCCTCCTCCGGAGCTCGGACGGTCTCCTCGAGGTGCAGCCATTTGTGTCCTGGCGGCTACCTGTAGAACTGGTAAATCCCTTTGCCGCTAAGATAAAAGAGTTCAGGGAGAGTCGGCTGGTAATCTCTCAGAGTTCGCAATTGGAAAGGGTAGAGCAAATTTACCGTGAGGCTGCAACAGAACTCTTCACCGCGGAGAGAAGGCAGCGTTATCGTAGACTCCTTGAAGAGGCGGCTTTGCTTCTTTACCTGGAGAATCGGGAGCAAGAGGCAAAACGAGCCTTTGCGGTTGCCCTTGACCTACAAAAAGAGGTTGGAGTTTTTAGCGAAAATAATTTTGTCCTGGGGTTGGTAAAGCGCTCAATTGTGGCCGAAGTCGGCTCTGCCCTGGAGGATATGGAGGGTCAGAGGCAAAGAGAAAAAACTACCGAATCAGGCTTGATTATTCCAAGGTAATAAAGTTTCAAGTTCAAAATATTGATGAATTGTCATACCGGGCGCGGCATGGCCCCGCCAGAGGCGGGGTATCCAGCAAGCAGCCAAATTTCTGGATTCCGGACATCCGCTGCGGCGGATTCCGGAATGACGGGCCGTTGATTATATATCGTAGGGGCGGGCTTAATGCCCGCCCGCAGAGAGCATTGAATCGACCTTCCCGGGCGGGGATAAACCCCGCCCCTACGAAAGAAAACCTGCATTGCGGATAAGGACATGGGTGCGATCATGGTAAAGACACTTTCAGTCAAAACCTCGTCCCAAACCGAGATGGTGGACGTTACCAGCCAGGTTCAGAAAGAGCTTAACAAATCAGGGGTGGAGGAGGGGCGACTGACCCTTTACGTGCCCCACACCACCGCTGCCATTACCATAAATGAAGGGGCAGATCCTGCGGTCAAGGCTGACATCCTCATGGTGCTGAATCAGATGGTGCCCTGGAAGGCAAATTACCAGCACATTGAGGGCAACTCTCCTGCCCATGTGAAGGCCAGTCTTGTCGGCTCAGCCGAGACAGTGATCGTTTCCGGCGGGCGTTTGCTCCTCGGTACCTGGCAAAGAATATTCTTCTGTGAATTTGACGGCCCGAGAAACCGCAAGCTGCACCTGCAAATAGCCTCCCTGTAATGGTGGGTTAGGGTCACACTCTCTCGCATGAGGGGCAACTTTTCCCTTGACACTTTGACAAATTTTCCCTAGAGTCCCCTATTTAGAAATAAGTTTCACAAAGTGGGTTGAAACATAACCTCACGCCACTCTCCTCAGTTAATCCTTTAGTGCTGAGGAATTAATGCAATGTACTGGAGAGTGGGGACGTTGTTTTCGGCTGCCCTTCTTCCTCTCTTGGTTAGTAGACGTTATATGAGCCTACAAAAGCTCCTAAAGGAAAACAAGTCTGTTATCCTGAGTCGGTGGTTCGATTCCATTCTGGAAACCTATCCTTCTGATACAAAAGACTTTTTGCGAACAAAGAAAAACCAGTTCGATAATCCAGTTGCCTACCGGATCACCAGTGGTATCGAAGGTATTTTCAGCCATATTCTCAATGATGCTGAGGATAAAGAAGTTTCGTCTTTTCTCGATAAAGTTATCAGAGTCAGGGCTGTTCAGGATTTCACCCCTTCTCAAGCCGTAGCTTTTGTCTTTGACCTGAAAAGGCTTGTAAGAGAGGAGTTGGGGGAAGATATCCGTGAAGGTCGAATATCCGAAGAACTTTGGAGCTTAGAGGAGAAGATAGATAAAATGGGCCTTCTGGCATTGGACATTTACATGAAATGCCGGGAGGAGATCTACGAGTTAAGGGTAAACGAGGTCAAAAGAAGCGTTAGTAGGTTAATTGACAGGGCAAATAAGATATGCGGGATTCCCGGAGAGGAGGGAGATCCCGAAGTGTGCAGCACCGATAACCTAACTTGAAGCGAGGTAACTGTAAATGGGCATCTGGGTTTCCTTCTTTGCGGTTATAGCACTCGTCGTCATCCCCTTGGTGGGGGCGCAGGGAGCCGGCCAGTATGTATTTGGGATCGTTATCCCTTACCTGGCCGTCCTGCTTTTCGTCATTGGGTTTGTATACCGGGTGGTTCAATGGGGTAAGACCCCGGTT
>CP070689.1:2828251-2833654 GCA_020353155.1 Deltaproteobacteria bacterium | reverse complement strand
GCATTCATGGTGAATGTGAGGAAGGCCTAGAAGGAGGTGAGAGCAGTATGGCTGACAAATCGTTTTTCGTAGACACAACCAAATGTACGGCCTGCCGAGGCTGCCAGGTAGCCTGCAAAGAATGGAACAAACTGCCGGCCACCAAGACCATCAATTGGGGTAGCTACCAGAACCCAGCAGATCTCTCCTTCGCTACCTTCAAGTTGGTAAGGTTCCGGGAGGTCATGTCCGAGGGCAAGCTCAGATGGTACTTTTTCCCTGACCAGTGCCGGCACTGTCTTGAGCCACCGTGCAAGGATACTGCCGAAGGCTACGTTGACGGAGCCGTGGTACAAGATAATGCCACAGGTGCGGTCATTTTTACGGACAAGAGCAGTAAGTTGAGCCCCTCGGCTTTTGAGGAGGTCAGGCAATCCTGTCCTTACAACATACCCCGGCAGGATCCCGTCAGCAGAGTAATGGCAAAGTGCACCATGTGCATAGACCGGATATCGAATGGTCTCTTGCCAGCCTGTGTCAAAACATGCCCAACAGGGGCAATGAACTTCGGCGATCGGGGTATGATTCTGGATATGGCCAAAACAAGGGTGGCAGAACTAAAGAAGAAAGGTTTCAAAAAAGCCCAGCTTCTCGATGCCGATTCTATCCGCACGGTCTTTCTGGTGGTGGACGATCCTATGGTCTACCACAAATTTGCCGTAGCGCAGAATGACGTCGGCATCAGTCGCAAGCTGGCCCTACGTAAACTCTTCCGGCCTGCCACTGACCTGATTACAGGCATAGCCAAGGTGTAAGAGAAACATAGCGATTGGATTAAGATCGCTCTAACCACGGGAGGGACTTTGGTCCCTCCCTTTTTTGTATTGATTTGTGGAAACTGATCACCGGAACCTAAAAAGTATTGACTCTCAACACCATCTGGTACTATGAGACATTGAGGTTGAAGAAAAGTATCAAAGGAAAATCTTTCCTGACCAGCTACAAGGGGATTAATTTTATGTTTGCAGAACTGGATGATTTCTATCAGAGTATGAAAAATAGGCTTGCGCAGTGCAGAAAAAACAGAAATGAGCTTGAGGAAATTTTAGCCTTCTACGGCAAGGTGTTGACCGCTCAGCATGAAGCGCAAGAAGAAACGCCAGCACCGGAGATTGACCTGCCGACAGAACAGGTCAAACTTAAGATAGAGGAAGGCTTTCCCCTAATCGACTCGGGTAATTTTTCAGTGGATAAAGACTCCTCAGAGCGTCTTTTTCGAAGACTTTGTCAACTCGCAAAAGAAGAAAATCCTGTTCTTGCTTCAGCCGGTAAGACCCTGCTAGAAGCGCTAGACTCTAGTACGCTAGATTTTGCCGAGTTGAGTGGGGCAGTGCTGCAAAACCAAGCTGAGACCATCGAGGACTATGCCAAAGACCTGGAGGTACCATTACCCGTTCTTCGAGCCCTGACGAAAATCAGTATCCAGCCTTCATTGCTAGCCACTGTCGCAACCGTGGCAAAAGAGTCCAAACTAGATAAGTGGCGGCGTTGGTACTGCCCCGTCTGCGGAGGACTACCTGCAATTGTTGCACTAGTTGGTGAGGAGGGAAAGAGGGAGGCGCTCTGTTCATTCTGTGGCCACCTGTGGAAGTTACCCCGCCTGGGCTGTCCATTTTGTAGTACGGAAAAACAGGAAGATCTTCGCTACTTCTTCGGTGAGGGCGACGACCTCTACAGGGTGCAGGTCTGCGAAAAGTGTAAGGTTTATATAAAAGTGGTAGATACTCGAGAAGATGGTGACCCTAAGGCCTTAGCAGTGGATGATGTAGTCACTGCCCATCTTGACCTGTTAGCGGAGGAAGAGGGTTACCAGCGCAAGGCTCCTCGTCTTTGGGGAATATAAGAAACTGCTTGTCTCCTAAAGCCGAGGTTTTTTGAGATTTGGGGAGTGTAACTGGCGGCTTTGCTCAGGACCGCTGGAGTATTGGAGTGATGGAGTGATGGTGATAGGGAAAGGATCAGGATTCGAAGATTTCTACAATACTCCAGTACTCCACTAATCCGTTACTCCAGTTGGAGACCTACTTTTCCAGCTTTTGTAATTCGCTTACTAAGACCTCCAAACGCGGTCTCTCATTAATGTCGTGCACGTCTATATAACGAATGATTCCCTTCTTGTCGATGACAAAAAGAGCTCTCTCGCTGACACCGTCGGTGCGCAGGACCCCATATTTTTCAGCTACTGCTCCATGAGGGTAAAAGTCTGAAAGAACGGGAAACCAAAGCTCTCCTCCACCCATGCACATCTGATTGGTCCAGGCATACAAAGTAGGGATGTTATCCACAGTTATGCCCAAAAGAATGGCGTTACTTTGCTCGAAGAACTCCTGTGCTATATTGTATCCGGGCCATTGGTCTGAACAAACAGGAGTCCAGGCAGCTGGAACGAAAGATATAACTACGTTCTTCTTGCCCCGATACTGACTCAAAGTTACTTCGCCCCCTCTAACCGCCGTAAGAGTGAAATCTGGAGCTTGGTCACCCACCTTTACTTTCAGCACACTATCTGTGGGCTTCAGTTTTTCCACTGGGTAGATATTTTGTTTGAAATCAGGAGATTGACCACTAGCCGCCGAAATCCAGCTGAAAATGATCAATAATCCCAGTAGCCACTTTATTGAAAAAAGTTTTTTTACTGTCATTGTTTGTCCTCCCGCCTATAGACCGGACGATTTGACCATCATATCTAGAAACTCATTTGCATTTTTAAAGCCTCCCAGCTTGGAATAGAAAACCTCAGCCTTCCCATCACCTTTGAGTTTGACACCAAGAAAGTATGGTGTTCTCACCTCACCAATTGCTTTGTGGATGGCGTAATCTTCATCTGAAAAGAGGGGAAAGGGGACCTCGTACTTCTTGCGGAAAAAGTTCACTTCGAAATCACTGTTGCCGGCGCCGATACCGATAAGTTTCATTTTGCCCTTAAGGTCTTTGCGCCCTTCTATTGCCTGATACAGTTCGTTCACCCGGAACGCTTCTTTTTGACAAAATGGTCAGTACATGTTGAAAATTTCAATGACAATCACCTGTGCCCCAATCTCCGGAATAGTAAAATGCTTATCCCCAGAAAGCCCCAAGTAGCTCCTGGCCTGAGGATCATCAGGCAAGGCCAGCTTGATTGGGGGCAAATTACCTCCTACGGCTGGGGATTGCTCTGCGGCCAGGGCCGGAGAATGTAACAAAAACCAATAAATTACGAAGACTGATAGCACATAGGTTAGTTTTTAGAACTCTTTTAACATGGAAGGTCCCTCCCTGAGTTTTCCCGAAGGCGAAGTCGGGTTTTGTTATTGAGCTTGTGGAGGTCTAAAATTGATATGTAATTCTGGCAATAGAACAACTGTTTCAAGCTTTGTCAAGTCAAAGGTGCGACCTTGACCCTCTCATTGCTATGGATTACCATGGAGCATTTGTTTCCTCCGAAACCACAATAAAGGTGCCAGGAAGATGAAAATTCTAGTAGATCGAGATAAGTGTCGCGGTTCGGGTGAGTGCGTGAAGGTTTGCCCTCGAGATGCAGTTTCGCTAGTAGATGGTGTTGCTGTTCTAGATGAATCCAAATGTGATTTCGACGGCATCTGCATTCCAGCTTGTCCTCACGGGGCCATAACCTTCTCCGAGGAAGAGAAGGCCGCCAGGCGAGTTGAGTAGCATCTAACCACTTATGTTTTTCAAGTAGGCAGCCAATATGGACTCCAGCTTTTCCGTGTATCCCAGGTAAAAGTGGTCGGCCCCGTCGATTATTTCCAGATGCGCAGCCGAGTTCCAAGCCGGCAGCATGTTCTTGATAAGTTCCGGCGGTGCTATCTGGTCTTTATTGCCGGCAACGACAAATTGGATTTGTGGGATCGAACCAACTGAGTTGAAGTCCATAAAAGCCACGGGAGGTGAAATCATAACCATCTTGTCAACAGTGTCCACCCCGGAGATAGCGAGAGCATTGACCCAAGAACCAAAAGAGTACCCAGCGAGGTCCAGGACCTTCTTCCCTCTCTGGGCAAGGTAGTGCAGGGCAGCCTTCACATCTTCCTGTTCCCCGATACCATTGTCGTATTCACCCTCACTCGACCCGACACTGCGGAAATTGAAACGTAAGGTGGTGTACCCCGCCTGCTGGTAAACTCTTACCAGAGCTTCCACTACATTATTGTACATATTGCCGCCATAGAGAGGATGGGGGTGGGTAATTACCACACCCCTGTCTCCCGGCATGGTGCATAGCAGTCCCTCGATTTTGATATTTATTGCCTCAAAATACACCGGTTCTTCGACCATGGTCTTCATCCTTATTTGTACTTTTCGAAGAGCTCCATCATTTGCATCTTGAAATTTTCGGGGAAGTCTTTAAGTCTATCTGCACTCAATATGGCAAAATCAGCTTCTCCCTTTGCCAAGATATTATCCTTGTGGTCTCGAAGTTGAGCTTCGGCCTGACATCTACGGTGTCCTTCATCTGAGGTTATCATCCCCTTGACCGTTAGGGGGACTTCTACAGGCACAGGTCTTAGGTATCTCACCTGCATTCTCCGGGTCACGGAAAAACATTTTTTGAAATAAATTACAGTCCAGGACATAACCTCATCCAGAAGAGTCGATATGATTCCGCCGTGGGCCATATCTTGCCAACCAACGTGGTGAGCTGTCAAAATCACGTCTGAGCAGATATAGTTGTCCTGTCGATAGAAGCTTAGCTTCAGACCAATGGGATTATTGGTGCCACAGGCGAAACAGTCATGACCTTCAAGGATAGGTATGGGGTTCCGATTTGAGTCCATAGGTCTTCCTCTTTCTGTTGGGTGCTGGCGAGGGGTGTCGATTAAATTTCTGATTTCGAATTTAATTTAATAAAATCAAAAGCTAAAACTAAATAGGTTGTTAGCATTCTGAAATCTGCAATCTATAACATGGAGTCCATTCGTGCAAGTAGATCTCTTATCAGGATTTTCCGAAAGAACTTACCCAAAAGTTGCCGTACCAAAAATGGGTAATTTTACCCAAAAGTGGTACGGCCAGAAATGGGTAAATAGCCCGAGTGCCCTTATTCACTTCTTGCTTATGTGCCACTAAAAGAATAGTCTAATGGTTTTATAGAGATAAGTTGAAAAATCAATTGCCGATTGCTGACAGCTGATTGCTGAGGGCTAAAGCCATGGGTGTTTCATTAGGCAAAAATGTTGTGGATTTGCCTGAACTCCGTGACCGAATAGCTGTTTTCCGGGACCGTGGTCATGGGGGAGAAATACTTGCTAGGATGCTCACGGACTACACCGGTGGAGATGCAATTATTATTGCCATTCCCGCGGGAGGAGTTCCGGTGGCAAAGGTAATGGCAGAACGATTGAACCTTTCATTGGATCTGGCGGT
>CP070689.1:2808143-2828151 GCA_020353155.1 Deltaproteobacteria bacterium | reverse complement strand
TTATCTAAAATACAGTTTTTTACTAGGATTTATGTTACACTTCTTTTGAATTTGGCCTATTAGTTGTGCCGTACTTCAAATTTAATTGCTCTTTCTGTTTATGGCCTTCTTAAGCCAGGTGATTTCTCTTTTTTCAGCTAACCGCTCTTCTTCGCTATTTCCTTCCCTGGCACAACTGAGTTGACTTAGGTCAAAGGAATTCCCTAAATCAGGTGATAAACAATACAAAAGGCTTATTAAGTTGTCGTTAAAACCTACTGCTTAACTGGCATATTAAAGGGAGGTACCATAAGGTTATGTTCTTTACCGCTGCCTTATATCTATCTTTGGCCATTTTCTGCCTTGGTCTTATCTACAAGGTTTCGACCTGGTTTAGATACTCCCTGGGACTAGACTCCAAAAGTATTTCCACCCCAGCGCGGATTTTTGCAGCCCTCCGAGGAATTACCCTGACATTATTCAGCCCTAAGTTATTTACCCTGCTCAAAGTATTCGTTCTAGATGTCCTCTTACAGGTCAAGGTACTTCATCAGGACTTTCTCAAATGGGCTATGCATATGTGCATATACTACGGCTTTACCCTTCTCCTTCTTATGCATGGTCTCGACACGATAGTTACCTCTGCTCTTTTTCCCGAGTACTATTCTACGATTAACCCTTTTCTCTTTCTGAGAGATTTTTTCGGAATTCTGGTACTCTTGGGAGTTGGAATTGCTTTATATAGACGGTTCATTCTCAAAGTGCCCCGCCTTCGAACCAGTCCCATGGATCTTTACGCCATAATCATCCTCGCGGTTATTATGTTTTCCGGTTTTCTTTTGGAGGCTACCAAGACAACCTCCTACTCCAAGTTCCAGGAGATGGTGGAAGAGTACACCATCGCGACCGACGAAGAAGAGCTCAGATCTCTAGAGGCTTACTGGGTAGCGAAATTCGGCGTGGTCTCACCTGAGATCAAAGGCCCATTTGATGCTAAAATCCTGAAGGCTGGTAAAGAAGCCCACGAAATGAGTTGCCTTCAGTGCCATGCCCGTCCCCAGTGGGGATTCGCTGGATATACGGTGGCCACAATCAGCAAGCCGGTGGCATTACTGTTGGATAGGGCAAGGGCGTCTACAATTCTCTGGTATATTCATTTCTTGGCCTGTTTCGTCGGCCTTGCTTACCTTCCCTTCAGTAAGATGTTTCATATTTTCACCACACCCCTGAGTCTTTTGGCAAATGCTGTCATGGAGGAAGAAAAATCAGATCCAGCCAATATAGCCACCTTACAGATGCTGGAATTGGATGCCTGTATGCACTGTGGCACCTGCAGCGCCCAATGCAGGGTTGGAGTGGTCTTTGAAGAGATCCGTAATGTCAATATTCTCCCATCGGAAAAAATTCCTTCAATAAAAGGTTTTGTTGCCGGTAAGACCCTTAGCTCTCAGGAAATCAGAAATATACAAGAGGGGCTGTTTCTCTGCACTAATTGTTACCGCTGCACCGTGGTTTGTCCTGCGGGGATCAATCTGCAGCAATTGTGGTCCAACGTGCGGGAGTCATTGCTGAAAAAGGGTGAGCCGGAGTTTTTTGTTCTTTCGCCCCTGTCCCTTTACCGTGGGCTAATGAAGGATTCCTTCGATAAGACTCCTCATCCTGATCCTATAGAGTTGGCCCTAAGGGCGGTCTATCCCGAGGGCATTCCAGTTAGTATGATGGATCGGACCCTACCCCTGGTACCAAAAGATAATGGTCTGTCATCCAAGCTGTATGCCTCAGTGCAGGCGAATACCTTTTCCCACTGTTACCGGTGTGTGACCTGTACTAACGCATGCCCGGTGGTGCGCAACTACAAGACACCAATTGAATTTGTGGGGCTGCTGCCCCACCAGATCATGCACGCCGCAGGAATGGGACTCTGGGAGCTTGTCTTCAGTTCAAAAATGCTTTGGGACTGCCTGGGTTGCTATCAGTGCCAGGAACATTGTCCACAGGGTGTTTGTGTGGCCGATGTCTTTTATGAATTGAAAAACATCGCCATCGTGCAAGCGAGAGAAAAACTTGCTAAAGAAACAAAGACTTAAAGGATGGGTGGATTATGAAGTTTGTAATGTTACGATGCTGCACTACTCCAATAGTTTTACAGCAATATGAATGGTCTACCAATGCGGTCTTAGAAAGATTGGATATCGAGCTGGTGGATGTAGAGGAACTTGGTTGCTGCGGATATCCGTTGAGAAATGTAAACTTCAGGGCTTATGTCCTTTCTTCTGCCAGAAATCTGGCGCTCTCTGAGAGCCGAAACTTGGATCTGCTCACGGTTTGTAATTGCTGCTACGGGACTATGCGACATGTAGAGCACCTTCTGAAAGCTGATGGCTCCATAAGAAAGGAGATCAATACAACTCTGGAAAAAGAGGGGTTGAAATACGAAGGAGATATACAGCCAAAACACATCCTTCAGGTTCTCTACGACGATGTGGGCATTGAAACTATTAGAGAAAAGATTGTCCAACCTTTCAACGGCTTGCGGATTGCAACTCACTATGGTTGCCGCATATTGAGACCGAGTAAGATTGTGCAATTCGACAAACCAAACTCACCGTCAAAATTCGACGAACTTGTAGAAGTGACTGGGGCTAAGAGCGTCGATTGGCTAAAGAAGCATGAGTGTTGTGGCTCTCCATTGTGGGGCGTTAACGAAGAACTTTCGCTGGATTTGACTGAAAACAAATTGAAGCACGCCAGGAAATCTGGAGCGGATTTCCTTTGCGTTGCCTGTTCTTACTGCCAGATTCAGTTCGATCACGTTCAAAAAATACTAGTTTCCCGCCGGGGCCCAGAGCATCAGCTACCATCCATTCTCTATCCTCAACTTCTCGGACTGAGCCTAGGCATAGACAGCGAAATCCTGGGACTGCACATGAATCAGATATCTATCAACGATATCGAGTATTATCTATTGGATAAAGCGGCCTCGCAAAGTTGATTTAATAACCTTTTTCCCTGTATGTCCTATGCTTCTTCGCAGTAGTTCTTATCATTGACTCTATTAGTTGATGCCCTGGTAGCACAACCACTCTCTCCGCAACCGCAACCTTCAGGTTTGCCGGCAACAGTCCGATAAAACCATCTTGCCGACAGAGCGAAAGCAGCTCCGGCAATGATGAATATTAAAATAGTTTCTGTCATAGCTTCCCTCAAATGAGCCGATTATTTTAATGAACTAGTTCATCACAAAAATAACAACCTCTATCCTACTAATCAAGTGGGCATTTAAACCAAGTAAAATGACAAAAACAAAAACCCCACCAGTCTTTTGGATCTGGCGGGGCTAGTGCTGGCTAGCTGAAACCTAAGGAATATTAGCTCTTGACTTCAATTTTTTTAGGCTTGCTTTCTTCTGCCTTGGGCAAAGTGACGGTAAGTATTCCGTCCTTGTAAGCGGCTTCAATGCCGTCAGCTTTGACCTTTTCCCCCAGGTTCAAGCTCCTGGAAAAAGATCCAAATTGCCTTTCAATGCGGTGATAGTTTTCCTTTTTGTCCTCTTTCTCCAGCTTGCGCTCTCCCTTGATGGTAAGCAAGCCATCTGTAAGAGCGATGTCGATGTCCTTGACGTCCATGCCGGGAAGTTCAGCTTTCACAATAATCTCACTTTCAGTTTCGGAGACGTCAAAGGCAGGCAGCCACTCTTGCTCAGATGTCCAGAAATCAGGCAAAGTGAGATCTTCAAAGAACCAGTTGAACAAATCCCTCCTTGGCCTAGCCGGTACTCCTCGATTTCTCCTCCAAGGTACCAGTTCAAACATTTTTTCCACCTCCTTATATAATAATTTCATGGTATTAAACATTGTCGTGTAATAATTTAATCATGATTCTTTTATCGTCAAGGGGGTTAGAGGACAAAAAAAGGGCGGGTTTTATCCCGCCCGTATCAAGTAGTCTTATTGCTCAGAGTTTTACTCTGATTCTGGCGTCAAGGTTATGTAAAAAGTTCTGGTCCCCCGCTTGATTAGAAAGAGCACAGATTCTCCCTTTTTAACCTTTTCTAAGATATTTCTGTAGTCTTCAGTGCTCTCTACATTTTGTCGGTCTATCTCTTTGATCAGATCCCCTCGACGCAAACCAGCCTCAGCTCCAACGCCACTAGGATCAACACCGGTGATAAGTACACCTTTTTCGTCTCTGGACCAGTTGAACTGCTCAGCTAGATCTGGGGTCAATGTCTGTACCGTGAGGCCGAGATCGGTTGTAATGGCCTTCTCTGTCTCGGTAATCTCCTCGGGCATGGTTCCCACTTTTACCGTCAGTGTTTTGGCCTTGCCATCTCTTATAACTTCAACTTTAGCCCTTTTGTTTGGAAGTGTAGCGGCAACTATCCTTTGCAGTTCGTTTGGTGTCTCAACCTCTTTGCCGTCGAAACTAATAATGATATCGCCACGCTCTAGTCCGCCTTGTTGGGCCGGCGTATCTTCCATTACTTCTGCCACCAAAGCCCCTTTGGACTCCTTGAGCTTGAAAGACTTGGCGATGTCCTCAGTAACCTCCTGGATGCTAACCCCTAGCCAGCCACGAGTGACCTTGCCCTTTTCCAATTGAGGCAGCAATTCTTTCGCCATATTTATGGGAATGGCAAAACCAATGCCCTGGCCACTGGCTACGATTGCCGTGTTGATTCCTATGACTTCACCTTTCATGTTGAATAGGGGACCACCACTGTTGCCGGGATTGATCGCCGCATCAGTTTGGAGAAAATCATCGTAAGGCCCGGCGCCAATGACCCTTCCCTTGGCACTCAGAATGCCTACAGTTACCGTACGTTCGAGCCCAAAGGGGTTACCAATGGCCATAACCCACTCGCCAATTTCGGTTTTGTCTGAGTCCCCCAACGGAGCCCCAACCTCAACATCCAGGGCAACTTTGGTTTTTATCAAAGCGAGATCTGTCTTCGGATCTCTACCCACTACTTCTGCACTGTACTCTTTGCCATCATCCAAGCGGACTGTGATTTCGTCGGCACCGGCTATGACGTGGTTATTGGTGAGAATGTAGCCCTTTTTAGGGTCTATGATAACCCCTGAACCCAGACTGCGCTGTTTGCGCTCCCTGGGGATTTGTCCAAAAAAGCGTTCAAAAAAATCATCCCCAAAAAAATCTCTCCAGGGTCCTTCGTTGCCGAAAGGCCTTGGCATCGGCCCCCTCTTGACCACCTTGGTGGTGGAGATGTTCACCACTTCTGGTCCGACTCGTTTAACCAGTTCCGTAAAAGAAGCAGGGGCGTTTGGGTAGGGTATCACCCCCGTTTCTGCCCCCTTAGTTGAGGTTGGTCCCAAAGATAGGAAAATCAGGACCATCATAGCAATTAAAACAAGGCCTATCCCATATCTTTTGGAATGGCCGATTTTTGAGATATCCATCGACATGTCATCTCCTTTCCAAACTCGCTTCTTCTCACCTCTGACCTTCATTTTTCGCCCCGGCGACTTTGCCATTGGGTTAAAAAAGCATGGTTAGTCCTTTAGCCTCTTATCATCGGTTAGACATTCAGCTATGCCTAAAGTTCCTCCTTTGTTGTTGCCCTTGCCAACCAGTGAAGATGCTTCTAATATAATCTTCTTTACAGTTATGTAAAGCTGTCGGTGTAGATACCTGTTAAATTCTTGGCAAACCCGGATGTTTCATAGATTGCTGTCGCGAGACCATCAAACATTCGGGCTAGGGTGTACTCCCGTGGAAATCTGGAAGTTTAACGACCCAGAACCCCTTCGCCCCTTTTTGAAGGCCCTGGAGAATAATGTGCCTCATCTCGTCAAGGCTGCCCGCCGTCTCCTCGTTCCAGATCATGAGCCAAGCCGAGCAGATCTCGTCTGCCTTGCCAGGGGATTGGTCCACAGTTCACCGGAGGTGCGCCAGGCAGCCAGGGTATTGATCTTCAGCCCTCCAGTTGAAGATGAGCTCAATCATTTTCTCCGGCTACTCCGTTGGCTGCCTGACTGGTTGCCTACAAAATGGCATGAGCACGGTTCATTACGCCGGGCTATAGGGGAATTGCTTTCCTCTGTGGAGAATCCTCAAGGCTGCCGCCCCCTTGCCACCCTAGTGGAGATCACACTCAAGCGGCCTTCACCAGCTTGGCGTGAGGACTCTAGCCTGCTCTCCGCTCCTTTACATACTTCTTCACGCAGATCTCTTTTGTCCCTATTGGTCCGACGCCTTCCCTACCCTCTTAAGCCTGGTTTGAGAAACCGCCTACTTGCAAAAGAGACTATTTCCCCCAGAGAAATCTGCGAGGCCCTTAAGGCAAGCAACCGGCTCACTCCCGTTGGCTCCCTCAGACATTGGGCCAAAATGACATCTGCTGGAGACCTTGAATCGTGTGCAAAAGTGAACCGCTATTCTGGCCTGAAAAAGGGATCGGATAAAGATGTCCTTATTCATTCCTGGGGTCAGCATAGCAAGGAGGAAATCGCTTTCTTGGAGAAATTGATCTCCTATCAAGCAAAGGAGCTCTCAGAGGTGTTTAGCCTGGCTCTGGAAGTGAGCCGCAGGACTAAACGAGTGGTGATTACCCTGCACAACGCCAGTCTGGGTGCTGCCACCGGCTGGGGCGCCCCCTCCTTCACCCATCAGGTTTGTGCCGAGAGTGCAGTCCAATTTTCTCAAGCGGTTCAAGCTCTCAGGAGAGATTTCATTGCAAAGCTTTCCCACAGAGAAAGGTCATCTCCCCTCTCCCTCGGTCATTCTCTAAGAGAACAGGCTGAAGACCTTTTCCGCCTCTGGGGAAAAAGATTGCTCAGACCGCAAATTCTCCAAAACCTTTGGACCTTGCGGGCTAGCCTAGTTTTGAACGGGTTACCCCTTAAAGAATGGGAGCAACTCTTCGATCAAGCAAAGGAATTGCTCCAATGTGGCGACCAGCAAAGGTTGACTCAGGGAAAAGGACTGGCCATTAATTTTGTTCCGCCCGCAGCCGCTCGCCGTCAATTGGACCAGTCACTTCTCTGGTACCGCAGGAATAAGGAAAATCACTCCGGAAAATTGAGCTTACTCTGGGCTCTTATCAGGACAGGCCAGGAGTGGCTCAGTAACAGGAGGTTGGAACATTTCGTCCTGCCCATAGTTGACAAGTTCTTTATCTCATCCAAGCGCGACCAGGATCTCGATTATCTGCCTGCTTTCGTCAAGCTGATGCAGCAATTCGACCACACCCCTTTGTTCTTATTTATTGACGATACTTCCAGGGCATCACACCCAAGCCTTCAGCTGGCAATCTTTCGTTGGCGTGAAAACCATCCCTTTTTAGGCCTAGGAGTTTTCGCTAATAAACTAGATCCCATGCCATCTAATCTCGAAACAATCCTTGAAAACTCTTCTAAGGTCGACCTTTTTGCCCTGCGCCCTTTGACTGAAGTGCACAATCCCATTGGCTTCGATCTTTTGCTTGCTCAAAGACCACCTGACTTCCTCAGTCTAAGGCAGTACGACTCTTCTTGGAAAGATAACCTGCCATTTCTTTATCAAGGCACTCAGGTGGCACCCTTCTCTGGGAGAGTGGAACAGCCAGAGAGGTTTTCTCCTCTTTTGAATACCTCGGCAGGGCAAATGTACTTTGGTACCTATTACCGCCATAAACTTCGCCAACTTGCCCTGGAGCAACTCGGATTTTCTGATAAAAAAAGCCAGGTCAATGCTTCTCAATCTCCAATTGAGCTCCTGTGGAGTGAGTATGCCCAGCTTGTAAATCTACTCTAAAATCGTGAGCTCTCGTCTCGCCCGTCTCGCTCGTCTCGTTGAGCCGCTACGCGCCATGCGGGCTGGTAGCCCTACCATCCTCGTCGCCGTGGCTGCTTGCTTTCGAGATGAAGATTTGCTGCCCAATAGCCCGCAGGGTTTCCCACGTCAAAGCCATTTCCCTCAAGCAACACCACCTTTAATCCCTGATCAGCGAGGATGGCCTGTATAACCGGAACATCATCCAACTCACCTTTGGCATTAAGGCGACTTCGCTCGATGTAATCGAAAAAGTTTGGCAGAAATATGCTGCCACCGAAATTCTTGAGCAGCTTTTCTCCAGGGGGGATCCTTAGAGGATCGGCCGTCTTGCTTGAGAAGGCAGAAACCTCCCTAAATCTTGGGCTCTGGCCGGGAACAATTTTTGCCTCGAGGATGCCCACATTGCCGAAGCGAGAGGCATCTTCGGCTTCCAAGCTAATGGCCCCTAAGATGCCTCGACCTTCGCTTGAAAAAAAAGGTATGAGTTGCGTTACTACTGGAAGGCCATCAAGCAAAATGTTGTCCGGCATAATTAAGGCAAAGGGTTCATTGCCCACGAATTCCCGGCAAAGACTTACAGCGTCTGCCAAGCCGGTTGGTTCGGGCTGAACAAAAAAGCTGAACTTGCACGCTTTAAAAAGCACTCTCAGGTGAGCATCCAAGAGGGGGGCAAGAAATTCAGGTGGGTTTCCCAGGAGAAACTGGCGGATACTCTCTTTGGCCGGGCTGATGATCACACCGATTTGGCGGACACCGCTGGCTGCCAAACCCTCAATGGCATGGACTATTATGGGCTTCGCCGCCACGGTAAGAAGCTCTTTTGGCAAGTCGCCGGCAATCCCCTTCACTCTCGTGCCCAAGCCAGCGGCTGGTATTACAGCTTTACGTACGGTCGTAAAGGACACGATAGCACTCCATCTCGATGTCACCCATCAAAATTCTATAAGCGTCCTCAGGTATCTCGTCCATTGGTTTCCATTTGTCCAGAAACACGAGTTTCTTTTCGAGATGCATCATTATGCTCAGCTCAGTCTTGCTCCGAGACAACGGCTTGATGTCCGCCACTACCTTGCTCCTGTAGCCTTGGTCTTCCAGCCACTCGGTCTGTAGGTGCAGTTCATTGCCTTGCTCAGACGCCATGATAAACTTCTTGTTTTCCAGCGCCCTTTTTACCGCTTCTCTGACCACGTCGGGTTTCATCTTGAAAACCTTCGTCTCCGGCCGGTTGGCTACCATTTCCCGTCTGTGCGACATCGGCTTTGTACAGTGAACCAGGAAAACGACCATGCCTATCAGAACAAGGATCAGCGGCCGAAAACTGTAACCCGAATGGGTTCTAACTTCCTTTGCCTTACTGGGATTTTGCGTTGACAAATGGTCCATGGCTAATCTACCTTTAGCCCACGGGCAGTATGTGACCCATGGGGGAGTTAAATGGAGTATGCCACAGCTCGCAACCGCATGGTGGAAAGCCAGCTTATCAGCCGTGGCATTAAAGATCCCCGTGTTCTGGACGCTATGAGAAAAGTGCCCCGCCACCGTTTCGTAGAAGAAGCTCTCGTCAGCCAAGCCTACAATGATCATCCTCTTCCCATTGGCGAGAAACAAACTATCTCCCAGCCTTACATGGTCGCATTGATGACCGAGGCCCTGGAACTACAGGGACAAGAGAGGGTCTTGGAAATCGGCACGGGTTCCGGCTATCAGACGGCAATCCTAGCAGAACTCGCTGAGAAAATCTATTCCATTGAACGCATCCGCCCATTGTCAGTCAAGGCTCAGCGCATCCTGGACGAACTCGGATACTTCAACGTGGTCCTTAAGGTGGGAGACGGGACTCTCGGCCTGAAGGAGGAAGCACCTTTCGATGCAATAATTGTAACTGCAGGGTCTCCGGACGTTCCGCAACCCCTGGTGGACCAACTGTCTATGGGGGGAAGGTTGGTCGTCCCCGTGGGAGATCGATATACTCAATCCCTTATGAAGGTTGTTCGAGTAAAAGAAGGAATAACCAAAACTGATTTGGGTGGTTGTCGCTTTGTCAATTTACTGGGCACGCACGGCTGGAAGGAGTAAGTTCTTATGAGCCAATCTCGACCGATTATAGCAGTTATCGGTGCCGGACAGTGTGAGAGCTCTATTTATCAACTTGCACTGGAGGTTGGCGAGGAGATTGCCAAAAGAGGCGCAATCCTTGTTTGCGGTGGTTTGGGTGGAGTCATGGAAGCTGCTGCCAAAGGCGCCTCCATGGCCGATGGTATCACGGTTGGAATATTACCAGGGCCCTCATGCAATAGTGCAAATCCATACATCAGGATACCGGTTGCCACGGACATGGGCCAGGCTCGAAATGTAATTATAGCTCACACCGCCGACGGCCTGGTAGCAGTGTCTGGCGGCGCTGGCACCCTGTCAGAGATCGGCCACGGCCTTAAGATCGGCAAACCCATAGTTGGCCTCAAAACTATACCTAATCTGCAAGGTGTCCACTACGCCGAAACCGCCCAAGAAGCGGTCGCCCGTATTTTCGAGCTGATTTAATGGCTACTGCATCCGCCTCGAGTACAATGAGTCTCTCCTTTTAGTTATTGCACAAATAAATCCTGTAAAGAGCTAATCTCACAAGAAGAAATCGAAGGCGGTGTCTATAATCAACCCAATCACTGCAGTCTGAAACATCTGCATTCTCACTTTTGTCAATCCCAACTTTTTCAAAGCCTTTAACTTCAATAAGTCTTCCTTGCTACCAACCAATAACTCAAATTCCTCCCTGGTAATTTCACCATTGGAAAGAAGTCTTGTCCATCTCTTCAAGTCCCCTTTAGTCTCCAGCAGAAATGCTTTCCCATCCGCCTCGGCAGCATCTAGAAAATTTTTCCAATTATTTTTCATTAAATCTTCCAGGTTCTTCAACAGTTTATCGAAATACTTGTCGAAATCTGACATGTCCCTCTCCCCTCATAGATTTTAACTACCTGACGAGATTTTTCCTGCTTCAAGTTCGATAATTGCATTGAAGTGTTTCTCTATTTCTTTCTTATATTCTTCTGCAAACATTTCTGACACTTGTTTATTTTTTTCCCAAAAGCCTAGAAAGCCAAACATAGATCTTCCCTCTGGATTTGTAAGAATTGCCCACTGTTCAGCAGCTTCTAGATTTTTTGGTATGCCTCTCGCATATTCACGGGCCTTCAGCATTCTCAACTTAAATTGTTCGATCTCTTTTTCATGATCACTGTAAGGTTCACTTGCCTTTGCTACTAAAGACAGGGCTTCCACTTTTAATGAAGTAGTCTGTTCATAGGCATGTTGGTTATAGGGCGCAATGTAATTACAACCAAAGTAAAAAAGAAACGCGAAAGCAATTGTAATTACTCTTGTTTCCCATTTCATTACTCGCCTCCTTTTTTGAATTTTGCTTTATATCTTGTACGCTTGCTTCCTACTTGAGGTTTAATCTTCCGTAGTCGCAGTCACGCCAGGGCGTGAATTCAGGAAATATCAGAGTTAGAGGTGCTTTAATTTGTTGCTCATATTTTTTTTAAGGTTCCCGTCCATGTTTCGAAAATGGGAATATCCGTACGTCTTTCTTCTTTTTTGAAGAAAGAAACGTAGGAAAGATTTTTCCAACCTATAAAACCCAAACCCTCCTGAGTCTTGAAGTATCTTGTCCGCCAGGTGCCAGTGTTCAGATAAACTTGTTCTTTAGGTTCTCTGGGGTCTTCTCTGACTCGTATGGCCACCTGTTTGGCCTCGTGGGTGTGTCCGTATACTATGTATCTTATCTGATTATCCAGATGGGCATATTCATCTGCTGCTGCTTTGAGATTATCATCTTCGGCAAAGCGACTGCTCACCCTCGCCAAGTAAGGGATTAGTTTTTCCATGGGGAAGACCTTAAATTTCTTGAGGAGAAACAACACAGATTGGATTTTGTCTGCTTCATCCAAAAAATCCTCCCACTTGTCATGATGCTTGTACCATTGCTTTACGAATTTTAGTCTCTCAAATTCTTCTATGACTTCATCAATTGAGTCTTCAATGACATCTTTCAATCTGAGACTCTTTTTTACCTGATATAGGAGCCATTCGATCACAGCCGAAAAGGGTCTTACGTTTTCTATGTCTTGAAAATTTCTTCTTAATGCTTCTTGCTCTTTTTTCGGCAACTTTTTGACCTTTTTGTGCTGCATGATCTTCCATGGCAGCTTTACCACCAGCTCGGTGGTAATTGGATCACCAATTGGCACTCTCATATAGTCCTGGTATTCATAAGAAATGCTACCTTCATAATTAAATTTGTCATATTCATGTCCGTGTCTGGCAAAAACCCCATAGTTCACATCTTGAAAGAAGTGGTCAAAAGGAGTCGTACGAGAAGGTAAGCCCAAGCATTGACAGACCTTATCCCTCAGACTCTGGTACTTATTGCACAGCCGATCGTGGTTACCCGGGACATAGATCTTCTCTGGCTCTTTAGGAAGCTTAAATTCCTTTTTCAGATCACCGCTCAATAAATCGAAGGTCGTTTTGTTCTTTTTGCGGATGGCATCGAAAATGGTGTTGGCGTTCATCTCTATTTTTGCCTCGTTATTTCCCCAAGGCCGTTCATTCTCAGGATAATCAAACCACATCTCTGTTCTGATCAAGTCAAAAATGTCGCCTAAAAAAACAAGTTTAATTTCATCGATCACGCGCCCATCTTTGATCAGCCAGTCCGCCGTTCCGGCAATGTCTTCAAAAAAGATCTTGAAAGCATCAGTTGGAACATTATGTTCACCAGCCGTCCCATCGATAAAGTGCAAATCGCTGATGAATATTAGCATCTTTGCCTCCTTTAGCGCGGGGTGTTCTCCAGTTTCAACTTTCACCTAGATTTTTCCGCGCACTGGCCATGGTATCCACATCTGGATCTTCACTGATCACCCGGTGCAAGGTAGCTAGCTGCCCTTCGGACATTTCAGATAGTTGGGCCAGGGTTGAAAGCCCGTTTTCTGCCCCGGCTGCTTGAAAGTCCAGGACTGTTCTTACTCCCACCCTCCGCAGGCTGCCGATCTGATCCTTGACAATCACATAGAGCTTGGCCTGGGCGATCCAATCAAGTAGCAGTCGGGGGTTAAAGGATGTTTTTCGAATCAGTTCCTCTAAATTCGCCTCAGCGAGATTTTGCGCATTGTCAATGCCCACCTCGGACAATCGCACTCTGTGGAACAAGTTCATTCCCTCGATCATCTCCAAGGACAGGGGATGTGCCCCTTTTCCCATTTTTTTGAACACAAGCAGTTTTTCCTGGATGTACTGCGTGACTCTTTGGGGGAATACGCCAGTAAAAAATGCAATGACAGGCAGTAGTTCAACCATTTCCTTCCTGGGCTCAGGATGCATTGACTGAATGAAGTGGTGAAAGGTCAGGGAGACAAATGTTGCAAAAATAATACGCGTCCCCATGCTGTAGTATGCCCCGGGAGATAGGTCCAGATTGATAAGTCGCCTGGCGATATACTGGATTGACCAGACATAGCTGCCGAGAATTGCCATACCGATAGCCACCAGACTAAGGTGGGTATAGGGCAAAGCGGTTGAATTCGTATCGCCAAACTCGCCGGCTGAAATACCAGTTAAAATTATGGGTGGTATGTCCGAAAAAAGGACCCAGAATCCGAGGGCGCAGAAAAGGGTGACAAAAAAGACCGGCAGGATGTAATCTCTGCCTTTGTACTCCTCTTGAAAGAGTTCCTGTAACGTTTCTTCCTCGCCGGTATCTTTGTCCTTGCCCAAAATCCTTCGTATGCGTTCATACTCGCGGCGCTTCTTGGGCAATCTGTACTTATGGAAGGAAATAACAGAAAAGGGGAAAAAGGAGCACAGTACTGTAATGCCGAGCACCATCAAAATTATTCTTTCCCACTCCATGCTTCCTCCATTGCACTTGGTAGGGGGGACATCTCAAAAATCTTTGCTCAGAGCCAAAGTTTATTGATGTACTTTGAAGATGAATGGAGAACTGCAACTCTCGCTGCGAGACAAACTAGTCCCTGCACTGGCATCTCCGGGGAATTCAAACTCGTGCGCGCGCCTGAAGGAGTATTTCTTGTTAATCTATATAATTAGCGCAATGGATGCAAGGAAAAAGATTGGATGCAGGATGAGATTAAGTTTTTCGGACCTGTGAAAAACAACAATTTTTACCCAAAAGTGGTTTGACCCAAAATGGGTAAATGTTGAGGTACGGTGTAGGTAAGGTAGGTTTTAGTATTGAGGCTAGGATTCAATCATAACGCGTCTTAGCATTTCTTTTCGGTAAATCTTCATGAGCTCGCTTCGGGTGATTATGCCCAGTAGCCGCCGAAAGCCGTCGACGCTCCCCACCACTGGGAGCTCCTCCATATCAATGTAGCTGAACTTGTTCAGGGAAGAAGCCAGAGTCTCATCCGGGGTAACGTACACCACATCACGATTGGCCATATCCCGGGCAAAAACTAGCCCATTGAGTTGATCATCGTAGATGAACTCTTTTATGTCCTGAAATGAGATGACTCCCTCCAGGTTGTCCTCCTCGTCTGTGGTGTAGAGATAATTACCCTGCCCTTTGAGACACAGCTGCACGACCTCGTTATAAGGCATGTTACTGGGAATCTTTGGCACCTCACGACTCATGACATCTGCCACGGTTAGGGTGGTAAGAACACCCATCTCCCGGGCGGCCGAGATGTCAATGCCACGATCAACCAATGCCTGGGTGTAAATTGAGTGTCTCATGAGTCTGCGGTGAACCACTGTGGCCAGAACACAGGATGTCATCAGGGGGAGGATGACGGCATAACTACCAGTCAATTCAAAGCCCATCATGATGGCGGCCATAGGGGCTTGGACCGCGGCTCCCAGCACCGCTCCCATGCCAACCAGGGCATAACCACCAGCGGCAGGAGCGATCCCCGGTGCCAGCAGATTAAAGGCGAACCCTAAAATACCTCCAAGCGTAGCCCCCATGAAAAGGCATGGGTAAAGGATTCCGCCAGAGCCTCCTGAGCCAAGGGTAAAAGCGGTAGCAATGATTTTGAGTATAAGCAAGGCCAGCAAGGTGTTCCAGAGAAAATTACCCTGAATGGCCTCGAGGATCGGTGTATAAGCACAGCCGAGAATTTGAGGAAAAAAGAAGCCGATCATTCCCACAACCAAGCCGCCCAGTATGGGTTGCCAATGGGTCTTAATCGGTGCATGACGATGAAACAGTTTTTCGACTCCATGCAAGGCCTTGGTAAAGCTCACAGAGACTACACCGGCAGCAATACCGAGGAGCGCATAGAAACCAATCTCCCAATAGCTAAAGAGCGTGTATGGGGGGAGTTTCAAGGCCGCACCTTCGACCAGCCAAGCCCGGCTTACAGCAGTTGCCACTACTGAGGAGATGACAATGGGGCTGAAGCTGTGCACGCTAAATTCTCCAAGCACCACCTCCAGCGCAAAAAGCACCCCGGCAATGGGTGCGTTGAATATGGCGGCAAGCCCCGCCGCGGCTCCACAACCCACTAATACTCTCATCCGTTCTCCCGAAACCTTGAAGAACTGGCCTACTGCGGAGCCGATTGATGCGCCGATCTGAATGATCGGGCCTTCCTTACCTGCTGAGCCTCCCGACCCGAGGGTAATGGCCGAGGCGAGCATCCTGGTGGAGAAGGTACGCACCTTAATAATGCCGCCTTTCAAAGCCACAGCTTCCATGGTCGCTGGAACGCCGTCGCTTTTGGCTTCAACTGGAAAAAAGTAGATGAGGGGAGCGAGAAATACCGCTCCGAAGGCGGGAATCAGAATTATGAGCCATTTGGGGTTTCCGACTATGTGAGGGACAATCTCAAAAAAGAAATGTTGGCCTAATTCGATGAGCTTCTCGAAAAAGATGCTTCCAAGACCACCCAAAAACCCTACTATTACCGCAACGACTATCAGAAAGGTTTGATCGCTCAGCTTGTAACGACGAAAGAAGCCGAGCAACTGATTTCTGAGAGAGCGGACGATTCCATCTTTGGTCGAAGGTTTCATTAACAGTCGATCCTTTTCACACTAGCAGATCTCGTAGCTCAGTTCTAACCTGAAACACCAGTTCCGGGAACGCGGTAAGGATGGACCTCATCCTTGACCAATCGCTTCAGTTTCTCAGACAAGAGGTTGTCCTTTGCCCTGGCAACAACCTTTAGCACACCATCGACGTCCTTCGCTTCCATAATGTCTTGGAAGTTCTCTTTGACTTTGAGGAAACGCACCAAGTGGTACAGAATATTAATAAATAGGTCCTTGTCCTTACGCGGAGCCATGGCCACAAAGATGACATGCACAGGTTTGCCATCCAACGACTCGAAAGCCACCCCCTCCTTCGATCTTGCCATGATCATAAGAGGGCGTCTGGCTTCGTCGGTGAACACATGGGGGATGGCCATGCCACCTCCGATAGCTGTGCTGGCTAGTTGCTCTCGCTCAAGCAACTCGTCGAGAGCTTTCATCTTGTTGCGCAAATAGCCATCCGTGGCAACTCGCTCAAGAATCTCCTCCAGACAATCAAAGCGCTCTAGCTTTTGAATGTCCAGAATCACGTGTTTTTTGTCCAGGAATTGTCCAAGCTGCATGATTTTCTCCCTCCAGTACAAATTGCAGTAAATAGTCCGCAGTACCCTATAGCAAGGACGGTGCCACAGAGGCGATTATTCTATAATACAAATATAATCTAACAATTTCAATTAGTTAAAAGACTAGCTCATAAGTAGAGAAGGAGAGCAAAAAAATAATAATCTGCAAATTTTGCAGATTTAAAATTCTGTCAGTTCGACTCTCTTGAGATAATACTAATATTTATCTAATTATATCAATATCTTTCTTTTTACTGCAAATTTTGCAGACAAAATGACTATTATGGCGCACAACAATCCGCTGGGCAGTGCGCCCTACATTTTGAACCTTTCTCAATCCCTTAATTCCCTAATCCCGAATCCCTCAATTTAACTGCTATTTAAGCTGATACTTTTTTAGTTTGTAGTACAAATCTCGTTCGCTTATTCCGAGAATCTCAGCGGTGCGTTTCCGGTGGCCCCCTGTGTGCTCCAAGGTCTGGCGAATCATTTCCCTTTCCATCTCAGCCAGGGACAGGCCCACGGAAACTGCTGCCCTTGTGGGCAAGTCAGATTCTTGCCGTATACGTTCGGGAAGCAGATCCAGTCCAATTACCTGCTCTCTTGTCAGGATTACGGCTCGCTCGATACAGTTTTTCAACTCCCGGATGTTTCCCGGCCATTCATAGTGGGCCAATCTCTCGGTTAACTCTGATGCAAACTTTAGATCCGATTTGTGGTACTTGGTTGATAAAGTGTCCAAGAAGTGCTGCGCTAGGGTTTGAATATCCTCCCGCCTCTCACGCAAGGGCGGAAGACTCATGCGCACTACGTTCAGGCGATAGAATAGATCTTCTCTGAATCTACCCTCTCTAACCTGCTCTTTGAGACTCTTGTTGGTAGCGGCAATTACCCTTACATCTACCTTGACTTCGTGGGTTCCCCCGACCCGGCGGAATCGCCCCCCTTCCAAGATCCTCAACAATGTCACCTGAGCTTCCAGATCCATTTCGGCTATTTCATCCAAAAAGAGGGTGCCACGGTCAGCCAGTTCGAATCTACCTTGTTTCTGATGAGACGCTCCTGTAAAAGCGCCCTTCTCATGGCCAAAAAGTTCACTACCTATAAGCTCCTTGGGTAAGGCACCACAGTTCACCGAGATGAAAGGTTTTTGTCCTCTCCCGCTCTTTTGGTGGATGGCATTGGCCACGAGCTCTTTACCAGTGCCGCTCTCCCCTTCGATGAGAATGGTAACATCAGTTGGTGCCAGTTGGTCTATCATCTCCAGAATGGTGAGAAGCTTTTCGCTTCGGCCGATGATCTGGCTGTATTCTTGCTCAGTACGGAGCTGTTCTCTTAACCGCCTATTTTCCTCTTGCAACTCTTGGGCTCGTAAAATGTTGTGTACATAGGAGCGCAAACGTTTCACATTAATCGGCTTAGTAAGGTAATCGTATGCACCCTCCCTGAGAGCAGTCACCGCCGTTTCTATGGTACCGTGGGCAGTGATTATCACCACCTCAGTCTGAGGCCATTCCCTGTTGATCTGGCGCAAGACCTCTAGGCCGTCCATCTCCTCCATGACCAAATCAACCAGCACTAGGTCGAAAGGCATCAATCTGACAAGCTCCAATGCAGCCTCCCCGCTCGCGGCCTGTTCAATCTCATAGCCCTGGTCTTGAAGGGCCTCAGCAAGACCTTGGCGTATGTTGAGCTCATCATCCACGATCAGGATTCTTGGTGTTCTCATCTCCATTGTTTTATTACTCACCTGAAGCCAGGGGCAACATTATGCTAAAAATAGTGCCCTCGCCCAGCCAACTGGTCACATCAATGCTTCCACCATGCTGAACTATAATATTGTGGACAATACTCAGTCCCAGACCGGTGCCTTTTTTCTTGGTGGTAAAGTAGGGGTCAAAGACCCGCTGTAGGTTGGCCATGGGGATGCCGCTCCCCGTATCCACTAGTTCTACTCCGATAATCTTGCCCTGACCATCATTTCTTGAAAGCACCTCCAGTTTACCGCCCTCACTCATTGCCTCAATGCTGTTCTTGAAAAGGTTGAGGAAGACCTGCTTCATCTGATCAGGGTCGGCCTTGACCATACTGTGCGCGGCCTTCAAGTTTTCAGCGATCTCAATTTTTCTCCGTGACGCCTCCTCCTTGATGAGAAACAATACCTGGTCGATTATCTGGTGAAGGTCAACGGTGTCCAGGTCCGGAGACTCGGGCCTGGCGAACACCTGGGCGTTACGCAGTACTTCATTGAGACGCCGGGTTTCCGTACTTATTATCTCCAGATACCTGCCGATCTCGGCATCCTCGCTGCGGGACCCAAGACGTTCTTGTAGAAGTTGGAGATTAATATCCATAGCGCTGAGTGGATTGCGAATTTCATGGACAAGGCGCTGGGTCAGTTGACCTAATGCTGCAAGCCTGGAGGCCCGATGGATTCTTTCCTCCAACTTGCGAATTTCGGTCATATCTTTCACCAGCAGTATTTCCCCTACCCTTTCACCTGTTTTCTTCTTGAGGGGAAATGTTGTCACCCGCAGTGGCTTAATCCTGCCTTTCTTGCAGGTATAAGCCAGGTCCCTATCCTGTGAACGTACCTCTCTTTGAATAGCCTCTTTCAGCAACTGGCAAAGAGGATCTTCGCCTGGAAAGGCCTCTTCCAGAGATTGACCTACAATTGAGTTTGCCTCCACTTTCAGTATTTCCTCCAGGGCTCGGTTACAAGAGGTAATCTTGCCCTGGAGATCTACGGTGACAATGCCTCGGTCTATACTTTCCAATATGTCGCGGTAATCGGTCATTTTCTAAGCTTTCAGCCTTCAGCTGTCAGCTGCCAGCTCCCTTTTCAGAACCACCCTAGTCGTAGCTCGCTCTCGTAGGCGCTAATCACGTCTCTCTCCAGGATTAGTCCCATGAGTTTTCCAGAGCCATCTTCTGCCACCACGGGCAGCTGACCCACTTTTTCCGCCTCCATTTTCTCCAGAACCTTATCAAGGGTATCAGTGGGAACTACCGTGTCAACCTCTGTGTCAGCCATATCTCTGGCTATGAGTAGATAAGACATCTCCTCCTCAGAAGCGGCACCTGCAATATCATGGAAGGAAATCATCCCCACCAGCTCACCCTGCTGGTTAACCACAGAGAGGCAAGATAAATTAAACTTTCTGAAGAGGGCTACCACCTTTACCATTGGAGCAGACTCCAGTACGCTTTTAACATCCCTAACCATAACATCTCTTACCGTAATGCTTTTGAGGATTCTTTGCTCTCGCCCATGGGAAATTTCAACTCCTCGCCGCAAAAGCTTGAGACTGTAAATGGACCCACGTTTCAGCAATGAGGCGGTTATAGTGCTGAGCAGACAAGCGATCAACAAAGGCAGAACAATATGGTACCTGCCTGATAGTTCAAAGATCAGCAGGATCGCTGTCACCGGAGCATGAGTACTGCCAGCCAACAGCGCACCCATGCCAACCAGAGCATAGCTACTTGCTGCAGAAAGCTCTGGTAAAACTTCACCTGCCAACCAGCCAAAGGTACCGCCGGTCATGACTCCGATAAAAAGCGAAGGCGCCAGGATGCCACCGGTAGCCCCTGATCCCAGGCTAACAGAAGTTGCCAAGATTTTGCCAAGG
>CP070689.1:2752081-2808043 GCA_020353155.1 Deltaproteobacteria bacterium | reverse complement strand
GTGGGACGCTGCCGCTCTGATCCCAGCAGGGCTTCTCCCCGATTTTAGAACCACGATCGGTTTCAGGCGAGAGGCGGCGCGGGCTGCACTCATGAACTTTCTGAAGTTGGACAAACTTTCCACATAAAGCAGGATGCTGCTAACCTCTGGATCAGTTCCCAGGTAATCGATCAAATCTCCAAAGTCCACATCCATCATGGAGCCAATGCTGACGAAATAGCTGAAGCCGATGTTTTCCTTGGGAGAGAGGTCGAGAATAGCGGAGCAGATGGCGCCGCTTTGGGAAATAAAGGCAAGTTTGCCCTTTTGGGGCATGCGGGAAGCAAAACTGGCATTGAGATTCCTTTCAGGGCAAATGATTCCAAGACAGTTAGGTCCAATGACCCGAAGACCTCCTTTTCTCGCCTCCCTTTCTATCTGATCTTCTATTTCGCGCCCCTTGGCTCCAGTTTCCCTTCCCCCGGCAGAGATAATGATGGCTCCCTCAACTCCAGCACCAACGCATTCCTTGACCACGCCGGGAACCGTAGCAATGGGAGTTGCAATGATAGCAAGGCCTACAGCGGTGCTGGTATCCAGAATAGAGGGGTAAGCTTTGAGCCCTTGGATACTGCCATACCGTGGGTTTACGGGATATACTTGCCCCTGGAAACCACCCTGAGTGAGATTTTCCACCAGGGCACTGCCAATGCTACCCTTTTTTTCACTGGCACCAATGACTGCTATAGATGCAGGCTTGAAGATTTTATCAAGATTGTAAACACCCATATGTCCTCCAGGTGCGACAGGGGTTACTCGGACTATGAAAAATCACAACTACAAAGGTTTCAGTGTTCAGGTTTCAGGTGTTACCGTTGGTTTTTTCCTGACAACTGAGACCCTGTAATTTGGTGTTTTCCCATGCTCCACGATTTCATTAATCCAGCATACCTGCAATGGCAAATATTAGATTATCGGCTGCCGCCACCTTTTTTGAACTGGCGGATTACAAAGCGGCCTAGATCGGTAGGGTCGTCTTTCCTGAGGTGCTCCTGAAGATCAGTCAGGGGAATCTCCGCCCGGGCTCTGGACCGACGGCCACCAGCGCTACCGAAGCGACCGAATGCACGGTTTGTCCAGGCCCCAGCATCCTTGCGGAAACCATCGTTACGAATAACCACCACCAGAGTTTTTCGGTAGACACCGGAGACTACAACCCAGGCAATCTCATGGAGCCTCATGAAGAAATCGGCCACCTGTACAAGATTGTCCGGAGACTCTATTTGGCCAAGGTGAGTGAAGATTTTCCCCCCGATGACCTCTTTGTTTTCGAGAGCCCGGCGGAAATATTCAAGATCCTC
The DNA here is from genome assembly GCA_020353155.1 of Deltaproteobacteria bacterium. Lineage (GTDB taxonomy): Bacteria > Desulfobacterota > Syntrophobacteria > BM002 > BM002 > BM002. Next base: position 2,806,703 of record CP070689.1, on the reverse strand, counting down.
CGTCTGCATATCGGCCATCTCGATCTTTCGCAAAAGATTCATGTCGGCGTAGGGGAAAAGATAACGGAAGGCCTTGATGTCCTCTTCTGTTACACCCGACTCAAAATTGCCGGTGTCAACCTTTATGGCAAAAATAATGGCAGTAGCCAGGCTCTTGGAGGGGCGTATTTTGGCTGCCTGGAGATACTCGGTCATGATGGTGGCCGTAGAGCCATATCGTGGACGAATGTCGACAAAACAGGCCTGCAACTGTTGTGTCAAGGGATGGTGGTCGATGATCACATCAAATTTGAGCCCAGCAAATGATTCACTGTGATTGGGCTGACCGTCGACAAGGACAGTCTTGGTGAAGTCAGAAACTCTTAGCCTCTGGGGTTTTACTAAAGGTATTTTCAAAAGTCTAATCATGGTGAGGTTGTCAAAACGCTTGATTTCGTTGAAATGGGTAATAGTTACCCCCTTAACCTTGCGCCAGAGAAGGCGCTTGAGAGCCATGGCCGAGGCCAGAGAATCAGGGTCAGCACATATTGTTATGAGAACCTTGTCTTTGGAGTTAAAAGCCTTGTAGAGTTCTCGCAGACGATCCTGCCGGGATCTGGTGGGAGACATTACACAACCTCACTTGCTAAAGTAAAGGATACCAGCTGTGGCATAAGTGGTCAAATTCCCCAGGAGATTACCCAAAAATGACTGGATCATTCTTCTTAGCTCTGTTCAAAAGCAAGTTTACATTGGTGTGCAAATGAAAGTGGTTTTACTGATGTCTCTTCTGTCGTTCCAGGGCTCCCGGTCTGGTCACTTCTAGCCCTCCTGTGGCCGGGGGAAGGCGCCCCCTCCCTGTTTCCGCCTTCGGCGGACCAGGGGCTCCCCCAGCCACAGCCGGGAAAGTGGCACAGACCTTACGCAGTCACTCAGAAGAGACATCAGTAAGGGCCAAAAGGGGAGGCTGCGAAACAACTAGCATCTGAGCAACCTGTCCTTACGAATCTCAACTTTGAGAGGGCCAGCATGAAGATGTGGTGCTTCCTAAACCGGAACTCTGCCAATAGATGCCGCGAATATGCGCGTTGTGGAGTAGCCTTCCCATGGGGCCTATGTCACAAAAATAATTTTGGGGAAGCTCCTGGCAAATGCATGGTTTCGCGGGCCAAGCTTGAGAAGGCTGTAATCAATAGACCTTCCTTGATCCGTGCCGCCTTCCAAGGACCTCCAGAGTGTTATTAACCACCACGAAAGCGCCCGGGTCGATGCCAAATATAACATCCTTAAGCTTGGGAAGTTCCGTGAGAGTGGTGACGGTAAAGATCACATCTCTTTCTTTGCCGGTGTAAGCCCCCTTACCTTTAAGGAAAGTAACGCCCCGATTTACCTTCTTGAAAATTTCTTTGGCCATCTCATCTGTTTTCTCCGAAATAACCATGGTGGCCATGCGCTGGTTGAATCCTGTGAGGACGGCATCAAGCACTCGGCTGCTGGTGAACACATAGATGAGGGTGTAGAGGGCTATTTGCAGTCCAAAAAAATGAGCACCAACAATTAGCACCATAGCATTAAAAACAAAACTAACCGAGCCGGGACGAAGGCCGAATTTCTGGTTTACGTACACTGCCAAAATGTCAATGCCACCTGTCGAGCCGATGGATCGCAGAATGACTCCAACTCCTGCTCCGCAGATGATGCCTGCGAACAGGGCGGCGAGGATAGGGTCCTCGATGACGGCAGGGGGTGGCTTGATAAAAGCGGCGGCCAGGGAGAAAAAGCCCATTCCGTATAAGGTATAGAGGAGAAATCTGCGACTAATGGAGAAAAATCCCAAGAGCATCAGGGGTATGTTCAGCAAAAAATAGGCAAGTCCCACGTTCAATTTGGGAAAAAGATAGTGAAATATGAGAGCAATACCTGTAACTCCGGCACTCAGCAGTTTACTGGGAATCAAAACGGAGTTCATCCCTATGACGAAAATTAGACTGCCGGCAGAGATAAGACAGAGGTTGTAAAGAACGGTTTTCCAGGATTTGGCGATTATGTCGAGGTGCAGGTCTTTGGCCTGAAGCTTTATCTCCATGGGAGTTCTCCTCGTGCCTGTAGATACCCTGACAATTGGTAATTAGGCCATATTGAAACCAAGGCCGGGATTGTTATTGGGGAAAAGGCTGCCGTTTTGAAGTATTACTACACCATCGGAAGGATCTCCCATTAGCCCAATGTGGCCGTCCAGGTCGGCATAGACCACATTTGGACGGGCGAGAGCAAAGTGGAGCCCGGCAGATATTCCCAAGGCGGCCTCATCCATGCAGCCAACCATGACTTCCAGCCCTGCCGCTCGGGCGACGGCATTTATTTGCAGGGCCTCAGAAATGCCGCCAACCTTCATGAGCTTGACATTTACCATGTCAGCCAGACCACGGCGGGCGATGCGGAAGGCATCCCTCAGGGAAGTGAGACTTTCGTCTGCCATGACCGGTATGGCCACAGTAGTGCTCACCTGTCGCAACATTTCCGGTTGTCCTTTGGGAGTAGGTTGCTCAAACAACTCCAGCCGAGCCTTGCGTGTTTTCTCCACAAACTTGAGTGATTCTTCCACCGAAAATCCCTGATTGGCGTCAAAGCGCAACTCGATGTCCCGGCCTACTGCCTCCCTCACCTGCAAAACCCTGGAAATGTCTGATTCAACGTCGATTCCACCTTTGAGCTTGAGGCACTTGAATCCCCGGGCCACAAGTTCCCGGGCCCGTTCAACCGTTTCCTTTTCCGGGAGTATGCCTATAGTGATGCTGGTGCGAATTCGGTCCCTGAATCCCCCCAGGAGTCGCCACAGAGGAAGGTTGCACACCTTTCCCAAGATATCAAAAAGAGCCATGTCTACCGCGGCAAGGACAGAGGGCTGAGATCGCAGCAGGGGTTTGAGCCTTTCGAGAAGCATAATTGGACGCAGAGGATCCGATCCCTTCATTGCAGGCGTAACTACATCATCTAAAGCTTTCAAAACGCTTTCAGGTGTCTCGCCGGTGACGTGCTCATCCGGCGCGGCGCAACCGTAGCCTGTCACCCCGCTGCTGCTTTCAACCCGGATAAATATATTGGTCGCTACCTCTACCCTCTCGTAAGCGATGGTGTAGGGCTCGGCCAGTTCCATAGTAACCGGCCAACCTTCTAGCTGGATGATTTTCATACTCTTAATACCGCCGCTGGTAAATTTCGTCGAGACTCAAACCTTTGAGATCTTCTACCAGTTCCACCAGATTTGTGATCATCAAATCCCAAATCTGTCTTCCCTTGTCACGACTCGCTTTAGTGGGGTCACCGAGGACACCTTCAGGTGAAATCCTGGCGGTGTGGGCGTACCAGTTCACCCTTCTCTTAGAGGTGAAATTCAAATAACGGCTGGAAAACTGAGGTATGAAAGTGCGCGCCTTTTCCATCCTCACCTGATCGGGCCGGACCGCCAGAGTCGTGCTGGTTTCTATCTCTCCTGCATGGACGTCGTTAGGGGTTTCGGCCAGGGCATCGACGTCTGGATCGCTGGTTTCACCCGTATCCACACAGGTGAATATGTGAGCATCCCGATTGATCATCTGGGCGGCGAAATTCAAGGCTGGACTGTTGCCTCCATGGCCATTGATGATCAAAAGTTTGGTTATCCCCTGGCGAGCTGCCCCCATCCCTATTTCGTAGACCAATTGGGACAAGGTATCGGGGCTGATGCTGATGGTACCGGAAAAACCTTCATGGTGGTAAGAAACACCGTATGGAATCAGTGGCAGAACCAAAGGTTTGGGGTCTGAACACTTCTCCGCCACCTTGTGGGCAAGGTGCTCAGCGTCAAAGGCATCGCTGTCCAGGGGTAGATGGGGGCCATGCTGTTCGATTGAGCCAACCGGCAGCAGGGCCACGTCCACCTCTTCAAGGCGTTTTTCCGCTTCAGGCCAGGTCAACTCTCTCAAGAGATAGGACTTGGAGCGATCACCTGGTGAGGAAGGTGGTGCTCCTGCCCGCACCCCAAAGGATTCAAAGGGGTAGGGTCTGGTCATGGCCGGGTCGTCAAGAGGATCAAAGTCGATCCACACCCTCCCCTTTCTCTTGACTGATCCGGCAGCATGCTCCAGATAGAGCCAGTATAAAGACTCGCGCAAATCTACAGGGATGTCTTCCATGGGCGATTTTTCCGGATCGAAGCGCAACTTCATTATTTCAGGTCTGCGGCGCGGTTTAGCCGTTCCTATGGACCCTTCAGTGAGGAGACCCTTTTGTTTCAAAATAAAGCCCAAATGCTGGAGGCCCGAGCTCTCCTGATTAATTCCCTTAACTGGAAGATTCTTTAAGCAAGAGGCAATCTGCTCCTGTTTATAACCGCAGTTGGAAGGCTCTGCCTCCAAAGCCACCAGCATAGCTAAGATGCGCCTGCATTTTTCACAGCGGCCGCAGGGATGAACGCGGTCTTCCTCCTTGTGGGTGGCATGGCAGGAAACCTGAAGATTTTGCAGATCAGGATAGCGTTCAACCAGGATCTTCTGAATCAAGAGTTCTGAAAGGGGCCTGAGAATAGAAAACTGGCTTATTGCCCAGCCCTTGCGGTGAAAGTAGCGGGTTAGAGCATTGTCGAAAAAACGGCTTTGATCGTAGATTCCGTCATAGTGACTGATGCCGCGATGAGACAATTTGTGGGTGGTGTCGAACTCATCACCAATAAGAAGTCGGGCAATACCTCTCTTTCTTAAGATGGGCAGAGCCCCAAAGAGGAAGACGGCCACGGTCCACAAGCGGATGGGGTACTGGTCTGATCGTATCCTGGAGAAATCCTTGCGCACAAAGGGCAGATGTCTGAGCATCCAACTGAACAGCCTGTCGGAATTGGTCCAAACCCTCGCTGTGTTTCTTATATTTGCAGCGAAGTATCGGTAGGCATTGAGAGCGGTAAACCAATGCCGGCCTGATTCGTTGATAAAAATCGGATGGACATCATGACCGCACTCCCTCAAAAGGCCGAAAGTGAGAAGACTGTCTTTGCCTCCGCTGGAGAGGACAGCGTGGCGATTCCGTTGGCCTTTCCACCCCTGGGTCCACTTTTTATCTTTACTGGATTTGTCTTGTCCTTCATCTGGGAAGACTAAATTAGCCCTGAGATAGCTTTCCAGTTTAACCGGAGGAAGTTCAGTTGCCGGCCCGCGCAGGAAGGGATTCGGTTCGAGAAACTTTTTTACGAATATCTCCCTGGCGGTGTTCTGGGCCATCTCTTCGATGAATCCCCGGTCATGTTCGTCAAACCATCCGTGAAAAACCAACTCGTCACAAAAAAGCCCGTAATTTAGGGCGACCTGAGCGGCCATCATACTTGCAAGGTTGATGGAGGCAGGTTCTCCGGGTACAAAGACATCTTCCTCAAACCGGTAAATCAGTTCATTTTCATGGACTTCACCGTCCCGAGTCACTCTGTAGGGAGCTGTCATCACCCGTGGTTTCAGTTGCACCGGTCCTACTTCCAGGCGGCGAATAACCCCGAGGACGCTCAACGGATCTTGCTTTGGATTGTCTGTATTCATTGCATTTCCCAAAATCTAATCCTTTTGCTCAGGTCAGTCCCGTTCGTGGCGGGATTGCCGGCAAGATAAGTTTAAGGCATAAGGCGTAAGGCGCAAGGCATAAGGAGAGGATAAGTTTTCTATTATTTTTCTTGCCTTGTGCCCTGTGCCTCAAGCCTTTAGCCGTTCCCTCTGGGGGGCAGGTACTCATTTCTTCTTATCAAGATAGGGCCTCAGTGCAGCGACTAAAGGTTCCGCCCCGCTCAAAAGAGGGTCACAGGTGGGAAGACGGATCTCCTTGCTAATTCCTCGGCACACATCTGTTATTTTACTTTTGTCCAGGTTCTCGTGGTTGATGGCTATTGCAATCACCGGCTTTCCAGAAAGTAGTTCGATAGCCTTAATCTGGGTTTCAAGAGGATGAAGAGGGTAGCCGGGAAAGCCGTCGTATTCCTTTCTCCCAGGAGCATGCTGAAGCACCACCACATCAGGCCTGCCGGCAGCCAAGATCTCGAAACCGCCAGGGTAGGCCGGGTTCATCAAACTCCCCTGGCCCTCGATGACAATCACGTGAGGCTGGGTCTCTTTCCAGGCAGTCCACACTGCGTGTTCTAACTCTCCAGCGACGAAATCATTGATTAGGGAGTCGAGGATGATGGAGTAATTAGCCCCTTGCATCCAGGCGGTCTGCCCGGTGCCGATCAGTTCTGCCCTATAACCATCTTGGAGGAGACTATCGAGGAGTATCCAAGCAGTGGTGCGCTTACCAATGGCCGAATCCGTGCCCAGAACTGCTACCTTAAGCGAGGTTACCTCCTCGATTTTACCAGTAAAAAAGTGAAGATCCTTCCGGTGCGGGGGCTTGCGGATGTCACGCAAAGCTACACTTTTTTGGGCGGCCAACTCTGCAATCTCAGCGTCTTCAGAAAGAAAGTCGTGCAGGCCACAATCTACATTAAGGCCGAGCTTGATGGCCCTGATCACGTCGCTGCGGGCTTCGGCGCTGAGACGGCCACCATCAGGGGCCAGGCCAATCACCAGGTGGGTAGCGGGATTTCCTTTTGATAGGGCCTCATCCACCGCCAAACCCAGTTCTCCGTGGATAGGGATGTCCCTGGTTTTGCCATCCAGGACTGTTCCCGCATCATTGCCGGCATAACGTGAATCCACCACTGAGAGAACACGGTAGCGGAGAGTGCGGCGCACCAGGCCGTGTGCGGTTTTGCCGTTGGGAGTTGCAAAAGCTCCCTGGCAATAAACGATACAATTACCTTCCGGAAAAGAACTCACGATTTTCTCCCCGTAAGAATAATGACATAGCGATCTCCAGGCAGTGGTTCCTTGCCATGCCGTTCTAAAAGTACGCTCAAACCCGCAGTGGAAGCCGGTAGTATGCTCAAACCCTCCTTTTCTCTCAATAGCCGCGAATAGGTCATCATACTCTTATCGCTGGCGTATGATGACCAGCCACCACTCTTTCTAATTGATTCAAGCGCTTGATCTCCATCAAAGGAATGCCAGTTTATCAAAGGCTCGTTAACGGCAGTTTCGCGAATTTGCTCTGGCTTCAAGTCCTCGCAAGCGGGAGTATTTTTGAGGAAGGCCCTGATAATCGGATTCTTGCCGTGGGAGGACCCCGCTACCATTCGGGGTATGCGCGACGTCTTGCCTCTGCGGTAAAGGCTCAAGAAGCCTTTGTAAATGCCAGCCAGGGTACTGCCATTGGAAACGGGCACCGCCACGGCGGCGGGGGCATCTCGGAGTTCGTCGTAAATCTCGTAGGCTATCTCACCGTAGGCTTTCAGTTGCAGGGCAGTGTTGGCGCCCCCCGGATTGGCGTCATAGATTTCATCGGACTCTGCCCTTTGGCGTGAGACTATGACTGCATGTTCATAGTCGCCTGCTGCGCGAACTATCTGGGCCCCGAGGTCGGTCATCTCTTGCACCCTCTTGGTGTGGTATCCTTCAGGGATGTAAATCAGACATTTCAAACCTGCCATTGAAGCGGCAAGGGCCAGAGCTACGCCGTAATTGCCGCAGGTGGCAACGGTGATGGCGTCAAAACCCCGCCGCATGGCGTCCATTACCTGGGCGAAGGCGATGCGGTCTTTCTGGGTTCCTGTGGGGTTGCCCCCTTCAAACTTAAGATAGATCTGGCGCAACCCCATCTCACGTTCAACATTACGGGCTCGCACCAAGGTGGTATCGCCCACCTCAGAATCCATGATGTCTTCATATGCTTCCAAACGCTCAGGTAACGGGCGAGACGTGTCAGCTGCCACTCGTTTCTGGGTCTCCAGTTCCGGTGCAATGAAGGGTCTTTGAGAGCTGGCCCCATCCAAAAGGAGCAATCCATTTCCGTTCGGTTCCTGCTGTGGGTTAGCAAGGCTTAGACTATTGTGATGCTGGTTTGCTGCGGCCTCTTCACTGGCGGAGACACCCAAAGGATCTCTGCTTGACGATTGGTTTTTATCCGACATGCCTACTCCAATCTGAATCCAGACCTCATCCCGGCGCAGCTAAATGAGCCGGGTTCCATTTGATCTTAGAAGCTTTTCCTAGATTCAGCAATCCATCTTTCAAGAAACAAAAAACTCGCATTCTCAGCATAACTCATGCCAAATGTGTAATATGTTGAATTAAAAGGAAAATTTGTCCACTGAATATGTAAGTGTCAGAACTGTCAGTTCCGATAATGGGAGTAGCAAAGGGTGGGCAAATTGGATGAGGCCAGGGGTAATTATTTAAATAGTTGAAATAAAAAGAAAATAAAAAAAGAGAATTGTGAGTTCTCATATTTCTTATAACGGAACCGCAACTTCCTCTTTCTATATTCTTATTTGATTACAGCTGGTTATACCTCTCGAGCTGTTCTCCTTTGCTTACGATTAGGCCAAATAATCGGAACTTGCACTTCTGATGGCACTCCTTCCTTTAAATTTTATCATGTAATATTAACTATTTAATCAGTTGGTACGTGGATTGCTGTATAAAGAACTAATTGCAAAAATCCAGGCCGTGGATGAATACGGCTACAGCCTTAACTAAGAAAGGGAAATTTAGATGAAGAAGCGAGTTTTAGTTTTTGCCATGGCCGCCGCTGTGCTTGTGCTCCTAAGTGGACAACTTGCGGCGCAGACTCAACAGTCCACCCCAGCCCAGGAGACTGCTCCAGCCCAGCAGGCCACCCCAGTTCAGGAACCCTCTAGTCTGCAAGTGGAAGTGGGTGCTGTTGCCAAAGACGTAGTTGATAGGGCCCCGGTGGAAGCGGGGAGCAGTTTTCCTGTCTCTGTGGGTAAGCTTTTCTATTTCACCAAGATTACCGGTGCTTTAAACCCCACTCACGTTACCCATGTCTGGTCTTTTGACGGTACCGAGCGAGCCAGGGTAGAACTTGCGGTCAATTCTCCAACTTGGCGCACCTACAGCTCAAAAATTATCGAGAACCACGAAGTGGGTGCCTGGCGTGTAGAGGTGGTTGATTCCGCGGGTAATGTCTTGCAGACTGTGAATTTCGAAGTTACACCTTCATAAGGACTGGCCTGCAAAAAATTAGAGGAAAGCAGAGCAAACAATTCCTAAGGTTACAAAATTGGATGCGGGCGTTCTGCTTTCCAAAATTCTGCAGTAACTTATTAATTCTCCGGCAAGAGCAATAACCAAGCCTTAACCCGGATGTTTCATGAATGGCCTGCTGCGACCACGGATATGGCCTTCCTCCCGGGCGTCCTCGGGTGTCGCACCCTGCGACGTACCATTCAGGTACGCCTCGGATCCAATCCCGCGGCACCGCGGGACGGTTGCCCGGTGGCAAGACCATCTTCACGGTCTCGCTACAGCAATTCATGAAATATCCGGGTTAGGTTACTCTGACGGTGGTGGCTTGCAACCCCTTTTCCCCTAAATCTGCCACATAACGTACCTGTGTGCCGATCTCAAGGTTATCAAATTTAACCCCGAGCACGCTGTTCCTGTGGAAGTAGATCTCCTGACCATCCGATGTGGTAAGGAAGCCGTAGCCCTTATCAGGAAATAATTTGCTCACCCTTGCACGGGGCGGTTCTTCGCGGTATCTAACCTCTCCACGTCTCTGGTTTGAATAATCCTGCAGCTGACGACGAGCACTGTCGAAGGCGTCTCGGATAGCAACGTAAAGATCTTGGTTGAGCTCTTTTTTAACCACCAGTTCTTCATCAGGCACTTTGATGTCTATCCGCACATTGTAAAGGACTCCCTTACGCCGGCGCCTATGAGGAGCCTCCACCACCACCTTGCACCTCATGATCTGGTCGTAAAAAAGCTCGAGTTTTTTTGCTTTCTGTCGAATGGACTCTTCGATTGCTTCAGTCAATTCGACGTCTCGTCCGGTAATCTGTAAAGGAATTCTCATAGGATTTCCCCCAGGTCATAAATTGGGTTCAGGCTAAGAGCGTCGAAACTTGAAACAGAACAAACAGCGCTTATAGACTAAAGCTCAGAATCTATTTCTTGATCGAGAACCTCCCTGATAGTGAAATTGTTTTTATTGAGCTTATCTATTAATAGCTCGTACAGTCCAAAAAATTGCTCCAGAGTCTTTAAAAGATTGGGCCCGATTTTCTCAAAACAGTTCGGGCATCTCAACTCCAAGTTGTCGCCAATTTTTTTAATGAATTCAGAAGTATTAACCGTGAATGTTGAGCCGCATTCATGGCCGAGAAGAAACCATCTAGCCCCTTCTTTCTCGGTTTTCATTGCGAGCTTCCTTTTCTCATGGAACCTATTGCCAATTGTGCCAAGGTGCTATGAGTTGGAGCCAAACCCTCGAATCTGTAAAAATGGGCTTTCTCGGCCCGCTTTTCCCTCAGCCTCGGCAAACTAAAATACTTAGCCGGTCTTCACCTCAGACAATAAATCCCCAAACAAAGCTTCTCCCCCCTTATAAAAGGGGCATTATTTAGAGATTGTTTATCTTACTTATTTTACCAAAAAGCATTACTCGTGCCAAAAATATAATGGCTTGAATTAACAGGATATTTGCGCTATGGGAAGGCTTGAATCGGAACTGGAAGTTCTTATTTTGCCGGAAGACATGAGTGGCTGCCCTTGTGGCGGAAAATAACAATTCTATAACTTACTGTAATTAAAAGTAGATATAAAAACGGAATTAAAAATTCTGATAGTTCATATTTCAGAACCTCAAGTTCCGTTTACTCTGGTTAATTAAAGGTGTATAAGGCAGTTTGACCAAAAAATTTTCAACCTTGATCTTAACTTTTGCAATATAATTGCTGTTTGGATGATTTGCTTCAGCATGCAAACCTCGAAGCGTAGAACAAGATGATTCCTGGGAGGGACGAATGAGATTTGTTCTGGTGGTTGCCAGAGAACAAGACCTTGTCCAGACCATACAGGGGTGTTTCGGCTCTAACTGCAAGGTGAACCGGGCATCTGACAGAGATGATGCTTTGGAGATGCTGGGAACCAGGCGCTATGATTTTATCTTTCTTGATCTGGAGATACTTCAGGACTCACTAGCGGACAAGGACTATAAAACCGTCTTAGAAAGGTTCCGTAATTTGCAGTCGTCTGTGGAGATTGTCGTGATGTCACCGCAAGCAATGGTCAGGGAAGCAGTAAAGGCGGTTAAGGCGGGTGCGAGCGACTATATTACTTATCCTATCGATCCTGAGGAGGTTAACCATGTAACGGAGACCATCAATGAGGCAATAATCCTCCAGTCTGAACTGGACTATTTGAGAGATCGGTTTTGGCAATCGGATTACCTGGACTTGGTCAAGACCAAGAGTCCGGCAATGCAGGAGGTCTTCGCAAAAATCCGCTCTGTAGCTCCGACCAAAAGTACGGTTTTGCTCATCGGCGAAACGGGTACGGGTAAAGGTCTTATAGCAAGACTCCTGCATCAGCACAGTAACCGGCGAGATGCTCAGTTTATCAGTGTCCACTGTGGCGCCATTCCAGACACGTTGGTGGAAAGCGAGTTGTTCGGTCATGAAAAAGGTGCCTTCACCGGCGCGGTTCGGAAAAAGTTGGGCAAGTTTGAAATTGCTAAAGGGGGGACTATTTTTTTAGATGAAATTGGCACCATAACACCTTCCGCTCAGATAAAGCTCTTACAGGTTTTACAAGATGGGACTTTTCAAAGGGTTGGAGGAGAGGAAACAATACAAGCCAATGTCAGAGTAATCACCGCCACAAACATGGATCTGGCAAGAATGTGCGACGATGGCGAATTCAGAAAAGACCTTTACTACAGGTTAAATGTGTTTCCAGTGGAAATACCGCCTCTGAGGGAGAGAAAAGAGGATATTCCGCATATTGCTGAAGTTATCCTGGACCGGTTAGAGAAGTTCAATAAAAAACAAATCCGATCTATCCATAGCAGCGTCATGGAAGGCTTCATGAAGTACACCTGGCCGGGAAATGTGCGGGAACTGGAAAACTTGTTAGAGCGTGCCTATATTTTGGAAAACTCCTTAGTGCTTAAAGAAGAGAGTTTTCCGGCCGAACTTCTTTCGGGTCAAGAACTTTCAGCAGGCATGGCGGTGGATTCTTCCCTTCCCTTGGCTGAGGTGAGGAGCAGAGGTGTTGAGGAGATTGAGCGGCGGTACCTGCGAGAACTACTTGCCAGCAATCGAGGAAGAATCAAGGAGTCGGCCGAGGTCGCCGGCATCAGCACCCGGCAGCTTCACAAGCTGCTAAACAAATACCAAATTAGAAAAGAGGAATTCAAACAGCAAAATAGTTAAAGCGGAAATGGTAGTTCCGACAAGGCAAAATTCGGTCCTGCCAGTTCTTCTTTAAGAATTATATATATATTTCAAATAATTGCCCGTAGAACTAAACACTAATTCATACCAGACTCATCCTCTCCCAGGCAGTGATCGGAAGCAGGAGTTCCGATCCTGAGACTCTTATCTTCTGTTAAATCCATAAATTACAATAAGTTATCTAAATGGCACATCTGTTGCCTAGGCTTTCACTGAACCGAGGGATCAGCGGTGCATTCAGCTCCAGCTGCAACCTTTAGTGAGGACCAATGGAAAATAAAGATGCAGGCACTCTTACGACTTTAAGAGGACTCGTCATACCGGTGGACTGGGACGATAAGGGTAATGTCACTGCCACGGCTATTTCGACTCACCTGGAAGAAGAGTACTTAGTGGACCAGAACGCTTGGGGCGAGGCGTTGCTGGCTTTCCTTCGCCAGAGGGTTAAAGTAAGCGGATCTATATTTTTAAAGGAAGATGGCAAAAAGGTCATTACTGTGAGGAAATATGAGGTGCTGGAAGAATGACCAATAAAGAAGTTTGGTCTAAGGTGAGGGAATTGTCCCGTTTTCTTTAGTGCAAACAAGAAAGACTGAATAGGGAGGAAAAATGATGTTGCTGAGAAAAAAAACTCTGCTGCGTGTCCTGAGTATTTTGGCGATTGTCGCCCTGATGGGCACCCTGCCACTGTTTGCAGCCACGGAAGAAGTAGAGATTGCTGGAACCGTCTTTGCCTCTGAGTGGGACGCCAACGACAATGTCACGGCTGTTGTCATTGCAACCGAGGAGGGGGAAGAGATTGCTGTATCCAACTCGGGCAAGGGCATGGAACTCTTGAAGCTCGAAGAGAAAAATGTAAAAGCGACCGGTTCGATTGTCACTGATGAAGAAGGTCGGAAAACAATCAATATAACCATATATATCATTCAGGAATAGAGCTAGAAAGCTCTTCGTGAGTTTTGAGTCGGGGAGCCCGTATCAACGATCTTTATAAAACGTGAGGGGGGGAGGCCCCCCTCACTTGCTTAGCCCAGGGGCTGAAAACTCCCCCTAGGAGCTGACCATGCAAGATAAAAGAATAATTTGTAGCCAATGCGGGAACACGTTTATCTTTACCGTTGCCCAACAGCAACGTTTCAACTCCCTCGGGTTTAATCCCCCGAAGCGTTGTGAGGAATGTCGCAGAAAGAAGATTAAAGACGGTCCGTCACGGCATGAGGTAAAAATGAAGTACAAGCGTCAGAAATCTAAGAACCACTCGGAGGATGTTTTCGACCATTAGTCATAGCTGGTAAAAGTGGGTGGTTAACTTAAAGCTGGCAGGTGGTGCTTCTTTGCCCTTCTTTTATCAGCAAAGCAATCTTAGTGGCAATCAAAGGTTTTTGTTTGACATCTCTTCATCATTTTGCTAGCTCATTTAAGGACGCAATAAAGGGGTGCAGACACTCTGCATTATGGAATCAAATTTATCTAAAGACCCGCACAGTAGCAAGAGGTACAAACGAGGCAGCAGTTTGAATTGCCTCGCTACTTGCGGGCAGGGTAGAGGCAATGCCCGAAAGAGGATACCAATTGCTTCAGGACACGGTAGAAAGGCTGTTGCGCCGCAATGCCACCTACCATCTGACCAATATCCTCAAAAAGACCCACCCCGCTGATATAGCCTACCTTTTCAAACTTCTGGACGACCGTTCTGCCCACACCGTTTTCAAGCTCTTACCCGATGTGGACACCGCCGCTGATGTCTTGTCGGAGATGCACCCTTCTTTCCGAAACAATTTCATTCAATCTCTGTCCACCGAGCGTTTGGTGGAGATCCTTTCTGCCATGGCGGATGACGACGCAGCAGACCTACTCGCCAGTCTTTCAGATGAGGTACGAGAGAACATCCTCGGGCTCATGTCCTACAAAGACACAGAAGAGGTCTCGGAACTGCTGAAATACCCAGAAGATTCGGCCGGCCGCATTATGACCACTGATTTTCTCGCCCTGCCAGAAAACATGAGCGCCCAAGAGGCGGTACAGGAAGTGCGCAAGGCGTCGGCAACCGAGATGGTCTTCTACCTTTACGTGGTTGATGAGGAAAAACGTCTATCAGGGGTGGTATCTTTGCGTCAGCTGGTAACTGCTAGCGATGAAACCAAGCTTTCCAAAATAATGACCTCAGAGGTGGTCAAGGTCCATGTCACTACTGACCAGGAGGAAGCAGCTCGAAGGGTCTCACGTTACAACATCCTGGCGGTACCTGTTGTAGATGACAATGATATTCTTGTTGGGATTATAACCGTAGATGACGTCATCGATGTCTTGCGCGAGGAAGCCACCGAGGACATCTTGAAGATGGCCGGTACCTCAGAGGAAGAGATTAGTTCTTTCTCGGTGTGGCGCAGTGTAAGGGTGCGCCTTCCCTGGCTTTTCGCAGCTTGGATCGGAGGCGTTGCTGCTATCAAGATAATAGGTGGTTTTGAAGGCCACTTTAGCGAACATATCGCCTTGTTCGCCTCCCTGGCGGCTTTCATTCCGGTTATCATGGGAATGGGAGGCAACATAGGTACCCAAAGCCTATCAATCACCGTTCGTGGACTGGCTACTGGAAGGATTGATCCCAAATTGCTGTGGAAGGTGGTTTTTAAAGAGATCAGGGTGGGGCTGCTACTCGGGATTGCTTATGGCTTCCTACTTGCTCTCGTTGGCTGGTTTTTGAACAAGAGCGTAATCTTGGGTGTGGCGGTCGGTGTGGCCATGTGTGGCAACATGACCCTGGCGGCGGTGGTCGGTACTTTCTTACCCTTAATAGCGGTGAAGCTGCGCATCGATCCTGCGGTGGCCTCGGGTCCCTTCGTGACTACCAGTATAGACGTCCTCGGCGTCACCCTCTTTTTCGTCACCGCAGCCCTACTAATCCTCAACTGAGTTTACGGCACCGCTTGGGGTATCACCTACGAAATATTCCGGCTAAAATGGACAGGAGTAATTCCTTGACAAAGGTGCATATTCGCATCTATTGGACTCCGGTTTGTGGTCCTTTAAAACGGTTACCGCCGAAGCAGACGAAGGGCATTCCAGGCTGCCATTGCAAAACATCGGTTGCTCAGATGCACTTTGTCTAGGAGTTACCCCTGTCCCAGGGTAGTCATACGGTGTCGATGGCTAAAAAATGACCATCCAAGCAAATTCCGGATGAACCTTAAAAAAGGCTGAAAAATCTATGAAACTCCTTTGCCCCAATAATTGTCCACCTGGTCCAGACGGTAATCTTGGATTTCGCTTGGTAGGTGTGCCAGTCAATCTGACAGATGACTTGACCATAGATATTGAAGGACTCCATAGTTCCATAATTAATACCTATAAGGGGCTAATCCCGGGCGCTAAATTATTATGTGGCAGGTGCCACGAAAAAGCAGTTATGGAAAAATAACATTGTCCTACCAAGTGCTCTCTTCATCCTCCCATATCAAAGGGGAGCTTTTGCCTCGACTGTGGTTGTTGTGGCGCTTTTGAACAAGAGAAATCGACGCATGAGCATTTCCAGTGGTCCTTTGTGGAAGCGCTTCATCCAGTTCTGAGAGAACAACAGCGCCGCAAGGTAGAAAAAGAGACTTGCCCACAGACTGAGTAAGGGAGGCTCTAGTTCGAATTCATCAACTATCCATAAGAGAATGCTGCCCACGATTATATGGGTAACATAGAGGGTCAGGGTTATTTGGCCCACTGTAGCAAAGGGCAGAACCCAGCGGGAGTTACCATAATTAGTTGCCAATTCCATGATTAGGGCAATAACCACTAAGGCTGTTCCAGTGGACGAAATCATAAAAAGGGGCATGGGATCCCATGATACTATTTGAAAGAATGGGAGAAGTTTTTCAAGGCCGCTCCCAGGCTGAGCAGATGAAGAGAGGTAAATTACCACCTTGGAGAGCGACTCGGCACAAGCAACAGTGCCAATCCCTGCCAACAGAATCTTTCTCCTGAAAAAACGGTCTGAGAAGTCTTGCCGGCCGAGCCACATGCCTACCGTGATGAAAGCCATCCAAGGGATAACAGGGAAGCAGCCATTGAAAAAGATGTGGCCAATTGTTCCCGTTAGATTGTAAAAACCACCATCAGCAAGGGTTTGCAAGTTCCAGCTCTTTACAAAACCAAAGGCAACAAAAACAAGGGGACGGCAGGCGATGGTAAAAGCGGTCAGCAGCCAGAGGCTCAAATTCGAAACGGTCAAGAGGCAGGCTCCAAGAGCAATATAAACGGCATAGAAGTGTAAAATATCAGATATGGGCGATATAACGAAGTTGAAAAGACCAACCACCAAAAGGAACAACGAGCGCTTTAACAGGGTTGAGCGCTTGGCGTTGATTTCTCCTTTGTCTCTGCTCAGGTAGACACCCTTGCTCAAAAGGGAAAGACCAGCGCCTGCCAAAACCACAAAAGTAGCTGCTGCTCGCCCTCGGATTATTCCTGTAACCCAATCCAGCCAATTAGCAGTGGAACTCCCGCTTCCCAAGAGAACTGAAAAATTTACCACTAGCATGCCAAAGAATGCCCCAGCTCGGGCTAGATCGTATCCCACAATGCGGTTGCTCGGCGAGACTGCTCCCATGGTTGAATCGAGAGGGTGTGGGTAAAAAGTTTTTCGCAAGGCCAGGTCCATATAAATCTTTAGCCAATAAGATGCTCGCCAAAATTAACCTCCTCTGAGCATTACCTGTGCCAAAATTTAATATATTGAAATAATTAATAATTATGCTTTAACCCATTGCTCATCGGAACTGCTGGTTCTCGAAAACAAGAAAGGGAAGGACGATTGAACCGGATGAAATAGAGTATTTATTTACTAAGAGCTTGGATTCAGTATAAAATTTGCAATTCGGAATTATGAATTCCGATAAAATTTAAATAGGTCTCGTGAGTTCTGTTTCTGAAGTTATAATGAGATATCAAAAGTTTAGCTCACACAATTCAAATCCTGTCTGGAATGGAGGCAAAGTTCTTAGCTTAATATCGGAACGCAAAGTTCCGATGCGCGTACTGTTTTTGCACAATAAAACGATAAATATCAATTAGTTAACACAATGGCACGGCCGTTGCGATAAGGATTTAGAAGGAAAGCAACTCCATTTAGGTTAAAGGGCGAGCCGGACATTGCCTGAGCCGGCGGGAGAGGGCGGGCCAAAGATTGTATCTATAAGTAAAGGATGGGCAGATGACGGTTAAGGAACTAAGAGCAATTGCAAAAGATTTGGGTATTAAAACCAACAATTTACGCAAAGCCGAACTGATCAGGGCTATTCAGCTGGCAGAAGGTAACTTTGACTGTTTCGGAAGGGCTGAGGATTACTGCGATCAGCTAAATTGCCTCTTTCGAAAGGATTGCCTCGGCTGAACAGCGGATGTGATTTCCGTTGACATAAGACCGTCATAGTTTTGGTTTGCAGCAAGAATAATACTTGCAGACCAAAACAAGCAGTGGGAGAACCTTTTAGTGCTAAGAAGCCACGCCATTCCGCGCGTGGCTTCTTTATATAGGGCTTATCCGGGTTAGAGGATTTCGGCTTGCGGTCCCTTAAAACGGCTACCGCCGAGGCAGACAAGGTCTTTTCATTAGCATACCAAGGTAAACTGGCTCTTCAAAACAGGTTGGAAGGATGATCTAGACATTTTTGGGGAAACTTCTGGAAAAGAGAGAGTATGATGAAGAGGCTAATTTTTGCTATACTACTAATATTCTGCTTTTCAGCAAATGCATACGGTAATAATTGCGCGAGATTAACCAACCGTGAATTCTATGTTGAGTCGTTGTCAAACTCTTGCCAAGTCGTGTGGGGTGCCCAAATACTTAACATTTGTGATAGACCCATTGAGCTGAAATTAGAAGGCGCCTTGATTAACAAGAAGGGCTACGTACTGCACAAGGACAGGTCGCGGAAGATTTTTCTGGAACCTGGAGAAAGCGCAAAGGTATCTCGAAGATTTGCGACTAGTTGTCGCTTATTACTCGAGGTAAAGGCGCTTAACTATTCCACCATCGTCATAAAACATAGCAAGGGCAGATAGCTAAGAGCTAATGAGTTATGTTTTTCATTAATCTAAACTAATCACTTGAAGGAGGTAGCTATGTTAAGAAAAGCCACTTACAAACTGCGCGTTACCAGAAGAGAGGCCCTCTGCGTTCATGACGAACCGGACCATACTTTGATGCTAGTGGAAATGGAGGGAGAGCCCATAGATTATACACCGGGAGTGGCCGGAGAATTTCTCTCCCGCCGCAGTGTCAATTTCCATGACCGCACCAAGGGATCGGGGTCGATGCAGGGTTATGCCATGACCCATTTTCAATACGGCTCTGTGTACAGCCGTTTCGAAGGCCAACGAGATGGGAAGAGCAAAACCACCAAAGGCACCTGGAAAACCTACAGGGGAACGGGCAAACTGGCCACCATCAAAGGGGAGGGTGGTTTCACCGTGACCACCGGACCAACTCCAAATGAGTTCATCCTAGACATGGAGGGTGAGTACGAACTCTAGCCAAGCTTTTTTTGAAGAGGAAAGGAGCACGACGAAGTTTTTCGCCGTGCTCCGGCCTCGTATTGGTTAGGGCTCTGTTAGGTAACAGAATGAAAAAATATCATACTTCAATAGTCATCGCTTTGGTCTTACTTGGCATGATAAAACCCGAGGCGTCGGCCAGGTCCGCTTGTACTGAATCAGTGCCCGAGATCTTCAGAAAAGTTTCCCCCTCGGTCGTATCTATTTCGGCGATGTCCTTCGATCCTTTCAAGGCCAAAGACCGTTTGGCCACCTCGGTGGGCTCAGGTTTTATTATCGGTAAGGAAGGAGTCATTCTTACAAACTCTCACCTTGTCTTCGGCCATCAAACCATTGATGTAATTCTGGACAGCGGCTTTACCACCCGGGCCGACCTTGTTGGTGTGGATCCATTTCTCGATTTGGCCGTACTTCGAATTTCAGTGCCGGTGAAAAACCTTCCTGTAGCGATTTTGGGTGACTCTGACAAGGTTCAAACCGTGGAGGACGTTTTGGCCATCGGTAATCCCTTCGGCCTGGAACAGACTCTGACAAAAGGTATAATATCCGGGGTTAACCGCACTCTCTCGGCCTCCCCTATGAGCCCGGAGTTGCCACTCATTCAGACTGACGCGGCTGTCAATCCCGGCAACTCCGGCGGCCCACTGGTGAACGGTTGTGGAGAGGTCATCGGCATCAACACGGCGATGCTTGGTCAGGGTGAAAGCATCAATTTTGCTGTACCCATTAACATGGCCAAGAGGGTTCTTCCCGAACTTCTTGCCAAGGGTAGGATTATTCGACCCTGGCTCGGAGTCGGCGGCAAATTCATCCAGAAAGAGCTTGGACAGATCATTAATCTACCCTTGGTGGACGGGTTCATGGTGGAGACGGTTGAACCTGAGAGTCCTGCTGAGCAGGCAGGCCTGAATGAAGGGGATTTGCCCATCACCCTTGCCGGCACGGAGTATCTTTTCGGTGGAGATATCATAGTTGCAATCAACGGTCATGTTTTCACCGCACGGGATGAGTTGAGCAAGTTGGTGAGTTCACTCAGGGTGGGCGACAAAGTGCGTTTGACTCTCTACTATGGTGGAGAGACAAGGGAGGTGGAAATGCGGCTCACGGAGCGGCCCCTTCTGTTGGGTGACTTTTGACCGTGCCGGCTAGGGAGAACAGACCCACCTCAGCAACCATGGTGGTGGTCAAGGAAGTTCGAAACCAGGGAGCCAGGATGGAGCGTAGAGGAGGCCATAAGGGCTGTTGTTTCAGGTGGAATCATTGGCCCGACCGAAATAATCTAAGGGGTCGGAGACATGGAGGTGATGCGTGGTACCCACCAGTATACCAGTTAAAAGAAAGGCCATTTACACCTTTTTAATTGTGATCCTTCTCGGGAGCCTGGTCACCTGCGCCAAGCACAAGACTTATTGGCTCCATCTCCGCCCCCATCCAACGGGAGAGCAAGGGCCGACGACGAAACTCACCATTGGCGTTGTGCCCTTCGAGGACGGTCGGATTTCCACCGAAAAGTTGGGAGCACGAATCCTGGGTGACGGCAGAGAGGAGCCTATCCGTCTCGAATCATCCTCCGCTTCTGAAGATTTCACTGATATACTGCGCCGCTCCCTCAAGGCGAGGAATATTCCTGTGGTTACAATTTCAACTTGGGATCCAACTCCGCAAAATCTAAAAGATCTGCCGCCAGAGGTGGATATCGTCATAGCAGGAAAGATAGAGGCCCTGGAAGTAAAGGCGCAGTCGTCTACCTTGAAAACCACACTTCGATACACGGTGAAGCTGTCAGCCAAGTTGGGACTCAAGGCTCAGGGGAAAGTGGTGACCAAGAGCATTGAGGTTCGCCCGGAAGAGAGCGTCATGCGCTTTGAACGCCAGAAGGTGGAAGAAACTCTCAATGAGGCGGTGGCCTCGGCTCTCAATCGTTTGGTTGAGGCGGCTTTGGCATCCTCAAGCTGAGGACTTGCGTTAACTAGAGCCACTGAGTTAAGATCAACCGAGAGGTTGATGATAGGGGCGCAGTTGAGGGGTTAGAGAATTTTGCCTTCCCGGTGAACTATGGAAGATCTCGCCTACATATTTTCCAGGATCGAAGACAAAAAGCGTGATTACGCCCAATATGATTTTTCCAATCAGCAAGACGACGCCCTAAAAACCTTTTTCGATTTGGCCCAGGAGTTCGAGTCCCTGGAAGACCTCTACCGTGTCTGCGTAGCCGTACCTAAGACCCACTTCGGACTTGATACGAATCTATACTTGGTGGACAGCAAAAGAGAAGAGCTGGTTCTGGTCTGCACTAGCAAAGAAGGATACCATGGTTCGCCCGAAAAACTACCACCTGCGGGCATAAAGCAGAGAAATGAAGCATTCGTCGAGAATAATTCCTTGTTCGCCCCCATATTAGGCAAGATGGTGCCAAAAAATGTGGGTGCCAGAGCAAAAAAGCAAGAACTGCTTGGCATGCTACAAGTTACTCCTGGAAGTGATCTCAGCAAGAGTGAGAAATTCTATTTCCAGAAATTTGCCAACCGCATCGGCTATGCCCTTTACAACAGGATTTTGCAGCAAAAAAATGTTGAACATTTGAAGTTCATCGAATCGCTTGTTGCCGATATCGAACACAACGTTATAGTGCCCAATATGGCCTTTCGCCTCTTTCTCAGGCGCCTTGAGGCTAAAATCCACAAAAACCTTGAGATTGAAAAGGTGCTTCAGGAGAAATGCGCTGAACTTGGTGAAGAGGGAACGGTTGACCATCTCTGGCAAAAGCGGGTAATGGCAGAGCTGCAGGAAATAAACCGTGGTCTGGAGGACGAATACTCTAACATTGAAAGGCACAACCGCAACATCAGTCTTTTCGTGGAAAGCCTGTTTCGCCGTAGTCATTTTAAAGAGGGTCGCTTCATTCCCCAAAAGCGTCTTTGCAAGTTCAAAGAGGAGATCATCGACCCTCAGTTGGAGCGGTTTAGGGAGCGCTTCCACTCAAAGGGCATAGACATTGATGAACACCTAGGAGGAGTGCCTTACGAGTCCCTGGTGGCGGTGGCAGATGTAGGGCTTATCTCGCAAGTTTATGCCAACCTGTTCTCAAATGCTTTGAAGTACACTCTTACCGTACATGATGGAGATGGAAACCCGAAGACATTCATAGCCTTTGGCCAGGAAGTTCTGAAGGACTATTTCGGTCCGGGCCAGGATGGAATAAAATTCAACTTATTCAGCACCGGACCGCACATCCCACCAGAGGAGCGCGAACATATCTTTGAAGAGGGATATCGAGGAGCTGAGGCCGCTAATGTGCCAGGTACGGGTCACGGACTGAGTTTCGTCAAGAGGGCGGTGGAAATGCACGATGGAGTGGTGGGCTATGAGCCCACTCACCTTGGTAACAACTTCTATTTCATTTTGCCTAACCCGGATGTTTCCTGAATAACAAATCTAATCTCTGATTAAATCTCACTTTTTCTGCCAAATAAAAAGCGGGCTTCGGGCCCGCTCAAGTTCGCTAAAGAGCTCTAATTATCACTCCGCCTTTACTTCAATTCGTCTTGGCTTTGCCTTTTCCGCTTTGGGCAATACCAACCTGAGGACTCCATCTTTCATAGAAGCGCTGATTCTGCTCTGATCGATACGGTCAGAAATGGTGAAATGTCGGTGGAACCTTCCAGTATCGTACTCTCGGAGCAGGTATCTTTCTGTCTCAGACCCCTGGGGTTCAACCTCGCCCGATATCTTCAGTTCG
The DNA here is from genome assembly GCA_020353155.1 of Deltaproteobacteria bacterium. GTDB lineage: Bacteria > Desulfobacterota > Syntrophobacteria > BM002 > BM002 > BM002. Next base: position 2,784,132 of record CP070689.1, on the reverse strand, counting down.
TTATTGTGCAGATCAATGGTTACACCATCACTGGCCACACCGGGCATGTCGGCGAGCACGGTGATCTCTTGCTCTGACTCAAAAATATCCACTGTAGGTGTAAAAACCAAACCTGGCCTGGTGTGTTCGGCTTCGGTTTGCAGTTCTTGTTTTTCTCTAACCTGTAGGTCCTTGTCTGCCATTGTAATCACCTCCTCTAAGCACGGTAGGCTTATTGGGATTCCACTGCAATCTGCCGGGGTTTCGCCTCCGCAGCTTTAGGTAAGATTACTGTAAGCACTCCGTTTTTGCACACAGCTGTAACTTTTTCGGCATCAACCCGAGTGGGCAGGGAGATAATGCGCCTGAATTTACCAGCATCTCGTTCCCTGCGGTGGTATGAAACTTTTTCTCCCTCCGCAGCAATCTTCCTCTCTCCCTTGAGGATGAGATTGTTTTCCTTGGTAGTTATTTCAATGTTTTCAGGAGCTACTCCTGGTAATTCTGCCCTTACGTAGAGGTTATGGTCATCCTCAGACATATTGAGTGCTGGAAAAACACCTGCACCAGGGGCGATTCCCCTCCCGCCGGCAAAGGCACCGGCAATTCTGTCCATTTCCCTTCTGAGACGATCCATCTCACTGAAGGGATCACGATGCCAGCCAAAAAAACCAGGTTTCCATCTTATAACTGCCATGGCCTATCCCTCCTTTCGAAGTGTTATTTAGGTTGAATTACCTACATACTTGCTGCTTGCCGCAGGCAGTATCAATAGTTTGATGCGACCAAAAATTAAGCAGCCCTTTTAGTCTTGTCAAGAGGTTAGAAATACCTTTTTACTAGAACCACTGTGAGTAAAAATAAGAGAGAAATTTAAGATATGTAGATTTTTGGTATGAAATAATCTACATCGATTTTCAAGATAAAATACGGGAGCAAAAATCGCCGGTTGAAAGGTAAACAGAAATTTAAGGTCTGGAACTTGACGGACTCGAGCAATGAGTTTATTTTTTCGATGAGAGCAAACATTTTAACTCCATTAAGAGCTTGTCCGGTAAGCTATAATCCCCATCTATTTTAAACCCCAGAATATCCAATCCGCCTCAGGCGGATCGAAGTGATCACTTTATCATTTTGCGGTTTCTTGTCCTGCTGTTCGATCTGCCCGCCACCACGCCCTCCATGCGAGCGGGGCGAGGCGAGCTGGTCTTTTTTGGTCTTAATAAATTGCTGTCATCTCTTCATTAAGAATCGACAGGGGCTGCAAAAAACCGAATTCTATAGGTTATGGTGCAACCCTTTTTAATCAGAGAGAATACAAAGAACAAAAAGTGATTAATATAATAGATCAGACCGTTGACTATTCAGGCAAAAGGAGATGAGGTATGGCGAAAGCAGAAATAACCGTCTACGGCGCCCACTGGTGCCCAGATTGCCGTCAGAGCAAACAGTTTCTAGGGGAACACCAAATTCCCTACAACTGGGTAGACATCGAAGAGGACAAAGATGCGGAAGATTTTGTTATGGAGACAAACGAGGGCAAACGACTCATTCCTACAATCGTTTTTCCTGACGGCTCCTTTCTGGCGGAACCCAGCAATGCAGAATTGGCGGCCAAATTGGGCCTGAAGACCACTGCCAGCCGGCGTCATTACGATCTCATTGTTCTTGGGGGAGGTCCTGCCGGTCTAACCGCCGCTGTTTACACGGCTCGCGAGTTCATCGATACCTTGGTGATAGAACGGGCTGCCTTTGGAGGACAGGCTGCGGGTACAGAAAAACTGGACAATATGCCCGGATTTCCGGACGGAGTGGCTGGCATCGAATTTTCCCAACGTTTGCGCCAACAAGCAGAGCGCTTTGAGGTGGAACTGCTTCAAGCACAGGAGGTTACTCGCCTTCACAGTCCTGAGAACTACCACTGCGTGCAAACCGGAGATGGTTCGGAGTATAGCGCCCGGGCTCTGCTAATTACCACCGGTAGCCGCTACCGAAGATTGAATGTGCCTGGTGAAAGCGAATTCATAGGTGCTGGTGTCCATTTTTGTGCCACCTGCGATGGTCCTTTCTACAAGGGCAAGAGAGTTGCAGTAGTTGGTGGTGGTAACAGCGCCACCGAGGAAAGCCTTTTGCTGACCAAGTTTGCCGAAAAAGTGACCATACTGGTGCGAAGCGGGCAGTTCAAGGCCACTCAGATCATTCAGGAGAGTGTTTTAAGCCACCCCAAGATTGATGTACTCTGGCATACAGAAGTAAAGAGATTCCTGGGTGAGGGCTCCAAATTAAAGATGCTGAGAGTAATGAACAATCAAAATGGTGCAGAGGAAGACCTGCCCATGGATGGAGCCTTCATTTTTATAGGGCTTGAGCCAAACACCGGATTTCTCACTGGAAGTGGAGTGCTTTTGGATCAATGGGGTTTCATCCAAACAGGCCATGACCTGGTTCATAGTGGCAAACGACCGCCGGGGTACGAAAATCGTGATCCTCATCTGCTGGAGACCAGTGTGCCGGGCATCTTCGCTGCTGGTGACGTGCGAGACAAGAGCACCAAACAAGTGGCTAGTGCTGCCGGTGAGGGTGCCAGCGCAGCCCTGATGATCCGCGAGTATCTGAAGACTGTTTGAGAATGGGGATATCAGAGGCTAAGCTTTTAATTAACCGCAAAGATCGCCGAGCGCGCAGAGAAGATGACTTTTGCAAATAGGGCTCATATCCAGAGGTAATTGCCATGTCTGTAGCGAGGAGAGAACAGTTACTAAAGGAAATTGATGAATTGAAGGAGAAGCTTCGCGATAGAGAGGCTGCTCTGCCAGCTCATTCTGTTCGACCGCACCAGTTACTAGAAATAGAAGAACTCGAGGAAAAAATTGCTGAGTTAAAAAGGATGCTCGGTGAGACTAATCAATGACTTCTAGGCCTTCTTCCTGCAACAGCGGGATAATGTCATAGGCGGGGAGGGGCGGGCTGAATAGGTATCCCTGAATTATGTCGCATCCCCGCTCGCGCAGAAACTCCAGTTGCTCCTCAGTCTCCACTCCCACCGCCACAACTTCCAGATTCAGGCTGTGTGCCATGGCAATGGTGGCGGCAACAATGGCAGCATGATCGGAATTCTCGGGAATATTCTTTATAAAGGAACGATCTATCTTCAGGACGTCGAGAGGGACATTCCTCAGATGGTGCAGGGATGAATACCCAGTGCCAAAGTCATCAGCGGCTATCCGGACACCTAAATCCTTCAGATCCCGCAAAGCTTTAACCGCGTTTTCTTCCTGAATTAAGGAGCTTTCCGGCAGTTCTATCTCCAGAAAAGATGGGTCCGCGCCGGTCTCCTCTAAGACTTCAGAGATCAAGCCTACCAGTTTTTCCTCTTTAAACAGGAGACTGGAAAGATTCACTGACATGCGCATTTCTGTCAAACCAGCCTCTCTCCAGGCCAGGTTTTGCTGACAGGCTGTCTGGAGTACCCACTTACTCACAGATTCGATGAGGCCACTTTCTTCAGCCAGCGGTATTATGTCAGCTGGAGGCACCACTCCCAAATTTGCATGTTGCCACCGTATAAGTGCCTCAGTACCAGTAATTGACTTTTTATCGATAGACAGCTGCGGTTGATAGTAAAGAATCAGCTCCTTAGCCTCCAAGGCCTTGTAGAGGTCCGCTTTTAGAGTAACCCTTTCAGGGGTGCCACCCTGGATAGAGTCTGCATAAAACTGGTAATTGTTTCTACCCAAGTTTTTCGCGTGATACATTGCTTTGTCAGCATTTTTTATCAAGTCCTCACCATCTTGCCCGTCTGCAGGAAAGAGGCTGATGCCAATACTGGTGGTAATAAATATTTTATGGGAATCCAAGACAAAAGCATCGGAAAGTGTATACAGAATGCGCCTGGCCACCTTAGCCGCATCCTGAGCTTTCTTGATATTAGTAAGTAACAAAACGAATTCGTCACCACCGAAACGCGCTACGTTGGTGTTGCATATATCTTCCACATTGCGAGCCAGAATGTCGCTCTTACGTATTATCCTTATCAACCGCTCTCCAACAGCATGCAAAAGCATGTCACCCAGGTGATGGCCTAGTGTATCGTTAACCCTTTTGAAATGGTCGAGATCCAGAAATAATGTTGCAAGGAGAGTATTATTGCGTTTGGCATAAGCCAAGGTTTGATTCATGTGTTCATTAAACATCAAACGGTTAGGCAAACCGGTCAAGCAATCATAGAAGGCCAGAAAACGCATTTCTTCTTCCGCCCGCTTGCGGGCCGTAATATCAGTAATGAAATGAAGGGTTGCAGGTTTGCCGTCCCAGTCAATGAGGATACCTTTTGTCTCCACCCATTTGTAATTGCCATCTTTTGAAAGGAGGCGAAAAGAAAGTGCAGGGCAGGCCCTCCTCCCCAAGAGGGTTCTCTCGTGGTACTCGCGAAATTCGTCTCTGTCTTCTGAGTTGATAAATTCCACAAATGGTGTGGATCTTAGTTTCTTATCGGAATGATCTAAGAGCTCGAAAGCCCTTGGATTATAGAATGTGAGGATTTCATTCTGGATGACTAGAATGGCTTCGTTGGCATTTTCAACCAGGAGGCGGTATTTTTCTTCCGATTGCATCAAGCTGTCGTAGAGTTTCTTTGATTCAAGAACGGAGTTGATCCTCGCCTTCAATTCCGGCATGTAGTAAGGTTTTGAAATGTATGATATTGCCCCGGCTTCGAAGCTCTTTACAATGTCTTCTTTTTCCTCGACCACAGTCCCTACTATGATGGGAATATGCCGGGTAGTATCATCCTTTTTCAGTTTTTTTATGGCCTCGATGCCATTCATCTTTGGCATCATCAGATCCATGACAATGACGTCAGGCTTAATACTACGACTCTCGTTAACCGCCTGGTCGCCGTTGGTAACGCAGATTACTGTGAAACCGTCTAGTTCGAGCTGAGTACAGACTAAGTCTCTGATTTCATTGTCATCCTCAGCGATCAAGACAACATTGGATTTCTCCACAGGATCAAAACCCTCTTTTGTTGGTCCATCTTCTCGGTGGGAGTTCATCTCAGAGAGGATAAGCACATCCTGTGCCAAGTTTGCCGGAGAGATTGGCAGATTAAGTCAAACTAACAAGGTTTATTGGCGGGTTTAGTTGATCCATAAATCCGCAATCTGCAGTCCGAAATCCGAAATCGGAGGGGAATGTTCTATAACCAGCAAATAACTGCTGTTTTTCCACCCTGGTCCACATATTTTATGCAGTCACGCCATATTCATGAAATATCCAAGCTAGTCCAAATTAACGGTGAGGTAGAGGTCGCCACTGTCATTGTCCTGTCTTTTTCCTTTCCCTTTTAGGCGCAGTCGGGTCCCAGATCGAGTGCCGGGTGGTACTCTTACCTTCAACTTTTCCTGTCCCTGTCCCCTATCGATGGCAATTGTTACCCAGGTGCCGCGCTCGGCCTCCGCTGTAGGAATGGTAAGATTATAAGTGAGATCTCGAGGTCCAAGGGTGACCTTTTGTCTTCCTGCTGGCAGCGCTTTCTGACTTCCCAGCAGGAAGTTACCAATTTTCTTTCCCAGCCGTCTCAATAACCCAAAAGGCTGAATTTGTGAGGTCTCGGGCCGCTCGACCTTCGGGCGCTGTGGAGGTTTTCCTATTTTCATTCGGCGAAAACCAAACGGACCCCAAACGAAAATGCCACCAAAAAACACTCCTCGGCCACCAAAAAAGATCTGATCAAAAAAGCTTTGATCGAAGCGGAAGCCGGCTTTTTCGAACTCCCTGAAGAGGTCCTGGAAAACTCGGCTGAATTCCGGATCTCTGAAGAGATCCTGAAAGATCTCCTCCTGAGAATAGCGAAAGCCCCCGCCAGCAACTCTCTCCTGGGGCCCGGTTCTAAGCCACCGGTCGTACTCAGATCGCTTGACAGGATCTATGAGAACCCCGTAGGCTTCAGCCATCTTCTTGAAGTTTTCTTCTGCTTTAGGATCACCGGGGTTGCGATCCGGGTGGTACTTGAAGGCTAACCTTCGATATGACTTGCGAATTTGGTCCTCAGAAGCATCCCGCTCCAGTTCAAGTACTTCGTAATAATCTTTCATGGCTTTCTAATAGCATAGCGCCTGGCGCATAGCGCATAGCGTCATTTATTGTTTCACCTTAAGCATTTATCATTTTTCATTGCAATAGATTTTCAAAAATTTTGTCATATTCAAATGTACAATGGGAAATGAGAGATGACAAATGCGAAATGTGAAATGGAGCAGACCGTTTTGCGAATATTGCCTCACTCCCCATCAATCCACTTGGGGAGTTGCTCAGTGACCAGCCACTCAATGGTGTCCCTCGTCTCTCTGAAACCATCCAAACTTTCTGCAAAGGGATCCCTTACGTGCCAATGAATCACCTTACCCTTGAAAGATGGAGGCATAAGCCGTTCCAAAGGGTATTCCAAGAGATCCAGAATCAGATCAAAACTATCTAGCTCTACCTCAGCCAGTCCTTTGGAATAGAGCCCATGGGTGGAAACCCCTCTTTCCTCGAGAACACTTAAGGTTTCCTCAGGCACATAGCCCAAAGCACTCAATCCGGCGGAAGCCACCTCTAGTGCGTCTTTCCAGTGGTGCCTAGCCAAGGCTTCGCCCATAATGCTTCTGCAGGCGTTACCATAACATACAAATAGTACACTTTTTTTCATACTGCTCTCCGACAGAGAAATGGAAAGCCAACTTAATGACACTTAACGAAAATAAACACTATTTCAGGCTTCGCAAGGTTTTTGTAGCCTCGAAACCCTCCAGGTGTGCCGGTAGATTGTTTACTGCTGCTACTCTACTTTGCAAAGACGGGAGAATAGGTGATTAACTTTCTCTTCCGCACTCTGGCGCTCCGAGGGAGAGGAAAACTTGGAGGATAGACTCACAAAGATTTGATCCAAGGGGGCGAGAACTTGTTTTTCAGATTCCTGGCTGCAAATATCCCCTTTTGTCCCCAGCACTGCCCGGGAGTCGATGTATGTTGGCCTGGAGCCGCTGTTCCCAAAGGGCCAATCTATTTTCCAATGAAAGAATTCATGCACCAATTTTGCAGAGGCAGGCATTAAAAGTGTAGCAGGATCGATAAGGTTTTCCGCTACCAGCCGAAAGAAACTGTAAATAAAGTCTGCGTCGCTGATGACCAAGCCAAAAAGAAACCAGTCGTTCACTGTGGACAGGACGATTTCTTTTTGGCTTGTGCTCAGCTCCCGGTAAGAGCGACAGAAGAAGCCCTGGCACGCCATAGCTCCGTGAAAAGAGAGGCCGCGCCAGTCTGTGCCGCCATTGCCGCGGGCGAGTGGGTGAAGCATGCAGCCGACCCTGGTTTCTTCTTCATTCAAAAAGCCGACGAACTCACAAGAATAGAACTCAGGATCGAGAAGCTGGGATTTTTCTTTGTTCCTCTCGGAAAAGTTGAGGATCCCTTCCACCGTCCTCCTGGTTCTGGCAAACTCCTCCGTCCTGGCTCTGAGTTGGCGGGCCAGTCCGGCTCTGCTAGTAACGTGGTTATTATACAGGCCACAACACCAGGCACATGACTTTTGCTTGTCTGGCTGGCAAAGATGAGGGCCAACGGACTGGGTAGTCAAAACTCTCCTCCAGAAAAAACCGTGAATACAGTAAACTTTTTATTCTTCTCGCGGGGGAAATAGTTTGCTGGCAATATTTATCCTCTCTTCGTTACCGTATTTGCGGTCGAATTCTTCCGGAGTGTCCTTCCAAAGAATGGTGCTGTAAGCTCCAGCATGAAAGGCTTGCTCTAAGGTCTTGACATGATCAACATTGCAGGAAGAGGCACTCTCGATAATCCCAGGGTCACCAGTAGTGTCACCACTTTTATCGAAACCGCGTAACAAAACGCAGCCACAATCAAGATAGGTAAGGGCTATGCCGATGGTGGCACCCTCTTTTTCGTAAAGCTCTCTGCTCCAAACCCTGATGGCTTCGCCGTGCTGTTCCTCTAGCTCGGCTCCAATCTTTTCTCTTTCTTCGCTAGTCATTTCTTGCACCTTTACGGCCTCCTATAGCAAGTTTGGGGGGAAAGCATACTTTTGGCACAACCCCACTGTCTGACCATACCTTGCCAATATTTAAGGAGTGGGGACAAACCGGGAATGGATCTTTAGTAATAGCGGCGGCTTTTACGGGCGCTGCTCAACGAGGCTCAAGAAATAACGATGAAAGCGGTTGTCCTTTGTAAGCTCGGGATGAAATGAGGTTGCTAGCCATTTGCCTTCCTGAGCTGCGACACCGGTACCATCAGGAAGTTGCGCAATCAACGCCGCATCTCCTTTTACTCCCACCAGCCTGGGTGCACGAATGAAGACCGCCGGGAAGGTTTTGGAGTCTCCATCTGGTAATATAGGCACCTCGAGGTCTATCTGGAAACTATCTACTTGCCGGCCAAAGGCATTGCGCTCCACCACTATATCCATGATACCCAAGATAGGCTGCTCACCGCCAATTTCTTTGGCCAACAAAATCATCCCTGCACAGGTGCCCCAAACTGGCTTAGCTCTAGCAAAAACGCGCAACGGCTCAATAAGATGATATCTCGCCGCCAACTTCCCTATGGTGGTGCTTTCTCCACCGGGAATAATCAAGCCAGCTATACCCTCCAAGTCTTTTGAAAGCCGCACCTCAGCGGTTTCCACCCCCAAGGTTTGCAAGACCTGAAGATGTTCTCTGTAATCACCTTGCAACGCAAGTAAGCCTATCTTCATGCTCCCACTCTCGGGCTAATCTCATCGCCATCTATTACTCCCAGTGACCATGCCAGATCTTGCTTACCATCCGCGCTTTGCGAGCTGTGCACTTTCAGGCAAACTACTTGCCTCAATACCCAACATGGGCTCACCAAGATTCCGACTAACCTCGGCGAGAATCTCTGGGTTCTGGTAATGGGTGGTGGCTGCGACAATGGCTTTAGCTCTCAATTCCGGATTATCACTTTTGAAAATGCCCGAACCGACGAAAACACCATCCATGCCAAGCTGCATCATCATCGCTGCATCAGCCGGCGTTGCAATGCCGCCTGCTGCAAAATTTACCACCGGCAACCTTTTGAGCTCCTTGGTTTCTTTGACTAACTCAAAAGGGGCACCGATTTCTTTCGTGTACTTCATCAACTCATCATCACGAATAAGTTGTAGGCGGTTAATTTCACCGAAAACGGCTCTTGCATGACGAACAGCTTCCACCACGTCGCCAGTGCCGGCCTCTCCTTTAGTGCGGATCATTGCTGCGCCCTCGCCAATGCGACGGAGGGCTTCGCCCAGATTGCGGCAGCCACACACGAATGGGACTCTGAAATCGTGCTTATATATGTGATGCATTTCATCGGCAGGGGTCAAGACCTCACTCTCATCGATATAGTCCACACCCAAGGCTTCGAGAATCTGAGCCTCAACAAAGTGGCCTATTCTGCATTTGGCCATTACCGGTATGGAAACAGCCTCCATAATTTTTTGGATCAATTCCGGATCCGCCATCCGGGCCACCCCTCCCGTAGCACGAATGTCCGCTGGAACCCGCTCAAGGGCCATGACTGCAACAGCGCCGGCTTGTTCAGCTATCACAGCCTGCTCAGGATTTACAACATCCATAATTACGCCGCCCTTGAGCATTTGTGCCAACCCCCGCTTCACGGTGGCTGTTGCTTTTTCACTATTTCCACTACCTCTTGTCGCACTATCTTCCTTGGCCATTTTAAACGCCTCCTAATTAAAAATGTGGACTAATAACAAAATTGCGTATCTTAATGCGGACTAATTGTCAACCATCCCTTAATTCACACTCCGCTGAGATGAGATCTGACACAACATATTGATTGGTTTCGGCGGTGCGGTGGTTTCGGCAGTTTACTTTCACAAAGAGGACAAACTTTATCGTCTTGCTAGCCAAGCGAGTTAGTCCTCTGATTCAGAAGAACTGATTTCTTGTGGTCGAAAGCACGCCCTGAGAGGGTAGTATCTATTGCAGTCCCAGCAGTAAACCCGTTCTTCCCCAGGTCCCCAAGAAAGGTGCTTGTGTCCGGCGGGGCATTTCTTGGGGTATTCAAATTGGACTGTTTTTTTCTTGTTGTTTTCCACCTCTTTCTTTATTTGCCGGTGGATTTTTCTCGTACTTTTTAAGAATGTCTAGAAGTGATTTCAGATTACTAAGATAAAAGGCTAAATGGCAAGAAAAAACCCCAACCGAGCCGAAAGCTGGTTGGGGCAAGGATAAGGAGAAAAAGAGTTACGTTGAAGTGAGCTGCATGCTCACCCCACCGCTATATCAATGCAAAGCCAATGCCAAAAAAGCGGAGCCGGCGCGTCGTTTCAGAAAACCATCCCCACCAACAATAACCACCAAGCAAGAGCCACGAAAATCATAACGGTCATGTCTTTTGGGGTAGGCGAAGGTATCATCAAGCCATCCTCCAATTACTCCCATATGGGTAGCAAAGAACCAATATTGGACAAACTTATACAACTAATTGGAATCTTTTTGCTTTTTTTGGCAGATCTGAGCGCTTCTGAGGATATTTCTGGCAAGAAACGTGCCTAGCCCGGATATTTCATGAATTCACGCCTTGGCGTGACTGCGACCACGAAAATTGAAAGAACTAGTAATTGAGGAACTGGCAGTATATCTTTAAAGAAAGGGGGTGAGATAGGTGGAAAAGGACTACAAAGATCAAATGACAGAACGGGCAGCGAAATTGATTGAGGACTTCGATAGACTCCAGGAGGAATGCAGGGACTTGTTGAAGATTTGCCGGGAGAACCCGGAAGAATATGCTGAACTCCTGAGAAACATTGAGTGGTTGTGTGGGGAGTGGGAAGAGTGATGACGGGGCCAGCGATTGGTGAAATGATTTTTCTTGACTGGGCTGAATTTATTTTAGAGGCTTCGTGGTCAAACCAAAGGGAAAAACAGTTTACTTTTTATGCCTGATGGTGTAATAAGGCAAGGTCAAGGCAATAATCTGTAATTACTATGTTTTTAAGGTAGGTGCGGTGGCTGGGGAAGAGACAAATATGCTAGCATACGAGGAAAATCCGGGGAGCGTGCAACGGGCTGACTTGGTTGTCGGCTTAACCTCTCACAATAACGCAGGGAACATCGGTCTGCCAACGGAGCAAGCTGCGAGAGGTCTTATAGATCATTTTGGAGAGAAGAACTCCGTGATCATCAACTGTGATAACCACTCAGAGGATGGAACCAAAGAAGCATTTCTGCAAACTGCTAGCGCGATGCCCAAAATATACTTATCAACCCCTCCTGGAATGGTCGGTCGAGGCTATAACCTGAGAAACCTCACAGCCAAGGCAGTTGAACTACAAGCGCAAGCGGTGATAGTGTTGGACGCGGGAGTGGAGAGTGTTACCCCCATGTGGATCAAGAATCTGGGGGAACCCATTTTTGCCGGGTTTGGTTTTGTCGCCCCATTGTACGTGAGACACAAGTACGATGATGCGGTGGCAAACGGAATAGTTTATCCACTGACACGAGCGCTCTATGGTCGCCGCGTTCGCCAGCCCATTGGCGGCGATTTTGCCTTTGCTGCAGAGATAGCTGAGACTTATCTCAACCATCCAAGTTGGAATGATAGAGTAGCGCAATTCGGTGTAGATGTCTGGATGACCACCCTGGCCATTTGCCAAGGTGTACCAATCTGTCAGGCTTTTGTAGGTAAACCAAGAGTTTTCCAGCACAACGGAAATGGCGTTGTCTCTGACCCGACATTCACACAAGTGGTGGGCACTGTGCTTGATCTTATGATCCGTTTTCAGGATGTCTGGGAAAGAGTGAAATGGAGTAAGCCCACGGCAATATACGGTTTTGGCATGGGTGAGGTAGAAACGCCTGCACCCATTGAGATCTCGCAGGATGAGCTGCACCAAGCTTTTGTTCAGGGTTTTACCCAGTACCGAGATTTATGGGAAACCTTTTTGCCAAACAACATCAATAATAAACTGGGCGAAATCAAGGAGCTTCCTCAGGCGCATTTTAGCTTTCCTTCGGAAATCTGGGCCCGCCTACTTTACAGCTGCTCGGTCGCCTACAAGGATGAGGTGGTGGACCGTGAAGCTCTGCTAGAATCATTATTGCCTCTATTTGTTGGTAAGACGTTATCGTTGATCAAAAAAACGGAAAGAATGTCCATCCAGCAAGCAGAGGAGTACATTGAAAACGAATGTATGATATTCGAGGAGGCGAAGCCTTATCTGCTCAGCCAGTGGCTAAACGCTCAATAAGTCGTTTGACTGCTCGATTCAGGAACCGCTCAAGCAGTTTGGAGGATTAAATTATGGCCAAAATACTAGTTGTTGACGATGAAGAGCACATTAGATTGCTTTACTCTGAGGAGCTTAAAGAAGAGGGGTACGACGTCATAACCGCAGAAGGGGGGCATCAATTACTGGAACGCATTGAACAGGAAAATCCTGATCTGGTTGTTCTGGATATTAAGATGGTGGACTACAACGGTTTGGATTTATTACAGGATATCCGCAACAAATTCTATGATCTGCCAGTTATACTCTCTACTGCTTACGACACCTTTAAAGAGGACATGAAATCCATTGCCGCCGATTTTTATGTGGTGAAATCTTTTGATCTGACTGAATTAAAAAAGAAGATTCAAATGGCTCTAGAGGCGAGCGGTGCCCCCTAAGAGAAGGTGGTCTCGTTTATTCCTTTCTTTATTGGCCTAATATAGTTCCGGCAATTATATCAGCACAATATTCAGCAAATTCTTCTTCATTCTTAACAAAAATATCCTCTCCGTTTTTAATCTCGACTTTTGCCAAGAAATTTTGTTCGGGATCATAAATGCTAATATCGACACTTACGTATTGTCCCCATCGGCATACCGCGTCGAGACGGATAAAACCTGAAGTAAAATTTGGCTTTTTTACTATTTTAATATCGTGTTTATTTGCAAGATGAAAATCTATCGAGTCGAGTAATTGAACATCGCACTTTAATATTACAGATTTTCTCGATTTTGTCTTACCCACTTCTTCACTATCAAGAGCCTTTTCGAACTCTTCCATTTCACCGGTCAGACAAACATGCCAGCTCTCAATTGTCTTTATCTTATCGTGCTGACGAGTGGAAATTTCGTGACTGGAACAACTGAGAACGAGCAAGGCACAAATTAGTCCAGTAAGACTTACGTATCTCATCTCAGGACCTTTTGGCTATCCGCTGGAAGCTACTCCAAGCCCCATGCTCTATGCCTCTTAATGCATAGCCTGGGAAAATATATATATGCTCGCAATGCCGAATAAGATATTGGGCGTCCAGGCGACCAGCAGGGGTTGCAAGTTTCCTGTGTAACCGATGGACAGCATGAACTGAAACATGAGAAAATAGATAAAGGCCAGCGCAACACTAGCGGCAACTCCCACTGCGATCCCACCTTTTTTCCCTTGATAGAGGGCAACGGCAATTCCCAAAAGCGCCATAATTAGGGAGGTGAAAGGGAAAGCGATTTTCGCATGGAAGTCCACCCGATAACGGGTAGAGTCATAGCCCTCACTTTCTATCTCGGCAACATAACGGGCAAGTTCGGCAAGAGTCATCTCTTCAGAGGCCTTTTCAAGGTGTTGGAAGTCCTGGGGACGTTCATCTAAATCAAGCCGTCTCCTTTGAAAATTCTCAGTGGTGAAATTGCCATCAGCTTTGCGGTGGATGAAAATGCCGTCCGAGAATACCCAGGACTTCCCATCCCACTCGCCCCTCCTTGCATCTAGCCTCCTGGTCAATCGGAAGTTGCCGTCGAACATGTGTATCGTAACTCCCTCGAGCAGACCACGTTTAGTGTTCAGGACACGAATATTGTAGATGACTGGACCGCTCTTGTACCAGACTTTCTCCTCCGAGAAACTTGTTGGCAGTGGACGATCCATTACTTGAACATTCCAGATGTAATTTGCCCGGGTGCTGGTTAGAGGAACCAAATATTCTGAAAAAGCAAAGTCTAACATGCTCGCTAGCAGAGCGAGAGCAACTATTGGTCCGACAACATGAACGGGGCTGATTCCGCTGGCCTTCAAAACCATGAGTTCGTTGCTTCTGGCCATCAAACCTAGGGTAATAAGGGTACCCATCAAAACGCCCATAGGTATGCCTTGCTGCACGACAAGCGGGAGCTTCAGCATGAAGAAATGCAGTGCCAGAGTTAAGGGTAGCTTGGCTTCTAGGAAATCATCTATCCGTTCAAAGAAGTCGATAACCAGGTATATGGCGACGAACGCTCCCAAACAGATTGCGATTATCTTGGTAAGTTCCAGGCTGATGTAGCGGCTAATGACCCGCATGGCGAGAGTATCTCAATGCGTCCTTCTACCAAATGCTATGAGTTGGAGTACTGGAGTATTGGAGTGACTAATACTCCAATACTTCCCTAATCTCTTTTACTGATAAGAAATTGGAGCTAAAACGCGTCTGAGTTTAACCAATGGTTGTGGCTTTGTAAACGGAGATTTAGCCGTGAAGTAAAATCGCTTGACAGTGTCTGAAGGCATGTGCTATTCGTAGGGCGGTTTTATAACTAACTAAGATATCTAATTAACTCGGAAATCGGAGCCATGAGCCAGCATTCAAACGATCAAGAGTCAAAGGACAGAGAAAGTCAAGAGACAACCGAAGAGGACCTTGATTTCCAATTGGATGATCTTGACGATGAGATCATCGACCTGGTCGATCCGGTAGAAGGAGAAGGTGCGGGATCCGATGATTCTTCTCCTGAGGACGAAATCTTGGATGAGGACGAGGAGCTTTCCTTTGAAGATTTCGATGTGGAAATGGAATTAGGGGAGGATGATTCCACAGTAGACTCAGGAATTGAAACGTTTGAAGAAGAGGAAGTAAGCAAGGCCGATTCTTCGGATGAAATAGAAAGCGAGCTTGGAGAGGTCTTCGAAGGTGAGGATGAGACTGGCGAAGCCGCTGCAGCAGAAAAGGATGTGGGGATAGCAGAAGACGACCTTGTTACCGACGAGGCTCTCGCCGAACTCTTTGCCTCCCACGAAAGTGAAGTTGCTAAGCTTTTGGAGGAGGCCACGGGCTCTCCGGCTGAAGGTGAAGAAACCACTGCTGATGAGCCCGCTTCACTCTCAGAGGAAGAGTTGCCTGAGGATCTATTTGCTGATCTTGAGATGGAGGCGGAGGCTGTTGCTGAGGAAACGGATGTTTCCGAGCCGGCTCCTGCTGTTGAAGAGGAAGAGTTACCCGAGGATCTTTTCTCTGATCTGGGAATGGAACCGGAGGTTGTTGCCGAGGAACCAGATGTTTCTGAGCCGGCTGCCGTATCAGAGGAAGAACTACCCGAGGATCTTTTTGCTGATCTCGAGATAGAGGCGGGGGCTGTTGCCGAGGAACCAGATGTTTCTGAGCCGGCTGCCGTATTAGAGGAAGAGTTACCCGAGGATCTTTTCGCTGATCTCGAGACGGAGGAGGAGGTTGTAGCTGAGGAAGCAGATACTCCTGAATGGGCTCCTGTTGTTGAAGAGGAAGTTTCTGATGAGGTCGTTACCGATTTTGAAGCTGAATTTGACAGTGTTATCGATGAGAAAGTGGCAGATGCATCTGCTGTGGCCGTAGAGGAAAAGCCCGAGGGCGAGGTTGCCGACTTTGAAGCGGAACTAGACAGCGTTATCGACGAGACAGTGGCAGACGCATCGGCTCTGGCCGTAGAGGAAGAGCCCGAGGGCGAGGGAACCGACTTCGAAGAGGAGTCAGAAGAGGTTAGCCAAATGGATATTCCTGAGGAAATTGCCCCGGCAGCAGCCGAGGAGTTGGCAGCGCTGGTTAGCGGTCAGGTTGAAGAGGTAGTGACCCGTCTTGTGGAAGAGCAATTGCCTTTAATTGTTGAGCGTTTGGTTGCCCAGGAGATTGAAAAAATTAAGAGTTCTCTCGAATCAGGAGATTGATCATATCCCGCGATTACTGGCGGGTTGCGAATGGGGGTTATCAGCATAATCCCCATTTTCTTTTGCCTTGGCCCGAACATTTCATGACATGCTCGGGCTAGACGTCAGTTGTCCGTTGCCCATTGTCCGTGGTAAAAGATAGTATTCAGGGATTGAGGGATTAGGAAATTTAGGGATTAAGAAATTGTGCGATTTAGGGATTATGGGATTGAAAAAGAACGAAGCCTAATCTTTTAATTCTTTAATTCCCCAATTCCTCAATTTGGTTACTGCGCACTTCGGCTTATGATTGCCAGACAAAAATAAACTTCCCGCTGACCACGGACAACGGAGATGCCAAAAGGAATAAGGTTATGAAGAACACCATGCTACCCAAAGCATATGAGCCTGCAGAAGTGGAGGAGAAATGGTACCGATTTTGGGAGGAGCAAGGTCTGTTTCGGGCTGAGGAAACTAGTGATGCCCCGGCTTATTCCATTGTGATCCCTCCACCCAATGTGACAGGTGACTTGCACATGGGTCATGCCCTAAATAACACACTCCAGGATATTCTTTGCCGTTACAGGAGGATGCGCGGAGACAATGTTCTCTGGATGCCGGGTACGGACCACGCTGGCATTGCCACCCAAAATGTAGTGGAGCGCCAGTTGGCAGAAGAAGGGTTGGATAGGCACGAGATAGGAAGAGAGAAGTTCATAGAAAGAGTGTGGGAATGGCGTGAGCTTTACGGTGGCAAAATAATCAATCAACTCAAGAGACTGGGTGCCAGTTGCGATTGGAGTAGAGAGCGTTTCACCATGGATGAAGGTCTTTCTAAAGCCGTGCGTTTGGTTTTCGTTTCCCTCTACCACGAGGGACTGATTTATCGAGGCCAACGAATTATCAACTGGTGCCCACGCTGCATAACCGCACTGGCCAACCTGGAAGTGGAGGCTGAAGAAAGAGCTGGCCGACTATACCATATCCGCTATCCTTCCCCGGATGGTAGTGATGGTTTGGTAGTAGTTACCACCCGTCCGGAGACCATGCTGGGTGATACCGGTGTGGCAGTGCACCCGCAGGATAAACGCTACCGGGAGTTCGTGGGAAAGACATTAATACTACCCCTGCTGAATCGGGAATTGCCCGTAGTAGCTGACGAATATGTTGAGATGGATTTCGGCTCCGGCACCCTTAAGGTAACTCCAGCCCATGACCCGTACGATTTCGAAATCGGTCAAAGGCACGGGCTACCAGCGCTGAGGGTGATGGATGATCAGGGTGTGATGAACGAGGAGGCCGGTCCTTACGAGGGGCTAAATCGCGATGACTGTCGTGAAAAGATAGTTGCTGACCTCAAGGAAGGCGGGTTTTTGCTAAAGATTGAGGACTATCAACATCGGGTGGGACACTGTTATCGCTGTAAGACAATCATCGAGCCAACCCTTTCTGAGCAATGGTTTGTAGCGGTCAAGCAGATGGCCGAAGTTTCCATGGCAGCAGTCCGGGAAGGAAAAACCCGCATAATTCCTGAAATGTGGGAGAAGAACTACTTCGACTGGCTGGAAAACATAGAAGACTGGTGCATATCAAGACAAATCTGGTGGGGACATCGCATTCCTGCATGGTATTGCG
The DNA here is from genome assembly GCA_020353155.1 of Deltaproteobacteria bacterium. Classification (GTDB taxonomy): domain Bacteria; phylum Desulfobacterota; class Syntrophobacteria; order BM002; family BM002; genus BM002. The sequence continues at coordinate 2,766,581 of CP070689.1, read as the reverse complement.
AGGATTGCGGCGAAGTCCTTGTTGCCATGGAGAAGCCACAACAGTGCAGCCGTTGTAACAGCGACAACTTGGTGCAAGAAAGTGATGTACTGGATACATGGTTCAGTTCCGCCCTCTGGCCCTTCTCCACTATGGGGTGGCCGGATAAAACCCCTGAGCTAAAGAAATTTTACCCTACTTCGGCTTTGGTAACTGGTTTCGACATTCTTTTTTTCTGGGTGGCACGAATGATGATGATGGGCTTGCATTTCATGAAAGACGTACCATTTCGTGACGTCTACATCCACGCCCTTGTGCGCGACGCGGAGGGTATGAAAATGAGCAAGTCCAAGGGGAATGTTATCGACCCACTGGTGATCATGGACCGCTACGGCACTGACGCCTTTCGCTTCACTCTGGCCGCCTTTGCAGCCCAGGGAAGAGACATACGTCTTTCCGAAGAAAGGATTGAGGGATACAGACATTTTGTCAATAAAATCTGGAATGCCAGCCGTTTCACCCTCATGAATTTAGAGGGAGTGAAAGCCGTCGGGGTGTTACCCAAGCCAAAAAGGCTGGCGGACCGCTGGGTGCTCAGTCGGCTGCAGGAAATCTTCCGTAAAGTCAGTGAGGCACTGGACTCTTATTATTTCAATGAGGCTGCCAGTGTGGCCTACCAGTTCACCTGGCACGAGTTCTGTGATTGGTACCTTGAAATGATCAAGCCCGTACTTTACGGCGACAACCAGAAGGAGCGTGAGGAAACCCAACAATTTCTCCTCTATGGGCTTTCTTCCATTTTGCGGCTGCTCCACCCTTTTATGCCCTACGTTACTGAGGAGTTATGGGATCACCTGCCCAACACTGAAGGCAGCATTATGGTGGCAGATTTTCCTAAGTCGGAAGAGTCCCTAGTGGATCTTCAGGCTGAGGAGCAGATGGGAGTCGTAATGGATGTGACCACAGCCATCCGAAACATCCGCGGAGAGATGAATATAGCCCCGGCCGCTCAGGTAGATGCAGTAATTTTTGGCCCAGATAATCTTACCGATGTTGTGGAGATGCATGGTCATTACATAGAGGATCTAGCACGGCTCTCAAACCTGGAGATGCACAGGGATGGTAAACGGCCGAGGGTGGCGGCGTCAGCCGTGGTGCGAGAGCTTGAGTTGTTTGTACCCCTCGAGGGGGTCCTTGACTTCGAGGAAGAGAGCCACCGACTGCAAAAGGAAATCAGTAAGTTGGAGCCTGAATTGGCCAGGTCCAGAAAAAAACTGGCCAACAAGGAGTTCCTCAACCGAGCACCTGAAGGTGTTGTGACAAAGGAGCGAGACAAATTCGAGCGGTTGGGTGACAAACTAAATAAGCTCCAAAGGCAATTTGAAAGACTCAGGAAGATCAGCAAAGGGGGCTGAAGCTTGTTGTCTGCCGATTTAGAAATACTTATCCGTACGGCACTGGAGGAGGACATAGGAAGTGGTGATGTAACCACTTCTTGCACAGTCCCACCAGGGGCTCAGGGAAAGGGGCGAATCGTAGCCAAAGAGCCGCTGGTACTTGCGGGCATTGATGTGGCAAGACAGGTATTTTGGACTGTTGATAGTGAGTTGAAGGTTCATCTTCCCCTCAAGGACGGGCACCGTGCTATTGAGGGGGATCTGCTTTTAGAGGTGACGGGGGACCTGGCAGCCATCCTCAAGGCGGAGCGGACAGCCCTTAATTTCCTCCAGAGACTTTCAGGTGTCGCCACTCTCACCAGGGCTTTTGTGGACAAGGTGGAGGGGGCCCGAGCCCGTATTTTGGACACCCGCAAGACTACCCCAGGATACCGTTTCTTGGAAAAGGCTGCGGTTCGCGTCGGGGGTGGCTACAACCACCGCTTTGGACTCTACGATGGCGTGCTGATCAAAGACAATCACATTGCGGCAGCAGGATCCATCCAAAAAGCTGTTCGGGCGGCAGTGGATAGCAAGGCTCATAGTCTAAGGGTGGAGGTGGAGGTGGAAACCCTGGATCAGCTTGCCGAAGCAATTGCTGCCGGTGCTCATGCTGTGATGTTGGACAACATGGACTTGGAAACCATGGCCGAAGCAGTGCGGCGTACCAAAGGGAAGATTCCCCTCGAGGCTTCCGGCGGAATTACCCTGGCAAACGTTGGCGAGATTGCTGCAACAGGAGTTGACTTGATATCAGTTGGAGCTCTAACCCATTCAGCCCGAGCGGTTGACATGAGTATGGAAGTCGAACCGACCTAGTTCGCATAGCGCTTTGCGCCGAACTTACTTCTTCCCCAGTTCCCTGGATCGCTGAGTGGCCTCAGCCACTGCTTCCATGAGCAATCCCCTCATTCCACCACTTTCCAACACAGCCAAGCCGTGAATGGTTGTACCACCCGGTGAGGTAATCTGGTCTTTGAGGGCGGCGAGGTGGCTGTCACTATGGGCCGCAAGTTTCGCAGCACCCATTGTGGTTTGCACCGCCAAATCCCGGGCAATCGGGCGAGATAAACCCATCAAAACACCAGCATCAGTTAGAGCCTCCATGAACAGGTAAACATAGGCGGGACCGCTGCCGCTCAATCCTGTGACCGCGTCCATATGGGCTTCTTCCACTTCGACTACCAGGCCAACTGATTCGAAAAGCACTCTGGCCATGGCGATATGATCGCTATTTGCATGAGATCCCCCGGCAATGGCAGTGGCGCCGGTCAAGACCAGGGCAGGAGTATTGGGCATGACCCTGACCACAGGCACCCCTTTACCGAGTCCTTGCTCAATAGTAGCAATGGTCACCCCAGCGGCAATAGAAATTACCAAGGGCAGGTGTTCGACCTGTGCCTTTATTTCGGCCAGTACATCCCCCATCTGCTGTGGTTTGACAGCGAGGATGATTACATCCGAACCGCGGGCCACCTTGCCATTGTCGCTAAAAGTCGACAACTGGTAGGTTTCCTGAATATAGTTGAGGCGATCCCGGCTGATGTCACTTACCGTTATCCGGCTAGTGTCAAACTGACCGGACTGCAATAGCCCTTTGATAAGGGCCTCACCCATATTTCCTCCGCCGACAAGACCTATTTTCTTGGAGGCAACCATAATTATCTCCCTGGTATAGTCAGTAAAATCACAGCTAAAGTTAAAGTAACACAAGTTTCAGGTACGAGATTTGCTATGTAACTGATGCGGAGGTTACCGCTTGATAATAGTGCTCATCTGGAAGCCCCCACCTTAATCCTCCCCCGTCACGGGGGAGGAGATTATTGTGTTTCCGGATGGACACCCAGACAAAGACACGCTGGCCATTATCAAAGAAGGTTGCAGAAATGTCAATGCGTCCGCATAGGTCGGAGATAGATCAAAGGTTTATCTTCTTGAAAATAAGGGATTTTTCTTGACAGGGTGAGGAAATCAAGATAATGTTGCCTTGGCAAAAGGGTAGGCGGAAAGGAAATATGGATGTTTGTTGTGGGCAATCTGTTGGAAGCCCTGGCGACGGTTATTTACTATGTTCTCACTCTCTATATGTGGATTATCATTGCCAGAGCGGTTATATCATGGGTCAATCCGGATCCGTACAATCCAATTGTCCGTTTTCTTTACAGCGTTACCGATCCAGTTTTACTAGCTATAAGACGGCGTCTGCCCCTGTCTTTTGGAGGTATTGATTTTTCGCCCATACTGGTAATTTTGGCCATCATATTTTTGCAGAGATTTCTGGTCGCTTCACTTCACGATCTCGCTAGACAATTTGTCCACTGACCTGACGGTTAGTGGAGGATATTCTTGATGGCACGAACAGAGGAGAAAACAATGTTATTGAGCCCTCTTGAGATTCAGCAAAAACAGTTTCGCCTCAAGCTCTTTCGGGGTTTGGATGCTAAGGAGGTTGAGTCCTTCCTGCAAAAAGTTGCAGATCAACTTAGTGGCCTGCTCAAAGAAATCGATGAGTTAAAGCAGGACCTCGAGGAAAGGGAAAGGCAACTTGGTGAACATCGTGAGCGGGAACAGACTCTAAAAAACACTCTCATTAGCGCGCAGAAGACTGTGGAGCAGATGAAGGTTAACGCCCAGAAGGAGTCAAAGCTTCTGGTATCCGAAGCCGAGGTTAAGGCGGAACGCATACTGAACAATGCCCATAACCGGCTAGCCCAGATTCACGAGGACATAGCCGAACTCAAGAGGCAACGGACCCAGTTTGAATTAAAACTACGCGCCACCATCGAGACATACCAGAAAATGCTCGACATGCAGAAAGAGGAGGAGGCCGAGGCGGAAGGTCTGGAAAGCAAGTTGAAATTCTTTACCAAACCATAATGTAGTTATTCAGTTGTCTTCCCTCTAAACCAAAAAGATCAGGTTTTTCTCCCCATCTTCTAAAGTATGCCTTTCTGTTCATATTACCGGCTTGTCTTTTTCTCCAACTTCAAAGGGCTGGCCTCACGAACAAGGAGTCCCGTCTGATGGAAATACTGCGGACTAATGCTGAGATGTCCAGGTGGCGAGATGAATGCTACCGCAAAAAACAAACCGTCGGTTTTGTCCCTACCATGGGGTATCTGCACCGGGGACACCTCGCCCTGGTGGAAGAGGCCTTGCGCAGGGCAGACCAGGTAGTTGTAAGCATATTTGTTAACCCAACTCAGTTCAGCCCGGGTGAAGATCTTGACCAGTATCCCCGCGATTTTGAGCGGGACCTCGATCTCTGCCGTGAGTTGGGGGTGCACGCCATCTTTGCTCCAGAAGTTGAAGAGATGTATCCAGCTGGATTTCAGACCCGTGTGTTAGTGGACCGTGTTACCCAGAATCTTTGCGGTCTTCACCGGCCGGGTCATTTTGATGGTGTTGCCCTGGTTGTCACCAAGCTGTTTTGTGCAATTCACCCCCATCTAGCCGTGATGGGAGAAAAGGACTTCCAACAACTTGTGGTGGTCAAGAGGCTCAGTAAAGACCTTAATCTGGGAGTGGAGATAATACCTCACCCCACTGTGCGTGAGTCTGATGGCTTGGCCATGAGCAGCCGCAACACCTATCTTTCCAAAGAGGAAAGACAATCGGCTCTTTCTCTCTACCGTTCACTCCTTGCCGTCCGTGAGATGGTTAAAGAGGGCGAGCGTCGAGTGGAGGTGCTTATAGACAGAGCTAAGGCGATAATAGAAGCTGAGCCGCACTGTAAAATTCAGTATGTACATGTGGTGGACGAGGATACCATGGCCGATATAGCCGAAGTGACACCTATGGCGGTTATGGCTATGGCTGTTTTTGTCGGTAAAGCAAGATTGATTGACAATATGCGGTTGTGGCCCGGCTAGAGAAAGCTATCAGCTGGCAGCAGGCAGCGGACAGCAGTCAGACGTCAGAGGTCAGACGACAGAGGACAGGAGGTACTTGAGAGGAAATCAATCTTGATTGTTCTTTTCCTGAATTCTGGATTCTGACTCCTGGCTTCTTGCTTTTAAATCCGCAATCCGCAATCCAAAATCCGCAATCAGAGGTCAACAAAGTACTCAGTGCCTAGTGGTAAAGATCCTTACGCTCTTTACCCATAAAAAACTAACCGGAATCGACCGTGTCAGCCTATATGAGTGAGAATGAAGCTGGGGTAGTCATCAAGGTGCAGGTTCAAACCCGGGCATCTCGGGATGAGGTGGTGGGCCCCTACGGGGACTCCCTCAAAGTACGCATAACTGCAGCTCCAGTGGCGGGGGCGGCGAATAAACATTTGCTCAAATTTCTTGCGAAACAACTCAAGATTCCTCAGAGTCAATTGTCACTCATATCGGGCGCCACATCTAAAACCAAGTCCATCTCCATCCAGGGTATCTCGGGAACTGAGGTGCGGGAGCGATTCCAAGTAAAGTAAATTTTGACGCATTCCAAACCTGAGGTGGGCAAGCCAGAGCACTTCTTCCAAGCTCCCACCCACCACCGAACCAAGCTATTCTTGAGTCAAATCCTTTGGATTGCGGATTGGAAAAGGCATAGGGAATAGAGCAGAATTGCGGATTGAGAATTATCAGGGGTGACCTCCGGACCTCTGTCATCTGCCCTCTGTCGTCTGACTTCTGATCTCTGACCTCTGACTTCTCCCCCGTTGCGCTATGCGCTTGGCGCTACGCGGCTGGATCAATTTATAAAAACCTGTTGGTATTCATTCATTGATTCCATAACCCTGCCGGCGCCGCGGGTTACCGTGGTCAGTGGATCTTTTTCAACATGAATTGGAAGCTGAAGCATGTCAGCAAGCAAGGTGTCTAGCCCTCTCAGGAGAGCACCGCCTCCCGCCAGCCAGATACCGCTGTGAGTAATGTCAGATGCCAGTTCGGGCGGTGTCTTTTCGAAAGTCCGCTTTATACTCTCAATGATGACGTTCACCGGTTCAGTCAAGGCCCTTCTAATTTCCTCATCGTTCATCTTGAAGGATCTCGGTATACCTGTGAGTATCTCCTTGCCTGCCACATCGGTGGTATGGGTCTGAGGGAGTGGACAGGCAGAGCCTATTTCCAGCTTGATTCTCTCCGCCTCGTTTTCTCCGATGGAGATTTGGTGATGGTTCTGAACGTAACGAATTATGGCTTCATTGGCCTCGTCGCCGGCAACCCTAACTGATTCTGAGTAAGCCACGGCAGAAAGTGAAATAACCGCAACCTCTGTTGTGCCTCCACCTATATCCACTATCATGTTGCCCACGGGCTTGTGGATGGGGAGATCTGAGCCGATGGCAGCCGCCATGGGTTCTTCTATAAGATTCACCTGGCGTGCCCCTGCTTGCTCTGCCGAGTCAATAACCGCGCGTTTCTCCACCTGGGTAATACCTGTGGGTACTGCGACTATTAACCGTGGGCGAAAGAGAGTAGCTCTTTTTCTAACCTTTTTGAGAAAGTACTTGATCATTACACTGGTAACTTCAAAATCGGCTATTACTCCGTCTTTCATGGGGCGAATGGCGACGATTTTTTGCGGAGTGCGGCCGAGGTACTCTTTTGCCTCACGACCCACTGCGACAACCTTACCCGTATCCCGGCTCAAGGCCACCACCGAAGGTTCATTGAGTACTATTCCCTCACCTTTCACGTAAATGAGGGTGTTGGCAGTGCCAAGGTCCATTGCCATATCTTTGGCAAAGAGTCCAGCAATTCCGTCCAGCAATCTCATAAGTAGGTCTATCCTTTTTCTATTTGGGACAAAATATTAACCTCCCCCTTCAAGGGGGAGGATTATGGTGGTGATTACAAATTCGGGTCTAATTTCGAATTTATCCAATCAGGCAGATCTCATCTTGCTGCTGCTGACTGAGGCATTGGATGATTGATCCGCTAAAGCTTGGAAGCCCATGGTCCAAAGTTCACCTGCAGAAGCGGCATCTCTCGGAAAAATGGCAAAGCCGAAAGAAGACTCCAGGCGGGGGTCATCTCCCAAGGGTGCCAGTACCTCTTGATCTAAAGCAGCGGAAATCGCCAGGAGCTGATCACGGATTTCTCCCTCCCTGTCATCTTCGAACAACACGGCGAAACGAGCTTGATCAAGGCACCCCATGAGCTGTCTACGCCTTAGTCGCTGGAGTAAGGTGGAGGCAATGCGTTGGCGGAGGATGGCCAGGTCTGGGAGAGCCACTCGAGTGCTCAATGCCTCAAAGTCGCGGATGGAAATAATGCCCAAAGCAAGACTGGTGCCTTTTTCCCGACAACGTTCTAGTCGCTTTTTGAGAACTCGATCAAATGCTTCAGTGTTGCAAACTTCGGTGATGGGATCCAAGTTCCTAACCAAGGCTAATTCGCGTTTAAGTGTAAAATTCTGCAGAACCAGAGAAGCCCGCCTTACCACAGTAGTAACGGCACCTACCTCTTCTTTGCCCCAGTTGGCCTCATTGCGACTGATAAAGGCCATAACGCCGCCGACTTCCTCCGCTTCCCAGGCCAGGGGCATACCAATCAAACCACCTATTATGCCGACACCATCTCGCGGACCAAAAAGAAAGGGCATGCGAGTACGGGAGCGAAACTTAGGAATAGTAAGGGACTTACGGTTTTGATAAATCCATCCCATAATTCCTTGATCAACAGGATATGCATTTCTGAGGAGTGTTACTGGCAAACTGCCGGAAGCGGCCACTGGTTGCAAAGATTCACCGTCTTTGATGGGGACGGCAACCAGGCCCGCGTCAGCCTGCAAATAAGGACAGGTAGATTCCAGTAAACGGCTTAAATATGGGGCCGGGTCGTCCGTGTCAGCAGGCAGTGCGTCTGCCTTACGCCACAGGGTCAGGAGTTGACGCTGACGTAGATGGTGTAAGCTTTCGCGCTCAGCACCGAGGGCGTTTGCCACAACGGTTGCAAAGCCTGAGAGGAGTTTTTGGTCCTTATTTGTAAAGACATACTGACGTTTACTGTCCACGCAAATGACGCCTCTAGGATCATCTAAAGGGATAGCTAAAAAAGATTTGATGTTCTCGTCACTCCCGTAATAGGGGAGGATCCTGGTGTCGCGGTCGAAGTGATCGACGGTAAGTGGCTGGTTGTTTTTGGCTACCCATCCTAACAGGCCACCATCCTCGAGGGAAAATTGCACCTGCGAGATAACGTGTTTGCTCAGACTATGAAAGGCCCTTAAGGTAAGAAGCTTGCTACGGTCGTCCCAGATAAAGACGGCTGCAGTATAAGCATCCAAACAGTTACTCAATAAAACTGTGATGTCGTCGAGTTGGCGATCAACTGACATATCGACCTACAGGTGGGGCAAAGAAGGATATTAAAGAAGCACACTCGGCAGCCACAGCAATCAACAACATTGTCCTACTCAAACTGTCCGAGAATAGTAATCGTTACCAGATGTTATGTCGTCAAATTTCGGGTCCATGAATAGCCTATTTAACAAGCTGTGTCAACCACTAATAGCTCGTTTTTCTCGCCGCGGAGCGCATAGCGCTCTGCGTACTAGGCAGTAAGCACTAAACACTAGTCACTAAGCATGGAGCATGCTGCATGGGGCAGGGAGCAGCTTCCAGCGGGCAACTGGTAGCTGGCAGACAAAAGATACCCTGCATAAAGAATCATTGCCGAATGCCGCGAGCTGACTGCTGTCAGCTGCAAGCTGGCTTCTGAATTCTGACTCCTGTCTCGTTTAAAGTAGTGCTTAGTCCCTAGTGCCTAGTAAAAAGCGCGGTGACGGTTGTCAAATCCTAGTAAATAGGATTAGGATAGGGAGGTGGTGACCAAAGGAGGATTGAATGGCCAGGATTAGGGTGTTGCCAGAATGGCTGACCAACAAGATTGCGGCCGGCGAGGTGGTGGAAAGACCCGCTTCAGTAGTAAAGGAGCTTGTTGAGAATGCCATCGATGCTGAGTCTCGCCGGATCGCCATCGAGATTCAAGGACGTGGATGCCGTACCATTCGGGTGGTAGACGATGGTTTCGGTATGGAAGAAGATGACGTCATTCTGGCCCTCGAGCGGCATGCAACCAGCAAGATTGAAAAGGACGAAGACTTGGCCGCCATCAGAACCCTGGGGTTTCGAGGCGAGGCCTTGCCGAGTCTTGCAGCGGTATCGAAGTTCGAGCTCACCAGTAGAACAAGGGATTCCACAGCAGGTACACAAATCTTTGTTTCTGGAGGGGTTGTCAAAAAGGTCAACCAGTGTGGTTGTCCCCCAGGGACTCAAGTGTGGGTTCGCGACCTTTTTTTTAATCAACCTGCGCGACGCAAGTTTTTGAAAACCGAGAAGACCGAGTTTGGCCATGTGGTGGATACCCTGACCAGGCTGGCCCTGAGCAGGCCCGAGATCCACTTTTCTCTCCGCTTAAGAGACCGTCAGGTGCATGACTGGCCGGCAGCTGTAAATCTGCAGCAGCGCTTAGCACAGATCTTTTCTAGGGGATTTTCACAATCCTGGCTACCTTTATCTCAGCAGCAAGGTTCCGTAGCCATAGAAGGGTATCTCAGTCCGCCGGAGCTCCACAGGTCCAGCAGCCGCATGCTTTTTCTCTATGTGAATGGTAGAGCTGTTAGAGATCAGCTCTTGAGAATTGCCATTTTAGAAGCATACAGGACCTTACTCCCCAAAGGCCAGTTTCCTCTGGGCGTGCTGCTCCTGGAGTTGCCTGCCCAGGAGGTGGATGTGAATGTCCATCCAACCAAGGCGGAAGTGCGCTTCCAAGACCCTCGCGGTCTCTCCAAAAAAGTGACAAGGGCAGTGCAAACCGCTCTGAGCGGCATGGAAAGACAGCGATGGGCTCGCCCCCTCGCCGCGAAAGGTTGGCAGCGGGCTGTGGAGATTCCGGCCCAGCAAGAATTGAAACAGGTTCCCCTAAAGAAAATGGCAGTAGCTGAGCCTCGACCTTCAAGCTATGAAACTGTGGACGCTCTCTCGGCTGAGTTTCCCATAAGCAAGGATTTAGAAGAGGAGAAGGAAGAGGCAGTAAGGGGCATATTTGACGACCTAGAAGTCATTGGGCAGCTGCATCACGCCTACATTCTCTGTGAAGCGAAAGACGGTCTGATTCTCATAGATCAGCATGCAGCCCACGAACGCGTGTTTTTCGAAATCTTCCGCCAAGAGGCCATAGGAGGGGAGCTGCCAAGTCAGATTCTGATAGTTCCAGAAACCATCGAGGTAACAGCGGAAGAAGCTGCTTGGTTGGAAGATTCCTTGCCTCTGTTTTCAAGATTGGGCTTTGAGCTCGAGCCCTTCGGTACTAATACTTTTGTAATAAGGGCAGTGCCGGCGGTGGCGCTGCGGCAAGAGGTGCAAAGGCTTCTCTTGGAGCTTGTGGCATCGGGCTGCGAAGGGGCGAGGTCCCTGGGAGCAGAAGCTCTCCTTGAGAAACTGCTCCAATCTATGGCCTGTCGTGTAGCCATCAAAGCGGGGCAGAAAATGGGCAAAGATGAGATAATGGCTCTCTTGAAACAGTTGGACGGGTTGGATCTCTCTTCAACCTGCCCCCATGGCAGACCACTCTGGTGGAAGATAACTTTGGAAGAACTGGAACGAATGTTTGACAGAGCTTGAGCAAAGCGCTTTGCGCCCTGCTCACTAGGCACCAGGCACTACAATCGTTCACATGGTGCTTAGTGCCTAGTAGTTGACGGTACAGCGAAGGAGGAAAGGGTTAGCAAAAGAAGAATGAGTGGAGAGCGACCACGGGTAATCGCAGTAATGGGTCCTACTGCAGTAGGGAAGACCGGGCTCGTTCTGCAATTGGCCAAAGATTTGGGTGGTGAAATCGTAAATGCGGACTCTATGCAAATTTACCGCTTCATGGACATTGGTACGGCCAAACCCACAGCAGCGGAAAGAGCGGCAGTGGCCCATCATCTCCTGGATATTGTCGATCCTGACCAAGACTTCGATGCCAGCCTTTACAGCCAGCTGGCTAGGGAGGCAATCAAAAATCTGGTGGCAGAGGGAAAGGTTGCCATTGTGGTAGGTGGAACCGGGCTATACCTGAAGGCCTTGTTACATGGACTATTCCCAGCCGCCCATGCTGATCAAACCATAAGGCAGCGTTTACGTCGAGAAGGGGAGAAATACGGTGGAGCGAAGCTTTATAAGAGGCTCAAACAGATAGATCCCAGCACTGCCGGGAAACTTCATCCAAATGACCTTTTTCGAATTATTAGGGCTTTGGAGGTGTGGGAATGTACAGGTCAGCCCATATCCGTGCTTCAAAAGGAGCATGGCTTTAGAGAAAGCCCGTATCTCACCTTAAAGATTGGCCTGAGACTTCCTCGGTCCGAACTATACAAACGGATCAACAGAAGAGTGGAAAATATGCTGGAACTGGGGCTTCTTACCGAGGTAAGAGAGCTTTTGAGTCGGGGCTACGGTCCTCATCTAAAGAGCATGCAGGCATTGGGCTACCGCCACATGGTGCAACATCTCATAAACGGAATGAAAATTGCTGAGGCAGTAAGGACAATGAAACGAGATACGCGCCACTACGCCAAGAGGCAGATGACTTGGTTTGGGGGAGACCAGGAGATTGAGTGGTTCCACCCTCAAGAGACGGAGGAAATTTCGAGACTGGCCAGAGAGTTTATAGGCGGGCTCAAAGATAGTAACGGCTGAGACAAAAGAGTTGACAAAACCTTGAAGGACCTATACAAACTTGCTTGTTGATAGGTAGGTCGACGCAGCTACAAGAAAACATTAGGAAATCATAGGCGGCTTTTCTTTATGTCACTAAAGGGTAACATCGAGACATTCTATCTAGCCAGTGTCCTCCAGCTTCTTGCGCAGGATAAAAAGACCGGTATTCTCACCATCGCTGAAAAAGACCGGATTGTACGGGTTTACATCAAGAATGGAAACATCATCTACGCGGTGGGCAGCCAAAAAGAGGTAAGGCTTGGTTATCTCCTTCGCACAAAAGGTATTATCTCAGCCGAAGAGCTCCAGAAAGCCTTAGCTCTCGCCAAACAAAGAAATGAAAAACTGGGCAAGATCTTGGTAGAAAAGGGCTATATCTCCGTTGAAACACTCAAGAAGTTTATTCATCAACAGGTGCGCGATATCCTTTACGACTTGTTCTTATGGAAACAGGGAGACTTCGAATATGTAGACCAGGAATTCAATCTGGATCAAGAGTTTGCCACAGAGCTGAACCATATGGAGGTGATTCTAGAGGGCACTCGGCGGGTGGACGAATGGGGTATTCTCAAAAAGAACATTCCAGATAAGGAAATGGTTTTCAAGATCAACCGGTCCGTGGAGGAACAACGCGACGCAGTGAACTTGACCGCTAACGAATGGCGCATCATTTCTTTGATTAATGGCAAGCGCACGGTGCAACAAGTGATTGAGGATAGCGGCAACGACGAGTTTAGTGTCTACCGGGTGATCAACTCCTTGATTTCCTCAGGTCTCATTGAACAAGGGGCGAGTGTGGCTGCGATCACTTCTGAGGACAAAAATGAGTCCCCTGCTATTATCCAGATATATCATCAGGTTCTGGTCAGCATGTTGAAAGTCACGGAAAAAAACGTGGGCAGCCGGGCTCAAAATATTCTGGAAGAGGCCAAAGCTCATGTGCCCGCCCAATACTCGAAGTTTCTTCGAGCTTATGATTGCCGGGGAGATGCCAAGAAAAATCTTAAATTGATCCTTGAGTCTTCGCCTAGCAATCAAGAACTGCTCAATGGATTCAACGCCTGGATCTTTGCCATCCTCCACAAACAGAAGGAAGTCTTCAATGAAGAGGCAATGGCGGCCAACCTGAAACAATTGACCAATCCGGCCGCAGCCTGGCAGCAGTTCCCAGTAAAGTCCAACCTCAAGGGAACCATCCTGAGCTCCATCATTCAAACGGTGGAGCAATTTCAGCAAGAGCTGGACAAGGATAAAGGCAAGGGCAAGGGCATCCTCTCCTTCCTCAAGCGTAAATAAGCGGTTCTTTCGTAATCCTTCAAATTTTAAAACCAAAGGACTACAGATTTTTTTAGAAAAAGACTTGACAAAAACGAACGTTCGTACTATATTGCCACCTATGCAAAAAGGAAAAGAGACAAAAATGGCCATCCTGGAAGCCGGTCTGGACATGGCAAGTAAGTTGGGCCTTGAAGGTGTGAGCATTGGCTCTCTTGCTAAAGCGATGAACATGTCCAAAAGTGGATTATTCGCTCACTTCCAATCTAAAGAGAACCTTCAGATAGAAATATTGGAATACGCTGCCCGTGTTTTTGCAGAAAGCGTCATTGTGCCCGCCTTAATAAGCGAGCCGGGGATTCCTAGAATAAGGGCGTTAGTTAATAATTGGATAGACTGGGCTGCGCAATTGACTGGAGGGTGTATTTTTGTTTCGGCCAGCGCAGATTACAGCGACAGACCGGGGAGAGTGAGGGAATGTCTCTTGCGTCAACAAAATGATTGGATCGATTGCCTTCACCGTATTGCCCAATCGGCAATAAAGGTAGGTGACTTCAGAGAGGATGCAGACTGTGAACAGTTTGCCTTCGACCTTTATTCTCTCTTGCTTGGCTTTCACCTTTATGAAAAATTACTTGACGACTCTGAGACTAAAAAACGTCAAGAACAAGCCCTAAATCAACTTATCACCAACTATCAATAAAGTTGTTATTGGTCTTGGAGGTACGAAAGACGTGGTTCGCAATTCTCTCTCAGGAGGTAAACAATGTCGACTAAACTTTTAGCCATGGGATGTAATGGCACGAACGTTCGTTTGTGTAAAATGAGGCAAAGAGTTTTTTACACCTTTTTTAATTTACTCTGGAACCATACACCCGGTCTTTCAAAAGGAATTATCAAAAGGATTTTCTTCACCCCAACTACTTACAAAAGCACTCCAGTGGAAAGAAAGTATCTTGACAGCGCCAAGAGATCTGACATTTCCATACACGGCAAGGCTGTTAAGTGTTGGAAGTGGGGGAGTGGACCCAGCATTCTCCTGGCTCACGGCTGGAATGGCAGGGGGATCCAGTTACACCACTTTATTGAACCACTGATACAAAGAGGGTGTTCGGTACTCACTTATGACGCTCCCGGGCACGGAGAGTCTCAGGGGAGAACCTCA
>CP070689.1:2749343-2751981 GCA_020353155.1 Deltaproteobacteria bacterium | reverse complement strand
TCTGGTGTCTGGGCGAACTCCAGATAAGGGTTATTAATCTTGTCGATGATTGCTAGGGTTACAACATATTCATTTTTCTCTATTAAAGAGAACAACGGAATCCTGAAAGGCTGCTTTCTCCTTACTCTGGCAAACTCTGCCTTTTCTTCGATGAGGAAATCTTCAGGGCTTTCAAGTTTTTCAAGGAAACTCTCTCCCAGACCATGCTCCTTTACCAATCCACTTATTCGATCGAAAACAGTTGGCCTCAGGGGCTCTTTTTTCCTCTTCTGCGCCCTGTCACTCTTTATATGATGTAATAAATCCATTTATCTCACCACTGACTTTCACGGATTTAAGATGAATTGTCCCTTATTCGATAATCGTCGAATTCCACAGTTTTGACGATTTGTCTGGGATCATCGAGGCTGTGATACCCCCTTCGACGCCTGGCGTCGTAGCCGTGAAGCAAGGCATTGAACCCCTCCTCCAACACCTGAATAATATTATTTGCACTAAACTCTTGCGGCGGGCTGAACCCTGTCAGACAAATCTCTTGGCCCGAGTCGTGAGCGTATAGAAATGGATGCTTGTATTTTTCCATTACCACAGGTCTGAATGGGTTAAATGTGGGTACAGCCACTCTGCAGTCAGGAAATAGGTACGAACGACCGTAGTAGTCTTTAAGAATGTATTCTCCTGACCGTTTGTAGATGAGATAATCGTCTCCCTTGCCAATCCTGATGAACCCGAAGTCATCTATCTCCAGTGAGCCTTTCTCCGCAACAAACAACAGGATGTCTAAATCCTCTTTTACCGCCTCGACCAATTGCTCTCGCTTGAGCACTTCGGCCTTTAGTCTAAACCTCTCCTTTTCTATAATCTGAGCTTCCAGCGCCCTGTATAGCCAATTGTTCAGTTCACTGGATGAAATCACTCCATCCTGTGGCAGTGCAGATTTAGTGTCCAGCTTGTCCAACTCCTGCAGTGCTTCCTGAAAAGGCCGCAAGTCAAAAAACGTATTGCTTCGCTCATAATCTCTTGGGGGAATATCCACCTTTTCAGCAATCAGCTTCAGCACATCTTTTCTGCCAAATTTTTTTCTTTCTAGTCCCCTGTTTGTCTTAATAAAATATGGCATTATTTGGAAAATGATAGTTATCAGCTTCCAACCGAAAGGGGTGCTACCCCCATCTAGCTTTACTGAAATTTTCTGGAGAACACTGCTCTTTAGCTGGTTGTAACGGTTTTTATTGATATTTTCATAGTTATTCACCAGAGAAGGCAAACTAATCGATTTTACAAAGTGCTTCCCCTCAAGCTGGAGCAAAGATCCCAACCCTTGTTGTGGCCTGGAGGTATCTGGGATGGTTCGAATCTCTCTTTCTATGGCAGGATCGAACAGGAGTGGCACATAGAGAGACCCTGATTCAACCAGAAAATCATTGCCAGATTCAAGCAACCGCCGCATTAGCCGTCCCTATCTACCGCCTTCTTGAGGTTTGATGGCCCGGACCGGCACATACAGGTATTTCTCACCCGCTTCGGTTTCTTCTAATACTGCGTATGCCGAAGCCATACTGTCAATTTCCTGTCCTCGGGAGAGGAATTTTCCTCCGTTGAGTTGCCTGTTTATATCTTCCAGAATTAGTTGCTCTTCTATGCTCAAGTTTTTCTTGCTTAGCGTGTTTTGACATAGTTTTCGAAGTGGTTTACCCTCGTAACTACCGGGTTGGTAGATATCCACTAACCCTTCCCCTGCCTGGCCCGGCATGATCTCAATAACCAGGGGCAGCACCTGCTCTTCCTCTTCTGTTTTTAAGGCCTTCTTGGGCTCAGCATCCATCATCTTTCTATACCTCCTTTAGATGAATTCCCCGGTCCAATAAGCTCACAACGCACATGTCCACCACCCGATAGTAGATGTTTATGCCAGTTCGCTTGGATGCCAGGATGCCTCGATCGCTCAATCGTTGAAGTTGGTTGGAAACCGCCTGTGGTTTCATCTCCAGCGCCTCAGCCAGTTCAGTGACGCACATCTCGCCCGCCCTGGTAAGGGCATAGATCATCCGCAGTCGCGTGCGGTTTCCCAGCATTTTGAACAATGCCTCCAGCTCTGCCGCACTCTCCTCCGGCAGTAACGGACGCTCCTGAGTGTTTGGCTCCACTGAAGCGTGGCTCGACTTGTCGAGTCGTTCAACATGTTTTCCCATACCACCACCTCCACGGTTAGATCGTTAAATTATATCGTGTAATAATGAAAGGTCAATCATCCATATTTACCCATTTTTTGCCGTACCAGAAATGGGTAAATTTACCCAAAAGTGGTACGGCAAGAAATGGGTAATTTAGTTTAGTTGGCCGCATAAAGAGGGCTAGAATGAGCAAGTTCTCTGTGTTAAACTATTTTGATATTTAAGGCTGACCGAATCACCCCCCTAAATCTGAAACAAATTCACCAAACATCCGGGCTAGAAGAGGTGTGTAATGAAACATCAGTTCGACGTCGTTATTGTTGGTTCCGGATTAGCCGGTTTACGCGCCGCCATCGAACTCGGGGAGAATGCCAGCGTTGCCGTGCTCAGCAAGGTCTTTGCCACTCGCTCACATTCCGGTGCTGCCCAGGGAGGAATCGGCGCCGCCCTTGGCAATGAAGAGG
>CP070689.1:2743676-2749243 GCA_020353155.1 Deltaproteobacteria bacterium | reverse complement strand
CAATGGCCAGGAGAATCAAATGGGTCTCGTCGATTTCCCTGTATATCCGTCGAGCGTTCAGGTGCATTACTCGTCGCCCGATTATCTTGAATTCGTGCTCCACCTCGAAGTTGTCGAAGGCTGTGTCCGTGGGGAGGATCTCTTCCAGCAGTTCTCGCAACTTGGGGATGTCCCACTGTCGGTTGCCCAGGTCATATAATAGCTGTCCTTCGGTCTCCCCAGGTTTCACTTTGAAGGTCTCGTAGAAGGAACGGTTGGCCGAGATTACCCTCAGGTTCGCATCAAGCACCACAAGACCCTCACGAACCGTTTCCACTATGCTCTCAGCGTATGCACGAGTCTCCTGCTCTGCCCGCTTGTTCTCGGCTTCCAGTGCTTCCAATTCAGCAATCCGCTGTCGTAGCGCCACCAATTCATGTATGAATTGCTCTTTTGTCTTGTCTTCGTCTTTCACCTTGATCACCTTACAAGATGTTACGCAATCCTTATTGGCTATTTTCTCTTTTATCCCAAAAAGACTAAATAGCCGACTTCCGCTTATTCAAAGATGGAGATGCCTCTGTGAAGGCTCGAGGGAGAGCTAGTCGCGAAGCTGATCTCTCAATAGCCTCTATTTGTCATGCTTCTCGATAAAGTAGATAGTGGCGCCCACTGGTGCGAAGGAGAGAAAAAGGATGTTCAACAGAGGAATAAAGAACAGCAGCCCGAAACCTAGGTGAAACGTGAGGCTCTTCCGCAGAAGTTTGAAACGTTGCTTAAAAGGATCAAGCCTTCTTGCAGGAACAAGATCCGTATTGTCCCACGCGAGAAAAATGACCACAATTCCCGATGAGATGATGGCCAGCACCGGACCCAAGGGCGTAAGCCAGCCTAGAACCATAAGTAGAAGGGTTACTAGAACTGGCAGGATTGTTCTTGGTATTTCCTGTTTGACAAGATAGGAAAGTTGCCGCAACACGGGCACTTTTTTCGGTTCATGTTCCTCGCCCGCTATCATGCGTTCAGTAACTCGAGACATGTAATCCATGATGAACACACTGAAGAGTATTTGCGAGACAAGATAGGAAAGTATGGCCGATAGCCCCATGAGGAATAAGGAAAGTAACCAGGAGAGGACGTACCATAACCAAAGAATCCATTGACTTGCAGGCTTAGCCCAAATGAGATGCAGAATCTTTTCATGGTAAACAAGGATTAGGCTTGCTGCCAGAATGGTAATGATGACGACGGCGGCCAACCTGATAAGCCCCAATACAAGAAGCTTGGGGGTCTTTATGCCCAGCCGCAGACCACGCAAGTTATAAGTAATTCCGCTTAAGAGATTCATCTTTCAGATAATCCACCAATGCATTTAGAACATATTCGGCCAGGGCACTAACTTCCATCCACTTCAAATCGCTTTAAGCAAAACAGATTGCCCTCCTCCCTACAATGTCCCGCCTTGCCGCGGACCTGCCTTTGTTTTCTCTGGCTCGATAAAGATATTCCCCCCGTCTGGAAAACTACCGTTATTTTTTCCCACCATTCTCTCGATTGACTCCATTACCGTCTGGCGGTTCACCTGGGTATCCCGTGGACGAATCTTCCAAAGAAAATCAGAGCCAATCGCTTCCTTTATAAGCTCCTCAAACTCTTTCCAGGAGCAATCGAGCATTTTCCCCTTTAACATAAGACACCGTCCGATATTTTTTTCCGCTAATAGGGTTTAAACTTCACCCCCCTGCAGGTCGAGAAGCGTGCACGAGAAGATGTGGAGCCCATTTTAAACCAGCCTCCAAACATATGCATTTGTCTTGTTCTACTATCTTCGATAGCCCCTTCTTTGTCTGCTTCTGGGTGGACGAGCTGCATCAACTCTAAGGGTTCGTCCTTTATAATCGGAACCACTCAATGCTTCTTTTGCTTTTTCAGCTTCTGCTTGATTGGACATCTCAACAAATCCAAAACCTTTTCCTTCAATTACCTTGACTTCCTTCACTTCTCCATAACTTGAAAACAATACTTCCAGCTCATCATTAACAACAGAGTAACTCAAGTTGCCAACATAAAGTTTGCTTCCTTGCATTCTAATCTCCTTTTTTATATACATCATCTAACAAAAGAGAGTCTCACACTTTTATTATTCTTTTAAATTTGACCCAAAATGATCACTACTTTCTTCAACTTTTGTTCCGAGAAGAGCTATTTAATACCTGGAAAAATTATAGTCGGAGATATAAGTCATCATCGTAATATAAACTTAAAAAACTACAATATCTGAATAAGCTGAATCTCTAAGTTGAGCACCTTTCCTGCAAGTGGATGATTTCCGTCAAGTGTAACAACTTCGTCATCAATAGCTGCTATGATAACATCAAAATCCTGACCTGCGTCAGAGCCAACTCGAAGTACTCCCCCCAACTTCAAATCAATACTTGGAGGCAATTTTGTTCTTTCTACATTAAAAATTAGGTCTTCCTTGGGGTGGCCGAAAGCTTCTTCTGGAGGTATTGAAACGGTCTTTGTGTCTCCTTCGTTCATTCCGATTACCGCGTTTTCAAAACTCGGGAGCACGTTTCTCTGTCCAATGGTAAACTCTAATGGGTCCTCTTCAGGTGAGGAGCCAAAGACAGTACCGTCTTCTAGCGATCCGGTGTAGTTGACCTTCACTTTGTCGCCCTCTTTTGCCTGAGCCATTTTTGTTCCTCCTTAGGAAACAGTCCTGTGAGCGAGTCGCCCGCCTCACTTTATAACTCCCTTTGTTGGGCGAACAGGGGGGAGTGAGGGCCCGCTGATTGTTGTAAATTATTCAGACACAAAGAAAATGCCAAGTTTACTCTTGCTCTTCTTGGGGCTCTGCAGTCTCTTCCTCGCCCAGATCGGCAGTCTCCTTTTTCTTGTTCTGCCGCCGCGCCATCTTTTCCTCGGCCTTTTGTTTGCGCTTGATCTCTTTTTGCCGCTTCGCAAAGCTGTGTTGACCGCGTCTTGCCATTACACTGCCCTCCCTTCAAGCGATGTAGCCGATACCGTCAAGGCGAACGGCTGAGTGTCGCAGGTTGGCTGGTTCAACCTCGAGTTCATGACCCAAAAGGCGCTTATTTTCGGCAATGAGCGCTGCCTTCCCTGCCTGCCTGGGTCCTGAGACAAAAAACCCCAGAGCCTGTGACGGGCTCTGGGGTTATGCACCAAAACCAGCGCAAAGGGTTGTATTACTATCACATTTCTCGACAGGGTTGTCAAGAGGCGCGGAAGTGTAGCTCCTAGTCAAGATCGTCTAACCAGGCCACTTCGGGACGAGGCGCGCCAAAATAAAAAGGGCATCTCGCCTTATTTAGACGCGATGCCCATGACAGGCGTTTTACCGCCAACTAAATCCGCGTGACATTCACAGCAGAAGGACCTTTTTGGCCCTGCTCCACATCAAAAGTCACACTGTCGCCTTCAGTGAGAGACTTGAAACCGGATGCGTTGATCCCTGAATGGTGAACAAATACATCCGGGCCATTTTCCTGCTCGATGAAGCCGTAGCCTTTGTGGTCGCTAAACCACTTAACAATTCCATTGCTCATAGTGACATCCTCCTTTCATAGAAATTCTCATGGTCCCAAACTCGAGGTTGCCACTTCTGAGAAATGGATCTTCCCTAAGAACGAAACCGGGCCGCCAATAAAGACGACCCTTTATTGATTGAGTGGATGATACTCACTTACTTAATGAAAGTCAAGTCATTTATTATTATTGTTCTTTTAATGTAACAATATAGAGAGATTAGTATAATATTATTACGATCTGCTTTTAAATAATTTGTCCAGAATACTTTCTTTTGAACTAATAGATAGGGCGAGGTCTATTTGATCAGTAACTGAATGTATTTTGCGAGTATCTAAATTTGGCCACAATTAAAGTTATGAGTAGCATATCCTACTACAAAAGCTTTTGGGTCAAGTTTCAAACTATTACCTTCAGCTTAATAGTAATTTAAACACCTGTTACTGGGACCAGCAATGACTTCCGATGTCTTCGAGAAGTCGAAGAAGGGGAAATGTCCATAAGATTATAAGTTTCTCTCTGTTGGCATGGAGCAGTTCATCTGTCATTTGGCATTTCTTCATTTCTCATTGGTCATTACGCTACGCTGTCACTGGGCATGGGGCAGAGAGCATGGGGCATAGGGAGAGACTAGCGGGCAGCTGACAGCAGACAGCGGGCAGCATAAAGATGGAAGACGTGAGGATCTGGGAACCCCTTCGACCCATTCGACTACGCTCCCCGCGACTATGCTCGGGGCAGGCAGGGCAAACAGTAACTAGGCACCCGGCACGAAAAATGCACACAAACGCTGGCCTATAGTACTTTCCTGGGTCAAAGGGCTAAGGAGATAAAAAAGGGGAGTCATAATGAAAGCTCGGTGCCCGAGTTGTGAAACTGCCTATCGGGTAGATGACTCGAAAATCCCCGAAAAGGGGATTTATGCTCGATGCCCAAAATGCCAGACTCGCATTTTCTTAAAGAAAGAGAATTCCCTCCAACTGGAAAATTCAAGTCAAGACCAACAAGACGAAATTGTGTGTCCCAATTGTGGTCATGAACAGCCTGAATCTGAAGACTGCATTAAATGTGGGATAATATATGCAAAATACCAACAACAGAATCAGATGGGTGCAGCATGGCAAAGCCAGAGTCCGGCTGCGATCCCCGCATCAGATAGGGGGAGTTCCATTGCAAAGGCTCAAGATGCGCGATGGAGGAAGGAAATAAGGAATGCTTGCATAGCAGGAACTATTAGTGGCGTATTAACTCTCCTTGTTACCTTAATAGCCATAGCCGGTGTTCATATTCCTGGCTCAGACTTCGACGTGTGGAATTTGGTGGATGTGGTTCTGATTTTTGCCCTGACTTTTGGAATCTACAAAAAAAACAGGGTCTGTGCCGTACTCATGCTTGTTTATTTCGTCGGAAATACGGTGCTGATCTGGTACGAATCGGGCAGTCTATCAGGGTTGCCAACAACCTTAATCTTTGGCTACTTCTTCTTTCAAGGCATCCTCGGTACTTTTGCCTATCACAGGACACACGAAACCACTCACAAAGAATACGGAATCATAAAAGTTGTCGCATCTTTGGTTTTACTATTAATAGTAGCAGGTGCGGGTATCCATGTGTATGAGAGCAAGTCCTCGAAATACGATTATGAGGGGATAGATGAACCTGGATATTATTACCCGGAGGAAGTTAGAGAGGTTTTCTTAGAAGAATGTAAAAAGGGATTAGGAAAGGAAATCAAGAAATCAAACGCTAGCATAACTGAAAGCAATTCAGAACGGTTTTGCGAATGCTTCCTCGAAGAACTCGAGAACAGAGTTTCATATAAGGAATTCGAAAATAAGTATTTAAAAGCAATGGACCGATCCAGTGACCACCTTCCTCCCGAAATAGAAAAAGCCCTAATGAGTTGTGTCAATCAGCTAGCTAATTAACTTCAATTTGTCAGTTGTCCGGTGTCGCATGGTGCATTATCCAGCGAGCTGCTGACAGCAGGCAGCCGACAGAGGGCAGTTTTATTTTACTCTATGCCCCATGCTCTATGC
>CP070689.1:2739460-2743576 GCA_020353155.1 Deltaproteobacteria bacterium | reverse complement strand
TAGCTAAATCGTCTTGCCAGATTATTTTTCAAATAGTTTCGGAAAGTAGAAGACTTTATATTTTGTCACCAGTCCTTTGATATTTATATAAATTAGATGCTTAGTCTTTTTCTGGTCGAATCCAAGTCTCTCAAAGTCTAGAATACTATCAGTCGAGTGGCATTCGTTGCAAGCAACGGATATTTCTTTTCTCTGAATATCTCTATGGAAAAATGTCAATCTTTCCTTTTCGACTTCCGGCTGCAATTTTTTCTGGGCCACCATGAACTCTTTAGCGGCCCCCGTATCTTCCACATTTACCAGCCCCTTCTTTTTGCCTCCGTCCATTGAAAAAACGGCGATTCTGGAAATGAAGTGTTCGTCTGCCCTGTGGGCTTTGTTGGTTCGAGGGTTAAAGTAGGTTCCAAAAGGCTCGCCGCTAAAATCTGCGTTCTCAGTATCTTCCCAGTCATAGACGAGATGATCGATTTTGCCTCTATTTATATGGCAGACTTCGCAGAACATAAACCCTGTATGCATGTTTAGAAAGGCTCTTACCAGCTGGTTTTCACTGTGCGGATATATGGGGTGACATGTTCTACATGACGATCTATCCTTCAAACTGATAAGGTAGGATTGTTCATTTTTGTGTAGGGTCTTTAGAGGATAATTTCTAATCTTCGCAGCATCTTCCTGATGACAGCTGGTGGTGCAGTCGGTACTTGTTTCGCCGGTGTGGGGAACCTTGGCGATGGCAGTGTGGCACTCTTTGCAGCGAATTTTGCCATGGGGGGAGTTGAAATACTTTTTTTCGGCAATGTGAAGGACCTTGACTCCATCGGCTTTTTCCAGCCGCACGAGTCCGGGGTACTGGTGGCAGGTGAGACAGCCGTCCTCATCAAGGCCAAAGGAGTTACTCGTCCCGAGAGACAAGAAGTAAACTGCGAGGATTAATGAAAGGAAAAGTATTTGTCTAATCATCTGGCCTTCAAGCTATCTCGATAATCAAACAGGGGGAAATTTGCCCAGATATTCTGTCCTTGTAATAATACACCAATCCTCTGGCCTGGACAAATATACCTACGGAATCGCTTTTTCGAGGCCAAAATCAATTTGAGAGGGAAGGTAGAACTTCTTGTATTTTTCTATCATGCCGACTATTTCTGTTGAATTGAGATGATCTATTCTCGTTTGGGCAAATCCAAGATCGTGGAAATTGAGATACCCTTCTTTCTTATGGCAGTCAGAGCAAAATACCGGTTTGGTTGATATGTGTTCATGAAGCTTTGCTTTTGCCTGGGCGATTTGATCAGGTGTGTACTGATCCTTATAAGTCAGGAACTGTCTTGCCGCCTCTTCGTTCACCGGTCTAAAAATTCTTGTCCTAGCTCCCTTGGTAATTTCAATGGGAAATATCTTCGCTGGGTACTTACCGTATTCTCCTTTTATTTGCTTGGACACCGCCCCGGTTTCACGATCAACCCAGGCGAAGTAGATTAGGTGCTCTTCCGCTTCCTTGCGGGCGTGACATACGGAACAGGCCAGAAAGCCACCATGAAAGTTAAGAATAGACCTGACCTTTTCTTCCTTGCTGTGTGGATAGGTTCCGTGACAGGTAAGACAAACTGGTGCCATGTGGTCCTGCCGGGTAACCCACTCGTCAATCAGGTGAAAATGCTCCCGGGGCGCAGCGTCTTTCTGTTGCAGGATTTTTTTGAAAACGTGATCCTCACCAATAAGCAGAGTAGACTCCTCAGCTAGCTTGGCCTCCACTTGGGGTAAGTCTGGCTGAAAATAAACCAGATTGAGCAGCCAGGCGCCAAACAGCAAGAATGGCAGAATATAGAGAAACTTTAATAGAAGGATGGGAAACTTCTTAATAAGCTGAATAATTTTACCAAACCTACCCATGTTAGTTAAACCCTCTCGCTCTTTGTTCAGGTGAATTCCTCACTATCTCAGGCCCTAAGGGATGCATCTTTCTCTTCGTGCTCTGGGACCAGGTAAACTTTTTGCAATTCAGGATCATCCATGATCTTTTTATAATGCAAGGGAAACTCTTCCCGCATCTCCTCTTCTTCTATCACACCTGTAAGCCACAAATTATCAATGGGAAATTTGCGCGGTCTAAGATGAACCTCATACATGTGCCAGACCATGATTGCCAGGCAGGCCAGGATGGCTTCCATGCCGTGGACAATTGTGGCAATGTCTAGAAGAAATTTTGGCCACATTTCTTCAGTCCATAGAAGCAGACCGGTTATTGACATGAGCGTAGCACCGGCAATTAACGCACCATATTCCAGTTTCTGCTTGTAGTAAAATCTGTCGTACTCGGGATGCTTCTTTTTGACTCGCAGATAATAGAGCATGGTGCCAATCATGTCAGTCAGATCTTTGAATTTGGGCAGCATATCCATAAGCCAGCGACGACCGGCCTGCGTGAAGAGCAGGTAGAAAACATGATATAAGCTGACCAGAATCATAATAGTGCCGGCAATGCGGTGTAATATACCTCGGTAGTAAAACACTATATCACTATAACTACCAAATTTTTGCACTATATCTTCTGGAAGCTTCAACATAAATCCAGTTATGGCCAACACAATAAAACAGATGAGAAAGATCATATGTTGAACTCTTTCATTAAAGTTCAAGCGCACGAAGTATCTTTCGCCATTAGACTTTGCATCAACTTTGCTTTTAGAAAACAATCTTTTTTTAATCATCACAAAACCCTTACAATCTTTATTAACGAGATTTTAAATGTCTCCTGCTCGCCATATAGTCGAGCAGTTGATGTACAAGCATACCACCAATAACGAAAGCTATTAAAATTTTATAGAAAAGCTTAACCAACTTAAGAACTTTGTAATGAAATAATTCTGATTTCGTTAAATCTTTCTCTGCCCGCTCTATAACTAGGGAAATATGTTCATCTTCCATAAAATTTGCCTGGTTCTGGCTAGCCAGAAGCTGAGCTTTCATCCCGTAAGCATGCACCCTGCCGGTGGCAAACTGAGTCGTGGCTCCGGGATGGCAAGACTGCACCCCCCCTTGATTGCTACATGTTTTTACTCTGTTGTCCATATTGATCGGGGAGATGCGGTCGGTTCTCGGCCTTATGTCGTGTGCCGAGTATCCCACTGGTATATGGCAACTGATACAGTCAGGAGCATCTTTTACTCCATACTGTACCTGGATCCAGTGAAAGGTATCTTTGTAGGTTCCTATGCTCTCGATACCATGGCGTGCCATTTTCTCTTGATCTTCATGGCAGCTTGTACACAAGGCTACTATTTCTTCCTGACTTCGTCTTTTCCTCATACGGTGGGTGAAGTGGGAATAGAATCGTTCCGCCCAGTGGGATGTGGTATGACATCCCATGCACCTAGCCAGTGTCTCATTGATCAGAGCATTGCTTTGACCCCAGACGCCGTCTGGAGCACGGTACATTGGGTTGTCATGACAGTACTTGCAGTTTGGCAAATCTTCGGGATGGTCTTTTTTATCGCCACCAGTTCCTGCCCCGTGAACGCTAGCCTGGAATTTGTCAACCATATTTGCGTGGGAGAATTCTTTACCGGTGGATGGCTCTTTGATGTGGCAACTGGAGGAACAATCTACCTTTTTCACATTAGTGTGGGGGATCTGATCCAGACCAGCATGGCAGCTCTTGCACTTTAGCTTTCCGTGAACCGATGAGGCAAAAAGCTTTTCGTTTACGTAGTAAATCCTCTTATTACCACTCTTGTCATAGCGACCCATGTTAGGGTACCTGTGACAGAATAAGCAATTTTCTGTGTCAGTAACTAAATCGGTTTGCGCAGATGCAGATGCCATCTGCAAAATCACAAAAATCACTGCAAGGACTAAAGATTTAACCGCTAAAAGACCGTAGAATCGCACTTAGACTCTCCCATTTCCCAAATAGACTTACGTTTACATTGGTTGCCGAGTGAGCTCCTACAACCATGTGATAACAATACTCCCAAATATCCGAATGGCCCTCTCTTCTTGAATGCGAACTATGCCCGTTATGTATCAGGTGCTCAGCTGAAAAAAAGAGTGAGGTTAAAAGGCATTATCAATATGCATGCCATTACAATGACTCGCCGGATATTTGGGAGTATTGTT
>CP070689.1:2722543-2739360 GCA_020353155.1 Deltaproteobacteria bacterium | reverse complement strand
TTTGACCGAAGGGAGAAAAAAATGAGACAGAATTATTTTCCTTTATATTTGTTTTTCTTATTGGGTCTAGCGCTTTTAACTACAGGGTGCCCGCCCAAGACTATTTATGAAATAGCTATGGATGAGCGAAGTGTCGGTGATTTAACCAAAGATAAAGAGATAGAAGCCAAAGTTAAGACTGAGTTTGCGGACGACGAGACAGTTGATGCGTTAGATATCTCAGTGTACTCCTTCTATGGTGATGTCTACCTCGTGGGGCAGAAGCAAACCGAAGCTCAAGAAAAGCGTGCTATTGAAATTTCCAAAAAGACCGAAGGTGTAAAGTCCGTAACCACCTATATCCTGCAAAGTAAAGGAAAAGATGAGGATTCCTGCGGCACCACAAATAGCCTTGAAATTACTGGAAAGGTCAGTGCTGCACTAATAGGGGACAAGGACATTTGGTCTACCAACGTTGAAGTTCAAACTGTTCAGTGCAATGTAGTGCTGCTTGGGCTTGTTGGTTCTGAGGAAGAGATAGAAAAATCGATTGTTCACGCCAAAGGCGTTGAAGGAGTGCGGAGTGTAAAATCTTTTCTTGTCTCCGTGAAAGCCAGAAAATAACTTTATCTCGTCAAATTAAGAGATAAGATTCAAGAGAGAATTACGCAGGCTCTAAACGATCCTTTGACGGATAATAAGTTAATTCGTTAATCTTTAAATTATCCTCCCTTTTTATCAAAAGCTCCTACTTTAATTCACACTTTGCACCTAAAGAGCCTGATACTCCATCTTGTGCTAGATTCACTAGGAGCAGAAGTGTGAATTAAGGGATGTAATTGAAACTTACTTGCTTTTCCCTTAAGCCAGCCCTACAACCTTTAAAAAGGTGACTTTTGTACTGTCACCTATACCTCAATAGTCTGAGAAAAATATGTGAAACCTCGTTCCGCCTTAACATTTCTCTATTGAAGACAAGTATACGAAATGTTCGTATGCTAGAAAAATCAATTAACCACCTTTAAAAATATATTTTCTTCAGCAAAATAGCCCATTCTTCCCCTCTAGGCAACTATTCCCGTCAAATATTGATACAGATATCAAAGACTTAAAATGAGTGGCACAGAAGTTGCTCGAACATTGTAGGTGTACATATATCAATGAACATTTTAGGGAAAAACTAATGCTTAAATCCAAAGTGCAGTGTCCCCAATTTGTCCCGAAAGTGGGTATTGGAAATTTGATAAAATCTAGACTGAAATTCAAACAATACATGAGACTGATTTTAGTGTTTCTCCTAACTAGCTGTGTTACTTTGCCAGTTGAAAAGGAATGTGCTGCTCCAGGTGAAATACAGTTCACTATTAATGTAGGATTTGAAGTAGAACACAAGTCGTGTATATCTGATTTAGAAACAATATCTTGGCTTATTACAATCTCTATCTGGGATGATGAATGTAAAAACCGATCAACTAATCTTGTTACCTATTGGAATGGATGTAGGTATAAGTTATGGCAAATAGATTCACCAGATGATTGGGTTTACGTAGGTAGTTTCAAAGATCTTGATATATTAGGTGAGTTCTTAAAAGTAACTAGACCAATTTTTGCCTCTCGGTAAGATATGCTCCGAGAGGTAAAAAGGAAAGCAGCTGAAAAGACTAGAAACTGGCCCTGTTTATCGTGCTGATTGTGAAAACGGAAATATACCAGGGGGAAGTAAGGAGTGTCTGTATTGCACTATCGTCTAACGGTGTATCCTATAAATTGAGGCTGTTACCAAGATAGGCTACATACACCGCTTTTTCAATCAATAGCGCCATTTATTTTACAGCAAACACAGCGGAGTTTCGGCTCCGCTTTTTTATGCTCCATTCAGACTCTGCGAGTGAATTAAGGGATGTAAAGCAAATTGCTGCTTCGGCTTTGATCTTTTTTACTATAAATTTTTTATCAAGGTCTACACGACTCCCTTTTTGTCGGTTAATCTTATTTACCAAAGAATCGGATATTTCTAGTATTGACAATTTTTCTTGGAACCTTAATTTCACCTTAAGCTCATTACAATCTTTTAAATGGCAATTCAGTGAACCTGGTGCAACGATCTCTTAGCTTCCGCTGGGTTCATAGTAAGTATATTATGCAGTTAACCACAAACCTAGGTGAAATATAGGAGTTGCAGGCAATTTGAGGTGTCTTAGTAAAGAAAGGGTAGGCCTTTACTCGTACTCGAATTTGTTTGCCTATCTACCTAGAACTAAGAGGAGGGACAAACATGAAGCCAAGCAAAATGAAAATACTATGGTTGGCGATGATCATTGGACTGATCATGCCAGGTCTGATTGTGACCAATGTTTTGGCCGCAGAATTGATCGTTAAGCAAGTACCTGTCCAGAAAGTTCGGGTAATAGAGGAGGTTGTGAAAACTGCGGATAATTTCATTGTTTTGTTCGATGCTTCAGGCTCCATGCAGGATCCATATAAAGATACCAGCATGAAGAAAATTGATCTTGCCGAGGAAATGTTCAAGGGCAGAGCCTTGCGTGTTCCGGAGCTGGATTGGAACGCCGGCTTGTATTCGTACACTCCGTGGAAAAGCTTCTACGAAATGCAGCCATTTAACAAAGAGAAGTTTGGTGCAGCAATTGACGAAATGGCGGCGTACCAACCTTCAATTAGTTACAAAAATCAGCCCACACCATTGGGAGATGCGATCAAAAACCTTGATCCCATCCTTGCCAAACTGTCTGGTGAAACGGCTGTTTTTGTTTTTTCAGACGGTCAATTTACCCTGAGTGGGTCAAAAATATACCCTGTCCCGGCAGCGAAGGAGATAGCCTCCAAATACGATGTCTGTTTTTATGTCATCAGTTCAGCACAGACTCCGAAAAGTGAAAAACTGGTGAATGATCTGGCTTCGGTAAACACCTGCTCCCGGGTGGTTACTTTTGATGCCTTACTCGCCAGGCCAGAGTATATTACCGGGGCGATATTTATGGTCAGAGATAAGGCAATTGTTGAAACCGAGCTTATTAGCAGAGTGGTGGGCGTAGAACTCGATAACATTCTGTTTGATTTTGGCAAGGCTGATATTCGTCCGGAGTATCACCAGGGGTTGGATGCACTGGCAAAGTTCTTGGAGAAAACCCCTGAAGCATACGTTGTCATCGAAGGCTTCTCAGACAGCACAGGTGATCCGAAATACAATTTAGACTTGTCAAAGCAAAGGGCTGAAAGCGTTAAGAATTTCTTGATGCAGACAGAGATTTTTTTAGCAGCAGAGGCAAATATCAGTGCTATTGCTGAGCAAAGGCTCGTGACGCTGTGGTATGGGAAAGACCTTCCCGTGGCCAGTAATGATACAGCAGAGGGACGCCAATTGAATCGACGTGTTCGTCTAACGGTAAGGGGATTATAGTAACCAAGGTTTAAGCAGAGCCTTACCTAATCGACGGAATTAATCTCAACAGCTAACAAAAACTGGTTCAAAAGAGATGGCAGGGTCAGTAATGGCTCTGCCTTTTTGTTTTCAAAATGTGAATTACATACTTTAATCCCCACTTTTCCTTTTAAGACTTAGCTACAATATCTTGGTTATAGCTAAAAAAATGCGGAGTTTTTGGCTCCGCTTTTTTCATCTCCACATCTTGTGCCTGAGCAAATCCTAGGGAAGTGTGAATTAAGGGATGTAATTCACATTCCGCACTTTCCGTTTTGAGCCAGCCAGTTAATTTCAAAATGGTGGTTCTTCGTATTGACTAAATCCGAATCGCCACTGTAGTCTGATATTATTTAAGGGTATAGTTAGGAGCAGGGTAAGGTACTCTATTATGATTCAGTTCCCCTGCGGTCTTGATGATTGGTAGTTCTTTTCTGAATCAACACTTACAAACGGGGACCCTTCCTTGGAACGGTGTGCCGCATCGGTTAACCCGAAGCGCCTAAAGGACCAACAGGGACCTCATCTAGTTACGAAGGGTTCAAGACAGTCTGCCAACACCACCTCCGCAGGGGTTTTTTTGTCGGAGCTGCGGTTCTGCTTTTTTGTTGGCACTGGGTTTGCATCACTCAAGCTGTGAAGTGAGAACGTCGCTCACTTCAAGATAACTCTTTTTCTCCTTTTTCTTGCCCCCATTGGCCTTTCGCTGGACTGGTTGAACGGGGCTTTTCTTGTTGCATCCTCACCCCTCATTCCTGTAATTTGAAAGCAGCTCAAGACCTCCTAAAGAAGTACGAGAAAAAATCCTCTGAGAAATAGTTAGGGCAGTGACAAGAAAGAAGAAAAAGGTACCCCTTATGGAACTCCCTAAGCAGTGCCCGCGCGGACACAAACACCTCTCCTGGTCCCCAGGTGAAAAAGAGTTTTTTTGCTGGGACTGCCACAGATACTATCCGGTCTCTGAATCTCTCGGTCGGCCCAAAGACATCGACAGGAAAGAGGAACAACCAGATGAGTAACACTCTGGAGCCTGACGAAATCAAACGGGTCAAACTCCACAGCATCAAATGCCAAAAGTGCAAGGCTAATTTAATGATTAAGCCAGCTGAGAAAGTGTGTCCCGTTTGTGGAGGTTCGCTGCCCAAGCCCGGGAAGCGCTGACCGTAATCAACATCTTGTGCCAGAGTCAAGACCAGCAGAGTGTGAATTAAGGGATGTAATCTTTAGTTTTGCAGAGTTCGAAGTGGGTTTGCATTCCTCATCGCTAATCTCACCGAATCCTTCCTGAAGTCTCGGTTTTTGTCAAACCAACGAATTACCTTCTGGTCCATTCTTTGCACATGTCTCCAAAAGTATAACTAGAACCGATATCCATGGACGTATCTGAAGGTATCGGGAGGATCAGGTATGGCACCAGATAAATCAGGCTCAAAGCAATGCCCCACTTGTGGTGGTTGGGATGTCCGTTGGGCCATGATCGAAGATGGTGGTCTGGGTGAGTGGTGTGACAACTGTAAAAAATCTCTGAAGGCCATGGGTAAGCAAATAGATGAAGGCTCTCAATCTGTCTTTTTTTTCTTCGTGTGGTTCTTCGTTGCCTTCGTTGCCGGATTGATTGGGTATGGTGTCGGAGCGGAGTTTGAAGGCCATTGGCATGGCATACAAATTAGCGACATTATTATTTTTCTGTTCGTGATATATCCAGCCGGAAAGTGTTTCCAAATTCTTATGCGCGAAGACGAAGAGAGGGCTGTTTTAAATGTCCTTCATCGCTTAATCAAAGAGGGCAGATACGACAAAGCCAAGAGGGTCCTTAAATGGCATCAAAACCGCATTACTGACAAGGATTTAGTATCAGAACTCGAGGAGGGGTTAGAGGTATTATCTCCACAGATTGCTCTTCGAAAGACTGCAGCTAGGGCACTACAAGGCATAGGGATAACAGTACTCAAAGTCTTGGCCTATATTTACTTCGGCTTTTTGGGGATTGTTATAGTAGTTAATTTAATTCGTTTTTCCTGGAGGGGATTCAGTATACTAGGTCTCATAAGTCTACCTTTACTATTTTTGCCAGGCATTGTGGCTTTGTTGCTGGCCAGATGGTTAGAGAAAAGGAAAAGCCCGTCCTAGCCCTTGGTTTGCATACTTTAATCTACACTTCGCCCTTTTCAAATCCACTACCATATTTTGCGCTGCGGTTCAGGAAGAAATAGTGTGAATTAAGGGATGTAATCTTTAGTTTTTCAACGGCCCTTTTCTTGCAAGAATTTGTGAAAACATTCTATGATGTGATTTTAGCTGGTATGGTTCCAGTATTTCTCGCTTTCAATTCAATCTCAATTGTGTCTTGTGGAAAGAGAATTTTCATGTGCGAGTTACTTGGTCTCTGTTTTAACAAAGAGGTTACGGTTCAATTGGCCTTTTCTGGACTGAAAGCCGGAGCAACGGATAACCCTGATGGGTGGGGAGTCGGCTGGTATAATGAATACGGGACCCAAGTTATTAAAGAAGCAAGGCCAGTGGACCGGAGTCGTCTTGCCAGAAGTTTTATGGAAGATTTGGGTGCTCGTTCGAGGATCTTTGTCTCACATATCCGCCGTGCTACAGCAGGTGAGGCAGGATATGTCAACACGCACCCCTTTTATAGGAGGTTTGATAACAAGACCTGGGTTTTTGCCCACAATGGCACGATAGATTTTGATCAACTGATTTTCCCCACCGAGGAGTTCATTCCAATTGGCACAACGGATTCTGAACGCATTTTCTGTCATCTTTTGTCATGGCTCAA
This sequence comes from Deltaproteobacteria bacterium, assembly GCA_020353155.1. Taxonomy (GTDB): domain Bacteria; phylum Desulfobacterota; class Syntrophobacteria; order BM002; family BM002; genus BM002. The sequence goes on along the minus strand of CP070689.1, from coordinate 2,733,154 downwards.
GCATCATGAGTTGCACCTGGCCGATAGAAATGACTTTATTCTCTTGCATGAGAAATTACGAGAAATAAACCGTTTAGGCGAGCTCAACCTGATTTTTAGTGATGGCACCCACTTGTTCGCTTATCACGACAAGGCGGGTTACGTGGGCCTGCATTTTTTACTGCGTCAGATTCCCTATAAGGTTGTGAGGCTTCGTGGACAATATCTGACAATCGACTTAGCAGGGCTCATAGATCCTGATGAACGAGGATATCTCGTGGCCAGCGAGCCCTTGAGTGATGAGAATTGGGTAAGTTTTGAGCCAGGTCAGCTGTTGGTTTTTTTAGAAGGTAATCTAATATTCATGAGTAAAAGTGGATGAATTGCTGAGGTCAACATTAATGTCGGTTCCGCCGCGGCGCTTTGCGCAAATTGGAGATCTCATACTTTAATCCCCACTTCGCCTTTTGACACACAGCTACCATATCTAGGGGAAGCTTGAACCATTTACTCCCGAAAGACTATGCGGAGCTTCGGCTCCGCTTTTTTGTTTCATCCCTCAGTGTTGCCTCAGCGGAGTGAATTTTTTCGACAAACCTGTAACCTTTTTCCTCCTTTATTCGATTAATAAACTATGAAAGGAGGATCAAAATGAAAAACATCGGTAAAATTATGATAGCCGTTCTTTTGGCTATGTTTCTGGCGATTTGGGCCTCTCCATCGGAGGCACGGAATGGCCACTATCGCTCTATCCACCAAAACCATTACAAAAATGGTCACACGAACCATAGGCTTCACGGATACCATCGTAACTATGCGAGGCCCCGTAGTTACCATTACAGATATCACTACGAACCACACCATTACCGTCATGGTCACTACTCTCACTTTGGGCTTCACCTCTCTCCCAACAGAAGCAGAATTCATATCAGGTTCGGCTTTTGATACTGCCCTATCGGTGAGGATAATGGTTGCTCCTGTTTTTTGTTTTCCAGGCGGGAGATGAGACACAAGCCTCTGAGGTTATGATTTTTGAAAGAAATATGCGGAGCTTCAGCTCCGCTTTTTTGTAGCCCAAACCCTCTATCTTTACCCAACGACTAGAGCTGGCCAGCGGCAAATTGATACTACATCTTGACCTGGTTGGCCCATAGGATAAAATATATAGTGGTAGGAATAGACACCTCCTTGTCTTTGACCTACCTATGGCCCTAGCTCCATCGATTTACCGCGCAGACCTGGCTGATACCACATCGGCCTTGGGCAACGTAGGTCGATGGGGCTATTCTTTTATACCCCTCCATGCTGCCACCTGTTTATCTCCAGTGCACGAAGGCTCCAATACTCACTCCCATACAAGCCACAAATCGAACTACAGACTCAACCACCCACCCCCAGTTACGATAGGATTCTTCGTCAAACAGGAGGGATTCTGGCATAAGGTAGAACCATAAGATTGCAAGTCCTAAAGCTGTGAGGATGACAATCCGCCAGGAAAGTCCTATCTTTTCATTCTTCTTCTCTTTCACGATGTAACTTTCCTTGTGGAGAAGTAGCCTATCATATCAGTTTCCTGGTGAGTATTGAGAAGGCCGCAGCACTCTTATAGTTGGACGACTAATGTCTGCAAATTCCCCATCGACTACGAGGGCATCCTGTAAGTACATTTTTCCATCATATACCCTATACAGCAGCACACTCGAATCATCAGCACCTCGACTCTGGACCACAACAAAGTATGTTTCGCTGAGTACACCTACGCTGGTGTCTTTTTGCTTCTGGGCTAAAAGTGGACTAGCGAAGAGAAAAATTACTGTGACAATAAGCAAAACAAATACGATCATTTTTTTCATGGTTAATTCCTCCCTAATGCGAAATCTATCTGTGTGTCCATCTACCTACTATAGCAGACGCGATCAGGCAGAGATCGGGGCGGAAAATGGTGGTTTTTCGTATTTACATGAAACGGATTTTCGCCCTATCCTGAGATCAGCGAAATTTCCTACTCCGTTTCATCCTCATAAGACCGCACCTCTGAGCAGTTCCGGTGTTCCCTGTTAGGTCTGAAAATCACTCATTGTAGTTCTTGACTCAAATCACGAGGCAATCAAGTGAACCTCAAAATGGGTATACCAAGAAACTTATTTTAGGGCACCTTACACCCGTTCCCTGCAGGTTTTAACCTACCCCCTCTATTTCCCTACCCCCACTTAACCAATCGACCCTTACAATCATATAGTTCCGTCTGAAAAATCCGCATAAAAATTAACTTGCCATTCCCTACCAAGATCGTGGTTTTTTAGCTTGACAGAGGAGACCTTGTTTATGTTAAGGTGCAAACACTGCGCTGTTACGATTTTCTATCCTTAAGGCTTACCTCTTGCCTCAATGTTGCCCCCAATCGTCTCGCCCATCTTCATTGCCATAGAGGGGTTAACCCAGAGAAAACTGTTGGAAGCGCAACATTAGTAGGCCCTGGACTTGGGCAAGGAGGGATCCATCCATGAGTGCAAAGAGAATTGTAATCATCGATGATGATCCGGAAATCTGTGATGCCTTGAGCGAAATTCTCTCCCAGTACGGTTATCAGGTTTTTACTGCCCTGGATACACGCAAAGGCCACCAACTCTTTGTTAACACTCGACCGGATCTGCTTATCCTCGATATCATGATGGAAACGATGGATGAGGGATTAAACTTTGCCACCGAAATCAAAAAGAACGATGGTGTTTTCGGAGTGCCCATACTCATCGTTTCTGCTAGGCCGCCGGTGGAAAAGGGTAATGGCCGAACGCTAGATGAGGATCTGGACTGGATTCATGCAGACATCTTCATGGAAAAGCCCATTGAGCCAGAAGAACTTCTTCATAATGTGAAGCTTCTCGTTAAAGACTAGTGTCACTTGATCAATCTGCCCTCCTCCATTGTAATGGACTATGGTCTGCATGAATAACTGTTGCGAGCAGACTTAGCTTCTATTCCTATCTTCTAATGGCAGCAATATATCTCGATCTGAATGTGAGAATATGAGGCTGCGCTCCTTCTGGTGGGCTCATTACCTGCCGTAGCAGAATAGTTTGACCTTACTTGAATTAGTAGCATAATATTCCAACGTATATATGTGCCAGATTAGATACCAGCCAAAGTTTAGATTAAGGGATGTCATCTAAAATTCTCGGTGTCCGAGATTGAGTCCACATTTCTTGTTAGTATCTGAACTTGAGCGAACAGGAAGAAGACCGTAAAATAACATTGAGGACTTCATCGCGTAGCACAGTATCTTCCTACTGCTTATTGGCGGGTCGACAAAACACAGAGAAGCCCTTGAAGAAAGTTCACTTGCACTACTCCAAAACTTCAGACTATTCCGTTGTCAGAAATACGCATCACTAAGAAATCTAAGGACGAGGAGGTAACGATATGCTGCTTACTAGAAGCATTGCCATCTCAGGAATTATTTTGATCTTATTCGCTTCTTTTTGCACCTCGGCTCGAGCTAATGGAACAGATACCACCTGGCAAATCATGACCCATATTGACGATGTTCTTAAAGAAAATCCTCTACCAGCCGGCGAGAAATCACAACTAATCAAAATCGCGGAAGATGACACCATAAGCGTTTTTGTTGTTAGAATGATGCCGGGTGCTGAATTAGGGCCTCATTATCACGAAGAACATGATGAGATCGAATATGTAATTAGAGGCACCGCTCAGTTACTGGTTAATGATAAATGGGTGGACATCAAACCCGGGAGTATTCATTTCAACCCGATGCGACAAGTTCATGCCGCAAGGAATCACAGTAATGAGGCATTGATAGTCTTAATAGCTTTCACCCCGGCAATGAAAGTAACAGATAGGCATTTTCTGAAATGAGCAAGGAGAAAAAAGTGGACAACCAGGTCAGGGTGGCGACAGGCCAAATAAAACCCGAGGTGGCGCCTTGTTAGTCTTCCAAATCTTCAATATAGGATCCCAACAATCTCAAATTGACTGATATCCTCTGTCTTATGCGATCACTAACTGCTAAGCCCCCTTCTGCTTTTAGCTCTATTGTCTTCTGGATAAATTCAAGAGCTGACTTTACATCCTGCCACCTTTCCCCAATGGTTGATTTAACTTGATGATCCGAGATTTCTCCATGCTTGGCATTGCTGGCTAGCTCTATGATCAAGGTGTTTTTTGAGATCCTTTTGCCTCGCGATACTGTTTCTTCCGCAGCTCTCAAAGTAAGCCAATCATCCAGATCTTTGGGTAGTCGTAACAACCATCTTTTCTCCATTATTACACCTTCCATTTTTGATATATTTAGTACTAAATATATCAAAAATCGCTAACTGTCAAGAAAAACATGATAATTTTGGAAATTATTGTTATTCCCAGACGCCACTGCTTTGCCGACTTTCGAGTTCCGGGGGCAGATGCTGATGTTGCAAAATAATATGAGAATTGATGGATTTGCTCACTACCATCTTGGATTCGGTGCCTGAAGAGAAGTACATAGACTTTGGTTTACGGTAAGCAGTCAAAGGTGTCGAGGGATGCTCCATGCGCTTTGCCTCAACTGTGATCTCTGAGCACTTTGCCATGGAAAGCCACCATTTTTATATATTTGTAACCTTATTATATATAAGGAACCCTCAAATCTCTCTCGTTCCGGTTATCTCGGCACTGATCTTGCTAGAAAGTTTCTCCCGGAAGACCCGAAATATTCCCATATGCAACCATCGGGCATCTGGTATAAAAAGGAGGGGCACCATGGCGGAAAAAATTCTTGTAGTTGATGATGAAAAAGAAATAAGGGATTTGCTCAGTATTTATCTGAGGGAAGACGGCTACGACGTAATTGCAGCTTCAAACGGACAAGAGGCCATAAGTATGGCACAAGCAGAGCTTCCCCAGGTAATCCTTATGGATGTCAAGATGCCCGGCATCGACGGGGTGGAAACATGCAAGAGGCTGAAAGAGGAGGAAAGGACCAAATCAATTCCTGTCATAATGGTAACTGCCTATCAGGACAGAGATGTGGAAGCATATCTCGAAGGGGCCGACGACTTCGTCAATAAGCCCTTCGATAAAACAGAAATAACCTTTCGAGTAAGGTCTATGATGCGAATCCGTCATCTAAATGACGAATTAGAGAGAGCAATGGCCTACATTGAGGAACTGGATAAGAACCTTCCCAAACGCTAACTCGCCATTGGAAAGGCTTTTTTATTGGGAATAGGACTTCTCCCCTATTGAGCTAGCAGACTGAAAACTTTCTTACCCACCAAAATTATTTGGCAATTCCTTGCCAGACCTTCTATAGGTCTTATCTTAAATTGATACGAATAATGATACCGACATGAGGGGTAGCTTAAGTGGATCTTCCCGCGAGTGGCAGTAGCTCCGATTATGCAAAGAGAGCAGAAGATACGAATTTCAGATCTCAAATAGGGCCAATCTTTCTGCTGGCCGCAATTTTCCTCCTGAACTTTTTGAGCAGAGTGATCCTTGCTCCCTTGCTGCCAACCATCGAAAAGGAATTGGCTATTGGGCACGGAGAAGCAGGTTCCCTCTTTCTCTTGATATCAATGGGTTATTTCGTTTCCCTGATTGCCTCTGGTTTTGTGGCCTCACGACTAATGCACTACCGAACAATAACCCTCTCTGCCTCCGCTATTGGCTTGGCCCTTGTAAGCATCTCCCTGAGTGACAGCCAAGCCGGGGTGCTGATGGGATTGGTCCTCCTGGGATTGGCAGCCGGGCTTTATTTACCATCCGGGATTTCCACTTTGACCTCCCTGGTTGGCCCTAACCAGTGGGGGAAGGCATTAGCTATTCACGAATTGGCTCCCAACCTTGGTTTTGTCTTGGCTCCACTTATATCAGAGGCGCTGCTGAAATGGTTTTCCTGGAGAGGAATCCTTGGAGTGATGGGCGCGGCCTCTATCGCCGCAGGCTTGGCTTTCGCCCGCTTTGGCAAGGGCGGCAGGTTTCCCGGCGCAGCTCCAAGCGTTACCTCTTTCCGAAACATTCTGGCAATACCAGCTTTTTGGATCATGACAATCCTCTTTAGCCTCGGTATCACAGGCAGTTTGGGTGTTTACGCCATGCTACCCCTTTATCTGGTGGCTGAACGTGGCATAACTCAATACTCGGCCAACATCCTCGTTGCCATATCACGCATCTCTGGGTTGGGGATGGCATTTATGGCAGGGTGGGCAACTGACCGTTTTGGCGCAAAAAGAATTATGGCCGCTGTATTTCTCCTCACCGGCAGCATGACAGTCCTGTTAGGTTTAACAAAAGGTTACTGGCTCGTGGTCATCGTTTTCATGCAGCCCATGCTGGCTGTTTGTTTTTTCCCTGCAGGTTTTGCCGCTCTCTCTTGTATAGGACCTTCGAGCTCTCGAAACGTTGCTGTCTCCCTAGCTATTCCCCTGGCCTTCCTCATAGGAGCGGGTGGCATCCCCACCGGGATTGGAATAATGGCTGACCTTGCCCATTTTTCTCTGGGGTTCGGCCTAGTAGGAGGGCTAATACTTGTGGGATTCATCTTATCCTTAACCTTAAAGTTGCCTAAGGAAAATGAATGTCCTGCCACTTTCTCTGAAGAGTAGTTACTTCCGCTTATATATATAGATAAAATCTGAGGCTCTATGCAAATCTCGATTAATAGCCTAAGACAATGGCAAATCTTTGGTTTGTCTACCCCCATATTTCTTCAGAAGGGTTAAGGCTGGCATGATGTTTGTATGTCAACCTTACTGTCTGATCTTAGTCTAATGAAATCCAGCACCCGTAAAATGATCTTAAGAGGGATTGACTGAAGTGATCGCTTACTCAATCTACATAGTTGATGACGACGCTGACATGAGGGAAGTGTTGGGCCTTGCCCTCGAGGGAAAATACCAGGTTAGAACCTTCTCTACAGCGGGAAGCGCACTAGAGGCAATCAAAGATGACCCGCCTGATCTTGTTCTCTTAGATATTGGACTACCCGACATGAGCGGAGTTGATGCTTTAAGACAGATAAAAAAACTTAGTCCAGACGTCCTCGTGGTAATGGTAACTGCCTCTACTGATATCAATACCGCTATATCCACCATGAAGCTTGGCGCCTCAGATTACATGATGAAGCCTATCAATGTTGATGCCCTGGACGTGAGCGTTCGGAACGTTCTTGATAAGATTAGGCTCAGGAAAGAAGTTCAGGTCCTCCAGGAAAACTATCTAAAGGAAAACATCCCCTGCTTTGTGGGAGAAAGTAATGCTATCCAGGATGTAATGCAATTTGTAGATAAGGTGGCCAAGGCCGTCGACACTCCGGTACTTATACTCGGTGAAACCGGTACCGGTAAGGAGCTGATAGCAAGCGCCATCCACTATAAGAGTCCAAACTTCAATGGACCCTTTCTTACCCTGAACTGTTCCGCCATACCCAGAGACCTGATTGAGAGCGAGTTGTTTGGCTACGAAAAAGGGGCATTCACTGGTGCCAAGGCAGCAGGTAAAAAGGGGCTGGTGGAACAGGCCGCAGAGGGAACCCTTTTTCTGGACGAGGTGGGTGACCTGAGCCTCGAGGCCCAGGCAAAACTCCTGCGCTTTCTGGAAGAGGGTGAATATTACCGTGTTGGGGGAACCAAGAAACTCCGGATCCGTACCAGGGTTGTTTCTGCTACTAACAAGGATCTGGATACCATGATAGAAAAAGAATTCTTTCGACGTGATCTTTACTACCGCCTTGCAGTAATAAAGGTAGAGGTTCCCGCCCTCAACAAACGGAGAGACGATATCGTGCCTATCGCCAGGCACTTTCTTTCAGAATTTAGTAATAAACACGGAAAATCTTTTTCCGGCTTCTCTCCAGAAACCGAAGCTTATTTAAAGAACCACAATTGGCAGGGTAACATTCGCGAGCTAAGAAACCTCGTAGAGAGAGGAATACTCGTTGGCCAGGGGCCTGAACTATCCCCCCAGGATCTTGGTCTCGAAGGTATCGCTGAACCCTTAGCCCCACCTAACGCAGAGAATGAGGACGGAATTCCAGCGCTGCCGGATGAAGGACTAGATCTTCAGGCTTTGGAGGAGCACTACATAAGGGAGGCTTTGAAAAAAGCCGAAGGCAATGAAACCAGGGCAGCGAAGCTCTTGAGAATGAGCTATTATTCATTTCGTTATCGAAGAAAAAAGCTCAAAGACCTCGAAGCTTAGCCCAACATCATTTCTCATTTCGCATTTCTCATTCCGAAATCCGCAATCCGAAATCCGCAATCCGAAATCCGCAATCTCGCCGCTGGCGAACTAGCAAATATTAACTTGGCCATTTGGCCATTTTTTGCTATTTAGCTAGCTAGCTTAAAATATTTCGTTCTATCTAACTTATTAGAAATATTAGTTTATTTTGTTTTTTTCTCCTTTGGCATTCCTTCTGCAAACTAGTGAAAGCAAAACGAATCAGAAAGCATTTGAGGGGGAGGAAAGAGATGAAAGCAATGGTTAAAAGATTGATAACAGCTTGCATGATTATTTCATTTGTTGTTGGCTGGCCCATGGCCTCCATGGCCACAGAAGTGGACAACATTAAGATTATTGATTTCGGCTTGTACAAAACCAAAGCTGCCGGGTGGCAGGAAGCGCCTGGCACCCAGCGTGGCGAGATTCAGATCATAGACGAGAGGGAACTGGTAAAACGGACTAAAATGATTCCGGGCAGTGACGGTACCGAATTTGGCTTTCGCTACGTGGTAAATGGCTATGAACAAGGTGGCCAGGTAGATCTCCTGGTTAGGGTTTCCCATTCTGAAATGGAAAGCAGTGACGAATGGGTGGCTGAGAGGCAGATCGGTACTCCTTCCTTTGAAGGCTGGAGATTCGATAATGAGTCACACATCGTCCCTGGGAAGTTGACCATTCAATTGTTTCATGAGGGTACCAAACTGGCTGAGAAGAGCTTTACCGTGTATTAGGCTGAAACATAGAGTGAAACCGTTTGTTTTGGCAAGGAGGACAAGAACCCTAAAAAAATTTTAGACTTAATATCCTTTTCCTTACTTCAGACTGCAACAACTCCAACCTGGCTAGCCATCCGCCCCGATTTAGCCGGCAAGGAGTTGTTAACCAAATTATCTCTGCCTCCCCTAGCTTGGTTGGATCTTATCTGACCAGGCTAGAGGGAGGCACCTCCCCCCCTCTTGGAACTCGTTTCCCCGGCTTGATTGATATATTTCATCCCTAAAGTAGATTCGCTGCGCTTGCCCCATCCTATAGGATTTACAAGTAAAAATGAATCCAAGTTCCCAAGCATTGGAGTCACCCCATTCAATCCCACAACTTTCCCTATGGGCAGGCAAAGAGTTCCCTTCTAATATGTTTTTCTACCTATCTTACACACAATAACTTCCAACGGTTTGACCAGACTAAATCCACCTCAATCCTGGGCCAACATCTCGTTTGGCACGCTTCTTGATATTAACACTGAGCGAATCGGGCGCGGATGGCTGGAATCCTACCAGCAAACAGACTCTTTGACTTTAGTTCATTTACTTATACTAATTAAGGTTTACGAGTCTGTACTTCAAGAAATTTTCAAGGATTCACCATCCAATTTAGTATTATAAAACTTATTTTTACTGCCGCACAATGTCAATGAGTATAAAAAAATTTACAGATACAACATTCGGGGGGGCCTAATCATGCTAAATACCTACAGAGTTATCTCGTTGAGCCTGGTAACGGCAATTTTCTTTGCAGCACCTTTACTTTGTGTTCACCCTATTAGTTCCCAGATCAAAAAAGCGGAACACAGGCAGAACAAAAGGGTAAGGGTTGTTTCGCAAAGAGCTACCCATTACCCCCAGATCAATACCAGGAATGTTTCGGCAACCTGGGCTCGGTCTATCCACACAACCAGTCACAAAAATTTTCACGGGGAAGATTCTCTGTCCAACTGGAGCCCAGACGAAGACTTGTATGAAGATTACCGAAGTGACTGGGATACTGCTGGAGAAGATGACACCATCGGTAACCTTGAAGCAGTATCTCATTCGGACCTTTGAAATAAAGAGAGTTAGTGCTTGGAACAACGGTTCTGAGACTGGATGGAGGCAGCACTTAGACATAAAGGAACTAGTCATGGTTTGGAGAAAAAATTTTACAGTGACACATCTTTTCGATCACCAAGGCTTCAGTCTAATCGAGGTTGCAGTGGTCCTGGGCATCATTGTTGCTTTGGCCGTCCTTTCCGCACCAGTTATGAGTGGTTATAGCCCCTCCTACAATTCGAAAAAGGCGGCTCGCGAGATTGTCTCCCAGATGCAGCTTGCCCGGATTCATGCCATTAAAAACAGAGTCAACACTGTGGTGGTATTTTATCCGGACGACTTCTCCCCTGCAGACCAGGCCCAGGTCCGAGACCTTCTTGTGTAGCCCGGACTCGAGCTTTCAAGTTTCTTGAGAACGCGTTCTTTGTGGCCCTCCTGGAGTTCGCCCGACGCGACGATCAAGTCTCGGAGTCCGTTGATTAGCACCTGGATCCGCTTGACGTCTCCCTCACGAAACTCGTAATGAGACCCGGCCGCGCCAAGCACTAGTCGGTATCTCTCCGTGGACTGCCCCGCGCCGTCGAGGGCCTCTTCGTGCCTGAGT
>CP070689.1:2697342-2722443 GCA_020353155.1 Deltaproteobacteria bacterium | reverse complement strand
CCCGAAAGATTTCGAGGTTCTCATCAGTGTTCTCATCATCGTTCTTATTTGCCAGCACCAGGAAGGGGATAAACTTCAACAGCCTCTGCTCTTCATATTTGTCTCGTAGATGGCTGGGTACTATGCGGTGCTCCTCCAGTAGGTTGACAGTCTCTTCCAGTTGCTCCACTGGATCAGTTTGAAGATCTACGACCAAGAGAATAATGTCGGAACGACGGATTAGATCCAGCAATTCCGGCTCCACATAGTCACGGTTTAAGGGTGGAGTATCCACCAGCTGAATCTGGATGTTTTCTACAGGCATCATACCGGGGGTTGGCTTCCAGGTAGTGAGGGGAAAATCTGCCACCTCAGGATTGGCATTGGTTAACTTCGCTACTAGAGCAGACTTGCCAACATTGGCTGGACCAATCACCACAACTTGTCCAGCGCCTTCCTTGTCAATATGAAAAGCAGATTCTCTTTTACTTACGCCTTTCTTGGCCTGGGAGGCAGCCTTCACTTTTGAAACCCGCTTGCGAAGATCGGCTCGCAATTTGTCCGTGCCCTTGTGCTTGGGCAGCAGGGTGAGCATGTCCTCCAGGCAGGCAAGCTTCTCCGTGGCGTTTTTTGCCGCTCTATAGCGTTTTTCGGCTTCTAAGTACTCAGGAGGAAGATTTGCTGGCATTCTTGTTTAAACGAAATTCTTAGGTTATTTGTCCTTCATTAAAATACGTTAGAAAATTCGGCAATGCAAGTCAACCAGTGGGAAAGGTGGAGAGTTCAAAATCTAGGGGCCTGTATCTAAATTGCCTGCCAAGATGAAAATGACCATTGCATCTGCAGGGTAACTTATGGCATTTTGTTCTGTAAATATTTGTCCTGAGATTTGGCTCTCTGCGCTATGCGAAAGGTGCAAAGCGAATCGTTCCACCAGGTTGCTAACCCAAATAAGAATGAATAAGATTTACTGAATATTTGATAGAGGTCGACTATGCCAATTTATGAGTATCTTTGCTGCGGCTGTAATTGCTGTTTCGAGACCTTGGTTTTTAGTTCAGACGATCCACCTCCTCAATGCCCACACTGTGGAGCCGATAGGGTAGAACGTTTACTTTCCTCCTTTGCCTGCACCACCTCTTCTGGGAGGTCGGGCAATGAGACTTCAGTATCGGGATGCGGTAGCACTGGCTTCTCTTGAGCCTCCTAATTAGGTCGGCGGTGCCGCCCTCTACTTGTTAAACACCCTCCTCAGATAGGTTATCGCGTATACAAGGATTCAGATAGCCGTGTGGTTTCTAGCCGATCTTCATATCCACTCACACTACTCGGTAGCCACCAGCAAAGCCATGGAACCCGAGAGTCTGCACCGGTGGGCTCAACTCAAAGGTATAACGGTGGTGGGAACCGGCGACTGTATCCATCCTGGCTGGTTGGCTGAACTTCAAGAAAAACTCCAGCCTGCTGAACCTGGACTCTATGAACTCCAGTCGGACTTGGCCAAAACCGTGGATGCAACAGTGCCGAAAAGTTGCAGGGCAAAGGTACGTTTTCTTCTTAGTGCTGAGATTAGCAGCATCTATAAGAAAAACGGACGTACCCGCAAGGTTCACAATCTGGTCTTTTTACCAGACATGGAAACTGCCAGGAGACTGCAGGCAGCATTGGCTCGCATTGGCAACATTCAATCAGACGGTCGCCCCATCCTGGGCCTGGACGCCAAGGAGTTGCTCAAGATAGTCAAAGAGACCTCAGATGCGGCTGTTCTCGTCCCTGCCCACGCCTGGACTCCTCACTTCTCCGTGTTGGGGGCCAAGTCGGGCTTCGACAGCTTAGAAGAATGTTTCGAGGAGCTAACCCCGCTGGTTCCAGCCATTGAGACCGGCCTCTCCTCCGATCCTGCCATGAACTGGAGGCTATCATCCCTGGACGGTCTCCGGCTTATTTCCAATTCAGACGCCCATTCTCCTGTCAAGCTCATGCGGGAGGCAAATCTATTCGACACTGATCTCTCCTATTCCTCTATCATCTCGGCCATTACCGAACCGGACAGCCCCTCCTTCCTGGGCACCTTGGAATTTTTTCCCGAGGAAGGTAAGTATCATTACGACGGTCATCGGGCCTGCTCAGTCCGCATGGCTCCCGAGGACACCAGAAAGAACCTCGGGCGCTGTCCTCAGTGTAACAGCAAAGTCACGGTAGGTGTTATGCACCGAGTGGAGGAACTGGCTGATCATCCTGCGGGAAGGCGTCCGGACCAGGCCCGTTCTTTCAATTCCATAATCCCTCTGATAGAGATAATCGCTGAGGTGGAGCGCGTAGGGGTCAACAGCAAAAAGGTCAGCACTATTTACCTGGATCTCTTGAGCAGACTGGGAAACGAATATCATGTGCTCATGGAGTCAGAAATCAAAAATATCCGCCAGGCAGGATCAGTTCTTTTAGGGGAGGCCATCAGCCGAATGCGCACCGGCCAGATTAGGATTTATCCAGGATATGACGGCGAGTTTGGCACTATCCGGGTTTTCGACAGGGAAGAACGAGAACAACTCTCCGGCCAGCTGGGCCTATTCTGATAGGAGAGATGAAGTTCATCTGCCTTATCACCTCTGTCGCCTTTGTGTTCCTAGTGGTTTTGTTCTTTTTTATTAATGGGTGAAACATGTTGGAAGATTTAAATGAACCTCAGCGTTTAGCTGTAGAACACAGCGAAGGTCCTCTGCTGATCCTTGCTGGAGCAGGCACTGGCAAGACCAGGGTACTCACTTATCGTCTCGCTCATCTTATCGAGAACAAGCTGGTCAAACCCGACCAGGTATTGGCGGTGACATTTGCCCGCAAGGCCGCCCTGGAAATGGCCACCCGTCTCAAGAAATTGTTGTCCCAACCCTCCAGGATAGGCGAAATCCCCATAGGTACCTTTCACTCTCTTTCCGGCTCCCTGCTCCGCGAAAGTACAAATGCAACCGTAAAGCTGGAACTCCTCACTGAGGCCAAACAGTTGGATCTCATCAAAGAGATCCTGCAAAAGCTCTCTTTATCAGGACCTGATTGGCAGCCCCTAGAGGTGAGTCGCAAAATCTCTCTAGCGAAAGGAAGGCTCCTTTCCCCCGACGATTTGGCCAGTGACAATGACAGTCAGCTAGCCACAGTGTACCGGATTTATCAGCACACTTTGGAAAAGGATAATTTTCTGGATTTCGACGATTTAATTACTAGGCTGGTTCTCCGCTGGGAAGGAGAGCCTAAACTCCTCTCCAGGCACCAAAGCCTCTACAAGATGATTTTAGTAGACGAATTCCAGGACGTAAATGAGGCCCAATACCGCTGGCTTCAACTCCTAGCCCAACCGCACCGTAACCTTTGCGTTGTGGGGGATACGGATCAGTCCATTTATAGTTTTCGCGGCTCCCATATAGCAATTTTCCAGCAGTTTCAGGAGGATTTTCCTGAGGCAAGGGTGATAAAGCTGGAGCAAAACTATCGCTCTAGCCAGCGCATTTTGCAAGCTGCAGGTGAGGTTATTTCTCATAATGGTAACCCTCTTACCTGTAAGCTTTGGAGCGAGGCCGATCCGGGTTCACCGCTGCGACTAGGTCGACTGGGAGACGACAAACAAGAGGCTCGTTTTATAGTGGATGAAATTGAAAGGCTTGTTGGCGGGAGCAGTCACTATCAAATCTATCAAAGAAAAAACCTTGCCTCCCCGGAGGAAAGTCAATATGGCTTCAGTGATTTTGCTGTACTTTATCGGACCCATGCCCAGAGCCGCCCACTGGTTGAGGCTTTTTCCAGCGCCGGCATTCCCTTCCAGCTCTTAGGGGAGAAAGCTCCCTTTGCAAACCCAGCTGCAGACGGGCTGCTCGCATACCTATGCTATGCCATGGACACCTCCAGCAGCAAAAATCTCCAAGTCATTTTTAACTACCCTCCTCGAGGTCTTGGTGACAAGGCTTGGCAGTGGCTGGCTGGTGAGATTGATAAGGGGACAAGCTCGTGGGAGGCCCTGCGTCTTGCCAGCAGAAATCGTGGGTTCCCTGTGCGCTACCAGGCAGCTACTGATCTTCTCAGGCGTGCCATTATTTCATTGCAAAACCTCATGGTAGAACTGCCACTAGCGGAACTGCTGGCAAGAGCCTGGGAGGAAACTGGTCTGCGGCAGTATTTTGCTGAGGCAGCTTCAGCCCAAGAAAGCTTCAGGTGGCTTTATCTACTTGCTGGACTCTATGGGGATAAACCGGCAGTTCAGACCTTACCCCCTTTCCTTGATGATCTAACCCAGTGGCGGGCTGGTGACTTTTTCGATCCCCGGGCTGATGCGGTGGCAATGATGACCTTGCATGCAGCTAAAGGTCTGGAGTTTCCCGTGGTCTTCATCTGCGGCCTGGATCAAGATCTCCTTCCACTGACTCACAAAAATCAAGGTCAGGAAGCTCTCCAGGAAGAGCGTCGACTTTTTTATGTGGCTATGACCAGAGCCCGCCATCGTCTAATACTATCAACGGTCGATCGCCGGTCTTTTTATGGGGAATACCGGACTTGCAAGCCTTCGACTTTTATCAAAGAAATCCCGGATAACAGCCTCGAAGAAATATCTCCCCCTGCAAGCAAAAAGAAGAAAACCCCCAAAGAGAAACAGCTTACTCTGTTTTGACGCATGGCGCATGGCGTAAAAACAAAAAACATATTAACTCTATGCTCCAAGCCCTATGCTCCATGCCAGCTGAAAGCTGCTGAGTTGCTCTTTACCCTCCTTTGTGGTAACTCCAAAAATTGATTGGAGAAATGGATAATGGCCGGTCAAAACTTAAATAGCCCTGCTGCTGACTCACTGCCTCTACAGCCCGTGGAGGTGGTCAAAGGTGTAGGGCCTCGATTGGCTCGGCACCTCAAAGCCAAGGGATTGATCACCGTAGAGGATCTCCTTTTCAATCTTCCTCTTGGCTATCTAGATCAGCGGGGCGGCTTACAGATTAGCAGGCTGCGTCCGGGCGATTACGTCAGTTTTGTGGCCACAGTTTTAGGCGCCCGCGAGGTCCAATATCGCCGCCGAAAAATATATGAAGTAATCCTGAGCGATGGCACCGGGGTGGTAACTGCCAAGTGGTTCCATTACGGCCGCTGGCTGACTCAGCGCTTTCAGCGCATAAAAGGTAGCCTCAGGGTTAGCGGCACTTTGCGTGTTTTTGCCGGAAAGCTGGAGATTCATCACCCGGAAATCGAGGAAGAAGATGCAGGGACTGAAGAAGATGGTGGCGGGATAGTACCACGCTACAGCCCCATACCCGGTGTAGCCCCTAGAGCCTACCGCCGCATTATGAGGGAAGTAGTAGACAGCTTCGTTCCTCAGGTAGTGGAGACATTGCCTGATGCTGTCCGTCAATACTTTAAACTTCTTGATTTGCAGACTGCTTTACGCCAAGTTCACTTCCCAAAAGAATTCCCGGAAGCTGAGGAAAACAAGCAACTCTCGCCTGGATTACGGAGGCTTATTTTCGAAGAACTCTTCTTCCTGGAACTTCTTATAATTCGAAGTCGGGAAGAGTTGGCCCGTGAAACTGGGCATCCCATGGTCCTTGATCGAGATTTCCTGGGCCGAGTGGGAAAATTACTCCCCTTCAGCCTCACAAAAGCTCAAAAGAGGGTTATGCGAGAGATCGCTGCCGACCTTGGACAAAAGCGTCCCATGAACCGATTGATCCAGGGAGATGTAGGTTGCGGCAAGACTATAGTCGCTCTACTCTCTGCACTTATAGTGATTTCTAACGGATTCCAGGCTGCGGTGATGGCACCCACCGAGATTCTGGCCCACCAACATTTTGTCAACCTGAAGCCCTTTGCTGAACCTCTTGGGGTGGACCTAGTCCTTTTAACCTCTAAACTAAAGTCTAAGGAGAAGCAGAACAGTAGAGAGGCTATTGCCAGCGGTGAGGCTCGTCTGGTAATCGGCACCCATGCATTGATCCAAAAGCACGTCACTTTTAAGCGACTAGGCCTGGTGACCATAGATGAGCAACATCGCTTCGGTGTCCTCCAAAGGTTGGCCCTCAGACACAAGGGTGGAAGTCCTCACGTGCTGGTAATGACAGCAACCCCCATACCGCGGACTTTAGCAATGACCGTTTATGGAGATTTAGATGTTTCTGTTATTGACGAACTCCCGCCCGGTAGAACTCCAGTGGAAACCCAGGTTATAGATGCCAGGCAAAGAAAGAAGGCTTACGAGTTGTTACGGCAAGAGTTTACTCGAGGCCGACAAGCTTACATCATTTATCCTTTGGTGGAGGAATCTGAAAAGTCAGATTTGAAAGATGTCACCACCATGACGGAGCATCTGCAAAAGAAGATCTTCCCTAACACTCCAATGGCTATGCTACACGGCCGCATGGCTGCGGAAGAAAAAAAGAAAATTATGACCGCCTTTGCCAGTAAGAAACTGCAGCTCTTGGTGGCCACCACCGTGATCGAAGTGGGAATTGATGTACCAGAAGCCACGGTCATGGTTGTCGAACATCCCGAGAGGTTCGGACTCTCTCAGCTTCATCAGTTAAGAGGCCGGGTGGGACGCAGCAGCCACCGTTCCTATTGCCTTTTAATCCACGAAGGAGGTGGCCGGGAAACAAGACAACGGCTGGCTATTATGGAACAAAGCAACGATGGCTTTCGGATAGCCGAAGAAGACCTGCGCATAAGAGGTCCCGGCGACCTGATCGGGGTTCATCAAGCTGGCTTCATTGACCTCAAGCTGGCGAATTTAGTCAGGGATGCAGATACACTGGCTGCAGCGAGGAAAGCCGCTTTGACTCTAATCAAGAAAGACCCCGAATTGACGAAACCGGCCCATGCAGCCATCAAAGCCAAAATCCAGCGACAGAGCCTGCAGGCTGCCGAGCTGCTGAAGACTTCCTAGTTGCCAAAGGGAGATCAACCACGAAGAACACGAAGTACACAAAGGATATTTGAGAGTTGAGATTGCAGATTGAGACTAAGAAAAAATTTCGCAGTCTGAAATCAAAAATTCCAGCTCTTTGTGATCTTTGCGGTGTCCGAGTGGGCGCAGCAAAGTAAGGATTAGAGCTATGCAAAGGTTAATTTCCCTACTAGGCATTCCAGTACTTTTACTCATCGCCTTTATTTTCTGCAAGGACAGGCGAAAACTCCCATATAAAATCATTCTGGGGGGCGTTGGTCTTCAGTTTATCTTTGCCCTGGTGGTTTTGCGCACCCGGGTCGGCCATAAATTTTTCTACTGGGTGGGCCGGGGTGCCGAGAAGTTGATTGGTTTTACCCAATCAGGTTCTAGCTTCGTCTTCGGTGACCTCATGAATGTTGAAAAGATGGGCTTTATCCTTGCCTTTCAAGTTTTGCCGGTGATCATCTTTTTCTCTTCCCTCTCGGCCATCCTTTATCATTTCGGCATCTTGCAGTGGCTGGTGGGGCAAATGGCACGTATCTTCACTCGCGCCTTGGGTGTTTCTGGGGCAGAGGCCCTCAGTGTTGCAGCCAATGTCTTCGTAGGCATGGTGGAAGCGCCCATTCTAGTTCGACCATATGTGGAAAAAATGACCGAATCGGAACTCTTCTGTTTGATGAGCGCCGGCATGGCAACCATCGCCGGCAGTGTCATGGCAGCTTACATCGGCATCCTTCAGCCTCACTTTCCCCAAGTGGCAGGTCATATACTCTCAGCCAGCCTTATGAGTGCACCTGCAGCCGTAGTAATTGCCAAGATCATGATCCCTGAGAGCGAAACTCCCCTCACAGCCGGTAAAGTCCAGGTTGCCTATGAGAAACAGGACGTAAATTTCATTGACGCCGCCGCCCGCGGTGCCATCGACGGAGTACATTTGGCCATCTTTGTTGCCGCCATGCTCATTGCCTTCATCGCTCTGGTGGCCATGGTCAATGCTTTTTTCGGCTTGTTCGGCACCAGCTTCGAGACCATTTTGGGTTGGTTCTTCTCTCCCATTGCCTTTCTTATGGGGATTCCCTGGAAAGAAGCAGTTCAGGTGGGGTCATTACTGGGGCAAAAGACAGTATTGAACGAGTTTGTCGCCTACCTGAACCTGGCCAAGGGATTGGCTAGTGGTGAAATTAGCCTCAGCGGACGTTCCCTCACCATAGCAACTTATGCCCTCTGCGGCTTTGCCAATTTCGGTTCCCTCGGCATCATGATAGCCGGCATAGGGGGTATGGCCCCAAGTAGGCGCCATGATCTGGCAAGACTGGGAATCCTTTCCATTATCTCAGGCTCCTTGGCCGCTTTTCTCACCGCTGCCATCGCCGGAGTTTTGGTGTAGGGTAATGAAACATAACTCAAGTCATTCCATTAAACTTGACCCCACGAGGTTGCAGGACCTGTTTCAGTCGGGCAACCGCAAGGACTTTGTGGCCGAAGCGCGGCATGCACTGCGGCAGATACTGGTAAAATTACAGGTGGAAGGCCATTATGATCAGGTCATAACTTTGGTAAAGCGGGATCCCTTTTATCGCGAGTTGAACAACACTTGGGAGGAGATAGAGCCCTCGGTTCGCAGCCAAAAGTGGTACGAACTAATGGACCGCTTCATCCAGATAGCATACTCTACCCGGCCATACTGTCTACGTTGCGGCGAATGCTGCCGACTGGAGAGTCCTTCTCTACACCTTGAAGATGCAAGGCTTTTGGCCACGGGTTTTATATCAACCCGGCAAATCTACACCCTCAGGCGAGGCGAGCCGGTAAGATTAAACCTGGAAGGGAAGCTGGGTACCCTCCCGAGTGAGCTAATCAAGTTCAAAGAAGATCAAGAGAGAGGATATTGCAGATTTTATTCAGAGCAGGAGAAAAGCTGCTGTATTTATGAGAATCGGCCACTCCAATGCCGTATTCAGCAATGTTGGAACCCAGAACCTCTTGAGAAACTCTGGCAAGAACAGAAGCTCACCAGGCGTGACATTTTAAAAAGCGATCAAGATCTAATGGATTTGCTGGAACTCCACGACGAACGCTGTGATCCAGAAAGACTGAATAATCTTTTCATCCAGCTGCACAAAACCCGGGATATGAAAGTATTGGATCAGGTGCTGGAGATACTCCGACAGGATGTAGCCATTAGAACTCTCGCCAGGACAAAAATGAATCTTGACGAGGAAGAGCTGGACTTCCTCTTAGGTAGACCTTTGACTGAAATTGTTCGCTCTTACGGTCTCAGGGTGGAAATGGATCTAGATGGAGTCTACCACCTAGTTGAGGATCGATAAAGTCGGGACTCCTTGACTCAAACCTCTGATTAGGTGCCGCGCCCTTTTTAATTAAAGGGTGGTTGGCATATGGCTTGCATCCACACCAATATGGCTTGAAAGGCTTTTTTCACTGCATCAAAAGCCACGGTTTCAATAACAGGCTCGAGGGATTAGTATGGCATATCAAGATCTACTCTATTTTCTCCAGAATGTGGGCAAAGATCCCTCACGGCTGATCTTCGAAGACGAACTAACTGGCATCTACAACCGCCGTTTTCTCCTCAACTATTTCGAATACAAAATCCCTTGGGATTCTCTAGATACTCACCCGGTGTCATTGATCATGCTGGACATAGATTATTTCAAACAAATCAACTACACTCACGGTCATGATGCTGGAGATCAGGCCCTTATTTGGGTGGCCACCTTGTTACGGGAGGTGTCAGGAGATACCGGCCTGCCCATCCGCTATGCTGGAGATGAGTTCATCATACTCCTGCCCAAAGCTGAAAAACAGGCTGCTCTGCAAATTGGTGAACGCTTACTCGAGCTCGTCCATGAAAAACCAGTTAAACTGGAAGGGAAGAAAGATGAATTTGCCCTTACTCTGAGTGTCGGTGTTGCTTCTGCGCCAGATGATGCCAAGAGCGGCAAGGATCTAGTTCAGAAAGCAGATACGGCCCTCTATTTTTCCAAAAAAACAGGCCGTGATCGCCTCTCTAATGCCAGTCTGGTCACTCCCCATGAAGTCTCTGACAAAACAGCCCTTTATCAGCTCGATCAAGCGACTATTGCTGGACGTCAGACGCAACTCGCCACCGTAGCAGAAGCCTTAAAGAGATTCAGTGAAGGCCAAAGCCAGTTTCTCATTGTCGAAGGTGCAGCCGGTCTGGGGAAAAGCGAGTTTTTGGACACAATCCAAAAAAATATATCAAAAAGTGAAGACTGGCAGATCAAGGTGAAGGGTGGACCCCAAGAGCTCTTTCGTCCTTACTACCTAACAACCAACATCCTAATTGAAACGTTCAACCGGATACCCGACAAGGGCGTCAAGATCTTTGAGAGTCTCAATCCTAAAGAGATCTACTATCTTTCCCACATTCTTCCCCAGTTGGGAGAATCTGAGGACTACAGCAAAGACACCGAAAAAGCTCAGCGAGAGGGCCTCTTTACCACTCTCATACATTTCATCCCCAAGGTGCTAGATTCCCGTCCTGTCATATTGCTAGTTGATGATCTCCACTTTGCTGACGAGGCCACCTTGCTCCTTCTGCGCCGGCTGCTCCTGGATAAAGTTTTTCCTCTATTCATATGTGCCACTGCTACCGACACTCGCCATGACAAGTCGGAGGGAGATCCATCCCCCTTGGAACGCTTTTATGCCGCCTACTGCAAAGACTTGGATATCCACAAAGTCAGCCTAACACCTCTTACTGCCGCACACATCGCCGAACACCTGCGAGGAGTTTTCCCTCAGTTAGATCTGCCCAAAAATTTTGAGAACAATATGGCCAGGATCACTCAGGGAAACCCTTTGTTTCTCAACGAGATTGTGCGTAAGCTAGTAATGGACAGAAAAATCAACCTAGTGGGCAACCAGTGGGTAGTTGAAACTTTGGCAGAGGGTTACCTTCCCGAATCACTCGAGCAGATCGTGAGCGAGAAGATCGCCGCTTTGGACGAGGAAAGCAGATCACTGCTAGACCAAGCTTCCACCTTTGGCGAAAATGTTTCGCTGAGTATGCTTTCAGGAAGCTCTGAGGAAATGGAAGCAAAGGTCCTAGAGTTTCTCGACCAGGCAGTGGCCCAAGGCTTATTGAGTTCCGAATTTCAGATTAATGATGAGACCATTCGCTTCCTGAGTAAGAGAGTTTTGGACATTGCCTACGGTGCCATTGAGGAGGAACGCAAACAAGAGCTGCACGAGCGAGTGGGTAGCTATCAGGAAGTCCTTTTTGAGCAACATCTCATCCCCTCTGCCGCCACTTTGGCCTATCACTTCAAGCGTTCCACCAATGAGGAAAAGGCTGGTAACTACGAAAAGCTGCAAGCAAGTTCCAACCACAGGTTGTTCGACGCAGCAGAGGCAGTCTCCTACTCTGCTGAGAGAGCACCTGAAGCCGCGCCCGAAACCAGTCCGCTGAACAAAGAGAGCTTGCCATTAATTCCCGCCGCAATCCGCTCAATGCTCTTGGTGGTGCGCAACTTAAAGCTCTATCCCCCGGGAAGTAAGGCTATCGTGGCAGCCAATCGGCAGATGAAGGAGGTCATCGACCAGTTTCTGGACAAAAACGAGCTTCTCTCCTTATACAGCATCAAGAATGCCTTAATCGTCAATGGACAAAAAATTGATGTGACCGAATATAAGTACTTCGCCGAGTCCTTTCTCAAGCTGCTAAGCCGCTTTGAACTCAAAGGTATTACCTTCAAGAAGGGTCTTACAGAGCAGGAATTACAAATTTTGCTTGAGGCCTTCGGTCGAATCAAACACGACATGATTGACCAGCATTTCTGGCAACGCTTCTTAGGGGAGCAGCGGATTGTCAACATTGAGCTCACTCAGGTTCGCTACACCGTGGTTACCGATTCGGCCGGTCAAGCACAGACGGCTCAATTTGCTGCCGGTGAGGATGGTGTGGCTGCGGTGGACATCGCTGCCCAACTTGAAGATGCCGAACAGGGTATGGATGAGCACGACATCAGGGAATTACCCGAAATCATACGCACCCTGCTCAATGCCGCACGAAGCATAAAACTCTATCCGCTGAAAAGTAAAGCTATCACATCTGCCCTAGAGCTACTGCAGCAATCCCTCAAGGGTATCTTGGAAAGAAAGCCAGCTCTTACCCTGGCGCGCGTCGGGGACTCCCTTTTAATTAACGGGGAAAAGATCGACATTTCAGATTTTGAAACACTGGCGCAGGCTTTTCTCAAACTTCTCGACTCCCTTTCCCTAACTAGTCTAACTTTTCTGGCCTCCGTCTCTTACGAAGAATTGCAAGCATTTGTTGGCTCCCTGGGGCAGCTTCCTAGCACTGGATTGGATGGCAACTATTGGGCCAATTTAGCAAAAGAGAAGGGGCTGAAGGGTATTCTCTTCGATCTGCGTCTCTATGAAGCACGAGTCTCAGCTGCCAGGCTGACTCCGGTCGAGACCCGCCGAGTAAAGGTAAAGGCCAAAACAGTAAGGACGGTTCAAGAGGAGGCTTTAGAACCAAGAGAAGCTCTTGATGATCTCGCCGAAAAAATGGTGGTGCGGGTAAGCGATCTTTTGCTGAGCGGGGACGAAGCAAAACTTAAAGAGATAATAAAACGTCTTCTCCAGGAATACCTGCAAGGCCCATTGCAAAGCCGTCAAAAAATAGTAAAACGTCTGAAGGGAATGCTGGAAGGTCTTAACTTGGGCCTGCAGAATCAGCTGGCAAAAATAATGGTGGGCCTGCTCCTCCTGGTTTTCTCCAGAGAAGACGATCCCATACTTCTCAGAGATTTAGCCAACCTTCTTTACCAACTCAACAGAGTCCTGCTTCAGTTTGGTGAGTATCCTGCGGCCAGCCAGATTCTCTTGCATCTCCATCGCCGGCACCAGGAGCTTGTTGAGGCGAGAAGCGAGCAGGCCAAACTGCTGGGGAAAATACTACTCAGACCCCTGGAATCAAAGGCACAACAACTAATCCTCGAGGACTTTCGTTCCGGGGACCCTGCGCGGCGGCAGAATGCGGCACAACTACTGGGGAGCGCGCGTCGAGCTTCCCTACCGCTGCTTATCAAGTTGATCAAGAGAGAGGAGGAATTCAGGGTTAGGCAAATGGCTGCTTCTCTCCTGGCGGAGTATGGACCTCAGGCGGCAAAATTGCTTAAACGCGAATTGGCACTCCAAACCACCCCCGAAGAAAAGGTTCGTATCCTCGAGATCCTCGACACAGTCACCCGTGACCTTAGAACGGAGCTTGCATATGCTTTGGCTGATGACAGTGAGCAAGTACGACAGGCGGCTCTTCAGCTTGCCGAGAGATTGAACGACGATCAGGCGGGCAAGATCCTCTTAGAACAAACTGAGAATGAAAACGCACAAGTAGCAATTGCTGCCATTAAATTTCTGGGAAAACTCAAACCACCTGCTGCCAATGAAAAGCTTGTTTCCATACTGCAAACCGCTAAGAATGAAAAGCTGGTTGTTGCTTGCTGCCAATCTCTGGGACTGATTGGAGATTCAGCGAGCATTGATCCTCTAGCAAAGCTCCTGGCCTCAAAAGGCTTGTTTCGCCGCAAGAGACAAAGTGCTGAAGTCCGCGCCACCGCGGCCTTGGCCTTGTCACAGATCGATCATCCCAAGGTTGTTCAAATCCTAAGCAGCCACGCTGACGACAACGACCCCCGGGTAAGACAAATAGCCAACTCAGTGAAACAACCTACAAGTACTCACCCTAATGGTAAGCTTGCTACCGCCAAATGAGATTTCAGATTTTAGGATGTAAATCGAAGATTTAAGATTACAGAATCTCATCCACCTAAATCTACTATCCGCAATCTACAACCTAAAATCCTCGATGGTTAGTGTCTTATTGAAAATCGAGTGATCACACTGTATCATAGTCAAAGGTAAAACCTTGTTTAGGAGAGCTTCACCCTCTAAAATCCCTCGATCCCCAGCTGTTTTTTCACCTTGCTCTCCTAGCTGAGCCCGGCAACAGAGAGCAGGCTTGATCCGACCTTCCTATGGAATACAAAGATCTTCTTTATTTTCTTCAGCATGTCGGCACTGATCCTTCGCGCTTGATCTTCGAAGATGAGCTCACCGGCATCTACAATCGCCGCTTCCTCCTGAACTACTTCCGCTACAAGGTACCATGGGACGCTCTGGAAAACAGGCCCCTATCTTTGCTCATGATGGACCTGGACCATTTCAAGGAAATCAACGACAACTATGGGCATGAGGCTGGAGACCAAGTGCTAATCTGGGTGGCCAGTCTAATCAGGGAGATATCTGGTGACCAGGGGTTAGCTATCCGCTACGCCGGAGACGAGTTCATTATTCTCATGCCCAATGGTACCAAAGAGGCCGCCTTGGAAGTTGCCGAAAGGCTTCTCCAGAGGCTTCACCAAGAGGTTCTACCCTTGCCGGAAGTGAATGAAGAACTCCGTATCACTCTCAGTATCGGCGTTGCCTCAGCCCCAGATGATGCCTACACAGGTAAGGCTCTCATTCAGAAAGCAGATACTGCACTTTACTATGCAAAAAAGACTGGGCGTGATCGGTTCGCCAATGCCAAAGAAATTGCCCCTGAGGAAGTTTTTACTAAAACTGCGCTATATGAGTTAGACAAAGCGAGAATCGCCGGTCGCAAGAACCAACTGACCAAGGTGGCCGAAGCCTTGAGAAAATTCAGCAAGCGGGAAAGCCAGTTTCTCATCGTTGAGGGGGCAAGCGGCATGGGTAAAAGTGAGTTTCTGCAAACGATCCGCAGGAACCTGGTTAAAACTAAGATCTGGCAAATCGCAATTAACGGCACTCCCCAGGAAGGTTTTCGCCCCTATTATCTGACAAGTAACATTCTGATCGAGATAATGAATCAGAGACCCGACAAGGGTGCCGGAATCTTGGACCACCTGAGCCCGCAGGAAGTAAATTACCTTTCTCACATATTGCCCCAATTGGGAGAACCTGAAGAAGAGGTGGATCAAAAAGATGAAAAGACTCAGCGCGAAATGATCTTTACCACCCTTGTCCATTTCATTCCGAAGCTGATTAACTTCCGACCTCTAATCTTATTTATTGATGATTTACACCTGAGCGACGAGGCCACTCTCCTCCTGCTCAGAAAATTGCTTTTACGTAAAGATCTTCCACTTTTTATCTTGGCCAGTGCCATTGACATTCTCCCGGGTAAGGGGGAGGGTCAACAACCGCCATTGCAACGTTTCCTTACCACATATAAGGAAGAACTCACTATTGACACCTTGCCCCTTACACCCCTTGAAGCCTCTGACATTGGCGCCCACTTTAGGGGTATTTTTCCACAAGTAAGGTTACCTGAAGATTTTGAAGCGAGCCTGGCTCAGATTACTCAAGGTAATCCCCTTTTTCTCAGCGAAATCCAGCGTAAGCTTGTCCTGGAAGGCAAACTCACACTGACTGGGCAACAATGGATGGTAGAGCCCCTGGAGGAAGGTTATCTACCTAGATCTTTGGAAGAAATCGTCAGCGAGAAGATCGTGGCCTTGGACCAGGAGAGCAAGGAGCTACTCGACCAGGCCTCCACCTTTGGCGAGAATGTGTCTTTGAGCCTGCTTACCGGGAGTTCTGAGAATAGGGAGGCGCAGGTGCTTGAATTCGTCGATCAAGCCGTAGCGCAGGGTCTTATCAGCACAGATTACCAGATGAACGATGATACCATTAGATTTCTTGGTAAGCGTGTCTTAGAGATCACTTACGGTGCCATTGAAGAAGATCGAAAAAAGGTATTACATGAGCGGATTGGTGACTATCAGGAAACCCTCTATGAACAAAAACTTTTGCCATCTGCTGCGACCCTTGCCTACCATTTTCAGCTCTCGGCCAACCATGAGAAGGCCCGTCTCTATCTAGAGTCTCAACAATCCCAAAATAACAAAATCTTCAATCCAGCAGAGGCGGTGAACTATACAGGAGAAAAACTAGAGGATACTGTTCCGGAGGACACTCCTCTGCATCCCACCAGCTTGTCGGAGATTCCCCGGGTAATTCGTGCACTCCTAACCACCATACGCAACATCAAGCTCTATCCTCCTGGAAGCAAGGCCATCGTCACCTCAACCCAGCAGTTGAAAGAAGTAATCGACAAAATCTTGACTGACAACGAGCGGCTAAACATCATGGTCGCAGATAATGATTTGCTGGTAAATGGCGAAACTCTGGATATTGGAGAGTTCAAATCAATAGCCCAAGCGTTCATGAAATTCCTCAGTCAGGTGGAACTAAGAGGAATAGCTCTATCTAGAGGTTTAGCGGGGCATGAATTAAGGGCGATGCTGGAGGGACTCGGCAGAATTAGTAAGAAGATGATTGATCCAAGCTTCTGGAAACGTTATGCGGCGGAGCAGCGTCTATATCACGTAGATCTGAAGCAGGTGCGCTACACTAGCATGGCGGGACCGGATGAAGCCTTAGAAGATTCTGGAGCAGCGCCACCCGAGAGCAGCGGTGCGTTCAGCCATGATGGAGCTCGACTTCTCGGTGCTGACCAAGTATTAGACGAACAAGATTTGAATCAGATTCCAGATGTACTTAGATGTATACTCACTGCCACCAGCAACGTTAAACTCTACCCCCCGGAAAGCACTGCCATCAGATATGCTATTGACCACCTCTATCAAGCCTTAAAAGGTTTTCTTTCCAAGCGGTCGGCCCTCACCCTGGCGCGGGTAGGTGAGTCCTTGCTAGTTAATGGCCAGGGAATAGACACTGCTGACTTTAAAACCATGGCCGATGGTTTTTTGAGATTTCTCCAGTCTGTAAATCTCAGAAGCTTGAGCTTTCTGAGAGATATTTCTGTTCGTGAGTTGACAGCTTTCATTAGTGCGGCCGGTCAAAGCACGGCTGACGGTTTTGACACTTTTTTCTGGCGGCGGTTTGCCAGGGAACAGCGGTTGTCTGGCATATTTTTTGACCAGCGGTTGTACGGAATTTTAGAGGAGCGGGTTGGGGTTGGTGCTGATCAGCTGCAAAAGGCGAAGGAACTCCCAGAGGAGGATTATCTGGGACCCGAGCAGGTTGTTCCTGGGGTCCACCCAGAAGTTGCTCCGCCCCTTTCAGGGGTACCACCAACGTTAGAGCCCGCGCCAGAGTCAGTTGCTCTAGAGCCCAGGGAGGTTCAACTCACCGATCGTTCTATTGATGTAATAACAGAAAGTCTGAGTGACTTTCTCTTAAAGGGCGATGACAAGCAAGTCCTTCAGACAATTAGTCAGCTTTTCCAAGGCTTCGTCGGCCAGGTGGATTCTATTCGCACCAAAGTGGTCAATATTTGCGAAAACTTCCTCGAAGACCCAGTTTACGGTTCTCAACCTCCGCTGGTGGAATTTTTCATTGATCCCCTTCTTCGCGTTTTTCCTCAGGAAGAAGATCTTGGAATTTTAAGACAAATGGCCGCACTGCTCTCTCGAACTGCCGCTAGTCTAATTCGGTTTGGAGATTACCAGATGGCCAGTAGGATTCTGACGCATCTGCGCAATCGTCAGAATCAGTTACAGGCAAGCAAGGATACGAAAGTCTTGGGAGATGATACAACTCTGGTCAGAGAACTTGATCCAAAAACTCAAATGATTCTCTTGGAAGACTTGCGATCACAAGATCCCGCCCGACTCCAGCGGGTTACTCAACTTATGAGTAGCTTGGGGGCCGTGGCCATGCCTCTACTCATTGAGGTGGTTAAGGGCGAAGACAGCCTTAGGGTGAGACAGATTGCTTCATATCTGCTGAAATCATTGGGTTCTGAAGCGGCCAGGCTTCTTAAGCGAGAACTGGTACTCGAGGGCTTTCCTAAGGAAAGGGTGCGAATCTTGGAGGTGATCGACGGTGTAACCCGAGACTTGAAAACCGAACTCGCCTACGCTCTGGGTGATGACAATCCTAAGGTGAGGCGAGCGGCATTTCACCTCACAGAGCGTTTAAATGATGAGCGAGTAACTTCTTTGCTATTTGATTATGCCAACCATGAAGATCCAAAAATGGCGGTAATTGCCATCAAATCTCTAGGAAAAATCAAACCCGCAGGAGCAGTGGACGTTTTGATCTCATTGCTCGAGTCTTCCAAAGAAATTGAACGTTTGATCGCTTGCTGTCGATCCCTAGGGCAGATTGCTGACCCAGCAGCCATCGAGCCCTTGGCCAAAATGTTGCCTCCAGGAAGTATTTTGTCACTCAGAAAAAGAAAAAGTTCTGCTGTCCGTGCCGCTGCTGCTTTCGCTCTGGCACAAATACCTCATGCTAGGGTCTCCGAAGTCCTAGCCCCTTACGTAGATGATCGAGATCCGAGGGTTAGACAAATCGCCAGATCACACGCTGCTAAGTAAAAGGCCAGGAGGCATTAGGCAACGAGCATAGAGCAGAGGGCATAGAGTGACTGATCTTGAATTTACCCTATGCTCCTTGCTCTATGCCCTATGCTAATCTCTCAGTTTGTGGAGGACATGGAATAAGCGCCAGAGCGCTGTGAGATTGGTTCCCACGGCGAGAAAGATGACGGCCACGATCAGTACTGCATCCTGCCCGATTAATGCTGCCTCGTTGGTTTGGGCAGTGAAGTTTATCAAGGAATTAACCATCCCGGCCACGCCAATGGCAATGATTCTTTCCCCTCGTTGAAAAAGCCCTACCAGGCAAGAGACCATTAGACCTTCAGCTCTGGCCTTAGTGTAACTCACCATAAGCGAGCCAAAGAGGACGAGGAAAATAGTAATTGTTATAAGGGGTGTGGCACTACCTTTTCGCAGGAAGTATGCCCAAATACCCAGGAGAATAAAAAACTCGGCATAACGATCAAGGACCGAATCCAGAAAGGCACCCTTCTTTTTAACCTGGTCTAACTCACGGGCTAGGGCTCCATCTAGGGTATCCAGTAGGCCAGTGAGCAAAGTTAGCAACCCGCCCCAGAAGGGACTGAAGACAAAAGAAATGCCTGCAGCCAACCCGCAAAGGAGGCTAAAAAAACTCAAATGGTCTGCCTTCAGGTGGAGAAACACGCAGCAAGGAACAAGGTATCTGACCAAAAAACGGTAGAAGGCAGCTTCAAGGACACTTCCCTTGAGCATTGCAACTTACCTCACCTTACAAAAAATTAATCTATGGACTGTTGTCTAGATGAGCGCGAGCATGATTTAGATGATGAACAAAACAGTTGGTGATTTTCACTGGGAAAGTTTCCGTCCGGGCGAATCTCAGTAGCCTATATCTTTCATTATAATAGCAAAACTTGCTCTCTTGTCGAGAGGATTCTTTTGACAAAGAGTTGCTCTTTAGTTATGCTAATTTTGTCCTAAGGTACCAGTTTTCTTCTGTGAAGTTCCTTTGATGGGCAGCCAAATGTTGTATTTGGGCTCCCCGGGAGAAAATGTTGTCAGTAGATTCCAGTAGCCTCGCAAAAGAGGTTGAGGTTTTGCGCATTACGAGGGACCGCTGCCGTCACACCCGGGTTTCTGTGGTGCGTGAAATCCCCCTCACCATATTTCTCAATGACCGGGAGATTATCACCCTTCTTTGCACAGGATCTCATATAGAAAGCTTGGCGGTTGGTTTTCTCAAGTCAGAGGGTCTGTTGCAACATCGAAGCAATCTCCTAAGAGTGGAGACGGACCCGAATGGCCAAACAGTTCGAATCTATACAACCGAGTCTACAGAAATGGCTGAGCACCTTTTCGGCAAGCGAACTCTTACCTCAGGTTGCGGCAAAGGTACCATCTTTTACAATGTCCTTGACTCGCTGCAAAGCCAGCCATTTAAAAGCCGGCTCACTATAAAAGTCGACCAGGTGCGTAAGCTCATGGCTGAGCTTAACAAAAAGTCAGAACTTTATCGCCTCTCTCGAGGAGTTCATAACTGCGGCCTTGCAACTACAGAAAAGATTTTGCTCTTTCGCGCCGACATTGGACGTCACAATGCCGTAGACATGATATTAGGAGAATGTTTTCTCAATGAAGTTGACACCAGTGATAAGATTCTCATAACCACGGGGCGCATTACCTCCGAAATTTTAATAAAAGCTGCTAAGATGAAAATCCCCACGCTGATTTCCCGCTCGGCAGCCACTAGTCTTTCCCTTGACCTCGCTCAGAACCTGAACATGACCCTCATCGGCTATGTGCGCGGTGGCAGCATTCTTGCCTATACTGGAGGAGAAAACCTGATCTGCTGACCTATGATCTATCTTGACAACGCAGCCACATCCTTTCCCAAGCCAAAGCGTGTAATAGATGCAGTTACGCGATACCTAAAAGAAATCGGGGGTAACCCCGGACGGGCCGCCCATGCTTCAGCTCGAGAGGCCAGTGGTTTAGTTGATCGCACTCGCCGATTACTCGCCAGTTTGCTTGGCAATGTGGACCCCAGCCGCATCATATTTACCCCCAGTACAACTGTCGCCTTGAACTTGGCCATCAAAGGTTCGCTCAAATCGGGTGATCACGTGCTTACCACCAGCATGGAGCACAACTCGGTTTTGAGGCCACTAAATGGATTGGTAAAGCTAGGTGTAACCCACAGCCTCATTCCCTGTAGCAGCAGCGGGGAACTGGATCCGGCAGACATTCCGCCCCTCATCCAGCCCCAGACTCGACTGATTGCCTTGGTTCATGCCTCAAATGTTACTGGTAATCTGATGCCTGTGGGCGAGGTGGGGAAAGTAGCCCGAGAGCGAGGTATCCTCCTGCTGCTTGACGCGGCCCAAACCATGGGTAAGATCTCAATTGATCCCGAGATACTATTTGTTGACTTGCTTGCAGGCCCCGGTCACAAGGGTTTGCTGGGGCCTATGGGTACGGGCTTTCTCTATGTAAGACCGGGTCTTGAGTTGGAACCATTGTGGGAAGGGGGTACTGGCACCCACTCTGAATCTATCAAGCAGCCTGAAACTTGGCCCGAGAGGTTTGAGAGCGGCACCTGCAATGCTCCCGGCCTCGCTGGTCTGGCCGAGGGCATAGCCGAGGTTCAACATTTGGGCTTTGAAGCCATCGCTACCAATGAGCGGAGACTGGTTGAGATTCTTCTGGACGGCTTAAGTCAGTTTCCCGGAATTATCCTTTACGGGCCCGAGGATCGGCGCTTTTGTACTGGCACCCTTGCCTTCAATGTTCAAGAGTTGGATTGTGCAGAAGTTGCCCACATACTGGACAAAGTTTATTCAATTGCCGTACGTTCTGGACTCCACTGTGCTCCAGAGGCACACAGAACCATAGGCACTTTCCCCCACGGTGCTGTGCGGGTCAGTGTGGGCCCTTACAATACTGAAGAGGAAATGCATACCTTTCTCAAGGCTGTATCTGAAGTATTAGAGTTCCGCTGTAGATGAGATTGCCGTTAGGAAGGAAGAGTTTAGATTTTGGAATGCGGATTTCGGATTGCGGATTGTGGATTTGGGGCGGTCGAGACGGCCAACATATGAAAATCCGAAATCGGGAATCCGCCCGAAGGGTGGGAGTCCTAAGGACAAATCCGAAATCATAGTGAGTAGGAGCGGCTTTTGCCCCCAAATCAAATGGAGGGAACAGTATATGCCTGCAGTGCTGTCCATTGTCGGGAAGTCCAAGGTGGGAAAAACCACCCTTTTGGAGAAATTGATACCTGAAATAAAAGGCCGTGGTTACCGCGTTGGTACTCTTAAGCATGATGCCCATGACCATTTTGAAATTGACCATGAAGGTAAGGACACCTGGAGACACCGTGAAGCCGGGGCTCAGACGGTTGCCATTAGCTCTCCTTCACGTTTTGCCCTGACCAAAACTACTGAGACGGAGCTAGACATAGATACAATCATTGCTGCTTATTTTTCGGAGGTAGACTTGGTGCTAACCGAGGGCTATAAAGGCGGCAACAAAGCTAAGATAGAGATCTGTCGAAAAGAGTTGCAATCAGAGCCTCTCTGCAGCAAAGAAGAGCGTCTACTTGCAGTGGTCAGTGATTTTTCAGTGCCGCTGGATGTCCCCCACTTTGACTTGGAAGATATGTCGGGAATAGCTGATTTCATTGAAAACCGTTTTTTGAAAAAGAAAAAAACACCCAGAGTGGTTCTGAGGCTGGATGGCAAAAAGTTACCCATGAAGTCTTTTGTACAAGAATTTGTCATGGGCGGCATTATGGGCATGATTGCTACGCTAAGGGGTTTCGAAAATCCCAGCCAAATTGACATATCCATCCGGCTGAAAAAAGAATAATGGTCATCAGCGATCTTAATTATTTTCGCAACGGTTTGAAAAAGACAATAGACGCAGAGCAAATAGCTTCGCGAAAGGTAAGAGGTCAGGGGTAATAGGTTATAGATGCGAACTGAGGATGGAGTGACTGAAATAGTTGGTGCAGTCTTGGTAGGAGGCAAAAGCAGCCGCTATGGCCAGAATAAAGCGCTGGAGGTTTTTCAGGGTGAGCGGCTGATTGACCGGCAGGTGCGTAAAGTACAGGCTCTGTTTCCGGAGGTATTGGTTATTACCAATGAACCTGGGGATTATCTGCATCTGGAGGTAACCATACTCCGAGATATAATTCCTGGTCTGGGTCCCCTGGGAGGTATTTACACTGGGCTTCTTTTCGCCCAAAGCAAGAGTGTTTTCGTCACCGCCTGCGACATGCCCTTCTTGCAGCCAGCTGTGGTCAGGCACATGGTGCAACTTTCCAGTAACAACGATGTGGTCGTTCCCGAAAAAAAGGAAGGATTGGAGCCCCTTCACGCCATTTATTCAGCTCGCTGTCTGCCACACATCAAGAGGATGCTGGATCAGGGAAAGTTCCAGGTCATTAGCTTTTTCCCGGCAGTTAAGGTATGTCGTTTAAGCCAGGAGGAGCTTGGAAAGCTTGACCCTCATGGCATGTCTTTCTTTAACATTAACACTCCCGCTGATATGGATAGAGCCAGAAAACTGCTAGAGGAGTTCGGGGACGGCCCTGATTTAGAGGCCGGTGGTTAGGGTGAAAGGGGAAAGCCAGGTATTTACTGGACAGCTGGCAGCACCAAAGATTAAAGCAAAAAACTGAAAAAGACTTAATATGGCAGTAAATGTTAACCAGCTAGTATCGCTGCAAGAGGCTCAGCAAATTGTTCTCGGTCAGGCACGATCTCTGACAACCGAGTTGGTCCCTCTTGAAAACGGGGGAGGTAGGGTGCTGGCCCAAGGGATTAGAGCCTCAATAGATGAGCCCTCCACCGCCCAAGCAGCCATGGACGGTTATGCAGTTCGGAGTGCGGATGTGGAATCTGCTTCTCCAGAGAAAGATCTGTTCCTGAAAGTGGTGGGTCTAGTTGGCGCCGGCCAACGGTGCGAGCGCAGGTTGAAAGGTGGAGAGACATTGCGGGTCTTGACTGGAGCCACTTTGCCTGAGGGGGCAGACGCAGTAGTGCCCGAGGAGATGACAATAAGTGATTCCGGAAGAGTTCGGGTGATGGCTCCAGTGAGGCCGGGAGCCTATCTGTTGCCTGCCGGGGCCGAAATTCGCCGGGGACAGCAACTCATCTCAAAAGGTAAAGTCCTCCGAGCCTCAGAACTGACGGCACTGGCAACCCAAGGATACAGTAAATTTGAAGCAATAAGACAACCTGTGGTTTCCGTACTAGCCACCGGCAGCGAATTGAAGGAAGTCGGCGACAGACTCCATGAAGGAGAAGTATTCGCCAGTAACCTACACACTGTGTCACAGCTAGTAAAACGCTGCGGTGGAATGATTAGATCCATGGAAATTGCAGGAGATGATCTGCAAACCTTATCTGAGTCTATCCGCAGGGAGGCTCAGGCGGATGTGGTGGTAACCACAGGAGGAACGGGCAGAGGAGAGAAAGACTTGGTGTCTGCCGCAATTTCAACCCTGGATGGAGAATTGTTTTTTCATGGGGTTGCCATGTCACCGGGGAAGCAAGTTATATTCGCCAAATTTGATCAAACCCTGGTATTTGGCCTTCCTGGAAGGCCGGTTGCAACTTATGTTGCCTTCGAGCAACTGGTGCGTCCGGTCTTACTCCGAATGATAGGCTTGTCGCAAGTTTTCTTACCCGAGATTACTGCCACATTGACTCATTCAGTTCAGCTAAAGGGAAGCACTTTATCCTTCCTCTTCTCCCGTCTCACTTTCGGACCAAGGGGCCCGGAGGTTCAAGCCCTGCGTTCGAAAAAGCAAGGGATAATGGCAGAGATGCTGGCGTCCAATGGTCTGATTAAAGTAGAACCAGGGAGAGATAGGTTGCAAGAGGGGGAAGAAGTAAGGGTACAACTGCTAGACCTAGGGCTGGATGGACTTTCGTATTTCCCCGAATCCTAAATGACATCAGAGTAGGTAATAGGTCATGGGTAATAGGTTATAGGTGAGAGATACCCCATCACCCATTACCTATGACCCATAACCCATAATTCAGCGCCATACTATCTTATGCAACTGACTATTGGACTCTGTCAGAACCGTTGACCGATTTAATACTCCTGTGATACTGCTACTTGGGCTAAAAGCAATTTAAAAATTACAACCTTTGGTCATTTGACGGCTGCACTATGTTGCCCTTTCCCAAAATAAACCCCAACATTATCGAGATCGGCCCGATAAAACTTCGTTGGTATGGGCTAATGTACGTTTTGGGGTTTGTCTCCTGTTACTTCCTCATAGGCAGGCAACAAAAAGCCCGCGATCTTGGCTTGATAGGAGCTCAACTCCAGGACTTAATTTTTTCTCTGGCCATCGGTCTTATTGTGGGAGCCCGTTTAGGTTACGTCCTTTTCTACCAATTCTCAAACTACGCCTACTACCTGAAGCATCCTCTCGAGATAATCGCAATCTGGCACGGTGGCATGTCTTTCCATGGTGGGCTTATTGGCGCTTTAATTTTGGGCATCTTGTTCTGCCGGCGGCGCAAGCTTCCCCTTTGGGAGGCGGCGGACGTAGTAATTGTCACTGTGCCAATTGCCCTTGCTCTGGGACGCCTAGGAAACTTCATCAACGGCGAACTCTTTGGCCGCCCCAGCAACTTGCCCTGGGCCATGGTTTTTCCCACAGGTGGTCCAGAACCTAGGCATCCCTCGCAGCTCTACGAGGCTGCCTTAGAGGGAGTAGTTTTATTTATCATTCTTTGGCTCTTAAAAGACCGAGTCTTTAAGGCCGGCACTATGGTCTGCTTTTTTCTTGGCGGTTATGGGATATTTCGCTTCCTGGTGGAATTCTGCCGCCAGCCC
>CP070689.1:2692039-2697242 GCA_020353155.1 Deltaproteobacteria bacterium | reverse complement strand
GCCATCTTCTCATGGCCGCGGTGGCCGTAGCCGATGATAGGATCCGCCTCAACGATGTACTCGCCATCCAATTTCAGGAAGAGCCTCAAGACCCCATGAGTACTGGGATGCTGCGGCCCCATATTTAGATAAAAGGTCTGTTCGGTTATGGGCTCAAGGAATTCATTCGCCATAGATCTCTTCCGTGCTTCTAAAGGCGTGGACTTTGCCGAAGTCTTTCAATAGTGGATGAAAGTCAGCATCCTCCGGCAGTAAAATGCGGCGCAGATCCGGGTGGTTGTCGAACTGAATGCCATAAAGATCGAATACTTCCCGCTCGTACCACATAGCCGCATCATAAATGGTGCTGATGGTGGGAACCGATTCATTTCGTGCCAGTTGGACTCTTACCAGGGTTCTAGCCACACTGGAAAAGGAGTTGAACTGATAGAGAATTTGGACCCCCTCGGTGAAGTCCGCCGCGGTGATGGATTCCAGAAAGCAATCGGCCTCGCGGGCTGCCTGGGCCAAAGCTACCACCTCCTTGGCCTTGGCTTCGATCTCCACCGAAAAGCCGTCTCTCTCGTAATCTCGTGACCGAATGTTCCTCGGATCAACGACCTTTGACAATTCTTCTTTTAAATCTTCTAAGGACATTACGTTTTTCGCCTTTGGTTATTAAATCCTCTAAGGCCAGGAAGCCTTGAATTAAACCCTCGGGTCGAGGTGGACAGCCGGGCACATAAACATCCACCGGAACAATGAGATCCGCACCTGGAACAATGGCATACTGACCATCGTATTCGAACGGACCTCCTGAAATGGCGCAGTTGCCCATGGCAATACACCATTTAGGCGCGGGCATCTGCTCCCAAAGGGTAACTATAGTGGGGGCCATCTTTTTGGCAATGGTACCCGCTACGATCATTAAGTCCGACTGCCGGGGTGAGGGGCGAAAGACCCCTGCTCCAAAACGGTCTAGGTCGAAGCGACTGGCTCCGGCTGCCATCATTTCGATAGCGCAGCAGGCTAGACCGAAAGTCATCGGCCAAAGGGAATTGGCCCTACACAGGTTGAGCACCTCTTCTACTAAGGCAAATTGCACCCGGGGGCCCGGGGCTAACTCCTTTTCTGCCAAGTGAAAACTCCTTTGCGCCAGGCATAGACAATGGCCAAGGACAGAATACCAATGAAGATAACAATCTCAATGAAATCGCGAATTACATATCCCTTGTCGTAGGCCAAGGCCACTGGAAAGAGGTAGAGAACGTCCACATCGAAGGCAAGAAAGATGAGGGCATAGATATAATAAGCAACACTGAATTGTATCCAAGCACTGCCAATGGTGGGCATGCCGCTCTCGTAGGTCTCAGCCCGCTTGACCCCGACGCTTCTGCCGCCAATCAACCAGGAGATGATGATGGGCGTTATCGCGAAGATAATACCTACCAGTAAAAAAACTCCCACGTAGAGAAAGTCGTGCAAGACCTGAGCTGTCATACCTTACTCTCGTTTGTCAGGGCCACCCGCGGGGGAACAGCCTCAAGCGTTACCCATATTGTTCATTGAACGGCATGCGAGGCGGGATTAGGTTACTTGGTGCTATTTGGCACAAACGACGTGAGTTTTAACAGAAATCCCTAAGAGCGTCAAGGACAAAAGACAAATTTTCTGATGTGCTGGGCGATTTGCTTTATTTCTTTCACTGCTGCCAATTTATAAACCTCCTCGCTTCCTTATTCGGCGATTTACCCTCCCGCTGGGGCAATTACATTTAAGATTTAAGATTGTGGATTAGTCCTTCGCACTCCCACCCTTCGGGCGGGTCCCCGGTTTGGGAATGGGGACTGCGGAATTCTAATTTCTAATCTGCATTTTATTATCATAAATCCTAAATCCGCAATCCGAGATCCGAAATCGACTGAGTTTCCCCTTGTACAAGAGCTTGAAAAAGGTTATACTCCGCTGCTGGAGTAAGGGATATAATTCACAAAGTGAATAAAATCAGGTCTTTCCCTGATTGTCAGGTTTTGCTTGACTGTAAACCCGACCTGCTTATAATGACCAGCGGTTTCAGCTTTAACATATCGGTGGACAAGGAGCATTAAGATGGCCGCTCACGCAGCTGATCAAAGGACTAGATCGGATGATCCTTTCAGGATGTACGCCTCTCCAGTAGGCGCCAGTTTTTTGCAGAAGGCGAACAAAATCTTTGAAGACTTTCCTGTCTCCAAATACATTCTTTTCTCCTTGATATTTGCCATTGAAGTAGCCATCGTCTTCGCCTTTGCCATCTATTTTATCCGGTAGAGCCCTGATGTGAAGACTTAATCCCGGCGGGTTAGGGATTAATACATTTTTCCTTGCAGTAAGTCCTAAAATTCACGAAGTTAATGACTGGTTGAAAAATGTGTGTTATATGAACAGTTCTGTTTTCCCTTCCTGTGGCCAACCTGGCCAGCAACAACCGAATGGAAATATCGCAGAAACTTTAGTGGCAATGGTTCGCCACAGGTGCAAAGATTGTCTTTCGACCGGAACCATTTAAAAGAGGGATTTCATGAAGGAGAAGATTCGACTAACCATCAACGGGAAGGAATTTGAGGCCGAAGCAGGCAACACTATTTTGCAGGTGGCCAGGCAAAACGACATCCATATTCCAACACTTTGCTTCAATGAGGTCTTGAGACCTATTGAGAGTTGTCGACTCTGCGTTGTTCGAGTGGAGGGAGAGGAACATTTTCAGGCCTCCTGCAGCACCGAAATCCAGGAAGGCATGGTGATTACTACCGATTCTGATGAAATTCATCAAATTCGCAAGCTCATGCTCGAACTTCTCCTCAAGGAACACTACGGTGACTGTGTGGCCCCTTGTCAGCTCACCTGTCCGGCCGGAATAGATATTCAGGGCTACATTGGCCTCATTTCCCAGGGACAGTACATAGAGGCCTTAAAGCTTATTCGAGAGCGTCTCCCCATGCCCCTTACCATAGGACGGGTCTGCCCTCACTTCTGTGAATACAAATGCAATCGTAACCTGGTGGAAGAACCAATCAATATCAACCATCTAAAGCGGTTTGTCGCCGACTATGAGATGCACTCAGGTAAACGTAACCCGCCGCCTCTGGCAGAACTCTCCGGCCGTAAAGTGGCAATCATAGGCGGTGGACCTGCAGGCCTTTCGGCAGCCTACTATCTCCGGAGATTGGGGCACGCCAGTACCATCTTTGACGCCATGCCTCATCTCGGCGGCATGCTTCGCTACGGCATTCCTGAATATCGTTTACCCAAAAAAATCCTCGACTGGGAAATTGACGGCATTCTCGACCTGGGCAACATCGAGGTCAAATTGGGAGTGAAATGGGGAGAAGACTTCACCATAGAATCCCTTAGACAAGAGGAATACGACGCCTTTATTCTTGCCATCGGCGCCTGGGATACACGAAAACTCGGCATTGTGGGAGAGGACCTCCAAGGGGTTTGGTCCGGCGTGGACTTTCTTGTTGATCTTGCTCTAGGCAAGGAGATTGAAATAGGCCAGAACATTGCCATAATCGGCGGTGGTAATGTTGCCATCGACGCAGCCCGCAACAGTGTGCGCATGGGCGCTGAAACTGTGACCATAATTTACAGGCGCTCCCGTGATGAGATGCCCGCCAGTCCCGAAGAAATTCATGGGGCTGAAGAAGAGGGAGTCCAGTTCCATTTTCTGGCTGCTCCGGTTCGACTCTTTGGTGCTAACGGCAAGGTTGATAAGCTGGAATACGTGAAGATGGAGCTCGGCGAGCCGGACGCCAGCGGCAGACGTCGCCCCGTGCCCATGGAAGGCTCGGAGACCCTGATTCCAGTGGACATGGTGATTGCAGCCATCGGGCAGTTCCCTAACCTTTCTCCGGTGGACTCCGACAGAGGGGTCGAGGGAATTCCCACCACCCGTTGGAACACCTTCGGCGCCGATCCGGACAGCTTGTACACCGGCTTAGAGGGCGTATTCACCGGTGGCGATGTCTATCGCGGTCCTGAGACTGTGGTTGGAGCCTTGGCTGATGGCCGCAAGGCGGCAATGGCCATACATCTCTATTTGCGTGAGAAAGAAGTGCACGGTCCGTCCAAGCCCTTCAATATCTTAAAGGGTGATCTTGAGACTATCGAGAAAGAGCAGTTTACCACCAGGGTTAGTTCAGCTGCTCGCGAGCTCATGCCTGAACTGGAGCCGAGTGTACGGATCAAGAACTACGAACAGATAGAGTTGGGTCTTTCCCAGGAGGGTGCACACAGGGAAGCGGAGCGCTGTCTCTCCTGTGGTTGCATGGATGCCTTTGACTGCAGACTGCGCAAATTCGCCTTCGATTTCGGCGTGGAAACCACTACTAGGGTCAAGCCCCAAATATCCTTCGACAACGTCTCACATCTTGACACCCATCAGTTCATCGCCTTGGACCCCAACAAGTGTATACGCTGCAAACAGTGCCATGAGGCCTGTACTTTCTTCCAATGTTCAGATGCCATCGACTTCGAGGATACCCCCAGTTTAAACTCCAATTGCGTATTTTGTGGTCTCTGTGTTGATTTGTGTCCTACGGGAGCACTGGAGGAGCGTATCAGCGGCAAACCCGGCCCATTTCACTACGAGCAAAAGGAGACTATTTGTCCTCATTGCGGCTGTGGCTGCAACCTTTTGCTAAACGTTAAGGGCGACAAGCTCTTCACTGTAACCACCCGAAATACCGCCCCACCCAATTATGGGTACACCTGCCGCCAGGGCCGCTTTGATAGCTTTGATTATCTCTCCGAGGGCAAACGGCTCCGGACCCCGCTGGTAAAGAAAGACGGTAAATTAGTTGAGGTCAGCTGGGAAGAGGCCCTCGAGCGAGTGGCCTCTGAGTTCAAACGAATAAAGGAGGCGAACGGTCCCAGCGGTCTGGCTGCCATCGGCTCCCCGAGAGCAACCAATGAGGCCAATTATCTCCTGCAAAAGATTTTTCGTAAACAGTTGGAGTGTAACAACCTGGATTACCCCGGAGGTCAGTCTCATCGGGCTACTTTGTCTACCCTTTCTCAGGCTATTGGCAAGTCAGCCATGACCAATTCGTTGAGCGAAATTGAAAAGGCGGAGGTTATCCTCGCTCTGGGCAACTCTATCGAAGAAAGCAATCCCATAGTAGCTGCTGCAATGAGGAGAGCCAGCCGAACCCATGCTCGCCGTCTCATAACTCTAAGCTCT
>CP070689.1:2677834-2691939 GCA_020353155.1 Deltaproteobacteria bacterium | reverse complement strand
AACCCTCGCCGCATTTGTGGCAAACTTAGGATCCTGGGCCAGTCCTTCTAGACCTGCCAACTCACAGAAGACCCGCCACTGCTGATCGTTACCAACAGCCAGCGCAACGTAGGATGTCTTTGTTTTGAAGGGCTCGTACGGCACAATATTTGGATGAGCATTACCATACCGCACGGGATTCTTCCCTGATACCAAGTAGTTGCTTCCGACATTGGCCAGCCAGGCCATCACAGAGTCGAGTAGAGAAATGTCAATGTATTGCCCTTCCCCGGACTTTTCTCGGTGGCGCAGAGCAGCCAGAATCGCACTAGAGGCAAACAGTCCGGCGGTAATGTCCACTATCGCCACTCCAACCTTCATCGGTGGGCCGTCTGGCTCACCAGTAAAGCTCATCACCCCGCCCATTCCCTGGATCATGAAATCATAGCCCGGTTTGTCTTTGTACGGTCCATTTTGACCAAATCCCGTAATAGAACAGTAAATCAGACCAGGGTTCTCTTGGCTGAGTTCTCTGTATCCCAGCCCTATATTATCCAGGGTGCCGACCTTAAAATTCTCTATCAGGATATCACTCTTCTTTGCCAGAGATTTTATGATCTGCAGACCCTCGGGGGTTTTCATGTTTGCGGTTATACTCTTCTTGTTGCGGTTTACACACAAATAATAGGCGCTCTCCCCTGCAACAAAAGGCGGTCCCCAGTGCCTTGTGTCGTCACCTCCATGGGGGAGTTCCACTTTGATCACTTCGGCCCCGAGGTCTCCGAGCATCATGGTACAATACGGGCCAGCTAGGACACGGGAAAGATCGAGTACCTTGATACCCTCCAGAGGCAGCTTGGCGGTTCCTGCTTTCATCAAAACTCCATTCAGTCGCGTTAAAGCCGACATAATTTTACGAGGGGCGGAAATGCCTGCCTGGGAATTTGCTGTGA
Organism: Deltaproteobacteria bacterium; assembly: GCA_020353155.1. Classification (GTDB taxonomy): domain Bacteria; phylum Desulfobacterota; class Syntrophobacteria; order BM002; family BM002; genus BM002. The sequence continues at coordinate 2,691,007 of CP070689.1, read as the reverse complement.
GAACTAAAAAAAGAATTAGGGTTCAGTTGCATAATAATGTTGACGACTATACCAAGAAACAAGATTGAAGTATACTTTGCAGAAACTTCCACAGGTATCATTGGGTGTGATCAGCACGGATCTCGGTTTCAATATTTTTCCTTTTCAATATTGTGTGTTATCGAATAAGTACCTGTCTTCTTCTAAGAAAATAATGACTAGATACACAGGAGGGTGATCCATGAAGGTTGTCCGTTTCAGCAGCGCAGAGAGTTACGAGCCCGAAAAGGACTGGAAACGTGTGAGTCTCTGCAACGAAAAAGACATTTCCATTGAGCACTTCATCAAGCCGCCACATCATGCTTCGCCGATGCACGATCATCCGAACGCGCAGGTACTGGTCGTTCTCAAAGGCAAACTAGCAATCATTACTGATGAGAGCGGAGAGCAAGTGCTTGGCGAGGGCGATGCTGCCTATATTCCGGGCAATGAATCGCATGTGGTGAAGAACCTGCTCGATGTCCCCTCGATCGGCCTCGACATATTTGTTCCTGGACGGTCCTTTGATTTCTGGTTGAAGCGAAAAAAATAATAGAGTCCACCTCCGGACGCCCGGGGAAAGTAGACTGAATTAGCAGCAGAGAGCGGGCAAATTGGAAGGTGGGATAGCAGTCAACCATTCGCTACAGCCGACCCTTAGATAAGACCTGTCGACGAGCTCAGGTCGAGTCGGTTGGGACGCCTGGGCTTGGCCGTTATATTTCAGGAGGATATGAAAAGATGGAAATAAGTCCCGAAAGCAGATCAAGCCAGGATATATATAAGATTCTTATTGGCACAGTATTACCTCGGCCAATTGCTTGGGTCTCAACCGTTGATCTTTCGGGTAACCTAAATCTTGCTCCCTTCTCCTTCTTCACGGTTGCAAGTGTTAACCCGCCGATCCTGTGCTTCTCTCCACTTTTGAAAGAAAATTCAATAGAGAAAGACACTCTGGCAAACATCAACCAGACTGGTGAGTTTGTCGTGAACATTGTGAGCTACGGTTTGGCACAGGCAATGAATCGTACAAGTGGACCATATCCTTCCAAGGTTAATGAGTTTGATGTGGCTGGAGTTACTCCGAGGCAATCTGCATTTGTCAAGCCTCCGTGTGTTGCAGACTCACTGGTCAATTTTGAGTGCAAACTTCAACAGATCATTCCTTTGGGCTCTGAGCCAATGGCCGGAAACCTGATCTTGGGCAAAGTTTGCAACATTCATCTTCATCCAGACATTGTTAGAAATGGTGAAGTAGAAAGTGAGTCCTTGGATGCTATTGGACGGTTAGGGGGCAATATGTATTCAACCATCAGGGATTGCTTCGAGATGGAAAGACCTGCAATCTGACCATGCACTGCAGTCGGATCCATTCGACTCGCTTCGCTCGCTCAGGAAAGGCTTGGCAAAGAGCATCCTTACTGTTAGGTAGGGGAATCTCATACACGATCATGCCTGCTTGACACCCAAGGACCTTTCATCCTATTATTCTTCCTTATCTGGAGCGAGTACTCATCAGTTATCAGACTCTCCCTCATTCTCAGCTGGACCTGTTGAACTTACTATTTGATTAATTGCCACAATGTGGTACTAATTCATCGAAAGGTGAACGGTTGCAGGCAATTAATCTCTCTTACTCCTGTTGCCTCCAAAAGTAATTATATTTTATCCTTTGAAATCAATATATTGGATGTTTTTAGTAAGGTGAGTGTGTCTGACTCCAAAACGCTCGGATGAATTAAGCAAATTAAAAGAGAGCAATTTGGTATCAGGCAATTAGCAAGCACCTTGGAACTTGTTACTGACCCAGAACATTTGTACTCGAGGAGGGCAAGCTTATGTTGAGCAAAGGAAAGATTCTAATCGCACTAGTGGTGGCTGTGGCCGCCGTTGGCCTCGTTGTTGCGACTACGGCCGTCGCCAAGGTTGAGGGCGACACCATTATTTTTGGCGCAGCGGTTTCTTTCACCGGGAAATACTCAACCAACGGCAAGCATACCAAGAACGGTTATGATCTTGCCGTAAAGCGCCTCAACGAGATGGGCGGCGTCAAGGTGGGCGACAAGACTTATAAAGTCGAGATCAAATACTATGACGACGAGTCAACCCCGGCCCGGGCCGGACAGTTGGCCGACCGTCTGATCAAACAGGATGGGATCAAATTCATCCTGGGGCCCTACGGTTCGGGTCCGACCAAAGGCATGGCACCGATAACGGAAAAATACAAGATCCCTATGGTTGAAGGTAACGGTGCTTCTCGCGCCCTTTTTAACAAAGGTTACCGGTACCTCTTCGCCGTGCTTACAACTTCAGAACAGTACTTGGCAGAATCCATCAACTTGCTCGCGGAAGAGTTCAAGAAGCAGGGCAGAGATCCAAGCACTGCTAAAGTGGCCATTGCGGTGGAAAACGACCCGTTCTCCATGGACATCCGCGCCGGTGTTATTGAGGATGCCAAGAGGTATGGCATGAAGGTCATAATTGACGACAAATTGCCCAAAGAGCTGACCGACATGACCGCCACTCTGACCAAGGTCAAGGCCTTGAGGCCCGATGCCCTCATCGTATCAGGGCACTCCAAGGGTGCGGCGCTTGCTGTGCGACAGACGGCCCAGATGAAGGTGGACGTACCGATGCTTGCCCTTACCCATTGCGAGGCCGCGGACGTGGTCGGCAAATTTGGTGGCGATGCCAACTACACCTTGTGCGCGACCCAATGGGCACCTACAATGACTTACAAAGATGACTGGTTCGGCTTTGCCGGAGACTATGCTAAGAGATTCGAGGCAGAATACGGCTACGTACCGCCTTACCAAGCCGCTGAGTCGACTGCATCCGTTCTGGTTTATGTGGATGCCCTGCAACGAGCCGGCAGCTTCGACACCGAGAAGGTGCGCGATGCCATAGCGGCAACCAAGCTTGAGACCTTCTACGGCTGGGTTGACTTCGACGACACCGGCAAGAACATCGCCAAACCCATGGTGCTGCGCCAGGTTCAGAAGGGCGTGTACATTCCAGTGGCTCCCAGCAAATTTGCCGCAGGCCAGGTGATCTACCCGAGACCTCTGTGGAGGGACCGATAAACCCATAAAGCAACCGCCCGCCCTAATGATGACCCTAGGGCGGGCGCTATTATTCGGCATGGATAATCTGCAAATATTATTCTCTGCACCGATATTCTCCTTGCAGCTGCTCATTGACGGTCTTCTCATCGGCGCCATCTTTGCCCTGGCAGCCTATGGTATGGCACTGGTGTGGGGTGTTATGAAAATCATAAACTTCGCCCAGGGGGAGTTTGTCATCTTGGGGGGATATATGGCCTTCGCCTTCAGCAGAGCAGGAGTCCACCCCTTCTTCAGCGTACCTATGTCGACGGTGTCTCTGTACATTGTCGGCTGGTTGTTGCACCGTCTTGTCATCTTCAGAATCGTGGAGGAGGACCTCTTCATTTCCATTCTGGCCACCTTCGGCATCAGCATACTCATGCAGCAGCTCATGAACCAGGTGTTCACTGCCGATGTTCAGACCGTCGACTCCGGCCTCTCCACCTGGTTCCTCTTTGACGGCAACGTGACTGTGCTGCAAATCAAGGTCGTCAGCTTTGCCACCGCCTTGGTACTGGGGATCTGCCTTGCGGTCTTCATGAAAAAGACCCGACTCGGTCAGACCATCCGTGCTACCGCCCAGAACGCCCGTGCGGCCCGCATTATGGGTATCGATACGGACAAGGTATATTGCACCACCTTTGCATTGAACGCAGCCATCTGCGGCGCCTGCGGTGCTTTGGTGCTTATGACCTGGGTGATTCAACCCTTTATGGGGCTCGCTTACACCATCCGTTCATTTATGATCGTCATCGTTGCCGGCATCGGCAATGTGGCCGGGGTAGTGCTAGCAGGTCTGGGGCTCGGTGCTGCCGAGAATTTTGCCGGTTTTATTCTGGGCGCCGAGTTTCAGGCCGCCTTTATCTTTTCATTACTCGTCGTCATCCTGGTCTGGCGTAACTTTGCCCTCAGACTTAAACGAAGGTATCTCTATTGAACAGCGCCGAACGAAATGCCACTATTTACGGTGCCATCCTCATCGCTTCCCTGGCCGCGCCCTGGGTGCTACCCGCCTACCAGACCCAGTTGGCCTTCCTGTGGATAATGGTACTGTTTGCCCTTACCTGGGATTTGGTCGGCGGGCAGATGGGATATACGTCCTTTGGCAATATCGTCTTTTTCGGCATCGGTATGTACGTGACAGCGGTGATTCAACGGAATCTCCATTTTGACATCAAAGAATACGTTCATGTGGCGGGTGCAGTGGATACTTTACAGCCCGGTGAATATTTGAGCGGACTCTTTCTGGGCATGGGTGCAAGCGCCATTGTTGCCGTCATCATTGGGGCGGTCCTTGGTCTCTGTATCCTGGCCATGGGGATGCGCGGTCAATATTTCGGCATTTGCACCCTTGGTCTCGGGGTTGCCGCCGGCGAAATCGCCAGCGGCTGGGATTACATCGGTGCTGGCTCGGGGATGGTGGCGCCGGTGTTCCCCGAAAGATTGGGTGAGCGCGGGGCCTTCTTCTATTACATTTTTTTCATCCTGACCGTGATTCTGTTCCTGACCTTGAAATGGCTCTATGCCGGTCGCTTCGGCCTTGCCATCAACGCCATCCGAGACGATGAGGACAAGGCCGAAGCCATGGGCATCCGCACCACCAGGTATAAAATGACGGCCTGGTGCATTTCCGCCTTGTTCCTTGCCGTTGCAGGTGGCGCTGCCGGCCATCTGGTCGGATTCATCGACCCTACGGAGGTGGCTTTTGCCGGCGCAACTTTTGGCGTCTGGATGATCTTGATGGCAATCCTCGGCGGCAAGGGAACCCTTTGGGGCCCGGTAGTCGGGGCGGTGATTTTTTATATAACCCAGGAGGTATTCTGGACATACCTTTTTGGCTGGCAGCGCGTGGCAATGGGCGCCCTTATCGTTGGTATCGTGGTCTTTTTTCCCCAAGGAATCATGGGCTGGATGCGTGAGCGCTGGCCGGAACGCTTTGGTCATCGAGTAGAGGAAAGTACCCTTTCCAGTTCTGCCGAGGGAGGTGGCCCATGACGGGACAGCAGCTGCTGGTGGAAGGTGTCACCAAAAGGTTCGGTGGTGTCGTTGCCAATGACAACATCAGTCTCTCTGTGCCTGAGGGTAGCATCGTTGGCCTTATCGGCCCCAATGGATCGGGCAAAACCACACTGTTCAACTCCATTGTTGGCTACCACCCCATCGACCAGGGCTCCATCCGCTTTGAAGGCCGCGAAATCTCTGGCCTGCGGGTGACTGAGATCGCGCGGATGGGGATGCTGAGAACCTTCCAGCAAACGCGAGTTTACGCCAAGATGACCTGCGTGGAAAACATGCAGATCAGCGTGCCTCGCAAAGGCGAGGGTTTTGGCGCCATGTTCTCCAAGTCTCATCCAAAGATCATGGAGAAGGCCGAGAACTTGCTGGCCTTTGTCGGTCTTTATGCCAAACGGAACCTCCTGGCCGGAGACCTTTCTTTCGGCCAGCAGAAACTTCTCGAGTTCGCCATGGCACTTATGAACGAGCCCAAGCTGCTTCTTCTGGACGAACCCACCGCGGGCATCAATCCGACCCTGATCAACGGTCTGATCGAGCGCTTGAAACGCTCAAATGCAGACCTCGGTATCACCCTTTTCATTATCGAGCATAATATGCCCGTTATCATGGACCTTGCCGAACATATTTACTGTTTGGCCCATGGACAACTTTTGGCCGAAGGTCCGGCCGATGAGATCCGAGATGATCAGCGGGTGATCGACGCTTATCTCGGGGCGAACTGATGGATGAAAAAAAAGAGCAGAGCGGTGGAAAAGGAACCATCGGCAGCATGGACTTCAATGATTTTGACACGGTGCTTTCGGTTGACGAAGTGGCGCACGAAGCCGGGAAGCTGGCTGCCGAGACACCAAGCCGTCAGCGTTTGAGCGAACTGGTAGGGAAGGAACCGCTGCTTACCATTGAAGGTCTGCGGGCCGGCTACGGCAAGATGCAAATACTGCATGAGTTTGATCTGCAGGTAGGGGCCAAACAGTCTCTTTGTATCATCGGGCCCAATGGCGCCGGAAAATCTACGGTGCTGCACTCCATCTATGGATTCACCAATATTATGGCTGGGAACATCAAAATGGGAGGTAGCGACATTACCGGCATGAATCCCAACCAAAAGCTCAAAAGGGCCGGCATCGCTTACATACTCCAGGACAACTCGGTGTTCCCGGATATGACGGTCGAGGAAAACATGTTGATGGGCGGCTTCCTCAAAGACAAGCAGAGCCAGGCACGGGAAGCTGCTGAAAAGGTGCTGCAGAAGTATCCCCGGTTGAATGAAAGACGAAAGCAAAAGGCCGGTGTTCTCTCCGGCGGAGAGCGGCGTTTGCTCGAGATCTCCCGGGCCCTAATTATGGAACCGGAGGTTCTCTTGGTAGATGAGCCCTCCATCGGACTCGAGCCCCGCTTCATCAAGATGGTCTTCGAGATTCTAGACGATCTGCTCAATACGGAAGGCAAGACCATTGTCATGGTGGAGCAGAATGCGAAGAAAGGCCTCGAGTTCGCCGACATCGGCTACGTCCTGGTGGATGGTCGGCTTGCTATGGCTGGTACCGGCGACGAACTCCTCGAGAACCCGGACGTTGGCCGCTTGTTTCTGGGCGGCTAACCCGGCAATTCATGAAACATCCAGGTTAGGATAACTCACCACATTCTTCAATTGCCGTTCTGGCTAATTCCCAACCTGCTGAATGCTTGAAAAAATTCTGTCTAGATTGCTTCTGCGATCGCGGCGCCAAGTTCCTTAGTTGTGGCAGTGCCCCCCATGTCAGGTGTTCTCAGCGAAGTGTCATCCAGTACCGTCTCGATGGCCCTTTCCACCGCTGCTGCAGCTTCTGGGTGGCCCAGGTGGTCAAGCATCAGTCCGCCCGACCAGATTTGGCCAATGGGATTGGCGATGCCTTTGCCTGCAATGTCAGGCGCCGAGCCGTGTACCGGTTCGAACATTGATGGATATTCACGAGTGGGGTTGATATTGGCAGAGGGTGCTATACCGATAGTTCCAGCAATTGCAGGGCCAAGATCCGACAGTATATCGCCAAAAAGGTTACTCCCCACCACCACATCGAACCAGTCGGGATGCAAGACAAAATGAGCGGTGAGAATATCGATGTGGTACTGATCGGTCCTAACGTCCGGATACTCGCTGGCAATGGCGGCAAAGCGTTCGTCCCAGAAGGGCATGGTGTGAATGATGCCATTGGACTTGGTCGCCGAGGTCACATGCTTGGCTTTGCGGGTGCGGGCGAGTTCGAATGCATAACGCAGGACACGGTCCACACCTTTTTTGGTGAATACCGTCTCCTGAACGGCCATCTCTTGATCAGTTCCTGAATAGAGGCGTCCGCCAATCTCCGAATATTCACCCTCATTGTTCTCTCGCACCACAAGAAAATCAATGTCAGCTGGCCCTCGACCTCGCAAGGGTGTAACCATACCCTTCAACATGCGTATAGGCCGTAGATTGACGTATTGTTGCATCTGGCGGCGGATTGGTATGAGCAGCCCCCACAGGGAGATGTGATCCGGTACGGTGGGAAATCCCACCGCACCCAGGAAAATTGCATTAAATTCGCGAAGTTGATCGATCCCGTCCTCTGGCATCATGCGGCCGGTTTGGGTGAAGGTTTCGCAGCCCCAGGTGAATGTGTCCCATTTGAATTGGATGTCGAAACGGCGGCCGACCGACTCCAGTACACGAATGCCTTCGGGTACCACCTCTTTACCTATACCATCGCCGGGGAGCACCGCAATCCTGTATTCGGCCATGCACTACCTCCTCCTTTTCCTAGCCATCCGGGCTTTGAGAAGATCTGGTCTTGACCCCGCCAAATGCTGCGAAACATGACGACTTGTGCAATACATCTATTTTCTCGAATCCTACCTTCTTCATCAATGCGAGCTGGTAGGTCAAACTTCTGGGGGAATCTTCCTTGTCAATGTAGCGAAAAACTTCTGTTCTATAGTCTTCTCCTCCTAAAGACTCGAGATATTCTCCATACCTTTCCCACATTAATTTTTGTATCGCTGGCAGGTCGTGAAAGACCATATCGCTTATCCAAAAACTTCCGTTGAGACTTGTGGCATTATAAATTTTTTCGAAGACAAATTCCCAGTCAGCCTCATCCCTTAAATGATGGAGCACAGCCGCTGCCAGAACTATATCATATCGCTCTGTTCCTAATTCAATTTCTCTCACATCACCTTGGAGCAGACGAATTTCCCCCGATTTTTCTTTTGAGATTCTTTCTCTCGCTTTTTCAAGCATTGGCAGACTCAAATCAACCAAATCACAGTCAAGTCCATTTAAAAGCCTTAGTGTTTTGATGGTATTGTTTCCGGCACCACAGCCAATATCAAGTAATCGCTTTGCATGAGGTGTAGTTTTAGCTGCTGCATGCGCTAACAGGTCCATCATTAACGGAGCATCAATGATCGCCTGTTGCCCGGTTTCCAAATTTGAAAAACGGGCTACGTCGTTATCAAATCGCTCTTTGATTTCTTTTGTTGTGGATTTTTTTTCGAGTGGAGTTTTCACTATATACCTTGTCAAGAGGCAGGCTTGGCCCCATTCGCACAGGCACTTATAGCAAAAAAAACCCCCTTATGCAAAAGGCTGGCAAATTCAGCATGTATCATCCAAGGAGGAAGCACAGGTTGTCTCACGATTTTGTCTGCTGTATGATTCCTCGATAAAGATTACATATGGATGGTTTCGCATGGATACTAAGAATATTTCGGAAAGGCCAGAGGCTTGGATTACCACCGTGGTGGTTGATTTTGTTGCCACCTCGCCGCTAAATACATTGGGGCTTCCTGGCGGGGAGGTGGCATGGGACCCTCCCATTGTGGGCTTTTGCCGGGGTGATGATCCTATCTATCTCGAGTTCAAGAACCACATTGGCAATTTCTACTGGACTCCTCTGGAGATTTTTGAACGCACCTTTACCGGGGTGAAAACGACGGCAAAAGATTTGACCGTCATCAGTTGGATACTGCCCCAAACCCGAACTACAAAAGATGAGAACCTTGCTCAGAAGGTCTATCCTTCACTGCGCTGGGCATCAGCCCGGGGCTCAGGGGAAAAGTTCAATGTAGCCCTGCGCGAGCACGTCGCTAAGACTCTGGTTCAGGCTGGGGTGGAAGCAGTGGCGCCCATGCTTTCACCCCACTGGTCCCGGCAAACTTCTGAGCGTTACGGCTTCGCTTCCAACTGGTCTGAGCGCCACGCAGCCCATGCGGCAGGCCTAGGCACTTTCGGGCTTTGCGATGGTCTTATAACCCCTGTGGGCAAGGCAATCAGAGCCGGTTCAGTGGTAGCCAGACTAGAGGTGCAGCCCACCCCCCGACCCTACCGGGATCACCACGCCTATTGTCTTTTCTATAGTTATGGCACCTGTCAGAAATGTGTCGAGCGCTGTCCAGTTCAGGCCATCAGTTCCGCAGGCCATGATAAGGTCAGATGTCAGAGTCACCTAGAAAAGGCAAAGAGCTACGGCCGCAAAAAATATGGATTAAAAAACAAGGTCGGCTGTGGGCTCTGCCAGGTGGGAGTACCCTGTGAATCGCACATTCCCTCGCCCAAAGAGGGATGATACGGGGGCCGATCAAGAATCAAGGAGGGTGACTGAATGGTTGAAAATTTTAAAAAGCCCCGCTGACAAGTGAGGCCAATGGGGGCAGAAAAAGGAACAGCGAGAAACGCACTTCCCGCTGAACCAGGGGCACGAGTGAGGTTCTCCCTGTCAATCGGGAAAACAACCAGGGAATTGGTACTCTAGGTTTCTGTCAGAGTAAAGAAGGTTACCTCAATAGCTCTAAGTCGGTTAGATTGCCGTTTGCATCAGACACACATCAATAAAACGACAACCAATTGCATATAAACCACCAGGCTCGTCGTGCCTTTGTATGCGAGACCAGATAACTTCAGCCTCAATTTCCAGAGGAGCACAGCCCGTAGGTTCGACAGTTATACGAACGCACTCACCAGGAAGTAATTTCTGAGAAGAACAGAGAAATACTCCATCGTCGCTTACATTTCTAATTAATCCATCGAAAGAACGTGAAGCCCTGTGAATCCTGGCTGTCAAATTACATTCGGTTCTTGGCTGATGTCGTCTTTCTTGTTTCATGGGAAGGCTCATATTACATTCCTAATTCACGCTTTTACACGTTACTTTATTAGACCTTACGGAAGCCGTAGGCCGCTGTGTTGATGAAACACCCACCTCCTCCACCATCTCCTCCGCTGCTATTGGTAGTGCTCTGGCTGGCAGAGTTAATGGACACTTCGTTAGAATATCCGCTCTCATTGTCCTCTGAATCGTAAGCAGTAACTGCGAAGTAGTAGGCCTCGCCATCTTCGAGGTCTGCGATTGTGACACTTGTCCAGTTCCCAACGTCCAATGTCACATCGTAATCTCTACTGGAAGTGCCTTGGTAGACGATATAGCCGGCAACATTTCCCGCACTGGCTTGCCATTCTAATGTGACTTGAGCTGAATACACTGCTCGAACAGAGCAAACGCAACTTAAAAGGCAGGCCGCAACAAAGATAATTTTCGAGGGGCGAAGATTGTAGAAACGAAACCCTGACAAGAGGTTATAGCCTTTCACTAAAACTCCTCAACGGATGCACTTCGGTATACGGAGCACAACCACCAAGCATCACTGCTAAAGTGGATAATACTCTTGCCTCACGAGTACACTTTTGTGTCGGGTGGCTTTGGGACTCTCCCCCCTCAGATGGGTTAATTAGTTGCAGCCTCGCTAACTAAAAAGCTTTTGTGCTTCCCTAGGGGATGAGTCCCACAAAAATAAAGAAACAACAGACGTGCCAATCAGAGAGGAAACGAACTCTTAAGTACTTGGGCCTAGAATAAGGCATTAATTTGCATGATAAATTAACTAGATACTGTCATAATTATATCGTCTGGGATACTGTTCTTGGGTCTTCGTTGGGAAGGAAGAGGAACAGTTTATCGGGTCCCGATGCAGAAATGGATACGCAATCTGGACTTGCAACGAAGTAATGTGCGAAAGAGACAAGTACAAATCACAATAAAGAAGCGAAGCCCAAGCTCCGCAGGGTTTTTTCAGAAATGAATGGTGCAATCTGACCCTAAATATGGTGGCGGGGTCTCAGGAGGAAAAGTGTGGATTAAAGTATGGAATATGAAGTCATAGCTACTTTCAGACTTCATCTCATAGCGTCGAAGTGGAATCGCCTTATCCTCGTCTCACTTCATTGGCAGCCCCGTCTTGCGAAAGTCCCTTTGAGTTAGAGAGATCTGGAGACCAGGATTATATCTAGCAGCTAGAACTCCCTAGCGACACGAAAACCTATGTGATCTGCGTGGGTACTAGGATAATGCCACCTGCGACAGGCTGAACGTAACCACCCAGCGCGGCTGAGCCACGAACCGCCGCGCAACACACGATATGTGCCAGATGAAGGCCCCTTCGGATCGGTTACGTGATCCACAGAATAATCTCCATACCAGTCCTGACACCACTCCCAAACATTGCCGTGCATGTCATAAAGGCCCCATCCATTTGGCGGAAATTTCCCGACCCTGACGGTACTCTTTCTATATTTATCTGCGGTACAGCCTCTATAGGGATAGCTGCCATTGAAGTTCGCTTGACCAGCGGAAATGCAGTGCCCGGTGTAAAACGGTGCAGTAGTCCCTGCACGGCACGCATATTCCCACTCAGCCTCAGTGGGAAGACGATATTTGTCTGTGCCCTCCAGAGTATTCAGGCGCCTAATGAATTCCTGGGCGTCGTGCCAACTAACTTTCTGCACAGGGCAATTGTCGCCACAGTATTTGAATGCTGAAGGGTTATCCCCCATAATCCTGTTCCACTGTCCTTGCGTCACCTCGGTTGTCTGCATGTAAAAAGGCTTCTTGATCGTTACCTTGTGCGGTGTTTCTTCACCTTGATCTCTCTCAGGCTCACTAGGCAGGCTGCCCATCATGAAGCTACCTGAGGAAATTAGCATAAACTTCATACCGAGAGAATTAGTAATAGATTTCCCGGTGGGAGGGGTAGTCTCTGCCGCCATAAGAGAGGAACTGATTAGTGAGGGGGTACACAAGCTTAAAACAAGGATCCAAAAAGTGATCTTATTCATAGAAAATCTCCTAATTATTATGAATTAACCAATTCAGTGTGACACTGCATAAATGGCCATCAGGCAAGCCTTGCTAAGGCTGCTTTGGCTTGGATATTAGCCAGTCCTCATTGATTGATAGCGTAATCTAGTCCGTGCAGTCGCTAAAGATTACAGGAGATGCACATACAAGAGCAGCTAGGATTAGTACCGCGATTGGTGCTCAAGACTAACGGGGCGGTTTGGAACTTTCGTCGCTATATCTAGCCAAAGACGAAACCGAGCACAGGAGGATAGAAATGGGAGGGTGGAATTGCGTTGGAATAGCAGACTTTCTGTTGGGCGGTAAGCAGAATATTTTCGGTCTATTTTTTCCCTAAGTTTCTCCGTGTTTAGTAAGATTAAAATCGAACCTATTAAAAATTATGGTAGGCCTAATCCATAAATCTTGTCAACCTGAAAGAGCACCATAATATTATTGTCTCAATCGCTAGAGGAGGGGAGGTGCCGAATAAATACAATAATGAGAAATGTGAACTCACCTTGGTCGCTGCAGAAGTTCATATTAAATCCCTTAATTTACGCTTCACCTTCCGAAATATTGAGCACAAAATGCGGTTCAGTCGCTCTTCGCTGCTAGCTCGCTGACGTCTGACCAACCGTAAGCTACTTGAATCAGCCGTGATCCTCCAATTTCAATGGTTTCTTCACTTACGACCTGACCTCCTAGTGTTTCAAAGAACCCACGGTAAGGATTCACAGCCAATGTCCATAGCATCACGGACTTCAAGCCGGATTGCAGCAACTTCTTGCTTGCCGCAGCAATCAGGCTTCGTCCGATTCCCTGACGTTGAAACTCCTTCAGAATGTAGATAGAGTACAATTCGCCTTCATAGAGCCGGTTTCCCTCACGCTCAGGCCCGCCTG
>CP070689.1:2669214-2677734 GCA_020353155.1 Deltaproteobacteria bacterium | reverse complement strand
TTTGGCCACATCCGGATTCGGGCTTTCTAGATAGAAAAGGATGGCACCCAGATATTGCATGGTGGCTGCTTTTTCGAATGCTGCATCCAAAAACTTATTGTTAACTTTCTTGTTCCAAGAGGTCTGGGGCATGGCAATTAGTCTTGTCAGCACCGCCAGGTTAGCCCCTGAAAGCCGATTAAGTGTTATGTGATATTGTTGTTTGTAGTAGACGGCCGAGTCTCGATTGCGCTCCAAATAGTATTTCTGGGCATGGCCATAGTAAATGAAGAGAAAAGCATTATTGTTGGGGTCATTTGCTTGGTTTTGCCCCATGTTAATGACTTTGTCGTAGTTGTTTCTATCGAAGGCCTGGAGAGTGTCTCGTTCCCAGTCGAGCAGAGGAAGTTCCGCCCAAGTGATGGTCTGGGCTGAAAGATTTGATATCCCTCCTAGAAATGCCAGGACAAAGGCGAAAACATATAACCGGATCCTAATGGCCATGGACATGTCTCCTTTTCTGGCCCGGATATTTCATAAATCACTTGCTGCGACCACGGATCTGGCCGTCCTTCCTGGCGTCCTCAGGTGTCGGCCCCTGCGATGTACCATTCAGGTACGCCTCGGAACCAATCCCGCCGTACCGCGGGACGGTTGCCAGGTGGCACACCCATCTTCGTGGTCTCGCGACAGCAATTCATGAAACATCCGGCCCAATGGTAGCAATTAATTTGGCTGCAGATTATAGAAATGGTAAGCGATTATGTCAAACTAACGATGGTGTCATCTGCTCAATAAACGGTGGGGTAGTGCATAGGGCATGGAGCATAGCGAAAAATAAGGGTAAACGGTAAATGGTAAACGGTGAACAGTTGATCAGAGGGTGCATTATCGGTTTACCGTTCACCGTTTACAAGGCGCTTGCTGCTCTGCGCTTTGCAGCGAACAAAGTGAGCTCAACTGACAAGGGACAGCAAACTTGCCACTTTCTACTAAAGACTTGGCCGCTCATACTGAGCATCCCTTATTTATTGGTTGGTATTGGCAATTTTGCCAGTGGATTAGATCCGTCTAGCCCTTCAGGTATTGGTATTCCCAACAGGTGAGCTACCATAGGTACCAGGTCCAAGGTTGAAGCATGAGCATGGTAGACATGTTGGCCCGGGACAACCTGCGACAGTCCGGGTCCTGCCACCCAGAAGGAGACGATGCAGTCGTCTGGATAGTAACTTCCGTGATGTCCATACTTGTCGAGGTCACGCTCGAAATAATACCCTTTTTTGTTAATCAGCTTTATGTCCGGAGCGGTCTCTCTAGTGTATTGTCTTCTGAGCCCCTGAATCAGATAGTCAGCCAATTCGAAGTGGTCTGACATCTCACTCAGGGGGCGCAGTGCCTGCCGGAATGCCGTGTCGTCGCCGGTACTCGCCTGATAGTCTCGCCAGTCAAAGAACCACCAGAGGTCTCTCTCCTCCAAACCCTCGTGCCGTTCTCCAGGATACTGGCGGATTATCATGGCGTAGAGAGAAGTTTTCACGTCCGGATTGACAAGGAGAAGATCCACCGCCGGCTTTACATCAGCTAACAATTGGGGTGGATCCATCCACTTTCCCGATTCTCTGTTCTTGAGGTAGACTTCTTTGGTGCAGGCCCCCAGCATGATGACCGCATCCGCCCTACTATTGCCTCTTCCCCAGCGGGGCAGCTTGAAGTGACCTTTCAGACTGCGGTGCAAGGTGTCATCCGCTATGTGCTTCTTGATGCGGAGAGAGCCGTGTTCAGAGGCCAGGATAAAGATTATGTCCTGATAGATACCGAGTTCTTTAAGTTTCTGGATCAGCCTGCCCATGAGCGGATCCAATACGGTTTTAGCGTAATGCTTTTGGATTTCCTCCATGGAAGCTTGGCGTTCTCTAAGACCACCTACGGGAAAGTGGGAAAACAGATCAGTACCCAACAGTTGCACTACCATTACATCCGGGACCAGATGGTGATATTTGAAGATACCAGCAAGACTTTTTGGGTAAGCGGATATATGGCCAGTGAGAAAACCGTCGAGGGTTTTGTTGTCCACGTAGTGGCTATTGGGAAACCATTTACCATGGCGAAAACCATTAAGCAAAGAGGCATTACCCCAAAAAAGGGCGCCCGATTTAACCGACCAGTCAGCTCCTTTGGTGAGCATTAGCATAGTGGTCATGGAGTGCTTGCCTGACTCACCCACGTAGTCAAAGAGAGACTTGACGCCACCCTCTTTGAGAATATTGTTCATCCGGGTCTGTGCGTAGGAGATGAGAGTGCGGATCTTGTATGTGGTTCGGTCAAACCAAATGGTAGAGACCACTCCGGTGCGCTGAGGATAAAGGCCAGTGTACATGGAGGTTACAGCTGGCTGGGAGGCAGCAGGAATGGTGGTAAATACTTGGGGCAGATAGACATAAGCTTGGTCGTTATTCGGCCCTTTTAGCATTTCCTGAAAATTGGGCAGACCCTCGAGATTCTCGTCAATAATTCCCTGTTTGAGGCCGTGGAGTTCGAGAATGATTATCTTTGGGCTCTTCTCTCCAGCTGAGGCTCTCGAGGCAATCAAGGCAATCAGGAGAGAAGAGATTAGTAGAAAGAGGGTTAAAGGTGCTCTGCTCTGAGGTTTCTGCCAGCAACGAGGTGTCATAGGCTCCTTATTATTACTATTGGAGTAATGGATTTTTGAAGTACTGCAAAGGATTCATTGTCAGCATGCAACAATACTCCATCACTCCAATGCGCCATTTACTTACATATAACCGGAGACAGGGCTTGCAGGCAATAGTCGCTAGGAATGTTTTAACCTAAGATTTCGCTGTAATCCTTAAATACTAAAATCCCAGCCTCAAGACCAAATAGAGTTTCGGATTGCGATCACGGTCAGTTACGCTCTGGGCGAGGTCAAAACCAACTTCAAGGGGGATTTTGCCAAATACGAACATTTGCAATCGGACTCCACCACCCACGCCTACGTCCGCACCAGATATAGATTTACTATCGTTATACTCTCGCCAGATTTGACCACTGTCCGCAAAAACCACACCGAGCAGTTGCTGAAAATGAAAGAGATCCCAAGCGGTGGTAGTTCGGTCAATGACTAAGAAGGGATAGCGCAGTTCTAGACTGGCAGCCCACATCTTCTCGCCAGAAAACTTGTTGAAGTCGTAGCCTCGTAGACTAGTCTGGCCTCCCAAGACGAACAATCTGGGATCATCCTTTTTAACACCACCGTGGACCCGCAAGGATGTTGCTAGCCGCTGACCGGCGCCGAAATATTCTTCCAGGTCGAGGTTGGTGTAAAGCCGCAGGTCTCCAGTATAACTTTGAAAGGTGCTCTCACTTCCCATGGCCTCGTTGCCATATTTTGCGGTCAGATTCACTTGGGTGCCGGAAATAATCTCCATCAGGTAATAGTCGGCAGTATCGCGAACCAAACTGAGGATGAAACCATTCAGTCGCTCCCATTCATCAGGCAAATCCACCCATGCAATCTCATAGCCGGTAACTATCCTATGGTACAAATCAAGGGGAAAGCTAAAAGTAAGACTGCCACCCATCTCTCTGCGCCAGTCATCCTTATCGTTACCTGTGTCCTTTAAGTCACCGAAAAAGGTGTTTTTATCGAAGAGATTTAGGCCAACTGCGGGATACCAGCCGAGGTAAGTGTAACCTGCCAACAGTTGCTCCTTGCCACTCTTTGTACCGATGCCGCCACGGAAGCTAAGTACATGGTCTCCAGTGTAGTTGCTGGCCTGCCAATCTATACCGGGAATGACTCCATCTTTTTCGTTGTAGTCGAGGTAAGGGAAAAAAAAGTCAGTGGAAAAACTGTCACGATAGTCTTGTTCTTCATAGGTTTCGGCCAGGCAGGGTAAAATCAAGAAAAAATGGAAAAGGGCTACCAGCATAAAAAGCAACAGTCTGCGCGGCCCAAATGGCTTCGACACCTGAGTCTTGCCGGTTTTGGCCCAGCAACCATCAAGGCCTGCTACCATTTGCGACTCCCGGCTCCCATGGCAACATAGGGTTTTCAAAAATCTTATATTGTCCGTGACGAAAATAACTGAAGAGCAAACGTTGTCCATCCGAGCTGACCCGGGGGGAGAATATTCCACCTATAACTTTGGACAAAAGGTGAGTGGCACCGCTTTGCAGATCCAGGAGGTGAAGATTGAAAATACCAGTCTCGTCGGAGACGAAGAGGATTGCCTGGGCCTCGGGCAGGAAGAGGGGCCATATTTCATCTTGAGCCGTATCGGTAAGACGAGTTTCTTGGCCAGTGAAAAGATCTTTTAGTACCAGATCGTATTGCATCTGGTACTCTCTGGAGAAAACTAAGAACTTGCCATCTGAAGACCAATGGGGGTAGGCTTCGTCGTTTCTGGTCTGGGTCAAAGGTGTGAGCTCGCCATTTTCAAGTTTGATTTTGTATATATCGGCAAAACCATCAACTTTTGCTACAAATCCCACTTCCTCATCTCCTGGGAGAAAGGCTGGGAAGCTATTGACTCTGAGGTCCTGCTCGATGGGTTTTGCCTTTTTCCGGCTTAAATCGTAAAGGAATAGATCACTGCGATTATCTTTATCACTCACAAAAACCAGCCGCGTGCCATCGTGAGACCAGCTTAAAGGAGCAGGGTACAAATACCGTTTTTGCAGCCTGGTGAGTTGGCCGGTTGATAGTTCCAGTAGGTAAAGGGAAAACTCGAATGATTCGTTTTCCCAGTCAGACAAGAAAGCAACTCTGCTGCCGTCGGGACTATAGGCAGGAAAAAGGTTCCAACCCTTATTGGCTGTGAGAAGGCGGGCCTGGTGAAACGGATCTTGCCACCCTTCTCCGCCGACGCGGAGCCGTCTGTCGGCATACTCTCGCCAAGCCCACTCCAGATGGTACGGATCTTTACCGGTTACCTGATAGAGAGCACTGCGAAGGTTAAGCTTGTTTTTTAACAACCTGAGTAAACGGGGGATAGTTTCTTGACCAAAGGTGTCTATCAAAAACTGAATGAAAAGATCACTTTGGTAGTAAGCCAGGCGGATCTGGTGTGGGGGCAAATGGCTGAATCCACGCAGCTGGTTGAGAGGAATGAGTTTGTGATCCATGACCGCGTCCCGAACGTACATAGCGGGGGTTGAGTCCCAGGCGTTAGATTCATATTGAGCAACCCCTTCCATGAACCACAGAGGAGAGAGAACACCGGTGAGTATGATCTGCAGCGAGCGATAGGGCCCATCGAGGAGGTATTTAAGTTGAACAGCGTGGGTGATCTCGTGCAGAGCCAGACGCTGCAAATGTTCATCATTGCTCGGTACTGGGAATGCAACTCTCTCTTTGAAAAATTCAGTGAAACCGCCGCTTCCCCTTACTAGCCCGGTAACAATGTTCGTGCTCTCATACTCTTTTTGGGAAGGGTAAATAAATACGGGAATGATTTTGTCGAAGCGGAGATCTAGATCCTGGCTGATACGTCCAAGGTGGGTTCCATAAATCTGGGCCACGTCAAGGGCTCGGCTTCTCAGCTGTTCTGGATAAATAACCCGATAACCATCCCCTTGGATCTCCTTCCAGAGGTAATTGGTATCGTGCACTTTATTCTTGCCATATAACCGCTCAGCCCCTGTGACGGTCATTTGTTCACGAGCACAGGAAAGCAGAGCTATAAGCAGCATAAATAGACAGAGTCTAGGAGGAGACATTGGTCTTTCCATTTTTCTAGGACCGGGTCATTTTGAATCTTGGAGACTTTTGAGGGTGTTTTCCAGAGCCACCGCTGTATCAGTGTAAAGCACCTCTGCCTGGCGGTAAATCCACCGGACCGAGCGACCAAGCATCTGGCCGGGGCCAATTTCAACCATAGGTGCCAGATTCTGCCGGACCAATTCTTCAACCACCTCTACCCACTTAACCTGACTGCGAAGCTGGATAGAGAGCAACTCCGCCACCTGAGCTGCTTTAACTAAAGGTTTCTGGTTGATATAAGAGAAGATAGGAGTATGGGGCTTATTCATTGGGGTGCTGGCAATCTTTTTGGCAAGACAGTGATCGGCCGAGGCAAGGAGGCTACAGTGATAGGGGGCTGCCGCAGGGAGTCGGTCTGTCTTTAGGGCTTCTGAATCCGCCGCAAGTTTCAGCAGCTCATCTACAGCCGGCCGCTCACCGGAGACGATGATTTGATGCCTAGTATTTACTATGCTGACCTCAACCTGCCCGTCCACCCTTGCACAGAGCTCCTCCACCTCTGAGAGTGAGAGTCCGAGCACGACCCCCATACCACCCTGGCTGTTGGCCTCATTGATACAACGGTCGGCCTCTAATATTAAATTGAGGCCAGTTTCGAAGTCCACGACTCCTGCTCCGTAGGCGGCCCCATATATGCCAGAGCTATAAGGTGCGAGCGCTGCTGCCCTAATTGACCTATTTGCCAAAAGATCGGACACCATGCAGCTTACGGTATAAACTGCCAACTGTGCGTTGAGATCCTCATGGAGTCGTTCCTCAGGACCGGAAAACATGATCTCTCCAAGGGGCAAAGCAAGATACCGTTCAGCTCGCTTGAGCAGATCTTTACTCTCGGAGAACCTTTCGACTAGATCATGACCCATGCCCACATATTGGGCGCCCTGGCCTGGAAAAAGGAAGCTGCAGCCATTCATGGCCGTCTCCCGGACCCATAGCTTTGAACCTGAAAACCCTCCGGCGGTTCAACGCTAAATAGTGCGTCTGAAAGCCTCGAGTTTTCTGTCAGGTTTGACAGGTAAATCAGGGTCCAGTCATCGTTGCCCTCTAAGATGGCGACTTCATTTGGCAGCCAGGTTTCCGGATCTATTTTAACTTCCAACCGTTTGAAATAGCGTGCATACTTGGCAGATTTTGGTTCCATGTTCATCTGTATCCAGCTTCTATCTTCTCCTCGGGCGACCAGTTGGACCTCTATCCCATATTGACTCTGGAAAGTTTGCGAATCACCGGTCGCACCAGTGATCCGATCCAAAAACCCTACCCCAGACGGCCCAGTGTAAAGGGTTACTTTTTTGAGGTCCGGGTAAAGTAGGAGAATTTTGTCTTCCCTCACAACTAGGGTTAAAGGGGCAGGTCGAACCACCTGCCAACGGAAGCGACCAGGTGGCTGCCAAAACAGCTCGCCTTCGGACTCCATGGGTTTTACAAGAAGCCGGGAGTATTTCCTTTGTTCAAAAGAACCTTTGAGGCTTTTTAAGGTCTTGGCTTTCGCCTGAAGCTGATTCAGAACTTCTGCCGCGGTCAAATGAGTTCCAGCCCTTCCCTGCTGAGAGGTGAGGGCTGCAATGCTACCCAGAATGAATCCCAGAGAGAGCAATAGTGTTAAAGACTTGGTCATTTTCAATCCGCAATCCGCAATCCGCAATCCGAAATTCTCACAAGGGGTCCACTATATACCACTGATCCGGATAGCGTCGGATGTATTGCTCAAAAATCGTGGCAACCCGTTGTAAGTTTTGTTGCAATGCTTCCCTACGATCCGGGCCATATTCTAACTCTAAGGGGGCTTCGACGATACCACGATAGCGTCCCGGAGCCTCCATAATCGAAAAGGCTGGCACAATCGGTGCACGAGCTGCCATTGCCAAAAGCACCGGGCCAACGGGCAGCTGCACCGGGCGATTGAAAAAAGTGGTAACCTCCGCTCTATCGGTAGCAAAAACCCTGTCACCCAAAACAGCCACAACCTCATTTCGATTAAGCGCCTTGACCAACTCAATGGAGCCATAGGCTGACTCCTCCACTTCAATGATCCTTATGCCATGACGCATGCGCATTAGGTTTATCAGAGCATTGGTGAATGTGGTGTTGTGCTTTAAGGCTACGACATTAACCGGATAGCCCATGGCCCGGAGCCCAAGACCTCCAATCTCCCAATGGCCCAGGTGAGCAGTAAGCAGCACCGCCCCTCTGCCTCTGTCCAAGGCTGCATCTATGTGGTGGCGCCCCTGGTAAAGCTGAGCAAATGCCTGGCTTTCTTCCAAGCTCATGCTTAGAAGACGAAAAAAATCCGCAACGTAGATTCCGTAGTTTTGGAAGAATCTCCACAGAAGCAGCTTTCTATTGGCAGGAGGTGTATAGCCGTTAAAGATAAGGTCAAAATTGTGTGATACATTACGCCGATCTCGTGGCGAAAAAAGATAGACAAGTCCAGCAAAGCATCTAGCCAAACCATAGGTAGCGGCTGGAGGCAGTGAGCGAACCGTTCTTAGAGCCTGCCTATACCAAAATGGTTTATCAAGAAAATGTGTACGCATGAGCTTTCACCATCTCCCTTGATAGTGCAAACAATTTTAGCTGTCAACATTGCTCTCTCAGGAGTTTCCCCAAAAATGTATCAGTGATCAGATGAGATTCGGGCCATAAGCCTGCTCCGGCCTCCGCTTCGCTTCTGCGGGCCAGAGGGTCCCCCAACCACAGCTGCGGAAGTGGCTCAGACCTTCCGCCAGTCACTCCAGAAGAGTCACAAGGAATGCCCTAGTCCCTTTGTTTCCATT
>CP070689.1:2620757-2669114 GCA_020353155.1 Deltaproteobacteria bacterium | reverse complement strand
ATAGGCGGGATTTACAAAGAACAGAGCGGTAGTGAACTTGCCTTTAAGGTGGCTGCATCAACCGCCATTCAGGAAGGTTGCAGAAAGGCGCAACCTCAGTTGCTCGAGCCCATAATGTCGGTTGAAATTATTGTTCCTGAAGAATTCACCGGCGAAGTCATCAATGATCTCAACATAAGGAAGGGCAAGATTGAAGGGGTCCACTCTAGACGGTCAGTTAAGATTATCCACGCCACCGTGGCCCTCTCTCAGATGTTTGGCTACTCAACTGCACTGCGCTCAGCCAGTCAGGGGCGCGCCACTTTCACTATGCAATTTTCCCACTTCGACTCTCTGGTAGAGAAGAAAGAACTTTTTTTCTAATTTCACCTTTTATCAACGGCGTTTACTATTCTCTCGCTGTTCTTCCTTAATCTCTCCCTTCACTTGTTGCAGCTCTTTTTCGATAGCCTCTTTACGGTTGGGACTATCGGCATGGCGCAAAGCTTCCATGAAGTGAAACTGTGCGTTCTTTAGAGATCCCTCACGCCTGTAATGAATCCCGAACTGGTAGTGTGCTTCCGCCAGTTGATTCAACTTGCCATAAGCTAGTCCGAGGTAATAGTGGATGGAGGGCAACCTATCATTGACCCGCGCTGCTTTTGCCAGATTTGTACTCGCCTCGGCAACTTTACCCTGCTCCAATTGGGTGCGGCCCAAGACATAGAGGGCCATTGCTTGATCCGGTTCCAGAATCAGCGCCGAAGATACCACGGAGCTAGCTTTATCAAAATCGCCCATCTGGAAGTAGGTCTCTCCTAGTTCCACTAAGATGGGGACTAGATCCGGACGGAGGTTAATCGCCTTCCTAAAGGAATCGACAGATTCAGCCATCATCCTTTGCCTTCTTTGCAGCAGACCCATCCCATAGTAGGCCATCGCCTTGGTTTCAGTCCGTTCATGCCATTCGCGAAACTTGGTTGCGGCCTCTGCGGGCATTTCGTAACCACCATAGAGCTTCGTCTGCATCAAAATGAAGGCGTCGAAGTTCTCACTCCCTTTCTTGGTGCCTTGAGAAGACTTGGGCCGTGTCTCTACTGTTGTGGCAAGGTAGGCGACACGTTCGGGTACTCCTGGGTGAGTGGATAGATAGGTAGGGATGTGGCCGCCGGATTTCCAACTGTCCTGGCCCATCTTTCTCATAATAATTACAAAATCCTCACCATGATAGCCTGCCGCTTCCAGATAACGAAGCCCCTTGCGGTCCGATTCCTCTTCATCCTGACGACTGTAATTCAGCATTGCCGAGGTGGCGCCCGCCTGACTGCCAGCAATAATCGCCGCCCCAGCCTCGCCGCCCAGGAAGATCCCGGCCAGAAGGCCACCGAGAGCAGCTACGTTAAGTTTTTGCGCCCTGGCCATGCGCTGGGCAATATGTCGGGACTGGACGTGGGCGATTTCGTGAGCCAGGATTGCGGCTAGTTCTCCCTCATCCTCCATGATTTCTATGAGGCCGCGGTTCATGAATACGTGCCCTGCTGGAGCCGCGAAGGCATTGAGGGCGCTGCTGTCCACCACGTAAAAATGATAAGGGAAGTTATGAACCTCAAGTTTATCCACTATGGCCTGCCCCACCCTGTTCACGTAACCAACTACCTCCGGGTCCTCAATCAACTTTAGCTGTTGCAGGACTGCTTGGAGAAACTTCTCTCCAAGTCTCTTTTCATCTTCAATTGACAAATCAGCACGTGCCTTTCCAGTCGACCACCCTGCTGAAGTCATGAATATCACTACAAAAACCAATATTTTCCATCGATGTCTTGCCATCATAGTACAATCTCTTCTTTATTTATCTCCAAGAACTTCTTTTAACGTTGGTTCCTCTGACTTCTCAGCCCCTTGCTACCTAGTGCTCAGTGTCTAGTGCCTAGTTGGGACGGCTGTCTGCTTTCTGCTGCTAGCTGATACTTTCATTGATCTGAGGCCCCTGTCTCCGAGACATCTATCTGGCGGGCCTCCCACCAAAGCCCCTCTAAATCATAAAATGCCCTCATGGGATGGTAAAAAATATGGACTATCACATCATTGAGATCGAGAAGCACCCAATGACCTTCTGGCAACCCCTCTACCCCCATGGGCTTGACCCTTCGTTGAGCCAGAGCCGCTTCAATGTGCTCGGCGAGGGCTTGGACGTGCCGAGTGGAACGGCCGGAACAGATGACAAAATAATCGGTATAACCAACAACTTCAGCCACTTCGCAAATTAAGGGTCTCTCCGCCTTGTGGGCAGCCGCCACCTCAGCACATAAGACCGCTTTTTCTCGAGCGCCCATCTCCTCGACTTTCTCTGAAGTTTGCTGCTTCATATCTTGTGATTTTTGACTTTCACCCACCTCGACAAGAGATGTGGGATGTGCGATATGTGATGCGAGATTTGACATTTTTTGGAATTTATTATCCCACATCTCAGATCTCAGATCTCATATCCAAGTCGAATTTGTTTCCCCTTTCTTCTCCACTTTGCTCTTTGTGGTTCAATCTTCTGCAGCTTTTTCGCCCTTGCCGTTAGCAATATTATTACCTATATAGACCTTGCTGGCGAATGTAGTGTTCCACCTTGTCCGGCACCAGGTAGCGCACAGAACGGCTGCTGGCCAAAAGATTTCTAATACTGGAAGAAGATATATCCAAGAGAGTTATCTCCCTATAATAGACGACGTATTGGTTTGGATGGACATAGCCCTGAATATTTGGGTCAAACAAATAATTGTCCCCAACCTGGGTTTTGAGCATTTCATCCAAGGATTCCCGGGCAATCCCGGGCCGGGCTACTACGACGAAGTGGCAGAGTTTGAATAGCTCACGATAACTCTTCCAGGTGGGTAGTTCCAAGAATGCATCTAAGCCTAGGACAAAGTAGAGCTCCTCTTCTCCTCCATACTGGCTTGAAAGTTGCGTTAGTGTTTCCACCGAGTATGATTTACCTGGACGTCGATGTTCCAGGTCCGACATCACGAATAGGGAGTTCCCACTAACAGCGAGTTCCAACATGCGCCATCGATGATCAAAGGAAGCCAGACCCACTTCAGTTTTGTGAGGCGGTTTTGCCGCAGGCATGAAAATTACTTGCTTCAACTGCAGAGATTCCGCCACTTCTTCAGCCGCCCGCAAGTGGCCAAAATGGACCGGATTAAAGGTTCCGCCCATAATTCCGATACCCAAAGGTCATGTCCCCCGTTTATCAAGCAGGCAGTGAGCAGCGGCCAGCTTGCAGTATTAGTCTAACGCCTGTTGACTTAACTCCTCATAGCTTGAGGGCTGGGATATTCCCGAAGCGGCGTATGTGTCCAGCCTTTGCCTCCTAAAAGAGACAACTCTCCTCAGTAGAACCGCAAAGGCTGGCGCATCCGCAGCTCGGGCTGCCGTTGCCTCTGTTCCGAAGGACCTCCGCCCTGCAAGATCAGCAGACCGAGCGTAAGCGGAGGGAATGGCTCGGACCTCAAGCTCCGTCTATTTCGATTTTTTCACTTAAAACAAAATTGTCTCGGTGAATTACTTCGTCAGAATGCTTGTAACCCAGAACTTCCTCTATTAGATTACTGCGCACACCCATTATTTTTTCTATTTCTTCTGACCCATAATTAACCAGACCAATGCCGATTACTTCCTCCTCACTGCTCAAGCAGCGCACTGGAGCCCCCACTTCAAAACTCCCTCTTACCGACACTATACCGGTGGACAAGAGGCTCTTACCTCTTAACTTCAATGCCTTTGTCGCCCCCGCATCCACGATCACTTCCCCTTGAGGTTTCAGTGTATGGGCGATCCACTGCTTCTTGCTGGGAAGACGCCGCTCGGCTGGCAAGAATAGAGTGCCTACCTCCTCGCCGTCAAAAATTTGTTTGAGGACATATCGATTTCGGCCATTGCCAATTATCATCGGCACCCCAGCAGAGGTAACTTTTTTGGCCGCCAGCAGTTTACTGAGCATCCCACCAGTGCCGAGCCCTCCTGGACGCTCACCGGCAAAACCCTTCACCTCTCTATCGATACGGTGAACAATGGGTATAATCTTCGCATCCTGGTTTTCCCGTGGATCCGAGTCGTAGAGACCGTCCATGTCTGTCAAAGCCACTAACAAGTCAGCCTCGATTAGTTGGGCGATAAGTGCCGAAAGGTTATCATTGTCTCCAAACTTGATTTCATCCACCACCACTGTGTCGTTTTCATTGACAATTGGAATTATCCCCCACTCCAGCAGGGTTTGTAGGGTGTGCCGGGCATTCAAGTAGCGCCGA
The DNA here is from genome assembly GCA_020353155.1 of Deltaproteobacteria bacterium. GTDB lineage: Bacteria > Desulfobacterota > Syntrophobacteria > BM002 > BM002 > BM002. Next base: position 2,664,837 of record CP070689.1, on the reverse strand, counting down.
CGATTGGTCAGATCATCACTGGTGAGCAAAATCTGGGCAACCTTAAGATCGTAATGGCTAAAGGCCTCTTCGTATGCTTGAATTAGGCTGCCCTGGCCCACAGCTGCTGCAGCTTGCTTTTGGGGGATGGTCTTTGGCATTCCCCTCAAACCCACCTTGCTAATCCCGGAAGCGATTGCCCCGGAAGAAACGATCACCACCTGCCGACCTTGTTCCCGCAACAGGGAAACTTCATCGCAAAGTCGATTGATAATACCCAGATCGAGGCCCCGTTTACCGGCAAGCACAGAGCTTCCAACCTTAATTACGATCCTTTGGGCAGAGCCCGTCACTTTTTTGCGTTCAGCAGAAATCACCAGCTTGAATCCGCTTCTACAGTGCTAATAAAGAAAATTAAATTGAAAAGATTTTGATATCCCTGAAAATCTCATTCTATCACGACTGATCTTCCGTGGTCTCAGTATGTTGTCCAGTAGCAGAAACTTTTTCTCTTGCCCCTTCTCGCAATCTGACAAGTTGCTCTGCCGCATCCCAGATCAATCCCTGGGTTCCTTCACCCGTAACCGCAGAAATTGCATGCACCGGGACCCCTAGTCTATGGAATGCTTCTCGCAGTTCTTCCAAAGGTTCCCTCTCCAGTAGCAAGTCTATTTTGTTCAGGGCCACTATCTGAGGCTTACCTAACAGTTCAGAGCTGAAGTGACCCAGTTCGTCATTCACCTTGTGGTAGTTAGCTAAAACGGTTTGAACACCCTGGCCACAGGTAGATACATCCACCAGGTGTATTAATATTAGGGTCCGTTCAATATGCCTAAGAAACTTGATTCCGAGCCCAGCCCCACGGTGAGCACCCTCGATGAGCCCTGGAATATCAGCAACTACCATAGATTCGCCATGGTCTAAAGGAACAACACCCAAATTAGGTGTGAGGGTAGTAAAAGGATAATCTGCGATCTTGGGGCGCGCCGCGGATATGCGAGAGATGAGAGTAGATTTGCCGGCATTGGGTAGACCTATTAGACCCACATCAGCAAGGAGCTTCAGTTCCAGCTTAATATTGCGCTCCTCACCTGCCTTGCCGGGCTGGGCAATGCGAGGGGCCCGGCGAGTCGAAGTGGCGAAGTGCATATTGCCCTTACCGCCCTGGCCGCCTTTGGCAACTACGACAAAGTCGTGTTCCTGGGTGAGATCCCCGAGCAACTCGCCGGTGTCACCGTCCCTTACTTCGGTGCCCACTGGCACCTCAATAATGAAGGCTTCACCATTTCTGCCAGTCTGCTGTTTGCCGCGGCCATGGGCACCTCGGGCCGCTTTGAATTGACGTTGGAAATGAAAATCAAGGAGGGTTTGTTTGACACTTGTGGCTTTGATTACCACATCACCGCCTTTGCCCCCGTCTCCACCGTCCGGACCGCCTTTGGGCACGTATTTTTCGCGACGAAAGCTGACACAACCACTGCCGCCGTCACCGGCACGGACGTGGATTTTGACCTCGTCGACAAAACGCATGGTTAGCGGTGATGGGTTACCTTCGAAGTATCGTTTGTCCTGGGGTTTGAAAAAATCTATTGACTAAGGCGGAGCCGGCAAATCAAGCTGACCACTAATTTAGGGCATAGACGCTTACTCTTTGACGAGTTTTGCCCTTCCTTTCAAAACGCACAACCCCGTCGATCTTGGCAAAGAGGGTATAATCTTTACCCATCCCCACGTTTTGTCCAGGATGAAACTTCGTGCCCACCTGACGGACCAGAATATTTCCGGCCCGGACAGCTTGGCCACCGAAGCGTTTGACGCCTCGTCGCTGGGATGCGCTGTCCCGGCCGTTTCGTGAGCTTCCGCCGGCCTTCTTGTGTGCCATGGATAGTTACCTCGTCAACAAAGCCAAGAACTCTTAGGCTTCTATGTTCTCTATAGCCAGTTCAGTGAACCACTGTCTATGTCCTTGCTTGCGGCGATAGCGCTTGCGCCGTTTGTATTTAAACACCACTATTTTTCGACGCCGCCCGTGTCCAGTGACCCGAGCAGTCACTTTAGCCTGGGCCAGGTCCGATGGTTCAACTTGAATATTCTTACCGTCGCTCAGCAGCAAGACATCGTCCAAGGTTATTATATTGCCCACCTGGACGTCTAATTTCTCCACGCGCAGCACGTCACCGGCACTCACCTTGTACTGCTTGCCTCCAGATTTCACCACTGCGTACATCAACTAATCCTCCAAAAAGACAAAACATAAACTTAGACTAATTTAGTTTTTTTGTCAAGCAATTCGTGCAACAACAGAATTGGAGTAATGACAAATCTGAGGTCAAACTCCTTCCATTTTTATCAGTACTCCGATACTCCATTGCTCCAACACTCCAGAAGAGATCGAAAAAATATCTAGCCGTCGAGGACAGGCACAGTTTCCTGATACTAAGAAATTGCGTAAATATCATATTGCTCGAGATGAAGACTCTGGTCTGCTTGCACCGTAATTCGTGCTCGGAGATTCTGCTCCAACTCCTCCAACCGATGGCGCTCCTCGTCGTAAAGGAGATGCACAACTTCCGGGTGGGCGGTCACCATGACACTCCGGCCAAAAAGTGTCTCGTGATCTCGCTCTATCTCCCGAAATATCTCATAGCACATGGTGGTGGTGGATTTGAGATAGCCCTCACCATCGCAATAAAAGCAAGGTTCTCTTAATACTCGGGTTATACTCTCCTTAGTCCTCTTCCGGGTCATCTCGATGAGGCCAAGCTCTGACATTTTCAGGATGTTGGTTTTGCTTTTGTCCTTTTGTAGGACTTCTTTGAGGGTGTTGAATACTTTTTCCCTGTTGGCCTCCTTTTCCATGTCAATGAAATCGATAATGATGATACCCCCAAGATTGCGTAAGCGCAGCTGATAGGCAATCTCTTTGACCGCCTCGAGGTTAGTCTTGAGGATGGTCTCCTCCAGATTTCGTTTGCCCACGTAACGGCCTGTATTGACATCGATGGCCGTAAGTGCCTCTGTCATTTCTATTACGATATAGCCGCCGGATTTTAGCCACACTTTCCTGCCCAGAGCCCTCTGAAGTTCCATTTCAATTCCGTAGGCATCACAGATGGGTTCGGATTCCTCATACAACTTTACATCTGCTCTTAAACTAGGCATGAAAGTCTCAACGAACTCAACGATCTTTTCGTATTCTTCCTGAGAATCTACGATTAGCTTGTCCACTTCTTGGGTAAACAAATCTCGCACTGCCCTGAGAATGATATCCGGCTCTTGGTAAAGTCGGCTTGGCACTGGACCGTGTTCGTTGTTTTTCTGAATCGTTTGCCATAGCCGCAACATGAACTCCATCTCTGCTTTGATCTTATCATTCTCCACCCCCTCAGCTGCAGTGCGGGCGATGAAACCGTACTTGGGAGGTTTTATCTGCAGCAGGAGCTCACGTAATCGGGACCGTTCACTTTCATCTTCAATTCGCCTTGATATTCCTACATGATCCATTGTTGGCATGAGCACTAGGTGACTCCCCGGGATGGAGATATGCGAAGTAATGCGCGCTCCCTTGCTACCCAAAGGTTCTTTCGCCACCTGAACCAGGACTTCCTGCCCCTCCTGCAGCCGATCTTCTATGTGCATCTCCATCGGCCAAATTCCTTCGGTTTCCTCCCGGTGTATCTCATCTTCTTGCTCATTTTCCTCGTTGCCGGCCATCATCGTTTCTATATCTTCAAGATTGTCGTACACATCGCTAACATACAGGAATGCTGCCTTATCCAAACCTATATCCACGAAAGCTGCCTGCATCCCTGGTAATACCCGAACGACTCTCCCTTTGTAAATATTTCCGGCAATGCTTCTCTCGCCAGAGCGTTCTATGTAAAGCTCTGAGACTGTGCCATTTTCTATAAGTGCAACCCGTGTTTCATAATGGGTGACACTGACGATCAAATCAGTGGACACAATGTCATCCTTCCACAGAAATTTTAACAATGCGAGCGTCCAAGATTTCTTCTTTGGACAGCTCAAATATGTGCATTAACAGATCCCGGACTCGTATATTAACATTCTGGCCCTGGGTGAAGGCGAACCGAATAGTGTCAGAGTCTAAAGAGTCGAGACTAATAAGTCGTTCTGTCAATTGGACCAGAGTCTCGCCCCTTTTGGATCTCTGCCTAAGGGGGGCTAGGGACTGACTATGGAACCGGTGGAACCCCTCTATCGGCCAGACTCCTCTCTTTAAAGTAGCTTCGTATGTAACCACTCTAGGAGTCATTTGTCTAGTGTCTTTATCGTCTGCGCCTACCTCAAGTACTTCCAAGCCGGGTGGGAGCTCTGAATTTAAGCGTTTGCCAATCTCTGAAGCAAGTAAGGGCTGGTGCAATATCACTTTCATCTCCTCTGCCTGACTCTCGAGGCCGAGCGGCATTGCATCTCCAAAGGAGACCTTAGGCGATGGGTGATATCCTTTGGTGTAGGCTAGTGGCAGCTTAGCCCGTCGCATCGCCCGCTGGAGGCCTGTTACCATCTCCAGGTGGCTCAGGAAGCGTGCCTTCCCAAGCTTGGAAAATACCAGCCGATAGCCATAGCTCTCGTCCTCCTGCTCTTCAGGACTCAAACCCACATCCTGTTCTGGTAACTCTTGAAGGTTAAGTTCCATCCGAACTTTTGTATGATCACAGACGCCACAATCATTGCAGGCCTGCGTTCTGCAATCGGAGGTGAAGTCTTCTCTTAGGGCGCGCTCATATTCGTCCCAAAGGTAGTCCCTATTTACTCCGCAGTCCAGATGCGACCAGGGAAGAACCTCATCAAAATTTCTCGACCTTTGACCGTATGTCAGGGGATCAATTCCTGCCGCCGCAAAAGCCTGTTGCCAGAGATCAACCCGCAACTGATCACTCCAGCCGTCGAAACGGCAACCTAACTCCTGAGCCCCCAAGATTACCTCTGCCAACCGTCGATCTCCCCTTGAGAACACTCCCTCTAGGACACTCTGCCAAGGTTTGTGCCACTTGAAATGAAGTCCTTTTTTCCGCAAATGTTGCTTGAAAAAAGCTAGATTCTGTTCAATCTCATCGAGACTGAGCTGCCTTTCCCATTGAAAGGGAGTGTGCGGCTTCGGAACAAAAGTAGAGACACTGACGTGCAGTCTCCGACGTGGTCTCTGCCTCGCCGCCTCGTGCCAAACTTTCATGGTAAGATCTACTAGTGCCCAATGGTCTTGAGATCTTTCAGTGGGCAAACCCATCATGAAATAGAGCTTAATCAGCGGCCAACCGGCAGAATATGCCTTTTGCACCCCGTCCAGCAAATCGCTCTCAGTTATGGTTTTATTGATGACGCGACGCAGACGCTCACTACCCGCTTCCGGTGCAAGGGTGAAGCCGGTCTTGCGCACTTGCTTGATGGCCTCAATCATCTCTTCATCTAGGGTTCCTACCCGAAGACTTGGCAAGGAGATGGCCACTTGGCCGTTCCGATGATGACGCATCAGGGTCTGGAGCAGCCCTTGAATGTTCCCGTAATCACCCACACTAAGAGCCAGTAGAGACAATTCATCATGGCCGGTGCTGGCAAGACCTTCCTCGGCAGCCCCTATAATCTCCTGAGGTGATCGTTCTCGCACTGGTCTGTAGATGAAGCCGGCTTGACAGAAACGGCAGCCCCGCGTACAGCCCCGCGCCAATTCCAGACTCAGCCTGTCATGAATAATTCGGGTGCAAGGAACCAAGGGACGACTCGGCTGCCGGCTCAACTCAAGGCTGGGAATAATCCGTTTTCGCACCCTTTCTCTGTCAGGAAAGCTAGGTCTTATCTCGGCGATGCGCCCCTTACTGTCGTATATTGGCTGAAAGAATTGGGGCACGTAGATTCCTTCAATTGCGGAGAGGGCTTGCAGAAGATCCGACCTCTCCCCCCCTTGCATTTTCCACTCTTGGACGAGCTCGGCGATCTCCAGGATGACTTCCTCTCCATCCCCAAGCACTAGTGCGTCAAAAAAGGGTGCCACTGGCTCTGGATTGAAGGCATTGGGACCACCTCCTATGACCAAAGGCGATCCAGGCCCCCGAGATGCTGAAAGCTTGGGGATGCCCCCCAGCTCCAGCATGGTCAGCACATTGGTATAGCTCAACTCATATTGGAGACTGAAGCCCACCACATCAAAGAGAGCGAGTGGGGTTGCCGATTCCAAGCTAACTAGTGGTTTGCCATTGATCCTAAGCCGAGATTCCATATCAGGCCAGGGGGCAAAAACTCGCTCAGCCCCTACCCAGTCTTGCTGGTTGAGAATGTTGTAAAGCAGTAAAATCCCCAGGTGAGACATACCCACCTCGTAAATGTCAGGAAAGGCCAGCACCATCCTCACCTTACTGTTGGCCCAATCCTTTCTCGGCACGTTGATCTCGTTACCCAGGTAGCGACTGGGTTTTTGAATTGTATGGATGAGGCTATCGATCATTTTGTCTCTATCTTTACAGCAGCTTACCCAAAAATGAGTGGATAATTCTTCAAACCTGTGTTTAAAAACCAGTTTACCTTGCGAGGCAAATGAAAATGTTTCTGTGGAAATTCCTGTCGATCTTAAGATCTCCAGGAATCAGCCCTCAAAATATCCCAAATGGAAAACCCTTTCAACATTGCGGATTGCAGATTGCGGATTTGAGGGTTTCACAATTAGATTCTGTAGTTGAAATCTACGATCCGCAATCTTAAATCCAAAATGGAAAGGGGCGCTTCCCGGAACTCCGCTTCCGGTCAGCGCCCCGCAGTTAAATCAGCCTTTTGTTGTTTAGTTAGCCAAGCTAAATGGAATATATTGGACAGATTGTATCTAATGAATCTCAGTCACTCAGCTCTGTATATACTATAAAGTGATGCCCGCACTGGTCTCTGGTGTTCTCAGTAAAATCTAGAGTCTACAACTGGGAGCGTTTTGATTTCAGCCACTCTTTAAAACCGCTGGACTTCTCGGTTGTCTCCTCACCTTTGGCCGGCTCGCTAGGAGCTTCGGTCTCCTTTTCTTCTGTCACACTCTCGCCGGCTTCGGCAGCCGGTTCAGCCGCGACTTCAGTCTCCCCTTGTTTGTCTTCCTCTTTAGGAGCTACGACTGCTTCGGCTGGTTTTTCTTCCGGGGTGGCGGTGGCCTCAGGTTCTTCGGTTATTGTTTCCGCCCCTGGAGCGGTCTCAGGTTCTTCGGCTGGTGGTTGGGCTGGAAGGAGTCCCAATGTTTGCTCCATGGTTTCTACTTTGGCCTCCAACATGGCCCTGTCTGCCAATCCAGCTTTAAGAGCTTCCTGATAAATCGGCAGTGCCTTTTGGTAAGCCTTTTGCAACCCCAATTCGGCCATGGCAACACGTTGCTGGGCTAAGTTGAAACGCATAGCGGCCAGGCCCTCTTCTTGTTTGCCGTTCCCGTCCATAAAATTCTCTGCCCTATCGAGGAGCAGGCTGATCATGCTCATGTCTGCCTTATCACCTTTGGCAGTTTCCCCTGTCACTTGGTCCATATAGAAAGCAAAGATGGCTTTATAAACAGCAGCTTTGCCAGTGTAGAGCTTGTTGGTCAACCCACTTACGTCACTGTCCCCCACAACAACCGGCTCAAAGGATTCCACCTGCTCAAAGCCACGGGGAGCAAATTTGCCCTTCCATAGTGTAAGGCTGTTGCTATTCTTCACCAGCTTATAGGTGTTGTAATTGCTTAAACTAATGCTCACTAGCAACCCTATAGCTAGGAGCAATACAGCAATTAAGGCATAGCCGCCAAAGCTCTTTTTAGATTCACCCCGGCTAAATGGAGGAGTTGGAGCTGGTCTGCTCACTTTTTCCTCTGCCCTGGGCTCCTTGGCCAATGGCGGAACAACCGGCTCTGGAGGCTTCACCTTGGGCTCTTCGGCGGCTGGAGGTTCAGGTTTTTCCTCCCTCACTTCTTCGGCCACCGGTTCCCAGGGTTTTTCAACCGCAACCTCCTTCGGTTCGGCCTCTTCAGCCGGAGGGGCTACTTCCACTTTTTCCTCACTTGGTTCAGCCAGGGAGCGACTGTCCAGTAGTCCTTCCTCTCCCTCCTCTTCGTAACGCTTGAGCCAACTGTAATAGGTGGACCTGGAAATGCCCAACTCCTTCAAAATTGTCTTGGTGGGTAGGTTGGACTGAGCTACCTTATCAAGGATCTCCTTTTTCCTCTTTGCCTCTGCCGCCACTTCGGCTTCTGATTTTGCACCTTTTCTTGATGGTTTAGCCATAAGCACCACCCTTATTCCTCGAGTTCAAACATTTACTTTAGACAATCACCGATTCCAACAAATGCCCGATCCACAGCTAAATCGGACCAGGTCTAAAGGTTGATTGATTGTATAGATAAAAGGTCAAATTGTAAAGGAGTTTTCCAAAAAAATGGACTTTTGTCGTGTACCGATTATCCCTACAAAAAGCAAGGCTACATTAATTGGACAAGTTAATTAATAATGTCCCCTTAAAGGGGGCAAAATTATCTTGCAATCCCCCGGTGCTCATGGTATAGGGGAGGGGTTTTCCGCGCCATCAGCATGGACTGAGCGGCTTTTCACGCTCCCTTTCTGTGGCCGGCAAGTTTCGTGCTATCTACAAGAAGGAGGAAATGGCATGGCGGTTTTTGTCGGTGGGATTGTTGCAGCTGTACTAGGGGTCATACTCTTGCTTGTTTGGTGGGATGCATTCCTACTGCTGGTCGCAGGGGGACTGCCCATAATGCTGTTGTTTGGTGGTGTTATTGCCGCTTACCTCGGCTTTGATGAGGTGAAAGACAAGCTTCCATATTTCAGCAAGAGAGAGGATGAGTTTTCTTCAACTCTGGACACCGATGAAGCCCCCAAGTACAAAGAAGAGGCAGAGAAGTACAAGCAAGAAGTTGAACAACTCAAGTCGGAGCTAGGAAAAATAAAAAAGGAAGAGAAGTCCTGAACCTAGCTTGCAGTTGAGAGACTGGTCAATAAAAGAAAACCCCCAGCTATCTTTTATTCTACTTAAAGGCGGATTAAAAAAACCACCCCTAAGGGGTGGTTTTTTTTGAGCTAACCAGGGACAGGCACAGAAACTGATAGCCGTCCAAAATACCAGACAATTTGTCGCCCGCCAGGTGGCCTGGTTACATCATTCTGGTCGGGCCTAACCCGCATGACTCTCGTGCTCAGATCTGCGGGTGAACCCTGAGCACTACCCAGCCACTGTACGGACACCAAAGAGGGCAGGGGCTCTCATGGTGCCGGGGTCGCTCTCCTTCCAGAAGAACTCCGGAAGGAGCGGCTCCTTTTGGGGCACGTCCCTGCGTGCCTAGCCGTCTTCTTATTAAATGGCGCGGCGCTCCGTGGACGCAGATTCTGTGCCTGTCCCTGGCAAGCTCACTTCCACAGTCCTATTATTATCCTCCCCTTACCTAATTGTCAACTTTACTCTATGTATTTCGGACGTGAGATGTGGGAAGGCATAGGGCATAGAGCATGGGGCATGGAGTTCAAAAACAATAGAACTGTTGTTCTTTTTGCTGTCCGCTGCCTACTATCTGCTGCTAGCTGAAAAATGCCCTGCGCCTTTCATCAATCCGCATTCCGCAATCCGAAATCCGAAATCTCCTCCTAATGTGCTTCATCCCAATTAGAGCCAATCCCTACATCCACCACCAAAGGAACTTTTAGGGAGGTAACCGATTCCATCTCTTGCTGTACCAGAGTCGCCACATCTTGAGCACTGCTAGCTTCTACTTCGAAAACCAATTCATCGTGAACCTGCATGATCATTCTGGCAGGCAGCGTTCTTCTTTCCAACTCAGCGTCAATCCGAATCATGGCAATTTTGATTATATCAGCGGCACTGCCCTGTATGGGCGTATTTATTGCAGTTCTTTCCGCGAACTGTCTGACATTGCGGTTGCGGCTCTTTAGATCTGGCAGGAATCTCTTGCGATTGAATAGGGTGGTGACAAATCCCTGTTCACGCCCCAGCTTCGGGGTCTCCTCCATATATAACCGAACTCCCCCATATCTATCAAAGTAACGTTCTAAGATCTGACGGCCTTTCTTTTGAGGTATGCCCAGATCCTTGGCGAGCCTGAATGCGCTCATACCATAGATGATGCCGAAGTTTATGGTCTTTGCCTGCCGCCTCAATTCGGCGGTAACCTCGTGGGGTTCCACCTCAAAAATCTCCACCGCCGTAAGAAGGTGCACGTCCTCACCTTTCTGGAAGGCGTCAATCAGCGCTCTGTCTTTGGAATAATGGGCCAGGATTCTCAATTCAATTTGAGAATAGTCCGCTGAAATCAATAAATGACCCGTGTCAGCCACAAAGGCACGACGGATTTCTCTTCCCTCTTCAGTACGCACCGGGATATTTTGAAGATTCGGCTCGCTGGAGCTCAGTCTGCCCGTCACTGTAGCGGTTTGGTTGTAGGACGTATGTATTCGACCGGTATCTCGGTTTACCATTCGCGGTAGAGTATCAACGTAGGTATTCTTTAGCTTTGTGAGACTTCTGTAATTGAGCACTTCCCTGGGTAGAAGATGGTAAGGTGCAAGTGCCGAAAGCACCTCCATGGAGGTAGAATAACCAGTCTTGGTTTTCTTACCCATGGGCAAAGCCAATTTATCAAAAAGAATTTGTCCTAACTGTTGCGGTGAATTTATGTTAAAGCTCTCCCCGGCCAAATGGTAAATCCTTTCGACGATCTCCTCCAGGCGAGCACTAAAGTCCCTATCTAGATCCTCCAGGCGCCCCACATCGACCTTTACCCCCTTCATCTCCATGCGGGCCAGCACTCGGACGAGCGGAATTTCAATGTCTCTAAATAGGATGGTCTGGTTGGCGGCTTTGATCTTTTCCTCCAGAGAAGTGGCTAATTGCAGGGAATAAACAGCTTGATCGCCGGCATAGGAGAGAAGTTGCTCCACCGGCAGATCGACCAGGGCTTGCCTGTTTTTGCCGGTACCCACCAAATCATCATAAGAAACCAGTGACTTGTTGAGGTATTCTTTTGCTATGGCCTCTAACTCTTGCACCCTCTTGCCTGGGTCCAATACATAAGCGGCCAACATAGGATCGAAGTGGATGGACGACAACTCAATACCTAGTCTTTTAAAGACGGTCCAAGCCTTTTTGCTATTGTGGATAACTTTGTCAACATCGGAATCGGCAAGGACTGTAGCCAGCAACCTCAATACTGAAGAGGGGGAAAATTGGGTAGGGCTAGACTTAGAAACCTGACCAAGGGGAACGTAGTGGCAACCCCTTTCCCCTTCCCAGGCTAGAGCTATACCTACAAGGTCAGACTCAAAATAATTCTCTTCTGTAGTCATCACACTTATGGCGACCCTCTGGCTCTTTGTACTACGGGAAATTAGCTTTTCCAGTGCTTCTAGGGAAGTAACAAGCTTATAGTCGGCCCTCATCGCTTCGGACTCTTGGGTGTCTTTTTCTTCATCCAGCTGTTGGAGGAATTTCTTAAATTCCAGCTCCCGGTATAACTCTACCAGACCCAACCGATCACTATCGCCCAACTCCAGCTGCTCCCAGTCCTTTGCCAGGGGAACATCGCATTTAATCTCGGCCAGTTCCCGTGACATTTTGGCCTGCTCGGCGTGAGCTTGAATTTTCTCCCGTTCTTTTTCTCTGGGGATCCTCTCCAGTTGGGATAGTAGTTTATCAATACTGCCGAATTCTTTTATCAGCCTTTGAGCCGTCTTTGGACCTACTCCGGGCACCCCAGGAATATTATCGCTGCTATCTCCAGCCAATCCCATTACTTCAACCAGCTGGCCAGGGGGGACTCCGAACTTTTCTTCCACCTCTTCTGGTCCAAAAACCTCATCTTTCATGGTATCCCACATTTGTATTTGTGGCGTCACCAGCTGCAACAGATCCTTATCTCCCGAGACAATTACCACTTTCGCGCCCTGCCCGCTGGCCCAGGTTGCAAGAGTACCAATGATGTCATCGGCTTCATATCCGGGAATCTCTATGCTGGATATGCCTAAAACCTCAATCAGCCTTTTTATGAATGGAATCTGCTGAGCCAAGTCCTCTGGCATTTTAGGACGAGTTGCCTTGTAATCGGGGCTGAGGTCGTGGCGAAAGGTTGGTCCCGGTGCATCAAGGGCAATGGCTATGTGGCTGGGCCCCTTCTCCCTGAGGATCTTATTGAGCATGCCAAGAAATCCGTAGACCGCGTTGGTAGGAATTCCTGAGGAGGTACTCAAGTGACGGACAGCATAAAAGGCCCTGTAAATATAAGCGCTACCGTCTATGAGATAAAGTGTAGACTCTTTTGCGGACATGGTTTGCTACAATTCCTTTAAAACACTTTCGACCAAAGAGATGATCTGCGAGCTCGAGGCGGTAAAAGAGAGGATTTCCAACTTGTCCTTGAAACCATGTCTTTCTATGGCGGTCCGTTCCGGGGCAAGAGCTTTCATCACCTCTATGACCTGCACCAGAACTTCTTCATCCTTGTAATCCAGCAAAAGCATTAAGGTGCTCCAGTCGTCGGGGACCCCATATTTTTGCAGATATTTCTTAACCGAACTGGCAAACTTGTTGCTTCCATAGTTGCGGTGGATTGCATTCAAAGCTGTCTTGTGCTCTTTGCCTCCTTTTTTTCCTGTGAACAACTTGTCCACTTCCTTCAGGTATTGTTCCTTGGCCCAGGTGGAACGGAGGGACTTCTCCTTTTTGCTGCGATCATCACGGCTTACGTGGCGACTTCGGTCTCGTCTCCGGTCTATTTCACGCCAGCTAGGCTTCTCTCTTTCATCGGAGTCGGAGTCAAAAGGTGGTACCATGGTTTTACTCCTTAATTAAAAGGCTTTAAGCAGACATTAACACCGGCAGGATCCAGCTCCTGGCAGGAATGGGCTACAGAGGCTTGTAATTAAAGCTTATCTCAATAGGGTCCTTTACGCAATGCTAATCTCTAGAGAAAAAAAGGTGCAAGGCTTAAGGGTCAGGGCACAAGGCTCAAAGGCTAGAAGAAGTAGCCCGTAGTAAGAATCTAGGAGGTTATAGAAATGACTCAATAACTTATGGCTCCTGACTCCTGATAATTCCTTTGCGGCTTTTACGCAGACCTGGGATGGTTATAGGAGTGCTGCAGAATCCTTGCTGCATGGATTTTTCCTTGACTTTAGCCAGTCGATTAAGTATCAAAATTTGTTTACCCTTTTAAGGTGGAGTAGTCGTGGCAATCAAGGCAATAAAAGGAATAAATGACATTCTTCCCGATGTGGTCGGCAAATGGCAACTGGTAGAGTCAGTTGCCAGGAGGATCTTCTCTAACTTTAATTTTCAGGAAATAAGAATACCCATTCTTGAGAAAACCGAACTCTTTGCCCGCAGCATTGGGGAGACCACTGATATTGTCGAAAAAGAGATGTACACATTCCCCGACCGCAACGGACAACTCCTCACCCTGAGGCCCGAGGCTACTGCCTCGGTTGTCCGAGCATTTATTGAGCACAAATTACATTTACAGCCAGCCATGCGCAAATTCTACACCATGGGACCGATGTTCCGCCATGAACGGCCCCAAAAAGGGAGATACCGGCAGTTTCACCAGATCAACGTGGAAGTTTTTGCCATGGATGACCCCATGGTTGACGCTGAAGTTATCTACATGCTCCTTGTATTCTTGGAGGCGCTAAAGATACCCGACATCAAACTACACATCAACTCCATGGGTTGTCCTGACTGTAGGCTGCCTTTCCGACAGTCTCTGGCCGACTATCTGGAAGGGGTCAGCGACAAGCTCTGTGCAGACTGTAAACGGCGCAGGCTTACCAATCCGCTCCGCATCTTCGACTGCAAAGTGGATTCTTGTGGCAAGTTGGTGGAAAATGCGCCAGTGCTTCTAGATCATCTCTGCCATGAATGTGAAAAAAACTTCCAGGGTGTTAGGGATCATCTGGACAGTCTGGCTGTCGCTTACACTATTGATCCTTTCATGGTGCGCGGCCTGGACTATTACACCAGGACTACCTTTGAAGCCATTACTCCACACCTGGGCGCCCAGGATGCAGTCGGAGGGGGAGGCCGCTACGATGGTCTGATGAAGGCATTGGGAGGACCCGACTTGCCTGGCACTGGTTTTGCCATCGGCATGGAACGACTGATCTTGCTCCTGGATGACAAAGCTGGGGCAGCAACGGACTCGCATAATCTATTCGTGGCCTGCCTGGGAGAAGAAGCCAAGAAGAAAGGATTTTCCCTTGTCCAGGAACTCAGACTAAGTGGCCTTTCTGTGGAGATGGACTACGAGTCGAAAAGTCTCAAGGCCCAAATGCGAAGAGCTGATAAGCTTGACGCCACCCATGTGCTTATTCTAGGCGATGATGAACTGGCAAAAGGTGCTGCATTGCTGCGAGACATGGACGCTTCAACCCAGGAAGAGATTTCTTTAAAAAAAATAGTTGAGGAATTACTACAAAGATTCAAGTTAGAGATGTGAGATATGAGATGTGGGATGTGAGATCAATGACTCGATTCCGCCCACATCTCACATCTTTTTGGCAAATTGGGAAAGGTATTATATGAGTTTGGACTCTTTAGGTGACTGGGAACGCACTCACGACTGCTGCACTCTTGGTCCCGACCATACCGGCTCTAAGGTCACCCTCATGGGTTGGGTTCAGCGGCGTCGCGATCACGGGGGTCTCATCTTTATAGATCTCCGTGACCGGGCCGGTATCACCCAAGTAGTGTTCGATCCTCAGCGCAATGCACAAGCACATCACCGTGCTCACGCTCTTCGACCCGAGCACGTTATTGGAGCCCGCGGCGAAGTACGTTTGCGACCAGAGGGCATGATTAATCCCAAATTGAAGACAGGGGAAATTGAGGTTATGGTGGATGAATATCGCCTCTTTAATACCTCCCTAACTCCTCCCTTCCAAGTAGAACCCGATGTAGACGCCGGTGAAAATTTGAGACTGCGCTATCGTTTTTTGGATCTCCGTCGTCCTCACATCTTTCAGAACTTACTCAGACGCCATCACGCTGCCCAGGCTGTGCGCCAGTATATGAATGACAGTGGTTTCTTAGAGGTGGAGACTCCGGTATTGACCAGAAGCACTCCTGAAGGGGCTCGTGACTACCTTGTTCCCAGCCGAGTTAACCCAGGAAAGTTTTATGCCCTGCCGCAATCGCCCCAACTGTTCAAACAACTCTTAATGATGGCCGGCTTCGACCGCTATTATCAAATCGTCAGGTGTTTCCGCGACGAAGACCTCCGCGCTGATCGTCAACCTGAATTTACTCAGGTTG
Organism: Deltaproteobacteria bacterium; assembly: GCA_020353155.1. GTDB lineage: Bacteria > Desulfobacterota > Syntrophobacteria > BM002 > BM002 > BM002. The sequence goes on along the minus strand of CP070689.1, from coordinate 2,649,570 downwards.
ATATGGAGATGGCTTTCGTTAATGAGGAGCAGATTTTCCAAATCACCGAGGGATTACTGCAGCATTTGTTTGAAAAAGTTCTCGGTCACAAACTTGAGATTCCCTTTGCCCGCCTTACCTACGATGAAGCCATTGCCCGCTATGGGACAGACAAGCCTGACATCCGCTTTGGCATGGAACTGGTGGATGTGACCCCGGTCTTCGCCAATAGCAACTTTCGAGTCTTTGCTCAGTTGATTGAAGCGGGGGGTATGGTCAAGGCTCTCAACCTTAAGGGCCAAGCAATCTTGCCCCGCAGTGACCTTGACAAGATGCAGGGCAAGGACAACCTGGCCAACCATTATGATGTGCAAACTGGTGCCCAGGGTGTGGCCTGGATCAAAGTGCAAGAAAATAATTGGCAAGGGCCGGTTGCCAAAAACCTCTCCGACGGCGAAAAAGATCTCCTTGCCAAAACCGCCGGCCTCGAGCCCGGGGACTTAATTCTTTTTGTGGCGGGAGAGTCTAAGGTGGTAAATCCAACTTTGGACATCCTTCGAGGTCACTTCGGTCGTCGTCTCAATCTTTTGGCTGATAAACAGTATTGTTTCACCTGGATTACCCATTTCCCCTTATTGGAATATGACCTTGCAGCAAAGCGTTACGTCGCTGTCCATCATCCATTTACCTCCCCGGCAGAACAAGACCTTGAGATTCTCGGCACTCAACCTGAGAAGGTCCGCAGTCGCGCTTACGATCTGGTCTTAAACGGCAACGAGATCGGTGGCGGTAGTATTCGTATTCACGACCATGATCTTCAGCAGCAAGTATTCAAAGCCCTGGGAATTGAAGAAGATGAAGCCCAGCACAAGTTCGGCTTCATGCTGGATGCTCTCAAATATGGTGCGCCACCCCACGGAGGCATTGCACTTGGTTTTGATCGACTTGTCATGCTCATGTGCGGTGCGGATTCAATTCGTGATGTCATCGCCTTCCCCAAGACCCAGAAAGCCGCTTGTCCAATGACTCAAGCCCCCGAGAGTGTGAGCTTGGAGCAACTCCTGGAGCTTTCCCTCAAGCTTGATCTCCCAGGCTAGTTCAGCAGGCAGCATGCAGCAGGCAAGAATTTGTTCATTTGCTTCGCGTCACTCGGCACACCGTCATTAAGCTTCGCTGTCATTGGTTGTCATTAGATCAGTAGGTCATTATGTCGTTACAATTAGTGACCTCGAATGACGGCAATGGCTAACAGGGAACCCGCTTGCGGGCTTGAGCGGAGCGCAGCGAGCGCGAAGAAATGACTAGAAATGACCATAAATGACGCCGAAGGCATAATGACAGCGTAGCGTAATGACTTAACAGCTGGCTGCCGGCTGCCAGCTGTTAAGTGTTCGGTTATAATAAAATATTGACAATTCGGAGAATTGTCCCTTAACATGCGGCTTCACACGCAGGTTGCCTCCTAACCCGAATAATTCAGGGGCAATCTTAGACAAGACACTTTTTTCACGCAGGTGAAATCATGGCACGGTGGAACAAACACAAAAGGGTATTGGAACATCAGCACAGTAAATTTTGGGTTTATCGACTCCACGATGTACCCGAACCAAATCTTCAAAGAGAGGTATTTCCCTACGAGCAGATAAGCCGAATAGATTTCGACCACAAACTGATCTCCATTGACCCGGCTGAAGAGTTGCTAATTACTGACACCACTTTTCGTGACGGTCAGCAAGCTAGACCTCCCTATACGGTTCAACAAATAGAGACCATTTTCGATCTATTGCATCGACTCAGCGGGCCAAACGGTGTGATCAGGCAGACTGAATTTTTCCTTTACAGCAATCGTGATAGAGAATCGGTTGAACGCTGCTTGGTTAAGGGATACCAGTATCCTGAGATCACTGCCTGGATTAGGGCAGTTGAGCAAGATCTGGATTTGGTTCTGGAGATGGGACTCAGAGAGACGGGAATTCTCACCTCGGTCTCCGACTACCACATTTTCTACAAGCTCAACAGTACCAGACCCAAGATAATGGAGAAATATCTGGCAATTGTCCGGGCTGCTCTGGACAAAGGAATTACTCCGCGCTGTCATTTTGAGGACATTACACGCTCTGACATTTACGGTTTTTGCGTGCCCTTTGCCATTGAACTTATGAAACTGAGGGAGGAGACCTCAATAGATATCAAAATCCGTCTTTGCGACACCCTCGGCTTTGGTGTGACCTACCCGGGCGCCGCCTTGCCGCGGTCTGTTCCTAAGCTGGTCAGGGCAATGATAGACGATGCTGGGGTGCCGGGTAAACTTCTTGAGTGGCATGGCCACAATGACTTTCACAAGGTGCTGATCAATGCCACTACCGCCTGGCTCTATGGCTGCTGTGCCGCAAACGGCACTCTCTTGGGCTTTGGCGAACGAACGGGCAATGCCCCAATAGAAGGGCTCATCATCGAACACATCAGCCTAATGGGTCACGACAACGGCATAGATACCACCGCCATTACCGACATAGCCAACTATTTCTCCCAAGAGTTGGGCTATAAAATCCCCCACAACTACCCCTTTGTGGGAAGCGACTTCAATGCCACCAGTGCAGGGATTCACGCCGACGGTCTCATAAAAAATGAAGAGATCTACAACATTTTCAATACAGGCAAAATCCTAAAACGCCCAGTGAGCATTACTATTACAGACAAAACTGGGATTGCTGGCGTGGCCTATTGGGTCAACAGCCGTCTCCGACTAGAAAAAGAGAGCGCCATTAGCAAACGCCATCCCGGCATAGTCAAGATTCACAAAAGAATCATGCAGGAATATGACGGAGGTCGAGTTACCAGTATCTCGCGCAAAGAGATGGAACAATGGGCCCGCCAGTATCTCCCTGAATATTTTGTTAGCGAGTTCGACTTGCTTAAACAGCAGGCCCATGGGCTGGCAGCTCACCTTGTGGAGGAAGTGGTGGAGTCCGATGAGATCAAATCAATGGACCCCACCCGTCAAGAACCAGTGCTCCAGAGTCTTCTGGATCTCAATCCCTTTATCCAATACATCTATGTCACCGACCGCGAAGGGATCAAAACTACCAGAAATATTACTCACATTTCTGATCGTGCCAAGTATGAGAAAGCGCAAGTTGGGGAAGATCTCTCTGATCGCGACTGGTTTGTTAATCCAATCAAGGATGGCAAGGTTCACATTACAGATTTTTACAAATCCATCTATACAGGGGCTTTGTGCATAACGGTATCAGCACCCATTCGCGATGCGGCAGACGATATCGTAGGAGTTCTCGGACTCGATATTAGATTCGAGGAATTGGCTAAGCTGGAGGAAGAGGCAGAGTTCTAGGACTCTTCCTGACTGACGGAGAAAGACCAGGTTAATTTAGATGTGGGATGTGCGATATGGGATATGCGATAGATGAAAGAGTGCGTAATCCCAAATCACATATCTCACATCTCACATCTCAAAGGTGTAGCGGAGGCAATCCCTTCCGCATCTTGCTTCTCGCTTTTCCCCTTCTCCTTGTTGCTTGCGCCAGCACACCCCCAACTAAACAAAAGGGTGACTACTATACAGTAGCTGGTAAGCGCTACTATCCCCTTTCGTCTTCCACCGGCTTTGTCCAGCGAGGTTTGGCCTCTTGGTACGGTGGGAAATTTCACGGCCGTCTCACCTCCAACGGCGAGCGCTATAACATGTACGGCCGCACTGCCGCCCATAAAACCCTCCCCTTCAATACCTACGTTCGGGTAACCAACATGCGAAACGGTAGAAAGACATTAGTCCGCATCAATGACCGCGGCCCATTTGTTAGGGGTCGCATAATCGACCTCACCTATACCTCGGCGCACGCACTGGGCATGGCGGAAGATGGAGTGGTTCCAGTCAAGATTGAGGCTCTGGGTTACGCCCGCAAAAAGCGTAAGGCAGGAAAATGGGTGCAAGTTTACGAAAAGCCTGCTAGTTACATGGAGGGCGACTTCACCATTCAGGTGGGAGCCTTTGCAGTCAGGGAAAACGCCCTGCGACTGCAAGATTCCTTGCGACGCAAGTACAGTGAAACGAGTGTGATGATCTTTGACCAGGGCGATCAAAGATTCTACCGGGTGAGGGTGGGACGTTATTCTCGCTTAGATCAGGCCGAAGCTGGTGCCGAACGTTTGCAGGAACAGGGTTTTCCCAACGCTTTTGCTGTAGCAAGGGATAGGTAAATAACTGAGTGCATTTTTAGAACGGGCGGTAGAGAGCTGAAAACAGGTAGGCTCCACTAGGCACTAAGCACTGAAAAAATGGCATGAATCAATACCTGGTAGTGCCTAGTGCTTACTGCTTAGTGCCTAGTTTTTCGAGGCTGTTCTCACTGCCAGCTAGATCAGCCAACACACGAAAAAAGAGGTGGTTATGAACATTCTGACCTATCCTAGTGAAAAGGCGAAATCAAAGATTGACCGCATTGCTAAGCGGTCTCTCTCCTATCCAGAGGATCTTGAGCAACGGGTGGTGGAAATCATCAAGGCGGTGCAAGCCGAGGGCGATGCTGCCTTGCTACGCTATACCCGTCAGTTCGATGCACCTGGGATCAAATTAGAGGAACTCAGGGTTAGTGACTCAGAGCTGGAAGAGGCTGCCAAGGAGGTTGACTCTGGCTTTAGCGGTCTGGTGCAACGTGCCAAGGACAATATTGCCTCCTTTCACCAGGTCCAAAGGAGGTATTCATGGTTCTTGCCTTGTGAGGACGGTTCCATCCTCGGGCAGATGTTTACACCTGTGGCAGCAGCTGGTCTCTACATTCCGGGTGGACGGGCTGGGGAAACCCCTTTAATCTCCTCCCTCCTCATGAACAGCATTCCCGCGAGCATTGCTGGAGTTCCCCGTCTGCAGGTGGTTACACCACCTCGCCAGGACGGAAGCATCAACCCTTATCTCCTGGTGACTGCACAGATTCTTGGGATCAGGGAGGTTTTCAAAGTGGGGAGCGCTTGGGCCATAGCAGCCCTCGCCTTCGGTACTGAAACCATACCTCCAGTGGATGTAATTGCAGGCCCTGGTAATATTTACGTCACTCTGGCCAAAAAGCTTCTGGCTGGCCAAGTTGGCATCGATATGATTGCCGGGCCCAGTGAAATTCTGGTCATTGCCGACTCTAGCGCTAATCCCCAACATGTGGCCGCCGACCTACTAAGCCAGGCAGAGCACGATCCCATGTCAAGTGCACTGATGCTAACTACCGATGCACGGCTGGCTGAAGCCACTGCTGCTGCTCTAGAGAAACAGCTGGCCGAACTCCCCAGACGACAGGTAGCCGAGGAATCCTTGGCCGCTTTTGGTGGTATTGTCCTGGTGAGTGATTTGGACACTGCCTTTGCTTTGGCAAACAAGATAGCTCCCGAACATCTCGAATTGCTGGTGGAAAAACCCTTTCAGCTTTTGGGAAAAATCCAAAACGCCGGCGCTGTTTTCCTTGGTCATCACTCTCCCGAACCTGTAGGAGATTATTTTGCCGGTCCCAATCACGTCTTGCCCACGGCCGGCACCGCCCGTTTTTCCTCGGGCTTGAGTGTGGATCACTTCATCAAAAAGACCAGCGTAATCTCCTATTCTTCAGAGGCCCTGCAGCGAGATGCAGCAGATATCATGCGCTTGGCCGAACTGGAGGGTCTCGAAGCTCATGCTCGGTCGGTCCGTGTCCGCCTCAAGAAATAGCCTAGATTGGGAGGATAGCCTGGATTAAAAGGTAGTTCGTATGTTTGTTAGACAACACGACAAGACCGCGATTATCTGGAGGGATGAAGAAGCGAGTTACGAGGAGCTTTTACAGAGTATCACCTCATTTTCCCGGGCATTTCCTCGCAAGAAATGCGAAAAGGTTGCGATCTTTTCAGAAAACAGGCCTGAGTGGGCCTACGCTTTTTATGCCGCCTGGAAAAAGGGATGCATAGCTGTGCCCATTGACTTCATGGGCACAGCAGAGGACGTGGCATATATATTGGAAGATTGCAGGCCTGAACTGATTTTTTGCTCCCGGGATACACGAACCGTAGTTGAAGAAGCCTGCAAGGGTCTTTCATACAATATAGATGTCCTAGTCTTTGAAGAGATGGAGGAAGACGAGGGTGGGCCAGAACCCCTTGGGCTTCCCGAGCATGATCCCAACAAAACCGCCGTTATCATCTACACCTCTGGCACCACCGGCAGCCCGAAAGGCGTGATGCTCTCCTATGACAATCTCCTTGCCAACATCGAATCAGTAACAGAAGAGGTAAAGATATTTACCAGCGAGGACAACGTCATGATCCTGCTGCCCCTGCACCACATCTTTCCCCTCCTCGGCACATTGGTGGCTCCTCTCTACGCGGGAGGCACTGTTGTGTTCTCCCCTTCCATGTCCTCGGAAGATCTGATGCACACCTTGCAGACCCGTGGCATCACAATAATCATTGGGGTTCCCAGGTTTTACAGCCTCATCAGAAAGTCCATCAAGGACAAGATCGACGCAAGGTTGGCTGCAAGATTTATTTTTTCCGTTGCCAAAGTGGCCGGATCACAGAAGCTTTCAAGGCTCCTGTTCAAAAAGGTGCACCAACTGTTTGGCGGAAAGGTGCGCTACCTGGTGTCCGGTGGAGCAAAACTGGACGAGGAAGTTGGTCATGACCTCAAGACGTTAGGCTTTGAGGTGCTAGAGGGTTTTGGCATGACAGAGGCCGCCCCCATGATCACCTTTACCAGACCAGGTGAAGTCCTTATCGGATCTGCTGGCAGGGCCATGTCATGCAATGAAGTAAAGATTGTGGACGGAGAGATTGTTGCAAGGGGCCGCAACATAATGCAGGGCTATTACAATAGAAAGGATGAGACAGAGGCCATCATCAAAGACGGCTGGCTACACACGGGCGACCTGGGCTATTTTGATGACCAGGGTTTTATTCATATCACTGGACGAAAAAAGGAGATAATCGTCTTACCCAGTGGAAAAAACGTCAACCCGGTGGAAATTGAACACAAGATAGCTGCCATGTCAGAGTGCATAGGTGAAATTGCCGTGTATTTCCATGATGACTCTTTGCAGGCAGCTGTGCACCCTGATTTCAGTAAGGTCAAGGAGAAAGGCATCCTGAACCTCAGTGAAACAATACGGCAGGATGTGGTTGACGGCTACAACCGCTCTGTGGCGCCGCACAAGAGGATCATGCAGCTCCATATTTTGACCCAGGAGCTTCCCAAGACAAGACTCGGAAAGTTCAAGCGTTTCCTGCTGCCGTCTCTTGCAGAAACGCCAACTCAGAAGATGGACACCGCTAAAGAGCCTGATTTTCAGGAATACAAGGCAATAAAGGATTTTCTCAGAGAGCAGAAAGAAAAGGATGTATATCCGGGCGACCACTTTGAGATTGACCTAGGCCTGGACTCCCTCGACAGGGTTGGTCTCCTTACATTCATCCAATCCACTTTCGGTCTGGAAGTGGGAGAAGAAATCCTCCTAGACCACCCTACCGTGGAGAGGCTCTCCAGATACATAAAAGAAAGGAAGAAAAAAATTAGTGTTTCTGTGGTCAAATGGGCCGAGATTTTCAGAGAGAAGACGAATATCACCCTTCCCAAGAGCTGGTTTGCCCACAATTTTATCAAGAACTTGTCTAAAGGGGTGCTCACCCTCTACTTCAGGCTCAGGGGTGAAGGCATGGAAAATTTACCAGACTCCCCCTTTATAATTGTCCCAAACCACCAGAGCCTTTTTGACGGTCTCTTTGTTGCATCCTTTCTCAAAAACAGGCTGAACAAAAATACATATTTCTATGCCAAAGAAAAGCATTTTCGCAAGTGGTGGCTGAAATTCCTTGCCAGCCGAAACAATGTGATTGTAATGGACATAGACAGGGACCTGAAGCTGTCGCTACAAAAACTTGCAGAGGTCCTGAGGAGGGGTAAGAATATAATAGTCTTTCCCGAGGGAACTAGAACGAAAGACGGCAATGTCGGCAGGTTCAAAAAGACATACGCCATCCTGAGCAGGGAGCTAAATGTGCCTGTAATCCCAGTGGCAATAAAGGGAGCCTTTGAGGCACTTCCTCCCGGCAGTTTTATTCCAAAGCCTATGAAGAATATTCAGGTAAAATTTTTGGATCCTGTCTATCCTGAAGATCACACCTACGACTCCCTCAATGAACTGGTGTTTCAGAAGGTCTTGGCTGAACTGGGCACCCTATAACCCCTCACCGCAGCAAGATTAGGAGGGCAAAAGATGGCAGAAAATGTTTATGAGAGCTTGCGAGAACTGCTGGATCGCCACCCCTCTGGCTGTCCGCCGGCTGGGGAAATAACCGAAATCCTAAAGATATTGTTTAGCGAAGAAGAAGCCGAAGTGGCACTAGCTTTGGGCTTTCGTCCCTATCCCGTGGACGTAGTTGCAGCGAAGGTTGGCTTAGATCCACAGAAAACCACCAAACTTCTAGAAGCTCTGGCGAATAGGGGCGTTGTCTTTGCCAAAAAAAAGAACGCTACCTACCACTATGCTCTTCTGCCAATTTTGCCGGGGCTTTTCGAATTTCCCTTCATGAAAGGCGAAAGGAATCCCACTCTAGAGCGACTTTCTAACCTTTGGCAAACATACCTGAAAAAGATAGGTAAAGAATTGGGTTCCCCTTCCATGGCCTTCGCGCGGGTGATAACAATCCAGGAACCGATTGCCAACGAGCCCGAGGTGTTGCCTTATGAAAGACTTTACGAACTGATTGATCAGGCCAAGGTGCTGGGCATTGCCCATTGCGCCTGCCGGGAAAGTGCGCAGAACTGTGAGGCCCCACGGGAGGCTTGCATGCTCTTTGGTGACACCTGCACCTACCTGGTGGAGAGGGGATTTGCCCGATATATCACCAAAGAAGAGATGAAAGAGAAACTCAGGGAGTTCGATGGAGCAGGGCTGGTTCATCAAACTAACAATTCACGGGACCGCTTAACCTTCATCTGTAATTGCTGTCCCTGTTGTTGCCATCTCCTGCGCTTCTTGACGGAGCTGAAGAATCCCCATGTATTGACATCCTCCGGCTTTATCCCGCAGAACGACCCGGAGCTCTGCAGCGGCTGCTCCATATGTGCAGACGAAAGATGCCCAATGGGGGCCATTAGCATGGAGGAGGCAGAGCCTGCTATAGAGACCGAATTGTGCATCGGCTGCGGGCTATGTGTGACTGGCTGTCCCGAAGGTGCACTTGAACTTATCCGCAGGGAAACTGTCCCACTACCGGCAGCGACCGCGCGCGATATGGGCTTTCAGATCTTGAAAGACAAAGGCAAGTTGCAGGGCTTCCTTCCTCTCATCAGCCAGCCCTCAGATGCACAAAAAGATTAATAACATTTGTGGAGGGCCAGAGCTTTGAGCTTTCCTTTTGATCCTCCCATGGTAAGCTTTTAATATTTGGAAAGATTGGCAGGTTAATTGCACTGAAGATCGCCTAATCCGGATGGCTAAATTGTATCTTGACTTTAGGCAATCGACGCTGTCATCAAATGTGGACTTTACTACAGCTTCGATATAAATTAGATAGTCGTATGCTGCGAGGCTTTGCCTGTTTCGACAAGAGATTTCGAAGTCCATCATATATGATGGACTTCGGGTAATAGTGAGTGCGAAATATGACCACCTTAGCATTATAGGTTAGTCGGAAGTGGACAGCTATGGAAAAGCCGACAAACGAAACGGTTGATGAGCAAAGAGAGATAAGAACTACACCGCAAAACTCTCTCAAGGGAAAGCGTTTTATCAATCTGTTCATTTCTCTCCTGGTCATTGTCCTTGGCCTTGGGGTTGCCACCTATATTACCCACAAAGCCCCCAAGGCTCAGAAGCGACCGCCGGTGAAGATCATACCCGTGGTGGAAGTGCAGGTGGTTGAACCGGGAGACCATCGCATCATGGTCCCGGCCATGGGTACGGTGGTTCCGGCCCGTGAGGTGGTGCTCAGAGCACAGGTCTCAGGGAAAGTACTTTCTCTACACCCCGAGTTTATCGAAGGCGGTTATATAAAAGAAAACGCCGAGATCTTGCAAATCGACCCGGAGGATTATCAACTGACCGTCACCTTGGCTGAAGCCAAAGTGAAAGACGCAGAGAGCGGTCTCGAGCTAGCCGAAGAAGAGGCAAATGCAGCCAAAGAAGAGTGGCGTTTGCTCTATGAAGATAATTCCAGTACAAACGATAAGCCGCCGCCTCTAGTGGCCAAGGAACCACAGCTGGCTGCTGCTCAAGCCAGATTGAAGGGGGAGCAGGCGGAACTCAAAAAGGCGGAACTGGACCTCAAACGGACCTCTGTCCGCGCCCCCTTTAATGGTATTGTTCGCACCAAGAGTGTAGAGGTCGGATCCCTGGTTACCCCCCAGGATCCCTTGGCTGAACTGGTGGGCGTGGATGAGTATTGGATCCAGGTTTCCGTGCCAGTGGACTATCTGAAATGGATCTCCGTTCCCAACCGGAAAGGGAAGAAGGGGTCAAAGCTGCGGGTGGTGCATCGAAGCGGTTACGAGCGCACCGGAGAAGTCATCGAGCTCCTCGGGGACTTGGAGACCGAGGGGCGCATGGCCCGCATTCTGGCCGCGGTCAAGGACCCTTTAGGATTGACAGACTCTGGGCAAGCTACTCGCCCTTTGCTCATCGGGGAGTATGTTCGGGTTGAAATTGAGGGCTCGCCACTGAGCCAGGTTTTTCGCATTCCCCGGGTCGCCTTGAGGGAAAATGATACCATTTGGGTGGTGGGGGAGGACTCAACTTTGGATATTCGCCCAGTATCAACCATCTGGCGGGATACGCAAACGGTGTTTCTCGAACAGGGACTGAACCCCGGTGATCGAGTAATCGTGTCGGATCTGGCCGCTCCGGTGGAGGGCATGAAGATTCAATTTGAAGGAGCAGAAAGGGCCGAACCCTCCCGGGAAGAGAAGATGGGAAACGGCTGATTCACCAGGGTTAGTGCAAAATTGAGATCATGAAGGCAACGGAAAGAGAAAAACGCTCCAGAGGTCCCATTTCTTGGATGGCCGGACACTCGGTCACTGCCAATTTGCTAATGGCGGTGCTCCTCGTGGGTGGTATCATCTTCAGCCTCAAGATCAAAAAGGAGGTTTTTCCCGATTTCGAACTCGACATGGTGAACATTACTGTTCCCTATCCCGGCGCAAGTCCAGAAGAGATAGAAAGGGGTATTATCCTTGCCATAGAGGAGGCCATCCTCGACCTGGAAGGGATCAAGAAGCTCACCAGCTCCGCCGAAGAAGGCGTGGCTCGAGTAACCGCAGAGATACATGAGGGCGAAGATATCCAGGCCATCGGGCAGGACATCAAAAGCGAGGTGGACCGAATCACTTCCTTTCCGGAAGAGTCAGAAGAGCCCCAGGTTGTCATCGCCAAACGCAAACGATTCGTTGTTTCTCTGGCCCTTTACGGAAATGAAAGCGAGCGGGTGCTCCGGGAGCTGGCTGAAGTGGTGCGGGACCGGTTTCTGCAGGATCCGGCAATCACCCAGGTGGAACTGGTCGGCGTCCGTGCTCTCGAGATTAGCATCGAGATCCCCCAGAACACCCTGCGCACCTACAACTTGACCCTGGGCGAGGTGGCGCAGAGGATCAGACAGGCATCAGTGGAGCTTCCAGGAGGTGCCATAAAGAGCGAAAGCGGTGATATTCTGGTACGCATCAAGGATCGACGGGACTACGCGCGGGAGTTCGCTTCCCTGCCAATTGTCACCACTCAAGATGGTACCCGAGTCCTGCTTGAAGATATAGCGATAATTAGAGACGGATTCGAAGAAACTGACAACTTCGCCACCTACAACGGCAAGCACGCCGTATTGATCGAAGTCTACCGGGTAGGAGATCAGACCCCTACCTCGGTGTCCCAGGCGGTGAGAGAACAACTCGCCGTAATCAACAGTCAGGTTTTGCCAAAGGGCGTTGCTCTCGAGAGCCGCTATGATCGATCGGACATCTACCAACAGCGAATGGACTTAATGTTGACCAACGGCTACCTTGGTCTTAGTCTGGTGTTCGTTCTTCTAGCCATTTTTCTCGAGGCCCGTCTCGCCTTCTGGGTGAGCCTCGGCATCCCCATATCCTTTCTCGGCTCCTTTCTCATTTTGCCTGTCTTCGGGGTCAGCATCAATTTGGTATCCATGTTTGCCTTTATCGTCACCCTGGGAATCGTGGTGGATGACGCCATCGTGGTGGGCGAAAACATCTATTACCACCATCAGGCAGGCATTCCCTGGTTTGAAGCGGCGGTCAGGGGTGCGCGGGAAATAGCAATGCCCGTCACCTTCAGCGTACTTAGCAACATGGTGGCTTTCATGCCCATGTTCTTCGTTCCAGGCTTCATGGGTAAAGTCTTCAAACAGATACCAATCGTGGTAATCTGCGTTTTCGCTATATCTCTTATTGAAAGCTTGTTAATCCTCCCAGCTCACCTCGGCCACCACAAGGATCGTAACCGTAGTGGGCTTTTCGCCTGGCTCCATGACAGTCAACAGCGATTCAGCCGATTCTTTACTCGCATGGTCCAAACCCGCTACGGTCCCTTTCTCGATCGGGCTCTTCACTATCGCTACGTGACCCTCTCCATCGGGCTTGCCGTGCTGGTGATCACCGCAGGGTACATCAAGAGCGGCAGAATGGGATTTGAACTCTTTCCCAAGGTGGAATCCGACTACGCCAAGGTAACCGCAGTGCTTCCTTTCGGCAGCGCATTTCAAAAGACTGCGAAGGTCCAGGAGAAATTGGTATCGGTGGCCCAAAAGGTCGTGGAAGAAAACGGCGGCGACACACTGAGTGAAGGCATCTTCGCAGTAATCACCGGAAACCAGGCGGAAGTGCGTCTGTATCTGACCCCGCCAGGAGAGCGCCCCATTTCCACGGCAAAAGTGGCAGAACTCTGGCGCACAGAGGTGGGAACCATCCCAGGGCTCGAATCTATCAAATTTGAGTCCGACGCCGGAGGACCCGGCAGGGGAGCGGCCATTTCAGTGGAACTCAGTCACCGGGATGTCCGCGTCCTCGAGCGAGCCAGCGGTGAACTGGCGGAGGCCATGGCCTTCTACCCTGAGGCAGTGGACATCGATGATGGGTTTTCGCCAGGAAAGCATCAGCTCGATTTCCAGATAACCCCTGAAGGTCGGAGTCTTGGGCTCACCTCCCAGGAAGTCGCTCGTCAGGTCCGCCATGCCTACTACGGCGCTGAAGCCCTTCGCCAGCAAAGGGGAAGGAACGAGGTCAAGGTAATGGTGCGTTTGCCTCGAGATGAGCGGACATCGGAGTATAATCTGGAAGAGATGATCTTGCGCACACCTGCAGGATCGGAGATTCCGTTGCGAGAAGCGGTGAAAGTCAAGCGCGGCCGGGCTTACACCACCATCGATCGTCGGGACGGTCGCCGGATCGTAACGGCGACAACCGATGTCCGTCCCAGAAGCAAAGCCGGTTTGATCCTGTCGTCAGTGAAATCTGAAATTCTTCCCGAACTCCAGCGAAAATATCCTGGTTTAACTTATAGTTTCGAGGGACGGCAGGCAGACCGACGGGAAAGCACCCAAAGCCTTTTAAGAGGGTTAATGATGGCACTTATTGTCATCTACGCCATGCTGGCCGTACCTTTCAACAGCTATATCCAGCCCCTCATCATCATGCTTTCTGTTCCCTTCGGGATCGTCGGGGCAGTAATCGGTCACCTGCTCATGGGCTTCAGCCTGAGCGTCATGAGCCTGTTCGGTGTTGTCGCCCTTTCTGGGGTGGTGGTCAATGACTCCCTGGTGCTAATCGATTTTGCCAACCGCAAACAAAAGGCTGGATTGGGTAGACACCTGGCAGTTCGCGAGGCTGGTATCCACCGGTTTCGACCGATTCTGCTAACCAGCCTCACCACCTTTGGTGGGCTGGCGCCCATGATCTTCGAAACCTCTCGCCAGGCCAGATTTCTGATTCCCATGGCCGTCTCCCTTGGATTCGGCATCATGTTCGCCACCCTGATTACCCTGCTGCTGGTGCCGTGCCTGTATCTCGTGGTAGAAGACATCAAGAGGTTGTTTGGCACCGGTCGGCTGTCTGAGCAACCAGCCCTTTGATACAACTATTTAAGAATTTTTCTTAGTTTTACTAATGACTCTTTTCATAGTTTAAGCTTGACACCCAATAGGTGCTTTCCTATATATTCCATCCAGCCTTGGGTTCGACCTCCCTCGGAAAGAATTAATTACAGGAGACTGGTATGCCAAGACGGGAAGACATTCGAAAAGTGATGATCATCGGTTCTGGACCGATAGTAATCGGCCAGGCCTGCGAATTTGATTACTCCGGCACTCAAGCCTGCAAGGCGTTACGCCAACTTGGCTATGAAATTGTCCTGGCAAACTCCAATCCCGCCACTATCATGACCGATCCAGGCATGGCAGATGTCACCTATATTGAACCCCTCAATCTCCAAGCCATGGAAGAGATCATAGAGAAAGAGCGGCCTGATGCTCTTTTACCCAACCTTGGAGGGCAGTCGGGACTGAATCTTTCCTCGGAGTTGGCCCGTGCTGGGGTGCTCGACAAATACGGGGTAAAAGTCATCGGGGTGGAGGTTGATGCAATCGAGCGCGGTGAGGACAGGATAGCTTTCAAAGATACCATGAACAAACTCGGTATCGAGATGCCGAGAAGTTCCCCTTCTTTCAGCGTAGAAGAAGCAGAGAAGATAGCTGCCGAATTGGGATATCCGGTGGTTCTTCGCCCTGCTTATACTTTGGGAGGAACCGGAGGTGGTCTGGTCTACAACGTTGAGGAGTTGCGGGTTGTGGCGAGCCGTGGGCTGTCAGCGAGTCTCGTGGGCCAGGTGCTGGTGGAGGAGTCGGTTCTGGGATGGGAGGAACTTGAGCTTGAAGTGGTCCGAGATGCCAAGAACCAGATGATTACCGTTTGTTTTATTGAAAATGTTGATGCCATGGGCGTGCATACAGGAGACTCCTTCTGCACCGCCCCAATGCTGACCATTGACGTTGAGCTTCAAGAGCGACTGCAGAAACATTCTTATGACATCGTCGAGGCAATTAAGGTAATCGGCGGCACTAATATTCAATTTGCCCATGATCCCAAGACCGGCCGGGTAGTGGTCATCGAGATAAACCCTAGAACCTCCCGCTCCTCAGCCCTGGCCTCAAAAGCCACCGGTTTCCCCATTGCCCTAATCTCTTCTATGCTGGCTGCGGGCATGACCTTGGATGAAATCCCCTACTGGCGAGAGGGTACTTTGGACAAGTACACACCCTCGGGTGATTACGTAGTGGTGAAGTTCGCCCGCTGGGCCTTTGAGAAGTTCCAGGAAGCTGAAGACAAGATCGGCACACAGATGCGCGCTGTTGGTGAGGTAATGAGCATCGGCAAGACCTACAAGGAAGCCTTTCAGAAATCGATCCGCTCCCTGGAAAACGGCCGGTACGGACTTGGCTTTGCCAAAGACTTCCACCAGCGCTCTCTGGATCAACTAATGGAGCTCCTCGCTGAACCGTCGAGTGAACGACAGTTCATCATGTACGAGGCTCTCCGCAAGGGTGCAACTGTCGATGAGCTCTACAGTAAGACTCACATAAAACCTTGGTTTATTCAACAAATGAAGGAAATTGTAGAGCTGGAAGAAGAAATCCTTCGCTACAAGGGCAATAAGTTGCCGGACAAACTACTGACTCGAGCAAAACAGGATGGTTTCTCAGACCGCTACCTTGCGCAACTCCTTACCATCCCAGAGGCAAAGATACGAGAGCGCCGCAATCAGCTGGGCCTGGTTCAGGCATGGGACTCGGTACCTGTAAGTGGGGTGGAGAATGCCGCCTACTACTTCTCCACCTATAACGGACCGGACAGGGTTGAAACAAGTGATAGACCCAAGGTCATGGTTTTAGGAGGAGGGCCTAACCGTATCGGTCAGGGAATCGAGTTCGACTACTGCTGCGTTCACGCAGCCTTTGCCCTTCGCGATGAAGGCTACGAGTCCATCATGGTTAACTGTAATCCCGAGACTGTCTCAACGGATTACGATACCTCTGATAAGCTCTACTTCGAACCCCTCACGGTGGAAGATGTTTTGAGTATCTATGAAAAAGAAAAACCGGAAGGTATCGTGGTGCAGTTCGGCGGCCAAACCCCCCTAAATATAGCCAATGAACTGGCACAGGCTGGGGTTAACATTCTCGGGACCTCACCGGATACTATTGATCTAGCTGAAGATCGGGACCGGTTCCGCCAGATGATGCGGAAGTTGGGCATCCCCCAGCCCGAATCTGGCATGGCCAGTACCTTGGATGAGGCCCTGAGTATTGCTGCGGAGATAGGCTATCCCTTAATGGTAAGGCCTTCATACGTTCTCGGCGGACGAGCCATGGAGGTGGTCCACGATGAGCAGATGCTGAAACACTATGTTTCCATGGCAGTGGAGGTGAGCCCGGAGAGGCCGATCCTGATCGACAGGTTTCTTGAGAACGCTATAGAAGCCGAAGCAGACGCCGTTGCCGATGGCAAAGATGCCTTTGTACCAGCGGTTATGGAGCATATCGAACTTGCCGGTGTCCACTCCGGAGATTCCGCCTGCGTTATTCCACCCATCAGTATACCGGCCAAACATCTCGATACCATTTATGACTATACCAGAAGGATCGCGGTTGCCCTTGAGGTGGTAGGGCTGCTTAACATTCAATATGCCATAGCAGACGACTCTGTCTACGTACTTGAGGCTAACCCACGGGCCTCTCGGACCGTTCCTCTGGTATCAAAAGTTTGCAATATCCCCATGGCGCGACTGGCTACTCAACTGATGCTCGGGAGGAGTCTTAAGGATCTCGACCTCAAGCCCCAATCAATTCACCACTTTGGGGTTAAAGAGGCGGTTTTTCCCTTTGACATGCTTCCTGAGGTTGATCCACTTCTCGGACCTGAGATGCGTTCCACCGGTGAGGTCTTGGGCATGGCGAATTCCTTTGGCCTTGCTTTCTATAAAGCGCAGGAGGCAGCCAAACAGCACCTTCCTCTCCAAGGGACCGTACTGATAACCGTCTCAGAGAGAGATCGACCAGCGGTGCTTGAACTGGCCCGCCAGTTTGATGACCTTGGCTTCAAGATCATGGCCACAGTTGGAACCCATGCGTTTTTGGCCGAACATGGGATCCAAGCTGAACATATTCTCAAGATGCATGAGGGGCGTCCCAACATTGTGGACGCAATAAAAAATAAAGAAATCCAACTTGTTATCAACACCCCCAGCGGCAAGCTCAGTAAGTATGACGATAGCTACATACGTAAGGCAGCCATTAAGCACAAGGTGCCTTACATCACTACCCTGGCTGCCGCCCTGGCCGCCGCCAGGGGCATAGCGGCGAAGCGCAACAGAAAGAGCACAGTGCGCTCTCTTCAGGATTACCACCAAACAATTGTCTAGGCCAAGGAGCTGGCTCAAGGCGCACGGCACAGGGCATTTATTCGCTAGGAGCAGGTAGCTACTTTAACTAGGAACCAAGCACTGGGTAACACGGAACGACACGGGGACGGGGAGAAACGGCGAGACGGAGATCAGACGACAGAGATAACGCCCCATAATTTCGAAATTCGCAATTCGAGATTCGAAATTTGAACCCTATGCTCCATGCTCTATGCTCTATGCTAGAAGCCTTGCGCCTAGCGCCTTATGCCTTAAACCTTTTGGCCAATCGATCAAGCTCATTGTCGTATCTATCAATGACAAGCTCCCAGGAGTACTGCTCCATGTGATCTGCAAGCTCTTCCCTCCTCTTCCGGTATTGCCCCGGATTTGCCAAAATCAAGCTCAGCTTCTCCACCAACTCCTCCTGACTGCTGTATAGGCAATCATCATGATACTCTTGGGGGATTAATTCCGGATAAACAAGATCCTTGGGCAAAAGAGGATAGCAACCGTGCCGTGTTGCCTCTACCACCGAGATGCCAAAATTCTCTTGAATCGCTGTGCTAACTACAACTACACCCTGTCTGAGCCACTCCCTGTATTTTTCCTTTGAGGGTTCGTAGCCATACTGAACCACTCTTTTCCCCAACTTTTCCCTGGCGGTCAGAAATGGTCTGGGCACCACCTGAAAATTTTCTCCCAGGAGTGCCAGACGAAATTCGTGCCCGAGACTCAGGGCCGAGTCAAGAACTGAAAAAAAGAGCTCTGGACGCTTATCAAATTCCCACCTGTGGTTCCAGATAATCAGGGGAGGCTTTGAAAGGTCCCACGAACTCAGATTGGCTGGACCTGGAGAATAATTGCATCCGGGAGAGAGAACCGCTGCCTTTGCCCGGATCTGCTCAATCACCCATCTTGGCCTATATTCGGGCATCATTCCGATGAATCCCGGGAGGGAAGAAAGAAAAGTTTCCAGGTGGGTCTCTGAGTTGAAAAGTAGCCTGTCTGCCGTAAGAGCAGTGGTTATATCAGTGAAACCGAACTGGTAGTCGATAGATTCGCCTGGCGGCACTGGATAGGAAAGCTGATTTTCATGGAAATATACCAGGGCCGCAGGACAGTCGGATCCCCAGAGCGCTTTGAGATCAGAGAGGCTCAACAAGTTGGACACGATGATACCATGGAAATCTGATGGGCTTTGCACCTTCTTGGCAAAGTGGAGTGCGGCTCCTCTCATCCGCCATTTCCAGAAACGGGCGGGAAGAGTGATCAGTTCGAGCCGGTGGCGTGAATGTTGAACCCAGCCATCGGCAAAGTCTCGATGGGAGCCGCCGTAGAATGGTTCAAGAAAGAGGAAGTTCATGAGTATACCCTAATGTTGCATACCCACGCCGAGGAAAAACGCGCAAGAGTGCGTCAGATGTGGCTGCGCGCAGGCTTGGTCAGGTCGAGGCGTACTTGACCGTACGTCAAGTCCTGTCCGAGGCGAGCACAGCCTCAGATGGTGTGCTGTCGCGCGAGCGCAGCGATTTTTACCGGTTTGGGTATGGAACGTTAGGGTACCACCTTAGCACAGTTCACTATTGCTGTTCTAGAAATGATCTTATACACTTCGCCAAGCAACAAACCTCAAGGTGTCGGGTGTCAGGTTTCAGGTGTCAGGGAAGAGAAACACAGAAGCTGAAACCTGAACACTGAACACTGAAACCTCGACCTGAGAAAGGGGATATGAATGGACGAAAAATACCTGCGACTGCTTGAGGCCACGAAAGCTTTGCTCAATCACATCGATACGGAACATGTTTTTGACAAAGGGGTACAAACGGGACGTGGTGCCTTCGATACCTCTAGATCTCAGGAGTTTGATGACCTGGTTTCAAAAGCCAGAGAGGCGGTGAAAAAGGCGGAAGACGGCTTATAATAATCTAGCTGTCCATCTGCTGAAATATCATCACTTTCGAAGGTTCCCAGTCACGCTTAGTCCCGCCAAAGCGGGGCAGGGAACCTCAATTTCAATACTCAACATTGTAAATCGAACCTTGGATTCATTGGTGATTAGCTTGGCTATTGACAGGATTATTGAAATGAGCCTACCATGATTATGAAGGCTGCAAATTAAATTCTATCAGACACTTGCACAACTGGAGGAAAAAAGTAAACGTGTTAACTGTTTTACTAGACTGCTGTTTAAGAATTTCGAAAAATTATCTCTTTAGCCCCTTAGACCTAGCTCTTCTGTGCTCGACGTGTATTTAGCCTGATTAGAGCGCAACGACACACTCACCACCTTTACTATCTTTTACTACTAACTGAGCGATCATTCCCTAGTCAGCCAGCAGCTTAACCTCCTAGAATCATCGAACTCAATCAGTGTAGGCCTCCCTCTTGGTCAATGTAGCAGATCATCAGATCACTCTGCTCGCTACTCACTCCATAGCAAAAGAGGGCGACATAAGATGACAAGGATCTCTTACCCTGAAGAAAAACGTAGATATCCAAGGGCTCAAATAAGACTACCTGCGGTCTTGGACACGCCACAACAACTTCTGACTGGGGAGACCATAAATATTGGTGCGGACGGAGTCTTCATAAGTTGCGAAGATCCCTTAAAAGAAAATCAAATCTTCAACTTGGCCATTGTTGACGTTCCTTTGCTGAATTGCCTCCTAGTTGCTACGGCTAGGGTGATCTGGTCAAATGTCCCTTCCCCTAAGGTCGGGCTTCTGCCTAAGGGGATGGGTGTGCAATTCATCCGAATCTCTGAGGAGGATCGAAAATATCTCTCCGTAGCAGTCTCGGAACACTTGAGGATTAAAAATCAGGAACTGTAATAGTTTTAGTTCTTTGTCTCGCCTTTGATACTTGGAAAGATTAGTAACATCGAGAATTGGGTAGAGAAGATTGAAACAAATACTCACAGCAGGTTCTGAAAGAGCCCCCCAGGCCCTTCGCAGATTGCGCCTGGACCAACATGTTTATCTCTCTCTTCTGGCAATACTAGTTGGCATTCTTGGTGGCTACGGTGCTGTATTGTTCCGTTTTTCCATTAAAGCAGCACAATTCTGTTTCTATCAGAATACTAGTGACATCCTGACATTTGCCCACACCCTACCAGCCTATCTCAAGATCGGCTTGCCTGCCTTAGCTGGACTCATAGTGGGCCCCATTGTTTATTTTGGAGCTCATGAAGCCAAAGGGCACGGGGTGCCTGAAGTCATGGAAGCAGTTGTGCTCAGAGGAGGGCGCATTCGTTCTAGGGTGGCTCTGGTCAAAATCCTGGCCTCAGGCATTTCCATTGGCTCCGGCGGGTCTGTGGGCCGGGAAGGCCCCATCGTTCAGATCGGCTCATCTATTGGATCAACCATGGCAAGGATACTCAAAGTGCCCCGGGACCGGGAGAAGACTTTGGTCGGTTGCGGAGCCGCTGCCGGCATCGCTGCCACCTTTAACGCCCCAATTGCGGGAGTCCTCTTTGCCGTAGAAATCCTCTTGGGCGATTTCGGTATCTCCACCTTCTCTCCAGTTGTGCTTTCCTCGGTAATTGCCACTACCATATCCCGTTACTATTTTGGTGATTTTCCCGCCTTCATCATTCCTACCTACAATGTTGTATCCCTCTGGGAATTCTTTCTCTACCCAGTGTTAGGGGTCGTTGCCGGCCTTGTTGCCCTATTGTTCATTGTAAGTCTATATAGGTGCGAAGATCTCTTTAATTGGTTGAAGATACCGGAGTATATAAAACCTGCTTTAGGTGGTCTGCTCCTCGGCCTCCTGCTGTGCAAATGGCCATATGTATTTGGCGTGGGCTATGGGACTGTGAATTTATCCCTAAAGAATCAGTTGCCAGTGCTGCTTCTCCTCACTTTGGTCTTTGTCAAAATATTGGCCACTTCGATTACCCTCGGCAGTGGTGCTTCAGGAGGGATATTTGCTCCCTCTCTGTTTATCGGCGCCATGATTGGCGGCTTTTTCGGCTGGTGTGTCCACCTGCTTTTTCCTCATGTCACTGCCAGTTCTGGTGCCTACGCCCTGGTGGGCATGGGTGCCATAGTAGCGGGAACCACCCACGCCCCGATTACCGCCATACTTATTATTTTCGAATTAACTGGGGACTACGGGATTATCCTGCCTTTGATGCTTTCCTGTATTGTAAGCACGATCATTGCCACATCATTGAAGCGTGGCTCCATATATACAACTAAGCTCCTGCGCCGAGGCATAGATATCTCTGAGGGCAGGGAGCAAAGCATACTCCGCACCCTCAGGGTCCAAGATATTATGAGCAAGCAGGTGGTAACTATTCAAGAAAGCATGCTCCTGGTAGATATCATTAACACTCTAAAAAATTACGATGTCTCCTACCTGCACGTGCTCAATGTAAGGGACGAATTGACCGGTATCATCTCCTTTCGCGACATTCGCCCCGTGCTTCAGGAGGATGCCATAAAACGTCTAGTCATTGCCAGGGATATGGCCACCACGGATGTTGTAACCGTCCGTGCTTCCGATAGAGTCCAGCTAGCCCTAGAGATAATGGGCCGCAAGGGAATCTCTCAACTTCCGGTATTGGCAGATCATAGTGATAAGAAAGTGATAGGTACAGTGAGCAAAAAGGACGTATTGGCGGCCTATGAGAAGGCAGTAGTTCGAAGAGAACTAGAGGGGTTTCCGCGCCTTTTGCGACGGGGGCCATGAGCGAGCAGACCAATGTCAAGGCCAGGAGGTATCAGCAACAGTCGACCAGCTCAATAAACTGCATTGGAATAATCTTTGTGTTCAGCTTGTTCGCAATAATTGACTCGGGACATTTTTGGGTGTTTTCTGAGCAGTAAAATATTGTTTTTAGATTTTTGTCCATTCTGGATCTTGCTCTACAGCCTTGCTTTTTAAGCCGGAACAAATTGTAAATGAAGTGGTTAGTGATCAATAGACAAAAGATTGACTTTGACTAATAGCCTTTAAAAGGCAAGATCGCTTGTATTGGAGGCACGAACTTTTCAATTGTAGTCGACTTTTATTAGTAACCCGCACAAAGGGCTCTAGTACCGATTAATGTTGACAGTTTCTTTAACTGGGTCGTATCATAAATTTAGATACTACAGCAAATATTGACATATTATTAGGGTAGGAAATGAACTTGAAAATGTGCCCACCATAATCTCAATGGAACATTCTTTGTTCTGTTGGGATCATTGACAATACAACTTTTGATTTTGCTGAGCGCGGCACCTAATTTGTTCGGCTCCAGCGAGTGAAGAATAGATAAATCTCCTCTGTTTCCAAGGTTATTGTTTTTGTATTTAGCCCTCCTCACTTGACTTCTGCGATTTTGGCAGTCTCTACCAACAGTCGAGAACAGACCTCGCCATCGAAATCTTTTAAAAGTAGCAGCTAAACATTTATTGGGCGCTGCGGTTGGATGAAACTCAGTTGTTCAGAGTGACAGTCCGTTGGCAGGTGAGCCATGAACAAAAGTGTAGTCTTCAATCTAGGCAAACTTAGGCTTTCGGGAAACCAGGCAGTTGCCAGAGGAGCTCTGGAAGCCGGCGTCCGCCTGGCAACGGGTTACCCCGGGGCACCCATCTCCGACCTGCAGGGGAGCCTCGAGCAAGTGGCGGGCAATCTTCCAAGGGTTAGCCCCTTTACCCTTAGAGCCGGAGAAACTTTGGATAATGCCAATTACCGATTGACTGCTCACTGGGGAACCACCACTAACGAAGACAACGCCTTTGCCCTCGCCCTTGGGGCGGTTATCTGCAAGGGAGATTTCAAAAGTCGTGAGTTTCTTACCGAAGATGAGTGGAACCTGGTATACGGGGATACCGTCTTCGCCGAGGACGAGGAAAAAAGAGTGCCCGTGGGCTCTCGGGTAATGTGCTCCTTCAAACACCTGGGAGGCAATACCGCTGCGGACGCCATCAGGGTGGCGGTCAACGTGGTTCCTTACACCGGAGGCCTCGGCATAGCTTCGGGGGATGATCGTCAGGGAACTGCTTCCCAGACCATGCAAGACAATAAGGTTTTGTTTTCATCTCATTTTCGCATTCCCACCTTCGAACTCCACTCTCCTCTCACCGCCCACCAAACAGTGAAGAACTGCTATCGTCTCTTCGAGGAGTTGGGGACTCCCTTTGCAGTAATCATGAACTATGATCTCTCCTACCGAGAGGTGTCAGTGGATCTCTCTATGGAGGTAGATCTTGGTGCCAACATGAGACAGAAAGCTTTCACCAGGGACCCCAAACACTTAGTCACTATTGGTCCCCATATCCGGCCACGGGAGAACAAGTTCCACTCGAAACTTATTCCCCTATTTAGAAAAAAGATTGGTGAATATTTCGATTTTCTTGGGAATAAGGTGCAGCAGTACGGAGAGAACCCTAGGACCTTGTTACTGTTGAACGGTCCATTTCGCGAGGACTTTCAGCTTGTAAAGCACGACCAAACCCTAAAAGACCGTCTGTTAAAGAAATTTGGGGGGCTTCTTGCGGTGGAAACCACCGTAGTGTTTCCTCAACCAGAATCTCTTTACAAAAAGCTCTTAAAGAAGTTCTCCATCGAGAAAATCTCTGTGTTCGAGGAAGGATATGGAAGAGTTATCTATTTGCAACTTTTAGATCTGGTAAATAGGCACGGCCTTGATGCGAGGGTTTTCGACTGTGGCATTCCTTACGAGCCCAGAATTTATGAGCGATTCTCATATATCGACCATATTTTGAAAAAGGAGTGAAAGGTGGCAACCGCGCCAAATCTTCCTTTTCAGGCTCAGGATGAAATAACCTATATGCGGCCGGTATCCAACTGCGCCGGCTGTGGAGACACTAAGGTATCCTGGTCGGTGCTCGAAGGTATGAGAAGGTTCAACCGGGCAAAGGAATTGAAAGGCAAGAATAGGTACGAGGTGATCTATGCAGCAGACAGGGGGTGCGGGAATCTTCAAGGCTATCACTCCTACCGTATTGTGGACGCTATCTTCTGCATGGGCTCAGGGGTAATCGTCGGCGAGGGTCTGAAAGAGTCGTGTTCTGAAAAGCAGGTCGTCATAACTGCCTCAGGTGATGGAGGATACAACTTTAACATGAGCGGATTCAAGTTTGCCGCTAAAAACAAAAAATCGGGCGCCATAACCATTGTTTATAACAACTATAATATTCGGATGACCGGTGGCCAGATTCCCCTCGAGGTTGACTTCGACAAAGAGGGTGCGGCACTGGGTTTTGAGGTGATTCACCTAAATCCATACCATGTTGATGACAATGCTGAGCTTTTCAAGGAACTCATAAGCCGCTACCTCAACAAGGATAAGATCATGGTGGTGGCAGACGGGGTCTGCGTGGTGGATATGGCAAAGGACAGCAAAGGGGTGGGGTTAAATCTGGGTCGTTTTGTCAAGAGCGATGAGTGTGTGGACCTCAAATTTCAGCAGGAAAAAGAGCGTATCTCTCAAGAAGAGCCGGAAAAGCTCAAGGACCTTCCCAGGTTCAAATGCCGCTTGTGTGGCATCGGGCTCAGGTGTCATGCCCTCCTCAACAATGACCCTAACCTGTGCTTCGGATGTGGTGCCTGCAAACAGTTCCCTTGTCCCGTCGGCGCCTTGAGTTTTG
Organism: Deltaproteobacteria bacterium; assembly: GCA_020353155.1. Lineage (GTDB taxonomy): Bacteria > Desulfobacterota > Syntrophobacteria > BM002 > BM002 > BM002. The sequence goes on along the minus strand of CP070689.1, from coordinate 2,624,555 downwards.
AAGGGCCCAGCTTTGCCGACTCAACCAAAATACCTGAACTCCTCACCATGTACAGAGTATAGGAGGCAGAGGTGCCCCAAGAAAGACTACTAACCATCTCGAATCCAGCCATAGGTGGTTCTGGCTATCTGACCCTGGCAAACATGCAGGCGGATGCTGCCATCGCCGGGGGTTTTCATGCTGCCATTCATCAGTGCCGAGGTTTGGCCCAGGCCGGTGGGCCTCTGTGCGTGGACGTGGTGATCCGCGAAAAACAGGTTTTAGGTGCAGTGCCCCACATGGTGGATTACGTCAACGGTTTCGAACTCACCGAGGCTTGGCGGACAGTCTCTGCTGTCAATGAATTCCGAGAGTCCTTTCCTCGCGGCCTCACAGTGGTGGCCGATTTTTTTGTGGAAAAGCCAATTCTTGTCACTGCCAGCCGTAGAGGGCCCAGGTATCTTACAAGAGAGGAATTCATTGGGAAATTCGAAGAATTGATTGAAGAGGGCTGTGATCTGAGGCTGATAGCCTACGATTTTGCTAAACATGAATTTCCCACCATCTTAAAGGGACCCTTTTCCTTCGGCATCATAGTGGCAGACTTGCATCTTAGAGAAGACGATCGCTTTGTAATCCTGCCAACAGCGGCCGCCGTGGAAGGAATACTACAAAACGTACCGACAAAAAAGAGAGGTCTTGCTTACAAAGAGCGGCGGAAGTTCAATAGTTACGTTTTCGAGCGAGGATATGAAGCCCGCGAGCGCTTTGCCGGCTCAGTCCATGAAAGAATAATGTTCATTTGACTGCTACTGTCATCTTATTACAGGCCTTTCGCCCAAGGCGTGCCCTAAAATGAGGTGCAAAATGAAACCACAGGAAGAACGCTATTTTGATTCCTTCCGAGAAGTGGTCAAGGCAGTCAATTCCACCCTCGACCTACAGGAGGTGCTGGACCTGCTAGTCAAGAACGTAACTCAGGTCATGGATCTCAAAGCCTCAGCCATCCGTTTGCTGGACCCAAGCAAACGAACCCTGGAGCTAGTGGCCTCCCATGGCTTGAGAAAAAAATACCTTAACAAGGGACCGGTGGATGCAGACAAGTCCATTGCTGATGCCATGGAGGGCAAAACCATAAGTGTTTACAAGGTCATTGAGGACCCGAGAGCCCAGTACCCCAAAGAGGCCCAGGAGGAAGGTATCGCCAGTATCATCTCAGTACCACTGCGGATCAAGGGAAGGGTTATCGGGGTAATGAGGCTCTATACTCCTGAGCCTCGGGAATTCTCAGAAGAAGAAATCAACTCTGCCGAAGCCCTGGCAGAAATGGGTGCCATTGCCATTGAAAATGCCAGGATGTACGAAAAGATCAAGAGGGATTATGAAACACTTATGTCCTTCAGGGAGGCGGTCAAGGCGGTCAACTCCACCCTTGACCTGCAGGCGGTGCTGAATGTCCTGGTCAAAAATATGGTTCAGGCCTTACAGCTGAAGGCCAGTGCCATCCGTTTGTTGGATCGCAAGAGACAAACCCTGGAGCTCGTGGCCTCGCACGGCTTGAGCGAAAAATATCTGAACAAGGGGCCGGTGGATGCAGACAAGTCCATTTCAGATGCTATGGAGGGTAAAACTATAAGTGTCTATAAAGTTATTGAGGACTCCAGAGCTCAGTACCCCAAAGAGGCCCAGGAGGAAGGTATCGCCAGTATCATCTCAGTACCACTGCGGATCAAGGGAAGGGTTATCGGGGTAATGAGGCTCTATACTCCCGAGCCTCGGGAATTTTCAAAAGAAGAAATCAATTCCGCCGAGGTCCTTGCAGAAACAGGTGCCATTGCCATCGAAAACGCAAAGATGTACCAAAGAATAACAAAGGACTATGAGGCGATCATGAGAGATCTTTACAGATAAGCTTCAGGTTTCTTCTCTCCAGCACCTTTGTAACCTTTCCATGAAGATTGCCTCAATTAGATAAATTAAGGGGAGTTGCTTTAAGAGGAAATAAGATGGCAAGAATCCTACTGGTGGATGATGAGGAGCACATCCGCCGGTTTTACTCAGAGGAATTGGCAGATGCAGGCCATAGGGTCTGGACGATAGCAACGGGACATGACCTCCTGCAAACAATCGACAGTCTTAAGCCAGAGGTAGTGATTCTCGACATCAAACTCGTTGACTATAATGGCCTCGAACTGCTCCAGGAGGTCCGCAATAGCCATCACGACCTACCGGTTATTTTATGCACCGCTTACGACACTTACAAATACGACCAGAAATCCATTGCGGCAAATTACTATGTGGTCAAGTCATTTGATCTAACTGAACTCAAATTGGCGATTCACCGATCCATAGAAGCAAACAGTGGGTAAGATAATCTGACCCTTGGTTAGCAAGCTGGAATTAGCTTGAAAAAACTGCCAGAGAGGTGTCGTGCTGCTGGACTTCCAGTGGTTGTCCAAATGGGGTGCTCTATTACTGCTGATGCTGGCACCCCTCGAGGTATCTTCATCTTTCAATGGTGACCTAAGGACTTCAGGTGTAAAAAATGAAAAAATCATTAGTGAATATAGCCAAGCAGATGCATTTCGCTGATCCTGACACCCGGTTTGCTTTTGAATTCTGGGACGGAGAGGCAATCGTTTACGGTAACCACCCACAAACGATCCTGCGGTTCAGATCAAAAGATGGTGCCAAACACTTACTTTGTAATGGATTCATGGGGTTTGGTGAGGCTTACATGGCGGGTGATCTCGAAGTTGAGGGCGATCTGCAGGAATTGTTGCGCTTAGGTATTTGCCTAAGGTATGACAGACGAATTCTATCTTTCTGGCAAAAAATCCGCCTTCTCGCCCATTCCTTGGCAACGAGAAATACCTTGGATCGAGCTCCACAAAACATCGCCCATCATTACGATCTTGGCGATGAGTTCTATCAACTTTTTCTTGACCAGACTCTCACTTACTCCTGCGGCTATTTTACCAGCGAGAGAGATAGCCTCAAGGAGGCGCAGCTCAATAAGTATGAACATATTTGCCGTAAGCTGAAGCTTCGGTCGGGAGAAAAGTTGCTAGACATCGGCTGCGGATGGGGAGGAATGCTCATTTATGCCGCACAGAATTATGGAGTCAACGGTCTGGGAATCACTCTTTCTCGCAATCAGTATGGATGGGCGAACAGGAAAATCGAGGAACTCGGTTTGCACAATAGTATAAAGGTGTTTTTGGCCGATTACCGTGAGATTGAAGGAGAATTTGACAAGTTTGTCTCCATAGGAATGTTCGAGCACGTGGGGAAAGCATTCATTCCGGTGTTTATGAAGGAGCTTTCGAGGCTTTTGAAAAAAGGAGGAATAGGGCTCCTGCACACCATCGGTAAAGTAACTGAGTCTCCACGTGATCCTTGGATATTAAGATACATTTTTCCAGGGGGCTATATTCCAAATTTAACCGAGATTGTTCGGGAAATGGGGTTGTCTGGGTTCTCCTTACTGGACGTGGAAAATTTGCGTCTTCATTATGCCCACACTTTGGACTGCTGGGCAGACAACTATGAAAGAAACCTCGAAAAAGTGAGGCAAATGTTCGATGAATCATTTGTCCGCATGTGGAGGTTGTTTCTTAACGCTTCCTCGGCGGGATTCAAATACGGAAGTTCCCGCCTCTATCAAATTCTTTTCTCTAACGGGTTGAACAATGAACTGCCCCTCACCCGCAAACATCTCTACCAGGATGGATATAATTAGAAGCGAGTAAACAACACTAGTCGATTCTATAACCTCGCTCTTCAGAGCGGGGTTATTTAGTGTCTTGAGGCAGAGCG
>CP070689.1:2609379-2620657 GCA_020353155.1 Deltaproteobacteria bacterium | reverse complement strand
CAGAATGTGAAGGAGCGTGGTCTTTCCCACCCCGGAAGCACCAACCACTGCAATGCTTTCCTGCCCTGAGAGGGAGAGGTCTATTCCGCGCAATACATCCACACGGCGTTCGCCACTGCCGAAATGTTTGTGAATTCCCTTTACTTGGAGGACAGCCTCGGCGCTATTCATAGCGGATGGCCTCAGCGGGGTCAAGTCGTGAAGCTTGCCAGGCCGGATACAAAGTTGCCGCCAGGCTGATGACCATAGCGGCCACGGCAATGAGGGCAACGTCTACTGAGTCCATCTTAACCGGTAGTTTGGATATGTAGTAAACATCCTGCGGCAGCTCAATGAACTTGTAAGTCGCTAGAAGTTTGCAGAGGGTATAGCCCCCCAAGAGTCCCAAAGTAGTACCCACCAAGCCTATAATCGCTCCCTCGATCATAAAAATTTTCATTACGCTCCTGCGAGTAGCCCCCATGGACTTGAGGATGGCAATATCCCTGGTCTTCTCTAGAACAACCATAATCAAAGTACCAACAATATTGAAAGCAGCCACTAAGATGATTAAGGTCAGGATGATAAACATTACTATTTTTTCCAACTTCAAGGCAGAAAAAAGGTTTTTGTTCATCCTCATCCAGTCTCTGCTCCAGTAGGGGTATCCATCCAGGGCTTTGCCTATGGCCCTAGCCACCCGGTCCGCTTTATAAATATCATCTACCCGCACTTCAATGCCGGTTACTCGATCCCCAATACCAAGAAAGCGTTGCGCTGCCCATAGGGACACATAGGCCAAAGTAGAATCATATTCGTACATTCCCGAGTCAAATATGCCCGTCACCCTGAAGGTCTGACTACGGGGCACTTGGCCCAGGGGAGTAAGGCGGCCTAAGGGAGAGATCACTGTCACTGGTTCTCCCCGTGACACACCCAGATTTCTCGCGAGTTCGTTACCCACAATGATTCCTGGGGTACCCATAGGCTCGACCGATCCATCTTCAGCTGCCAACTCTGTTAGGCTGCCAGCACGCAAATTTTTTGGCAGATTGATGACTTCGCTGGCCGTATCCGGATCAATACCTCTCAGCACCGCCCCTGATATGGCTTGGCGTGAACTGATCATTACCTGGGTATAGATGAAAGGCGTGGCAGCAGCTACCCCTGATACCTCCTCCACCTTGGTTTGCACTTGCTCATAATTGGAAATGTTACCGTCAAAACGGGAAATAACCACGTGGGAGGTAACCCCGAGGATTTTGTCCCGGAGGTCTTCCTTGAAGCCGTTCATCACTGCCAGAACTACAATAAGCGCAGTAACGCCAACCGTAACCCCGGCAATAGAAATTATCGTAATGAGAGAGACAAAGGTCTGTTTGCGTTTGGCCTTTAAATAGCGGAGACCTATGAAAAGTTCGTAGGACATAGCGAAAACGTTCTCGCCCCCGTTGCTAAGTGCTCTCTGGCCTCAGGTGAGGAAACAAAATAACCTCCCGAATAGAGGGTAGGTCTGTAAACAACATTACTAATCGATCAATACCCACTCCCTCTCCCGCAGCGGGAGGCATGCCGTATTCCAAGGCGCGAATGTAGTCCTCATCCATGAAATGTGCCTCTTCGTCGCCAGCCTTCCGTGCCTCTACCTGTCGGAGAAACCGCTCCTTCTGGTCCACGGGATCATTGAGTTCAGAGAAACCGTTGGCAATCTCATAACCAGCTATGAAGAGTTCAAACCTATCTACCAGGGTAGGATCAATCTGGTTGCGTCGTGAGAGTGGTGATACATCGAGAGGATAGTGGGTAATAAACGTTGGTTGTTCCAGCTTTGGTTCAACCAGGACATCAAATAGTTTGGTTATAACCTTCCCACTCTCTTGTCCAGCTGCAATTATTCCCAGAGATTCAGCTCTGGCTCTTAGTTTTGTCTCATCTTCAACTTCAGCGGATTCAAGACCACCAAAGGTGGAAAGAGCCTCTTTTAAGGTGTAGCGGGGCCAAGGTCGACTCAGATCGATTTCTTTGCCCTGGTAAGTTAGCTTCAGGCTGCCATTTAACTCCTGGGCTATGGAGCAGACCATCTCCTCGGTAAAAGGAATAAGGTCCTCATAGGTGGCATAGGCCTGGTAGAACTCCAGCATGGTAAACTCTGGATTGTGCTGGAAAGATATCCCCTCGTTGCGAAAATTTCGGTTTATTTCAAAAACTCGCTCCAAGCCTCCTACAAGCAATCTTTTCAAATAGAGTTCAGGGGCGATACGAAGATACAAATCGATTCCCAGGGCGTTATGAAAAGTCTTGAAAGGACGGGCAGTGGCTCCACCCGGGATAGGCTGCATCATCGGGGTTTCTACCTCGATAAATCCATGACCTCTCATAAAATCCTGTATTTTAAAAATAATCTTGGATCTCTTGATAAATACCTCTCGGACGCTGTCGTTAACCATAAGATCAACGTAGCGTTGACGATACCTGATTTCCACATCCCGAAGGCCGTGCCACTTTTCCGGCAAGGGTCGTAGACTTTTGCAGAGTATTCTTATCTCCTGAGCGAGTATTGAGAGTTCGCCGGTATTGGTGCGAAAAACAGTTCCCCTCACGCCGACAAAATCACCAATGTCCATTTTCTTGAAAAGTTTATACTTTTCTTTACCGATCAGATCTCTCTTCACGTAGATCTGGAATCGGCCGCTTTCATCCTTGATGTGCATAAAGGTTGCCCGACCAAAAGATCGCATGGACATGATGCGGCCGGCACAGACGAAAATCCTTTTCTCCTGCTCTAGGGCCTCCTCGCTCATATCCTCATAACGGTCCTTGATATCTGCCAGACGATCCTCAACTCGGAAGTCATTGGGATACAATTCAACCCCAGCCTGTCGCAACTCTTCAGCCTTTTGTTTTCTCTGACGCAATAACTGGCTCTCTTCGCTCATGGCTAAGCCTCATAGGAACAACAAAAATCAACCACAGAGAGCACAGAACGCACAGAGATTTAAATAGGAATTTTAGAGTCGCTACTAGGAAATCCTAAGAGTTCTCTCTGGATTAAAATCTCTCTGTGGTCTCTGTGCTCTCTGTGGCTTGATCTCGCTGCCTGTTCGCGGCAATAACGGATTGGGTTTTGAGGACCTTAAATCATTTACCCGGTTCAGTCAAGCACTATAGGCAGCCCTGATCCACCATCAAGGCATCATCTGCCGTTCGACAGGCTCACGGCCCTGAGCAAAGTCGAAGGGCGGTGTTGCCTTCGATCGCTCCTCCTTGCGGCGTATTGCTCCCCATACGCCTCAGTCGTCGCTCCTCGACGCCTTGCATCTAATACCTTGCTGGTTGATCAGGAATATTCCATAAGCCGCTGATTTCAGTCTCTAGAACTAGATTAGACGGTGGATTTGGGGCAGGCCTGGAGGTCATTCTTTAGGGCTTTCCTCTGCCAGAGGAAAGTGGAGAGTAAAGATAGTGCCACTGCGCCCGTCGCTCTCCAGGAAAATCTTACCACCATAGTCCTCCACGATCCGGTGAACGATGGTTAGGCCAAGTCCTGTTCCTTGGTCCTTGGTGGTGAAGAAAGGATCAAAAACCTTACCTTGATTCTCCAGGAGGATGCCAGGGCCCGTGTCCGCGATTGAGATTTCAGCCACCTCTTGCTCAACCTCACCACCACTCCGATTTGTGCGGACAGCAGTGGCAATAGTTAGACGGCCGCTGTTTGTCATTTCTTGCACTGCATTTAGCACTAAATTCCAGATCACTTGCTGGAGTCTCTGAGCATCAATATGGACCCATAAATTATCGGTCAGATTTTTTTCTATTCGAATAGGCCGAGAAAGCTCGGGACTGTTTTTAAGCATCTCCAAAGTGTCCATAATGACTTGGTTCACTTCGACCGATTGGTCCACGGTTTTTTCCGGCCGAGAAAAAAGGAGAAATTCATTTACCAAGGCGTTGAGCCTCTCCGCCTCCCTCATGGTGATATCCATGAGTCGCTGCTGCATAGGACCAAATTCCACCTCGTCTCGGAGCATCTGGATTGAGCCACTGAGCGAGGCAAGGGGGTTTTTGATCTCATGGGCAATACCGGCTGCAAGTTCACCGGCCACAGCCAATCGGTCCATCCTTCGCACTTGCTCCTGCATCAGGCGAAATTCGGTGAGATCCTGAAAAATCAAGATCAAGCCCATATCATCTCCCCCAGGATCCCTGAGAATCGACTGTGAGAATCCGAGGTACAGCATGGTACCGTCTTGTCGCTCGAAATCGATGTCAATCCCCTTCTGCCTTTGGGTCCTCTCAATATCGCCACCCCTTGCAACGCTAATAGACAAATATGGGACAATTTTTGGAAAAATATCACCTATATATCTGCCCTCCAGTTCATCGTAGCCCGATCCACAAATCACCTGGGCTGCTGGATTAAGGTAGGTTATTTTCAGTCTGTCATTCAGAGTTATCAGGCCAGTGCTTATGCTTTGGACAATATTGCGGTGGAGCAATTCGAGCTGATCTAGATCATATTGCTTGGCTTTTAGCTTTACACTGCTGCGGCGCAGCTCCTCCGCCAGGTAACTGCTCAATAGGGCTACAACATAGAAGGCCGCTATGTTCATAAGCAGAGTATAGAAATAGTATCCAATGCTGTAGGTCATCAGCCCGGTCGCGCGGGTGTAGAATGGATGGACAATGTTGAAATATTGCAGATCCAGCAAGGAGCCGTAGCAGATACTGCTGGCCGAGGCGATTAGGAGGCCTCCTCGACGATAGAGCATGATCGCCGCATTGATGATAGTGAGGATGTACATGAAAGAGAAGATGCTTTCGATGCCTCCGGTTACGTAGATCATTGCTGTGACAAAAAGGACGTCAAGAAGTATTTGCACATAAGCGAAGAGAATATGCTTTCTGATGCGTTTGAGCAGCAGGGCGTAGCAAAGAGTGAGAAAGTAGATTACCCCAGTGAGGATATAGAGAGAGAGAAGTGAGGTGTTAAAAAAGGTAGGATAGGCTCTAGCCTGAACAACGACAGTGGCGACCAGCAAAAAAGTGGCAAAGAGCAACCTGAGAAGCATAAGCCACTTGATTTTGCCAAGAAGCTCTCTGTTCTCAGTCGAATCCTGTCCCAATTCAGACATGATTGATCAGCCGCCCACTGCCCCGGCCATCTGAAATATGGGCAGATACATGGAAACTACCAGACCGCCGATGGTTCCACCCAGAAAAACCATCATAAATGGCTCAAGCATAGAGGTCAGAGCATCTACGGCTGCGTCAACTTCATCATCATAAAAGTCCGCAATCTTTGCCAACATGGTATCCAGGGCACCAGTGGCCTCCCCCACCGAGATCATCTGCACCACCATGGATGGGAAGACCTCGCTGTCTGCCAGAGGCTCAGCGATAGTTCGGCCCTCACTAATGCTTTGCCTGGTTTCGCGAAGAGCCTCTTCTATGGTTTTATTACCGGCTGTGGCTGCAACTATGTCCAGACTATCCAGAATCGGTACACCACTGCTTATCATAGTACCGAGGGTGCGAGTAAATTTGGCCACCGCGACCTTGCGGAGGAGCATGCCAAACACTGGTGTCTTGAGAACCAGGTTATCCACTATGGCCCGGCCTCTTTCCGTTTTGTAAAATCGCCTAAATAGAAATATCAACACAACCACGCCTACTACCATGTAGAGGATGTAGTGCTTGACAAAATTACTCATATTGACAACTATCTGGGTTGGCAAGGGCAGAGCCTTGCCAAAGTCAGCAAACATCGTCTGAAAAACAGGGATAACAAAAATAAGAATTACTGCTACCACCAGAACTGCAATACACATGACCACGATGGGATAGGTCATGGCTCCTTTGACTTTCTTTTTGAGCTTAGACGCCTTCTCTATATAAGCGGCCAATCGATTCAGGATAATATCCAGAATACCGCCTATCTCGCCCGCGGCCACTAGATTCACAAATAAATCATCAAACACTTCAGGATGTTGCTTCAGCGCATCGGCAAAGGTGGACCCCTCCTCAACGTCCTCCTTTATGTTCTTTAATATCCTCTTGAAGGTCCGGTTTTCTTGCTGGCCGTAAAGAATTTCTAAACATTGCACCAGGGGCAGACCCGCGTCTATCATGGTGGCAAACTGCCGGGTCATAACAACTATGTCCTTTTCGGTCACCCTGGGCTGGAGAAACTTGATGTTTTCAAATAGGTCCTTGGGTTTCGGTTTGATCGTGGTAGGCTCAATACCTTGACGTCTCAGGGTGAGGCGAACAAAGTTTTCGCTCTCCGCCTCCATCTCACCCTTTTTCTTCTTTCCTTTACGGTTGACACCCTTCCATATGTATTCTGGCATGGTCGCTCCTTTACGAACCTCGGGGCTCCGCCCCAGTTGAATTCTTGGAATAGGGGAGGATTGTTTAGCCAGACAATAGTCCAGACCTTGAGAATCTCGCGTTGCTTGGAGCAGACAGCAAAGGGTCCCCTACCCTAGCGACTAATCCTTCACCGAGCAACGAACTACCTCCTCAACCGTTGTAATTCCTTCTTTTAGTTTATTAATGCCAGATTGCCTCAGGGTTAGCATTCCCAGGCGCATTGCTTCACGCTTGATTTCCGTGCTGGAAGCGCCAACCAGAACCAATTCCTTGATCTCCTCATACATGGGCATTACCTCGTAAAGAGCTATGCGCCCTTTATACCCTGTTTGGCTACAGGTGGTGCAGCCCGTGCCATGAGTGCATTTATAGCTGCTTACCTCTTCCTCGGGCACTCCTAAATCCAGCAGAGTCTCCTTGGGAATTTCTATTTCTTCTTTGCAATCCATGCAGACCCGACGGGCCAGTCGCTGGGCGAGTATAAGATTTACAGCCGAGGACACCAGAAAAGGCTCCACCCCCATGTTGAGCATACGATTGACCGTACTTGGCGCATCATTGGTGTGCAGAGTACTCAAAACCATGTGTCCTGTAAGTGCAGCTTTGATTGAAATCTCCGCGGTCTCAAAATCGCGGATTTCCCCCACCATAATTATGTCCGGGTCTTGACGGAGAAATGAGCGTAAACATGCAGCGAAGGAAAGTCCGATGGCTTCATGTATCTGCACCTGATTTATACCACCCAGGTTAAATTCCACCGGGTCCTCAGCGGTGGAGATGTTCTCTGTTGTCTTGTTCAGTTCGGAAAGTGCGCTGTAAAGTGTTGTAGTCTTACCACTTCCCGTAGGTCCTGTCACTAGCACCATCCCAAAAGGCTTGTATATAGCATCTTTAAAATTGGCAAGTTGTTTTTGCTCGAAACCCAACTTTGTCATGTCAAGTTGGAGATTGGACTTGTCAAGAAGTCGAAGTACTACCTTTTCACCAAAAAGAGTTGGCAGCACAGAGACGCGGAAATCCATTTCCTTGCCCTTGGTCTTCAATTTGATCCGACCGTCTTGGGGAAGGCGTCGTTCCGCTATGTCTAACCTCGACATGATCTTCACCCTCGAAATGAGAGCATTTTTGAGTTTCATTGGTGGTTTCATAACTTCGTAAAGCACACCGTCAATCCGGTAGCGTACCCGGAAGCTTTTTTCATAAGGCTCAATGTGAATATCACTCGCCGCTTTCTTTATAGCATCCACTAAAATGAGATTCACCAACTTTACCACCGGCGCCTGCTCGGCTGCGCTTTCCAACTCGCCCAGATCCAGGTCCTCAGAGCCCTCGACTACATCAACACCATCCTCATCGAACTCCTGCATAACATCTTCCAGAGCAGCACCTGCATCATAGAACCTGTCCATGGCCGATTTTATGGAACTTTCGGTGGCGACGGTGACACGAATGTTCTTTCTGGTAAGAAACTTGATGTCGTCAATAATGAATATATTGGAGGGGTCTACCATGGCTATGGTAAGGGTTTGTCCCTCTAGGGAGATGGGAACTATTCTATACTTATTGACGATATTCCCGGGGATCATCTCGATGACGTCAGGATCTACGTCCAGCTTGGAAGGATCAGTGGAGGGAACTCCAAATTGCTTGCTCAGGAACTCCATGAGCTCGGCCTCTTCGATGTATCCCATCTTTACGAGGTTGCTACCCAGCATACCCCCGTTGGCCTTTTGCTCTTGGAGTGCATTCTCCAGCTGTTCGGGCGTGATCAGACCCTCACGCACTAAGAAATTACCCAACTTCTGCGCCATATGCCGACCCTTAACTCCTCTGGCAGGATCTTCTTAACTTCGGTCTTGGGCTATTTATGCAAAATACAGACCAAGGACCATAGTATTGATCCCATCCAGCAAACCCAACCTTTTTATATGGCGAATGCGAGGTGTTACCCGAAATTATTAATGATAATTTAAACTTAGGCAAATGGTTTTTCTTTGTCAAGATAAAACTCCTTACCGCGAGGACTGAGGGCTAGAGACAAAAAGACACCTTTGTCCGCAATGAGAGTAGGCGATTCGCAACACCATAGGCTGGTCCAGCCGGTGCTTCAATTGACGCATAACTTATAGAGAAGATACCCTCTGCCAGTACCTCTTCTACCTCAACGCAGTCAGAGCCTCACCTAACCTGTCCATCCCTTGGTCGATTTGCTCCATAGAGATGGCGAAGGAGAACCGCAGGCAACTATCCTCACCGAAAGCCACTCCAGGAACTACAGCTAAATGCACCTTATCCATGAGGTAAGCAGACAAGTCAAGAGAGCCCCCTATGACCTGGTTATCGTAAGCACGGCCGTAATAGGAAGAGAAATTGGCGAAAATATAGAATGTCCCTGTGGGCCTAATTACTCTCACTCCCGGTAGGCTTTCCAGGCGCGAAGTCATGTGATCGCACCTTTTTTCAAATGCCGCCACCATTTCGTCCACACAGTGCTGGGGACCCGTAAGCGCCGCAACTGCTGCCTTCTGGGCTATGGAGTTGGGATTTGAGGTACTTTGACTCTGAATCTTTGTCACCGCCGCCACCACCTCAGCCGGACCCGCCAAGTATCCGATTCTCCAACCAGTCATGGCGTAAGTCTTAGAAACCCCATTTACTATTATCGTCTGTTTCCTCAGATCGTCACCAACCATGGACAAATTGACCCACGGCTGTCCCCGAAACAGAATACGGTAATATATGTCGTCGGATATCACCGTCAGACCGTGCTGCAAAACAATCGGGGCAAGCTTCTCTAGCTCTTCTCTGGTGTAAGTGGAACCGGTGGGATTAGATGGACTGTTTAGGATCAAACCTTTGCTTTTGGCAGCGATCGCCTCCTCCAGAACCTCCGGTCTAAGCTTGAAATGGTCTTCTTCATAGGTAGGGACAATCACTGGAACTGCGTCTGCCAATCTGACAATGTCCGGGTAGCTAACCCAGTAAGGAGCTGGGATGAGGATTTCATCCCCAGGATCAAAAAGCACTTGAGCTAGATTGTAGAGGCTATGTTTACCCCCGCAGGAAACCACGATTTCTTCTCGGCCGTAGGAAAGACCGTAGTTTCTCTGAAAATCTATGATAATAGCATCTTTCAATTCATCAATTCCCCCAACAGGCGTGTAGCGGGTGAAGCCATCTTTAATAGCATCAACTGCGGCCAGACATATGTGTTCAGGAGTGTCAAAATCAGGTTCTCCCACACCGAAACTGATCACATCCACTCCGGCAGCTCGAAGGGTCTTCGCTTTGGTGTTTATGGCCAAAGTTGGTGAGGGCTGAATTTGTGACATCCGCTCAGAAAGTTTCATAATCTAACCTCCTTATTCGCATGGGGCGCAGGGCATAGGGCATAGAGTAATGCATTTTCAGTAATATACCCCATGCTCTATGCTCCATGCTCTGTGCAATATTCAATAGCGAACTTCTAACAGACAAAGGCCACGGGCTGGTGCCGTCATTCCCGCTTGCTGACGGTCGCGGGCGGCAAGAATCGCAGCAAACCCCTCTTCTGTGAGCCTTCCTGACCCTACATCCACCAGGGTGCCAGTTATGTTGCGCACCATGTGTCTGAGAAATCCGTTGGCCTCGATATTAATGAGCCGTGTATGCTCTCCAACGGAAGTGATCTCAGTGGCCAAAACCACTCTTTCCGAGCTGCGAACACTGCTCCCAGCTGCCTGAAATGAAGTAAAATCATGCCTGCCTTCGAGCAGCTTTAAACATTTCGCCATAGCTCCCCACTTTAGAGGTCGACTGATATGCCAACTATATTGTCTCCCCAAGGCTGGCGGTATTGGTCCGTTGTGAATGCGGTATTGGTAGACTTTACTGTGCGCCTTGAATCTGGCGTGAAAGTCCTTTGGTACCAAGATTAACTCCAGGGCAACGATATCCTCTGGAAGCAAACTGTTCAAACCACGTAGAAGACGTGCCGGGGGGATTTGGGTTTCGCTCAAAAAATTTGCCACTTGGCCCCGGGCGTGAACCCCTGCGTCGGTCCTGCCGGCACCTATAAGTCGAACTGGCCTTTGGGTCATAATTGCCAGACTGGTCTCCACCACCTCTTGTATGGTCAATAAACCTTTCTGGCGCTGCCAGCCGTGGTAGTTAGAGCCGTCATATTCGAGAACGACTTTGTAATTCTTTTTCTGGTCATGGGTCATTGGTCACAGGTGATTAGTCATTTATCATTTGTTTCACCGCGTCCCCCGTCGTCCCTTCTCCTCCTCGTTCCGCAGTGCCTAGTGCGCAAAGCTTCCAGGCTTTGCGCCTACGGTTGCCAGGCCCTCAGCCGAAGGCCCTCGTCCTCATGAAACCCGAACATCAAGTTCATATTACAAATGGCCTGTCCAGCTGCACCCCTGGTTAGATTATCAATGGCGGAGATAGTTATAATTCGACCGGTGCGGCTTTCAAGACGCCAACCAATGTCACAGAAATTGGTTCCACGGACGTTAAGAGTAGAGGGCAGCTGCCCTTTCTGTAGCACTCTGACGAAAACCGCCTTCTCATAAGCTTCCTGGTAAAGACCGCTTATCTCCTTGTCGTTGATCGTCTTAGTAAGATTTGCATATAGGGTGGTTAAAATCCCTCTGGACATGGGAACCAAGTGGGGCGTAAACACCACCTTGATCGGTCTTTCGGCTACGGCGCTCAGCTCCTGCTCGATTTCTGGTGTGTGACGGTGCTCAGCCACTTTGTAGGCGGTGAATCCCTCATTCACTTCACAGAAATGAGTGGTGAGAGTTGGAGCCCGCCCGGCACCACTTACTCCAGACTTGCAGTCGGCTATTAGGCTATCTGGATCCACCTCTCCAGCGGCCACTAGAGGGGCAGCCGCCAAAATTACTCCAGTTGGGTAGCACCCCGGATTGCCTACTAGATT
>CP070689.1:2588368-2609279 GCA_020353155.1 Deltaproteobacteria bacterium | reverse complement strand
AAGCCTTTTCCCACCTTGGTGAAATGGATGTTCTCGTTCTTGCCTTTATGGAAGAGAAGGGCGAAGTCATCTTCTCCAATTAGCTTGGCGATTTCGGCGGTGGCACCAAAATTGGCGGCCGAAAGTGCCGCCAGTGCCACAACGTCGAGATTGGCAGGATCGCCCCGATTGACAATAAGGTTGCCTGAGCGGTCAACCAAGAGAACGCAGTCAGCCCCAGATCGGAGAAGATCTTCATCGAGAACATTGATGATATTATCTATCGCTTCTTTGGATAAGACGAGATCCATACCTCCCCCGCTTTCGCCAGCATCGTCTCAAATCGAATAAGGGATTTGAGACGTATGCTTTCAATTTCCCTACTAAAATAGGTCACGGTATCTATAACAGCATTACTTTAAAAATGCAAATACTTTTGTCCTAAAGAATAAAAACAGTCACTTACCCCCTAATGCAGAGAGGGTGAGGCAAAGTCCAAGCCTATCCATGCAAATGTCAGACCAATCTTGAGAGAGCTATTTCCGCCTATGAAGCAAACTCCTCATTATCTGGTATGCGGTTCTACCCTCCTGCCCAAGCCAGTTCATTAACATATGATCGCTGTCCTTTTGAGCGCAGCCGACCGGAACTAGTTCCTGGTCTTGTCAAACTTGTTTTGCCTGCTTACCGGCAGGTGTGTCAGATAAAACAATGAGGGTCCAGGTGAAATGCTGTTATATGGCCTATGAGCAGAATGACAACATGCGTTGTCGTTTTTCATAATACACCATAAGGTCTCAGATTTACGAGCAAAACGCGAGAGGGGCAACTTCCTATCTATGCCATGCACCCACGTTTGCGCTTCTTTTTACTGATAAATCTGCTCTACGAAAATGACTGGGCAGTAAGGAACTGATTGTCCCAGAGGTTGCTCTTTTAGCTTGCATGATTATTGCAGTGACGGTTCTTGGTAAAAGCTAATTTTGGCAGATCTGACGGCCTGTGAATCTGGCACTTTGGCCGGGCGAGGTTTAATCTGAACCTTTGGTCCAATGCTAGCAGCATAAACATAGTGAAAAGCCAGATTCCATACTACCCAACCGAGCAAAAATGAATCCCAATACTCTTCTGAGGGGTGTGAAAAAGATGTGGTTCAAACACTTCACTTGTGTCTTATTGGTCGTCTTGGTTCCAACTGTGAGTGTATATGGTGTCGACTACGGACTGAAGTCAAGCTTGCGGCAAGTCAAAGCAGTTAGGGGAGAATCGGCTTATGCGGACACCAATCTTATCCGAATTTTTCAGGATAAGCGGGTACTTTGCGAAGATTACCTCGTTAAGAAAGGCGACCGCATTTGGGACATTTTAAATAAGAGGATTCAAGGATCTGTTCCCCAAATCATTTACTGGTCCAAAGTGCTGCAAGCACTTAACCCTGAGGTCGCCAATCTCGATTTAATTCATCCAGGCCAACGTTTAGTGGTTCCCTTAGGATTTCTCGAGGGAGCTGAGCCTAATAGGCCAGAAAATTCCAGAGACCACCGCACGACAATCTATGAGGTGAAACGGGGTGAATCACTCTGTGAGATTCTAAGTAATCAATTCCATTATCCGGAACATCTCATTTTCAACGAGGCTATCAAGGCTGTAGAAGAATGGAATCCCAATATCAGGAACTTAAACCACCTTCAGCCGGGACAACGTATCGTAATCCCTTTGTCTGTGACTGACAGTTCACCAAATACAGCTGACACCACTGCTAATGTCGAGGTTGGAGCACCAACGGTTCCTGCAACCACATCAGAGCCATCAGTTCAAGGCTCAACCCAAAAGTTGAAAGGAGAGCTAACCTCAAATAATCTAGCTGATCTCACAAATAGCTTCAAAGAGAAGCGCATACTTGAAGAAGGAGGGGTTGGGGACACGGCTGACCTGGAAATTATTGAAACCGTCTCAAATAATCGCTTGGTCTCTCCTCCAACCCCGGGAGAGCGGCGGCGTAAGGTACTCGCAGAGGCTATCATAGCAACAGTAGTAGCTCTGGGAGGAAAGGGGTCAAACAAAGGACTCTACTCTCTCCCAATTGGAGACCAAGGAGAGATCACCCTCGAATCCAGCCTTTTCCCACTAGTGGAGTTTCCGAGCGGTGAGAGCATGTTCTTGGACCTCAACGACCGTTTGCCATTCCAGCTGGAAGAAGCCATTCATGCCGCCTGGGATGATCGCTACCGCATAGTTAATATCCGGGAAAATGACAACTTTCGTTCAATTTGGCAGCGCTTGATACAGCAGTTGGACAAGATGGAAGTTTGGAATAAGCGCGAGCCGCTCATTATCCCTACGCCTTTGCCAATCAGCATCCAGGGCGACTGGATTTTGACTGCTACCAGACCTCAGGTGCCTGGAAGAAAGATTTTCGTTGTAAATCTTCTCAAAGATGCCGAAGAGCGCACCGATCCAGCCTTGCAGAGCTATCTGGACTGCCTGGGAATTCGAGTTGTAGATGTGCAACTGAGGGGGCAGTTGGAACAAGCCCGCGTTACTCCACCCATGGATGAGGAGGCCTTCAACGCTAGCGCAAATACTATAATCGTTAGTTCGCGATTAGTTGCTGATTTGGTGGAAGCCTTCTTGAAAGCATTAGGACAATCACACCAGCGTGGCAAAAGAGTCAGGATCGGCACTGAACCCAAGGAGGGATTCAGCCTCACAGTCAGTGTTGGCTTCTATTTCAAGAGAGATGAAGTTTTCCACCTCATTGACTTTCACCGGCTATCGCCATCAGTGCTCGATCTCTTGAAGCAATGGCATTATCAGGTGCTTGTAATTGACCCCGAATGGGATGCGTACCAGGTGTTTGGAGCACTGAAGGAACACCTGAAGCTTAAAGCCATTAATTCATACAGCACTTTCGTGTCAAAGCGAGAACCCAGCAGGAATATCCAACTGAGTATTCCAGGAGATGTGATTCGACAAGGTAAAAGGAGTCAGCTGATTACTCCAATGGTTCTGCCAGCGACACTAACAGACTTCTTGCAAAGACAGGACTTCCGTATCCTCACCTATCAGAGTCGGTGATGTAAATGTTTAAGATTGGCTCTTCCAGAAGGACTGCTGCGGACCAAGAGGTAAGGGGTTACATCTTTTGATTTTGTTAATGATGCAATACATCAAGAGATATTCAAGCCATGATAATTAGTTTAACCAATCATAAAGGTGGAGTTGGCAAGACCACACTTGCGATCAATATAGCGTTTTGTATTGCGACTAAAAAACAGAAGGTTTTGCTCATTGATGCCGATCCACAAGGAAAAGTCCTGCAATGGCAGGCCATATGTGACAATAAAAGTTTTGATGCAATCCACCACCCAATGGACACTTTGCATGCAGACATTATTGAACTGGCCAAGGGTTATGAGTGTATAGTCATTGATGCCCCACCAAGCAATCTTGATATAAATCTATCTATATTATTGACTACAAAACTCGCTATTATACCTATTGAACCATCACCGCTCTCTATTTGGGCAAGTAAGAACACAGTTTCCCTGATCAAGGATGCCAGGAGGCACAACAGTCGGCTGGAGGGACATTTTCTTATATCCAGAAAGGTTGTCGGAACCTCACTGGGGCGTGATGTCAGAGAAGAGTTAAACGCAATTGATATGGCCATAGCAGATACAGAAATATGCCAGCGGACCGATTTCGTCAAATCGCTGAGAGAAGGTCTTTCAGTGCTGCAGTACGCACCAGGCGGTGAAGCGACAAAAGAAATCAGCAGGCTATGCACAGAGATAAATTTCGATGACTCATGCTCATTGAGATATCTTACAGATATAAGGAGAAATATCGATGATTACAAAGTTGGAGTTACTGAAAAAAGGCAGCATCCCAGACGAGTTCCCTTAGTATCTGTAGATTTTGCTGTCCAAGGTCGTGCCTACCGGGGTTTCATTCACAACATAAGTGCTGGTGGAGCTTTTATCGAAACCAGAGAATCCTTTGAAGTCGGAGCAGAGATAACAATGACCTTTCTGTCTTCAAAGGACCGAAAACCTATCAAGGTCACCGGCGAAATTGTCAGAAGTGGTCCGCAAGGAATTGGCGTAAGATTCAAGGTGGCCCAGAGAGATACAATGATAAAAGCCGTGACGCACGAAAGCCAATCTGCCAATTAGGCATAAGGAATACAGGTAAGGTCACTACCGGTTTTGTCTGTCCAGTGGTTAACATTGTATAACTGCAGGGTTAATCCAACATACGGCGGAGATCAATCAACTCTTGCTTGATTTCTTCTAAGGTCTGGCTGGGTGACGAGGTTGCAGAGGCGGGTTGTAACTTCTTGCGGGCACCAGCGATGGTGTATTTCTCTTGGTGCAGTAGCTTCTTAATGTAAAGGAGCATCTCTACATCTTTTCGCTTGTAGACTCGCTGTTTTGAGGGGGCCCGCCGAGGTCGGACCAGGGAAAACTCCCTTTCCCAGTAGCGGAGAACATGTGTGGGAACCCCGACAATTCGACTAACTTCACCGATTTTGAAAAAGCGCTTGTTGGGAATGGTATCCATGATCGAGCCGCCTGGGAAACTACTTACGACATGCAGGGCGCAGACTAAAATTCAACATCCAATACTAAACAAATTGGACCTAAGGCGCAAGGTTCAAGACAATTAAAATGAAGAAGCCAGGAGTTTTGAGCATAGAGCATGGAGCATAGGGCATAGAGCATAGAGCTATATTATTGCCGATTTCAGATTGCGGATTGCGGATTTTTAATTTCGAATTTCGAAATGCGAAATTGACAAAGTGCCTAGTCCCAAGTGCTTAGTGCCTAGTTTTGTTCGTAGTGCGTAATTTGCAACACCAACCAGATCAAACATCAGGAACGCAACTGGGCTTCGAATGCATCAACGATCTTCTGGCTAAGGTCCGTGTGGATCTCGTTTACTTCCAAGTCGGTTAGACTGCGTTCTTCGGACCTGTAGGTTATGCGAAAGGCCAGACTTTTTCTGCCTCTTGCTACCTGTGTGCCGCGATATTGATCGAATAAGGTTATGCTTTCGGCGTATTGGGGACGATGTTCCTCCAGATAGTCAAGCAGATCCTGAGCGGGCACTGAATCAGAAACCACAATAGCCAGGTCGCGATTAATCGCAGGGAATCTTGGCAGGGGCTGGAACTCTTTCACTGAAATCGTTTTTTCCATAAGGAGATCGAAGTCGATGTCAAAGAGGTAAACGGGACCCTTTACATCAAAGCTTTCCAATACCCCAGGATCGACCTCACCCAGATCCCCAAGATATACGTCAGCAGCGTAGACTCGGGCAGCGGCCTCAGGATTGAGGTATGGAGCCGAATCCTTATCGGACCAGCGAAGGTCTTTAACTCCGAGATTCATAAGTGAAACTTCAACCGCACCTTTGGCGTCGTAGAAATCAACCGTTTGACCGGTCTCGTTCCACCCAGGAGGGCGGCGCAAACCGGAAAGTAAACCGCAGAGGTTGAATCGCTCTTCGGGTAGTTCCTCGCCCTCCTTGGAGAAAAAGACCTTGCTCAGTTCAACAAGTCGGAGATTGAAGTTGTTCTGACGCTGGTTTCTGGCAGCAGTTTCTAACATGTTTGGCACGAGAGAGGTCCGCATTACTGACTGGTCCTCGCTCAAGGGGTTGCGCAGAGGAAGCAGCTTTCGCCGCCGGTCGTCATTCTTTAGTCGCAGCAGGTCGATAGCCCGCGGGTTGATAAATGAATAGGATAGAATCTCGCAGAAACCAAGGCTTACGAGAGTCTCCTTGGCGTACTGTCTTATCACCTGATCTTCTGCTCGTTTAGCCGATGCCAACCGAGCCACAGGTGACGCACTTGGGATGAGGTCGTATCCCGCCAACCGAGCCACCTCTTCCATGAGATCAACTTCGCGAGTTAGATCGGCACGAAAGGAAGGTGGATCTACTACCAAGAGGTCTTCCCCAGAGGAGCGAACTTTCAGCTCAATTGATTTCAATAGCTTTGAGATCTCTTCCCTAGAGAGATTAGTACCGAGGAAACGATTGGTCTTGGACACACGAAGCTTTACCGGTTCCAGCTTTAGTGGAATGGGATAAACATCGAGGCGCCCACTGGCAAGTTCTCCCTCGCTCAATTCCACCATTAATTGAGCAGCCCGATCCAATGCGGTAATCACTCCTTCGGGATCCACTCCTCGTTCAAAACGATAAGAGGATTCAGTACTTAATCCAAGGGCTTTGGCGGTACGCCTGGTGCCAGTGGGCTGAAAATAGGCGCTCTCAATTAGAACCGTATTGGTCTCAGGAGTGATCTCCGAGTTGAGGCCGCCCATAATGCCGGCCAGAGCCACGCCGCGGCTGGCATCGCAAATAAGTAACATATCCCTTCCGAGTTGGTGCTTCTGGCCGTCAAGAGTGACGAAGGTCTCATTCGGTTGGGCCCGGCGCACCACAATGCGATTTTCGTCCAAGCGGTGATAGTCAAAGGCGTGCAGAGGTTGGCCCAACTCCATCATGACGTAATTGGTGATGTCGACGATGTTGTTGATGGCCCTAACTCCTTGAGCCTCCAAGCGCTGCTGCATCCATAAAGGAGAGGGCTTGATCTTGATATTTTGAACGATACGGGCTGCGTAGCGGGGACAAAGGTCAGGGTCCTCAATTGTTACTGAAGATAGGGATTCTACCGGGGGGCCGGTCTCCTTCAAGCTGATGGTAGGTGGAGACCATTTCTTTCCGAAAAGAGCCGCCACCTCGCGGGCAATGCCGACCACGCTGAGACAGTCGGCCCGATTAGGAGTTATACCGACATAATAAATGAGGTCGTCCAGCTCGAGAGCCTCGGCCAGGGGTGTGCCGAGAGGCAAGTTGGAATCGAGCACCATGATTCCACTGGCATCTTCTCCCAAACCTAGCTCGCGTTGAGAGCAGAGCATACCCTGGGAGAGTACACCGTGAATCTCGGTGGAGTGAACCTCAGAACCGTCGACCAGCGACGCACCATCCAGGGCAAGGGGCACAATCTGTCCCACTTCTGCATTTGGGGCTCCACAAACCACGTTGAAAATGTTGTCAGGGATTTCAACCTTGCACACCCGAAGGTGTTCGGCATTGGGATGTTTTCCCATCTCCTGGATGCGGCCCACAACAATCCGTTCCAGGCCGAATTGAAAAGGTTCAATGGCTTCAACTTCTAGGCCCGCCATGGTGAGTCGGTGGGCAATCTCTTCAGGTGAAGCATTACAGTCCACCATAGACTGAAGCCACTTGAAGCTAATCTGCATATTAGGTAATCCTCGTAGGTGAACTATCTAATAACCAGTTATAGCTGTTCGACTGTAAAATTACCAGCATAGGAACTAATGGAGTACTGGAGTATCTCGATTGCGGATTTGGGAATGCGGATTGTGGACTTGAAATTAAATTTCTTATTTGTAGCTTTTTTTCAATCCGAAATCCGAAATCCGAGATCCGAAATAACCATACTCCAATACTCCAAACGTAGAGTCTTAGATTGAGAAGCTAAAACTGTTCTAAAAACCTCAGGTCGTTATCGAAAAACAAGCGAAGGTCGTTGATCCCGTACTTGAGCATGGCAATACGCTCGATGCCCATACCGAAAGCATATCCGGTAACCTCTTCCGGGTCATAGCCAACCATTTTGAAAACTTCTGGATCTACCATGCCCGAGCCCAGAATCTCCAGCCAACCCGTCTCAGAGCACACCCGACAACCCGCACCCCGACACATGACGCATTGAATGTCAACTTCAGCACTAGGCTCGGTGAAAGGGAAGAAGCTTGGACGGAAGCGCAAATCTACATCCGGTCCAAACATCTGATGAACGAAGATGGTAAGCACACCTTTCAGATCACCGAAGGATACTTTCCGGTCAACCATTAGGCCTTCAACCTGATGGAACATAGGGGTGTGAGTCATGTCAGAATCACAGCGGTAAGCCTTGCCCGGTGCAATTATCCTCACAGGTGGAGGCTGTTTTTCCATAACCCGGACCTGTATGGGGGATGTGTGAGTGCGGAGCACGATGTTGTCCGTTACGTAAAAGGTATCTTGCATGTCCCGAGCGGGATGGTCTTTGGGGATATTAAGGGCTTCGAAATTATAATAATCCAATTCTACATCTGGTCCCTCCACTACCTCAAATCCCAGACGCTGGAAAATCTCGGTGATTTCCATGCCGACTTTAGTTATGGGGTGGAGATGACCAAGATGGGGTAGTCTACCTGGCAAGGTAATATCCAGGCGAGACGCTCGCGGCGCGGCCTCGGTAGTCTGCGACTTGGCCTCCTGGAAAGCATTTTCCAGGCGAGAGCGGGCCTCATTCAAAAGCTTGCCCAAAGCAGGTCGTTCTTCGGCAGAACTGCCTCCCAATTGTTTGAAAAGGCGAGCAATTTCCCCCTTCCTCCCCAACACCTCGATGCGTAACCGCTCCAGTTCCTGCTCATCTTCGAGGTGGGCCAGCCGGTCGAGGGTTTCTTGGAGGAGGGTATTAATTTGTTGTTTCATCGTTCTGGGAGGCGAAGATCTAGGCACCGCGGCGTGCTAACTCCACAATCTGAGCGAAGCCGTGGGGATCGTTTAGGGCGAGATCGGCCAACACTTTTCGATCTAGGTCGATTCCGGCTTTCTGCAGACCATCCATGAACCTGCTGTAAGTAAGGCCGTGCATTCGACTGGCCGCATTGATTCGGGTGATCCAAAGAGAGCGGAATTGGCGCTTGCGGACACGACGGTCGCGATAAGCGTACTGAAGCGCCCTCTCCAAATTATTACGAGCTGCGCGCAGCGCTTTGCCGTGCGCCCCGCGATATCCCTTAGCCTGTTTTAGTATCTTCTTACGTCGTCTTCTTGAAGAGACCGCGTGTGTAACTCGGGCCATGATATACCCCTATGTGAATTTCAAGCTGTCTTTTATCAAAGAGGTCAAGTAGAGATTCTGGGCTTTATACCTAAGCGAAGCCATTGATCCATCAGGCCAGCTTTACGCATACGGAAGCAATCTTCGAATTCCACGGGCGTTTGTGGAATCAACATATCCGCCGCTGCGCAGGTTTCTCTTTCTCTTGGGTGACTTCTTGGAAAGGAGATGACTCTTGTAGGCCTTCGACCGGCGCAATTTTCCTGTACCGGTAACCTTGAAGCGCTTCGCAGCAGCACGATTAGTCTTGATCTTAGGCATAATCACTCCCGCAATCTCTAATTCATCCAAAGGAATCCTGTAAAATATTCTGTAGCCTGCTAATTGTCAAGTTATTTTTAGGACGGAATAAGAGGAAAACCACTTCGATTGCGGATTTGGGATTGCGGATTTGGGATTGATGAAAAGTAAGATGGAAATCAAAGTGAATTAGAGTTCCCCAATCCGAATTCCGCAATCCCAAATGAGCTTATTGTTGGATTGTCAACCAGCTTGGGTAAAGGGGCGCATGTCTTCCCCGCCGCAAACAGCAAGCTGAGATTTTTTTGGTCTGTGAGAGTAAGTGCAGATCTATTGCCGGGGAGCTAGGATCATGATCATGTTTCTTCCTTCGAGTTTTGGCGATTGTTCCACAATCCCTTCTTCTTCAGTATCTGCAATAATACGCTCGAGGACCTTCAACCCTAGCTCGGAATGGGCGATCTCCCGCCCACGGAACATTATTGTTACTTTGGCTTTGTTTTTCTCGCTGAGAAAACGTTTGATGTGACGCAGTTTGAATTGATAGTCGTGCTCTTCTGTTTTGGGGCGGATTTTGACTTCCTTCACCTGAATGATGGTCTGCTTCTTTTTCGCCTCCTGCACTTTTTTGGCCTGCAAGTACTTGTACTTCCCATAGTCCATTATCTTGCAGACGGGGGGCGATGCTTTGGGCGCCACCTCAACCAGGTCAAGTTTTTCTTCCGCGGCGCGAGCCAATGCTTCTTCCAGCGGCACGATCCCCAACTGGGTGCCGTCCTCACCAATAAGACGGACTTGGGGGGCCCTAATCCTGTGGTTGACGTTAACTTGCTTGATTATGTTCCTTCCCTCCTTTCTTTTAAAAGAGATGTGCGATGTGAGAATGATTACTTCACCTTAAGAACCGTATCGGTAACTGCGTTTTCTTCCATTACCAAGCGGGTGAAGTCATCCGTCTCCATGAGCTTCAGATCTTTTCCATCTCTACGGCGAGGTGACACCCCACCAGCTTCCACCTCTCGCTCGCCCACTACCAGCATATATGGGATTTTCTGAAGTTGTGCTTCGCGGATCTTGTAGCCCAATTTCTCGTTGCGCAAATCCTTCTCAACCCTGATCCCTCCACTCAGAAGCCGCTGGTAAAGCTGCTCACCGTAGTTGTTTTGCCGGTCCGTAACTGTGAGGATAATGGCCTGCACAGGTGCCAGCCAAGTAGGGAAGGCACCGGCGTAATGTTCTATGAGAACCCCTAGGAATCGTTCCATACTGCCGAGTAGGGTGCGATGGAGCATTACTGGACGATGCTTTTCACCGTCGGCCCCGATGTAATTTAGATCGAAACGCTCCGGTAAAGTAAAATCGCACTGGATGGTGGAACACTGCCAGCGCCGGTTCAAAGCATCTTTGAGCAATATGTCAATCTTGGGGCCGTAGAAGGCACCCTCACCGGCACGAATCTTATAGGAGATTTCTTTGTCTAGGAGTGCTTTTTCTAAGGCGTTTGTGGCTCTCTCCCAGTCATCGTCTGTGCCAATGCGTTTTTCCGGCTGAGTGCTGAGTTCGATTTCATATTCGAAACCAAAAAGCTGCAGCATATCAAGGGCAAAATCAATAATCCCCTTTATTTCATCGTTGAGTTGATCCGGGGTGCAGAGCAAATGAGCATCGTCCTGGGTAAATTGACGCACGCGGGTCAGACCGTGAAGTACGCCGGATTTTTCATGCCGATGTACCAGGCCCATTTCAAAGTATCGAATTGGCAGATCACGGTAAGAGCGAATGGTAGATTTGTAGATGAGCATGTGGGCTAGACAGTTCATGGGCTTGATGCCGTATGATTGGCCTTCCACCTCGGTGAAATACATATTTTCCCGATAGTTTTCAAAGTGGCCCGATTTTTTCCACATCTCAGTTTTAAGTAATTGCGGTCCAATAACCATTTGATAACCACGGCGAAGGTGTGCTTCTTTCTCAAAGGTCTCGAGGATATGGCGAAGCAAGGCACCTTTAGGGTGATAAATTACCAGTCCCGGCCCCGCCTCATCGCTGACATGAAAGAGATCTAGTTCTCGGCCTAGCTTGCGATGATCTCGCTTGCGGGCCTCCTCGAGAAGCTGCAGATGTCTCTTCAAATCCTTTTTGGAAAAAAAGGCGGTCCCATAGATGCGCTGAAGCATGGGATTGCGCTCGTCGCCACGCCAGTAAGCTCCGGCAACCCCGGTGAGCTTGAAGGCTTTCACCTCAGCAGTATTTACCAAGTGGGGACCACGGCAGAGATCAATCCAATCTTCCTGCCCGTAAACTGACACTGTAGGATCTTCTAGTTCCTCTAACATCTCGACCTTGTAGGTCTCTTCCCGCTGACTGAAAATCCGAATCGCTTCCTGTCGATCCAGTTCTTTGCGATTAATGGGTCTGGCCCGTTTAATTATTTCCTCCATCTTAGCTTCGATCCGAGGAAGATCTTCCACACTGAAGGTGTCAGGGCAATCAAAGTCATAGTAGAAACCGTTTTCGATGGCAGGCCCGATGGTAATCTTCGCTTCCGGATAAAGGCTTTGCACAGCCTGTGCCATTACGTGCGAGGCAGTGTGGCGAAGGATCTCCAAAGCCTCCTCGCTGTTTTGCTCTAGTGGCTCGAGAGTACAATCCTTCTCCAGAGAGCGGCTGAGATCAACAAGTTCACCGTCTACTTTGGCAGCAACCGCCGGGTTACCCTTTTTCTCCCCTAGGCTTTTTAGTGCTTCCCCTGCGCTTATGCCTTTGGGCAACCTTGTGCTCTCGCCTTTTCTGCTAAGTACATTTATCTCTTCCATGATGCTCCCGGCTGAAAAATAAGAAAAGGCACCCGAACTATGTTCTCCAGTGCCTTTTGCTTACTACTAGTTTTTACAGCGCATGTAAGTCGTTATTAACACCTTTATCAACAATTTCTGGTAGGCACGTGGGGATTTGAACCCCAGACCCCTACCGCGTCAAGGTAGTGCTCTCCCCCTGAGCTACGTGCCTATAAATAGAGAATCTACTAAGTAACAGGACAGCTGTTCACTGTCAAGAAAAATTTCGGAACGGTGAAATGGTTAGGCTGTCCTCAGATTAAACTATGCACTAGGAACTAAGCACTAAGCACTACAACTCGGAACAAGTAATTTGCAGATAAATCCCCACCAAATTCAAGCTGGATGTGAGATGTGGGATAATAAATCCTAAGACAAATACTGTGTCTCACATCGCATATACCCACATTCCACATCCCGTATGTACAGTCAAAGAATCCTGTAGTCAGTAGCCAGAATGGAAGAACAATCTTTATGTTTTTGCCTCCTGTATTCTGAATTCTGACTCCTGGATTCCAACTCTATGCCCTATGCTCTATGCCTTTCCAAATCCGCAATCCGCAATCCGAAATCCGCAATTGAAAAGTGCCTACTGCTCACTGCCTGCCGCTTCGTTGATTGTCACCCGCTCCTTGCATTATTCGTATTCCCTTCACCATATACTGAGCCCAGGAAACAATAGTGAGACCTGCGGTAAGGTGAAAGAGGATGCTCCTGAGAAGGGGGTGGGGGGTAGCTATGGCCGATGCCATGGTGACGATGGCAGTAAAGATCTGGGCACAAGTGGTCATTTTGCTGGCAATGGTTGGCCTGATTTCAAAGGGTAGATCTTGCATGAATAAGACGAACACACCTAGGACGATGAGTACGTCTCGACTCAATACAATTACGGTGAGCCAGTTAGGTACAAGGTTCTTTACGGCCAAGAGCACGTAGGTGGTAGCCAACAGCAGCTTGTCTGCCAAGGGATCGAGAAAAGCGCCCAGCCTGGATTTCTGCATGTATAAACGAGCGATCAAACCGTCCAGGCCGTCAGTGATCCCCGCTACTATGAAGACAACAAGGGCCGCGCTGAGCCTTTCTTCCAGGAGAAAAATCACCAATAGCGGGGTTAACAGGACGCGCAAAATGGTAAGGAGATTAGGAATGGTCATGGAAGGAGAGGCTTACCTCTTGCTGAGGATTGTAACTGTCACGACGTTTTCGCCCATGAGTTCCGCACTGGTGACAAAGGTGCCGAAGTCGTGGCCCTCCAGTGCTTCCTCCAAGGCATCGGGGTTTCCCGCAAGAATCAAAGAAAAAGATCCCACGTCACCTTTCAGCTTAATCTGCCTTATTTCTCTTATCACTGGGGAGCGCTGGAGGTACTCCTTGATGAGGATGAGGTCTCCGTAAGAGCGCACCCCTTCCACCTGTAGAGAGACGTCCCTGGGAGCTTTGGATACGGCAGCATAGGGGGCCAATATTCCATCCACCAGGTGTGGGGCCAGACGTTCTGCCAAGGCAGAAAAACCGTAATCGATCACTGGTTTCTCGGCGGAAGGTTGCACCTGGACTGTGGCGGAGACCCTTGCCAGTGTCTCACCGCTGTTCGCCCTCACAGCTCGCAGGGAACCACTAGTCATTCCTGCTTCACCCATGCCGGTGGCACGATAACTAACCTGACCCAGCACTGCCACGTCCGCCACCAAAGCCGTTGCTAGAGAGGCACCCTGGGCGTCTTCCAGCAGAGGTGCCTGATAACTTGGGTCCTCGGGTATATTCTCTAAGAGCAAGTTGGGAGCCAAAGGAACTATGCCCTGTTCCGCCATGAGTTTTGCCAGGGCCGGCAAAAACAGAGGCGGCCTCGCATCCTCAGAGTCAATTTTCCACCACCAACTCCAGGATTCGTCGGGATTGGTCCGCTCAGCAACCAAAATAGCTATGCGCGGCCGCTCACTGGCAGCGAGAAACATGCCAAGTTGGCGCAAGTCGCGAGTTAGATTTTCAGAATAGAGAGTTGTCTGTACCGTAACCCGATAGAGCCCAAATGCTTCACCTTCTTGGACTATTTGATAGTCCTTAACATAACTCATGGGCTCTTTGAGAATACGA
Organism: Deltaproteobacteria bacterium; assembly: GCA_020353155.1. Lineage (GTDB taxonomy): Bacteria > Desulfobacterota > Syntrophobacteria > BM002 > BM002 > BM002. The sequence continues at coordinate 2,595,188 of CP070689.1, read as the reverse complement.
TTCAGCAGGAGAGGGTAGTAGCGGACAATATTTTGAGCGGGCAAAAGGTACCCGAGGGCCTGTTCTACCGCGGCGCGAAGAGCTTCCTCTAAAGCAAGGCTGCGCGCGTCTGCCGAGTCTTTTTCCAGCGTTGGGCTTGTACCGGAGGCAACCAGAGGTTTGTTCAGAGCCTTGTCTTGGCCTGAAGCAGGGAATGTGCAAAAAAAGAACAGGAACCACAGGGCCACAGCGATCCAGATACTTTTCGCCCGCAGCCCTTTAAACCTTCCTTGGAGCCGTGAGCTTTTGTTTTGAAGAGGAGCCATGTGGCTGGTCCTGCCGTTGCTGAACAGATAGAGGGATTGGCAAAGCTCCACTTTACTAGCACAGGGTTCAATCAATGGCAAGGATTTTCGATTCAGCTGGGTGCTATCAGCTGACAGCATGCAGCAAATAGACAGAGATCGGAAGTCAGAAGTCAGAGAGCAGCGGATGTGAGATTTGAGATCTGAGATGTGGGATACAAAATTCCAAGAAACAAGTTGAATCTCACATTACATATCGCACATCCCACATCTGCTGCTCAGCATTTTTTGATTCCTTTCTCCTGACTTCTGGCTCCTGACTCCTTGCTCTATGCCCTATGCTTATTTGTAGTCGATGATATTTAGCTGGATCTGCCGCTCACCCCGCCAGTGGTTCCATCGAGGGCTGAACAGCAGCCACTGAGGCAAAGGCGGTGACTGATCGGACTCCAAAAGGTTGAAGCCTATGCCTGTGAAGCGGGCTTTGTCCTGCCGTAGCCTCAAGCGCAGATGGCTCCCCTTTAGTACCTGAGAATCTTCCAACTGGAAATCTTGACAGCAAAAGATAGGCTCCGGATTGCCTACGCCGTAGGGTTGCATTCTATCTAGGTAGGTCATTAACTCAGGCGTTATCTCCTCTAGATTAACCACAGCGTCAACTTTCTTTGTCTTGATCATGTCTTGCGGGGTGATTTCCTCCTTTACCACCTCTTCGAAGGCAGGGCGAAATCCAGCAAGTTGGCTCTGAGTAAGACCAAGTCCCGCTGCCAACCGGTGACCGCCAAAGCGCACCAGGTGTTTCCTACATCTAGCCAGGGCCTGGTAAAGATCGAAGTTGCCCACACTGCGCCCGGACCCTTCCCAGAGATCGTCGACGAGAGTGAGTAGAATGGTTGGTTTATTAAAGCGTTCAGTCAAGCGCGAGGCCACAAGGCCCAATACACCCTTATGCCAGCCCGGGGAGGCGAGGACAAGGGAGCTACTTTGCTCGAAGTATTTGTTAGCTTCGATAAGACTAAAAGCCTCAGCCAAAAGCTGATCTTCTACAGATTGACGCTGACGGTTTAGCTTTTCAAGCTGCTGCGCCAGTTTCTGCGCTTCTGCGGACTCAGTGGTTAAAAGAAGGCGGAGAGCGGGATCCCCGCTGCTCAGACGTCCAGGAGCATTTAGACGCGGTCCCAGTCTAAACAATACATCCCAGTTACTAATCTTGCCGCCCCGAAGACCACAAGTCTCTTTGAGTGCCAGAAGCCCAAGCCTGGGTGTCTGAGAAAGCTCTGTCAGGCCAATGGAGGCTAGAATTCGATTGGTGCCGGTGAGCGGCGCCATGTCCGCTAATGTGCCCAGGGCTACCAGGTCGAGATATTGCTTGAGATTGGGTTGCTCGGACCTGGCCCATCGTCCCTTGCGGCGGAAGTAGGCGCGAAGAGCTGTGGCGAGATAAAAGGCAACACCGACTCCGGCCAGATCGGCCAGTTCTGTGATTTCTTCATGGCCTTTAGGATTCAAGATTACATTTGCATCTGGAGGAATATCAGGCAGCTTGTGATGGTCGGTGACGATTATGTCCATACCAAGCTGACGTGCCAGCTGGATTGGTTCATGATCTGTGCTGCCGCAATCTACGGTTACTACCAGAGTGACTCCCTGACTGTGAAGTTTTTTGAGCGCTTCATTGTTAAGACCGTAACCTTCCTTTATACGGTGGGGTATGTGCCAACACACTCTACCACCTAATGAAGATAGGAAATTGACCAGGAGGGCCGTGCCCGTAATCCCATCAACATCGTAGTCTCCATAAATTGCTATTTGTTCACCTTCGGCTATGGCGTCGGCTATCCGGCTCACTGCTTTGTCAATATCTGGTAATTGGTACGGAGAGTGCATGTCCTTAAGGCTGCAGTTAAGGAAATCCTCGGCCTGCGCCTGGGAAGTGATATTACGAGTGGTGAGGATGAGGGCCACCAGGGGGGGGATAGTCAAAGCCTTTTCCAACTCATGGGCGAGCCGGTGGTTGGGAGCCTTAAGTTGCCACAGAAAACGAGTTCCCTTGATGGTATCGGGCGTAATTTTAGCGTTCATCCTTTTCGCCGTTCCTCCCGGTCTCCCTTTCTCCGTTTCCTCCTGGGGTAGTTTGGCAGAATAAATCGCAACTCTCCACCATAGTCAAGGGGAAAGAGTCATCTGCTCATGAATCCTGGGAGGTTGGAGGTAGCATTGGTTGTCAGAAAAAACGCATAGTGCTTAGAAACTTGAAAACTAGGCACTAGGCAGTAAGCACTAAGCACTACAATTTTGAACGGGCATTTGAGAATTAAAAAAAACAAAGTCGCAAATCACTAAGACGGGTTGGTCCTCAGCGTTTCGCGTTGTGAACTTCTTGTTCTTGCCCTTGGTGCCTAGTCCCTAGTGCCTACTGCCTGCGGCCTGACCCTTGTAAGCACTAATTAAAAATGATAACGTGACGAGACCGGGTTTACGAGGTAATCAATGGCCGTTACTCCAAAGCGATCAGACTTGTTGCTCTACCGGGTCGATCCTTATGAGATTCACTACCTCAAGTTCATTCTGGAAGCTTACGAGGGGCTGGCAACGCTTACGACTCTGGATTCCGAGACAGGTTTAATCCAGCTGGCAGTGCCGCCGGGACGCAAGGACAGTCTGGAATCTCTCCTTGAGGCCCTGAGTCGAGAGTTGATGCTCGAGCGGCTCACTCATACTTAGCCAGAAATAATTTGCCCTTGAAAATTGCGGACGGCTAGGATAAAGGTTAACCTCCATCCGGCTAATGCCGAAATGCCGCCGCACAAAATGGCCTTCTCTGAGAGGCCGGCGAGGTTCAGCCGTGGTGGATGAAGAAGGGCTTAAGGACTTTGGCCTGGAGGACGGGGCAACCGCCCTTGAGATCCGCACTTACGGAGAAGACAAGGAGATCGTTTCCGAGGGAGAGCACAGCAGTCACTTCTATGTGGTTCTCAGTGGAAATGTGAAAATCCTCCGCTACGGACGCCAATTGGCTATACTCGGAGAAAGGGATGTATTCGGTCTGGAGAGCTGTTTTTTGAACCAGCCCTCGAGCGTGAGTGCGCGGTCAGTAGACAGTACCCGGATCGCCCTCTACGATAGAGATGCCATAGAGTTCATCCTCTACGAGCGGCCACAGATGAGCAAAGGGATCTTGGCCTCTCTATTGGGTCAGCTCACCCAGACCATTCAAGCTGTGGCGCTAGAGGACTCTGAGAGCAAAATGCAAAACATAGACATGCGTTTCTATGGAGACAACGAAGTAATTATTCAAGAAGGGGCAAAAGAGACCGATATTTTCAAATTGATATCAGCAGAGCAGGGATTGGTGGTATTGAAAGGCGGCAAAGAGGTCGGGCATATTGCTAACCCTGGTGAGTTTTTCGGCGAGATGGCGAGTGTACTGAAGCAGGAACGCTCTGCAACTATAATATCTAGAGGAAATAGCGTGGTTCAGGTCTACTCAGGCGATGACATTCAAGATATGATCGAAGAACATCCTGAGATTGCTAAAAGGATCATCACCACTCTAGCCAATCGGCTGTCGCAGGCCACAAAAAAGATAAGTAAGCTTCAGAAAGAACTGGAAGGGAGCTCTGAGGGTGAGCAGACCCAGTGACAATGAAGCAAGGCGGATTTTTGTCCGAACCTTCGGCTGCCAAATGAATCGCTACGACAGCGAGCGGTTGGTGGAGATCCTTGGAGGGCAACAATTCGTTGCGGTGGAGGATTATCGCAAGGCAGACCTGATATTCATCAACACCTGTAGTGTGCGGGACAAAGCAGAGCAAAAGGCATTCAGCTATTTGGGTCGGCTTAAAACACTTAAGAGCAATCGCCCTGAACTAGTGGTAGCCTTTGGCGGCTGCGTGGCTCAGCAATATGGTGAGGAATTATTGGTCCGCTGGCCCCATTTGGATCTGGTAGTGGGAACTCATTCCATTAGTAAAGTACCGGCCATGCTTGCCCGTTACGAGGTCACCGGAGAACGGCAGGCCTGGGTAGATTTCTCTTACGATTTTGGCGACGAACCGGATGGCAGGTCGCAACTCTGGAAGCCGGAGGTTTCTGCATACGTGACCATCATGAGAGGCTGTGACAATTTTTGCACCTACTGCATTGTGCCCATGGTCCGCGGTAGGGAGCGCAGCCGACCCAGTGGTGAGATCATTCGGGAGGTGGAAAGCCTCATTGAGTGTGGCGTGCGGGAGGTTACACTTCTTGGTCAGAATGTGAACTCATATGGCCAGGGTGTCTCCGGGGAAGTGGATTTTGCCGGACTCCTTCAACGAGTGGCACAGGTGGAAGGGTTGCTGCGGATCCGTTTCACCACCTCCCATCCAAAAGATTTATCGTCAACGCTTATGCGCTCTTTTGCTGATCTACCACAGCTCTGTCCTCACATCCATTTGCCGGTGCAGTCTGGCTCTGACTATATCCTCCAGCGAATGAATCGTGGTTACACCAGGGATCACTACCTGCGATTGGTCAAAGAGTTAAGAGAAATGCGCCAGGACGTTGGAGTCTCTTCAGACATGATAGTAGGTTTTCCTGGTGAGAGTGAGGAGGATTTCCGATTGAGCCTGAGGCTATTGGAGGAAGTACGCTTCGACGGGCTTTTTTCTTTTAAATACTCGGATCGACCCCAAACCGCTGCCAGGCTGCTGGATGGCAAGGTCGAGGAAGAGGTCAAGCTGGAACGCTTGCAAAGATTGCAGGCACTGCAGGAACAAATAACCTTGGAGAAAAACGAGGCCCAGGTGGGTCAGACAACCCTGGTTTTGGTTGAAGGCCCAAGTCAGATTGGAGGATCTCAGCTGAGCGGGCGGACTCCACAGAACCGGGTGGTAAACTTTAAGGGCTCGCCCCACCTGGTGGGTGAGGAAATACACATTCTGATTACCATAGCCCATGCTCACTCCCTTGAGGGCGTGGTTTGTCTAGAAGAGAATGTGAACTTGAAAATCGCGAAGGAGAAATCATGGTGCGGGAGATGAAGATATCGGGTCTTACCATGGACCCGCAGACGAATACACCGATCGTTGTCTTGAAAGACCCCGAGAGCGAGGTCTCATTGCCCATCTGGATCGGCTTGCTGGAGGCCACCGCCATTGCCACCGAACTTGAGCAGGTCCAATTTTCCCGTCCCATGACGCATGATTTGATCAGGAATCTGATGACCCACTTGGGAGTTAAGGTCAATAAAGTCGAGGTCTGCGACCTGAAGGACAACACCTTTTATGCCTGGATCTACTTGACGATTAATGGCAAGGAGACAAAGATCGACGCCCGACCCAGTGACGCTCTTGCCATAGCTCTGCGCACAGACGCCAAGATTTACGTAGACGAGAAGGTGATAGAGAAATCTGGGAGGCTGGAGCCCGAGGCTAAGGTGGAAATTAAAGACGAGGAAGCCAAGAAATGGACTGATATTCTAGAAAATCTTTCCGCGGAGGACTTCGGCAAATACAAGATGTGAATAATCGCCAGCAGGCGAAATCCCACATCTCACATCTCACATCCCACATCTCAAATCTCAGATCAAATATCCGGGCTAGGAACGGATCCTGCATGGGCCCATGGAGGAACAACACCTGTTCTTGTGAGGGGATGCAGTCGATCCATAAAAGGAAAGGAGAAAAGTTTTGATTGACCTGCATACTCATTCCCTGTTTAGCGATGGCGTACTTGTGGTAAGCGAGCTGGTGCGGCGAGCTGAAGAAATAGGGTACCAATACATAGGTATCACCGACCACGCTGACCGAAGCAATCTGGATTTAATCATCCCCCGGGTTGTTAGGGCCGCAGAGGAAATTAACCGTCACAATCGCATCCAGGCAATTCCTGGAATTGAGCTCACCCATGTGCCCCCTGCCACCATAGCCCCACTGGCGGCAGAGGCCAGGCAGTTGGGGGCGCAACTGGTGGTGGTTCATGGCGAGACTATTGTGGAGCCGGTCCTGCCCGGTACAAACCGGGCTGGTCTAGAGGCTGACATAGACATTTTGGCCCATCCAGGTCTGCTGACGCCCGAGGAGGCGGCCCTGGCCGCTCGACGAGGCATTCTTTTAGAAGTTTCGGGCCGCAAAGGACATTCCTTTACCAATGGTCATGTGGTCCGAGTGGCGCAGGCAGCTGGAGCCGGACTCATACTGAACTCGGATGCCCACGGGCCGGGAGACCTGTTATCCAAAGAGATGATCGAGAAGATTGCCTTAGGGGCGGGACTAGAGCAGAGAGAATTTGAACAGATGCTCCGTAACGGAGAGAATCTGGTGAGGCGCAGACGAAATGAGCCGCAATAACAAAAGGCTGCGGAAAAAATGGCTGCCCATTTCTATTGGTATTATCATTTTGGTTGCTTGGCTGGCCTACGCTACGGTTTTTTACACTCGACTCAACCAGGGTGGAGGAGAGATTATCGCGCCAGAGGTACAGAGGCTTGCCAAGGAAGAGATTCAAGAAGAGTGGTTTGCCATATATCAACACGAGAACAGGATCGGGTACGGTCG
>CP070689.1:2582084-2588268 GCA_020353155.1 Deltaproteobacteria bacterium | reverse complement strand
ACTAGAGTGACAAGAAATTCCAAACAACAAAGACTAAGGTTTCAGGTTTCAGTGTTCAGGTGTCAGGTTTTACCCTCTATTTTTCTTTTTTCTGACACCTGAAACCTGACACCCGACAACCAAAACGAGGAATTTGGTGCTGGGAATTTGATATTTTTCAATGCTCCATCACTCCATTATTCCATTACTCCATTGTTTCCCTTTATTGGTGCCACGAAGAACGTACAAGGAAATTTCTATGGAGCTGCTAATTGAGTTCTTACAAAATACCGGTTTTGGTATGGCGGACTTTCGCCACTTCGTTATGATTGGAGTGGGGTTAATCTTCATTTATCTCGGTATTGCCAGACACTACGAACCCTTGCTTCTAGTTCCCATCGGCTTTGGCATCTTGGTTGGCAACATCCCGGTATTCAAGGGGTTAGGCTTGGGCATTTACGAGAAAGGCTCGGTGCTCAACTATCTCTACTTTGGAGTGAGGCAGGGCATTTATCCGCCATTGATCTTTTTGGGCATTGGTGCCATGACAGACTTTTCCACCCTACTGGCCAGGCCCAAACTCATATTGCTGGGTGCCGCCGCCCAGTTAGGTGTGTTTATGACCTTTCTCGGGGCGCTGTTTCTAGGTTTCCTCCCGAAGGAGGCAGGTTCCATCGGCATAATCGGCGGGGCTGACGGCCCTACCGCCATCTTCCTGTCGGCCAAGTTGGCCCCGCACCTGGTAGGACCCATAGCCATCGCGGCCTATTCGTATATGGCACTGGTGCCGGTCATCCAGCCACCGATCATGAGGCTGCTAACGAGCCGGCAAGAACGTCTGATCAGAATGAGTGATCCCAGGGAAGTGAGCTCGCAGGAGAAGATTTTATTTCCCATAGTTGGCTTTCTACTGTGCTGCTTCTTGGCACCGGCGGCCCTACCATTACTGGCCATGCTTTTTTTCGGTAATCTGTTGAAGGAATGTCTGGTTACTGACCGTCTGGCTAAAACTGCTCGTACCGCCGTGGTTGATACAGTAACCATTGTCCTTGGTCTAACCGTGGGCGCCAGTACTCAGGCTGACGTATTTCTCACTGGTAAATCCATTGGAATCTTCATTCTAGGTGCTTGCTCCTTCATGGTGGCTACAGCAGGCGGTGTACTTTTTGCCAAAGTGATGAACCTCTTTAGCCATGATAAGATTAACCCCCTCCTCGGTGCTGCTGGTGTGTCGGCGGTGCCGGATTCTGCCCGGGTGGTGCAAATGGTAGGCAATAGGGAAGATCCGAGTAACTACTTACTAATGCACGCCATGGCACCGAATGTGGCCGGGGTGATCGGTTCGGCCATTGCGGCTGGAGTGCTCTGGAGCTTCCTTGGCTGATAGATTAAGAAGACATCCTTGGAAAGTTACCTCAGTTGGAGACGAGGCCGATTCTATTTGCCCCCGCTGCAAAGAGGAGACTATCCATCGCGTGGTGGCCATGGTGGAGAGTAAGATCCACCTGGTGATTTGTACCCGTTGCAACAGTCAACATCGATACCGCCCCTCGTTGGCCGCCATGAGAAAAAAGACTCCACTGCCTTCCGAACGCCAGGCAAGGGTTTTGAAAAAACTGGAAGAAAGCAAAACTCCTCCGCCGAAAGAACCCCTGAGAGTTTGGGAGAATTTCAGAGAAATTTTGGCTGAGGTGAAACCGTTACCCTACGATCCAAGTGAGGAATATAAGGAACATCAGGCCGTTGACCATCCTACCTTTGGACTTGGCTTTGTTCGCAGGGTGATAGATGCTTCCAAAGTCGAGATTGTCTTTGAGCGCGAGGTAAAGGTCCTCGTGATGAACCGCCCCAGGTCAGGGCAAGAGTGAATTGTGCAATTCACTCTTGCCATTTCACATTATTCATTTAGCATTTCGCATTGCACATTAAGAAAAACTTTTGAGACCAACTGTCAGTCACTGCACAATGCAAAATGACAAATGATAAATGTGAATTGAAAAATGACTGGGTGCCTAGTGCTCAGTCCCTAGTAGTGGTCTGGGCTGGCCAACAGATGATGAGGGGCAGGATGGCGGTGAAGTTTAACAGGGCGAGAATCAATAGAGTCTGAAGAATCCCCACCGAAGGAATGAAAACCAGACCTACCATGATACACCCCAGAAAAGATCCCAAGAGGTCTACACCATAGATTAAACCTGCAACCGGCCCAACTGGGGTTTGTCCTCTCAAAAACAGGCGGTTGGCAAGGGGAAAATGGGTCCCTCCGATAAAGCCGGCAAGGAGACTCAAAAAAGAAAAAGTTTCTCTGTAGAAAAAATTGTAATAGCCCGAGGTCGGTCGATTGTGAAAGTGAATGACGACAAGGGCCAAGGCCAGGCAAAAGCAGGCCAGGATGATTTGAAAAGTAATGAAGGTTTTAAGTCTCTTCGCCCTGTTCTTTGGGTAATAAGAAAAAATCAAACTTCCCCCAGCGAGCCCTACCATGAAAAGCGCCAAAAGCAGACCTATCTTGTAGTAGAGATAGCCGAAGAATACCTGAAAGGCAAAGACGATTAGAATTTCAAGGGAGATTCCAGTGAGGCCGAAGGTGGCAACACCGTAGAGCACCCTAATTGTAGGAGACTGCGGGACTTGGGAATTGAGCCGCTGCCTGAAGCTCAACAGAACAACAATGGCGAGGAAGATCAAAATCGTGATCCAAATGGTGCCCTTACTTAGATAGGCGAAGATTGTGCCTATGGCCTGATAATACTGAGAGCTCAACATGAGCAGGTTATATGAATAGGCTTTGAGATTCAGGTCGCCGTTGACCCCTGCCTCAGCCGCCTGATCAATCATGGCCATAAATGTTTTTTGCCGAAGGGGCGAAAGATCCCAGAGCATGAAGTGATCCTGTACATAAAGGAGCTGCAAATGCCGCTGCTGAATCCTTTCCACCAGGGTTTCAGGTCTGGTAGTGAGAGTTCCGCGGGAGTTTGAACAAAAAAAGCGGGCAGTCTGCCCCGGAAAAATAACCACTTCTGCGAAGACACTTAGGGCGGTTCGGTGGAGCAGCTTCAAATATTTTGCTCGGATAGGGCCAAGGGCAGTTTCGGAAGCGGTAGCAGAAAAGAAAAATACTCCGCCGGCGCCCATCCTGCGGGCAGCCAGGCGGAAGAATTCTTCGGTGTAAAAACGGTTTATCTGTGCAGTATATGGTTCAGGAAGGTTGAGCAAAATGACGTCGTAAAGCTTGGATGTTTTGGCAAGGTATCTTCGCCCATCTTGGTTGTGGACTACTACCCGGGGGCTCTCTAAAGCGGCAGTGACCTGCATCGGAAGATGAGACTTTCCCAGTTCAATTAGCCTTGGGTCCAATTCTACATAATCTACTTGGAGGACACTTGGGTGCTGGAGTAATTGGCCCAAAGATTCGGACACTCCCCCTCCTATGAGGAGAATCGCCTTGGGCGCAGGATGCTGAAGAACAGCATAATGCACCGCCTCTTCGGCGCTCAGCTGATCGGGTACTGCAAAGTTCCACAGACCAGTTTCAAAAAAGGAGAGCTGGTTGTCTTTTTCCACCACGGCTATGTGGCCAAAAATAGTCTCCTCTGAGGTAATGAGGTGGAAACCAGACCACTGCCACTGACGGCTAATTTCATTCAACCTTGTGTTTTGCTGTTGAACAACGAGAAAAGTTAGGAAAAAGATGACAAAGACAGGAGCGTGAAGCCAAGGGCGACGGCTACCCTGCAGGGTTAGAACCAAGCCTGAAATACAAAGGAGGAGAGAAATTGCAGCGGTGATCTGTATGGCATTGAAATGATGAATGAGTAAGAGGGTGAAAAGCAAACCACCAATGCCTGCCCCAAGACCTTCAAGAAAATAAACCAGACCGGGAGATCTTGTCCAATGAGGAATCAAAGCGGCCAAAAGGGAGCAGGCAAGGCTGAATAAAGAGCCAGAGAGCAGACAAAAAGGAGCGAGAGTGAGAAAGGAAATAGCGAGCATCTGCCCTAGGGTGACCAACTCGCCGGCGCCGACGTGGAACAAGAGACGGGCGATCCGGATGAAGAAAATAGTTGCGGTGAGTATGAGACCGCCAAAACTCTGAAGATAGCCAAAGAGGGATTGGTTGGCGAATCTATATTGGGATATTTTTCCGCCAAGCAAACCACCAAGGGCTGTCCAAAAAAGCCAGGCGGCAAGAATAACAGCCACTGCCAGCTCACTGCCGGAGAATACGGTTAACAATTCCCGCAGGACGAGAATCTGGCCAACTGTGGCGGCAAAACCTATGAGAACGAAAGCTAGTACCAGAGTAGGCTTCATGGTCTCATGAATACACTATTTCAGGGAAGCATTCCAAGGATTTTAGATTTGAGATTTTAGATTTAAGATTGACGAAATTCTGCAATCTGCAATCAAGAATCTAAAATTTGCCACTGCTAGAGCTTTTTCAGATTGAAATCAAGACCAAAGAGCTGAAGGAGTCAGACGGAGTGACCTTCCAGGAGTTTCCCCAAAAATGAGTGGATGAAGCTTCTAACCTGTGTTCAAGGGCGAGTTTACATTGATTTGCAAATGAAAGTGGTCTTGCTGATGTCTCTTCTGTCGTTCCGGGGCTCACGGTCTGGTCACTTCTAGCCCGGCTGTGACCGGGGGAAGGCGCCCCCTCCCTGTTCCCGCCTTCGCAACGCTTCGGCGGGCCAGGGGCTCCCCCAGTCAGCGCCGGGGAAGTGGGTCAGACCTTCCGCAGTCACTCAGAAGAGACATCAACAAAGGCCAAAATTGTCACAGAGCAACCAGGCGGAAGGAACGACAGGGTGAGCTGCGAGGTAAACAGCATCGGAGCAACCGGTGCGAAGCCTCCGCTGCTCGGAAGGACCACCGTCTGCATCGGCGCGAGGATAGTCCAAGCCGCTCAAAGGAAGTTCCTTAATGGCAGCGACTATGCTGTTTTACCGAGTAGCTTACCCTGGCCATATCAGATATTCTTCACAGCAGATTGAAAATCTAAAAGAAGAAAATGGGAAAACTTCTGAGTGACTTTCCCCTTGACAAAATTGCTGGCCCTGAGTATTATCGCAATTTGTTCTCAATAAGGATAACTATGAAAAGTGAGATCGACGTATTTAGAGAATTCATTCGCAACAAGGGCCTGAGAAATACGATTGAGCGGGAACAGGTAGTCAAGGCTGTCTTTTCAATCCATGATCACTTTGACGTAGAAGAGCTTTACTCATTGCTTCGAAGGCAGAATGAGAAAATCTCTAAGGCCACGGTTTACCGCACTATACCTCTATTACTTGAGAGTGGTCTTATCCAAGAAGCTTACTTTCAAGACGGTCATCTCCATTATGAACATATTTATGGACATGAGCACCACTGCCACCTTCGCTGTATGGATTGCGGTAAGGTGGTAGAGTTTACCGAGGAAGCTGTAAGTGAGGTTGAACAGAAGGTTGGCGAGCTTTACGAGTTTATAGTAACTGGGCACAAACTGGAAGTGTACGGTTACTGTGCCAAATGTAAGGTTCATCAGTGATCTAACTCTGAGAAAGGCACGAAAGCCTATGGAAAGGCTGCATCAATACGAAAAAGAAGAATTCATCAATATCTGTAAAGAGCACGGACTAAACTACAGTGATAAGCGGTTGTTGGTGCTCGAGGAATTTTTAGGGACAGTTGAGCATCTCACAATTAGGTCCCTGCAAGAGAAACTTGAAACTAAAGGCCATCGATTGGACACTGATTTCATTGGTGAAACTCTAGATCTCCTTTACAGGTATGGTTATGCTTACAAGAAGGAATTCGAAGGTCAGGATGTCCAATACGAGCACAGACACGTAGGTTGGCATCATGACCATCTAATTTGTGCCGAATGCGGCAAAATTCAAGAATTTCACGATTCCGAAATTGAAGCATTGCAAAGGCAGATCGCGGTGAACAGGAATTTCACCCTTCTCCACCACAAAATGGAACTTTACGGCATCTGCGGAGATTGCCGAAAACAAAGACGACCCGCTATGCCATTGACCCTTGTACTTCCGGGCGAAAAAGTTGTCATAGATAGACTATTGGGTGGCAGCAAGATGCAGCAAAGGCTGGCTGACATGGGACTTACGCCCGGGACAGCTATAGAGGTTATAAAGTCAAGCGGCCCCGGCCCTTTAATTGTCGCCTTCCGGGGCAGCAGAATCGCTCTGGGGCGCGGCCTTAG
>CP070689.1:2549188-2581984 GCA_020353155.1 Deltaproteobacteria bacterium | reverse complement strand
CATCCCTCCTTTGCATCTCATAAAGAAGGGTTGTCAATATTCTCGCTCCACTGGAGCCCATGGGGAGGCCTAGGGCAATGGCACCTCCATTGACGTTTACTATTTCCGGATCAAGGTTCAATTCTCGCAAGGATACAATGGACTGAGCCGCGAAAGTCTCATTCAATTCAACAAGGTCGATTTGCTTGTCAGTACCTGCCCAAACTTTATGGAGAGCGCTTCGGACCGCATAGATCGGACCGTAGCCCATTAGCTCAGGTTCGGACCAGTGATAATCATAGCCAGTGAGCTTGGCCATAGGCTTGATCCCCATCTTGAAGGCCTTATCTCCACTCATCATCAGAAGAGCTACAGCCCCATCCGCGACCGCTGAGCTGTTCCCGGCGGTTATGGTCCCACCTTTGCCAAAAACAGGCTCCAACTGACCCAGGGTCTCCGGGGTGGCGCCGAATCTGGGATTCTCATCTGTATCACAAGTGACTGAGCCTCCTTCTTTTTGGCGGACTTTGACGGGTACTATTTCATCCTTGAAACGCCCAGAAGTTATTGCTGCTTCTGCTTTTTGATGGCTCCTGGCAGCGTATTCGTCCTGTTCCTTTCTACTAATGCCGAACTTTTCACCAACATCTTCCGAGGTTAGACCCTTCCTGCTATCCCCAAGGGAGCACCAAAGGCCATCTCGGATCATTATGCCAATGGCTCCCTCGGACCCTGTTTGGGGTGGGTCGGCAGATTTCTGCAGTAAGAAAGTTGCCTCGCTCATATTTTCCATACCCCCAGCGACAACAATTTCAGCGTCACCGGATTTTATCGTCTGGGCAGCCAAAAATATTGACTTCATACCTGCGCCGCAAATCTTACTCACCGTAAAAGAAGGGCTATATTGGCTTATTCCAGCACGTACTGCCGCTTGTCCTGCCGGATTTTTGCCTAGCCGTGCTTCCAGTACGTTACCCATGATCACCTCATCAACCTTATCAGGCCGAATCTTGGCTCTGGCGAGGAGTTCTTTAACTACATTTTCCCCTAACTCCTCAGCAGGTACAGAACTCAGCTTGCCGCCGAATTTACCTATGGCAGTGCGAACAGCACTGACTATTACCACCTCTCGCATAAACGCTCCTTCGTTTCCCTAGTCCTGGCTTAGATCCTTAACCAGAACAGCAATATCTTGATAATCGCCTTGATGGACATCTTTGACAAAATTCTTCAGGGTGGCTACCAGGGTGAAGCCATTTTTTTCAAATACCTTTATAGCATCGGTCTGGGAGGCAATTACCCGGGCCAAAAGTTTGTCCAAGCCGGCTGCGCGGGCAAAACCAGTGAGTTCCTCTACTAGACGAGAACCCAAGCCGCGCTGTCTGACTTCGGTGGAAATAGTAACCCGGATTTCACCCACGTGCTTCTCCCAGCCGGTGGTCTTCCTATGGAGAGTGGCGTTTGCCATAATTCTACCTTTATGCTCCGCCAGAATAGGTAAAACCTTGTCGTAATTGATTTCTCGACACCATTTCTCTACTAATCTTCTGTCAGTTGGGTCGTCGCGCAGGTACCTCAGATCCTCTTCGGGAAGAGAGACAAAAAACCTGTAAAGACCCTCTAGATCGTCCGCTATCATCGGCCTGAGACTGCAACTGAGACCGTCTTTCAGTTTAATCTCTTTAGGATATTCTTGCAGCATATCTCCTCCTCGATATTACCAAGTCTCATGCAAGTTATGAGTAGAGGTCATTACTAGTTAGTGTTAATAGGAGTTCGGTTTTGTACGAACCTGATTCGAAGAGTTAACAAGGTTCACCTTGCCTGTCAATCAGAAAAACCGCCACCATCACCCAGTTCAGCCTCTAAGTTCTGTAAGATTCCTCCAGTGAGTAGAAAAGAGCCGCAGCAGAGCAAATGCCGCGATGGAAATCTTCAAGAGAGAAACGCTCATTGGGCGAATGGGCGCCGTCATCAGGGCTACCCCATCCTAGGAGAAGGATGCTACCGCAGTCGAGCACCTCCTTGAACAAACCTACTATGGGGATAGAACCACCTTCTCGAATGAATACTGGTTTCTTGGCAAAACCGAATTCGATGGCCCTGGCAGCAGCTTCCATGGCTGGTTGGCTCCGATCAATCAGGACGGGATCTGATCCGTGCATTTCCGAGATCTGAATCTTGACAGTAGAAGGTGCAATGGAGTGAATAAAGCTCTTGAATCGTTCATTAATGGCGGCTGCACGCTGATTGGGGACCAACCTCATGCTCACCTTGGCTCCGGCCTTGGCAGGGATAATCGTTTTTGCCCCTTCTCCTGCAAATCCACCCCAAATGCCATTCACATCAAGGGTGGGTCGGGCTGTCTGCCTTTCCACCATGGAGTAGTCCGGTTCACCTACTAATTGGTCAACTCCCAGATAATTTTTAACCCGCACTTCATCAACTGGCAAGTCGGACAACTCCTGCCGTTCTTCCGGTCTTAGTTCTTGCACGTGGTCATAAAAGCCAGGTATGGCAACGGTACCGTCACTATTCTTGAGACGAGTCATCATTTCGGCGAGTACCTGTATGGGATTGGCCACAACTCCACCAAAGGTTCCGGAGTGGAGATCGAAACGAGGACCTTGCACCTGGATCTCCAGATAGCTAAGTCCCCTCAGTCCGTAGGTGATGGCGGGGATGCCGGAAGCGAACTGGGAACCGTCAGATATAGCAATGACATCGGTTTGCAGGTATTCTTGGTTTTCTTGCAGGAACGGACCAAGATTGGGACTGCCAATTTCTTCTTCTCCCTCAATCAGCACTTTGACATTTAAGGGGAGTCTGCCGGTCACAGAAAGCATCGCTTCCATGGCCTCCAAATAGGTAAGACATTGTCCCTTATTATCTGTGGCCCCGCGGGCATAGATGTGACCATCCCTGATACTTGGAGAGAAGGGAGGGGTAATCCATTCATCCAAAGGATCGGGGGGCTGTACATCGTAGTGACCGTAAATAAGAATTGTGGGCAGACTGGCGTCAATGACGAGATGACCACAGACCACCGGATGACGGGCAGTCTCACGCAGTTCTACATGGAAACCAAGTTTCTGCAGCTTATTCACTACCCAGATAGCTGCTTGACGGATATCTGCGGCATGGTCCGGTTCGGTGCTAACACTCGGAATCAGAAGAAAATCAGAAAGTTCTTCCACATACCGTTGACGGTTTGCGCTGATCTCATCTACTACTTTGTCGGGAACCATAGCCATCTCCAATTCATATTAAATTCTATCCATTTCAAAAACTTTTTTCACCCAAATATGGCCACAATACACCTTATTCGACTAAACTTTTTACTTTAGACCTATTTACTTTGTCGAACCTCTATTGTATCTGTTCCTGATCTTCAAAAGCAAAATCGTCAAGCCGCTGCAGGAAGCAGGAAAAAAATTAAGGAATTGAGGAATTAGATAATTAGGGAATTCACTGTTTAGAGGCCCTGTTAGATTGCCATGTGTCAGTCCCAGAATTTCTGAATTCCTTAATCCCTTACTCCTGGAATTCTAAATGATCGGGAGACTTAACTCGCATGTCCAGATGGACCTGGATCGTAGTATTTTTTAGTCGCCTAATGCTTAATCTGGCGGTTCGGGTAACCTACCCCTTCCTACCCGCAATAGCGCGTGGTCTTGGCATTTCTTTCCAACAAGCCGGTCTTCTGGTGGCGGCACGACACTGCATGGGTCTAACTGGTGCGCTCTGGGGTGTTGTTTCTGAACGCAAGGGATACGGATGGGGTATGATGATTGGGTTGACCGCCCTTCTCTTAGGATCCCTAACTGTCTCTTTTTCTGGGAGTTTTACCTTCGCCCTTGTGGGTTTTGTCTTCATTGGCATATCAAAGCCTGTTTATGATCCAAGTGTCCAGGCCTTTGTCAGTGCTCGCATACCCTACTCCAAAAGAGCCAAGGCCCTGGGTATCCTCGAAGCATCTTGGGCTGGTAGCTGGCTCTTGGGTATACCGCTAAGCGGCTTGCTCATTGCTCACTTTGGCTGGCACAGTCCCTTCGGCTTAATTTCAGGAGCTGCCCTGTTGGCGATTTTTTTGACGATCCGCCTGCAGGACGTCACTTTAACCAACCAAGCTTCGGCAAAAAATGGAGACCAAAATATTTTGGCTCCTGAAGAATCACCTTCAGGCAAGGTAGGACCTATACTGGTTCTGGGAGTTTCTCTTTTAATGGTCTTTGCCAATGAAAATATGGTGATTGTCTATGGAGCATGGCTCGAAGAACAGTTTCAGCTCCGATTACAAGAATTGGGCTTTTTTTCAATGCTGGTAGGTCTTGCTGAGCTTGGGGGAGAATTTACTGTGGTGGCCCTGGTGGATCGCATCGGCAAAAGGAAAGCGATCCTGGGTGGTCTTACACTGACCGGGCTCAGCTATATAGCTTTACCCTTTTGTCAGAGCTCCATATATGTGGCTGCAGTAGGTCTTGTCTGCATGTTTTTCCTTTTTGAATTCACCATCGTCTCGATTTTCCCCTACGTTTCGGAAATGGTCCCAGCGGAACGAGGAAAATGGCTTGCTTTCAACTACACCGCCCTGGTTATTGGGCGACTGTGTGGTGCCCTCTCGGGACCCTGGCTCTGGCAAAAGCGGCCAGACATTTATTTGATAGTGATGCTTTCTCTAGGAGCCCAGGTTTTGGCGGTAATTTTGCTGCAAAGCTCCAAGCGCAAAGTGCACAGCGCATAGTAGATGGCGTCATAGCCTGTAAATTAATGAGGCTACGAGCTTTCATCTAGGCACTGGGTTGCCGCTATGCGCTTTGCGTCTTTTATATAATTCCATGACCTCGGAACGCGTTATAAGTGCTTCCACCTCAGGGCAAAGTTTCTCTATATTCTGCCTACCGTTCATTTCTTCACGATCCACCAGGACTACTACCTTTGCTACTTTAAGCCCTAGACCCTCAACCGCTTCAATGGCCTTGATGGTGGAGCCGCCAGTGGTAATCACGTCGTCCACCACTACCACTCTCTCCCCCTGAGAGAAATCTCCCTCTACCTTTGCAGGGATACCGTGATCTTTTTTCTCTTTCCGAACAATGAATTCTTTAATGGGTTTACCTTCAAGTTGAGAAATTAAAGAGACCGCGCTGGAGATGGGAACTGAACCTAGCTCTAGACCACCTATTCCGGAAACCTCGAGATCCCTTATTCTAGCAAAGACCAGTCGACCAATTAATTCCTTGCCCTCCGGATCCAACATAGTGGGTTTGCAATTAAAGTAAAAGTTGCTCACCCCGCCGGACACCAACTTGAATATGGGCTCCTCGGCGTATTGAAAAGATTTCTCCAGAACTATCTCCAACAAACGATTCTTCATGCTGTCCACTCTCCCCCCCTGGCAAAAGGATAACTATAGCTCCTTTGGGAATAACGATTGACCCTGTGCAATGCAGCATACTATCCCTTCTCATGTTGGGATGCAACAGCCCAAGTCAACATGGCTATCTTCTTTTTCCGCTTGACCACTAAAGCAGGGGAAGGTATAGGCAGGAGTGGTCGAAAATAGATCTGTGTGAGGATGCAAATGAATGCCAAAGGCAGGTTGATATTTCCTTTAGATGTGCCTGATGCTGAGCAAGCTCGCAAGTATGTCCGGCTCCTTAATAACCAAGTAGGGGTGTTCAAAGTTGGTCTGGAGCTCTTTGTTTCTGAGGGGCCGTCAATAGTTGATGCCATAGGGAATTTGACTGATGCAGGGATTTTTCTCGATCTGAAATTTCATGACATCCCGGCAACGGTTCAGCGGGCTATCCGTAGCGCTTCCTGCCTGCAGAAGGTTAGTTTCATTACAGTTCACTGTGATCCCGTTCTCCTTGAAGCTGTGGTGACTGAGGTTGCTGAACACATCAAGATACTGGCTGTCACGGTACTTACCAGCCTGGATAGCAAGGCCTTACTTTCCCTTGGAATTCGAGAGGAGTTGGCGGCAGAGCCCATCCAGCTTGTTCTGCAGAGAGCGTCCATAGCTAGACAGGCGGGCTGTGCAGGAATTGTCTGTTCAGGCCGCGAGGCGACGGCTGTGAAAAAGAAATTTGGCGAGGACTTGGTTATTGTCACCCCTGGCATTCGGCCTGATTGGGGAGATGTAAAGAGAGACGACCAGGCGAGGGTAGTTACCCCATATCTTGCAGTCAAAAATGGAGCAGATTACATTGTGGTGGGGCGTCCAATCCGGACAGCAGATGATCCGGTGAAGGCAGCAGCCAGGGTTGTGGAGGAAATCGAAAAGGGTCTTCAGGATCGATTTATATAGCAGTGCGCTATATCTCTCGCCCGCTCCCCGCTTTGCGGGCTCGCTCGAGTCCTCAGAGTTCTCTGTGGCCTCTGTGAGAGATTAGATGGAATCGCACGAAACTTACATGAAAGAGGCCCTGATTGAGGCGGAAAAGGGTGCGCTCGAGGGAGAAGTGCCCGTGGGAGCACTTCTGGTTTCGCCCACAGGGGACGTTATAGCGCGGGCCCATAACCGCCCAATAACTCTGAATGATCCCACCGGTCACGCTGAGATCCTCGTGCTCAGGCAAGGGGCGGCGCAGCTTGAAAATTACAGGTTGCCAGGTCACGTTCTTTACGTAAGCCTCGAGCCTTGTGCTATGTGCGTAGGAGCAATGATTCAGGCCCGTTTGTCCCTGGTAGTTTATGGGGCGGCAGATCCAAAAGGAGGGGCCATTGAGTCCGTTTATCGCATGGGTACTGACGGCAAACTGAATCACCGGCTCGAAGCTAAGGGGGGAGTACTGGCAGAGGAATGCAGGGCTTTGCTACAGGCCTTTTTTCAAGCTAGACGCTAAAGAGGTTTCGAACTCATTGCACTTCTGGTACAATTAACAACACATTTTCTCTGTTCTTTGCGGAGAGGTACCGAAGTGGTCGTAACGGGGTCGACTCGAAATCGACTTGTCCGGTGAAGAGCCGGGCACGTGGGTTCGAATCCCACCCTCTCCGCCAAAAATCCAGCTGTCAGCAGTCAGCATTCAGCAGAGAAAAAAATAATTGAACCACAGAGGTAATATTTAGCAAATTTGATGGTGGTTTAGATTGGGCGGCCAGCTGAGAGCTGATTGCTGATAGCTTTTAGCATAAGTTGCGGAGAGATGCCCGAGTTGGCCGAAGGGGCACGACTGGAAATCGTGTGTTCCGGTAACCCCGGAACCGTGGGTTCGAATCCCACTCTCTCCGCCATTCTGTTTGTTCTCAATATAATTCATCAAGCTAACTTCAAATTGATCTCCCTTTCCCCCATCCAGGAGGGAGAGGGAGATCAATTGCCATAGGTCCCTGTCATGTCTTATGTCGTCCTGGCACGTAAATGGCGGCCTCAACGCTTTGAGGATGTTGTAGGCCAGCCTCACGTTGTCCAAACGCTCACCAACGCCATCTCGGCCGAGCGAATCGCACATGCCTATCTATTTAGCGGAGCTCGTGGGATTGGCAAGACCTCAGTGGCCAGGATTCTAGCCAAGGCCTTAAACTGCGCCCAAGGTCCATCCCCAACTCCATGCAACCAATGTGCATCTTGCAAGGAAATCACTGAATCAGCATCAATCGATGTTTTTGAAATCGATGGCGCTTCCAACCGAGGCATCGATGAAATCCGTGAATTGCGGGAGAACGTCCGCTATCTACCTTCCAGGAACCCCTACAAAATTTACATAATTGATGAAGTTCATATGCTCACTACCCCTGCCTTCAATGCGCTGCTCAAGACACTGGAAGAGCCACCACCACACGTAATTTTTATTTTTGCCACCACTGAAGTTCACCGCGTTCCTATCACCATCACAAGTCGCTGTCAGCTTTTCGACTTTAGGCGCATTCCGTTGGCCGAGATTGTGGACCATCTGCGCCGCATAGCCCAAGAAGAGGATATCCAGATCAGCGAAGTGAGTTTGAGGGTTCTGGCCCGGGAGGCTGAAGGCAGTATGCGTGATGCCCAGAGTCTCCTTGAGCAGATGATCGCTTTTTCGGGGAAGAGCATCTCGGACGATGATCTGTTAGAGGTTTTGGGGGTTATTGATCGCCAAGATTTGCTCGACACGGCCACCGCCATTCTCGAAGGCGACGCGGTTCGTTGCCTAGAAACCATCGAACGGCTCTATCTCCATGGGCACGATCTGAGGCGCTTTTGCCAAGAGCTGGCGGAACACTTTCGCAATCTGCTGGTGATGAAAGTGAGCAATGAACCGCACAAATTGGTCGATCTCACTAATGCTGAGTTGGCCGAGCTAAAAGAGCAGGCAGATAAAGTGAGTAGCTCGACTCTGCAACAATTCTTTCATTTTCTCTTAAGAGGAGAAGAGGAAATTCGACGATCCAGCAATCCTAAATTGGTTCTTGAGATGAGCCTGCTACGGTTAGTACAGCTTCCTCAAGTCATGGACATGGGCAAAGTCATTTCTCAAATCCAAAAGCTGGAGCAAAGAATTGTCACAGGAGGTGAGCCAGCGGCTGAACCCCATACAATCAGAGAAAATCTCGGCCAACAAAGAGTATCTTACGATTACACTCAAATAGAAGAAGTTGAGGCGGCTGATCCCAAGACTGTTGCTGACTCACCTTTGGCCAAGTGGCAGGATCTATTAGAAAAGATGCGCCAGGAAAAGCCTGCTCTCGCTGCCAGCCTTGAACGAGTAAGTGTCAGAAAACCAAAGCCCGACGCAATAGAGCTCGATTTCAATGGTCGCGAGTTTGATTACGAGATGGTCAAAGAGAGGGAAAGCTTTGGCTTGCTAAATAGGGTGGCGCGAGAAATTTTTGGCGATGAGATTAAAGTCTCCCTTAAAGCTGGCGGTGAAGAGATTCGCCGTGAAAATAGGGGAAAGACTGACAGACAGAGACTTCGGCAGCAAAAGGCTCTGAAACATCCACTAGTAACAGAAGCTTTGGAGATATTCGGGGGCGAAATCGTAGAGGTGAAAGTAGGACCACAGAAGGGCAAGTAGGGCATTTTGGATTTCGGATTGCGGATTTCGGATTGTGGACGTCAGGTTTGAGATTGTAGATTATTAATTCCGAAGTGCGTTCGTCCTTGTCAAATCTACAATCTGAGATTAGCAATGAATAAAGGGGGATTTTAATGACAAAGGGTTTTGGAGATATGATGCGACAGGCCAGGGTTCTTCAGGAAAAGATGGCCAAAATGCAAGAAGAGCTTGGAGACAAGGTTGTAGAGTCCTCTGTTGGTGGCGGTATGGTAATTGCCAAAGCCAATGGGCGCCAAGAGTTGCTCTCAATAGAGCTGGAACCTGAGGTGGTTGATCCGGATGATATAGAAATGCTACAGGATCTTATTGTTGCTGCAGTGAATGACGCATTGAAAAGGTCGCAGGAAATGGCGGCCGAAGAGATGAGTAAGCTCACCGGAGGCATAAAGCTTCCCGGGGGAATGAAAATTCCCGGACTCCTGTAATTTTCTCTCCGCTGCTAGCTGCTGGCTGTTTACTGACGCTATGCACTATGCGCTAAGCGGTTAGTGGACAACTGACCATTAAACCAATTCCGAAGGAATTATAAATGAGCATTTACCCATCCTCCCTACAGCGCCTTGTAACTGACTTATCCAAGCTTCCCGGTATTGGCCATAAAACAGCAGCACGGCTGGCCCTATATCTTTTCCGTGCATCAAGAGAATACACTGAGTCCCTTGCTGCAAGTATCTTAGAGGTCCAGCGAGACATAGGCTTCTGCTCCACTTGCTTCAACCTCACAGACAAAGATCCCTGCCAAATTTGCAAAGATCCCAATCGTGATGCAAGCGTTCTCTGCGTGGTGGAAGAAGTGGGGGATTTGCTGGCTTTGGAACAGGCGGGGGTCTTCAGTGGGCGCTACCATGTCCTTCAGGGGGTTCTGGCCCCTCTAGATGGTATCGGCCCTGAAAATTTGCGGATCAAGGAGTTATTGGAAAGGTTGCAGCGAGAGTCTATCAAGGAGGTTGTTCTCGCCATTAACCCTAGCACGGAAGGGGAAGCCACTGCCACTTATGTTGCCGGGCTGCTGAGAAAGCAAGGAGTCAGCGTCAGCCAGATTGCTCAGGGTATTCCCATGGGTGGCGATCTCAAGTACACTGACGCTGTCACCCTAAAGCGGGCTATGGAAGGACGCCGAGAATCGCGGTAAAAGAGGTGAGTTCACCCGGCTATTTGAAATTCCTTGACTCACTCGGCCTGGGGGGTTATTGATTAGTCGTTGCACATATATTGCATGTGTTCGCTGCTTGTGTACCTGACTTTTAACTGACCTTCGCTGAGCATCTCTAAGCATAAAACTTAACTAGAGCACGAACATTGGAGCCACAGCCATGATCGAGATCAGATTTCACGGGCGAGGCGGACAGGGTGCAGTGACCTCAGCTGAATTGACTGCATTGGCGGCCATCGAACAAGGGAAGTACGCTCAGGCCTTTCCTAGCTTTGGCCCGGAGCGGCGGGGAGCACCGGTTATGGCCTTTGTGAGGGTAAGCGACGAGCCTATTCGAACGAGAGAGAAAATTTATGAACCCAATATCGTAGTAGTATTGGATCCTACTCTTTTAGAGATTGTAAATGTCGCTGCCGGTCTAAAAAAGGATGGGATAGTGGTGCTCAACACCACCAAGACTGCTAAGGAGATTCGCAAGGTCAGCGGCATAAATGCCAAACTGGCACTTGTAGATGCCAGCCGAATAGCCATTGAAACAATGGGGATTCCCATCACCAATACTACCTTACTTGGAGCAATGCTCAAAGCAACTGACTTGTTACCACTTACGGCATTGGAAGGTCCCCTGCAGGAGCGTTTTGGTCGCGTGGCCGCGAAAAATATAAAGGCCTTTCAGCGGGCCTATGAAGAGACCGTGGTAGAGGAGTAAACAATGGCGAAAGAAACTGGGATTGTTAGCTGGAAAGATTTGGCTTTAGGATGTTCCATTGTAAAACCAGGCAGTTCCGCTGAACTAAAAACGGGTGATTGGCGCTCACAACGTCCCGTGACTGATTACGAAAAATGCGTTCAGTGCGGGCAGTGTTATATTTTTTGCCCAGATATGGTCTTTACTCAAAACGAGCTGGGTTTTTATCAGCCGAACATGTTTTACTGCAAGGGATGCGGGATCTGTGCCCGCGAGTGCCCTGCTGATGCGATCAGCATGGTTGAGGAGAGTGAGTAATTATTCTCTGCCAAGGATGAGGGATCGCGGATTTTTAGTGGGGAAAGTCGTGAAGACATGAATAGCATTGAATAGGAGAGTAATTCATCATGGCAAAAAGAGTGGGTATTGAGGTTTCTCTCGCTATCAGTGAGGCGGTGAAGTTGGCCAACGTGGATGTAATTGCCGCATATCCCATCACGCCTCAGACCCATATTGTGGAGCATTTGTCAGAACTGGTGGCGGATGGTCATCTTGATGCAGAGTTTATCCCTGTTGAGTCGGAACATTCGGCCATGAGCACCTGCTGCGGTTCTTCGGCCTCAGGAGCCCGGACCTATACCGCCACCTGCTCTCAGGGGCAGGCGCTCATGCTGGAGATCTGCTACATAGCTCCAGCGTTGCGGCTGCCCATTGTGATGACTGTGGCCAACCGTTCTCTTTCCGGCCCAATCAGTATCTGGAACGACCACTCCGATATGATGATGAGCCGGGATACTGGATGGATTCAAACGGTGGCAGAGAACGGTCAGGAGGCTTTTGACCTGACACTTCATGCCTTCCGAGTGGCCGAAGACCCTCGGGTTTTGTTGCCGACAATAGTCAACGTGGACGGGTTTACCTTGACTCACGTTATCGAGCCCATTGAAATTCTCGACCAGAAAGAAGTTGATCGCTATCTACCACCCTATCAGCCGCAAATGAGGTTGGATCCGACAAATCCTGTTAGTATCGGCCCGGTGGGAATGCCCGAGGTTTACACCGAGGCAAAAAAGGCGCAGGATGAGGCGATCAAAGGTGCCAAACAGGTAATTCTTGAGGCCTGGCAGGAGTTTGGCGATATGTTCGGCCGTTACTACAAGCCGGTGGAAACATACCGCACGGACGGAGCTGAAACCCTGCTGGTAACAATGGGAAGTCTCAGCGAAACGGCGATGATCGCCGTTGATCAAATGCGCACTGACGGCAAGAATGTCGGCCTGGTGCGCTTGCGTTTGTTTAGGCCCTTTCCCTTCGAGGAGTTTTTAGCTGCCGTAAGAGGCGTCAAGCAAATTGCGGTGATGGATCGCGCCTTGGGTTTAAATGGTGCCGGAGGGCCGCTGGCCACCGAGGTCAAGGCTGCGCTTTATGATGAACCGGAACGGCCTTACATCTGGAATTATGTGGCGGGTCTGGCTGGCAGGGATGTGACCATAGAGAATTTTGTCGAAATGGCAGATGGGGTGGAGGCTGCAGCCGCTGATGGAGTTCGGCAGGGCTATACTATCATCAATGTGAGGGAATGATGAAAACAGCAAGTGAGACATTGAAAGACTTTCAAAAATTCACCCCGAAAAAGCTGCCGGTGGAGGAACCGCTGGCTCCGGGACATCGGGCCTGCCAGGGATGTGGCGAGGTTGTGGCCTTGCGCCAGGTGATGAAGGCGTTGGGTAACAACGTCATCGTGGTGAGCGCCACTGGGTGTATGGAGATTATATCATCTCCCTACCCTCAAAGTGCTTGGCGGGTACCGTGGTTGCATGTGGCCTTTGAAAATGCTGCGGCCGTGGCCAGCGGAGTGGAAGCAGCGCACAAGGCCATGATTCGAAAAGGGAGGCTAGAGGACAAGAATACTACCTTCCTGGCCATTGCTGGAGATGGTGGCACTGCGGACATTGGTATTCAAGCTCTTTCGGGTGCATTGGAGCGAGGACACAACTTCATCTATGTTTGCCTTGACAATGAGGCCTATATGAACACCGGTATCCAGCGCTCCAGCAGCACTCCTTACGGAGCTGGGACCACCACATCGCCACCAGGCAAAAAGAGCATCGGCCAGCAGACCTGGAAGAAAAATATGCCGGCCATCGCCGCAGCCCATGACATTCCTTACGTGGCCACCGGTTCACCCGCCTATTACATTGATCTCATGAACAAGGTAAAGAAGGCCTCTCTGGTGGAAGGCCCGGCTTACCTGCATCTTTATTCTCCCTGTCCCACGGGGTGGCGGTGCGCTGTTGAGGATTCGATTCAGACCGCACGTCTGGTGGTGCAGACCAAGATCTTCCCTCTCTACGAGGTTATAGACGGAAAATATAGACTATCTCGCAAGATCAAGAAGCCTAAACCGGTTAGTGACTACCTCAAGATTCAACGCCGCTTCAGCCATCTGACGGAAGAAGATATTGCCATGATTCAAGAGAGAGTGGACAGGGATTACGACCGACTGCTGAAACTTTGCGGCGTATCAGAGGAGTAGAAGAGGGGGAAAAAGAGGGAACTTCTTTCCGGTTGACAGGACCAATAGGTCTTTGCTATAGACTTACGGCTTCACTACCAACCAATCCCCGGTAGCTCAGCTGGTAGAGCGGGTGGCTGTTAACCACTTAGTCGGCGGTTCGAGTCCGTCCCGGGGAGCCATTTCGACGCGAAAAGGGTACCCATCGATTAATCGATGGGTACCCTTTTCTTGCTCAAGGCTTGCAGCCAGATTGACTTATCACTGCGTCGAAATGGCCCTGAGCCTGTCGAAGGGCCATCATCCAGTTATCACTCCGAGAGACAGACAAATATGCCTGCCTGGTTGTATATTCTTAGACTGAAGTCAGGGAATCTATATATAGGTGCCACAACAGACCTTGATCAGCGGTGTCAGGAGCATTTTGAGGGCAAGGCCTGCCGAACCACCAAGGTTGACCCACCAGTTGCAATTGTCCATTCCGAAGAATTTGAAACCAATGTGGCAGCTAGAAGGCGAGAAGCACAAGTGAAGCGCTGGTCACGAGCCAAAAAGGAAGCTCTCGTGTCTGGTGACATGGCCAAATTGCGTGAACTGTCGAAATCTCGGGAAGATATGTCAAGCGGGGTTTTTTACGTTCTGGCTCCTCCGGGTCCCCACGAGAATCGCCCGTGAGCTTGCCCTGAGCTCGCGAGACAAAGGCCAAAGTGGAAAGCTGAATTCAGCTTCTCACTGCCAGCAAGTACAAGTAAGCTCCCTACAACAGCAAGAGAATACCACCCTCGAAACGATTTACCCGTCCCCGCCCTTTGCGTCGAGACCAGGAAACAGGCCAGAGAACCAAGACAGCTAGAAGCATCACCGGCATATCACGAGTGAAGTTCTCGGAAGTAATCGGCAGCGGGCGGAGCATCGAGACAGTACCCAGTACGGCGAGGGTATTGAACATGTTGGAACCAACCACGTTTCCCACAGCAATGGCGTCTTGCTTTTTAATTATCCCCGTCAGAGTAGTAGCCAATTCCGGAAGACTGGTTCCCACTGCTAACAAGGTTAGCCCGATCACTAGCTCACTAACACCCATGGCTTGGGCGAGCCCGACGCCGCCCCAGATGATCAAGCGACTTCCGACGAGGAGCATAACGAGGCCGACAACCAGCTGTGCCAAGGGACGATAAAGAGGTTTTCTCGGGAGAGGATCATCCTTAATGGTTGCACCGCTTAACTTCGAATCTCCACTCCCTCTGGCTGATCTGAGGGTTGCGCCATAATAGACTATCAGGCCTGCGAGGAGAATAATACCTTCTAAGCGGCTCAAAACTCCGTTGCTGGCCATAAGCCACGCTGTTACTGTGGCCAAAAGCAGCGCCGAGTAGTCTCGGCCGACAACCTCCGATTCCACTTTGACCGGCTGCAATAGGGACGAAAGCCCGAGAACCAGAAATACATTGGCGATATTACTTCCCAGTACGTTCCCGAGACCCATTGCGGGATGTCCGCCCAGCACCGCTGTGGTGGAAACCAAGAGCTCGGGAAATGAAGTCCCCACAGACACTATGGTGAGGCCGACAAACAGTGGTGAGACCCCCAAACGGGTCGCAAGATGTGCTGCTGCCCCAACAAAGCGGTCGGCGCCAAAAGCCAGTCCTGCTATGCCCAGGCAGATTGACAAAAGGATAACAACCATTGGACCATCTCGACCATTTATTCGCCAAGCTTGGAGACAGTATTCATCAGTGCAACCAGGCTCTCGCGCATCTAATTGCCATCATATAACATGAGACGACCACGAAGTGTAAACTTGATTTTAGGAATATTTCACCCTCATTAGCACACTTCGTTTGTGACAACCAATTTTAATGAGTGGTGGTTTGGAGGGGTAAAATGAATAGCAATAGACAGGGCTAGCCCGGATATTTCATGAATAAGTGTCGCGAGACCACGAAGATGGTCGGGCCACCGGGCAACCGCAGGATGTCGGTCCCGAGGCGTACCTGAATGGTACGTCGCAGGGGCTGACACCCGAGGACGCACGGAAGGACGACCATATCCGTGGTCGCAGTAAGTTATTAATGAAATATGCGGGCTAGGGAATTAAAAAGGGAGGGGACTGATCAACTATCAGGAACTTTTCGCTATTACATTGAGGACAATCAGAGGGAAGGTCCTTTATGGTCCAAGATGAAGGGGAAAGGCAGTAAATACAGATAGTAAGGCCGCAGTCACTACAAACTTTATAAATGTTCCCGCCGTTGGTTTTACACTCGTCGCAAAGTCGATCTTGAAAGGTCATACTATGCCGCCAGGTAATCCATCGTCCAATTGATGTCTGATGTTTTCGAAGAATCTATAACCTGCTTAGAAGCAAAGCATGAATAAACAGTGAATGTCCTCAGCCACCTCCGTCATATAGCGTATCAATCATTTTTCTTCTTTCCATGTTGGGACATTTGTCCAATTCTGAAGTTAAGCGTGCTTCGTGCAGTGGCATATTTATATCTGGATATCGGCAAAGGAATATTCCATCCACTTCCTCAGCTTTGCGGTCATCTGAGGAGATTTTGTTGGGTTTGACGATTATTTTGGCTTTTGCAAATGGACAGCGTACATCGCTTGCAGGGTAGGATCTGGCAAAGCAGTATTTCCGCACAAACAATTGGTCTTCAGGGGAAGTTCTGTGCCGTTTTCTCATTTCCATCATCCTTTATCGTGTTTCATTCTTGAGTGCTGGCATGTGGGATGATCTGGTGAGTATCACTATATCTTTTTAGCAGGCTCAAATGGCTTTTTGGCTCCGGGTTGCAATTTTTCCATGATAGCTAGCCGGTGGCACATGTCGCAGAGAAAGTAAGGTCCCCATGGGATAAAATACTCTCTTCTACCCTCCTCGACCTGTTGATAGGTGGCTTTGCAATTGGCACACTGAGTCTGAGAGTTAGTTTTCATTTTACTGTCTTTTCCTCTCAGTGAACTAGCTTTGTTAGACCAGGAGGAAACCAACGGTGCTTAACATATATTTGTTAGCGCGGGAGAAGGAGCGTGAACTCAAGCTGACGCAAACCTGGTGATTGGGTAGAGGGAATATCAGTCTTCTTCTGAGTACAGGGTCCTAATATGATTAGGATCTATAAGAGCCAACAGTTCTTCCGGATGCTCATTTTTGTTCACTTGATAAATCCATGTCCTGTTGCCTTCTACAACCCTTGCATCTTTATAGGCTAACTCTGTACCGTTTTTCAAGATTATTGTAATTTTTCTACCCATGGGGATACCAAAATTGCCTCTCTCTAATTACATCTTATAGCTTCGAAGCCGCCCAAAGAACAGCCTGAAAGAGATTGGGTGCATTAATCTTATTGAAAATATGGTCTGTTTCTGTCCTGACAGCTCGAGTGCTAATGCAGAGTTGTTCTGCAATGTCCGCCTCTGCTGTCCCTACAGCGAGGAGGGCGAGTAACTTAATCTGTTTCTCATCTAGTGTGTTAGCTTTGTGAGCTATCATCGTTTGATGTCCGCTTTACAACCAAACATCCAAGTATGGGTAAATAAGCCATGCACTAAACTGGCGACTGCTCTAATTCTTTGATGGCAGTCTTATAAAGTTCCAGCAGAGTATCCCTGTTTTGGTTCATAATGCGGCTGATTTTACCGAAATGAGTTTTCAAGAGATCATCAACTTCAGACCAATTACCCTGCAAATGACTTGGAGATCGTTGCATATCATTTATTTTTTGTTTGAATAGATCGATCATCACTCTGTCCGTCATTTGCTGGACATCTCTTAAAGGATATTTTTCCTCTGCTTTTCTCATGGCTTGAGCCCTCCATAGCCCAGCTTTTAAAACGCCACCATTTTGGAGCTATCCAAAATGCAATAACTGAAAAGCGCCTTCTAATCTATCTTTACACTATTATAAGGATTTGAGCGGTGAATTGGAAAAAAATAATGCAGTAAATATAAGTACAAATGAGTGATTAAAAATCACTACTATTGGAGGGACCTAAGATAGGATCTGAGATTGACCTTCTTGTTCTTTAGGTCTAGTTTGCTTCTAATGTGGAATCTGTGAGACCGGATGGTGTTTTCCGACGTATGCAGTAAGGTTGCAATTTCTTTAGAAGTTTTGCCATCCTTGATCAGGCTGGCAACCTGAATCTCGGCGGGAGTAAGACCCAGGAACCTCGATGACAACTTGGTCACAAAGGGAGAGGAAATCTCTTGCATGTTTGATTCTAGAATGCCAACCAGGGTCATTTGATCGGAACGCAACCTACTGTTCTTTAGCTTTTCAACATAAGGCAACACCAGTTCCTTGACATTGGCGAGAACCTTTTCCTCGAGATCATTCTTGTCTTCCTCTCTCCGTTTTAACAAAACCTTTAGTGCGGCGTTGACTTCCTCAAGGTGGCGCGATTGTTCCGCGAGTTCAGCTTCTCTTTTACGAAGTGCTTCCTGTGCCTTTTTTTGCTCGGTAACGTCGAAAAAGACCCCGCTCACATAGTCGATCTCCCCCTTCTGGTCACATAGTATCATTGCCCTTTCATGTATCCAGAGGATATGCGCCCACTTGGTCTTGATCCTGTATTCCCTTGTATAAGATTTGTCGTTCTTCAATGCCTTAATGAATGATTCCCTCACACCGGCGAGGTCTTCTTTAACAATCAAGTCAGACCATTTCATCTTCCGGGAATTAAATTCTTTCATACTATAGCCGGTCAATGCTTCAATTTTTTCATCAACAAAATCTACAGACCAGTCTTTGTATCCTTTGTAGACAATGCTCGGTAGATTCTCCACCAGTAGCCTGTACTTCTGCTCACTCTCTCGTAAATATCTTTCTCCTCGCTTGCGTGCGGTAACGTCTCTCAAAAAAGCCTGCCGAGCGGGTTTTCCCTGATGGGAAATAGGGTTGACAGAGATCTCAGCATCGAACTCAGTTCCGTCCTGCCTCAATGCCTTGAACTCGTAACGATTGGGCGCACCTTTTCCGCTCTCTCTGTCCAGACCTCTTTGCAACAAGAGGTCTCGATGCTGGTGGGATACAAACTCGGTAAAATTGTGGCCTACAACCTCCTCTGCCTTAGAGACGCCATACATATTCAGCAAGGCCTGGTTGGCGAATTTGACCTCGGTTCCCTGTACTATGGCTATGCCATCAATAGAAGTTTCAACCAGCTTTCGGTACTTTTCTTCGCTCTCCCTCAATGCCTGCTCCGCCCGCTTTTGCTCAGTAATGTCGCGTACCGTGAAAATTACCCCTCTCGAAAGGTCTCCATGATCGAGAGCCGACGAACACAACAAAACATCAATTACGCTGCCTTTTTTACTTTTGAAACGCGTTTCTACTAAACCAATGCCACGCTCATTAATCTCTTGGTATTTAACCCTCCCAACGCGGTCAAACTCTTCTTCGCTTTCATACGCGATCCTGGCACTCTTTCCTACCAGCTCATCTACAGAATATCCCAGCATTTCGGTCATTCGATGACTCACCCAAACAAGTACGCGATTTTTGACCAGGCCGATGCCTACCGGTGCAGCATTCAATATAGCTTCCATGTAGGCTTCGCTCTCCCTGCGTCTAATCTTCTCACGTTTACGATTCTTTATCTCTCGCCTAAGTTGCTCGTTAACTTCCAGCAGATCTCTGGTGCGCTCCTCGACTTTCTTCTCCATGTCGGCATGAGCTCGTCGCAGCTCCTCTTCGGCTTGCTTGCGTTCAGTAATATCCCGGTCAATACCTCTATAACCAAGGAATACTCCCTCGGCATCAAAGATAGGAATTCCGCTAGTTTCCAGTACTACGAGATGGCCATCTTTATGGACATTTGTATTTTCAAGGAGTTTGAAAGGTCTGCGGGATTTAGCATAAGAGGCAAAAATATCAGCAACCCTATCGGCCTCATCGGGGGGCATAAGGGAGAAGGGAGTTTTCCCTAAGACCTCCTCTGCCTCGTAGCCTAAGAGGTCGCGTATCTTTGGACTAGAGTAGGTATAAACGGCGTTTTCATCTACTGCCCAAAACCAGTCAGTGCTATTTTCGACCAGGCTACGAAACCTCTCTTCACTCTGCTGAAGGGCCACCTCGGCGCGCTTGCGATCTGTATTGTCGCGACCCACTGATTGAAATTCGATTATGCGGTCCTCATCATCAAATATCGCCCGGTTAGTCCATTGCTGCCAACGGATCTCACCATTTGGCGCTATGACTTGGTGTTCGTGCGTGGCTACAGGGTTTTCTGGCCCGAGTGAATCGAAATGCGCTCTTACTTTTTTTGTATCCTCAGGGGGAATCAATGGCATGAAACTAAAGCCAAGCAAATCCTCACGTTTCTTATTGAAGAACCTGCAGTAAGCCTCATTGACAAAGGTAAGTTTAAAATCAGGGCGAAAACGACAAATAAGCTCTGTTTGATCCTCGACGATGGCACGATACCGTCTTAGGCTCTCACCCAGTGTCTTTTCAAGCTCATAGCGTTCGAGCTCAATATTACGTAACATTTCAAGAAGCTCATTCAAATCTTTGGCAAGCTCTTCTTTACTTTTGTCTCTATAAACCATCATGCATTCCTCAAAAAAGATTAACTTACAAATCCCCCATTAAACTCCTCCCCCGTGAGGGGGAGGATTAAGGTGGGGGTGATCCCCCTCTCCTTTATCCCCTCCCGCCAGGGGAGGGGAGTAAATATAGGGATAGAGACTATTAGCAAATTGGAACAATGAGGATGGCTGAGAATTCTGAAACATCTCTAACTCGGCAGTTTACTAATTAAGATGGCCAGATAGCAACTGAAAATGTCCATAACCACCTGGAAGATATAGGGCTGGATTTGGCTGAGGAGAAGGGATTCAGGCCCTCTTTAAGATATTTATAAGTATTACGCTAATTATTTGATAGTATTCAACTCCTTATCATAAAGAAGCATTAACAAGTTCGCTATCCAGTATATTGTATAATGAATAGGTTCCGGATCGGTTAACACTGAGGGTCAATTTTTGAGAACTCATGCTAGGTTTAATCTTGAAACAAACTGAGTTTCCGGTTATACTTAAATCTTTGTGAAATCTTGAACTTTACTGGTATCTCAGTATTTTACCAGCTGCAAGACTTAAGCAAATTTATTGGTGAATATAGCACTTACGAGAGGGTGGAAGGGATGATTGAAATCAGAATTCATGGCAGGGGCGGTCAGGGGAATGTGGCAGCCGCTGAGCTGCTCTCCATTGCAGCTTTCAAGGA
This sequence comes from Deltaproteobacteria bacterium, assembly GCA_020353155.1. Taxonomy (GTDB): domain Bacteria; phylum Desulfobacterota; class Syntrophobacteria; order BM002; family BM002; genus BM002. The sequence goes on along the minus strand of CP070689.1, from coordinate 2,561,364 downwards.
TGGCAAGTTTGCCCAGGCTTTCCCTTCTTTCGGGGCTGAGCGCATTGGCGCTCCGGTTCAGGCCTTTGTCAGGATCGACGACAAGAAGATTCGCACCCGGGAGGAGGTACGAACTCCAGATTATCTCATCGTGCAGGACTCTTTTTTGATCGGCGCGGTTCCTGTTTTGGATGGGATAAAACCTGAGGGCTTGATCCTGGTCAATTCTGATAAAGCCCCTGAGGACTTGAATCTCAAAACTACCGCGAGAGTGGAAACCATTCCTGCCACCGAAATTGCCCTTGAGATCATAGGCAGGCCTATACCCAATGCAATCATGATCGGGGCATTTTGCTCGATAACCGGTCTGGTGAGCATAGGCGCGGTTCAGGAAGCGATCATGGAGAAGTTTCCAGGCAGGGTTGGTGAAAATAACGTAGCTGCTCTGGAGAGGGCAGTGGAAATCATGGAGAAGAAAAAAGATGCTTAAGCAGATTGAAGGATCTTACGCTGTTGCCCAGGTGGTGGCCCACTGCCGGCCCAATGTTATTTCTGCCTATCCCATCACGCCGCAGACTCACATCGTGGAAGGGCTGGCGGACCTGGTGGGTGAGGGGCAGCTGCAAGCCGAATTCGTCAATGTGGAAAGCGAGTTTTCAGCAGCCTCGGTTGTGTTGGGGGCCAGCGCCGCCGGAGCACGGGCCTATACGGCCACCACATCCCAGGGCTTGTTACTGATGAGTGAGGTAATTTACTGCATTGCCGGGATGCGTTTGCCCATTGTTTTAACCTGCGCCAACCGGGCCATCTCCGCGCCACTGAGCATCTGGAACGATCAGCAGGATTCCATGGCTGTCAGAGATGCGGGGTGGATTCAACTCCATGCCGAGGACAATCAGGAGGCGTCGGATTTGCACATCCAGGCCTTTAAGATTGCCGAGCAGACGTTCCTGCCGACGATGGTGTGCATGGACGGTTTCATCCTTACCCATGCCTTCGAGCCGGTGGACATTCCCGAGCAAAAAGAGGTGGATGACTTTTTACCTACTTTTAAGCCGAGACATATTGTGGATCCCAGGTGGCCGAGAGGTATCGGTCTTTTTGCCGACCCCAGGTTTTATATGGAAACCCGCTACATCTTGCACCGGGCTCTGGAGAAATCAGAGGAGACGATAAAAGAGGTAAGTGCTGACTTTGCCAAGGTATTCGGCAGAGAGAGCGGCGGCTTCATCAAGACGTACAAACTGGAAGAGGCGGATGTGGCCATCGTTTCCATGGGTTCAGTGGTGGGGACCATAAAAGAACTAATCGACCAGCTGGAAGAAGAGGGGAAAAAGGTCGGGCTCCTACAGATATGTTGCTATCGTCCTTTCCCGCGACATGAAGTCTACCGGGCCCTCAAAGACAAAATGAACATTGTGGTACTGGAGAAGTGTATTTCCTTAGGAAGGGGCGGTATTCTGGCCAGCGATGTTCGTTGGTCCTTTCCAAGGGCGGAGAAAAAGGATCGCAACATCAGCAGTTTCGTTGCCGGCCTGGGAGGGCGGAACATTTCAATCGATGACTTGCAATACATGGTGGAAAAGGTAGAGAAAGAGCCGGTGGAATTCGAGTTTTTGGGCTTGAGGAAAGAACTTATAGCAGAAAGAGATATGTAACCATGGAAAAATCCAAATACTTAGAAGGCGTTGAAAAAAAGGATCTTTTTGCCCATGGGCACAGGGCCTGTGGGGGTTGCGGTCAGGCGCTGGCTGCGAGACTGGTAGCTGATGCCGCAGGTGAAAATACCATTGCCTGCGTTGCCACCGGCTGTCTGGAAGTCTTTAGTTCACCCTATCCTGATCCTGCCTGGCGTATTCCCTTTTTGCACAGCCTCTTTGAAAATGCGGCGGCGGTGGCCTCCGGGGTTGAGGCTGCCTATAAAGCACTGGGCAAGGGTCCGGTGAACATCATTGCCCAGGGAGGAGACGGCAGCACTGCCGACATAGGTTTTCAAAGCATCAGCGGCATGTTCGAGCGGGGCCATAACGTGCTCTATGTTTGCTACGACAATGAAGCCTACATGAATACCGGGGTGCAGCGCTCAAGCTTTACCCCCTATGGTGCTCGGACCACTACAACGCCAATGGGAAACAGAACCCGCAAGAAAAACATGCCCATGATTGCAGCGGACCACGGCATTCCCTATGTAGCCACGGCCACAGTGGATGATTTTAGGGATCTGCAAAAAAAGGTGCAAAAGGCCCTTGCCATTGAAGGTCCCAAATATGTCCACATCCTGGCCCCCTGTCCGCTGGGTTGGGGACATCATGGGGAACTCACCGTTGAGGTTTGCCGGTTAGCTAAAGACACCGGCCTGTTCCCCATCTATGAAATAGTAGATGGCAAAATTACCAATGTTAGGAAAATCCCGGTGAAAGTACCGGTGGAGGAATATCTGAAAGTGCAAGGTAGGTTCAAGCACCTTTTCAAGAGAGGTGTTCCTAGCGAGGAAGTGGCGGAGATTCAAGAAATTGCCAACCAGAACATAGAAAGGTTTAATTTATAATGGACAAGCTACCTTTAGGATTAGCTCTGGATCTACGGAAAGTCATTCCTTACCAGACCGGGTCATGGCGAACCCTGCTGCCGGTAAATATCATGCAGACTCCCCCTTGTACCCACGCCTGCCCGGCGGGTAACGATGTTCGAGGCTTTCTTCGGACCTTGGCGGAGCAAAAGGACTATGAGGCAGCCTGGCATGTGCTGAGCCGCACCAATCCCCTGCCGGCAACCTGCGGTAGAGTTTGCCCCCATCCCTGTGAGGAGGGGTGCAATCGGCGGGACTTTGACTCGGCGGTGGCCATTAACAGTGCGGAACGAGCCGTGGGCGACTATGGTCTGGAGGAAAATCTTGAACATAAGAAGCTCATTGCCGCGCGAAAAGAGAAGATTGCAGTAATCGGTTCCGGGCCGGCCGGTCTTTCTTGTGCCTTCCATTTGGCCAAGAGGGGCTTCAAGGTGAAGATATACGAATCCCACGGTGAGCCCGGCGGCATGATGCGTTACGGTATCCCCTCTTATCGTTTGCCGAACTACATTCTGAGACAGGAGCTTGAAAACATACTCAAGCTCGGGATTGACCTGGAGTGTAATATCAAGGTCGGCGTCAACATACCCATGGATCAACTCATGCAGAACTATGACGCCGTATTTCTCGGCATCGGAGCTCAGAAGGGATTGACTATTGATATTCCGGGCGAAGATACCAAAAATGTCTACACCGGGGTGGAGTTCCTCAGAGAGGTCAACAGCGGTAAGTACGTGAGTGTTGGTAAAGATGTGGTGGTCATTGGCGGTGGCAATACTGCCATGGACTGTGCCCGGGTGGCGAAACGGCTGGGCGCCAATGTAAGCGTGGTCTATCGCCGCACCCGGATGGAGATGCCCGCCATAACAGCGGAAATCGATGAGGCCATGGAAGAGCGCATCATGTTCCGCTACCACACCAACCCGGTGAAGATCATCAGTGATGACGACAAGGTGGTGGGCATCCTCTGCGTCCAGATGGAGCTGAAGGAACCCGATGCCAGCGGGCGGGCCCGACCGGTCCCCATACCGGGCTCTGAATCGGTTATTCCGGCTGATACGGTTATCTTGGCTACTGGTCAGGCAGTTGACTACGACGGTATAGAGGTTCAGAAGAGAGACGGCAAATGGGTTTCCACCAGTGAAGAGCTCATGACTAATGTTGATGGAGTTTTTGCCGGTGGAGATGTGGTCCTTGGCCTGGAGACAGTTTCAGCTGCCATAGGTCAGGGAACCCGCGCTGCTTCAGCTATCGAGGACTACATCGACGGTAGCGTGGAAAGCCGGCTGTCACGACCGCCGGTTATCTACTCTAAAGATCTCAACACCTATTATTATCAGAAGAAGAGGCGTTTTCAAAAGGAAGCATTGCCCATACACATGCGGCTGAAGCATTTCAAGGAACTATACCCGCCACTCGATCCTGAGGCGATTATAGATGAGTCTGAAAGATGTTTCAGCTGTGGACAGTGTTTCAACTGTGGCAACTGTTTCATGTACTGCCCGGACAATGCGGTTAAGATCTCTCCGAAAACTGGATTGTACGAATTCGATTTGGATTTCTGCAAGGGATGCGGTCTTTGCGCCAAGGAGTGTCCTTGCCACTATATCCAAATGACACTGGAGAAATAGTAGAGCATAGGGCAAAGAGCATAGAGCAAAAGAAAAAGGCCATCCAATAACGGATGGCCTTTTTCTTTCCGGGCGGGGATAAACCCCGCCCCTACAGTGATTAACGAGATGATAAATAGTAGGGGTGGGGGTGATCCCCACCCGTAGACTTCTCATTAGTATAGGACTAGAAATACAACTTGAACTGCATAAAGTAAAAATCGGGGAAAGTGCCGAATTCGCTTCTGATCTTCACCTGTCCGGAGGAATCTCTTGTGGGGCGGTCACCAAAATTGATGCTGGCTCCTAATATGAGTTCGGTGTTATTGGAGGGCGACCAGGTAATTATGGGCTGGATCTGAGCAGATGGGTCGTCCCACGAATATAATGCAGTGAATTGACCGGTAATGATGGGTTCGAACTCATAGCTGATGAGAAAACCGGTTAAATTGCGGCTCATTTGCAGGATGTTGCCGCTGCCGAAGCGGACGAAAGAAGCGTCCAGATCATTGGAATCTCCTGCACCATTATAAAAGTGCTCGATTTCAAGAGTAAGGGTGTTTTCAAAGCGATGACCAAAGCCAAGCACCCCGGTGAAACTGTCTTCAACCAGATCTCCCTCGAGTGGGAAAGGTAGCGGTTCGCTATCCTGAGCCCAAAAGTAGGCAGCCTCTGCCCGGGTTTCTACCGGCCCAATCTCACCCACTAAACCGCCACCGAGTTGGTAGCCACTGTAGACTTTGCCTCCCTGTAATGCCATATCCCAGCCTTGAAAGGTGGTAAAGGTCCTGGCTAGTAAGGCTGAGCCGTACCAAGATGCATTCAAAGTCCCGTCGTCGACGTAGTTTCCGGAGTAGTCCAGTTCCCGGCCCGCAACACTAATAAGATTAATGCCGGTGAAAGAACCCAAAGGGATATCCATTCGCAATGCGTCCACTCCCGCCTTGTAGTCCCTATCAAACTGTCTGGGGTCAAAGGGAAGAAAGATATCAAGGGGATTCCAAAAGTAGGCCTTGCCAAATGTTATGGGTTGGCGCCCCACGGTAATGTCGGCGTTGGCAAGAGCTGCTTTGAGGTTAAACCTGTCCAGCCACAAGGAGGCCAAACTCTTGCTACTCTCGTACCAGTCCCAGGTAGCGTCCAGAGACCTGTAGCGAGTGTCCGTTCCACTGGTGCCAAATAATGAGGACCCGGTTTCCCGCCGGGAGGTGGAGTAGGTATAAGACTGTACGCCGTGCACTTCGTAATGTAGTTGTTCGGTAGGCCGACCTGCGGCTATAAGCCGCAAAACATTTTGAGAAGTCCGATCGGTGTTTCTATCGTCGAAAAAGGGCTCAAAGTCGTAGTTATCGATAAGAAGATTTGTGGTGCTCAGTCTGCCGTCCAAGCCGAAGGTAGACTCGGTGTCGCCCATTAAGGCCCAAGCCGAATCGGGGTTGACAGGCAAGGCAGCAAAAATCAAAGCTACAACTAGCCCCCGAAAAAGCGGGGTTACAAGATGTGAGAGGTGGGATGTGAGATATGGGATCTTTCCTCCTGTCTTTGGTATCTCACATCTCATATCACATATCCCACATCTGTCTCTGGGCCGACAAATTCTCAATGGGCTTGGTCATTAAAAATAACCCCGTCCCTGATCTGCAGGAGCCGACGCGCTCGCTTCATCACTGCCTCTTCATGGGTGGAGAAAAAGAAGGTCACCCCTTTTTCCTCGTTTAAATTGCGCATGAGGTCCAATAAGGCCCTGCCGGTTTCAGAGTCAACGTTGGCGGTGGGCTCGTCTGCCAACACCAGAGCAGGCGCAGAAACTATAGCACGGGCAATGGCCACGCGCTGCTGCTGCCCGCCGCTAAGCTGTCTGGGATAACGATTCTCCAAACCTTCCAAGCCCACCTCCTTGAGCACCTCCCTCACTCGCTCTCTCCGTTCAGCAGTTGGGATTCCCTGGAGCATGAGGACGTATTCGGCGTTCTCCAGGGCGGTGAGCACAGGAATGAGATTATAGCTCTGGAAGATGAAACCGATTCTCTCTCGACGCAACAAGCTGAGTTCAGTCTTGGAAAGGGTATTGATTTCACGACCGTCAACTTCAACTCGACCCGAGGTAGGCCGGTCGAGACCGCCGATTATGTTTAACAGAGTTGACTTGCCTGAACCTGAGGGACCGGCCATGGCGGTGAACTCTCCGGCTTCTACGATCAGATCAATTCCGCGTAAAGCTTGGGTGAGGACCTCTCCTTGCCCGTAGTTCTTGGTTACTTTTTGCAAACTAACTATGTTCGCCATGCTTTCCCCCTATCGCAGCTGATCGACTATTGACAAACGGGTGGCACGGTGCATTGGGATGAGACTTAAGACCAATGTAGCTGCAAAGACAAGGCCCCCCGTGCCCAAGAGGAGTCCTATGGTTACCCGGGCATGCATCTTGGTGCTCACGGCAAAGCCCGAAATGGTAACTCCCTCTTCCAGGAGGGACCTCAGATCTATGCCCCACACTTGGACTGCCCAAGCCGCCAGTCCCCCAACGAGCAGACCGAGTGCGCAGCCAATGAGTCCCAAATAGACCGACTCCATGAGAATCTGAAGCCTCAGGAGAAGGGGTTTTGTACCCAAGGCCAACAAAACCGCGAACTCCCGCTGTCTTTCAAGCACGGACATAAGAATGGTGTTGAAGATGGTAAAGAGAATCAAAAAGACTAGGATTGCCTGGAAGATCAAGTTTGAACCTCTGTCCAGTTTTATGTAAGAGGCAATTTCCGGTATTATCTCCTGCCAGGGAAGGACTGCGATGTCTGTCCCAGCGACCATCAACCTAGTCTTCTGCAAGACAGCCTCCTGCGCCTGGGGAATTCTCAAGACCACCCCCAACTGAGTAGCCCCTTCCTCAGGAAGAGCGAAAAGGCGCCGAGCAAAATCAATAGGAGCCTGAATGAAATATCCGTCAATTTCCACCGAGCCTGTTTTAAAGATCCCCCTGACTCTGCACAGTTCGTCAACCAGATTGCCGGCTGCATCATTGGTGGTTATGACCATCTTCTTGCCCACTCCGAGCTTCAACCGCTTGGCAAGCTCGCTCCCGATCACAACCCAAGGACCATCATGGTCATCCAAATATCTTCCCTCTACAATGTGGCGAACTAAAGGCGAGGTATCGATTTCTACTGAAGGTTCTATCCCCATCAATGTGACGCTAACGTCGCCTGAACCGGATCGGGCTATGCCTTGGCCCAAAATGATCAGCTTAGTCCGTTCTACCTGGGGCAATTCTTCAATTTGGGACCGAAGAGATTTTGGAGCCTTGAGCCAGAGATCGACAGCAGGTCCATGGCGATAGTTAGGGTTTTCCATGGTGATGTGGCCTGCTTGCATTCGAACGACTTGGTCTATGAATTGGGCATAAACGCCCTCGCCAATGGCAATAAAAAAAACTGTGCAAGCCAAACCAAAACCAATGGAAATGATGGTTATCAGGGTCCGTCTGCGATTACGCCATATGCTCCGCCAAGCTAGTCGGGCTATCATGATTGTTCTCCTAGACGTGAAATGTGTGATCTGCGATGTGAGATAAAATGCTTATTTGGGCAATGAATCTGATATCCCACATCTCATATCTCACATCCCACATCCCTATCATGGTCGATGTATAGCCCTCACTGGATCCAACCGGGCTGCCAGGGCCGCCGGGTAGAGGGAGGCGACCAAGCCAATGATCAGCATGAGTACCACTGGAAGATAGACCATTTTGGCACTGATAGTAGCTCTCCAGATGGGGTCAAAGGCTACACCAGCAACCGAGTAGGTGCCGGCGAAAATGCTAAGATCAAGTCCGACTTCCTGCAGATAATAAGAACCTGCCAAGCCCAAGATTGTTCCTAAAGCCGTCCCCAAAGCAGCCAGCACTAGAGCCTCGGTGGCAACATCCATGATGATCCGCCATGGTGTGGCCCCTAAGGCCTTGAGAATTCCAAATTCTCGAATTCTTTCATAAGTTGCCATGAGCATGGTGTTCATCACACCCATCCCGGCAGCCAGCAAAAAGATCAAGCCAAATATTAAAATAGAGACATCAAAGAGATTGACCATATCCGAGACCTCGGGCAGAAGTTGGCGCCAGCTCATTGTCTCTTCTTCTGGGGCTGCGATGGAGAGCACTTCGGTTAATCTCTCTATGGACAACTTTCCTCTAGAATTCAGGGCCACCTCATGAATGCGCCCTCCTGAAACAAAGAGTTCGTCAAAGTCTGCTGCATGGATGAGGGCAGCGTTGCGATCAATGCTGTCTCCAGAAGCCTTGAGGATACCGGTTACTGTATAGAGATCGTTGCCTAGAGAACCATCGGCAGCCTGAACCACAACCACGATTTCTGAGCCAATCTTAGCCTTTAGAGACCGAGCCAACTTGTGGCCCAAAACCACCGCCCGCTGGCTGGTCTCTGATAGAAAGCGACCCTCTTCCAGACGTTGGGCAAGGTCAAAGGTGTTCCGCTCCAGAGCCGGCGCCACCCCCCAAAACCGGGCCCCGGCAGATTTGGTTCCAACCGCAACGAGGCCATAGCCGTAACGGCGGGGTGCGGCGGCGACGTCATACTTCTTTGCAGCCCGCAAAATGAGGTCGGGCCGGTTCAAAGCCTTGTAGATTGAGTGGTCCCCTCGATAGCCTTGGGCGTGGACCTGGACCTCGCCCACCACGAGATTGGTGGCATTTGATATTGCGTGCTGCATAAGGCCGTCCATTAGCCCATAGCTGGCTATGAGGATGGCAGTGCTCAAGGTCACCGCAGCCAGGGTGATGCAGGTTCGCCTGGTATTTCGCCAGAGATTTCGCCAGCCATAATGTAAAGTATTCACAAGAGGTTCCTCTTAGCTTCTCTGGAATTTTCCTAATAATGAGTGGAGCATTATTCTAAGCTCAGTTCGAGAGCAAGTTGACATTGATGTTCAAATTAAAGTGGCTTTGCTGATGTCTGTTCTGTTGTTCCAACGCTCACGGTCTGGTCACTTCTAGCCCGGCTGTGTTCGGGGGAAGGCGCCCCCTCCCTGTTCCCGCCTTCGCAAGGCTTCGGCGGGCCAGGGGCTCCCCCAACCACAGCCGGGGAAGTGGCACAGACCTTCCGCAGTCACACAGAAAAGACATCAGCAAAAGGCCAAAAGGGGAAGCTGCGAAACAACGAGCATCTGAGCAACCTGTCTTTACTAATCTCAGCCTCGAAAGGGTTTGCATGAAGATTTGGTGCTTACTCAACAGGGATCCTGCCAATAAATGCCGCGAATATGATCGTTGTGGAGTAGCTTCCCCGTGGCCCATGCCACAAAAATATTATTGGTGGAACTCACCGCTGTAGAGTTCTTAGAGAGAAGAAGTCGTCTTCCAGGCCGATGTCGAATTCCATATTTTCATAATTGATTTTAGTAGACTCCTCTGGTTTTTCCTCTGGGACCATGGTCACCATGGCGGGGATCAGACGTCCACCAAGTTCTGCCACTCGAGAGAAAGTCATAGTGCGGGCAAGCCGGAGATCTTCATCAAAGTACTTGACAAATAGTGGTAGATAGTCCTTCATTCGTGCTCTAACTAAAACCCTTCCCCAGACCACGGCCGCCTCCGGCTTGGGATGACAGGTGACCTCCACAATTTTCTCTCCGTCATCTTCGCCCATAAAGGTAATCTCGAAGGTGTAGTCCTCAGCCATGCGGCTCTCCTTAACAAGATCATCGTTGGTAAAATGAGAGCCCATCCAGGATGCCGCCATCATGGAGGAGGGCAGTTTAATTACCCTTTTTACCTTGGGCAGATAATTCCAAATGTCATTGCCAGAACGCAGGGTTGCTGTGCCTTTTTCTTTTTTGGGGGCGAGTATGCGCACCAGAGATTTTTCCTTACCCTTGCTCCACATCTCCAGGGATAAGGACCTTTTCCAGTGAGCTGTGGCAACAGTCATGGTTGCAAACCCATGGCTCGACTGGCTTCGAAAGAGATCGTCGACCTTGTCCAGAATCTGTTTGGGGGTAAGGGGCTGCTCTTGCGCCATTAGGGGGGCATTAACGGGTAGCAGAGACAGAAGACAAATTATAAAAAAAGTGCGTTTTAAAACTTTTTTTATTGCTGATTTCATAGCGTCACTCCCTGGGCCATGGTTCTATGATGGAGAGATGACCTGGGGTTTTGAAGCCAGACCGCTGATGAGAACGGCCATAAATCTCCTTGAGGTGGTCAAGGGATCAAAACCCTCATCAAACCATGCCTGTAGAAGCAGGGCATCCCAGGTCCCTACCAAGGCAGCGGCGACGGACTCAGCATCTACTTCAGGCCGAAATTCAGCTTTCTCTATCCCATCCCTGATGAGAGCCGAAACGATCTGACGAAAATCTCTGTAACCCTCCCTGAAGGCCTGTTTGAACCTTTGCCGCATTTTGGAAGAGGCTGAAGCGGACCAGAACTCCATAACCAGTGAATACATATCCAGCATGTCAAGCCAAGATCTCAAAAGTGCATCGTTTAATGCCATCAGTCGTTCTGAGGCAGACCCTCCCAAAGCAGTAATACTGACCTTGGCCTCTGCTTCCGTCATTTGCACGAACCACTGGAATACAGCAAAGAAAAGGTCCTCCTTGCTGAGGAAATATTCATAAATTGTACCCTTCCCTATTCCTGCTTCTGTGGCTATGTCAGCTATTATGGTGCCGTTGTATCCTCTATTAGCGAAGACCTTGGCCGCCGCCTCAATTATAAGAGACCTTTTATTCTGCTTGCGGGCTTTGTCTTCCATTCACTCTGCCTCCTTTTGACCGACCAGTCGGTCGATAAAATATTAATAAATAATATAGTATTTGTCAAGACAGACAATAAATGACCGACCAGTCGGTCATAAAAGTCGCCAAGAGTAATTTGCCAGCAGGAAACATCCCCAAGGAGCAACCAGATCCCAGATAAGGACAGGGTTTACCGAGTAGCTTACCCTGTCCATACCAGAAGGTCACTGTAGCGGATGGGCAGATGCAAAAGGAGAAAATAGGGAAACTCCTGTGATTTCAATGGTGGACTTTCTCGGTGAGGACCGTTATATTAAAAATTCACTGACCAATTTCAAAGTCCGTGCTGCGGGCTTGCAGCCGGACATTTTTTTTAAGGAGAAGATGCTGATGAAGATCCAAGATGAAGTCTACGTAGCCATCGACTACACCCTTACCCTCGACTCCGATGAGGTGGTGGACCGTTCCGAGCCGGGTAAGCCCTTTGGCTTTATATATGGCGGCGGCCAGGTCATAGTGGGGCTGGAAAAGGGACTGGAAGGGATGAAACAAGGTGAAAGTGCCAAGTTCACAGTTGAGCCTGAGGACGGTTACGGCCAACCCAGGCAAGAGCTCTTTCGCGAACTCCCGAGGGAGCACTTTCCTCCTGACGTGGACCTTGCGCCCAACATGATATTTGAGGGCAGCGGGCCGCAAGGAACTTTCAGGTTCAGAGTGGAGTCAGTTAGCGATGAGGTGGTAATGGCCGATCTCAACCACCCCCTGGCCGGGCAACGTCTGCATTTCGAGGTTGAAGTGGTTGAGGTTCGAGAAGCTCGGGCTGAGGAGTTGGAGGCGCTGAAAAACCACGCCGGCTGCGCCCCCGAAAGCTGTGCCTGCTGCGACACCACTTGCGACTGATCCGAGCCAAAGATAACATGGCGGCAGACGCAGAGTAGATCAATCCTCAACTCAGCGTCTTAGGGAACCCGTTATTTTAAGCCCTTCATTAACGAAGGGCTTTTTTGTGTTGTTATAAAAACCTTATTGACGCAAAGCAAAATGGCCGCATAATGTGTTGATGATCCCTTTAGCAGAAACTGAATATAAGAATTTCAAGGTAGATAGCGATGAATCCTTTTGCAGACCTGACCGAAGCCGTAATCAAGGGAGACATCAAGAAGGCGGTGGCTGAGATAGGGCGTGTCCTGGATGGTGGCTGGGATGCCAAGAAGGTTCTTGAACAGGGACTCTTTGCTGCCATGGAGGAGGTTGGCCATAGGTATTCC
>CP070689.1:2544644-2549088 GCA_020353155.1 Deltaproteobacteria bacterium | reverse complement strand
TGCGCCGGAGCGGGTTTCGCAACTTGCTTACTTTAAAAGCGAAACACCCAAGATTGACTGGCAGTGGATGTTTGTGTTTGGCATTTTTCTTGGATCTCTCATCTCATCGATCACCTCGGCAAGCTTCCGCTGGCAGGCCCTGCCTGACATGTGGAGAAATCGATTTGGCAGCAGCATTAGCAAGAGGGCCATCGTCGCCTTCCTGGGCGCGGCTGTGGCCATGTTTGGGGCCAGATTGGCTGGGGGTTGACCTAGCGGCCATGGACTGAGCGGTTCGGCTCAGCTGGCGGTTAGTGGATACATAGCTCTCATATGTTTTTTCGCTGGTGGGCTTGTTGTGGCCAAAATTCTCTACGGTGGGAGGTAAGCAGCCATGAAAGTGCTCATCTATGGACTTGTTACCGGTATTTTCTTTGGCTTCTTATTGCAAAAAGGTCGTGTGCTTCGTTATGACAAACAACTCGGAGCCCTGAGATTGATGGACATGACTATTGTTAAGTTCATGCTTTCCACTGTGCTCGTTGGCATGGTTGGCATTTATCTCCTCAAAGACATGGGGCTGATCAAACTTTCGGTAAAATCCACGAATCTGGGCGGAAATATCATTGGTGGGTTGCTCTTCGGAGCCGGTTGGGGGCTTTTGGGCTATTGCCCGGGCACTTCAGCCGGGGCTCTTGGCGAGGGCCGGTGGGATGCCCTCTGGGGAATTATTGGCATGCTTGTCGGGGCTGCCATTTTTGCCGAAGTTTACCCCACTCTAAAAACCACCATTCTCACCTGGGGAAACTTAGGCGAAATTACTTTGCCACAGGTATTAGGACTAAGTCATTGGATCATAGTACCAGCCATGATTGCCGGCGCTTTGGTCCTTTTCTGGTGGTTCGAAAAGAAGGGACTGTAAGAATTAGCTTTCAACGTTCAGCCTTCGGCTCTCAGAAAAAAACATGGACAAGAAGATTTCGTTTATGCAACTTCGGGCATTCTTGTTCACTTTAGTTCATTTCGGGTATTTTCCAAATTGACCGCGGATAGCTGAGAGCCTACATGAGCGAGATCGGGTCCACATCTGCGGTCAAAGTAACACCAAATCCTTTGAATTCTCCATAGCCCCAGTTTATCAGCTGGCGACCCACCTCGAGAAGGGGGGCCACCTTTTTCGACTTTAGCAGGAGTTGCCACCGATACTTGCCCTTGACCTTGCCAAGAGGGGCAGCCACCGGCCCGAGTATCTCCAACTCTTGTGACAATTCTGACCGCTTCCGGCATATTTCCCGACATTTGGCCGCAAGCAACTCTGCGGCCTCTTGGGTCCTCTCTTCCACATTGCCCGCAAGCTGAAAGAGAATAAGGCGTCTGTAAGGAGGATAGCCAAGTTCCTGGCGAAAACCCATCTCCTCGCTGAAAAACCCCAGGTAATCATGGTTCTTGGCGAAGTGGATACTGTAGTGTCCAGGGTTATAAGTCTGCACCAGCACGATTCCCGGGCTTTCTCCCCGGCCTGCTCGTCCCGCCACTTGAGTCAGAACCTGGAAAGTATTTTCTGCCGCACGAAAATCCGGCCACTGGAGAGCAATGTCAGCACTCACCACCCCCACCAAGGTAATATTGGGAAAATCATGGCCCTTGGCTATCATCTGAGTGCCAACCAGAATGTCGGTCCGACCACGGCGGACATCATTCAGAATCTTTCTGTGCGCCTGTTTGCTCCGCGTCGTGTCTCGGTCCATGCGATTCACCCGGGCCTCCGGCAAAAGACGCTTTATCTCCGCCTCCACCCGCTGAGTACCAAAGCCAAAGGGTTTCAGGGTTTTGCCATCGCATTGAGGGCAAACCGGGGGAACTGCCATGGCCAGGCCGCACAAGTGACACCGCAGTTTCTCCCCCGCCCGGTGCCAGGTAAGACTTACGGCACAATTGCGGCAGTGGGTAACATGGCCGCAGTTACGACAGAGGAGGAAATTGGCATAGCCGCGGCGGTTTATCAGTAAGAGAGCTTGCTTCCCTTGTGAAAGTGTATGGGCCAGGGCCTGGCGCAGGGGATGAGATATAAGATCTCCTTGCCTCTGGTGTTTCATATCTATGACGGTTACCTTGGGCAGAGACCTGTGATCAATGCGGTGGGGGAGGCTGAGCAAATGAAACTTACCCTGGAGGGCATTATGATAAGAGGAGAGGGCGGGTGTTGCCGAACCCATGACTACCACAGCCCCTTCCATTTTCGCTCTCATCACCGCCGCGTCTCGTCCGTGGTAGCGGAGACCTCTTTCCTGTTTGTATGAGCTGTCATGTTCCTCGTCAACTACTAAAAGACCCAGTCGGTCCATGGGGGCGAAGAGTGCAGAGCGGGCACCCACCACCACATCGACCTGGCCTCTGCGAACTCGTACCCACTCATCCCTGCGCTCGCCACTGCCAAGGCCGCTGTGCAGGATGGCCACCCTGGATCGAAAACGCTGGCGGAAAAGTCCTTCCATCTGGGCAGTGAGCCCTATCTCAGGCACCAGCACCAGACTTTGCTGTCCTAATCTCATGGCTTCAGCCGCGGCAATCAGATATACTTCGGTCTTGCCGCTGCCAGTGACTCCATGGAGCAAAAAGCTGGCAAAATTCCTCTCCTGTAACGCCTGGCAGATGGACTGAATAGCCTGCTCTTGATCAACACTGAGATTCGGTGGAGGGCTAGCTTCAACTGCAACTGCTCCCGTTGGATCTCGATACACCTCTTCCGGTGCTACGGTAACCAACCCACGATCTTCCATCTTCCGAATCCAATAGTAACCATTGTCTATTTTTTCTTTCAGATCCTTGAGAAGCAGGGAGCCTTCCTTCAATAATGTGAGTATCTCTATCTCTTTTGCTTTGAGCTCCTGTTCCTCGAGATTTGCTAAGTTCAGATCCTGCGAAGCCCTGACCTTTTTTAGAAATCTCGGCTTGATCCTGGGCTCTTGCAGCTGATCCTCCCAGAGAATTAATCCTTTGCGCCCGAGGCGGCGGCAAATACTTGCGGTATTATACTCCGGCAGACGGCTGCGGATCTGTCTCAGGGTCAGAGCCGGATGCTCTTGGAGCAGAGAAAGAACTGCAGTCTCTTTCTCGTCAAGGGTCGACTCTCTGAGGGATAAAAGTCCGGACTCACTAATGGAGGCGGCCCGGCGGGTGCTAGTGCTGCTTCCTCTGGGCAAGGCGGACTGGATTACCTCCCCCAAGGGAGCCAGATAATAGTTGCTTAGCCAGCGGTAAAAAGGAAGGTGGGTTTCCCTAAAATGACACTCCTCTGTACTTATCTGAAGAACATCGCGGATGGCAATGTCCATGCCCTTCGGCAGCTTCTGCTTGATCCCGAGAATATATCCGGTAAGCCGCCTCCGGCCGAAGGGCACCAGCACCTGTCGTCCCACTTCCACCCTTTCCTCAAATTCTACGGGCACTCCATAGTAATAGGTACCGATTACCGGCAGAACGACTGCCACCTCGACAAAAAGGGTGCTCATTTGTGCTCCCTCAGAAACCAAGCCCGGATGTTTGATTAATCCGCCTACGGCGGACCGCAGGGTGTTGGTCCCGAGGCGTACCTGAACGGTACGTCGCAGGGGCCGACACCCGAGGACTCCAGGAAGGACGGACAGATCCGTGGTCGCAGCAGGTGATTCATGAAATATCCGGGCTAAAGTACCAATTATCAATCGAGGCAGATTCAGTCAAATTCGATTAGACCTGAAAAACGTTTTTCACATTCCCAAGTTATGCACAAGGACTAACTCAAGGTGAGCACAAGGAAATTTTGACTGGATCTGTGCAACATCTGGAAATAAATGTACATTTTCTTAACCTGTCATAAACTGAGAGATATTCTTACCTTAAATTTGTTATCTACATTTTGATTATTGCCGCATATCTTGGCTTTTCTTTTATTTTCTTTCTATTTCATACAAAATAAGCCCTTCAGACAAAAAAAAGAAGGACGGGGTTTTCGCAGAGCGAAATCCCAGCAGGCAGGAGGCAGCTGACAGCGGGCAGCCAGAAGACAGAGGTCGGAAGTCGGAGGTCAGAGGTCAGAATTGCGGATTGCGGATTGCGAATTTGGAATTCAGGGATTTGGGATATGCGATGCTCGATACTCGCCAACGAACTTAATGCTTACCGCTTACCGAAATAAGAAAGCGGGGCCGAAGCCCCGCGGTAGATCTCCCACCGACTATTACCGGCCCCACCAACAGGATTCGCTTTCGTTGCTAGTAACCTACTTGCGAAAGGAAGCGGTAGCAAACGCTTGCAGCCCTTAGGGCCCGCGGCCGGAGAGCCTGTGGGAGTTAGATGTAGTTTACATTCCAGCATTTCAGTTCGTCAACCATTATTCGTCGTTCCGTGCACCCTCTGTCAAAAATTCGAAGCGTACCATGCGAGATGTGAGATTCCTCGCCTATTCTCTTCCAATCTTCCACCC
>CP070689.1:2475990-2544544 GCA_020353155.1 Deltaproteobacteria bacterium | reverse complement strand
TTGCTCCAGCATGCCTTGGAGAAGATGCCAAGGTGTGACAAATCTGTGCTCTTTCTTTACCGCCAAACGAGAAGCACGCTCGATCGCGTCCTGTGCCTTTAAGGAGAATTTCTCAATGATCACAACAGCCCTCCCTGGAGTGTATTTAAGCCAAAAGCAGCATTGACTAGTCCTCTGGGGACCTTAGCAGAACAAACGGTGCCTTGCCGACCGTAGACTTACTGAGTCATCCAGGTCGTGTTTTGCCAATCCTTGCTATGCAAGCGCTTAGTCATTAGGAAGATCTTAAGGGGATTGGTGAAGGCCCCTAATTTGTTTTTTTAAGTCAGAAGGTGAGAGACAAATGTTGCTGTAAGAGAGACCCGAGCTACGACAAAGAGTTCTAACAAAAGGAATCCATGCCTTTGAAATCGAGAGCTGCGGATGCTTGCCCGCTTGCAGACCAATAGCTCGAAAATGACGCTGTTTGAGAATCCTATAAATATCAGTCTTATACCACGAATGGCCCTAAATCAGCAACTAAAAAAGGGGATAGATCCTGTAAATTCTTATGAATTTTCGTCCGTCAGTTTGCCAAAATTGCGGATTACTAAACTTTGCCCCGTAGACTTTCGGGGCATCCTAACAAGGAGGCTGATTTTGAAGATTTGAAGAAGTGTTCTTAGATGGGTTTCCTGGGATTTTGTCAGGATACACTGGTGGGGACTCTGGAGGTAATCGAAAATCTGAAATTGATAGCTTCAGCTCATCTTTCTTATCGTCTAGGAGCCCCTAATTCAACGACTAACTCCAACTCAGTTTCATCTCGCCGCACTTGAACCTTAACGGTATCGCCTACATATTTGGTGGCAAGATTGGCCCTAATGTCATCCAAGTCCTTCACCCAAATAGCATCAATAGCCAAAAGAATATCTCCCTTTTCAAGTCCTGCTTTTTGAGCACCACCACCCTGGACGAGATCGGCAATCACAAACTGTTCTCCCGAGGTATCTAACACCACCCCGAGCTTTGCCTCGTCTGGAGCCTCGAGCATGCTGGGATATACAATGAAATCTGCCATGCCAGGCTCCGGCAATTCCCCCGGATCGGGAAGGACAATAGCGTAATCTTTGCCAATCCTTCTGTGAGCCCTCCTAGGGATTCCTGAGCCAAAGACTAGATGCCCGCTTCCAGCCAGTACTACCAGGCGAAAATCAGGCCTATCTTTTAAAAAGGAAGCAATAGTCTCGGCCATGGTTTCGTCCCAGAGAATCTGGGCCTGGTGAAAGTATTCAAAAACCTGAGGTGTGTTTGTGCTGACCACTTCAGTCTGGTGCATCTCGAAAACGCGCCTTAACCTTTTTTCGTAAGCTTCGTCGGACAAAACCATCTCTTTTGGTATTCTTCCTCTCTCCTCCGGGGTCAATTGCTCCAGTCCTTGGTTGGCAACTTTGCTGACCAACTCGTGTTCCTGGTTGAGAGCGACAACGGGAAGATTGTGTTCTCTGGCATAGTGCAGGATGTCCTCATAGAGATGATAGTTGAATCTCCAAGTGTTTAAGTACTGGGACCTCTTTAGGAAAGTTTCGGTATCCGTTTCTCCGGCGATGTATTCGTCCAAGGCCTTCTGGTAGCGACGTTGAAACATCTCCATGCCAATGGCCAGCTTTGGATAGCGCCGGTGTAGATCACGAATTATCTCGAGCTGTATGAGGTGATCACCATAACGATCGTGCTTTTCGCCCACATAGACAATCGTTCTATCCGCCACCTGCGAAACAATTTCAGGCAGAGAAATTACGCTTGTTGCAGCTATTCCCCTGACCGGCGCACCCACTTCGTACTGAATTCCCCAGTCGCTGCTTTCGGTCTCCTTCACCACGTTTCTTCCCTCAGAGAACTTGAGTTTGCTGTACTTCCCGTAGTGAAAAAGTTTGTTTATTACCCCTTTCACTTCCTCTGAATTGTCCCCTACAGCCAAGCCGACCATTAAATTTGGATTGAAGTTATTTTTTCTAATTACAAGACTGAATCCGGTGGTTGCCTCTGCTGTCATTGGAAAGAGGGACTTATGCTTACTGTGATCCCCTAGAAACAATATAGATCTACGAGCTAAACTGGAGTGATCCACCTCGTCAGCAGCCAACTTTGCAAAACCGCGGTTTTCCAACTCCTGAATCAGGGACTCATATATGTCTTGCTCCCCTTCAGACAGCACTACTGTTCGTGTCGGATTCCCCAGTAGACGACTCAAGACAGCCCTTCTTTCAGCCGGTTGCAAGGTGCGGAACAGGTCGTAGTCTGGATCGACAATGATCTCCTTCACTTTATTTTTAGTAGACAAGGCAAAAGCTTGTCTTGTCCTCGCTACAGACAAAATTTTTTTCTCTTCCTTGTCTTCGGTGCGGATAACAAGGGGAATCAACACAGGCATTGGACTGTTTCTGACCTGAATGTTGAATTCCACAGTGTAACCATCCCTCGACTGATTCAGCCTGATCTTATCGAGCTTTATTGCCATTGCTTCTTTGTTCTTTAGCCAGAATGCAAAAAAATCCCCTAGATCCTCTCCGGCTGTCTCTGAAAAAATCTCTTCCATATCCTGCCAGGAGGTTAAGCGAAAACGCTGCTCTAACGCTAGGTGCCGAAGTGCCTCTTTGAATGCTTTATCTCCCACCCGGTTGTTGAGCATATGAAAGAACATAGCGGTCTTGCCATATCCGACGGCCCGTGAAGCGCGATCATCCCCGCTGATAAAGTCCTGCATGGCGATCTCATTTTCCCCGTGGACGTAACTCTCGAAATCCTCCATGATCCCCTTGCGATATTGATAGCCCGTTCCTCGCATTTGCTCATAGTAATGATCGGCCAGATAAGTGGTTAAACCTTCAGACCAATTGCCCTTGGGGTAGTCTACGTAGACCGAATTGCCAAACCAGGAGTGAAGGATTTCATGTCCCAGTGAGGTCTCTGGGATGAAAGGCAGTTTGAGCACCTCACGGCCAAGAAGAGTAAAAGTGGGCATCCCGTAGCCCGTTGGCAAAATATTTTCCACCACAGCAAAGCGCTTGAAAGGGTAGGGCCCTAGAATGTCTTCATACATTTGCAGGTACTTCTTGCTGGCGTCCAGATAGCGGCTTGCCAGGTTCTGATCCTCGGGGAGAAGGTAGGTCTCAACCTGCACCCTACCATGGTGGTCTTTGTTGACCACGTATGGGGCCGCGATGAAGTGGATATGCATTACAGGATGGGGGAAATCAAAGCTTATCAGCTTTCCGTTTCCCATATCCTGGACAGTTGTAATCTCGGCTTCAGAAACTGCCTGAAAGTTTCCAGGAACCATCGCTTGCAGAGAAAAGCGGGCGAGGTCGGTCTCTGCCGCGGGGTGCCAGTCTGAAAGGAGAAAAACACCCTCTTTGCCGATGGTATTTGTCAGGTTCTCTACCTTTTTATTAGCAAAGAATCCCTCGTATTCCATCTTTATCTGCCTCACTCCTCTGTGGAGGGGTAGGGCAATGCGACCGTCTCTCACCTTGACCGCACTAATTTTTCCATTGATGACAAACTTGGTTATCCTCAGGCCACTACCGACAGTTATTGCTCTTACATGCTCGGGAAAAGTAGCATCCACTGTGCCAAAAATTTTGTGTTCTGCCAGGTCGAAGGAAACCTTTATACGGTGTTCAGCAAGGGGATCTGCCATTCCCGATGAGGGCAACCCCAGTGAAAAGATTGTCGTCAGGAAACAGAGCAAAGCAATCTCGATTTTGCGATTGTAAGTCATGATAAGGAATCTCCACAGTTGTCTTGTACTATGTGCTGCGACTAAAGTAAGACTTTTCTTGGGGGAATCAAGCGCTGAAAGATGTCAGTGCTCCGTTGTCAGTAGTCAGCTGACACTCTACACCTTACTGGCTTCAACTAGGAAGAGTCTAGCTATATTAAAGCAGAATCTAAACAAACTTGTACACTGCTAACGAAAGATTGTGAAAGGAGCGGTGCTGAAGGGAGTAAAAATAATTTTCGCCAAAATCTGGAGGGTTAGGTTTGATAGTGCCAGTTGTCCCCTTTAAGACGGGCAACTGGCAACTATCTTTTCTCACATTTCTGGCATGTAAATGCTTTCGTACAATTCTTCTAGGCTGGCCAGGTGTTTCGCCTCGTCCTGTTGCAGTCGTCGAAACATGCTCTCCATGGGCGCGCCTACACAGGCGTTTGCCATTTTGCCGTAGAAATCCACAGAACGCTTCTCTTCATGGATGGCATAAATCATCACATCCTGTGAAGAGGAATCATGGTCAAGAGGTTTGAGTTGAAGCAGCACGGTCAACTCCATGCTGGGGCCTTCTTCCAAACCTGCCTCGTGCAAGGCGATCTCTTCTGCGAGAAAGGCTTTTTCCAGAGTGTATTTGTGCTCTAGTTCTTCAAGGGCCAGCTCTTTGACCAAATCTCTGGCCCTTTTATCTTCCACCATCTCATAAGCTTTCCGGTAAACATCGAAGCTTTCTTTCTCCATTTCGATTGCCTTTTCAATTGCTCCTTCTCTGGTGTAACATACCTCTTCGAATTCACTCATCGTTTTCCTCCATAACATTCAATTTATATAGTGGATATTTTCGGCTTGAAAGAAGTTCTGGGTATATTACGTGATCATGGCAAAGGATTCAAGTACGATTTTTCACTATTTCACCTTGCTGACAACGACATCATCACAAAGCAATCATAGAGCTGGCCGAGCCACTTCTTTTTCTGACCATTCCAATCCCTCGAGAAGGTTTTGAACAATCTGGGCAAAGGCAGTTTTCGCCAGCGACTCATCGGGCTCAGCCATAAAGGGCTTACCTGAGTCACAACTGAGGACCACTCGCGGATCTATGGGTATGCGGCCAAGAAATGGAACCCCCAGCTCCGTGGCTGCTTTTTCACCTCCACCAATTTTGAAGAGATCGATGCTTTCGCCGCAATGGGGGCAGGCCATACCACTCATATTCTCCACGATTCCAAGGACCGGAACGTTTATCACTTTGCTGAAGCTAACTGCTTTGCGTGAATCCAAAAGAGCCACATCCTGAGGGGTGGTCACAATTACCGCCCCATCAACCTCCTTTATTAACTTGGAGACACTTAGTGGCTCATCTCCAGTTCCCGGGGGTAGGTCGATAAAGAGAAAGTCCAAATCACCCCAATTAACACCTCCGAGGAACTGTTTGATGGCAGTGTGCTTGAGAGGACCCCTCCAGATAATGGCTTTGTCAGGTTCCTGGGCTAGCAGCGCCATCGATACTGCCTTGAAACCTGGGAATACCTCTACCGGCTCAACCCCTTCGCCCTTGCTAATCAGGTGCCGGCCTTCTATGCCTAACATTCTTGGCACATCCGGACCGTGTAAGTCGGCGTCGAGGATTCCCACCTGATAGCCGCGAAGAGCGAGAGAAACAGCGAGGTTAGTGGCTACGGTACTTTTACCCACTCCACCTTTGCCGCTCATCACCATCACCTTCCGCCGGATGTGGAAAAGGCTCTCCTGCAATCTTTTACGCTCATGATCCTTCTTCTCGCTGGCAGAACAGTTGGATGAAATTTCGCAGTTGACGCAGGGTTTTTTATCTTCACACTTGTTATCTACCATTCACGCTTCCTTATCCTGATATTATTCTCTCTAATGATTTATAGAATAAAATATCGTTTCGCCCTGATCTTTTGTCAAGCACCGCACCTCATTAATGGTTGCCAGGACCTCTCAGGCAATTCTTTTTCAATAGAATATCATGCCAGCATATGTTTTTGGATATGCTACCGCTTTAACAAGCATGATTTTTGCTTGTAGACTATTTGGCATCAGATCTCCTTCCCATTGTCGGCGAAATAAGCCGGAGGATAAACATGAATAGACTTATCCACGACCTCCTGGAAATTAATCGCAGGCTTTCCTTTGAACTATGGCACATCACACCGATTAATGAGAGAGTCAGCGGCTTATCGCCCAGGATGCTTCTGCCTACTCAGGTTAGCGGGGACGTCCGCATCGGCGAGTATGAACCGATGATTCTCTATTGTGGCTTGCTCAATGGTTTAAATTATTATTACTTGATTGAAAATCCCAGCGAGACCAGTGCCACTTCCGATTTGAATCTATATGAAGTGAGAAACGACAATTTTAAAAAAGTTGCCGGGATTGAATTCAAGGCCCATAATCCAGGCAAGGACATAATTTGGCAAGACATCCGCAAATTGGTCCGGGACAACATAACCGGAAATTGGTTCCATATCCTCGAAGATATAGACTCCGATACCCTCCAGTCTATTTTCTCCAAACTCACCAGTTCTTTAAATAGCTACTCGGACAGTCTGGGAGAGGAGCCAATTTCAATCTTGTTCTGTTTTTGCGTTCTAGCAAGAAAGTGGACTTGCATAAAGCATTTTTTCTACGACAAGTCCCGGGGAGATTTTAGCATTTACGTGGACAACTTTTTTGATCTGGACTGTGAAGTGGAATCAGACCACATAGTTGTGAGCAAGGGTCTGGATTGGTATATCTTTCAACTCTACACCGAAGGTTTTCTCGGCTATTAGCAAAGCATCATGTCTTAAAATCCGAAATCCGCAATCCGAGATCCGAAATCCCTTTGCTCTTTACATCCTGCCCCCTTTTCGCTATAAAGTGAAAATCTGCACATTAGAATAAAGTATCCTCAAGGGAGTGATCAAATGCAACCAGAAAGAAAAGCGGGAATCACTATAGTCTTTGGAATTCCAGCCATCGTTGGCGCAGGTCTGGTTTGGCAGCTTTCAGGAAATTGGCAGGTTGTCTTCGGATATCTCGGTCTACTCGGGTTTATCCTCGGTGCCTTTCTTGCCAACCCAGAGCAAATGATCTCCTCGGGAAAAAAATCCGAGCATTAAAAAAGACCTTCTCTGGTTACTCTCAGCTCCCGCCACCAGCAACAGGGCCGCCCTCTTGAGCTCTGTCCTTACAGGATACCCAGCTCATCTCCTAGTATTTTATAAGGCTTGGGAAAATCGGGTTGGAAGTTTTGGTAGAAGGTAACAGGATATCTAGCACCAATCTTGTTTCCTGCCTCCTGCAAGCCCTTTTTAAGCCCAGCAAGATCTTTGCCCGGCAGGGCTAAAACCATCTCGTCGTCCTGGGTCATGGAAAAGATGCGATCGCCCATGCCTGGAATGGCAATCTTAGGAGCCTGTGAAGTGAAGGGCCCAATCAAGTACTCACTGCATTCCACCTTGCCCCCAAAAGTTCCATTTAACCGCTCACCATTTTGGTAAACTAGGGCCTGAACCAAACGCATAATCTGGGCTGGATTGCCATAAATGGCAACCGTATCTGGCTCAAACAAGCCCTTGGCTAAGGGAGCGAGAACTAGGGCCTCAATTCTGCCATTGTCCAAAAGAGTCATCGAATCAATCCCTTTGCGGGCTTCCTTCTCCTCATCGTGGAAATTCACCTCACAAAATAACCTGGCCAAGGTAGCCGGAGGATCATCAGCCCCACTGAAGCCGAAAGCAATCATTGCCGGTACACAGATCAGGTCCTCCCGGGTAAGACCTACGGTCCAACCGTATACTCTTGCATAAGTAACTCCCTGACAAATAGTTACTCTCTTCTGCAGAACCACCGAAGGCTGACGTGTTTTTTCGGGAAAATCAGACTTTTTTTTCAGAAACTTAACCGCTACAGGCAGGGTCTTTAGCCGCAGTTCATCCCTGATGAAATCACTTATTTCTTTGAAGTTTTTTTCAGCCATAGGGCCTCCCTTCTGGTGATAAAAGGTTTCAGGTTTCAGATGTCCGGAGAAGAAACACGAAGGCTAAAATTGGAACACTGAAACCTCAATCATGGTGGAAAGTGATTTGTGGAAGGTGAATATTATCAGCTTCTAATCGAAGGATCTCCGATGTACTGTCAGAATTTTAACAAAGGAGCTGTTCAGCCGCAAGAGGTATGGTGGTAGGTTAGGCCAGTCTTTTTTTCTTCCTTCCATAATACTCAGCAATCAGGTCACGGAGATACTGGCGGTCAGTTTGAGATATACTGGTGAACCTAATACCGACTCCGCAGGGAGGGCTGTCCTCTTCTGTGCAAAGAGGATTGGACCAAGCCACTTCGCCAGAGATATTCAAGGAGTTACGATTGGGTGCCATCACAAATACTTTGACCTTCTCTTTTGGACGAAGTTGGGCCCGGCAGAGGATAAACGCCCCGCTGGCGCCGATATTCTTTGTCTCGGCCACAGTGGCCCCGTGGGAAGTTAATAGGACGACCGGCCATTTTACTTCGGCTCTGGAAGTTAAACGCTTTTCGGTAACAATTGGAGTATCCAAAAACATACCTCCAACTGTTCAGGGTTATAGACTTTACTCAGTTCTCCGGGAAATGAGAGTCAGTCTAAACCAGCTTAAAATGGGGGTTTAACCAAACAAAGATCCTTTTCACCCGATAACTTTAGCAATCTCCATGCCCGCCTTTTTAGACTAGGCACTAGGGAGTAGGCACTAAGCACCAAAGGCAAAAAACGAGGAACTTACAGGTAAATCCGAAAGAAATTTAGGAATTCTGGGATTAAGGAATGAAAACGACATTTCTGCTTAATCTCCTCAGATTACATAATTCCTCAATTTCTTTACTTCGTGACTGTAGAGATGGTATGGGCTAGACTTTTAGAGTGAAGTGTTGGGAGAATCAGTAAGAGAAAAAAATTAGGTAGACCCTATGCCGCCGTATCTTGAAATACTACTGGCAAAATCCTTCGAAATCATCCCAGGAGAGGTTTACAACCAGTACCGGGCAGAGGTTACAGAGCGACTCGGTGATTCGTGCTTATTTTATGAATTCTCCTTGTTGGAGGAAAAACCGTGGCGAATTCTCCGCGAGCGTATCTATCCTCTATTTATCCGCTATATTAAAGCCAAGCTTATAGATCCCACCACGGCCAGCGGAGTTGTAGTGGCCGTTTTTCATGCTGATAAATGCTATTTGATGAAAGGAGAGGATTTCCTTGCGACATATCAGGAAATTGAAGGTATTGACCCTTCGACATTTCTGGCAAAGATAAAAGAATGGCTTTCTGTCTAATTTATAATCTTTACAATTTCCAACCCCAGAACTCCAAAAACCCGGCAAAATTCCACATGTCCGAGGCTGTTCTGTTCCACGGTTTTAGACTCGTATAGAAAGGATTGTCGTATTTTTCATTATCCCCATATACTTTGTCGGCACCTACAAAAAAATCCCAGGAAATAACGCTTAGCAGCAATGTTTCCCAAAACTTCATAGAACCTTTCACATGCCCTTTCTGCGGACCATAGTCGTAGTAGAAGCTGGTAGTTTTTCCGTTCAATTGAATGCTCTCCAAATCATCGGCTGGCATCAGTGGTGTTTGAATCGACCTGAAGCCTTGGCTGTGCGACAGGGACTCACCATTAACAATCTCAAGGTCCATTACTCTGTGAACGGAGGGACGCACATGGACGATTAGGGTGGGATTTCTCAACTCACCGTAATCCAGAATCCACGGCAGCTCCTCACCATAAACATCCAGAGGCTCGTCTTTCCAATCCTCCGGCAAAGCATCAGGAGGCAGATATGTGGTAGGCACAATCGCCATATAGCAGCCGCAGGTGTTAGCACTCGTAACAAGCAGGGGGCGGTTTTTTTCGTCTAGGGTTATTACCACAATAATTCCGACATTACTGCCGCTGGTGAGGTTAAAGGGAATGATGCTGAAAGGGACCTTAGGGAAGTGGACTCGGTAGACTAAATTAGTGTATTTGCCTTTTTCCGTTGAGAATTCTTTCTCCATATAATAAATTGCCGGCTTTTCGGGGTCCACATAGATCTGCTCTTTCCCTTCATTATTGATCCTGGCCGCAGGACTGCCGACACGATTGTAGTAATTTCTGTAGTCGTAGGTGAGAAAGACTGGAGCATACCTGTTGTGCAGGGAACCTTCCTCGTGATTAGCAGTATAGACGGTGTGGACTTCCTCAGGGGGTAAGCTCCAGTGATGGGCACAGCCAGAAGCTATGACAGCCAAAACTACGATAAAAATTCTTACAAGGTTCCTCATTGCAATTTTTTTCGCTCCTCTGGTAATCACAACTCTAGTATTATAATCATTTTTTCGCCTGACACACAGACAGCAGGGGTAGACAAGCACTTTGTTCTGGTCACAAGGACCGAATTATTATAAGTTGTCGCCTGTTTTCTACAATTTTTACCTGATAATTAAAAAAGAAAAAAGCGGAGGGTTCTTTGATAGGGACCATAGTCAATACCGGAGCAGTATTAGTGGGCAGCACAGTGGGGATATCTGCCGGCAAGCGTCTGCCCGAAAGAATCCGAAGCATTCTCATGCAAGCTCTCGGTTTATCGGTAGTGCTGATTGGTTTGAAAATGGCTCTATCAGGCGAGAAAATGATCGCCGCTATCGCTTATCTATTGTTAGGTGGGGTAACAGGGGAGATCCTGCGCATCGAGGAACGCATAGGGAGAGTAGGGGAGTGGTTGAAAACCCGCGCCGGTTCAGACTCCTCAACCTTCGTTCAAGGTTTTGTTTCCGCCTCTCTTCTCTATCTCGTCGGAGCCATGATGATTGTCGGCTCTATACAGGATGGAACAGCAGGGGATCCAAGCACTCTCTACGTCAAATCACTGTTGGACGGGGTTGCTTCTATAGCTCTTGCATCAACCTTTGGCGTCGGGGTTGCCTTTTCCGCCCTTTCAGTCTTTGTTGTACAGGGCTCCATAACCCTCCTAGCGTCAAAACTATTATTTCTCCAAAGCCCCAGCGTCTTAAACGCCATCACCGCCACAGGAGGATTGCTCATCTTGGCTATAGGTATTAACCTCTTGGAGCTCAGGACCATCCGTACCGGCAATCTTCTGCCGGCATTAGCTTATGCTATAGTTGGAGCCTTGATTATGGGATGATCCTTTGTGCTTTGACCTTCCAATCCCCCTGAATTAGGCAAGGAGGTTTAAATGATTAGGGATTTGATCAGGAGAACAAGAAGTTATCGACGCTTCTACCAAAACCACAGAATAGAAATCGATAACTTGAGGGAGCTGGTAGATGTGGCAAGGCTCTCTGCTGCTGCAGGTAATCTGCAACCGCTTAAATACATGCTCTCCAATGAAGCGGAAAAAAACGGCAAAATTTTTCAACATCTTGCCTGGGCAGGCTACCTTAAAAACTGGCCCGGCCCCAGCGAAGGGGAGCGACCCTCAGCTTACATTATTGTCTTGGGCGATCGGCGCATCACCAAATCATTTGGCTGCGACCATGGCATTGCCTGTCAGAACATAATGTTGGCTGCGGTTGAGAAGGGCTTGGGTGGTTGCATGATCGGCGCAATAAATCGGGAAAGACTTCGCAAGGACCTTGATATTCCTGACCACTTTGAAATACTCTTGGTTCTTGCCTTAGGCAAGCCTAAAGAAACAGTGGTCCTCGAGGAAGTGGGGCCGGAAGGCGACATAAAGTACTGGAGGGACATTGATGGGGTGCACCATGTACCCAAGCGAGGTCTGGACGATATCATCGTAGGCTAAGACATAGGGCACAAACCGCAGGGCAATCCATTGATTTCACTGTCCCGGAGCTCTCTAGATATTTAAGTCGGTAGGGTGATGATGTAGATGTCTGCAGAAGAAAAAACAGAGACTACAGCCAAGAGAGTCAACAACCGTGAACGGATGAAAAGGCTATTGTGGGTAGTCGTAGCACTTTTCTCGGTCGCTGTCTTGCTGGGAGCCTATTGGTTATTCATACTCCGGTTCAGGGAATCCACTGACAATGCCTACGTTGTCGCAGACTCCGCCCGGATAAGCAGCCGAGTGCCCGGCACCGTGCTTCAGGTTATGGTGGAAAACGACGTTCCGGTTGAACGGGGTCAGATACTTCTGGTACTTGATTCCCGGGATTACCAAGCAATTGTGGATCAAACAAAGGGAGCGCTGGCAAAAATTGAAGGGGAAATACAAGCCATCAAGACTTCCACATCTTTAACCGACATCCAAACCGAGGCTCACCTCCAAGAAGCCAAAGCCAAACTCCAGGAAGCACGGGATAACAAGGATGAACGACTGCACCGGTTGAAGGAGCTCCAAGAGAGGTGGGTGGCGGCTAACGCCGATCTGGAAAAGGCACGGCGTGACTTCAAGCGCTTTGACAACCTCTTCAAGACCGGTGTAATTGCCGAAGAGCAGCGCGACACAGCCGATACAAACTTTGTGAAAGCCAAGGCCCTTGTGGAGGCAACAAATGCGGAAATTGCCGCTGTACGGGCCTCGCTGCAAGCTGTCGAGCAGGAGGTGGAACAGGTACAAGCTCAACTGCAAGCTACTTCGAGTCAACGCAGGCAGGTGGAGGTTCTTGCTCACAAACTGGCTGCATTGCAGGGCGAGCAACAGGAGGCTGAAGGCAAGTTGCGAGCCGCACAGCTGAATCTTTCCTACTGCACAATTCCTGCCCCCTTATCAGGCTACATTGCTCAAAAAAATGTTCAGTTAGGTGATCGCGTTCAGATAGCTCAACCTCTCATGGCAGTGGTGCCGCTGCGGGAAGTATATGTTGAAGCTAACTTTAAAGAAACCCAACTGCAAAATGTGCGTTTGGGACAACCTGTCACCATCAAGGCAGATGTGTACCCAGATTATACCTATTATGGCAAAGTGGATGGCATCCGGGCCGGCACCGGGGCATCCTTCTCCCTCTTGCCCCCAGAGAATGCCACCGGCAACTGGATCAAAGTGGTTCAAAGGGTGCCAGTAAAAATCTCTCTCGATGAGCCGCCACCGGCAGAATATCCATTGCGGATCGGATTTTCCCTCCACGTGACCATCTCCACCAGGAATCGGAGTGGTGGAGTACTGGTACCTTTCGCCTCTAAACCATAATTACATATGGCTATTGCCATGACGTCATCGGCAAAAATACCTCAGGTTAACAAATGGGTGGTGGCCATGACCGTAATGGTTCCCACCTTCATCGAGGTGATGGACATCAGCGTGGTCAACGTCTCCTTGCCACACATTCAGGGTAGTCTTAACGCTGGCTTGGATGAGGTTACTTGGGTGCTGACATCTTATCTGGTCTCCAACGCCATCGTCATTCCCATTACCGGTTGGCTCGCCAGTGTCTTTGGTCGAAAGCGCTATTTGCTCTTCTCTGTGACACTTTTTACCGCTAGCTCCCTGGCCTGTGGTGCCGCTCCCTCTCTGGAGTTTCTTATTATAGCCAGAATTCTCCAGGGATTAGGCGGCGGGGGGCTGCAACCCCTCTCGCAAGCTATTTTGTTTGAGACTTTTCCGGTTGCAGAACATGGCCTGGCCATGGCGGTCTTTGGTATGGGAGTGGTCATGGCCCCAATTATGGGGCCGGTCGTTGGCGGCTGGATAACAGACAACTTGAGCTGGCGCTGGGTGTTTTACATAAATCTACCGGTGGGACTTGTGGCACTGGTTCTAGCAATTTTCTTTATCTACGATCCTGCTTACATCCGCCGCAGAGTAATGCGTATAGACACCTGGGGCTTACTCCTCCTCACCCTTGGTCTTGGCTGCCTCCAGATAGTCCTTGACAAGGGCGAGCGTGAGGACTGGTTCAATTCACCTTTCATCGTCTATCTCAGCATCATTGCTGTTGTCGCTCTCGTGGCCTTCGTTGTGGTTGAGCTCCGCACCGAACATCCTGTAGTGAATCTCCGCGCTTTCAAGGAACGAAGTTTTGCCAGCGGCAATTTGATCATGTTTACCGGTTTCGGCTGCATGTTCGGCAGCTTCGTCCTGCTACCCTTATATGCTCAGAAACTGATGAACTATAACGCTTTCTGGGCGGGTCTAGTACTCGGACCGGGAGGCGTAACCAGCTTTATAGTAATGCCCATAGCCGGCATCCTCCTGCGAAGGGGGGTAAATCCCAGATATTTACTTGCAATCGGCCTTACCATCATGTCCTATGCCCTCTGGTTGATGTCAGGCTTCAATTTGCAGGCGAGTTTTCTTGATATTACCGGACCCCGCATTCTCCAAGGTTTTGGCCTGGGTTTATTCTTCGTACCCCTTGCCACCGCTACCTTTATGAACATCCCGAAAGAACAGACGGGTAATGCCTCTGCTATCTTCAATCTTCTTCGTAACCTGGGAGGAAGTTTCGGGGTGGCAATCAGCACAACCATCCTCGCCCAAAGAGCCCAGTTTCATCAGACTTTCCTGGTCGAAGGGGTAACACCTTACAGTGCAGCTTTCCAGATTCGATATGAGCAACTCCTTCAGTGGCTCCAGATGCACCGTCCAGATCTGGCAAACCCAACCACCACCCTGGCAATCATCTACCGAGAGCTACAGAGACAAGCTAGCATACTGGCGTTCAATGACACCTTTTGGCTTCTCGCCTGTGCCACAGCTTGTCTTATCCCCCTGACCCTCTTTTTCCGCAGACGTGACGCTGCAAGTCTTCCCACGGAGGTACACTAGAAAGTGAAGAACTCAAGCCCTTCCGAGATCTCCACCTGAGGGAGAGTACCAGATTCACTAGATTCAACGCCCCCCCTAGTCATTGGTGCTGTGAAGTGTTAAACTTCCCCGCGACAAATACTATTATATGCTTTTTAAGATTTAGGGAGGTTTGTTCAGGATTCTTCGGAATCTTGTGATTTCAACATCTCTACACTCCACATGGGATATTAACTGCCAAATGCTATATGACTTCCATATTCATACCCGCGAGTACTCGGATTGCTCCATAAGCTCGGCGGAGGAAATGTGCCAGAGAGCTGTTGACTCAGGGCTGGCGGGAATAGCCCTCACAGAGCATGACTTTTGGAGGCCTCCATCTGAAATCCGGGAACTGCAACAAAGATTTCAAGAACTAACAATCATGCGGGGCATGGAACATTCTTGCCCCGAAGGGCATTTCCTGGTATTTCTCCCCAACCCTGAAAACGGCGACATTCCTGGCTGGTGCTCAGTGATTGATCTAATTCCTTTGGTCCACAATTATGGTGGAATTGTCATCTGGGCCCATCCCTTCCGCTTTAGCCCAAAGCGACCTAACTGGCTGAACCATGTCCAGCCCGACGGTATGGAAGTGGCAAGCAGCAACATGCACCGCCAAGCTGAAGCCAAGGCAAGAAAATTTGCCGCTCAGAGAGGCATCTTGACCTTCAGCAACAGCGATGCCCACGATGCCTTCATTGTAGGTAGGTATGGAAACGAATTGGACATCCAGCTCAACAATCTTGAAGATTTCATCACTTATGTCCGCAAGAGGAGACCTGAAACCGAAAGCAACCAGATCTTGCCGGTAGTAAAGGCTTTTTAGGCGAGATGCTGCGGTAAATTGGCGGTAGGTCGTGAAAGGAATGGCAAGAACTGTAAGTAAGACCGAATCCTTCGTTGGGTACGCTGTTATCCTCTTACTAGTTATCATAACGGGTGGAATCTTTTTCAAACAGGCCCACTTTGACCCCTCTGTCCTCAAACCCGCTTTCTCCCAACAAGAACTATCGACTCAACCACTTTCAACCCTTACCCCTCCTCAAGATCTCCTAAGGTATGCCCCCCAGAATCTGATTCTTCTTTCTCCAGTGGAATCCTTCGGGCCCGAAAATCTCTCTGACAAAATCAACGGCAAGGCCGAACTTTATCTTTCTGGCGGATTTGTTCGTCTTGTCAGTCAGCGTTTTGCCATTGAAGATGAGCCTGATGCATGGATGGAAGCATTCATTTACGATATGGGGTCCCCGCGGGGTTCTTACGCTGTTTACAGCCTGCAAAAACGCTTTGAGGCCAAGGAACTTGAGTTGGGCGACTATGGTTATGGGACAGAGAACGGACTCTATTTCGTTCACGGTCCTTATTACTTAGAGATAGTTTCCTCAGTTGCCCAGGAGAGAATGGCTGAATTGATGCTCTCCTTCGGCAGAAATTTCATCAGCAAAACCCCAGTAGAAAGCAATGATATAAATGAACTAGCTCTATTTCCAGAGAAGAACCTCAATAAAGAAAGCATCTCCCTCATACCCTCCAATGGTTTCGGCTTTGAGCAGTTCGATTCAATCTTCACTGCCCAATATGTGGTGGGAGATACAGAACTGACAGCATTCCTGTCACGCCGAAAAAGCCAAGCTGAAGCCACCAGACTAGTGGAATCTTATACTTCATTCTTAACGGCAGTCGGTGGCACTGAACTGAAACCGAACCTCAACATCCCTGGAGCAAAGCTTGTTGAAATAATGGACACCTTTGAACTGTTCTTCAGCAGAGGCAGCATCCTTGCAGGCGTCCACGGGGCGGAAAACAGGCAGGCGGCGGAAGAGCTCGCCAAAATGTTAAACCAAAAATTGGCGGAGACCGGACAGTGAATCACATGATGGAGCGCACCGCCAGTCGAAGGGATTTCCTTCTTCGGCTCCTCAAGGGAGGTTTATCCATTACCGCTGCCTGCACCTTGAGTTACTGGCTTTACGACGGAACCGGTCCTTACCCAGGTCAAGAACAAGAGGAGACGGTAACACTTCCCGACTTCTCCATGTCCAGCCCCACGGGCAAGATGAGTATTGTTTCAGGCCTAGACCGGGTAAAGACAATCAGCCGCGGACTTGAAGCTTTAGGGGGAATCGAAACCTTTGTCAAACAAGGTGATAGGGTGCTACTAAAAGTCAACGCTGCTTTCGCATCGCCCCCGATCCTTTCTGCCACAACAAACCCGCAACTGGTGGCCGAAATTGCTCGACTGTGTTACAAAGCCGGGGCCTCCGCGGTAGTAGTCACTGACAACCCTATAAACGATCCCGCAAGTTGTTTTTCCCTGACCGGCATTGAAGAGGCAGCTCAATCAGCAGGAGCCAAAGTCCTTCTCCCCAAAGCAGGGTTTTTTCAGCCCACAACGGTTTCTGATGCCTTATTGATCAGAAACTGGCCGATCCTCTGGGAGCCATTCACAAAGGTAAACAAAGTAATAGGTATCGCTCCGGTGAAGGATCACCATCGGAGTGGCGCTTCCATGACCATGAAAAACTGGTATGGGCTTTTGGGGGGCAGCCGAAACATCTTTCATCAGGACATCCATAACATCATCAAAGAATTGGCAATCATGGTCAAACCCACTCTGGTGGTGTTGGACGGCACCACAACCATGATGACAAATGGCCCCACTGGCGGCTCCTTGGGTGATTTGAAAGAAACCGGTACCATGATTGTCAGCACTGATCAGGTAGCGGCCGATGCCTTCGGCGCCTCCTTGTTGGGGAAAAAACCCGCCGAACTACCCTATATAGCCAAGGCGGAAACTGCTGGGGTTGGGACTGCAGACTATGAGTCACTCAGGCCAATTCGTATAGATAGCACCTAGCCCGACCTTGAGCTACGGCTTGCGGACAGATGCCAGAGGTCAGTGGACAGAATAAATAGCTGATCTCTGACATCCGACTTCCGACCTCTGGTAAGGACGACTTCAACGACTGAACAATGCGAATAGTAACCGTTAGACGCATCAGCCAGACCTTCTTCCTCCTTCTCCTAATCTGGCTATGTATAGTCAGCACTTTGGGAGTGGAGTGGTGGCAACTGAGGGGCTGGCCAGTCAACTGGCTACTGCAGCTTGATCCTCTGGTGGCGGTGGCCACAATGCTCAGCACCAATTCCCTCTACAAAGGTCTGCTCTGGGCTTTAGTCACTGTAATTCTAACTGTATTATTGGGGAGGTTCTTCTGTAGTTGGGTATGCCCCTTTGGCACCATTCATCATTTCATTGGTTATCTTGCCAGGCGAAGGAGGGCCATCTCAGCCAAAATAGCCCTCAACAAATACCATCCCGGCCAATCGATCAAATACTACTTGCTCATCTTTTTACTTACAGCGGCTGCAGGTTCCCTGCTATCGAATCTTCTCAGAGTAGTACCCGAAAAGCCGGTGCTGTTCTCCATAGCGGCAGTAATTTGTCTGGCAGGACTCGCCATGCTTTCCCTGCTCAGAGTTGTAACCGATAGCAAAAAAGCCTTGGCAACTCTGCTCATTCTCCTAGCCCTGTGGATGGGGCTAGGTTTACTATTTCCAACATCCACTTTGGTCGTGGCTTCGTTGCAGACAGGTTTGCTCGATCCGATCCCATTGATCCATCGATCCATCAATCTGACCTTGCTGCCTCTTACAGAGAGGATCTCACCCATCCAGCGCTACTACTCAGACTCATGGTTTATCGGTGCTGTCTTCCTCACCGCGGTTTTATTGAACCTCAAGGTGCCCCGCTTTTACTGCAGGTTCGTCTGCCCCTTGGGAGCCTTTTTGGGCGTCTTGTCTGCGTTTTCGATCTGGAGAATAGGTGTAG
Source organism: Deltaproteobacteria bacterium (assembly GCA_020353155.1). GTDB lineage: Bacteria > Desulfobacterota > Syntrophobacteria > BM002 > BM002 > BM002. The sequence continues at coordinate 2,526,218 of CP070689.1, read as the reverse complement.
TTGAAACGAGCAGCGAATGCAGCCACTGCCATCTCTGTGACACTGATTGTGAAGGAGCCTGCCAGCCAGCCGAAAAAATACGAATAAGTGAGTGCGTCCTATGCATGAACTGCCTTGACGACTGTCCACACAACCTCGTGGGTTACCGCACAACCATCTCTGAAACCGGCGAAGTTGCATTGCCTGATCTCTCCCGGCGGGGATTTCTCGCCTCTTTTCTCTCAGGCGCAGTGGCCATACCTATAGTTCGTCTGACAGGCTTGGTAGGGCCCAACTGGCAACCTTCTGTAATTCGTCCTCCTGGCGCCTTAGCAGAGCCTGATTTTCTCAGTCGCTGTCTTAAATGCGGCCAGTGCATGCGAATTTGTCCAACCAACATAATTCATCCCGCCAGCCTGGAAAGCGGACTGGAAGGATTGTGGAGCCCCGTCCTCAATTTTCGCATCGGCACCAGTGGCTGCCAGCTTAATTGTGTCGCCTGCTCCCACATCTGCCCCACCGCCGCAATCCGCCCTATAAGTCTGGAGGAGAAACTCGGAAGAGGTAAATTTATCCAGGCCGGTCCAATTAGATTGGGCACAGCGTTTGTAGACAGAGGCCGCTGTCTGCCCTGGGCCATGGACAGGCCGTGTATTGTCTGCCAGGAAAATTGCCCTGTGAGCCCAAAAGCCATCTTCACCCGAGAGTATTTCAGCACTGTGAGAGGGGGTAAGTTTCGTCTGGCTAAAATTGCCGGACAGCGGCTCGAGCTTATGGACAGCAGCCTGGAGTCGGGAGAAGTGGCTACAGGGGATTACTATGTCATGACCACCCGCAACGGCAGAGAACATCGTTGGCGAATATTGGAGAACAGCAAAAATAGTATAACCCTTACTGGTAATATTGCGCCCAATTCTGCACCAGATCTTGATAGTCCCATCTCAATTCAGGTGAGACTGCAGCAACCTTACGTGGATCCAAAGCTCTGTATTGGTTGCGGTATTTGCGAACACGAATGCCCGGTGAGCGGCAGGCGGGCCATAAGGGTCACGGCGGAGAATGAATCTAGGAGCCCAGGCAGGTCAATGCTCTTGCCGCGAAGTACTTAGGACGGAGGTCAGGGGTCAGACCTCAGAGGGCAGAAGACATAAGTCAGCTGCCACTAAGGGATAAAACTAAGCACTGGGCACTGGTCAGTAGGCACTAGGCACCACCAACTCATTGCAGTGCATAGTGCTTAGTGCCTAGTCCCTAGTGAATCGACAGGAGAAAAAACAGATGTCTAAGAAACAAAGTGGGTTCTCGCGTAGAGACTTTCTTAGAACGGCTGGCGCAGCCACTGCAGGCTCCATGCTCAGCGTGAAAGAGACTATTGGCAAGATAAGTGGAACCTCTGGTTCGGAACTCGCTTTGGTCCCAACTCGGCCTTTTGGCAAAACAGGGGCCCAAGTATCGATACTTGGACTGGGTGGTATGTTCGATATTCCCTCAAATCAGCTCGTTCTAAGACAGGCCCTGAAATGGGGCGTTACCTATTGGGATACGGCTGACTGTTACGAGGGAGGCAGAAGCGAGAGGGGAATAGGCAGTTTTCTCGCCAAGTACCCTGAAGCCCGGAACAAGGTTTTTTTGGTAAGCAAGTCGGATTCAAGGGATCCGAGTGGTATGACTCGCCTACTGGATCGTTCACTGGAGAGAATGAAGACCGATTACATCGATCTTTACTTCGTCCATGGCATAAGCGGCATCGATGAGCTCAACAAAAGTATCAAAGCCTGGGCGCAAAAAGCCAAGGCAGAAGGGAAAATCAAATTTTTCGGATTCAGCAGCCACAGCAACATGGAAGAATGCATGCTCGAAGCAGCCAAACTGGGCTGGATAGAGGGCATAATGATGACTTATAACTATAGAATCATGCAAAAGACGGAGATGAAGGAGGCTGTTGCCGCCTGCAAAGAGGCCGGCATCGGCTTAACGGCAAGGAAAACCCAGGGAGGTTGGTCCTTTGGCTCTTCCAGTGCCGCCAAACTAGTGGACACTTTCATTGCAAAGGGATTTACCGATGCCCAGGCAAAGCTCAAGGCAGTTTGGACAAATCCGAACATAGCCTCCATCTGTTCCCAAATGCCCAACATTACCATTCTTATGTCCAACGTTGCCGCCGCCATGGACAAAACAAAGCTCTCGGCCGGTGATTGGCGCCTCCTGGACCAGTACGCCAGGGAGACTGCTTCCAATTACTGTGCGGGCTGCAGCAACATTTGCGAGACTGCCCTGGGTGGTGCAATCCCGGTGGCCAAGGTGATGAGATATCTGATGTACTACGACAGCTATGGAGATCGCCATCGCGCCCGGTCCCTTTATGGACAGCTCTCATCTCAAGTTCGTGCTCGGATTGGGAGCTTCGACTATTCCCTGGCCGAAAGGAGATGTCCCCAAGGGATGGCTATTGGAAGACTGATGAAAAGGGCAGAGCAGTTATTAGTATAGACGAGCCAAAAAAGACCAGAGCCATGATCATAGTGCCGAAAATAAGAAACAACATTTGCCTCAATGCACACCCTTTGGGTTGTGCTGCCCAGGTGAAGGCTCAGATAAATTACATCAAGGCTCAGGATAGAATCAAAGGCCCCAAAAGGGTCCTTGTGATTGGCGCTTCAAACGGCTATGGCCTTGCTGCTCGCATAGTTTCAACTATCAGTTCAGGGGCTTCCACCATTGGCGTTGGCTACGAAAGGCCTGGAACAGAATCCAGAACCGGCACCGCTGGATGGTATAACATTGAATCTTTCAAGAAAGAAGCAGAACAGGAAGGCCGCAAAGCTTGGAACATTAATGGAGATGCTTTTTCAAAGCAAGTCAAGTCTGAGGTATCAGACATTATTAAAGAACATCTAGGAGCGGTTGATTTAATGATCTATAGTATAGCTGCACCTAGAAGAATAGATGCCGAAACCGGGGAGATCTATTCCTCAGTCATCAAGCCCATTGGCGAAAAGTACACCTCCAAGACGGTTGATTTTCTTTCCGGAGAAGTTAGGGAGACTACGGCCGAGGCAGCAACGGAAGAAGAAATTGCCCACACAGTTAAGGTCATGGGGGGTGAGGATTGGGGGTTATGGGTAAAAACCCTTCAAAAGGACGCTCTGCTGGCGGAAAATTTTATAACAGTAGCCTTTTCCTATATCGGGCCTACTTTTACCAATGCCATTTATCGCCACGGCACAATCGGCAGGGCGAAGACCCATTTGGAGGAGAGTGCAGCCGAGATCAACAAGCTTCTCACACCCCTAGGAGGTAGGTCCATTATCAGTGTAAACAAGGCCCTGGTAACAAGAGCAAGCGCAGTGATACCGGCGGTTCCCCTCTACATATCTCTCCTGTATAAGGTAATGAAGGCGAAGAAACTGCATGAGGGATGTATACACCAAATGTACAGACTTTATCACGATTACCTCTTTACCGGTGGAGCGGTTAGGACCGACCACAAGGGCAGAATACGTCTAGACGATTGGGAAATGCGTGAGGATGTCCAGGAGGAAGTAGCCAGGCTGTGGGAAATAGTGACAACGGAAAACGTTAGCATGCTTTCAGACATTGATGGATTTCGGGAAGAATTTCTCAGACATCACGGCTTTGGCATGCCCGGAGTAGACTATGGCAAAGATATCCAGCCTGATATCTTTTAATAGTGGAGAAATGTTTGTACCAATTCTGGTCCATTTCTCTCTTTGAGCATCAAATCCGAATCCAAGAAAAGGAGCGGTAAGATGATCAAGACTCTAAAAGGTTTCGCGCTCGTGATTATAACGGTTCTTTTACTTTCCGGAACTGCAATGGCAGAGGAACAATTCGGCCTGGGAGTTACCGTGGGTGTGCCAACGGGTGTAAATGGCAAATATTTTATCGATAAGTATAATGCTCTCGACGTGGGCTTTGGGTGGTCGCCAGACAGTGATCACGACTTCCACATCTATGCCGATTACCTCTATCACATTTATTCTTTGATCGATGCTGGCTCTGGAGAAACGCCAATATATCTAGGCGTCGGCTCCAGGGCTGTTTTTCGAGATAACAAAGACAACAAGGCTGGTTTTCGCTTTCCTCTGGGAGTGGAACATCTATTTAAGAGCGTTCCTTTCGACGTATTTGCAGAAATAGTCCCCATATTCAACGTGTCTCCAGACACAGAATTCGATATGGAAGGGGTTGTCGGAGCCCGATTTTATTTTTAGTGTGCCCTTGCCAAGCTTCTTCAACTGTGGTCGCTTGCCTTTCTCACATTGCACAGGAGAACACGAAGATTTGTAGCACCCATGGCTGGATCACAGCCCCCATAACCGTTGTCCGTTAGAAGGTTCACGTTGGAGCGGTCCCAGCCCAGATCATCATATTTTTCGGGAAACCACCACCCATGATCCGCCGCAATTACGTTTTCTGGAACCCGGTTCGTGAGAACTGCCTTTTGCACCACAGTGCCACGGGGTGAGCTGATCTCGATCCAGTCTCCCTCAGCGATTCCCTTTTTCCTAGCTACCTTTGGATGAATTTCCACCAAAGGATCGGGACGTTTATTACGCAGCGGTCCGGGTACCCTGTTCTCCGTGTGGAAAAAAAATGGTATGCGCGCACCAGTTATGAGCTGAAAGGGGTACTCTGCCAAGAGCTCCGGAGGACTCCAGGGACTTTCCGGCGGATCGAAAAAGCCCGGCAGGGGATCATAGCCCAATTTCTTCATGGTGGTGGAGTAGAATTCCACCTTGCCCGTTGGCGTGCTAAAGCCCTCTTTCAAATACTTAAAAAAAATCCGCTCGCCCTGTAAATAGCCCCGCTGGCAGAACTCCTCCCAGTTCAAGCCGGAAGGGGATAGTATGTAATTGAGAGCATCCTTTACTGTGGACCACCAGTGTTCGGCAGCTGAGCACCGCTTACCAAGTTCGTTGAGAATATCGTAATCTGAACGGGCCTGGCCCACTTGCACTGCCTTTTGACGGGCTACAACCCAGCCGTGGCGCTTCCACAGCTCAGCTACATAGTCGTGTTCCAGCCAGGTAGAGGCAGGGAGCACTATATCCGCCTCTCGGGCAGTAGGTGTGAGGAAAAAGTCCTGCACCACCAGAAAGTCCACCTTTTCCAGGGCTGCCTTGACCTCTCTGGAGTTGGCCCGGGAGATAACTGGATTGGTACTAATAAGATACAAACCTTTAACTGGGTAAGGTTTTTCATCCAGTATGGCATCCCAAACACCCTTCGGGTTGATCACGCCGATGCGATCCGCCAGGCGAAACATGTTCCCACCCAACCGCTTCTTACGGGCCTCCTGCGGCAAGATTCGGTGAGCCCCTAGCTGAGAGGCGTTTATCACTGGTGGATTTGGATAGAAAACGCTGCCCCCTGGTCGATCAAGGTTCCCGGTCATGGCCATTAAGTAAATCAACAAGCTTATTGTGTTCACACAGTTCTTGGACTGCTCTAAAGCCACACCCCAGTGTATGCCTGCCGGCTTGGTGGCAGCGAAGGTCTCAGCAGCCGACTGGATCTCCTCCTCCCTCAGCCCGGTCTTGCCTGCCGCCCAGGAGAGGGGATATTGTTTGGCCCTCTGACAAAACTCCTCCCAGCCATGGACAAAGTTCTCCACGAACTCTTGGTCGAATAACCCCTGGTCAATTATAATATTTACCATTCCCCAGGCCAGAGCCCCATCTGTTCCGGGCCTGATTCGAAGCCAGTGGTGAGCCTGTTTGGCCACCGTGGAGCGTCGCGGGTCAACACAGATAATCTTTGCACCACCTTTCATTGCTTGAGCGAGGTAAAGTCCCTTGTATTCGTCAGGATGGGAAACGAGGGGGTTGGCTCCCCAGACGATAACACAGGCTGGTCCGCTCTCGTAATCTACCACTGGCAGGTTCCCACAGAGGGTTATTCCAGTGGCAATCCGCGGCCCATAACACATGTGGCCAGCGGTGAGCACGTTTGGAGTGCCAAAGGTGTTAGCAAAACGGTAGATAAAGGATTCATTGTCCCGACCGGTACCGTAACCTACTACAAGAGATTCGGGGCCGAGTTGTTCCTTTATTTGCAGAAACCGATCAGTTATTTTTTCATAAGCCTCTGCCCAGGATATCTTTTTCCAGGAACCGTTTCCTTTTAGTAAAGGATCAGTTAAGCGCTCGGGATGATGGGTGATTGTGTGGTACCTTTTTCCTTTAATGCACAACCACCCTCTGTTCACCGGGCAATCCGGGTCGCCCTTTATACTGGTTACCTTGTTTTGTTCAACTCTGACAAGTACTCCGCAACCGCCGTGGCAAGCACGACAGGAACTCCTCACCACTTTACCCGCCATGCAACTCTCCTCCTGTCTCTAACTTCGTGTCGAAAAGTATCTTGGTAGGATTTTGAGCAAATGGTAGAAACCTCTAACCCTTTGCCCAATGGACCTGCTGTAAAGAAATCTGATAGCGCCCACAAGCCCTTCATATATCTTCTTTCCGTGGGGATGCCACCAGATATTTTGTCTTGCCAAAGGAAGCAAATCATGGACTATCACCTGGGGTTGGGTCATCTCATCAAATCCAATGGCGCCGTGGCTGCGGCCGATTCCTGATTGTTTTACCCCACCCCAGGGAGTTTCGGCCAGACCATGGCTGACTAAATGATCGTTAATCGTAACCACTCCTGCCTGAATTTGCCTGCCCAGTTTCTCAGCCCGTCTTCTATTTCTCGACCATACTGAACCGGTAAGACCAAGGTGAGAGTCATTGGCGAGGGCAACGGCTTCATCCATATCTTTGACCTTCATTACTCCCAAAAGGGGGCCAAAGGTCTCCTCCTTCATGATTAACATGTCGTGGTTGACTCCAGTTAAAACCATGGCTGGAACAATGTTGCCTGACTCTTTACCCGCCGGTTCAGCGGAACGGGCGTAAACCAGAGCTCCTTTGGCCAATGCATCTCGAAGATGGCTCTTGACTTTGGAAACCTGGCGTTCAGTGGTCATGGCTCCAATGTCCATCTCGAAATTGTCGCCAAAGCCCACCCGTAAAGACTCTGTTTTCCTCTTGAGTAGTTGAAGAAATGAATCGTAGACTTGTTCATGGACATACACACGCTCAACCCCGCCACAGGATTGACCGCTGTTTTGGAACCCCGCCCATGCAGCTCCTGAGGATGCCCGGAACAAATCAGCATCCTCACAGACGAGCATGGCATCGTTGCCACCGAGCTCGAGGACAAGTGGAGTTAAGGTCTCGCCAGCTTCAGTCATGAGTTGCTTACCCACTGCCAAAGAGCCTGTGAAAAAGAGCTTATCAATTCCGTTTTTGAGAAAAGCACTTCCGGCAAATCGGCCGGGGATGTTGACAAAGTTAAAAATTCCCTTGGGTAGTTCCGCTGCCAAGAAACATTCTTCCAAAATCCGACCAACCCATTGAGTTTCTGAAGCAGTTTTAACAACCACAGCATTTCCGGCAAGAAGTGCCTTTACTATCTCCGAAAAAGGTATGGAAAAGGGATAGTTCCAAGGCGAAATCACCCCGATAACCCCGTAGGGCATTCGTACTATTTTTGAGACCTTGTATAAAAGCAGGACATTTCCCGGGCAGATGTATCTAGTCTTCAAAAACTTCCTAGCCTGCTTGGCGTAATAGTCAACTGCCATTGCGGCAGGTAGAACCTCTGTTGCCAAAGCATCCAAGCGGGTTTTGCCGTTGTCATTGGAGATAACCTCTGAGATTTTTTCGGCATGCTGCGCCAGATAATCCCGAACCCGGAGCATATGTCTAGCTCGCTCTCTGACTTTCAGTCTTGACCATGATTTCTGCGCAATTTTGGCCCTGGAAATGATTTGTTCAAGCTCTTTAAGGTCGGTCAAGGAAGAATATCCCAAGATCTCACCTGTGGCAGGATTGCGACAAACGGTGTGCTCAACCTTTTGCTTCGATAGTTGGTCAGTCATAGATTAAATCCTTTTGTCGAATCACGATAAATCGCGGCCAAAAGCCGCTCCCACCGATTACTAGGCACTAAGCAGTATGCACTGGGCATCAAAGGAAACAGGATTAATTTAAAGTCCTCGGGTGCTTAGTGCTTAGTCCCTAATGCCTAGTGCTTCTTCAGGGCCGACGGCCCTGGAATTCGTCCATGGCGTCGTTGATCCCCAAAAAAGTAGCCACCTTATCAAATATGGACACAGGGAGCAGTCTAAGGGGCCAGGTAGCATAGACCAGAGGCGGCATTATCACCCGTTGTTTTCTTAGAGCAATGGCTTTAACTATACGCTCGCTCACCTTCTCAGCATCCAAAATAGGCAATAAAAAAGAAAATCGTGTCTTTGCACCTGCAAACATTTCGCCCCTAATAAAATATGGACAGACCACGGTAGTGTAAATTTTTAGTCTTTGCTTTTTCAACTCAGCTCTCAAGGCCTCATCGAAGCCGAAATCGGCAAACTTGCTGGCAGCATAAGCAACCAACCCTGAACTGCCCACAATACCTCCGGCGGAAGCAACAGTGACAATGTGTCCGCTATTTGTCCTGACCATATCAGGTAGGAACGCCTTGACTGTCCAGAAGTGGGCCAGCAAATTGACCCCCAAAGTTCTTTCTAATTCTTCGTCACTGCACTCCAGGAAAGGTCTTCCACAGACAACCCCGGCGTTATTAATTAAAATATCCACTTTGCCAACATCTTTTTTTACTTTTTCTGCAAGACCATAGACCATATCACGGTCAGACACATCACAGTGATAAGTCGTCACCTTATAGCCAACTCCATAGAGTTCTCTGGCAGTGTTGGCCAAGCTTTCAGCGGCGATATCCCAGATGACAACGTGACTTCCCCTTGCAGCTACCTTGTGAGCAACCAGCCGCCCCAAACCACAGGCGCCACCAGTGATCAAGGTCACTTTGTTGGTGAAGTAGGTCATGGTTTCTCCTTTGCTTAGAGAGCATAGAGCATGGAGCATAGAGCATAGGGGAAAAAAGAGTAAATGGTAATCTGATTCTCTTATGCTCTAATGCTTTTATTCTCCCATTCAACGGAATGTTACCTTTTGATCTGGTCTCGAAAATGGCAAATTGAGGAAACAAAAATGCACTGGACTGTTCATCTCAGATGGGAGTATAGCACGATGCTGCCAGGGCTATTAAATGACATCTCCTACACTTTTCGCCAAGAGCCTGTCCTATAAGCCCTTTTCTCTCCCCCGACTGGAGGGATTTTAAGATGCGGAAAAAGATAGAGCGCAGTCGCAAGGCATGGGGAGAAGGGTAGTAAAAAAGGAAGCCCCCACCAGTTATCGCGCCCGATTCTGATGGGGGCAAGGGCCATAAAGAGTTGAGCAAGAAAAGGAGTTTTGGAGACTGGCTTATTATATAGGCAGGAAAGATGCCAATAGCTCTAAAAACACGTTTAAACTAATAAAATCAATTGTTTAATTGTAAAACTAACTCTCGGTTAACCTTGCCAAATAGCTAAATCTGGCCAAATCCGGAGATCGAGTTGGTCAAAGGGCCAAAAATGGACTCCCAAGAAGGCCATTTTTTCCTAGAGCTTCAGATATCGCAGAAAAAATACTCAAGATGGCTTAAATTCCTTGAAATGAAAAACATAAAAAAGAAAATGATTAGGAAGAAAGTAATAAATTCTGGTAAAAGATAACCAGGCTCTGCCGCTAGAGACGCCCTCATAAACCTCAAGGTAATCAGTTACAAAGGAGGAAGAGATGAAGAAAAAAAACTACTGGATTTTACTGGGATTGATTGCCGCAATGGTTCTGGTGTTTGCCCACGTAGCCCAAGCCAAAGAAGATCAAGTAAAACTCGTAAATCCTGTGGTAAAACTTGACGAAATTGGAAGATTTCAAGCATTTAATACAGAGGGGGGCGTTCTTTTGGTAGACACAAAAACGGGGAGAACTTGGCTCTACCACCGGGGCAATTGGCACATTAATCCTTTCGTTCAGGGACAACCTTTCCCTGGAGATGAGAAGTTCTCCATAGTCAGCCCCGAGAAAAAGGAGAAAGATGAGTGAGTCTCCTGTGACTTAGGAAAAAACCCTGCTATTTACCCATGAGACTATCTTTTCAAAGATAGAGGCTCTGAAGAGGAGGTAAGTGGGCAAGGGGAAAAATCTAACTGTTTTCGTAATAACCCCTGGGTTGCAGTTCTTTAGAATTCACACCCATTTCCATGGTGATATAGTATCTGATGTCAAAGCAGAGATCACATTTGGACAGGTATTCTCGTGAGGGCTTGAAGCCGTAATCGCTCTTTGCCAGATCCAAAAAACCCTCGATACCAAGATGGTAAAGGGTGGCCAGGAAAGGATATTGTTTTCGGTCCAGCTTTTCTCCCAGATCTTCGTACCGAATAGCCAGGCCAGAGCAAAGCCCAGGAATATAATTGCCGAACAAATCGATGTGAAAGTGACTCACATCCAGCAGTTCGCTGCATCCCCCCTTATTCACTGAGACAATGTCTCTATAGTCTTTAGTGCTATAGAATGTGGCAAAGGTCTTAAGGGCCCTTCCGCCGAAATGGATCCAGTACCTCGAGGGAATCTTTGCAAGGTAGTTTTCACCATACTTGCTTTCATAGACAGATAAGGCGTGAGTAGTTCGGTCGTCAAAAGCATCTATCTCCGGGTAGAATTGAGAGATCCAAGGGAAAACGTCTATATTGGCCTCTTTGCAGGCTTCAATAACGCCTTTTACTTTGTAAAAAGGCACGTGCTCGTTGTGAAAAGGACTCATGGATATGAGCAGGGTGGAAAGGCCTTTCTCTCTGAGGGTGGACAGAACCTCTAGCGCAGATTCTCTTCCTTTATACCAGGATGAGTTGGTTTCTACATATTCAATATTGACTGACATGGAGCGAACCACCTCCACAACCATTGCTAGGCCATCCAAGTTGAGAAATGGTTCACCTCCACCAATGTGAACAGAATGACAGCCAAAGTTTTTGATTTTTTTCAGGATCAACCGCAGGATGTCCCTGCTCATGTATTCCTTTTTCCAGCGAGGACTACAATAATAGAGACAGTGGCCACAGGCTGAGGTGCAGTAGTAGTTTGTTATTATTCCTCCCGATTGGAGGCGCTTAATAACGAAGTCCTTCTGCCGACGAAACAACTATTTTTCCTTTCACAAGTCGCTAATTCTGAGAATCAGATGTGAGATGTGCGATATGGGATGTGAGATTTGATTTTAGTATCCCACATCTCAGATCTCACATCGCACATCTCATATCCAACTTGGAGCGGTTTCGGCCTTGTCTAGCAAGCTCCGCCTTGTTTTACTTGGTGCCTAGTTCTTAGTCCCTAGTGCCTAGTCTACCCTGCCGGCTGCTTGCTGCTAGCTGCCCGCTGACTAAATATCAAGTCCCCATTTCTTCAGGCAAGCCACTCCCCCTTGGAGGTTACAGGTGTCCTTTATGCCCATCTCGTCAAGGGTCACCTGAGCCTCATATGAACGCACGCCGGTGTTGCATATCAGTACCAGCTTTTTATCACGGGGCACTTCCCCCATCCTCGCCCTAAGCTCGTCCTGAGGAAGGCTCTTCCAGTGTTGGGGATATTTATTTACAAAAGGCTCGGCATTACCCCAACCCCTGCAATCCAGAAAGACCACATCGCCACTTTCTCTCTGCTTCCAGAGTTCATCGAATTCGTCTACATCAACAACCCTGTTCTTTCCGGCCAGAATGTTCTCCGCCGTGTTTCCAAGGGCATTAACAATATCCATTGCCGCAGAAAATGGAGGAGAATAAGCCAACTCCAAATTACCGATATCTTCTGCTGTGGGTTTGTACTTGAGAATTGACGCCACCGCGTTTATCCGGCCAACCGTACCCTCACCCATTGGACCTACGCCCTGAATTCCCAAAACCCTTCCGGTAGATTTCTCTACTACCAGCTCCAAGGTCAACAAATCTTTCTCCGGATAAAAATGGGCTCGATCGAACTGAATCACCAGACAGCTTATGGCGTCGAAACCTTCTCGTCGTGCCACGTCAATACTCAAGCCCGCCGCCGCAACGGAAAGGTCGAATATTTTGACAACAAAACTTCCCACAGCACCCGGAAATTCTGCTTTGCCCCCTGCCAAATTGGTACCTATTATGCGTCCTTGCCGATTAGCCATGGAGCCCAAGGGATAGTAACCCGGCTTGCCGCTTATCACGTTGGTCACTTCCACACAGTCACCGCCAGCATATATGTCCGGATCGGAGGTTTGCATCTTACTGTTTACCACTATGGCCCCCCTGGGTGAAATGTCCAAGCCCGCCGCCCTAGCCAAATCAGAATTTGCTTCAGCCCCCACAGCCACAATTACCAGATCCGTTTCAATAGATTTGTCGGCGGTTATGACTCGCTCAACTTTGCCATTGCCCTCCAAGCGCTCGACCCTGTGCTCGAGAAGAAAGGAGACCTCCTTTTCCTCCATGTGATGTTTGACAATCTGAGCCAGGTTGCGACTGATTAAACCGGGGAGAAGTTGGTCGGTTATTTCCACTACCGTAGTTTCAATCCCCCACATATCGGTCAAGGCCTCTGCCATCTCCAGACCAATGAACCCTCCACCAATGATGAGTGCTTTATCCACCTGACCGGAGGAAATTCTTTCCTTTATCACCACGGCTGAATTCATATTGCTCACAGCGAAGACCCCGTCTAAATCGATCCCCGGTGTATCCAATAGTCTGGGACGGCTTCCGGTGGCAAGCACCAGTTTATCGTAGGGCAGGGTGCTCTCTTCTTGAGTGATTAGATTCTTGACCAAGACATGCTTCTCTTGTCGATCAATTTTCAAGGCCTCTGTTTTGGTCAGAACCTCTATGTCTTTTGCTTCCTGAAAGAATGCCTTATCCCGGAGCATATGGAAGCTCGTTTCCTGGAGTTGACTAGGATCACTCACGTCACCGGAAATAAAATAGGGAATACCGCAACCCCCATAAGATATAATTTCATCCTTGTCCACCATGACCACCTTGGAATCTGGCTCCAGTCTCTTGAACCGACAAGCCGCTTTTGGTCCGAGGGCAACAGCACCGATGACAACAATGTTCTTAGGCATGCCTAACTCCTCCACATGTTCTGCAAAGATTGGCCCTTTATAGGACAAATCCAGTGTGAATTTCAACGACCTATTATAACTGCTAACCAAAATCTAATATCCGCAATCCCCAATCCGAAACCGGGAACCCGCCCGAAGGGTGGGAGTCCGAAGGACAAATCCGAATTACAGCAATATCTTTGGTACAGATCTTGCTGCAATATTCATCTGACAATCTTTTTTTGGCGAGGGAGAGTAACTTGAAGAATTAGAAACAGTTTCCCCTGCCAGGATGCGAACAACAAAGTTGATCTAAAGGCGCCAAAAACAAGCGAATAAAGCCTTTGCTGGGGCCTGTCTGAAACCGGATGAAGTCTAGTCTAATTGTGTATGGCTAAGTACAAAAAAAGACACAGCACATTATCGGGCCCCTGGTGTAATTTTAGTGACTTTTACCCCACTAGAGGTGGAACCATCGGTCTGCTGATAAGGCAAAAGGACCAATAGAAAAGGAGGAGGTTCCAATGTCCTTGACGAAATTACTCATAATTTGGCCGGGATCCCCAGTCATGTCCATGCTCATATGGATTGTGGTCATGGTGGTTTTGCTCTATCTGGCGCGAACGCCAGCGCACAGGGCAATACACTCACTGGCTCGGGTTTTTCACAATGCCTTCCGCTTGATGGCTCGATCCGTTATGTTGGCGGAAGAAAAGCTGGTGCAGCGCAACAAGGAAGTATTGCTCAATGCCGGGGTCGAATCAGTAGAGCGTTTGATTGAGCGGGAGTTTCACCGGGTCAATTCCGTGGTAAAGAGAGACCTCAGTGGTTATCCCACCCTGCACCGAGCTTTGTCGGACCAAACCACCAAAATAGACGAGGACTACAAAGATAGTTCCGAAACACCACCACCTCCCCCGGCATGGATAAATGCTATGGAGGCAGTTGCCAATCTTCCTTCTCAGGGTGATGGAACGGTTGCCAATATTCTAAACGAAATACACAAGACCTCAGTTAGCCAGTACAAGAACACCATGGCAGAGTACCGCAAGTCTGTGGCTGAGCGCCACAATCTCTTGAAGAAAATGATGCCCTATTGGCGCCGGATGGCCCAGACCCTTGAGCAAGTCGGGAAGACCATAACCGGACTTCATGAACGAGCCAATGTGATTGACAACCGCATGACTGAGTATGAGGAGATTCGGGAGCAGACTGACAAGTCGGCACGGATGCTAACTGCTTCATCGCTCACTCAGTTCTTTATCTCCGGTTTTGTTCTCCTTATCGCCATAGGGGGCGCGGTAATTAATTTCAACCTCATTGCCCTTCCCATGTCGGAGATGGTGGGAGGCGGTAGTTACATCGGCCACTTCAAGACCGCCAATGTCGCAGCTATGGTCATTATTCTGGTCGAGGTCGCCATGGGCCTCTATTTGATGGAATCACTCCGCATCACTAGATTGTTTCCCATCATAGGGCAAATGGATGACAAGATGCGTACCCGCATGATTTGGATCACTTTTAGCATTCTCCTTGTCCTGGCCAGCGTTGAAGCGGCTTTGGCGTTCATGCGGGATCAGATCGCCGCTGATATGCAGGCCCTGAGGCAATCACTTGCCGCGGTTGAGGCAACCGGCGTTGCAGTGAACAGTTGGATTCCCACAGTTGGACAGATGGTAATGGGCTTTGTTTTGCCTTTTGCCCTCACATTCGTTGCCATACCCCTCGAGTCCTTTGTTCATTCTTCACGCACAGTATTAGGCGTTGCTGGCACAGCTGTCTTGCGGTGGCTTTCCTTTTTCTTCCGTCTGCTCGGAAATATCAGCCGTTACATGGGTGAATTGCTGGTGAATATCTACGATCTGTTCATCTTTCCGCCGTTGTGGGTGGAAAATCTCATCAGGGATAAAAGACAGCATCAACCGGAGATTATCGTAGAGGAGGAGGCATCGAGATGAAGAAATATCTGACCTTAGTCCTAATTCTTTCAGCATTGCTGTGGGGCTGTCCTGATACGACAAGTTACTCCAGGGGAGTTTACATGCTCCTGGACACCTCTGGCACTTACAAGAAGGAACTCAAGCGTGCTGAGGCAATTATCAACTACCTCTTAGGGACATTGCAGCCTGGAGACAGCTTGGCGGTGGCACGTATCGACAGTGGCAGCTTCAGTGAAAAGGACATTGTAGCAAAGATGACCTTTGACAAACGCCCATCGGTGGCCAACCAACAGAAACGTCTGTTTAAACAGAAAATAGATGATTTCGTCCAAACTGCCAGAGGCAGTGCTTACACGGATATCACTGGCGGGGTACTGCAATCAGTGGAATTCCTCAACGAAGCAGGAGCTGGTCGAAAATACATACTTATCTTCTCGGATCTCAAAGAAGACCTGGTCAAAGGCCATGTCCGCGACTTCCCCATACAGGTAGATGGTTGCAATGTCATTGCCCTCAACGTGACAAAACTGCGCAGCGATAATGTTGACCCCCGGGAATACTACAAAAGGGTCGAAGACTGGAGAAGCCGGGTTGAGTCTGGCGGTGGTACTTGGCGGGTGGTCAATGACCTCGAACGGTTAGAAAATATATTTGAAGGGTAAGCTGTCTTGCACTCAGAATCTTTCTGGGAGCTTGAAACTGGAAAAGATAAACTTGCCCTTTAGAAGCAAAAGCTGTCTATGAAAAATAACAAGAACAGGCCAGTCAGGCCCATAATTATGGGCCTCTTTCTTATTTTGACCCTAAGTGGATGTGCCGCGGCAGTAGGAGCTTTAAGCACCTTGGGATCTGGGGTTGTGGGTGGGGCAGATTACCTTGCCTCAGAACCTGTCTCCAAGACTGTTTGTTACGACTATGATCGGGTTAAAAAAGCCCTACTAGTTACTTTATGCAAAATGGTAATCGATGTTGAGAAGGTGCGAGAAGTAGAGGACGGTGAAAAAATCTATGCCAAGGCAGAGGATTTAGAAGTTGTAATAGAATTGAAAAAAATCACCCCCATCGTAACCCGCATCAAGATCAAGGCGGGAGAGGGCATCGTCAAGCGGGATAAGGCCACAGCTACCGAAATTGTCCAAAGAACTGCCGAGACAGCTGAAACACTGGTGACCTAATCTATTTCTTGCGCTGCTTAACCGCTATGTTTCCGGCCACCCACCCCTTCTGCTTTAGGGGGGGTACCCATACCTGGTACCATCCCCTCTTTTCATCCAGCATTACGAACGCCTGACGCTGTTTGGCCTTGAAGATAATTTTGGTCCTGGTGGAGGGTCCTTTTCTAATGTTTACCCTTGTCTTTAAGATATTGAGAACGGTGAGATATTCCGTGGGCACAGCATCCTCTTCTGGGGTCTTGCTGCTGACACGATAGACCTGATTCTTTCGTACCCAACCAGAAATCCTTAGCCTGGGAATCCAGATCAAGGTCCAGAGTCTTGTGCCATCAACTCTCTTTACCAGTTCTCCCCCATTCAAAGGCCCAAAAAAAGGCGAGTCCCCATCAGGCTGCAAAAAGACGTAGCAGGATTCCAAACCCACCGCAAGGGTAGGAAGCAAGCTGGCAGAGATGCTGTCTGGTAGCACGACAGGTCCACTTTTTGGTCTATCTCCCCAACTCTTTCCTTGCCTACCTCCTCCACAGCTGAGGGCCATGAGAGCTACCATTAACAACGCCAAAGATGATCTTATTTTCAGCCGCATAGATTCATCTACTCCCAAAAACCATTGCCGGGCAATAATCAGGGGCTAGAGAGGTAAGCTAACTTCTCTAAAGTCTTTTCCAACACAGATGAAATGAGGATTAAGCAGGTCCCTCTTGTTGTAGTCAAGGGGGGTTTTCTCGCTCATTCGTACAACTGCTCCGCCACTCTGTTCCACCACACAATGGCCCGCCGCAGTATCCCACTCCATAGTTGGTCCAAATCTCGGGTACAGGTCTGCCTTGCCCTCTGCCACAAGGCAAAATTTGAGGGCGCTGCCAGCTGGAACGAAACCCACAGTGTCGTAATTCTCTTTCATCTTCTCCACAAAATCAGACAAGGCTTCTATGCCATGGGATCGACTGCCAACTAAATTAATCTGGCTTGAGCTTCTCCCTGCTGCCTGAGGGAGGGGTAATTTCACAGCCCTATCCACCAGAGCCCTTAGGTGCATGGAATTTCCGGCAGAATTTCCAGCATCATCCAATAGCTGGCCAACCGTCTTTACGTTATCGACTTTGTACGCGCCAAATCCCTCAGCAGCGAAGTACAAGGAGCCAGCCGCCGGGAGGAAAACAACTCCTGCTACCGGTCTGCTTTTCTCAATAAGCGCTATATTTACGGTAAACTCATCCCTACGTTTCACAAATTCTTTGGTCCCATCCAACGGATCGACCAGCCAGAGATACTCCCACTCCGCCCTTCTTTCGTAGGGAATGTCTTTTCCTTCCTCACTCAGGATTGGAATATCTTTGGTGGAAACTGAAGGTAAATTTTTTACAATAGTTCGGTGAGCTCTTTCATCAGCGAGCGTCAGGGGTGAATTATCTTCTTTGTAGGTGACGTCAATCTTACCGTGATAGACCTCGAGTATTTCATCCCCAGCCTTTTTGGCGGCTACAAGAGCAGAAGTCAAACAGTTTTCTAAAAATGGGCGCAAATTTCCACTCCCTTTCTAATATTAAATCCCAAACTCCAAGCAGCAAATCTCAGTATTCACGCACCAGGTGTCAGGTGTCGGGTTTCAGGTTTCAGGGAGGAAAAGCACAAAAGCCGAAACCTGAAACCTGAACACTGAAACCTTTAAACTCCATGCCCTATGCCCGATGCTCTATGCTGCAATCCATGGTAACCTACCGGAGCCTGGAACATTTCGCAAGCAAAAGATTTTAGGCTTGACTAACTAGAGCACCTCCAGTCTAAACTAGCTACGGAGCATTAATTACATGCACCCAGCTTGCCCTTCGAAGTTTCCTAGTTCGCTTGGATCAGTGGGTTCCAGGTTTTGGAGGAGGCAATGGAAGAAAGAATCAAGAAGGCTGCCCGAACAATTTGCCAATCCAGCATTACCATAGCCCTCACCGGAGCAGGTATTTCCGTCGAATCTGGGATTCCCGATTTTCGCAGCTCCGGTGGACTTTGGGAGCGGTTCAATCCCATAGAGTACGGCAGCATAGGAGCGTTTAAGGCGAATCCGGAAAAGGTGTGGCAGATGCTTAGAGAGGTTTCTCATCTTCTCGACAGTGCCCGTCCCAATCCAGCACACCGGGGACTGGGCAGACTCCAGGAGCTGGGATTGCTCCATACCATCATCACCCAAAATGTAGACTACTTGCACCAGGAAGGTGGCGCCACCCGAGTCATCGAATATCACGGTAACGCCAAAACACTCTCCTGTCTTTGGTGTGACCAGAGATACAACTCAGATGAACTGGGCGGGCAATTACCTCCTAAGTGTAGCTGCGGCAAAGTCCTCAAACCAGATGTGGTGTTCTTTGGAGAGCCAATTCCACTAAGGGCCCTGCAGGAGTCTTTCGAACTGGCCTCAACCTGCAAAGCCCTACTGGTATTGGGCACCTCGGGAGAGGTGGCTCCCGCAAATACCATTCCTGAGACGGCCAAGAGGGCTGGAGCAACTATCATTGAAGTTAATCTGGAACCAACCGTACTCACCAATTATTTGACAGACATCTTCCTTCAGGGTAAGGCAAGTGAGATGGTGACCGAGTTGGTCAAGGAAGTTGAAATCATAATTGCAGAAAATTATGAAAATCTTTAGGCTCTTTACAAAACCTTGTGAGTATAGTTTGCCGCAGTTATATTGGATTACTGGGATCGAACAAGATTGGCCTTATGCTCCTCAGTAATCAATCCTTTCTGCAGAAGGATATTAAGGGCATCATTTCTTTCCTTGGACGGCAAGTTAAGAACATCGCTTAACACTCGCTCAATTCCCTGCTCTCGCACCATTTCCACATCGTGGAGCATCTTTAAGGTATAGTAACGAATTAAGCTTCTATAGCTCTCTCCTAAGTCAAGGAATCTGACACCAGAAAAATGAACCCGCTCCTGTGTTGCTACAGCTTTTTTATCAAAGCGGTACCACACCACTTCCCCGCCCAAGCGGACAGAATTGAGGGTGTCCGGAAGTAAAAACTCAGCTGTTATCTCTTCGGCGGCGAAAATGGGATCTTCCGTCTTAATGCAAATACCTTCGGTGCTGAGGTTTATGACCTTCCCCTTCACCACGGTTCCGTCTTTCAGATCAACCCTTACGTCCAGGTAAACTGGGATTCGCGGGCACTTCCTTTTGGCTCGCCCCTCTTCCATAGCTTTACCTTCTCACAAGTCTTGCTCTTTGGCTCTCACCATGCCCAATTGATCTGCCTATTACCTCTTAACAATTTAGTTGTTCTCGAAAACAACGTTAAGAATGAGTCTGTTAGATGGAATTTTTAGATTACTAATACTACATTTCAACATCGCTAATGTAAATCCAAAAGCTGAACCTTCGATTTGCGGGTTATTGGTCACAGTCTATTGCGTGTCCCTCACCTATAACCTATGACCCTTCATCCATTACCTTTTAGTGACTAAGGAAGATCAGTGAATCGCAGAAAAGAGGGGGGGCTAAAGACTTACGCAATGCCACTGGTTGTTCAGAAGGTCTGCGAAAAGAACTGTGTTTTCCCGTTCCTTTTTACCTAGGAGCAGTTTTATTCCCTCGCTCACCATGAGAGTAGCAATAAAGGCGGGAGTAAAAGGCGGGTTGCCCAGCACCTTTTCGATGCCCTCTTGCCTTCTACCATAAATATTACTCAGCAGTTTGCTTCCAGGCCAGACGATTGCCACTTGCCCGTACCAGCCCCCTATGGCCCCATGAATAAGGGGAATACTAAGACGTCCTCCCACTTCCTGCAGATGAAGCCTGGAGGGAATGGTATCGAGGCAGTCGAAAATAAGGTCCACCCCGTCGTAGGCTTCGTCTTCAAGGTCTTCAACCCGAAGGACGAAGGAATGAAACTCCACCGCGTCATTTATCTCTTCAACTCTTCTTTTAGTTATCTCTGTCTTCCTCAACCCGATTGTGTTGAGATCAGAGTAGAGTTGCCGGTTGAGGTTGGTTTCATCGAATAGATCCGCATCCACGCCCACCAAAATACCCAAACCACACCTAGTCAGTTGCTCTACAACATGGCCACCAAGACCGCCTAGGCCAGCAACCATGACCTTGGAGCGCAAAAGTTTTTTCTGGCCCGCGCTACCAAAGGTACCGGCATTAAGTTCGTAGCGCTTTGGGAAGATTTGGAGACCGCAAGCCAGCGACTCTGCAATCCGCTTTGGAATACCCTGTTCGGCCACCAGCACCTCGATGGCTTTCTCCATTTCTCCTGTGATTTCTAGTTGTTGCTCTAGCAGTTGGCAAAGGTAATCTTCATTTTCGCTGATCTTGGCCAAGTTATCCTCCTGCGATGGGTGGAAAAATTGCAATCGTTTCGCCGTCATGCAATGTTTTATCAAGCTTTACATGCCGGCCATTGACGAGGGTAATGGCTACTTCAGAGGAGTTGATACCGATTTTTTCTAGTAATTCTTTCACCGTACAGTGGTCATCCAGTTCGACTTTCTCCGCCTTGGGCATGAATTTCTGCAAACTCGCAAAGAGCTTTATTTCCAACTTCATTGTCCGTCCCCTCGGTCAAAAAACTAATTTAACCTTCTATTGAAACATACAAGCCAACTTGCTGTTTGAACAGTATAGCAGCTTATGAATAGAATAAAAATATATCCATGCAGTAAATAATACTGGCCCATAGGGGATGGATCAAGGCGCAAGGTTATGTTATTGGTGATTTCGAATTTCACAATTATAGGTGCTTGCCAAATGTCTGCTGCCAGCTGGAATCCTTTATGCCCTGTGCCCTATGCCCCATGCTCTATGCTCCAGGCCCTAGGCCTTGCACCATTACCCAAGATATTGATAAATTGCTCCCAATAGCCACGATTACTTTTTGAGGTTAATCAGATGAACTTTGAGGCGGTAATATTTGACCTTGACGGAACCCTTCTTGACACCATAGCAGATCTCACCGACTCTATGAACATAGCACTAAACCATCTTGGCTTCCCCGGCCACGATGCTGAGACTTGCAAGAAGTTTGTTGGCGATGGCGTGGAGATGTTCGCTTTTCGAGCTCTGCCCGAAAACAACCGCGATCAAGCCACAGTTGCAGAATGCGTTGCTCTCATGCGGCAAGAGTACACCAAGCGTTGGGCGAATAAGACGCGTCCCTACAGCGGCATCCCTCAACTGCTGGACGGACTGACATCACGCAACCTCGAAATGGCCATCCTGTCCAATAAACCCCATGACTCTACCAAAGAGATGGTGGCCGCACTCCTCTCCAAATGGCGATTCAATCCAGTTGCCGGCGCTCAACCCTCCGTGCCCAAAAAGCCTGATCCTACTCTAGCAATACAGATATCGCAGCAACTTCGGGTCCCTCCAGAGAAATTCCTTTATCTAGGCGACACCGGCACTGATATGTTAACAGCTCAAGCAGCAAACATGTTTGCTGTAGGAGCCCTATGGGGTTTCCGCACCGCCGAGGAGCTCAAAGCTTGCGGCGCTCAACTTTTAGTAGAACACCCGAGAGAGGTTCTGAAGTTACTCTAGAGGGTTATAAAATGAAGGCTCTTTCTTTTGAAGAGAATGAGGTCCTCTTCGGATCTGACCCCACCGAGGGTATTGTTGCAGTTGAGCCCATTGGGGAAGATGCAGTGCGTCTTTTTTTTCGCTCCGAAGACCGCCTTGAATTCCGTGATGAGCCCTTCACTCCCTTTATCTTATTGGAAGACGAAAAGCTGCTCCAAGATTTCAAAAAGCCCTGTGATTTTAAACCCCTTTCATCCATAAACGAATACAAGATTCTGGCCCTATTTGAAAGTTGGCTAGACTGTACCAAGGCCAGAGCTCACCTCAGCAAGACAACTCGGATACCCCCATCCTCCTCAGAAGCGCCTTACCTTTTCCTTTCAGATCCTGTGCATCAGTTTCTGCTGTTGACGGGTAAGACCCTGTTTAAAGGACTTAATTTCAGAGATCTTCACAGGTTAGCACTTGACATAGAAACTGCGACCGCACCCGGCTATGCATTTTCTAATCCCTCACGCCAAGAGGACCGCATTCTTTCCGTAGCTCTAATGGATAATAGAGGCAACGAGGAAGTTCTCTTCGCCACGGAATATGGAGAAAGGGAAATGCTTGAGGCCCTGGGGGCTAGAATAAAAAGCCTTGATCCAGATGTTCTGGAAGGGCATAACCTGTTCAATTTCGACCTGGAATATATAGTCACCCGGGCCCGAATGCAGGGGGTCAAGCTCCAGTGGGGGAGGGATGGTAGCGAGCCTCGTATCAGACGCTCTCGCTTCAGCGTAGCTGAGCGGGTAATCGACTACACCCGTATGGAGATTTTTGGCCGGCACGTGGTGGATACCCTCTTTCTTCTGCAATACTATGACATTGTGGCAAGGGAATTGGAAAGCTACGCACTAAAGGCTGCAGCCCGACACTTTGGGCTGGCAGCGCCAGATAGGACCTACATAGATCCTGAAGAAATCCAGTGGTACTATGAGAACAAACCCGAGGATCTAAAGCAATACAATCTCGACGACGTCAGAGAAACTCTTGCCCTGTCAGAGCTTCTATCCTATCCCTTTTTCCTGCAAACACGCATCTTCCCTTTCTCGTACCAGAACATTTTCGTACGGGGAAATGCTACAAAAATCAATGCGCTATTCATCCGAGAATACCTCAGACAGCGGACTTCAGTGCCCAAGCCGGGCGCAGCGGAAGCTTTTGCCGGCGGCTACACAGATGTATTCCGCCACGGTGTCGTCAGGCCCGTGATCTCGTGCGACGTAGCTTCTCTTTATCCTTCCATTCTGATCTCCAACAATCTCAAGCCCCAAGCTGACACTCTGGAGGTTTTCTTGCCCCTGCTCCGCGACTTGCGAAACTTCCGAATGGAGGCGAAAAAGAGAGCACTAAAAGCTGACGATTCTCACCAAAAAGACTACTACGAAGCCTTGCAGCAAACCTTCAAGATTCTGATCAACTCATTTTACGGCTACCTTGGCACCAGACTCCATAACTTTGCCGATCCCCACCTGGCAGGCGAGGTGACTCGTCGCGGTAGGGAAATAATTGGGCAGATGGTAAATTGGCTAAGGAAAGAGAACTGCGAACCTATCGAGATAGATACTGATGGCATATATTTTGTTCCACCTCCAAGGGTAAGAACGGATGAGGAGGCACAGGCTCTGGTTGAGCGTTTGTCAGAAAGCTTGCCATCCGGTATCGAGGTGGAAATGGCTGGAAAATACCAGGCTATGTTCTCTTACAAGAAGAAAAACTATGCTCTATTGGATGACGAGGGCCAGGTAACCATAAAAGGAAGCGGGCTACGCTCCCGAGGGATGGAGAAGTACCTGCGGGAATTTCTCTCCAGCATGATTAGGCTGTTGTTGCAAGGAAAGGAAGAAAAAATTCAATCTTTATTCACAGACTACTTGGACCGGCTCGAGCAGCACCAGATGGGAATCTCCTGGTTCGCTAAAACTGAAACTCTCACCGAATCCTTGGAAACCTACCGCGAAAAAGTGACAGCAAAGAAGCGCAACCCTGCAGCAACCTACGAGCTGGCCCTCGCGTCAGGTCGGCCGTACCGAGCTGGAGATCAAGTTTCCTATTATGTAACGGGCAGGGCCAAAAGGGTTCGCGTCTATGAAAATTCCAAACTCACCTCAGACTATGATCCAAATAATCCCGATGAAAACGTAGCATACTATCAGGCGAAACTTCATGATCTTTTGAAGAAATTTCAGAAATTTCTTCCAGGCAAACTTGTTTAACCGTGAAATTCAACTTCCACCCTCTAGATTCTAAATGAGATGAGTCGAAGAAACCCGCAAGCTATGATCATCCTTTCGGTGATCTGCATCCTCCCTGCTCTGGTTCTAGGGTGTGCTCACCTACAAAACCCACCAGAGGAAATAGACAATATTTGCCAGATATTTCGGCAAAACCGTGATTGGTACAAGAGTGCTTACCGGTCATCTAGAAAATGGTCAGTTTCCATTCCCGTGCTTATGGCCATTGTGCATCAGGAGTCAAAATTCAAAGCCGAGGCAAAGCCACCCCGGACCACCTGTTTTTGTTTTCTTCCTGGTCCCAGACCTTCCTCCGCTTATGGCTATTCGCAGGCGGTAGACGAAACCTGGGAGAAGTATAAGAGCGCTACCGGTAACTGGGGAGCTGATAGGGATAACTTCGCTGATGCCATTGATTTTATCGGCTGGTATTGCGATCTCAGCTATTCTATCTCTGGAATTGCTCAAAATGACGCCTATAATCTCTATCTTGCCTATCATGAAGGACACAACGGTTTCAACCGAGGAACCTATTATAAGAAATCCTGGTTGAAAAGAGTGGCAGGGAAAGTCCAAAACCGCGCCGGAATTTATTCGAGCCAACTGGCTTCCTGTGAAAACGAATTTGAAAAACC
Source organism: Deltaproteobacteria bacterium (assembly GCA_020353155.1). Taxonomy (GTDB): domain Bacteria; phylum Desulfobacterota; class Syntrophobacteria; order BM002; family BM002; genus BM002. Next base: position 2,501,636 of record CP070689.1, on the reverse strand, counting down.
ACGACCTTGCTGCCTCTGGCCATTTTAACCGAAGTAGACAGTAGTCAGAATCCAGGAGATAAATTCAAACGCCCCGTCCCTACAACAGCTATCCAAGGACAAAGGACGATGGACGAACCGCGCAGGTTTTCCTTGACAGTTTCCACTCCATTCGTCCATAAAATAGGAAGCAGCTTCTCGCAATCTCTATTCAAGCAACTAGGTATCCGCTAGTAATAGTCAACCCAGAAAAGCATTAAGGGGGATATAGCTATGAGAAAATTAATCCGTGTTGACATGACCAAGGGGAAAGTCCAGATTGACGATCTTTCCCAGGAATACTCCCTACTTGGAGGAAGAGGTCTTACCTCGACCATAGTGGCTCGCGAGGTGCCACCCCTTTGTCATCCTCTGGACCCGGCTAATAAATTAGTCGTGGCTGCGGGCCTTTTGGCCGGCACCACCTGCGCCAACTCTGGACGCCTCTCTATTGGCGGCAAGAGCCCCCTTACCGGCGGCATCAAAGAAAGCAATGTGGGGGGTAATGTGGCAATAAAGCTGGGCAAACTGCAGATCGCCGGTGTGGTGCTCGAGGGGCAGGCTGCAGCGGGCAAGCTATTCTATCTGCTGGTTAACAAGGATGGTGCTCAACTCTTGCCCGCAGAGGAATACAAGGGGTTGAAGAATTATGATCTCGCCTCCAAACTTCAGGACAAGTACGGCAAGAAGGTGGGGATCGTTTCCATAGGTCCTGCAGGAGAAATGAAGTTCTCAGCAGCCTCTGTGGCAGTGACCAGCACCAATGGCACGCCCTCCCGCCATGCTGGCAGGGGAGGAATGGGCGCGGTCATGGGATCCAAGGGTATGAAGGCCATTGTTGTGGACGACAAAGAGGCTCCCGGTGTCACCTATGAGGACAAGGAGGCCTTTAAAGAAGCCGCTGCCGTTTTCAGAGATGCCCTACGGGAACACCCGGTAACCAAACCAGGAGGAGGGTTGGCCGTCTATGGAACCAACGTGCTCACCAACATAATTAACGAGGCAGGGGGTTTTCCCACCCGCAATTTCACTGAGGGGCAGTTCGAAGGAGCACAGAAAATTAGTGGTGAGACCATGCACGATGTCATCAAGGAGCGAGGTGGCAACCCAACCCATTCGGGATGCTCCACTTGCATCATCCAGTGCTCCAACGAATTCGTTGACAAAGACAAAAACTATGTAACCTCTGCCTTGGAGTACGAAACCATTTGGGCCAACGGAGCCAACTGCGGCATCGACGATCTGGATGCAATAGCCCAGATTGACCGACTGTGTGATGACTATGGCCTGGACACCATAGAGACAGGTTGCGCAGTTGCTGTGGCAATGCATGCCGGGGTAAAAGCTTTTGGCGACGCTGCTGGTGCCATCGAGCTCATAAACGAGATCGGTAAAGGCAGCCCTCTGGGGAGGATATTGGGTAACGGAACTGCGGTCACCGGGCAGGCCTTTGGAGTGTCACACGTTCCGGTAGTGAAACGCCAGTCCCTGCCAGCTTACGACCCACGGGCTGTCAAAGGTATAGGAGTTACCTATGCCACCACCACCATGGGGGCGGACCATACAGCCGGATACGCAGTAGCCACCAATATATTGAAAGTTGGTGGTTTCGTGGATCCTCTCAAACCTGAAGGGCAGGCTGATCTTTCCAGAAATCTCCAGATCGCCACTGCAGGTGTTGACGCCGCAGGGCTCTGCGTATTCGTTGCCTTTGCGGTTTTGGATATTGCCAGTGGCCTGGAAGCCATCCCAAAGATGCTAAACGCTCAATACGGCTTGAATCTGACCCTGGACGACGTAATGGAATATGGCAAGCAAATACTTAAAACAGAAATAGAATTCAATAAGGCTGCTGGTTTCACCCCCTCTGACGACCGACTGCCTGAATTTTTCAAAAAAGAGCCGCTGACCCCTCATAATGTGGTCTTTGATGTGAAGGATGAGGAACTGGACAAGGTGCTCGACTTCTAGTAAAGATCGCAGCAAGGCAATGAATCGGGGGGCAAAGCCCCCCGTTCTTTTGCCTCCTTCAAACTCTAGATCGGATGGTGTTCCAGGCAGCGGGATCATTCAGCAGCCACTGATGTGAGATCTGGGATCCGAGACGAGATATATTTGACCTGAAAAGATCTCAGCCGTTGATTTTGAATCCCGCATCCCACATGGCATATCTCACATGGTGATTAAATAGATCGGGATAGTTGTATGCGCATAACTGTACTTCTTGGAGGTTCCCTTAGGCACGAGGGTGGCACTGGGCAGCAACAATTTGATATAGAACTCCCTCCTGCATCCCAGGTCAAAGACTTAATGCGTCAGTTGAGGCTTCCTACTGACAGGGTCAAAATGATCATGGTGAATGGCCGGGGCGCCACCCTGGATACACCTATTAGTGAAGGTAATCGGGTGGCCCTTTTTCCGCCCGAGTTATCTTTCAACACCTTCGTTTCTTTAAGCTTTCGCAAGGAGTCGGTGGAGGGTAGAGGGAAGGTGAAGCAAAGCGCATAGCGTAACAAAACATTCTAATCCAGAATTTAAATACTTCTACAGGTCTAGAATTGAGGAATGATTTATGCTCAGACATGTAGTTTTCTTCAAGTTCAAAGATGGAGTAGGAGAGGAAGAAATTGCAGATCTGGAGACCAGCCTTGCAGAACTGCCACCTGTAATTCCAGAAATCCTATCCTATGAATTTGGCCGAGACACTGTTCATTCGGAAAGATCGTACGATTTGGCCCTGATTTCAACATTCAGAAATCTTGAAGCACTGCAACGCTACCAAAAGCACCTCGATCACCAAGTCGTGTTGAGAAAGGTAAATGATATCTGTGAGTCCGTCCTGGCGGTAGATTTCTTCACAGAGTAGTTCGACTATTAGAGTGTTGGAGCAGTGGAGCAATGGAAAGGGATCGGAACCGCATATATCACAACCCTCCATCACTCCATCACTCCAGTACTCCAGCCTAACTGAGCTCGCTCGCGGTCCTGCTGGCACACTCAAGACCCTCTTGGGTAAGTACCCACATCCTAAACTAATCATGATTGACACTCACGCACATCTGAACGAGATTGAAGATATCCACCGGGCAATCCTAAGGGCAAAAGATGTGGGCATTCAGGGGATTGTGGCAGTGGGAATGGATCTATTTTCAAACCGAACCACTCTTGATCTGGCCAGACAGTTCCCTGGAATGGTGCATCCCGCAATTGGCTATCATCCCTGGTCAATAAGTCAGGAAACCATAGAGGAAAATATAGATTTCATCGAGAAAAACCTGGCCAGCTGCCTAGCCCTGGGTGAGGTAGGAATCGATTACAAAACCAAGATAAAGAAGCCCATCCAATGGGAAGTATTTTCAAGGGTTCTCTCCATAGCAGCGAGGAACAATCGACCAGTCATTGTCCATTCACGCTTCTCCCACCAAAGGTCTCATCAGATGGTAAAGGATGCGGGAATTGAAAAGGGTGTATTCCACTGGTATAGCGGCCCACTGGAGATCCTTGAAAAGATCATTGACGACGGCTACTACGTCTCCGCCACACCCGCTTTAGCTTACAGCCCACCGCACCAGGCTGCTATAAAGACTGCACCCATGGAGCGTATATTAGTTGAGACCGACTCTCCAGTCGAATACCAAGGAAGAATCTCCGAGCCTGCCGACCTAATGATCACCCTAGAAGAACTCTCTCGCCTCAAAGGGATGCATTTCGAGGATGTTCGGTCCATCACTTTCCAAAATGCCAAGCTGTTTTTTGACATTTAAACTTGACCTAGAGGCTCCTCCTAGTGGAATAAGGGAATATTGGAAGGGTGGAATATTGGGTCCAAAAGTACTAAACTATGGATGAAATGTGTGGGAATGACCCACTATTCCACCTTCCGAGAACAAACGAAAGAAATCGAGGAGGAGAATTCTATTGAGAGTCCTTCTTTACGCCGGCAAAGGGGGTGTGGGCAAGACCTGCGTGGCCGGCGCTACCGGAATTATCAGTGCCAAGAGGGGCCTTAAAACCCTGGTCATGTCTTTGGATCCGGCCCACAGTCTGAGCGACGCCTTCGACCTAGACCTTTCCCTCATGGACAAAAACCGTGGTCAACCCATTGATGTCGGAGAAAACCTCTGGATTCAGGAACTCGACGTCCATGAGGAAATAGGTAATTACTGGGGAGAGGTACACAGCTATATTTCCCTCTTACTGAATACCTCTGGTATTGATGACGTGTTAGCTGAGGAATTAGCGGTCTTTCCAGGCATGGAGGAGTTAAGTGCCCTCCTTTATATAAACAAGTATGTTAATGAGGATAGTTACGATCTTATAATTCTCGATTGTGCACCAACGGCAGAATCCATCCGCTTCATCAGCATGCCCACGGCCCTGGAATGGTACATGAAAAAGATCTTTCGCTTGGAGCGGAAGATCTTTGGTGTTGTCCGTCCGGTGGCTCGCAGAGTGGTAGATATTCCTTTACCGGAAGACGAGTACTTCGCCAATATTGAGAGTCTCTATACTAGCCTCAAGGGAGTGGACCAGTTGCTCACCGATCCCGAGGTTACTTCGGTGAGACTTGTTACAAATCCCGAGAAAATGGTGCTCCGCGAAACTCAGCGGGCCTTTATGTTTTTCAGCCTGCATCAGACTTCCATTGATGCTATTGTTATCAACAGAGTCTTTCCTTCCCAAGTAGATGATAATTACTTGAAAGTCTGGGGTAGAAATCAGCAGAAATACATGGAGTTAGCTGAGACCTATTTCTATCCCCTTCCCATCTTCAAGGCACCTCTATATGATAGTGAAATCCTCGGTCATGAGAAACTGCTGAAATTTGGAGAACAGTTGTACGGAGGCGAAGATCCAGCTCAAATTTTCTTCAAACAGAAGCCGTACCAGTTTGCCAAAGTGGACGGCCAAAGCGTGGTAAAACTCCATCTACCATTTGTCACCAAGAGAGAGATCGATTTGAGCAAAATTGGCGACGAACTCATAATCAAGATCGGGAACTTTAAAAAGAACATCGTCCTTCCTCGGGCCTATGCCGTTCTGGAGCCAAGCCGGGCTCGACTCGAGGAAGATCATCTGCTGATTGAATTCGGAGGAAGCAGTGAGCAAGCCCAAGAAAGAGGAGAAGAGTAAAGCCGCAAGGGAGCACGAGACCTGTTGTTGTCCCTTCTGCCTTTCCAGCAGGATGATTGAGGAGGCGAAGGAACAGTACAGCGGCTTCTTCACCCATATGCGCAAGGCTAGAATTGAGGTCCTTCGAGCTTTTAGAACTCTCATAGATGAGAGAATCTCATCGCTGGAAGAACACAAGAAAAAGGTCACCAAGGTCAAAGTCGAATAAATGAAGTAACAATGAGTGATTTTACCTCACTTATTTGTCTTTGCTTATTCGATCTTGTTTTTTTCTACATTGCCCGCTAGTATGCCGTATGACCCCGCAAGCAGAGGGTAGCTCTGAGTGATCAGAGAAAGCCCATTTTCCCTAGATCTACCTTTCGATGCAATTTCTTTACTAGTTTTAGAGGCCGACGTGGAGGGATTGTCAGAATATCAAAGCTGGGGGCTGAGGAGCTAAAATGAAGCAGGAACTATCGACTGTAGACCAAAAAGAGCTGATGATAAATATGGCTCAGATGGTGACGGAAGTAGATGTGGGAAGGCAATGCGGCAACATCGCCAGGTGGCTCAAAAAGCATTTGCCTGTGCAGGGCATTGGGTTTTCGCTCAAGGAGCCTGGCTCCAGCCAACCTTACCTTCATATGGAAGAGATTCCAACAGATACTATTGAGATTTTTCAGGGAATTCTTACAGAGCTCGACTTCAGCAAAACGGCAGCTGACGAATTCATGGTCTTTTCTTGGGATGAGGGAAAACCTACCATTTTTGATCCGAAGGAACATCCCCCATCGTCAAAACCGATAGTACTTACTAGCCAATTAAACGCCAAGGAGACCCTGCTCGGAAGCCTGGCCCTGGTTACTGACCTGGAAGCGGTTCAACATTTGACAGGAGAAAAATCTCCACTTCCATGGCTCACTACCATGATATCCAGTCTGTTGTACAATGCCATTTCTCAAAAACAGAACGCCGAGAAAATACGTTTTTTGAGATTATATCAAACAGTGAGTTCTGCCCTGGGCTATGTGGGAGATTTGCAGGAACTTCTGACCACCATAGTAAGTATTGTTACAGCAGAACTTCCCTCAGAAGAAGGCTCGGTCCTCCTGCACGATGAAGAGACTAATGAGCTCGAATTTTTCACTGCTGTAGGTGAGACTGGAGCAGAGCTGGTAAAATTGCGTTTTCCAGCCGACAAAGGTATTGCAGGTCGTGCTCTGAGAGAGCGCATGACCATCGTAGTAAATGACGTTCAAAGCTCCCCAGATTTTTACGGCTCCATAGATGAAGATCATGGTTTTCAAACCAAGTCTATCCTTGCTGCTCCTCTAATATCGGGAGACGAAACCGTCGGAGTTCTTAATGCCATAAATAAGATCGGCAAAGAGGGTTTTGATGAAGAAGACAAGCGACTGCTCACGGCCATTGCAGACGAAGTAGCATTAGCAATCAAGAATGCAAGACTGTTCGATTTTGTGGTTGATAGCTACTGCAAAATAAGACAGGGCCTAAATAGCTGCAAAGGCTGCAAGCGGCCCCTCAAATCGTGGACTCCCTGTGCGATACAACTTGGAAAACTTCAATAACTATGTCTTTAGGTCGAGCCCCGAAGTATGGACTTTATGGTGACGACTATACAAATTGAGACCGCTAGACAAAATGGCTAAGGCAGAACATTTAGCTAAAGGGTGTTGAGACCTATCATTTTCGCTAGTTTGTCCCAGGAATCTGCTCTTTCTCTGTTCTCAACTGGTTTGGCTAGTTCCTCGATCACATCCTCCACATAGGCTTCCCTGCGCATCCCCACGAGAACTGTGCTTATTCCTGCCGTGGAGCGCAGTGCGCGGATTGCCATCTGACTCAGGGTTACAGCTTCAGACCAGTCCGTGTCCACTGAGGATAGTTGGTCTTTGATCTGACCGCATCTTTTGGCTGCTTCTTCCCGATAACTTGAGCCCACAGCTTCAAGTAATACTTCAAGTTTTTCCAGGTGTGAGTTCACCCACAAAGAAATTTCTTCGCTGAACTTTCCCTGTTGTTTCAAAAACTGAAACACTCCTTTAACCCGAGGCAAGAAATAGTATTCTTGTAACTCCTGCCAGCGTTCGTAGGTGCCAAAACTTTGCCAGTGTTGTTTCAGGACTGCACCAGTGGCAATTTGCTCTATCACTTGAAGTTGCATTGATGTCGCTAGATCAAATTTGGGAAGAATCTTATTCTTCAGCATTTCTTCAGAATAAATAAGTCTGTCAATAAGCTCTATAATTTCCTTGTCGCTCGCCCCTTGTGCTGCCTTGACTTCAGCCAGGCGAAAGAGTCTGTTATCGGCGATTGCATTTAGCGGCCGGTTGATTAGCACACCCAGCTTTTTCTGGCTAGCAAACTCAAGAACACTCTGCCCCTCCTCCTGATTCTTCTCGGTAATTCCCCCCGTTTCCAGGAGATTCATTGGCAGTTGGATTAGACGGAAATGGTTTTCAGCAGAAATTGACTCTGCGATTTCCCACACCTTTTCCAGGGAAGTAAATTCCGGGTCTGAAGCAGGGGAGGGGAAGGTGTTGGAACTTATGCCGTAAAACCTTACTCTCCCTCGCCCCACCTCGGTTTCAAGGTGCTGAAAGGCCTGTTCTATGCGGTTGTAGTATTCTTGCCTGGCCTCCTCTATAGGAACTCCGGTTTTATTCGCCCAGCTGAGATAATACTCGGGGTTGTGGAGAAGGTAGAAATCTAGAGTTTCAAGTTTGAGGCGGTCCAAGCTTCGTGTGAGTTGATCTTTTATGAACTCCGGATGAATGCAGTGTTCAAGACCATCTGCATAGAGAACCAAGTCCACAAAGGGTCTCCCTTGCCCTTTGCGCTCTTGGCTTAGTCCATAATTCCGCCCCTGAAGATATCCCACTTTAGACACTACTAACACGGAATCTCTGGAAATCTCTTCCGATCCTATGAGCTCTTTTAAAACTGTTCCTACGAGCTCTTCCGAGCCACCGTCTCCATAATTGGAACTCGTGTCTATGAGGTTAACCCCAGAGAGTAAAGCCTTTCGGAGAGAGTTCTCATGTTCGGCCATAGTTGGGTCCAGCCGATAGCAACCGAAGCCCACCTGGCTGACTAGCAGTTCGGTTCCATTCAGCTCGCCATAATGAAGTGAGCTGTGCTTTTTCGCATATGACCTTGTGCCCGCGCCGGTGGCAAATCCCTTGATCAAAATGGTCTCCTTAAAAATTATCCCTTACGAATATCTTTCAAGAAAGTGTTGCCTGTTGACTGGGTAACTTTTAAGGTTAAGTGATCTTTTCTCCAATGTCATCCCTTTCTTGGACTTCTTAAATCTTCGAGGTATCATATTGTTTAAAGTATATTTTTTGGTGTTGACTATTGATACTACATATACTATTAATGCCGCAAATGTATCATTGGAGGTGATAAATGGCCGACTCAGCCTACACTATCAGACCCTTTCCGAGGGAACTCCACCGCAAGGCGAAAGCCACCGCGGCACTTGAGGGCATCACCTTGAGAGAACTTATTTTGAGAGCCCTGGCCGAATACGTGGAGAAGCAAGAAAATCAACTTACGGGGAGCAAGCCGACGCTGGAGGAACTTCTCTACAAGGTCGAGGAGGACACCGAGAGGATAATCGGTTCAGCTGAAGCGAAGAGGATTGGGAAATGGAGGGAATTTGAAGGTAATTACTTAAGAATCATACCCTTTGTTCAATGGCGGATCCGAGTTGGAAATGAAGAAATCGCCACAAAACTGGACAACGAGGGTGGACTGACCTTGGAGAGAATTGCCTTGGATTACTATCCGGAGTTCTTTAATGCAGGTGACATCCAGCAGGCCAAGAAGAATTTGGGAATTGAGCAATAGTTAATGTAATTTATTAAAATTAGATTAATATTTATTTTTAAATCAATATGTTATTTTTTTAGTTGAGAGGAATCCTGAGATGAGCAGTGTACAGGTGACCCCCTATGGATCATGGAGATCCCCTATTACCTCAGAATTAATTGTCTCCGAAACCATAAAGCTGGGACAGATTGTTCTTGATGGCAGTGAAGTTTATTGGAGCGAGTCTAGGCCGGCAGAAGGTGGACGCAATGTTATCGTGAGGTGGAGCCACGATGGCAAAATGGAGGACCTCACTGCAAAACCCTTTGATGCACGTACCCGGGTCCATGAATACGGGGGTGGGGCATTTGTTGTCTCTGGGGGGACTATTTATTTCTCCAATTTCTCCGATCAGCGATTGTATGAGCAAAAATCAAACCTTGAACCACGATCCTTAAGCTCTCCAGGAGCCAGACGGTATGGAAACTTTACAGTGGACAAATCGCGAAACCGGCTGATTTGTGTAAGGGAAGACCACGGCAGTGGAGCAAGCGAGCCAGTTAACACTATAGTTGCTTTTAACCTGAGCAAAAATCAAGAAGAGCAAGTTCTGGTTACTGGCAACGATTTTTACAGTTCTCCTCGGATTAGTCCGGACGGCTCATTTTTAGCCTGGCTTACCTGGAACCACCCCAATCTCCCATGGGATGGAACCGAGCTTTGGCTGGGAACCTTTAGATCCGACGGTGCAATTGGTGAGACACTGAAGGTAGCAGGGGACCTCAATGAATCCATCTTCCAGCCAGAATGGTCCTCAGATGGTGTCCTTTATTTCGTCTCCGATAGAGACGAGTGGTGGAATTTCTACCGCTATCGCGACGATCAGTTAGAGATTGTCTATAAGAGGGATTGCGATTTCGGCAGACCTCAGTGGCTCCTTGACATGTCTACCTATGGATTTGAGTCGAGGAACCGTATCATCTGCACTTATACCAGTAAGGGGATCTGGCATCTGGCCAAGCTTAACTGTGCTTCCGGCGATCTAGAGGACATTGAAACTCCCTTCACCGAAATTTGGAACCTGCGGGTCTCCTCAAAACACGCGGTATTCTGCGCCGGCTCCCCAACCCAATCGGCCTCTGTCATTCGATTTGATCTCGAGAGCAGGAAATTTCACCCCCTGCGATCCTCTAGCGATATCAAGGTAGACAAAGATTATATATCTATTCCACAACCAATCGAATTTCCGACAGAAAATGAAAAAACTTCACACGCTTTCTTCTATCCACCACAAAACTGTAACTATCAAGCACCATCGGATGAGTTGCCACCAATGCTAGTTAAGATTCATGGAGGCCCCACTTCTGCCACCTCAGCATCTCTCGCCTGGGACATTCAGTACTGGACCAGCAGGGGTTTTGCGGTGTTGGATGTAAACTACGGCGGCAGCAGCGGGTATGGCCGTTCTTATCGGCAGCGACTGGAGGGGCAATGGGGAATTGTCGATGTTGACGATTGTGTTAATGGTGCACGTTTTTTGGTGGAGCAGGGCTGGGTTGACAGGGAACGGCTCGCCATTCGTGGTAGCAGCGCCGGAGGATATACCACCCTTTGTGCTTTAACCTTCCGCCATATCTTTAAAGCTGGGGCCAGTTACTATGGAATCAGCGACCTGGAAGCCCTGGCAAAGGAAACTCACAAATTCGAAGCCAGATACCTCGACCGACTCGTGGGGCCATATCCTGCTAGCCTGGACATTTATCGCCAGCGCTCACCCATACATCACACTCATTTACTCTCTTGCCCCTTGATACTGTTCCAGGGACTCGAGGACGAGGTGGTCCCACCTAATCAGGCAGAGATGATGCTAGAGGCTTTAAAATCCAAGGGGTTACCAGTGGCTTATATTCCCTTTGAGGGTGAACAGCACGGTTTCCGCCGGGCTGAAACGATTCAACGCGCCCTGGACAGTGAATTGTATTTTTATTCCAGAGTTTTCAATTTCGAGCTCCCTGACCCGGTAGTACCCATAGAAATCCACAACCTCTGACAAACTAGGCACTAGGATCTAGGCACTATGCACCGAAAAACAAAATGATTACCTGTTTCTGCACTGTTCCTCGTGCTTAGTGCTTAGTGTTTAGTGCCTAGTAGCTTCTACTGCGATACCACTCCCAAGTGAGCCGCAATCCCTCCTCGAGACTGTAACGAGGCTCGAAGTCTAACAGCTCCTGGGCCCTGGAGATCTCTGCAACCGACTGCCTAATGTCTCCAGGACGAGAATTAGCTCTCTTTGGCTCATCTTGCACACCTGCAAGCTCGGAGATATGTTTCCAGAGACTGTTCACCGATACTGATTTGCCGGTGCCCAAGTTAATAACCACGCCGGAGACGTTCTCCCGTTGGGCAGCCAGCAGATTGGCCTGGACTACATCGACCACGTAAACAAAATCCCGGTACTGTTCCCCATCCCCATAGATAATGGGTGGCGCGCCCCGAGCAGCCTTGTCCATAAAAATGGATATTACCCCAGAATAAGGGGAGCTGGGATCTTGCCTGGGGCCGTAAACGTTGAAATACCTTAGGCAGACAGTCTCGAGCCCATACAAATCTCCATACAGTCTGGCATAGGTCTCTCCGTGTAATTTGCTAGCCGCGTATGGGCTCAATGGCTTGGTGTCCATCTCTTCCTTTTTGGGAAGTTGGGGGAGATCGCCGTAAACTGCACACGAACTGGCAAATACCACCCTTCTAACACCACTATGACGGGCAGCTTCCAGCACATTGAGCGTGCCCAGATCATTTACCATAGCTGTCTCAATGGGATCTTCGATGGATTGGGGAACTGAAACCAGCGCAGCCTGGTGAAAAACCACCTCCACGTCAGACATAATTTCCTGCAAAGTGGCTATATCCCTCACGTCTCCCTCTTTGAAGTCAATATATCCCCGAAATGGTTCTAAGTTCTGCAAAAACCCCGAACTCAGGTTGTCCAGAACCTTAACCTGAACGGATGCGTCAACCAATCGCTCGACCAGATTTGAGCCGATGAATCCCGCACCACCAGTAACTAGACATTTTTTCATCATTCACCTATTCTCGCAGTCGATTGAATTGAACAAAAAACACTCTCACTGGCAATCACCACCCTACATTACATTTACATTTGCTGATGTGGGATATGTGATCTAGACATTCAGGATTTGCGAATTAAGGGATTAAGGAATTGAGCGCGGTGTCGAAAAATCCCTGAATTCTTCGCGCTCGCTGCGCTCCGCTTAGTCCCCACCCTTCCAGGGCGGGGCCCCGGTTTCCTCAATCCCTAAATTCCTGAATTTGATCCCCACATCTCAGATCTCACATCCTTCACTTTCCCACGTTTCGTATTTAACTGTAACCTCTGCCTTTAAATCCTCGTCTCGCTCGACCTCACGTCTCGCCTATCTCGCCGCATACTCTTTGCTCCATGCCCTATGCTCTATGCAAGGAACAATACTCCCGAAAACGGCCATAGAGCCTTTTCAAATGCTGATCCGGATATTGATAGTATTCCTCATGGGTCAGATCAAGCCATTCCGAGGAGATCCCATCTGATTCTAAACTAATAGGCATAGACTTAAACACTGAAGCTGCAACCTTGGGGGTACCGTCATGGCGAACTAATCCAGAGAAGCGCTCGATTGTGCGCTTGTCTAAGGGCGGCCATTCCCAGATAGAGGGATGGTAGTCTCCGTAGGACTTCCAGAACGCACCCATCACGTGTGATCTCCGCAGGTGCAATAGCGCATCTTCAGCGAACAAGGCTGCATCTTCCTCACTGACCAAGAGTTGCTCACCCTTGCTTACCGACTCATAACCTCGAGGTACGGACAAAGTGGTCTCGGTGGCTAATCCGAATTCTTGGATCATCACAGGACCTTTCCCAAGCCAGCCGGTCACAGAACCCAGAAAGGAGGGAAAAACCGGAGAAAAAGGATCCTCAGCCCAGGGAACACGCTGCGGCATACCATTAATAGATAAATAATCCAGGTATTTAGATGCCATTCTTGGCGCCAGACCTTCTCTTCGTCCGAGATCGCTCACATGAAAACTCAAGGTGAGAGGCAATCGATCGTCCTGTTCTTTTAAGGTCTCAGTCATTGCCTTCAGCCAAAGCTCAGCAGCGAAGTTGTCGGGAGAATTGGACCACATAGAGGGTTCATTGCCCAAATCCCAGCTGAAAAGGGCAGGGTGCCCAGATACAGCGCTTCCCAACTCACCGAGGAAATAGATTTGCCTTTCCATGATCTCAGTTTCAGCGTAAAAATTCCTAATTTTATTGAAGCGAATTTTGCCCGAGGAAAATACTGGAGATTGATTCCTATCAACAGAAGCCAAAAGCATCCAAGGAGGAAGCCAGGTCAAGCCGCAAATGTGTCCAGCAAAGAGGGTCACTACCACTTTGAGATTTTTCGCATCTGCCACCTCTAGCAATTGCACCAGCCGATCCAACATCGCGGCAGGAACGTTTTTGGGAGTTGGTTGGAAATCCTCCCAGAGGAGGGGAATCCTTATACAAGAGAGACCCAGACCGTTAATTATTGCCATATCTTCGTCTATGGTTGCTCTGTCGAACTCCCGCCACATAAACATGGCCGTTCTCTGCGGCCAGTAGTTTACGCCAAGGATGAACGGTTGATCTGTCATTCAAACTCCTGCCACCCTAACAAGGCTTATTGAAATAGATGTGGTATATGAGATGAGAGATCTGCGATTTACAATCAAAGAAGGATATTGCATCAGTCTAGGAGATTATTCATCCCATATCACATATCTCGGCACTGTCTGACTCGAGCAATTGGCTTCGAGTCTAAAGTTTAATGTCCAGGTCGCCCACCTCTTCAATAGTAGCGGGCTGCCACTGGGGTTTATCGTCTTTGTCTACTAGACGAGCCCGCACACCCTCCACGTAGTCGGGATGTGCCACAATGAAACGGGCGGCCTTAAGATCGGCTCGAAAAACCGCCTCTATAGGTTGGGCCTCATTGTGGCGCAGAAGCTTTAGGGTAAGCACCACTGCCGTTGGCGAACGCTCGGCCAGCCTTGTGAAAACCCCGTCGCACAAGTGGGTCTGTATAGTACACTGGCGCAGTGATTTCATAATTTCTGCAATTGAACTCTTACCGGCAAAATAGAGAGCCACCCACTCGTCCATGTCTTGATTCATGGGAATATTTTTGTCGAAAAAATGATCTAATCCTGCAAATAGAGTTTGCGCCCCCTGTGATCTGGTAGGGGAGAGGCTCCCGGAATATCCTTCAAGTGCAGCTGCCAGCTCCGGCAATCTTTCCGAACTAAGCAAGTGGCTGGCAAAGCCCACGCGCACTGCCTCCGCGCCAACCATTTCATATCCGGTAAGACCCAGATACTCCGGATAACCTTCGGGGCATTTGCTGAACATCCACCCAGTTGCTCCCACGTCAGGGAAAAAACCGATTCTGGTCTCTGGCATGGCCATACGGGTCCTCTCTGTGGCCACCACTAGGTCAGCCGCAGCAGCCAACCCCAGTCCTGCGCCCATAGTGATGCCATCTGCCAAGACAATTATGGGTTTTGCAAAACGATGGAGCCTCAGGCATAAGTCGTATTCCTCTTCCAGGATCTTTTCTGCCGACGGAGCGGTTTTCTCCTGCACAGCCTGTGCAAGTGCCTTGATATCTCCCCCGGCGCAAAACCCCCTTTCTCCGGCCCCATAGAACAAAATAAACTGGCAACCCTTCTCTGCCTCAGCCTCGTCCAAGACCTTGTCGATCAGCCTAATCATCTCTAAATTAAGACTGTTCAGGACTTTTGGACGGTTAAGAACGATGGTCATCATGCGGTCATGTCGGTGAACGAGGACGGTCGGTTCTCCCTGGCTTTTCAATTCAGTCATAGCTAGCTCCCAAGGTCATCGTTACATAGCATCTACAGCTCAGAATGCGGAAAAGGCACGGGGGTTCCTAGTTTGATATCCATTATCGCTCTTCTCGTCTATTTAGACTGTCTCGCTGAGTGTTTTCCGCGCCAACTCTAATGCCAACTTCTCTATTTTCTCCCGATTTTCCAGCTTCTCACGCCACAAGAGCGGAATTGCCTCAAACCCTAGATAAGCCCCTGACATAGCTCCAGCCATAGCACCCAGGGTGTCTCGATCGCCGCCATGCATAATAGCACAATAGAGACAGTCCTCGTAGGAACTTGGATATCTAAGGAAGGAATAAATGGCGAAAGGCAGTGACTCCTGTACGGCAACACTCTGGCCTAGTTGCTTAGCCGCAATTGTTGGAGGGACATCTTCATGGAGCAGTTCCTTAAGGAGCTCGAGCTTTGCCCTGATTTCACCAGTACGAGCAAAGTCTATTAGGCTACGAACAACCCCTGACGGAAGGAATTCCTCTGTCGAGTCGAGCTTCACAGCTTGTGCTACAGCCAAAGCCTGGACCGCCGCCCCATCCTTTCCAATTGGGTGCGCATGGGTGACTTCAGCCGAAGCACAAGCCAATTCATAAATCTTCTCGGAATCATGAAAGAGAAGACCTAGGGGAGCAATGCGCATGGCAGCTCCGTTACCAAAAGATCCGCTGCCACCGAAGAGCTTCTGAGCTGCCTCCGCGTAGGTGATTCCCTTGGAACGGACCAAAGAAAATATTGTGGGAGGTCCTGCTGCATAGCCTCTCCATGGTTCCTTTTCAAAATTAAGGCGAAAGGTATCTCCGAGATCCCGCCCCTCTAGGTGCCCTTTGTTGACGAGGGAAGTGGCCAACCCGATTGCCATGGCAGTATCATCGGTGTAGCTCAATTCCGCCACTCGCTCTACTGCGGCGGTTAACTTGTCTCTGTCTGGATAGTGAAAAGCAAGCTGGCCCATGGCATCGCCAATAGCACTGCCCACCATGCCACCTAAATACTTGGCCTCAAGGTTGGGCTCGGTCATAATTATCTCTCCAGGGAAATGGATATGGAGCCCAAAGATTTCGAAATTCGAAATCCCTTTACTTGGCTACTCACTAATAACTACTTTATACTTATATTATTGAGTTATTGTCCAAGTGTAAATATAATCGGATGGTTCCAGGCTATGACCTTAGCAGCAAGCCCCTTTTAGAGCCTGCCAAACAACTTGTTTTTTATCCTATGGCAGATCCCCCTTGCGCGGGCAGGAGGGGATAAAAGGGAGATTTAGGGGCTGGTTGGATTCCATTATCATGCAACAAGCCAAGCTGGATTACTTCAAAAATTGGTTCAAGAATTACGTTGCCCTATACTACGATCTGCCCGGAGATGGGGTGAGGCCTATCCTCCTGAAAGAGCAACATACGAAACGGACCTGCAAAGAAATAGTCCTTCTGGGTCGAGAATCCGGTCTGAACGATGAGGATCTATTACTAGCTGAGACAGCTGCTCTGTTTCACGATATAGGCCGCTTTCCTCAATGGAAGAATTATTCCACTTTCATTGATAGTGCTTCCCAGGATCACGCCCTGCTAGGTCTTGAAGTAATATCCCAGCACGAGATCTTAATGGACCTAACGGCAGATGAACGGGAGCTTATCCAAGTAGCAATTCGCCATCACAATCTGCGAAAATTACCTCTGAGTCTCTCGCCGCGGCAAGACTTTTTTTCCCGACTTCTCCGGGATGCAGATAAGTTGGACATATGGCGCTTGGTCATCGCCGAACTGGAAGGACATGGCAATTTAGTAGAAACCTTAGAGGGTTTAATACCTACTGGCAATTCTTTCAACCATGGAATAGTGACTGAACTTATGGAGAGAAAGGTCCCGGACTTTAGCTCGGTGCGTAATCGAAACGACATGATATTGTTACGACTCGGGTGGGTATTTGACCTCAATTTGCCAATGTCATGCCGCCAGGTATTAGAAAGACATTATGTTGAGAGGCTTTGCAGTAATCTGCCTGCTCGAAGGGAAATACAGGAAGTTGAGGAATCGCTGATCTCATATCTGAAAAGCCGTGCCAAGGAGCGATCATAACCTGCCTTCCTCCAGTGGCAAGCTCCCTACAGCGTTTGGCTCTAGAGTCCCTCCGTTCCGACATTCAATCAGCGAATTCACCATGCACTCTAATTCATCAAAGGGGAAGGGTTCCGCAATAATCGCATCGAAGGGGGAGTGGTCTGGTCTAGCGCCGAAATCCAGACCGGTAATGAGGGCCACAGGCACCGAAGCAGGGCTGTTTTTAACTATACGGCCCAACTCCCATCCTGATATTCTAGGAGTAGAAAGATTGGTGAGAATGAGATTGAACTGTCCGTGACGAAATTTCTCCAAACCGTCTAGCCCATCTACCACCGTGGTTACCCGATAACCTTTCCAACAGAGCATTGTTTCAAGGAGCGCCAGAGCACCTCGATTTCGTTCGACAAGCAAAATATGAGCTCTAGGTGATTCAAGGGTGGAGTTCTGCATGGTTTCCTCCCAATCATCAGGTTGCTATTACTCAAAAGACGCTAATCATCTCACCAATTAAACGGACCCACAGTTTTATGTGAAAGTTTAAACCTCACTTATGGAAAAATCCTGACACATCCGACTGAGCCTGGCACTTGCAACTGCTGTTGCCAGGCTGGCAGCCACTGACTTCATCAATTTATTGTCATGGGCCGTAAAGGGGCCATGTTCTTTGTTCCACATATGAATTGCACCTATCACTTCTCCGCCAACCACCATGGGCACACAAAGGACTGAGCGTGCTTTTGTTCCGCCGAAAGCTCTGACCATTGAAGACAGGTGGGGGTTTTGTGAGGCATCTCTCACGATTACCGATTCTCCCCGAGACATGACATAGCCACATATTCCTTCGATTCTTTTCATCCGGAATGGCTCAATTCTGTCACCTCTAGTTCCAAAGCTTTTTTTGACAGCTAGACCATCCTTTTCCTGAAGATAAATGGCCCCGGCCTCAACTGTTATCATTTGGCCGATGAGGGTTCCGACCTTATCCAAAACGTCGTCTAAATCAAATAGAGAAGAAGTCACCACACTTCCTATTCTGTTGAAAGCTTCCAGTTCCCGACTTTGCTCATCCAACTGCTCGAGAAGCATCTGGTTGTGCATAGCCAATCCGAGGTAATCACGTGCTTGCTGCAGGATGACTCGCTGTGGATCGGTAAAACCTCTTTTTGAGTCGGTTCCGACAAACAAAATTCCAGCGTTGACTCCTTGAATACGAAAGGGAGACAGGTAACACGAGTTGATACCCAACTCTCGGAACCAGCGCGCTTCCAGGGGGTGAACTGTCGCGGCAACGTCCTTTCGATATATCTCCCTGTTTTCCTCCAACACCAATTTGAAGAGACTCTGCCTGAGAGGCAAAGTCATACCTCGACGAAGAGAAATTGGCTCTATGGAGGCAATTTCTAGTAGCTTTAATTGTTCTCGATCGTTTTCAAAAAGAGCTAGAAAGGAGAGAGTCGCCGGTATAAAATTCCGCAATTCTTTGGTTAACAGTTGAAAAACTTTTCCTTGCACCAGTCCCTTGTTGCAAATATTGTTGAAGGCTGAGAGACATTGGTATTGACTGGTTTGGGCGGCAACTAGCTTCTTAAGCCTTATATTTTCATAGCGGTAGGAGAGAAAAGCGGCCAAGGGTAGGACATAATCGAGATCTGCGGCTGAAAAAGTTAAGCTTCCTTTCTTATTTTCGAGACACATGACGCCAAAGACATCTCTACCCGTTATGAGAGGCACAGCAAGCGCGGTTCCCTCGCCTTCCATCATCTGCCCATCTGGCTCATTCTGCTCTTCCTGCCAGAAAGGCGAGGCGAGGAATACTGGACTGCGTTGGGTGACCGCTTCCCTTGCCATGGTGTGGGCAAAAGCAATCTTACATCCTTCTCGCCTTTGGAAGCTGCCATTTGTATCGACCTCACAAGCGACCCTGAAGTGGTGTCGACGGCTTTCATCCAGCAATAATACCCACCCACGTTCGGCACCGATTCCTTCGCAAGCCTTCTGCAAACCCAATTTCAACAGACGGGTGGAATTGGGCCTGGCAGGAGTAAACTCCATCACCTCCCCAAGAGATCGAAGCTGTCCGGCACGTGATTCAAGTGCTTGATTGTTTTTCTCCAACCTTTCGATCAACTGATGAAAGGAAAAGACAATGCGATTTAGCTCACTGGTTTGCTTTCCTGCAGATTCCCGCGGGATGTCGGGAAGGGACTGTTCCAAGTCTTCCGAAATACTACGGACTCTATCTGAATGGGAGCGAAGTATGAAAAACCCCAGATAGGAAAAAACAAGAATGGAGAGAAAGTAGTATGTTATCTGGCGGTCAGCAAAAAAGTCATACTTGAAGGCAAAATTGATAAACCCGAGGCTGGGAAGGACGAAGAGGAGGCCAAAGGCCATTACTAGACCGTAGTATACCCTCTGTTCACCGAACCCCATGGTCCTGGCAATGAGCTTGAAAAAAAAGCTGGCTCTGGACCTCAATGCTTTACCCACATTATCTGTATAGTTGTTTGTTATCACTCGATAAACTTTCTGAGCTCAAAACAAAACTATTAGAAATCTTGCTCTTCCGGTGGGTGGACGTTGATTATCTCGGTGACTGCAAGGTTACTTATCTCCTTCAGTCCTCTCTGCTGCAATTCGTCAGTGCTGAGCAGTTCCCTGACTTGAGAGTAAATACCTGGGCTAACAAACCGCTCTCGGCCGGTACCCAGCCGAACACCGAACTCAACTCGCTGGCGGTCTGCTGGCGACATGTTTTCAATTACTCTCTTGCTAGCCCAGATAGAGCCAGCCTCAGCAAACTCACTGAGCTTAACCGTTTCTATCAGGCTTTCGCCCATAACGGTAAAATCGAAGGCCAGTGATGACGGTATGGTTCCCAGCCACTCTTCACCACAGTGAATGGACATATTCATCTGCAAAGTGTTTTTCCATACCTTTTTGTATTTCCAGCGCTTGTCCAGAGTTGTGATAATCTGTTTGAGAGCCTGAGCGCATTGTATAGCTGAGTGAAGGTATTCCCTCGGTGAGTCAGGTGCTGAAAGAAAGAAACACACCACGCCTTCTTGAATTGAACGGCCTGGCGTACCACCGTGATCTTTGAAGCATTGATGAGAAGCTAGAATGACTTGGTTTAGTAAGTCAAAATACTCGTGCGGGGGTAGGGCAGTGCGAAGATGAAGGCTCGACTCTAATCGACCGGCTAAAATACACAATGATGTGAGAGAGGGAATTCTCCTTGAAAGTAAAGCTTTGACCAGTTTCTCTCTACCCATAAGAAGGTTCAAGATCTGGTCCAACTGCATATTAACTGGAGTATAAAGCAGTAGCGTACCCTCACGAAAATCACTGGAAAAAAGGGTATGCCTGGTATTCTTGCCTTTATAGGGCCTTAAAACTAAGTCTTGCTGGGTAATGGGGCGTTCCTGTAAGGGTTTAGCCTCACGCCACAATTCCCTTAGTTCTTCCAGTGGACAACTTTCTACTTGCCGACAGATCTGTTCGACCCGGTCCTCAGACAAATCTCGCTTAGCCAGACGCAAATGCAGGGTCAGTATTTCTTTCCAGTTTTTAAAACGTCCCGGCAGCCCTTTCTCGAGGAAAAGTCGCAATATATTACGGTTGGCTGCAGTAGGAATTTCGCGAACAGACTCTTGAAAAAATACCTTCTCGGCAGTTTGGTTAATCCAAATGATCTCCCAACTTGAGTTAACCAGAATAGCAGGAAAAACTATGCGCTCTATTGATTGATAGGTGAAATCGACAGAACCTTCTCGTGGCCTCACCTTCTCCTCAGGGCTCTCCTCATCCGTAAAAAACATGGCAATTTCTGCCATTCTCATTCCGGAAGCTTTCATCTCTTGAATTTTTTCAATCCTCTCCACCGCCCACAAGGGGAAATATCCAATTTTGGTCGGGCCACCAGGTTCTTCTGGTCGCCGTACCGAAGGAGAAGGAATTAAATTCAGAGCGATGTAATTGTTGAGCGTGGCCCTAGATATTCCTGTCTTAGCAATTAGCTCCTTGCTGGAAAGTGTTTTACTGTTTAAATGACTGCTCAAAAGTTATCCTTGATTGATTATGGTTATCATGTGCGATGGATGATTTAGACAGTACAAATATATTGTATAAATGTCAAGAAAAAAATTAAAAAAAATTACTAAAAACGCAAACTACCTATCATATTAATAACTTATACTGTCTAAAACAGCTAACCCATTCCTTCAAAATAACCTGCATAGATAAGCTTGATCCACTATTGGCATTATGGCTTTTAGACTGTTTAATTACTATTAATATTATGTATATAACCCTTTATGGGCATTTATAATCAGTTATACTGTCCAACTGTATAAATACTTTGTTAGACAGTAATGTTTTCCTACTTTTTCCCATCCTGTTATGCATCCAATCTCCTCTATTATCTTGACACAGACTCTCACCTCACTACTATGTATCTACTTGCTCTTGCTTGGATCTCCCTATGACCAATTTCCTTCATACTCAGCTCAGCAAACTCGAGAGCTCCATTGAGAACCTCATTGGGAGCTCCAGAATAGTTTCAGCCTTACTGGAGGTTGCGCAAAGGGAGGAGTATCAGCTCTATTTGGTGGGCGGATTCCTCCGGGACACGTTGCTGGGCAACAGCTGTAAGGATGCAGACTTCGTAAGTAATCAATCTCCCGAACTTGCCAGGGAAGTAGCTAGACTTACCGGTAGCAGCCCGGTACTTATAGATCGGAAGTTCGGAACGATTCGGCTCATATCTTCTGTTCACACAGATAAAATAGAAGAGTCCTTCGTGATTGACCTTTCACCACTGAGAGGCCCATCAATCTTCGATGACCTTTGTCAGCGTGACTTCACCATAAATTCTCTCGCCTTAGATATGTCGACCTGGTTGGCCCATAGAGAAGTCCATCTCCTCGATCCTTTGGGTGGGATTAAGGATCTTGAGGCAGGTAGATTGCGTACTTGTTCGGAAAACTCACTCTCAGATGATCCTCTCCGCATTTTGAGAGCGTACCGTTTAGCTTCAGCTTACGGTCTTATCCTCGATGCTCAGACCCGTAAAAGCATACTCAAAGCCCGTCACGGTTTAAGTCAGGTAGCGGTGGAGCGTATCAGGGATGAACTGATGCTGATTCTGAAAGCCACAAGTTGTGTTTCAATCCTCAGAATGTTGGATGAAGACGGCATATTGAGACTGCTGCTGCCAGAGTGCGAGGACATGCGTAATTTACAGCAACATGATTCTCATCATCACAGTGTTTGGCAGCATAGCCTCTCAGCGTTGGAATCATTGGAGTTCTTTCTAAAGAATATCAAATATTTGCTGGGAAACTACGCTGACCAGGCGGCGGCCATTCTCGCACAAGAGCTTGCAGGGCAAAGATCGCGACAGACTTCACTTAAACTAGGTGTTTTGCTCCATGACATAGGCAAGCCCCTTTGCAGATCCGTGGGCAAAAACGGTGTAAATCACTTCTACGGTCACGAAGTTGTAGGATCAAAGTTGGCTGCTTCCCTGTGCTTCCGTCTTCGCTTGAGCAACAAAGAAATAAACTTTGTCAGTCAGCTTGTTCGCCAGCATATGCGCCCGATCCATCTCTTCAGCCTCGCTCACACTTCAACCCGAGCCCTGTCCCGTTTTTTTAGACTGGGACCTGACCTTTTTTGGCCGCTCCTCCTGCTTTTTGCCTCAGACTACAGGGCATCGCAAAGATCTGCCTCAGTTGAAGTTGATCTTCAACCACTGGGCCAGCAAATACGGAACTGGCTAGATTTCTACTACAACCAACTAAAGCCTAGGGAAATGGAACCTTCTATAGTAAGCGGCTATGATCTCATTAATTATTTGGATCTTTCACCTGGTCCTATGGTTGGAAAACTTCTAGCCACTCTGGCTGAACTGCAGTGGGAGGGGCGTATCAGCACTCGCCAGGAAGCCCTTGATCATGCCGCTCGATTGTTAAAAGATTGGACAAACAGGAGTCAGGAGACATAGCATAGAACATGGGGCGAATTGGGATTTCGGACTGCGGAATGCGGATTTCAAATTGAAGGTGTGATTAGAACTAATGAATTTACAGCTAACTCATTTACCTTGACGGTCCATGGCTTTTTGGCTACACTGGCCACCATTAGCCTAAATTAATGAATAATATGAAGATTTTACCCGACTCCCTACTTAATTATATCCGGCAAAGTGAACTCAGACTGGCCAAATCCATTCTGCGCTGGAAACTGCAGAAAGAAGGCTCCCCTCAGCCGAATAACAGCGATCTCGATGCCGCCGCCTCCCGCCTCCTTGATGAGGCCCGAGAGATCGCAAAGCAAAGAGGAATGAACCTGTTGGACATCCTAAAAGAAGAAGCGAGGCGGCTTTTCAACAAAAGATCACCATAATTATTAAGTAGCCTGGAGGTACAATGCTCTCCGCAGCAAGTTTTTTCGATCTTAAAGATTGGGCTCACACAGAGCTCTTCACAGAGGCTGAGCCCGTCTGGCAGGCTTTTACTCGGCTTAAATCTTATATTGCCCAGGCACTGAAGCCCAACTTACAGGGAATTGTCCGCTCCGGCCCGGTGTTACAGCAAACAATGGTTTTACACCAGGGGAATGTCCTGACCTCTGAGTTAGATTTGCGCCCAGGTGACGTTACCAAAGGTAAGTTTCAGGTGATCCATGATGGCAAGCTGCTTGAAGGAGCCATTGTATTCTATCCAGGGGCCTGCCTGATGGACGAGGATATTTTCGTGGGACCAGGGAGTGTGGTGGAGCCTGGAGCCTTGATCAAGGGCCCAACGATCATTGGTTCCAACTGCGAGATTCGACAAGGTGCCTACCTGCGTGGTCATTGCCTTGTGGGGGACCGTTGTGTGCTGGGACACACTACCGAAATGAAGCACTCCGCTATGTTGGATGGTGCCAAAGCAGGCCACTTTGCCTACATTGGAGACAGTATTCTTGGAAATCGTACCAACTTGGGCGCGGGAACAAAATTGGCTAATCTCAAAATAACCGGCACCCCTGTTGGTATAAAAATAAACGACAAGATATACGACACCGGCCTGCGAAAGTTCGGTGCCATTCTAGGCGACGATACCGAAACGGGCTGCAATTCAGTTACTAATCCCGGGACCTTACTAGGCCGCCGGTGTTTGGTATTACCGGCCCTCTCGGTCAAGAGTGGATATTATGTAGATGGCTCGATTATTCGTTAAATTCATCTAAGAGAAACCCCCCATTCAGCTTAATGGTTTCTGTTTTCTATTTTTTTTATAATTATTTTAGTTAATTATCAAAAAATATCGTTGACAAAGAGAAAAGCTTCGGCTAGTTTGTTAGGAGCTTTTCACTAAAGATTGGGATTACCACAGTACCCTCCTTTATTCTTAAAGGGGGATTGCAGGTTGAACATCTAGCGGGGAGGAAGGAGGATGAACAAAAGCCAGCTCATCGAGCGCATTGCCAAAGAGGAGGGTATTACGATCAAGAATGCTGCCAGTGTGGTGAATGTGGTTTTTGACTCCATGGCCGACTCTCTTTCCAAGGGGGACAGGGTAGAAATCCGCGGATTCGGCAGCTTTAAAGTCAAAAGTTACGATAGTTATCAAGGACGTAATCCAAAGACAGGAGAGATAATTCAGGTAAAGCAAAAGAAGCTTCCTTATTTCAAGGTTGGAAAAGAAATGAAGGAGCGGGTTGACCGCAAATAGAAATTTAACGTTCTAATTCGCAGATCCTTCGTCTATCTATTTTATAATCCTCTGGGATAGCCGCATTTGCGGAAGAAGATAAATCCATCGAAATCCAGAGAAACCTGCCGGGGAGGGTAGATTTTCTATTGACTCGCTCTGGGCCTCTGTTGGCAAGGTAAGTAATCGCCATCACAATAAAAAGCCCGCTTAATTTGCCTACCAAAATGTCTGATCCGTCACGGGGGAGAGATTTAGCCTTCAGGAATATTCAAACCGCTTACCAAGACTTTTATCAAAAACTCAAACACACAGAAAACAGTCTGCCATACCGGAGTACGAAGTCGGGAATGTGGGCCACTTCGAGCGCGGAAGAGATCTATCGCGGTTTTTCCCACTTCCAGCTGGATCAATATAGCCACATGGCTGATTTAGGTAGTGGCGACGGTATCGTGGTGGCCATTGCTTCATTATTCACTCAGGCAACAGGCTACGAAGTTGACGAATGGCTCTATGAGAAGTCAATCGAGTTGTGGAATTCACTCAACTTGTCCAAGGCCTCATTTTTACAAGCAGATTTTCTTCAGGCCGACCTGAGCGGTTATGACTTGTTGTTTCTCTATCCGGACAAACCCTTTTACGAGCTAGAGGAGCGGTTACATACCAGATGGAGGGGACGCTTACTTGTAAATGGTCCACATTTCCCCCCGCGCCAACTTAAAAAGGTGGTGGAATCTCCACCGTCGATTGGCAGGTTTGTGCTATACGAATCTCCTTAAGGCCCCATAGCTCTTGCACCTAGCAGACAGAAGTTGCCAAATAAGACCCATACACCGCAAGTTTTTATGGCGTATTGGAGGGTTATGGAGCTTGCTCCCCTAAGTAGGTCCAACAAGCAAAGCGCCCAGCAGGAGAGAATCGATTTGGTCCAATAGCTGGCGGTAGAGACCACCATAACTCTTGCTCCCGTAACAGT
>CP070689.1:2468694-2475890 GCA_020353155.1 Deltaproteobacteria bacterium | reverse complement strand
AAACTGCGAATGTGTCCTACACCAGCAAAAATGGTAATGGTGACGGCGATGAGGGTGGCTTGGAGGCCGGCAGTGGGGTAGAGGTAATGGATACAGCCGAACAGGGGGCCCGCCAATCCTATAAAGATTGCTCCTATAGCAAAGGCCAAAATCCCCATTGCGCTCACATTGATGCCGGCCAGTCCGGCTGATTCCCTGTCCTGAATGGTTGCCCTCAATGCCTTGCCTAGGTAGGTGTGGCGCATGAGCACGTAGGTCAAAGCGATTACCAGCAAGGAGAGGGCCAAAAGGGTGAACTGGCTGTAACTCAGGTAGATTCCGTGGAAACGGAAACCTTCATTTAGGAGCGGAACTCGAATCAAACGGTAGTCACCGGAGAAGAAAAAAAGCATTCCATTTTGAAGCAAGATGGCCAAGCCGAAGCTTAGCACAATGGAGTTCATTTCCATTGGTTCTCTGAGTCTAGAAAATAGCCGCTGTAGAATTAAGCAAATTAGAAGGGTTGCTAGGATTGCTGCGGGAAAGGTCAAGAGGAGAGAAACCCCGTAAGTTTTCCAGAGCCAGTAGGCTACATAGCCGGCAACAACAAGAAGTTCCCCGTGTGCCAGATTAAAGGTGTGGGTTACCCCGAATATCAAAGCGAATCCCAGGGCCACTAGGGTGTAAAAAGAGCCCAAGGTGATTCCCGATACTAGAACAGTGGTCCACATGAGCGCTACTTTCGTTCACCCCATTTGGGCATTGGATATATAGGGGCAGCAGTGGCCCGGTCTGGTGGGTAGACAACCTTGAGCCTACCGTTTTGGATCTGGACGACCAAGTGTTGGTAGTGAAGTGGATCACCCCGCTTATCGAAGGCAACCCGCTCCATGGGAAGGATAAGATCGAGTTCTGCAAGGGCGTGGCGAATATTAGGGCCCATGAGTGGTTTTTTCTGACGCAAGACATTTTCCATAGCTGTCAGGAGGACGCGGGTGGAGGTGTAACCGTGCATGTTTGTGGTATTTGGCTCCTTGTTGAACAGACGACGAAACCTTTTGACAAACTCCTTTGAGGCTTCCTCAGTGCCTGGCTGAGTAATGCCAGGATTCCAGGCGCAGGTACTGTAAAGATACTCAGCATCCTCCCCCATCTCGTGTATAAAGCTCTCATAAGCAATACCGAAAGGACCAATATAGGCTTGGGGCGTAACCCTGTTTTCTTTGAGTTGCCGTACCAAGAGAAGGTGATCGGCAGAAAAGCCTCCAGAAACAATGACGTCGATTTTCATGCTAGCGAGTTTCGCGATGAGAGGCGTGAAGTCGGGAGTGCCTGGGCGGAACTTTTCCATTAGTGCCACGACAATGGAGCGAGCCTGGAGGCAACTCTTCAGATCACGAGCGAATTCGGTGGAGCCTGGTGTGGCTGCGTGGAGAATGGCCAAGCGCTTGGGGTGCAAAGGTTGACATAAAACACCGCAGAGGGGTTCCACAAAACCTTGCAGTTTGGCAACCCTGAAAAAGTAAGGATTTCCCCGTTGAGTGAGTTCCTTCTGTAGCGTGGCACTTGCTACGTAAGGTACCTCATATTTTTTGGCAACTTCGCTGATGGGCCCGACCAGAGAATCATTATAGCCGCCAGTTAGGGCTACTACCTTTTTCCAAGCACACAACTCCTCTGCCCTCGAAATGGCCACATCTGGCTGGCTTTGGTCGTCCCGGGAGATGAGCTCAACTTGTCTGCCGCCGATGCCGCCACTCTCATTTACTTCAGCCACGGCCAGGACAACTCCCTGATGGGTCTCCAGGCCCTGCTTTGCTAGCCTGCCGGAAAGGGGATTTATCTCGCCTATCTTTATATTTTCGGCCACCACAGCAGTGTTGCTGCACCAAAGGATACAAATAAGCAAGCAGACTATGGTTCGGATAGTTTTGCAAATCACCTTGCTGGTTCCTCCCAAAACAGAGATAATCTCAAGCCATCTTACCGAACTTTGCGACTGGTTAGAAGAGAAAAAAAGTACAAACTTTGGGAATTAAGGGATTAAGGAATTGGGGGATTGAGGAATTGAGGGATTAAAGGATTGAGGAATTAGTGAACCAGTCCCTGTTACTTATGTGAGGCTTAATTCCTGAATCCCTCAATCCCAAAATTCCAGAATTACCGAAAAGGAAAAATCCCCTCACCCAGGAAGGGGAGGGGATTTTCGTTTCTGACCGTCTTAGCAGATCCTATTTTTTCGGTGGACGCAAGTGACGGCGCAAGAGCTTGCCGGTGGGAGTGCGCGGCAGGGACTCTCTGTACTCGATTGCCCTTGGCAGCTTGTAGACGGCGATATGCTCTTTCAAGAAAGTTTTCAGATCTTCGAAAAACTCATCGCTCCCCTCGTTTCCCTCTTTCAATACCACAAAGGCCTTGGTAATCTGACCTTTGTCAGGATCGGGGATACCTACCACACCCGCCTCAGCAATTGCCGGATGCTTTTCGAGGGCCTCTTCCACCTCAGCCGGGCCGATGCGGTAGCCGGAGCTCTTGATCATATCGTCTTCCCGGGAGACGAAGCAGATGTTGCCATCTTCTTTCATAAAGACAGCGTCCCCCATCTGATTCCAGCCGTTTACCACGCCCTTCTTTTGCGACTTGAGCAGACGCTCATTGTCAACGTATGGCTTCCAATAGAGAGTACCCGAGGCACCTTTGAGAATCATGCTGCCGACCTCGTTCGGCTTGCAATCATTGCCGGACTCGTCAATGACGCGGACCTCGACACCGGGCAAAGGTTTGCCGATGGAATCGGGCACCGGCTCCGGGTTCATGGTGTTAGAGGTAACCAGGTGGAGCATCTCAGTGCCGCCCAAGCCTTCCCAGATGGGCTTGCCGGTAAGTGCCTGCCAACCGTTAAGGGTATCAGAACCTAAGGCGTCGCCACCCGAGGTGTAGAGACGAACCGAGCTGACGTCGTAATCTTTGAAAGCGGGAAACTTCATCAAGGCTCGGTAACCCGTTGGCAATCCGGTGAGAATAGTGATCTTGTGCTTTTGGATGAGATCCATCATGTCCGGAGGAGTGAACTTGGGTATGAGAGAGATAGCAGCTCCTCCTTCGAAGGGAAGGAGGGTGAAGGTGCCGAAGCCGGCGGCAAAGGAAACCGGGGCGGCTCCGCCCAAAACGTCTCCGGGTTTCATCTTGTAGACGTATTTGTTCACGATCCTAGCCTCTATCACTGCCGGCCGGATAAAGTGCACGCAACCCTTGGGCATGCCGGTGGTGCCGGAAGTATAGAGCATGATCCCTATGTCATCGGCCTTGAGCATGGTGGGCGCAAGCTCGGGAGAACCTGCCTCCAGCATCTCTTCGTAGACCAAGTTGCCCGCAGCCTTTACCTCGTCGGCATTGCCACCGATGACAATGACTTTGGTACCGTGCTTGAGGCTGGGTTTGGCCTTTTCCACCTGCTCCATCAGAGGGGCATTGACCACAAAGAACTTCATCTCTGAGTCATTAGCCACAAAGGCCACCTCTTCCGCTGACCACAGGGGTGAGGTGGGTACCGGGATGGCGCCTAATTTCTCTATGGCAAAGATGGTGACAACAGCCTGAGGCGAGTTGACCAACCGGATACCAACCCGATCTTGAGGTTCTACTCCAGCTTTTTTCAGGGAGTTACCGAACTTGTTTACCTGTTGCTGGAGTTGAGCGTAAGTGATGGTTTTGTCCATGAATTTAATCGCGGGGTTATCACCCTTACCTTCTCGAACATGACGGTCGACGAGAAAGTCGGTGAGATTCAACTCCATGGGAGTGTCGGCAAACTCTTCAGGAACGAGATACTCAGGCCACATGTCTTTTGGTGGTAAGTAATTTTCTGGTATTTTCGACATAGTATAAACCTCCGTTAACAATTGCCTCTCATTTAAACAAACAGGGCCACGCCTCCAAGGTAAACCATGAGGCTATGACCATATACATTGCCTTACTGTCCAATTTTGCCTTTATCCTATCAATGTGAAGGTTCAACAATGATTTGGGGCGGCAATGTGAGGCCTCACCTCCTTTCCACTTGAATTGTTGGGACAATATGGCAGTAAAAATATCCGCCCAGTCTGAATAGACCGTGGGCAGTTAATCTGGTGATTTTGCCGCCGATCCTTGTAAATACCGAAGGAAGAAGGAACATCAAAGGAATGACCGTTCTCCTAAATTGAAGCTACCTAATTCTAAGGACTGGAAGAAACGACCTTGTGTCCCTGCTCTTCCAAAGCTTGGCGCAGCGGTTTAGTGTCACATTTTTCTATACGAAAAGAATAAATTCTTTCAGGATAATCTTGTCGCAAGATGCCCACACTAATGATTTCGCCATTGTGCTCCCGAATGATCCGGGAGACTTCTTGAAAGGCATCGCGAGAGTCTTTGAGTTGAACATCGAGGCGCGAACTGGATCCCAGGACGCCCATGATGTCTATAAAGGCTTCGAGGATGTCGACGACTGTAATTACCCCTACCAGTTTGCCGTCCTCTAACACAGGCATACCGCCAATCTTGTGTTCGGTAATGAGAAGGGCCGCCTGCTCAAGAACGTCAGTGGACCTGACTGTAATAGGATCGGCGATCATGACATCGCTAACGGTTAAATCTTCGATCATTGAGGCTATGAGCGCTCCTCGAAGGTCGGTGTCAGTAACCCATCCCACCAAGCGCTTTTCACGGTCAACCACCGGGAGGTGGCGGATGGAGTGCTCTTTCATTAACTCCATAGCCTCTTGAATTGAGGCCTTAGGTGAAACAGCGACAGGATTTATGGACATCCGTCGGGCTACCAACATGAAAAAATCAACCTCTTCGTTAGGGGCCCTTCTTACCCATGAAGGATGTCAAACAGTTCGCTCCAAAATCCCAACTCAAAGGCCTCGATCTGCGGAGATCGGGACATATTAAAATTGAGGAAATTAACTTGGGAATTCGGTAGGAAAGATTAGGGCCTCAAGCAGCCATCGAATTCAGCCGTGACCCAATATATGATCTCTTAGATCTCCGAAACTAAAGTGAAATCACTATAGGATGACTCAGGAGAAATTGCAAGAGAAAAAAGGTGCATGCTCGCTCTGGACAACCATCTCCCCTTTCCTTGACATTTGACCTTTGCTTGCTATACTTGACGTGATTCAGCCCCGAAGTCACGGGGCCTTTGTATATTATCGGCTTTCCTGGCTAGGTAGTATCTATTAGGAAACTCCGGCTCAATGCTAGCTGAGGCTTCACATCCATGAATGAATAGTTCTCCGCAAGATCGAGGGACTACTCGGTAGTTGGCCGAATTACGTCGCCGAAGAAATTCCACAGATTGCAGCAGAGATTGCGGGGAAGGACCATTTATGGATGGAGGCTGGTTAGGAGATGACCCCTTGGGCAAATGCAAGTTCATCTTTGTAACGGGCGGGGTGCTTTCTTCTCTTGGCAAAGGTTTGGCATCTGCCGCCATAGGCGCCCTATTGGAAAGTCGTGGCCTGCGGGTGACCCTGCAGAAATTGGATCCTTATATAAATGTAGATCCCGGAACAATGAATCCCTTTCAACATGGCGAAGTTTACGTCACCGACGATGGGGCAGAGACCGATTTGGATCTTGGGCATTATGAACGGTACACTTCGGCAAGAATGGGGAGAAAAAACAATTTTACCTCGGGCAGCATTTATTATTCGGTAATCACCAAAGAGCGGAGAGGAGATTATTTGGGCGGCACTGTCCAAGTAGTGCCGCATATTACAGATGAAATAAAAAAGTGCATTTTTGAGGTGACTGATGATGTGGACGTGGCCATCATCGAAATAGGTGGTACAGTTGGCGATATTGAGGGTTTACCCTTCCTTGAGGCTATCCGGCAGTTTAAGTCTGATGTGGGTAAGGAAAACGTCGTTTATATACACCTCACTTTGGTCCCTTACATCCGGGCTGCCGGTGAGGTGAAAACCAAGCCCACCCAACACAGTGTTAAAGAACTGAGCAGCATCGGCATTCAGCCCAACATTTTATTGTGTCGTACCGAGATGCCTCTGAGCAAAGAGATTAAGGCAAAAATCGCACACTTTTGCAATGTCGAACCTGAGGCGGTAATTACGGCCCAGGATGTGGAAAGTATCTACGAAGTGCCCCTGAGGTTTCATCAGCAAGGTTTAGATGACAAGATTGTGCAGTTCCTCAATATTTGGACCAGGGCGCCTCGTTTGGAACAGTGGGAAGAGCTGGTTCATAAGCTTAAGAATCCCACCTATGAAGTTAACATTGGCATAGTGGGAAAGTATATAGATTTGCGGGAATCATACAAGAGTCTGAACGAGGCTTTGGTTCATGGCGGTGTTGCTAACGACTGCCGGGTGAATCTCTCTTACTTAGATTCTGAGGAGGTTGAAAAGGAGGGGGGTGAGGCCCTGCTGGCAGAGGCAGATGGAATCCTAGTGCCGGGTGGTTTCGGCGCCCGCGGATTTACAGGCAAAATAAAGGCAATTAAACATGCCAGGGAGAACCAGGTGCCCTTTTTCGGTATCTGCCTAGGGATGCAGATGGCAGTTGTGGAATTCGCCCGTAATGTGGCTAGCCTAAATGAAGCTCACAGTATGGAATTCGATCCGGACACTAAAGGGCCGGTCATCTACCTTATGCGGGAGTGGTACGATTACCAGACCAAGACTGTCCAGCGCCGTGATGAGAGTTCCGACCTGGGTGGCACCATGAGGCTCGGGGAGTATCCCTGTATCCTGGCAGACAACTCAAACGCATTCGCTGCCTATGGCCAGCGTGAAATCTACGAACGCCATCGACATCGCTATGAGTTCAACAACGACTACCGGGAAATTCTCGGCAGTAAGGGACTGAGATTTACCGGACTGTCTCCTGATAAGCAACTGGTTGAAATCGTAGAATTGTCGGATCATCCCTGGTTTCTTGGCTGTCAGTTCCACCCTGAATTTAAATCCCGACCCATGGATCCCCACCCGCTTTTCCGAGATTTCATCAAGCACTCTCTAGAAAACGCTATTCAGCGAGGCAAATCCGACGCTGCCTGATCCGCTCCTAGCTTGGAGGTTATATGAATTACTTGCTACGACCACGAGTATGGCCGTCGTTCCTGACGTCCTCGGGTGTCGGCCCTGCGACGTACCGTTCAGGTACGCCTCGGAGCCAACACCCTGCGGTTGCCAGGTGGCACGCCCATCTTCGTG
>CP070689.1:2429278-2468594 GCA_020353155.1 Deltaproteobacteria bacterium | reverse complement strand
AACATCACCGCCGCCAGGATATCAAATGTGGTCCCGAATAGTAGAATTTCAGAACCGCAGTAAGCTTCGTTCAGGGTTATGTCTTCAAATGTCACTTGTCTCAATTGGCCTGCTTCAACCAGTAATTCCGCCAAGTCCGCCGCCCGTGTAACCGTGGTGCCTCTAAGAATTCTGCTAAACTTGGGAAACTTCAGTACGCCTTCCGAGGTCACCAAACCGAAATTTTCGGTAGATCCCTCACCCAGAAAGCCGTTCTCGTCCATGGAAATAGTAT
This sequence comes from Deltaproteobacteria bacterium, assembly GCA_020353155.1. Classification (GTDB taxonomy): domain Bacteria; phylum Desulfobacterota; class Syntrophobacteria; order BM002; family BM002; genus BM002. Next base: position 2,468,320 of record CP070689.1, on the reverse strand, counting down.
ACTGCACCCCCGCATCCACCGCCTCCTTTTTCATCAACACATTGGGAAGGTAGTTACAACTCTTGATGTTGGCAAAATAGGACTTTTTAACTGGAATGCCGCTGCTTTTAATCATAACGCCTTCTTTCAAGTGCTCTTCCGGGGGTGAACTGGGACTGCACACAACGATATAGATCTGGGAGGATGGACACTCATAGGGATTGGTGGTGAAGCCTCCCGGACCACGGGAGACGAAAAGCCGAATCAGACAATCTCTGGTTCCGGCAATGCGTATTGTCTCTACCACCAAATCGGCTATTTGTTCCAGGGTAACTGGCAGAGTCAGATACACCGCCCTGGCAGAGCGCTCCAACCGTGTCAGATGGGCTTCGAGGTTGTAGATATTGCCATTTACGCACTTGAAAGCCTCGAAAATACCATCCCCGCGGTGAACCATATGATCGTCTACGGGGATTGACATAAGAAAGGGGTGGGTCACCACGCCACCCAGCACACTGTTGTACATGGCCAGATAATTCTGATGATATGGCTTAACAAATTCTTTTGCCAAACTCTGGCAGTCCTTCAAATCCAGTTGGCGCAAGGTCATAGTTCACTCCTATCCTTTAGGAGACATGCAGATATAAACATAGCATTTAAACTATTCAAACTGCAGCTCAAGTGACCTCTAAAATAGGAAATCCCGCTTCTTCCGTCAATCTTTCCTTTGGCAAGATAACACACACACGCCCTCACAGTCTCCTCCAGAAACATAACCATCGATTCGTGTCCACTCCGCCTGGCCAACACTGCGATGGTGGTTCAGCAACTTTGTCTACGGTGCGACTGCTCAAGGAAGCCAGAGGTACATAAAATGGGGTGTCTGTCGCTGGGGAAGCAATTCTCCTCGTTGTAAACGCTCTGCCCAACTCCATGCCTCTCCCTGTGACATTGAATATATGTTTTCCACATATGTTCCAGGTCGGTGGTACATGACCACCATGGCTCGCTCCATCCCTAGAGCATTTTTAGCCCAATCAACAGCGTCGTCTAGATAACCCAACTGGTCCACCAGGCGAAGCTTGAATGCCTGGCTGCCTGAAAAAACCCGTCCGTCGTTCACAGTAGCCAAATCAGCCTCTGTCATATTCTTTCTTCCTGCCCTAACCACCTCCAAGAATTTGCCCTGGTATTCGTCGATAATACTCTGCAAAATCTTCTTCTCCTCGCTAGAAGCCGGCCGGAACGGTGACCACATATCCTTCTTCTCTCCTGATTTTACCGTCTCTTCCTCAACACCCACCTTCTCCATCAAACCTTCCACATTGAATTTTAGCGCAATAGTGCCAATACTCCCGGTCAATGTGGTTGGTTGAGCGACGATGTGATCGGCTGCAGTGGCTACATAGTAACCTCCTGAGGTGGCCATCCCAAGAAAGCAAGCAACAACTATTACATTACGTCTCTTCTTATACTCCAATATCTCATGGTGTATAAGATCGCTTGCATTCACCGTCCCACCCGGAGACTGTATGCGGAGAATCAAGGCCTTTATGTCAATGTCTTTGGCGGCTTTACCCAGCTCCTCTTTTACCCTGGTAATCATGTTTATCTCTTCTCTGAAGCTACCCTCTTTTTTCTTCTCTTCGTAAGCCAGAACTCCGCTGATATCCATCACCAAGATTTTGCCGGGACCCTCCCCTTCAATCACCTTTTCCTGTAGTGGCAGGGCCGGTTGATAGAGGCTCACATTGACAAAGGCACACCCGGATGCTGTCACGGTGAGCCAAGCCGCAACTAAACACCATTTCAGAAAACCATTCCACTGGCTATTCCCTACTTTCATGTTCGTCTCCCTCACTTTCTTTTTTTCTTTATTCCTCTTCCCTATTAATTTAAATAAGTTAGCATAGGGCATGGAGCATAGGGCATAGAGTAATGCAATTTGATTTATATACTCCATATTCCATGCTCCATGCTCTGTCCTCTATGCTAACCGTTGACGGTCAATCCTAGTTTTGTTATGAGGCTAAAATGTCAGATTTCTCCGATTCCACTGAAACAGCTATCCTGGCGGGGCAACCAGCATACATCTGTAAAGGATTAAAGTCATGGTTCAAATTGGCAAGATAAACCAGGCAGCAGAAATCTTAAAGGATGTCGCCTTTGAAACCCCACTAGTTTATTCCAACTACCTCAGTCGGCTATTCGATGCTAAAGTCCATCTCAAACTTGAGAATCTCCAAAAGACGGGGTCCTTTAAATTCCGTGGAGCCTACCACAAGCTGGCGAAAATCCGGGCGACCCTAGGCCCGGAGGGCGTGGTAACAGCTTCAGCTGGGAACCATGCCCAGGGAGTAGCACATGCCGCTCAACTCATGGCCATTCCCTCCACCATAGTCATGCCAGAGTGGGCCTCCATCAGCAAACAGATTGCCACCCGATCCTACGGAGGCCGGGTGGTTCTAAGTGGGCAGAGTTTGGAAGAAAGCTTGGACCAGGCCCACAAACTGGCAGCAAAAGGCAGAGCCTTTATTCATCCTTATGACGACGAGGATATTATAGCTGGCCAGGGGACCGTAGGCTTGGAAATTCTCTCACAACTGCCTGAGGTGGAAAAAGTCCTGGTCCCTATTGGCGGAGGTGGTCTAATTGCTGGAATTTCCGCGGCAGTAAAATCCCTCCGCCCGCAGGCATCGATCATCGGGGTGCAGGCTGCTTCCTGTGCCTCCGCCGCCGCAGCTTTGAGCCTTGGTAAACGAGTAACAGTACCAGCCAAGCATTCCATAGCTGACGGCATCAGCGTCAAAAAATTAGGAAAGCTGACCTTCTCCATCATCCGGAAGTTAGTTGACCGTGTGGTAACCGTGGAGGAGGAGGAGATTGCCGCTGCCATGCTTGAATTACTGGAACGCAAGAAGGTTCTGGCCGAGGGTAGCGGCGCAGTCCCTTTGGCGGCACTTATGGGAGACCAACTAGGCAGTGTTAGCGGGGAATCGGTGGTCCTCGTGATCAGCGGCGGCAATGTGGACACTCATCTATTGGGAAGAATCCTGCGGAAAGGTTTGTTTAAAACCAACCGGATCATGAGGCTCTCAGTGCAACTTAGGGATGTCCCTGGTGCCCTTGCCGATCTTCTCAAGGTGGTCGCCGACTGCCGAGGCAACATCCTCCACGTTTTCCATGACCGTCTAGGACGGCATCTCCCTGTTGAGTTAAGTAGAGTAGAATTGGAGATAGAAACACGGGGTTCGGATCACATTGAGGAACTTCTTAGCGCTCTCAGCGGCAGTGGCTACGAGGTAGATACTCTTTGAGCTGCGGTTATCTTCTCTTGAAGCTGGCGAATCTCTTCGTCATCTGGGACCCTTGCCGCTGCCCGTCGGCACTGCACCAGAGCTTCGTCCAGTTCTTGATTTTGCCAAAGCAATTCTGCCAATCTCCGGCAAAAAAGAACGTTATCCGGATCCAGTTCAACACTCCTACGGGCAAGAGAGAGGGCTATCTCCAAGTTCGACTCCACCCGCCCATATAAGATAGCCAGACCGCTCAGTGCTGCAGCGTCATTACCGTTGATCTTCAGCGCTTTCTTGAATCCACTCATTGCTTCTGCGTCGTTACCCTGCTCTAGAAAACATTCACCAAACAGGCGCCAAGCTTTGGCCCAGTGGGGTTTAAGATCCACTGTTTGACCCAAGTATTTCAGAGCTTCCTCCAAACGGTTCTTTTTCCTGCACAACTTAGCCAATTGGAAATATGGGGCAGCTCTTTCGGGATCGAGCTCGGAAGATCGAGTGAAGGCTCGCTCAGCCTCATCTTCACTCCCTAGTCTCAGCAAAGCGCAGCCTAAGTTGTATTGCCCCATGAAATCGCTGGGGTCCAATGAGGTTACCCGTGAAAACTCAGCCACGGCTTGCTCAAATTTACCCATCTGGGCGTAGCAAACTCCAAGGCTATTGCTGACATTTACATTATCGGGATCCAAGGTCAAAGCGCGTTGGAACTCTTCCACCGCCTCTTTCAGCTTTCCCCTCTCATAAAGGCGATCTCCACTAATATTAAGACTTACCGCATCAAAATGGGTCTGAGTGTTGGGCCCAAAAAATCCTGTATGTATCAAAGCCTTACGAGCGTTGTCCAGCATCTCGACCTTAGCAAAACCCGGACAAGGATGAACGCTAATGCCGATTTGCACGGTAGTACTCAACTCCGATTTCACTCGCTGACGAATAGCACTGCCCAGCTCTTGGGCTGAATCACCATTTGTAATTGGTAGAAATATCCCGAATCGATCGGGACCTGCCCACTCCACCACTGCAGTTTCAGGAGCCTCCTTTTTACACACCGCCATTACATTTCTGGCTTTCCCCGCTGCTCCTCTTGAGCCGTGCTGTCTTTGCCAAACCTTCCAATCATCGAGCTTGACCAACAAGAGGGCGCCGGGCTCTTCATTGGTGAGTAGGGGGGACAAACCTTTTTCTATGGCTGACTCGCGCTTGACCAACCCTTGTTCAAGGAGCGTCTGATAGCTGAGTATGTTCTCGTCTTTCTGTTTGGCCACTTGGGCCGCCATGGTTGCCCTCCTAATTACCTCTTCTGCGGCGGTGAACCGCAATCTGAGATCACTCTTTTCCCATGGCAGTGAGGGTCCATCATCGTAAAAATCTTCTGGAAAAGTTACCATGCCCGCACTCAAAGTCCACTTCTCCTCACCATCTTGGCTCCTCGGTTCAACCTCATTCAAAATGCTGTGCAGCCTTTCAGCCCATTGTTGGGCTTCCCCAACCTGCGCCTTCGGCCAGAAGATCCCCACGTAGCCACCTCCCAAGTGCGCCGCCATAGCCTCATTTGGCAAGGCTTCCACCACCTTTGGACCAAGATCTTTCCAAACTGGACCCGATCCAGCCCACGGTTCGGGAGCTGGCGTAACTACAAAGCAGACGAAGCTAAATTGGGCCGCCCCAGGTCTATGGTCAAGCATTCGCCTGGAAGTCAAACTGCCGTCACTCTCTGCCGCCTCTATGGCCCGGCTCAATTCCTTCACAAGAATCTGCCGCCGCCACAGCATGGTCTCCTCGTCTCGCCACCCTTTTTTTTCCCACTGGAGGCTGTCGATGCAGAGGCGGGCCAGCCTTTCTAAAAGCACCTGGTTTTCAGGATTTTGGTATTTCTTTTCAACATCCTCGATAAAGAGTACTCCTACAACTCTTTCGCACTGAACCAGGGGAAGAAGTAACCAGCCAAACTCTTGATTAAAAGCAGGACGACGGCTAAGAACTACCTCGTTTACAAGTCTTAACAGAACTTTTGGTGAATGATGCTGACTGAGAAGAGTGTAGTCGGGGAAAGGAGGCAGGATAGTAAGCTGTCGACTGCCCAACAAATCGCCCATTTCCCGTTGGAAGATTTCCTTGTGGGCGATTGCATCAGCCGGGGTTAACTCAATGGAGTGAAATCCCATAGCTCTCCTCAAGGTAAAATTTTCAGAATTTTCTATCCAGCCTTAAATCATAGAAAAGATGTGTCAAGGAAGTCTAAATTAGGTTGGAGCCAAGCAAATTTTTATCTCGAAACCGAAATTGCTGCCGCAGTAATAATTTCTTCATCTCCTGGCTGCAAAGTCCTCACATCCAGCAAGAAGAGTTCCTGTTCCACCCGTCCTATTACGGGCGTCAGATATCCTCGGAAACGAACCTCCAGACGAGCCGCTGACATTTCTTTGGAGCTGATGGCTACCAGTTTTGTCGGAAGTTTTTGCACGGGCAGGGCTCCGCCGCCTACCATGGAGGAACCATCCATTATTTGCACCCCGATCGATTCAGGGATGTTGACCTTCAGAGCTTCTACTAGACCTTGGGCTCGGTCTTCCAGAGTCTTGAGGTCGGTGGCAATCATCTTTAGGGTGGGAATGGCCTGGATGGCAGCATCTTCGTCCCTATACAGCCTGAGGGTGGCCTCCAGCGCCGTCAGAGTCAACTTATCAACTCGAAGGGCACGTGTGAGCGGATTTCGTCTCAGCTCTGCAATTAACTCCTTCCTAGCCAGGATGATACCCGCCTGCGTGCCTCCCAATAGTTTATCGCCACTAAAGGTAATAACATCCACGCCAGAACGAACACTGTCTTGGACAAGCGGCTCTCCCTGGAGCCCAAAGCGAGTAACATCTACAAAGCAGCCGCTACCCAAGTCCTGCATAACAGGGACCTTATGTCTCCGTCCCAGTTCTACCAGTTCCCTGAGACCTACCTCAGCAGTGAATCCGATGATTTGGTAGTTACTGGCGTGCACGTCTAGTAGCAGGGCTGTTTCGGGACCAATAGCCGCTTCATAGTCATTGGGGTGGGTTCGATTGGTGCAGCCCACTTCCCTTAGACGGGCGCCACTGCGAGCCATGATGTCTGGAATCCGGAATGAGCCACCGATCTCAACCAGCTGTCCCCTTGAAACCACGACTTCTCTACCCTGCGCCAGGGTGTTGAGGACAAGCACCACCGCGCCCGCATTGTTATTGACTACCAGAGCCCCCTCTGCGCCGGTTATCTCGCACAATATGGCTTCGGCATGGACATAGCGGGAGCCCCTTTTTCCGGCTGCCAAATCATATTCCAAGTTAGAGTAGCCACTGCCGATTAGCTGCAACCTGTCCAGGGCGTCCTGACAAAGAAGCGAGCGGCCCAAATTGGTATGGACGATTATACCCGTGCCATTAACAACTCGACGGAGGGTAAAGGATGCCAGGTGCTCAAGCTCTTCGAGAATCTCCTGCACCAAGGTAGCTTGGTCTAATTCTTCCGGCTCAAGGGCGATTTCTCCTTTGATGATGGCTTGCCGGTTACGGTCCAAAACGTTCCGTATCGCCCGCACTACCAGAGTGCGAGGATAGTTCTCCACCGCATCACGCATGGCCTCTTGGCGTAATATTTCATCAACCGCCGGCAGAGAACGCAGCATTTCCTTGCTGCCCGAACTTACCATAATAGAACGCCCTCGAAGAATTAGCCTAACTTATGACCTGTAAAAGATAATAAAAATAAATTACAAAAAACCAGAATGGCACCACTCTTTTCGCCTAGCTTTGCTAAAACTGTGCCACCAAGACCAGTGGCCTATTCAAGCCAGGCAGGGTATGATCACCAGCCTAGAAGTCGGCAAGTGGCACTCTACTACTACAAAAGTGCTGAAATAGCAAGGATTTTTGCCTCCTCGGAGCACTAGTCAGAAGGGAAACAATCAATGAGAATTATCAGCTTTGGAGATCTGTAGTCTTTGGTGCAAAAGTGGACCCAGGTAAAGCACCACACCAATCTTTATAAGATCGCCGGGCAAAACCACCAGACATCCTATCTTTATAGCTGCGGAGAGAGACACAGCTTTTTGTTGGATAAAATTCAGATTAAGATAAAGTACTGTTACTCCCGGCACGTAGATAGCCAGAGTGCCCGCCAGTAGAGCCACAAAAAGCAAAGAGCGTTTTAAAGGGTCATGCCTCTCGGTGATATTACCTATTAGGTAAGCCCCACAGATAAAACCCAACAGATAACCAAAAGTTGGCTGTAACACGTATCCCGGTCCACCCCCATGAGCAAATATAGGAACGCCCATTAAGCCAACAAGGATGTAAACCAACTGGCTGAGTGCACCTAATCTTCCCCCCAGAATCAAGCCGGAAAACATGACCATCAGCGTCTGCAAGGTTAAGGGCACATATGGAATAGGAATTCTAATGAATCCGCCAATTCCGCTTAAAGCAGCAAAAAGAGCCACCAGGCTCAGCTCCCGGGCGCTCAGCCAGCTCGTTTTTTCTCTCTCTGCAACCAAAACCAGTCTCCTTAACCAACCCTAGAGAAAAAGCTCAACCTCGTAAATAGCAGATTAGCTCAGTATGATAACATTTCCCATCGTCATTTTCTTCAGGAGTTTCCCCAAGGGTAATAGGTCATGGGTAATAGATTATAGGTAGGAACCATCCCATAACCCATAAATAGTTTTCCCCTCTTGCATTTGGCCAGTACATGCGTTAGTTTCACTTCCTACTGTTTACTGAGCGCTAGCGACAGCTGGCAGAATAAAAAACGATTCATAGGTTCATCCTTCCTGGCCCTCGAGGTACAAAACAGGTCATGGAGCAGAGTGAGCAGCAAAATAAGATCACGTTAGATGACAACTGGCAACAACTGGTTGGAGGTTCCCGTCTTGTCGACCTCCATGCCGCCATAGCTGGCGACAGACAGAGGATTTTTGCTCAAGGGCTCAGCCGCTGGGCTCTCTACTATGGCCTGACCCGTTTGCTGCCACAGATTAAACGGACGGTACTGTTGATCACCCCCTCGCCAAAAGAGGCCTGGGAAGCACACCAAAGCATTTCCTTCTTTCTCGGTCTACCCGAATTATGGACCAGCGACCCTTTGGAATGCCCCCTTTGGCATTTTCCCGCAACTAATCGCCGCATGGTAACGGAACCGTTCGTTACACCTGACATACAAGGCCAGCGTTTGGCTGTCCTCTACGCGGCAGCAGCCAGCAACAAGGCTAAAATAATCGTTACTCCAGCCCAGGCAGTAATGGAGAAGGTTCTGCCTCGACCACAGTGCATGGATGCCAGTCGCTATCTGGTCAAAGGAGAGGAAGTACACCGTGAACAGTTTATAGCCCACCTGACTTTTATGGGCTACTACCGAACTGACTTGGTAGAGGAAATTGGTGATTTCAGCGTGCGGGGCGATATCGTCGACTTATTTTCTCCCTTCTACCATCGTCCCCTGCGTTTGGAGTTTTTTGACGAGACTATTGAATCAATCCGTTTTTTTAATCCTTCCACCCAACGTTCCAGTGAGCCTTTGGAGGATGTGGTCATAGTGCCGGCCCACGAAATACTGCTGAATGATTCCAGTAGAGAGAGGGCCACCTCATCATTGAAACGGTTCTGGGAGAAAGAAGGCCAATATCGGAGTGACCTGGAGCTGTGGCTCGAACGGGTGGGTAACTCAAGCCATTTCCCCGGTATCGAGCAATTGCTGCCTCTCTATTATGAAAAGCTTGAGACCCTGTTTGATTACCTGCCGTCATCAACCCTTGTGGTGCTGAATAACTCAGGTGCCATCAGAAATGCGGTAGCCGAGGTATTAGAACAAGCTGACCGAGACCGGGATCTTGCCTGTCAGAATTCGCGCTGGACCCCCTCCCCTGAAACCTACCTGCTAAATGTAAGGGCAATAGATAAATTACTTGAACCTTGTGTCCAAATCCTCCAATCCAGTCTTCCGCTGGAGCACGGCTACGACCAAAAAAGCTCTGAAATACTACACTTCCGCCTAGGGGATCACACAGGGCTGCAGCGCGAAATTCAAGACCATCAACAGCGCCAGCGGCTACTCGAACCACTGGCTCAAAGACTTCAGCAGTGGCAAAAGTCTGGGATAAGCCCCTTTTTAATTTGCCGTACAGCTGAACAGGGCCGCCGCTTGGAAGAATTGCTTACTGACTATGGAGTAGACGCCCACTTCAGCTCGGAACCTTTTGGGCAGCTTTCCTTTCGAGCTCCGGTGACAAAAATTGTGGTGGGTCGCCTCCCCATGGGATTTATCTGGCCCGACGAGGCCTTGGCCGTTGTCACCGAAACAGAACTCTACGGTGAAAAGCCGCGTCGGCACCGTGTTCGTCCCCCTGAGATCGGTTCATTTCTGGCCACCTTTGCCGACCTTCAGCCTGATGACTTTGTTGTTCACCTAGACCACGGAATTGGCATTTACAAAGGGTTGGTACACCTTAAAATCAATGAACACTCCAATGACTTTCTCTTCCTCGAATACCAAGATGGAGACCTACTTTATCTTCCAGTTGACCGCTTGGATAGAGTGCAGAAATACATTGGCGTTGAAGGCTACCAACCTCGCGTGGACAAACTCGGGGGGCAGCGTTGGGCTTCGACCCGGAAAAGAATACAAGATTCAATCCAAAAGATAGCCCAGGAGCTCTTACATATTTACGCTCTTCGTCAAATCAAAGAAGCAACGAGTTTTTCGCCGCCGGACAGCAGTTTTAGGGAATTTGAAGCCACTTTCCCTTATGAAGAAACCCAGGATCAACAGGCAGCCATAGAGGATGTCCTCGCTGACATGCAGAAAAAAAAGTGCATGGACCGGCTAATTTGCGGCGATGTGGGGTTTGGCAAGACTGAAGTTGCCCTGCGGGCAGCCTTCAAGGCAGTAATGGACGGAAAACAGGTGGCAATACTTGTACCTACTACGGTCCTAGCCGAACAACACTATCTCACTTTCAAGCAGAGGCTTGATGGCTATCCAGTCTTCTTGGAGGTGCTAAGCCGTTTTAAGGTAAGGTCAGAACAGAAAAAGATACTGGCAGATCTTCAGAACGGTTTGGTGGACATCATTATCGGCACCCACAGGTTGCTTCAAGCAGATGTGAACTTCAAAGAACTTGGATTGCTAATTGTCGATGAAGAGCACCGATTTGGCGTTCGCCATAAAGAGAGGATAAAACAGCTCCGCGCCCAAGTGGACGTCCTGACTTTGACAGCCACGCCCATTCCTCGCACCCTGCATATGTCTCTTATAGGAATTAGGGACTTAAGTATAATTGATACGCCACCACAGGACCGCAGAGCAATTGCCACCAGAATCTGTTCTTTCGACGACCACATCATCAAAGAAGGCGTTCTCAAAGAAAAAGCTCGGGGGGGACAGGTATTTTTTGTCCATAATAACATCAGAACTATTTATCGCATTGCCAATCACCTCCAAGAGCTAATTCCTGCTGCCACTGTTTCTGTCGCCCATGGTCAGTTGCGAGAAAAGGAGCTGGAAAAAGTCATGCTCGACTTCATCCACCACCGTATCGATGTGCTGGTCTGCACCACTATCATTGAGTCAGGCTTAGACATACCTGCTGCCAATACAATCTTTATCAATCGTGCCGACAAGTTCGGCTTAGGGCAAATCTACCAACTTCGAGGTAGGGTGGGAAGATCCTCGGAACAGGCCTATGCTTACCTACTTATCCCGGGTGAACATCTGGTAACCCGCCAAGCACAGCGCCGTCTACTAGCCCTTATGGATTTCACTGAACTTGGCTCTGGTTTCAAAATAGCCATGAACGATCTTCAGATCCGAGGTTCTGGTAATATACTTGGTGCCGCCCAATCCGGACACATTGCCGCAGTGGGATATGAAATGTACGTTCACCTCATGGAGAAGGCCATTGCCCAACTCAAGGGGGAAACCCCCAGAGACCCGGTTGAGCCTGAAATTCACCTAAACCTAGCAGCCCATCTGCCTGAAACATATATAACTAGTAGCAGCCAGCGGTTGACCACCTATAAACGACTCGCCTCTGCCAGCGATGAAAGGATCCTCGCTGACCTGGAAGAGGAATTGCGGGATCGCTTTGGTCCCCTGCCAGAGGAGGCCTCTCATTTGTTATCCCTCCTTAGACTGAAACTGCTTCTTAGAAGGCTGTGGATAAAACAGCTAGATAGTGTAAATGGCGAGCTTGTGCTCACCTTTGCCCAAAACCCAGAAATAGATTTGGACAGACTAACTCAACTAATTGCAGCTGAGCCAAAACGTTTGCGCTTTACTCCCGAATATCGTCTCTATTTCAAGAGCCACTCCCATGATGTGGTGGAATCCGTCACCGAACTCAAAAAGCTCTTGCACAACTTGATTTAACGTGTTATCAGTTTAAATTTACTAGGTTTTTGTTTTGAGGTCGGGTAGTTAGCTCAACTTGACCGACGTTGTCTCGCAATGGAAATAGGCTGGAAAAATTGGCTTATCAGTGTGTGGCTTTGTCTCCTTGCCGGGGGTTTCTTGGCTCTTTCCCCATCCAGGGCAGAGGTGGTAGATAGAATTATCGCTTACGTCAATGACGACATCATCACCTTGAGCGAACTCAATGAGAGAACAAATGCCTTTGTGGCTGCCCGCCGCCAAAATCCATTTCTCCGCGAGGAAGAGCAGTCTTTGGATTTGGAAAAGATTCGTCGCGACATGCTCAATCTTCTCATTAACGAACGCTTGGCTGACCAAGAGATTACCCGCTTGAAGATCAGTGTAAGCGAAGAGGACGTGGATCAGACCATCGGCAGGATTATAGAGGAAAATCGGCTCACGCAGGAGACTCTGGAAGCCGAGCTTCGCAAAGATGGAAGAACACTTGAAGATCTTCGCGAGCAAATCAAAAAAAGTCTGGAACAGTCAAAGCTAGTCAGCCTTGAGGTAAGGAGTAAGACCGTAATCACCAATGAAATGATTGAGGCTTACTATCAGGACCATATAGAGGAATTTGAAGGCAAGGAAAGGTGGCGCATCCAGGACATTTACCTGCCCTTCACCCCTACTGACACCCCGCAGGAGCGGACTTATTTGCGCAAAGTGGCCCAAGAGATTTTAGAACGCTTGCGGGAGGGTGCCGATTTTAGCTCACTGGCCAAACGTTACAGCCAAGGCCCCGGAGCGGAGGCCGGTGGTGATCTAGGTTTTTTTTCCAAAGGCGAACTCGAGCCCGTTCTAGAGGCAGCAGTTGAAGCCTTAAAACCTGGCCAAGTTAGCCCGGACATTGAAACCACTAGAGGTATACACCTTATAAAGCTCACCGAGGTAGACAAAGCCCCCGCTAAGTCGTTGGATGCAGTTGAGGGTACTATTAGAGACTTGCTTTATAAGAGAGAAGTTGACTTTAGGTACAAGGAGTGGCTGAGTGGTCTGCGAGAGCGCTCCTATGTGAGGATTGTCTATTAGTAGGTCCGTAGTTAGTGGTCCTTTGTCCGTTGCCAGAAAACCTATAGCGCTTGCATCATAGCGGAAAGCGGATGGTTAGATGAGAACAATACACTTTGCGCTATGCGAGTCTAGGCCAGTTACTACGGACATTAGGGCAAGTATGACCGCTGATGCAATCGGCATTATGACTGAAGCACCATAGCCTGCGCCTTATGGTTTTCGGAGTATTTCAATGTCTCAAATTACAACCATTGACAGAGTTGGCCAGTTCGTCGGCCAGATGGTAACCATACGTGGCTGGCTTTATAACAAGCGCTCTAGCGGCAAGATCCGTTTTCTTCTAATCCGTGACGGCACCGGAATCATCCAGTCTGTGATAGTGAAAAATGAGGTGGCTCCAGAGGTTTTTTCCGCCACTGACATCCTAACGCAAGAATCCTCTCTAGAGGTAGACGCTACGGTACGGGCCGATGCCCGCGCTCCCGGCGGCTATGAGTTGCAGGTGAGCGATATGCGGGTCATTCAGGTGGCTGAAGACTATCCTATCAGTCCCAAGGAGCACGGACCTTCATTTCTATTGGACAATCGTCATCTCTGGCTTCGCTCCTCCAAACAACACGCCATCTTGCGCATCCGAAGCCACGTTATCCAAGAAGCTCAAGCTTATTTTAACCGCGAGGGTTTCATCCTTTTCGATGCTCCCATCCTAACACCCACCGCCTGCGAAGGCACCAGCACCCTTTTCGAAACTGATTATTTCTATGGTGAAAAGGCCTATCTCTCTCAAAGCGGGCAGCTGTATGCCGAGGCCGGTGCCATGGCTTTTGGTAAGGTTTACACTTTGGGCCCCACATTTAGAGCGGAAAAATCCAAAACCCGTAGACATTTAACCGAGTTTTGGATGTTGGAGCCAGAAGTGGCCTTCGCTGAATTGGAAGACATCCTCTTGCTAGCAGAAGAACTGGTGTGCCATCTGGTCAATTCCGTCCTGACCTACAGAAGCGAGGAACTCAAAGTTTTAGACCGTGATGTTACTAAACTGCAGTCGGTGGTACGACCATTTCCCCGTATAACCTATGATCAAGCTTTGGACATTTTACGGGAGAAAGGCATCTCCCACCACTGGGGTGATGATTTTGGTGCCACCGAAGATACTATTATCTCAGAGCAGTTTGATCGTCCTGTAATGATCACCCACTACCCTGTACAAACAAAAGCCTTCTATATGAAAGGCGATCCCCTTAAACCTAATCTGGCACTTTGTGTTGATGTACTCGCACCTGAGGGTTATGGGGAGATTATTGGCGGCTCTCAGAGGGAGGATGACTATGATAAACTTGTGGAGAGGCTGGAGCAGCACAACCTCCCCCGGGAGGCCTTTGAATGGTATCTCGATCTGAGGCGCTACGGCTCGGTACCCCATTCAGGCTTTGGGCTTGGAATCGAACGAACCATTGGCTGGATCTGTGGCATCAAGCATCTAAGGGAGACTATTCCCTTTCCGAGGCTCTTGCAGCGCATCTACCCCTAGCCCGAGATCATAAAACAAGGCCCATTGAATCAAAGAGATGGGACTTAAGATTGTCCATTGTGGATTGAAGAGTGGGAAATTTTTTAGTTTTTACCTGTGTTAATCTGCAGTCTACAATCTAAAATCTCAAATATGTTGTGTTTCCTCTGTGGTTAAGGCTGGCTTCATGCTCTGCAACAGGTGGTGAGGTCATGAAAAGGCTGGGTGAATTCCTGCGAGGAGAACGGCAGGCACGAGGAATAAGTCTGCAACAAGTAGCTGCCGATACCAGAATCAGCATGAAAATGCTTCAGGCCATCGAAGAGGGGGATGGCGAGCAGCTCCCCGCCCCTGTCCTCATCAAGGGATTTCTCAGGGCCTATGCGCAGAGGATTGGTCTTGACCCGGAAGATGTGATTGTTGAATACCAAGATCTTATCGAGGAAGTGGGTGCCCGGCAGGAAGCATTAGAGAAGTTCCACCAAAAGCTACACCCCAAATCCTCCAAGAAAAAGTTCTTTGCTCTGTTTCTAGCCCTTGGACTCTTGGCGGGTTTGGCGCTCCTCTGGTCCCACGCCAGCTATGTGCACCGTCAGCCCAAGACACCCGCTGAGGGAAAATCGTATCTCTCAGTGGAAGTAGGCCAGAAAACTACAAGAGCTGATTCAGCTTCTGAGCCGAAGGAGAAACAACCCTCTGAAGAGGAGACAAAGGCTGTTAAGGAGATTGGGACTGAATGGGGAAGCGACAGCCCTCAGTCAAGCGTCCGGAAAGCACCTGTTGAATCTCTCCCTGCGCCATTCGTGCTCAGGGTTGAGGCGCTGGAAAAAACATGGCTGCACATCATCATCGATGGAAGCCGAGAACGGGAGTATCTGCTCCAGCCGGGTGAACAGCTAACCTGGATGGCCAGATCAAACCTGGAGATGCTTGTAGGGAACGCTGGCGGAGTAAGGCTCTTTCTTAATGACAATCCTTTGAAACCCCTGGGGGAAAGCGGTAAGGTTGTACGGCTGGAGCTGCCTGATCCCTCTCTGATCTTTGAAACCGATTCTGAAGGGGGAGACTCAGGGAACAGACAATGACCATTCGCCAAGATGAGGCGATCATTCTCCGCACCAGAGACTACCGCGAATCGGACCGTTTGATCACATTCTTCAGCAGAAGCCAGGGGCAACTCACCGGTATTGCTAAAGGAGCACGGCGCAGTAAGAAACGTTTTGTCCACACCCTAGAACCCCTTTCCCACGTGCTTATTACCTATGCGGACAGATCATCCTCTGGGCTGGTGCGTATCGATGCCAGCGAACTCAAAAACGGTTTCATAGAACTCCGCAACGACGTGACACGTTTGGGCTATGCCAGCCTCAGCTGCGAGGTTGTGCTGGAAATGTCACCGGAACGGCAGGCCAATCCCACCCTTTTTGCTTTGCTTAATCACTACCTTAAAGAGCTAGGGGGAAAAGGAGAACCTGAAAACTCCTCCTTTTTGTTCCTCGTGCGGATGTTGAGTCTGAGCGGCTATGCGCCAAATCTACAGAAATGCCTGCGCTGCGGCCGGGATTCGACCTCTGCTCAAGGCTGGTTTTTCTCTATTTCCCAGGGAGGGCTACTCTGCGGAAATCACCGCCCCGGTGGAAAGGTTTATCTACTTTCTTTGGGTACTGTTATGCTGCTGAGGCAAGCACAACAGCTACCCCTCGGCAAAGTCTGGCGCTTAAGGTTTCATCGTAAATCCCGGGATGAATGCCGTTTTCTCCTCCTAGATCTTGTCCGACATCATCTAGAGAAAGATCTGAAGTCTCTGAAGCTGCTCTATCAGATAGGCGCATTAGAAGTAACCAACAGTTCTGTCAATCCCTAGCCTTTCTTATCAGCAGGCAGCGGTCAGAAGAGCACTGGGGACTAGGCAGTAAGCACTAGGCACTATTTCGAATCATTCTGGTGCCTACTGTCTGGTGCTTAGTGCCTAGTTGCATTGCAAACGCCCTAGACAATAGGCTTGACAGACAACCGGCAGCAAGGTAATTTAGCTCCTTAACCCATATCCTCATCCTCTCTTTAAGGAGTCTCCCATGACCTTTCAGGAATTGATTTTAGCTATTGAAAAATATTGGCACGATTACGGTTGTATCATTCAACAGCCCTATGATATCGAAGTGGGCGCCGGCACCTTCAACCCAGCCACCTTGCTCAGATGTCTGGGTCCTGAACCTTACAATGTCGCCTACGTAGAACCCTCCCGCCGGCCTACTGACGGACGTTACGGCGAAAATCCCAACCGTCTCCAGCACTACTACCAGTATCAGGTAATACTCAAACCATCTCCCATGGATATCCAGGAACTGTACCTGGAAAGTCTGAGGACTTTCGGCATCGATCCATTGGACCATGATATTCGCTTTGTGGAGGACGATTGGGAATCACCCACCCTAGGCGCCTCAGGACTTGGTTGGGAGGTCTGGCTGGACGGCATGGAAATCACTCAGTTCACTTACTTTCAGCATGCGGGAGGTATGCCACTGGACCCCATTTCGGGAGAACTCACTTATGGCCTCGAACGTATCGCCATGTACCTCCAGGGAGTAGATAATCTTTTCGACCTGAAATGGAACGAAGAAATCACTTATGGAGATGTCCATCATAAATGGGAAGTGGAGTTTTCCTACTATAATTTCGACGAAGCAGATGTGGACATGCTTTTTAAGCTCTTCAACATGTATGAGGCCGAGGCCATCCGTATGAATGAGCGTAAATTGGTACTGCCAACCTATGACTATTGTCTGAAGTGTTCCCATACATTCAACTTGTTGGATGCCCGGGGAGCCATCAGTGTGGCCGAGCGCACCAACTACATAGGTAGAGTAAGAAATCTAGCTCGACTTGCAGCGCAGGGTTATTTGGAGCAGCGTGAGGAGATGGGTTACCCCTTACTGAACCGCTGGAAAAAACAATAGACCGGATCACAGAGGTAGTTTTTCATAACCAGTGACAATGAAAAGGAATCGGGGGAGATTTTATGGCAAGCGACTTTTTACTTGAGATCGGCACCGAGGAAATTCCAGCCAGCTACATCCAGCCAGCCCTGGATGCCATGGCTACTATGATGAGTAAATTCCTGTCGGATAAGCGAGTGGGCCACGGAACCATCCGGACCATGGCTACCCCAAGACGTTTGGTCTGGGTGATCAAAGATGTGGCCGAAAAACAAGAGGCTCAGACTGTTGAAATCACTGGCCCGCCTAAGGATGCCGCCTTTGACGAGGCAGGAAATCCCACCCAGGCCGCTCTCGGTTTTGCCAAATCCCAGGGGGTTAGCCCCGAAGAACTTCAGATAAAGGAAACACGTAGAGGTGAGTACGTGGTAGTTAGCCGCCACGAGTCTGGTGTCTCTACTGTCGAGCTTTTGGGTGGAGTGCTGGCGAATCTCATCGCAGATATACCCTTTCCCAAGTCTATGCGCTGGGGTGATCTAAAAGTTACCTTTGCCCGCCCCATACACTGGATGGTTGCCCTTTTGGGCAAGGAAGTGGTCCCCTTCACTTATGGTAACGTCACAAGTGGCAGCACCTCTTACGGACACCGCTTCATGAGCCCCGGTCCTTTCGAGGTTACTGACATTAACGGCTATGTGGAGGCTCTGCGCGAAAGATTTGTAATCGTAGACATAGAGGAGCGCAGGGAAAGAATACGAGAGATTGTTGCTGGTTGCGCCAAGGAAAAAAATGGCAATATCCGTGAGGATGAAGATCTCTTGGCTGAGGTGGTGCAGCTGGTGGAGTATCCCACTGCAGTTTGCGGCAGTTTCGACCAGCACTACCTCGAGCTGCCGCAGGAAGTCCTGATTACTGCCATGCGAGCACACCAGCGTTACTTCGCAGTGCTTGACAACGCAGGCAAACTGATGCCCTATTTTGTCACGGTCAACAACACCCTGACCCGCGATCCTCAAATTGTCGCCCTGGGTAACGAATACGTGCTTCGGGCCCGTCTTGAGGATGCCCGTTTCTATTACGTGGAAGATCAGAAAGTCTCCCTTGACGACAGGGTCGAGGAGCTCAAAGAAGTAGTATTCCACTCCAAGCTCGGCACCTCTTACGAAAAGCTGGAGCGCTTCAAAACACTGGCTGAATATATGGCTGATCAGGTGGCACCGAATGACAAGGCGACAGTTAGCAGAGCTGCCTATTTATGCAAGGCCGACCTGGTGACCGGCACTGTGGGTGAATTCCCCGAGTTGCAGGGAATCATGGGCCGCGCCTATGCTCAACTTGCCAAGGAAAACGAGGCAGTGGCTGAAGCCATTTACGAGCATTACTTGCCAACCCATGCGGGTGGCCAACTCCCCTCTGGTATGGCTGGCTCCCTCGTGAGCATATCCGATAAGCTGGACACCGTTGTTGGCTGTTTCGGTATCGGTCAGATGCCGACTGGAACTACCGATCCCTTCGCTTTACGACGCCAAGCCTTGGGAATTATTCGCATTATATTGGAAAAAGACCTCTCCTTATCTCTCTCTGAACTGATAAGTAAAGCCATTGAGGGTTTGGACGGAAAGCTTACCGAACCTGCTGACCAGACCCATCAAGCGGTGCTGGAATTCTTCAAAAGGAGGTTGCAGCACTTCCTCATCGGCCAGGGACTTCCACAAAATGTTGTGGAGGCGGTACTTGCCCATCATCTCGATCCCTTGGTCGAGACGGTGGCAAAAATCAGAACTCTGGAGAGTTTCAAAGAACAAGAGCACTTTGAACCCTTGCTGGGGACAGTCAAAAGAGTGGTTAACATCTTGAAGGAACCGGTTGATTTGCCAGTCGATCCGGAAAGATTCGTCAGCCAAGCAGAGAAAGACTTGTATGGGGATCTGATCGCCTGTGAACAGGACCTAGAAAAGCCTTTGGCCGCCAGGGACTACGATGCGGTGTTGAACCGACTGAGTCAACTGAAAGCTCCAATAGATGGTTTCTTTGATGAGGTTTTGGTCCTGGATGAGGACTTGGCCTTGAGGCAGAACAGATTGGCCTTACTCACACGGTTAGCCAACCTTTTTCAACAAATGGCGGACTTCTCACGCATCGTCATTTGATCTTAGTATTGAACAAACTTTGAAGTTTCATAGATACTCTCCTCGGTAGCGGTGTCTGTGCCCGTCTTGCCCTCACATTTCCACCACCATTCGCCATTAAGCAGGAACAAGTCAATCAGGAGTTTTCCGATTTTTTGTCTTAGAATTTGCCCAATTACTGTGGTGACTGTCTAGTATCGCCAGGGTAAGCTACTCGGTAAAGCAGCATAGTCGCTGCCATCCATGAATTACCTATAACCCGGATGTTCTATGAATAGCTTGCTGCGACCACTGATATGGCCGTCCTTCCGGGCGTCCTCGGGTGTGGAACCCTGCGACGTACCGTTCAGGTACGCCTCGAATCCAACACCCTGCGGTTGCCCGGTGGCACACCCATCTTCGCGGTCTCGCCGCAGCAATTCATGGAACATCCGGGTTAGGCCGGTTGGACTATCCTCGCGCCGATGCAAATGGTGGTCCTCTAAAGCAGCGGAGGCTTCGCACCGGTTGCTCCGATGCTGTTTCCCTCGCAGCTCACCCTGCCCTTCCTGTGACTAGTTACTCCTTGACGAGGTTTCCTGGTGTCTCTTCTGAGTGGCTGGCGGAAGGCCTGAGCCACTTCTCCGCCTACGGCGGACTGGGGGAGCCCCTGGCCCGCCGAAGGCGGAATAAGGGAGGGGGCGGCCTCAATTCATAGCCAAGAGGCCGACATTTTTGGGGAAACTCCTACAAGAAGAATCCCTTTACAAGGTTCTGCCTTTTTGTTAGCATTCGGTGATTTTTTTGAGGAACTGGCCAAACCACCATGAAATCAAAAAACAGCCCACACCGGACAATCCGTTCACACTCGGACCTGTCCTTTTATCAAAAGCCCCATGCACATTAAACAGCTAGAACTCTTCGGATTTAAATCTTTCGTCGACAAAGCCACCATCAGCTTCTCCACCGGGATTTGTGCGGTAGTGGGACCCAATGGTTGTGGCAAGAGCAACATTGTTGATGCAATTCGCTGGGTTCTGGGAGAACAAAGCGCCAAACAGCTCCGAGGCAGATTAATGGAGGAGGTCATATTCGGCGGAGCAAATGGGCGACCGTCATTGAATTTTACTGAGGTGTCACTTGTTCTCTCCAATGAGGAAGGCAAAGCGCCTCCGCCCTACCACGAACACACCGAGATCATGGTTACCCGCCGCCTCTTTCGTTCAGGGGAAAGTGAATACCTCATTAACAAAGTACCTTGCCGTAGAATGGACATTAGCAGGCTGTTCATGGATGTGGGTGTTGGTCATCGTCACTACGCCATTATCGAACAAGGCAAGATAAGTACCGTGGTAGAATCTAAGCCAGAAGACATTCGCGCTCTCATCGAAGAAGCCGCGGGGATTACCAAGTTTAAAATAAGGAAGAAAGCCGCTCTCCGCAAAATTGAGCTTACTAGGCAAAACCTTCTCCGCCTTGGTGACATCATTGCCGAAGTTTCACGCCATCTTTCCAGCCTTAAACGTCAGGCTCAGCGAGCAAACCGCTACCGGACCCTTAGAAAAGAAATTAAACAAATTGAAATCACCCGAGCACTATATCGTTATGGACAATACAACCAGGATCTACAGCGGTCGGAGCAAGATCTCACCTCCTTTAATGACCGACAAGCTGAGCGGTCGGCGCAATTGGGGAGGCTGGACGCCGAATTGACAGACCGTTCCACCCAGATGCATGAAATTGGAGAAAATTTAAGAGAACGAAGAGAAACTCTGTTTCAGATCAAAAATTCGATCAGCAGCGACGAAAACAGCCTCCTCCACTTACAACGGCAAAGCCAAGAACTGCAGGAGAGACAACAGCGCTTGATCAAGGAGATTGAGCAGCAAGAGGATCGCCGCAAGAACCTGGCTGAGGAAAGAGATCGCCTTACTAAAAAACAGCGTGATTTGGCAGAGGAAAGTTCCAAGGCAGAAGTTCTAGCCCAGGAGCTGGAGGAGGAACTAGACCGAGAGAAATCGCGTTTGAATCAGTTGACAGATGAGCTGGATCTGGGAAAAGGTGAACTTGTTGATCTGCTAGGCGAGATGGCCCAGGTGCGCAATGCCCAAATGTCAATGCGTAAGCATCTCGAGGATATTGATCGCCGCCAAAGCCGGCGCAAATCTGAATACCAGGAACTCACGGAAAAACTTGCGCGCTTGCAGCCACTCAGGGAAAACCTTGAAAACAAAAAAAATGCTATTGAGAGAAAACTCGATGAGCTTTCTGCTCAAGCTGACGCACTAAATAAGAAAAAGCAAGAACTAGATCAAGCCCGAGATGAGTGCACCGAAGCTATAAATAGTCTGGAAAGCACCTACCACCAGCAACAGTCCCAACTGCAAGTTCTAGTAGAGATGGAGAGTTCCTATGCCTGGTTTAGCGATGCAGTTAGGGAACTGATGAAGGCCCGCGATGAGGATGAGCTCAAGTGTAACATCAGGGGAGCAGTGGCAGAAATGCTGGAAGTAGATGCGAACCATCGACAAGCGGTCGAGGCGGTTTTGGGTGGCCGTTTGCAGGCCTTGGTAGTGGATTCAGTCGGAGATGCTTGTGCTGCCTTGGAGCACCTCAAGCGTACTGGCACAGGGCGTAATCATTTCATTCCCTTATCGGTCACCAATCAAAATCCAAAACCTGCAATTAGCGGAGACGGTCCGGTACCCCTTGCCAGATTAGTGAGGCCCAAACCTGGATACGAGCCAGTTGTCGACCACCTGCTGTCCGAGGTAATGTTCTGCAACGATCTGCAGCAGGCCCTATCCTGGTGGCAGTCCCACCCCAATTCTTTTGTCCTGGTGACATCCGAAGGGGACTTGGTAGCCCAGGATGGAACCCTCTGGGGAGGAAGCCCGGAGCAGCAAATAAGTATCTTGGAAAAGCAGGAACAGAGGAAGGATCTTGAGGAGAGGGTTTCTGAGTCAGAGAGCAAATTAGGCACAAAACGGTCCAAGCTCCGGGAACTTGATGAACAACTTGCCCAGACCGCCTCTGATTTGCAGTCAATTCAAGAGGAAAAACAGCAACGCCGTGATCAGAGTCTCGAGCAAGAAAAGGAACATTACCGTTTAGAGACAGAGGAGGAGAGAATTACCGAGCGGATTACATTAGTGGAAATGGAAAAAGAACATGAAGAAGAGGAGGTCACCCAGTTGCATGTCGAACTCAGCCAAAGTGATCAGGAACTTGAGTCTCTAGAAAAAAGGCAACAAGCATTGGAAGGAGATTTGGCAGAGATACGACATCAAAGACAAGAAGTGGAAGACATAGTGGATCACCTCCAAGAAAAGGTAACGGCTCAGCAGGTCTCAGTAGGCGCACTAACTGAGAAGCAAGAGGCAGCCCGCTCAAGTTACAAGCAGTTGGAAGAGTACTACGCTGAAACTCGACGGCGAGTCGAACAGCTCCGAGAGGAAAGGAAAAACTGTCAACAGCAAATAGAACTGCTGTCGCAAGAAAAGATTGCAATCCAAGAGCGTTTGGAGCTAGCACAGAAGCAATCGGTGGAGCGAGAAGCAAGTCTCAGGGCTGAAGAGGATGAATGGCGTAAGTTTGAAGACCAGCAGCACGAGCTGGAATCGCGCAGAATCCAATTGATTAAGGAGGACAGAGAAAAGGAGCAAGCAATTCAGAATTTGCGCCAAGAAATCACCGAGCTCAAACTGAAGATTCAGTATCTCGTCCACCAGATTCAAGAGCATTATCATATGGATATCACCGCTGAGCCCCCCCCAGATTCAGAAGAACCAGTGGATCTTGAAAGACTGGAAGTAAAACTGCAGCGACTCCGCGATCGGGTAGCACGGATTGGCGAGGTGAACCTGACAGCTATTGAAGAATACGAAGAACAGCAACAGCGGCACCAATTCCTCACCGGCCAGAGAGATGACCTGATTCAATCACTGGAGGGTTTAAACAAGGCCATATCCCGCATAAACCGAACCACCCGGAAGCGTTTTCTTAAGACACTTGAGGCGGTAAATCGCAAGCTTTCTGAGGTTTTTCCTCTTCTTTTCAACGGAGGTACAGGTCATTTGGAGCTGTCCTCAGACCGAGATCCCTTAGAAGCTGGCGTGGAAATATTCGTGCATCCTCCTGGCAAAAAGTTGACCAGCATGAGTCTGCTTTCCGGCGGGGAGAAGGCCCTGGCTGCAGGAGCACTCCTTTTCTCGCTATATATGATCAAGCCTAGTCCATTTTGCATTCTGGATGAGGTCGACGCCCCCCTGGATGACGCCAACATAGACCGCTTTATCGAGGTGCTCAAGAGGATTAGCCAGGAGTCGCAAATTATCTTGGTTACACACAATAAGCGAACCATGGAGATCTCAGACATCCTTCTCGGTGTTACCATGGAGGAGCCTGGTATCTCCAAAATAATATCAGTCGATTTTCAAGGGATACCTGAGAGTTATGGCCAGATGGTTCAATAGAAGAGGGAAAGACGATGCACCTGACAGTTCAGGTGAGAATGAAGCTGAGACCCAAAAATCGCTTGCTTCCTCAACCAAAACTGCAGATTTACCACCCCGCCACTCTTTAGATGCAGACCCTGAGAAACCTTCAGGTTTTCTTACTTACATGCGTTCCCGTCTGCGGAAAACGCGGCAGGCTTTCATAAGCCAGCTCGACCGCATCGTTCTCGGCAGAAAAGAAATTGACCAAGACGTGCTGGAGGAATTGGAAGAGGTCTTGATCACCTCAGACCTCGGGGTTGATACCACCCAAAGACTGATTGCCTCTTTGGAAGAGAAGCTGCACCGGAATGAGCTGACCGACATTGATCGTTTGCTTTTCTACCTGAAGGAGGAAATCCGTCGCTTTTTGAAGGTCGAGGCACCTCCCTTGGACGTTAAAGCCCACAAGCCTTTCGTGGTCATGGCCGTTGGCGTTAATGGCGTAGGCAAAACAACAACCCTCGCCAAACTAGCCGCTTACTTTCAGGAAGCGGGCTTGCGGGTGATGCTGGTTGCAGCCGACACTTTTAGGGCTGCGGCAATAGAACAGCTCATGCGCTGGTCCGAGCGGGTGGGTGCGGAGTTCATCAAACAGAGCAGTGGTGCTGACCCCGCCGCAGTCGTTTATGATGCCATCACTGCGGCTCAGGCCCGTGGTGTAGACGTGGTTTTGATAGATACTGCGGGCCGTCTTCACACCAAAGTGAATCTCATGGAAGAACTCAAAAAGGTGAAGCGAGTAATTAGCAGACAAATAGACACCGCGCCCCATGAGGTTTTGTTAATTCTTGATGCCACAACAGGACAGAATGCAATTTCCCAAACACGGTTATTCCACCAGGAACTAGGAGTCTCAGGGTTGGTGCTTACTAAATTGGACGGCACTGCCAAGGGTGGCATCGTTGCGGGAGTTTGTCAGGAATTTCAAATTCCTATCCGTTTCATCGGCCTAGGTGAGGGATTGGATGACCTTAAGGAATTCGACCCCGAACAGTTCGTAGCAGCTCTTTTCTGACCCGGCTCTTCCCTACGTCCTTCACGCCATACTTTTTCTTTAAAATCATAGACAAAAAGAGTTACCATGATTAAACTGGATTCTCATCTCTTGTCAGTGACCATATACTACACAACCGTAATATTCTTCTACAGGATAGTTCCATGAAGGACGTTCTAGCCTTTGTTATGGCGGGTGGTAGAGGGGAAAGGCTGATGCCACTCACAGAGGACCGCACCAAGCCCGCAGTCCCCTTTGGCGGAATTTATCGGCTCATCGATTTGCCCTTGAGCAATTGTATTAATTCGCAAATATACAAGATCATTGTGCTGCCCCAGTACAAGTCTCAGTCTCTCCATGACCATCTGGAAGACGGTTGGAACATATTCAATCAGAAGCTAGGCCATTTTCTCAAGATCGTCCCCCCTCAGCAGCGCATAGGTCTCGACTGGTACAGAGGCACCGCCGACTCCATTCGCCAGAATCTCTACCTCATTGAGCGCCATAGGTCGAGTCATGTCTTGATTCTTTCAGGTGATCACATCTACAAAATGGACTATAGCCAATTTCTCAACTACCACAAAGAAAAGGAGGCCCATATCACCATCTCCCTTCTTGAGGTGGGAACCGAGCTGGCCTACCAGTTCGGCGTGGCCGAAGTGAATGAAGAATTTCGCATCCTAGGATTTCAAGAAAAGCCCAAAAAAGATCCCAAAACCATTCCTGGCGATCCCAGCCATATCCTGGCTTCCATGGGTATCTACATCTTCCAGACCGAGGCTCTCCTAGACATCCTGAAATCCGGCAATGAGGACGACTTCGGCCGTGACATCATTCCTAACTTATTGGATTCTTACCGGATCTATGCCTATCCTTACCGAAAGCAGAACAAAATTGAAGACTATGTCTACGAGACCATGGCGGACGGCGAACGGAGGTTGCAACTAGAACCACATACCAGAGATTCTGCCTATTGGCGAGACGTGGGCAACCTGGATGCCTATTGGAACGCCAACATGGATCTCACTGGAGTAGATCCTTATTTCAATCTCTACGGGCAAAAGTGGCCCCTCCACACCTATCAGGTTGCTGCGCCGCCCGCCAAATTTGTATTTGCCACCGAACGGGCCGAAGGTTTTCGAGTGGGTAAATCCCTTGACTCCCTAGTCTCTCCCGGATGCATCATTAGTGGAATTGTGCGAAACTCTGTACTTTCTCCCAATGTGATAGTCCGAAGCTGGGCTCAAGTTGACGAGTCAGTTATTATGGATAGAGTTGTAGTGGGTCGACACTGTAGAATCAAAAAAGCGATCATAGATAAAAACAATGTAATCCCCGCCAAAACCACAATCGGCTACAACCCCAGGGAAGACCGAAAGCGTTTCACCGTGACCCCAAGGGGTATTGTGGTCATACCGAAAGGGTATTTTAGGGAGGAGGAATGAACCCCCTCTCACTACCCTATGGCCTGTTACAGATCTTTATCTGCTTCCTCTGGGGCGCAAATCTAGTCAGCATCAGAATAAGCAACCAGGGTATCCCACCCATGCTGGCAGCTGCCAGCAGGTCTATCATAGCCGGCTGTCTATTATGGATCTATGCCCGTTTAAATGGGTTGTCCTTGTCTCTAGATCGAAAGGACATAATCCACGGGATCATCATTGGCTTTCTTTTTGGCACTGAATTTCTTTTCATTTATTGGGGTCTAGCCTTCACCACCGCTTCCAGGTCGGTAATCTTTCTCTACACCCATCCGTTTTGGGTAGCTCTGGGAGCTCACTTAGTTTTGAAGGATGATCGTCTCACCCCCAGAAAGATAGCTGGTTTGTTTCTTGCCTTTGCAGGCATTCTATCTGTCTTCCGAAGCCACTCCGAGCAGTTGCCCACCGGTTATTGGATCGGGGATCTGATGGAATTGGCAGCCGCCTTCTTCTGGGCGAGCACCACACTCTATATAAAAAAAATGTCCCAAACCCGACACATCACCCACTATCAAACTCTTTTCGCTCAGCTCCTCTATTCCATCCCCATCTTGGCAGCCGGTTGGGCTATATTTGAGAAGCTGGACGGTCCCCGCCTCAATTGGCTAGTGTTGACTGCCTTTGCCTATCAGTGCCTTGTGGTTGCCTTCTTCAGTTACATACTGTGGTTCTGGATGATCAGCCGTTTCTCGGTTAGCGTGCTGACGGCTTTCACCTTCTTTGCCCCTCTTTTTGGGACTGTCCTGGGGGCAGTCGTTTTATCTGAGCCTGTAACCCCAATGGTCTGGATCGGGATGGCTCTTGTGGGTGCTGGAATATACTTGGTGAATCGTCTTCCCAAGACCAGGGACAATCAATCCCCCCATAGTGTGGAAATCTAGACAGCTAAGGGATTAGAATAGCCGCTCACATTCGCCGTGCTGCCCACCTACCCTCTTATTTTATTAAGAGTCCAACCCAGATCATCTCCTTAATTTAATTAATATATTACTTTAATATTAATTATATAAAACTATATATTTTAGCTATTTATATTATATTAAATGGCTAAATGGCTACCTATACAGCTAGTGACATGGTCCAATCCTTGCATATTCCTGTGAAATCCTATGACTGAATAAAAACCCACTACTAGTGAGCCATGACTGTGAAACGAAAAAGCTACAACACCACTCTTAGGGCTGACCTAACCAGACGACTCCGCATCCTCGCAGCCCAAGAAGGCAAGCGTCAGAACGATCTTCTGGAAGAAGCGATCCAAGACCTTTTAAACAAATATGGAAAAGACACCCAAGCTGCAACTTCCACTTCGGTAGCAAAAGCAGAAAGGCGCAAGAGTCCCAGAGCTGAAGTCTCATGGCCTGTAAGTATGATTACTCCTCAAGGCTTACTAGAAGGACAATTAAAAGACATCAGTAGAGGGGGTGCACTTATCCAATGTGCAGAGCTGCCGCAAACAGATGAACCCCTTGAGTTGAGCATCGAGATACCTGATCACCTCTTGGGCATATCAGCAACTGTAGAAAAGGTCAGGCTAAATATTGACGATAGTGACAAAGATTTCCCTTCCTATGATTTGGCTGTCCGCTTTCTGGGGATTGATGTTGATCAGCGCAAGCACCTTTACAATGCTATTGAACACAAAGGCCGAAAAGGTGCTATTTAAGAGAGGTACGAAACTGTTTAGAGATGGTGGGGGAGCTTGACTGTCTAAAACATTTCCCACTCTAAAGTGGTGGGCGGCGGCGATGGAAGTCGGTATTCTGCTCCAAGTTGTAAGCCACCTGCAGCGCCAAACCCTCCTCGAAGTGTGGTGCCAGTATCTGCAGGCCAATGGGCAAACCCTCGCTGGTAAAGCCGCATGGTACGGAGATGCCTGGAATACCGGCCAAGCTAGCCGGCAGGGTGAAGACATCGGAGAGGTACATTTGTAAGGGATCATCCACCTTCGAACCCAGGGAGAAGGCCGCAGAGGGCGCCACCGGAGCAACCAGCACCTGACACTTTTTGAAAACTTCAAGGAAATCTTCGCGGATCAAGGTGCGCACCTGCAAGGCTTTTTTATAATAGGCATCGTAATAACCAGCTGATAACACATAGGTTCCGAGCATTATTCTTCTTTTCACCTCGGCCCCAAAACCCTCCGATCGGCTTCTTCGATACATCTCCAAAAGAGTCTTCCCTTCCCTATCGCGATGGCCGTATTTCACCCCGTCGTAACGGGCCAGATTGGAACTGGCTTCTGCCGGAGCTATGATGTAGTAGGCTGCTACCCCATATTCGGTGTGGGGAAGAGAGACCTCAATGGCCTTTCCGCCCAGTTCCTCCAGGGTCTTGATTGCCTCCCGGACTGCTTTCTCCACCTCCGGCTCCAACCCTTCAACGAAGTACTCTCGGGGGATTCCAAAGGTGATGCCTTTCAATCCTTGCACCAGGCTCTCTGTGTAGTCTGGAACTTCTTTGGGAACCGAGGTAGAATCACGCTCATCGTAGCCCGCGATTACCTGCAGCAGCAGAGCAGCGTCTGTGACATCTTTGCTGATGGGACCAATTTGATCCAGGGAGGAGGCAAAGGCCACCAGACCGTATCTAGACACACGCCCATAAGTCGGCTTAAAACCTACCACCCCACAATGAGAGGCTGGCTGTCGTATCGAACCACCTGTATCCGATCCTAAAGCTGCTATGCATTCATCTGCTGCCACGGCTGCTGCTGAACCACCGCTGGAACCGCCCGGTATGTATTTTAGATTCCAAGGATTTCGAGTCGGCCCGAAAGCCGAATTCTCATTTGAGGATCCCATGGCGAATTCGTCCATGTTCGTTTTACCCAAAAGAATACCACCCGCTTGTTTGAGCTTCAGAGTAACGGTGGCATCATAGGGAGGGACAAAATTGGCCAGGATATTTGAACCGCAACTGGTGCGAATTCCCATGGTACAGATAACATCCTTCACCGCTAACGGAACGCCGGCCAGGGGTTTTGTCTTATCCCCAAATCCCCGCTTATCCCAGCCGCGTGCCTCCTCCATGGCTATTTCTTCAGAAAGGGATAAATAGGCAGCAACCTTGGGCTCCAACTTCTTAATTCGTTCGTAGATGGAAGCTGTCACCTCTGCCGCGGTAGTCTCTCCCTGAGCCAGTAGACGTCGGAGTTCATGTATGGTCAATTCGTATAGCTTCATGATTAGACTCTAATACAACGATGCAGCTAGAATAGCAAAATCACTCCCGGATTATCGACTAGGCACTGAGCACTAGGTACTAGGTACTTATAAGAGTAAGTATAAATACTTGAAAATGATATGTATAATATATTTTTACTAGAAATAACTTTAAATAAATTGGTTGAAAATTTGAGTCATAAGCTGGCCATTCGAAACCCAGATTTTTGAGCTTCTCACTAGTCTTCTCGATTAGTGCTTAGTGCCTAGTCCTTGGTGCATAGTGGGCACCGCGATTGGCCCTCTGTTCTAAATGATCCTCGGCACAATAAACTCTGCCTCATTGGCCTCTGGGGCATTATCTAGAATTTGCTCTCTGGGGAAAGACTGCTTGACAGCATCAACCCGAAAAGCGTTGTGTAGATCAACCACATGAGAGGTAGGTTCAACCCCGGTGGTATCCAGCTCGTTGAGCTTTTCCATATAGAGCAAAATCCTGTTCATTTGCTCTGTGAGATTACCTTTCTCCTCGGCACTGATTTCCAGCCGAGCAAGTCTGGCAACGTGTTCTACCTCTTCAATCGTAATTTTCATTTATATCTCCTCAAGGTATCAAATGCCTAAAATGTCTAAAATGAGCTAAAGTGCCTAAAGTAATCCAACGCCCAGCGTGGCAAAATCACGGCTGGAAAGCCACTCCCCCAGGAAAATCTTAAAGCTGCTTCCGACTTCTGATCTCTGACCTCTGACTTCTGCCGGCTGTTCACTGGCCAGTCGATGACATGGGCGAACCGAGGACAGGCGAGGGTTTTTCTGACGATGGAAATCCGTCCCCGGTGAAATATTCCAAATATTTCAGCCGCCGTTGGCGCAGCATCTCAAAATCCACCTGGATCTCCTCCATCCGCCTCCTGTAAATAGTAATTAGAAAAGGAGGCTTGCTTACCTCTCCATCTGGGCCTACCGAGGCAGTACCCGCCACTCCAGGCAAAGACTGTATTCCCAGCAAAGCGTCACGGAGTATGGGTCGAGATGTCACTTCGGGCTTGCGGAGGCCCTCTATGAGCAAACGCATCGTATCGTACGCCTGTGCTTCAGGGTATCCAGGCTTCCCGCCAAAAGTCTGTTCATAACTTTGGACGAACTGGCTGGTCAGGGGCAAGCCGCTTCCTGAAAAAAAACCATCCACGAAAACGGCGTCCTGAAGATAGGGTGCGGCCATCTCTACCAGCTTCTGAGAATTCCACAGGTTCGTCCCCAACAGTTTCACACCTGTGACGTCGTAATATGCCAACTGGGGAGCAATTAGACCCACTTGACTGTAGCCATCTGGGATAAAGATGGCATCAAAGTCCACTATGGGAACCTCCTCTTCCTCCTGATCTTCGGAAGTTTCTCCATTCAAGCCTGCAGGCGAGGTTTCTCTAGCCTTTTCTCCTTCTGTCACATCGGTGGTTTCACCCTCGGGGCGAGGGTAGTAAAGACCAACTAGCTTTTTAATCTGATCGGCAAAATCTGTCTGGGAGGGATCATAGGCCTCGATCCCTCTTACCTCAGCACCCAACCCCTCCAGTTCATCCCAGAAGAGGTTCATTAGCCGTACGCCGTAACTGTCATTAGGATAAAGAATGGCAAAACGTTTGTAATCAAGGCCAAGTACCGCGTACTCCACCAGTGCCCTTGTCTGTTCCTCATTGCTGAGAAAGTAGCGGAATACGTAGTTACCGATGTCGCTCACACCCTCCTTTTGAGTGAGTGTTATTATGGGAACCCAGAGTTTCTGTGCTTCCTCGGCCGCCGCCTCAGCAGCAACCCGGCTTAGGGGTCCAATAATGGCAGCAACCTTGTTATCCAGAACAAGATCACGTACTGCAGCCACGGCAAGACCTGGGTCGCCACCACTATCTTTGATAATCAACTGAATATCACCACCATTATTCTTGAAATCCTGGGCCGCCATTACTAATCCCCGCAAAACCCTGTCACCATAGGCTTGATAGCGACCACTCAGAGGCAGCACGCAGCCGACGGCGGTCATATCCACTTTCAGCCACTCTTCAACTTTTTCGGTCATCCCTTGCCAGGTATCGACAAGTGGATGGTCAGGCCACCTCTCGATTAGTGACTGTAATTGCTCTTGCGCCATGCCAAACCGCCCACTCTCCATTTCTATTTCCACCAGACGGGTCTGCAGTTGAAGATGAGGAAAGGTCTCTGGATACTCAGCCGTCAGGGCGACCACTTCTTCCTTCCCGAGGTTTTTCAGGGCGATGTCCACCTTCGCCGCCAGAAAGATATGTTTATCTTCCTCGGCGAGTTCGTAGGACCTGACGTACCAATTTACTGCTTTGACATAGTTGAGTCGCGCCACTTCAGCGTCACCAACAACTTCGGCGGCCACAGCTTTTTGAGCTTTCTTAGGTAAATATTTTGTCAGAGATCTCCCCGTCTCCACTGCGTCATTGAAACGTTCCAACTGAAGATAGCAACGAAGCAGCCACAGACGGGCTTCATCCCCCTCTGGCCTGACGGGGTACTCATTTATCACTTGTTGAAACCAGGAGACAGCCTTTTCATATTTATCTAAACGATAGTCAATTTCTCCTTGTCTAAGCAAAGCCCTCGCTGCCTGGGGACTTCGTGGAAAGGCCATAGCCAGCTCTTGGTAGCGCTGGGATGCTTCCTCCAGGTTGCCCGCCTTAAAGGCCTCTTCCGCCATAGCCAGCTGTTGGAGGGCTTCTTCATCGGTTACCTCAGCCAGAGTTGTTACTTCTTTTTTCGGCGGTAACAAGGCACAGCCCATTAGAAGGAATGGCAATAGCCAGAGAGTTAATCTTCGGAAGATTTCTGCCCTAGAGCTCATCGGTTCTTCCCGTTTCGAAATCCACAGGGCGAAACAAACGCGAGCGTTATCTGGATGCCCTGTGCTCGATGACCTGCGATTAATAATAAAAAAGGGTGCTACAAATTTTTAAAACGAGGTCTTTGTAGCACCCTTTGGCGGAATTAAGCAAGTACCTATTATCAATTACTTCTTTTCTTCGTCAACCTCCTCAAATTCTGCTTCCACCACTTCTTCGTCACTACCAGCAGCGCCAGAGGCAGCCTCACCCGGCTGTTGCTGAGTCTCCCCTGCCCCAGCACGAGTTGCCTGCTGATACATGGCCTCCGCCACTTTATGAGAGGCCTGCATCAGTTCCTCTGAGCCCCGCTTGATGGCTTCGGCATCATCTCCTTCCATTGCGGTCTTGAGCCTTTGAACGTGCTCCTCTATGTTCTGCTTGGTAGCTCCGTCAACCTTGTCTCCCATCTCTCTGAGTGTTTTCTCGGTCTGATAAATCAGGGAGTCCGCGTGGTTCTTGGCCTCAACCAGCTCTCTCTTCTTCTTGTCCTCTTCGGCATGCATTTCTGCTTCCTTGACAGCTTGCTCGATTTCTTCCTCGCTCAAGCCACTGGAAGCAGTTATGCGGATAGACTGCTCTTTACCAGTACCCAGATCTTTAGCCGAGACGTTCACAATACCATTTGCATCGATGTCGAAGGTCACCTCAATCTGTGGCATTCCCCTTGGTGCCGGAGGAATCCCCACCAACTCAAAACGGCCCAGGGTCTTGTTGTTTGCCGCCATCTCCCGTTCCCCCTGCAGTACGTGAATAGAAACCGCCGGTTGATTGTCAGCAGCCGTGGAAAAGATCTGACTCTTGCGAGTTGGGATGGTGGTGTTCTTGTCGATAAGCCTAGTCATGACTCCGCCTAGGGTTTCAATGCCTAACGACAGGGGGGTGACGTCTAGAAGCAGGACATCCTTCACATCCCCCTTCAGCACGCCGGCTTGAATGGCAGCCCCTACGGCAACCACTTCGTCAGGGTTCACGCCCTTGTGTGGCTCTTTACCGAAGAAATCTTTTACCTTTTGCTGCACCCTTGGCACTCGGGTCATGCCGCCTACCAGGATGACCTCATCAATGTCGGAAGTTTTCAACCCTGCATCTTTAAGGGCGGTTTGCATGGGAGGTACCAATTTTTCAATTAGGTCTTCCACCATTGATTCCATTTTGGATCTGGTCAATTTTATGTTGAGGTGCTTTGGCCCACTGGCGTCCGCGGTAATAAAGGGCAGGTTGATATCGGTTTCCATGGAAGTGGAAAGTTCCATCTTTGCCTTTTCCGCAGCCTCCTTCAAACGCTGAAGGGCCATCTTGTCACCCCGTAAATCGATCCCCTGGTCCTTGCGGAACTCATCCGCCAACCAATCAATGATCCTCTGGTCAAAATCTTCGCCACCGAGGTGGGTATCGCCATTTGTTGCCTTTACCTCGAAGACGCCGTCGCCGATCTCCAGAATAGAAATATCGTAAGTTCCGCCACCCAGGTCAAAGACTGCGATCTTCTCGTCCACTTTCTTGTCCAGACCGTAGGCCAGTGAAGCTGCCGTGGGCTCGTTAATAATCCTCAGGACGTTCAGACCTGCAATTTTCCCCGCATCTTTGGTGGCCTGGCGCTGACTGTCGTTGAAGTATGCAGGTACGGTAATCACAGCATCAATAACTTTCTCACCGAGATAGTCTTCAGCGGTCTGTTTCATCTTTTGTAGAACCATGGCAGAGATCTCCGCCGGGCTGTACTCCTTCCCGCGAATCTCAATATGGGCATCTCCATTTTTAGCTTTAACAATTTTATAAGGACAAATTGTAACGTCTTGCTTTACCTCGGCGGATTCGTATTTTCTACCTATCAAGCGTTTTACCGCATAGACGGTATTCTCTGGATTGGTGATGGCTTGCCGTTTTGCCACCTGACCCAAAAGACGTTCACCACTCTCCGTGAAAGCTACAATAGAGGGGGTCGTGCGGCTCCCTTCGGCATTTGTGAGGACCTTGGCCTCTTTTCCTTCCATCACCGCAACGACCGAGTTTGTGGTCCCCAAATCAATGCCGATAATCTTTCCCATTTCTTTCCTCCTTCATTTCCCGTACAAATTTGGTCCTGGTCATGCCCCGCTTAATCAAGCCTTTCTAACCGGTATTTTTACCTCGCCATTTTTGGCTCTCTTAGTCTCAGCGGGGGCTTGGTCTTTTCTATCTCTTTCCGACTCGCTGGCCGGCTTGGAGACAATTACCATCGCTGGTCGCAACAGCCTATCCTTGAGCATGTAACCCTTTTGAAGCTCCTTCAGCACAGTGCCAGGCTCTACCTTTGAACTTTCCTCCTGAGACACAGCTTCGTGGAAGTTTGGGTCGAAGGTTTTTCCTATGGCCTCCAATGCAGTGCAGCCAAATCTAGCCAGAGTGTCTGTGAAACCCTTGAGGGTCATGCTCAGACCCTCCAGCAATCCCTCCTGATTAGGCGCGATCGCCGAGTGCTGCAGGGCCCGCTCTAGATTGTCCATTACTGGAAGCAGGTCGCGCATGAAGGTTTCGTTGGCGTAGCGAGTTTGCTCTTCTTTTTCTCGCTGGAGCCTTTTTTTGAAATTTTCTGCATCAGCAGCAGTGCGAAGTACCCGTTCCTCAGCTTGCCGAAGTTGATCCTCTAATTCTCTGAACTTTAACAGAAGATCATCTCTGTCAGCACGCTCAGGATCGAAGACCTCCTCTACTTCCCCAGCAGCTTTTACCTTGTCATCTTTTTCAGCAATAATCTCCTGCTGCTGACCTTGCACTTCCTTATCTTTTTCTTGAGGCTTTGCTGTTCGCTCTTTTTTCGAAACCACCCTTCGTCCTCCATATGTTCTGATAATAACGATTAGCGTTCAGTCAAGACCCCCTCCCATTATTCAAAACAAAGCTCCCCAAAAAATAAGGGAGCTAGGAAAAAAATAGAATTTTTAATTAAGTTTAGAGAGTCTCTTTCAACATTTTGCTCAAGAGTTTGGCAGTGTAGTCCACTAAAGGAATAATCCGAGAATAGTCCATCCTAGTCGGACCAATCACGCCGAGAGTGCCCAAAATTTCATCGCCGCTAGTATAAGGTGAAGTAATGAAGCTCACACTTTCCATATCCAGCAATTCACTTTCAGAGCCAATAAAAATGTTTACCCCTCCAGCCGACATACTTTTGTCTAAAAGATCTATTATCTTGCTCTTTTCTTCAAAAGCGTTGAAGATCCGCCTCATCTGCTCAACGTCAGCAAATTCTGGATTATCCAAGAGATTTGTTCTGCCTTCTATGTAAATCTCGCTATCTTCTATGTTCTCCTGCAGAGCTTTTTGACTTAATTCCAAGGCCTTGGAGAGTAATCGATCGAATAGCACTTTCTCCTTTTTCATCTCATCCAGAAGCCGCGTCTTGACTTGGTGGAGAGTAAGGTCCTGCAACATATCATTGAGATAACGGCTGTATTTGTCCAGCTCCTCCTGGGAAATATCTCCATCAATTTCAAAAATCGTGTTATGCACGATGCCGGCCTGAGAAACCAGAATGGTCATTACCATATTGGCCCTCAGTCGGACGAACTCAATCCGCTTGAACACCGTCAGAGACAGTCTTGGTGTTAGGACCACGCCAGCCTGATTGGAGAAGGATGAAAGCACCTTGGAGGTTTCTTTCAGCAACCCTTCTACCCGAGCCACCCCTCCTTTGTAGGATCTTCTGATCCTTTCTCGGTCTGCGTTGCTGAGTTGTTTTATTTTTAGGATCGAGTCGATGTAGACCCGTAGGCCAAGTTCGGTGGGAATCCTGCCGGCTGAAGTATGGGGTTGATAAAGAAGGCCGAGTTCCTCGAGGTCTGCCATGACATTCCGGATTGTTGCCGGGCTGACGTCCAAACCGTGGCGTTTCGCTATAGCTCGAGATCCCACCGGCACACCGCCACTGATGTACTCGAGGATTATGGCCTCAAGTACTCGTCTAGCTCTTTCTCCTCGCACTAATTGTTTCATCGCCTCTTATGTTAGCACTCGAGTCTAAGGAGTGCTAAAGAAAGTAGCAATCGGTCAATCCTTTGTCAAGATGCAAATAGTCAGGAATTTCCCCATTTTTTTCCTTCCGGATTTGCCATCTGCTCTGGTGAATGGCAAGAAAAGATTAAGTTACTCTTTAATGGGCTCAATCTATAGCCACGAGGCAAACATTTTTGAGCAAACTCCTGTCAAATAGTGCGCATATGGGCTGAGGGAATGATGCAGGAATGGTGCTCCAAAAAAAAGACCGTCTGGACGGGGCCACATCCAGGCGGTCGGAGAAAGGAGAAAAAGAGTTGAAGAGTCAAGAAGGCAGGGCTTTCATTGTTATTTTAACCTTACCATCCTTACTCGCCACTACATTACTAGCAAATTTCTTGCCACTGCAATCCGCAGACTGAATATTTATATCACTTTGAAAACACTATTATTTTTGCAATTAATATGGTGAAGCTTATCAGGTTAACCACCCGCGGAATGCGTAATCCGGACGCAATCCGGACATAATCCGGACATAATCCGGACTATTTAAGAACATATCGAGTACTCCTACCCCCGCCAACTCTTGCCACTATCTCCATCTCCACCAGCTGACTCAAATCACGTCGGGCATGACGATCAGAGATTTGGTTGATTTGGATGTAGTAATCGTTGGTTATATAACCGTTTTTCCTTATGAAATTAATTGCTTTTACTTGGCGTGCATTCAAACCAAGGTAAGGGAGCAAATCTCCAGCTCCGGCCATTTCTGGTCCACTCAGGGCTTCCTCCGATTCCTTGCCCGTGATCCCTGGAAGTCTTTTCTGAAATAGCTCTTCCGGTAAGTCCTGGGGCCGAATTTCGCCACCGTCGCAGAGAATTACTGCCCGTTCTATAACATTCTCCAGCTCGCGGACATTACCAACCCAGTCATACTGGTAAAGATGCTTGAGTGCCTCATGGCTTAGATTTTTTACTGGAAGCCCGTTGGCCTTCGCCACTTTTCTAAGAAAATGGTGAACCAAAATAGGTATGTCATCTCGCCGTTCTCTGAGCGGAGGGACGCTTATGTGAACGACTTTTAAACGATAATAGAGATCCTCCCTGAAACGTCCTAGCTCTACCTCCCGTTTGAGATCACGGTTGGAAGCGGCTACCAAACGGGCATCCACCTGCAAGGTTGTAGTACCGCCCACACGCTCGAATCTCAGTTCCTGAAGCACTCTTAGTAACTTAACTTGCAGAGCTGGAGACATGTCACCCACTTCGTCCAAGAATAAGGTTCCGTTGTGAGCCAGCTCGAAACGGCCTTTCCGTCTAGTGACAGCCCCAGTAAATGCACCCCTCTCGTGGCCAAAAAGCTCGCTCTCGAGAAGGGTTTCCGGTAAAGCTGAACAATTAACCGAAACAAAAGGTTTATCACTTCTGGGGCTACTAAAATGAATGGCCCTGGCGATAAGTTCCTTGCCTGTACCGGACTCGCCGGTTATCAGCACTGATGCCCTCGTTTGTGCGACCTTTTCGATAATCTCGTACACCTGACGCATGACCTTGCTTTTGCCCACGATGTTGCCGAATTTGAAGCGCTCTTGCAGTTCCTGGCTGAGAAAACGGTTCTCTCGCTTGAGCCGGTGCATCTCTAAGGCTTTACGAATGGTTAGGATAAGTTCTTCATTCTTGAAAGGCTTGGTAATATAGTCGAAGGCCCCTCTCTTCATAGCTTCTACAGCTTTTTCCACCGTGGCGTATGCTGTCATCATGATCACAGGGATCTCTGGTTGACGACCCCGCAATTGAGCCAGAAACTCCATCCCGTCCACACCAGGCATGCGCATGTCAGTTATGACCAGATCCAGGTCATGACTCGTGGTAACCTCAAGAGCCTCATTGGCGTTGTCGCAGGTAAGCACCTCGTAACCCACATCTGTTAAAAGTGTCTCCAGAACCAATAGGTAATTCTTTTCATCATCAACGATAAGAATGGTTTCCATGATTATCTCTTAATAACTGAGCTGAGCGAGTAGTAATGTCTAAATTACAAATACCAAATTCTTAGACAATATGCATCACGCCTGGGGCATGCTGACTCCGCCTAATCTACTGGGTTCACCGGCAAAGAAATGAAAATAGCCGTTCCCTTCCTTTCTAATTGCGTCAATTCTTCCGGAGGTGGACTCTTGATATCGACTGTGCCGCCGTGGCTTTCGATTATGTTTCGGACTATGGCAAGTCCTAATCCGGTTCCCGTCTTGCGAGTAGTAAAGAAAGGGTCGAATATTCTACCTATATCAGCCTTAGAAATACCGGAACCGGTATCCGCAATAATAACCTCCAGAGTATCTTCTTGGCGATCTCGATACCGAGTAACTACCCTAATAGTGCCACCACCTTCCAGCGCTTCCATGGCATTGACAAAAATGTTAAGGAAAGCGCGATACAAAAGATCACCATCGGCCATAACTGGTCTGCCATTTTCGGCAAAGCGAAGCTCCACCCTAATGTCTCGTCGTTCAAGTTCAACTTCTAGGAATTTCAGGTTTCTCTTCAAAACCATATCTACTCTGCACTCAGAGTAGTTTGGAGTAGTGGGTCGGGCAAAATCCAGAAAATTTGTGACGATTGAGTTGAGACGAGTCGTCTCCTGCATAATTATCTCACCTAGCTGTTTTTTTGGGTCACCCTCATCCATTTTATGATGGAGAAGCTGGGCGGTAGAACCAATGATTCCAAGGGGATTCCGAATCTCATGGCTT
>CP070689.1:2421547-2429178 GCA_020353155.1 Deltaproteobacteria bacterium | reverse complement strand
TTTCACTACTGGCTACTGGCTACTGACTACTTGAGCTTTTACGATTTGAACGACTTGAACAATGGACCATCTGAATGGATCTGACCAAGCCGCCAAATAAGATTGTGGTTTACTGTGTAGCGGGTCTGGCAATTTTTCTATGGCTAGGTGTGTGGTTATTTGGCCCAAAGTCTGAGAAGGTCCAGCCGGGCGCTCCGCTGGATAAGATGCTGGTGACCTTGGCCCAGAGCGGTAAGCAAGAGAAAAAAGAGGTAGAGGAAAGGCCGGAGGAGCTCATTCCTGGCGGCTGGGGTCGGGATCCCTTTTACTCGCCATACCAGGCGGTCGAAGCAACTGCAACCCCACCGGAGAAAGTTGCTAGGCCGAAGCCAGGGAGAGAAGAGCAAGGACCGAGGCATAGGCTTTCCACGGTTTTGATCAGTGGGTCCAACCGGCTTGCGGTCATCAACGACCGGGTCTATGAGGTGGGGGACGAAATTGGCAATGAAAAGATTTCTGTCATCACGCTGGATCATGTAGTGCTAACCGGTGCCTATGGGGAGCGTTTACTCGAGGTGCCTCAACCGCAAACGCAAGTAACGGTGGAGAGCAAGTAATAATGGAATGTTGGAATGATGGAAGCCGGGCAACTTTCCCCAATATTCCATTATTCCAGTATTCCATTATTCCAGCTACGATGGGAGTGAGATGATTAGCCGGAAGGTCTGGATAAACAGCTTGGTAACGTTGGCTATTCTGGCGGTGGTGTATATATTCTCAGGGTGCGCAGGTAAGCCCGAGCCAGTCCCTGAGAGAGCTCCAGAAAGTTTTCCGGTTCCTGAGTCCTCCCTCGAGGAATTGACCGTTCCCCAATTCCAGGAGGAAGAACCGGCCCGTTTAGCTGTAGGTAGTCCTGGCAAACTTTACTCACTTAGGGTTCGAGAGGCACAAATCCAAGACGTACTTCTAGCCCTCGCCCAGGAAAGTGGAGAAAACCTGGTGGTGGACCCCGAAGTGACCGGTACAGTGACGGTAAACCTCAATCGGGTGACCCTGGAGCAAGCACTGGAGGCAATCCTCGGCCAGCTGGGCTTCAGTTATCGCAGGGAAGGTCGCATAATTCGAATATCCAAACCGGTGCTGGAAACCCGGATTTTTTCGGTAAATTACATTAGCACAAGTCGCAAAGGCGACAAGACCATCGTTGCCACCCACGGATCTGGTGCCGGCGGTG
The DNA here is from genome assembly GCA_020353155.1 of Deltaproteobacteria bacterium. Lineage (GTDB taxonomy): Bacteria > Desulfobacterota > Syntrophobacteria > BM002 > BM002 > BM002. The sequence continues at coordinate 2,427,965 of CP070689.1, read as the reverse complement.
AGCAGATAAGCGCCAGTGAGACTCGCATCGCCGGCAAGGACGAAATGGACTTCTGGGCGGAGATTCAGGAAGGTTTAACTGCCATAATCTTTTCCGACGAGAGACCGTCGGCAGTATTGCGAGCTCGGCAGTCGGGGGTGGTTTCCAGCTTGACCAGCCAAGACGGTAAGAAGCTGGTTATTAGCAAGGTTGGCGGTCTTATTCAAGTGCGGGACTATCCCGAAAAACTGCGTGAAGTAGCAAGGTTTCTGGAGCAGATGGAGGTGTCGAGCCAGCGCCAGGTGCTCATCCAGGCGCGCTTCTTGGAAGTGACTCTGAGAAAGGAATTTGAGACCGGTATTCGCTGGGATAATATCCAGGAGCAGTTTTTCAACTTGGATCTAACCGAGCTGTCGCTTAGCTGGAACCTATTTGGAGGGGGGACGTCAACGAGTGCCAAGGGTGCTCTACTGGTTGCGGGCGCTACCGAGCCACTGGCAGGCGGTGATTTTGTCCTTGCAGATTTAGTGAAGGCCTTGGAGACCCAGGGCAAGTTAAAAGCATTGGCCAGCCCCAAAATAGCCACTATGAACAATCAAACTGCCATCGTCAAAGTAGCCAGACAGGACGTGTACTTCACCTCTGAAATAAGCCAGGGCGAAGTGAGCACTCTGCAATCTTTCACGCCCAACACCATCGACGTGGGGGTTATTCTGGACGTGACCCCGCAGATCGGTTCTGGCGGAAATATTACCATGAACATTCACCCCAGCATAACTGCCGAGTTCGATAGAGTGACAGCCCCAGATGGCAGTGAGTTTCCCCTCCTTAGCATTCGAGAGGCTGACACTGTGGTGAAGGTGCGAGACGGGCAGACCATCATCATTGCTGGGCTCATAGAGGAAGCGGAGCGAAAGGAGCGGATTGGACTACCGTGCCTGACCAATTTGCCGGTTCTGAGCTACCTCTTTGGCTATCGACGGGAAGAGACTGAAAAAAGAGAACTGGTAATCTTGATCACCCCCACGGTGCTCACCGGCAAGAGGATTGAAGAGATAAAAGCCGAAGATCTCAGACGGATTGATTTGCTCGAGCAGCAAGACCGTATTCCCATAGATTACCTAAATCCGTGAGAGAGGATTATGTACCTGGAATTTTTTGGCCTCCGTGAGAAACCTTTTGGGTTGACCCCCGATCCCAAGTTTCTCTTTTTTAGCGAGAAGCACCGGGAGGCTCTTGACCATCTACTCTACGGGATTCACCAGAAAGAGGGATTTGTCCTGATCAGTGGTGATACGGGAACTGGCAAGACCACTCTGTGTCGGGCTCTACTCGAGCGCCTCGATCCTCAAGAGATAAAGACCTCTCTTGTTCTGAACCCTTTGCTCAACGAAAAGGAGCTGCTCAAGGCCATTTTGGAGGACTTCGGACTGCCGTCGGCAGGGGCCACCAAAAAAGATTTATTGGATGTGCTCAATCGCTTTCTCCTGAAAACGCTGGCTGCCGGCGGGACAGCGGTGTTGATAATCGATGAGGCCCAGCACCTATCCACTGAATGTCTGGAGCAGGTGAGGTTGCTTTCCAATTTAGAGACCCACAAGGAGAAGCTTATTCAGATAATCCTGGTGGGGAGCGAGGAACTGCCGGCCAAACTGGAAACCTTTGCACTTCGCCATCTGCAGCAGCGCATCTCCCTCCGCTATCACCTCAGACCTCTAGATAAGAAGGAGACCAGAAGCTATCTGCAACACCGATTGAATATGGCCAGAGCTGCAGGAAGCACTTCTTTCGACAAAGGGGCGCACCGTGAGATCTACCGTTTCTCCAAAGGAGTGCCCCGGCTGATTAATATAATTGCCGAGCGCTCTTTGCTGGCCGCCTATCTAGGGGGAAGCCGCAAAGTAAGGCAAACTCATGTGGTAGATGGGCGGCAGAGCCTTAACGGGAGGTTTCCAAGAAGTCGTCCCAGGTCGGTCCTGAGGTTTGGCCACGGATGGAAGGGGGCCTCAGTTGCACTTTCCGTTCTGGTAATAGCAAGCGCACTGGTTTTTGTCCCTACAATCCGGGAGATGTTGAGAGGTTATGTGAACCGGGGTTTTACGCAGAAGTCTTTCGCTCCCCTGAACTACTCGCGTCAATTTGTCCGAGCTGAAATCCCGCAACCAAAGCCGGCGGTGATGAGAAGCCCGGTCCGGACTGAAGAAAGAAATGTGACTTCCCCCTTGGGTGTCGACAGGGATTCTTCGGTGGAAAGATTTCCGGGTGGTTTGAATTCAAAAGCTCGGCCGGCAAGGGAAGATGGAGAGGAAGGCCAGAAAACAGCCGGTTTGGCCAAAGGTGATAGGAGACCATCTAAGGAAAGGTTCCCCCAGTACCTGCTCAAACCGCCATATGTCTACACGGTACAAGTGGAGTCCTTTCAAGACCCGGAAATCGCAGCGGCGAGAATGCGGGAACTGCAGAATCGCGGCTTCGATGCCTGGGTGGCCTGGATAGACTTGGGTGAGATGGGTACCTGGTACAGGGTACTTGTAGGGAAGTACAAAGACAAAGGCGAGGCCCAGGCCATGGCTCGCAAACTTAGTCAAAAGAGTGAATTTCAAAGAGCCAGGCAGATTGCTACGCACAAGGAGAGCGCAAAGGCTGAGGGGGCCAATAAAGATTAAACCACGGAGACCGTGAATAACAGAGGTCAGAGGTCAGAGATCGGAGATCAGAAGACAGAATTTCGAATTGCCAATTTATGAAAGGCTTAAGGCAAAAGGCGCAAGGCCCAAGTCAGAAGAAGACTAATTTTTTTCCTTGCGCCCTGAGCCTTGAGCCGTGTGCCCCTCTGGATACTGGCTACTGACTACTGGCTACTCGAGCTTTAACGATTTTAACGGTTTGAACGAGTTCGCCGAAGGCGAACGATTGAAAGACTTGAACGGCTTCCTCTGAAGGAGGGTAGGCGTGAGCCTCATTTCAGATGCTTTACAAAGGGTGGCTGATCAACGGGCGGGGCGCAAGCAGCCACCGGTGGTTCCCCGACGACTCAGTGGTCAAAGGGTCCAGAACAAGAAGCGGCTTTTAATGATTTTAGGTTTAACCGTGCTTCTTGGCGGCGTTGTCATAGGTGTGGTTTTTTACGGCATGCTTCAGAAGAAAGCCGGGCAAAAAGAGGCCGAGGAAGCTCCAACCTCGACTCCCCAGCAGGTTATTTTCGATAAGATCCAACCTCCAGCGGAGCCGGCGAAAAGTGAAGGAAATGAAGAGCTTCAGCAGGTACAAGAGCTAAAGGAGGACGAACGTACACCGGTGAAGCCGAAAGTTGTTCAGGTTGCAATTGAGCAAGAACCGGCTCCCCCAGATGAAGAGGTTGAAGAATGGTCCCAATCGGTGGATATGGATAAAGGTGAGAAACCTATCCAGACTGCTGCAGTGGAGCCAGGTGGATCCACGGCGGAATTAGAAGAACAACCTCTACAACCCAGCAGTAAGGCGAAAGTTGGAGTGGTGAGCCTGCAGTCGGCAGAGCAGGCTAAGGGTGAACAAGAACCTCTTCGCACCTATAAGACGCGCCAGTACAAGCCAAGCAGAGTAGAGAAAAGCAAGCCTGAACACCTAGCCGCGCCGGACTCAACTGGTCAGGCCAGAACAATAGTTATTAACGGAGGAAAGCAGCAAAAGTCCGTGAGAAGCAAGCAGAGCGGTCAGGTCAATCTCTATGCAGAAACCACAGCCGGCGCCGCTTCTCTATATCGAAAGGCGGTGGGCTATCAGAAAGCAATGAAATGGCAAAAGGCAATCGAAACCTACAACGAGTTGCTCAGATTCGAACCCATGAGCGCCGAAGTTTACAACAATATCGGTGTTTGTTACGAAAAGCAGGGCCAGGTGAAAATGGCCGCTAAATCTTACGAAAAGGCCATCAGTATAGATCCCCGCTTCTATCCCAGTTATAATAATCTAGGAATTATCTATTACAGGCTGAAAAACTTCGACAAGGCTCGTGCCGCCTATGAGCAAGCCTTACAACTTAATCCTGGCAACAGCCAAAGCGAGGTCAACCTGGCTTTGGTATATGAAAGGCTCCGTCGAGGAGAACTGGCCCGCCGCACTCTCGAACGAGTGCTAACCAACGACCCGGAAAACGCTGAAGCTCATTACAATCTTGCCCGGATGCTTGAAGAACAGGGCCAACACGAGAATGCTCTCACCCACTACCGCCAATTCCTCGCCGCCAACCCGTCAGCCTATCCCCAACTCCGCCTAAAAGTGCAAGACAGAGTGCGCATCCTGGAAGACGCGTCGAACAAGTAAGTTCCAAAGCATAGGGCAAAACCTACAGTAGCCAGTAGTCAGTAGCCAGAATCCAGAGGGGCACACGGCTCAAGGCTCAGGGCGCAAGGAAAAAAATTAGTCTTCTTCTGCCTTGGGCCTTGCGCCTTTCATAAATTCGCAATCCGCAATCATGGGCTCTATGCCCCAAACCTGCCTGCTGCCCGCTGCAAGCTGAATTTTTGGCCTGGTTTTTGCGTTAGGTTTCTGATAGGTTTGCGAGTTGAACCAGAGAGTGCACAAAGACGTGGAATTTCAGATTGTTGATTGTAGATTGCAAGCTCTTCTAATTCCTAAGTGAGTCACTCTACAATCTCAAATCTTAAATCTCAAATATTCTTTGTGCTCTGTGGTTTAGACCCCTTTTTTGTTATGTTAACGGGGCCTTGGGCTAATCAGTCAGCTTTACTAATGAGGCGTTAGAATGAAGAGAAAGCTTCTGGGTGAAATCCTCATGGATGAGGGGCTGATCTCAGAGGAACAGCTGAAAGCTGGGCTGGAAAAACAGAAGCGAGAAAAAGGACTAAGGATTGGCGAGGCCTTGGTAGCCTTGGGAGCCGTCACTGAGGAAGACGTTGCCAAAGCCATCTGGCAGCAGCGTAAGATTCCCTATGTGGATCTTGACAGTTATGCCCTCGATCCCAATGTGATCGAACTGGTTCCCGAAAAGGTGGCTAGAGCTTATGTGGCTCTTCCTCTTTTCAAGATAGGCAACGCTCTTACTGTGGCCATGGCGGATCCTCTCAACCTCATTGCGGTGGATGACTTGCGCAGTAAGACCGGATGCGAGATCGAGCCAGTGATATCCACCGAGGGAAAAATCACCAGATGTCTGGACCATTACTACCGTATGGATGAGTCAATCACCCAACTTGTTAAGGACGTAGCTGCGGGAGAAGGTGGAAAGAAAGAGGCAGCCGATATCTCGGAAGCTCCAATGATCAAGCTGGCGAACTTGATCATTCAGCAGGCGATTCGCGATGGAGCCAGTGACGTGCACATCGAGCCCGGCGAAAAAGAGGTCTCGGTGCGATACCGGATCGACGGAGTATTGCAAGAGATCAAAAAGCTGCCTAAGAGCATTCACGAGGCAATTGCTTCCAGATACAAGGTTTGGGGCGAGATTGACATTGCCAAGAAGCGATCGGCACAAGACGGCCGTTTTTTTATCACCTCTGACAGCAAGGAAATAGAGGTTAGGCTTTCCACCTTTCCCACAATTTATGGGGAAAACCTTGTCATGAGGATTTTGGATCCGACTGCTACTATCCTCGAACTAAAGACTCTCGGGTTGCCCCCTGCCATCTTTGACTCATACATGAAACTGCTGAAGCTGCCAGAAGGTATGGTTCTGGTCACCGGTCCCACGGGAAGCGGCAAAACCACAACCCTGTATGCGAGCCTGGCAACCATCAGTGATCCGTCACTAAATGTAATCACCATTGAGGATCCGGTGGAATATCGACTCAAGCAAATTCGCCAAACACAGGTAAACCCCCAGGCTGGGGTTACCTTTGCCAGCGGGTTGCGGGCTATCCTGCGTCAGGACCCTGATGTGATCATGGTGGGCGAGATTCGAGACCTGGAAACCGCGCAAATGGCTGCAAGGGCTGCTCTTACTGGACATTTGGTCTTTAGCACCTTGCACACCAACGATGCGCCGGGAGCCGTTACTCGTCTCGTAGACATCGGTGTTGAACCATTTCTTATCTCCTCTGGCGTAGCCGGCGTGCTGGCCCAACGCTTGGCCAGAACCATCTGCACATCTTGTAAAGAAGCCTTTGTTCCCCCCACAGAGATTCTGGAGCAGTTCTTCATTGCCAAGAAGGCCAAAGGCCGTAAGTTCTATCGTGGCAGGGGATGTCAGGCCTGCCGCTTCAGTGGATATCGGGGTCGAATCGGCATATATGAGTTGCTTTTAATATCGGATCCCTTAAGAGACCTAATCAACGAGAAGCGAAGTGCTATGGAGATCCGCAAAGCAGCACTAAAGAACGGAGATCTGCGCACCCTCTTTCGCGACGGCTTGCGGAAAGTAGCGAAGGGTATAACTACATTTGAAGAAATATCAAGAATTGTTCAGGTGAAGGGAGAATAACTGCCGGAGCTACTAGGCAGT
>CP070689.1:2414461-2421447 GCA_020353155.1 Deltaproteobacteria bacterium | reverse complement strand
AAAAGAGAGATTCAATTTTAATCTTTTCATTCTGGATTCTGTCTCCTGGATTCTGACTCCTCGTTGCTCAGTTTATCGCGGCTAAAAGCCACTCCTACAGAGCACTGAAACCTGATAAGACGAAAACCCAGAAAAATTGGATTTTTTTTCTCGCCCTGGCGGCGGTGGTGGCCTTGCTTCCCTTAGTAGTGAAAGGAGGCTACTACCTGCTGGTCTTGAACATTATTGCCATAAACGGCCTAGTAGTTCTTGGCTTGAACCTGCTGATCGGCTTTGCTGGTCAAATTTCACTAGGGCATGCGGCCTTTTTCGGGATGGGGGCTTATTTTTCGGCCATTTTTACCGCCATGTACAACACCCCGCCCTGGCTAACCCTTCTTGCGGTTATGGTCTTTACTGCTGCGGTCGCATATTTGTTGGGCATACCAACTCTTCGGCTTGCAGGCCACTACCTGGTCATGGCAACCCTAGGTTTTAACATTATTCTCTACATTCTTATGGTCCAGATGGAATATTGGACTGGTGGGCCATCTGGTTTCTCTGGAATCCCTCCTCTCCACCTGGGGTCTTTCCCCATCCAGGGTGACCTCCACTATTACTGGCTATTGTGGTCCTTTTTCCTGGCAGTTTTCTTTGTTTCTCTCAACCTGGTGGATTCCCGTGTGGGCCGGGCACTTCGCGCTATTCATGAAAATGAACTTGTGGCCAATGCCCTGGGAGTGAACACCGAACGCTACAAGGTTATCATTTTTGCTATCAGCGCCGCCTATGCCTCTCTGGCTGGGAGCCTTTACGCCCACTACCTCTCATTTATCAGTCCCAAAACTTTTGACATCTTCTATTCTGTTCAGATTGTTACTATGGTGGTGGTGGGGGGTATTGGCAATCTCTGGGGAGGGTTGCTGGGCGCGGCTGTGCTTACGGCTTTGCCTGAGGTGCTCCATGCTATGCGTGATTACGCCGCCCTGCTCTATGGGGTAATCCTCATGGGAGCTCTGGTGTTCTTTCCGGAAGGCTTGCTACCGGGACTGGTGAAGCTATGGTCTGAAAGGCGGTCAAAGAAAGTTTTGTTATCAGAATAGACTCCTAAGAAGCATGGAGTCTCAGCAGGCAACAGAAAGCGGATGGATTGCGAATAGGGCATATGGCAAATAACGATACTCTCCTCAATCTAAGTGAAGTCAACAAGCAGTTCGATGGGTTGCTGGCAATCGCAGATGTCTCTTTCCATCTGGACTCCGGTGAAATCGTATCTCTTATTGGGCCTAACGGCGCGGGTAAAACTACAATTCTCAATCTTATTTCTGGGGTTTATCCTCCAACGAGTGGCGAGATTTTGCTCAATGGAGAAGGCATTTCAGGGCTAAAGCCCTACCAGATTGCCAAAAAGAGAGTGGCAAGAACTTTTCAGTCAGTTCAGATCTTTCAGGATATGACCGTTATGGAGAACGTCTTACTGGGACTGCACTACCGCTTACGCAGTGGTTTTGTCAAAGGTATGATACACTGGCCCGCAGAGCGGAAAGAGGAGAAAGGAGCAATAGATCAGGCTGGAGGTACGCTCGAGAAATTGGGCATCGACCATCTAGCTTACCGAAAAGCAGACAGCATCAGCCTGAAAGAACAAAGATGTCTGGAGATTGCCCGTTCAGTCGTGTCTAGCCCCTGTCTACTTCTTTTGGACGAACCGGCTGCAGGTCTCAACATCCGGGAAACGGAGGAGATGGCTGACATTATCCAAGGATTGCGACAACAGGGCCTAACCATTTTACTGGTAGAACATGACATGAACTTGGTGATGAGTGTAGCCCACAGGCTCATTGTCTTACATCACGGCCTGAAGATCGCCGAAGGTTCACCCGAGGAGATCCAGAGGAATCCCGAGGTGATTAAGGCGTATTTGGGGGGAACGCAGAGCGCAAAGCGCTAAGCGCTTTGCGAGATTCGCGATGCTTAGAGTAAAGAACGTCTCAGCATACTACGGTAATATTCAGGTACTCCGTCGAGTGACCTTTCATGTCAAACAGGGAGAGATAGTCTCTCTTATAGGTGGAAACGGGGCGGGAAAGAGCACGCTGCTCAACGTAATTAGTGGGCTGCATCCCGCCAGCACTGGCACCATTTTTTTTGAGCGCAAGGAAATTCACACACTGGCACCGGACAAGATGGTTCGCCTTGGTCTCCTGCAAGTCCCGGAACAAAGGCAGATATTCAACTCAATGAGTGTCATTGAGAATCTGGAATTGGGTTCCTACAGCCTCCCTAGAAAAGAGCAAAAAAGGACAGTCGAGTCAAAGCGCCGGGAGATTTATGCTCTCTTTCCTATACTGGAAGAGCGAGCCCGGCAGAGGGCGGGCACTTTGAGTGGAGGTGAACAACAGATGCTGTCCATTGGACGGGCTCTCATGGCCAACCCTAGAATGCTTCTCCTCGACGAACCTTCCTTAGGACTGGCACCTTTAGTGGCGCAGGAGATTCTGGAGGTCACCCGCAAGCTTCGAGACAACGGTACTACCGTGCTTCTAGTCGAACAGAACGCTCAGGCTGCCCTGGAAATCTGTGATCGGGGCTACGTATTGGAGGCTGGCCGCATTGTCCTCGAAGGAACTCCTGACGAGCTTCTTGCAAATGATGAGGTGCGGAGGGCCTTTTTGGGCAAAGATTACAAGGAGAAATGGGAAAGATGATCACTAGGCACTAAGCACTAGGCACCGGCTCATTTGTTCTTTTACTTTGGGCATTTGGATGTTGGGAAATTTCAAGTTTAATTTTTAATAAGCAATGGAATATGTGAAATGAGAAAGGTGCTTAGTGCCTACTGCCTAGTGCCTAGTCGGCGAATGGTATCGCAAGCAATTATTGGATACTAACTGAATCGATGAGGTGGAAATGACCACATACTGGAATGAAAAGATCGAAACTCTGCCGCGGGAGGAGCTGGCCGAGCTGCAGCTCGAGAGGTTACAGGTGACCCTTAACCGCGCCTATGCCAAAGTAGATTTCTATCGCCGTCGGTTCGAGGAACTGGGCCTACTGCCCGAGGACATCAGTTCCTTGACTGATCTCAGTAGAATACCTTGTACTAAGGCGGCAGACCTGGCAGACCATTACCCTTATGGACTGTTTTCTGTGCCCTTGAAATCCATTGTTCGGCTCAAGTTTTCTGCAGCACCAAAGGGGCAGCCCATTGTCATCGGCTATACCCAGAAAGATGTGCAAAACTGGTTGGAACTTATGGCGCGACATATGACCGGCATGGGAGTTTCTATTAAAGATATTATTCAGGTTGCTTTTAACTACGGACTTTTCACCGGGGCCTTCACCTTTAACCAGGCCGCTGAAATTGTGGGCGCTACCGTAGCCCCTACCTCAATCGCTTCTGCCACGATCCAACTTCAAATTATGCAGGATTTTCGTAGTACGGTGCTCGCCACCTCACCTTCTTTTGCCATGCACATTGCCGAGACCAGAGAACGTCAAAACATTGATCTCAATCAGATCTACCTCAAAATTGGACTACTAGGTCCCGAAGCCATGTCGCCTCATGTCCGTCGGACTCTGGAAGAGCGTCTTCGAATCCAGGCCTATTCAGTCTACGGTGTCAACGAAATGGTTGAACCTGGAGTTGCGGCGGAGTGTGAGGAAAAGTCGGGACTGCATCTAGCGGAGGATCACTTTTATGCCGAGGTTGTTGATCCTCATTCGTGCCAACCTCTGACTGAAGGGCAAGAAGGTGAACTGGTCATCACCACTCTCACCAACGAAGGCTATCCTTTCATCCGTTTCAGGACAGGCGATATTACCACTCTGAATTGCACTCCTTGTCCTTGCGGGCGCACCAGTATGAGGATGGCAGCCCCGCTGAGTCGCTCGGACGATTTGCTGATGGTGCGGGGAATCGCTATTTATCCAGAACAGGTGGTGCGCCTGCTTGGGGAGGTAGCACCCGAAGTAGAAAATTATCGACTAATCATTCGCAAGCGTGAAGGACTAAATGACCAACTGGAAGTCCAGGTTGCCTATCCCACTAACTTTGTCTCCGATTGGTATCGGACTCACGCTCTTGCAGACAGTATTAGATCTCACCTAAGAAGGGCTATCGGCCTAGGAATCAAGGTGAAGCTAATGGAAGAAAGCAATCTTGCTGGAGAAAAGGGAGGGGTCATTTACGAGGAAATTTAGGGATTGAGGGATTTAGGAATTTAGGAATTAGATAAGCTCAGAATGCAAATCCTTCTGATTGGCAATTCCTTAATTTCTTAATTCCTCAATTGGCGAACCGCAGGAGAGCCAACTATGACTCGTACGTTCATGCCTAATATTTCAAGCCTTGAAGAATTAACCGACATACAGTTGGATGGTCTACGTTGGACAGTGCGCCATGCATACGAGAACTCACCCTTTTATCGACGGCGGTTGCAGAAAGCTGGAATCACTCCGGAGGACATCAACTCTCTGGCTGATTTGATTAGCCTGCCCTTTACCACGGCTGATGACTTGCGGGAGGGTTATCCATTTCCCTTAAGGGCCGTGGACTTCGACCGAATTGTGCGTATTCACGCCTCATCGGGCACCACTGGCAAACGCAAAGTCCTTTGCTATACCCAGCAAGACATTGACGACTGGGCCAACATGTTTGCCCGCTGTTACGAGATGGCGGGAGTTTCGGCTGAAGACCGCGTACAAATAGCCGTGGGCTATGGCCTCTGGACTGCTGGTGTCGGATTTCAACTAGGATGCGAGAGATTAGGTGCCATGGCCGTACCTGTAGGCCCTGGAAATACTGAGATGCATTGTGAGATGTTGGTAGACATGCAAAGTACAGTCTTCTGCGCCACTGCTTCCATGGCACTACTAATGGGAGAAGAGGTGCAAAGGAGAAACCTCATTAAACAAATAGCCTTGAGGAAAGTAATTCTGGGTGCAGAGCGGCACAGCGAATCTATGGACCGCCGGATAAAGGAACTCCTTGGAGTTGAACACGTGTTTGATATACCCGGTCTCACTGAATTGTACGGTCCAGGCACCGGTCTGGACTGCAGTGAACACCGAGGCATCCACTACTGGGCTGACTATTACATCCTGGAAATCATAGATCCTGAAACCCTTGAACCGGTTGTACCTGGAGAATTGGGCGAAATGGTCGTCACCACCCTGCGCAAAGAAGGAGCCCCACTAATCCGCTACAGAACTCGAGACCTGACACGGATTATTCCTCAACCATGCCCTTGCGGCAACCCATTGCCCATGCATGACCGTATACTTGGGCGCTCGGACGACATGTTCATTGTCAGGGCGGTGAACATTTACCCTGGGCAGATTGATCATGTCCTATCGCAGGTGCCAGAAATAGGTAGCGAGTTTCAAGTACACCTTGAACGTAGAGAGGATGGTCGGGATTACCTGATTCTAAAGGTGGAGCGGCGGCCACGTTTTAAAGCCGACCGTAATGAAACAATAGCCAGTCGTATTACCCAGGACGTTCGCAAGCATATTTTGGTAAGTGCTGAAGTTGAGGTTCTCGATCACGGCAGCCTGCCGCGAACTGAACGCAAGAGCAAACGAGTTTTTGACCACCGCGATTAATTTATCATTTCGCATTTCTCATTTATCATTTATCATTGGGGATATTTCTATCTTTTACTCACAACCTTTCTCTCTGATAGTTCTCTGAGGCTATCCGACAATCCATTTCCCCTCCCCTGGCGGGAAGGGAAAAGATCAGAATAGAAAATGCGAAATGATAAATGACAGAGGGAGGTGATATTGAACAGACCATGAATAGAAATTTCAGCTCTTAGCACAATAATTTGACAGAAGGGGGGTTCTAATATGAACGTGACGAAAAAGATTATGGTTTTGCTCTTTGCCATCATGGTTGCCTTTTCATTTGGATATGCCGTGGATGAGGCCACCGCTGAAGAACCAATCAAAATAGGTGCCTTTTTCGATCTCTCTGGTCCTGCGGCTTTTATTGGCACTCCTACCAAACTTGTGGCGGAGATGGTGGTTGCGAAAATCAACAAAGAAGGGGGTATCAATGGCCGCCCCCTTGCAATGGTTATTGGGGACACCGAAGGCGACCCCACCAGGGCACTCATGGTCGCCAAACGGCTGGTTGAGCAAGAAAATGTCGTGGCCCTAATTGGCCCCACCCGAACGGGCACGGGCATGGCGGTAAAAAAATACCTCGAAGAAAAGCAGATTCCTACCGTAATGACCGTTGGTGGTGATCCGGTAATTATGGAGGGTGTGCATGGCGGCAAGGATTTCGGCACTGCCAAGTGGATCTTTAAGTCGCCTCAGCGAAGTTCCGTAGCGGTAAAGAAAGTTTACCAGTACCTCAGGGCCAAAAAAGTTAAGAAGATTGCCCTTATTACTGCATCTGACGGATTCGGTCGTGACGGAAAGCGTTGGCTTGCCAAATTAGCTCCCGACTACGGTCTAGAGGTAGTAGCTGATGAGTCCTTCGGGGTCAGGGATGCTGACATGACCACTCAGCTTACCAAAATCAAAAGCACCGACGCTCAGGTAATTATATGTTGGACCATTGGCCCGGCTGGATCGATAGTTGCTAAGAATGTCAAACAGTTGGCGATTACATTACCCCTGATCCAATGTCATGGCTTGCCGGATCCCAAATACATAGAACTGGCAGGGAGCGCCTCAGAAGGGAATGTCATGCCATCCACCAAGTTGATGGCATACAATCAACTCTCAGATTCCGATCCGCAGAAAGCTGTTATTGCTGAATTCGTGCGCCTCTACAACGATGTGTACAACTACGACAAACAGTTTCCCATCAACACCCACTCGGGCTACGCCTGGGACGCCATTTACATAGTAGCCAATGCCATGAAAAAGGTGGGGACCAATAACGTAATGCTACGTGATGCCATTGAACAAACCATGAGTTATGTGGGCATTAGCGGCATCTACAACATAAGCCCGAAAGATCACAATGGGTTGGGCACCGATTCTATGGT
>CP070689.1:2404677-2414361 GCA_020353155.1 Deltaproteobacteria bacterium | reverse complement strand
GGCCGCCGATCATCATGTAGCCGTCCTTGCAGGGATTCCACTCGTACTGGTTGAGGTTCGGGTCCCATCCCCCGGTTCTCGCCTTGATGCTGGCGTTGAAGCCGTACCAGGCAATATCGAAATCCAAAATGTCCATGAGGGCTTCGGCACCGGTGACCTCGATGAACTGGCCCTCGCCGCTGAACTTGTTTCTCCAGTAAAGGGCAGCCAGGATGTTCACCGCTGCCTGCTCGCCAGCCACATAGTCGGCAAGCCATACGGCCGGCCTGGTGGGGTCGCCCCCTTTGCCCCTGGGGAGCTGGTCCTGGGGAAAGCCGGTGTTGTGGACCCAGGAATTGGCAGATTCAGAGAATGGGCATAACATCCATTGCCCGAACTTGGAGAGCTCGTCCTTCCAGGGGCCCCACTGGCCAAGGATACCTACCCAACAATAGACGAGCCCTGGGTTGATCTTCGAGAGATGCCTGTACCCTATACCAAGCCCATCCATGTAGCCTGGAGGCATGGACTCGATCAGGACGTCGGCGTTCCCGGCGAGATTCTTGAAAAGCTCCCTTCCCTCCTCGGTTTCCACATTGAGGGTTATGGCATGCTGGTTTCTCATCTCGTTGATGAACTCGAGGCCGCACTTTTCGCCGGTTTCCTCATGCGGCAGCATGTACTCCTCTCTCCCGAAAGGGGTCAGTTGCCTTGCGGGGTCTCCCTCGGGCGGCTCGATGCAGATGACCTCGGCCCCGGACTCGGCGAGTGTAGAGGCGGCGAATTTATGACCCATCCTCCAGAGGCCGATGTCAAGAACCTTGAGTCCCTTCAAGGCCTCCGGTTTTGGAAAGATGGTATCAAACATGAACCAATCCTCGCACAACTTGCCGAACTCCTCCGCCTTCCTTTTGGCGTACACCTTGTGCACTTCTTCAGGAGGCGGCGGTGGTGTCACTGGGTAAGGCCTTATGTCAGGATGCATCATATCGAGAGTATCCGCCCTGCTGTTAATTTCCACATCTTTCTTTTCTGGCATGTTTTGACCTCCCATCTACTAATTTGTTTTTGACGGTCGATCCACGCTCCTCCTGCGCGCAATGGGAAACGGTACTATTCAGGTCCAAAAGCTTATTTTTCGGCAAAGGTGAGCGGAAGCACGGAGGAGATGGTCTTTATTGTTGTGTCTCACCCCCTTTCTGGTACTGTCAAAGGTTGTTAGTTAGGAAAATTTTAGGTGAATTAGGATAAAAAGCTTGGGCAAGGAAGAAATACCATTCGCCAATTACAGGAGAGGTGAAGCTCGATCATGTGCATGCTTACCTCTTCGACAGGAAGAACAGACACACCTCTTTACGCAGCTAGGAAACCGCCCCTGAGGGCAATTCACTTCCTGCCCAAGTACTTACGGCCTTATCTTTAGAGCTGTAATAACAGCTTCATAAGGTCATAACGACAAACACTGGAACAATGAGTTGAAACCCGGGTGAGAGAGTTAACGGTCCTGCTCGAGTCGCAAAAGAGAGGTAAACTATGAATTTAGTATCGATTTTTTTGGTCGGTTTGTATATGGGGGAAGGGCTTCATTTTTATAGGGCAAAGCCCTAGGAGAGGGGAATTAATCCCGGATGAGGTAGGGGAAAACAACAATCGGGGAGAATGCTTGTTGATAAGTTCAAGATTTCCAAAGATCCACGTCGAGTAAACCTATCTTTGCGGCAAATCGAAACAGTTCAAGACTGCTATGAAGATCAAGTTTCTTCATGATACTGGTTCGGTGGTTTTCAACAGTTTTGGGGCTGATGAAAAGCTTCCCTGCCACTTCCTTGGTTGAAAGACCATCAGCCAGCAACCTCATTACTTCCTGCTCTCTGGGGGTCAACGTACCGTAGGCGGCATCGGTGATCTTGGCTTCCTTCAAAGGGAATTTCATCAGCTTTTTCACCACCTCATGGGAGACGGAACTATCCAGGAAATACTCGCCTTTGCCCACGGCCTCGAGTCCTTGCAATAGTCTCTCTCCGGCGGATTCCTTTACCACATAACCCTTGGCCCCTGCCTGAAAGGCCTCAGCAATACAATCAATCTTGGAGTGCATACTCACGATCATAATTTGTGACTCAGGCAAAAGAGTTTGTATTTCCTTGGTTAGCTGAATGCCACTTCTATCGGGCAAGGATATATCCACCAGCACCACATCAGGCTTAAATTTCTTGGCCATCCGCAGTCCTTCGCGCCCATTTCCTGCCTCCCCAACCACCTTGAACCTGCTGT
This sequence comes from Deltaproteobacteria bacterium, assembly GCA_020353155.1. Taxonomy (GTDB): domain Bacteria; phylum Desulfobacterota; class Syntrophobacteria; order BM002; family BM002; genus BM002. The sequence goes on along the minus strand of CP070689.1, from coordinate 2,412,108 downwards.
CGCGACCGATGATGGCCTTAAGGCCTTCCCTAAAAAGGGTATGATCATCAATTATCAGTATGTTTTTGTTTGGCAACATTCTTTTTTCCCTTGTTGGGAACCTCTATAAAAATCCTTGTGCCCTCCTTGGCTCGAGATTGAATCCTCATTTCGCCCTCAAGCAGGCCTACTCTCTCCTCCATGCTCCGAAGTCCTAATCGTTTCTCTTTCGCAGCACTGGCCAATCGGTCGTTCAAGTCAAAACCTATGCCATCATCTTCAATGCGAACAACGATGTTGGGAGAAGACGCGATCATCCTGACGGTCACCTGCTTGGCATCAGCATGTTTTTTGACGTTATTAAGAGCCTCTTGAACCAGACGGTACAAATTAATCTCAGTATCAAAATCAAGTTTAAGACCATCCATACCAACGGCATGGAAATCAACGCTCACCCCATGCCTGTCTGAAAAATCCTGACAATATTGGGAAACGGTTCTTGCCAGGCCGCGCTGATCAAGACCTGGCGGACCTAAATCATATGACAGATTCCGGACAGCCACGATAGATCCCTGAACCATTCTAGTCAAATCTAGAAGTCTGTGTCTCGCTTCCAAAGGTGCGTCTGCCTCATTATCAAAGAGGGTTTCACAGGCAATTTTAACGGTGAAAAGATCCTGGGCAATTTGGTCGTGTAGGTCACGGGCAATCCTCTGACGCGCTTTCTCCTGGGCCTGCAACAGCTTTTGCGGGAGTACACGAAGATGTTCTTCCATCAATTTCCGTTCACTAATATCCTTGAAATCCTCAACAATGCCAATAACATCACCGTCAGGTCCTTGAATAGGTGCAGCCCTGATAATGCAAGGAATTTTGGTGCCGTCACTTCGCTCTCTTTCCACTTCAAATTCAACAAGCTCCTCACCTCCGAGGACTCGGGTGAGCGTGCAATTAGGAGTGTGGCAAACGGGACCGCCAAAGACCTCATAACACTTCTTTCCCAACGCTTCGTCCTTACTTATCCCTGTTAGCTTGGAAAATGTAGTGTTAACCCTCAGAATATTAAATTCTCGGTCAATTACTCTCATTCCATCAGTTGCGGTGTCGAAAATCTGCTTGAGTTTTTCGTATGCTATTCTGTTTTCTTCCTTGGCTCGTTTATGCTCCTTCAGGTTGCGGAGCATATGGTCCAAGAGTACTTGCGGGTTATAATGCAAGAGATCTTTTGGCGGCATATAGTAAAAATTGTCAAAAACTTCCGTTCCTATGATGGCAAGGGGATGGGTTGCCAGGACATCCATGAGCATAGCCGGGGGGAATAGTCGTTTGTCATACTGGCAGATGCCTATGCATTTGCTGCCAGGAAAGAATTCGTTTAACTTTGCCTCATAATTGATTATTTCTTCTACGCCGGGTGGAGTCTTCAGAGTCCAACTCATATCGCCAGTCACTCGCAGTCCGCTGTAGCCTTGAGTCAATGCGCGGTCTGTCTCGGTCTCAAGTAGGTCGATCATTTTATCCGAATCAAAAACCCCCTCCCTCATATAAGTTTCGTCAAAGCTCATTACACCAAGTTGGCCGGAACTTAGGTAAGGTGAGACCTCGAGCCCATCGTCCCGCATCTGGTCCAGGAGGGCTTGAGAACCTTGTATATCGCCTATCAAGGAAGCTTTTTCGCCTCGCTCAAGTCCCTGCCGCATTACCAAGGCTAGAACCATGCGCCGCTCTTCGGCAGTTTCGTAGAGACAACAGAGGTGATCTCCGTGGTGGAGTTCGATAGGTGTCTCCAGGGAAAATCTTGTTTTCATTGTGTTTTTTCCGTGGGAAGAAAGCTGGAAACTATTTCCCCGTCGCTTGGATCAAAAAAGTCTGGCTACGCTAAAGAATTATGACTCCCGAAGTCATTGCTGAGCTGCCGATGAACCTTTTCCGTCAACAGTCAAAATTCAATGGGACATTAGGAGTCTCAACAGAAGTTGGATGCAATTTGGATTCAAGAGATGAAACCGAAAAAGAATTAAAACTAGGAGGAGAAGCGATGCTCTATGGGTAGTGTTGCTGGTTCATCAGAACTTCTTGCCAGCCTCATGCCAGCCGCAGGGGAGGATAATCCTTGTTTTATGTCGTGGACTCCCCACGGAATATTAGCGATTCTATGGGGAGTCAGGAGGGCACATCTTGGTGTTCATGGCTCACCCCGCAAAAGCAATATGTCGAAGCTTGAATTGGGATTAAAGAGTGTCCTGCTAAAGACAGAATAAACCTAAGGTGAAGGGCAAGTCAATTCCAAAAATTTCCAATAGTTCGGTCGCGGTTCAGAAAGGTAGGAAGGGTTTAAGGTAATTCCAGCCTCATAACATAGAAAGTTTCTTCATCACCCGGAGTGCCACTGGGAAATACGATGACATTTGCGATTCTAAAACCAAATTTTTCGTACAGTCTTATTGCTTCCCTTTGTATGAGTTCAACATCTAACTCGACAATCTTGATATTACTTTCCGTAAGTATATCAAGACACCTTCTGATGAGTTCTTTGGCAATGCCCTTTCCCCGGTGATCGGGATGTACTGCAATTCTTAATATAACTGCCTTCTCCAGATCATAACAGACGCAGGCGATTAGATAACCAGCGATTTCTGTTTCTTTTTCGAAGACCAGGAATATATCATCTAGCGCCGACTTAAAAAAGCTGTGTATCCAGGGAGCTGAAAATGAATGTCGATCAATATCCAGAACTCTATCAAAATCCTCTTCCGTGGCCGATCTGATGCTGCTACCGTGGTCTAGTGTATCGTCACTCATAATTCGACCTGTAAGCTTATTTGTCTGCTCCGAGAAAATCTGGTTCTATGGGCCAGGTAAGTCCCGCCCATGGAGGCATTGTTGGTGCAACTCTCTAGTTCTCACCTCTTCATGCTCATATTGCTGCTGGCGGTTCGACGATTTTGTGGAGGGGAGACTGCTCAGTCTGATCTATCCCAGATCTGAATTGGAAGCGAGTCTCAACGATGTTATTAACTTTTTTGTAGAGTGCTCTCAGCGGAATGCTTGCTGGACAGGCTTCTTCACACAGTCCGCAATCCACGCAGCGTCCGATCATGTGAACAGCCCTTACCAGATGGAACATGGGAAGGTCCGGAGGGATTTCCCCTTTTGCTATCACATCCTCACTCTCAAGGCTGCATTCCTTGCAAAAACACATTGGACAGATGTTTCGGCAGCCATAACACTTAATGCACTTTTCAAATTCTCCTCTCCAAACCTCCAGTCTTTCCAGGGGGATTTTTTCTTCCCACTCCACCGGTCGGGGGTCTTTCGGTTCAACTTGTTCGCCTTCCAGCCATTCATCAGGATAAGGTAGAGCGCAAGCGCATGCCTGTGCCCGCTCTTCAGGACAGGCTACCCCTATGGGCACCACCTGTTCCGGGGAAATCTGGTTCCAGGCGGCAAGTGCTTTCAGGGCACGCTGGTCGCAACCTCTAACCAGAATGCCAAAACGCTCTCCTGAATGGTTTTGCAGGAGGATGGTGAGGATTTTGGCGAGGGGATAACGAGCACCACCTGGGGTTTCCCCGTCGCCGATGGAGAGTTGATTTGTTTCAACGGGGGAAACATAAAGATGGGGTTTGATGTTCCCATTATCGTTTTTCAGCGCCAGAAAGCCTTTAATTTCGCCGCTATCAAGAAGTTCCTTAACTCTCTCCTTTATGGCATCGTACATCTTGCTTCTCCCAGCTCTGTCTTACCCTGATAAAGTAAAAATCCCATCTAGATCCCCACCGCAACCGCCCGCTGGTAGTTCCAATTAAGGGGTCCTAAAGCGCGAATCTTTTCGGTAAATTCTGTCATCTCCTTGGCAAAGCGGGGTCCCTCAGCCGATGAAACCCACACGAGGTTCAACCTCTCCCCTTCAATGCCGATAAACTCCAGCAAATCTTTCAGAACGGCCACTCTTTGGGAGGTCATATAATTACCATACTGGTAATGACAATCCCCTAGGTGTCAGCCTCCCACGAAAATACCGTCCGTTCCCATCTGAAAGCCCTTCAACATGTTTTCGAAAGATACGCTCGAAGAGCACATAACTCTAATTGCCCGGACATTGGGAGGGTACTGCAGTCGACTGACCCCCGCCAGATCTGCACCAGCGTAGGCGCACCAGTTACAAAGAAAGGCCAGAATCTTGGGTTCAAAATCCGCCATGCTCTTTCCCCCTTAGCTAAATTCCTCTCATGGAGGCAACTATCTGAGCGTTAATCTGTTGACGTGCAAAACCAGCCAGACGCGCGCTCCCGGAAGTGCAGGCAGCGGCGCATGATCCGCAACCCTTACAAAGAGCTATGTTTACCTGGCAGATGTGCTGTTCCTCCAGGTAGTCGATGGCCCCGTAAGGACAGGTGTTCAAACATCCCTGACAACCAACGCAGGTTGCTGAATCGATATGTGATACAAGCCCACTGCTCACCCATATCTTTTTGGCCATTAGGGAGACAGCTCGCGCTGCCGCGGCCATGGCCTGAGCAAGAGATTCTTCAATGTCCTTTGGATAATGGGCAACGCCGCAAACGAAAATACCCTCCGTGGCGAAGTCCACTGGTCTCAACTTTACATGAGCTTCGGAGAAGAAACCGTCTTCATTGAGAGGGACTTTGAGATGGCGCGCTATCTCTTCATTTCTTGCAGGCACAATGGCAGTGGCCAGATTTATGAAATCCGGCTGTATTATTATTTTCCGCCGCAACACCTGGTTGATTACTTCGATTTGGAGCAGCCCGTCTTCTAGTGCCGACACTTTCGGCGGATCTTCGAGACTATAAGGGATGAACATAATTCCGTTGGATCGGGCCTTGGTATAGAGTTCTTCTCTCAGCCCATAGGCGCGAATGTCCCGGTAGAGGATGTAGATATCCATATGGGGATTGACTTCCTTCATTTTCACAGCGGTCAGCAGGCTGTGGGTACAGCAAATCCGGCTGCAATAGGGACGTTCTTCGTTCCTAGAGCCCACGCACTGGATAAAAACGGAGCTCCTTCCCTCTGTGATTATGGGTTCTTTTCGAAATACCAGATCGTCCAATTCATGCCACATTAAGACACGAGGATGTTCACCATAGAGATATTCCTTGGCCCGATAGGGCTCGCCGCCCGTGGCGACTACCACCACTCCGTGATCGATAGGTATGGCTTCTTGGGACATCCCCACACTGGTGAGGGTGGAATGAAAGTTTCCGACGAAACCGCTCATGTAGGTCACTTCGGCGCCGAGGTGGACCGTTATCAGGGGATGCTGGAGAACCTCCTGCTCCAGACTCATGCGAAACGGTTGGACATCCTCTCCTTTCCACGTCCAGTAGATGTGGTTTGCCTGCCCTCCCAGCCTATCCGCTTTTTCTACGAGATGGACCTCATAGCCGCTCTCGGCAATACTCAGAGCGGCTCGCATCCCCGCGAGACCGCCTCCCACTACTAAAGCCACGGGGGTTATAGGAACCTGCTGCTCCTCGAGAGGTTCCAGGAGAGACGCCTTTGCCACTGCCATGCGCACCAGGTCTTTGGCCTTCTCAGTGGCAGCGTCCGGATCGTCCTGGTGCACCCAGGAATCCTGGTTCCGGATGTTGGCCATCTCAAAGAGGTATTTGTTGAGGCCAGCCGCCTTCATGGTTTCCTGAAAAAGCGGCTCATGGGTCCGCGGCGAACAGGCGGCCACAACTACCCGGTTTAGCTTGCGCTCCGCAATGGTCTCCCGCATGCTGTCCTGGGCATCCTGGGAACAAGTGAAAAGGTTCTCCTCTGCATGAACCACGTTGGGTAGGCTTTTGGCATACTCCACCACCTCGGGCACCCGCGCTACGCCGCCAACATTTACCCCGCAGTTGCACACGAAAACCCCGACCTGCGGTCGCTCAGCAGAAACATCCTGTTCTTGCGGGTAGCTTTTCTCTTGGACCAGCGTACCTCGAACCGCGGCCAGTTCGCTGGAAGCAGCGCTGGCAGCGGCGCTGGCCTGCATCACCGAGTAAGGTATGTCCTTGGGCCCTTGCAGAACGCCACAGGCGTAAATACCTGGCTTTGAAGTGGACACAGGGGTAAAGCTGCTGGTTTTGGAAAAATTGTGATCGTCCAATTCTATACCCAGCCTCTCTGCGAACTCTTGTGCATCAGGGGCTGGCTCAAGACCGACAGAGAGCACCACCATATCAAATTCTTCTTCAATCCTCCTGCCAGTTTCGTCGGTGTACCGGATGAGTTGGTTTCCACTATCATCTACCTGAGCAATGCTACTGATTCTAGATTTTATGAAGCGAACGCCTGCCTCTTTGGCCCGGTTGTAGTATCGCTCAAAGTCTTTTCCCTGGGTTCGGATATCAATGTAGAATATGGCAGTGTCGAGTGAATCCTTGCTATGCTCTTTGGCCACAATGGCTTCCTTTATGGCATAGGTGCAGCAAACTGCAGAGCAATACGGTTTGGTCCCTGGATGGACATCCCTGGAGCCCACACACTGAATCCAGGCAATTTTTTCTGGCTCCTTTTCATCAGACGGTCTGACCAGATGACCACTGTATGGACCAGTTGCGGCCAGGATTCGTTCAAATTCCAGGCTAGTCACCACATTAGGTGATTTGTTGTAGGAGTAGATATCGCGGTTACCCGGGTCGAAGACCTGACAGCCAGTGGCTAGGACGATGGCGCCCACCTCGATTTCCACCTCTTCATCCACCTGCGTGTGGTCTATGGCGTCGGTGGGACAGAAATCGGCGCAGATTTTACAATCACCAGTAAGAAAGTGGGCACACTTGGTCCTATCTATGGCCGGGATGTTGGGCACTGCCTGGGCATAGGGGACATAGATAGGTTTTCGGCCTCTCAAGCCTTCATCATATTCAGATGGTATAGGTCTGATTTCTTTGTCGGTGATTTCAGCAAGCTTGATGTGGCCGGTGGGGCAGATAAAGTCGCAGGCCCCACAAGCTACACATGCTTCCGAGAAGGTATCGAAAGGTGTTGCCACCTCCATTTGCGTGCCGCGGCCTGAAAAGTCGATAGCTCGGGGCCCTATCCTGTCGCAGATTCTGACGCAGAGACCGCAAAGGATGCAGTCATCGTCTCTGGTCTCGAGCATTGGCGCTTCGATACCGAATTGAGTGGCCAGTTCTCTAACAAATTGATTATTTACACACTTGGCCAGCAATAACTCCACGATCATCTTACGATGCTCGACTACCTCTTCGGAAGCGGTTTCTACCTCCATCCCCTCCCAGACCGGGTTGTTACTGGAGGTGTCAAATCTCGACCAGCTACCCTTTGCCACCACAAAGCCCTGGAGCCTGCCGGGCTATGCCGGTTATGCACTGTGAGGGTTTCAAAGGGAAGCTGGTCGAGATTTGTGACCTCGTGTAACTACCCGGTCTGGGAGGGGATGGAGGTAGAAACCGCTTCCGAAGAGGTAAT
>CP070689.1:2368786-2404577 GCA_020353155.1 Deltaproteobacteria bacterium | reverse complement strand
CTTGCTCGACAAGATAAAGTCCCAGGGTGTGCGAGAAATGGATGATTCCGCCATGATAATGCGGATCAAATTCAAGACAGTTCCCGGGCAGCAGTTCCTAGTCCGCCGCGAAGTCTACAGAAGAGTTCAAGAGGCCTTCCGTAAGGAAGGCATCGAGTTCGCCCATCGCAACGTTACAGTGTATCTGCCGCCGGAGACAAGCGTCGGAGAGTCTAAGGAGGAAAGGGAAAGCGAGGACAAGCCCTCAACTGCTGTCGACAAAAAAATGCGGCAGGCAGCTGCGGCTGCAGCCCTTGCTATAGCTGAGGAGGAGGAAGCCGCCAAAAAAGGTGGAAAAGAGAAGGATGAACGCTAAATAGATTTAAGATTGTAGATTGCGGATTGGGGAATATGGGATGTGGGATGTGAGATTTTAGTTTAGGTGCTAGTCCGATTACGTCCAGCCCTTTTTGCTCGATACAAGGCCTTGTCTGCCGCCATAACCACCTGCTCTGGAGAGGTGTACTTCTCATTCCTCTCAGCCACCCCTATACTTATGGTTACTTTGGCTCTTTTTCGAAATCCTCTAATCCCTTTCGCTTTTTCTAATCTCTTACCTGATCGATTGCTGCCGCGGATTAAAAAGCGCGTCTGCTCCACCCTCCTTCTCAATTTCTCGAGATGAGGCATGGACGCCTTGCTATTCAGCCCAGCGAAAATAATGGTGAACTCTTCGCCGCCGTAGCGAAAAGGTTTGCCGCCGCCAGATATGGTGGTAAGCTTCGATGCGACCAAACGCAAAACCTGATCGCCAACCTCGTGGCCGTGACGGTCGTTGAACTTCTTGAAAAAGTCAATATCAAGCATAGCCACAGTGAAATTACCGCTCATTTGGAGAAGCTTTTCCTCCAAGGCCCGCCGACCAGGAATGCCAGTCAACTCATCTCGAAATGCCATACTGTGGGAGGTTTCGATCACTGAAACGACGAGGACAAGCCCTGCGGTAGACAAATAGATTGTTGAAATTGGCCCAATCTTACCTACAGCGAAAGCCAAAAAAACCGACAACAAAGCCCAAAAGAACCCGTTTTCAATTACCGACTCGTGCCGAATAAAGCCAACGGTCAGTAAAAGAAATGCCAGGGCAAAAGACAAAAGAGAAGGCAGTGAAAGGGGCAGCCATGAGAGCAAATGTCCGTCAGACAACGAATAGTTAAGAAGAGCAGCCAGGCCCCAATTCTGATATCGACATATGAGAAAGATGCCGAAAACCTGCAGCAGGATGAGGCTCAGTCGCACTATGCCATAGAAGGTTAAAATCCCCCGTTCTTTCACCCGAGAGGCAAACACCAGATTCAGGGGCAAGAGAAAGCCTATGGCGTTGTACACGGTTTGGCCCACAGCTGTAGAGGCAGCACCGGCGCCAGATGAAAACAAAAGCAATCCCCTCTCTGCAAGAGCCAATACAAAAATGGCGAAAATCAAGCGACTGCGGTTAAAGCGCCAGCCGAGCAATATTCCTGCCACTGCAACCAAATAGGGATAAATGTGCACCAGAGCAGACAGAGATTTATCCAAAACACCAAGGTAAACGATTATGGCCGTGGTAAAAACCACAAGTCCACCGGGCACGAACAGCGAGAACAGTGTTCTCACAACCACTGAATTCAACTCGCTAAACTCCTTTCATCGGCCAAGTGTCCACTCTTTCGTCAACTAGATTCTGGGGAATTTTTAGACCAAGGATTGGTCGGAGGTAATGCAATCAGCGTGCCTAGAGATCTTAAAAATAGGCACCTTGTTAGCAGACAGCTTGCAGCGGGCAGCCGGCAGCGCGCAGAAGTCAGAGGTCAGAGATCAGATGTCTGAGATCAGGGTTAAAGCTGATCTCTGATCTCCGACGTCTGACCTCCGTGATGAACGACTTGAACGATTTGAACGAATCGAATAAATCTCTGAAGTAACTAATTGACAGTTAGATCCATCCGGGGATAGTTTTGAGGGGTCAGCCCTGATATCTCATGAATTGCTGTCGCGAGACCACGAAGATGGGCGTGCCACCGGGTAACCGCAGGGCGTTGGATTCGAGGCGTACCTGAAGGGTACGTCGCAGGGTCCGACACCCGATGACGACCGGAAGGACGGCCATATCCGTGGTCGCAGCAGGTGATTCATGAGATATCAGGGCTAGGATCTGGGAGGCTTTATGCTTAGAGATGAATACATTTATCAAGAAATGCTCGAGCAGGAGAAGATTGTCTCTTTGCAGCGGGCACTCCCTCCACTAGAGTGGCCAGGTCCCTCTAACAGGGTGATCCTCACAGGATCTGGGGATTCTTACTGCGCTGCCCTTTTCGGTCAGTGGGTGATGAAAGAGCGTGGTCAGGTATTTGCTTTGCCCGCCCTTGAAGCCAGCCAGGCCGCTCAGCTTTTCCAGGCTGGCGACACTCTCATTTGTATCAGCGTTTCCGGCCGCACAGCAAGGGTCGTAGAGGCAGCAAAGAGAGCCTTGGCCGCAGACGCCCAGGTGGTAGCTGTAACCGACAACGCACAAAGCCCGTTAGCAGAACTGGCCTCTTCGGCTTGGCCTATCTTTGCCTCGCCTCCGGAAGCACTATCGGATACCAACTATACAGACCAACACGCCAAGCAATACATTGGTTATCACCACGATGTCGCTCAGACCAAAACTTTCTGGGCAGGCGTCCTCACCCTGGTTCGAGCGGCAAAAATAGAGACAGACTGGCAAGTCCTCTTAAACCACACTCGCACCTTGCTCTCACCTACCTTTTATGAGCCCTTATTCAACAAAGCCGAATTCTGGGCCAAAGGTGGGCAAACTTTTTTCCTGGGAAGTGGTTGGGCAAAAATTGTGGCTCGCTTTGCCTGCTACAAAATGCACGAGTTCAATCGCTTAGCGCACTTTACTGGTATCGAGGAATACTGCCACACCCTCTACTTTATAACTCGTTCTAAAGACACTGTGGTTTTTCTCGTATTTGACGAGGATACTGCTGCCAGAGCCAGGGAAGTTGTCCCCGTGCTCTGCGATTTTTTCGACGCCAGGATCATCTGGCTCCAACCGGAATTCTTTGGCGACGACTTCACGCCCTCTGGATCCGGCTACGATATTCAAGTGGTAAACACGCCAGCCTCCGACCAGCACCTGCAGCAGTTTCTGGACTTTATCCTTACCGTGCAATGGCTGTCATATGCAATTGGCCGGGTTAACGCACCAAACATCAATACCTTCCATGCCGGCTACGATACAGAGCGTCTGGTGGCAGGCACCCTGCGAACCATTCGCAACTCTGCCGTCCGGGCGCCAAAGCCAAAGAATTCGGCTGATGGAGATTAACGGGGAGTGCTGGTGCTACCACCAGCCTCGTATGAACAGGTGGTGAAATCTATGCTGATGCCGCATTTCGCACATGTGTGAGTCTTGTTGAATTCGTCAGAAAAGATCTCTTTCTCTTCTCCGCAGCTGTTGCACTTGCAAACAAACGATTTGAGGCCCTTAAAAGATTCGTATCCTGGACAATGTTGTGGTGTTGTAGTCATGGTAAATCTCCTCCTCCGGTTTCTAAATCAGTTCTTCCACATCTAATAGCTTTACGCTTTCATCCCTCTTTCTTAGTCTAAAAGTTTAGTCAGGCAGCTGCTAAAAGTCCAGGGAAAACACTCTAAAGAATTACAGCATGTATTGCACTGATAAAGGTATTGGTGTTTGACTCACATTGGTTGCAGAGAAAATTAAGCTGAATGTTGTCCACCATGCTCACCAGAGGTACAACATTTGCATAGCATATTGTGTTGTATTTGTGGTAAATTACCTTGTTACGGATTAATTCTCTTCACTTATTCAGCCATTTTTGGACGAAATTAGAGTCACATCTTTCACAAGGAGGGTGTCTCCATGGGTACTTTCAGGAAACAATCACTGGTTTTTCTACTAGCAGCTCTGCTCGCTTTTACCTGGGCGGCTTCCCCCGCACTGGCCGCGGAAAAGAAGTATGTAGTAGGAGAAGACAGGAATGCACCTGCCATGATCTTTGATTTAGTGCTTCTCAGACCTCTAGGTCTGGTTGGCTTCGCCGTAGGCACCGCCTTCTTCATAGTTTCGCTGCCATTCAGCGTATTAGGGGGCAATACTGGTGAGGCTGCAAAGAAACTGGTAGTGGCACCTGCCAAGTACACTTTTACACGTCCTCTGGGTGCGGAAGATTACTAAAATAATACCCGCTCCCAGTGAAATGACCCGTGGAGGGATGATCTCCCTCACCTCTTTACCAAACGGCTGGCTCGTGAGCGTTGCTGGGCGACCTCACGATGTCGGCCTGGTTTTGGTCTCCGCAAAACGAGAGTCTTAACCTATGAATGTCCTGGAGGCCTTGTGTCTCGGCGCTTTACAGGGTATCACTGAATTTCTCCCAATTAGCAGCTCAGGGCATCTGGTACTGGCCCAACACCTGTTAGGTTTCCAGGAATCACAACTTTTTTTTGACATTGCGGTACATGTAGGCACCCTCATGGCCGTATTCTTGGTCTTTCGGGGTGATTTGGCCCTAATACTTGGGGGCTGCCTCAGGGCTACCCTCCGCAAGTCCTCTTCTAAGCCCACACCCGCCTCCACCGGATTTGACAGTGGCGTAAAGATGGCCTTGATGATTCTGGTTGGCTCCATACCCACAGCCTTTATAGGTTTACTTTTAAGAGACGTCTTCGATCGCTTCTTTGCCTCACCTGCCATCGTCGCTCTGGGTTTGTGGAGCACCGGTTTTTTCCTCCTCTGGAGTCGCTGGTCCAAGCCAAACCGCAGGCATCTGGAAAACCCCGGAGTATTTGACGCTCTGTTGATTGGCTTGATCCAGGGCGCGGCAATCACCCCTGGCCTGTCACGCTCCGGAGTTACTATCACCACGGGGATGCTCCTCGGCCTTCGACCAGATCTAGCATTTCGCTTTTCCTTTCTCCTGTCCATTCCAGCTATTCTAGGAGCCCTGGCCTCCGAAGCGTTCCATATTTCCGGCAACTATCCCGAATGGCATGTTGCTGCTGCAGGCTTTTTCGCGGCTTTTTTGGTCGGCTGGCTGGCCTTGCACCTACTGCGGTCTTTAGTGGGTAAGGGAAAACTATTCTATTTTGCCCCCTATTGTTTCGTCCTTGGAGCCGCGGCTTTTCTGATTGCATTCCTTTAAATGATTACGCTACTGAGATCTCAAATTTTAGGTGTCAGGTTTCGGGTGTCAGGTGTCAGGCGAACAAATATAAAGACTGAAACTGAAACCTGAACACTGAAACCTCAGTGACCAACCTTACTCACAGGTCTGTATCCTTTGTATTATTGGCGATCTTCGTGGTGTAAAAACAGTGGTGATTTAAAACTGCTTCGGTTGGCTTACACTGGTTGGTCAGATTAGTTCAACAAGCTTTCTGCGTACTGCATAATGGACCAGCTCAGCTGTGCTCTTGCAGCCAAGCTTTAGGAGAATATTGGTGCGATGAGTGTCTAAAGTTCGGACGCTTATGTTAAGTCTCTTTCCGATCTCCTTCCTGCTTTTCCCTTCAGCTATGAGCTTGAGCACCTCCCGCTCGCGCGGAGAGAGCTTAGGTCCCTCCTCCTCTTCGTCCATCTCGCCGTATCCATTGATTTTGTAACCCGATATGGACGGACTCAAAAAACGTTCTCCTTTGCAAACGGCCTTGAGAGCGCCGAAAAGGCATTGGGCGTCTGCGTCTTTCACCAGGTAGCCTGAGCCACCAGCTTCAAAAAACTGGGCAACAAATCCTTCATCTTTGTGCATGGTGAGGGCTACTACTTTAGTCTCAGGCAGAGCTTCAGTGATTCGACGAGTCGCCTCGATTCCACTCAAGTCGGGCATTGAAATGTCCATGAGAACTATGTCGGGTCGACACTTCTTGACCTGGGCAATGGCAGAGTGGCAACTGTCGGTACTGCCGATCACACAAAATTCAGGCCTGGCTTCTAGGAGAAGTTTCAAAGACTCGGCAAAAATGGTGTGGTCATCAACGAGAAAGACGTTGTGTTTTTGCATGGGTATGCTGTGCGCATCTGGGGTTACATGCTCTTACACCATCACTTGTCGCCTTATGTTGCCCCAATATTTCACCAATCGGCGAGGTGACAGCCTGAAATATAAGGGCTCTGGAAAAGTCAATCAATTTCTTTTACTAGCAGATTGCTCAACCCCGGGTCAATAATAATTCAGGAGTTTCCCCAAAAGTGTTTGCCTCCTGGCCGTCCATTCAGGAAAAATCCCCAAAAGGACAGGGTGAGCTGCGAGGGAAACAGCGTTGCAAAAGTTGATCGGTCATGGGTAATAGGTTATAGATAGGGTGAATCCCATAACCGATAAATTACGTTGACACTTCTTCATCTACTTGATATAAATAACCTTTACCCAGGTGGGGCTGTAGCTCAGTTTGGGAGAGCGCTTGAATGGCATTCAAGAGGTCGTCGGTTCGATCCCGATCAGCTCCACCAATCTATTGGGCAAAATAGCCGGTGGTATAGGATTATTGTTACAAACTGCTAGATCCTTACCACCGGCTTTTTTTTAGCAAATCCATGGGGCTTGAAAAAGCAGCAGTGAAATGTTGGGAATCAAGCATTCCAATGCCGAACTGCAACTCCACCTTACAATTATCCTCTTTGCTACAGATCGAGCAACCGCGGGATCAACTTAATTATAAAGCCACTTTAACCCGCTGTACCAGTTGTGGAAATCCCTGCTATTCTCTTTGAATGGACTATTTTACTCGAGCCACCCAAAACCCCGCCTAGACTGTATTATGGTTTAGGCATGAATCTTGAACGTCCGGGACCATGATCGCGACTGACGGGCACTCTCTCTTTTCATCTTCCAAATTGCCAGGCAAAAAAATGTACTTTAAAAAAAACACTCAATCACCACCTTCAATAAAAGGCGAATTTTGAAGGCGCAAGCTCTGGTAGTGCCATCTAATGCTAAGGAGAAAAAATGGCCAACCTCTCCCTTTTAAAAAATAGACCACTTACCGTATTGATCGTCGAGGACGATGCCGACCTCAGAGAAATACTGCAAGCTGAATTCGAGCTTGAGGGACTAACTGCCTTAACCGCCATAAATGGTAGTGAAGCTGTTACCACAGCACGAGAACTTAAACCTGATTTAATATTGATGGACATCATGATGCCGGTCATGGATGGTATCGAAGCCACTAAAATAGTAAAAGGTGACGAACAAACTAAACATATTCCCATAATAATGCTAACTGCAGCAGGAAAAAGAGAGGACATTGTCGCTGGACTGGAGGCGGGGGCAATTGATTATATAACCAAACCATTCTTCATGCCCGAGCTCAAAGCTCGCTTAAGGTCCGTACTGCAGCATAAAATAATGTATGACGAACTAAAAAGAATTCAAGACACTTTGATAAGAAAGGAGAGAATGCAGACTGTAAAAGAGCTTACTGAGGCATTTCAAGGCTCCATCAATGGACCACTTACTGTGATTCTTGGCAGGATACACCTTCTAAAGAAAAAGCACCGAAACATATCAGAGAACGACCTAGAAACACTACAAAATGCTGCCCACAAAATAAAAGAGATAGTAAATCATTTGGGCATTATGGAGTGGATCTATCCAGCACCCCTGTTGATCGATACCGATTTAGTTGACCTACCGTTCCTGAACTAGTAACGTATCATTTTAGATTTCAGATCGTAGATTTCAGATTGCAGAATCTTGTCCAGATCAATCTAAAATCTTCATTGGATTACATGCGAATCATCCGGCTTACTTGCGAATCAACGCATCTATATATCTCTTCGTCAGTACCGTAAATGTCTACAATCGTTCGGTGGTTAATCAGCGTCTCGATGATGAAGGCGGTGAGGTAGAGACTGATGAAATTGGGACGACGTACAATCGTTCTTAGTGGTGCAATCCGATACTGAACGTCAAAATCCTCAGCTGCTATTAGTGTCTTGATGCACCCAGCCAGCTGGCGCTCTAGTTCCTTCTTGTTCTTAGTCTCTATTAGTTTGTCCTCAATCAGTTTCATGGCGATCCGGTTCGCCAGATCCTCCCCTACCTCATACAACTGACTAATGGCTCCTGCTCTTGCTGCCTCTTTAGCGGAGTCCAAGCGAGATATAACATTACTTTCTCTTACATTTGGTCTGTAGTCTCTTGCCATCCCTGTACACCTCGAGCCGGTTCCTCGCCAATATCTCTGGCGAAGATACCATTATGTTAACTATTACCCAGTGCCACACTCTTCCAGAAAAATTGCGAGTGCTTTCAAAACATCCTTCTCCATTGGTAAAAAATGCACGCCAACAATATACCCCTCACCGTTTTCTTTGGGTCTCGACCACACTACTTCTCCTTTGAGGGGAATTTCACCGTAGCGCGATGAATTCAACTTTGTATGAAAGATACTCCCTACTCTGAGCTTAGTCAATGAGTGTATACGCATGCCTCCCATGCTTAGATTGAGTATTCGAATGCCCTTTCCTTGATAGTCTTGCTCAAAAAGTTCCCCTCCCTCTGAGACACTCTGCCTTGGATGCTCACGTCTCTCAGGCAGTTTCACTTCAATACTGGCGCCCTTGATAAGGGCATAAAGGTGGTCCACCAAATTAGTCAACCTAGTCTTATCTTCAGTGGAACCCTCTTGTTCGAGATGATTCTCAATTCTTTCTTGGAGGTCAGAAATTTCCAGAAGCAGTTCGTCTAGCTGGGACTTTCGCTCCTTGTTTATTCCAGAGGTATTGATGCTATTGATAAGGGGTCGGAGGGTGAATTTGATTTTTTGTTCGAGAAGGTCAAGCTTTTCTTTGGTGGGACCTCCCATGTGGCCGGCCTTTATGGGGAGTTGAGCTTGGATATTCTTTCGATTTATCAACAACCTGATCTGCAACCAATCCCTGTTTAGCACGATTCCTTTCCAATCGCAAGAAGAAGATCAAGTAACAATAGTCATCGCCCCATGGGCCACCCGGACAGACTCCCTCCCCTTCTCCATTATCCCTCGAGCAGTAAAGCTTTGGCTATTCTACTCTTGAGGTTGCAGATTTTAGATTAAGAGAGTTGCTAGATTGGACCATTAGAGAGAGATAAGATAATGCGCCTGCCGAATCGTGAGGATTTCTCTTGACGAAGCTCTAGGCTGTATTATAGTTAACCTCGTTCTCTAGATGACTTGCCCGGCTGAGAACTCCCTGAAGTCCAGTCATATAGGCGGTCGCAGCAGAAACCTCGTTATGTGCCCAGGTTAGAAGTAAGAAAGGAGTTTTCTCATGGATTTTGATCTTGACGAAGGCCTTTATATATTTGAGATCACCCTCGGCTATATGGTGGCCGATAGCGAGCACATGACAGTTCCTCTAATCATGAAGGCCGACGATGGTGATGACGCGGAGGAGATCGTCCAGGAATATCTTGAGGTAAACAATCTCGCCGGGGATTTCTGGATTGCTGATATTACCGGTCCTTTTGATCCCGAAAAGTACCAGGCCGAGGTAGACGAAGGAGAAAGGGAGCGTTGGGATCTCTTGGAAGATTACAGCGAGGAGGACTTACTTGAGATTCTCCAGGCTGAGGATATGTAAGTATCGTCCTCTAGGCTTACTTCGCGGTTAGGATTACTTTTTCGAGGCAGTATGAAAAAAGAGGACCCCGAACACATAGGATCAATTCTGGAGCAACTCTTCCGTAACCCCGAGTGGAAGGACAAGCTCCAAGCTTCCTTACCCCTGCTTCGCTGGCAAGAGATAGTGGGAGACAAAATTGCCAGACAATCCCAGCCAGAATCCCTCAGAGATGGTGTGCTGGAGGTAAGGGTAGCAAACTCTGCCTGGCTACATCATCTTCGCTTTTTAGAGCGGGACTTGTGCCAAAAGCTAAATAAAGAACTACCCACTTTGGAGATCAAAGAACTGCGCTTTCGCCAAGGTTCTCTCGAGCAGGTTCAACCGGTAGAATCCTCAACCAGCCCAGAACAAATACCAGCCCCTCAAAACCATGAAGAGCAAGCCACTATTTTGGACCCGCAGCAATTGAAACTTCTCCAGTCAGTAAATGACCCGGAGTTGCGAAGGCATCTGGAAAGTCTACTCAGGAGACAGCTGGCCCGTTCCCGTACATAGCGTTCATTTCGTCAGTGTAGTTTCCATCGCTCCCATATATGGCAAAGGGCTTGCTCACTAGAAGTTCTTCTCCTCCTCCTTTTACCGACTCTAAGTGTACTAGCCTGGCCTCTGCATCTAGGGTGGAATGGATGAGGGTGAGTCTCTTAGGGGCAAAACCTGCCGAACTTACCTCAACGAGAAGATTGGCCAGCCGCCGTGCCGGATAGATGACTGCTAACCGCCCCTTGTGATGCAAAAGCCGTGCGGCCGCCCGAACCACATCCGCCAAAGAGGCCAAGAGCTCGTGTCGAGCTATTGCTTTGCCCGAATTGGGGTTCAGCCGGCCACTGCGCAATTTCCTGTAGGGAGGATTACTAACCACCAGGTCAATGGGCCCACCTACCTCAGCAACCTCCAATTCTCTGAGATTAGCCTGGACAATGCTTATGAGGTGTTCGAACCCATTTATGAGCACATTGCGTATTGCCATGGAAACCAGGGATTCTTGGATCTCAATGCCGGTAATATGCTTCACTGATTGTTGGGAAGCTAATAGGAGCGGCACTACTCCACAGCCAGTTCCCAGGTCAACGACTCGATCTTGGGGACGAACCAGGGTAAGCCCGGCCAGCAGCACCGCGTCAATGGAAAAACGGTAGCCTTGCTCGGGCTGGATAATTTTTAGACGCCCTTGAAGGATGGCATCCAAAGTCTCCCCTCGCCCGGGTTTGCTCAGGTCAGATTGGCACATCTTCATTAGGGTCCAAAAGGTTTAGCACTGAACCGTCGATAACCTTCGGATAGAAATAAGTGGACTTGTGGGGCATGAACAACCCAGAGGTAGCAATTTCTTGGAGTTGTTCTATCTTGGTGTGATTCAGCAGAAAAGCCGCCTGAAAACGGTTGCCACCCACTTCATCTATTGCATCCATGGCATCGTGCCGATACTTGATGCTGGTCTCATCGTTGAGCAAGGACTCGTTAACATTGAGAAGTCGCTTCAGGATTAACTCGGTGAGCACTACTACATCAAGTTTCTGCAAGGGCACTGGCAACTCCATCCGCCAAGTTTCGTGATTCACATCCTCCCGCAACTTCAAGAGAACAAACTTTTCAGACTTGGACAGATAAAACCCAATGACCTGGCGATCGCCAGGTGAATGCAGGGATTTGAGAAATTCCCCTTGAATTTTACTCCGGCTGTCCGGAGTAAAGGGAAAAGATACCACTTCAAAGTAGTCGGCTGCCCGCGCCAGAAAAGTCTCCATCTCAAACTGCGGGAGGTTAACAAACAGCCGGTGGGTGGGAAGAATGGATAATCCCTCTTGGTGCATATTTGCCAAATACATTAGTACATAGTTGAATGAAGCCCGTTCTCCTCTAGCTGGATATTTCTGCTGCATGATCCTCTGGTAGTTGAGAGCTGTCTCATACCGATGATGGCCGTCAGCAATGAAAGTCACCTTGTCCCTCATGTACTCTGCCACCCTGTGAAGCACCTCTGTCTGGGAAACGCGCCACATACGATGGTGAATGCCACTGCTGTCGGTGAAATCAAATACCATCCTCTCTTCACGCCCCTGGCGCAGACATTCATTTACCTTCTGGGCTGGGTCAGGGTACAGAGCGAACACTTGGCTAAGATTGGCATTACAAGCTCTCATGAGTTGCAGTCGTTCAGACTTGGTTCTTTCGTAAGTGCGTTCGTGAGGTAGCACTGATCCATGGGAAAAATCCTCCAGCCTTACAAGGCAGATGACGCCCTGCCTCATCCTGTACTGGTGGGGAGACTCTCGATAGTCAATCTCATAGTCATAAAAGGCTGGCTTGGCATCTCGAATCAACACCGCCTCTTGTTGCCAGGACCTAAGTGCCTCAGCCGCCCTGTTATACCAATTATTGTGCTCATCGTCGTTCGGTTGTCTCTGGCCCAAAATTAAACGAATCATGTTATTGGGGTGGCGCCTATGGTACATTTCCTGATCTTCAGGAGAGATCACATCGAAAGGTGGGGTGATCACCTCGTCCATATTGAGAATCAATTGTTGATTGTACAAGAGGCCCTTCAGCGGAGCAATTTTGGGCATATTTCACTTTCTCCTTCGACGACAGGCCATAGAAATAAGCTATACAGCTTAGAGCACAGCCTCGCACACAACGCAATAGAGTATGGGAGTAATGGATTAGTGGAGTAATGGAAGTACAACAAAACTCTCAGGAGTTCAATCTTTTTTCAATTCTTCAGTGGTCAAAAAGTCTGCTTGCTGCCTACTGCGAGCTGTCTGCTGACAGCTTTATTTCCCTATGCTCTATGCCGTGCCAGATCCACAATCCCCGCCCGCCATGCGAGCAAAGCGGGTGAGCGCAATCTAAAATCTGCAATCTTCAATCTACCTCTGTCCCCATTTCAGTTTGTTGCGAAGAATGGTGAAGTAGTCTTCCTGGCGAGACTTTATCAAAAAGAGAGGCCGATCAGCCTGCTCAACGCGGACTATATCGCCCGCCTGCAAATCGCATCCCACCTGTCCATCACAGGTCAGGGTGACATCGGTTGCCTTGGCACCAACCCTGATTTCAACATGGGCGTCACCTGGCAAAATTATGGAACGATTGGTCAAAGAGAATTCACAAATAGGTGTCAAGATAATAGTTTCTGCCGTAGGATAAACTATAGGACCCCCAGCGGAGAGATTGTATGCCGTCGACCCTGTGGCAGTGGCGACGATGAGCCCGTCAGCCCGGTAGGTTGTCAAGGGAAGGCCATCAATAGTGACTTCTAAATCAACAATCCTAGCAATAGCCGCCTTATTGATTACCACGTCATTTAGAACAGTACTGTCCAAAACACTCTTGCCACTCCTATAAAAGGTGGCGTGAAGACGCATGCGCCTTTCAACTTCAAACCGCTGCACTAGAATGTCTTCGAAGAAACGGTAACACTCCTCCACACTCACTTCAGTTAGAAAACCCATTCCGCCGATGTTTACTCCTAGAACCGGTATGTCTCGATCAGTGAGAAGCCTAGCAACGCTGAGCAGTGTGCCGTCTCCCCCGAGGACCACAACAGCTAGACTGTCAGATGGTACTTTTTGGGCAAAATCTTGTAGGCTGCTTTTTTGGGCATGGGGAGCAATGTTTTCCAGTAAAAGAACGTGCGCATCTCTTTGCTCGAACCACTTACCTATCTCCGACCCCAACTGTGCTGCTATAGGTTCACCCTTTTTGTATATTATCGTTATTTTAGCCATTAGCTCCCTTCTCCATCTTCACCCCTACTTCTTAGTTCAACAGCAGAGAAGCCATTACTGCTGGCCAATCTGCCAAGTGACCACTGAAATCGACTGCAGGTGATCTTGCAGCCAGGCACACCTAATCCTTTAACAAAATAGTAAGGCGCGGGTCAACTGCTACTAGTAAAGCCAGGATATTTTAAGAACCGCTGCGACAAGGCCGTAGCGGGATTATTGCCAAGTCTGCGGGATGTGCGGGAAACAGGTGTGACGTGCGAAAAAAAGTTGTAAAATGATAAATTCTGGACTATACATACATTTTGCCTTTTCTAAGGACCGTCCTGTTAAAAACTTAGGCTTTTAGAGTGGTAAAAGTGGACAAGAAAAGTAAAACTCCATACAACATTCTTTCCGTGGATGACGACGCGGAGATGATTGGTTTGCTTCACGAGGTAGTCAGCCAGTTGGGGCATGGCAGTGCCACCGCGGTGGATGGCGTGGATGCCTTAGAGAAGCTCGGAGAAAACCACTTTGATATTGTCATCACCGATATTAGCATGCCCCGAATGAACGGAATCGACTTGACAAAAAGAATCAAGACCGACTTAGAGGACGTGGATGTACTCGTTGTCACTGGGTACCAGGACGAATACAAGTATACCGACGTCATCGAAATCGGCGCCAGTGATTTCATCTCCAAGCCATTTAACATCAATGAACTAGAGGCCAAGATCAACCGAATAATCCGCGAGCGTGAATTGCGAGCGGAACTTAAAAGACTATCAATCCGTGACGGGCTCACTGGCCTTTTTAATCGTCGTTACTTTGATGAAAATTTGAAACGGGAGGCGATCCGAGCTTTCAGGCAGCACTATGGACTTTTTCTCCTTCTGGTAGATGTTGACAATTTCAAAGACTACAATGACCAGTTCGGCCACCAAAAGGGGGACGACCTACTCAAGGAACTGGCCAGGTTAATGATGCTCTACAGTCGCGACAATGTCGATTCGGTCTACAGATACGGAGGTGACGAGTTCGCTGTAATCATTCCTCACGCTGGACACAAGCAAGCGATGATGGTGGCCAAAAGGCTGAGAAGCAAGTTTAACGCGAGCAATCTCGGCCCCGCCTCTCTTAGTATGGGAATGGCCCAGTTGGAAGGCAGACTGAAGACTTTAGAACAAGACCTCGAGAATCTGCTTCGCACGGCCGACCAGTACCTTTATGTGGCCAAGAACAACGGAGGCGACCAGATTCGCGCCTCAGAGGAAAATTCCCACCTAAAAAGCCCATCTGCAGACGAAACCACTTACCAGCAAGGCTAACCTGCCAAGCACCAAATCTAACGTTTTTAGGTACCGGGGCTTTAGGATTCAGGTTGCAGGTGTCAGGAAAAAGAAACATGGAAGCTGCAATGTGAGTACTGCAACCTCAGTCTTGGTGCCAGAATTTTCAGCCAGAGTTAAGCAAAAAATTCTTGACAAAAAAATATTGAATCATTATAAAGGGTACTCTTTATTAAACTTTAAGTTTAGTGTCTGTAAACCATGGAAACGGTTTTAAAAATAGGAGAAAAGATAAGAAGGCTTCGCAAAGCGAACAACCTGACCCAGGAGGAGCTGGCAAATCGCGCCTATTTGACTAAAGGATTTATCAGTCAGCTGGAGCGGGACCTGACTTCGCCTTCCATTATCACTTTAAAGGGTATCTTGGACGTTCTTGGAGAAGAACTAGCTGACTTTTTTCGAGACGTGAAACATGAGAGGGTCCTGTTTGACAAAAAGGCGAGAGTCTTGAGTTCTACCTCAACCGAGCAAATGATGGTAGAACTTCTTGTGCCCAGCGCCCAGAGCAGGCTGATGGATCCTGTAATAGTGAGTTTGGAGCCAGGGACATCCACCGAAACCCACTTAGGCCATGAAGGTGAGGAGTTCGGCTTTCTCCTCCAGGGCAGTGTTACTCTTTGGGTTGATAAAGAAGCTTACAGGATGCGCAAGGGAGACTCTTTTTATTTTGCATCGGATAGGGAGCACCGACTACATAACACCGGCAAGTCTACAGCAAAGCTTCTGTGGATCGTTTCTCCTCCCGTTTTCTGATGGGCCAGATCTAACTGAAAAGCTGGGATAAGGGTTTAAGGCAACAATTAGATCAACTAAGTAAGGAGGTGGCAAAATTGAAAAAGCCTGAATACGGTTTTGGCATGCATCTAATGTTTGATGGATATGGATGTGATCGCGAGCGACTAGAGGACATCTCTCTCATCTACAACTTTTTGAGTGAGTATCCTGCCCAAATTGGAATGACCAAAATCATGCCCCCCTATGTTTTCCGTTATGACGCCGAGAATCCTCAGGATTGGGGCATTTCAGGTTTTGTGCTTATTGCCGAAAGTCATATCAGCATCCACACTTTCCCTGAAAAAAACTACCTTAGTCTAGACATATTTTCCTGCAAAAATTTCGACTCCGAACAGGCAATCTCTTACGTCAGTAGTCTGTTTGCCACGGAGAAGAGCGAAATCAAGCTTCTGGACAGAGGCGTAGAGTTCCCCAAGGATGTAAGGCGTTCAGCCCATATCGTGCAAGCAGAGCGTCACCGCCTAGGACATTGATGCTGGTTGGCAGGGACCTATGAGTTCAGATCAGCAACATGAAGGGGAATTTTTTGCAGATCTTGCTGCAGCTTCAGCCTCTTTCGGTGGACGGGAAGGCGCCACACTAGATCCTGACAAAGCAAGGGTTCTAATTCTCCCCGTACCCTACGATGCCACCACCACTTACACTCCAGGTACTCGTCAGGGACCAAGTGCTATCCTTCAGGCCTCTCAACACCTTGAACTTTTTGACGATGAAATAGGCCAAGAGGTCTTTCGGGTGGGCATTGCCACCCTAGAGGAAATGGAGGTCGACGTCAGTAGCCCACAAGCAATGGTGGCTAAGATCCGGAGACTTGGTGAAAAAACACTCGCCGCTGGATTCTTTCCTCTTATGCTTGGGGGAGAACACTTGCTATCACTGGGGATGATCCAAGCTGTAGCCGGCCACACGGAAGAGTTTTCGATACTGCAACTTGACGCGCACGCCGATCTTCGACAGAACTACCAGGGCGCAGAACACAGTAATGCCTGTGTCATGCGGCTTGCCAGTCGCTATGGGGCACTAGTTCCAGTTGGCATAAGGTCATTAAGCGCTGAGGAACATCGATGGACTAAAGAAGAGGATCTGCCTGTCTTCTATGCGAAAGACATTTACAATCGGTCTGACTGGCAAGCAGAAGTCGTCGCTCAATTGCATTCCAATGTTTACATAACTATTGATTTGGATGTATTCGATCCTGCCCTCATGCCAGCAGTAGGCACGCCAGAACCCGGGGGACTTGATTGGTATGAGGTTCTCAAATTAGTCCGTCTGGTTTGCCAAGCCAAAAAGGTTGTGGGGGCAGACATTATGGAGCTCTGTCCTCAGCCTGGAAATATTGCTCCAGATTTTTTTGCTGCTAAACTAGCCTATAAACTCCTGGCTTATCGCTTCGAAACTGAGCTGTCACAATCTTGACATTGTATTTGACAAAGAGAAAAAGAGGCTGTTAAGATTAAGACATTCAAATGGATCAGGGCCAAATCGCCTCTTCAGTTCTAGGCCAGAGTACATTGCCTTGCGCAGAAGGAGATTCTGAGTCTCTTGGAAGAAGGATCTGACACAGGTATTTGGCGAAGGATTGCCACCCTCCTTAGATTTAGGCACCGGAAGAAACCTTCACAACCCGATCTGCAAAAAGAAATTAAACAACTCATTGGCGTCGGCGAGGAGGAAGGGCTGCTCAGTGAAGACGAAGGAGAGATGATCCAGAGTATCCTCTCTTTTCGCGACACACTGGCCAGAGAGATCATGGTGCCCCGTACCGATGCGGTAATCGTCAGCGCTGATACCCCGATCGAGGAGCTTCTCCAGCTAGTCATCCAAGAAGGCCATTCTCGCTTTCCCGTTCATGGGGGTAGTATCGACAATATTATCGGAATCTTACATGTTAAAGATCTGCTCTCTTGTTGGAGTGAAGAGCATTTAGATCTGAAGGACATCGTACGGACACCTTACTTTATCCCTGAAACAAAAAAAATTAGCCATCTCCTCAGAGAATTACGAGACAAGAAGTCCCACATGGCAATTGTCATTGATGAATATGGCGGCACTGCTGGATTGGTCACCATTGAAGACATCATTGAGGAGATCATCGGTGAGATTCACGACGAGCACGACAATGAAGACACCTTAATGGTTACCACCGAAGAAGGAGACCTTTTAGTGGACGCCCGACTTGAGATCGAAAAATTGGTGGAACATTTTGACCTCGAGGTCCCCAAGGGCAACTTTGAGTCGGTGGGTGGATTCATCATAAGCCTTTTGGGTAGAGTTCCTCAACCCCGTGAAACTATAACCCATGCCCCTTTGGAGATGACAATCGAATCGGCAGATGCGAGAAAAATACGCAAGGTCAGAGTCAGAGTGCGGAAAGAAGACGTTCACCCTGATATCACCCCTGCAGACATCTAACCTTACCTCCGTAGATTGAAGGACCAGCGGTACAGAGCAGCTACTCGCGAGGAGTTATCTTTGGGAATAGAAAGACGCCAGTTTCCTAGGGTTGAGGTGAGCTGGCCTGTAACCATGCTTACTGCCAAGGGACCAATTCAGGGGGAGGTCACTAACATCAGCCTCGGGGGCGCATTTGTCCATTGCCTAGAGGAACCCGATTCCAATGAAACTTTTAGAATGATAATCACATTACCGGACTCTCGACAGTTCCTAAGGGCCACTGCCAGGGTGGCAAGGTCGCGCATTTACAACCCAGATGATGCTGATGAATTATCAGGGATTGGTGTCCGCTTTGTAGATATTTCTGATGATGATCGCCAATATATTCGCGAGTTGGTGGCCAAGGCTCAGTGAGTCAAGAATCCAGTAGCCAGTAGCCGTTAGTCAGTAGTCAATTAGTAAATTCGTCAATTAGTTAATTAGTCAATATTTCTATTCGTCAAATCGTCAAACATTTCGAAATCCCCAATCCGCAATCCGAAATCCCAAATCCAAAATCCCAAATTACTCCATGCCCTATGCCCCATGCCTTCTTAAAGGGGTAAATCTGGTGCACATGAAGAAGCTTTCATGTTAGAATGCCTTCCGTTTTTAGCCCGCGAACATAGAATACTGTAATCATAATGCCTAAGATCGAAATACATTCGTTCTTTGATGTTAGTCGGAAAGACTATTTCGTTGCAGTCTGCTCAGGCTTACTCCTGACCGCATCTTTCCCCCGCATTGGTTTAGCGTTTGTTGCCTGGGGGGCTCTTGTCCCCTTAATCTACCTTGCGGCACGTAACCAACCTCCTGCTTGTTTTACTCTTGGCTGGCTTGCCGGGCTGTTTCATGGTCTGAGCCTCCTATATTGGATCACCTATGTTGTCAATAGGTACGGCAATCTGCACCTTCCAGTCAGCCTGGGGATTTGTTTTCTCCTGGTCGCCTACCTAGCAATATTTCCTGGCCTCTTCTGCGCTGGATTAAGCTGGCTGCGCCACCGTGGCTTGCCGTGGCCTCTGGCTGCCCCTTTTCTCTGGGTTACCCTGGAGCTAGGCAAGAGTCGTCTACTAACCGGATTCCCCTGGGAGAACCTGGGTTATAGTCAGTATAGTTGGCTTCCGGTAATTCAAATGGCTGACCTAACCGGTGTGTTCGGCATATCCTTTGTTTTGGTTCTCTCCAACGCTCTACTCTTCATTTTGATCTTCCCTGCAAACCGCCAGAGAAAAGCGTTGACAAGGCTTTATCCTTTGCTACTTTTGGTCTCTTTGGTTTCCCTAGTAGTTGGTTACGGCAGTTGGAGGCTAGTCAAACTGGAAGACTACCGTGGCCCATCGTTTAAAGTCGCCCTTGTGCAGGGCAACATCGCTCAAGATACCAAGTGGGACCCCGCCTTTCAGCAAACCACCTTGGAAAAATATGAGCGCTTAACCAAAGAGGTAGCAAAACATGAGCCCCAATTAGTTATATGGCCTGAGACTGCCACACCCTTCTACTTCTTGGCTGACCGAAAAAATACTGAGAGTCTATTTCTCCAGGTAAGAGAAATGCAGATACCTTTGCTCTTCGGCAGTCCCGCTTATCGGCGAAAAGGTGAACTTTTGAGGTTCTATAATCGTGCTTATCTGCTCGACGGTTATGGCATGCCTATCGGCTATTACGACAAAATACACCTTGTTCCTTTCGGAGAATATGTGCCTTGGAAAAGGCTTTTATTTTTCGTAGACAAACTAGTCCAGGCGGCTGGAGACTTTGCTTCAGGCGAACAAGCCATAGTACTCGATATGTTGCCAGCAAAAATCGGGGTATTAATCTGTTACGAGGCTATTTTCCCCGAACTCAGTCGCAACCTGGTCAATGCTGGAGCTAATTTTTTGGTGAACATCACCAATGATGCCTGGTTCGGCCGTAGTAGTGCCCCATATCAACACCTCTCCATGGCGGTGCTTCGCTCAGTTGAAAATCGCGTACCCATGGCACGTTGTGCCAACACCGGTATAAGTGGTTTTATCGACTCTCGAGGTCGTATTACCCAGGTTACCAGACTGTTTGAGGATGCGACCATGCTCGGCACTATCCAGCTGGGGGAAGGGAAGACCCTTTACACCCGCTATGGCGACTGGTTCGCCTGGTCCTGCCTTGTTGTGTCTGTGTTAGGATTTGCCTATTCAATGATAATGATAGGGAGGAGGAAGTAAGAAAAAAACAGGGATACTGCAAATTTGTGGGTTCAACTTTTCAGTTTTACCTCTACAAATGAACTGTACAAATTAGCCAAATTATGCTTCACTATATTTGTAACATCACCCACGTAAGCAAAGGAGAGAGATTCATGGGTTCTCCGTCAAAACTACAAATTGAAGAACTTCTCGGTCGGCTCGAAGACCTGCGAGGTCATCTTTGACATCCCCGAAAAATCCCACCGCCTCAAAGAAATAGAAACCATAATGTCCAAAAAAGGTTTCTGGGACAACCCGGACCAACAGCGCGAAATATTGAAGGAACGGGCTGTGCTCTCAGAAACACTTGAGAAATTCAAGCATCTTAGCAGCGAATTGGAAGATGTGGCAATTCTCTTTGATTTAGCCATTGAAGAGGAGGATCAACAAGAGTTCGACGAGATTGCCAGAAAACTGAAGGCTATTGATGCGGAAATTTCGGCTCAAGAATTTCAGCGTATGCTCGGTGGAACAGATGATCCGCTTGACGCAATCGTGAGTATAAACGCAGGTGCAGGAGGTACGGAAGCGCAGGACTGGGCGGAGATGCTTTTACGCATGTATTTGCGCTGGACTGAAAAACGTAACTTCGAAAACCAGATTATCGACCTGCAGCCCGGCGAAGAGGCTGGTATAAAAAACGCGACCTTTACATCCAGCGGTCGCTATGCCTACGGCCTCCTCAAGGCCGAGAAGGGTATTCACAGATTGGTGCGCATATCTCCATTCGACGCCAGCGGTCGACGCCATACTTCTTTCGCTGCAGTCTTTGTCTACCCTCAGGTCGAAGATGAAATAGTCATCGATATCAAGAGCGCAGATCTCAAGATTGACACCTTTAGGTCCAGTGGTGCTGGCGGTCAGCATGTTAATAAGACTGACTCTGCTGTCCGCGTAACCCACCTGCCCACCGGTATAGTGGTTCAGTGTCAGAACGAAAAATCTCAGCACCGTAACCGAGAAATGGCCATGAAGGTCCTGCGCTCCCGTCTCTACGAGCGCGAACAGCAACTGCAGTCAGAGAAATTGCAGGAGATCCATGACTCGCTCGAGAATATTTCTTGGGGCAGCCAAATCCGCTCTTATGTACTCCACCCTTATCGCATGGTAAAGGATCACCGGACTCATGTGGAAAAAGGAAATGTCGATGCAGTCCTTGATGGTGATTTAGATGAACTTATAGAGGCCTATCTCTTGCAGGAGGGAAGCGCAGGAGAGAGTAAGCGGTAAACGGTAAACAGTAAGCGGTAAGCAGTGAACTATAAGCAGCGGGCAGCAACCGTATGGTCATTTGCTTTGCGTCACTTGGCTTCGCCGTCATTATGCTTTGCTGTCATTTGTTATCTTTAGGTCGTAAAGAAGGGAGCCAGCCCAAAGAACAATGAAGCGCACAGGCGCGAATTGCAATGACTTAAAGTTGCCTAGTCCTTAGTGCCTAGTGCCTAGTATTTCAGCTACGCTGAAATCAGGCCATTCTCAACTTCAGAATTTCCTCTCTGGCATTTGCTCTCACTACTTCTACGCGAAAATGATCTCCAGGATTAAGCCCCCTGCCCTCTTCCAGTGGCATACTAGCTTCAAGGAGATAATCTGGTATTAGCAAATTATAAGTCCGCCGCCCCTGATTCAAGACGAGCGCATCTACAAACTTGATCTGTTGCCTTTCAAGATATTTAAGGACCCAGTATCTCGTCCATTCTTTTTTGATCTGCAAGGTTCGACTCTGCCCAATAGTTATTCTGGAAATAATAGGATCTAGATCCTCGGGTGTGTGGACTGGTGGTTTATGCTGTACCATACTCTTGAGCTGGCGTTGAATCACCAAGTCCATATAGCGGCGAATGGGAGAAGTCCAATTTGTATAGGCATTCATGCCCAGTCCGCTGTGAGGTTTGGGCTCGATAGACAATTCGGCGCGGCTTAGGTAACGCCGCTGCAAGTAGTTTAGGAAGAGATCATCAGTCCCCTCACCGACCACTATCTCCTGAGGTTTCCCTTGACTTCGATAGATAGCAGGCACCTTGTTGGCAGCTAGCGCCTCGGCAGCCAAACCGTTGGCGAGTATCATCAACTCGGAGACCATCAGTTGGGCGGGCGTTTCTCGGTCCACGGTGGCAATTTGAATTTCGTTGTTGTTGTTGATCCAAACGCGCAGTTCTGGCAAAGGTAGCAAAAGGGCGCCTTGCTTGATTCTCCGGCGTCGGAGTCTAGTGCAGAGGCGATAGAGTCTTCCCAAATCCTCCTCTGTTGTCACCAGTTCGTTGGCCTCGGAATAAGTAAGTTGACGCTGAACCCTAATACGGCTAAGGGCAAATCGATAATCTTGCAACTGATCATTTTGGTCAAAGCGCACCAAAAGACTTGTTGCCAACCGCTTCTCTCCTTGTTTGAGGCTACAGACATCCTCGGAAAGCAAAGTTGGCAGCATTGGAATCCTAGTATCGGGCAAATAAAGGGAGTTGATCCGTTCCAGTGCTTCTTGATCTAGCACCGTATCGGGGAAAACGAAAGCCGCTGCATCTGCAATATGGATGCCCACCTCAACACCCCCTGCCGCCGGACGAATGCTGAGAGCGTCGTCGTAATCCCTGGTCATGGGGCCGTCAATGGTAAAAATAGGCAAGGAACTCAAGTCCTCTCGGGTATCGTCCCCCCACTCGCCTCCATTGTTTCCTAGGTCCTCCATAAGTTGATTGGCGGAATCGAGGACTTCCGCCGAAAAGTTCTCCTGTATGCCAAAACGATGTAAGTAGAGATTCTCATCTTCAGTCCACACACCCAACTTCACTAGAAGTGTAAATATTCCCTGAGGTACTGGGACTTCTGCCATGGCAAGGATTTTTTTAATCTGCTGGTAGTCAGATGCCTCTGTACCAAAGAGACAAAAATCCGTGAGCATCTGCAGGTAGCGTTCTCTATTTTCGGGTTCTGCCACTGCTTCACCCTTCCAAACCCCTTCGAGCCAACGACTACCCTCAGCCAGTTCTTTCTCTTTTTGGGCCTGTCGCTCATGCTGAATCCGTATCTGCTCCAGCTTCTTCGGGCTGTTGGCGTAGAAAAGCCCACCTTTGAGTTTAAAGTGAATGGAGTCTGTTAGAAGAGCCCTAAACACTGCAGAAGTATGGTCTGAGGTAACCTCTTCACTGAAACATATTTCTGCCAGGTCACGACAATCGAACCCCTCATCTTCCTGGTGCAATAGATCCCACAATTCTTCCACAGAGATGCGGCCCATTAGGTGTTGCCGCCTAGCCGCCGCTTCCTGGAGAATGGCAACCAATTGTATTCGACTATGGCTTATGTCTAACAGTCCATCGTCGATGTGCAGAATTCTCTTCATCGAGACATTAGCCTCGCGATCTTGCTCAGTCAGGACCAGAAGGCGACTGTTTTTAACCTCCAAACAGACCGCGCACAGGAGCCTTTTACTTTCGAAGAACTCTATTCTAGTCCCTGGTTTTATCTCCATCTTTAATACGCCATCCCTCAAATCAAATAATACAGTAGCCAGTAGAACCAAGCATGGGGCTTGGGGCATGAAGCCAAAATTTCGAAATTAAAAATCCGAAATCCTAAATCCACAATCCGAAATCTAAAATATTCCCCTACCCTCTCCCGGGAACAGTTTCTATTTGCCTGATATATGACGCAATTCCCGCCAGAATTCCCTCGGCTACTGCATCCTGGTAAGCAGAACTACCCAGCCGTTTCTCTTCCCAACTGTTGGTTATAAACGAAGTCTCCACCATTATCGAGGGCATCTGCGCTCCAATCAGGACATAGAAAGGAGCCTGCTTTACGCCAAGATCCTTGATTCTACTGTAGCTCCGAGGCAAACCCTTGATCAAACCTTGTTGGACCGCGTCCGCCAGGCGACTAGATTCATTAATCTTCGAGTTCAGCATAAGATCGTTGAGAATCTTCTCCAAGTCACTAATCCGTTTCGCCGAGACAGCATTTTCAAAGGCCGCAACCCGCGCCGCCTCTTCATCGGTGGCAACGTTCAGTATATAAGTAGAAATACCGTAGACACGTCTATTCTTGTGGGCATTGGTGTGGATGGAGACAAAGAGATCCGCCTTTTGCGTATTGGCCAGAGCTGTACGCTCCTCCAAGGGCAGGAAGCTGTCTGAACTTCGGGTGAGAATGGCATCCAAATTAAGTTTTGCCCTGATCTTTTCTTGCAGTCTTTTGGCAATTCCCAATACAACATCTTTCTCTTTAACACCAGATGGTCCCACAGCCCCCGGATCCTTGCCGCCGTGGCCAGGGTCTATAACCACTTTCCTAACTCCCAACCCCAGCTGTTGAGCCAAAGTCAAGCTGGGAGTCTTTCCCTTTCCAGGAGGCGGCAGTCTTTTTCTACTCTCACCTGTAACGTCAATTACTATGCGGAAGGGGTCGCTCAGAGAAAAGATTTTGTGGTCCTCAATGGACTCAATATCCAGTACCACCCTCACCACTCTGGGCTTATACTGGCCTGCCCGCACCTTCCGCAACAGGCCATCACCTATAGGTATGGCTCCAGCGAAAGATGGGTCCAGTGCTGAGCTTTCGAGATCAATATAAAGCCTGGGTGGTTTTCCCAGAGAAGGATCTCGCCTCAGCAAGTGGCTAGCATATTCTACCTGAGCATCTACATCAATGACGATTCTGGTGTAGTCTTGGGCAGACCAGTGACGAATATCAGTAACCCTTGCGAGTCCACCTTTGGATGTAGGTTCTAGATCAGGCAAGTCAGGTAGATCTGGTGGGGCTTTTCGGTTGCCCATTCTAGCTTCCAATTCAGAAAGTCGCTTTTCTGCCCGCGGTTTCATATCACCCTGAGGAAAATACATAACCACTTTGAAGTATTCTACGTAAGCCCGGTCGAGGTCTCTTTTGTACCTGCGATAAATTTCTCCCAATTGGTATTGGGCATCATCGGCGAATCTGCTCTTGGGAAATCTCTTCACAACTTTCCTAAACCTGCTGATGGACTCGTTCAAATCACCTGACCTTCGAGAGTAGCCATAAAGATTTTTGTACAATTTGGCCGTTGCATAGAGAGCTTCATCTGCTTGACGTCCGCTGGGGTACTTCTGGTAGTACTTCTCGTAGGCTTGAATACAGCGAAACCACTGGTCCCTATATTTGATCCGCTTTTTTGACCGGTAGAGACTCCTTGAACAATCCCTGGCTTTCTTTAGATAATCATTGTTTGCCCCGCAGGCAGGGGCGACGGATATAACCATCTCTCCCAGGAGGAACAGGAAGATAATTATCCAGAAGAATCTTTGCGGTTTTGGTCTAAGGCAGTGCATGTTCAGGGACGAAACACCATAAAGTTTTATATTAGATTTAAGATTTATACTTTTATACTTAAGATTAAAAAGCTTAGCTCATCCAATCAGGAAATCTACAATCTACTGTGAGTCTTCATCTACTATTTCTCGCAGCCTAGCAAGCTCATTGAGAGCTTCAATTGGAGTTAGTTGCTCGAGTTCCAATCTCTGCAGCCGACGGCGAAGCCTTTGGTCGGACTGGCGGAAGAGTGAAAGCTGGAGCGGTTCATCCTGGGGACCTGAACTATAGCGGACTAGACGGGGCAGACCTTCCACGTCTGTGGTCTCTTCCTCTAGGTGTCGGAGCACCTGTTTGGCTCTCTCCACAACCTCCGGCGGTAATCCTGCAAGCCGTGCTACTTGAATACCATAGCTGCGATTAGTGCCGCCTTCCACCAGCTTGCGAAGAAAAATAATCTTCTCCCCCCACTCCTTAACCGCCACGTTCATGTTTTTGACCCGCGGCCCAGTGGTAGCAAGATCAGTTAATTCATGATAATGGGTGGCAAAAAGGGTCTTGATCCCCTTCCCTTGCCAGTTGTGGAGAAATTCGGCGACTGCCCAAGCAATGCTCAAACCATCAAAGGTACTCGTTCCTCGGCCAATTTCATCCAGAATTACCAAACTCCTCTCCGTAGCCTGATGAAGAATATGGGCAGTCTCTTGCATCTCAACCATGAAGGTGCTCCGTCCCCGGGTCAATTCGTCGGTGGCACCTACCCTGGTAAAAATGCGATCCACAACTCCTATCCTGGCAGAGCTTGCAGGCACGGGTGCTCCCATTTGTGCCATGAGAACAATGAGCGCCACTTGTCTAAGAACGGTGGACTTCCCTGCCATGTTGGGCCCCGTGATTATTATGATTTGTTGGCTGACATTATCCAGGGCCACATCATTTGGAACAAAGCTACCTTGGGGTTGGGCTGCCTCCACCATGGGATGGCGCCCTTCTTTGATATCGATTTCGGCTCCATTTTCTATTTGAGGTCTAAAGTAGTTTCTCCGATTAGCGACCTCGGCCAGAGCTCCAAAAACATCTAGTTCTGCTATCACATTGGCTGTTGTCTGAATGCGCTTGCCGTGGCTAGCAACTTCAGCACGGAGTGCGAGAAATAGTTCTTCCTCAAGGCGAATTCTCTTCTCGTCCGCATTCAGTACTTGGATCTCATAATCCTTCAGCTCTTCCGTAATATAGCGTTCTGCGTTGACCAATGTTTGCTTGCGGATGTATCGGTCCGGCACCGAACCCTGATTGGCCTTTGAAACCTCTAGGTAGTAGCCAAAGACCTTGTTATAGCCCACCTTTAGTGTGCCAATGCCTGTTTTCTGTCGCTCTTCTGCTTCCAGTTGGGCAATCCATTTCTTGGCGTCTCGACTTAGACTCAGGAGCCGATCCAGTTCGTCGTTGTACCCCGGGCGGATTAAGCCACCCTCTGCCAGAGTCGGCGGAGGGTTATCGATGAGAGCTTCCTGAAGCAACTCGGCGATGTCTTCCAAGGAATCCAATCTGTTTGTGAGTTCAGACAGGGTTCGATCTTCCAAATACCTTAGTAGATGTTTAATGCGAGGTAGAGATTGAAAGGACCGCCTCAAGGCGGCAAGGTCACGCGGAGTTGCCGAACCCATGGCAACTTTACTGTTAAGCCTCTCCAGATCATACACTCTTTCCAGTTCTTGCCGTACCTGAACACGTATGGCTTCATGCTCACGAAAACAACTAATGGCATCTTGGCGTGCTTCAATTGCTTCTAGTTGGATCAAAGGATAATGCATCCAAGACCTCAGCAACCGACCTCCCATGGAGGTGATCGTTCGGTCCAAAAGTTCCAGGAGGGTACCTCTGCGGCTGCCATCGTACCAGGAACGGAAAAGTTCCAAATGTCGGGTGCTAACCTCGTCTACGATCATGTAATCGCTACGGTTGTAAGAAACAACTCTTCTAATATGCTCGGCAGCCTTTAGTTGGGTGCGCTTGACATAGGCGAGAATTGCTCCGGCAGCGCTTACGGCCAATGGGAGATCCCGGATACCAAAACCCTCTAGGGAGTGCACCTGAAACTGATCGAGGAGCCGCTGGTGTGCTCTAGAGAATTCAAAAAACTCCGGCTCTAATACTTGCACAACACATTCTCCCACCTTAGCTCGCCACCAGGCTGAATCTAATTCAGCGTCCTCAGCCACCAGGAGCTCCCGGGGTTCCACTCGTCCCAATTCTTCGAGAAGCCATGTGATGCTATCAGTTTGGGTCATACGAAATTCAGCAGTAGAGAGATCCAAGAAGGCCAAACCGCACTTGTCCCCAGAAGAAAGGTGAACAGCGGCGAGATAATTGGGACTCTTGCCATCCAGACTGTCCAAAAGAGTTCCCGGTGTGATCACTCGAACCACCTCACGGCGTACTAAACCCTTTGCCTGGCGAGGATCTTCCACCTGTTCACACAAGGCCACCTTGTAATCCCTCTCCAGAAGCTTGGCAATGTAAGCGTCCACTGCATGGTGAGGGACACCACACATGGGGATTGGATCTTCTGCTT
This sequence comes from Deltaproteobacteria bacterium, assembly GCA_020353155.1. GTDB lineage: Bacteria > Desulfobacterota > Syntrophobacteria > BM002 > BM002 > BM002. The sequence goes on along the minus strand of CP070689.1, from coordinate 2,376,573 downwards.
GTTTGTCTCGAGAGGTAAGGGTAATCTCAAGTTCTCGAGATGCAACCACGGCATCCTCAAAAAACATTTCGTAGAAATCCCCCATGCGGTAGAAAAGTATGGCGTCTTGATAGCTCTCTTTGATTTCCAAGTATTGTTGGATCATGGGGGTGACTTTACTCATCTTGGAGCTACCTCAATAGAAAAAATCCACGCCCACAGGACGTGGCTCTAACTCATCCTCAAAGGAAGTTTAGGGGCCTTTTATTTCAATTCATCCCCTAAAATCCGCGATCCAAAATCCGAAATCTAGACACCCTAAATATCAGTCGCCGACTATCTTCCTAGGTTGAACGGTGTCCCAATTATGGCAACCTGGACACTTCCAGACAATCTTGTCACTTTCCAGCCCGCACTGCTGGCAGCGATAACTCTTAGTAGTAGGCCCGAGGTGGTCAAGAAGATTACGGTACTCAGATAGTGCGCCCTTTTCATCGCCCTTTTCCAACAGCACCTCACCTAACATCTTGCGCGCTTCTCCCAGATCAGGCTTTAACTCCAAGGCCCGCCTCAATGATGCGAGAGCTTGCTCTCTCCTGTCACGTTTCATGAAGCAGCGGGCCAAAGCCAACCGAGCTAAAGCATCCAAATTCTCTTCTGCAATTTTTTCAAGAAATTCCAATATCTTAGCCTCATCAGCCGGCATGCCGTCTTGTTCCTCCAAACGATTGAGAATCAGGTGAGCCCACCTGGGATTGTTCTTGACCAGTTTTTTCCAAGTGGCGAGCGCTTTCTTCTTCTTGTTCTTTAACCAGTACATAGACCCTAACTGCAAGCTGGCGTCCACACAAGTTGGATCCAGAGATAATGCCTTCTTCAAATGGGCATTGGCACTATCCAGATTACCCTTCTCCATTTCAATCTTGGCTTGCTCTGTTTTCAAATGAGCCATAATGTGCTGATTGTTTGTATTGCTTAATTTGCCAATCTCCTTTTGCATTTCATAAGCCCGCTGCCAATCATGTGTTGCCTCGTAAAGACCTTCCAGTTCTTTGTGGGCGTCCAACCTCTTGGGGGCGCGGCGAATCACCTCTTCGAAAGTTGAAATCGCTCTCTGTAGAAAGCCACCTTGCTTGTAGTCCATTCCCATATCGAAGAGGGCCTGTAGTTTGGTTCTCTCGTCTACCTTTTCCCGCAAGAGAATGGTTTGCCTTATGCGGATGGCCCTGTCGATTTCTCCCTTCACCCGGAATAGGTTACCTAGAGTCACGTAGGTCTCAATGGTCTCAGAGTTAACCTGTACCGCTCTGCTAAAGGCCTCAATGGCCTGATCGGTCTCATTGGCTAGAATGTATTGGATGCCTTTAAAGAAGACTGAGTAGTCTTCTGGTGAGTTTGATCGTCTGCGTGAAGAATCAGTGAATTGCTTGCGCTTACCGAGGAAATAGCCTATGACGAGGCCCAAGATGGCTATAATACCCAAAAGGGCGAGAATATTAAATTCGATTCCCCCAATATGTAGGGTGTTCGCATCCATCCATCACGCCAGTTTACCCGGTGTTTGCCTCTTCGGCTTCCTCCGCAGAAGCAGTGCCAACTATCTCTGCAGGTCTGCTGGCTGGCACGTCCGCCTCAGTGATCGGCAGATTACGTAGGGAGTTGAGCTCTTCTTGAAGGCCACTATTCTGACGTTGAAGAGATCGGAGAGAACCGCGCAAACGGAAGTTGCCCACGCCAAGGTAAATGGCAGTCATTAAACCACCGCCAAAGATAGAACCCAGAATCAGAGCATAAAGGGGAATGGGCTTTGAGCTGACGTGCAGTAGTCCAAAGAGTCTGAACTCGAAGGTGGTTGGGGCAAGAATCGCGTCGATGTTCTGAATGAGGAAAGCAATCAGTAAGACTATCAAGAGCAACAAAACCACCCACTTAACTGGTTTCATTCAATTTCTCCTTTTCGAAATAGGGGAGTAGCTTTTCATAAGTTCGTTGGAGATGCTCTGGAACAACCCGCACCTCAGACAAAACCGTCATGAAGCTCGTGTCACCATTCCACCTCGGCACAATGTGGAAATGGACATGACCTTCCACGCCTGCTCCTGCCACCGTACCTAGGTTGAGTCCCACATTGAAGGCGTCTGGACTCATGGTTTGGCGGAGTACGGCCACCGACCAGCGGACCGTTCGAACTAGATCAAACAGCTCCTCGTCCTCGAGGTCATCCAATGAAGGTGTGTGTTTCCAAGGAGCGACGAGAAGATGGCCATTATTGTAAGGGAAACGGTTCATTATAACCATGGAACGGTCACCTCTATACAGTAGGAGCCGTTGTTCATCACTTTCGCCGTTGCCCTCTGGACAAAAGATGCAGCCGTAAGGCCGGTCGCCCAAAATGTAGTCCATTCGCCACGGCGCCCATAGATTCCGCATGGTCTTTCACCTTTCCCTCACAACAAAAGGCGAACTCACCCCTCTTGTCTGCCGGAGGAAAATTTTTTGCGAGTATACCAACATCTGCCAAAAAAACAAGTACTGTGTAGATCGCAGGTTACGGATTGCAGATTGCAAATTGAGGAATTAGAGGAGAATTAATAATCCTTTAACCCTAAAACAGTATGGGCTGTCGCCCACTGGGTGAAAGCTTAAATCTCAAACAGACACTAGCTCAACATCACCCCAGGCACCAATCTGATCTCCCACAATCACTACCGCTCCCAAAACTCCCTCAATCTTTTGGGCAAAATCTATGGCCTGTCGGATATCGCCCTCGCTTTTCACCTGGTTGCATGTCATAGTTGCAGCAGCATCAGCCAAGGCCGCGGAGGATGATATTACAGTCACTGCATCAGCAAGGCCGAAGCTCAGGGAGTGTCCTACAGTGCCTGAAGACGTACACACACCCAAGGGCGTCTTTTCTGGATAGATCTTCAGGGCCAGTTTATTGCTCAACTTTGAGCGCCCAGCAAAGATAGATATTTGCAAGGGTGAATCCACTTTGACGAAACAATCACCACCGTTCTCCACCACCACCTCTCCACTCTCCCGTAGAAGGGCCAAGCCAACCTGCTCCGCTATAGCTCCGGCTACCGCAGCCATGGGGCCACTACCACAAATCCTTGCTGCAGCCAACATTTCCTTTACTACTACAGGTGCGAGTTTATCGTAAGGCAGAGGGCTCATTGCATGGAGAAATTCGGGGTGACTAGCAATGTATCCCTCCAGAGGTCCACGAACCTTGTATATGATCTCCTCAGTCAGCTCAGTTAGGTCGGACTCAGCCAGAATCATCAGATCTGTTTCCTGGATAGCCACCTTAAAGGAAACCAATCGCTCGTGGTGGATCTGTTGGCGATATCTCCTCTCCTGATATTCACTCATCTATATCAATCCCCCACTTGTCCGCTGACAGCTCAAACCTCTTGGATCCCGTCTCTCCAAGTTAGCTGTTTGTTTCGCCTTCCTCGCCGTAAACAAGTTCTAAGCAGCCCTCACCAAATCGCTTTGTTATTGCCGCCACCAAATCTCTGGCCGGATAAATATTAAACCAAGGTGGCAGTCTCTGAATAACCTCTGTATGCTGGCCGATATTAAAATGTAGGTAAACTGGACATGGCCCTGGTTGGGACTTAAACAACTGCTGCAGATCGCCTAGCGATTCACTCGAAAAGCCTTCGACGGAGAGATAAATCCTAACAGAGGTGGCTAGCTTTTCGGCGGCCTCCTCCAAAAACATGACTTCTTCAGCCACCAACCTCACCTGATAAGCCTCTCTTGCTATCCTGCCGCGCACCAGAGCCAGCCCCCCTTTGAATATCTGCCTCTCGAATCTTGCATACACATCTGCAAAAACAATTACTTCTATAGAGCCTGTGTAGTCTTCTATCCGTAAAAAGTGGAGGGGCTCTCCTTTACGGCTCCTAGTAACTCTGACCTCCTCAATGACACCCCCCAGTAATCCCTGAGAATCTGCGGGAAGATCTTCCAGTCTTGCCGCCCCACCTGGTGCTACCTTTTCCAGAAAGGAACGAAATTTAGCCAGCGGATGGCCGCTTAGGTAAAAGCCAAGGGCCTCTTTTTCCTTAGCCAGTTTGGTGGAGTAATCCCAGTCAGGAGGGGTAGTCAAGCTTCGGTCTGGGCGAGCCTCCAGGTCAGGGCTATCGAAAAGTGCCATTTGGCCTCGACGAGCCTGCTCCAATAATTCAGGCAACATCCTGTACAAAGCTTGTCTTCCCAGGCCAAAACTGTCCATGGCTCCCGCTTTTATTATTGCACCCAAAGCTCTCTTGTCCAGATCCTCCCGGTCCAAGCTACTGCAGAGGTCAAAAAGAGAATTAAATGGACCTCTCTCACGCCGTGCCCGGACAATGGAGGCAGCTGTCGCCCTGCTTACATGTCTGATTGCCGCCAGTCCAAACCGAACACCCTCTTTTTCTACGCGGAATTCCACCTCACTTTTATTTATATCCGGAGGGAGCAAAGCAAGACCCTCCTGGAGACAAGACTCTATGTGCGCCGTAAGAAGGTCATACTGATGTAGTTCGCTACTCAACAAGGCAGCTATGTAGTGCTGCGGGAAGCGAGCTTTCAAAAAGGCAGCCTGAAGCACCGTGAATGCCTGGGCGACTTTTTGGTTCTTACTGGCCACCACGCCTGCAGATCGTTCCACTTCAGACCAAATGCTTTCCGCCGCCTCACGGGCATAACCACCATCCCCGGCTCCCTTGATGAACTCCAGACGTATGTTTTCCAGTTCTTCTTCCTCAGCCCTAATAAGCATGCGACAAAGTTCGTCTGCCTTTTCCAAAGACCAACCCGTGCTTTCAGCTATGAGCTTGATCAAATCCACATCAAAAACAAGAATCTTAGGCCCAGGCAAAACCTTTTTTTCATCAGACGGAAGAGATGACTCCTGAGATACTTCCTGCCGACGAGTGCTGAGCAGATTTTCGGTTAATCCACTCTCCAGCGCCACTGGTCGAATCAAGGCCAACAGTGCAAGCAGATCCTGCCACCCCCTGGGTTGCCATTTGATTAACAAATCAAGTGCTCTTGGGGTTTCCAAATAGGGAATGCCTCCCACCTTCCCCAGACGCAGCAATTCAAAGGCAGCTTCATCGTCCCAGGATATATCTTTCAAGGCTGCTGCCAAATCATATTCATCGCCTACCAGATCCACCACTTTACGAATCACTGTTAGACTTTTTGTCGCAATTAAATCGATCTTTACCAAGCCGACCCGCTTCAGGGCGCGCACGTTGTACTGGCTTACCCACTCATCCTTGGGACCATGGTAAAGGGGGACATCTTCGACCAGTGGACCATCACCAATAATCAGACCTGTGGCATGGGTGCCTACCTGTCGGGGCAAACCCTCAAGCTCAGCTGCCAATTCTAATATCTTTCTGGGGACTCGCGCGGACATCCCTTGTTCGGACGGTTGCCTTGAGTATACCCTTGCTCCTGTTCTGGCCGGCTCGGTGGCATCAGCAGCGGCCTCCAGATTATCCTCTACTAGATCCAAGGCTTTGCTAAGATCCCGAATGGCCGTACGAAGCTGCATGGTGCCCATTGATACGATTTGCGCTACCCGATCCTGTCCATATTTGGACCTGAGGTATTGGTGCACTTCTTCTCGCATCTCCATGCCGAAACCCAACTCCATGTCCGGAAACTCCGGGCTCAGTGGATTTATCAGACGCTCAAACAAAAGGCCATGTTTTAGCGGATCAATCTTGGTGATCCCCAAAACGTGAGCAGTGAGACTGGAACCTGCTGATCCGCTCCCTGGGCCGACTGGAACTCCCTTTGTTTTGGCAAACTCAACGAAATCAGCTACCAAGAGAAAGTAGTCCGCAAGACCAAGCTGCTCAATTTTTATGAGTTCGGTGTCTAATCTTTGGTTGTAATCTTGATCTGCAGCAAGATCATTGGCCAAAATTTGTTCTTGAAGTCCCTCCCTTGCCTTTTGCCTTAATACAGCTATTGCCTCCTGACCTTTGTCCAGCGGAAACCTCGGTATCCGAATCTTACCCAAGTCTAAATCGAGATTGCAGCGCTCAGCGATGGCCAAAGTGGCGGCTATGGCTTCAGGCAAGTGGGCGAATTCAACTTTCATCTCTTCCGGAGAGAGAAAACCGCACTCCGCTGATGGGGATATTTCATTTACAGTGGTTCCCAGCCTAATAGCCTTCAGGACCTTAATTAGTTCAACTTCCTTTGGCTCAAGAATGTGGCTGTTTGCCGTGGCCACTACTTGGACATCCAACTGGCGGGACAGTGCTAGAAGGCGTTCGTTCAAGGCCCGGTGCGGCTCAGTTAGCACGGGCTGCAACTCGATGAAAAAGTCATTTCTGCCAAAAATTTCCAAATATTCGGCGGCCCGTGCTTTTGCCCTCTGGTGGTCGTCCTTAGAGAGCAAAGCGGCGATTTCCCCTCTGTGGCAGCCACTCAAGATGATGAGTCCTCGATGATGCTCATATAGCTGATTCTTGCTTACCCGTGCTTCCTGCTGCCAGCCTAGAGAATGGGCTTTGGTGATGAGCTGAAGAAGGTTTTGATACCCTCTTTTATTCCGTGCCAGGAGCACTAGATGATTGGCGGGCTCGGGGCTACTAGGCCGCTCTGGATCTATTACCTCAAAGGAGTCGATAGCGAGTTCGCAGCCGATAATAGGTTTGATCCCGTTACTGTAGGCCAGATCATAGAATTCTATACAGCCAAACAGATTGCCATGGTCTGTTATGGCCAGTGCTGGCAGCCGATATTCCCGTGCTTTCTTTAATAGCTGGGGCAACCTTATGGTGCTCTGCAAAAGGCTGTAGGCGGAATGAAGGTGAAGATGAACGAAATCTGCCTGACGCATGGTCTGGAAGGATTGCGGCGGGGATTATTCCCACTCAATTGTGCTTGGCGGTTTGGAGGAAATATCGTAAACCACCCGATTAACCCCCTTGACTTCATTTATTATACGGTTTGATATTTGTCCCAACACCTGGTAGTCCACTTTGGCCCAGTCAGCTGTCATTGCATCAACGCTCTCCACAATGCGAACGGCAACCACCTGATCGTAGGTGCGCTCATCGCCCATGACCCCCACGGTGCGGACCGGCAAGAGCACACCGAATGCCTGCCACACCTGATCATGGAGCCCGCTCCTCTCCATCTCCTCCATAATGATAGCATCTGCCTGGCGCAGAATTTCCAATTTCTCGTGCGTCACGTCACCCAGGATGCGAATAGCCAGGCCCGGTCCAGGGAAGGGGTGTCTTTGGATCAATTTTTTCGGCAACCCAAGTTCTGCACCTACTTTTCTTACCTCGTCCTTGAATAGTTCCCTGAGTGGCTCGATGAGTTCAAGATTCATCACTTCAGGGAGACCTCCCACATTGTGGTGAGTTTTGATAGTGGCGGAAGGCCCCTTGAAGGAGACGCTTTCTATAACATCAGGGTAGAGAGTTCCCTGAGCAAGATACTCAGCCCCTGGGATTTTATTGGCTTCCTGCTCAAAAATCTCAATGAAAAGATTGCCGATAATTTTTCTTTTCTCCTCCGGATCTACCACACCTTTCAGCCGGCTCAAGAAGGCATCGGTGGCATCAACATAATCTAAATTGATCTCGAAGGTGTGGCGAAAAATATTTTGAACCTCTTCCGCCTCATCTTGGCGCAACAGTCCATTGTTTACAAAGATGCAGGTGGACTGATGACCCACCGCTTTGTGAAGCAACATTGCCACCACGGAACTGTCCACGCCACCACTGAGAGCGCATATTACCTTCTTGGGCCCAACTGTCTTGCGCAAACTTTCC
>CP070689.1:2363773-2368686 GCA_020353155.1 Deltaproteobacteria bacterium | reverse complement strand
TAGGCTTCCACTTAAAGTCCATCTCTTCGTCGGTGTAAATAATCGGCGAATCGATGATGATGGTTGCTGGAGTATAGCCCTTATCCAGTGCAGCCGCATAAGTAAATGGTTTAAAAGCCGAACCGGGTTGACGTCGAGACTGGACAGCACGATTGAACTGGCTGATTTTGTAATCTAGTCCGCCCACCATTGCTTTGACATGACCAGTTTCGTTTTCCATACAAAGCAAGGCGCCCTGGACCTCCGGTTCTTGTTCTAGGGCAAGAATCCAACCCTTGGTCTTGCTGTCCTCTTCCAGCAAGCGTACTAGGATGACATCTCCTACCTTGAGCACCTTTGCGGGGTCGCTAACCTTGACGGTGCCGTATGCTATCTCTGGATCGGGCTTGCGAGCCCACTCCATGTTTTCTACCGGCAGAGTCCCCAAAATACCATTCAGCCGCACTGATACGTTTTTGTCTTGTTTAGAGACTTTGATTACCACCCCCTTGACCACAGCTCCTTTTTCAAGTTGTCTCTCTTCACCAGACTCTTGCAAGTCCTTGAAAAATGACTCGATTTCCTCTGGCGCTAACTGCTTAAGGGGTCCCCTGTAACCCTGGCGCTTGTCCAATTCTAACAGACCTTTTTCGGTGGCTTTTTGTGCCGCTTTTTGAAAGGCCACATTAACAGTGGTGTAAACCCGCAGCCCCCCTCTATAGAGAGTTTCTTCTCCGTATTTTTCCTCTAGGTAACGACGGATATGCTCGGTAAAGTAGGGGACACTGCCGATATCCCAATCCTTTCGCTCTCTGATATCCAACTCATAGGCCAGAGCCTCGGCAGCCTCATTGGTGCTGATATACCCATCCGCCACCATTCTATTTAAAACGTACACCTGCCTTTCTTTTGCCCTATTTGGGTGGCTGTAGGGCGAATATCTACTGGGCGCCTGAGGTAGACCTGCAAGGGTGGCGCATTCGGCAAGATTGAGCTCCTCCGCGCTTTTGCCGAAGTAATTCTGCGCCGCCGCTTGCACTCCGTAAGCACCGTGGCCAAGATAGATTTGATTCAGGTACAAAAAAAGGATTTCTTGTTTAGACAGGTACTTTTCGATCCGATAGGCAAGAATTGCCTCTCTGAGTTTACGGGTAAAACTTCTTTCGGGGGTCAGCAGCAGGGACTTGGTCACTTGCTGAGTTATGGTGCTCCCACCTTGGACAATGCCGCGTGCCTTGATGTTTTTCCACAGAGCACGAAGAATACCAAGGAAGTCAATCCCTTCGTGTTCAAAAAATCGGGAATCTTCTGCTGAGACAAAAGCTTCAATTAATCTTTGCGGAATCTGCTCTAAAGGAACAACTATCCTCCGCTCCAGATAAAACTCAGCTATAAGCTTCTCCTGATCGTCATAGACCGTGGTGACGATAGACGGTTCATAGTCTTTTAGAGAAGCAATTTGGGGGAGATTCCGGGTAATGCGATAGAACGCGTAACCACCACTAAGCAGAAGGACAGATATAACTATAAAAGAGGTCCATGCAATAAATCGCACTCTACCCCTCTTGCGTCTTCTCGGTATTTGCGGTCGTCTAAAATGACCTCTTAAGGTTGCCAAGTAAGATTTCCCTTCTAATTTATTGAAAAAGTGGATTTTAAAACACCAGGCTACTGATGTCAAAAGCATTTATTAGTAGATTTACATATAGGTGTAGCCCCATATACTTAAAATCTGTGCAGAAACCGTGCCTAGACCCAAGAACCATAATGCCATCTTATAAATAAATACTACAAAACACCGCTGATAAAAGCTGCATAGAGACTCCTTTTCCGCTAAAATTAAGCAACCACTTTGACCATAGTTAGTCAAACTCGATTTTACAGTTCATTGGTATGGAAGACCTCAATTAATATCATGGATAGGGTCCTAAACATTGCCCACCGTGGCGCCAGCTCCCTTGCTCCGGAGAATACTCTGTCGGCGGCCCGTAAGGGTTTGGAAGTAGGCGCTGACATGTGGGAGTTGGACGTCCAACTTACCGCTGACGGTGAACTTATCGTTATTCATGATTCCACTCTAAAACGGACTTCCAATGTCGAGGATGCATTTCCCCACCGGAGACCCTGGCAGGTTAATGAATTCACCCTCGATGAGATCGGTAAACTTGATTTCGGCTCATGGTTTATAAAGCAAGATCCTTTCGGTCAGATCGCTGCTGGGGTCGTTACAGAGGAGGAAATAAAAAGCTATGTGGGTGAACCAGCTCCAACCCTAAAGCAAGCACTCTTGTTTACCCGCAAGCACAACTGGTTCGTCAACCTCGAGATAAAAGATCTCAGTAATAAGCCTGGCAACAACCTAATCGTCGACAGGGTAATTGCTCTGGTGGAAAAATTGAACATGGTGGATATGGTCCTGGTTTCATCCTTCAATCATAAATATCTAGCCCAAATTGCAGCCTCCTATCCGCACGTGGTTACGGGTGTTTTACATACAAAACCGCATGCGCGACCAGCGTCATTGCTCCGCCGACTTGGGGCTCTGACCTACCACCCCCGAAAAACTTTCATTCGTCTAGGAGATATCGCCGGGTTAAAACGCCAGGGCTTCCAGGTGCACATTCGAACAATAAACGACCGGAAAACTATGGAGAGACTGGTGAGGGCGGGTGTGAGCGGCATATTTACTGATTTTCCTCAGGTGCTCACTTCGGTCATTACCACCTATGGAAAGGTCAAAGCTTAGCCTGCATTACCAACTAATCTTACCCCTTACCCACCACCTGCTTTCTCTGGCGGTGTCGATGATCGACCTTTTCATCCGTCTTTTTTACCCAGGTACCCTGAATAAAGGCCTCGGTCATTCTATAGGCTTCGTCGTCCGTATACTGCCTAGGCGGGTGTTTCATGAAGTAGGCAGATGGACCGTAGAGGATACCCCCCTCCTCCCTATCGAGGGCTAGTTTACAGCAACGTATGGCGTCAATGCCAACGCCAGCTGAATTGGGCGAGTCCTCCACTGAAAGGCGCAACTCCAAGTCTATTGGCACATCACCGAAAAGCTTCCCTTCCATGCGAATGAAACAGATCTTGTTATCTTTCTGCCACGCCACGTAATCGCTCGGTCCAATGTGGATGTTTTCTTCATCCAAACGTTTTTCCGCCACCGACTGGACCGCCTCTGTCTTGGATTTCTTCTTGGAAAGGAGCCGGCTCCGGTTCAGCATATTGAGAAAATCGGTGTTTCCTCCAGTATTTAGCTGGTAAGTGCGTTCTAGTTTCACCCCTCGCTTCTTGAAAAGATCGGTGAGCATCCGGTGAACAATGGTAGCACCAAGCTGACTCTTGATGTCATCGCCTATAATGGGAAGATTTCTCTCCTTGAACCGGTTGGCCCAGGAAGGATTGCTGGCGATAAATACTGGCATATTATTGATGAAGCCCACCCCTGCTTCCAGAGCACATTCAGCGTAAAAACGGGTAGCCTCCTCCGAGCCCACAGGCAGATAGTTCAAAAGGATCTCCGCTCCCGAGTCCTTGAGAATTCTTACCACATCCTCTAATTCAGCTTCCTGCTCATTTGCTGGAACAAAAGTGTATTTGTCCGCATAATTCTGCATGTGCTCCGCAAGTCCGTCCAGGATTCGACCCATCTGAACGATAGCGCCAGTCTTGGGAATATCTTTGTAAAAGACTTTGGTACAATTTGGAGGCGCGAAGATTGCTTCGGCCACGTCCTTGCCGACCTTCCTGCGGTCAATGTCAAAAGCCGCTACCACCTCAATATCATAAGGCTTATATCCGCCTATATCCCAGTGCATCAGGCCTATAGCATTTTCTTTGTCTTTGCCTCTGTAGTAATTAATTCCCTGAATCAAAGAACTGGCACAATTCCCAATTCCAACAACACCAATCTTTACAGTGCTCATCTGTTCACCCCCCACTAAAAATCCCAATTACCCTTACTACAAAAGATAAACAGTTGCCCACTGCCGTCAAGCGCTATAAGAACCCAATCTTGAGAGGACCCTCACCGCAGTTAGAACTATTGATTAACTAATAAGAGCTTTAACAGAAAGCAGGGTAGAATATTTGATTACTCGTAGGAAGATGGATATAGTCGCGATCACAGTTCTTGCAACTATATTTCATTATGATCTCATTCCAGAGACCTTGTCAAGCCTTCATCCTATAGGCATTTCTCCATTTTTTCCCTTTGAATTTATCCAATGAATTTGGTGACTCCTTGCTATGGTCAGGGTGAGCTGCGAGGTAATCCGCATCGGAGCAACCGGTGTAGTGGAGTGGCTTCTCCGTGGCCTATTCCACAAATTTGTACCTTATCCTAACCCTGCGATCTCAGTTTGGATACCGGGATTCCGCAGAGAAATTTAAAAACCTCATCCCCAGCGTTAACGTAGGTGTGCTGGCTATTTGGAGGAACAAAGACTATATCGCCTGGAGCCACCTCAAACCACTCACCGTCGATCTGTACTCTCCCTTTCCCCTCCATAATATAGTTCTCGTGTTCAAAAGTATGGGTATGGTTGGGTGTATTGCCCCCCGGAGCAACTTCGATCACCCGTAAGGCATAAGTAGGGGCCCCGTCTCTTTCCTCGTCTATGACCCAGCGGATGGTAACACCAGGTGCTTCATCACCGAAGACCTCTGCCTCCACCTCGCTGTAGTGACAGACTTTTGCTTTAGGTTCAGTCATTTTCCTCTCTCCTCTTCTCAGTCAAATTACTTCTTTCTGCTTGATCTTTGCTAATTAGGACTCTTCCCCAGACGGATTAACCGCTTCATATAGAGCTGAATAATCACCTTCAGCAAATCCTGCTTCGAAGGTCAAGGCCAGGATGCGTCGCAACCCCTCCACTGTGCTAAGTTCCAGACCAAGGGCTTCCGCTTCAGTCTGAAAAAGTCGCAAGTCT
>CP070689.1:2335347-2363673 GCA_020353155.1 Deltaproteobacteria bacterium | reverse complement strand
ATATTCGTGCCAGAGGACAACAGCCTCGTATCCGCTCATCTCCTGAATTTCCGGGGATCTCGCTATACCAAAAAGGGGCTCGATGCTTTTAAGGCCGCCCCGATAGCCGAGCCGGCGAACCACATGCAGCAAGTCGATGTGGGCCTGGCGAAATTGCAGGTTACGGAAAAAGCTGGAGATAAAAGGAAGATCGAATCTACTGCCATTGAAGGTGACCAAAAGGTCGTAGGACTCCAAAACATCCTCGAATTCATCCATATTCTGACCATTGATATAGTGGTGGGTATGCTGGCCGTCGTAGAGACCGATCACGGTAATTTCATGGCCATAGATAGTAATACCTGTGGTTTCGATATCCAAAAAAGCACAACTGTGCCGGAAATCTCTGTAGAGTCGCCAGCGTTCAGATGGAGGCAGTATTTTGTGAAAATAAGAGGCCTGGTCCCGGTGCTCTATGGATTCCTGGAGCCGGAACTTCATCAGCCTACGGTTTTGGCTATTGCTGGGCCAATGGTGCAGATGCAGCTCTAGTTGGTCCCAGGTTAGAATACCCTGGCGCCAGAGGTTGATCTCGGTCCGAGGACCAATGAAGGGCAAATGTAAGAAGGTGTTTTCAAGCATAGCATGTAACCAAGGCTCAAGGCGCACGGCGAAAGGCTCAAGGAGAGAGATACAGGCAAAAGAAGTTCCTCCCTTGAGCCGTATGCCCTGTGCCGCGATGTGCTGGCTAGGTCTCTCCGCATACTCCGCAAGTGACGCAGTTTCCTGGATCACACGGAGGAGTAGTCTCGCCGGCTAGAGCGGCCTGATATTCATTCCAGAGGTAGTCCTTGCTAAAGCCGTGATCAATGAAATCCCAGGGCAATAGCTCTTCTCGCTCCCGCTCTCGATAAACGTAGAATTCGGGGTTGACATTGATCGCCTTTGTGGCTTGAGACCAGTTGGACTTTTGTTGCCCTAGCATGGCGAGCAGGGGCGCCAGCTGCCGGTCGCCTCTTGACAGGACCGCTTGAATGTAAGCCCAGCGAGGGACGTCAGCATGTACCTTCACATTGGCCACTGCTCCCAGCCCGCGTTTGAGTTTCTTAATTCGCTGCTTGAGAACCGAAAGATCACAGAATGGCACCCACTGAAAGGGTGTAAAAGGCTTGGGCACAAATGAACTGACACTCAAGGTAATGGTACCCAAGCGTTTCTGACCACGGCCGATGACTAGTTGTTCGTGCTTGATCCTCTTGACCAAGTCAATGATTGCGGCCACATCTTCTTCTGTTTCGGTGGGCAGTCCAATCATAAAATAGAGGCGCAGATTGAGAATGCCTGCGCTGACCACCGCCGTTACAGAGTCAAGGATCTGCTTTTCCGTAAGATTCTTGTTTATTACTTGCCGCAACCTCTCGCTTCCGGCCTCGGGTGCTAGGGTTACAGTCTGGAGACCGCTTTGGCTGAGTGCGTCAAGCATTGTGGGTGTGACGGAATCGGCTCGCAGGGATGAGACCGACAGACTTGTTCCAGCCTTTCTTAATTGCAGACAGATGGCGTCGATATCCGGATGATCAGAAACGGCTGAGCTCAGCAGGCCAATTTTTCCTCCTTCAGGAGAGCGATTCAAGGCTGCTTGCACCACTTTATCACCTTGTCGATGACGCACCGGTCGATAGACGAACCCGGCGGCACAAAATCGGCAGCCCCGGCCACAGCCCCTGCCGATCTCTACCAGCACCGTGTCGGGAAATTCGGTGTGAGGTGTGGTAATTACGGAGCTGATCGGGTCTTCACTTTCCAAAGATGCTGGTCTAGCCGGGATTTTTTTTGGGATATCTATTAGGGGCTCGAAAGAGATCAGTCGCCCATCTGAACCGTTTTCGACGCGAAAATAGGAAGGCACATAAGCTGAGGATACCCGCTTGGCAATGTAAGCTAACTGCTCTTCTCTCGAAAGGTCATCATCTAGGATTTTTTCCCAAGCGGAGATGAAATCCTCTAAAAGGTTCTCAGCCTCGCCTAGAAGGAAGATGTCTATAAAGGGTGCTATGGGTTCGGGATTGAGAAAGGTGGCTACACCGCCCGCCACCACCAGGGGCTCGTGCTGGTGGCGGCGGGAGCTGTAGAGGCTCAATTTGCCAAGTTGCAGGAGATGGACAAGGTTGGTAAAGTCATTTTCAAAGGCCAGTGAAAAAGCGACAATGTGAAAATCCGCCATGGGTCTCTGGCTTTCTACAGAGAGCGGACCAGGACCCGAGCTTGCGGCGGCAATGTCCTCTGATTCCGGCAAAAATAATCTCTCGCAAACAACATTTGGTAGGCGGTTGAGACGGTGGTAGACCGTCTGGAAACCCAAGTTGGACATTCCCAGAAAGTAACGGTTCGGATATACCAGGGCGACTGGAATCTTGCCACCCCAGTCCTTTATAACCGTGCCGGTCTCGTCGGCCAGCCACTGCTTCAGCCTGCGTTGCAGTTGCCAAGACATTGGTAACCTGTAGAAGCTCTCGCCGAAAAAGGAGTCTGGCGAGGAAATTACTCCTTGGTGATTTTAGAACTTTTAGCTCACACGGCTCAATTATGCCACAGAGACCGGGCTGCGTCCTCACTTTTTCACCGCCTAAAGACATCTGCTAAAAAAATCTCCTTTGCTGGCCCCGCAGGGCAACGGCCATTGGCCGTTCTCCTAATCTGCCTGCCGTCGTAGGAAGGTGGGGATTTCCAGTTCGTCTTCATCTATGGGCAGATCTTTGTAACTCATGGGGCGACTCAACTCCCCCCTACCATCTTCACTCTTTCGATTCCGCCGCAAAAAGGTGGGGATTTCCAGGTCATCGTCTCGGCGGGAGCCATGGATAACTCCCAAGTCGGGCTTAGGTCTCGCATCTATCTCGCCGATCCCAGTTGCAATGACAGTAACTCGCAGTTCATCTCCGGCGCTCTGATCCAATACCGTACCCCAAATGATGTTGGCATCCTCATGGGCCTCTTTCTGGATTAGTGAGGATGCCTCCTGGACCTCGTCAATAGTTAGGTCCAGACCGCTACTGATATTCATGAGCACGCCCTTGGCTCCACTTATGGATACGTCTTCCAGGAGAGGGCTGGATATGGCCTTCTGAGCCGCTTCAGTAGCCCGATCTTCTCCACTGGCCATGCCAGTGCCCATAAGAGCCATGCCCATCTCACTCATAATCGTTTTGACGTCGGCAAAATCGAGATTGATCAATCCAGGTATGGTGATGAGATCAGAAATCCCTTTCACCGCATAAAGAAGCACATCGTCAGCCTTCTTGAGCATTTCAAGAAAAGTAGCTTTCTTGGCCGCCAGGCTCAGTAGGCGATTGTTGGGAATGGTAATAATAGTGTCCACCACTTCCTTGAGCTCTTTAATCCCAATATCGGCTGTCCTCATGCGCTGACGCCCTTCAAAATTAAAAGGTTTGGTCACGACCGCTACGGTTAGAGCTCCAATTTCCTTGGCTAGCTGAGCTACTATAGGAGCACCCCCAGTTCCGGTGCCGCCGCCCAGGCCAGCGGTGACGAAGACCATGTCGCTGCCCTCTAAGGCCTCACGAAGCTTGTCCGCGTCTTCCAGGGCGGCACTGCGACCAATCTCAGGATTGGCCCCAGCCCCAAGTCCTTTAGTAATGTTGACGCCCAGTTGGAGCTTGGTGGTGGCCTTGGAGATTTCTAAGGCCTGGGCGTCGGTGTTGGCGGCGATAAAATCAACTCCTCTCAGATTGGCGTTAATCATGTTGTTTATCGCATTACCGCCTCCACCGCCTATGCCAATTACCTTGATCTTGGCTCCGTTATTGCTTTCAACGAACTCAAACATCATAATCCACCTCCTGCACTAGAGCGTTTAAAACATCTTCCCCAGCGGCACACTTCACGAGCCCTTCCGTTGTAGCCGACGGGCGAAGAAGACAAACCCCATAGTCAGAACTGCATAACACCCCATGCACGTGAAGAACATGGCGAGCACAAAGTGTAAATCTGACCCTGTCATAGGGTCCTCCTCAAAAGTGCTGAAATTGCCGATTGAGGAATTAAGGAATTCCGAATTACATATCCCAATCCCTTAATTCCAAAATCCCTAAATCATCCTAAACCACGTCCTTGAACCATTTCCGCATGCGATCGAGGAGCCGATTGAAAATGTTATTCTGACGTATGCGGAAAAGTTTCTTTGGCTTTGAGTTTGCCCCGTAGAGCACCAATCCCACCCCAGTGGCGTACATGGGGTTCTTGACCACGTCCACCAGGCCGCCAATGGCGATCGGTAAACCAGTTCGCACCGGCAGGTTGAAAACCTGCTCGGCCAAATCGGCGATACCTGGCAGCAAAGCGGAGCCGCCGGTTATCACCAAACCGGAGGCAACAAGGTCCGAATAACCGGAACGAAGTAGTTCACGTTGAAGCAAGGAGCAAACTTCCTCGACGCGAGGCTCCAAAATCTCTCCTAAGATGTGCCGGCTAAGCACTTTTGGCTTACCACCTCCAACACTAGGAACCTGAATAGTCTCATCCTTCTGAATCATGGCGGTGAGAGCACACCCATATCGTTGCTTGATCTTCTCGGCCTCTTCAACCGGGGTTCTCAACCCCACAGCAATGTCATTGGTAAGGTTGTTGCCCCCCAGAGAGAGAACTGAGCTGTGCCGGATACTGTTTCCTGAGAAGATAGCCAGATCCGAAGTGCCACCGCCAAAATCCACCAGTGCCACGCCCAATTTGCGCTCTTGTGGATTCAGCACTGCTTCGGCAGAGGCGAGGGACTCCAGGACTATGTCGCAGACGTCAAGGCCGGCACGTTGACAACATTTGACTATATTCTGGGCGGAGGTAACAGCACCGGTAACAATATGAACCTTGGCCTCCAAACGGACACCGGACATTCCCAGTGGATTCTGAATGCCCCTTTGGTCGTCGATTATGTATTCCTGGGGGAGAATGTGAATTACCTCTCGGTCAAAGGGTATTGCCACTGCCTTCGCTGCATCGATCACCCTATCGATGTCTTGCTGGCTTACCTCGCGATTTTTTACGGCGATGACACCGTGGCTGTTGTGGCCTTCGATGTGTCCACCGGCAATGCCGGCGTATACCGCATTGATTTCGCAGCCAGCCATTAACTCTGCCTCTTCCACTGCCCGTTTGATCGAGTCCACTGTACTTTCGATGTTGACCACCACACCTTTGCGCAATCCCTCAGAGGGGTGGGTACCAATACCCACTATGTCAATTCCTTCTGGGGTCTGTTCACCTACAACGGCGCAAATTTTTGTGGTGCCGATGTCCAGTCCTACGATCAACGAATTATCCTTGGCCATGTTTAAACTCCCTTTTTCTGAGGTCGGTCCTTCTTGTGAACCTTAAAATTGCCTCTGACAAAAATCCGGTCTCCGTGGCTCAGATCAATCCCCCGCAGCTTAGGATGAAGCCCTTTTTCCTCGAGATAGCGCAAGACCCTCTCCAGTTTGGCTATCTTGGGGCCATAATTATCGCGGCCCAGATCGATCTGAATACCACCTCGAACTGTAAAAATGCTGAGCCCTTTATTCCTGCTCCAGCGGATCTCTGAGATAAGCCTCCAAGGAAGTCTCAGCTGGCTCTCTTGATAAAAATCCTCAATGAGAGCAGTAAACTCCCTGGGAAGTTTGCACCCTTGAGCGGGAATTTCGGGATCAAATCCTGTGATTATGGGTAAACCAAAGTGTTTGCCGGGTGCGGCGCGACTGAAACACACGCCTTGATCGTCCAACAGGTAAAATTTCTGGCCTTTTACAAGGGCCACCGGCTTGCGCTCAACAATCTCTATACGAATCCGATCTGGAATCTCCCTGCTGATTACCGCAGAGGCTACCCAAGGATGGGCTGAGACCCTTTCCCTTACCCCATCGAGGTCGAGAGAAAGAATGTTTACCCCAGAAGGGATCATAGCTTGCTGAATGACGGTCTGCGGTTCCAGAAACTCACAACCACTCACCTGGACACTAGTGACATTGAGGAGGCTTGAAGTGAGCAAAGTGCGGTAGCAGGCTACACATAGCGCACTCAATGCCGTGAAGGCGCAGAGGATTAAGAAAAACTGCAAGATCGAGCGAAGTCGCCGACGGAGTTTTCGCCCGTCGCCTCGATAGCTATTTCTTTTGCTTGAACCTTTTGCGGTTTCGAATGGTAGCGAAATTTGCATTAGCTTCTTACCCACCTAGATTCACCGAAACCATTTAGCCGCTATTACTAAGAGTTATGATGATTCCCCACCAATTCGATTTCCAGTTCGAGCTGCACGCCAAATTCCTGAGAAACTTTCTCCTGTGCAAGCTGAATCAGAGCATGGATATCGCTGGCCCGAGCCTGACCTCGGTTGACGATAAAGTTGGCGTGTTTTGGAGAAATCTGAGCATCTCCAATGCGAACACCCTTTAACCCCACTGCCTCGATGAGCCTGCCAGCAAAATCTCCTGGAGGATTCTTGAACACTGAGCCAGCAGAGGGAAGCTGCCATGGCTGTTTTTCTTGCCGGACCTTTAGCAACGAACGAATCCTTCGGCGAATTTCATCTCGAGAACTGGGAGTTAGCAGTAACTCGACCTCCAGGACAACGGCGGCCGGTGGCAGTTCGAGTCTGCGATAGGAGAAACGGAGCTTGGCTCCCATGAGCTTTTCTATATTGCCGTTAGCGAGAAGCACGTACACGGCGTCACAGACATCAGCCATTTCCCCGGCATGGGTGCCGGCGTTCATCCGCATGGCACCCCCCACCGATCCGGGTATGCCGGCAATAAACTCAAGACCACTAAACCCTTGTTGCAGGCAAAAGCGCAGCAGTCGATTGAGACGCAACCCTGCTCCCGCCTTGACTCTCCCCGAGGGATCAATACATTCCACCTGTGAGAATCCTTTTTCCAGGCTAATGGCAACAGCCCTAGTGCCTTCATCCTGCACCAGAAGATTGGTTCCCCGGCCGAGAATGAAAAAGGGATGACGGTTTTGATTCAGCACCTGGACGGCGGTTTGCAACCCTGCCAGATTCAGAGGACGGAGGAGGCAGGACACTGGCCCCCCTACCCGCAATGATGTATGTCCTGCCAGCATGATATCCCAGTCGGCTTCTACTCCGTCCAGGTGCTGAAGTTGTTTTTTTAATTCAGGGTCCAGTGTCATCCCTCACATTTAATTAGTTGTTGGTGCCCAGTGCCTAGTAATCTTCGGCTACGGGCTTCCTTCTCTTTCCTGCAAACGTTTCAGAAACTCCTCACCTGTTTGCCATATATTGCCTGCGCCCAGAGTTAGAACTACATCTTTCTCCCGCACCTCTTCCATTACAACGGGGATAACATCCATAGGATTGGGGATATACCTGATGTTACCGTGACCGTGTTCTTGTATGGCAGTTGTCAGCTTTTCAGCATGGACCCCAGGAATGGGGGGTTCACTGGCCGCGTAGATGTCAGTGACGATGAGAACATCAGACTGATAAAAGGCAGTGGTAAAATCCTCGAACAACGCTTGGGTGCGGGTGAAACGGTGGGGCTGAAAGAGCACATAGCGGCGGTGGCCTGGAAAAGACTCGGCTATGGTTTTCAGCACTGCTTTGATCTCGTTAGGATGATGGCCATAGTCATCGATTAGGGTTATGCCGCTCACTTCGCCTTTAATTTGAAAACGGCGCTGCACCCCGGTCATTTCTTTTAGTCCGCGGCAAATGGCAGGAAAGGGGATTTCTAGCTCGTGCCCAACGGCAACGGCCCCTAAGGAGTTAAGTACATTGTGCCACCCAGGTATGGAAAGGTTGACTTTGCCAAGTTCTTTCCCTCGATGGTAGGCGAGATAAGAGGCATTGAGTCCATCGAAGGAGATTCCGCGGGCCTGAAAATCAGCCTGGGCCGAAAAACCGTAAGTAACCAGGCGTTTGTTGATTCTCGGAAGCAGGCTCTGAATGTTTTCATCCTCGAGACAAACGATATTCAGGCCATAAAAAGGAACCTTATTCATGAATTCAAGAAAAGTTTCTTTGATCTCATCCAGATCCCTGTAAAAATCAAGATGCTCGGTGTCGATATTCGTAACCAGAGAAATGGTAGGTGAATAGAGGAGAAAGGTTCCATCGCTCTCGTCCGCCTCCGCCACCACGAAGTCACCTTGGCCAAGCTTGGCATTGGTTCCCCAGGCATTCAGACGGCCGCCGATGACTACAGTGGGGTCCAGGCCGCCCTCGGCCAGTACCGTACCGACCATGGAGGTGGTGGTGGTTTTTCCGTGAGCTCCTGCGACCAGAACAGCATACTTCAGCCTCATAAGCTCAGCTAGCATCTCAGCCCGGCGAATGACCGGTACATGGTAGTCTCTATTGGCAGCCAGAACCTCAGGATTGTCAGAATCAATGGCCGACGAAACCACAACCACGTCAGCATCAGCCACTTGGTGGGCCTGATGGCTGTAGTAGATAGTTGCCCCAAGGTCTTCGAGTCGACGGGTAATTTCCGTCTCTTGCAGGTCGGAGCCACTTACCTGATGATCAAGGTTCAAGAGCAATTCAGCAATGCCGCTCATACCGATGCCGCCGATGCCAACGAAGTGAATATGGTAAGTACGTTTGTACATTTTTCAGTTTAGCCAGTTAGCCGGTTTAGCCAGTTAAGAAAATCGTCATAAAATCAAATGCTTGGCACTATTTTTAAAATTTCAGGCATTTGCTTTACTCCGCCTCCCTCTGGTCTTAGGACTCAGCCAGTTCCCCCTGTGCCAGCCCTGAGAATACTCCCTAGCGTAACTACTAATATTCAACAGGATGCCCACGGCAAATAGATTGGTTAGCAGGGAACTGCCGCCGTAGCTTATGAATGGCAGAGGAAGTCCCTTAGTGGGCAACAGCCCCATGACCACAGCACTATTTATTAAGGCCTGCAGCCCCACTGCCAGGGTCAACCCGAAAGCCAGGTAAGTTCCGAAGCGCTCAGGGGCTCTCAGGGCTATTTTGACACCCTTGTAAATGAGCAGAGCATAGAGGAGGAGTACAATGGAGACTCCAACTATACCTGTCTCCTCGCCAATGACAGCCAAGATGAAATCTGTATGTGGCTCTGGCAGATAAAAGAGTTTCTGTTGGCCGGAGCCCAGGCCAACTCCCAGAGGACCACCGGTGCCTAGAGCCAATAGGGAGTGGAGAAGCTGAAAACTGGTGTTACTGGGGTCCCGCCAGGGGTTTAGAAAAGCAAGTAATCTCTCCCAACGGTAACCTTTTTGGGCTATGGCGAGAGCAAGGAGGGGAATCACCGCTAAGCCGGTGGCCAGAAGATAGCGCAGACGAACACCGGCCACAAAGAGCAAGAGAAAAGTCAGGACTGCAAAGGTTATGGCGGTGCCCAGGTCAGGTTGCATTACTACCAGGCCAATAAATACCGCAGAGACGACCAAGTGCGGTGCGTAGCCTACCGAAAGCTCACTCACTCGCTCCTTCTTTTTGGCGAGAGAATACGAGATGTAGATTATGAGTGCCAGCTTGGCGAACTCAGCTGGCTGGATGGAAATGGGTCCGAAGCGCAGCCAGCGCCTGGCTCCCCCGACACGGTGGCCCACCTGAGGCAGGAGCACAATGATAAGGCTCAGTAAAGTGACCCCGAGAATGACATATACGAGACGACTGTAGACAACATACGGTAAATTTTTGCTAAGGATCAGAACAGCAAGACCGAGAAGAGCAAAGACAATTTGCCTTTTGACGAAATACATGCCGTCGCCAAAACGCTCCTGAGCCATGATAGAACTGGAACTGTAAAGCATCACGAGTCCTATACCTATCAGGGCGAGGGTCAGGAACAAAAGGACAAGGTCGTAGCTGTTTTTATGTTCGCTTAAATAAGCCATCGAGTTATTTGCCATTTCGCATAGCGCATAGCGAGAAATACAGGGAATCTTGACATTTACACTTTACGCTTTGCGCTCTGCGCTTAGCGCTTTGCTGTTTCACCTTCAGTTGTGGGCATTAAGCTTCCTGTTGTTTTTTCTTGATGAGACCCAAGGAGAATTGAGAATTTCGACGCCCGATTCCATTGCCGTATATTTATGAACCAAGGTGCGGAAATGATCTCCCCTGGCCTTGTAGTCCTCGTACTGGTCAAAGCTGGAACAGGCAGGGGAGAGCAGGACAACGTCCCCGGCTACGGCAGCGCCCAGGGCAACCTGTACTGCTGCATCCATTTCCTCCACCACTACGGTGCAGGAGAGCTTCCCCAAAGCCTTGGCCAAACGAAACCTGGCTTCGCCAATGAGCACAAGCATTTTCACCCGCTGGCGGACCAAACTAACGAGAGGATCGTAGGAGCCTTCTTTGTCCCTACCCCCGGCGATGAGAATTATGGGAGAAGAAAAGCTTTCGAGGGAACGGACAACCGAATCCACGTTTGTCCCTTTCGAGTCGTCATAAAAGCGGATGCCGCGCCAATGGTGAACCAATTCCATGCGGTGCGGCAGTGGTTTAAAGCTGTCTATAGTTTTTTGGATGGCTTCTGGCTTGGCTCCCATGCTGGTTGCTGCCAGTACTGCAGCCAAAAGGTTTTGCTGATTATGTTTACCGAAAAGCTGCCAGCGGTTGAGATCATAACGACGCAACGGTCCAGGCATTACCCGACACATGAGCCATCCTGATTCCAAGTAGGCGTGGGCTGAGTTTTTTGTCGGGCTGAAGTTGAGCTGACGGCTAGGGATGGTGCAACGAACGGTAATTAAAGGGTCGCGAGCGGGGACCACTGCCGTATCTTCTGCGGTTTGGTTAGCGAAGAGGCGACACTTGCTCTCCACATAGTCGGCAAAGGAAGGGTAACGGTCCAGGTGATCCTCGCTGATGTTAAGCAGTACTGCCACCTGCGGATGAAAGGTCGCCATGGAGTCGAGCTGGAAGCTGCTCACTTCTACTACTGCCAGTTCAAATGGTTCTTTCTCTTTAAATATACTGATGAGAGGATTGCCAATGTTTCCCCCCACAAAGACCCGTTTGCCGCTGTGCTTGAGCATATCCCCCACCAAAGCTGTGGTGGTGGTCTTGCCATTGGTGCCACTTATAGCCACGATCGGCAGCTGGAGAAAGCGGCTTGCCAATTCAAGTTCTCCGATGATAGGGATTGACCTGGATTGGGCTTCTTTTAACTCCGGCAATTCCAGTGGGACGCCGGGACTGACAACAATCAAATCCGCCTGGGTGAACACTTCCACCGGATGACCTCCCAAGGCCAAGGAGCAGCCTAAGCTTTTGGCGGAATCTGCTGTTGAACCAAGCTCAGAAGCCGAGAGGTGGTCGGTTACGGTAACGCGGGCTCCTTTACTCAGGAGAAACTCCGCGGTGGCCAAACCAGTTTTAGCCAAGCCAACAACTAGTACCTTTTTGTCTCGGAAGTCTTCCATCGCTTTCATTCCAGCATGTTGTGATTTATTTAATGGTCTCTTCAGAGCCACCACAGAGCTCTATAAGGGCCTCTACCACCTTCTCCATCCGCATTCCCCGAGACCCTTTAACCAGGACCCAGTCTCCTGCCGCCATGAAGCTGCGGACTCGACCAGCGATTTCCTCGTGACTACCTGCCTCAGTAAGTTGGTCCCTGGCCATACCGGCATCGGCAGCACCAGCGAGGAGGTGGGAGGCCTGCTTGCCCATGGCCAGAAGGTGATCAACCCCCTGTTTAGCTGCTATCCTACCTACCTGCCTGTGGAGAGAAGCACTCTCTTCTCCCATTTCCAGCATGTCACCGAGTACTGCTAAAGCTCTTCCTTGTTGCTTGACCTGCATCAATGTCTCGAGAGCAGCGGCCATAGAGCCGGGATTGGCATTGTAGGTGTCATTGATAACGCGGATATGACCAGGAAGAGAGAGTACTTGCATTCGTTTATCAACAGGGTGGAAATCCGCCAGGGCAGCGCCAATGTTCACTGCCGGCAGGCTTAAGGCCCAAGCCACTGCTGCCGCCGCTACAGCGTTCTTGATGTGGTGCAGGCCAAGTACCGGTAGATGAATCTCGAGAGTTTCCTCTGGTAGCCTGAGAAGAAAGCGACTACCTTCTCCATCCATCCCAACGACTCGCTCCAGCCACACCTCGGCTGGATCACCTTCTGATGAGAACCCCACCTGTCGTCCAGGGAAACTGGAAGCTTCGTTCAAGACCCTGGGGTCGTCTCGGTTCACCACTATAGTGCCAGTGGCTGCCATACCCTCGAATAGTGCCCCTTTGGCAGCCTGGATGGAGGCAAGGTCTCCCAGTCCCTCTAAGTGGGCCGGTTGAATGTTGGTGATCATTCCCACGCTTGGCTGAACTATTTCTGTCAACCGCTCTATTTCACCTGGTTGATTCATTCCCATCTCTATCACTGCAGCCTCATGGGTGCGGTCTAACTGAAGCAGAGTAAGGGGTACGCCCACGAGGTTATTGAAAGTCCCATGATTCTTGAGAACCTTCCAAGATCGGCTGAGAATAGCCGCAACCATTTCTTTGGTAGTGGTCTTGCCATTTGATCCAGTAATTGCCACCATCGGGATCGAGTGTTTGGCCCGCCAAAAAGATGCCAAGTCACCGAAGGCGCGGAGCGTATCGCTCACACCGATCACCGGAATCTGCAGATACCCGGTGTCTAATACTTCTGTCGACCCAAGAGCAACAATTACACCGGCGGATCCACTGCTTGCCGCCTGTTTAATAAACTGGTGACCATCAAAGTTTTCTCCCACCAAGGCGACGAACAACTCGCCTGGACGGAGGGTTCGGCTATCGGTGGAGATGCCAAGGAAACGTTGCTCTTTACCTTCCGCTAAAAGTTCTCCCCCCGTCGCCTCGAGCACCTCATCCAGAGTCCATTGATTTTTCATTTGGGCATTTGACATTTATATTTTTTCGCCGCGTCCCCGCGTCGCCCTGTCCCCGTTTCGTTCCGCACTGCCAAGTGCTTACTGTTTACTTTTTAACCTTTGCGCCTCTCCCTCTCTCTCTCCTCTGTTTCAGAGCCTCTCCCGCCACAATTCGATCGTCAAAATCAATACGTTTATTACCTAGAATCTGGTAGTTTTCATGACCCTTGCCACCGATATAAATCACATCCCCTGCACCGGCGTAATCAATGGCCATGTGAATGGCTTCGCTGCGGTCCACCAACAAGGTGTAACCACCCTTACAATTGCCACCACACTGGGCGAGTGAAGAGAGAAAGGGGAGACCCTGGGCCCGAACACCGGCTTCAATATCAGCCATGATAGCTTCCGGCACCTCGGTTCTCGGATTGTCCGAGGTAATAACCACCAGGTCAGCCCTCTGAGCCGCGGCCTCTCCCATAAGAGGGCGTTTGGTCCTGTCCCGATCGCCGCCGCAGCCGAATACGCAGATGATCCTCCCAGAATGGAGTTCTCTCAAGGAGTCCAGAGCTTTCTCCAAGGCATCGGGAGTGTGAGCATAATCAACCACTACGTGCACCCCCACATCGTTAGGTATGTTCTCCAGCCTCCCCGGAACCCTAGCCAGGGCTTTCTGACCCGAAGCAATAGATTCGAGTGGTAAATCAAGTCCCACTGCCACGGCTGTGGCGGCGAGCAGATTGTAGAGATTGAGCCGACCGAGCAGGGGAGAATGTACCTCAAGCTCACCCCTGGGAGTTCGAATCAGGGCTTGAATGCCTGAGAAATCGCACCTGACTTGCTCGGCCCTGATTTCCGCCTCTGCTGAAAGACCAAAACGGAGCAAGGGGCCGTTGATGAGGGTGAACAGTTTTTCACACCACAGATCATCCGTATTGATTACTGCGAGCGCGGGCGATTCGCCTTCTTCTTGCAGAATATGGGAAAATAGTCGGCTTTTGGCGGCAAAATACTCCCCCATGGTGCCGTGATAGTCCAAATGGTCTTGGGATAAATTGGTGAAGAGGCCCACGGCAAATCGGGTCCCGTCCACGCGGTGCATGTCGAGGGCATGGGAAGTGGCTTCGAGGACCACGTGGGTTACCCCCGCATCAACCATTTCCCTGAGGGTTCTCTGCAGATCCAGTGATTCCGGCGTAGTCACGGATGCCGGCTGCACATAACCAGGATAGCGCACGTCCACCGTGCCTATTACCCCCACTTTCAGGCCGCAGGCGGCAAGAATGGACTCCAGTAGGTAGGTTGTAGTGGTCTTACCGTTGGTGCCGGTGATGCCGATAACCGTTAGGCTGTGGGAGGGGAAACCGAAGAAGCGGTTCGAAAGTTGGGCCAGAGCTGCCCTGGTATTGGCAACCTCAACAATAGTAATGCCAGGCATGGGGGCCAGTGGCTTTTCCACAACTACAATTTGAGTGCCCCGGTCAATGGCCTGCTGAATAAAATCGTGACCGTCGCTTTGAGTTCCTTTGATTGCTACAAAGAGACTGCCCTCAGAGACTTGGCCGCTGTGGTAAGTAAGGGCCCGGACCTCACGTTCTACGTTGCCGTGTAGTTGAAGAACGGTAAGATCCTGAATCAGGTTTTGCAACAGCAATGTTTGCTCCCTAATCTGCAGCCAGGATAAGACTGCAGGAGTCAACCGTGCTGAGTTTTCTGCCCGGTTCAGGATTCTGTCCTACTACTCTGCCACTTCCGTGAATATCCAGCGAACCGGCAAAATTTTTCAGTCGATTCAGTGCATCTCTCAGGCTAAGGCCAGTGAGATCGGGCATCACCATGGCTTGGTTGTAATTTGTCCGACTATAAGCCACTGGCTGAAAGGCTGCGAGTGAAGGCTGTGATGGTAAATCATCGTCAAAAGCGGCAACTTTTTCTGATTTTCCCTTTATTCTCTCCGGAGGCACTTGCATGGCATGGAGAGCCTGCTGGGCAATACGGCGAAAAGTTGGAGCTGCCACCTCTCCACCGTGAAATCCCTTCTGAGGTTCGTTGACCACCACCACAACTAGGATTTTGGGATCAGTAGCCGGTGCGAAGCCGACAAAAGAGGCAGTGTACCGATCATCTGCATAACCGCCGCTTTGACGATTACTGTTTTGAGCAGTACCGGTTTTGCCGGCTGCCTGATATTGGGCGAGAGCGGCTCGCGCGCCGGTTCCGTCTGGCCTGAGCACGGCAGCGAGCAATCCCTTCATTTTTCTGGCAGTATCCACACTTATAACTCTTCGCACCACCCTGGGCTTATTTGTCCTGACCACTCGTCCTTGCCCGTCCAGCACTTCTTTGATGAGCAGGGGACGCATGAGAAGGCCGTCGTTGGCAACAGCCCCTAAGGCAGTGGCTAGCTGAATGGCAGATACAGAAAGGCTTTGACCAAAGCCGGCGGCACCGAGATCCACCGGGGTCCACTCATCAGGCGAGCGTATGAGGCCGGATGTTTCACCCGACAAGCCAATCGATGTGGGAGCACCGAAACCAAAAGCACGAATGTAATGGTAAAAACGTTCCGGCCCGAGCTTCTCTGCGACCTTGACAGCTCCTATATTGCTGGAGAAGCGCAGGATCTGAGCCAAGGAAAGCCAGCCGAATTTTTTCAAATCGTGGATTGTGTGGTTCAGGATTTTATATTTGCCTTGCTCGCAGTAAAAAAGATCATTTGGATGGACCAGACCTTCTTCGAGAGCGGCCGCAGCAAGGAAGATCTTGAAAGTGGAACCAGGTTCGAAGGCATCAGTTACTGCTCGATTGCGCCAAACCGATGGCCCGTAAGAGGAAAAAGAGTTGGGGTTGAATGATGGGAAAACGCTCATGGCCAAGATCTCCCCAGATTGGGGCTCCATGACCACGGTCATACCGCTTTTGGCCTCGAAATCATTCACTGTCTGCTTTAGTTCTCTTTCAGCGATGTACTGAATACGCTTGTCCAGGGTTAACCGTATACTATAGCCTAGGGGTCGAGACTCATCTGGGAGGCCGTGAGTGTAAATGATCTCACCTCGAGCGTCTTTGGCTCCAGGAAGGGTGCTGGAGTGGCCTCGCAGGAGAAGGTCTTGGGCAACCTCCACTCCTTCCAACCCTATGTGATCTCGGCCGACAAATCCGATTACGTGGCCTGCAAGCTCTACATTCGGGTAGTAGCGGCGATTTTCTTTGACAAAATGAATACCCTTGATGCCAAGAGCCCGAACAGCATCAGCTTGCCGAGGCGAGAGATAATGTCTCAGCCAAACAAAGGAGCGCTTTTGGCGAAGTTTCTTATTTAGGCTGGAGGCTGAGATTTGGATGACCTTTGAGAGTTGCCGGACAGTGGCTTTGGGATTCTCTATGAGGCGAGGGTTGGCAGCAAGTGACTCCATCTCTATGCTAACAGCCAGTTCTTGACCGTTACGGTCATAGATGTCCCCTCTCCGCGGTTCAAGCCGGAGATTTCTTTGGATCTGTTTGTTGGCAAAGTCTGACCAGTCTTGCCTTTGGAAGAACTGAATCTGAAAGCTCCGAGCGATCAACAACAGAAAAGCAAAAAGCAAACCTCCGGTGATAAGCAGGAGGCGGAAACGAATCCAGCGAGCCGTGGGGCTACTTGAGGGAGATCTGGATGTCATTTCAGCACCACAATTTGGTCCTTAGTTGGGTGTTTGAGACCCAGTTGTTCAATGGCAATGCGCTGCACCCTCTCAGGAGCTTTGAGCCGGGCCAGCTCCAGGTGCAGTTTTTTGTTGTCATTCAGTAGCCGGGTGTGCTGTTGGTGACTGTCTGATAGTTGATAACCAAGCTTTACAACCTGAACTCGACACCAGACATAGCCAAAGCCGCTTAGCAGGAGCCAGAGAAAAATGGCAACAACGGTGGTTAACTTCCTCTGTCTCCACCTAGAAGCTACTTTCTTCTTAGTTGACTTCTTTTTTCTCTTCTTGCTCATGCAGCTTTTGCTTTTCCACCACCCGCAGGCGGCCACTTCTGGCTCTGGGATTAGCCTTTATCTCTGATTCACTTGGCACCACCGGCTTTTTGTTAACTAAGCGCGCCAGGGGTTTGCCCTCACATTGACAGATGGGCGAGCGAGCCGGGCAGCGACAAGATCGGGCCCAGTTGGCAAAGGTTTGCTTTACCGAACGGTCCTCCAGAGAATGAAAAGAGATTATAGCTAGTCGACCACCAGGCTTGAGCCAGTCTAAAGCTCCCTGAAGAAACGTCTGGAGGTGATCTAGCTCCCGGTTCACCGCCAATCGTAATGCTTGAAAAGTGCGAGTAGCCGGATGTCTCTGCCGTGGCCTCTTGCCTGCTGGAATAGCTCTATAGACCACTTCGGCCAAGCGGTCGGTGGTTTCTATAGGTTCCTCAGCTCGAGCCCTAACAATGTTGCGGGCGATTCTCCGATGCCACCGCTCCTCGCCGAAATTCCAGATTATTTCTGCAAGTCTGTCCTCGCTCAAGGTGTTGACCAAGTGGGCTGCAGTGCTCTTCTCCCTGGTATCCATGCGCATATCCAAAGGGCCTGCTAAGTTGAAGCTAAAACCCCTTTCAGCTTCATCCACCTGGAAAGAAGAGAGCCCGAGATCCAAGAGAATTCCGTCCACTGCCAGGATATGCAACCGGGCCAAGACCGAGCCAATTAGGGCAAAATTCTCCCGAACCAGGACGAGCCGCTCCTCGTAAGACTGCAGGTTAAAGCGCGCCTTAACCAAAGCCTCCTCGTCCCAATCTATGCCGATTAGCCGGCCGTCAGGCGCTGTTTTTTCCAGAATGGCCCGTGCGTGACCACCACCACCCACAGTGCCATCCACAAAAAGTTTTCCCGGAGTGCAGCGGAGATATCTAATGACCTCATGGAGGAGAACTGGCTTGTGCTCCTGCTGCTGCAACACGCTCACCACCGGGCATATGAATCCTAAATTTTAACCCCTCATCGGAAGGCGCGATGCGGGGCAATTAACCAAGCGGTTCCCTACTCAAGCAGGGGTTGTCTAGTTTCAAGTGGACAAACGGAAACGCGGCGGCGCGGCAAAAAATTGTCTGCTGCGCTGTTCATTTTTTTTGGTCCGTGAAGCCCCTGTTGTCTTCACCCGCCATAATCCTTTCGTTAAAGGTTTACGTTGTCCCGCGCCGCCGCGCTTCCGTTTGTCCGTGCCTGCACCTCCCCTTTCCAATGATCTGGTGGGAAAGGGGAGGATTGGGTAAATAATTGTCAAAGAATTTTTATTTCCTTTTATTAGATTCCTAGCTCGGCTAGGGTTGCGGTAATCTCAGCAAAATTGTCATGAGCTCTCTTAATTTCTGAATCCCACAACTCTTTGCTCCAGACTTCGAAGCTTCTGAGCATTCCGGCCAATACCACCTCGCGGTCCAACGAGGCGTGTTCGCGAAGTGTTTGGGGAATTAGAATTCTTCCTTGTTTGTCGAAGTTACATTCGGTGGCACCAGAAATGAAAAACCGCTGAAAGGCCTTCACGTCTTGACGAACTAGCGACAGTGACCCTAGCTTTTCTTCTATTATTTCCCACTCTTGTAACGGATAGGCAACTAGACAGCGGTCGAGGTTGGTGATGACAAAACGGTCTTCATAGCGGGTTTTGAGAATGTCTCGAAACCGTGTAGGAATGCGGATACGTCCCTTTGCATCCAGGGTATGTATTGAACGGCCCCTGAACATTTGGACTCCAAGAGATGACAGGATTGACACTTTTGACCACTTTTACCCACTTCTTGACACCTTTATACAGATATGGACACTGAATGTCAACTTAAAAAAGAAAATCAACCGATTAGAGGTTCGATAAGTGAATTCCCCATATGCAAACAAATAACAATATATAGAATAATAATCAAGGATACAACTACATTATGTGTCAAAGATGAAAAGGCAAGGAGGACAATTCTTATCGCCTTTTTTGGTGGCGCAAAACAGCCGCATTATGTTCCACCAGTGTACTGGAAAAATGATGGGTCCCATCTTTTTTGGCGACAAAGTACAAATAGGGTGTGGAAGCGGGGTTCAGCACAGCCTGAATAGATGCAGCCCCGGGGTTGCATATGGGACCGGCGGGCAACCCTGGCCTTGTGTAGGTGTTATAGGGCGTGTCGGCCTCGAGGTGGGCTTTGGTAAGGTTGCCATCGAAATTTTTTAGTCCATAGATAACCGTGGGATCGCTTTGAAGGCGAATCCCCTTTTTGAGGCGATTCAAAAACACACCAGCGATGAGAGGCCTTTCATCTGGTACAGCTGTTTCCTTTTCAACCACTGAGGCTAGAGTCACCACTTGGTGAAGAGTGAACCCGAGTTCTTCGGCTTTTTCTTCCTGGGTTGGCCCAAAGTGTTGGTCGAATCTTTCCACCAAAGAGGCTAAGATCTTTTCTGTTGGGAGGTTTCTGGCAAACTGGTAGGTATCCGGGAAAAGATAGCCTTCCAAGGTAGAGGCCGGAATGTTTAACCTTTGGACAAAGGCAGGGTTGCTTGCGGCGGCGATGAAGGCATGTGCCTTTGCCAGATCACGAGACTCCAGGAGTTCGGCCATTTGCTCTATGGTGTAGCCCTCGGGAAAGGTGATCTGGTGGAGGAGAACCTCGCCGCGGACAATCTTGTCAAGAACCTCTCCAGGCCTGAGTCCAGTTGAGAGTTGATACTCGCCAGCCTTTATCCGGCGGGCTGCACCCTTAAACCTCACAAACCAGCCGAATCTCTCCGCGCTGCTAGTCAAGCCCCGCTCTTGGAGCACGTTGCTAAGGGCTCTGAGGGACATCCCAGGTGGGATTTCTATTACCACTGCCTCTGGCTCAGAACTGGTAGGAGCGCTAATAAAATTATACACGTCAGCCATGAGCCAGGCGGACAAAATGGCAAAAACAACAAGCAGCCACCGGAAGGGGCGCGAACGTTTCTTCCTGGAATATTTGGTAGAGACTTTTGCAGACATTTTTGTCACTAATGATAATTCATGTTGCTACTAGGCACCATTGCATTTCTCATTTCTCATTGCCCATTTATCATTTTTCATTGGAGATAAAAATCGTCGACCCAATTCATGTGAATGAGAAATGATCAATGCGAAATGCAAAATGACAAATGTAGCCACTGCTTGCTGTCAGCGGCCGGTTGCCAGCTGACAAAGAGACCATCAAATGGCTCCGGCAGAAACCCTCTCGGTCAAGAGTTGGTAGACGTTCAGACCGGCTTTCTCGAAGCCCTTAAGACCGTATACCATGTTAGCTTCCAAAACCAGATAATTGCCTTGGCAAATGCAAATATCGAGCCCCACTTCATCAAATTTGCACAACCGGGCCACATGTTCAGCAAACCGGAGGGGGCCGTTTTTGATATTGCTGAATGATATTCGTCCTCCGAGAGAGACATTGCTGCGATATTCCCCAGGCGGAGCAATACGCCAATAAGCGTGCACCACCTTGGCTCCTACCAACACTATGCGCAGGTCACGGTCAATGGGTAGGTGTTCCTGAATATAGGCCAAATCAGACGTTTCCAAATAGCGCTGCAGCTCCTCAAGGCTGCGGACTAGAAAAACGCCTCTTCCCTGTGAAGAGCCACGAGGGATCTTGGAGATAAAAGGATAAGAGAAATCCCTCAGGATTCTCTCGGCTCTGTGTAAACCCTGATAAAATCGGGTGCGAGGGTGGGGGATACCAAGGAGAATGAAGAGCTCTGTTTGTTTGACTTTATCTCCCATGTAGCGGTAGTAGTTTGCTGGAAAAACCTTTTTTCCCAGGGCGAGAAATACGTCTTCGTAGAGACTGCTTGGGTAGTAAATGGTCTCCGCTTTCCGCAGAAGTTCCAATTCAGCCTCACTGTAGTCCTCGATGTTGGGACGCAGCCCCAGCGTGCGCACGAGAGGGCTATGTCGAAGACGCTTACCTAGAGCTACCCTTTCCACCATAATCAAACCTCAGTGGCATTTTAGTTACGCAGATCGATCCGTGGCGAAGACGGCGTCTACTGGGCACTAAGGACTAGGCACTAGGCACCCAAAAAACGAATAAGTTGCTGTGGATGTAGTGCTTAGTGCTTAGTGCATAGTGCCTAGTAATTCAGTCCTTTCTTAAAACTCCACTTTCTGGGTGGAGCTACTTGATGACTTGCTCCAGAGGCTGATAATCATAACCAAGATCTTGGGCCACGGTCTCGTGAGTGACATGATTGCGGTAGATGTTGATCCCCATAGCCAAGGCCGGATCTGAAGCCACGGCATCTTTGAGACCCTGGTTGGCTATTTTTAGGGCGTAGCTTATAGTCACGTTGGTAAGGGCGAAAGTGGCGGTTCTCGGCACAGCACCAGGCATATTGGCCACACAATAATGAATAACGTTATCTATCATAAAAACTGGCTGGTCGTGGGTCGTGGGTTGGCAGGTTTCACAGCAGCCTCCTTGATCTACGGCCACATCTACAATCACAGTTCCCGCTTTCATCTGGACTACCATTTCACGACTGACCAAGCTAGGTGCGCGACCACCCGGTACCAGAACTGCGCCGATAACCAGGTGGGATTCTCGCACTGAGCGCTCAATAGTGTCAGGGTTGGAGATGAGTGTGGTGATGGCTGAGCCGAAAATGTCGTCGAGGGCCATAAGGCGTGACTGATTGATATCGACAATGTTGACCATGGCTCCCATTCCCACGGCGATCTTTGCCGCGTTGGTGCCCACCACGCCACCTCCCAAGACAGTTACTACACCCCGGTAAACACCAGGGACGCCCCCCAAAAGCACACCGCGCCCGCCGTTGGGCTTCTCGAGGTAATGGGCTCCCACTTGCACGGCCATCTTCCCGGCAATCTCGCTCATGGGTATTAGCAGAGGCAAGGAACCGTCAGACAGCTGTATGGTCTCGTAAGCAATTCCGATAATATCCTTTTCCAAGAGGACTGCTGTCAACTCCGGTGCTGGAGCCAAGTGCAGATAGGTGTAGATCATTAGGCCTGGCCTGAGGAGATCATATTCAGGTGGCAGGGGTTCCTTTACTTTCATCACCAGATCTGTCTCCCCATAAACCTCGGCAGCGGAGGAAACAAGATGTGCCCCGGCTCTCTCGAATTCCGAGTCGTTGATGCCCGCGCCCTCTCCCGCACCCCTTTCAATGAGAACACGATGCCCCGAACCCGTTAGTAACCGCACGCCAGCAGGAACAATTCCTACCCGATATTCCTCAGTCTTTATTTCTTTTGGTACGCCGATAATCATTGACAGTCTCCTTCCGGGTCATTCTCATTTTTCATTTCGCATTTCACAATGCTCATTTTCCCATTTCGAGGATTAACCTGATCTTAATGGCTTTCCATTCCAGATAGTTATTCCTAAATAGTTAATCCTAATTGATAAATGATAAATGATAAATGCGAAATGAGAAATGACAAGAGCTATTTGGCTCTTAAAATGACCTTATTGGACATGTGATCCGGGTAATAAGACAGCTTGGCTTGGCGCAGTCCGGATTCGCCTAGATCCTGCTCACGGTTTATGTAGGTAAAATCGCGCCAGGCGTCTCGGCAAAATTCTTGGTTGATAACTGCGTAGCTGCCGGTGAATTCAGGGTTGGCCTTCTCGAGGTGAATCACAGCTGTATCAGGATTGAGCTGTTCACCCAAACTGAAGGCCACTACTTTGTTATCCACCAAGATTACCCCGCCTTGACAATCTAATTTGTCAAAGTGAAGTAGGGCCTCCCGGATCGCCATCTCTTCATTAAGAAGCGCCGGGTTTTCCACACAGCTCCTTAGACGGCACCACTGTTCTTCAAGGTCCAGACAGGCCTCTATTAAGTCGCTGGCAAGAGCGAGGTATTGGTAAGAATGTCTTTTTCTAAACTGCTTGAGATG
Source organism: Deltaproteobacteria bacterium (assembly GCA_020353155.1). GTDB lineage: Bacteria > Desulfobacterota > Syntrophobacteria > BM002 > BM002 > BM002. The sequence continues at coordinate 2,340,960 of CP070689.1, read as the reverse complement.
GTTGCGCTTACGATGATATTTTCGACCGCCAAGATTAATCAGAAATTCAGTACGGTAGACATAGTCACTGTTGTCTGGGTCCGGGATAACCTCAAAGGGGAGAAAAGCAGCATAGCTTTGAGCCAATTGCTCAGGCACGCGGCGGATTTCCGGCTTCTGAGTGTGCCTACCGAGAAAATCGAAGAGCTGGTTAAAAGCAGGCGTTAGATCATTCCTGCCGACAGGTGGTAAACCAAAGTGAGGGCCGTCACCAATTTTACCTACAATAAGCAATGTGTCTGCGCTGCAGGACCATTGGAACTGGTAATGGTGACGCCACATAAACAGGTTAGTGAAAGTGAGCTCGGAAGTGACCGGGGGACTCCTGCGCAAGCGCAAAGTGATTTGGTCCCGGTCCTCTAGGCTTAAAGGCTTAAAGTCAGGGTAAAGTGGCGTGGGCTCCATGCAGTCTCAGGAAATTAGACCAAGTCTTGAAGGTTCATGTCATCCCCCAAGATAATTTTTTTGCTCGGGGGAAAATGCTCTACCTAGGAAGAGTATGTCATCCAGGTGACTATGTCATAACAAATGTAGGGGAGTCAATGCTATAAGATTCCAAAAATTTTGCCCATCAAGTTTCAACCCTTTACTCCCATAACCTATTACCTTTTTTCGGGAACCCCTAATAAGATTTTTGTTGACAAAACTACCTCAAGGTGTCTTATATATAGGATTTAAGAAAAACTATCGAAGATTTAAAACCATCGACGGGGGGGACGAATCCATGAACAAAAGCCCTTGCTTAGCTTGTGAATTGGTCAGCGAGGACAAGAACAAGTGCTTGGAAAACTGTGATAAACTCAAACAATACCAAGAGTTGATACTCAAACAGGGGATTTACGCCAAAATATAGCTGGACTCCCACAGCAGTGATAAAAAGGCGGCCTTCGGGTCGCCTTTTTTATTTAGATTTGAGGTAGATGGAGTATTGGAGTGCTGGAGTACTGGAGTGTTGGAAAAAGCTAAAACCCTAAATTCAAATTCAATTAGTCCTTTCATTACTCCATTACTCCACTACTCCATTGCTCCATGGATTGCCATGACACTCTAGAGGTTTATCCAAGGAAGACCGTTAGCATTTTACCTGCCACGTTCAAGGAAATACCTTGCTCTTCTAGGCAAAAGTCCATAAAATACGGGAATATCGGAGAAAATCCTATGCCAGGGCCAAGACGGTGGACAAATTTTATTAATTATCTAAGAGAGCACGCCATCTCGCGCTGGATGTTTTATAGCCTGCTCATAGGTATCGTCGCCGGATTAGGCGCTGCGGCCTTTTTCTTTTCCTTGGAATGGCTCAAATACTTTGTTTTGGATTTCCTAGCCGGGTATCCCATGGAATCACCAGCAGGAGAACGCTTGATTCATGGTATGCCCCACGGTATTCCAAATACATGGATTCTTTTTTTGGCCCCCGCGGTTGGAGGCTTGATTTCCGGTCTGGTGGTTTATAGTTGGGCACCAGAGGCAGAAGGTCACGGCACCGACGCTATGATAGATGCTTTCCACAACAAACAAGGTGAGATTCGCACGCGCGTGCCCTATATCAAGAGTGCGGCCTCTGTCATAACCCTGGCCACAGGTGGAAGTGCTGGGCGCGAAGGACCTATTGCCCAAATCGGAGCCGGCTTTGGTTCCTGGTTGGGTCGCGTGTTCAATCTGGATTCGAGAGAGCGGCGGATTCTCATGCTTGCAGGGTGCGCAGGGGGCTTGGGAGCCATATTCAGGGCGCCTTTAGGTGGAGCTATTACAAGCATCGAGGTGCTTTATACTGAGGACTTCGAAAGCGAGGCTATCATTCCCTGCGTTATGAGCTCCGTGGTTGCCTACTCAATTTTTACCTTCATCTTTGGACATCAGCCCATCTTCGAAACACCCGACTTGATTTTTAATGATCCGCGAGAATTACTGCCATACATGGTCTTAGGGCTGGTGTGTGTGCCGGCGGGATGGCTCTACTCCAAGTCCCTCTACGGTCTCAGGGATCATTTTTTCAGGCGGATACCCATAAAGCCTCACTTTGTCCCGGCTATAGGAGGTCTGCTGGTCGGGTGCATTGGCCTGATGACTCCAAAGGTCCTGAGCGGCGGCTATGGTATCATTCAGCTCGCTCTGCTCGGAAAGTTGACGGTGAGCTTGATGGCTGTCATGGTCTTGACCAAGATATTTGCAACTTCATTCACCATTGGTTCCGGCGGCAGCGGAGGCGTATTTGGTCCGTCACTTTTTATCGGTGCCATGTTGGGAGGAGTAGTGGGAAAGCTGGGCCATCAATACTTTCCCCAGGTAGTGAGCAATCCGACAGCTTTCGCCTTGGTTGGGATGGCGGCATTCTTTGCCGGAGTGGCCAAGGCGCCCATAGGGGCTCTGCTCATGGTCTCCGAAATGACCCGAGGGTACGGTTTGGTGGTCCCACTTATGTTTGTCTCCGCTATCCCAGTGCTTCTTTCCGGTCGCTGGGGTATTTATGAAAAACAGGTCAAGAACAAGTTTGCTTCGCCAGCCCATTTGACTGATCTGACAATTAATGTCTTACAGAACATGCAGGTAAGGGATGTATACAATCCGCACAAACCGGTGACCATGCTACCCATGGACATGCGTCTGAAAGAGATGAAGCAGCTCATGATGCGGACCAGAGAATCTTTTTTTCCAGTTGTTGATGAAGAAATACGGTTAGTGGGAATCCTTTCCTTCCCCGACCTACGTGCCATTCTCTTTGAAGAAACCCTCTCAGACTTGATAGTTGTGGGGGATTTGGTGGAGAAACCGGTGGCCATTGGCCTCAACGAGACTTTATATGAGGCGTTGATTAAATTTATCAGCAGTGGCTACGGTCAGATCCCCATCCTTAAGGACGACCGACCGGGTCGTCTTACCGGGGTCCTTAGTCTAGAAGAACTGATGGAGGCTTATCATCAAGAAATGGTCAGATTAGAGCAGGGCTAAGGAGCATCGGGACTATGCACTAGGAACTAGGCACTAAGCACTCGCAAGTCATTGCACTTCGCGCCTGCGCGCTCTGTTGTCACTAGGGCTGCGCCCTTCATTAGGCCTTGAGGCTGTCATTAAGTTGTTTGAGCGTCAAAATGACAGTAAACTATTAATGATTGCGTAGCGTAGTGACGGCCACTATGGGTGGCCAAATGACGCGAAGCGAATGACTTCAGTAAGCTATGGGTCCTGTTTTGCTCTGCGTAGTGAGCGAATAGTGATGTAAGAGGAGGAATTCATACTGATGAAAGATAGCCAAGAGTTAACTGAGCTCGAGAAAAAAATAATCCACGAGTTGCAGAAGGATCTTCCGGTGATAAGCCGACCTTTCGCTGCAGTGGCTGAGACGATTGGAATCAGCGAAAGTGAACTCCTGAGAAAGATAAGCGAATTTGTTGCTAACGGGACTATCCGACGTTTTGGTGCTACTTTGAGGCACCAGCGTTCGGGATTCGACTCCAATGCCATGGTGGTGTGGGAAGTGGCGCCCGAGAGAGCTGAGGAAGTAGGTTCTATCTTCGCTTCATTCCGAGAAGTCAGTCACTGTTATCAGAGGCCGGCGCTACCAGATTGGCCTTACCGTTTATTCACTATGATCCACGGATCATCCCGAGAAGTTTGCCAGGAAATCGCTAAGAGGATGGCAGATGCAGCAGGGGTCGCAGACTACGAATTGCTCTTTACCGAAGAGGAGCTAAAAAAAACTACAATGGAATATTTCGGGGATGAGTAGAGTCCGCACAGCGGAACACCTCAGGGCGAGCATGAAGCAAATACTGAGGAACGGATGTGGGATGTGCGATATGCGAGGTGAGACTCAGCATTTTTCTCGGGATTCACTATCCCACATCTCAGATCTCACATCCAGATCGTATTTGTCTAGGATTTCGATATTCGATATTTGGATTTATTCTGCTATCTGCGATCTCTGTGGTCATCTTTCCCGGGTGAAACGATAAATGAAAATTGATAAATGTTAAATGATAGTGAGGAGGAATGAATGGCTCAAGCTAGTAGCGAAAAGTTGTATCGCCAGGCAGAAGAAATAATCCCTGGTGGGGTCAATAGCCCTGTACGGTCATGCCGTGCAGTGGGTACGCATCCTTTATTTATAGCTAAGGGGCAGGGCTCGAAGATTTTCGATGTAGATGGTAATAGCTACATCGATTATGTGGGCTCCTGGGGTCCACTGATCCTAGGTCATGCTCATCCCGAGGTGGTGGAGGCTATAAAAAAAGCAGCTGAACTGGGGACCAGCTTCGGTATTCCCACTACGCTGGAAATCGAGTTGGCCCAAATGATTACCAAACTGGTTCCCTCTATGGAAATGGTGCGGATGGTCAATTCCGGCACCGAGGCCACAATGAGCGCCATCCGGGTGGCCCGAGGTTACACGGGCAGAAGCAAGATCATCAAGTTTGATGGATGTTATCACGGCCATGCAGACACCTTACTGGTAAAAGCGGGCTCTGGGGCCGCAACCCTTGGCATTCCTGGTAGTGCAGGGGTACCAGCTGATTTCGTCCAGCATACTTTGTCACTGAGGTTCAATGATCTAGACGAGATAGCTGCAGTTATGCAGAAGCAAGGACAAGAGGTGGCCGCCATCATACTGGAGCCGGTAGCAGGTAATATGGGCGTTGTTCCACCCAAACCTGGCTTTCTCGAGGGTCTCAGGAAGTGGTGTGACGAAACCGGAGCCTTGCTGATTTTCGACGAGGTAATGACCGGCTTCCGACTGGCACTGGGTGGAGCGCAGGAACTTTATGGGGTCCAGCCGGATCTTACCTGTCTTGGAAAGGTCATTGGTGGCGGTTTGCCCGTGGGAGCATATGGAGGACGCCGTGAGATTATGAGTCAGGTGGCTCCCCTGGGTGAGGTTTATCAAGCCGGGACCCTATCAGGTAATCCCCTGGCAGTTACCGCTGGTTTGACAACCTTAAAGATATTGAGCAAGCCAGGTGTCTATGACGAACTCGAAGAGCGGTCCAACCATCTATTTAACGAGATGAGTCGGCTGGCAGAAAAGCACAAGGTGGTTTCCACAACGAATAGAGTGGGCTCAATGGGGTGTCTCTTTTTTACCGAGCGAACTGTGGTTGATTTCGACTCCGCTCAAACTGCCGACACCCAGAAATTTGCCCATATGTTTTGCGCCATGTTAGAGAGGGGTGTATACCTGGCTCCATCCCAATTCGAAGCGGCCTTTGTCAGTCTGGCCCACGATCAGGAAGACATTGATAAGACACTGGCAGCAGCTGACGAGGTTTTTAAGGAGATTTAATCCAGCGGACAGCCGTCAGGAGACCACTAGGCACTAAGCACCAGATAATAAGCACTCACGAGTCATTACACTTCGCGCATCCGCGCTTCGTTGTCATAAGGGCTGCGCCCGTCATTGATGGTCACTCATTGTTTATTGACAATAAATGACAGCGAAGCGTAATGACGGCGAAGCCAGGTGACGGCTTTAGCCAAATGACCGCGTAGCCTTGTGACAGCGCAGCGTAATGACCTAATGACAAGCCAGTTCGCGAACGAAATTCTTTTCACAAAAAACCGTTGACTTTCCCCAGGTGC
>CP070689.1:2332040-2335247 GCA_020353155.1 Deltaproteobacteria bacterium | reverse complement strand
GTGGTCTTTCCTCCCGTCTATATTCCGGTTGAGGTGGGCGGAGAGACCTACCGACAGATGCATGTGGATGGCGGTGCCAGAGAGATGATTTTCTTCCCTCAATTTATTCAGAATCTTGACAAGGCCATTGCCGAGGCCGGCTTCAGCCGTGCCGAGGTGCAAGGAGAGATCTATGTACTTTTCAATGGCAGAATCGCGGCCAGGGGGACGTATGAACCTGTGCCTGCTCGGGCATTGTCTGTTATGGAAGTGGCTGCGCGCACCTTTCAGAGGGCGAACACCATCAGTAGCATTTACCAAATCTGGGTAGGAGGGTTGACTCGCAGGTTGGCCATTCACATTACCGATATTCCACCTGAGTACAAGGACTTGCAGAAGGATATGGAGTTTAACCGAGATGATATGAAACGTCTATTCGACTATGGGTACAATCGGTCTATCAAGGGGGAGACCTGGTGGACTCAGCCTGCAGTCGACGATTACCAGGAAATCATCAGGAAGATCAATCCTTGGAACGTCATTGGAGAGATGGAGGCCAGGCCCGAGCTGAGGCGTCTTGAAATGTGGCGCCCTAAAGAATAAACCAAATGTAAAGGGGGACGTTCTTGTTTTTTTCCTTTTTCACAACTTCGTCCCCCTTTTGGGGCCTGCAGCTCATCCGCTACAAATTATCATCCAAATCCGGCTCAAAAGACAATCCGGTTCACAGGGGAGAGTATTCAGAAGCTGAAAGTGTGCACTGGTATAATTTTTTTCTTCGGCTTTGATGGTTTTTACTTACATTTTTCATCAATATCTACACCTCGCCCTTTTTATCGGTTAGCCTTATCTTCCAACGATTGAATCTTTCTGGTGCTGACAATTTTCCTTTTAAATTTACCTTTGGCTGTGGAAAAAAATCATATTTAACTTTATGGAGAAGTGACGATGACAATTAGACAATTCTTAAAAAGCAGGAGGATTTTTCTTACTCTATTGATTATTGGAACAATCATCCTCGGACCTTTCTCGAGCGTATTGGCCCAAGATAATAAGAGGGCCAAAGCAGTCCCTCTAACAACAAAGAATCCCAGCATAGCAATTGAAGAGTTGGACTTTCGCCTCAAACCACTAACCAAAGATGATCTACTAGTGGAAGCCAATGGCTGGCTCGAGGTATTGAAGGATCATGTTGGAAAAGTAAGTGAAGTACAAATCTGGGCATTGAGAGCAACTGATGATAAGAAAACCAAATTGCTCGAATCCGTTACCAAGCTCAAAGAGCAGCAGACTGCCTTGAGTGACCGCTTCAGGGTGGTCGTTGAAGCATTAAAATCAAAGGGTGGTAAGGTCGAGGATTACGAGTCATATCTCAAGGCGATATCTGGAGTTGAAGTGGATGTTTCCGATGCGAGTGCAACCTGGACGATGGTTACAGGCTGGCTAACATCGTCTGAAGGTGGCATCCGGTGGGCTAAAAGATTTTCACTGTTTTTGTTCATAGTATTGGTTTCTTGGGCTTTGGCAACTTTGCTTGGTAAAGCTGCTCAAAAAGCCGTTGTGAAGATTCATAGTGCCTCTGAGTTGTTAAAGGATTTTATTGTAAACGTTACCCGGAAAATCGTTTTCGTCATTGGTTTTGTCGTGGCTTTGTCCATGTTGGGAATCAACATCGGACCTCTCCTGGCTGCTATCGGTGCCGCCGGCTTCATTGTAGGTTTTGCCTTGCAAGGTACTCTGAGCAATTTTGCAGCCGGCATTATGATCCTGGTTTACCGCCCCTATGATGTTGGTGATTTAGTTGACATTGGTGGTACTCTCGGCAAGGTAGAGGCAATGACGATTGTATCAACAACCTTAAGAAAAGTTGACAATCAAAAAGTCATCGTTCCCAACAATATGATCTGGGGAGATATAATTACGAATGCCACGGGGACCAGTAAAAGACGGGTAGATATGGTGTTTGGCATTGGCTATAGTGACGACATTGCCAAGGCTCAAAAGATATTAGAAGAAATCTTGGAGAATCATCAGGCAGTCCTGAAAGACCCGCCGCCAGTGGTTAAAGTCCACGAACTAGGCGATTCCTCGGTTAATTTTGTCGTTAGGCCCTGGGTAGAAACTGAGAATTATTGGGACGTATATTGGGATGTAACCCGCACCGTTAAAGAGCGTTTTGATGCGGAGGGTGTGTCCATACCCTTCCCCCAACGAGATGTTCATATACACAATGTGGCAACAACTTGATAGCAAAGGGGTCAAGTCTACCTTTAACTCTTGCAAGGAGAATCAAACGTAGACTTGACCCCATCTGGTAAAGGCCCTTTGAATGCTGGATCAGTTAAGGGTCTCGCCAAGAAACTCTGTAAAACGTTTCCATGACTTTTTGTCAGCATCCTCTCTATACCGGTCTTCACCAAACACGGTGAAGGCATGTGGGGCCCCACCATAAGTGATCATTTCGTGTGAAACACCTTTTTCTTCCAACTCATTGGCGAGCTTGGCAAACTGATCCATGGTAATAGCTGTGTCTGCTGTGCCATGGAGGATTAGAAGTTTTCCCTTGGTTTTGGAGTAGTCTTGACCTTCTGGGGTGCCCAATCCACCATGAAAGGTGACAAAACCTTTCAAGTCTGCCCCTGACCTGGCGAATTCGAGTACGGCAGCTCCACCAAAGCAGTATCCCATTGCCACAGCGTTATTGACATTGCCGCCTTTGGATTTTGCCGTCTCCATTGCAGCCTGTAACAAAGCGCGCATTTTATTACGGTCTTTGTACAATTCGCCGGTGTGCTGGCGTTTATCCTGAACCTCTTTTGGTCTCACTCCGGCACCAAACAAGTCGGCAGCAAAAACCGCATACCCCATGTCGGCCAACATGTTGGCACGTTTCACCTCATATTCAGTCAGACCGTCCCAGTCATGGATAAGCAGTATCAGGGGGGCATTGGCAGAGGGGCTGACGAAATATCCCTCATAAGGTTTGCCATTAACCTCGTAGGTCACTGAGCTGCCGGCGCCGTTAGCAGTGGCTGCAGCGATAAGTATCATAAAAAGTGTGAATATGTACTTCATTGTATTTCTCCTTTTAACGGCTCAAAAATTAAATGAACCCCACTCTTCCCATCCGCCTCAATAAGCTTTTAAAAAGGCTATTAAGCGGCAGTTCATCCCATGATGAACTTCAGTCAAATTAATCATCGAGATTGAAACTTCAACCGTAAGCCC
>CP070689.1:2300902-2331940 GCA_020353155.1 Deltaproteobacteria bacterium | reverse complement strand
AAGGGAGACCGGCTTGCTTACTTAGATTTATTTGCAGAGCTTCCTTTCAGCGTGAGTGTGCAGGAAGAAATAGTTGAAACAGTAGAGGATATCGCGCGAAAGGAGAATCTCACTCCGAAGGAGGTCTTAGGCAGCAAAGAGGTTAAAGCTTTGCGACAGAATTCCAAAAGGCCGGCACGGCAGCGCGCCCAAGAAGTCCGAAAGCATTTGCAGGCCCGACGCAATCCTCGCCTCACCGCTCGCAGAGAGAGGTTTGCCAGGGAAACGAGAGATCTCGGTCTTCCTTCTGCGGTGCGGTTGGTGCCCCCGCCCTAGTTTGAGGGGCCCCAGTGGATTTTGGAGTGTAGCTTTGAGCGAGCTGAGGAGTTAGCAAGTCGGCTCAGACAGCTGGCCCAACTGGCTGATCAGCCTGAATTCCAAGACATAATGGAAAGTAAGAGTGACATATTATCCTGAGAGGTTGGTGATTGAAGAGGTTGTTGCCGGAAGCACCTTGGTGAGCAATATTCTGGCAGGTCTGCCGGGAATCCCTGTGCAATGGGTGGATAGGCTCAGTGAAGACGGGAAAATCGAAACAGCTAAAGCTCTGGAAATAGTGAAATTCAAGGGACGTTTTGTAAAAGATTGTCCGGGAACGCGCTTCTACAATTGCTGCGGCTACCAGATACTAAATTTTGGCAACCAATGTTCCCTTGGTTGCTCCTACTGCATTCTTCAGGCCTATTTCCCCAGTCCCAACCTGAGGCTATTTGCCAATATTGATGAGATGATGCAGGAACTGAGAGAGCATCTGCGCAATTCCCCCAGGGCTGTACACCGCATAGGAACAGGCGAGTTCACCGATAGCCTGCTATTGGATCACTTGACCCGCCTGAGCGAACTGCTGGTACCATTTTTCGCCAATCAACCCAACGCCGTTCTCGAATTTAAAACCAAGACTGCCCAGGTAGACTTGCTAGAAAAACTGGATCACGGCGGGCGCACAATTGTTGCCTGGTCGCTAAATCCACCTGAGGTGATTACCAGGGAGGAAGGGGCTGCCTCTTCCTTGGCAGAAAGGCTGGAGGCAGCTCGCCGGTGTCAAGAGTGGGGCTATCGCCTGGCCTTTCATTTTGATCCTCTTCTGGCTTACCCCAAATGGAAGGAGGGCTACGTTGAGGTTGTAGATCGCCTCTTTTCAGCGGTAGATCCAGATGGTATCGCCTGGATCAGCCTAGGTACTCTCCGGTTTATGCCTTCACTCAAAGACACAATTCGACGCCACTATCCTCTAAGTGCAATCCTAAATGAGGAGTTTGTTTCAGGGTTGGACGGAAAGTTGCGCTACTTTCGCGATCTTCGGGTGGAGATGTACAGCCACCTGAGGGATCTATTGCTTGAAGTCAAGGAAGACTTGTGCGTCTATTTGTGCATGGAGAGCAACGATGTTTGGCGTGAAGCGCTTGGATTTATCCCGCAAGAGAAAGGCGGTCTCCCTGCAATCTTGGACAAACAAGCATTGGAGATTCTAGATTTTAGATTGTAGATTTCGGAATGCGGATTTTGGATTAATGACGGATTCGGTAACATATTCGACGTGCTAGGCTAGCGCACCTATAAAGCAATCTTTGTCGAACTGGCTTTCATATTGGCCGGATTAGCTTACCGGCAACGGATGGGTAGCAGTGGGACATCGAAGAAGAACCTTTCGAGTTCGCGATTTTGCCTATGAAACCTTCATCGGCCGTCTTATCCGGAAGGTTTTGGTGCCGCTGGTGCGTCTGTGGTTTAGCACTTGTCGCGTAACAATATTAAATGAACGGATCTACCATGAATATTTCCTTTCCGACATTCCTATCGTAGTCGGCACCTGGCACCGTGCTTCCATCTATTTTCTTTATTTCTTCGGAAATTTTCGTCCCATGATCATGATCAGCCAAAGTAAGGATGGAGAAATGCTAGCTCAGTATGCCTCTGGCTTTGGCGTTATTCCGGCTCGCGGTTCTTCGCAAAAGGGCGGGCGGGATGCTTTGGAGCAAATGAGAGGGTATATATTGAGTGGAGGCAAGGGATGTGCAACCGTACTGGACGGTCCCCGGGGACCAGCCTATGTGGCAAAGAAAGGAATGATCCATCTGGCCAAGCTCACCGGGGCTCCACTCATTCCACTTATCTGGTCAGCCAACCGTGTCATAACCATAAGGGACAGTTGGGACAAAACCATGCTTCCTCTCCCCTGGAGCAAGGTCTACGTAGCCTTTGGCGAGCCGATTGATATTCCCGCAGAAACCTCTAGTAGAGCTTTGGAGTACTATAGACAGCTAGTCCAAGATCAGCTCAATAGTATGATGGAAGAAGTGGATCGTCGCTGCGGCTATCGATGATTATCAGCTATAAGGTTTCAGTGTTCAGGTTTCGGCGTTTTCGCTCTAATTCCCTGACATCCGTAATCTGACACCTGAAAACTGGATTAATTATGCTCAAGCGCTTTCTGCTCACATTCCATCTTGTTTTAATAGGCTGCACCCTGGCGGCCTTAGCGGTGTACGGAGCTGAAAAACGTGGCCGAGTGCGCTGGGTGGCTGACGGTGACACAATTGTTCTCACTGGTGGTGAACGGGTGCGTTACGCTGGTATCAACGCTCCTGAAGTAGCTCACGATAGTGAACCCGGGGAGCCCTACGGTGATGAGGCCCGGGCATTTAACAATAAGTTGGTCTTGGGCCGATGGCTAAACCTTGAGTTAGCCGGGGAGCCCCTTGACCGCTATGGTCGGTTGCTGGCTTATGTTTTTCTTGAAGATGGTACTTTTGTCAATGGCGAACTGGTCCAACAGGGCTATGCTCATTTGACAAGACGCCAGTCAAAGGTGCCTTACTGGGAAAGACTGCTTAATCTTCAGCGTAAGGCATTAAAAGAGAAAAAGGGTATTTGGTCATTACCTGTTGCCAAACCCGAAAAGTATTACCTTGGGAACAAACGGAGTTGGGTATTCCATCGGCCTGATTGTCAGTTTGGTCTCAATACGGCAGGTCATAATCGGGTTTTTCTAAAAAATCGTTATGAAGCTTTATATCAGGGTTTTAGTCCTGGCCACCGCTGTAAACCCTGAGGTTTGGGCTTCGCCCAGCAGACAGGGGGCAGCCCCGCGACCGGCTCGGGACAGGCAGGCAGCAAGCAGCGGGACTCGCTATGTCACGAGATTACCCAGAACGGCCAATAATTGGGGTGGCTGCGGTTGTCATAGAGAATGACCGGGTGGCTCTGGTCCGACGAGGTAGACCGCCAGCTTATGGAGAATGGTCCTTGCCCGGAGGGGCGGTGGAGCTCGGAGAGACCTTGGAAAAGGCTGTTGTTCGAGAGGTTGGCGAGGAGATCGGGCTAGAGATCGAGGTCTTGGAGTTAGTTGCCGTATTGGATAGAATCTTTTTGGACAAAGACGGCCATGTTCAGTTCCATTACGTACTCCTCGATTTCCTCTGCCGTAAGACAGGAGGTAAACTGCTGGCAAGCAGTGATGCTATTTCGTGTGCTCAGATACCTTTTTCGGCTTTGGATAGATACAAACTTACCAAGGAAACTAGAGAGGTAATCAATAGGGCTTACCAGCGCTTGGAAGGTGACTCCCCCACCATCTACAAGACCCAAATAATATCCCGAATCTTACCATAATAAGGACGAGAGTCTTAAACTCCACTGTAAAAAGGACTTGACACTTACAATTAATTGGAGATAATGACGGACTGGTCCGTCACAGTATTTGCAGGACTGCAATCATGTTAGGTTATGCAGGAAAAAACACTCAATTAGACAAAGACAAGCGGCATGAGCTTCTGGATTTGCTCTCTCAGGGCGCGGCAGCGGATTCTTCTGCTTGGCAAATATTTTGGCAAGACATTCTTGGCGAGGCTACCAGAGGTAAGGGAAAAGATATGGAGACCCTGGCTGCGATTTTTGAAGAAGGGGTTTCTGAAATCACTTCCACCAACCTGGAAGCTAAAGATTTCATCAGCACCTGGATACGGGAGGTTATTAGGGTAGCTAAGAGCCGGGGAGTAGAACAGGCCGAATTTAGCGAACTATTGCTTACCCGGCAGTTCTCCAAGAGGCTTGGACAAAGGGATTCGGCCAGGCCGCAGACCTCAGATACCCGGGAGAAGATCTTGGCCGCAGCCCTGGAGATTTTTTCTGCCAAGGGCTTCCACGGTACTACTGTGGATGAGATTGCAGAGCGTGCTGCGCTGGGAAAAGGAACTGTATACCGCCATTTTCACAGTAAAAAAGGGTTGTTTTCCGAGCTCATTCGATTAAAGGTAGCGGAGCTGGAAGAGACGGTGCAGGGCGCCATTGATCCTCGGGCCGATGTACTTGATATTATTGAGACTTATCTTAGCATCTATTTCTCCTTTTTTGACCGTAACCGAGATCTTTATAAGGTCCTTATTCAGGAGCAGAGCGATTTTGGTGCCGAAGTCAAAGCGCTCTATATCGGCAACATTCTGAAGAAAGTGCCCTTGCTTAAACGAAAGATTTTTCTAGGGGCTCGGAGTGGCCATCTAAAGCAAATGGATTTTCATACCGTTTTCTACGGGGTCATGGGTTTTATTGATGGTGTAATGCAGAAGTGGTTGGCAAGCGAAACCGACTACTCGCTGGTGGATGAAATACCCACTGTGACCGAGACCATCTTTTACGGGTTCGTAAACCTTGAGCCATCCGAAATCTCGAGAAAGATTAAATCTGGTAGCTAGGGTGGCAGCAAGGGGCTCCGGCTGAGGCAGGTGAATAATCAGTGAGGAAAGGGGGGATGCTCAGTCTGAATCGACACACTTTTATGAATCATTGAACTGAAACTATTCGAGGGCGAACAGGATCGGTTGAGGTTTATATTGACTTTTGCTAATGAATTTTTGGTACACAGCAAAGTGGTTTTGACTAAATTCATGGAGGATAACCAATGGATGTGGGCGCAATGAAAGAGAAAATCGTAGAGATTATCGCCAATCAACTGGGAATTGATCGAGCAGATGTGACTCCCGAGGCCAGTGTGGTGGATGACTTAGGCGCAGATTCTCTCGACGTGGTTGAGTTGATCATGGCGCTGGAAGAGGAGTTCAACCTTGAAATTCCTGATGAAGAAGCAGAAAAAATCAAAAGCGTTAAGGATATCTTTAGCCACATGGAGAATGCTCTCCAGGCTGCATAAGAGTGAATCCGACCTTTCTAATTGATCAAAACAAAGAGAGCGGCCGCGGCTACATTTTAAGCCGCAGCCGCTTTTTTTATCTCCTCTCCCCTCTGAATAGATCCCACCTGAAGAGCAGGTGAGGGGTGGTGGGAGAATTGCAATTGGTTGCACGAAAAGCCATCGCCCCTTATACTAAGAGCACAAATATTCGATGGACCAGCGGCAATTTTTATAGGGGCGAGCAAAGACCAGTATTACTCTGATTCATCGGAGCTAACACTCGACTTGATGGTGCGGAAGACACTTTGAAAGACACCGTCAAACTGTGTAGGGGAAACCCGGCCGATCTCAATGAATTTTACTACTACTTCCTTGGCAACCTTCAGTATTTTTTCCTCATCTCGCGTCATGATCTTTCTACCTCCTGGTATAAGAAAGCCCCTGCTGGTCGGAAGAAGGCCTATTTCTTTCTTTACGCAGCAGAGGCTTCTGAGGTGAAGGAAAACCGGGTACGGCACTCCAACCCTCGGTTTGTATATAACAAAGTGTGACCGTGGAAGCAAGCGAGCTCCTGTATGGCGTATTTTAGGGCCGTTTTGCCCTTGGAGTGTTGAAGTAATAAAGTAAAGGAGAGGTTATGAATTTGGCAGCCTGGCCTTTTGTTCTGCTGGGACTCGTTTTTCTGATTCTCTGCTCAGCCTTTTTTTCAGGTTCGGAGACCGCTCTAATGGCCGTTGATCGATGGCGCATTCGTCACCTCAGCAGGAAAAGAAGACGAGCCCGTCTGGTAGAAAAGACCCTGAGGGAACCTGAGAAATTTATTGGTACTATCCTGCTGGGGAACAACCTGGTCAATGTGGCGGCTTCGGCTCTTGCCACTTGGATGGCCATAAGTCTGGTGGGTGAGGGGGGAGTGATCTGGGCCACCCTGATTATGACTCTGATTATCCTGGTGTTTTCGGAAATCACTCCCAAGACTATTGCAGCCTACTATCCGGAGCAGACGGCCATTTTAATTGTTCAGCCCATTTATGGTCTCATCAAGGTGCTGTATCCCCTGGTCCGGGTGCTTTCGGCAGTGAGCAACATGCTCATTGTTCTGGCGCGACTGGAGAAGCCAGGACCTGGGGCTTTTGCAGGTATAGAGGAAATCGAGGCAATTATCAAGGTGGGCGCTGAAGAAGGGATCTTGAAAAAAAGGGAAGAAGAAATGCTTCAGGCAGTTCTTGCCCTGGATACCATTTCAGTTGAGTCGGTGATGATACCCACTCGGGATATGGTTGCCTTCGAAATGAACACGCCCTACGACCAGGTACTGGCTGGGATGAAGAACAGTGAGTTTTCTAGGTACCCTATATATAAAGAGGACAGGGGTGAGGTGGCCGGCTTTGTCCACATCAGGGACCTGCTGAAGTGGTCCGGCTCGTTAGGTGAGTTTTCTCTCCGAAAAATCATGCGTAAGGCGAGCTATGTGCCGGAGGTGAAGTCGGTGCGACAGCAACTGGTGGATTTTCAAAAGACTAGGACTCACTTGGCATTTGTGGTTGATGAATACGGTGAGGTTGTGGGGATCGTAACGCTGGAGGACATCCTTGAAGAGATAGTAGGCGAAATCCAAGATGAACATGATAGGTTTCTTCGAAAGATCCAGCCTCAGCAGGATGGATCATTTCTAATTGACGCTAGCATTTCAATTCGTGACTTGAACAAATGGTTAAAATGGAATTTGCCAGAAAACGGATACCAGACCCTTGCCGGGCTGGTCTTGACTCTCTTCGGCCGGTTACCCGAATTAAAAGAAGAGGTAAAATGGGAAACATTTCGATTCCAAGTGGAGGAAATGTTTGAAAACTCCCTTACCTGGATTCGAGTCTTTCGTACACAAGAGCCAGAGTCCTCTTCAAGCTAGTTTCCTTAATTGCCGGTTGATTATCAAAGGAATTGCTGCTATGTTCACCGTGAAAATAAGCTCAGTGCAGTCATGGATTGTGGGGAAGAATTCCCTTTAAGAGTGCATTCCTGTCCCTAGGATATTCTGTCTAACTGTTTACCCCCAGCAGTTTTGACTGAATTGGCATTTCGTCACCTCTGCCTACCACTTTTTTGGAATGCTTCCACGGCTCGACTCACCCTCTCTGTCGCTGCACCTCCAGAACCCCCATCATTTCAAAAAATGCTGGTTTAAGAGAAATGGCAGGGAAATACTGTTTTCCGGAGGCCGCGTTAGCAACCAGCAGGGTGTTCGAAACATCAATAGACAGCAATAAATGTTTTGTTCCACGGGGTCGATTATAAGAAAAGAGTCTTTTCTACAAACTGTGAGTAAATTCCTTTGGTTTGAACGATCAAGAATTTTTTCTTGACTATTACTAAAAAGAGAGGCGGCTAAACTTGAGTAGTTTTGAGCAAAGGTTAAAGCGACTCAAGAAAGACTTTCAGAGAAACGTTGGGCCTTCTATCAAAAGACATCGTTATCATTTAAGTAAGGGTGAAAGAGACAGACTGAAACACCAGAAGGCGTTGAGGCGGTTGAATAAGCGGCGACGTAGAAGGTCATACTGGTAAGAAGGGTGAGAGTTGCTTAGGGTATTTATGCCCACAAAAAGGAGACGTTGATGGAAGGCAGCAAACTCTATGTTGGCAATCTCAATTACTCGGTGACCAGTAATGAGTTGGAAAAACTATTCGCCGATTATGGCCTGGTCAAAGAAGTTAAGGTCATTGAGAGGAGAGGTTTTGGCTTCGTAGAGATGTCTGATATTGCTGAAGCGGAAAAAGCAATAGAAGCACTGAATGGTTCCGTTTTTATGGGACGAACGATGAAGGTCGATAAAGCTCGACCACGTCGGGACAGGCCCCGACGAGGCTATGGAAGGTATTGACAGATTAGACTTCCCAAGGGTTGAGCCAAAGTACAAACTGCTTTTTTGGGTCGCCAGGCGTAGGGGGACTCGAGAGGAAAGGGAAATCTCGAGAAGAAAGCCAAAGGGAGTACAAATAAAAGAGGAGCTGGAGATGGGCCAAACCGGAGATCCGATGACCACTTTGCGTGCCTTTGAACAGATACTGCCGGAGCTAAAAAAAATTAGCCAGCAAGAGTTGAGGCCCGAGGAAATAAAGGCTGAACTGGAAAAGGTGAGCAAAGGGGAGCTGGTGGAACACCATATAAAATTAATTATGCAGCACTTCGATGTGATCAGAGCCTTTGTGGCCCTTGCAGAGGCAACCGAAAAAATTGTTAAATCTGGTGAGCAGGCTGCAGATTAGTCAGCGATTTATTTTCTTAACAGTTCCTCTACATAGAGATAGTAACAAGAATCCCAAAGGTTTGGCATAAATCGGCCAAACTAGAATTTCACCGTCTTACAAATCTCCTCATACTCTTTGATCTCTTCCGCAGTAAGTTCCCGGCGGAACAGCTTCTTATTGACCAAGATAGGTATCTTTCTGTTTAAGGCGAGTGCCACAGCATCACTGGGCCGGCAGTCCACCGTATGCTCTTGCCCATTGGCACGAAAGAAAACGTTGGCGAAGTAAGTATTTTCTTTCATGTCATATATCTCTATTCGTAGAAACTCCACCGGGAGGTTGTCGCTGATTTGCAAGTAGAGGTCATGAGTCAAAGGCCTCTTTGGTTCCACTAGACCTTTTTCTTTAGCAATGGCCGCGAATTCCGAATCACCCACAAACATGACGAAATGATGGTGGTCTTCTTCTGTCTCTTTAAGCACCACCATGTTGCCAGAACTGCGGTCACTTTTTAGGTAAACTTCGCTGATGGTAACCATGGTCTCTCCTGTCATGCTTCACTCTCCGCGATCACTCCAAACTCGCGGAATGTAGAAGCCATTTTTCTGAAGTATTCCGCTCATAGGCCATTATAATGATCCACCGTAAATTTTTAAAGGGTTTTAGCGGGAGTGACATTAAACCATCGTCAAATGTTTCTTTTTTTTGTAGACAGAGCTCGCAATACACTCGCCGGGTTTGCTCGAATTCCGATCCCAAAACTCCGACTTTTATGATTGCCAGACCTGTAATTCCATGTTAGCTTTTTTTGTCTAGAGAAAAAATTTGTTAAAGCTCCGCTATTTGACTTAGATCAAAGCACCGCTGCCCAAGGGGTATTATCATTGCGGACAACAGTCAAAAAAGAGCGGAGGTGCAAGATGGCATTGAGAAACATCGTAGAGATAGATGAAGATAAATGTGATGGTTGCGGGTTATGTGTTATTTCCTGCGCTGAAGGGGCTCTCGAAATCCGGGATGGCAAGGCCAAAATTATAAAAGATATATATTGTGACGGCCTGGGTGCCTGCATAGGTGAATGTCCACAAGGAGCCCTGGAAATTGTGATGAAGGAGTCAGACCCATTTGACGAAGAGGCTACAGAAGAACACGTCAAAAGGCTGCGGGAAAAAGAGACACAAGAGTTGCCCAAAGAGGTCGAAGTCGGCTGCCCTGGGGCAAAGCTGATACATTTCCAGTCACAGGCTTCTGCTCCACCAGCGCAGGACCTAGGCGGCCAAACCTCGGAACTGAGAAATTGGCCTGTTCAAATCCACTTGCTGCCGGTGAATGCTCCATTTTTCAATGGGGCAGAGCTGCTGATAGCCGCAGACTGCGTTCCATTTGCCATGGGAACTTTTCATCAGCGCTTGCTTCGCGGTAAGATACTGGCAATCGGGTGCCCCAAGCTGGATGATAGCAAATTTTATGTGGAAAAGTTGGGCCAAATATTTGCCAACAATGACATTAAATCGATCACCATAGGCTACATGGAGGTTCCCTGCTGTGGAGGCCTATTGCACGTGGTAAACAAGGCACTGGAAGCCAGCGGTAAAAAGATTCCAGTAGACACAGTTAAGGTCTCCGTTCGGGGAGCAGAAATACCCCACGAGGAAGGCTCAAGACTCGAGACCGTTTCTTAAGGCCCTATATAAGGGGCTCCAATCGGGGTTTTTGGGCTTTGTGAGCTTGCCTCGTGCTATGGTGCTGCAGTACAGTTAGATTAAGTTCAAGTCCGGGCTGAACCTAGCTGAGAGGGAGAAGGGGATGGCGAAAGTATCACTGAATCCTGTCTATATTGAGGCCACCACACTTCCAGATTCCTGGTTTCAGATTATTTGGAACTTGCTAGACCACGGGCGGGAGTTTGTGATTGATCGTGGTTCCTATGCAGGACAAAAACGCTTGGAGCTGGATTATGTAACAGTTCACATTAAACATCCCGGCGTGAGGCCACTTTTACCAGATATCCCTGCCCATTTAGGCATTCCCAATCCAGTGGCGGACGACTATCTTGACGATTACTTGCCATATCTTATGACCCCTCACAAAGAGCCCGATGAGGATTACACCTATGGCGAACGATTAGCTGGGGGGATGGGAATTGATCAGATCCAGACTGTTATAGATACTTACAAGCTTCACGGGTTTCGCAATAATCAGATGGTGATGACCGTAGGAATGCCCACGGACCTGACCCTGGAAGATCCACCATGCTTGCGTCAGATTGATACACGCATTCAAGATAACCGAATTCATTTTTTTGTCTATTTCCGCTCCTGGGATGCCTGGAACGGATATCCGGCAAATTTAGGCGGGATTCAGCTCTTGAAAGAATACATGGCCAGTGAGATTGGTGTTGAAGACGGCGAAATGATTGTGGCTTCCAAGGGACTTCACATTTATGATTATGCCTTCGATTTGGCCCGGATGAGGACATACCGGACGTCTGAGTGCGAAAAGTCAGCAAATCAATAAAAATTCCTGCCAAACTATTTGAACAGCCAGAGATTATCCATCGCCTAAATTAGTGGCATTATCCACACTTAGAACTCATTAAGTCTTAAGGTATAGCTAATCCTGTATATTTTTAATTACTTGTTATAATTTGTTTTTTTATTATATAGCTAATAACTTACATTAGCTAATTGACTCCTAACAGCGGGAGCAAGAAATAGAACATATGGCTGGATCCCTGAAGGACAGGGACGATACAAGGTAGGGTGGTTTATCCGATGGCGCAGCAACTGTTTGCTGAAATATCAGGTCTGAATCTTGAAGCGGAGAAGGGGGTGAAAATCTTTTTGTCTGATTGCAGGTGCAACTTATGGCATAGGAGTTGCTAACTACATGCTGTATAATAAAGCAAGTTATTATACGAGCGTGGCTTAAAGCAAGGGAGTTGCTCAACCATGTTGTCAGAAATTGTGTCAGCTATCATAGACCTGGATTTTAGGGGCCTCAATGAGATCCTTGCCTCAATTGACATGCTGACCGTGATAAAAAATCCCTACTTCATCGGTTTTATGGTGTGCTGCTGTATTATTTTCATAATCCGGGGAATGGAAAAAGCATTAGTTACCTTTCTATCTGCCCCAGCTTTTCTTCTCCTTTTTCAGATGACCGTAGAGGGTACTAATGCCCTGGATTTTGAGGCTGATAAACTGCTGGTTTTTTGTCTCGGCTTTGTCCTGATTGCTGGAGTAAATATCTACGTGTACTTCGTCCGAGGCGACAAATAGAGAGATCTAGCTTGCCTTCCCTCCAAGCGAGATGTTCTTCGTCATCCCCCTTGCGTAGGACTCCCCAGAATGACATGCAAAAGAGCAAGTTCCCGCAGGCTCACTAGTTAATTTTTCCAAATTATCAAAATGATTATTGCCAGAACAGAGGCTAAAGCGAGGAGCGAAAAGCCATAGGTGAAATTCAAGAACAAAAGGTGGCCAGTGCCAAAACAAAAACAATAGACAGTGGCAGCACCGAGTACCCAGTTTAGACATGATCTGGTGAAATGGGGATTCCAATCCAGCTCGGGATTTTTCTTGTAGATAGGCCCCCAAAGGGTAGGAAAAGGCTTTACCTTAGCGCAGAATTTTTTCAAATGATCTTCTGCTGAGGGTTTGGTCAAAAAGCAGACTGACACCCAGGTAGCAGTACAGAAAGCCACCACCATGAGAAATCTGTACTGCCAGTCCCAGTGGGGAATATGGTCCCAATAACCCACAGCTTTAGCAAATTTAGGCGACAGGAGAGTGCTGCCCACCCCTGAGCTCGCAAGTGCTGCAATCTCTGCCCAAGCGTTTACCCGCCACCAAAACCAGCGAACCACTATGACGATACCGTAACCCGCTGTCAGCATAGATATGTAATACCAGGCATCACTTACCGAATCGAGATTATAGGCAATCACCACAGCAAATAGCAGCATAAAGACTGTGCTGATCTGAGAAGCACGGACGTAATGTTTTTCTGAAGCCTTTTTCATAATAAAACGGCGATAGAGGTCATTAACCATGTAGGCAGCGCCAAAGTTTATGTGGGTATCTACGGTAGACATAAAGGCCGCCATCAAAGAGGCTAGCACGAGTCCTAGGAGCCCAGAGGGGAGTAGCTTCAGGATCAGCATAGCATAGCCTGCCTCGGGAACCTCTAGATCTGGATAGACAATAAGGGAAACCATTGCCACCAAGATCATGGGCCAGTAATTGAGGCCAAAGGCAACCACTGCAAAAAACATGGTTGAGAAGGAGGCGTGTTTTTCGTTTTTCGCGGAAATAATTCTTTGAGTGATTGCCGGGGGCGGATTGCCCCACCATTTCAAGGTTATGAAGACCAGAAATGTTACGAAAAAAGGCGTGCCTACAGTTGGAAAGAAGCTGAGTCTCTCAGCAGCGGATCCAGCTCCATATCGGTTGACGAAGCCTTCAATGATATTTCCCATGCCACCGATATGATTCCAAGCAAGCACTGCCATGGTAATGGAACCTAGGGAGCCGATCAAAAACTGAATGAGATCTGTTGCCGCGATGCCCCAAAGCCCTGAGGCTGCTGTATAGGCAAGGGTGACCAGGAGTATGGCACCCAAGAGAAGATGACGGTCAATTGTGGGAGCTACCACCCCACTGATTGTCCAAACAGCCTTAATGATCCAGCCTAGAGTGACAGCATTGGCAAATATACCGAAGTAGACACCCTTAAAACCTCTCAGAAAAGCGGCAGAGGGGCCGTCATAGCGAAGCTCTATGAGTTCAGCCGTTGTAATGATTTCAGAACGTCTCAGCAAGGCAGCAAAGATGAAGGCTCCCAGAGCGCCAGCGCCCCCCAGCACAAAAGACCAGGCATACCATACACCTGGGATACCGTCCTTGGCTACCAGACCGGTGATGCCCAAGGGCGTGTCTATGGCGAAAGCGGAGGCAATCATGGACATGCCAGCCAGCCACCAAGGGAGGACACGGCCTGAGACGAAGTAGTCGTTTACGCTCCGCAGGGCTCTCTTGGAGAAGTAAAAGCCGACTGTCAGACTAGCGACTAGGTAGGCTATAATGATTATCCAATCCAGAGTAGGGAGATTCACCAGAGCTCCGATTTTCTATCTCATTAGCGCTTCAGCGATTCTGAAGAATATACCACAAATCTCACTAAGCACTAGGCACTAAGCACTACGTAATCAGGAGTCAGAATTCAGAAGTCAGGAGTTAGAATACAGAATCAAGGAGAATCACCCGAGCGATCTGTCCTTACCGCCTGTCTAACGGCTCCTATCTCCTGACTTTTTACACTATGCTCCATGCCCTATGCCCTATGCGTAAAATTAAAATGACAGATGACTAAATGGTAATGGCTTTTTTGACAACAAGCTGCGGGCGTTGGGTGGTGTGACGTTGGAGAGTTGACTGCAAAAAAAGGGCTCAAGCGGCTTGTTTGGAACCCTTCATATATTGCTCCAAGCGAAAAACACCGCCGGGGTGACGGTGAATAAGGTCAAAAATTGCTCCGGGTTTAACACTCTTTTTCTGGCAAAGAAGATAAATCTTGTAAAAGGTGAGAGTGGTCATAGCAACTATATTTTTGGAAGAAAGCAGGCTCTGAATATTAGCTGGGAAGTCACTGAATTTTGGCTTACCGTCATCTTCCTCTTCAGTAGTATTGCTGCTAATAAGAACAAGGCGTCTATTGCCACCTTTCCCCATATCAAAATCAGTAACTTCCTCCCAACTGTCCCAATTCTCACTCAGTTCTCCAACGTCACCAAGCACTTTCAGACCAAATGTTACTTGGT
Source organism: Deltaproteobacteria bacterium (assembly GCA_020353155.1). GTDB lineage: Bacteria > Desulfobacterota > Syntrophobacteria > BM002 > BM002 > BM002. The sequence continues at coordinate 2,317,703 of CP070689.1, read as the reverse complement.
GGTCGTCATCCGTTCTGATCAAGCGGTCAATAAAACTCTGCTCTGGAGACCGGGAGACTTTTAGGCCTAGCTCATTCAAAAGGTAGTGAATTGCATCGGTCAGCAGCAGCACATTCTTGCTCTTTAGCAGGCAATCGACGGGCTTGAACGTCGACTTTTCTTCAGTACCCTTTCTTCTTTTTGCCTTTTCGTCCTCTTTCCTCTTCTCCTTTTCGCTGACAGCAGTTTCTACTTTCCCCACCAAAAACATGGCAACAAGGCAGGTAAGAGGGATGATCATACGCTGATTGCCACTGTATTTGAGGACTGAATAAATAGAGAAAACCGCCAGCAAAAGCTGGAAAAGGAGCAAAGTTTTCTGCTTCATGACTGTCTCCTGGCCTGGTAGTTCGCTTGAAAACTATGCAATTACAATGCCAGGCCCCTAAAGAAGACCGAGAATGCTGGGGTGACGGGTTCTGGACAGGGGAAAGACAATAGATGGATGTTGGCTATCTTCTATTCAAAAAATAGTCACTATCAGTGGATGTGGTTGAGATTTGTCTAGTTTGGGGGGCAGAGAATTAGACTATCACCAAGCTTAGTCCTTGGGAGCAGCTTTCTTCTTGGGCTCCTCCACAGGCGGCAATAGACCTTTAGCTCGCAGTTTTAATCTTTTCTTTCGTCTTCTTCGACGTCTCTCTAGCTCTCTTTTCCGCTCGTGCTTCTTTTGTTTCGCCATATTACCGCTCCAGATAATATAGATGACTTCGCAAAGCGAGCTTATTTTTTATAGAAAAAGTAGGGAGGAGTCAAGGCATTACACCTACAAACTGCAAAGAAGTATTTAATTTGGTACATTCGTATAAAAAATTTAAGGTAGCCAAGGCGGAGGGAATAACCATAAAATTTTTCCTTGACAAAGGTTGCTACTGTTTTTTAAAGTCCTTGAATAAGGAAAAATTATGAAGGAAAACTTAAATAGACAAAATTATCTCTGCAACTGGTACTGGTGGTGGTGCATCTGTGGAGGAGTTTATCCACTGCCAGGTGAGTAGCATCCAATAGTACTTCTGAGCCGTGGGTAAACTCCTTGCCCACGGCTTTTTCTTTTTGTTGAAGGCCGTGGGAACTGAAAATCCTCACGGCCTTTTTTCTATTGACTCTGAGGCGAAGATCAAATGGAGGTTGCCGTGTACCACCCTAGTAAAGACGAATTCCTCAGGTTGGCTCAGCAAGGGAATATCATTCCAGTTTTCCGCGAAGTCACCGCAGATACGGATACGCCTATAAGTATATTTAAAAAAGTTGCTAGAGGGCCGGAATCATTCTTGTTGGAAAGTGTAGAGGGAGGAGAACGCTGGGGTCGCTACAGCTTCATTGGTCATCGCCCAAGGCTGTTGGTCAAGGCTCGAGGTGATAACATCGAACTAACTCGAAATGGTGAGCAATGCGGCAAATTCAAAGCATCGCCTCTCAATTACCTAAAGAATCTTATGTCAACCTTCCGGGCTGTGCCCGTGGAAGGACTGCCCAGGTTTTTTGGTGGCTTGGTTGGTTACTTGAGCTATGACATCGTTCGTTTCATTGAACACCTGCCCACCTCTAAACCAGACGAGGTAGGCATGCCGGACGCGGCCTTCATGATGCCAGAGCAAGTAATGATCTACGACAACTTGACGCAGACCATCAAGGTAGTGGCAAACATCTATGTGCCCGAATACGTAAACCATGCTACCGCTTATGATCAGGCCGTTGCTCAAATAGATGAGACTCTAAGATTACTTAGAGAGCCGGGGCCCCCTCCAAAGCCTGCAGAAAAGTCCAGGCAGGAACTGGCACTGAGGCCGAATATGGAACGGGATAGGTTCGAGGGAATGGTCAAGAGAGCAAAACAATACATTCAAGACGGCGAGGCTATACAAGTGGTGCTCAGTCAGCGTTTTGACACTGATCTGGTTTCTGAACCCTTTGATATCTATAGGGCACTCAGGCGAATAAATCCATCGCCTTATATGTATTACCTTGATTTTGACGGAGATGTAGTTATTGGTGCCTCACCAGAGGTCTTGGTGCGGTTGGAAAACGGCAGAGTTGCTCTGCGACCCATTGCCGGGACTCGACCCAGGGGCAAGAACAGTAGTGAAGATCGCCGGCTGGAGCAAGAATTGCTGGCTGATCCAAAGGAACGGGCTGAACATGTCATGCTAGTGGACCTGGGCCGCAACGATGTTGGCCGGGTGGCCACCGTTGGCACGGTGGAGGTGACTGACCTCATGGTGGTGGAATACTACTCCCATGTAATGCATTTGGTCTCTCACGTGGAAGGGGATCTAGCACCTGGGCTAGATATGTTTGATGTCCTGCGCGCCTCGTTTCCAGCCGGTACCGTTTCTGGTGCTCCCAAGGTTAGGGCAATGGAAATAATTGATGAACTGGAGCCCAGTCGCCGGGGACTCTACGCCGGGGCAGTGGGATATTTTTCCTTTTCCGGCAATATGGACTTTTGCATCACCATTCGAACAATGCTTGTACGCAACGGCAGGGTTTACCTTCAGGTGGGCGCAGGAATCGTGGCCGATTCAGTTCCACAGTCTGAGTACGAAGAGACGGTGGCCAAAGGTGAAGCGCTGGTTAGAGCTTTGGAGATGGCTAACAATGGCCTGGTGTAATGATGATTTCAGATTTCGGATTGAGGCAGTTATGATTCGGCAAATCTCAGAATTCTTCAATCTTCAATCTGCAATCAGTTAAGGAGGACTTTCTCGTGATACTCATGATTGATAACTACGACTCATTCACTTACAACCTGGTCCAATACTTGGGAGTGTTGGGGTCTGAAGTTGTAGTAAAACGGAACGACAAAATCACCCTGGATGAAATCGAAAAGATGAGGCCAGAGCGAATTGTGATTTCACCTGGCCCAGGCACTCCTCAGTCTGCGGGAATAACCATACCAATAGTCGAGAGGTTTCATCGAAAGATGCCCATCCTCGGCGTCTGTTTAGGACACCAGGCCATTGGGGCATCTTTTGGAGGTCGAGTGGTACACGCCGCTCTACTCATGCATGGGAAGACTTCAGAAATCTCCCATGACGGCAAAACAATTTTTCATGATTTGCCCGACCCTTTCACTGCTACCCGTTATCATTCTCTGGCTGTTGAACGTAAGAGTCTGCCTGATTGTCTGGAGATTTCAGCGGAGGCGGAGGACGGTGAAATTATGGGTTTGCGGCATCGAGAATATCCGGTGGAGGGAATTCAGTTCCACCCAGAATCGATTTTAACCAATGAGGGTATGAATATATTAAAAAATTTCCTGAATCTTTGAGGTGTTGAATTTTGCGGACCTGATGGGGTTAGACCACAGAGGACCACCAAAGGAGGAAATCATGCTTAAGACAGCCATCCAGAAAGTAGTAGATGGCAAGGATCTGGGCCAAGAAGAAATGGAAGCCGCCATGGATGTGATCATGAGCGGCGAGGCAACACCAGCCCAAATAGGCGCCTTCATAACCGCCCTCAGGCTCAAAGGTGAGAGCATCGAGGAAATTGCCGGAGCCGCCCGGGTTATGCGAAGAAAAGCTACCAGAATCGCTGTGGATACCTCCATGGTGAGCATGGACCGGGACGATATTAACCTGGATTTGGAGACCATTGTCGATACCTGCGGGACTGGTGGTGACGGCACCAACACATTTAATGTTTCCACCACCACCGCCTTTGTCGTGGCTGGGTGTGGCTTGCGGGTGGCCAAGCACGGAAATCGCTCGGTATCGAGCCTCTGCGGTAGCGCCGATGTCATTGAGAATTTGGGGGTGAAATTAGATGTATCCCCCGCAGTGGTGGAGGAGTGCCTCAGTAGGGTGGGTATCGGCTTTCTTTTTGCACCAGCACTGCACGGGGCAATGAAGTACGCCATCGGACCTAGAAAAGAGATCGGCATCAGAAGTATCTTTAACATTCTCGGTCCCCTTACAAATCCCGCAGGAGCAAATGTCCAAGTATTAGGCGTCTACGATAAAAAGCTTACACCAGTTCTTGCCGAGGTCTTGAACAGGCTGGGCTCCCGAAGTGCCTTTGTGGTTCATGGCGAGGATAGTCTCGATGAAATCAGCATTACTGGCCGCACCTTTGTGAGCGAGCTAAAAAATGGTCAGGTGTCAACCTACACTATTGAACCTGAAGATTTTGGTCTGCCCCGGGCAACTATTGATGAGATCAAGGGGGGCAACGCTGATGAAAATGCCCAGATAGTTCTGGCTGTGCTCCAGGGTGAATCGGGAGCTCGAAGAGACATTGTGCTGCTCAATGCTGCTGCTGCTTTGGTTGCTGCCGGGCAGGCCGACGATTTCAACGAGGGTATTAAGCAGGCCGCGGAGGCTATAGATTCTGGAGCGGCCATGAAAAAGCTGGAAGCGCTCAAGGAAATAACCAACCGATAGGGCGCATGGCATGGAGCATGGAGCTAGACTGTTTCGGATTGCGGATTTCAAAAACACGAAGGACGCAACGCAACTCAGAATAATCAGTTGAATTTCGAAATTCGAAGCCCTGAATTCTGACTTCTGGCTCCTGTCTACTTAACTCCGAAGCTTTGTGCTGAGGACTCTTCGCCGTCATCGGTTCCTTTGAAGGCCTAGCAAGGGATAAATTCTCATGATTTTGGACGACATTGTCGCACGCAAGAAAGAACGACTAGCTGAGCTTAAAAAAAGGTCAGTCCAAAAAGAATTAGAACAGTCTGTGGTTGCGGCCCCCAAGACACGCGACTTTTTCGCTGCCCTGAAGTATGGTGAAAAGCCGGCTGTAATAGCCGAAATCAAGAAAGCTTCGCCTTCGGCTGGGCAAATTCGCCCCGGTCTTGTGGTAAATAAAGTTGCCGCCAGTTATGAGAAAGCGGGGGCTGCTGCCATTTCGGTGATTACTGAAGAAGATTTCTTTCAGGGCCGATTAGAATACCTGGAGGAGGCGAGGGGGGCAGTTTCTTTGCCCATTCTTTGTAAAGACTTCATCATAGATCCCATACAGGTTCTTACTGCCCGGGCTGCTGGAGCCGACGGACTGCTATTAATTGCAGCAATTTTGCAGCAAAACACCCTGAAGGAACTGTTGGCCATGGCCAGTCAATTGGATATGGCTTGCCTGGTTGAGGTACATGATGAAGAGGAATTGTCTCGGGTGCTGGAGACGGAGGCCCGGCTCATCGGGATCAACAATCGAGATCTGCGGACCTTCCAAGTATCCCTGGGCACTACCCTCAGGCTTCGTCCCCGCATTCCTTCAAACCTGCTAGTAGTGAGTGAGAGTGGCATTCAGACGCGGAGTGATCTACAGTCTCTGGCGGCAGCCGGTGTTGACGCAGTACTTGTGGGGACAAGTCTTATGCGGGCTGAAGACCCAGGCCAGAAGCTGAGGGAATTATTGGGTAGGAGTTTCTAGATTTGCGATGTGAGATTTGAGATGGTCTATTCAAACAACTATAACCAGGTATTATCCCACATCTGCCAAGATATAAAGAGCGGGTAAATTGCATGACCGTACGCATTAAGATCTGCGGTATCACCAATGCGGAAGACGCGTTGGCTGCAGCTCGATTTGGCGCCGACGCCCTTGGTTTCATTTTTGCTCCTAGTCCAAGGCGCATTTCACCGGAAAAGGCTCGAGAGATTATAAAAGTTCTTCCACCCCTGGTTCAAACGGTGGGTGTTTTTGTTGACCAAGATCCCGGGGAAGTATCTTCTGTAGCTGAGATGTGCGGTTTGGATATTCTCCAGTTCCATGGAAGTGAGCCCGCTGACTATTGTGAAAGTTTCGATCACCGGGTGATAAAGGCGGTACGGCTGAGAAACCGCCAGGACCTAAAGAGACTGGCAAAATATGATGGTGTTGTCCACGCTCTGCTGCTGGACACTTACTTAGAGGGCAAGCTGGGTGGCACCGGAATGACCTTTAATTGGGAATGGGCTGCTGAGGCCGGAAAATATGGGCGAATCATTCTGGCAGGTGGCCTAAATCCGGCGAATGTAGCCGCTGCCATCAGTAGCGCTAGACCCTACGGTGTGGACGCCAGCAGCGGTTTGGAGCACAGCCCTGGGGTCAAGGATCATAAGAAAATAATGCACTTTATAGCAGAAGTACGTCAAGCTTCGAACATATAGACAGGAGTTTCCCCAAAAATGTTGGCCTTTCGCCAGTCACTCAGAAGAAACACCAGAATACCTCGTCAAGCAGCAAGCAGTCACAAGGAAGGCCAGAGTGAGCTGCGAGGTAAACAGCATCGGAGCAACCGGTGCGAAGCCTCAGCTGATTACGAGGACCACCATTTGCATCGGCACGCGGATAGTCCAACCGGTTCAAAGGTAGTGCATGAATGGCAGCGACTATGCTGGTTTACCGAGTAGTTCGCTCTGGCAATACCAGATAGTTGTCATGGTAAATGGGTAAATCCAAAAGGAGAAAATGGAAAAACTCCTGTAGAACATATAGAGGAGCGATTATGGAAAGACCTGGCTACTATGGACGTTTTGGCGGTGCATTCATTCCGGAGATTCTCAGTGCTACCCTCGAACAATTACAGGTTGCCTTTAGCGGGGCCAAAAAGGACCCTGATTTCTGGTCGACTTATCAAAGACTCATGTCAACCTATTCGTGTCGACCCACACCCCTGACTTATGCGGAGAATTTGAGCCGTCATTTGGGTGGCCCCCAGATTTACCTGAAAAGGGAGGATCTGAATCACACCGGCGCCCATAAGCTAAATAACGTCATAGGGCAGGGACTGATAGTGGGTAGAATGGGCAAGAGCCGAGTGATTGCGGAGACTGGGGCGGGCCAACACGGGGTAGCCACAGCAACTATGGCGGCCAAATTCGGTTATTCGTGCACTATTTATATGGGTGAAGTGGACGTGGCACGCCAAAGGCCAAATGTTTTTTGGATGGAACAGCTAGGTGCCAGAGTCGTTCCAGTGAAGGACGGAGCCAGGATATTGAAGGACGCCATAAATGAAGCCCTACGCGATTGGTCCGCAAACATGGATACCACCCACTATGTTTTGGGTACAGCCTGCGGGCCTCATCCATTTCCGGAGATGGTGTCCTATTTTCAATCCATTGTGGGGATGGAGGTGCGAGACCAAATACTCCAGCAGGCGGGGCGGTCTCCGAGTCGAGTGTATGCCTGTGTGGGCGGTGGTTCCAATGCCTTGGGGATATTCAATGGTTTTTTTGACAACTCGGAGGTTGAACTTGTAGGTGTCGAAGCTGGCGGTGAGGGGTTGCAAAGCGACAAGCACGCAACCCGCTTGGCTTCCGGCCGCGGCAGTGTGGGCGTGGCCCAGGGTTACAAGACCTACTTTCTACAGGACGATGACGGTCAAATGCTGGAAACCCACAGTGTGGCGGCAGGACTGGATTACATCGGGGTGTCACCCATCCTATCTGCCTATCATGAAGAGGGTAGGATACGTTTTGAGGCTGCAACAGACGCAGAAGTGCTCGAGGCAACCAGGCTGGTAATGAAAAAAGAGGGCATAATTCCCGCCCTGGAGTCAGCTCATGCTCTGGCCGGAGCCTTTAGAGAAGCAGGGGAGATGAGTCGAGATGATGTGATCATAGTGAATCTCTCAGGAAGAGGGGATAAGGATATTTTTACCATCGCCGACGCTCTCGGAGATGCAGCGTGGAAGTCTTTTATTGTAACGAAAGCGGAGGAGTACCGTGCTTGAGGACTACATTCGGAAGAGGCTGAGGGAAAAAGATATTCTGCTCATGGCCCACATCGTAGTGGGTTATCCTAGCATTGAGGACAGCTTTGAGCTGGTGCGAACAATAGTTGAAGCGGGTGTAGATCTTATCGAGCTGCAGATTCCCTTCTCCGAGCCGATTGCCGATGGCCCGGTGATCTTGCAGGCGAATCAGGCTGCCATCGCAGATTCCATTAGGGTGGATGATTGCTTTAAATTCGCCCAAAAGGTTACTTCCGCCTTCGACATTCCTTTTCTGTTCATGACTTACTACAATATTCTTTTCAAAAGAGGAGAAGAACGTTTTTTTGCTGAGGCCAGAGAAGCGGGTATTCGAGGCACAATTGTTCCCGATTTGCCCCCTGAGGAGGGGGAGTCATATATGGCTGCTGCCGCGGCAAATAATATAGATCCCATATTCATTCTTGCACCTACCTCCTCTCCCGAAAGGATCAATCACCTGGCCCGTTTCGGCCGGGGGTTTTTCTACTGCGTTGCTCGGAAAGGGGTAACCGGCTTGGATACTGATTTTTCTGATGAGATGACTGAATTTCTAAACCAATGTAAAAGAGCGACTCAGCTACCACTGGCTCTCGGCTTTGGGGTGAGCTCGAAAGAGGACGTCCAGTTTCTCCGGGGTAAAGCAGAGGTTGCCGTAGTGGGAAGCCAGGCCTTGAGAATACTTAATGCCCAGGGGATCCAGGCGGTGGGGGACTTTTTTCGCGGACTGAAATGAAAAGAGAAAAGAGTTACTCAGTTAAACATGTTGATTCTGGAGTGATTTAGGCTTTAACCACCAGGTACCCTTTTAGGGCTTTTGATACAATTTGCATTAAAGCTTCCTGTTCCCGGGCATGCCATTTTCCTCGCCCCATGGTGGGCGCAAGATGCTCCAATATGGCGTTTTTGAGCTCATCAGCGATATTCTCTTGGTAAGTGTGTTCGTGGATCTTCATGGTAACGGCCATTTCTAGTTCTTTATCAATCTGGTCCAAGATCTCCAGCAGCGTTGCCTCCCTCTCTTTGAGACCACCAACCTTGGCATACTCAACTTTATTCTCAAGACCTTTCTTGTATTCGTCTAGGGCTAGAGAGGCGGCGGCAGCGGCGAGAATTTCCTCTCTGCGGGTCCGTTCACTTAAAAGATGTTGTATGGTAATGGCGAATTCCTCTAAGTCTTTGTCCTCGAACACCTCACCTGATCGGGACATTTCTTCAACTCTCGCTATCACTCTTTTTACAATGTCCTCACTCATTGTAGGTCTCCTCTTCCAATGTACAGGCTGGAATTCGGATGCAAGCTTCATGCCTTGGCTGGAGGTAAGCCTAGAACGTTAATGCCCACGGGCGTTATGGGCCATGCAAGAATAGGTGTGATAACTTCTCATGACGGATGGGAAATTGTCAAGAACCACTGTGAAAAGGAACTTGACTTTTCTGGACGTATAGTCTAACTTGCTGAACTCAGTCACAAACAAAGCTGAAAGAGAACAATGAAGCGACAGCACTCCTCATTTTTTTGCTATTATTACTACTACGCCGTGATGGCGATAGAGGGGGCTGTACGCGCATGCTGACCCAATAGTTAATGAGAATGTTACTGAAGCCGCGGCAGTCCCTAGCCGCGGCTTTTTTATTTGGGAGAGAAATGGTCTGTTTATTGAATTTATACCTTAAATGTGGGGGGTTACCTTTTTATTGAATCTTATTCGATTAAATAGGTTCGTGGATTTTTAAATCACCTTATTGGCGAGTTTACCCTTACTGGGAAAAGGAGTTGCGTATGATAGGCAAACACATTAGGATGGAAAGGATAATTGACCGGAATACCAGCAAAACTGTCATTGTCCCCATGGATCATGGAGTCAGCTCGGGTCCCATCGCTGGCATCATAGATTTGAGAGATGCCATTGATAAAGTTGTCAGGGGCGGAGCAAATGCAATTGTGGAACACAAGGGAATGGTCGGTGCAGGTCATCGCCGGAGTGGTAAAGACGTTGGCCTAATCATTCATCTCTCTGCCAGTACTTCCCTTTCCCCCTATCCCAACACCAAGACCATGGTTTGCAGTGTGGAGGAGGCCTTGCGCTTGGGTGCCGATGCTGTATCCATACATGTAAACATTGGCGATGATATGGAACGGCAGATGCTAAATGATTTTGGCATGGTTTCTCGCCGAGCCCGGGAATGGGGAATGCCTCTATTGGCAATGATCTATCCTCGTGGCGACAAGATAGCCAATGAGTACGACCCTAAAGTACTGAAACATGCTGCTCGGCTAGGTGCAGAGCTGGGTGCTGACTTGGTAAAGATATCTTATAGCGGCAGTGTGGAATCCTTCCGGGAAGTGGTCCTCGGCTGTCCGGTTCCGGTGGTCATCGCCGGTGGTGAAAAAATGGAGTCGGACAAAGAGATTCTTCAAGTTGTTAGGGGGGCTATGGATGCCGGTGGCAAAGGCGTTTCCATAGGTCGGAACATATTCCAGCATGCTGACCCCACAAGGATGGTGGGGGCGATTAGCATGATAGTTCATGAGAATGCCTCAGTGGAAGAAGCCGCTGCTTTTCTCAACAGTAATCTTTTGGCATCTGAGAGGAGAAAATCAACAGGATGAAAGTAGCTTGGGTAAAGGTGGATCCCTGGAATAAGTCGCTGGTTACAACCGCTCTTGAGGGAGGAGCCGCAGCCGTTATGGTTCCGGAGGGATACCATCAAAAAGTAAAAGAACTGGGACGGATAGCCACCATTGCCCCTGATGGTGATCTAAAGCTAAACCAAGAAGTTGTGTTCTATGAAGTCAAGAGCCAGGATGATGAAAAGGAGATCCTCAAGCTGGCCCAGAGTGCTACGGTAGTGGTGCGTACTACAGACTGGACGATAATACCCCTTGAGAATCTAGTGGCTCAGGCGGACAATATTTTTACGGTGGTGACTAACAGTGAGGAAGCCAGGAGTGCCCTCACTGTTCTAGAACGAGGGGTCGCCGGAATATTGATTGAGACTCTTGACTCTTTAGAACTGAAAAAAACGCTAGCCGTGGTTCGCGAGCAAGGTGAACAGATCCAGCTCAGCACTGGGCGAATAATTACCCTACGTCAGGCAGGTTTAGGAGATCGTGCCTGTGTGGATACTTGCACCCACATGGATCAGGGTCAGGGCATGCTCGTGGGGAACAGTAGTGGCGGACTCTTTCTCATCCACGCTGAAAGTGTGGAAAATCCCTATGTGGCCCCACGTCCTTTCAGGGTGAATGCGGGTCCGGTTCATGCCTACATTAGGGTGCCCGGCGGCAAGACCCGCTACCTCTCAGAATTGATGGCTGGGGATCCGGTTTTGTGCGTAGATCACAGGGGGCGGGCCCATGAAGTTATAGTCGGCCGCATGAAAATAGAGCGGCGACCTCTTTTACTGGTCACAGCAGAGACCGAGACTGGAGAAATCTCCACCTTGGTTCAGAATGCGGAAACTATCCGGCTCACTGCACCAGATGGCGAGCCCCGTTCTGTGGTTTCTTTGGAAAAGGGGAGTGAGGTGCTGGTGGCTCTCGAGTCCGCCGGACGCCACTTTGGTCACAAAGTAGAGGAGACCATTTGGGAAAAATGAGTGAAAGCAAGAATGATAGGTCTGATCTGAAGCAGTTGCGCCAGGAGATAGATGATTTGGACAATCAAATTCTTCGGTTGCTTAACCAACGAATGTTCTTGGTTGAGGAGATTGCTGCCCTCAAAAACAAAGCGGGCAGGGATGCCATGGACTTAGACAGGGAACAAGCAATATTCCGGCGACTGGCAAGTCAGAACCAAGGTCCCCTGGCCTGGGGTGCAGTGAAGAAAATTTTCGGCGAAATTCTCGCCGCCTCTCGAGATATTCAGTCACGCCTGGCGAGTGGCGAGGGCGAACCTCCTTCAAGGAAAAAGAATTGAGCCAAATCTGTGTGTCAGTGATGGTGGAAGCGGCTGATCGAGTGCTCGAAAATATGCGCAGGGCGCGAGATGAGGGTGCTGATTTACTGGAGTGGCGGTTGGATGTTACCCGGGATCCGGAGCTAGAGACCGTTTTACCGCAGTCTCCTTTGCCGATAATAGCAACGGTCCGTTCAGTGGAGCAAGGGGGTCATTTCCCAGGCACTCGACAGGAGCAACTTAGACTTCTAATTAGGGCTGCGACCAGTGGAAGCTCATATGTAGACTGGGAATTCCGCCCAGAGGAACCATTGCCTGAGGAACTGTCGGTTATGCGGGAGCGGGTGATCCTCAGTTATCATGATTTTGAGAAAACTCCAGCAGAGAAGGAGCTAGAATCATTGTTCGACCAAATGGCCGCATCCAATACCGGAGTGGTAAAGGTGGTCACTCTGGCTCAAAGAATAGAGGATAACATCTCATTGTTGAATCTCATTAAACGGGGTAGAAACCGGGGAATAGAGGTGGTGGCTTTCTGTCTTGGGCCTCTGGGTCGAATCAGTAGATTGGCGTGCCTTTTGATGGGTGGAGCTTTCACTTACGCGGCTTTGGAAAGCGGTGCTGAGGCTGCCCCAGGACAGCTCACTTTGGCAGAAATGCGACGGCTTCTGGAGCTGTTGAAATGATCGACGCTAAGACCGAATACGTGGCTATTTTCGGCAATCCGGTTGCTCACAGCCTAAGCCCCCAGATGCACAATGCCGCCTTCTCCCACCTCGGTTTGAACATGGCCTATCTGGCATTTCGGGTGGATGAGGCAGGGAAAGCCGCATCTGCCATAAGAAAGTTGGGTTTTCTGGGAGCCAGTATTACGGTTCCTCACAAGGAAAAAATTGTGCCGCATTTGGACGAGGTGGATGAGATAGGCCGCACCATTGGTGCAGTCAACACAATTCTATCCCGAGAGGGCAGGTTGTATGGGACAAATACGGACTGGTTGGGAGTTGTTCAACCGTTGGAGCTGATCACCGAGCTTGGGGGTAAACGCGGCCTGATTCTGGGGGCCGGTGGCGCGGCTCGATCTGCTGTTTACGGGCTGCAAAGTAAGGATACCCAGGTTTTTATCATGAACCGAAGTGAAGCACGCGGAAAGAAGCTTGCAGCTGAAATGAACTGCACTTTTGTGCCATGGCAAGCCTGGGATCAGCTAAAGGTCGATCTTGTGGTGAACGCTACCACCGTGGGCATGTCGGCCTCACAGGACCAGAGTCTGGTTCCAGCTCAGTGGCTGAGAGATGGGATGGTGGTTTTGGACATGGTATATCGCCCTCTAAAAACAAGACTTCTTAAAGATGCTGAGAGGGCTGGATGCGGCTGTGTTTCCGGACTTGAGATGCTTCTATTTCAAGGTGTTGCCCAGTTTGAAATCTGGACCGGCAACGCGGCACCTGTTGAAGTCATGCGGAGAGCGCTTGAGGAGGCAGCAGGAGCTGAAACCCTATAGCTCATACCTTTGGAGCCGAGCCTGTGCCATAGTTGTTGAGACCTAGAATGAAGAAGATAAAGACAATTGATAATCTAGATGTATCTGTGAATATCCCAGGTTCCAAAAGCGTTACCCATCGCTACCTGATAATGGCCGCCCTTGCCGAAGGGAGAAGTTGGCTGCGCCACGGACTTTGGTGCGATGACACGCGCTACACTGCATTGGCCCTCGAAAGTTTTGGGGCCCAGATCAAACATTCACCCCCGGCAATAGAAGTAATTGGCACGGGCGGAGTCCTCAATTGTCCATCAAAACCCGTCTATCTGGAAAACGCTGGTACCTCTATGAGGTTGCTAACTGCAGTGGCCTGCTTGGGCCGGGGATCGTTTGTCCTGGTTGGCAATGAGCGAATGCACTCGCGCCCCATAGAAGAACTGCTGGTCGCCTTGAAGCCACTAGGGGGAATGGTTGAAAGCCTGCAAGAAAGGGGCTATCCTCCTGTACGCATAAAGGGCAGCGGTCTCAAAGGGGGCAGCACCATGGTGAATGCCAGCCGATCAAGTCAGTTTGTCTCTGCAATTCTCTTGGCGGCACCCTATGCTTCACAACCCGTTGAGATCACCGTCCAGGGACTGGTCTCCAGGCCTTATGTAGATGTCACCTTGGATGGGATGTCTAAGTTTGGCGCAAGGGCTCGTTGGCTTGATGATGAAAATCTTAGGGTGGAGGCGCCGGGACGCTACCAGGCAGGCAGTTACGATGTGGAGGGAGACTGCTCATCGGCTTCATACTTTTGGGCCGCCGCCGCCATCACCGGGGGAAGGGTATCAACTCAAAACATTCTCCAACAAAGCCGTCAGGGGGATCTTGCCTTTCTGGACATTCTGTGCCAGATGGGTTGTAGAGCCGAGTGGCATAACCACGGGGTGACACTATATGGTGGAGAACTTAGATCCATCGAGGTGGATATGAAGGATATGCCCGACATGGTGCCGACTCTGGCTGTCACGGCTGCCTTCGCCCAAGGCAAGACGATTATCTCCAACGTTGGTCACCTGCGGATAAAAGAAAGCGACCGACTCCGAGCAGTTGCAGAAGGGCTTGAGAAAATGAATGTCCAGGTAGAGGAGAAGGCAGACTGCCTCATTATCAGAGGTGGAAATCCCCGAGGAGCATTGATTGATCCCCATAATGATCACCGAATTGCCATGAGTTTCGCCGTTGCTGGGCTGGTGGCGAAGGGAGTCCGTATAGTTGATGAGATGTGCGTGAACAAGTCTTTTCCCCAGTTCTGGGAGACTTTCGAACAACTGTACGGATAAAACAGCCAGCACATTTTGCATTGCGCATTTCACATTTTTCATTTGACATTTATCAATCTTATATGATGAGCAGAAGTAGAATCCATTTCAACCAAGTGACAAATGATAGATGAGAAATGCGCAATGAGAACTGATCAATGACAAATGACAAGGACATACACATTGGCATAGTTGGTGGTCATGGCAAGATGGGCCGCTGGTTTCATCGATATTTCGAGGAGCTAGGGTGTCGGGTATCAGTGGCTGATCTTGACACTGAAATAAGGGCAGAAGACTTGGCGCAAGGTTGTGATCTGTTGCTGGTGGCGGTTCCCTTGCAGCATACGGTAGAAGTGGTGCGCAATATTGGTCATCTGGTTAGAAATGATGCTTTACTAATGGATATTGCCTCCCTCAAGAGCGAGGTACTCAAAACAATGCTCGAGGTCTCCTCTTCTTCGGTGATCGGAACTCACCCGCTATTTGGGCCTGGTGAGCCTAACATTACCGGACAGACCATGGTGCTTTGTCCTGGTCGAGGGCGAGAGTGGCAAGAATGGCTCAACACCGTTTTGTTGGAAAGTGGTGCCCAGGTAGAGGTGGTCGCGCCAGAGGTCCATGACTTTTATATGGCAGTGGTACAAGGTCTTACTCATTTCAGTACATTGGTTTTAGGACTTACCATCGATTCATTGGGCATGGATCTGAAAAGCCTAAAACGATTCGCCACTCCCGCATTCCATAGGAGACTGATGGAAATTAGCCATCTACTTGACCAGGATGCAGATCTCTATGCGGCCATGCCGATGCTCAATTCAACTTACGGCGTATTTTTTCGAGAATTCGAGAGGATAATCTTTGAGCTCAAGAGAGTAATCGCGAAAAAAGACGTGGAGGAGTTTATGCGTCTGTTTGATGAGGCTCGAGACCACTTCTGCTCATCTTGACATATAATTACGGGCTTAGTTTACCTTGCGGTGTGTTGCCAGTCATGCTATAAGAATCGTATTAGGCTCCCATGTTATACATTAAGATCAAGTCCAGGCGCACCCCCTTGTGTTTTTGGGTATTCGGGCTAAATTAGAACTCCGGCTGGCCCTATGATCGCATAAGGCTTGGTAATTAAGGTGTAGAGCACTCCTAGGCAATGGCAGAAGTTATCCAACTGGATTCCTTTAAACGCAAACAGGCTGCAATAAGGGGGTTTAGGTCCTGGTCGAGACGCTTCAAAGAGAAATTGGACGAGCAAACCTGCCTGTCCGATCTGTCGAACAAGGCCTTACTCTTTCTAATCTCTCCAGGCGACCAGAACATTTTTGCCTTATATGAACTGGTCATGGGGGTAAAGGACCTGGGCACCACCTCTGATTTTTTCCAACTAGAAAAAGCGGAAAAGATGGAAGTCATAGACATCTCGATCTACTTACTGGATCAGCTCCGCTTCGAATGCATGAGAAGACTTAACTGGCTGGAAGGTAGCGCTAGACAAAGGGTGCCGATTGTTGAGCTGATCGAGCAATATCCACTGTTGAAAGAACAGGGGACAAATCTGGTTCCACCCCTTAGCGAGTCGCACCCAAAATATCAGATATTTGCGAGACTTTCTGAGCTCGAAAAAGAAACTTTTATACGCAAGCAGATCCCTGAGGCTATCGAGAAGTTCAGCAAGAGTCTGCAGGACTAAGCATCTCATGCACTTTGTTTGGACCGACCAGTTTTCGCTGGGATTTCGACTTAAAATCTGTTAATAGAAAAAGTTGTCGCTCAGTAAGTGGGGACCTCGATGCATTCGGAGAATAGCAAGAATCGGAAGCTAAGGTTTATGGAACTGATGCAGCGGTGTCTACCCTTCAAATGGCAAAAATACTGGAACTGTGGCACCAAGGAATTCGATCTTCTGATGATTCTCCAGGATATCGACAATCTTAAATTGAGTGTCCAGGATCGATTGCTGCTCACACTTCTGGCTCGCATATGGACTGGAAAGGAAAACTCTTTAGGTGATATAAAAAAGGCAGTGCATCTTTTGGATGAAGAGCAGCGCGAAATCCTGGCAGATTGGATGGGGGAACATGAGTTCTGCGAAGTAGGATTCTCCCATACCTCTGCTTGCCCTTGCTGTGCAGGGCAGCTTACTCACAGCTAGTTATTGATCAAAAATTATCCTGCCGTAACTTCCAGCACAAGCCACCCAGTTCTAATCTCAAATCCTTTTCTTGCAAGCTCCTAATTTGATTCTGTATAATTTCGCCCGATTTTCCAAATAGTGTCATGGTGGAAAGTAACTGTAAGGAGAGATTATTTTGCGTGTGATGACTTTCAACCTCCGCTTTGAAAATGATTTTGACGGTGAAAACCATTGGCTGAACCGCCGAGATTTTCTGGT
>CP070689.1:2291551-2300802 GCA_020353155.1 Deltaproteobacteria bacterium | reverse complement strand
AGCAGATATCGGCTCGTTCACCTCTTTGAGAATCTGCTTGGCACCGTTGAAATCTCCCGATTCGGCCAATGTAGCAGATACCATAAGATCTTCAAGCCTTTTCCGGATTGATTTCTTTTTCTTGCCCTTCTTGGACTTCTTCTTCGCTCCAGCCTCTCGCAGTCTAGTCAGGAGATCCTCGAGGTCGAATGGAATCAGCAGGTCGGCAAAAGCACCCCGTTTCATGCCCTCGATTGACCAGTGGATGCTCGAAGGACTCGTCAGGGTAATAAATTCGGCGAAAGTTTTTGTCTTCTTGATGGAATCCAGGATTCTAATTCCTTCAGCCCCAAGGTCGTTGAAATTTATGACCACCACATCAATATCATCACTTTGCAGAATGGCGAGAGCCTCTGAGGCTGTCTGGACAAGGCTAACAGCCACTCCCTTTGAGCCGATACGCTCGGACAGTGTCCCCATAAATCTCGAGTCCTCGCCAATGAGCAGGACATTCTCGTTCAAGATATCCAAACTCCCTCTTGGTGAGAGCGTTTCCATTATTTGGGCTAAGCAAATTAAGGCTAAGCATTTACCGGGACCAGGCCTGACCAGATCTTCACGCCCGCCAGGGGTGAATCTTCCATGGGGATCCAGCCAACCCAAACTTTAACACCGGGAAGTTCCAGACGAGCCGCTTTTGTCTTGCTGCCGCTCACATGGAGAAACTCCCTGGCCATATCAGCTAGCCCGGCCTCGGCGAAGGTGATTGCGGTCATCAAATCATCCAAACCCACCTTTTTCTTCCTAGCCGCCTTGGCGCTCACAAAAGACAAAGCAGTTTCATGCTCGTTTGCCTCGGCAAAAGTCACTGCATTCATCAGATCTTCTAATCTCTTTCTTAGACCTTTCATGGCCACTCTCCTTTGTCCGCAAGGATCTTTGCATATAGTAAATAGCAATGACCGTGCCATACAGATTTTTATAGTTATTATAGATATTTAAATTCTTAGGCCGCCCCAGAGTGATTTAATATGTGTCATTTTAAATCAACCGATATTGTCTGAAAGTGTTTCATATTAAATCATAAAAGGAAAAGATGGGGCAGGAATCTATCGGGTGGGTGTCATATTATCGGCATACTTGCAGGAAAGGATAGGACTACTTTGTTTAGCCCCCCGTCCTCTTGCTCGGCGGCAATGGTGCCGCCCAAGGCTTCAATGGTTTGGGCCAATAGGGCGAGGTCTGCTTCGCCTTGCTCTGCCTCTGGTGAAGGACTGGCGGAGACTAGTGCTCTTATCTTGCCGGCCTCAAACGTCCCTTGGTCTGTTACCGTCACCTGGAGCCTTTCTCCGGACCGCTCTGTCTTGACTTTCACCTCTGCATCCTTGGGAGAGCTATTGATCGCCCGTTCGATTAGGCCAAAAATTACATAAAGAAGGCGAAAGGGGTCGCTCAGGAGGTGCAAGGGTTCAGATGCAAGCTGCGTTTCAAGGTTTACCCGGCGCAGGGTGGCGAATCTTTGGGCCAGCATAACAGTTTTCCTCACCTTCTCATTGAGATCCAATTCTGCCAACGACTTGTCCATGCTGTGAGCGAACTGGTTTAACCGTTTAACAATGTCCGCACTCCGTTGAACCTGTTCCTCTATGGAGGCCAGCAGGTTGGTAAATCGTGAGTAGGGGGGCCAATCTCCGGGCGCGTCCTTTCCCAGGAGATCTCCCATGAGACCTACTGATTCGTTGATAATAGCGAGAGTGTTTTTGATCTCATGGGAAAGGCTGGCAGCCACTTTGCCCATGAAAGCTATCTCTTTGACTCTTGAGAGCTGTTCAACCTTTTCAACCATGGCTTCAACCCGTGCGCGCTGTTTTTGCGGCCTCTTTCATTTTTTCCAGCATTTCCTCTATGTCCACCGGCTTGATCAGGTAATCAAAGGCACCCAACCTCATTCCTTCGATACCCTCCCGGGTAGATCCATGGCCGGTCAGCAGGATGACCTGTGTATTGGGGTAAGTCGATTTGATTTGCCTCAGGACTTCCAACCCACCCAACCCCGGCATCATCACGTCGAGAATGACCACCTCGAATTCCTTTTCCTTCAGGCTGGCCAATGCTTCTTCGCCATTTAGGGCGCTGTCCACCTCAATACCTCGCAACATGAGTCTCTCTGAGAGGGCCGAGACAAATTCCTCTTCGTCATCAACCAGCAACACTCTATATTCTGCCATCTTCGGCTCCTATGCCATGGTACATTTCTGAGGAAGTACTACCGTGAAAGTGCTACCTTTTCCCAACTTGCTTTCTACTCTGATGTCACCACCGCATTTGGCTACAATGCCGTAAGAAATGGATAGTCCCAATCCGGTACCTTGCTCTTTGCCCTTCGAGTAAAAGGGATCAAATATGTGTTTAAGGTCATCCGGGTGAATACCACGGCCGTCGTCGGCGATTGCCACTTCAACAACCCCTGGTTCCGTCTCATTTTCTTTAGTGGAGATGGTGATGTTGCCCCCGTCCTCCACCGCCTCAAAGGCGTTGTTAATGATGTTCAAGAACACCTGCTGCAGCTGGCCCCTGTCGTGGGCAATGGGGGCGAGATCCGGGGCAAGGTTATAATTCACCTTGATATTTCTGTGAAAGGCCTCCTTCTCCAGGAACCCCAGCACCTCTTGCAGCAGCTCGTTGAGGTAAATGGTCTCAACCTTCACATCCATGCGCTTGGCGAATCCGAGCAGTCTATGGGTGATTTCCCGGCAGCGGTTGACCGATCTCAAGATGGAGTCCACCTGTGAGATCAATTTCTCCCGGTCTTGGTATTCCTTAGAGAGTTCTACCAGGTCTTTGACCAAGCCTGCCTTTTCGTTGATGATGGCCAAGGGGTTGTTGATCTCATGAGCCACACCAGCGGCCAGCCTCCCCAAAGAGGCCAACTTTCCGGTGTGCTCCATCTCTGCGTACAGGGCTTCCCTCTTCTGATCAGCTTCCCTGATCCGATCCACCAGGAGGCCGGTAGCCCTGAATGAGACTATGAGGATGACCGCCACACTTACCACCAGGACCAAGAGAAGTTCGCTTTTCAAGGTAAACCAGCCGGCCATTATTTCACCAGGTTCCTTGATCAAAACCAGAACAAAATTGACCCCCCGCAAATAGGCGTAACCCATTAGGTGTTCTCCGTGTTTGTCCTTCTTGCTAGTGATAACCGCTTCCTGGCTCATTGGTGGGACTGGAAAATGAATTTTTTCCAAAACGTTGCCATGGTGTCGCGAAGGTGTCTGCAGGATGCCCTCCTTATCAACAAGAAAGATATCGCTCCCAGGTCTGAGGGTGATGGTGCTTATGAGCTGGTTGAATTTCTCGGTGTCAATGGTGGCACGTAAAACGTAAAAATCACCTTCAACAGTATCCCGCTTGATGGCTATGACGAAATGGGGAAATTTTCTGTATCCCAAGAAAACGTCGCTTACATAGACCCCACGAAGCTGTACCTCTTGAAACCAGTCTTGATCTCTGTAATTCTTGCCCTTGAGTTCGTAGGGCCCGGAGTAGCTTCGCTGTAGACCGGACGAGTCGATTAGACCGAGGTCTACAAACTCCGGGAACTCTGCCTTCAGACTCTGAAAAATGAAATTGAGACGGCCTTGGTTGCTCAGTTCCTCAAAAGTTCGCTCCCGGATCAATAACCTCAGGGTTGACTCCCGCTCACTCAGGAAAAGCTCAAGTGAGTGTTTTGTACTGGTGATCAACCTGCTCAGCGGTTTGACAATTTCTTCCTTGAGTGCACTCTGATACTGATAATAGTTGATTGCCGCCATGAGCAGCAGAGGAATGATCGCAGTGATGCAGACAATCAAGACAAAATTCTTGCGCAGGAGGTTGTATCGTTCAGGCCCTTCCGCGTAGTGGGGAAAGTCCTTTAAACCTTCGGGCATCAGCCCTTTAAATTTTTGCCAAATACCTTCCATCTACATCAACCTCGAAAAGTTTATTTTCCTATCTACTTCAGGATCGCACCGGGCTCGAGTCTATCACCCCTGGCAAACTCCAGGGCCTGATCGTACGGTCCTATTACAGAATCAATAACCTTTACTTTTTTCCAGGTGAGATACTGGAAATATTCCTCCTCTATGCCACCGCAGATTAAGGTGGTGATTCCTTCGGTGAGAATCATGTGACAAAGATCTTCAGCAGACACATTTGGTAAAACCACAGTTTTGGAGTGCAGCACCTCGCCGGTGGAATCCACAGTGGCAACCAGTACTTCACTGGTCAAGTCGAAGCGAGGCGCCACCTGGTCTCGCCAAATGGTAATCAACAGTTTCTCGTTCATTCTCTAGAATTCAGCAATTATCGTGCCACATATAAAATTTAATAAAATCAGTATTTTGTAAATATCGAAACATTTTGCTCGTTTTATTTTGATACAATATAAAACATTGTTAGAGTTCCCTTTTAGTGCGAAATTGAGACTATCTGACACACTATCCCTGCCCAAAGGTCAAACCAGGTTGTGCTGCTTCATTTTCCTCCAGAGGGTCGATCTACCCCAACCAAGAAGTTTGGCCGCTTTGGTCCTGTTCCCCCTGCTCTTCAGCAGGGCCTCGGAGATCATGCGACGTTCCATCTCTCGCCAGTTGAGCCGATTGTCAGCCACCCTCCTTTCCTTCTCCAGTCCAGTGTAACTGTCCATTTCGTCCCCGGTGACCCCGATCTCGGTTTGCAGAGGTTCATCCAATTGCCCTTCGAGATAATCAGGCAAATGTTCTGACTTTATCATGGTTTCATGGCAAACATTGGTGGCATATTCCACCATGTTGCTCAACTCGCGCACATTACCCGGGTATGGATACCGTCTGAGGATCTCTATGACTTCCGGGGAAAAGCCTCTGATTTTCTTTTGAAACTGCCTGTTGAATTTGTTGAGGAAATACTCCATCAGGAGTCTGATATCTCCTTCCCTCTCCCGCAGGGGTGGAACTTCGAGCCTCACCACATTGAGTCGGAAAAGAAGGTCTTCCCGAAAATTTCCCTGCCGCACCATGGCCTGCAAATCACGATGGGTTGCGGCGATCAGTCGCACATCGGCTCTTGCGCTTCTGGTCCCGCCTAAAGGGATAATTTCCTTGTCATCCAGGAAAGTCAGAAGCTTGACCTGAAGGGTCAAAGGTAAGTCACCAATTTCAGTTAGATAAAGCGTCCCTCCGTCGGCCAGCTGGAAACGACCGGGTTTATCCCGCACGGCACCCGTGAAAGCGCCCCTTGTATGACCGAAAAGCTCTGATTCCAAGAGAGTCTCGGGCAAAGCTCCGCAGTTGATCTTAATAAAGGGCCCTTTTGCCCTGGGTGACACCCGATGGATCACCGAGGCAATGAGGTCTTTACCAGTGCCGGTCTCGCCTGTTATCAGCACTGAGGAATCAGTCTGTGAGATAATGGGAAGGATTTCCAGAAGTTTTTGCATCTTGGGACTGTGACCAACCAAGTCGCCGAAATCGTAAGTTGTTTGAGTCTTCTTATCCAACTCTCGGAGCAGCGAAATATCCTCGATTGTCTCTATCACCCCTAGGGGTTGACCTTCATCGTTCCTGATGACAGAGGCGTGGATCATAACGGGAATTTTTTGCCGTTCCCGGTTGATTATGTTTCCTTCAAGATGAACAGCTCGGTCACTTTCCAAGGCCTGTTTTGCCGGACACTGTTGAGTACAAAGGTTATTCCTGATGATGTGATAACAGCCAACCCCTATGGCCTCCTCTCGGCTGAAACCAGTCATGGCCTCGAGGGCTCGGTTTATTGCCTGAAGACGCAGGTTTGTGTCCAGAACAGCCACCCCCACAGGAATGCAGTCTATTACTTCCTCTACCTTGACACTTTCCTTTGGAAAAGAGGAAAAATCCATGGTGAAAATCTCCTTGACAGCTCATAATATCAAGGCTAACAGTTACTATCGATTGTAATAAAACCTACGCCAGAATCAAAACATTGTCAACAAAATGAAACGTAGTGAAACAACTCCGCTTACAGTGTTAGAAGCATCGGAGAAGGATGCTCCCGCCATTCTAGCCCTAGCAGATGTTCACAGGGACGAATTGGGGGCAATCATCCAGCACCGACAGTGGCTGTTGCAACAAGTAGAACGGGGAGAGATTTTCGTCGCCAAAAGTGGCGAAGGCCAACTGATAGGCTTCGTAGTTTTCAGTCACCAAAGTCTCGCGGAACATGAAAATACCACCGTCTACTATCTATGCACAAGTGAAGATTATCGGGGGCAGGGAGCTGGAAAATTGCTCATGGAAGCAGTGGCCTCCGATGCGCGAATCCGCGGCAAAAAAACTATAGATCTGAAATGTCCGGCTCACGCTCCAGCAAATTACTTTTACAAAAGCATTGGCTACAAGTTATTGCAAAGTGAAACAGATCGTGAGGGAAATCGTCTGAATTTTTGGACTCTACGTCTCTAGACAAACCCTTTTAGCCAGAAGGCAAGCACTAAAAACTAACATCGAGCACTCAATAAAAAAACCAGGGCATGAGACCCTGGTTTTTTTATCATCCGGACAAGGGTAGCTTAAGCTGTATATCTAGCTAATGGCCGCCGGTACCCAGCAGTCCAGAGGCGCCGAGGCAAAGTATTAACACCTCCAAGATGACGAGCACCACAAAGACGACATCTTTCTGTTTAACATAGTAAGGTAGAATGAGGATAAAACAGACAATTGTCATCCCCGCCAGCAGGACAATCCCGATAAAATTGAGAAAGTCTCCTTTACCGAGGAGGGTAGCCCATCCCCACCCTATGGGGATGTTGGCCTCGTGCACATACTGGCTCACTGGCATGGACCAGTATTGCGAAATCTCGTTGATCGGGATGTAACTTTCAAAAACTCCGCTTACGTAGACGAAGAAGGTAACAATCAGTATCGCTATGGCGCCCCAGCTGCCATAAAAAAGGAGGTTGGCATAGGTTATCTGTTCGGGTGGAGCTTGTGGTGCCTCAGATGTCATTTTTTCACCTCACTGATTAAATACCAAGACCTTTCATAAAGGCCCTAATCCCAGCAAACAAAAGCACTGTAATGACTATGTAGCGGATGACCTTCGGTTTCGCCACCGCCAGAATCCTCACTCCCACAAAAGATCCCAGCATCAGTCCTACGATGGAAGGCACCGCCATGAGGGGAATGACGCAGCCCTGGTTGAGATAGATCCACGCCGCCGAGGTGTCTGTAATGGAGAGCAAAAACTTGCTGGTTCCCACCGAGAGCTTCAGGGGCGCTCCCATGAGCAAATTGAGCACCGGAACATTGGCCCACCCTGCACCCAGGCCAAACATGCCGGCCATGACGCCGATGACGATAAAAAGAAACAAGCCTGGTAGGGTGCGGTGAGTTTTCCACTCGATGTGCTCTCCGGTGGAGGGCTCCAGATAAGCACCGGCCATTTTCAAGGCTCCCCCTATGCCGTCCTGCTTTTCCACCACCGGCCGCTCCACGTTTTTGGAAAAGGTGAGCAAGGCCGCGATGAAAATTATGGTCGCTCCCAAGGCAATCTGGATGATGTTAGTAGGAAGAGCAAGACCCAGGAGAGCGCCGACAATGGCGCAACTGGAGGCAATGAGAGCCACCGGCAGAGCGAGGCGGAGATTGGCAAAGTTTCTCTTGAGCAAGCCCGGCCCTGCTGCCAAAGCCCCTGCCAGGGCCACCAGCAACCCTGTCCCCCTGACAAAGTCAAGATGAAATGGAAAGAAGCCGCTCACCAGGGGCACATAAAGCACCCCGCCTCCAACACCGGCCAAAACCGCCAGGATTCCCAGGATAAAACAGAAGACAAAGAGTACTAAAGGCCAGAACCACCAGGGACGTTGCGAACCCTCTACAACCGCCCCTTCTGCTGTGGCCCATGCGGGTGATGATACTAACCATAATAATAGAAAAACCGCCTTAACCGTTAGCGCTCTGCAACCGTTTCTAAGCATTGACCAACCTCAATAGATATGGACCAATCGAATCGGATATAACTTACAAGAGAGATGTGAATAAGAGTACGTGCATTTTATAACAAAGTCCCGCCTAAGCTAGCAATACCCCATCTTTCTGTCAAGACAAAACTCGTCTTCAGGCTAAGTGCAATGCGGTAGGAACATCACCGGCAGAGGATGTTTTCCTCTGCCAGGATGAAATCTACGACTTCGGCCGGTAAAGAAGTACTGGCCGGGTAGTGCGTCGAATAATCTGGAGTGACTTCTCACTCAGGATGTTGAAACGACCCGATTTGCCAAACCCCTGTGCTCCCAGCACCACGATATCATAGGGATTCAGGTTTATCTCTCGCACCACTTCCTCCACCACGTTGCCTGCGGCCAGTTTAGTCTGGGGCAGGTGCTTGAGCTTTTTAAGGGTAGACTCGCCTTTGATTACACAGGCGTCGGCAAACTCCTGGCTTTCCTGGTCGTCGGTGTCGCGAACGTGCATAAGGGTGATTTTGGGCTTTCTTTTCAACAGCATGGGACTGATAAAATTAAGAGCTGATTCATCACAGGAAGAGCCAGAGTAGGCCACCAACACCTCAGTTATGTTCCGCAGTTCACGCACGATCAGCACCGGGCGGTCGGCGTGGTTGATTATCTGGGTGTGGACCTGCCCCAAGAGCATCTCCCTTAGGGCTGATGAGTGCTGACAGCCGAGAACGATTAGGTCGACGTCTTTATCTCTGGCTTCCTGGAGAATCACCTCAGCCGGGTCCCCCACCAGAATCCTGGGTTCGCAGGGAACCTTGCCCTCCAGGCAGATCTCGCAAGCATCGGAAATAGCGGCCTCCACCTCTTTGGCCTGCTCATCGATTTTCTTCTTGTGGTCCTTTTTAAGAAAGGGAATATCGAAGTCTTCAAGAATGATATTACCAACATCCTTTTTTACATGGATGGCGTCCACCTCAGCATCAAAGTGTTCCAACAGGTGGCAGGCGTACCGAAGCGCCAAACGTGACTCCAAATCTCGGTCGACCGCAACAAGAACCTTCATAGAACCCCCTTCTTTCTAAACTTTTTCGAGTCGTCTATATCTGCTGTGGGCCCCTTGGGATTTGGGCAACCCCAGCAGGTAGTTTCGTCAGAAAATAAGATAATCATTCTGGGAAAACTTTACGAGTTTCCTAATCTCCAAACCAGTGCCATACCTTGATGGCGGTTGATCCGGCCCTTGCCCACTTTGGGCTAGTCCGAGTCAATTTATCAGAACTCAAAAGCAAGTGCAAGTTTTAACAAACTAGTTAAT
>CP070689.1:2288510-2291451 GCA_020353155.1 Deltaproteobacteria bacterium | reverse complement strand
TTAGCCACAGTTTTAGGCTTCCAGTATCCATTGATCCTGAAGGAGCCAGCTCTACTTACCGTGATGGTTTTCTGGTAATCAATTTGCCCAAGAAAGCCCGTATATCGACATCCGTATCCATCCAGTCGGATGAGTAATCCGCCATCGTCTAATAGCTGCCAGCTTTTAAAAAAATGCCTGAGAGCTGATGGCTGAACTTTAAAATAATGAGGAGTTTTTCATGGCCGAAGAAGCTGCAAATCTTTTAAACGGAGAAGAGGATCAAAAAATTCCCGAAGAACTACCGGTGCTGCCTCTGCACCATGGAGTCCTTTTTCCCGAAATCACCGTTCCTTTACTGGTAAGCCGTCCAGAACACATCAAGCTGGTGGACGAGGCCCTGGTCAAGGATAGAGCACTGGTTGCCGTGGCCCAAAGAGATGAAAAAATCGAAAAACCCTCCTTGATGGATTTACATCGACTCGGAGTTGCAGTTTTCATTGTAAAAATGATGCGCTCTCCTGAAGGCCATTATCACCTGCTGGTTCGCACTTCAAAAAAAGTCAGACTGCTGGAAACGGTTCAGGAGGACCCATTTCTAGTCGCCCGGGTAGAACCGATCGAGGAAATAGTCGAAACGGGCAAAGAAATTGATGCCATGGTGGTAAACATTCGCAATCTCTTTCAGAAATTTGTGGAACTGAACAACATGCCTCCAGAACTTGCCATGGTGGCTGCCAATGTGGAAGGACCCTATCCCTTGATCTACTTAGTGGGATCAAACCTGGATCTTAAGCTGACTGAAGCCCAGGAAATATTGGAGACCCTGGAAACTAGAACGGTTTTGGACAAGCTGACCATCCATCTGAACGAGAAACTGGAGACTTTAGAACTGAGCCAAGAAATCCAGAAAAAGGTCAAGGATGGTATGGACAAGAGCCAAAGGGACTATATTCTTCGCGAACAGCTCAAGGCCATCCAAAAGGAGTTGGGCGAGGGCGATGAACGAACCATGGAGATCGATGAACTGAAAAAGAGGCTGTCCGAGACGGATATGCCCGAGGAGGTAAAAAATGTAGCCAGCAAGGAACTGGACCGCTTGAGCAGAATGCCTCCAGCTGCCGCCGAGTACACGGTTTCTCGCACTTACCTGGACTGGTTACTAGAACTTCCCTGGGAAGTATCCACTGATGATACTTTGGACATTTCTGCTGCCCAAGAAACCCTTGACGCTGACCACTACGACCTTGAGAAGGTAAAAAAGCGCATCGTGGAATATCTGGCAGTGCGCAAGCTTAAACGGGACATGAAGGGACCCATTCTTTGTTTCGTGGGCCCACCGGGGGTTGGCAAAACTTCTCTGGGACAATCCATAGCCCGCACCCTTGGGCGCAAATTCATCCGCCTCTCCCTAGGTGGAGTTCGAGACGAGGCTGAGATCCGCGGCCATCGGCGCACATACGTGGGGGCCCTTCCAGGGCGCATAGTCCAAGGTCTTAGGAAAGCCGGCGCCAACAACCCGGTCTTTATGCTGGACGAAATCGACAAGGTGGGAACCGATTTTCGTGGCGATCCTTCCTCCGCCCTCTTGGAGGTGCTCGATCCCGAACAAAACCATTCTTTTTCCGATCACTATCTCGAAGTGCCCATTGACCTTTCTAAGGTTATGTTCATTACCACCGCCAATATTTTGGACACTATCCCCCCTGCCCTGCGCGACCGCATGGAGGTCATGGAGTTACCTGGCTACACCGAAGAAGACAAACTAATGATCGCCAAGCGCTATCTTCTTCCCGAACAGGTGGAGGCCCACGGTCTTAAAGCTGATCTTATCGAATTGGAAGACGACGCTATCCGGGCGATGATCCGTTCTTATACCCGCGAAGCGGGAGTTCGGAACCTCGAACGGGAAATAGCCGCCGTCTGCAGAGGTGTTGCCAAAGAGGTGGCTGCAGGCCGCGAAGAGGCAACCAAGATAGATGCTGACGATCTGGATAAATTTCTAGGACCAGTGAGGTTCATTCCTGAACTTGCCGCCCGTTCCTGGGGACCCGGATTAGCAACGGGTCTTGCCTGGACTCCGACCGGGGGTGACATAATTTTTGTCGAGGCAGCCCGGATGCGAGGAAAAGGGAGTCTCTCCCTCACCGGTCAACTGGGTGACGTTATGAAGGAGTCTGCCACCGCCGCCCTGACCTACATTCGTGCCCATACCGCCGAACTGGGTATTGAAGAGAAGCATTTTGAGGACTCGGATATCCACATTCACGTGCCTGCCGGGGCCATACCCAAAGATGGACCATCCGCCGGTATCGCCATGTTAGTCACTCTTGCTTCCCTGGTTAGTGGCAGGCAAGTTCGCAGAGATGTGGCAATGACTGGTGAGATTACCCTTAGGGGAGATGTGCTTCCTGTGGGGGGTATTAAAGAAAAGGTACTAGCCGCACACCGTGCGGGCATAAGGGAGGTAATCCTGCCCTTCGTCAATTCCAAGGATCTGCCGGACGTGCCGGAAGCGGTGCGGAAATCAATGCAGTTTCACCTGGTGAAGGCAATGCCCGAGGCCCTGGAAGTAGCCCTCGAACCCTCAGCATAGGGCCGGAGGGCTCGGGCTAGAGATCTTATTTGCCTATCTGCTGAATTTCAACCAAATCGCGGCGGTCACACCCCATATTGCATTGTAGAATAACACCAGCACTGGAGTCATACTCCCCAGATCAAGTCCGAACATTCCCTTTTTGGCCTTCATGGGAAAGATCACAAAGAACATGACCAGAGATGGCCCCAGGCTGAAAAGGAGGCCGCGAGCCAGCAATGAACTCCGGAGTATGGGCAGCAAGAATAAAAATCCCCACAGTCCGCCCCAGACTATGCGGGGATAGAGCCAGGCAGGTGTCAGCTTTGGCGCAATTTTCACACCCAGAGCCGCATTTATACCCAGATCGCCAAAAAGCCAGACCAG
>CP070689.1:2246197-2288410 GCA_020353155.1 Deltaproteobacteria bacterium | reverse complement strand
CTGGTGTCAGGACCAAGAGATAGGGGACTGAGCTGAGCGAAGCGACCGAGAAGAAACTGTGAACCCGCTTGCGGGACTGAGCGGAGCGAAGCGAGCGCGAAGAAATACGCAATGAGAAATGAGCAATGAGCAATGACAACTGCATCAGAATAATCGGTGCAAAACAGAATAATTTAAAGGAACTGAGCCTGGATCTCCCCCGGGAACAACTTATCGCCGTTACTGGTGTGAGCGGCTCTGGCAAGTCAAGCCTGGCCTTGGACACTCTTTATGCTGAGGGTCAACGGCGCTATGTTGAGACCTTCTCGCCCTATGCCCGCCAGTTTCTGGACAGACTTGACAGACCTCAGGTAGAAGCCATTATTGGCATCCCCCCAGCCATAGCTATAGAGCAAGGAAACCGCATCAAAAGTTCTCGTTCCACTGTGGGCACCATAACGGAACTTGCGGACCATCTTAAACTGCTCTTTGCCCGCACTGGAGTGCTCCATTGTCATCAATGCGGTAGACCTGTTCATCAGGATAGCCCTGAGACCATATGGTCTTCACTATCAAATGTCCCAGCAGAAAGCCCGGCTCTGATAACTTTTCCTTTGGCAAGTAAGGATCGATCCAGTGAAGAGACTAAACGCTATTTGTTACGTCATGGGTTCCGTCGCCTTTGGCACCATGAGAAAATACTGAACCTGGATGAACATTCGATTCCTCACGAAGACCATCTTGATGTGTTGGTGGACAGAACTGTATGGAGTTCGAAAAACAGAAAGAGGATTCTTGACTCTGTGGAGCAGGCCTACCATTTCGGCGAGGGCAAACTCAAGGTAGTTTTCCCCCCAGAGGTCGAACATCTATTCTCAGCCACATACCATTGTGCTTTTTGTGATATTAACTATCCTTCCCCTTCACCTCACCTCTTTTCCTTTAACAGTCCCTTGGGCGCCTGCGAGACCTGTCGAGGCTTCGGTCGAATTATCGATGTGGACCTCGACCTGGTAATACCAGACAAAAGCTTGTCCTTGGAAGAGGGTGCAGTCAAGCCCTGGTCCACAGAGCGGATGGAATACTACGATCTTATGGATTTCTGCGCCGCGGCGGGGATCCCAACGGCTGTGCCCTTTAGCAAACTGTCACCAGACCAGCAGGAGGCGGTAATTGAGGAAAGTGACGAATTCTACGGAGTCCGCGGTTTCTTTCGCTGGCTTGAAACCAAGACTTATAAGATGCACGTTCGGGTTTTTCTTTCGCGCTACCGAGCCTATCTCAATTGTCCGGCCTGCAGTGGTAGTCGTTTTCAGCCTCTCACTCTGCTTTACCAGTTGGATGAGATGAACATTTCGGAAGTTAACCAGATGCCCATTACCCGGGCCCTGGATTTCTTTAGGCAAGTTGGCAAGACAATCGAAGCTGACCCTGCTTCTTCCCTGGTGTGCAGAGAGATCATTGCCCGTCTCACATATTTAACGGAAGTAGGACTCGGCTATTTGAGCCTGGATAGGTCTTCTCGCAGCCTTTCCGGAGGTGAGGTGCAGCGGGTCCACTTAACCCGTGCCTTGGGTTCGCCGCTGGTCAATACTCTCTATGTGTTGGATGAGCCCAGTGTAGGTTTGCATCCCCGAGACAACCAAAGACTGATCAACATCCTCAGAGCTCTCACACGTCAGCACAATACGGTAGTGGTAGTGGAGCATGATCCAGAGATCATTCGCGCCAGCGACTACCTTGTGGACCTTGGTCCGGGGGCGGGAGAGCAGGGGGGTGAGGCAGTATATACTGGACCCAGCTATGATGTTGCTTCAGCCGAAAACTCTCGAACTGCCCTGTATCTTACTGGCCGCAGTCGCATCTCCCGCCCAGCAAAAAGAAGAAAACCTCGTTCAGGCCACTGCTTGAATTTGCTGGGCATAAAGGCACATAACCTCCAAAACCTTGACATAAACATTCCTTTGGGGCTCATGGTTGCTGTAACCGGAGTGTCCGGTTCGGGGAAAAGCACCCTGGTGGAAGAAGTACTCTATCGCAACTGGCTTCGGGCCAATGGGCTTTCCACTGATCCCCCTGGATACTGTCAGGAAATAAAGGGTTGGGAGCATATCGATAAAGTGGTGCTCATTGATCAACAACCCATTGGTCGATCTCCCCGGGCCAATCTGCTTACCTACACCGGGGCTTTAACCCCCATTAGGGAATTGTTTGCCAAGACGGATTTAGCACGACTGAGGAAATATGGTCCAGGTCATTTCTCCTTCAATGTGCCTGGTGGTCGTTGTGAGGCCTGTGCTGGCCAGGGATTCGAGAAAGTTGAGATGCAATTTCTGGCTGATCTTTATTTGGAATGTGGCGTGTGCAAGGGGAGCCGTTTTCGGGAGGAAATCCTGGAGGTGAGCTACCGGGGTTTTTCCATTGGCCAGATTTTGGAACTAACCCTGAACGAAGCCATGGGTCTCTTTGCTGATGAACCGCGAATCTTGCGTGCTCTCTCTTCACTGAGAGAGGTAGGATTGGATTATCTCCGCTTAGGGCAACCCATCAGTAAGCTCTCGGGAGGTGAGAGTCAACGCTTGAAGCTTGCGCGCTCCCTGCAAGTAAACGGTCAAAAAAACACCCTCATCATCTTGGATGAGCCAACCACAGGGCTCCATGCTGATGATACCAAGTTGCTGGTGAAGGCCTTGAATAGACTTGTTGACGGCGGGAGCACAATTTTGGTGGTGGAGCACAATCTGGATGTCATCCAATCCGCTGACCACGTAATTGACCTCGGCCCAGAAGGAGGAGATGAAGGAGGTAAAGTGGTCGCCGCAGGCACGCCAGAGGAAATCAGCAAGTCCCCACAATCCCATACGGGACGTTTTCTTGCCAAGTACTGGGAGGGCACCGAAGAGGCTGCTACTACAGGCAAGTTGCCCAAAAGCACTGATGACAATGGGGTAGTGGTAATCCGTGGGGCCAGGGAGCATAATTTGAGAAATCTAAACCTGGATTTGCCCCGCGAGCAGCTAGTGGTAATTACCGGCGTATCGGGGTCAGGAAAATCAACTCTGGCGTTCAACGTTCTATTTGCCGAGGGTCAGCGCCGCTATTTAGATAGTCTTTCGACCTTTGCCAGGCAATATCTGCCTATTCTTGACCGGCCCGAGGCCGAGGAGATAAGCGGTGTGCCCCCAACTGTGGCTATTGATCAACGAAGCAGCCAGATGGGGCCTCGCTCCACTGTGGCAACTATTACTGAGATCTATCACTACCTTCGCCTTCTGTTCAGCAAGGTTGGAGAACCACACTGCCCGAACTGCGGTGACCCTATTAGCGCTATGAGCCCGGAAGAAATAGCCCGAGACCTGCGCCAAAAATTTAAAAGTAAAAATTTGATATTGCTCGCGCCCAAGATAATTGGTCGTAAGGGCTTTCATCGCCAGGTATTGGAGCGAGCTGCAGCTCTAGGCTATGACCAGGCGCGCATAGACGGCCAGTTATTATCTCTAGATCCTATTCCTAAGTTGACAAGATTTCAGGAACACGATGTGGAGATAGTAATCCGGAGATGGCAAAGGCTTCTGAAAAAAAACGATATTCAACTTGCCGAGGCAGTAGACGAGGCCCTGGCCTTGGGCGATGGGCAAGTTGTCGCCTGGGGTGGCAGCAAAAGCGAGGTGTTCTACAGCCGTCGTTTGACCTGCGGGCGTTGCCATCTCGGAATGCCCAGTCTCGATCCCCGGTTGTTCTCATTCAACAGCAGGCATGGAGCCTGCGAGAGGTGCGAAGGTATGGGCCGCTCGAGAGGTTCTGGGGATGAATCACTCTGTTCGGTATGCAATGGCTCTAGATTGAACCAAACGGCTTTGAGCGTCAGGATTGGGGGAATGAATATATGGGAGGTCTGTGCTCGTTCTGTGTCAGCCGCCCGTGAGCTCTTCGGTTCTTGGCAGTTTGCTGGCAGAGAGGCGAAGATTGCTCAACCCCTGGTTGATGAGATCCAAAACCGTCTCTATTTCCTCGAACAGGTAGGTTTGGACTACCTGCACTTGCAGCGCAGTGCAGATACTCTGTCAGGTGGGGAGGCACAAAGGATCAGGTTGGCGGCCCAAATGGGGTCTAATCTGCGCGGCGTCTGCTATATTCTGGATGAACCTACCGTTGGCCTCCATCCGCGGGACAATGAAAAGCTTTTAGAAACGCTCGCTGAACTAAAGCGGAAGGGCAACACCATTGTCGTTGTCGAGCATGACGAGGAGACCATCAGAAGGGCAGATCATCTCATTGATTTAGGGCCCGGTGCCGGGCAACACGGGGGTAGTTTAGTTGCCAGTGGCACCCTGGCGGATCTCCAAAGGACACCTCAGTCAGTGACCGGCAGTTACCTAAATGGCGACGGTCGGAGGCGCTTAACTTCCAGGGAGAGAAAACCACCCTTAGGTACTTGGCTAAAACTGCATGGTGCTCGGGCGCGCAATCTCAAAAATATAGATGTATCCTTGCCCTTGGGAACTTTTATCTGCGTTACCGGCGTGTCAGGCTCCGGTAAGTCCACCCTTGTCGAAGAAACACTATACAAGGCCTTGGCCACTAAAGTGAACAAATCCGATTTTCAACAGGGGTCTTACCGGGATTTGATTGGCTGGGAGAACCTAGACCGAGTGATGGAGGTGGATC
Organism: Deltaproteobacteria bacterium; assembly: GCA_020353155.1. Taxonomy (GTDB): domain Bacteria; phylum Desulfobacterota; class Syntrophobacteria; order BM002; family BM002; genus BM002. Next base: position 2,283,763 of record CP070689.1, on the reverse strand, counting down.
ACAGTCCAATTGGTCGGACACCTCGCTCTGTGCCGGTTACCTACGTGGGGGTTTTCAATGATATACGAAGGCTTTTTTCTTTAACCCCCGAAGCAAGAGCCAGAGGTTACGGGCCGGGTCGGTTCTCCTTCAACCTGGCCCCTGGAAGATGCCAGAATTGCAAGGGCCAGGGTCAGGTTAAGGTGGAAATGGCTTTTTTGCCCGATGTCTATGTCAAGTGCGAGCAATGCGGCGGTCACCGTTACAATAGTGAAACTCTGGCAGTAGGTTACAAGGGAAAGAACATAGCAGAAGTTTTGCGGATGACCCTGGAAGAAGGAGCAGATTTTTTTGGGGCAATAGGTAAGATTCAGCGCTCACTGCAATTACTTGTTGATCTCGGCTTGGGGTACCTCGGCATGGGGCAAGCCAGTCCCACCCTCTCCGGTGGTGAGGCTCAGCGGCTGAAGCTAGCAAATGAGCTCGCCAAGAACCACAAGGCCCGGACTCTCTATATCCTGGATGAACCTACCACGGGACTCCACATTGCTGATGTAGAAAAGCTGGTTAAGGTTTTACAGGAACTGGTTGATCGAGGTCACACCCTGGTGGTGATAGAGCACAACTTGGAAGTGATAAAAGCGGCTGATTACATCATCGACCTTGGTCCAGAGGGGGGTGATGGCGGCGGAGAGGTTGTGGCCTCTGGTTCGCCCAGGGAGCTCTTGAGCCAGACAGGGAGGTCATACACAGCCCGTTATCTTAAAGCATATCTTCAAGGCAGTAATACCGCCTAATTCAGCAGGCAGCTATAGATTTAGCATTTCTCATCTGTCATTTAGCATTTCACATTTTTCAGTCTGGCGAAATAATGTCTTCAAACTCTTCACTAAATCAAAAATGACAAATGCGAATTGATAAATGCGAAATGAGAATTGACGGCAGGTACTCTTTGAACCGAGTGGAGAGGATAACCCTACGGATGTGATCGTCTCAAGACCCCTGCGCTTTCGTTTCAATAACAAGCCTGGCGGCAATTTCTGTAATATAGCGCATGCGACGTACCAGAGTGAGGATTAACTTTCTAAGAAGTGGCGAAAATGAATCATATTCTTTTGTGAGCCTGTCACGGTCAAGAACTCCCAACCTTACGTATCCTGAGGCAACAGCCGAAGCGGCTCGAGGCTCCTTGCCCTTCTCCAAGAATGCCATTTCGCCAACCATTTGCCCCTCGCCAATTGTGGTAATGGCCACCGGACCCTTAGGGGTGTTCTTTTGAATGCGAACCTGGCCTTCCAAAATGATATAGATCCAGTCTGTGGATGTGCCTTCTCGCAGAATCACATCTCCATCTTGATACTCTTCTTCTTCCAAGATCATAAATGGATCAATATCTATCATGATCGCAACCAGTTCCCGTCCATAAACTCAAGAAATCCTCTCCCCTTAGTCAAATTTCCCAAGCTGGGATGGGAGAGGGTAAGCTTATCGGATCGTGCTTCTTTTTGCGGTTGAGCAAGAGGATCAGAAGGAGCGGGAAGGAAGCCATATCCGTGGTCGCAGTAGGCCATTTATGAAACGTCCGGGCTAATGCTAATGTACTAGATGGTGGGGTGAAGGATCAAGAAAAAAGGGTATTGCTTGGCCGAGGAGAGAGGGATGTTCAGGCTGGGTCATCATTCCTTACCTGTAGACTCCTCAACCACAATAAGAGTGATTTGGCTTCCTGGGAGGAATTCCGTTCGAGAAAGTCCCCTTCAGCACCCAGAAGAATGGCGGTATAGGTATTGGCATGTTTGTCGAAGAGATAGGCGACGCATCCAGACCATCCTGCATCGTAAGCCTGGTGTTGTCGAAATATCTCTCCTCGAGATGCAGGTCTGATTAGGGCGATCTTCTGTTTCATAATAGATGGATCTATCCTGCCGGCAGACTTAGGGTTTCTAAACTTGCTCATGAGATCGGGCCCTGGATAGGAATGCGAGCCTTTCTGAACGCTTTCGGGGAGCCATGGGTCCCCCTTGCGATCGTAGGTATAAATCTTACCATCGCCATCGATGTAAAATCCTTTCAAGGTATATCCCCAGGCGAAGTTCACGTGATAGCAGTCGAACAAAATTTCGCCTAAATCAGAGGCTTTCGATAGACCTGGTCTAACCAGGAATACACACGTCAGCACGAGTACAAGGATCTCGTAAGATTTTCGCAAAAAATCACCCCCAAAGAAGCTGTTCCAAGGGCCGCGTAAAGACCGTGCCTAGATGCAAACGGGAGAGGTAACTATATAGAGTTATCAGCCAACCCTCCGCCTATGATAACCCACAAACACTGCAAAACTCAGACCAGATCTATCAACTGTGACTCCCTGATAGGATAAGGGGTAAGCTGGGAGCCGGCAGAGGTCAGATGTCATAAGTCAGAGGTCGGATGTCAGAAGACAGAAGAAAGACCGCTTCTGCTGTGGGAGCGGCTTTCCAGCCGCGATCTTGCTGTTTTAACGATTTCAACGACAAAATAATAAACATTCATGATAGAATTCGGCGGCTAAAGAACGCACGAATCATATGAGCAAGGATAATAGTTGGATATGGACACGGGAGTCGTTTTAAGAATACTTTTACTAATTGGGGTTTTTGTACTGCTCTTTCTTCCTACGGTGTGGTCCATCCGAGATATAGCTTACCGCAGCTTTCCCTCCTTAAAGGCTAAAGCTATCTGGTTTGCGTTGGTGACTCTTCTGCCGCCAATTGGCGCGTTTTTCTACATTGCCGTGGGCCGGCGCCGGGCTTTAACAGCGGTTGAAGAAAAAGACCAGGGATCTCAGAGCACGGACACTTGAAGGTAGATCAAGTTACTCTGTAGGCAAATAAGGTTCCAGATCCTTGATGTATTGAGTAATCACCCTGTATCCTGAATCACTGAGGCGTTGGACTGCAGTGTTGCGACTGTCAGAAGCGACCCGCATGACCAGTTGGTGAATACCAGGATGCTGATGTAAGGGCAGGGTAATCATGCTCACGATGCTAATATTGGCATCTTTTAATATGGTGCAGACATCTGCCAGCACTCCAATGCGATCCTTTACCAGAACCACAAGGCGACCACTTTCCTCTTGAACTCCGAGACCATCCAGCAGCACTTCCATTAGATCTGTGCTGGTTATGATCCCCACCAGTTTTTCACCTTCCACCACAGGTAGACTGCCAATCTTGCGATCGTGAAGGATCTTGGCAGCACGTTCGATGGTAGCGTTGGGAGTTATGGTGATTGGGTCTTTTACCATTACACTTTCAACGGTGAGCTTTTGCAAGACGTAAGTCAGTTCATAGATGCTCAAGGTGGTGGCTGGAGAAGCCCAAGCTTGTTTAATGTCCCTATCCGTAAGGATGCCCAACAGATTTCCCTTTTCGTCAACCACTGGTACCTGTTTGACGTTGTGCTCACGCAGCAGATCTCGTGCTTTTACTAAGGGAGTGTCAGGAGTTACCGTGATGAGATCAGTTGTCATTTTCCGACCCACATACATAGTCTCCTCCTCTGCCTGAATATTTAGAAAGTGATGCCAGACCTATGCAGTTGTTGTAAAAGATCGTAAAAACCTTCTGAAGTCAAATATACCATCTGTATAGAAGGGCCAAACTGAATATTGTCTCGATTGAACAAGGACTTGTTCTTGTAGGCTACCAAACGCTTGTTGTTCACCAGCGTACCGTTGGTGGAGTTAGCGTCAACAATTTCGTATGAATCTCTCTCCTCTGACGTGACAAAATAGGTATGCAATTTGGAAACAGTTTTATTGGCGACCACGATGTCGTTATTGGCAGCTCGGCCAAGGCAGATCATATTGGCAGGAGCTGAGCTGGCGTGCTTTGCTATCTCGATTACTAATGTTTCATATATCTGAGATTCGGTGGAAGGGGAAATTTCGCCAGGAAGTTCGTCGCTGTACTCAGAGGAAAAAGTCTCAAATTGAAAAGCCGTGTCCTCCATCCAATCGCCTGCTTGCGGCCAGAGTAAGACCGGATAATTATACTTTGTTTGAAATAGGCTAGAGGTAAGCCCCGAGGCCTCTTTCAAATATTCAGCGATTGGCCTAAACTTACCTGTCATCAAAGCCTCCAAAACTCAGTCCTGTACCACTGAAGTCTCGCTTAAAAAACCACTATTCTTTATAGCCGAGAATCATAAAATCTTCAGCCTCCTGGAGAATGTATCTCTTTTCTCCCAATTCGAATTCGGGATCGTAGCGGAAGGGTATTTTAAGATCATCTGCTGTTGCTATACGTTCCAGTATATAAGAGAGTACAGAGGTCATTTCATGGATGGCAGGAAGCATAACATTCTGGGGAACGGCTATTTCCTTTAGGTTGAAATGGGTGGTTATGCCACGGGTAATAAGTACTCCTTTTTCTGGGAGATGGACAATTTCCACCACTTGAGCAGCGTTTTTTTGATTGGCTATAGTTGCTACGACGACTTCTTGGGCGGACTCAGGGTTGTTAAACAACTCGGACATTAAAGTCTCCTGGGCTCAATTATTTTGTTTGTTTTCAAGTTAATTACACGACTTCACCAAGTTTGACAAGTCTTGCCCTCAGAGCGGAATTCGCTTGGCATATCTGTTTATTGTTGAGTTTTCAGACATGCACGTCTCATACCATGGAGAGCGGTGAGTTGTAAGCGGTAGAATGTCTCGCCGATTAATGTTTAGACCTGGCACAAGCGAGGGCAAGGGCTAAATGGCCCTGCCTTATTATCAAAGAAGTGAATAAGTGACAAAAACCAAAAGGCTAAATCTTAGGGAGTAAGAGACTTATAATTTCTTGGAAAGCCTTCTTTTTGCTCGCCCTTGGCTCCGGCCTACGGAGTTTGAGTTAAGGGTATCCCTCGATCAATTCCCAAGATTCTTAATTTCCGCAAAAATGCATAAGTCATAGACTCCACAGGTGCATAGTCGTCAGTGAAGATCTTCTCTGTTGAGTTGACCTCTACTTTCCGCATCTTCTGAAGTGTAATTGATGCGATCGGCCCTAAAGATAAAGGGATTTTTCTCTTATTGAGCAGGGCACGCAATTGCTGCAGATTTGTGGCGTTTATGAAAGAATAGAGGAGATGTTGAGAAAGAAAGGAGTAGGGGAACACAGTTGCAATGGTGTTCAAAATATACTCTTTTATTTCTGCACCTGGTGGATAAGTATGTAAGTTGATTGCCATGACCCCATTTTCACTCAAGGCCGCTTTCACGAGCTCGAAAAACTCTACTGTTGCAACATGGAACGGCACATAAGCGCTGCCGGCAAAAATGTCTACGTAAATCACGTCGTATTTCTCTTGATTCTTGATCAGGTAAGTGCGTGCATCTTCATGATAAATTTTGATCTTATCATCGATCACGAGCCCAAAAAAATCCTTTCCTACTTTAGTGATTACAGGATCAATCTCCACCCCATCAACGCGCGTGTCAAAAAAATGGCGCGTCTGCATCATTGATGTGCCCGCTGCATTTCCGAGAATTAAGGTCGTCTTTGCATTAGTGAAAAGCTGAGCTATGAGGAACTGATCGTAATAATCGCCGGAGAGCTTAGTGTCTGGATTCAAGGATTTGGAGTGATGGCCCCAGAGTTTATTCAGGCGAAGGAACCGCTGGCCATGCGCTTCCGTAACCATAATGATATTGTACTCTGATTCAGTGGAGTAGAGAAAATCTGAGTGATTAGCAGAGACAAACTTAAATGGGATAAAAAGAAGTAGTAGCAAGGGGCTAAATTTGGTGAAACGCCATAAACCAGCCACCGAGATGACTAACAGGAGAATTACTGTTATGAAGAATGTTGTGCGAGAACCCAGGTGTGGGATGAAGAGAAATGTTGTAACAATGCCACCAATGATTGAGCCGATAGTCGAGAGCGAGAAGATTCCCCCTGCTGCTTTTCCGACGTGATTCTCGTGCGCAAGCAATTTGATGAAATAAGGGGGAATGAATGCGAGCAAAATCATGGGTAGAAAGAACATAGAGAGAATTGCAGTGCTCGAGCCGAGAATTACCGAGCGAAAGGACAGTGATTGTAAGATCTGAGGATAAACCGCATAAATAAGGAATAAATAGAAGGTGGATCCCAGAATCACAAGATATGGTAAGCGAGCTGACTTGTACTTATCAGCTGCATAACCACCTAAAACATACCCAATAGACAAAGCTAACAGTATAGTATTAATAATGCTTCCGGTGACATAACTGGAAACGCCAAAGTATGGTGCAAGTAAACGAAAGGAAGCAAGCTCAAACACCAAGACAGCAAAACCAGTTATAAAGCACGTAATATATTCCATATATTTCATTGTCTCTAGCCCCAAAAAAAGTATTTGAAAAAAAGGCAGGGCTGGAGATGACCCTGCCCTCGGTCGTGCTTTCCCTCACTGTTTTTAGAACATCCGTATTCCCTGACACTGAGAGAATATAGTCTCAAATTAAGAATTGTTCAATGGATGATTAGGAAACACTCCGATATTGCAACAAATGACCGAGCAGCCCTGCAATCTCCGTCTTCTGTCTTCTGATCCCAGATCCCTGCGACCTCCCGTCTCGCATTATTTGGCATGCTGGTTGCAAAATAATGAGGGGCCTGAAACTATCTAACTCTGCAAGCTATTGTTATCTAAGAAAAAAATTTATGGGGGGCGGTTGGGCTTGCCCGATTGTGTACACAATTAGATACATTAGAGGGAGGACTAAGATGAAACTAACGGGCAAACTAGCTTATTACGAAAGCAAGCTAAAGCTTCTCAGCAACCCGAATTTAGATGCCAGCCTCTTGAAGTTAGGATGCTGGGATGCTCCCTTTGAGAAGGCGGGGCTTTCAGATCCGCGAAGATCTCAGCACTTTATCAAACAGTGCAAAAAATATTATGAGAAAAAAATAGACCGAATTCAAAGGGAACAGCGTGCTGCCCGTCGCGGCAAATGGTACGTCCGTTTGGGACTGTAGTCAGCACGCAGGTAGCTCGTTAAGTCTCACACTCTGCTTTTGCATAGCGCACAGAGCATAGCGCATGGTGTCACTTACTCAAATCGTTAAAGTCGTTGAAACCGCAAAGATTCAAGTAGCCAGAAGATAGGAGCCAGAAGGGAAGCACACTCTTTATGTTCTTGCCTCCTGGATTTTGAATTCTGACTCCTTACTCTATGCTCCATGCCCTATGCTCTATGCCGTCCCACATCTCACATCCGCAATCCGCAATCGAAAAGTGCCTAGTCCCTAGTCCTTAGTGCCTAGTGACCTCGTGACTTCCGACATCAATTCTCTGTCCTCCATCCTCTGCCTCAGGACCCTTATTTATTGACTACACTACTCAATTCAGATTAAATTGAACCCACCTACATAAAAATCTATACCTGTAAAATTGGTCGAGTTTTTCTTAGGTTTCTCTGTAGTGGTATGCAGACTCAGAGCGAATCGTCAGAAGGAGAAGAAGTATGACAGCAAAAAAAACCCTTAGCATAGCCATACTTACTGGTGGCGGCGATGTGCCCGGATTGAACCCATGCATCAAAGCACTGGTTTATCGTGGTATCGAGGAAGGGTTTAGGGTAGTGGGAATCCGCAGAGGATGGGCTGGCCTTCTTGAGTTTAATCCTAACGACCCCGAGTCCATGAAAAAGAATATTATAGAGTTGGAGAAGAGCACAGTTCGCACCATAGATAGATCCGGAGGCACCTATCTCCACACCTCGAGAACCAATCCAGGAAAGGTCAAGTACGAAAACGTTCCTGAGTTTCTCAAAGGCCAGGCCAAGGAAGGTGAGCTGAATGACTTTACCGAGCACGTGCTCAGCAACCTGAAACATCTCGGCATTGATGTATTGATTCCAATTGGAGGAGATGACACGCTCAGTTATGGAGAGCGTCTTCACGAAGAGGGCTTCCCTGCGGTGGCAATCCCAAAAACCATGGACAACGACGTCCATGGAACCGACTATTGTATTGGCTTTTCCACCGCGGTAACCAGGAGTGTGAATTTTATCCACGCTCTGCGCACCTCTACCGGTTCTCACGAACGCATCGCGGTTATAGAACTCTTCGGTCGCTACTGTGGTGAGACTTCACTGATCTCAGCGTATCTAGCTAGTGCTGACCGGGCCATAATCTCAGAAGTTCCTTTTGACCCCGAGAGGCTCGCCCGTTTGATCATGGAGGACAAGCAGTCCAATCCCAGCAATTATGCCATGCTCACTATCAGTGAGGGTGCCCGCATGATAAGCGGCGACATGGTACAGTATGGCAAGGCCGACGCCTATGGTCATCGCAAACTAGGCGGGATCGGTATGATTACCGGTGAGGTTCTGAAGAAATTAACCGGTCAGAACATTATTTTCCAACAGCTCTCGTACCTAATGAGGAGTGGCGCCCCGGATTCTCTTGACCTGATGGTGGCAGTAAACTATGCCAACATGGCCATTGACCTAGTTCTCAAAAAAGTTAGCGGCCGCATGGTAGCCTTGAGCCAGGGAGTATACACGGATGTGCCCATGAGCATGATTACCAGCGGACAGAAGAGAGTTGACGTTAGAGAGCTATATGATTCGGAACAATACCGACCTAAGGTCCGCCACGTCATGGGAAAACCGATGTTTCTTTACTAGACCGTAACGTAAGAAGATTCATCTAGTAGGTAGAAACAGCCGAGCATGCAGCTGGGGAGTAAATTCACTGTAACCTTCTGAGACACACCAAACCACCTGAGATCTGCCTACTGGTTGCCCTTTAGGTCGAAATGACAGCCAAGTATTTCAGGCTCCAGAATTATGAAATTCCCAATGATAACCAACAAATAGTCTAAGGCCGGTGGCAGGGTCCTTGCATGTTACTCGATTCTCGAGCATGGGCCGCAATACCGAGAGAATTATTCTTAAGCTGTGCGCCAGGCGTTATGCGCTTTGCGCCACGGGGGAGGAAAAAGCGTGACCACCAAAGCTGTTATTGAAGGACAACTAAAGAAAGAGCGGCTTCTCAACCGTATCACCCATCAGTTAAATGATGCCAGGGACTTGGATGAGATTTTACTTTATTTGAAAGATGAAATTATTGCACTTTTTGATGCAGAGAGAATTACCGTTTACGGTGTTGATACTGAAAAGCGAGAGATTTTTTCCAAAATAAAGGAGGGTGATGAGGTTAAGGAGATCCGGCTGAACCTCGAAAAGACCAGTGTGGCTGGTCACACGGCGGTTTCGGGTAAGACCTTCAACATTGTAAATGTCTACGACTCAGATGAACTCAAGAAGCTGGATGGAGATCTCAAGTTCGATGATCACTGGGATCAAATTAGCGGATTCAAAACACGGCAACTACTCTCCGGTCCCATTTTATACAACAAGTATTTGAAAGGGGTACTCGAGGTAATTAACAAGGTCGGAGCCGATAGATTTTCTCCAGAAGATGAAAAATATATGGGCGAAATATGCAAGGTGCTGGGGCTCGCCTTCCACAACCAGAGCCGCATACAAAGACAACCTACTAAATTTGATTACCTGTTAACTCAACAGATTATCAGTGAAGATGATCTCAATAAGGCCATAGCTAGAGCTAGAGAACAAAAAGCCGACTTGCCCACGGTTCTGGTTCACGATTTCAACGTGTCCAAAAAGGCTCTAGCTAGGTCGTTTGAAGCCTACTATGGTGTCCCCTTCGTATTCTACGAGGACAGAATCATCATTCCCTCTGAACTGGTCAGGGGCCTCAATCTCGGCTATTTGAAACGTAACTTCTGGGTGCCTATGCAAAAAGAAGACGGCAAGATGATTGTTCTGATCGATGATCCGCACAACGCTGAACGGGTCAAAGAAATAAAGAATCTCATGCATGCTGAAGACTATGAGTTCAGGGTGGCGCTGAGGGACGACATCCTTCGCTTCATTGACACTGCTCTCGGAGACGAGGCAGAAGTCACTTCGGTCAGTACGATTCTTGGCGAGCTCGAAGGTGAGCATGCATACAGGGATGAGGAGGAAGAGGAACTACTGAATGAGAGTGATGCGGGAATAGTCAGGCTGGCCAACCAGCTTATAAAAGATGCATATGACCAGGGCGCCTCAGACATCCACATAGAGCCCTACTTCGGTAGGCAGCCCACAGAGATTCGCTTCCGACGGGATGGAGCCTGCTACAAGTACATGGACGTTCCCCCCACCCACTCCAGGCCCTTGGTGAGTCGGGTCAAGATCATGGCTAAACTGGACATCGCCGAAAAGAGGTTGCCTCAAAGCGGCAAAATAAAGGTCAAGTATGGCAAAAAGGATGTGGAACTACGAGTAGAAGTTACACCAACGGCCGGGGGAAGAGAGGATGTTGTCCTCAGGGTCTTGGCTTCTGGAAAGCCGCTGCCCCTTGAGAAGATGGCTTTTTCAGAGCCAAATCTCAAGAAGCTGGTGGATCTCGCCGAGAAACCATATGGAATAATATTGGTGGTTGGCCCTACGGGTTCAGGCAAGACTACCACCTTACACTCTGTTCTTGGATACATAAACCGCCCAGAAGTGAAGATCTGGACTGCGGAGGACCCGGTTGAGATATCTCAGTATGGCCTACGCCAGGTGCAAACCCACGCCAAGATCGGTTACACTTTTGCAGAGGCCATGAGGTCATTCCTCCGAGCAGACCCAGATGTGATTATGGTGGGTGAGATGCGCGACGCAGAAACAGCCACCATCGGTTTGGAAGCTTCACTCACCGGTCATTTGGTGCTGAGCACCTTGCACACCAACAGTGCCCCAGAGACTGTGACACGCCTCATCGACATGGGTATGAACCCGTTGAACTTTGCCGATGCCTTGCTGGGTATACTGGCCCAGAGGCTAGTTCGGACTATCTGCCCGGAATGCAAGGAGGGTTACCACCCGGAAAGGCAAGAATTTGACCTTTTGGCCCAGGAGTATGGCGAAGATCTATTTGAGGAACTCGGCTTTGATTACAAAGACGACCTTCAGCTTTACCGCGGGCGTGGCTGTCATAATTGCAACGACAGCGGTTACCGGGGAAGAGCTGGCATACACGAGTTGCTCGTAGCCAGTGAAGAAATCAAAGAACTTATCCAGAATAGGGCCCACATGGAAGAAATCCGCAGGGCAGCCATAAACGAGGGCATGCGTACCCTCAAACAAGATGGAATTCTTAAGGTCTTCCAGGGTTTGACCGATTTTTCCCAGGTGAGAAGGGTTTGCATTGTCTAATGTGGGGCAAAAGAGTCCTTGAGGTAACTTCTACGCCAAAACTTTGCTTTTTTTCTAACCAGGACCTTTCCTTTCCAATATTTTCGACCTAACTGGGGTTTCCTTATAGTCAGATGTAACAGGTTATTATTTTTACTGGAATTAAAATAGGTAAAATTGTATGTTGGGATATAAGCCCATAATTAAGCAAGGAGGGAGCAGAAGATGAGCGGTAAGAAAATTGTAATAATTGACGACGATCCGGAGATCTGCGATGCCATGAGCGAGATACTTTCCGAATATGACTACCAGGTGTTTACTGCCTTAGATACAAAATCAGGTTACCAGCTGCTTTTGGAACAAAGGCCAGACCTACTCATTTTGGATATCATGATGGCAACCATGCACGAGGGCTTGGATTTTGCAACCAAGATGAAGGAGAGGGAGGGCGTATATGGCATGCCCATAATGATAGTTTCAGCCCGGCCACCGGCAGAAAAAGGTTACGGCAGGACCCTGGAAGAAGACCTTGACTGGATTCATGCGGATATTTTTATGGAAAAACCCATAGAACCGGAGGAACTAATACATAATGTAAAAGTCCTTTTAAAGGACTGAATCTGAAAGGCTGTCATTTTTCGGACAGTGGTAGTTCTTAACGCAGGAGAGTGAGACTCTCCTTGGATCGTTGGGCCAGGAGAGAGCTGGGCGCGATGAAAATTTTGCTGATAGATAATAACGAGCAAACCAGGAAAGACCTGGAAGTCGCCGTGGAGAGTGACGGGCATGCTGTTTTTGCCGCTAGTGAAGGCGGTGAGGGGCTGGAGATTTTTGCCCGGGAACTGCCGGATGTAGTCGTCGTGGACATGGGCCTGGCTGATATAGATGGCATTGACTTGGTGAAGAGGGTAAAAGAGCAAAATCCGGAAGTTCAAGTCGTTGTCACTAGTGAGAGCTATGAAGTGGATCTGGCCATTCAGGCCCTGCAATACGATGTAACCGATTTAGTCAAGAAGCCAATAAGCAAGGAAGCTCTAGCCGATGCCCTTAGGCGCTCAGAAGAAAGGCTTTGGAAGAGCGACAAGCTTAGGGCATATGTTGAAAATCTGGAGGGGTTGATCAGGGATACCACTGCAGAGCTGGAAAAACGGCACGAACTCGAACACAACCTTATCCAGACTTCAATGGATGGAATCATAGCCAATGACCGCAAGGGTAACATTATAATCTTCAATGAGGGTGCAGAACGCATTTACGGCTATACGCGTGAGGAGGCGATCACCAGTTTACATGTTACCCAGCTTTACTCCGAGGGAGTTGCCAGAAAGATCAAGAAGATGATCTATGGGCCCGAGTTCGGAGGTCCCGGAAGATTGATCAACTATGAGACGGAAATTCTCACCAAGAAAGGTGAAAATCATCCCATCTTGCTTTCAGCCACTCTGCTTTACGAAGAAGGCCGAGAGGTGGCCACTGTTGGCTACTTCAAGGACATGCGTGAAGTAAAACGCCTCGAACGAGAGCTCGTAACGCGCTATGAGTTTGAACACAATCTTGTCCAGACCTCGATGGATGGAATCATTGCCAATGACCCCAAGGGCAATATCATAATTTTCAACGAGGGCGCGGAGCACATCTACGGCTACACTGCCGAAGAAGCTCTCTCGGGGATGAGTGTCACCAAGCTTTATCCCAAGGGTGACGCCAAGAGGATTAAGAAACTAACCTACAGCGATGACTACGGGGGGTCAGGTAGACTGGTAAACTGCGAAGCAAAGGCTCTGACCAAGAAGGGCGAGCTGGTTCCAATCCTACTCTCGGCAACCCTGCTATATGAGGAGGGCAAGGAGGTAGCCATGGTTGGCTACTTCAAGGATATGCGTCAGCTCAAGCGGCTTGAGTCTGAGCTCATCGAGAGCGAACGAATGGCCGCCATGGGCCGGGCCACAGCAGGCATCGCCCATGGAGTTAAAAACATTCTCCACGGCATGAAACTCGGCGCTTTTATGGTGGACAAGGGGTTGGAAAAAGAGAAAGCTGACTTGCTCCGTAAAGGGTGGAACCTGGTAGGCAAGAATATTAATCGCATCTCTCGTATGACTTTGGATATGCTGAGCTATGCTCGCAGTAGCCCACCTTTGCGACAAAGTTGCTCTTTAAATGATATTGTTAATGAAGTCTGCGAGCTAATGGAGGAAAAAGCTAAAGATCGACAAATCCAGCTGATCCGGAATCTGGACCCATCACTACCTTTAGTACAAGTAGATGCGGAGGGTATTCATTCCTGCCTCTTGAACCTGGTGACCAATGCCATTGAGGCTTTTCCGGAAAACATCAGTGGCGGTCAAATAACAGTGTCCAGCCGAGACGAAGCAGACACGGGAGTGAGCTTGCAGGTCAAAGACACCGGTCGTGGCATGACCAAAGAACTTCAGGAGCAGGTTTTCGAGCATCTCTACAGTACCAAGGGGGCCAGAGGGACAGGTCTGGGGCTGGCTATCACCCAAAAAATTGTGCGCGAACATGGTGGCACCATTCAACTGGTGTCAGAACCTAACAAAGGTTCCTGCTTCACTATTCTTCTACCCAAGTAAAATCCTCAAGTCATTTCTCAGTTCAGCATAGAGCATAGGGCATAGGGCAAATCAAGAATCTTTTACCCCATGCTCCATGCCCACTTCTCACTTTTTCTTCGGTATATCGAAAGTCCTGCCAATCACCCTTTCCGCAGCCTCTAGTTGATCGTCCGGAATGATGCACATAGAGGATGTAATAGTAGTGGCAATGCTGAAAACTGTGATTCCGGCTTGTTCTAGTGCTCCAAAAAGTAGACCGGACGTACCAGGACGAATGTCGAAATGAGGTCCCAAAACTCGAACCACCGCCACGGAGCGCCGAAGCTCGACGGCCTGCGCCTGCATTCTAGTTGTGACCTCCTTTAACTCTGGTTCCAGGCGGGAGAAACAGTCGTTGGTAACACAGATGATCAAGTCACGGTTGAAATCGCCGGCACAGCCTTCGAGGAGAAATTTTACTGAAACGTTGTGGCGTTCCAGCAGATCAAAGAGTGGCCTGGTGGCCCCTGGGCGAGTAGGGAGACGTAGAAAGTTAATTTGGATCAAATCGCGGAGAATTTTTAGGGGAAAGATTTCTAAGGTCTCGGTGACTCCCACGGATGTTTCCCTTGTCGACAGGAAGGTTCCTCAGTAAGGCTTTTCAGATCGTTCGCTGCTGGTTTATGGTAACTCAAAGGCATCTCCCAGACGGGCGAGCGCATTCTCCACATCTTCTGCGTTGAGGACGCATGATATCACCGAACTGGCATTGTTGACCGAAAGTATGTATATGCCATTCATTCTGAGAGTGGTGAGAAGTCGTTCCGCTATCCTGGGACGTTCCTTGTGTGGATAAATGGATATAACCTTAACCCTAGGGTGATACATGAAATCCCTGACCCCAAGTGACTTTTCATTTACATCTAGCAAATTCAAAGCCGCATCGAGGAATTCAGCATCGATGCAGATGCAAAGGGAGGTATTTCCAGCGGAGTCTTTATATTTATTGATAAAGCGTATATTAATGGACTGTGTTCCCAGCAGCTTTAGTACGGCAGCGGAAGAGTCGCTATTTCCTCCCGGCAGAAGCAAGGTGAGGGAAGAGAGCTCCGGGCTCTGGAGAATACCGGTTATTCTTATCTTTTCTGGTTTTGGAGCGCCTATGCGGCGCATTATTTCGAGAGTTTTACTTTGCCTATCCATGGGTAGTTTTCCCAAGGTAAATGAGAGGGAAAATGATACCAGCAAACTATCATCTGGTCATTTAACGTTGGTCATTTGCAATTAATCATTTATTATTGAGGCCTTAAAAATGGTTTTTTCTTTAAAATGGGAGCAAGCCCCATTAGTGAATGATAGATGAAGAAGCGCAAAATGACCAGGAGATTTCGCATTTCGCATTTCGCATTTCGGATTACGGATTTTGGATTTGGGATGTGTGATGTGGGATGTGTGATGTCAAATACCGTTTACCATTTACCGTTTACGACTTCAACGATTTCAACGGTTTTAACGCTTTGAACGACTAGATGACAAATGAGAAATGAACAAATAATAGGCTCTACCTACACCACCCGCCTGCGGGCAATGACCCTAGCCCTGGTGGTGGGTGCTTTATTGATGGCTGTGAAGTTCCTGGCTTACTTTATTACGGGCTCAGCAGCGATTCTCTCCGACGCCCTCGAGTCTATTATTAATGTGGTTGCCAGTGGCTTTGTCCTCTACAGCATCTATTTGAGTCATCAGCCTCCTGACAAAAGTCATCCTTACGGCCACGGGAAGATAGAATATTTCGCTGTTGGTTTTGAGGGAGCACTCATCATCCTGGCGGCTGGAGCTATTCTCTACAAAGCAATCCCTGCTTTTTTCCAGGTAAGAATGCTTAGCAAACTGGACTTCGGCATCTTTTTGGTACTCGGAACTTCAGTGGTTAATCTTGTATTGGGGCTTTTCCTGATCCGTACCGGACGAAGAACTAGATCCGCTCCTGTGGAAGCGGATGGCAAACACCTTCTCACCGATGTCTTCACGAGTGTGGGAGTGGTGATCGGCCTGGTTTTAGTTAAGTTGACCGGCTGGAGCTGGTGGGATCCCATTACCGCCTGTGCAGTTGCAGTCAATATAGTAATTACTGGCTGGCACTTGGTGAAAGAATCTTTTGGTAGACTGATGGATGAGGCGGACCCAGAATTACTCGAAAGAATTGTTGAGATTTTAAACCAACATCGACACCCGGACTGGATTGATGTGCATCAACTGCGGACTCGGCATTACGGAAATAAAGTTCATGTGGATTTCCATCTCGTGGTCCCGCGAAGTCTTGGCCTACTTGAAGCACACTTGGAGGCTAAAGAAATAGAAGAGAAGATTCTGACTTCTTTACCGGAAGTGGCGGAAGTCATCGTCCACGTAGATCCTTGCGAGTATCCCTTATGCCAATGGTGTCTGCAAGAAAAGTGTCAGGATCGAAGCAAAGATTTTATTAATGCAGCCAAGCCCTGGCGGGTTGAAAAGGTGGTGATGAAGCGACAGCATCGGGGTGAGCAGTGACAACGGCGCGGTTGGTTTATGCAGATGAATCAGGTCGGATGTATGACCATCCTTATCTGGAGATGGCTGGATCCAGTGGCGGCAGTTGGACAGAAGTTGATGACGACATTCTCATGCCTCTGCCACCGGGTAGTGAGCTCTTCTTACTTCCTGACCGGGTTCCAGTGGGTTACGACCGCAAAAAAAAACGCTTCGTGAAGCTTGGCAAAGATCCCCACAACCCCCAAAAGAAGGTGCAGGCGGTGGCTGCCTTTATGGCACCTGCACACACTCAAATACTGACTGCTGCATACCATAGTAAGCAAAAAGCTTCTATATTACCACTATTTAGCTACACTGCCGTAGGTTGGCAGGGTGGCCAGTTCGTGGTGGCTGGCGTCCGTGTAGACCCTCTGATGCGCCAGGATATAGACCAGTTTGATCTTGAAAGGCTCGAAAGGAGGGCCAAAAGAGCTCTTACCCTTCAAAGTCACAACCGCCTCATCCAACACCTTGGTAGCTGTGCCCTTACCTACGGCTGCCCGGCAGCGAAAAATTACTTTCTGGGACGTTGGGAAGCACCGCTTCCCACCTCACCGCAGTGTAATGCCCACTGCCTCGGTTGTATCAGTTTGCAGGAGGGCGACCAGATATGTGCCACGCAAGAGCGTATTACCTTTGTTCCCACCCCTGAAGAGATAGCCGAGGTTGCGGTGAGTCATTTGCGGGAGGCTGAAGATCCGTTAGTGAGCTTCGGCCAGGGATGCGAGGGTGAACCTCTCATGCAAGGCAAAACCCTGAAAGAAGCGGTCAAGCTCATCCGAGGTCAGACTGGGGCCGGCACCATTAATTTGAATACCAACGGCAGTTTGCCGCAAACCATTGCCGAACTTCGAGATGACGGCCTGGACAGTATTCGAGTCAGTCTCAACAGTGCCCGGGAAGCCTATTACCACGCCTACTACAGACCCCGGGGGTACAGTTATTCTGATGTCACAGGTTCCATCCGAGCCATGAAGAGCAGAGGCGGCTTTGTATCCATAAACCTTTTAACCTTGCCTGGCCTCACAGACGAGGAAGGGGAAGTGGAGGCTATAATTCGACTGATCGGTGAAACAGGCATAGACCTGATTCAGATGCGGAATCTCAATATCGACCCTGAATGGTATCTCAGGGAAATTGGTTATCGCTCTAGCGGTCGGAGTATTGGTATCCTTGAAATGATGAAAAGGATTCGCGCATCTCACCCCCAAGTAAATTTCGGCTATTTCAACCCCTGTCTAAATCCAAGCAAGTAGTGATTCACATCATGATCCCCTCCGACTCGGCCGAGGGCAGTCGAAATCCTTGTCGACGGGTCTAGTAGTGGCAGGCGGCGAGGGGAGGGGAAAGGGGTTGCCTCTGGGGCTCTTCGGAGGGATTCTAAAGAGAGTGCTGCCATGCTAAGAGGATGAAGAAAGGAAAAATTATGCGAGGATGGCTACTCAATTCAATGTTGGCTCTCGTGTGTTTTGGATTGTGGGGATTTTTCCCAAAGATAGCCGTTAGGTATATAAATCCGAGGAGTGCCTTGATTTATGAAGTAATGGGGGGAGTTTTGGTGGCTGCGGTGACATGGTTTGGCATGGGCAAAGGAATAGAAAATGATCTAAGGGGAATCACACCGGCATTGATTACTGGGGTAGTAGGTTACTTAGGTATGTTTTTCTTTCTGCACGCTGTAGACTTGGGCAAGGTCTCGGTTGTTACCTCCTTGACAGCGGTGTACCCGGTTCTGACAATTTTGTTAGCCGCAATAATTCTCAAAGAGCAGATGACTTATGTACAATATGTTGGAATATTTATGGCGATAACCGGAGTGATTCTTCTCTCACACGGGTAATATAGAGATCATTTAACATTACTCCGTCACCTCATCATTGCAGAGGAGGTCGTGAACACAGGGCCCTTTCTATTACCTCTTAGGGTTGCCCTGTAAAGAGGGGAGATACTCCAGATTGACATTATGCATAGCGGCTAGGATGTTCCCTCGAATTTTGCGATTTTTTCTATACAGGGCCTGAAGGATCTCCCTGATTTCTTGGCGCTTTCCGGTGTTTTTCGAAGGACAGTGATTGACTGTCACTGGAAAACCTAGGCTATGGTGAAATCGACGGATTGTTGACGTATCTAGAAGGGCCAAAGGCCGGATAACTGCTACATCGCCGCCAAAAAAAGGCTGCCTAGGCAGCATGGTAGATAGTTGGGAGCCGTAGAAAATATTGATTAGGAAAGTCTCAATGAGGTCGTCGAGATTGTGACCAAAGGCTATTTTATTGCAGTTAAGTCTTCTGGCCTCTTTGAAAATTGCGGTGCGACGGAGCCGAGAACAAAGAAAACAGGGATTCTCACTGTTTTCTGAGCTGTGCGCTCTGGGGCCAAATTCACTATTGATTATGCGGTGAGGGACCTTTAAAGATTCTACCCATTCCTGCACGGAAGAGTAGTCTCCACCCTCGAACCCCAGGTCCACGTGGACCGCAAATAGCTTGTAGACGATGGGAATTCTACTCAGTCTATTGTGCAGGAGCCACAAAAGTGATGTACTGTCCACGCCGCCACTTAGTGCCACAAGAATGCGGTCCTCTGCATTGATGAGCCCGTAACGTTGAACAGCACGGCCCATAAGCCGGCGAACTTTTTTTTCAACGAAGGGTATTCTGGAGCGAGGACGACTGGACATGACTAATAGATCCATTTTTCCACTATTCCAGGTGCAGAGCGAAGCGGTGACAGTAAGGATTATTTCACATGATGGAATGTCAGGCAAACATTTAAGCTTGAACAGCTAGCCGGGCTAGAAGGAGGTTGAATCCATGAGGGAAATAATTGCCACAGAAAAGGCACCCAAGGCTGTTGGTCCATACTCGCAAGCAATACGGTTCGCTAATCTGGTATTTATCTCCGGGCAGATCCCTTTGGATCCCAAGAGTGGCGAAATTGTGGGAGGAGACATAGAGGTTCAGGCCAAGCAGGTTCTTGAAAATCTGAAGGCCATAGTTGAAGCCAGTGGAATGGGGTTAAAAAACGTACTTAAATGTACCTGTTTCTTGCAAGACATCGAGGATTTCGCCAGGTTCAATTCGGTTTATGCCACCTACTTTGCAGATGTTCTACCAGCAAGGGAAACGGTGGAAGTGTCTCGGCTACCGAAGGATGTTTTGGTCGAAATATCGGCTATTTGTGGGAAGTAGTTCGATCTCGGAAGATACTGTGGACTGAGTGCTAAGCGTTGGGTGCAATTTTCGTATAGTCATTTGAAAACAAAAAAGCGGTGACAACTTTTATAAACGCCACCGCTTAGAAACAATACCCACCAAGAACTGATCAGAAACGATTCTCAGGTCTGCTTTTCAAAATCATCTTTACCAGCACCGCAAATGGGGCAGTTCCAGTCTTCAGGAAGATCTTCAAACGAGGTTCCAGCTGGAATACCCCCTTCATCGTCACCCACCGCCGGATCATATACGTAACCGCAAACTTGGCAGACCCACTTGTCCATAATATCCTCCTTTTCCACTTAATCTCGGGGCTCATCACCCCGAATAATGCATTGAAGAGCTACTGATTAAATCTTAGGACACTTTACAATTTTTATGTATGATCCGCAACCAGCTTTTCTCATTTATCATTTTTCATTTCTCATCTATCATTTACCCATTCGATATGATTAACTTAATGACTTTGCATGCTGAATGCTAAATGATAAATGAGAAATGTTGGTTAATGGGTAGGCAAGAGTCCATAGTAATAGACGGAGGTTACGGTGAAGGTGGTGGCCAGATCCTTCGCACCTCTCTGTCGTTGGCTGCTATTACAGGTAAGTCTCTCAAGCTGATTAACATCAGGGGGGGACGCAAAAAGCCAGGTTTGCGGCCACAACATCTTGCAGCGGTTCGGGCCTGCGCATCCGTTTGCGGGGCTAAACTTGATGGTGCTGAGTTGGGTGCAAGAAAGATCACTTTTATACCCGAAGCCATTGCCCCGGGCTCCTACGAATTTCATATAGGCACAGCCGGCGCCGCTACCCTGGTATTACAGGCTGTTTTACCACCCCTATCCATGGCGGACGGCGAGTCTAGAGTTCTCATAAGCGGTGGAACTCATGTCCCTTGGAGCCCGCCATACCATCATTTTGCCCAGATACTTGTTCCTACCATAGACCAGCTTGGTTTCAAGTGCGAACCTCAAATCAAAAGTTGGGGTTGGTATCCAAAAGGAGGTGGGGTAATCCAGGCCAAGGTGCAACCTCACAGTCCTCTGGGGTCGTTCAATTTGGATCGACCATTCCAGTTGAGACGAATTAGCGGAATTTCAGCAAGCAGCCGGTTACCAGAACACATAAGAGTCCGACAAAAAAATCAGGCGGAGGCTCGTTTGCAGAAAGCTGGTATAGAGGGGGAAATCGAGCTGGTGGATGTACATGCCAGGAATCCGGGGACGCTACTATTTCTCTGTGCTGAAGGCAAAAATTCAATGGCGGGTTTTACTGCCCTGGGAGCACGGGGCAAAAGAGCTGAACTTGTGGCGGACGAGGCAGTTGATGAACTATTTGGCTTCCTGGACTCAGGATGTGCCCTTGACTGTCACCTAGCGGACCAGCTTCCCATCTACCTGGCTAGTGCGCCAGGAAAACACCAATTCACTACATCCAAGGTAACCCAGCATTTGCTAACCAACGCTTGGGTAATAGAGAAGTTTCTGCCGGTTAAATTTGAGATAAGGGGCGGACTTGGTGAACCTGGCACAGTGGTTAAGAGAGACTTGTAACAGCAGGCAGCTGGCAGTTCAACTAAGCACTAGACACTATGCACTAAGCACTTAATCAATGAGAAAATAACCGTTTGCCCTGCGCCCTATGGTTTAGTGAATGAGAAATGTGAGATGGGTAATGAACAATGAGAAATGAAAAATGACTACTGGCAAATTTTGTGTTAGTCTTGTGCAAACTCCTGCGACGCTTGCTTCCCTCTATTTCCAACAATAAACCTGACGATCATTTTCCCGAACAATGGGGCATATACGCTTACCCCATTAGGGCGCGGAGGTGACATGGAACAGCAAACAATGTTCGAAAAGATCCTGGTGGCCAATCGCGGTGAGATTGCGGTGCGGATTATGAGGTCGGCACAAGAGCTAGACATCAAAACCGTGGCTATCTACGAGGAGACCGACAAAGACGCCTTTCACATAACCCAAGGAGATGAAGCGATCTGCGTTGGACCAGGTCCCAGGAAGGACTACCTTAACATCGAAGGTATTATCGAGGCAGCAAGAAAAACTGGGGCTCAGGCCATCCATCCCGGCTATGGTTTTTTGGCTGAGAATCCAGATTTTTCTAGAGCCTGTACTGATGCTGGTCTGGTTTTCATCGGCCCGCCTCCCGAGGTTATCAGCAATCTGGGAAGCAAAGTAATCGCCCGCCAAATAGCCATAGATGCTGGCATACCAGTTATTCCAGCAACAGAAAACCTATCGTCAGCAGGGTAGGGCGAAGAACAAGCTCTCGCCTTTGCCGCAGAGCAAGGCTATCCCATAATGATAAAAGCAGTGTCAGGGGGTGGTGGCCGTGGCATTCGCAGGGTGGAGGACAAAAAAGGACTGCTGGAAGGCCTAAAACGGTCTCGCTCAGAGGCCATGATGTCTTTCGGAAACGATGAAATTTATCTCGAGAAATGTTTGCAACGCCCCCAACATGTGGAGGTGCAGATCTTAGCGGACCAGCATGGCAATGTAATTCATTTGGGAACCCGCAATTGTTCAATTCAACGTCGCCACCAAAAACTCATTGAAATAGCCCCGGCAGGCCTGAAAAAGGAATTAGCCGAAAAGATCTGCACTGCAGCGGTTAAGGCTACTAGAGCTGCGAACTATCTCAGCGCTGGCACAGTAGAGTTCCTCGTGGTGCCAAATGGAGAATTCTATTTTCTCGAGGTGAACACGCGAATTCAGGTTGAACACACAGTAACTGAAATGGTGACAGGTATAGACCTAGTAAGGGAGCAATTGCTTATCGCCATGGGTGAGCCTATCAGCTTTTCTCAAGACCAAGTGATGGAACGAGGTTATGCCATTGAGCTGAGAATCAATGCAGAGGATCCCAAAAATGACTTTCTCGCCAGCCCTGGAGTAGTGCAGGTCTACCAAGCTCCCGGGGGACATGGGGTGCGTTTAGATGGAGCCATATATCAGGGGTATGAGATTCCGCGCTATTATGACTCCATGCTGGTAAAATTAACCGTCTATGGTTACACCTGGCAAGAAGCGGTGGACCGGCTGGCCCGCGCCCTGAAAGGATTCGTTATACTTGGAGTCAAGACCACCATTCCCTATTTTCAGCAGATTCTGCACGAGCCGGATTTCATTCAAATGAAGTTCGATACGTCCTACATTGATACCCATCCCCATCTGGTTGAATATCTGGAAGAAGAAAGGGAAATGGAGAAAATAGCTCGCCTGATAGCCGAGATCAGTGCCTATGGATTCAACCCGCATGCACAATGAACAAGCATAGAGCATAGGGCATGGAGCAGAGAGTAGAGAGAAACATTTAAGAAAGCACGAGATTGGGAAACCTAATGTGAGATATGAGATTTGTGATGTGAGATGGTAAGAGCGCTAGTTTTCAATCTCCATCCCACATCGCACATCACACATCCAGAGATAAAATTACATTGCGACATTAAATAAGGGAGAGACTCAGTTTATGGAAGGCAGAATCACAACAGCAATGAGCACGGGGGAAATCCTGGAAGTTTTGCGGAATGCAAAGGGATATTACCTGTGCAACAATGAAAGAGATGTTTCGCAATCAGACTTCAAGAATCGCTTGATGCCCATGACCACAGTGCGGGTGGCTCCCTACAGGGAAGCAGCAGGGTTTTTTTCCGTGGAGGTAAGCGGGGGTGCTTCAGTACACGTCGACTTGATGAGGAAACAGGTCAATCCTTTTGAAAGGCTTAGAATTGCCCGAAGGGCCATGCCAAGGACACTACTTCAGGCAGTATGCCGAGGAGCGAGTTTGTTTGGCTATCGGCATTACCCGGACAATGTCATTAGGTGCACGGTAAGAGAGTTTGCTAAATACATTGATGTCTGGCGGGTCTATGACTTTCTCAATCATGTCCCCAATATGATACCAGTTTTCGAGGAGGTCCAAAGGACAGGGCGAATACTCATGCCCAGCATCTGTTTCAGTACAGGCAAAGAACACACTGATGATTATTACGTGGAGAAAGTAAAAGAAATCTTGGATGTGACAGGGCCCGATGTGATCATTTCCATAAAGAATCACTCCGGTTTGGGGACACCAAGGAGAATTGGTAGCCTGGTAGAGGCAATTCACAAATCTTCTCCTGAGGTTATATTGCACTACCACGGATGTAATACCGACGGTAACGATATTGGCCGGATGATTGCTGCGGTAACAGCAGGAGTAAAGATCTGTGATGTGGCAGACCACGGTTTGGGCGCAGTTTACGGCCAGGCCCCGGCACTCACGCTTATCCAGACCCTGGAAGACTATGGGAAAGAAGCTGTCGGTATGGATGTGCAGGCTCTGGTGAAGGCATCGGATGTCTTGCGGAGAGAGCGCAGGATCTACGAGCCTTTCGAAAATGTCTTCCGCGGGCATGACCCAACAGT
The DNA here is from genome assembly GCA_020353155.1 of Deltaproteobacteria bacterium. Taxonomy (GTDB): domain Bacteria; phylum Desulfobacterota; class Syntrophobacteria; order BM002; family BM002; genus BM002. Next base: position 2,259,811 of record CP070689.1, on the reverse strand, counting down.
AGCTTCCTACAAGCTTACCGGTGGTGCCGCGGGTAGCACCTTCGAGCAGGCAGACAAAGGTGGCTTTCTCGATCGGATGCCAGAGATCCTCGAGGAAATGGGTCGAGTGCAGGTGGAACTGGGGAATTGGTGGTCAGTGACACCGGGGTCGCAGATACTTTGGACCACGGCAGTTAACAATGTGCTCCACGGTCGTTACGAGAGACCATCTTTGGATCTGAAGAACCTAATCCTTGGCAGGTACGGACCGCTGCCTTTCTACGATCCTCAAGAATGGATATGCTCAAAGGTGCTGGAATATCAGCGAGCCGACGGGAAAAAATGGCACCAGGTTCTTGCCGAAGAAGGAGGAATAGTGAAATCCAGGGATGTAGACCTGGAGCGGGAGCGGGAAAACCTGGAGACGAAATTGGGGCGGCCGGTCTCCAATGAGGATCTGGCTCTTTGCTTACTTTATCCCTTTGATGGTACCTCCTTCCTAAAATTCGAGGCTCAATACGGCAAAACTTGGCTTCTGCCGCCGGAGGTGTGGTTCCGACATGGTGGTTTTAAAGATGGCGAGCGCATTACATTTCAGGATGACTATGGCAAACCCCATTATATAGAAATAATCTCAACCCGCCGCGAAGGAGCCACTGTGATTATTTCGCTGCTGGTCGACCACGCCTTTCATACTCAGAGCGTGACTCTCGAAGGCGTAGGTGCTAGTCCCCCTCCGGCTTGACGGCAGCCACCAAGCATAGAGCATAGGGCAGTTGATTTCGGATTTCGGATTGCGGATTTGGGATGTGAGATTTCTAATTGCGAATTTTTAAGCTGACAGCTGAACGCTGATTGCTGACGGCTGTTGAAACTGGCTAAACCGGCCAAACTGGCTAAACGAACTGAAACATTTGAACGGACAAATGAGAACGGGAGAGTAGGGATGAAGCGAAGAAACGTTTTCTTAAACATTATTCTTTCTTGTGCGATGCTTACTCTTTTGCTGCCTGATCTATGGGCACAAAACTACGGTCAAGTCCGAGCCTTGAAAAACAGGGCAGAGACCGTAACCCGCCAAAAGAATCATTTCGTCGCTCAAGTATTGAGATCATATAACATACCCTGCCAGGTTACCGAGGAGGGCATTGTTGCGCGGCTGCATATTCAAAATCGCTGGTATGAGGTTAACCAAATTGAGATTATTCCGGTAACTGAAGAGGTAGAAGGGGGTTACCAGGTCATTGCTCATGAAATATTCTTCTACACGGAAGGTGATATCCTCCACTTAGTTTCAGCGGCTACAATCCGTTGATTTCTCATCTATCGTAAATGCGTTCAAATCGTTCAGTTCGTAAACGGTAAACAGTGAACGGTAAACGGTATTTCACATCTCACATCCCAAATCCGCAATCCGCAATTCTGCCCTCCGACCTCCGTCATCTGACTTCTGGCATTTCGCTATCATCCGCGGGTTCATCAAAGCGAAACTTGATCTCGTAGACCCCGTCTTCCAGACTTCTGTGGATTACGTAGCCAGTTTTACGAAATACTCTGAGCATTTTACGATTGGCTGCCAAGACGTAGGCCATGAATCCGGTAACTCCTTTGCTCCGGGCGATTTCTGTCAAATAGCAAACCAAAAAAGTTCCGATGCCCTTATGCTGCAATTCCGACCTTACGGCAAAATCTACCTCGGCGAAATTAGATTCTTGATCTAAGATGTAGCGTCCCACCGAGATTATCTTTTCGGACCCTATATCCCCAACAACACCAATAATGGTCATCTCATTTTCGTAATCGATATTTGCCATGGCCTGAGTGTCTCGATGGGGAAAGACCTTCATGCTTGAGAGAAATCGATAGTAGATGTCTTCGTCGGGAAGGGAGTAGAAGAATTCCTGCAGGGCTCTTTCATCGGTAGGCTTAATGGGGCGGAAGAGGACTTCGGTATCAGAGTCGAAAGCCTGGTATCTCTCCCATTCTTCTGGATAGAACTGGCCAAGGGGAGAAGAGATAATTTGGTCGTCGTACACATAGCGAATTTGTTTCGCTTGCTCAAGCAGTGGTTCGCGAAACCTCGGATGGGCAATATTAATTAAACTCAAAGCTCTTTCACGGAGAGTCTTGCCGTGAAGGTTAGCAATGCCAAACTCTGTGACCACGTACTGGGCGGAAGCTCTGGTGCCAACAACGCCGGCACCGAGACTGAGATGGGAGACTATCCGAGATTTTTTTCCATCTGAGCTGGTGCTTGGCAGCACAATGATGGACTTTCCACCCGGGGACCGTGATGCCCCCACGCTAAAATCCACATATCCCCCAAATCCGCTATATACCTTATGCCCCAAGGAGTCAGCGCAGACCTGTCCTGAAAGATCCACTTGCAAGGCTGAATTAATTGCCGTCATTGCGCGGTTTTTGCTAATGATTTCAGGATGGTTGACATAGTCACTTGGATATAATTCAACTTGGGGATTGTTATGAACGAAATCGAAAAGCTTGCGGGTGCCCAGACAAAAGCTTGCTATTATTTTATCTTGGTGAATGGACTTTTTCTTGCCGGTTATTACGCCTTTTTCTACCAAGGGCAGATAGGCATCGGTAATCATTTCTGAATGAACGCCGAGGTCTCTCTTATCTGTCAGATGTGAGAGAACTGCAGTCAAAATACGACCGATACCTACCTGGATGGTCGAGCCGTCCTCGACCAGTTTGGCCACATATATTGCCATCCTTTCAGCAATGGCTCGACGTTCAGGTATGGCAGTCTCGATCAGTGGTTCGTCACGCTCAACGATGGCGTCCAAATCAGTAACGTGGATAAAACTGTCACCCAATACTCGGGGCATCCTAGGGTTGATCTGTGCCACCACATGACGTCCACACTCAACAGCAGCTTTGACCACATCCACGGAAACCCCCAGGCTACAAAAGCCGTGCTCGTCAGGAGGAGATACCTGGATAATGGTAAGATCGAGATCGAGCACTCCACTTGTAAAAAGATTTGGTGCCTGTGAAAGATAAACTGGGATGTAATCCGCCCGTCCCTCGAACACGGCCTCCCTTAAGGTGTCGGTAACGAAGAAAGTCTTAACCCGGCAGGCATGGAGCAGGTTTTCCTGGATAAAAGGACTTGGACCCAAGGCGATGGAGTAGATTATTTCCACATCCACATACTCTCCCAAACGGGAAGCCAGTGCCTGCACCAGATGTTGAGGAGTGCTGCAACCGCTACCAATAAATATCCTGCTGCCATTTTTAAGGTAGTGGGCCAGAGACTCTGAAGCAGTCGTGAGCTTACTCTGGTAAAGACGCTGCCAGTTTGCCTTGTACATCTTTTGTATTACCTATCTATTGAAGTAAATTACCTTAACCAATTGAAACTGACATTAAAAAGACTTGTTCACGGGATTATATGGTTAGTTACAATACTGTTCAAGGGGTAGGTAGCCAAAGGTTTCTCTTGACAACTATAGAAGCTCAATTTCTAATGAAAAAACTTTGCCTAGCCTAGTCCGAAGATTTTATGAATTATTGTCGCAGCAGGTGGTTCATGACATCTTTGGGCTAAAGATTCCCGTCGTTTTGATTCAAAGGAGGAGCATTTATGAGTAGCCGAGGACTGGTTTTCCTATTTCCTGGGCAAGGGTCCCAATATGTTGGCATGGGAAGAGCCTTCTATGACGAGTATGAAGAAGTCAGGGACCTCTTTACCCGGGCCAACAAGATCCTCGAGATGGACATGGAACAACTCTGCTTCGAGGGCCCGGAAGATGACCTGATACTTACCCATAATGTCCAACCTGCAATCACCTTGATAAACATTGCATGCTCAATAATTCTCAGACTAAGAGGCGTGGAGGCTGCAGCTGCAGCCGGACATAGTCTTGGTGAATACAGTGCCCTTCATCTGGCTGGAGTTATTGATGAGAGGGCTGTGCTGGAGTTGGTGCGTCTCAGGGGCCAGCTTATGCAGGGTGCAGCAGACGAGCAACCGGGCGCTATGGCAGCTATTCTCAACCTACCTGCGGAAAAGATTGACGAGGTTTGCGAGAGCTGTGACATTGAGATGGCCAATTATAACTCGCCCGGCCAAATAATCGTGAGTGGTGTCGAAGATAGTGTTCTTCGGGCCATGGAGATCTGTTCAGATGCTGGAGCGAAAAGATGTGTGCGCTTGAATGTAAGCGGCCCATGGCATAGTCGCTGTATGGTGACGGCCAGGGAGAAGTTTGAGCCTGAATTGGGTAAATACATATTCCAGGATCCAAGAATCCCCATTGTGGCTAACGTGGACGCTGACTACGTGAGAGACGGTAATGGCGCTAGAGAGAATCTTGTCCAGCAACTATGTGCCCCCGTTCGCTGGCAGCAATCAGTGGAAAGATTGATCAAGGACGGGCATCAAAGGTTTGTTGAAGTTGGACCCAAAAAGGTGCTAAGAGGCCTAATGAGGCAGATTGATCGCAACGTGGAGGTCTATAATGTGGAGGACTCGGAGAGTCTGGAGGCGTTTCTGAAAGCAGTGAGGGGAGAAGAGTAAACAGCCAGAGGTCAGAGGTCGGAGATCAGAAGTCAGACGACAGCTGGCAGCTTGCAGTCCCACTAGGCACTAGGCACTAAATCAATGAGAGAATAGCCTTGCGCCTTGAGCCATGCGCCCTATGCCTTTCCAAATTTGAAATTACAAATGAGAGATGTGAGATGAAAAATGACAGGAGGTTCTTATGCGGGGACAACTCGCAAAGGTGAAAGAGAGTGTAGCTTTTCTCGAAAAAGAGACTAAGCTTCGCCCACACATAGCCGTTGTGCTCGGGACTGGTTTGGGCGGGCTAGCCGACAGAATAAAAGCTGCTTCTGTAATTCCCTACAAAAACATACCAAATTTTCCCATTTCAACAGTGGCAAGCCACGAGGGCCGTCTGATATTTGGCTCTTTAGGGGGCAAAACGGTAGCGGCAATGCAGGGGCGTTTTCACTTTTACGAGGGTTACGAACCAAGGGAGATCACTTTTCCTATCCGGGTCATGGCTGCTATGGGGATAAAGACCTTGCTCATCTCCAATGCTGCTGGCGGGCTCGATCTTTCGTTCCAAGCTGGTGATCTCATGCTCATCAGTGATCATATAAATCTCACCGGTCAAAACCCGCTTAGAGGCGATAACGTAGATGCGTGGGGCCCACGCTTCCCTGATATGACAGCACCCTACAGCCGGAGACTAATTGACCTGGCTCAAAAGGCGGCAAAGGACTTGGGCATAAAAATCCATAAGGGTATTTATGTTGGTGTTTCAGGTCCCAGTATGGAAACCGCGGCAGAAACCCGTTTTCTCCGAATAATCGGGGCAGATGCTGTAGGGATGTCCACTATCCCAGAGGTTATTGTTGCAGTACACGCCGGACTTAAGGTTCTTGGCTTGTCAGTGATTACCAATGTAAATGATCCAGACAACTACCAGCCTGCTCCCCTTGAACAGGTGATTGCCACGGCAAAAGGAGCTGAACCAAATCTGGTGCGTTTAGTTGAGGAAATTCTGAGAAGGATGTAGACAGTTTCAGGAGACAGGAGACAGGAGACAGAATTTTAGATTTCGGATTTCGGACTTGGAGAGGCATAGAGCATAGGGCATAGAGTAAGGAGTCAGAATCCAGGAGTAAAAAAATAGAGACCGTCCCTTCCTTCTGGCTACTGACTACTGGCTACCGGCTACTCGAGCTTTAACGATTTTAACGACTCGAACGACATACAGATACGAAAGCGAGCAATCGGAAATGGACCAGGCGACCGAGACTAGGACTCCAGTTGACTTGTTGATCCACAACGCCAAGGTACTTACCCTCAACGATTCGGACGACATTTTTGACCCAGGAGTTGTTGCCATCCGTAATGACGAAATAGTGTGGGTGGGCTCGGAAGACTCATGGCGTGATCAGTTTGAGCCGGTGGAGCGGATTAACATGGCCGGCGGTCTGATAATGCCGGGTTTAATAAACGCACACACCCATGCTGCCATGACCTGTTTTCGCGGACTGGCCGATGACCTGCCTCTTTCTGTTTGGCTCAATGAACACATCTTTCCTGCCGAGAGAAAGATTAATGGCGAACTAGTCTACAAGGGAACTTTGCTGGCTTGTGCGGAAATGATTTTGAGTGGTACCACCACCTTCTGCGACATGTACTTATTTGAAGACCAAGTGGCGAAAGCTGCCCATGAAGCAAGCATGCGGGCACTAGTAGGAGAGGTCCTTTACGACTTCCCATCTCCCAATTATGGACCGGCTGAAAATGGTTTGTCTTTCACTAAAGAACTGATTAACACCTGGGAAATGGATCCCCTGGTTTCAGTTGCTGTAGAGCCTCACGCGGTTTACACTTGCTCTCCCGACTTGCTAAGAGCTTGTCGCGACATTGCACTGGAATACCGGGTTCCCATGATTATCCATCTGGCGGAGTCTCAGGATGAAGTGGAGCAGGTTAAGAGCCTTTACGGAGTGTCACCAGTGATGCACTTGGAAAAACTAGGACTTCTGGGGCCGCACCTTGTTGCCGACCACTGTGTTGTCCTCAAAGAGGAGGAGATGGACTTGCTTGCCGAGAGAGGCGTAAAAGTTGTCCACAATCCAGAGAGTAATATGAAACTGGCTTCTGGTGTTGCACCAGCAGTTGAACTATTGTCTCGCGGTGTTGCAATGGGCTTGGGAACAGATGGCTGTGCCAGCAACAATAACTTGGACATGTTGGCGGAAATGGACACTGCTGCCAAGTTGCACAAAGTCTACAGACTTGATCCCACTGTTATGGAGGCCAAGACCGTTACCCACTTAGCCGTTAGAGGAGGCGCCATAGTCTTGGGTCTGGAAGACAAAGTGGGTTGCCTCGAGCCAGGCAAGAAGGCTGACATCATCGGTCTGGACTTGAATAAGCCCCACTTGACTCCACTTTATAATATATACTCTCATGTGGTTTATGCGGCATCCGCGGCCGACGTTACCCTTAGCATAATTAATGGGAGGGTGGTGATGCGGAATCGTGAGCTACTAACCATGGATGTGGAAAGGGTCATGGCAGATGTTCGAGCCATCGCTAAAAAGATAAAGAGTTGAGTGCATTGAGCATGGGGCATAGGGTATAGAGCGAGGAGTTAGAGGACAGATGTCGGAAGTCAGAGATCGGAGGTCAGCAGAAAAAACGAGGGTAGACCTACTCGTGACCGGCGATTATGTTCTGACTTTCAACCATAAAAAAGAGGTTGTGGAAAAGGGTGCTGTGGCTCTAAAAGGAGATCGTATTGCCGCAGTTGGCCAAGCTTCCAGTATGGGGGAAAAGATTGAAGCGAAGGAGGTTTTGGACGCGTCAGGGTGTCTAATAATGCCAGGACTGATAAATCTGCACACCCATGCTGCTATGACCTGCTTCAGGGGCTTGGCTGATGACCTGCCCCTTCATGAGTGGCTCCATGAACATATTTTCCCTGCCGAGGCAGCTCATATCACCGAAGAAACTGTGTACTGGGCTACCTTACTTGCTTCGGTGGAGATGATTAGAAGTGGGACTACCACCTTCTGTGACGGTTACTTCTACGAAGACGGTGCTGCCAAGGCGGTTGCTGCCAGCGGAATTAGGGCGATTGTCGGTCAGGGGGTGGTAGATTTTCCCGCGCCGGGGATTCCAGACCCTCGGATAAACGTGAAAGCTGCTGAGGCTTTCGTCTTGAGGTGGCAAAATAAGTATTCTCGCCTTATGCCAAGTGTTTTTTGCCATTCGGTCTACACTTGCTCTCCTGAGACCTTGATCGCTGCCAAGGCGATATGTAAAGAGCACAAGATCCTTTTCCAAATTCACCTGGCAGAAACAGAGGCTGAGTTGGAAGAGGCGGAGCAGCGCTACGGAATGCGGCCAGTGGAACATCTTCTTAAACTGGGGATTCTTGATGCGGATACCCTCTGCCATCATGCGGTGAGGGTAAACGAGAAGGAGATAGAGCTGCTGGCCCAGAGTGGTGTAGGAATTTCACATAATCCCGAGAGCAATATGAAACTGGCCTCAGGGGTAGCACCCCTGCCAAAAATGCTCACCGCTGGAGTGAAAGTTGGCCTAGGAACTGATGGCTGCGCCAGTAACAACAACATGGACCTATTTCAAGAAATGGACACGGCTGCAAAGCTTCATAAGGTTCACCAGGGCGATCCTTCCCTGAGTTCAGCCGTAGAAATGGTTGAGATGGCGACCAAAGGTGGGGCTGCTGCTTTAGGGATGGCTGACATTGTTGGTTCTCTAGAACCGGGAAAAAAGGCGGACCTAATTACCATCGACCTGAACCAGCCACATCTCACTCCCATGTACGAGCCTTGTTCTCACCTGGTTTATGCGGCTAGAGGGGCTGATGTCCGTGATGTGATTATTGATGGCCGAATGGTTATGCTCAAAAGGCAACTTGTTGAGATGGATGAACAGGAGATAATGGGAAAGGTGAGGGAGATAGCCAGCCGCATACGCGGCAGGCACTAGGCACCAGGTACTATGCACTAAGCACTAACTCAATGACAAAATCGTTCGACACCCTGAACCTTGCGGCCTATGCTTGAGCGAATGACAAATGGGAAATGTATAATGATAAATGAGCAATGTCCCGGAGGATTAGTATGCAAATTCTTATTTCTGGATCTTTGGCCTACGATCGAATAATGGATTTCCCTGGAAAGTTCTCTGACCACATACTGGCCGATAAAATACACATCTTGAATGTTTGCTTCGTGGTTAATGGTCTGACCGAGAAATTTGGCGGCACAGCGGGGAATATCGCATATACGTTGGCTCTCTTGGGAGAACGGCCCCTTATTCTGGCTACCGCTGGCAACGATTTTGGCAGGTACGAAGACTGGTTACGGCAGCATGATCTTCCTTTAGACGGAATTCGGGTCATTCCCGAGGAATTGACCGCAGGAGCTTATATCACCACTGATATGGCGGACAATCAAATAACCGGGTTCAATCCCGGAGCAATGAAGTATCCTTCTCTCTATAAAGTCGACCAAGCCCCAATCCCGGATAAACTTGCCATTGTGGCTCCTGGAAATGTTGAAGACATGGTTAAGTACAGCCTTAGCTACAAAGAACATAAAATCCCCTACATCTTTGATCCGGGCCAGCAAATTACTTCCCTGTCGGCTGATCAATTAACTGAGATAGTTAGTGGAGCAAAGCTTCTTATTGCCAACGACTATGAACTGGAAATGATGATGCAGAAGACGGGCCTGACAAAGGACGAACTGCTTAAGAGGACTGAAGTGATAATTTCGACTCTTGGCGAAAATGGTTCAGTTATCATAAATGCCCGAGGTGAAACAAAAATTGGCGTGGCCAAACCCTCCAAGGTTCTGGATCCCACCGGGGCTGGCGATGCCTACCGCGCAGGCTTAATCAAGGGGTTGGTCCTGGGAAAAGACCTTTCCGATGCCGCCCGCATGGGAGCCACCTGCGCCAGTTATGCGGTTGAATACCAGGGCACCCAGGAGCATGCATTCACCCAAGAGGAGTTTTGGACCCGTTATAGGACCTATTTTTCTCAAAGCGAATAGAGGTGTTTGACATTACTTGGGCTAAATCTTAAATTTTGGCCCTGTAAGTTGGAGAGGTAGGTATGTTGAAAGCATTAGCCAGGATTTTGAAAGTGCTAAATTCTGAAACCGAGCCGAGCCAGATAAGTTTGGCCTTATGTCTGGCGTTGATTACCGGCTTCACTCCAGTTTGGAGCCTGCACAATCTAATTGTCGTTCTTTTGGCTCTTATCATTCGGGTCAATCTTTCAACTTTTATTGTAGGCACAGTCGTTCTGTCGGGGGTGGCTTACCTTTTGGACCCCATTTTCAGCTGGATAGGGGTGATGGTTTTAACTGCCGGCCCTCTCGAGTCCCTTTGGACCGCACTCTATAATATTCCACTCTTTCGTTTAGCGAAATTCAATAACTCAATCGTCATGGGAAGTCTGTTGGTTTCGCTGGCTCTATTTTTACCCACCTTCATTTTGGCGAACCTGGCCATACGCCGCTACCGTGAACACGTTCTTCAGTGGGTGCGGAAAAGTCGTGTCGTGGAGGCACTTACGGCTACACGTTTTTACTCTCTCTACGAGTCAGTATCGGGATGGGGGAGGTGAGCCATGAGGAGATGGATTCGCTGGCAGGGGCTTATCGCTTTCATTGCAGTTCTTGTGAGCCTTTGTCTTCTATGGTTTGTCTTTGCTGATTTGGCGGTAGAGAAGATTATCGAGGGTGCAGGCAGTCGAATTGTCGGAGCAAAAGTGGAGCTGGATAAGGCGGATGTCCAGCTTTCTCCCCTAGGTATCACTCTCAGAGGATTGCAGGTTACCAACCCAAATGAACCGATGACCAATGCTGTTGAGATCGCGCGCATTGCCGGCCTTGTTGACGGGGTTGAATTGCTCCGTCGCAAGGCGATCATCGAAGAGATGAGTATGGAAGGCGTGCGGTTCAACACGGCCCGCAAGAGTTCCGGGGCTATAAGAGGCCGTAGCAAAGAGGAGAGGGCAGAAAAGATATCCTTGAAAAGGATACTGGGTACCGACTTGCCCTCGTTCGTTCTGCCCAAAGCTGAGGAAATTTTAGCGAAGGAAGAGCTGCGATCTGTAGAGCTGGCAAAAGCGCTGCCGGCAGAGATAGAAGAAGAACAGAGAAAGTGGACAAAGGAGCTTGCAGAACTTCCCGGAGAAGAGAGAATAAAGGAGTACGAAGATAGAATAGAAAAACTCAAAGAGATGAGAAGAGCAGGGCCCGAGGGTATTCTTAGAGCTGCAGCCGAGTTAAAGAATCTCAAACAAGATATAGAATCTGATCTGAATAAACTGAGAAAGGCAGAACAAGATTTTAACTCAACCCTGAATTTATTTAAGGAGCGACTGGCTCAGGCACAGCGTGCTCCCGTTGATGATGCTAGACGCTTAGCTTCCAAATATAGTCTTGATTCTCAGGGCCTGGCAAACCTGACTCGCCTGCTCTTTGGGCCGCGTATCGCCGTCTGGCTGGAGCGGGGCCTTAGTTGGCATCAGCGGCTCGATCCTTTGTATGAAAGGGTCAAAAAGGAGTATGGTGGTGATGCCGAAGTGGTCAAGCCTCTACGTGCCAAAGGGCTTGAAGTGCGCTTCAAAGAGTACAAACCACTGCCTGATTTTCTCATCCGTACAGTCGAGGCCTCAGTGTCTACCCGAGGGGGAGACATGGAGGGCAGGATTGAAAACATAACCCCTGACCAGGATATCCTCGGTAAACCGCTTACCTTTTTGTTCTCAGGTGCAAAGCTCAGTCACCTGCAGTCGTTCCGGGTTGATGGAACTTTTGATCACGTATCTCGACTCACGGCCAGCGACCGGATCAACCTGAAATTGCGAGGCTATCAAGCTCAGCAACTGAACCTTACGGAAAGCGATGTTTTCTCCGTGAAGTTGGCAAAAGGACTTGCAGACTTTGACCTGAGCTCCATCGTCAGCAACGGTGCCATTGACATCGACTTTGCCGCGGCTCTGAAATCAACGAAGCTGGAAGTTAATACCCCGGCAGAATCAGGCCCCGTGGTCAGAGCCATCAGCTCAACCCTGACTGGTGTATCCAGCTTTTCTTTAAATGCTAAAGTTAGTGGAAACCTTGATGATTATAAGATGAAGCTCTCCTCTGACCTGGACCGAGTACTTAAGGACAGTGTAAGCGCACAGCTCAAGGATCAGATTGCCAAGCTAGAGCAAGAGCTGAGGGCAGATATTGCTGAAAGATTGAGTGGTCCAATTGAGCAGGCGAAGAAAAACCTCGGAGACTTTGCCCCCCTTGGTGATGAGCTGGAAAAAAGACTGCAAGATTTCATTACACTGCAAAAGGAGGCCATTTTTAAAAAACCATCAGGCGGCCTGCCGATCCCATGATAACCATTGGCTTTTCATCCCACCAAGTGGAAGCAATACCCTTTATTCACCGCCAGATGGAGCGGCACCAGGTTATCGTCCTTGAAGAGCCTCCTTCTCCCCACTTCTCAGAAATGTTAAACGGCAGCATTTCCATCGATGATTATGCTATGGAACTTGACTCCAGTTTCCCGGAGTTCACGCGCCAAATGTGCGTTTTACTGAGGGAACTTCACCGAGGAGGTCAAGTCGTCCTCCAGGTGGAGCCCTATTTTGAGAGGCTGTTGCAGATTCATGAGTTTTTGGCATCCGGAAAAACCGCGGAGGAAATAAGTGGGAAGCCTGAATTTAGGGCAGTCTATGAGGCTGAAAAAAAAGCAACTGCTGCTCTCATTTCCTACTATTCAGTTAGCACAGCCGGCGCTTTTTCGGCTGTGGTGGAAGCGGTCAAAATCTTTGCCCGGGCGGACGCTCTTCGTCTAACCTTAAGAGAGCGGTTACGGGCAAAGGCTATAGGTTCTCTGTACAGACCAGGTGAGCTTATGTATGTGGAAGCCGGCTATATACACTATCCCATCTACAGCTACTTGCGCCAAGAAATCGGCAAGGGGCCGAAGATTAAGGTAGTCTACCTCCTGGCCCCAGTAATTAGGAAACTGAAGGGGAAAAGGCGAAATATGGGGCCCGGAGATATTCTGACGCTCCACTACGTCTTCCATAACAAAGCCCGCGAGGATATGGCGAACCTCCTTGCTGCCCGGAGTCTGATCTATATAAAACTTATTGAAAAGGAAGAACTTCTTCCGGGAAAGTCCAGGACCCCTCACATTGAGGATGAGATAGAGGTAAATAGGCTGGTAGATCGACTGAATTTCAATCAGTGCAGGGAGCTTTTCCAGCAAATTCGTTTGTCAAAGCGCGAGCAGGCAGTTGAAATGTCGAGGGAGTATGTCAGGATCATGGAGCATAGAGCATAGAGCATAGCGCAAGGAGTTAGAATCCAGGAGACAGGAGACAGAATTTGGAATTTCGGATTTTGGATTGCGCATTTGGGATGTGAGATGTGAAATACCGTTTACCATTTACGTATTAAACGACTTCAACGACTTGAACGAATTAAGCGATTAAATGCTGGATGTTCAATGGAAAATGAGAAAGGAAAAATGGTGGTTTTTCCCATTGACAGATGTGACTTCTATGATAAAGTACCTGATGAGTGGAGCTCCTAATGTTCCACTCGGTGCCCCTCGCCCCCACCAGCCATCCGCGCTCGGTTTGGTGGGGGCATTTTTTTTGACTCTGAGAGACTATTCAGCGCTCGCGTAGGTTCGGGTCCTCTCCAAACCAGGAATGACATAGCAAACAGGATCTCCTCTCCATAAAGAGAAATAGGGCAGGCCATCCTGGTACTTCTCCAGATCCTCGCATGAGCCGGCACATTGGTTCTTGCTCTCGTCAACGCGTTCGCATTCCAGGCAAGGGCTTCTGTCTTCTTCCATGATCCACCTCCCCGATGCAAAAACGTCCAATTCAATTTGAAGCAAAAACAAATTTTTAACTTTGTCATGCAGGGGAAGTGCCAAAAAGGCCATAAATACAGAAAAATTTGTGAATTCAGGGCATTATTCTCCGGCAAATCAAGTTTGATCTTGCTTAAGCTCGCCAAAACTGGCCATACGGCCAATAAACACTTTGCCAAAAGACCAAGTGACCCCTGTTTGAC
>CP070689.1:2240017-2246097 GCA_020353155.1 Deltaproteobacteria bacterium | reverse complement strand
GGTGGGCCGTGCTGGACTCGAACCAGCGACTCTCTGCTTAAAAGGCAGATACTCTACCATCTGAGTTAACGGCCCAGCCTGGCTCGGATGAAAGATCCGGGCTAGCAAAATAGAGAACCATTTTTCCTAACAATTATACCAGATAGTGTCAAGAGGATTTTTAGGTCTTTCCGTTCCCTCCAGGGCCAGCACAGTTCACTGTCTAAGGTCAGGAAAATGAGGCTATTTGTCAACTGATACGTTCCGGCATGCTTTTTGAATTAATAACATGTAGCTATCAAAATATGTCTGGTGCAAGCCAAAGGCTAAAGAAGTTGAAACTGTTCAGTGAAATGTTTATAGTGAAAGTGTAGGCGATAGCCAGCAATAGTAGTCGCGGTTGCAGGATGTCATCGCGGCTCCATAGGTTTAGGAGAAAGGTGCGAAATGGCCGAAGACGAACGGAAAGTACCTGGTCAGAAAGAACTAGAAAAAGAACTGAGCGATTACCTCTCCAAGAAGTACGGTGCCCGCATCAAGATAGTCTCGCCTTTGATGCTGCCAAAGGCTGGTGAAGAAAAGGGTGAAGAGGAAGCGTCAGCCAGTGATGCTGTTGATAAGATCAAGTTTGATATGAAGCCCGAGGAGTTGGAAGCCTATCTGGATGAATTTGTGATTAAGCAAGATGAGGCCAAGGCAATACTCGCCACCAAGGTCTGCACCCACTTCAACCGGATAAAACATGAGCGCAAGGGCAAAAATATCCAGGATCCCACCGTGGTGGGTCGAATAAAAAACAATATAATCATGATTGGCCCCACCGGAGTGGGGAAAACCTATATAGTAAAGCTTATTGCCAACAAGCTGGGTGTACCCTTTGTCAAGGGTGATGCTACCAAGTTTAGCGAGACCGGTTACGTGGGAGGCGACGTGGAAGACCTGGTCCGGGACCTGGTGCACGAAGCCGATGACGACATCGAGTTGGCCCAATACGGCATTATTTATGTTGATGAGATTGACAAAATCGCTTCCAGCCACAACCTCATCGGTCCTGACGTATCCAGAACCGGGGTGCAGAGGGCATTGCTGAAACCCATGGAAGATACCGATGTTGACATGAAAGTCCCCCACGATCCCATTTCTCAAATCCAGGCGATTGAACAGTATCGGAAGACGGGAAAGAAGGAAAAACGGACAATCAACACAAGAAATATCCTCTTTATTGTGAGCGGGGCTTTCAATGGTCTGGTTGATATTGTTAAGAAACGGGTCAAAAAGCAAGGGATTGGCTTCGGCGCTGATCTTCCCACCAAGGACCAAGATGATCAGTACCTGAGGATGGTCAAAGCAGAGGACCTTATTGCCTACGGCTTTGAAAGTGAGTTCGTGGGCAGATTGCCAGTTGTATCTATCTTTGAGGAACTCTCCGTCGAAGATCTCTACGCGATTTTGAAAAATCCCAATAATCCGGTGATAAATGCTAAGAAAGCGGATTTCCGTGCCTATGGAATTGATATCCGCTTCGAAGATGAGGCCCTTAGCTTGCTTGCCGAGCAGGCCCACGGGGAACGTACTGGAGCCCGGGGTTTGGTTAGTGTGTTGGAAAAGGCACTACTTCACTTTGAGAAGAAGTTTCCTTCAACAGACATTCGTTTCTTTTTGGTCACTTCCGAGGTGGTGAAAGACCCCAAAGGCAACCTGAAAAAGATCCTTAATAATCCAGAAGATCCTGAACTGGTAGCCCGTTACGAGAAGGCTTTTGAGGCAGAAAAGACTGCTACCAAAAAGGCTATATTGGACAAGGAAGCTCGCTATCGAGAAAATTACGGCCCCGCCTTTACCGATGAGAGAATAGATCTCGTTGTTACCTGGCATCTACTCTCCGGGATGGAATTGGATGGTATTTTTGAAGAGGTCGTGTCCATGATTGGTGAGGTAAAGGCCTATGAGTCCAATTTTTGGGACAAGAAGAAAATTCCCATTCGTTTCGCCGAGGATGCGGTAGATGAGATTTTGCACAGGGCTATTACCCAGGGGAAAAGCGTCAGCGATATCTGCCAGCAGGTTTCTGCTGACTATGATTACGCTCTGAAACTAATTATGGACAAGACTGGTCAGGAGGAATTTGTTATCACCAGGGAAGCCATCGAGGATCCTGAGGGTTTCATCAACGAGCTAATCCGCAATTCCTACGGCAGCGGTCATTTTGCCATCCCAGGCCCAAAGAAGAAATAAGAATGGGCCATCTATGCAATCCGCTAACATCATTTGATCAATAAATTAGGTTTAATCTGCAAGGAAAGACTATGATAGGCATATCCAAACTCTATTGCGGCACAGTGGAACCTTCTGACGCCCTTCGCTACGGGCGCCAGTCAAAAGAACTCCCTTCACATCTGCTCCAGTTTTCAAGTGACAAAAAACCGGTTGTGGTTTGGAACGTAACTCGACGCTGCAACCTTAAATGCGTACACTGCTATGCCCACGCCACTGGAGAGGCAGCGAAAGATGAATTGAGCACTGAGGAAGGAAAGGGCTTGCTAGATGACCTGGCCCAGTTTGGTTGTCCAGTTGTGCTCTTTTCCGGTGGCGAACCACTGGTAAGGCAAGATCTGGTGGAACTGGCCGATTACGCGGTAAAGCTGGGCATGCGGGCGGTGATTTCAACAAACGGTACACTGATCACCCGGTCCGTTGCCCAGGCTTTGAAGGACGTGGGGTTGTCATATGTGGGCATCAGTCTGGACGGGATGAGAGAGGTTAATGATAAGTTCCGTGGAGTTAGAGGTTCTTTTGATCGCGCCATGGCCGGGATTGAACACTGCCAAGAAGCGGGTATCAAAGTTGGTCTGCGTTTTACCATAAACCGGATGAATGCCGCCGAGATTCCCGCCATTTTTGATTTGCTCGAAGAACGTAATATTCCCAGGGTATGCTTTTACCACCTGGTTTACGCGGGACGGGGAAGCGACCTGATGGAAGAGGATCTCAGCCTCGAAGAGACTCGTGAAGTGGTGGATCTTATTATCGATCGCACCCGGGACCTACACGAACGGGGTATGCCAAAAGAGGTATTAACGGTAGACAACCATGCTGATGGGCCTTATGTATATTTGCGCCTCCTCAAGGAGAATTCACCGCGGGCCCAGGAGGTGCTGGAGCTGCTAAAAATGAACGAGGGAAACAGCTCCGGTAGAGGTATTGGTTGTGTGAGCTGGGATGGTCAGGTGCACGCAGACCAGTTCTGGCGGCACCACTCTTTTGGCAACGTGCGTGAACGCCCATTTAGCGAGATATGGACCGATATGTCTGACCCACTCATGGCTCGCCTCAAAAACAAAAAGGAATACGTGACAGGCCGTTGCGCCTCCTGTAACTGGTTGGATGTTTGTGCAGGCAATTTTCGTGTTCGTGCCGAGGCCGCTCAGGGAGACCTGTGGGCCCCGGATCCGGCTTGTTACCTCACAGATGAAGAAATAGCTCAAACCATTTAGGAATTGCGGATTGCGGATTTCGGATTTGGTAATTAGAGAATTAGGTAATGAGGGAATAAGGAATTTGAGGCTTCAGGCTTCCTTACAGTAACCCGTCAGATAATCACTTCCCCATATTCTTTATTAAGTTTTTCTTATGATCATGAATCGCAGCCAATGAGTGCCCCTGAACCGCATTTTGTGTTAAAACTTTAGGCACTTTAGGCATTTTAGTACATTTTAGGCATTTTGGAGGAACATATGTTTTTTCCAGAAAACAGGCCGCGGCGGTTGCGACGTAACGAAGCACTGCGGCGAATGGTGCGTGAGACTAGTCTGTCAGTGAATGACTTCATCTATCCTTTATTTGTCGTCCCCGGCAGTGGTGTGCGCGACCCTATAGGCTCAATGCCCGGAGTTTTTCACTTATCTGTTGATGAACTGGTGAAGGAGGCGGGGGAGGTCAAGGATTTGGGCATTCCCTCGATCCTGCTTTTTGGAATTCCAGAAAAAAAAGACGAGGTGGGTTCAGGGGCATATGGAAAGGACGGGATTGTCCAGCGGGCCGTGAGGGAGTTGAAGAAAAATGTGAGTGATCTTTTGGTGGTAACCGACGTCTGCATGTGCGAATACACCAGTCACGGCCACTGTGGGGTGATCAAGGAAGGGGACGTGGACAACGACGCTACCCTGGATTTTCTGGCCCGCACGGCCCTCTCCCACGCCGAGGCCGGAGCTGACATGGTGGCCCCCTCGGATATGATGGACGGTCGGGTAGGGGCCATACGAGAGAGATTGGATGAAGATGGATTCTCTCACATTCCCATCATGTCTTACGCGGCAAAATATAGTTCGAGCTTTTACGGTCCATTTCGTGATGCCGCTGATTCTGCACCGCAATTTGGGGACCGGCGATCCTATCAGATGGATCCGGCCAACAGCAGAGAAGCCATCAGGGAAATTAGTCTAGATGTAGAGGAGGGCGCTGACATTATCATGGTCAAGCCGGCCCTCGCTTATCTGGATGTGATTCGGTGGGCCAGAAGAGAGTTCGATCTCCCTTTGGCGGCCTACAACGTCAGCGGCGAGTACTCCATGATAAAAGCGGCAGCAGAAAAGGGCTGGCTGGATGGTAATCGCGTGATGATGGAAGTGCTGACCTCGATTAAACGGGCGGGGGCGGATATAATTATTACCTATTTTGCCAAAGAGGCAGCGAGGGAGCTAAGTAAATAAGCTAGCAGCCATTGAACTAGGCACTAGGGACTGTGCACTAGGCACTAAGAAGTTAATAGTAGTGCTTAGTGCTTACTGCCTAGTGCCTAGTAATATAAGATCTCTGTGAGAGATAGAATATAAGTTAGGATGGGAATAACATGAATGTTCATCCACATGAACATGCAAAACATGGGGAAAAAGAAGGGGAGGGGCTAAAGCCCAGGCTGATTGCTTGGGAGGTAACCCGGACCTGTAACCTCAGTTGCATACATTGTCGGGCAGCATCTGTTGATAAGCCTTATCCCAACGAGTTCACCACCGAGGAGTGTCTCAGGCTTCTGGATGATGTGGTCGCTTTTGCCAGCCCCATTATCATTCTCACTGGAGGTGAGCCTCTGTTGAGGCCCGATATTTTTGAGATCGCTTCCTATGGCAGCAGCAAGGGGCTCCGCATGGTGATGGCCACCAACGGACTCCTCATCGATGCTGAGATCTGCAGACAAATGAAGGAGGCATCAATCCAGAGAGTTAGCATTAGCCTGGACGGGGCCACAGCCAAAAGCCATGATCAATTTCGCCAAGTTAAGGGAGCGTTTGCAGGGTCGTTGCGCGGCATTGATTTACTGAAAAAAGCCTCCATCGAATTCCAGATCAACACCACCATAACCAGGGAAAACCTGCATGAACTGCCAGATATACAGAAGTTGACGGTTGAGCTCGGCGCAGCGGCGCACCACATATTTCTTTTAGTGCCCACTGGGCGGGGAAAGGATTTCAAAGATCAGGAAATAGCGGCGGCTGACTACGAGGACACCCTCCACTGGTTTTACGACCAGCAAGATAAAGTACCTCTCCAGCTAAAAGCCACCTGTGCGCCTCACTACTACCGTATAATGAGGGAGCGGGCCAAAGAGGAAGGCAAGAAGGTTACAGTAAAAAGCCACGGCATGGATGCGGTTACTCGAGGTTGTCTTGGAGGGACCGGTTTCCTCTTTATCTCACACGTGGGACAGGTTCAGCCCTGTGGCTATCTGGAGATAGACTGCGGTAATGTTCGGCAGTCGACGCTGGAGGAGATCTGGCGTGACTCAGAGGTACTGAAACATCTTCGTAACTTCAAAGACTACAAAGGTAAATGCGGGGTCTGCGAATACCGGCGGGTTTGTGGTGGCTGCCGGGCTCGGGCATTTGAGTCCACTGGGGACTACCTGGCGGAGGAACCTCTTTGTACCTACGTACCCCGGGCGGCTTGCAGATAAGGCGCATAGAGCACAGGGCATAGGGTCCCCAGCGAGACGGAAGAACAGAGTTGGAAGTTGGAGGAGCGCTTCGCTCGAGGTTGGAGGCAAGAGACAGAAGACAGCTGCATTTTACGCTATGCTCTATGCCCTATGCGAATTTCTACTGGCT
>CP070689.1:2223499-2239917 GCA_020353155.1 Deltaproteobacteria bacterium | reverse complement strand
GATAGACAAGTAAAGGTCAGGACAATAAGCTCTAAACTCTTTAACTTTCACCGGGGATATGCCTACACTGACCTCATGAGGCATTACAAAGCATATCGGGCTCTACCCGTCAGAGATTTACAGGAGGGGAAGTAAGTGGAGGTGAGATCATGCCGGAAGTGAACAAAATACTGGTTGCCATCTGCTTTTCAGATTACTGTCCCGGGACATTTGCCTACGCCACTCGGCTGGCCACGCAATTGCAAGCAGAACTTGTTGTGGCCAACATCATTAACATCAAAGATGTACAGGCCATTGGAAGGATTGAATCCATGGGCTACGCGATAAGCGCCGAGGAATACGTCAAAGGTGTCAAGGAAGAGCGGCGGGAAGAGCTCGGCAAAATGGTAGCTGATTCCGGGTTTCCCAAAGAGAAATTAAAAAGCATCTTCAAGGTGGGTCATCCTTTTGAAGAACTTTTGAAAATTACCAAGGAAGAGAAAGTCGACATGGTGGTCATGGGAGCCAAGGGGCGGAGCAATGTTGAACATTTGTTAGTGGGTTCGGTAGCGGAGAAGATGTTCCGGCATTCACCGGTGACTGTGGCCTCTTACCGAAGAAGATAGTATGCCGCCAAGTCCCAATCCAGGCTGTGTAACTGGATATGGGAGCCTTAAAATACTACTGCGAAATTTAGCCGCAAGGCCCACCGAAGACTTTAAAACCGGCAAAAGGTTTTGCGATGCTGCAAAAACTCGGGATAAAAGAGGGACTGAAAACTGCAGAGGAGCTGCTAAAGGAAGAAACGGGCGACGTTCGCACTCTACGTCCAGTTGAAAATATACTCGCTTCAATAATAGCCATTGCCTGGGCCCTCTATCAACTGGCCCTTCCAAGCGTGCTGGTAATTGACAGCACTCAAGAAAGGGCTATCCATCTTGCTTTTGCCATATCACTTCTTTTTCTTCTCATGCCAGCCTTGAAAGAGCCGAAAAAATACCTCGGCTATTTTTCGGTTACAGACCGCATACCTATTATGGATTATGCTTTTGCGGTGCTAGGGGCCTTCACGGCCCTTTACCTGGCGATTTTCTACGAAGCAATCGCCATGCGGGCCGGATCGCCCACTACCATCGACCTTATTTCCGGAAGCATCCTGGTCATACTGCTCCTTGAAGCCACCCGGAGAATTATTGGGCCAGCCCTGTCTGTCATTGCCGTGGGTTTTACCCTCTATGCCTTTCTCGGCCCATACATGCCGGCAATACTGGCATTCAAAGGGGTTTCACTGAGCAAATACCTGAGCAACATCACCCTTTCTACGGAAGGAATCTACGGTATTCCCCTTGGGGTGTCCTCGGCAATCGTCTATCTTTTTGTCCTTTTGGGTGCTTTACTGGACAAGGCGGGCGCAGGAAGGTTTTTCACCAACCTTGCTCTCTCCTTTCTTGGTAGATTCAAAGGAGGAGCGGCAAAGGCCGCCATTATGGCGAGCGGTGCCACCGGACTTGTTTCCGGCTCCAGCATTGCTAATATTGTTACCACCGGGCCTTTCACCATCCCCCTGATGAAGAAGATCGGATACCCGCCAAAGAAAGCGGCTGCGGTGGAGGTTGCCGCCAGCACCGATGGACAGTTGATGCCTCCCATAATGGGGGCGGCGGCCTTTATCATCGCCGAGTATGTAAACGTGCCTTACATAGAGGTGGTAAAAGCGGCGGCCATACCTGCTTTTGCTTCTTATTTCGGTCTTTTTTGCATAGCACACCTGGAAGCATCCAAACTGGGCATCGAAGGACTTCCCCCTGAAGATATTCCAAGCTTTACAGGCACCCTGAAAACAGGCATCCATTATTTGATTCCACTGGGTGTCCTGCTCTGGGAACTGGTGTATCTGAGGCACTCTCCGGAACTTGCTGCTTTCAGATCAATACTGCTGTTGTTTGTGGTCATTTTCTATCAGGAAATACGAAAGGCGATCTCTGACAAGAGGGGATTTGGGGCCGGCATAACAGAGAGTTTTCGAATTATCATGAATGGTTTCATTCAGGGTTCGAAAAACATGATGTCTGTGGCCTTGGCATGTGCCTCCGCCGGAATAATAGTCGGTGTGGTCAATATGGGACTGGGGGGTATGATAGCTTATGTGGTGGAGGTTCTCTCCGCGGGGAACATCTTTCTCCTGCTGCTCATCACCGCCATTGCCAGTCTCGTAATTGGCATGGGTCTCCCTACCACGGCGACATATATCGTCATGGCATCATTGACAGCTCCGATCATTGTAAATGTTGGTTCTCTTTTTGACTTTATCATTCCTCTTATGGCCGCTCACCTGTTTTGTTTCTATTTCGGCATCCTGGCTGACGATACACCACCTGTAGGTTTGGCTGCTTATGCCGCTGCGGCCATAGCGGAGTCTGACCCGATTCCCACCGGTATTCAAGGTTTTTTGTACGACATCCGAACTTCTTGTATTGCCTTCATGTTTGTTTTCAACCCTGAATTGATCCTCCACAACATTAATAACTGGCCTCAAGCCATACTCATTTTCCTTATGGCCCTCATCGGCATGTCCTCATTTGAATGTTTTGCCCAAGGGTGGTGTTTGACCAAAAACAAGTTGTATGACATTCCTTTCTTTCTGGCAGCATGGTTTACCCTCTTTCACCCGGGAGGCGTTGCCACCCTCTTCAATGTGGATCAGACCATGAAGTATTATTTCTACCCCCTTGGTATTGCCATTTATGCTGCAGTGGTGGGCATTCAAAAAATAAGGATGATGTCGGCGGAAAGGTCTAAAACCAGGACGGTTGGCTAAACAGATCCCTGAGTGCATTTCATTTCTCGTTTATCATTTCTCATCTCTCATTGCTCATTTATTGCTAAACATAGAGTGACATCCCTCCATTTAGTTAATACATCTGAAAAGGAGAAAGTTGAAAACTGAGATGATGGGTAATAAATGTGAAATGAAAAATGCCAATTGAGAGATGATAAATGAAATGGGTTAGCTTATCTGTTTGGTGCCCACCGGCCGTGCAAGAGGCTGTAGTCAACTTTCTGGTGGAACAAACGAAGCGGGGTGTGCAACTTGAAGGAGAATGGGTCACAGCCTACTGTTCCGAGGGCGAGGAAGTGCAGGTCTGCCTCCAGCAGTTAACCCAATATTACCGAGATCTGCAGCAGTTGCATCCTAACTTACCAGAAATTGAGGTGGCGCAAAAAGTTCTGCCAGGTGAAGATTGGTCTGAGACTTGGAAATCCTTCTTCAAACCATTGATTATAGGCAAAAACATTGTGGTTAAGCCCACCTGGGAAACATACGAGCCAAAACCTGGGCAGGTGGTAATAGAGATCGATCCTGGACGAGCTTTTGGAACCGGCAAGCATCCTAGCACGGCTCTTTGCCTTGAAATAATAGAGCTAATCGTAAGTGAGTCCTCCAGGAAAAAAGGGGACCCAGTCACTTCTGTGTTGGATGTTGGCACAGGGAGCGGTATTTTAGGGATTGCTGCTGCACTTTTGGGAGCTAGAAGGGTTTTGGGCCTGGACATCGATCCCCAAGCTATCGAGGTAGCGGAGGAGAACCTGCGCAGAAATGGGGTAGAGGGAATTATGTCGGTAAGCAGTACTCCTCTCCACCGATTGGATGAGATTTACGATTTGGTGATCGCCAACCTTACTGCACCAGTCATAAATCAAATGGCAGCCAGCCTTTCCAGGTGCGTTTCGCCCAAGGGGTGGTTGGTGCTTTCGGGTATATTGAACGAACAGATGGAAGAGGTTGTCAAATCCTTCCAGGCTCATTACTTTAATATGATAGAAAGTTGGTCCAGTGAGGAGTGGCTGGCAATTCTTTTAAAAAGAAAAGGACGGGCATAGAGCATAGAGCATGGGGCATGGGGAAAAGAGAGAAAACGGTAGGCTTGAACAGTTGTAAAAAGATCCGTTTACCCTTCACTCTCTACCCAACTCGCTGGGCGTATCGATATGCGCCATCTAATTAGCCCGAAAAGTGAGGATTGAATCATGACTACAGAGACTTCATCTCAAAAGAGTGAAAGAATAACTCTCAACCATGATGGAACCTTGACCGTTCCTGAGAATCCCCAGCTGGTTTTTATTGAAGGGGACGGAATCGGCCCTGATATTTGGCGGGCCGCCGTCAAAGTGTTTGATTCTGCAGTAGCAAAGGCATATGGGGGGCAGAGACGGGTTCAGTGGCAGGAGGGACTTGCCGGTGAAATCGCTTTCACCGAGACCGGTCAGTGGTTGCCGGAAAAGACTCTGCAGTTGCTGCGTGACAAGATAGTGGGAATAAAAGGACCCCTTACCACTCCAGTGGGCGGTGGCATACGGAGCTTGAATGTTACACTCAGACAGGTTCTAGACCTATATGCCTGTGTGCGACCAGTCCGTTATTACAAGGGTGTTCCTGCTCCCGTTCGTTTTCCGGAAAAGGTGGACATGGTGGTTTTCCGAGAAAACACGGAAGATGTTTATGCAGGGATTGAGTGGCCAGCCGGTTCACCTGAGGCCAACCGACTGGCTAGTTACATCAGAGAACACCTGAATAAGGAGATTCGGCCGGAATCTGCCATTGGAATCAAGCCCATGAGTCGCTATGCAAGTCAGAGGCTGGTTAGACGAGCCATTCGGTATGCCCTCGATCAAGGTTACCGGAGTGTCACCCTGGTGCACAAGGGGAACATCATGAAATATACCGAAGGTGCTTTCCGCCAATGGGGTTACGAGTTGGCGGCAGATGAATTCCCAGGCCAGACCATCTCCGAAGCGGAAATTTACGAAAAGCATGGAGGACAGCAGCCACCAGACAAGGTGGTGATTAAAGATCGCATAGCGGACATGATGTTCCAGCAGGCACTATTGAGGCCCGACGAGTACGGAGTGCTGGCAATGCCAAACTTGAACGGTGACTATCTGTCCGATGCCCTGGCAGCTCAGGTAGGGGGTTTAGGAATGGCACCGGGAGCCAACATTGGTGATGAGGCCGCAGTTTTCGAAGCCACGCACGGTACGGCCCCTAAATATGCCGGCCAGGACAAGGTCAACCCGAGTTCTCTTATTCTGTCAGGTGCCATGATGTTTGATTTCCTGGGGTGGAAAGAGGTGGGTGATCTAATTCGGAATGGAATGGAATCAACCATATTAGACGGCATTGTGACTTACGACCTGGCCAGGCAGATGGAAGGAGCTGAAGAGGTTAAATGCTCCGAGTTCGGCGCTGCGATCGTGGAACATATGTAGAGGGCATGGAGCATAGAGCACAGGGCATGGAGTAAGAGGTCATAAGAAAGAAGAGAGAAGACAGATATTCTCTGGTGGGAGCGGCTTTTAGCCGCGATAAATTCAACGGAAAACGGACCACTGACAAAACTCACCGTGTCGACACGTTGCGCTTATAGCCTAGTTGGGATTGACTGAGTCATGCACCCAAATAAACGATCCGTCACCACTGCAGGCCTTGAGATTAAGTCCGTGGTAGGGCGGTTGCCCAGCCTGGCTGCAAGGTTGGTGCGAGAAACACTTCTCTTGGTCTTTCCCCCAATGTGTGCGGGTTGCTCTCGAGTTCTCGATTCTGAAGAGTCGCCATTATTTTGTCCGGATTGTTTTAGTGCTCTGGATCTCATCTCAGAACCCTATTGTCCCCTCTGCGGAATTCCTTTTGTCGCAGAAATCACGACCAGTCATCTCTGTGGTGACTGTCTCGGAGGTGTTTACACCTTTGACCGAGCTCGAGCAAAGGGATCTTATCAGGGACTTATCAGAGAGGTCATTCATCGCTTCAAGTATGGTGGACAGACTTTTCTTATGAGACCTTTGGCCAGAATGCTGATTGGTCCGGCAAAGGAGTTAAGCCGTTTACACAGAATAGATACTATTGTCCCCGTTCCTCTCCATTACAAGCGTCTGCGCCAGAGAGGATTCAACCAGGCATCTTTGCTGGCGAGAGGCTTAGGTTCCCTCTTGCAGATACCGGTGGATTACTCCAGCTTAAAGAGGACCCGGTGGACTGAGCCGCAAACCGGTTTGAGCCGTAACCAGCGGGCTGCGAACGTCAAAGGTGCTTTTGCTCTAAAGTCAAAGGCAAAGATTAGGGGTAAAGGTGTGCTCCTCCTTGACGATGTGCTCACCACGGGAGAGACGGTGAATCAGTGTGTACGGGTGTTAAAAGATGGAGGGGTCAGGGAGGTTGTAGTCCTGACCGTTGCACGAACTGTGGCGGGGTGATAACTGTAAGGTTTCAGTTTGCAACCATTTTTTGAGACAATGGATGTGAGATGCGTGATAGGGGATAGGATGGAGAAATGATGGTAGATGCGGCGGAAAAGATTCTTGATCGAGACTCTATAAAGGCAAAGGTGGACTCACTCCGACAGTCAGGAAAGGTCGTGGTCTTTACCAATGGCTGCTTCGACCTTATTCATGTTGGACACGTGCGCTACCTGCAAGAGGCTCGCAAGCAGGGTGACTGTTTGGTAGTAGCGGTCAACAGTGACAGCTCAGTGGAGGAAATAAAAGGACCAGGACGTCCAATCATTCCAGACAGTCAGCGCGCGGAGGTGGTGGCGGCACTGAGTTGTGTCGACTGGGTAACAATCTTCGATGAACCTGATCCATTAGTTCTGATTAAGCTGCTCAAACCAGATGTGCTGGTCAAGGGGAGCGATTGGCCGGAAGAAAAGATTGTCGGTGCTCCGGAGGTTAAGGGAACTGGCGGCAAGGTTTTGAGGATCCCTTTAGAAGGAGAGATCTCCACAAGTGATATTTTTGAGCGAATACGGACAGCCTCAGGCAAAAAGAGCAAGAAGGACGCATAGCACTCGGTAGGCTAGACACTAAGCACTAGGCAATAGGCAGCAAATAGCTTTAAGTAGTGCCTAGTGCCTTGAGCTCTTCCTGGCCAGCAGATGGGCCGCCGCTAGGGGACCGTAGCTGCTCTTCTCTTTGAGTTTCCACCAGGAAAACCCTTTGGACTTCATTAAAAGATCATAATCACTAGCCGAGAGCGCTCCTGCCACACACCAACCCCAGGCTTCCTCGAATCCTTCAACTATTGGCTCAATCTCACCGACGGCAATGAGGTCGGCCACAGAGAGGTAGCCACCCGGTTTAAGCACTCGATTTATCTCCGTCAGGGCTTGTTCTTTATGAGGCAGCAGATTAAAAGAGCCGTTAGCCATTACCAAGTCGATACACTCTGATCGCAAGGGAAGCTGCTCACCATCACCTGTCACCCAGTGGCACAAAGGGTTTGAACATGAATACTCTTTGGCCTGATAAAGAAGTTCTCTGGTGATGTCAACGCCAATCACCCTGCCAGGCGGCTGCATGACAAGGGCAGCCATTTGGCTATCAATACCGACCCCACAGCCTAAATCCAAAACTGTCCAGTGCGGCCCGAGCCTGATCTCTTCAAGAGGGTTTCCACAACCGGCAAATAATCTCCACGCTCTTTCAGGAATTGGTAAAACTGAGGTGTCGTATCCGAGAGCACGGGCCAATTCTTGTCCACCGTCGATGGACACTGAACTGATGTTGGAGGTTCCGTGAGCTGCAAGTTTCGCGTATAGTTCGCGAATGTAAGCTTTGATTTTTCGAGATGATTGCTCTTCTGTCATATAGTAATCTTCATCTTTCATTTCGTGGCGGGGTAGCATTATGACAGAGAGCGACTAATGAAGCAATCGAATGGGCAGTGCTTGGAAGTTTCTGGACATAAAAGAGCTGTGTTGCTATAATCCGACCGATTTTAAATAGGAGGAGTGCATGAAGATATCAACTAGAGGTAGATACGGCACCAGAATGATGTTGGATTTGGCGGCTCACCATGATGAAGGTCCAACTCCTCTGAGAGAAATTGCCAAGCGTCAGGACCTTTCGGTTAAGTATTTGGAACAACTAATTATTCCGCTTAAGGCTGCTGGTTTTATTCGCAGCGTTCGTGGAGCTCGGGGAGGATACACCCTGGCCAGGAAACCTGAAAAAATCAGTGTTGGACAGATTATTGAGACCCTCGAAGGAGGTATGACCCTGGTTGACTGCGTGGAAGATCCCAAGGTCTGTGAAAGGGAGAGTCAATGTCTCACCCGGGACATCTGGCTTCGCATGAGTGAGCGGCTAATGGAAGAGCTATCCTCTTTGAGCCTTAGAGATGTTTTGGATGGCAGGAAACTGCTATAGAAACTCAATAGGTGGAGGACGCTGATGGCCATTCGGGTCCTAATAGAAAGGAAAATTGTCCCGGAAAATCAACCTAGTTTAAATAGCCTCCTAATGAAGCTAAGGGGAAAGGCCTTGCTTGCCAAAGGTTATATTTCCGGGGAGACGTTGCGTTCCCTTGATGATCCTACTGAGTACCTAGTGATCAGTACGTGGAACAGTCTGAATGACTGGAAGAGATGGGAATCGGATAAAGAAAGGCAGGAGATTCAAAACCAGATTGACAGCCTGTTAAGAGCGCCTTCCCTACATAGGGTGTTTATTTACGACTAGCGTTGCTCACTTCGTTCGCCGCAGAGCGCCAAGGGCAAAGCGTGTTGTTCCCATCTCATATATGCTCTGCGCCATGCTCTATGCGCTGGGCGTTTTCTGAAGACGGACTCCTAAATATCTTTCCTCTTCGCTGTAAATGCAGCCGCAGTATTCCTGCCTGTATAATTTCATTTCTTTTGACTTTTCTATACCCTTTTTCCAACCCTGGCGAAAATCTCGGTAGATGAAAGGTATCCCTCTGCGACGACCGATCTCCTCGCCTAACTGAGCAATTAATTCGTGGTTTTGCTTCTTACTGTAGAGAAGTGTACTGGTAAAGCCGTCCATGCGGCTTTTTTTTGCCAGTTGGGCAGCCGCATCGAGACGCAAGTCATAGCAGATGGGACAACGCTGAGACTCCCGGAATGCCACCTGACGCAAAAAACTCACAACGTCATATTCGTCCCGGTAGATTATTTCCAGGCCGGAACTTCCTGCGAACTGCTCCACCGTTTCCAACCGGCGGCGGAATTCCTGGTAGGGATGAATGTTGGGGTTATAGAAGAAGCCAAAGACCCGTGCTCCTTCATCCTGCAGTATCTCTAAAGGGTAAATGGAACATGGGGCGCAGCACATATGCAACAGTATTTTCAAGAGGGCACCTCATTCTTTGCCAGGCTAACACTTATCACCTAAGGCATTATAAGTCACAATCCTTCACCCGGCAAACTCTAGGGTGGGGGAGTGTTGGAGTACCGGAGTTGACTGCGTTACTTGAGTAACTGTTGAGCCGCGATGTGTATAGGATCCCAGGCGCCGGAGAAGGGCGGGGCGTAGGCCAGATCCATATAAGCCAGTTCTTCTATTGACAATCCTCCGGTCAAGGCAACTGCTAAAGCGTTGATCCGGGAGACCACGCCGTCGCCACCCACTGACTGAGCTCCGAGAATCCGGCCGCTTTCGGTATCAGTGACTAATCGGATTTGAAGTTCGCGGCTACCAGGATAGCTGTGTGCTTTAGAGACACCTTGAATGGTAACAGAATCTGCTTTAAATCCTACCTTCTCTGCTTCTTCCAAGGTCAAGCCTGTGCTAGCGACTTCTAGATCAAATACCTTGAAGCACAGGGATCCCACGATTCCGGGAAATAAAACGTTCTGGCCACCGATGTTGGCACCGGCAATGCGGCCTTGTTTGTTGGCAATATCTCCAAGGGGAGCATACACCGGTTTGCGGCTAATGCGATGAAAACACTCGCAACAATCTCCGGCCGCATAGATAAATGGGAAGTTAGTTCGCATGTACTCATTTACCACAATGGCGCCAGTTGGACCTAGTTCGATGCCAGCCTCTGAGGCAAGAGAAACCTCTGGAACAACACCGATGCCGATTAACACCAGATCGGACTCTAAACTACCATTGCTGGTGTGGACAATGATGGCTCCAGAGCTCGTTGGCTCAAAACTCTCCAAGCCTGTGTCACCCAGAAAGTTTGCCCCATTAGATTCGAGTTCCATGACAATTTGCTCAGCAAAGTCTTTACCGAGTCTCCTCAGGGGAAGATCTCTTCGATAAATAACGGTGGTCTCTAGTCCAAGTCGCCTAAAAGCTTCGCACACTTCCAGGGAAATTAACCCAGCCCCCACTATCACAGCGCGTCTGGCATTCCTTTGCCGAATGAAGCTTTTTAGGCGAATAGCGTCAGTAACGTTCCTTAAACAAAAGATCCCCTCAAGATCTTGCCCAGTAACAGAGGGCAAGCGAGGAGTTGCACCAGTGGCCACCGTCAGATAGTCGAAAGGAAGGGTTTCACCCGTAGTGATTTGCACCACCTTTTTCTCAGGCCGTATGTTTACCACCCTAGTATGTAGTTTTACCTCTATGCCAGCCTTGGCAAAGGCTTCAGGTGTTCGGGCAATTAGCTTGGCTTCATCCCTGATTACATCACCGATGTAATAGGGTGTGGGTCAGGCTGAAAAAGAGACGTGCTCTCCACCCTCCAGTATGGTTACTTCTAGATCTGGATTGACCCGCTTAGCTTTGGCGGCCGCGCTAGGTCCACCAGCGCCACCCCCGACGACTACAAGTCTTTTTGGCATAACGAATCTCCCAATCCCATATCCCACATCTGGTCGTTTAATCTTCAAGGAAGAGGGATTAATTGCTCATTTGTTGAACCAACCACTGAGTTATGATCTCCTCTAGTTCCTTTTCATGTTGGCGGAAACGGTGGTCTGCACCTTCAACCTTCCTCACGGTCACGGAGCTCCCGGATCCCGCGTTGTTTTTAAGTTGATCTGCCACTTGGGGATCCGCCAGGCGATCAGCCAGACCGTGGACTATAAGAACCGGTTTGGACAGGCGGGCAATGTTCATAAATGGGTCGGAGAGGGTTTGTGGGCCCCTGAGACTGACCACATGGTTGGCAGTGTAGAGAGTCTTGCCAAGTGGGCCAAGATCAATAAGCATCCAGGTGTCTCCTTTGCCCTCGGTCTTGAGTTCCTGAGCCCGATGGAGAATTTGAGTCGCAGCTTCCAGGCCGAAGGTTCTCACATTCCACTGGAAGAGGTTGCCAGGGGGACCAGTAAGAATGACTCCGGCGATCCTCGGGTCTTGTGTTTCTGCCAGATAAAAGAGTACTCGGTTGCTTCCCATGCTATGGCCGTAAAGGAAAATAGCTTCGTAGCCGTGTCTTGCCATTTCGTCCACACCTGAGACGATGTCTGGCAGGTTATCCTCAAATAGGTTTTTCTTGGGGCCTAAGTCGTGGTCTCGCATGTTAAGAGCCAAAGTGGCTAAGCCACGCCGAGATAGAGCTTCGGGAAGAAAGGCCATGATGCCGGAATAGAAATTTCCCCCATAACCATGAACCATGACCACTCCGGCTTTGGCCCGGTCAGGGTAAGGCTGGCGCAAAACAGAGTCCAGTCTCACCCCGTCAGTGGTCTGCAATTCTATCAATTCAGTCCGAACTTCTTGCTCGGTCTTGGAGCACGATGAGCAAAATAAAATTGCGACCACCGCGGTGCAAAATATTAGTAGTTTATCTATTCGCATCATGGACTGACCTTCAACCCAGTGCCTGGTCGAAATTTGCCTAGCTATCCGTGGCGAAGAAAAAGCGGAAGGATTGTATAATTGCTTTTCAGAAGAGCAGTATAGAACCAGTAAACATTTATGAGCAAAGAATGGTTATAAATTCTGGCCGCCTAGGAGCCAGGCAGGATCCAACGAGAATGTCTCTCTTAGGACCTCGATGTTTTCCGAAGAGAGTTTCTTTTCCCCTTTTTCCATATCTTCAAGGTCTTTTTCATTTATGCCCAGCCTTTGCGCGACCACAGCTCGAGTGAGGCCACGAACCTCCCGGAAATTCTGCAGACGTTCTCCAACTTTCTTGTAATCGATATCTGTTGACATAAGCATCCTTCCTTTCTTACCAATCTCATTTGAGTATGAGCTTCTTGCCCAGAGAAGGTGGGAAAGCCTTAATTTAACATACCTGGAAGTTTTCTGTAAAATTCTTTCCTAATTACCCGGATGATTCATGAATCATCCGGGCTAGGGGTGTATAACCCATGACCTGTAAATCGAAGATTTGACGAATTAACGCTATGAGCCCTAGTTTATTTTCTCTGTGGCTCAAAAGGTGGAATGGGTATTGCTTGCCCATTTAATTGTCTGTGCGCAATGAGAAATGCCAAATGACAAATGGCCAGTGAGACCGTATACTGGTCCAACCCCTTTGCTGCAGATGAAGCTCAAGTCGAAAAGGAGGTAATAGTGCCATGTACGCGGTAATCATGGCTGGAGGCAAGGGTACCAGATTCTGGCCCAGAAGTAGAGAAAAGAAACCCAAGCAACTTCTCAATATTATGGGGCGGCGTTCGATGCTGCAACAAACCATAGCGAGGATTGCTAATTTGCTTCCTGTGGAAAATGTTCTGGTGGTAGCTGGTGAGGCTTACGGGGAGGAGTTGCGT
This sequence comes from Deltaproteobacteria bacterium, assembly GCA_020353155.1. GTDB lineage: Bacteria > Desulfobacterota > Syntrophobacteria > BM002 > BM002 > BM002. Next base: position 2,227,462 of record CP070689.1, on the reverse strand, counting down.
AGACAACTGGCTGAGCTTCCAGCTGAGAATATCTTCCTGGAACCAGTTGGCCGAAACACAGCCGCATGCATAGGTTTAGCCGCTCTTCTAGTCCAACATCGTGACCCGAGTGCAGTAATGATAGTACTGCCAGCAGACCACCTGATTGCTGATGAGGAGCTGTTTCTCTCCACCTTAAGGGCAGCGGTAGCAATGGCTCGAAAACAAACAGCCCTGATTACTTTAGGTATTCGCCCTACGTCACCTGAGACCGGCTACGGCTATATCGAGGCAGGAGACCAGGTAGATAAAGCACAAGAGCACAAAATCTATAAAGTTTCTTCCTTTCATGAGAAACCTGACATTGAACGGGCCAAACATTACCTGGAACAGGGTAATTTTTTCTGGAACAGTGGCATGTTTGTTTGGCAGGCTGAAGCTATTTTGGCGGTAATGAAAAATTACCTGCCCGGTCTCTACACAGATCTCCATAGACTAAAACCTTATTTGGATACAGATGGGCTGAATCAGGAAATCAACAACATCTATCCAGATCTGGAGTCCATTTCCATCGACTACGGGGTAATGGAAAAGGCTGATAATGTGCTAATGATACCTGCTGATTTTGGCTGGAATGACTTGGGAACCTGGGCTTCCATGGCACAAATCTGGCCCAAAGACGATCAAAATAATGCCCATCAGGGTGAAATTATGGCCATGGACTCCCACGGCAATGTTGTTTTATCTCAGAAGAAACTTTGCGTTCTTCTTGGGGTGGATGACCTAATTGTGGTAGATGCTGAAGACGCCCTGCTGGTCTGCCCTGTGAATAGAGCCCAGGATATTGGCAAGATTCTTGACCTAATGAAACAACAAGGTATGGAGCAGTATTTGTAGGTTTCAGTCAGTAGAGGATTTTGGCTCCAAGAGGCCTGATCTGTCCTCGTCCAGGCGGCGTAAACCTTCCATTAGCAGATGCATGGTGTCCTTTTGCACCTGTCGTTTAATGGAAAGAGTCTCGGCAGACTGAAACTGGAACTGTCCCTCCTGCCAGGCAAGGAGCTGGTAGAAGGCTTGCTCGCCCACAAGATCTCCAAGTTTTGCCTGGTAAATGAAGCCTCTCTCGAAAGAAATTTTAGCCTCACCTCCCTTGCTGGAGATCACTAATACGCCGGTTCTGCCGTTGAGTGCTAGGGTTTGAACGAGTTCAGGAATACTGAAGGTCTCAATACTACCAAGCATCCCTTTGTCCAGAGTTTCCGCCATCCTGGTGCTGGTCTGCTGCAATCTCTGGGTAAGGAGTTTAGTGAAATAGATGCTCAGCGAAGGATTGTCCCGGACAAGCTGATCAAAATCTTTTTTGCTTATTTTAAGCAGGGTAACAGGGGTTTTCGCCCTAATGGTAGCTGATATGGGTTCGCCGGAAATCAGTGACATTTCGCCGAAACACTCTCCTTCCGGCAGATTGGCAATTACTTCTTCCCGTATCTGCCCCCCCTGACGCAATACCGACACCTCCCCCTCTATAATTACATAGAGAAACTCACCAACGTCACCCTGTTGGATGATGTCGGTTCCTGTGTTGATCTGTTGGAGTTGAAGAAGGGGAATGATCTTTTCCAGCGAACCTTCTGGAAGGGGTTCAAAAACAGGCATGGACTGAAGTTTTGACAGATCGAGTTTTAGGTTCGCAAGATGTTTCAGTGTTTCCGGGGTGATGAATACGCGAGAGCGTCTTTTGATGACGTTGAAAATGACACTACCCACACTGCAGCAGCAACGCAAACTGCCAAGCTCTTCACCAATACCTAGGGTGGCGAAAGCCACCCCTCGAGAAAGCGGCAAAATGTATGGCTGACACTGATCGAGAGCCGAGATACAGACTTTGTTGGTCTCCTCCAGGACAATTTGCGGATAGTCTACAGTGATTTGGTCGCCCTTTGCATAAATAGGACAGTCGGAGACTTCCTCGGCGATCATAGTGACTCTAAGCAAAGCCATAAGTACTCATTCCAAATCAAAGCACAAGAGCATAAGAATGAAAGGCAAGAAAATATAACAGACCTCCTAAAACCCAACAAAACTCTTGTACTTTTCCCGTAAGTTATTTTGGTGTAACATGGTTGCTCGACAGTCAAAGTGACAATTGTCTTGTTGAGCATTCCTCCAGTGTGCTTGCAAGGTCTTTGCCAGAAAGAGGATTTTTGTTGTTAATTTATTTTCATTCATAAAAGGTCCGCCCCGGGGGCGTGTATTGTCTCCAGGCCAAAGAAAAGCGGAAAACATCTAGATGAGGTGATGAGAGAAGCATGAAGGTACTAAGTGTTCTAGGCAGTCCGAGGAGAGGTGGAAATACAGAAATACTATTAGATGAGGCGCTGCGGGGTGCGAGCGACCATGGAGGCTCCTGTGAGAAAGTGGTATTGCGAGATCTTAAAATCACACCGTGTTTGGAGATATATAAATGTGCCGAGGATGGAGTATGTGCGATTAAAGACGATATGCAGGATCTTTTTCCAAAGATAGAGCAAGCCCAGCGGTTGATAATTGCTTCCCCCATATTCTTTTACACTGTTTCGGCCTGGACCAAAGCAATGATTGACAGATGTCAGTCTTTATGGGTGAAGAAGTATATTTTAAAGTTACCTGTCTCCCCCGTTGCCGATCGCAAAGGAGCATTCATCTCGGTAGCAGCTACCCGGGGAAAAAAGCTTTTTGATGGGGTGAGACTCACGATAAAATATTTTTTCGATGCCATTGATGTAAGCTATAGCCATGAACTTTTTGTGCGGGGAGTAGACGAAAAGGGTGAGGTGAGGAAACAAGAGGAAGTTCTGCAACAAGCTTATGAGCTAGGTAGGAGGCTGGTAGTCGAGTAGGAAGTAGGTTAGGGGGCATAGGACAGAAGACACCAGGCACTAAGCAGTATGCACTAGGCACCACCCCAGACCAAAGCTACACCACTCACTTTTCACGGTTTACCTCTGTCTTCTGCCCGCCTGTCCTGAGCCTGCCGGCCTTGAGCCCGCCTAATGGCTCGAAGGGCTGCCTGCCGCCCTTCCCTTTCCCTATTTTCTCGCCTTTCTCGCCCGTCTCGCCTTACCCCCATGCCCCCCTGGATTATCCCTTAAAATAGGATATAATTGTTAGGTATTAATAAATTTCCCAGGAGCGCTCATTTGATCAGTCGCCTTTGGCAAAAACCGGCGAGGGCTTGAAATGATTTCTAAGCTGCATCACACTAAGGCAACGGTCGAGCAGGGTTGGCTAAGAGGTGGCGGTTTGATCTTTAGACGGCCAGCAAGGCTAATTAATTTTAGGCAAAGAAGAGAACAGCTGAAGTATCTAATCCTGGGCTCTATTGTCCTTTTCGGTCTAAGCTTACTGCTTCCGGTGCATGCGCTCCAAGGAGCTGAACAATCAGATCTGGCGGCATTGGATAACATTGATGCCATGCGAGCCATGGCCATCGCCAACCAATGGAAGTGGACTAAAAAGGAGGTAACCAGCTACGTAACCCCGCGGGGAGTGATATTTGTCTTTCCCGATAAAAAGGTTAAGGGGATTCGGCTGCCGGCAGATAAAATGGTAGTGGCTGTGGCTCCCTACCTAAAAAGGACGCATCAATGAACGGTTCATTACATGTCCTCCTGTCAGGGGGAATTGGCCCAGAAATCGTTCCAGGTAAAAGCTGTTGACCAGAGTGGGAAGGTGTTGGTCGATGGGACCGTTTCAACTTTACGGAATGGTTTTTTTGAACTGTGGCTGCCCAGGAACAGCATAATCGACCTCACAGTTCAGGGATTTAATCGAAAAGCCCGAGGCACCATTGAAACTTTCATAAACAGCAACACTTGTATAACTACCTTTCAACTTCAATGAAGCAAAAAGAGTACCACCCCTTTTCGCTTTACCCTTGACCCTGCACCCTCCACCCACTCCCCATGCCTCACTCTTTTTCTCGTCTCGCCCGACTTCCTGTCT
>CP070689.1:2197707-2223399 GCA_020353155.1 Deltaproteobacteria bacterium | reverse complement strand
AGAGGCTAGAGTACCTTGATTGCCTACGGCGATTACTGATATGGCATTTGGCAGTCCCTTGGAAGTAAGAGTGGTGCCATCTATCGGATCCACGGCAATGTCCACCTTTGGATCTCGCAAGCCGCCGCCACCTACTTTCTCGCCGATGTACAGCATAGGAGCTTGGTCCTTCTCTCCTTCTCCGATGATAATGGTACCGCGAATGCTTACAAGATCTAACATACCACGCATGGCGTCCACTGCTGCCTGGTCGGCTGCTTCTTTATCTCCTCTTCCCATCCAACGGCTGGCCTTGAGAGCCGCTGCTTCTGTTACTCTGATAAATTCCAAGGTGACTTCCCGCCCCATGTCAATCACTGTCATTTTCTCCTCCGCACCCATTAATAGTGTTCTGGTACCAACGGTAAAAAGATTTAACCACAGAGAGCACAGAGAAATAGGGATAATAGGATAGGGTTGCGACAACTCTATCTACATTGGTTTTGTCTCTGGTCTCGGTGATATCTGTGGCTAAGGCCAGCCTTATACCCACCTGCGCAGCAAACTAGCCTGCATTATTCACGAATCTTTAGGATTCGTGAATAATCCGGGCTAGGCGGTCAAGATGGCAATGACTTCCCCAGCCAGCCCGGCAGAATTAGTGGCCTCAAAAAGGCGAATGGCTTCCTCATAGGCTTGCAGGGTAATACGCTCCTTGTAAGGTTCTCCCACTCCATTTAGTTCGTCAACAAAAGCTTTGTTTGCCTTTTTGATGTTGCCCCCGGTGTTGCCAGTTTCCTCCGCCCATTTCCACATTTTATCCCAGAGCTCATCTGGAACACCCCGATAAGACCGCTTGATGTAAAGTTTTTCAGGCGTGGTGAGGGCATTGCCATTCTGGTTCATGGCGAGGCCAAAGCTGATATTCTGCCAGAAAGTACCGACGTTACCTTTGCGGATGCCGTGGTAAATGAATTGGGTGATCTTGTCTAGGGAAGTCCCAGTAATGCCGTGCTGGGCAATGTCAACGTCCCAGGGTTGGATGGCCTCCCAGATTTCCTTGGTAAGCTCTAACTGGATACCCTCTTGGGTGGTGCCGAAGTAAGTGCCGTGAATTGAACCGTTGTTTATGGCTAGCAGGTTCGGGTGGACCCCTCCTTTTTCCAATTCAGAAATGAACCACTCAGCTTCATCCGGCCTGGTGAATCCTTCGGCAGTACCGCTTTTAGCCCCTATTTCCCCCAATTCTACCTCCAAGCCGAGGCCGCTAGCAACTACGGGTTGGGCCAACTCCAGGGTGGCGGCCAGATTCAACTCGTTCTCCATGTGAGAGCAATCAATAGCAAATGTGGTGAACCCCGCTTCCAGTTCAGCGCCAACCAGCTCCGCCACTTCTCCTTTTTCTTCTGGTTTCTTAACCGTAATGTGGTCTCCATGAATGGCGAAGGGTACTGAGGTGTTGCCCAAACGGTCATTTTCCGTGACGATAAATTCAGCAAAGCTCATGGGATCGAACTCAGTGTAACCGAGCTCAGACTTGGCGATTTCGTAAATTATCGGCGCCTGAGTCGCCATAGATGCTCGAATTACACCCTCCAGTGGCAAGCGGCAGCGGATGTTTGCGGCCATGATCATCGCATTTGCTTTTCGGGCCGCTTGGTAGAGGACCTTGCCGTTTACCAATGGCGCCTTGGAATTTGGAAATCGTTTTTGTACGTTTTCAGGCCGATATTTTGATAAATCGCTGCTCATGAAATCCCTCCTATCTGATGGTCTGGTCAAGGGTGGTAATAATGACAGGCTCTTCTGATACCTTAATCCCAGCTAGCTGAAAAAACAAGAGACAATTTGTTGGTGCGATAAAACCTGGTCACATTGGTCGGATGTGGAGTTCAATGGCTTTGCCATAAGAAGAAACGTAAGGCATAAGGAGAGGATAAATTTTCTTTAATTGTTTTTGCCTTGCGCCGGCCCTTTGGGGCTAGGACACCATTGCCAGTGGGAGAGTTTTGTGATAACCAATTGTGAAATTTGGTCGCTGGGGCATGTTTTGGTTGACCCGGCTATGTAGTAATTCTGCCCGAAAGAGGAGAGATTGGTAAGTAAGCGGCCAGAGATCATTCTTACCGACCAAGAAGGCGCACTTTTAGAGGTTGATGCACTTGCCTACCCAGAAGACACGAACCTTATCGTTGATCCCTACGCTGTACTGGAAGAACAACAGGCCAACATGGGTGAGCTGATCGCCCGGGCCGAGGCCGCCCTGCCGCGACCTCTGGGGGAGATCATTCCTGCCCAGTCCAAGGGTCTGAGTGCAAACTGGCTTTACCGGTTGGTGCTCTTAGATTTCGACCAGCAGAAACATTGCCGAGCTGAGACGGTAGAGGAAACCTTGCGTCAATTTATTTGGCAGATAGCTTCTCTTAAAATTCATCGTCTGGGACTGGATCGCTTTGAGTTATTGGAGCCCTGCATATCAGCATATCGAATTATGTCCTGCTTGTGTGACCAAGTGATAAAGTTAGAGGCTGCGGGCAGTTCTCCACCGACCACGCTAATAATTTCAATCCATCAGGATGCGGCTATGCGGCGCTACGAGCTAGCCCTGGCGAACCTGAGCTGACGTCTTTACTAACCAGTTATTCTTATTTCATTCTTCCTTTCCGAATTCCTCCCTGCGAGTGTAACGAAAGACGCCAATGTATACAAAATAAAACATAAAATAGAGCACGGCAAAAGACTATGGGCAGCGAAAATGTCCGGGCTTAGGGCGATGACGGATGAAATCTCAGCTGGCCTAATATTTGCTTGCTTAAAAACATCGTAGTCGGTTTTATGACCGGCAACGACTCACCCTACTTATCAAAGGCAGGAAAATGCGGCGCATATATTCAATTGGCGGAGGAAAAGGAGGATCAGGGAAAAGTTTCATTGCAGCAAGTCTTGGTATATTGCTGGCAAAGCATGGCAAGAGAGTAGTACTTGTGGATCTAGACCTGGGCGCCTCCAACCTTCACACCCTTCTAGGCCAGAGAATACCGGAGAAGGGCCTCGACGTTTACATAGACAAGAGGGCCAGCAGCTTAGAAGAAGTTGCACTTTCGACAACCATACCCAATCTCTATCTCATCAGTTCAACAAAATGCTCTTTGGAGATAGCCAATATTTTCTATGCTCAGAAACTCAAGATAATCAATGCTATTAAAAATTTGCCTTTTGACTATATTCTTTTAGATTTGGGGCCGGGAACAAACTTCAATACACTCGACTTTTTTCTAATTGCTCCGGAAGGACTCTTTGTAACCACTCCTGAGCCAACAGCGATTGAAAACACCTTTATTTTTATGAAGTCCGTTTATTTGAGGAAGTTGAAACTTTCATTAAAAGAGGCCAATATGTGGCACATTTGCCAGGAGGAAATTACAAAATTATCTAGAGGTGCCCTTAAGTCTCCACTTGATTTAATTAGCATTCTCGTTGCCAGGGATCCGGAGAAAGGCAGAATCTTTGAGGATTTACTGAGCGACTTGGAATTCAGGCTAATTCTTAATAAATTTCGCGGGCAGGTTAATGAAAACTTGGGAGAGCAATTGGTAGAGGTATGCAACAGGCATCTATATCCTAGTTTTGATTTTTTGGGTAATATCAGTTACGACAACCGAGTTTACGAATCGATAATTGCCAGAAATATATTCATAGCGAAGTATCCTTATACAAAGACTGTTTCTGATTTGCAAAACATGGTTAGAGATCTCACAGGAGAGAAACAGGAGCCTGTTCGAGTTAGAGCTCAAAGATGATCAAAAAATTTAAAGATTTAAATTATTATGAACTGTTGAAAATTCCCTATAATGCCTCTTCTTTTGAGATCAGGCAGGCGTACAAACATATTCTGGCCATTTATGAAGAGAGTTCATTGGCGACCTATTCACTTTTTGCGGAAAATGAACGAAAACTGATTTTGTCAAAGATTGAAAATGCTTTTTTGACTTTAATTGACGATAAAAAGAGAAAGAATTATGACAATAACCTGGTAAGCACAGGAGAAGTATCTGATAACATATTGACAGAGAAAGATAAAAAGAAAGCTATACCCATTTTCCAAACAAGTAGAGCTCGGGCCAATAATAATAGCTTGGCAAGAATAAAGAAAAAGATTCAGGAAAACAAAGTAGCAGATCTTGCGACTAACATGTTGAAGCATGATCATATTTCCGGAAAAGATCTAAGAAACTTACGTGAATCACTGGGAATAGAGTTAGAAGAGATTTTTCAAGCCACCAAGATCAGTCCCACCACCCTGGTCGCCATCGAGAAAGATGATGTGGTCAATTTGCCGCCTAAGATTTATCTGATAAGCTTTCTCAAGTCCTACGCCGAAGCGCTCCAGCTCGACCCTAAGCAGGTAGTTGACGGCTATATCAAGAACATCGCCTATTGATCTACTTGCTTGGAAGCCTCCAGTGTGATAACAACATCTCTCAAGCCAATAGTCCCGCTATCATTTTTACCCCAACCAGCCAACTCTTCTAATGTTTAAGCCAACTTCCTTTTGGATGGGTGCACTGTTTTCTTTTGCTGCCACAGGGGCAAAACGTGTCGCTTTGATCCTTGCTGTGGCCCTTTTCTTCTGGGTAACTTCAACAGTTGTCGAATCGCTCCTCGCCCCCCAAATCCTCGCTCCTTTAACCTGGGCCCAATCCGAGACCTTGGCAGGGGAGGAGGGTGCGGTAAAAGAAGAGGGGGAAAGTGCGACGCCGAAAGAACTCGAGGATGAATCAGGGGAAGAGGAGGAGGTTGCTCAGCCCCAAGAGATGCCAGATGAAGAGGTGGAAGAGGAAGAACAGATAGAGGAAAACATAGTAGACAGGATCCATGGGGCGTTATCCGGCTATGTTTCCGCTGCGGCCGATAAGGTGGATGGCTTCTATGATGATGAGCGCTTCGCAGATGAGGTAAATACGACCAGGATTAAGCTACGAGTCGACTATTTCTTAGAAAAGGGCGAAGACCCGAAATTAAAATTCAGGTTCAACTTGAACCTTGCCCTTCCGAGAATCAACAAAAGATTGAAACTGCTGGTCTCCGGCAAGCCGGACGAAGAGGAGACTGACGAGACCGGTGCCGGGTTAGGAGAAGAAGGAGAGGAGGATAATGTAGAAGTAGCACTGGCTTACGCACCGGTAGAAACCACAGAGCATAATTTGAGCCTGAGGGCCGGCTTGAGGTTCAAAAATATAACTCCTGCCTTCTGGGTAGGACCTCGGTGGAGGGCTTATTCGCAGGGTGAGATCTGGGGCACGCGCCTCACCAACTCTTTCAGATGGTACACTGATACCGGCTTCAGAATAGACACCACTCTTGATTTTGAAAGGCCCATAACTGAAAATTTTTTCTATCGACAAAGTGCTAAAGGAACTTGGGATGAGGATAAAGACCGCTATGATTATGATGTGATATTCGCCGTCTTTCAAAGACTCGCGCGCAAGCGTAGCTTAAAATACGAATATAGAAGCAAGTTCAGAAGCACTAACGATCACCAGCTGGACAATATCATTTTCTCGGTAACCTATCGTCAAAATATTTGGCGCAGATGGCTGTTTTTTGAGATAGCTCCCCAGGTCTCTTTTCCTGAAAGTGAGGGCTGGGACTTTACTCCGGGAATATTATTCAGGATCGAGACCATTATCGGGAAAGAGAAACTAAAAAAGAAAAAAAGAAATGACAAATAATCATGCAGTCCTTTGCCGTGCTTTTGTTTAACTTTTGCCCCAGTTGCTGTGGAGGTTAATGCATTGAAGAAAAAGATCTTGCTGAAGGTCATAGTTGTTTGCCTAGTATTTGCGCTGGCTGCATGTGCCGGAGTTGAGGTTTACACCAGCAATCCGAGGGTTCAGAGAGTGAGCAATGAGTACTTTACCGCCGAGCTTGAGCCCCAGCTCAAACCGGGCCAGAATTTCTTTGTCACCTTTCGTTTTGTCCTCACCAACAAAACGAAGAAAGTGCTGCAAATCGACTGGGAGAACACCTACTATCTTCTTAATGATCTGAGAAACGGGCGCTTCTTGTGGGAGGGTGTTACCTGGGATGGCCTCAAGGAAATTAGAAGCAAACCTCTCATTCCAGTAGCCCCAGGGGATACCTTTACCAGTGTAATTTTTCCCAAGAACCTGGGGGGTAGGGGATCAGCCATGAGCAGAGGAGGGGTGCAGTACACCCAGGGTGCACTGCCGAAAGGCGAAAATGGCATCTTGTTAATCGTCAGGCAAAATGGTATGGTCCGTCGGGAAAAGATGGTAGTCAGCATAGAACCGCCTTGATGTCTATAATGTCGAACGGGGGAAAACTATATGAAGAAGGGGGTTTACATGATGAAGTTAAGGTCACTCGTTGTTAAGATTGTTTTGGTGATTCTCTTGTGCCTTTGCACAAGCCTTGCCTATGCACAGCCTACCGGGATACCACAGGAGTCTGGATTTAGTGGTTTTGTCAACGCAGGTGGGGCTCTATGGAGAGTTGAAAACAACATGGTGAAGAAGATCAGTTATTTTCAACTTGGCGATGACAAGATCGGCTCCTATCGTGACAACCCCAAATCGGAATATGCAGTTACACCCATTCTTAATTTTAATCTGAGGTATACTTTTGCCAGCACCCGGACTCAGATCTTTTTGGGTAACCAGTTGGAAGATCTCTTGCGCCTTGATACTGCCACCCTTATTGGAGTAAAGCAGGAGTTGCCCGACCAGAGTGTTATCGGTGTTAGTTACATTTATTCCGCTCTTGTAACAGAGGTCTATAAGGATCCTTACGATACGACTGGCAGCCGAAGCGGCACCGAGCGGAACATTAATGGTGTGCGTCTATCTTATGAAAACATCTTGAGCACTGACCTGAGCTTTCAATACACCTACCGCAACATCGACATCGATAGTGAGAGAAGCGGCAGACAACTGGTGTCAGACGGCGTCATAACCAACTCTGAGGCGGACAGGCTGATCCGCGACGGAGACCAGCATGACGTGGAATTTCTTTACAGATATGTTCTTGAGGATGGGGGTGCTAAACACACATTAATTCCCAGTTTCAAATACTCGAGATTCGACCTGGATGGCGATGCCATGAGTAACAACGCTATTTTGTTTAATCTTAATTATCGCTATGACGTGGAAAGATTCGCCTTTGTTGTAAACGGTTACTATGGTTATGCCGACTACGACGAAAGGAACCCCATATACAACAAGACCAGGAACGAGGATCGTTATGGTTTCGGCATCATCGGCTTCTACAAAAGATTTCTCGATGTACAAGGCCTGGCTCTTACCGCTAATGTTCTCATAAACAGGCAGGACTCCAATATAGATTTCTACGATTCGGAAATTGACCTTTATTTCTTGTCTGTGCTTTATCATTTTTAATCAGTCTGAACTTTTTCATCTCTTAGATCTACCTGCCAAGGGTGGCGAACAAATACTTCTGCGCAACGCTAGAGGCCAAGCCCGGATATTTCATGAATCACCTGCTGCGACCACGGATATGGCCGTCCTTCCGTGCGTCCTCGAGTGTTGGCCCCTGCGACGTACCATTCAGGTACGCCTCAGGACCAACACCCTGCGGTTGCCCGGTGGTACACCCATCTTCGTGGTCTCGCGACAGCAATTCATGAAATATTCGGGCTAGCGGAGATTTCTGCTCCAGCCCATCTTAAGTGTAACCTTCCCGATCTGCATGCTATACTGGTAGAATGAATTTTTAGCAGTGATAGCAACAGTGACCACCACCACAGATGCCGCGATCTTATACTTTGCAGGGTGAGTAGAGAACCTATGACCGAAAAACCTAGGGGATCCTTTGAATTCATAGACCACACGGCAGACGCCGGCATCAGGGTGCAGGCCCCGACTCTTAAAGATCTCTTTGAGACCGCCGGATTAGCCTTTACCGAGCTGGTTACCAGTGCGGATTCCCTTGATTGCCGGGTGGAGCGGGAATTCAAACTTCAGGAGGATGATCTCGAGACCCTGCTGGTGAGCTGGCTGCAGGAACTCCTTTATCTACTGGATACGGAGGACCTCATGTTTGGCCGCTTCCAGGTTAAAATTCATGAACTTTCATTGGAGGCCACTGCCTGGGGAGATGTTTTTGACCCAAACATCCACACGATGAAGACAGAAATAAAAGCAGTGACCTATCACCAACTCGAGGTCGCCAGAAGTGACCAGGGCTGGCAGGCACAGGTTATATTTGATATCTGAAAAGAAGATTGCAAATTGAGGGATTCAGGTATTAAGGAATTGAGGTATTGTGGGATTGGGGAATTAAGGAATTAGAGGGGTGGGTTTCGTTCTTTTTCTAATCCCTTAATCCCTAAATTCCTTAATCCGTAATTTAAACTTTGGAGGTCATGTCGTGAAAGAACAAAGTTCCGTTAAGCTACAAAAGATCGACGACTACCGTTGGCGGGTGCCCAAGGAGGGAAAGATGCGCACTGACGGCATCGTTTACGCCAACGAGGCCATGATGGCCGATATCCGCAAGGACAAGAGTCTGCTGCAAGTGGCCAACGTTGCCTGGCTGCCTGGGATCGTGGGCCACTCACTGGCCATGCCTGACATCCATTGGGGCTATGGCTTTCCCATAGGGGGAGTGGCAGCATTTTCTCTGGATGAAGGTGTGGTCTCACCCGGAGGGGTGGGCTACGATATTAACTGAGGGGTGCGACTGGTGCGTTCCGGTCTGGAGCGCAAGGAAGTAACGGGACAGATAAGGAAGCTGGTAGATACACTTTTTGGTAACATTCCCTCAGGCGTCGGTTCCAAACGAAAGGATTTGCGGCTCAGCCACAAAGAGCTGCATAAGGTGCTGGCCAAAGGTGCCGGATGGGCGGTCAATCAGGGTTTTGGCTATAAGGCGGATTTGGAATTTATTGAAGAGAAGGGTTGCATAGAGGGCGCGGACCCTAGTCTGATCTCCAACAGAGCCCTTGAAAGAGGCAGGCCCCAGTTAGGTACCCTTGGTTCGGGCAACCATTTTGTCGAAGTTGGTTACGTTGATGAAGTGTACGATGAGAATACGGCCAGAGCCCTGGGCTTGTTCAAAGATCAGGTGACGATCATCGTGCACACCGGCTCACGGGGGCTAGGACACCAAGTCTGCGATGACTATATCAAGATACTTATGAAGTCCACCCAGAAATATGGCATCGAGCTACCGGATCGTCAGCTGTGTTGCGCTCCGGTGAACTCAAAGGAAGGGAGGCAGTACCTGGCCGCCATGGCAGGAGCCGCCAACTACGCCTTTGCCAATCGACAGATAATCTTCCATTGGGTGCGGGAAACCTTCGAGCAGGTATTCCAAATGAGCTCCGAGAGGTTGGGGCTCAAGCTTATCTACGATGTCTGTCACAACATCGCCAAAATTGAAACCCACAAAGTGGCGGGCAAGGAAATGAAGGTGTGTGTCCACCGTAAAGGTGCAACCCGAGCCTTCCCACCCCATCACCCAGACATCCCGGAAGATTACAAAGAAGTTGGCCAGCCGGTGCTCATTCCCGGCGACATGGGACGTTACTCCTATGTGCTTGTGGGTACAGAGAAGGCCATGACAGAGACCTATGGCAGTACTTGTCACGGGGCTGGGAGGGTTATGAGTCGTAAGCAAGCAATGAAGGTTTCGCAGGGCAGGGCCATAGTTCGGGAATTGGAGGATCAGGGAATTACCATCCGCAGCGCTGGCAAGGCAACAGTTAGGGAAGAAATTCCCGAGGCTTACAAGGATGTGAGTCAGGTGGTTGAAGTGGTGTTCGGTGCTGGGATCAGTAAAAAAGTCGTGCGTTTGCGCCCAATGGGGGTGATAAAAGGATAGATAAAAAAGATGTGAGATGTGGGATATGGGATGGAGAATAAATTAGAAGTGAAGTAGAGCGAAGCAAATGGTGGAAGCTAAAGAGCTCAGGTGGAGACAACAAAAAGTACACGGTAGGCGCGGACGCCTCCTGGAGCGTAGACAATGACCTCATCTCCCACCCGTCGGCCTAAAAGAGTGCGCCCCATGGGGGAGTCAATGGAAATTAGTCCTTGCATGGCATCAGCTTCGAAGGGGCCTACCAACTGATAAGTCGCCCGGTCGCCATTGTCGACATCCTCCACCCCTACGGTGGCCCCGAAACAGGCAATGGAGGAGATTAGTTGTTGTCCAACCACAATCTCTGAAAGGGAGATCTTGCGGCGAAGATCGTCGATTCTACTCTCCACAAAGGCCTGCCGCTCGCGAGCGGCAAAATACTGCAGGTTATTGGCTTTGTAGCCGTAGGCCCGGGCATTGTAGAGTTCTTCTATGACTTGGGGACGGACAAAGCGGCAGAGGAAAGAGAGCTCTGCACGAAGCCTTTCATAACCATTCCTTGTAATCGGCCGCTTTTCCATAATCAGACTTTTTCAACAGGCTAGGACGTGATTCTAACTGATATTGCGCGAACTTTTCCTCTGTCACCGGGACCTCTTGAGAGTTCCAGGGGGGTTCCCATCGACCCGAGAACCATCAGGTATTAATGCTAGCTTAAAAAAACCTTTTTGACTAGTCTTTTTCTCTGCAGAACGAGACGGGACAGCCGATTAGGGGCAGCGAGTACCAACTAAGTTGTTGATTCGACTCAATGGAGGAGGTTTCAATGACATCAAGCGAACAAGCATCCCGCTTGGAGGTGATGTTTCCAGATGACGCTGCGGAGTTCATCTCCCAACATGCAGAGGGCACCTACACTCTCTTGGATGTACGGCAGCCGCCGGAGTACGAGGAAGAGCACTTGCCCGGAGCAAAATTAGTTCCATTGCCGGAACTGGTTGACTCTCTCGAGGGCTTGGAAGCGGAGAAGCCCATTATAGTGTACTGTGCTGTGGGTGGAAGAAGTCGGATGGCAGCGCAGTTGCTGGTAAATCAGGATTTCAAGAAGGTGTTCTATTTAGAAGGAGGAATGCAGGCATGGGAGGGTCCTGCGGCGGAAGGTCCGAGGGAGTTTCATCTGCAATTCGTTCGGGGTGATGAAACCCCAGAGGAGATTATTGAGCTCTCATACGGTATGGAAATGGGGTTGAAGACCTTCCATGAAACAGTGAGATCTAAGGCCACAGATCCGGAACTTGTTGAGCTTCTCGGCCATCTGATCAGAGCAGAAGAGAGCCACATGAGGAGATTGCTCGAGGTGAGCACAAAGTGGGGCATGGATCCTGACGAGATTGGTGCCTTTAAGGAAAACCTCGAGTCTGCGGTGATGGAGGGTGGTATCGATATTGAGGAATTCCTGGCGAAGAATGACTCATTTCTCCAAACGGTCACCGGGGTCATCGATGTGGCAATGATGGTGGAAACCCAGGCACTGGATCTCTATCTGAGGATGGCGGCAGAGAGCAGCAATTTTGCGACCAAAGAGGTGCTTTTTCATATAGCCGAGGAGGAGAAGGGCCATCTTACAGCTCTGGGGCGGGTCTTAGAGCAGCATTTTGCGAAATCCACCTAAACAAAAATCCATCATCCTTGCCCCTTCCTAATATTCTCGCAGGCTGTTAGAAAGGGTTCAGATGTAAGGCGCGCGAAATCCTGAGGAATGAGGCGTACACAGAAGGTACGCCGCAGTGACGAAGGATGAGTGGAACGCAGCAGATGGACGCTTTTCAACAGCCAGCTAGACAAAAATCCAGATGCGTAATATGTTCTTATCCCCTTCCCGGCGATACTCCATGGCGTTTCTCATGTGCCGGACGAATTGCAGCCCCAGACCTTCTTCAATGCGGTCCATAGCGGATTTGGAATGATCCGGTGGGGGGACAGTGAGGGGGTTGAACTCCTTGCCGTCGTCTATGACGGTTAAGGCAACTTCGTCTTCCACCCCGATCTGAACCTCAATCTCATGGGAATCCTCATCGTCGTATCCATATTTAATGATATTGACCAGAATCTCTTCCAGAATTAGGTTCACCGCGTACACTAGCTTGGACTTTAACTCTCGAGGTTCCAGGAAGACGTTCACCACCTGGAGCACGTGAGTCAACTCTTGCATGTCGTTCTGAAAGGAGATGGAAAGGTTGTTCACCACAGTGAGCCTCCACTACTCTATACGAAATTCAAAGTAGGTACTGTCTTTAGACTCCGCGTTCGCAAGTACGTCTTTCAACGGGCTTCCTTCCCGGGCTTCGGCGAATCCAGCGGTAATCCATAAATTCAGCCCGGGTTGGCATTCGCCCTCGATAAAATCACATACCCTCAACTCCCTGGCTAATTTGATGCAGAACTTACGGGCTTTATCCATCTTGGCGTTGTGGAGGACTACCATGATCTTGTCCATGCCGTAACGTGAGCAGCTGTCTGTGATCTCGAGCCGTTGCTTCACCTGGGAGGCGAGGTTCTTGACCACGGTCTGACCTGTCACATGTCCGAGCTTCTCATTGACTTCGTCCAGATTTTGCACAGCGAATGAAATAACGGAAAAAGTGATCTGCTGGCTTTGCAGCCTGGCCATCTCTTCTTGAAATCTTCTCTCCCCTTGAGCCTGAGAGGCCATTCCGGTGAGAGCGTCGTGAGGAGTTTCCAAGCCCTGGATGAACTGCTGCACTATCTCGTCAGAGACCTGCCGGATCTCATCTGGGCTCCCTTCGAATCTGATTTTTCCCTCATCCAGCATGGCCACCCGCTGGGAGATGTAAAAAATATCAGGAATATCGTGGCTGATCACCACTCCAGTAAACCCTAGCCTTCTCTGATAGTCGGAGATCATGCTGTGTACAGCGCTTTTTCTTATGGGGTCGAGACCGGTGGTAGGCTCATCGAAAAGAACAATCTTAGGTTCAGTTACCAGGGCTCTTGCCAGGGCTACACGCTTTTTCATGCCGCCGGACAACTGGCTGGGATATTTGTAGTCAATCCCTTCCAGGTCAAACAACTTCATTTTGTCCTGGACTCGTGTGCGGATCTCCTCTTTGGGCAAGGATGTGGCTTCCTTCAAAGGCAGGGCGATATTTTCATAAACGGACATGGAATCGAAAAGGGCCGTATCCTGGAAGACGTAACTGAATTTGGCTTTCAGCTTATCAATATCAGCCTTTTTCATTTCATAAAGGGGACGTCCTTCGTATAAAATTCTACCAGAATCGGGTTTAAGCAGGCCGATGATGTGTTTTAGCAGCACGCTTTTTCCCATGCCGCTCATACCTATAATAGTGGTGATCTCCCCCTGGTAGATGGATAGATTGACACCATTCAGGACCTGGTTGGCCCCGAACTTTTTGTAAACGTTGTCAAACTGAATGAGAGCTTGGTTCATTACTGCGAACTTATATCCCCAACTTTCTTATTTCCTCGACTAGTTCTCGGCTGAGGGTAGCTAAAGCGTTGCTCTGGGCAGCAACCAGACCCTCGTAATCATCGGTTAGCACTGGTTCTTCTATGAGGGATTTCCGCACTACCAGCTCTTTTGCCTCCTCTTTGCCCACTACCGACCAGATAACGCGAAGCGAAACGCGCTCACCCAGCTGGCCGTCAAACTGCTCCAAATCCAGCTTGATCTGATAGGTGGGGGAGAAGGTATCTTCCCAGGGATATACTGCCACTCGATCCGTGGGCAGGAGGGTGGAAATGTTCTTTGCCAGAACTCGCGAGAAATCTCGTGGAAAGGAAGCGGCCCATCGATGGAATTCGGATATCTCCAGCTGATTTTGACTTTTTCTGGTGACGATCTGTGGCCGGTCAAGAAACTCGGGAAACTCCACCGGACCTACCCCTATCGCGATGTCCATACCTGGGATTGCAGCAGGATTTTCCTGCTGTCCGCTGGGCAAGGAGTTCAGCTTGTAAAACTTTGTGGCAGGGGTGCTGCTACAAGCGACAAGTAAAAAGATCAGAAACAAGGATGCCCAACCTAGGGAAAATCTATTTTTCATTACTTCCGTCCTTTCCGAAAACCAGGGACTCCGGATGACGTTCAAGGTAATCTACCAGTATGCTGATATTGCGCGCCGCATCGGCAAGCTCTCCCAGGGCGCGTTTCAATTCGTGACCGGTAGGCGAGTCTGCATTCAGGAGCCTATCCACTTTTATGAGAGTCTTTTGAGTCTGTTCCAGGGTGGCATTGGCTGCAGGCACCACACTGGCATCGAGATTCTGCACTAGCTTCTGCAACTGTTCGGTGGTCTTATTCAGGTGTGCCATGGTGTCCCGCAGATCGTTGCCAATCTCCTCCAGGGGGATCTTCTCGAATTTTTCAACGATTTTGGTAACGTTTCTGGTTATCTCTTCAATGGGTGTTGGTAAGGTGGGCAGCTCCGCATAGGGCTCGCTCCAGACGATTTTCGCAGAGGGTGCATCGGGGTACATGTCCATGGCAACGTAGAGTTTTCCCGTAAGGAGACTGCCCTGTTTGAGCTGGGCCCTGAGACCCTTTTCCACCAGAAATTCCATACCCTGCTGCCGGTCCATTGTTTGCTTGCCTACCCAGGCAATCCTGTCCGGTTCAAACTCAACTAAAACCGGGATGCGAAAGGCCCGCTTTTTCCAATCGAACTCCAGTGCGATGTCTACGACCCTCCCGACCTCAATGCCCCTAAAATCCACCGGCGCTCCAACAGTGAGGCCCCTGACCGAACCTTTGAAGTACAAAACCCACGGCCTCTTCTTTACGTATACCTCCTCGACGCTCTTCTCGCGGCTCTCGTACAAATTGAAGACGGCGTCGTTCTTAGCCCGAGCTCCAGGCTCCAGACTAGTAGGGGTATCGAAGGCAATCCCCCCGACCATCATGGTGACAAAAGACTCGGTGTTGACCCTGATACCGCTGGCATCAACCGCCACATCCAGTCCCGAGGCGTTCCAGAAGCGGGTATTTTGGTGAACGGCCTCATGATGGGGGGCGTGGATAAAGATTTTGATGTCCACAGCCGTTCCGTCTTTCTCCAGTTCGTAAGCCACAACCTGTCCCACCTTGATCTGCCGGTAGTAAACCGGCGAGCCGATGTCCAGGGAGCCGAGTCTTTCCGCCTTAAGGGTGAAATGGGCACCGGGTAACCCCGTAGTTATAACGGGTGGTATCTCCAGCCCTTTAAAAGAGCGAGTCGGCTTGCCGGGTTTCCCAGGGTCGATGCCGATATAAGCGCCGGAAAAGATAGTTCCCAAGCCAGAGACCCCGCCGGCGGCCACCCGGGCCCGGACCACCCAAAAGCGGGTGTTCTCGGTAAGATGTTTATTGGCTCTCTTGCCCATTTGTGCGGTGACAATGACGTGGGAGAGGTCCTCACTGATATCGATGGATTCAACCTGGCCGACATCCACATCCTTGTACTTGATTTTGGTCTTGCCGGCTTCCAGCCCTTCGGCGGTCTCGAAGGTTATAGTGATGGTGGGCCCTTTCTCGGAAAAGGCCTTATATATCAGCCATCCACCGATGAGAGCAGCCACCAGTGGGACGAGCCAGACGATGGAAAAGGAAAAACCTTTCTTGGTTTTGACGATAGCTTCAGGGGTGGAGGAAGGATTTATGCTGCTGCTGTTTTCTTCATTCATGGTTTGTCTCCATGGAATCCCATATGAGTCTGGGATCAAAGCTCATGGCGGCAAACATGGTGCTCACCACCACTGCTGCAAAGAAAATTGCCCCAGGTTCGGCCTCGATGGTTGCCAAGCCACCCAGCTTGACCAGGGCCACGAGAATGGTAACCACATAAATATCTGTCATGGACCAACGACCAATCGCCTCGGTTATGCGGTACAAGCGGGTACGATCCTTTGGTCGCCATTGCCATTTACGCTGAACGGAAACAAGCAAAAAGGTAAGAATTAAAAGTTTCACCAGGGGAACAAAGATGGAGGCAATAAAAATGACCAGGGCTATGGGCCACATGCCGGTGAGGATGAAGTAAATCACCCCGCTCATAATGGTATCCGATTGGGCGTGGCCCAAAGAAATCACTGTGGTAATGGGAAGCACATTGGCGGGTATGTAAAAGATAAAGGCAGCGATAACCAGGGCCCAGGTTCTTGACAGGCTGCGGGGTTTACGCTGGTGCAAAACCGAACCGCACCGGGGACAAATCATCTCTCCCTTGCCATGAACCGCTATGCCTTGACAGACAAGATGGCAGCTGTGGCAGCTAACCAGCGATTTCTCTAAAGCTGTGGCGAATCCTTCCTTCATTTATCTAGCTCCAATCTATCCCAGACAAGATGGGGATCCAGGGAGGCGGCAGCGGCGGCCAAAGCGATAATGAGTACGGCAAAAGAGTAAATGGCAATACCAGGGATAACCTTTGCCATTTTGGCCAGTTTGACCATGGAGACCAGGATGCCGATCATGAAAACCTCCATCATTGCCCAGGGCTGGAGAGTTCGGATGAAACGAAAAACATAAGCTGGCTTCCACCAGGGTAGCCGGTTGACCTTCAGGGGCAGCAGCAGGTAGAGCATTCCTGCAAGCTGGACCACAGGAAACAAAATGACGGTAAGAAAGACCAGCACCGCCACACTCCGCATATCCTGTTGGTAGAGCTCTAATATACCTGTTATCAAGGTAGTCTCCCGCACCAGGCCCCCACTTTTGAGGGCCAGAAAGGGAAAAGCGTTGGCTACAACAAACAGGATAAGCCCGGCAATAGTCCATGCTAAGGTACGATCCAGGCTGTCTCGCTTGTGGCGCTGCAATACCGCCCCGCAGCGAGAACATCTGGCCACACTACCCTCCGGCAGGGCCGGAAGTTCATAGAGGAGGTCACATTCGTGGCAGGCTATGGTTTCAGTTGTTTTCATCTGCTAATCTCAATCGCTACAGCAGTTTATCCTAACCTGTAGGAATTGTCACTACCGGAGCGTAGGCTTTCTCCGATTCGGTGAAGCTGAAGAGAAGCATGAGAAACGAAAACATTCGCTTGGATCTCAAGTCCCGATCATCTATCCAGAACCGGTGATCACGATAACGGACTCCAACAAATTCATCGCCCCGCTTACTGCTAACTTTAGCACTATAAATCGTAATCAAAGGTCCAAATTCCTCACTTACGTCCATCTGATCAATGAGAGTTTCATAGGTGCGGCCTTCAGCAATATGTTCCTCAGGCACATCTATGTAGGAGGCCATTTCTACTATAATCTCGAGCATAGAGCGGCTGAGAACAGCGAGTTCCCTGTCGTCTCTGGGGGTCGAACCATAAACCACCTTGAACTCTCGCAGGTCAGGGTTCAGACCCAGTATCCTTTTGGCTGATCTGATTTTTGTTACCACCTCGGGCGAGATGTTTTTGGCGCGGAAGGTGAAAACGGTTGCTATTTCTTTTTCTGGTCCCGTCTCTATGCGCATGCCCACTGCGCCGGACTTCTGAACCTCACGAAGCAGGGAAATCAAACGGTAAAACTCAGGATCGGCTTCGCGCAAATTAGTCTGTGCTCCTGAACGGTTGTGAATGTTGTTAATCGTCTGGACGCAGGTGCGGAAGACAAAATCAACCGGCCAGCCAGCCTGGATGAGAAAGAAAATAGCTGGAGGTGGAATTGGGGTCATCAAACTTTCGCTGAATTTTTTACCGATGAGTGGCGCGTAGGTAATGGTAGGTTGGTCGCGGTATTTGCCGCTACCACCCACATTTTGACTGTCTCCATATAGACCATCGCTCCAAGAAGCGCCCAGACTGATCTCTCCTTCCAAGGCATACTGACTGATGACGGATGCAACGTCCACAAAAACCGGTGTGTCAGCATAGCGGATCTTCACCATGTTGAGGAGCATCTGATTTTTCCAGGAGTTGGAAATGGCCGTGGCATAATTAAACCGGTCGCGGGGAATGGTCTTTGGCCCAAGGCCGCCGCAACCAGAAAGAAAAAGAATTGCCGCTGAGCCGAAAATTGCGAAATATTGAGTTATTCTGTTCATTGTAACCCCCTGCTGCCACTGTTCAAACCACATTTCATGTCCTGAGTTTTGTGACTCCTTATTGAGCCTACCTTTACTGACAAAATATTCAATTCTGACAAAGTACATCACCAGGGAACAGTGATGTGCCCGGTCAAATTACAGGTTTGCCGGAGGGCGGTTACAAGAAGACCGATTGTAAATTAAAACTATAGCGGACTATATATTAGGAGACAAGGGTGGGTTGGCGGGGAGACGTACACTCTAGGCATTTTAGATTTTAGATTGTAGATTGCAGATTTAGGGAAGCATGGGGCATAGACTATCAAATTACTACTTACTAATAATTACGACCATTTTTTCACTTATAATTCTGCCATCCTGCCTGACTACCAGTTCTATACCGTTTTCTCCCTCGGGCAGGGCTCCCTGGGTGTACTGGACGCCTCCTTTATCCATAGCTGATGCTCGACCCACCAAAGCTGCAGGAAAGATTACTTTCGTAAAGGTGCTGCCCGGGTCAACCTGCACTAGTGGTTGGCTTCTTATTTTCTTCAGCGAATCCCAGGTAACACCCTCCCAGAGAAAGAGGCCATTTCTCTGCCCGTTGAAAAGATAATAAGAGTTCTCCCAGTCAAGACTCAGCTCCTGGTTGGTTTTGTTGGTGATGACAAAACGAAAGGCTGAGAAGAAACCCTGACCCTCTTTGAGTTGCGGGTGGAACTCTGCGGTAAAATAGTCGTTGCTCACCTTTTGAATCTCAGGTTGGCTGGAGTAGAATTCCACTGGCGGTGCTTTTTCGGGGAGTACTCCCCTTTCTTTCACCTTGGTATTGCGATATTGTATGTAGGCGTTGCGGATGGCCACATAAGGATCTATTGCTGCTTCCTTGAGAGCTTCATAATCCCCCAGAGTGAGTGATACTTCGTTGAATTTCTTATATCCCTTAACCCCCCAACTCAACAACATGGGATTGACATACCAGGTGACGGGATCAAGGAAACCATCTCCGACCCATCCCAGGAAGGAGCGGACGGTGTAAGGACCCAACACCGGCACGGTGAGGAAGACACCGTGTCCCATCCTGTAGACACCCAAAGTCTGTCCCAGATCCTCGTCCTGCATGGGGAGGTTCAGCCCCCTGGAAGAGGGATCGAAAAGACCTCCGAGGCCGAGGGTGCTGTTCACCATGAAACGTGAGAGTTCTATTCCCGCACCCCTGAAATTGCCCTGGAGGATGGAGTTGACGAACCGGACGGGAAACAAGAGGTTGACAAAGAAGTTGCGCACGCAGATGCGAAAATCTTCGGGAAAGACGTAGTTGTAACCTCGCGCTGCGGGCTTGAGGAACCAGAAGTAGAGCTTGTCATTGAAGTGAAATACAGCTCGGTTAAAAGGCTCTAGGGGATCGGCGACGGTAACTACCTCTTCCTCCTCTTCATCAAACAAATCTAGCTCTTCTTCAAAATCCAGCTCCTCGTTTGCCAAATCCTCCGATAGTTCCTTGCCTTCCTTTAGCTCACCTGGTGAAGATGTTTCTTCCTCTTGCCCTGGCTTCTCTGATTGCGACGGACTCTGTTCGGCAGTCGTCTCCTCCGAGACTACTGGGCTCTGCTCCGGGCTGGCAGTAAGCTTTAGCTGGGACTCTTGGAATGATGGGGCTTTAGAGGCAAGAGACAGGGAAGAAGTACTATTGTGAGCGCAGCCGAATGAAAACAGAGCAATGGCAAGGATAAGGCATGATGAAGATTTCATGAGATTCCCGCTCATTGTAGGTTGAGATTAGCGGCTAGGTGACAACATCACCTCAGGGGGAATTTCCTCTCTAAGCCTTTCCTGTTTTTTCCCGCAGGATCTTGAGCACTTCCTCGGGGGGATTGTTGGCAAGGATTTCTCTAAACTGGGTGCGGTAGTTTTTGATCAGGCTGATGCCCTCGATAATTACATCATACACTCTCCATTCTCCGTCTTTCAGGTAAACCCTGTAAGAGATGGGGATTTCGGCAGACTTGGTAATAATTTTGGTTTGTACTTCGGCCTTATTTTCTGAAAGCATGAGTTCTTTATCAAAGGTAACTTTCTCGTCCGTATATGAAAGAATTTTGTCCATGTAAGCCTTCTCGAGAATAGTTCGGTAAAGACTGACGAATTCTTTTTGCTGTTCTCTACTGAATTGTTTCCAACTCTTACCCAGGGTCAGCCTCGAAAGGGCAATATAGTCAAACATCTGATCGGCAATGGATTCGATTTTCTTTTGTTTGGCTTCCTTGTTGGCTTCGCCCTGCAGAGCTGGATCACGAAGGACGTCGAGTACATTTTTTACATGGCCCTCCACAGTGTTTAGAGGCAGGCCAGCCTCAGCGTACAGTGGGGAAAAAAGAAGCATTAAGATCAACAACCCTGGTAGTACTCTTCTCATCATTCACCCCTTTATGGAAATTCCAAATCACTATCGCTGATATTTAAGTGTTCAGGTTTCAGGTGTTCCGCCGGAGGCGGATCAGGTGTCAGAAATGATGGAGCTGAAACCTGAAACCTACTTTTTCTCAACGTCACCGAAGGCATATTTACTTATGAGTTCCTGGATGTCTGTGGGCGACTCGGTCTCGGTGATTACTCCTCCCGGTTGCAGTAGTTCATCTGAGCCTCCGCCGGGATCTATGCTGACGTATCGGTCGCCGATCAATCCCTCAGTTTTTATCGAGGCTATGGCGTCGTCGTAAATCTTTATGCCCTTCTGAATTCTAAACACCACCACCGCCACCTGCTTTTCCTGGTCCATGGTGAGTTTTTCCACCCGTCCTACCTCAATGCCGAGCATTTGTACGGCGCTGCCCTCTCTGAGGCCGGATACTGAAGTGAAGCGAGCAATAATTGGGTAGGAGTCGTCGCCGAAAAATCCTAGATTGCCAAGTTTCACGGTCATGTACCCTATGCATAGGAGTCCGATGACGACAAAAATGCCTACCGTTGTCTCCATAACGTACTTTTTCATTGGTTTTGCACCTCTACTTTCCCCAGACAGAGTATGCTAATTCTCTTTGGTTAATCCTGGCAAGCTCTATGATTAGATTCTGGTTCGTTGTTCAATCTTTGTTTAAATGAGAAAAGAGGTCACAACATAGTCCGCCACAAGAATAAGCACGCAGGAAAGGACCACGGCTGAGGTAGTGGAAAGACTCACACCTTTGGCCCCGTAGCTGTCAGTGCGCATGTGGGTAAAATACCCCTGATAACAGCAGACCACCGTAACTATTACAGCGAAAACCAGTGCTTTGATAAAACCGTCGGTTATGTCTTTCATCTCCACGCTGGACTGGACCCGGTGGAAGTAAGTACCGGCATTCACCCCCAAGAGCACACAGCCGGAGAGAAAGCCCCCAAGGATGCCAATAAGATCGAAGAGCGCGGTTAGCAGGGGGAAGCTGATAATAGATGCGGCAATCCTGGGGCTTATCAAGAACCTGAGCGGATCAATGCGCATGGTATCCAAGGCGTCGATCTGCTCGGAAATGCGCTGGATGCCGATCTCCGCAGTCATGGCTGAGCCTGCCCGGGCAGTAATCATAATGGCTGTGAGCACCGGTCCCAGTTCCCTAATGAGGGATAGGGCCACTAAAGTACCCAGGGCTCCTTCGGCGCCGAATTTTACCAGGGCATGGTAGGACTGAAGCCCCAGTACCATGCCGGTGAAGAAGCCCACCAACAAGATAATGGTCACGGATCTGGCGCCGATATAATAGACCTGTTGGATGATTCCGGGTATTTGCCTCGCACGGAATATCATTAAAAAGGCTTTAGCAAGAAAGATGGCAGCAGCCCCGAGATGGTTGACCAAATCCACTGCTTTCCTGCCTACAGTGGCGAAAGGCCAGGCCAGTATCATGGCTGGGTGACGGTCTGGTTCATCTGTCTGCAGATCCTGACCGATTGAGTTCATTGGCTCACTTTGCGGTTTTTCTGTTTGCACATCCACCTTCTCAGTCAGGTTGTAAGCCGAATTTCTAAAAGAAGTTTTGAAATTTGCGGGGAGAACCAAGAAGAAAAATCAAGGCAGTATACCCTAAATCCGCAAATACTGGAAGTTTTCAATACCAAGACTCAGCAATTTTAACTACATAACTAATTTCCGAACGGGCATTGGTTACTAGATTTTGGATTCTGGATACTAAATGCTAGATACTTGATTTCTCCATGCCTGATGCTGACCCCTGCCTCCTAACTCTAGAATTGACTTTTATTCCAAAACAGATAGAGTCAGACGAATCGTTTTAGTCCACATGTTTCACCAGGTAGGAGATTGAAATCATGAACCAAGACATCAAAGTGATCGATGAACTAGACCTCAGAGACAAGCGAGTTTTTATTCGCGTGGATTTCAACGTACCCCTCGCCCAGGGGAGGGTGGCAGATCGGACCAGGATTGAAGCTGCATTGCCAACGATTCGCTATGGACTGGATCAGGGAGCCAAGGTGATCTTGGCATCGCATCTCGGTCGTCCCAAAGGCGAGAGGAAACCCGAGTTGAGTCTGGAGCCGGTAGGTTCGGCTTTGGGGGAGTTGTTGGGAGTACCAGTAAAAATGGCGCCGGATTGTGTAGGCTCTAAGGTAGAGAGCATGATTGCTGAGATGGGGCCCGGTGAAGTGCTGCTCTTGGAGAACCTTCGTTTCCACAAGGAAGAGAGTGAAAATGAAGAAAACTTTGCCAGAAGCCTAGCCCAACTTGCTGATGTTTATGTGAATGACGCTTTCGGCGCCGCTCACAGGGCGCACGCTTCGACGGTCGGCATGGCGAAGTTCGTCAGCGAGCGCGCGGCTGGCTTTCTGCTGCAACGTGAGTGCGACTATTTAGGCAGGGTTTTGGCAAATCCAGAGCGCCCTTTTGTGGCAATTCTAGGAGGCGCCAAGGTTTCCGACAAAATTCAGGTCATTCACAGCCTGTTGCAGTTGGTAGACGCCTTGCTTATCGGCGGTGCCATGGCCTACACTTTTCTGCGGGCTCAGGGTCACCAGACGGGAGTATCACTGGTGGAAGAAGATCAGCTTTCTTTGGCAGCCGAACTTCTGCAAATTGCCGATGATCGGAAGTTGTCTCTACTTCTGCCCACAGATCACGTAATCGCAGACAAGGCAGAGGAAGGGAGCCAGGCAACTATAGTCAAAGGCGAGATACCTGAGGGGAAAATGGGTCTCGATGTTGGCCCGGAAACCATTACCAAATATGAAGGTGAGATCGCTCGAGCCCGTACTGTTTTCTGGAATGGGCCGTTGGGATTGTTTGAAATAAAGCCCTTTGATGCTGGCACTATGGCCATCGCAGTTGCCCTGGCTCAGAGTAAAGCTCTAACAGTTGTGGGAGGGGGTGATTCGGTGGCAGCGGTGAAACGTTCAGGACAGGCCGGAGCCATCTCGCACATTTCCACGGGTGGCGGAGCTTCATTGGAGTTCTTGGAAGGAAAGATCTTGCCGGGGCTTGCTGCCCTGGTTTAGGCAGAGAGCATAGAGCATAGGGCATAGAGTTAAAATTTCGAAGGTCGAATTTCGAATTTCGAAATTAAAAATCCGCAATCCGCAATCCGAAATCCGCAATTGAGGTGCCCCTGAATTACAGGAGACTTCCGCTCAGAGGATGGACTCCCAATACTCCCCTGCACCTCCGTTCCCTAGATCATGCCTCGTTCCTGTCTTACTGCATCATATGCATCCTGGATCTCACGGAACTTATCATTGGCTAACTTGGTGAACTCTTCGGGCAATCCTTTGGAAGCGATTTTGTCGGGATGATATTCTTTGACCAGCTTTCTGTACTGTCGCTTTATCTCATCATCGGATGCCCTACTGTTGGTGCCCAAAATAGCATAGTACTTCTCAAAGTCCGGGGCATACCTGGACTTGAGTTCATGGTATTTTTGCTCGCTGAAATGGAATATCCTGGCAGCAGAACTTATAAGGTTCTCTTCGCTTTCACTCAGGGTGCCGTCGGCCACAGAAAGCCTGAGTAAGACATCTATCATCAAATCCAAAAGTCGAGGCTGGTTCCGGAACTGATGGTAGAACTGGCCGGCAAAATCCTCAAATGCCATGGGAGAATTGATTGCGGTCTCAAAGATTTCCACGGCGAATCTTTGGCTCTCAGCATCAAGATTTAGCTCATTGACCATAAAATTTTCAACGGCATGTATTTCCTCCGGTGAAATGCGACCGTCCGCGCGGGCGACTTTTGCCAGCATTGAAAATGTAGCAACGAAGAAGGTCATCTGGGCCTCTTCATGGTATGAAAGTCGGTTCCCGGAGTATTGCTTGTCGTTTGCATCGAAGGTGTGACCCAAAGCAGCTCCGGCAATTGCCCCCAGGGGACCTCCCAGGGCAAATCCCAGCGTGCCTCCAACGATCTTTCCCAACCAACCCATATATTGTTGCTCCTCACTTACTGGACAAAAAGAATCCCAGAATTAGATTGCAGTTGGTTGATCTGGTAAAAATATGTCCCGATAGATTTCCGACCGGATGAATTTGTCACGGAAGCTTACTTGCTGTCAAGTCATTGACGAAAGGAGTCAGTAGTCAGTAGCCAGTTAGCATAGAGCATGGGGCATAGAGCATAGAGCAAGGAGCCATTTCTCATTTCTCATTACGCGTTTTGCATTTCACATTGCAGAATGAAGCTTAAAGCGCTCCGCAAAAATGACAAATGTGAAATGATAAATGCAAAATGTGAATTGCTGTCCGCTGCCAGCTGAACCTCCCCGTCTCGCCCGTCTCGCATCATACGCTATGCGCTCTGCGCTTTGCTGTCTCCTGGCACAAAATCTGCACACTTACTAGTGGAAACCAAAGCGTCATATATGAACTTGTTGTAAATCATATTTTGCCGTGGCTGATACGGAATTAAGCAATGATTGTGTTCTGCGCTGCGGTTGGGACTCGATTTCTGAGGCAGAAGGGTTTTTATCTGCCTTCGCTAGATGCACAATTGTGCATCTAGCCATGCCAAAACAGACAGGTCAACACTCGGGGTGGTGGTGAGACCATAATCAGGCTTTTTCGAAAAGCCAGGGGGAGGAATCCAATGAGATGCTCTAGATTAGAGGTACAAGCCAGGTGGCTGCTGCTGGTAGCCTTTCTTTGGGCGTTCACTGGCTGCGCCATGCTGAAGAAAAGTCCTCAGTCCGCAGACAAATCCTTGGAGACCAAGAAAGTAACTCCGGTTGAGGAAACAACGACCTCAGATCAAGATTTACCTTTTTTCCACCAGGTTAGGTGGGAAGGGGAAACACTTTCGCTGATTGCGAAATGGTACACCGGGGATTGGAGAAACTGGAAGGCTCTGGCGCAGGTTAATCCTTGGCTTGAGCCCAACAACATGTTTGCCGGTCTGAAAATAAAAATCCCTCGCCAACTTCTGAAGAACGAAAAACAGATGCCCCGCGAGTTTGTGATCTCTTCCGCTTCTGAGAGCAAGGGTAGTTCTCAGAAAGAAATAAGTCAAAAAGAGGCTTCTGGGTCTTCAGCTGAGGGAGGGGAAGCAAAAGGCACATATATGCAATTTGTGGTTCCCTAGCCCCACAAAAAAGCAGGGGATTCAGGAAGCATCCCTAGATCCCCTAACGTATAATTTTATCTGGTGGGCCGTCAGGGAATCGAACCCCGAACCTACTGATTAAGAGTCAGTTGCTCTGCCTAGTTGAGCTAACGGCCCGACGATGTAATAGTCAGGTGCCCAAAAAAGTGGCGCGCCCGAGAGGATTCGAACCTCTGACCTGCGGATTCGAAGTCCGACGCTCTATCCGGGCTGAGCTACGGGCGCGTAAGAGAAGAACAGGTTTGCTTAT
>CP070689.1:2189686-2197607 GCA_020353155.1 Deltaproteobacteria bacterium | reverse complement strand
GAGGGAAGGGAGTTTACCACATTATATATACGTGGCAATGGACCTTTTGGTCACAAGATTTTTTTACTGCCGCGCTGCCTGCTGGTGTTACGCTCTGCGCTTTGCCAACTTCTACTGGCTACTGACTACTTTCTCTCTGCTCCATGCCCTTTGACACCCAGTAAATTTCCATGCCATACTTGCAAAAACGAGTTTTTATAACTAGAATTCAATTTACCTGAGGAGTGTTACAGAACTTTCTATGAAAATACGGTTTCTATCTCTATACGACAGACTGGTCCTCGGAAAACCTCTCGCCACCCTGCTGCTGGTTCTCCTCATAACCGGTTTTTTCGGCTGGTTCGTTCCCGACCTCAAAATCGACATCTCTCCCGATTCGCTGGTTTTGGAAAATGATGAAGCCCTGCGTTACTACTACTCCATTCGGGCCCGCTACGGATCCGACGACTATCTGATACTCACCTATACACCCAAAAGGGGACTGTTCGAAGCAGATACCCTGAATGACCTGCGCAAGTTGCGCGATAAGCTCGCTGCCATCGAGCGGATTGAATCGGTAGTCAGCATCTTGGACGTGCCCCTGGTCCAGAGTCCGCCAATGTCGCTGGAGGAACTGGAACAACACGTACGCACCCTGGAGGACAGTGACACCAACCTTGCTCTGGCCGAACGGGAGCTGCGCGACAGCCCGCTGTATCGCGATCGTTTGGTGGGCGCTAGTGGCGATACCACTGGAATGCAGTTGGTTTTCCACCGTGACGCCAAATATGAGCACTTGCGCAAGAGTCGAGATGCTTTGCGTGAGAAAGAGCTGGAGACGAAACTGACACCGGCAGAGGCGGAGGAACTAGAACGTTTCACCATTGAGTTCAAGCGTTACAGAGCTGAACTCATGGAGCAAGAGGAAGCGGATATAGCCCGCATCCGTGCCATAATGGATCAATTTCGGGATCGGGCCGAATTGCACCTGGGAGGAAAACCCATGGTTGTGGCGGACATGGTAGATTTCGTCCGCCATGACATCAAGGTGTTTGGCATAGGGGTAATCGCCGTTCTGGCGCTGCTTCTGATCATTGCCTTCCGCCAGCCGCGCTGGGTCATTCTCTCCTTACTCACCGCTCTTGCCACAAGTGTGGTGACCATGGGCTTCCTGGGCCTTGCCGAGTGGCGGCTCACGGTGGTGTCATCCAATTTCCTCGCCCTGCTGCTGATCTTTGTCCTCTCCCTTACCATTCATCTCATTGTCCGCTACCGTGAGTTGCATGTGCGCAATCCGGATGGAGAGCAGCTTTATCTGGTACGGGAGATGGTTCGCAGCAAGTTTATCCCCTGTTTCTACATGGTCCTTACCACCATGGTGGCCTTCGGTTCGCTGGTGGTGAGCGGCATCCGACCGGTGATCGACTTTGGCTGGATTATGGGCATTAGTCTGACTTCGGCCTTGGTGCTCTCCTTCACTTTGTTCCCGGCGGCGTTAATGTTGCTCAAGCCCGGCAAACCGCATAAACCGCGGGATTTAACCACCGCCGTAACCTCTCTTTTCCCGCCCATGATCGAACACCACGGCAACCTGGTGATAGGGACGGCTGTGTTGGCTGTGATTTTCGGCGCCATAGGCATGTCCAAGCTTACGGTGGAGAACCGCTTCATTGATCACTTCCATAAGTCCACGGAGATTTATCAGGGCATGTATCTCATGGACCGCAAGCTGGGCGGCACCATCCCCATGGACGTGGTAATCGACGCCCCGGTAGCCTTTTTGCAGGAGGCAAAGAAACCACCCGAAGAGGAAGTTGATAAGGCGGATAGCGAAGAACCCTGGGATGATGCCGACTTTGAAGGAGAGGCGGGGATAACCGGCACCAGTTACTGGTTCAACGTCTTCAAAATTGATGATGTCAATGCCATCCAAGTCTACCTGGATGGCATCCCAGAGACCGGCAAGGTCCTCTCCCTTTCCACCACCTTGGAGGTGTTAAAGCAGATAAACGGCGGCGAACTGCCGGATAATTTTGCTCTGTCCCTTATCTACAAAAAATTACCTGATGAGGTCAAGGAGAGCCTGATTGCGCCCTACCTCTCACCGGATGGCAATCAGCTTCGCTTTGAGGTGCGGGTTTATGAATCCGATGTGAGCCTCAAACGCCAGGCCCTGCTGGAGAAGATGCGTCGCTATCTCATCGGGGAGTTGCGGCTTTCGCCCGACCAGGTGCACCTGTCGGGTATGCTGGTCCTTTACAACAATATGCTGCAGAGCCTGTTCCGCTCCCAAATCCTGACCCTGGGGGCGGTGTTCCTGGCCATTCTTATCATGTTCATCTTTCTTTTTCACTCAGTGAAACTGGCCTTGATCGCCCTGGTGCCCAACCTGGTCGCTGTGCCGCTGGTCCTCGGCCTCATGGGCTGGCTCAATATCCCCCTGAACTTCATGACCATCACCATCGCGGCCATCAGCATCGGAATTGGAGTTGACGATACCATTCATTATGTACATCGCTTTGGCGAGGAAGTAGTGGTGGACTGGGACTATCAAGCCGCAGTACGCCGATCCCACGGAAGCATTGGCCGGGCCATGTACTACACCACGGTTACCATCACCATAGGTTTTTCCATTTTGATCCTCTCCAAATTTGTACCCACCATCTATTTTGGCATTCTTACTGCCCTCGCCATGATGATCGCCCTGGTTGCCAACTTTACCGTGTTGCCCCTATTGCTTGAAAGGCTCAAGCCTTATGGAAAAAAGTCAAGATGAACCAGGGCATAATGGTGATTTTTCTTATTGACAGCTTTACAATCTGTGACTTAAGCTAGGCACTATATAAGCTGCCCAATTACCCAATATCCCAATATATACTGAATAGCCGGGTTTAAATGAGCCTCAAAGTGTGCATAATGCGCTCCCAACAGGCATAGCCTGGTGGGAGCGTGCGGTAAAATAATCAGATGATCTTTGTTCGCAAGGAATGAGAATCTCTTCAACCGCCAAACTGTCTTCCCTCACACTTTAACGTCGTCCTGGAAAATCTGCGGCAAACTCCAGCCCCTAATCTGCTTGTGTTCTTCTCAGTAAGGTCACCCACAGGTGTTTTAAGTCTCCCGTTGCACCGTAATAAGCGGTCAGGCTCTGAGGAAAATTAACTCTGTCTAAGAAAAAGAGCGCCATAAAAAGACAGTGGTGATAAACAGAGCGGTCTTGGTTATGAACCAGGGAGGTGTGTTATGAAGACCCGAGACCAATTATATTTTGATTCCTTTAAAGAGGTGGTCAAGGCGGTGAATTCAACCCTCGATCGCCAACAAGTATTGGATCTACTGGTCAGCAATGTAGCTGAGGTCATGGATCTGAAGGCGTGCGCCATATGTATGCTGCACGGCAAGAAAAGAACACTCGAATTGCTTGTCTCCCACGGATTGAGTGAGAGCTATATCAACAAGGGGCCCTTGGATGCAGATAAAAGTATCGCCGATGCTATGGATGGGAAAACTGTCACCGTATATAGGGCCAGTGAAGACCCCAGGATCCAGTATCCCAAAGAGGCTGCCCAGGAGGGAATTGCAAGTATTATCTCCGTGCCACTGTCCTGTAGGGAGCGGGTAATCGGGGTTCTGCGACTGTATACGGAGGAGCCTCGTGAATTCCCGGAGACTGAGATGAATTTTGTCGAAGCTCTAGCAGAGGTGGGAGCCCTGGCCATAGAAAATGCCAGGATGCACGAGGCAATCAAGGAGGACTACGCAGCGGTGATGGACGAGATGTACAATTTCGTCAGCTACCGCCGGCGGATATGAATATCAGGTGTTTAGCCAGTTTTCCCGTTTAGCCGGTTTAGCCTGTCTCCAATCCGCAATCCGAGATCTAGAATAGGCATTTTTCTTGCTTATTATATTCCTATCCCGACCTTTTCGGGCAAATGTGAGCATTTTTTTAGGGCAGGGTAGGGTAATGAGCACAGAAGACGGTTTTTTCAGAGGTATCCTGGATAGCCTCCACGATGGCGTCTATTTCGTGGATGTGAACAAAAGGATAACCTACTGGAATAAGGGTGCAGAAAGAATTACCGGCTACGAGAGTTCTGAAGCAGTGGGCATAAGCTGCGCGGACAATCTGCTTGTGCATATCGACGACAAAGGCATGAATCTCTGTAAAGCAGGGTGTCCCCTGGCACAGACTCTCATGGACGGCCGTGTGCGTGAGACTGAGGCCTACCTGCAACACAAGGACGGCCACCGGTTGCCCGTTTTAATTAGAGTGTCTCCGCTGCGAGATTCTGGTGGTCGTATAATAGGTGCTGTTGAGACCTTCAGCGACAACTCTTCCAAGGCTGCACTTCTTCATAGAATCGACGAACTCCAGAGAGAGTCCCTGGTGGACCCTTTAACCGGATTGGCGAACAGACGCTGCATTGACATGAAGCTGCAATCCAGAATTGATGAAATGCAACGTTACGGGTGGCCGTGTGGGCTAATTTTTCTAGATATAGACAACTTCAAAATCGTCAACGATACCTATGGTCACAATGTGGGAGACAGAGTGTTGATGATGGTCGCCCGCACACTTTCCGTCAACCTGAGGTCTCACGATCTTTTGGGTCGCTATGGCGGAGAGGAGTTCGTTGCAATCATTACAAACATAAATATGGATAAGTTATATTCCTTTGCCGACAGACTGCGCTTACTCGTCGAAAAATCAAGTCTCGACACCGAATACAGCACCATTGGGGTTACTGTATCTATTGGAGCCACGGTGGTGCGGCCTGAGGATACAGTTGAGACGGCCATAACCAGGGCGGATCTGTTTATGTACAACAGCAAGATTGGCGGCCGCAACAGAGTGTCGATAGACAAAATGTTCGACCAAAATGGCCAGAATTTGATCAGAAAAGGTTGGTCAGCTAGTAGTCCTTTGCAGGAAAGGTTAGCTGCCAGCAGGATACAATTTCAAAGCCTGGGGAAGATTGATCCTAGCCGATTGACCAAAAAGCGAAAGTCTACAAAAAAGTAAGCGGTGAACGGTAAACGGTAAACAGTAAACGGAGGGAACTATTTCTACGACTTCTACAATTTTTACTCTTTGAACGATTGGAACGACTTCGACGGTTTCAACGAATTAAATAATTCTCCAATACCTTAATTCCTCAATCCCTCAATCCCTAAATTCCCCAATCCGCAATCCTAAATCTTTACTGTCTCGCCGAGAGGCGTCTGATCGGGAATGAGAAATCTGAATTCATGGATGGAAAAATCGATTCTGTCCCCACTTTTCAGTCTGACCGGCTCATTGTGCCTGAGCTTATCATTGTTTAAACGCGTGCCGTTTGTGCTCCTAAGATCTTCCAAGTAAAAGTAGCCATCTTTGAATTCAATCGTGGCATGAAAACTTGAAACCGTCTCCCTGGAGATTATGATGTCATTTCCTTTGTCACGACCAATCCTCAGGACATCTTTTTTCAAAGGCAGGGTCAAGGACTCCGGGGAAACAGCCTTTCCCACGTCGATCAATACCGCCTGAGGCATAGGAGGCCGCGAGTCCAAAATGCTCCCGGCCGTCCCCTTAACTGTCATGGGCTGTGGCACTTGACTCTTTCTCTTTCTTACCACCTGCACCAAAAGCGCTAAGCCCATGACAACAACAATGGTGGACAGGGTCAAAAATAACCAATTGTATTCCTTTACAGGCAGTGCAGGTTTGCTTTGAAGCTGCTCTTTCGGTGGCCCCTTTTTCTCTGCCGGTGCGACAACCTTTGTTTCAGCAAGGGAGGCATCCGGTTTTGCAACGGGTTCTGCGGCGATGATTCCTTTGATCTTGGTAAAGACCGCCTGAAGATCATCTACCTCGAATACCCTGAAATATTCGCCCTCCGTCCTAACCGCCAGCGTCTGGATCAGACGGAAATCTGCCTTGTCAGTAAAGGCGATGCCAAAAATACGGACACCCGCGTTTTTGCTCTCTTGGGTGAGGTCTTCCTTTAGCCATTTTTCTTTTTCGAAATCCTGATTCTTGTCTCCTGTATCTACAATTCCGTCGGTCAAGAAAATAATTATTTTTTCGGCGTCCAGTCGGCCCTTCGTCTTGAGTTCGTAAACTGCCCTTTCAATGCCTGCGGGGCTATTGGTGAATTTTCCCCTGAAATCGATCAAATCTAGTCCTTTGAGAAAGTTTGCTCGGATTTCTGCATTGTCCAAGGAAGTCAGAGGTTCAACGAGCTCTGCAGTCTCATCAAAAATGACCATTCCCAGACGGGCTGTTTCGCCCAGGTCACTAACAAAATTCGTCACCACTTCTCTAGTTATAAAGTTGGGGTCGTTGTTCCTCATGCTCCCTGAGTTGTCGAGGACGAAAACAATATCCAGTTCCGCTTCTTTTAATTCCCTCTGGGGAATTTTTCCTGCAGCGCTCTTGGTTTTGTCGACTGTAGAAGCGTCCACTGTAGAAGCTCTATAGACGCCTAAACCGCAGCCCAAAACTACAACCGCTACCACCGCACCCATAATTATTTTTTTGATCTTGCTGTTCTTCATTTGCCTCCACCTGTCTCTGTAAGCTCTTTCCTGTGCAGTTCAATTTCCACTCGGCGATTCAATTTTGCTGCAGTATTCGCTGTGCTTGACTGCGCCGGTCCTATGCCGATTGTTTTTATTCTGGAAGGTTCAATTCTCTTGCCGATGAGATAACTCTTCACCACGTTTGCCCTGTATTCGGAGAGCAACTTGTTGTAGCTGTATATTCCCGCTCCGTCAGTGAACCCTTTGATTATTATCCTGATCTCAGGTTTCTGCAGCAGAGCAGCAGCAAGCTGCTCCAGTTTTTCAAAGGCATCATTTGAAAGTTGGGTTGAGTCAAAGTCGAAATAAATGATAAGTTTGTGATCTTGTAAGAGCGGGAACCGTATGGGTTTGATCACACGTCTTTTGGTTTCATCATCTGTACTCCGACCTCTGACCTCTGACCTCCGACCTCCGTCTTCTATCGCCTGTCCTCTATCTTTCTGCGCCTGCACGATCAAGGGGCCTGAGTCGGTTTTTGGACTCTTATTGAAGATCGAAATGTAGCCCCTCGAGTGAAGAAAATATCCGAAAAGCATCAAAAGCAGCACAGATGCGAGGACATAGGCGGCGGTGCTCTTGTTGTCGTACCTTGTTCTATTGATTGTTTTGTGTGCCACCCCTTTGAATATTTGCTCAGGTTCCTGCCTGCGCTCGGCTGGCAAAAGGAGCTCACTCGAGCACTCTTTTACTATCTTTGCATCGATTTCTTGTACACCTTTGACGTAGCCGGTCAAAAGGGAATGATCACAAATGGAGTTGATCAGACGCGGGTAGCCCTTGGAAAAGGACATAATTTCGGGCAGTGCATCTGCCTTGAAAATCCTCCTCTCTGTGCCCGCAATTTTGAGACGGTGTCTGAGGTAGTCTTTCGTCTCTTTTTTACTCAAGGGTTTGAGGTGATAATTGATGGCTATCCTTTGCCTTATGTGCTTATTAATATCCTGCCGCAAAATGTCGTTTAATTCATTTTGCCCGGCTAAAATGATCGACAAAAGCTTAGTATTTTGTAGCTCTATGTTTGATAAATGACGTATTTCTTCGAAAAGTTCGTGATTTAATCTTTGGGCCTCATCAATTATTAAAAGCAATTTTTTGTTTTTGCTGTATATGGTAAAAAGTAAATGGCTAAATTTTACTAGAAAATCTCCTTTGCTCTCAAATTTCCTCTCCATCTTGAATGAGTGAGCAAGGAAGTTGTAAAAATCTATTATTTCCATCTTGGGATCGGACACTGAGGCAATAACACTGTTGTCTTTCCAGCGGCGGATTATGGCATTTATGAGTGTAGTTTTGCCGGTGCCCACGTCACCGGTGAGAAGGATGAACCCCTTGGTGGTACGTATCCCATATTCCAGAGCAGCAAGGGCCTCCT
>CP070689.1:2185975-2189586 GCA_020353155.1 Deltaproteobacteria bacterium | reverse complement strand
CACAGCATTTTT
Source organism: Deltaproteobacteria bacterium (assembly GCA_020353155.1). GTDB lineage: Bacteria > Desulfobacterota > Syntrophobacteria > BM002 > BM002 > BM002. Next base: position 2,189,574 of record CP070689.1, on the reverse strand, counting down.
TGTACTTCTTCCCGCTGCCACATGGGCAGGGCTCATTGCGTCCAACTTTCTTTTCGGCTATCTTCGTTTTCGGTGTATTTAATAATATTTCTAAATCGGTAATGTCCTCTGGTTTATCTGGCTCCAATCCAATTTTATAGTTCCAACCCTTTTCTTCAAATATCGACTCTACTTCTTTCAATCTTTCTTCGGTTTGCACATTAACAACAGCGGGCCTCTTTGCAGTACCTAATTTTGTCTTTTTTATGCCATCATAAATTTTTTCCATCTTTTCTCCACTCTATGCTCCACGCCCTAGGCCCCATGCTAGGACAGCCTGGCCCGACTCATGGATCAGGGAAAACTAATCCAGCAGGACGGTCGACTTCCCAGGATGATCTAGAGCCAGCAAAAGCAAAAGATATCTTTTCAACAATTTGGTGATGAGAAATTCGTCTTTGACCCGCTGATGTCCGTTTTCACCAAGTCTTTTGGCCAGTTCCGATTGCTGCAACAGTGAGCGAATCTGGAGGCTGGCACCTTCCGCCGAATGGACCAACATGCCGGTGTAGCCATGGATGATCTGGGCGGGAATTCCCCCCACGGCTCCCCCGATTACCGGGCGATATTTCCACAGTGCCTCGGACACCGTCAGAGCGAATCCTTCCCGAATGGATTTTTGTAAAACGATGTCTGAGGCACGCTGAAAGGCATTGATCTCAGTGGGGATGGAGTGAGTCAGAAAAATAATTTTGATATCAGGATCGTCTCCCGCCGCCTCTTTTACCTGAGTAAGAATCTCTTCAGCCTCTGGATCATCCGCGGCTTTGTCACCCACCATTAAAAGGCGGCAGTCCACATGTCTCTGCGCCATTTTGAAGGCCTTAATTACTCCCACTGGGTCTTTCCACGGATCGTAGCGTGATATCTGGGTGACAATGGGCTTGTCTCGTGGAATTTCATACTTTTGCAATACACTGTCAATATAATCCTCGTCCAGTTCTCGATTTTTGTCTGCCAATGGGTCAATTGCAGGGTAGAAACGATATTGGGGAATCTTCAACTGCGGGGAAAAAAGCGGCGAGGAAAAGATAGCCGCATCATAGAGTTCAACGTAAGGTCTGAGGAAATCCCACACTTGCTGGTTCGGGTGGGACATGTCGATGTGACATCGCCATACCCATTTGTTTTTTCTTTTTTTCTGCCATTTTATTAAAGCGGCAGGCTGTGGGTCATGAATAACAATGAGGTCTTCATCAAAGCTCATCTCTTGGTAGTTCATCTCGTTGTAGGCTAAGTAGGTTTTAAAGACCTCTTGCTCAAAGTATTCTTCTTTGCCTTGCAAGGCATTGTGAAAGGCTTTAGTGACGTCGAAGAAGTCGGCGCCGCCTTTGATGACTTCCCATCTCGTCTCTATTCCTAGTTCGTTGAGCAAAGGAACCACTCGATGCAGCATTTCAGCCACTCCACCGCCCACAGCGGTGGAATTAACCATCTTGATGGAGCGGTTTCCCACGTGCGAGGCAAGCGTATAAAGCTCACCGACAACATCTCTCCCTACCACGTCTTTATAGTCAGACAGCCTCGGTATACTCATCTCTGTCCTTAGGATCGATCACGGCAACCGTGTCTTTGTTATCAGGCTGTGGCGAAATTCCTCTTTGGAACAAATTATGAACGACGGGTTGTCACAAATACTTGTCAATTGTCTCTCCGATTCTCACCCGCAATTCTTCAAGAGTATGAATATTCATATCAATTTTTCTGATTTTTTCTGCCAATTCCTGATAGTCCGGGTTTTCTTGCATCCAATTGGAAAAGTCATCTGTTTGGAGTTGAGTCTGCAGTCTGCTCTCAATAAAATGATAATAAATAGAATCTGTACTGATGGTGTCCAGCAGCTGCCGAAAAGATGAAAGATTGTAGGCGAACTTGTCGGTGAGATACACGAATCTGACCAAACTGTAGAGATAAAATGGTTCGGCTGCCGTCCTCTCAAATAATGGAGGATTCTCACTTCTGTAGTCTTCTAAAATCTGAAGAATGCGTGCCCGCAAGCTTTCGATAGTATTGTATTCAGCCAGATCGATAGCCAACAGTTTCTCAGCCAAGGCCTCCTCATTCAAATCTCTCGCAATCCAGACAGCGAAATCATTGGTATAAGGTGTTTGGACTTCTCTCAACTTTCGAAATGCAGAAAATGTGTGGTAGAAAATGGACGAACTCGAACAGGTCTTGACCAGCTCGAGCAGTTCATCAAGGTTGTGAGCTTTGCGACCGGTTAGCTTTTCCAGAGATGCACTCGAACAAAATTGGAAAACGCGCATCGCCGTCTCAGCCTCCTTTTATGGCTCTCTAACGGGCGGATACATTCACTGCCTTTTTACTCTTTTTGCCCCAAAAAAGAGCGTTACTGGGCACTTTTTACCCCCATTCTTGACAACTTTTCTAATCCTGTCAAGTAGTTAACCTGGCCTGACCACGCGCCTTAGTTTTGACTTAAGTCATCGCGAAGGCCTCCATCCCGTTTTAGGATAGGGTTTAACAGTGGAAGACATATTATTTTCCACTTAGGCCCAGTTGATCCTGTAGACACAAAACCAAACATCAAGATGGCTGCTGTTTGTAGATCTTCTGGATCAAGCAGTAGTTCCTATGACGGAGGTTTAGCTATGAAACCAAGAGGTCCTTTAATGATTGAACATCGACTTATTGAGAAAATGTTCGAACTAGTGAGAAAAGAAATAAAGCAAATAGAAGAGCACCAACAAGCAGATCCGATCTTTATAGATACAACTGTTGACTTCATCCGAATGTACGCTGATAGAACACACCATGGCAAGGAGGAAGATATCCTATTCAGGGATCTTGAGAAAAAGAACATAGCGGAACGAGATAAAAAAATAATGCAAGAGTTAATTGATGAGCACGTGTATGGCAGAAAAACGGTGAAGGAATTAGTTGAGGCTAAAGAAAAGTATCTTCAAGGGCAAACAGGCGCTTTAGAAGTTATCCTGGACAAGCTCAATGTGCTGGTCAATTTTTATCCAGAACACATAGAGAAAGAAGATAAGGTCTTCTTCCCGTCAACCGAAAAGTATTTCAGTCAAGAGGAACAGGACTCTATGCTCGAGGAATTCTGGGAATTTGACAAAGAGATGATCCATGAAAAATATAGGTCTCTGGTGAAACAGCTGAAAGACGAGAAGAGTCAGTAGGAAAGAATTAGAGTTATTGAGCAGCGTCACCCTTTCTGCTACCTGCTTGCCCTGACCACGCCTCAGGACTCAGGTTTGGTTAAGTGAGTCAGGCCTATACGACTGACCTTGATCATCACACAGTTGATTGCCACCGCTGATTTTGGCACGATACAGCGCCTGATCAGCCTCTCTTATCAGGGATTGAAGGTCTCCTTCCAAAGTCTTACGAGTACCTCCCAGCTTGGCCAGACCCATGCTCAGGCTGGTGGGCGCAAGATTTCTCCTATTGTACTCGGTGAGAAGTCGCTCTGCCACCATCACCGCCTGTTGTCGGCTTGCATGGGGGAGGACAGCTGCAAACTCGTCCCCCCCGTAACGGTAGGCCGAATCCACATCTCTGCGGATATTACCTAATATGAT
>CP070689.1:2176729-2185875 GCA_020353155.1 Deltaproteobacteria bacterium | reverse complement strand
GCCGGGCGGGCTCAGGCGAGGCGGGCGGGGTGTGGGTGAAAGAATTGATGGATTGAAAAAGGTAGGTGGAGGGTCATGTTCCTTTGCCGAAATGGCATTTGGGGTAGGTACATTCAGCACAGTCCAGACAAAGACTGCCGTGGCCCAGAAAGGCTAACTCCGGTTTGCCTATTCGCTCGCCGGCAAGAATTCGAGGCAATACCAAATCCAGCACGGTGATGCGGTGATAAAGACCGCAGGCGGGCACTCCAAGTAGCGGCACTTCCCCAAGGTAGGCCACAAGAAACATGGACCCAGGTAGAGCGGCGGCACCATAGTGGATTTCTCTTGCCCCGGCAAGTCTAATTCCATGGCGGGTGACATCATCCGGGTCCACACTCATCCCGCCGCTAAGTAAAAGCAAATCACAACCATGATCAAGCTGGCTGCGAATAACCTGATTGATCACCTCGGCATCATCCGGGGCAAAGTCCAAGCCAACAACTTCGGATCCCAAAGACTTAACCTTCTCAGTGAGTATGGGGACAAAACGGTCCTCAATCAGACCGTGATAGACTTCATTGCCGGTAATAACCAAACCCACACGAGCGGACCGTATAGTCTTCACCGAGAGCACCGATCCGTTCTGGCGCGCAATGGCCGCAGCTCTCTCAATGGGAGTTCTCTTCATAACCAGGGGAATCGCCCTAGTGCCAGCTAAGAGATCACCTTCCTCTACCAGAGTGTGGTTGTGGAGGGTGGCGCACATGACCTCGTCTACCATGTTGAATGCGGCCAGAGCAGCAGTATTCACTACCAGAAGACCGTCTCTGTCTGCGAGCAGATTAATTTTCCCCTCCCGAGGACCATCCTTCCAGGTGACACCATCTCCAGCCAGAGCTGTGGATAGAATCACTGCCGCTTCGTTTTCGTGAATCTCATCCTCGGCCAAATCAAGGACGTACAGGTGGTTCTTGCCTAGCCTTTGGAGATGACAGAGATCGGCCTCACAAACTGTGTGACCTCTGCGAAAGGCAGGTCCCTTGAACTCGCCTGGGCGGATCTCGGTAATGTCATGGGCCAGTTTGCTGCCAATAGCTTCTTGCAGTCCTATCTTCTTCAGCACCAGATTACTCCTGGTTCGGTTTAGCCGGTCTTGTCAGCTGCCCGCTGACTATTCTCGTCCTGAACATCTAGATTTTTTGCTTATGTTAACTTTAACATAAGCAGAATTAAAAAAAAGGGAGGTTTTTAACCTCTTCCGAATTTTAGACTAACATGCTTGGGCCAAGTGGAATTCTTCAAGATAATCCAGCTCTTGTTTCACGAAAGTTTTGGTAGCCCTAGCCAGATTTTTGTAGAAATCAGTTTTCGATTTTTCTTCTATGCTACCTGCGAAGTCAAACACCCAGGCCCCAAGATGTTCCCTCAAAAAAGCTCTCTGTTTTTCAAGGAAACCGAAGGTCCTCTCAATATCAGAATTTTCTAACGCTTCAACCTCCTTAAAAACAAGGAAATACATAAACTCTAATTCCGCTGCAATGTGGTCAGGAGCATCTCGAAAATTGGCAGACAGATCGACTCCTGCCTTCCTGTAGGTTTCTAGCAAGTACGAAATCTCCATTCTACCTTCCGGCATCAGAACAGCGATGCAAACTTATTCCTGACGAAGCAATGAGAGGCAGATAAACATTAAACGTAGTACCCTTGTCCGGATCACTTTTTACAGATATAGCACCACCATGCTGTTCGACAATACGTCTGGTAATAGCCAACCCTAACCCAGATCTTTTGGGTTTGGTTGTGAAAAAAGGATTGAAGACGTCATCGATCATTCCTATGTCTATTCCTCTGCCAGTATCAGAGATTTCTATTTGGATCGCTTCAACATTTTCATCATAGATAGTATTGACAGCTAATGTCCCTCCATCGGGCATGGCTTCGATTGCATTGAACAGCAGATTCAGAAACACCCTTTGCAGTTGCATGGGGTCAGCCGTCAGCGCCGGAAGATTTTCAGCAAAATGTTTGGCTAGTTTTATTTTTCTTGAGGTCGCGGATGAAAGGAATGGATGTTTTAAAGCAAGGGCAATGGTTTTATCAAGGAGATCGTCGATATATACATCAGAAAGCTGGAGTTTACACGGTTTGGCAAAAATAAGGAGGTTTTTTAATAGTGTTTCAATTGTATTTGTTTCGTCCACTGCTTTTAAAACTATAGCTCTGTCTTCCGCTGAGATATCCAGTTCTTCAAGGAGTACTTCTATTGAGACTCTTATACCTGCCAACGAATTTCTAATTTCCTGTGCCAGTCCTAAAGCCCATTCCCCGACCAAATTCATCTGTTCTGCTCGTTGCAATTGCTCCTCTATCCTTTTGCGTTCTGAGATATCTCTATCGATGGTAAGGATGTATTTCCGGTCCTTTAATTCTAAAAGTCCGGAACTAATTTCAACAGGAAAAACAGTGCCGTCTTTCTTGCTATGGGTAATTTCTGCCTTGATCCACTCTCCACTCATTATACGTCTAACATGCGTCGGCGCATCCTTAGCAAGGTCAGGAGTATAAAGATCCCTGAATAAGTTTAAACCCAACAGTTCATCAACAGAATATCCGTACATTTCCGCTGCCGCCTGGTTCGCGTCTAAAATATCGCCTAGTTTATCCTCCTCAGCTTCTAGGAGAAAAATGCCATCTCCAGCATTTTCGAACAGCACCTGATAACGTTTTTCGCTTTCACGTAGCGCTTCCTCCGCACGGAGGACCTTGAGAAAATCATCCGCCCTTCGGCGCTCGAAGAGGTGCAATATCGTACCGATGAGAGCGGCAAGAATAAGACAAATAAAGATCAGGCAGGTCTGGATAATCCGGAACTCGGCTAGATGATTCGCCTTGGAATCTGTAATTTTTTTCGTTATCTCGTCAGTTCCTTTTTGAAATTCTGCGAAAATTCGATCTAATCTTTGATCTATCTCTGTGCCGGGTCCGGATGTATGCGCAGCCAAATATCTCTGCTCAAAAACATCTCGGAGTTCGTCTAATTTCCTATCGGTCACCTCCAACGACTCTTTGATAAGTTGGTAAACATGTGAACTATGATAAATGTGAAACTGGCCATGATTCTCACCGGTGTTGGGGACCACATCAGGCCGAACATTTTCTCTAGAATGGAGCTCCTTGCCGACCATGACATGGAGACTCCCCGCAGCTTCGCCGAGAAGCTCCCTTACCGTTTCAATCTTTTCATTCCTGTCGCCGCTGAGAATCTCTTCAAACCAGAGATGGGCGGTCGTAACCTTCAATTTTATTTCCGAAAGATTCACCAGCAAGGGATCGTGAGAAGCGGATATGTTCTTGGTCTGCTGGAGAATGAACACCATCGCCCCTACAACTATAAGGGTTACAAAGCCTATCACTAGATAGAGCCGCCAAGGGATGGGAATTCTGTCTTTTCGGGCTTCGGGCTCTCTTTTATTCACAGGTGTTATCTCCCTCAACCGCGGCCGTTTAAAGGCCCTCCTCAAAACCCCATCTAGTACAAGCAGCCGGGAGCAGCTTACCATTCCCAAAAATCAGTTTGTCTGTACCCCTAGATTGGTTGCCCTTTTTTCCACATGGGCCAATAAACTTTTTTCCGTCCATAGCACTTCGGCCGCCTTCACCTGGCTCACGCCCAAGAGGGCTACAAGTGTTCCCATTACACCAACGTGCTAAAGCAGCCATCAACTTACTGAGAAAGAAAAAGGAAGGGGCTCCTGCGGTAGAGTGGAAAATGAGATTTCTGTATCAACAGAAAAGGGGGAATGTGATTCAGCCAGGGTGGCCCACCGCTATCCTTGGCTTTCCCACTGTTGCTTTCTTCAACCGTCTGTGAATTAGTGATCTCCCGTCTGTTCACCTCTTATTAGGTCTTGAATAAATACCAGCGTGTCTTGATATGATTTGTTCATCGGCTCTAGGCTGAGAGCCCTCGTTACGTCGGCTAAACCCTGCTGAAGGTCGCCTTTTTCGGCCCAGGCGACCCCTCGATTGATATAAGCCTTGGCGTAGCTGGGGTTTAACTCTAGGGCCATGTTGAAATCAGAGATGGCTGTTTCGAAGTCGCCTTTTGCGGCCCAGGCGATTCCTCGGTTGTTGTAGGCATGGCAGGTTGGGCTTATCCCTAGGGCCTTATTGAAATCAGAGATCGCCTTATCCAGTATGCCTTTTTTGAACCAGGCGAATCCACGGTTGTTGTAGGCCTCGGCTAGTCGTGGCCTCAACTCTAAGGTTTTGTTGAAATCTGCGATGGCCATGTCCAGCTCATCTTTTTCGACGTAGGCGATCCCTCGGTTGTAGTAGGCCTTAGCAGAGTTCTGGTTTAGCGCTATGGACTTGTTGTAATCAGAGATGGCCTGATCATATTGGCCTTTACCTCGAGCATAGGTAAGCCCTCGAGTTAGATAAGCGTCAGCAGAGCTTGGGCTTAACTCTATGGCCGTGTTGATATCAGAGAGGGCCTGGTCATACTTGCCCTCGACTCGAGCATAGGTAAGCCCACGAATCAGATAGGCGTCAGCAGAGCTTGGGCTTAACTCTATGGCCTTGTCGATATCAGCGATGCCCCGGTCATACTGATCTTTGCCTCGAGCATAGGTAAGCCCACGAAGTAGATAGGTATTAGCATAGCCAGGGTTCAGCTTTATGGCCCTGTTATACTCGACGATTGCCGTACCTGCTTGCCCCTTAGCTGTGTAAAGTACTACCCCCCTGAGCAAATGGATGGCTGTATCGTTTCTTATCTTTTTGTCAATTGCGTCTTCGACGATTTTTAATACTTCTGCTGAGGGTTCCTCTAACGGTTCAACAAATTCCCCTTGAGCAATTTTGTCCATACCTTCAAGCAAGCTGTGCACGGCAAAACTTCGGCCATAGCCAAATCCTATCGTCAGAAAGAATACCAATAGAGCCAAAAGGCCTGTCTTTCTAGAGACTCTCATAACAGTCCTCCACTTTTCCGGCGCCGTAGTGGCAGATAACTCATTCAATGCCGAACCGAGTTTCGGGAAAGCCGTTACTCGAGGGAGCTTATCCAAATTTAATCTTGCCAATCCCGCCTTCTGATTCCCCTTGATCTTTAAAAAATTTACCCTGCTTTGCCGAAATGGCATTTGGGATAGGTGCATTCCGGACAGTCTTTGCAAAGACCACCGTGACCGAGAAAGGCGAGCTGTGCTTTACCGACCTTTTCACCTGCAAGAATCCGTGGCAGCACCAAGTCAACCACGGTGATCCGGTGATAAAGGCCGCAGGCGGGCACTCCAAGTAGCGGCACTTCTCCAAGGTAGGCCACAAGAAACATCGACCCCGGTAGAGCTGCGGCCCCATAGTGGATCTCACTTGCGCCGGCAAGTCTAATTCCATGGCGGGTAACATCATCCGCGTCCACACTCATCCCGCCGCTAAGTAAGAGCAAATCACAACCCTGATCCAGCTGGCTGCGAATAACCTGATTGATCACCTCGGCGTCATCCGGAGCAAAGTCAAGGGCTAAAATCTCTGAACCCAGCGCTTTAATCTTCTCGGTGAGAATAGGAGCGAAGCGATCCTGAATGAGACCGTGATAGACCTCGTTACCGGTGATTACCAAACCCACACGAGTGGACCGTAGAGTCTTAACCGAGAGCACCGATCCATTCTGGCGCGCAATGGCCGCAGCCCTCTCGATGGGAGTCCGCTTCATAACCAGGGGAATCGCCCTGGTGCCGGCCAGCAGGTCACCTCTATTTACCAGAGTATGGTTGTGGAGGGTGGCGCACATGACCTCGTCCACCATGTTGAATGCGGCCAGAGCAGCGGTATTGACCACCAGAAGACCGTCTCTTTCTGCGAGCAGATTAATTTTTCCCTCCCGAGGACCATTCTTCCAGGTGACACCATCGCCAGCTAAAGCTGTGGCCAGAATGACTGCCGCCTCGTTTTCGTGGATCTCATCATGGGCCAAATCGAGGACGTACAAATGATTCTTGCCTAGCCTCTGGAGATGACAGAGATCAGCCTCACACACGGTGTGACCCCTGCGAAAGGCAGGTCCTTTGAACTCGCCTGGACGGATCTCGGTAATGTCATGTTCCAGTTTGCTGCCAATAGCTTCTTGCAGTCTTATCTTCTTAAGCACCACATCACTCCTGGTTCGGTTTAGCCGGTTTGGCCAGTTTAGCCAGTTTCGCAGGACTAGCTTTTTTGGCTTATGTTAAAGTTAACATAAGCCAAACTTTAAAAAAAGAGAGGTTTTTAACCTCTCCAGAATGACAGGGTTTAAGATGCTTGGGCCAGATGGAATTCTTCAAGATAATCGAGCTCTTCTTTCATAAAGGCCTTGGTAGCCCCAGCCAGACTTTTATAAAAGCCAGTCTCTGCATTTTTTTCTAAGCTATCTGCGAAGTCAAAGACCCAGGCCCCAAGGTGTTGTCTCAGAAAAGCTCTCTGTTTTTCAAGGAAACCGAAGGTCCTCTCAATATCAGAATTTTCTAACGCTTCAACCTCCTTGAAAACAAGGAAATACATAAACTCTAGTTCCGCTGCAATGTGGTCAGGAGCATCCCGAAAATTGTCAGAAAGATCAACTCCTGCATTCCTATAAGTTTCTAGCAAGTCCAAGGTGGAATGGCCCATTATTTTCCGCTCCCCCTCGAGGTAGATGGAACCGTAAGGCGGTGCCAGTAAGCTGTAAGGCCCGACGAAAAGCCGTGCGAAGTCAATCTTGAGTTCCTCCAGACCGTTGAGACTCTCAAATTCGTTGCGCATCAGGGCCGCATAGCTCAAAACCCCGGATCCAAGCACGCCCAGTCGGCGCTCCAACCCTTTTAGCATTGTGGCAAGTTCTCTATTGGGAAGATGATAGCAAGCCGCCAGATGCTTGTAAGCGTCACGGCGAGCTTTTTCTCGCATCAGCAGATCGTCGATGTTCATTTAACGTGCTCCTTGAATCTTTGCTTCACCTCAACCGTAGTGGCTTGGGAGTTGCACTCCCTCCCCGGAAGGGATTCTCAAACCGGAGAGGGAGGACTGGATGGGGGAAGAACGTTGCAAATAACCTATCATGATAGTCTATTCGGGCACAGCATCGAGCCGCAGGTTTTTCTCACCCAGGGTGTAGAGCATCAGCATAGCCGAAAGCCCGAATAACGCTACGAAAATCTCGTAGATAGTCGGCACATAACTGACGATTTCAGGGCGGCCTTCGGCCATCTGGCCCAGTGGTCTGACCACGCCACTCAAAACGAACTCGAGCCTACCGAAAAACATGCCCACAAGTACTAAGGCGCTGGCGGTTATTTTGCCCCACACGGTTGCGCGTATCGAAGGAACAAGCATCAACACAGTTGGGATGGCCAGGCCAAGCCAGAGCTCAATGTTGTAGGGTATAGATCCGATCATATGTTTGAAGGCGCGGTATTCCACTGCGGTGGAAGATATTCCACCACTGATCGTACGCCACAGAAAAATGATCAGCACCATGCCCGCCATGATGCCCATTATTCTAGCGAGTTCATTGTACAATCCACTTCTATCTACTGTTACTTCCCGGCCCGAGAAATGGGCAGGCACCATACTGGCGAGGAGCAAGGCGGCCAGTCCGGAGGTAAATCCAGTAAGCGGGAAATAGATTGAAAAAAACGATGCGTTCAAAGTTGGACGCGCATCAGTCATCCCCAGCAGCCAGCCAAGGGTAGTGGATGTACCAATGGCAATTAGAAAAACAAGAACCCCGAGCGGTTTGCTGACCTTGCCTTTGTGTATTCCCCAGAACGCACTCAGAAGAAGGACAAAGTACACGTGGTAAAGCACGGCCAACCACCAAAGCGGAGAGGTCGGGTTGGGTGAAAGGAAGATGTAGATTACAGCCAACGGCGATCCAAGGTGGAGAAGGAGGCACACAAAGGAGCCGATAAGAACTGCAATCTCAAGGTACAGTGTACGTTTTTCAATTGCTTCGTACCGCTTGATACCGAAAACAACGGGGATTGAGGAAACAAAGGCCAACCCTGCGCTTGTAAGACTAAAAAAGATATATGTCGACAAGGGCAGGGTCCAGACCAGCACGTCCGTTTTCGCATACAGCACAAATCCAACGGTGTATACTTTGAAAGTCGCATAGAGGCCTAGAACTATGCCTATGCAAAGAAGGCCGAGCCACAGTGGTGATTTCATTTAGATCCCTCCTTTTGTTCTTAAATAACCGGCGGCACTGAAGTCTCTAATGTAAAACACCGCAGGTTCGGTACCCACCGCTTCCTTGAGTCGAAAAGGCCGGAATTTTCCCAGCAAATGGTTAATCTGACTTTTGGGGTCATCAAGATCTCCGAATATTCTTGCATCGGCCGGACATGCTTCCACGCAGCGGGGCAGTTCTCCCTTTATTATCCGGTGATCGCAAAAGGTGCATTTCTCCACTACCCCTTTCGGCCGAATGCCTAGCAGTGTCTCATCCCGATCCGGATTGAAGTACGGCACACCCTTGCCACCCACATCACGTACTTCAGCTGCGGGAGAGGAAGTTCCGTCTTTGAGCAGGACCTGCTTCTCTCTCCAAAATTCATGCGGTTTTTTCCAGTTGAAATAGATGACCCCGTAGGGACAGTTGATCATACAGTACCTGCAGCCAATACACTTTTTGGGATTGTGCATGGTAATGCCGTTCTCGAGTTTGTGCATGGCCAGGGTCGGACAACCCCTAACGCACGGCGCATTTGTGCAGTGGTTACAGAGTGTTGGAATATAATGGAATCTAACATCTGGGAATGTCCCGGAGGTTTCTGTGATCTTGTGTGACCAGTAAAAGCCTTCCGACACGTTGTTTTCGTTCCTGCAGGAAATGCTGCAAGTGCCGCAGCCGACACACCGCTGCAGGTCGATGACCATTGCATATCTTGGCATTTGTTATCCTCCTTGTTACACTTTCTCAATTTTGATCCGCGTCACACCATAATATGCCGAACTTCCGCTCAGCGCCTCATACTGGGCGGGAATGATGTCGTTGCTGTTCCCACCCCTAGGCTCTTTTCCGAACTCTTTCGCAGCGAGCCTGCCGTAGGCCCAGTGCCCCTGGCCGTAACACTTGGCCACGGTGCCGGGACGTACTCCTTCCCACAGCTTGGCCGTGCAGACCAGGCTGCCTGTGGGCG
>CP070689.1:2165759-2176629 GCA_020353155.1 Deltaproteobacteria bacterium | reverse complement strand
GACCGGGTGGAAGGCGAGGCTCAGGTAGAGATCTATGCGGCTCTGGAGCAGTGGGCTTCCGACAAGTCCAGGTCTCAGGTTGCCAAGATCCTGCAAGATGCAGGCCTCCTGGCCGAGCCTGTTCGGAATGACCGCGAGGTTTACGAGAGCCCGCACTACAGGGAAAGAGGCACGGTCCGCTGGCTGGACGATCCCCTCTTTGGCGATATGCTTCTCCAAGCCGGTTACAGCTGCGGGTTGATGGAAAAAACCCCGAGAAGGATCAACTGGCACTGGCGCCCGGTTGGTGCGGACAACAAGAAGATCTACCGTGACCTGCTCGGCGTTCCGCTCACTAAAATCCAAGAGTGGTATGACAAGGCCTGGATCTAAAAGGAGGGACCACTGTGTGTGATATAATCTGGTGCAAAAAAGAAGTTGGTGGAAAAGATTGTGACACTATCAACTACCTGGACCCATACTGCTTCTGGAACTGGGAAGGTACGATCAACTGTGCTGAGTGCGGAACGGTGTACTACATCCACATGATCCAGGGCTTCATGTACAAGGGCCCGGAGGAAAGACCCGGCGAGAAGCCTGACACCAGCCCGCTGTATGCGGACAAGCCCTTTGACGGCTATGCTAACTACAGAGACGGTATCGAGGGCAGGACCAGGCCTTACCAGTGCAAGCCAAGGTCTTGGTTGACGGGCGTTGCGGATATGGTCAAATTCAGCATCAGGGGCCGGCCGGTGCGCGGCTGGCGGCCACAACCGCCCTCTGCAGGTTTGGCCGGAAGCTTCGGTTTCTACTGGGATATTCAGAAACTGTCGCCCGAGATCTGGGACGAGTATCAGAAGAAGCTCGCAGCCGGCGAAGTCAAGGACTGGTAACTGTAGAAAGGAGTGTCACATGGCAGAGTTAACACCGGAAGAATTTCTGGATACCGTATTGGTGCCGGAAAAACAAAGTGACCATATATGCTGGAACTGCCGGGGCTTGAAGCCTGTTCTCAAAGACTCCAAGTTTCCGCCCGCAGACATTATCGGTTGGTGCATGAAGATTCACTGGCCCCATTACTGGTGCGTAGCGGATTTCAACGTGGTCAAAAAGTGCTATGCCTTCGAAGCGAGAAAGAAAGGCTAGCATGGAAGAAAATGTCCGCCATGAACTCGAGGTTCTCAAGGAGATGATGAACAACTGGAAAAGGGGTTTTATGAGCTGGGCATCCCCTGACGGGGATAACGATCATGTGCTGCTGGAATTCACCGAAGAGATCCAGGAGCAAATTTACCCCTATGTCACCAGATTGCTTCAGACGGAACACCTCAACGATGCTGAGGCCAGAGAGTTCATGAATTATTGCTACAGCCAGGTTGAGGATCTTCGCAACCAGTTGCAGGAAGTGGAAACCGATAAGAGTGAATAAGGAGGTTTAACATGCCTGAAAAATGTCGAGTGGTGGTCTGCGGCTTCGATCCCATGCTCGTAAAAGCCTATGCAGCTGCCAACATGAGAGCCTGTTGGTGGCACATACCCGACGCGCTTTTCGAGGAATTTGACATGAAGCCGGGAATGAAGGTTTCCGGCAAGCTGCTCAAAATCTACTCCGGCAAAACCGGTAAGGAAGAAGCAGCTCCCAATGAAGCGTTTGAGTGGGAGTGCGCCAAGGAGACCGGCCGTGTCGTCCTGCTGCCCTCTGACGTGATCAAGAAGTTTAAGGTCACGGAATTTCATTTCTTCGAGATGCTAATTGAGAAGATTGATGGCAAAGACGTCGCCGCCGGCAAAGAAGTGCAGAGCAAGAACTGGTGGCCGGATGACAAGATGAAGCTGGACTTCGTCCTGGACTACATCGAGTAGCCACCACAAATCCATAACATTAATACCCTCTCCCCTGCTCGCGGGGGAGAGGGCAGTAGGGCAGGAGTGTCTGCCCGCAAATGAGATAACTGTGTCATCCCCCTCTCCTGTTTGTGCATTAGGGGATGGGGATTTTTTATTGGCTTGAGAAACCCTGGAGATTGGTCTATTATTAACCGCCTATTTCCAAAAAATAAAGACGTACAAAGGGAGTAAACATGACAAAGGAAAATAAAGAAAAAGAGAAATTTGAGTTTCCCGAGGAGCTAGATCCCATTGAAGAGGGGGTTGTCCTCCCGGCCGAGCACGAACCGGACCACCCGGGCTGGCTGTCTATTTCTGGGATAATGAAGATATCAGATCCTGTCTTTGAAAAGAGCATGTTTCTTATCGGATATGGAGAATCTAGTAACGTCTATGTCCTTGTAGGAGACTACTTGACCATTGTTGATCCGGGAAATGATTATACCGTTTTTACCGAGCTTGAAAGATTGGGATTCAATCCTTTGGACATCAAGAAGGTGGTGGTCACCCACGGGCACCGTGACCACTGCATGGGCGTATTTGAACTGTTGAGATTTCCCCCTATTTATGAAAATAAACAGATCGAGATTGTCAACCACGAAGGAGGTCCTCTGGAGTTTAAGAAAATTCTCGAAGAGCAAGGATTCTCCCTGACCCAGGTAAGGGGCGGGGAAACTCTGGAGCTGAGCGGCTTTGAATGGGAAGTAATACACACGCCCGGCCATACCATTGACGGCATCTGCCTCTACAACGAAGCCACCAAGACGGCCATTACCGGGGACACCGTTCTGCCCCACGCCATGGCGGATGTAGACAAAAATGCCGGAGGCAGGCTTGATCATTACCTTTACGGACTCAAGCAGCTGCTGAAAAAAGACATTGAAAATATACTCCCCGGCCACGGTGTGCCCGTAGCGGGCGATGGCAGAATTGCCGTCGAGCAAACCTACGAGGGCGTGATGATGAAGGTCGCAGAGATCGAGCCTGAATCAAAAACAACCTGGATGGAGGGCGCTACCTTGCTGGCTGAAAAGGGGCTTTTGGAAGAGGTTGTTTATTGCTGCGACAAGGAGCTCGCCCTGAAACCGGGAAAATTGTCGTCCCTCCAGCTGAAGGCCTTCGCCCTGAACGACATGGGTCGGTGTGAAGAGGCTATTGAGATTTTAGATCAGATTCTGGCGGAGCAAGGCGAAAATGTCCACGCCCTCACAGCCAAAGGCCATGCCTTGCTTGGGCTGCAAAAATTTGATGAGAGTATAAAATACTTCGATCAAGCCCTGGCCATAGACCCGGAGATCAAGGAAGCCCAGGTGTTCAAAGGTATGGCCCTGTACTTCATGGGCAAATATGACGAGGCCATGGACATAGAACCCTTCAGAGTGGAGTTTATGGATAGATTCAAAGATCAAATCGACAAGCGGCAGGAAGAAAAAAAACAGGATGATAATGAACCTGGAGGGAGAGAGACTGATGAAGGATGAGTATTTGACCCTTTTCGAAGCTGCAAAAGCTCTGGTAACCTACATTGATAAAGAACATGTTTTTGACAAAGCAGGTGACATGGGCTGTGGGGGCTTTGATACCTATCAGTCAGACACCTTTTACGATTTGATTGCAGAGGCCAGGAAGGCGGTTAGCGACATTGAGAGTACAAAGAAATAATCCGAAATAATTTAGCTCATCGCGTTAGGGGAAGAATATGGCAATAGAGGAAATAACTTATGAGGAGTTCATGGACAAGCTCGACGAGATCGAGAAGCGGTATCTGTCCGATGAGGAAGGTTTTCCAGAAGGCGCTAAGGAGAAAGGATTGGAGATTTGCAAGAAATTTAGGCGTGAAGTTGAAGAGTTAGGTCCTGAGAACTTTGAATATTTCATTGATACGATATATGGGTTGCCCATGCACAAGCCTAAGGAACGCAAAGAAACTAAAGAATAAGCTAGGTCTCAACCCACCTGCTCACCCCGTCATGAAAAAAGAAGAGATTCAATATGTCGACTGTGCCCACTGTGGAGCCCGGATACGTCTGGCTGAAGCAGTTGACTACAAACACAGGCTTTTATACGGTGAGCACTACCACTGCCAAGACTGTGATCCCAAGGGTAATTGGGATTGCTTGAGTCACGACACCGACCTTGAGGTGCACTGACTATCCCAATTGCCTTCCCCGCTCCCTGCGTCGGCGAAGCCTTGCCATTTTTATTTACTATGATTCACTTGCCAATAATTTGAACAAGTTCAATTTCGAATTTTAGAGTTTTCCCTGCAAGTGGGTCATTTGCGTCCAGTATGACGCTGTCCTCGGTGATAGCCACTACGTTTACTACCCTTGTTGTCCCATCGTTTAAACGAACTTGCAGCTTTTTCCCTACGTCAAGTTCAAGTTCGGGCGGGGCCTGGTCCTTCTCCATTTTTAGGACAAATTCTGTCTTGTGTTCTCCGTAGCCATCCTCTGGTGGGACTGAAATAGTCTTTGTCTCTCCTTCATTCATGCCAATTACTGCATTTTGAAAACTCGCCAGTACGTTTTCCTCTCCAAGGGTAAATTCAAATGGTTCATCTTCCTCATAAGTAGAGCTAAAAATTGTACCATCCTCCAGGCTTCCGCTGTAGTGAACTATCACTCTATCACCTGATTTTGCCTGTGCCACTTTTTCCTCCTTAATTTGCCGCCTCCAATCTTTATGCCAGCTTTAACCAATACTTGTCAGGAGCACTAAAATCTCCCCTTTCTCTAGAAAGTTCATAAACCTTTTGTCCTAAAGTAAACTTATTTCCAACTCTATCTTTCAACCACGAGTCCAGCTTTTGAGCTTTCCAGCTTTCAAGGTCGTCAAGCTTTTCTTCATATTCAGCAACACAGCCGTGCACTGAAGTATGAGGTTTCAGATAGTCAGGTATTGGACCGAGGGGTGGTCCATGAAACAAGGGCTCAAATGCCTCTCTATGCATTTCCAACAACTCGTCTGCCGCAAGTGGTTTGTTCCACTTGCTGCCTCGTTCAACCATCAATAGCTTTAGAATTTTTTCGAATTCTTTGGGGGAGAGGGTATCCCCAGGGCTTAAGATAAATTGCATGAGAAACAATCAATCCAACACTGAAAAGGGTGGGAGATAAATGCGGGCTAACCCACCTATCCGTGGGGCGGTGCAAAAAGGGATATTTCCAGCGGATGGTCAGCCGCAAGCCGGGCTGCTTGGCTCTCCAAATGCTTCAGCCTTTTTTGGAGGTATTTCACCTTTGCCTTGAGATACTCGCTGTCAGGTTCTGCTCTGTAATCCGCCTCAGCATCACGAAGGAGGACCCTGATTTCAAGGTACTCTCTCTCGATGCGCCGGACTTCCTTCTGATAGTTCTGGAAATCTTCCATCTCTTTCACATCGTCATAAAGCCACATGGACATAACAAACTCCTAATGATCGCGTTACTTTCGAGAGCGATGCTGGCGGCCCAGTAATTCTGACAATTGCTGACTTGCATTATAGCATCAGGCAGTCTAAATGGCGAGTCAGCAGCCTCTATTTTCCGATTTTATTTAGTAAAATTTCGCTGCAATCATAGTTGTTATGTGTTCTGTTTCTCAAAAACTAACCTTTTCAAACTGAAAAAACTTCCATCAACGCTAACATCTTTGCTATCCTCTACAGGGTGTTGAGAAACAATCACTTGAGGTGGGAAAAGGTGAAACCTAAGACGAAAAAACTTAAACTGGCGGTGCTGATCTCCGGGGGTGGAACGAATCTTCAGGCCATGGTTGACCAAATTGAGGCTGGCAAACTAGATGCTGAGATCAACCTGGTAGTAAGCAACAACCCCGGAGCGTACGGATTGACCCGTGCTCAGAAGCACGGAATTCCCACTGCGGTTGTGGATTACAGTAAGTACGGCAAAAAATTATTTCCTAAAGTTGATGAACGTGAGCTTCCCAGCCAGTTCCCTGAACTGGTTAAACGGCAGAGGATCTTTCATGGTCTTCCTCCAGAGGAAATTCGGGATCGATTAGCCCGCTTGGTCTTAGCTGAGCAGGAAATCATTGAACTATTGAACCCGCTGGCCCCAGAACTTATCTGCTTGGCGGGATTTATGCGGTTGATCTCCCCCTATTTCATTGGACATTACAATAGGGAAGACCGCTACGGGATTATGAATATTCACCCGGCCCTTCTGCCAGCTTTTCCTGGAACCGATGGATATGGAGATACTTTCGGCTATGGCTGCCGCTTCGGTGGCATCACCGTCCATTTTGTCGATGAGGGAGAAGACACCGGCCCAATAATCGCACAGGCAACATATCCCATCTGGCCGGGAGATACTCTGGATGTAATACGGAAACGGGGACTCGAACTTGAATACGCTCTTTACTCCCAATGCATCCAATGGATGGCTCAGGAGGATTTGCAGGTTGATTATGGCAAAGATGGACGGCCCCAGGTGCGCATTCTCGATCCAGAGTATCCGCGATTTCTCGAGCAATTAACGCAAAAAGCATTTGCGAGGTAAGGGATCTCGCATCGCCTTAAGAAAGGAGACAGTCGTGCCAGACTACAAAAAAGGGTTAGCCTTCACCTATGTGCAAGGGACCAAATATTCGCGGGACCGAGCTCCCAGAGACCACCTTGGTGCCATCCCCTCACCAGGGAGGTTCAAGACATATCCTGAGGCTGAACTCTTGCGCTTGTCACAACCAGATTTGAGCGAACCCGCTGACCTCTGGCAGTGCCTAGCCAGGAGAAGGTCCGAACGAGATACCACCAAGAAGCCACTCAGTGGTGAGGAACTATCAAAAATAATGTGGGCAGCTCAGGGGATAACAGCAAGGGCCGGCATGTATTTGCTCAGAACTGCACCTTCAGCAGGCGCACTTTATCCTTTCGAAACTTATCTATATGTGGACAAGGTAGAGGGCTTGCCTCAGGGGATTTATCATTTCAATGTTGCCGAATTCGCCCTGGCAAGGATCAAGGAGGGAGATTTCAACCAGGCAATCACCGCTGCCGGTCTGGGTCAGCCCGTGGTTCGGAAAGCAGCAGTGGTTCTCATTTGGACCGCCATGATGCTGAGGTGTATGGAAAAGTATCGTGAACGAGCAGTAAGATACATCCCCATGGACCTTGGCCATGTTTGCCAGAATGTGCAGCTGGCAGCCACCGCTCTAGGCCTTGGATCCTGCCCCATAGGTGCTTTTTACGACGATGAGATGAACGAACTTATCGGTGTGGATGGCGAGGAGGAGACGGTACTCTACATGGTTACGGTAGGGAAGCTGAGCTGATAAGTTTCGCTAGATAATGTTGACAGCGGGGAGGCCTCAACCAAAAATGGAATCTGTTTGATACCGTTTTGACATGCGGTACTTGGGGCACACGAATTTGCCGTTCACGTAGCGAACACGCATTTTTTTCCGGCAGCGGATTCCATGGGCAAGAACCGTAACGTATTTGCATGTCTTGCACAATTCCGGAACCTTCATGCTTAATCTCCACTCTTGTTTACTTATCCCTCTCAATCGCAATACATGGCCAGCGACCCGGATAAAATGCAAAAATCGTGCAGAAGTTTGCATAGCGCAAATGGTAATAAACGGTAAATGGTAAACGGTTAGTAGAAGCGTGGCCCAATCCGTTTACCGTTCACGGTTTACTGTTTACCAAAACGCTAGGCGGTATCGGCGAGAACTTCAATAATAGGAGGTATAAGTGCTGTCGCAAGGTCAGTGCGGGAGCCGCCACCAAGTACCACCTCGAGGCGGCCGTCGGTGAGCTCGTCTGCCGTCTTTTTCATAAAGCGGGCAATGTCCACATAACAGCTCTCACTAAGGCCAAGGCTGCCATAATCACCTTTGTGAGTGTCGAAGCCAAAATACCAGAAGATGAGGTCCGGTTTGAAATCAGCCACACGCGGGCCGAACTCCTTTACCACCTTATCGGCATATTGTTGGTCCACATCCTTATCGCCTTTGCCCCAAAATCCCCAGTAGCCCCCGGGCGATACAACATCCACCTTGGTGCCGTCGTCTGAGGAGGATTCTATGCTGCAAAAGCAGACGTGCAGCACGTCAGGATCATCTTTGAGTAAGTCCCGAGTGCCATCGCCGTGATGGGCATCTGTATCCAGGATGGCAAAGCGTTGAACCTTATGAATTTCTCGCAAATAAGTAATAGTGATCACCACATCGTTAAAACAGCAAAAGCCGCCAAAATAGTTTCTGCCCGAGTGATGGCCGCCGGCACCTATAAGAGCAAAAGCGTTATAGAGTTCTCCGGTACAGATTTTTTCTCCCGCCAGGACTACCCCACCTACGGAGTGCCAAGCAGTTGAACACAGTGGATCGCTTTCCACCCCACGTATGAGATCGGATGTGTGCACCTTGAGAATCCACTCTTCCTCTATGGGCGGGGATTCATAGAGAATCACATTTTCCCGCGCTAGTAGATGGTCTATTGCCTCAGGAAAATCCTCGAGCCTGGCTCCACGAGTTAGATAACTTCTGCGGCTGAAGCTGGGATGGTAAAAGACACCGGTTTTCTTCATGGGATCCTCTTTGATCTCGAGACACGGGTTCTAGTTCTCCGCTTTTGCCTCTGAACTGGGGGACTTTGCCAGCGGCGCAAAGCAGACCAGTGCTGATCGGTGGCCAAACAGTGGATTTCCAGAAGCTTGAGAGCATCAGCAAAAATCGGACTGCGCCGCAAACTCCTGCGCCTTTTTCTTCGTTGCTCGGCCAACATATGACGGAGGGCCAGGTGCAAGAGATGCACTTTCGAGCGGACTATTCTGGGAAAAGCCAGGGGTTTAAAGTTGGCTTCCAAGTACTCGTGCAAAGACTTCCCCACATCGTGATCAGGGGGAAGAGTTTCAAATAGTTCTTTAACTGGTGATGCTGTCAGGGTGGCCAGAAGTACAGGGTCTGAAAGCTCCACACCCTTGACGCGGAGATCTTCAAGGACGGCAAGGTGCTGGAAAATGGGATGGTCCGCTCTAGTCTCGCTCTCAGCATGTGCTAATCTGAATTCTTCCAATTTGGGAAACACAACCTCTAAAATGCCTGCCCGGACGAGGAGATGAAAACCATCGTGGCTGGACTCACGACGAAGGATTTTCATTATTTCCTCTCGAATTCGCGAGACCGCACACTCCAAAATATGGTGACGCTGTCGTTTCATGGCTTCCCAAGTGGTTTCCTCTACCTTGAAACCTAAAGTTGCCGCCAAGCGTATGCCCCGAAGAATACGAATGGGATCTTCTTGAAAGCGAATGTCTGGGTCGCCGATGGAGCGGATTAACCGGGACTGCAGGTCCGCTCTACCTCCCACGTAATCGATGATCGAGAAATCAGCTACATTGTAATAGAGAGCGTTTATGGTGAAATCGCGGCGAAAAGCATCGTCCGCTGGTGAGCCAAAAGTGTTGTCGCGCCTGATTAGCAAACTGTTGCTGTCGTCTTCTTCTGAACTGTCCTCCTCTCCCTGCTTGCGAAAGGTAGAGACTTCTATAGTCTGACCACCTTTAAACATGATGTGAGCAATACGAAAGCGGCGCCCCACAAGTCTGCAGTTTCCAAAGACCTCTTTCAGTCTTTTGGGTTCAGCATCGGTGGCAACGTCATAATCGTCGATATCCCTTCCCAGCAGAAGATCGCGCACTCCTCCGCCGCAAAGGTAGGCGAGATGTCCGGTGCGATGCAGGCGGTAGAGGACCTTGAGAACCTCTTGGCTCATCTGCGTCCTCGAGACTGCATGCTGATCACGTTTGATGATATAGGGTTGCATTGGTTTTAACTCACTGGTTTTCAACCTGTTCCATCTATAATGAGTTTTTCAGGGAAAATCAAGGTAATAGCTGAGAACAAGGACGATCTGAGGGAGCACCAAGTAAAAAACCCGTCTCGAAGGACGGGTTTTCTCTTCTGGCGGGGACGACGAGACTCGAACTCGCGACCTCCGGCGTGACAGGCCGGCGTTCTAACCAAACTGAACTACGCCCCCTGCAATTCGCTGGAACATTTCTAATCGGACCTCTCTTACTAACTTAGTCATCTATGCTTGTCAAGTGGAATTATGGCTCGAAAGGTTCCCACATTTAACAACTATTCTCAGGCAATTTCCAAACATTTGATCAACCCAAAGTAGAGCTGTGGCGGAAGGAAATTATCACCTTTACAGAGTCGTGGGCCGAAACGCGGTGAGAATGCCAGCCATCAACTATGCCGTCACCAAAAGTGTGTTTGTGGACCTTCTCAATTTCTACAATCTGACTCGCAACATATTGTGCCAAATTAAATTTTATCATAGTGTGAATTAAGGGATGTAATGTGAACTCTGCTCTCTTTATCTAACCCGATCTCATTTACCCAGAAGATGTCGATTTGTCTGATAGACAACTGGGCACGTTTCTTGCGTAAAGTGTCCACAGAATCGCTCAGACCTACAAAATAAAGTAATACAATTCCAACTAGTTGTATAAATCTGTCCTTTTTGTGAATATTTTTACTAACACTATTAATTTAGTAGTTTTTGTACCACTTCGTGAAGGAGTGTTGGTATGAAGATTAGAGTGAGGAATAAACGGTCGATTGCCGTGATGTTAGCGTTCATGGTGACGTGGATCTGTCTCTGCGGGCTGGTGTCCAAGGCCTGGGCCTTGCCGACGCTGGGCGATGTCTACTCAAATGTCTACACCTATGCCGGCACAATGGATTTAATTCCTGGGGTGCCTCCTCCTCCGGGGCAGTATCAAAGCAATGCCGCGCCGTCCGGCGCGGTCGATGCAACGTGGCACGTTGACACTTGCATTATGTATATTGGGGATATGTGCGTTATGGGGGGCGGAAGTTCCCAAGCGGATGCCCATGCCGAGTTATTTCCTGACGTATCTGCTACCAGCATCAACGCCGCGGGGTTGGCCTCGGTGACCACCTCGGCGAGTGGTAGCTCCCCCTTTCCGGGGACTCCACTGCCAAGTCTTACTTGGCTTTCGGCCAGCGCGCAATCGACCTTGAGCGT
>CP070689.1:2140588-2165659 GCA_020353155.1 Deltaproteobacteria bacterium | reverse complement strand
TTTGCTGAATCACATTATTTTGGCTTGCTTACATTGGATTGGGTTAGGGCTTGGGGCATAGAGTTAGGACTAAGGTTTCAGTGTTCAGTTTTCAGGCTTTACCCTCTTTTATTCTCTTCCCTGACACCTGAAACCTGACACCTCCAGAATTGGTGCCTAGTGCTTAGTCCCTACTTGTCCTGAGCTTGTCGAAGGAGTGCCTAGTTGGATTGCTGCTGGCTCTGTTCAATTTTACGGTTCTTTTGATATTCCAGACAGGCCGATTTTCCATCTTCGATTTTCACCTGGCCTGCCAGGTAGTCGGCTGCGGTGAGGGGGATAAAAATAAAGGGAGCAAAAATAATCCCACCAACCTTGCCCGCAGTGATGGCGGCCGATTTCCATGGAATCGTTTTTACTTTGGGGTCGTTCAAGGGGCCTTCGATATTTACCGGGTCGGCTTTTTTAATGTAAAGCGATTTTTTCTTTGGCAGAAAAAAGTATTCCACTTTCTCACCACCCAGATCAATGGTTCCCCCTCCGGTAACGGTAATGTGCTCGGCGTCGAGTATAAAGGCCTTGGTCGAGATGACCCCCTTCTCGATGGTGTAATCGGCCACCCCACAACCAAAATCGTAATACCTTACATCTGTCGATTTTTTCCAGACCCACCCCGCCACATCCCAAAAAACCAGATCGACCAGTGGGGCAGGGAGCTTGCCGTTTTGAATGGTTATGTAGATGCTGCCCTGGCTGTTTGCCGCCAGTTCATGGGGGGTTAGCCCGGATGTGCTAAAGGACAGGTCAATATTCGCCTCCGCCTCAAGTTGACCTTTGTATTGCTGGATATCCAGCGCCCGCCGGGGATCTATATTCTCGCCAAAGGCTTTGAAGGTGAGGCGGGGATGATCCCGTGCATCAAGCCGCAGATCCATCTCGAGTTTCCCTTTTGCATAGACAAAACGAGCCGGGCTGATTGACAGCAGACCTGACTTGACCTTCACCTGGAACTGGGCAGAATCGGCTAGAAACTGTTCTTGAGCAAAGGATTCCACCGAAATCGCAACATCCACATCGGCTTTTTTCAGCCAGCCGAAGTCTATGGGCTCACGGCTAAATACGGGCTCCTTGCTAGAAGCTTTCTTTTTCTCTTCTACGCTCTTCTTCTCCAGGAGTTCCCAAAAGAGCATTTTCCGTGCTTTAACAAAACCGGTTATCCTCATGGGAGTCGTTTCAAAGAATTCCTTAATTTTTGCCTCTATCTCGGTTTCGCCAGCAGTCAAAGTGCTTTTCAGCTCATTGCTTTTGCCCGTGCGTTTTATCTCCGCTTCCAGCCGCACCGGTCCTATGGCGGGCCACTGACGATCGAGCATTGCTCCAAGAAGCGTCAGGTCCCGGGCAGCCAGGCTGCTTTCTAGCAGCCAGGTGGAGGGATCTTTGAAATTGTCAAAGCTCCCATCTACTTTCAGGCTCAGCATTTCCGGCTGCGCGCTTTCGATCTGAAGGGAATCAATACCCAGGGATCCATCAGTGTCCGAGATTTTCACCTGGCCGGTTAGAGGACCAAGTTCAGGAATTTTCTCAAAATCGGCAAAGGCGGCAAAGCGACTGCCATCCAAGTGCAACTGTCCATTTCCTTGGACCCCCTTCATGGCAAAGAGGTCGTTGATATAACCAGTGAATTTCAAGACCGGTTTATCCTTGTCTCCCAGCCTTACTTGAACAGACTCCATTGATACCTTTTTCTCCTTGTCGCGGATGTTGGCCTGGGCGGTAAGGGGGCCCAGTTCCGGAATGCGGTAGCCCAGTTTTTCGGCAAGGGCGCGGCTGTTGCTGGAATTGGCCTGGATAGTAAGACTGGTATTTTGCGGCTTCCATTGATTGGCAGCGCTGAGCTTACCCAACCGGCCGTCCAGGTTCACCAGCAGAAGGTCTTCCTGGCCGGCTGCCACTGAGATTTCATCGACGACAAGATTTTGATCATCGCCGGAGATTTGCGCCTTCGCCTCGAGCGGCCCGATCTGGGGGATCTCATCCTTCAAACCGAAGACGGTATTTAGTTGCCCAACATTGTCGGTGGTGGCATTGGCATCCAGTTTGATCTCCCGGACACGTAACTCCGGCAGCAGGATGATATGCTCGGCTGAACCGGAAACTGCCACGGCCAGCGGTGCGGTTTCGCCGGTACGGATCTGAAGCTGGTCTATTCGGTGTAGGCCGGAGACCGTGTGCAAGTGGGCCTCACCGCTGAGTGGACCCAACTCGGGAAGTTTCTGCCCGAGCCAGGGGGAGAGTAGTTGGGTAGTTAAACTTTGAGCCTGTAGTTTCAGGTCGATAGCCTTAAAGGGATCGGCCTGATCCCAGTCACCAAATGACATTTGTCCCTGGGCACCGATCCGGACACCTTCTTCCCTGCCTCCGGACAGTTTGATCTGATTGAGCTCCAAAGCCAGGGTTGAACCTTCGATTTTGAAGTTCAGATCCAGGGGCCCTAACTCAGGCAGCTCCAAACCCACCCGTTCGGCTAGGCCCGCACCCTCTGTTGCTCGGATGGAGACGTCTAGGTCATAGCCCCTGTTGGGTCGGTCGGCCAGGGGAAATTGGGCAATCCCTCCGCTGAGGTTTGCCTGCATGGAGCTCTTATCTTTGGTTTGAACCACAATGTCTATGAGCGATGGATCACCCACGTCCGAGTGTACATGGCACTTGCCGGTAATGGCGCCGAATTCCGGTATTGTTTCAAAAATCAAAAACCTTGCTGCCCGGGTGTTCGGGGCAGCAAATACCAGTTCAGCCTGAATGTTTGCTGGCTCCAATGAATTCGCTAGCTCAAATTTCCCGGACAGCGACAGGTCCAACCCTTCTTTTGTTTTGCCATGAAAATCCAAATCCTGGACTGTGAAGTTTGGATAACCGCCGGAGATTCGCGCCGATACACTGGCACCTTTTATCGCTCCCAAGCTTTCCGGTAGCAGTGGGGTTAACCAGGCCGGGTCCTCCAGCTTGCCGTTCAGATTGAACTGCACCCCCTCGAGCCTCAAAACATTAGCGATACTCCCTTCCAGTTTTACAGAGGACTGGTTGGGGCCATGGTAGGCTGCTTTGAGCTCCTCCATGGGGAGCTGGGCAAAAGTCCCCTTCAGTTGTGCTTCAATGGTTAATTTGCCCGGGATCTCAAAACCCTGGATGCCGGTTGCAAATTTTTCACCATCCGGTGTCCATCCACGGGCAGCAATTTCAAGTGTGGGATCGGGTTTTTCAAAATTGACATTTCCTTCCAGAGAGAGGTTCAGCCCCGTGCTTTGCACACCAACAGAGAAGGCCAGGGGCTTACCGCCAGCGTATTCGTCCACATCCCTCAGTACAGCCTTGACATCTATGTTTTGCTGGGCAAGCTCAACCTGTCCGCCCAACTCCAAAGTGTTGTCAGATTTCAGCTCCAGATTGAATTCACTTAGATGAATATCAGGCAGAAGCACTGTGTCACCTTCATGGATGATTTCCACTCTTGAAATGCGGATATCATGCAATAGAGGCTTGAGCGGGAAGGAAGGAACCTCTGGACCAGATTTCAACTCCGGCGCGGCCGCCGGTTCGGAGGGTGATGCATCTTCCCTGATTTCGATGCGGGTATCGCCGAGATATAACTTTGGTATGTCCAACTGCCCAAGGAGCAATCTCAGCAGGCTGATCTGCACCTCCAGCGAACCTGTTTCAACCTGGTACTGTCTGCCGGCATCCCCTATTATTAGGTCATCTACGGTCAGAGTTGGTGTCAAGGTGCGGGTGATGTGGGCATCACCCCGGTGCAGGACCCGGATCTCTGACGACGACTCCAGTTTTTTGACCATTTGGGCAAAGAGGGTGGCGTCATCAACCAGGAGATAGATGGAGATTACTATCAGAAGCGCAGCACCAAGTAGGGCTAGGGCTGCGGCAAGGATTCGTTTGAATGTTTTCACTTGGCTCTGAAATTTTCTGTCGGCGTAGTTGATTGCTTTCTTATCTTAAATTGGTGACAAGGACATTTACCTCAGGAATTAAATTTTTGCAATTCCCATGATCAAACGGACCAAATAGGCCAGCAGCGCTGCAGCCGCCAGGCCGCCACACCAAAGTGCCAAGAACCAAAGCCACTGCTGCTGCTTTTTAGTAAGTGGTTTCATGGGACGCTTTTCCCCTGAATATGTAGTAACTGTAGCCTACGTATCCGAGCACCACGGGTAACAAAAGGACTGTACCCACCAAAAGTAAAGATTGGGATTCCGGTGCTGCTGCCGCTTGCCAGATGGTGATTTCAAAGGGCACAACATAGGGCCACAGACTGACGGCCAAACCGATGTATCCCATAAGAAAAAGTCCAACGCTCAGCAAAAAAGGCCGGTATTCCCTTTTTTTACGCAAATCACGCCAGATTGTTACAAACATGGCAAGGGTCAGCAGGGGTATTGGCAGGAGCAGAAAGAAATTGGGCGAACTGAACCACAAGGTTTTAACATCCCCGTTGATTAAAGGCATGATCAAACTAACCAGGGCCATGAAAAGAGCAACGTAGAAAAGTAAATACTTGGCGCACTTTCGTGCCCACTCCTGGGTGGTATCATCGGTTTTCATCACCACCCAGGTGGCGCCTAGCAAACCGTAGCCACACACCAGGGCAAACCCCGTCATTACACTGAAAGCATTTAACCAATCAAAAGCCCCCCCTCCAAAGCTCCGGCCATCTACCTGGACCCCCTGCACCAGACCACCAAGAAACATACCCTGCATAAAGGCTGCAACCAGGGAACCAAAGTGGAAAGAATAGTCCCACACTCTCATGGATTTACCCGTTGCCTTGAAGCGGAACTCGAAGGCAACCCCGCGGAAAATAAGGCCAAGGAGCATGAGGATCACCGGGACGTAGAGGGCCGGCATCAAGACAGCGTATGCCAAGGGAAAGGCTGCAAACAAGCCGCCGCCCCCAAGGACCAGCCAAGTCTCATTGCCGTCCCAAAAAGGGGCAATTGAGTTCATCATCCGGTCACGGCATTGATCAGAAGGGGCAAAAGGAAAGAGAATGCCGACGCCGAGATCGAATCCGTCCAGCAAAACGTAGAGGAGGACGGCCGTTGCAATCAGTGCAAACCAGACAATGGGCAAGTTCAAAAAGCTGGCAAAACTAAACATGTACTTCTCCTCTTTCTCATACCATGTCAGTTACCAGTGGCGGTTCATCTACGCCATGGTCCCCATAAGCTTTTTCCTCGGTAGAGGGACCCTTGGCAATGAGTCGCAATATATAATAGCTGCCCGCCCCGAATATAAAGATGTAGGTGACGATGAATGCCAGTAGAGATAAAGCGATGTGCGGTCCGGGTACCGGTGAGACCGATTCCGCGGTGCGAATCACTCCGTAGGCGACATAAGGCTGCCGGCCGATTTCGGTAACGAACCATCCGGCGATGACGGCAATGAAACCCGCTGGGGTCAGAGCCATGCACCACAGTTGAAACCAGCGGGTGTCGAACAATTTTTTGCGGAAAAAAAGTACTGCAGCGAATACTCCGGTCAGTATCATTAGTAGACCAACGCCAACCATGATGCGGAATGACCAGAATACCCAGGCCACGGGGGGGCGCTCTTCTTTAGGCCACTCTTTGAGGCCTTTGACTTCACCATCGAGATCGTGGGTGAGGATCAAGCTGGACAACTTGGGAATCTCAACTGCATATTTTGTCTTTTCTTCCTCTTGATCGGGCCAGCCAAAGAGCTTCAAGGCGGCGCCGCGCTCAGTTTCCCAGATACCCTCCATGGCAGATACCTTAGCAGGCTGATGTTCAAGGGTGTTGAGCCCGTGTAAGTCTCCAACGACCAATTGAAAGGGAGCGACAAAAATCGCCATGATCATTGCCATACCGAACATCACCCTGGCATGGCTTACATGAAGCTTACGCCAAAGATAATAAGCCCCAACTCCAGCAACGACAAAGGCCGTAGTTAGATAGGCAGCAGTGACCATGTGCATGAAACGGTAGGGGAAAGAAGGATTAAATATGATTTGCAGCCAGTTGGTTGGATAGAGCAGGCCATGTTCGCCGAGACGGAAACCTTGTGGCGTCTGCATCCAACTATTTGCCGAAAGAATCCAGAAGGCTGATATAAGAGTGCCAGATGCCACTATTATGGTTGAGGCAAAATGCATCTTGCGGCTAACACGGTTCCAACCAAAGAGCATGATGCCGAGGAAAGAAGCCTCCAGGAAAAAAGCGGTTAGTACCTCGAAGCCCAGCAACGGTCCAAAAATATTGCCCACCTTGTCTGAGAATATGGACCAGTTGGTGCCGAATTGGAAGGACATAACCACGCCCGATACCACTCCCATGCCGAAGGTCACAGCAAATATTTTTACCCACATGCGGTAGACTTCTTGATAGACATTGTTGCCGGTTTTCAGCCAGCGCCACTCCACCACGGCTAACCAGCTGGCGAGGCCGATGGTGAAGGCTGGGAAGATAATGTGGAATGCAATGGTGAAGGTAAACTGTATTCGAGCCAGTAAAACAGGGTCGAGATTCTCGAGCATGGTCTCATCCTCTCAAAATTAAATATCTCCTTTGCGGAACTCGCACTCATAATATCCGCAACAACAGTAAAAGTTAAGAGAGTGTGGATAAATCCAGAAGAGGAAACCACGGTTGGAGGGCAGGTTTGGCCGGTCTTATCGGCTGGCAGCTATTTAACTAGGCACTAGGCACAGCGGGACGACACGGGGACAGGGAGAAACGGCGAGACGGAGATCAGAGGACAGACGACAGAGGGCAGAGGACAGATGGTTCAAAGTACTTAATATCGAACAGCAGAACAGGGAACCGCAGAGTGATGAAGTGATCACTTCGATATTCAAAATTCCTTGTTCGACATTCTGCGTTTCAAAGAGGCGGTAGTTCAGATGAAGTCAATCTTGATTGCTTTTCCCCTAAATCCTGGATTCTGACGTATACCTCTTAGAACAAATGACAGCTCAGCGTTGTGACCTAATGACGGCGCAGCCAAATGACAAATGAGAAATGAACAAATGCGAAATGAGAAATCACCTGCTCCATGCCCCATGCTTCATTCACAACGGACAACTTTAAAAAAGGTAGCGCCTAGACAAACAGAGTAGAAGCCTCTCGCATCAATCGTCCGATCTTTAAGTTGCGGGGGCAAGACCTTTCTGCCTTGCTGAAATCCACCTGGGTCAAAAGCTCTCTTGTCTGAGCCGGCAAGGCCTGGAAGGTTGCGCGTGCCAGCCCGAGATCCTGGTAGGAATGGAAGTACATGAGGCAGCGCATGACATCGCTGATCTCCACCCTCTGGGCAAGCACTCCCGAACAAAGACGCTCGCATCCGGCACAATAGTCACCGCAGGTTTCCTCGGCGTATTGGGCCAGCAAGGCACGGTCCGACATTGACAGGCGGGTTTGTTCCACTGCCGCCGCTGCATTTGTGGCCATGATGGTGAGGTTGGGCATTTGCGAACAGATGCTGGCGATACGCTTATCTTGCCAAACAGCCATGAGCTTTGCCTGATTGTCTGAAAATCCTTTCTGCATAAAGCGGCCCGCCATTTCGATCTCAGACTCACTGTCGCTTTTCACCGGGCCGCCGCCCTGGGTCTTCATGGCCGTTAGACCGATACCGGCTCGGTAGCAGGCCTCAACCGCCTCTTTCATGCGGGCCTCGTGCATCAGGCGATAATTGTAGGTAAACATAATCCCGTCTATCCATGGAAGCTTGGCTGCTCCCTCGAGGCACTCTTCCATGTTGGAATGCGTGCTGAAGCCGAACAACTTTATCTTGCCGGCTTTTTTCATGCTTTGCGCCCAAGATTTCAGACTGGATTCCATCTCACTTATGTCACGTATTCCGTGGACAAAGAATAGGTCCACGTAATCGGTGTTCAGCCTTTTGAGACTCTCCTCCAGCCTGCCGGTAAAATCGCCGCCTCTTCTCGCAGAAAGCTTGGTAACCAGAAAAACTTGCTTCCGGGTATCTGGATTGCGGGCGAACCAGCGACCGATCCCCTCTTCGCTCCGGCCCTGGCCGTAGCCCTCCGCGGTATCCCAATAATTGATCCCCCAATCAAGAGCCTTGGCCAACATCAACCGGTTGTTCAAAATGTCGAACATTCCGCCCAGTGAAAGGGTGGAGACCATTATGGACGAGCGGCCAAAGGGTCTCCGAGGCATGGGCTTCTTGGGAATGGTGATCTGGGCTGATGCCTCACGGGGCCTCCAGAAAGAGGAACCACTTACCGTGGCCCCTAATCCGAGGGCTGCAGCTTTTTTGAAGAAGTCGCGGCGATTGGATTTTCCACTTTTATCCCTCCGGGATGACATGATTCATACCTCCTTAATCCGGACATTTCATGAATAGGGCGTGACAGCGACCACGAAACTGGGAACCCGCTTGCGGGACTGAGCGGCGCGCAGCGAGCGAGAATAATATGGGCTACTTGGTTTTTACGGCCGAACCCAACCGGCGGCCACCGCCGAGGTCGAAAACCGGCTGCAATTCGTATCGGCTCATAATCAACCCCTCCGGGGCCTGTAGGCAAGTATCGCCCTTTTCTATCAAAAAACGAAGCTCGGCTTTAATTTTAAACCCTTGGCTCAGGGCGGTCTCGAGCTCACCTTGGGTTTTTCCGTAATAATCCTCAGCCTTGCGCCCATGGTAGGCACGCCTGGCATCGAACCACGCCTGTCCGCTTTCATGGGGCAGCACCACAAAAACCCAATATTCAGTAGTTTCAGGTAAAACAACCTCCAGAAACAAAGAATATTCGGGGTTATCCCCTTCTGTGGCAGCCCGCTCAATCCGTTTCAATTCGGCGTCCTCGATCAGCCAGGTGGTTTTGCCTCCCACAGTCTGAACGAAATCCTGCACCGGTCCGAAAAGGTAAGCTGGGTTCCTTTCCCGGGCGATGAAGTACCCTTGTAGAAACCAGGAGGGAGGGGCATAGGCCAGGAGTCCATTCTCTTGTCTAAACTTTTGGGCTGACTCTCCTGTAACTGCCGCAGGAGTGACAATCAGACTGGCCAGCATGATCATGGATGCAGCCAGGCACAATCTTTTAAACATAGTTGCATCTCTCTCTTCGTCAAAAGGTTGCTGTTGAAATCTTTAAGGACACTTGTCCATAGCGGTTGGAGGAAAATAGCAAATTGACCAGCTAAAAGTCAAAGGGAGATTCAACCCCTGCTCACAATTCCTATGAAGTGTCTAGGCAAAATATTTTCAATTTGATAATATACTTTTTTTTGTTACATCTGATAGTATTTGGGAAGAGTTGAGGCACTTTCTGCAGGGGTAAAATGAAAAGTACGAGAGGATCATAGATGAAAGATTCCACCCATTCATTTCACATACCAGTGATGGGAACGGGATTCACCATCGATACCCCGCTGCGGGTGGCAAAGTACGGTATCTCCTCGGTGATACCAGTGGTGGACGACGTTCTGGTTGAACAGGTGAGGAAATTCTACTGTGAAAAACATGGTGAACCCTATGAGGAGATCTCCAACCGCGAGCAAGATGCCCGCGCCCTTCGCATCACCGCCTATCTGAATCTGGTGGACCGGCTGGTGCAGCAGGAGGTTGAGGCACTGCAAGCCTCCCCCTTCGATGCGGGAAGCGAGATCACCCGATACTATGAAATGCTCCCAGAAACGGAGCTCAAACAATCCTATCGCGACATGCTCAGCAGCAACGATGAGGCAGCGAAGGGGCGGATGCAGGAAGCTCTTCGCCGAAACGCCGTCCCAGGCAGTGTTGACGTGAACATTATGACAAAGCTCGACCGCGACGTTTACTGGGATGGCGAAAAGCTCCCCCCCGAATTCTCGGACGCCATGGCGGCCCTGCGCGGCTTTGCCAATAGCACTCTGAACTCGTCCATCATTTTTTCGGCTGGTATCAATCCAAGACTCTATACTTACGCGGCAACTTTCGACGACTTTTTTCCGGACGACAACGGTGAACTCAAGAAAAAGATCATCTTGAAAGTGAGCGATTACCGTTCTGCCTCGGTGCAGGGCAGATTCCTCGCCAAACGCGGGCTCTGGGTCTCCGAGTATCGTATCGAGTCTGGCCTTAACTGCGGCGGCCATGCCTTCCCTACCGAAGGCTATTTGTTGGGGCCGGTCCTAGAAGAGTTCAAGGAGAAAAGGCAGGAACTGGTGGAAACGCTTCATGCAGCCTACAGCAAAACCCTTGAGCCCCGCGGCTGGTTGGCAAACAATGAGCCCCACGAAGTGAGCATAACCGTGCAAGGAGGCATCGGCACGGCTGTTGAGAATGAGTTTTTGTTGAAATATTACAAGGTAAATAGAACGGGCTGGGGAACGCCTTTCTTGCTCGTACCTGAAGTGACCAATGTCGACGAGGCCCACTTGGAAAAACTGCTGGCCGTCACCGATGGAGATGTTTACCTGAGCGACAGCTCACCATTGGGGATCCCCTACTGGAACCTGCGCACTTCTGCAAGTGAAGACAACCGGCGCCGAAATATTAGTGAGGGCAAGCCTGGCAGCATCTGTCTGAAAGGAGCCGCGAGGTTGAACACCGAATTCACCGACATTCCCATCTGTCCGGCATCGCGCGCCTACGTCAAGCGCAAGCTCAAGCACTTACCGAAGGAAGGGCTCTCAGCAGAACAGCTTGCCGTGGTCCAAGAAAGCGTTCTCAACAAGTCCTGCATCTGCCATGACCTCGGCGGCACTACCAGCCTGAAATACGACATCGACCCGGAGGCCACACCATCTATCTGCTGCGGCCCCAGCATTATGGATTTCACCAAGATTTCCTCTTTGGAGGAGATGGTGGCCCACATTTACGGGCGTTTATCTCTCATTACCAATGACCAGCGGCCGCACATGTTTATCAAGGAGCTTATGCTCTACATAGACAGCCTCCGTAAAGAGACCAAGATGTTTTCCCTGAACCTCTCCGCCCAAAAACCAGCGTACTTCCGAAAGTTCAAGGAAAACCTCATCGCCGGAATCGAATACTATCATAGTCTTGCCGGGAATTTCATCGAGGAGCAGAGAATTAAGTTCCTGGCAGATCTCAGAACTCTGCAGGACGAGATCGAGCACATTATTCTCCCTGACCTCGGGTAAGAGAAGATTTCATTGTCTTATTGAATAACCCGTGGAGCGGTTGTTCGAGCCTCATACAGTCTGGCGCCAGTCGGGACCTAGGCCGCCGTTCACCTCTTTGCGGTAAGGCATCCAGGCCAGACCGAACAGCCTAAGGCTCATATCGGTGGTCTTGGGCTTCACCTTGATTTCCTTGAGCTCTTCTGAGGCCGGGTCGTAAGTCCCCTCCAGGTTTTGAATATCCCCCTGGAGTTGCAGTTCGAGTTGGCTCAGCTGTTCCCTGATAGCTTCAGCTATTTCCCGGGCTCGGGATACATCCATTTTCTCTTTTCGCATCCTGCCAGCTGACTTCATTGCCGTTCCCATGCGCGAGGCTGACGTGGCGCTGATGGTCTTGCGTCCCAGGAAGGCACCGAGAATTGCCGTTCCAAAGGAAATGGCAGTGGCCAAAGTTTTGGATTTGGCTTGCTCCTCCTCCCGGGCAATGGCCTGCTCGGCCCGCCTCAGTCGGTCGTTCAAGCTAGTGAACCTTGAACTGTATTTCCGACGGAGCTTCTCGATTTCCAGATCCCGCTTTTCACGGGCCCCCTGCGAGAGCCGGGCACGGAACTCACCTTCACTTTCGTTTACCACACTTGTCTGCTCAAACTGTTCGGATCGATATAGGGTGAGCGGTCGGTTTACCCGAACCCAGCGGAGAAAGTCTCTATTCCAGGTGCGGTAGGACTTCACCTCATTGGCCGCCGCCGGCAAATGAGCAAACTCTGCCCCGGGTACAGGGGCTGTTTGCAGGTCGTCCAGTCTCAATTCCACTCCATTGTCCCATTCGAGGGCTATTGGCCCAGCTTCGAGCTTGACAGCAAAGGCCATGGTCTTGGTTTCATCCACATTATATTTGGCACTGCTGTAGTGAACCTCTACCTGGCCAATCACCGAGGGATAGTAGACCAGACCATGACCGGCTCCTGAGGGAGCCAGATAAAACACCTCTATCTCCGATGGCAGCACCGGTGGTTGTGATGCCACCGGGGACAAACCGGTTGCTTCCTTGCCCCGAAGGGCAGTAATGGCGGCAGTGGGTTGACCTGCAGGCAAGGGGGGAATTGGGGGCGATTCCCTCTCTTTGCGATGGGCCACAAGCAGTTTAATCTGCTCACGGGTCATGGGACCTCGCAAATAAGAGAGCACCCAGCGGCTTTGAAAGATAGCCGGTTCGTTTTCATGAACATTATGGAGCAAGAATACCCGTTTACCAAGATTTGCCAGGATCTCGCCAGCCTGCCCCCTATCGAAGCCAGTACTTGCAGCCGCTCCCTCGAGCCCACCCAGAACTCGTTCTTTGTCCTGATCGGTCTGCAGGCGACCAATAAACCAGGTGCCTGTGTTAGCTAGTCCCTTGTAGTCAAGATCCACCGGGTTCTGCGTGGAGAGCACTACACCCAGTCCAAAGGCCCGCGCCTGTTTCAACAGGGTGAGCAGCGGTGGTTTGGAAGGCGGATTCTTTACCGGTGGGAAATAGCCAAAAATCTCATCTATATACAAAATAGCCCGAAGGCTGGAAGTACCCGGCTGCTGCCGCATCCATCCCAGTATTTCATTGAGGAGTATGGAAAGGAAGAACATGCGCTCACCATCTGACAGATGATTAATGGTAAATAACGAAAGCCTCGGTTTACCCTGGTCAGTGAAAAGCAGGCG
The DNA here is from genome assembly GCA_020353155.1 of Deltaproteobacteria bacterium. Taxonomy (GTDB): domain Bacteria; phylum Desulfobacterota; class Syntrophobacteria; order BM002; family BM002; genus BM002. The sequence continues at coordinate 2,152,859 of CP070689.1, read as the reverse complement.
ATTGATGTCCAGAGGCTCCCCGGAAAGCCAGCTTTCAAAGCCTGGTGCGGCCAGCAGGCTGTTCAAGCGCATGGCAAGGCTGAATCGCTCTTTGGCGGGAAAGAAAAGGTCCAAATCCATGACCCCCAATCTTTCGAAGGGCGGAGACTGAATAGCATGGATCAACCCGGCCAGGTCAAGGCCCCTGCCCTCTGACCAGGTTGACTCCAATATGTTGGCAATCAAGATATGCTCAGGACTGGTGAGGGGGTCGGCTTCAATGCCAATTAGAGCCAGCAGGCCAGTGGTGGTGGTCTGAATGCGTTCTCTGAGCAGATCGCTATCCTTGAGAATCGCACCTGGCGGTGGGGCGAAAGTCCGCAAGATGCTCACCGGCAGACCGGCATTGCTCCCCGGGGTGTAGAGGGCGAAATCGGCAGATTCTCGAAGCCGGGCGATACGTTCGGGTCCCTGACCCCATTCCTCCAGCCCCTTTTGCCAGATTTTAGCTTGCTCAGCCGCAAACTTGTCCGGGGTCAAACCATTGAGCATGGCGTCCTGCTCATTTACCCAGGGACGGAAATCCTCAGCCTGCAACTGGGGAAAATTCAACAGCAGATTGGGCAGGTCTCCCTTAGGGTCCACGGCAATAACAGGAATTCTGTCAATCAGGGCCTCTTCAATAAGGGCTATGCCTAGGCCGGTCTTGCCGCTACCAGTCATACCAATGATGACCCCATGAGTGGTTAGGTCCTTGGAATCGTAAAGGACCAAGCTTTCTTGGAGCTTATGCGTAGCAAGATCGTAGTTCTTGCCGAGATAAAAAGCACCGAGCTTCTCATAGTCCTTCATTGCTGAACCTCCGACAAAAGCCAAAATAAAAAGGATTTAGCAACCTGTTGCCCCTTACTGTACTGCTGAGAAGGATAGAACTCAACGAAATTTTGCTGTTGTCTGAGACCCAAACAAGCACACAGATAATGGTTTATTTGCTCCCCATGGCACGGCGATTGCTTCAACTCTTCATGGGATGGAGGATTAACCATGGTTTGTCCAAAATGCGGCTTCGAGCAGAACGAAAGCAACAACGAATGTAATCGCTGTGGAATTATTTTTTCCAAATATTACGCAGCCATGGAAGCTACTGCCGGAGCAAACCCTCGGGCAGGTGGATCAGTGCGGCTGGAGAGGAAGCAGAGCAGCCCTGATCTCTGGAGTTCGCTGAACTATCTTCTTTTTCGTGTGGATGAAGACGTTAATGTCTTTTACTTTGCCGGGAGAGTAGCCGTTTTGGTTCTCCTGCTCTTCTACTTCCTGAAGTATCTTGTCACCTCCGTGGAGATGGCCTACGACGTTATGCCCTTCATGCACCTGGTAAACCTCCCTTTCCATGAAGCGGGCCACATAATTTTTTCGCCCTTTGGACGCTTTATCATGTTCCTCGGAGGCACTCTCGGCCAGTTGCTCATACCACTTATCTGTGCTGTCGCCCTTCTGCTCACCTACGGGCAGAACTTCGGCGCTGCGACCTGCCTTTGGTGGGTCGGCCAGAATTCCATCGACGTTGCACCCTATATCAATGACGCCCGCGCCCTCGATCTAATTCTCCTCGGGGGCGTCACCGGAAAAGAGACGGACGGGCACGATTGGGAAAACATCCTCCGAACCCTTGGTTGGTTGAAGCACGATCACTTCCTGGCCAAGTTAGCATACACCACCGGGCTTCTTCTGATGATTCTAGCCCTGGCCTGGGGGGGCTACCTTCTTTATCGACAGTTCAAAAATCTCGACTGGTGAGGCGGGAGGTCCGGAGATCCAGTAGAAACCGAGAAAGAAGGATTAGGCAATGTATATTAGCAGAAGAATAAACCGCATACTTGTGGTCATTGCTGTAATGGCAATGGTTCCCAGCTACCCAATCGGAGAGAATGTGTACAAAGAGATGTTTCGAACTGCCGTCTATGGCAAGTCCTTAGAATTGTACTTTTATCCACCGGACTGGCAGTGCATGCTAGCAGGTGCAGCAGCTGCCTTGCTTACCTTTGCCCTGGTGTTCTTTAGTCTGCGTGGGTTGGTCAAGTTAGCCATGGTCATGACCAGCCGAATCAAGTCCAATCAGAACAACCCCAGCGAGTATCCAAGTTGGCCGAATTGAGAAAACAGAAGGCAGCGGGCAGCTAGCAGCAAGCAGGACTCGCCTGTACAGAATCATTGCTGCATGCTGTGGGCTGTCAGCTAAAAATTCCGCAATCCGAAATCCCAAATCCGAAATCTTCCCTATGCCCCATGCTCTATGCCTTTTCAGACGTCAATCAGTTCTCCCTTAAGTACGGTCACTGCCTTTCCACCCAAGTAGACGCGGTCTCCCTCAACTTTGACCCTGACAAATCCACCACGGGGTGAAGCCTGATAAGCAACGAAGTCATTTTTGCCTGATTTTTTGCTCCAGAAAGGACCAAGACAGCAATGGGCCGAACCGGTCACTGGATCTTCATCCACTCCCACAGCCGGGGCAAAGAACCGAGAGACAAAATCGTACTCAGCAGAATCAGCAGAACTCGTAACTATGATGCCACGAATTGGTAGCGTCCTGAGCAAGGAAAAATCAGGTGTCAGTTGTCTGACCATCTCCTCTGAATCTACCTCCAGAAGGTAGTCAAATTTGCTCCTGCCAGTGTACTTGGGTACCAGGCCCAGTGCTTCACTGAGCCCAGAGGGTGCAGTCGTAGGCTCTTCAGGAGTAGCCGGAAAGTTAAGTTCAATTTCATCTCCCTTGTTCTCGGCAGTCAATAATCCACTCCGGGTGTGAAACCTTGCCTGCTGTTGACGGGCCAACATGCCCACCTCCCACAAGATATGGGCACTCGCCAGGGTGGCATGACCGCACAGATCAACCTCAACACTTGGGGTAAACCAACGGAGACTGAAACCGTCTTCCTCCTCATGCAGAAAGGCTGTTTCGGACAAATTCATCTCCCGAGCCACGTTCTGCATCCAAGTTTCATCCCTCGGTTTCGGAAGAATACAGACTGCAGCCGGGTTGCCGCTAAATGGCTTATCGGTAAAAGCATCCACCTGAAAAATGTTCAGCGCCACCTTTTCTCTCCTTCTCTACAGATTGCAACAGGTTTAGCCCTTGGAAAACCTCTCAAAATCCAGGTTTTCGGGTTCGCCAAATTCTATTTTTTCAGAAGTGCCAGTGACCAGAACCTTGGGATCCACTACCTTGAACTCGAAGTTATCTACCTGAACCTCTCCCGGGCCTATTATCCAGGCGCCAAAATCTATTAAGCTGGTGTCATGAGGAACTTCCAAGACAATCGTGCACTGATGCCAATCAGTGTCACCCTTGGCCATTCTATCATACATATAATCATAGCTTATCCAGCCACTGTAGCTTGATACCCTCATAAATAATCCAGCTGAGCCCTTGACCTTAAGTGTCCTCATCTGGACAGTCATCATGACCTTTTCTCCAAACCAGGCCGGTCGAGGCTTTATGGCCTGCCAGAGTGAGCCCGTAGTGTTTGTTTCTGAACTCTTTGATCTTATATAGGCTGCATATCTTCCTGCGAAAGCATTATCTGTGGTGACGCCGGCTTCATAATCTTTTTGATTATGATGGGCCCAGGGTTTCAGAGAAAGTTCGGCCAATGAATCTGAACCATGCAGGATGATAAACATAATCAGTGGGATGAGGACCCGCATCGTTTCCTCCCTTTTAAAAGCATGACTATTGAGAAACACGCATCCTTCAACCGGGATGTGGAACAGGGGTAGGGTCGGAAAGAGACCAGGCTCGAAGAAAGTCTCTGACCTCCTCACAACTGGCCAGGAAGCCGACGGCGGCAGTGGGCGTGGTGGGTTCACCCACTTTTATTCCGATGCCCCGACCTTTAATCTCCCGAAAACCATCTTCGTCTGTTATATCGTCTCCGATGTAGACCGAAAAAGTCCCCGAGGGTTGGAGGTCCAGAAGCTCTGCCAGCACATTCCCTTTGTTTCGTCCGGTGCAGCGGACCTCAACTCCTCCGTTGAATTCCATGCACTCGAGGTCGTAGTGCTGGGCCAAGGCTGACCACTTGGCAAAGGCAATGTTTTCAAGTTTCGCCGCCCTATGGGGCGACAAGGGGCGAGTGTGGAGAGCAATGCTCCCTATTTTCTTTTCCAAGTGCTGCTCAAAACCCTCTTGGACGGCAAGATGAAGGGCAGCTTTTAATCCCGTTCTCTGTTTGTCTGTTGGCTCAATGGCCGTCAGGCTTCCGTCACTTTTCTTCACCTCTCGACCGTGGCTGCCTACTACCACAACAGCCAAATCTCCCAGAAGCTCTAATACTTCCTTCAGGGGCCGACCCGAAATAATCGCCAAAGTGGTATCACTTCTTTGGCTCAGCTTTTCGAGTAATTCGGGAATTTCCGGAAGGGGGAAGGCTTGCATGGGATCTGGGTGAAATGGTGCCAGGGTGCCGTCATAATCCAGGGCGAGAAATTTTCTTTCGGATAAATTCAACCTCCGCCAGAAATCAGGCACTTTGGCAACTTCCGGACAATCAGCCAAGGTGGGGTCACACAAGCTCGATCCTTTCTTCGGTTCCCCGAAGTATGGCCAGCATTAAGGTTAGATATTCCCGCACATGCCGGGTGATGAGAAAGTTCTCCAAGACTAACTGGTGTGCCTTGCGACCCATTTCCTCTAACTTGTCCCTGTGGGTGAGGAGATATCTGATCCGCAGCGCAGCCCCTTCGGGAGTATTGACCAGAAAACCGGTGTGATGGTTGTGCACCTGGAGTCGTATGCCACCTACTTCCCCACCGATGACTGGTTTGCCTTTCCACATCGCTTCAGTAACCGTGAGGCCGAAGCCTTCCTTAGTGGATTTCTGCAGAACAATGTCCGAAATTCTCTGTAGCCCGTTGATGGTGCGGTGAGCATCAGAAGGCAGTAGCATGACGTGGATGTCCAGATCGCCCATTGCCGCTGCCTGAACCTCTGAGAGAACCTCCTCCCCCTCGGGATCATCTGTGGCCCCACCCCCTGCGAGGACCAGCTGAAGTGGAACAAACTGTCTTGCCAATCGAAAGGCCTGGATCACTCCTAGGGGATCCTTGAAGCGATCAAAGCGGGAGACCTGGACAATAATTGGGCGGTCAGGATCGAGCTTGGAGCGCTTAAAAACCTCCTGGAGCTCTTTCTTGGAAAGTTCCTGATTTTTGTCACTGAGGGGATCAATGCTGGGGGCGATCAGGTAAAGAGGGTGATGCAAGGGCTGGGCAAACTCCGCCAGTGACCAAATACTGGCATCATAGGGTTCAACGAAATTGCGCAGGTACTTCCACACCGGCCGGTATGGACGGCTAACGTCTATATGGCAGCGCCAGATCCACTTTCCTCTCCTCCCGGGGCACAAATTCAACAGGGGTGCAGGTTGCGGGTCGTGGATAAAGACGAAATCAGCCTCCTCCAGTTGGCCTCGCAATCTCTCTGCATTCTCCTCATTAGTCTCTTCATATTTTTTGAGCAGGGGTTGGGGAATTTCGAAGCGGTTCCCCTGCAAAGTATTGTGCATATATTTTGTGCACTGATAGAACTCCCCCTCTCCCTTAATAACTTCCCAGCTGGGTTCAAGGCCCAGCTCCTCCTTCAAGGGGATCATGCGATGAAGAATCTCGGCTACACCACCACCCTCCCTGGTAGAATTTAAATGCACTACCTTTGCACCACTGAGAGGCTCGGCGAGCTGGCGCAGACTGTTAATCACGTCTTCACCGACTATCTCTTGGTATTGATCCAGCAGAAGATCTGTCACGTATTCACATACTCCTCGAATATCTGACTGAGTTGGGACCTCAGCTCTGTGAGAGATTTGAAATAGGGATCAAGAGCCGCTATCTGCTCTAGTAGTCTTTCGTAGCTGTCGCCAAAACCTTTGAGCCACTCACTGAAATCATCGCTCCTGTTGGCTGTTCGCCGGCGAGCGTCCACAAAGTGATAGAAAATACTTCCTACGGTGAGATTGGCAATGTATTCCTTTAGCTGTTCCGGTTTAGTGAGCCGGATTCTTGTATCAAAGACGACGATCTGTGAGTGAATGAAGTGAAACTGTTGATGCGCCGAGGCCCATGGCACCAACTCATTTTCATCTAGTCTCTCTTCGATAATCTCTATCAATTCTCGCCTCAACTCTTCCATGTCTACAAATTCGGTGGGATCGATGAGGGCAAGCCTCTCGGCAAGAAATCTATCGCGCAGGCCATGATAGGCCCAAACGGCAAAATCGTTTTGATACTCGGGATCATCGAAGCTGGGGCGCAGCAGCCCCCCCCAGAAATGGTGGTAGATACAGCCTGAACGGGTTGTCTCAAGGCGATCGCGCAACTCTCTGAGATTGTGGGCCCGTTCGCCGGTAGCGATGGCAATGAGGGCACAGTCTTTCACCGCAAATGGATCAATCATAAATATTCGCCCCGGAGTAAAAGTTATCAACAACTTTAGCTAATTAGGCGCATGTCGTCAAATTCACCATCTTGAGAAGTATCATTAACCTCAAGGCTTTTCTTGCTTGAACAAAAATACTTGCACATCCTGGGCCAAAGAAATTGTCTCCCTGGGAAGACATAGAGGCAAATTTTCTCCTGGCTGTCAACCCTTGTTATACCTGCGGCATTAGCAAGAGGTTCAGAATTGCAAGTTGACATCCATGGACTCTGCAAGATAAGCATTATATAAATAGTGTCTAGCCCAAAACTGCTATAAAACTATTAGGAGTAGGAGCTCATGAGTTATCTGGTCATTGTATCAAACAGGGGACCGTTCAGTTTTTCGGAAGAATTCCTCAAAGATGCCCAAGGGTGCCTAAAAAATGGAACTGAGCCTGAGGCTCCAAGCTTTGGCGAGGGAGGCCTGGTCCAGGCCATGGCAGGTCTCCTCAAACCTGGCAAGTGGGACACTACCTGGATAGGCGCCTCCATGGGAGATTACGATATCGATGTAGCCAGAGGACACTACACCCGACTGTTCAAAAGGATGAAAAAGGCTAAATACGCCCCTGACTGTTTCCCTCACATACAGATAAAGCGCGATGGCAGAATGCACTTCAAGTACAAAGACTATGACTTTTACATGAGATTCGTTTTTTTCGACACCAAGCACATGCACAGTTACTACAGTAAATTTGCCAATGGATTTCTTTGGCCTCTAATGCACCTTACCCGAACACCGCTCTTTTACAAAAAGACACCAGTGTTTCCCAGGCCTCACTTTGTCAAAAATGATTTCGTTCAATACACCAGCAGCGGCGTCACCTTCGCCAATACCATCATTGACGAGACTCGCAAACGCATGGCACTGGGGAAAGATGGCGAAAACCTTGTCATCTGGAATCAGGACTATCATCTCATGCGGATTGCCGAAGTGTACAAGGCACTCCTGGAGGAAGAAGGCGTCTCAGAACTGGAAAGAAAGAAGATACACGTGGGTCAATTCATCCACACACCTTTCTTCAACATTCATGAAATTCAGGGTCTCATCCGCGAGGACAAGAGACACAGAGTCAAAGCTCAGATATATGATCCATTTGGGGAAACCATTGAGACTGCACTGCAGAAGTTGACCTGGGGCATGCTGTCAAATGATTTTATCGCTTTTCATACTAAAGAATATTGTGACCATTATTTAGAGGCCCTGCAAGAGTGGTTCCCTGTGGAAATAAGAATCCAGGACCGCTTCTACGAGGTCATTCATCAGGATTCCGTAACAACCATTGGCGCCTTTCCCATTGGACTGGATGTGGACTATATACTTTCCGAAGTTGCCGAGGGTCAGAGGTTGAACTACGAGGTGGACGGAAAGAGCCTTTACAAGCAAATTAACAATCACAGAAAAGCGGGAAGATACATCTTCGGCGGTCTCGAGAGATGCGACTACACCAAAGGACTTGTTGCCAGGCTCAGTATCTTTGAGCACGCCCTGAATAAATTAAGGGCTTTGCAGAAGGATGCCCGCTTTTACCAGGTGACGGCACCAAGCAGATCCGAAAGCCCAGACTACCAAAAATTGCATGCCTTTCTGGAAGAAAGGGTGACCAAGATCAACCAGAAAATCAAAGACGCCCCCGTTATTCACATAGATCAAGGCATTTCAGCCCCACAAAACTATAAGTTCATGAAAGAGATCGATGTCATGCTGGTAACCCCCCTGGAGGATGGGATGAACCTAGTCGCCTTCGAGTACATCCTGTCGCAAAAATACAGACGCCCGGAGGAACGAGGTATTCTCATTTTGAGCACCAGTGGGGCATCAAGGGTGCTCAAGCAGAAGGGGTTTGGCGAGGAAGACGGCATTGTTTACGTCAACCCCATGACTGCCAAAGGTTCGGCAGAGGATGTGGTGCAAGCATTGATAAGAGAAAGAACCCTTTCCGAGAGGGTCATCAACTACGTGGAAACTGAGCGGAGGGTGGAGGACTGGGCAGATAGAAATATTGAGGCTATCTTGAACTGTAGAAAGACTCCCTAGAGATACTTCCATCACCAGAGAGGGGTTGGGGGGTCAGATTTTTTTGAGGTGAATTCTGGCAAAAAATCTGTTATGACTCCTACAACAAAAGCTCCGATCCTCGATAATAACTTGAATTACAAAGAACTACATTTGAACTGAAAATAATTAACAATATTAATCAACATTTGATAACCAACAATTTTGCCATAATAGAGTCTTATAAAAAACATAATTTTTACTGATATATTGGACCAAGTTTATTGACATCATCCAATTTATTATAGTAGTTTTCTACCGGGGTCGTAATCATAGCTCAGATTTCATTCCGAGCAAATTAAATGTAAATTAATGAAATAGCTTCAATTACCCTTATTCTTGCGCGCCGGCGAATACCAGGACGAAAGGTCGGACAGCTACTCCAGGAGGGGAGTACATGAGCGGGCATGGCGAACTCTACGACAGCGTCAAGAAAGCAGTCGCCAAACTTTACGTGTTGAGGGATTCCTGTACAGGCATAATTGAAGCTGAGAAATCGAGCGAAAACCTCATCTGGTTTCAAGGTGCGCAGGCCATGCTAAGAGAGGCTGTGGAAGTTCTGCAAAAAGCTCTTCTCGCCCAAGAGGAGGCGATTTCAAGGACGGAGAAAGGGAGGAAAGAGTGGGCCGATGTAGAGCGGCTAATCAGGAAGCTAGACAATTCTACTGTGGCCAAATCGCAGTATTCTGAGATTGAGGCTTCGGATCAAAACCCAATTATGGCCAATGTCTGACTTCATACCCCAACCATAATCACCGCCTTATTTAAACCGGAATTCCAGCATTTCAATATCCTTCTGAAGCACCAAAAACCACCAAGAGCATAGCGACCAAATGTAATGTCCTCCTTTTGATCACATCCCTATAGGCAATGCCAAATTTGTTCATACCCTTCTCAATCTTATAATGGACACATCCGGAGGGCATGCCAGTCTCACAGGAAGAAAGAAGGTTCCTACCCCCTTGGTGATATAGGTCCAACGGCTTTCACTTTCCCTGATTAGACCCGATGATCCCCTGTATTTCCGTGAACAGGGGATCCACGGTGCATAGTTGATCACCGGTATCCGGATTTGGCCACCATGCGTATGCCCGGAGATTACCAACCGGACCCGACTATCTCCCACGAGCTGCAGGTTGACATCCGGGTTGTGGCTCAGCATGACTGCCACCAACTCTGGACTAAGGTCTCCCATGGCCTTGTGGGAATATGCCGGCCCCTCCCAGAAATCGTCAACCCCCACCACCGCCAGACAGTCCTCAATAAGAATGGACTGATTGTCCAAGAGGACGAAGGGTAGCTTGCTCAACTTTTCTCTTACAAGCCCTGCATCTGTCCAGTGGTCATGATTTCCCAAAACCGCGTAAACCCCCAGAGGAGCTCTTAGTCCTTTAAAAACATCAAAGACATAGTCTCCTTTCTCGACGTTTTTGGGGCTATGGCTGTAGGCTCCGTCCACGTAGTCACCAAGGAGAGCTATAAAATCAGGTTTTTCCCGTTCAAGCACCTTCACGGCTCTGATGATTTCTCCCCGCGTGGTAAATGCGCCGGCATGAAAATCCGACATAACCCCTATCTTGAGTCCATCCAGCCTCTTGGATAAGCCTTTTACAGGCACGTCCACCCGCACCACCTCCAAGAGCTTGGAAGACAAGTAGCCCACACCACCGGCGACGGCCAAGCTAGAATAGACAATGGCGCGTATCCAGGCACGCCTACTTAGTTTAATTGCCATTGTTCTCCACAGTTGCTCATGGAAAGAATCAGAGTAAAGACTAAGGACTTTATGCAAACCATGAGCCAGAGGGAGAAAGGCAGGTCCTTTTCTCCTCCAAATGGGGGAACCTTATTCCCTTCCAGCTGTGTTGAGAAGCTCGGCTCGCAACATTTCAATGTGGAGGCGAAGGTCGTAGAGCTCTTGCGAAAATGATAAAGGGACGGAAACAGTCGATACCATATCTTCAATCCTGTCGAGTTCTGCCAGATATTCAGCTGTTTGTTCCACCGCATAATTCTTTTGTATTCTAGGATCGACAGCCTCGAGTTCTGCATACCAACGGTATATCCGCGAGCGGATTCGCCATCTGTATATGGGTGGCATAAGCTTGAAAAGAGGAAACAATAGGGCCAGAAAAGGCAGCAGCATAATCTTTAGGCGGTCAACGAGGGTGGCGGCCCAGAAAGGAAGGTGACGACGTAGAAAAGGGGGCCCCGATTTATAGAATCGTTGCGCTTCCTTGCTCAAGGTAAAGTCAAGGTACTGGGGAGAAGGAAACTCATTAGGTCCTTCGAACAGACCACCAGCAGAGTGGATCTCTGTAGCGGCCTGCAGCACCAGATCGATCAAAGCAGGGTGGAAATCCTTACGAACCACGAGTTGGGCCGCAGGAGCAAGCAGAGTAATATCCTCAGAAGGAATGTTGTTTCTCAAATCTATTACTCCTTCAGGAAGTTTGACTCTGTGAAGAAAGCGAAAGCGGGTGGTGTAAGCCTCGGCTCGGCTGGCACTAAGTAAGCGGATTTTCTTCGACCGCAAAAGCATCTGCACCACAGAGGAACTACTAGATGTCACCAAGGAAGCCGCGTCGACCTCTCCTGCCAGTAGCATCCTTGCTGCCTTTTCCCCGCCGGCTGAGACGATTACCGTAGGGGGCGAGGCCAGGCCGTTGAGCTCGAGTATTTTCATCACCAACACTCTAGTTCCACTTCCCTCCCCGCCGACAGCAATGCGTTTTCCTCTGAGGTTTGGCGGGAGATCAACCTCAGTTTCTTGTCGATAAAAAAACCACAAGGGCTCAAAATATAGGCTGCCTAGAGATACTAGATTGCCGGAGGTGGCCAGAGTGCCTGTACCTCCTTGCAAGAAAGCTATGTCGACGGCAGCAGATTTAGCTTCGAGAAGTTTGATATTCTCCACCGAGCCGGCCGTGCTCTTCACTTCCAGGGTGACGCCCTCTCTGGCAAATATGTCGCTGTAGGCCTTGCCGTAGGCATAGTAGGCGCCTTCCTTCATGCCGGTTGCCATTACTATCTTTTTTGGAGGTGCGGGGTCAACGAATTGATAGGTCACAACAAAGCCCAGAGCAGTCAGGAGGATTGCCGGCCCATATACTTTAATATATTCCCAGGTGGACCTGTCTCTGTCTCTTCTACTCATTTTTTACCCCATTCCATTTGAGTGGCTTTAAACCAGTTTCGCTGCTAATTTCAAATTTAACAGTCTCAATATTATCAAAATTAGTCTCCTAGTTCGTATTGCTTAAGTTTCTCTAGAATCTCTTCGCCTGAGACTGCATCAAGCACCTAGCTCACCCAGTTCGGCCGCTCGGCCATCCAGGATTTCACCGTTTCGGGCAGCCACTCTTCCAAACCCTTTGCCAAATAGAATCGCGGCCTGAGAAGGTCGTCTTCAGCCGAGATAAAACCCTCCTCTACTGCAATCCTGGAGAGAGCCGTATGGGGGTAAATTCGAATGCCCGTGGTTATTTTAACCATCTCTAGGTTCAGGGAATCGGCGTAGATCAGACTTTGTTCAACTGATTCTCTGGTTTCGCCGGGACCTCCCAGGAGGAGGAATCCCATCCGCTGGATACCGTAATCTGCAAGTATCTGGGAAATCCTCCGCACCTCCTCAGGGTTGAATTGCTTGTTTAGGCCCTGCAGGACTGGTTCGCAACCACTTTCAAACCCCAGGGCCACTTCCTTACAGCCTGCCCTCACCATCAACTTCACCAGGTCTTCATCTACTTTCCATGGGTA
>CP070689.1:2137735-2140488 GCA_020353155.1 Deltaproteobacteria bacterium | reverse complement strand
AGAAGCGCTAGTTACGCTGACCAGTATGGCCCGATCTTGACCGCCCTTCACCTCGAGCAAAGCCTGCTTGCCAGCGAACTCACCTTCCAAAGACTGGACCAACTGAAGGAAGTCCAGCTTGGGATCATGGGCTGGAAGGGGGTCCATTACAAGCCACCCTTTACCATTGACGTTTTCAGGCAGCAAGTGGGCACCGAGCAGGCGACGGGCGCCGCCATGCTCGTCCACTTCTAAAACCGCCATTAGATCCAGCCTCAAGAAGACCAAGTCCATTAGATCGTCTTCAGTGACGGGTTCTCCATTTAGATGGGTGTGAACGCAGCGCAGGCCGCGAAGACGACTGCGGTGACCACGAGTAGGATAAAGCTCAGGGATAAGTATGGAGCGATGGTCCCCAACAATTATTCGTTCAATGTCGCCGCTACGACTGATGAGCAGGCCCAATTGCCGATTGGCTTCAAATGAAAGCCTGGCCAGGGTACGTGAGAGATCAGGGGTGATAATTCCTTGAGGGGGCAGACGTCGCCTATACAACTTCTGCAAACGCTTTATGTAACCCGCGCTCAGACCGGCGGTGTGACCATATACTTTTCGGATCGATAAACCTCCCAGACTTTATGTCTGCCTATGAAATTGTAATCCGCCACAGGAAATTTTGCAATAGAGGTCATTTCATCATTTGTCATTTCACATTTATCATTTCCCATCTAACATTCCCTCTCTTGATGAAATGGTCCGATCACTATTTGTTCATCATAATGTCGAAGTGAAAGGTCTAATGAGAAATGAGAGATGCCAAAATGAGAAATGATGAAATGAGCCGTTAGGCGTTTCGTCGGTCCTCAACCCGCACCGCCTTCCCTTGAGAACGGGGCAAAGTGTTGGGCTGAACCAATTCTACTTTTGGTGTAATGAGAAGCTCATTACGAAGCTCGCGAGTTATTTTTTGCTCAAGGCCTTTGAGGTAGCGCATGTCCTCCTCGAAGATCTCGGACCTTACCTCCACTTGTATGCGCATGCTGTCCATCCCATCCGCCTTTTCCAGGAGTATCAGGTAGTTCTGTCCTACTTCAGGGATCTCCATCAGCGTTTGCTCCACCTGAATCGGAAAGATATTCACCCCTTTGATAATGAGCATGTCGTCAGTCCGACCCATGATTCGAGCCAGGCGGCTGTGAGTTCGGCCGCATGGGCAGGGTCCTGGGAGAATGCGGGCAAGATCGCTTGTGCGGTAGCGGATAATCGGCATGGCCTCACGCTGGAGTGTGGTCAAAACCAACTCACCCTCTTGTCCGGTCTCCACCGGCTCAAGCGTCTTGGGATCCACAATTTCCACCAAAAATGCATCTTCCCAAATATGCATTCCCCTCTTTTCCGGGCACTCGAATGCGACCCCAGGTCCATTCATCTCAGACAGGCCGTAGGAATTGTAGGCCGCCACCCCAAAATAGCCCTCCACCCGCTGTCTAACCTCTTCCGAATGGGGCTCGGCGCCGAGAAAAGCGATGCGCAGCCTCAAATCCACAGCGGGATCAACACCCAACTCTTCCATCACTTGCATAAGCCGCATGGCATAGCTGGGGATAAGGTGGATGACGGTGGTGCCAAATTGCTGCATAAGGAGGATCTGTCTCTTGGTGTTACCCGTGCCGGATGGAATGGTTAGAGCTCCCAGACGTTCCCCTCCATAGTGAAATCCGAGTCCTCCGGTGAAAAGACCGTAGCCGGTAAGGTTCTGGAAAACGTCATCCTGTCGCACTCCTGTCATGTACATACAGCGGCTGACCAGGTCAGCCCAGTTTTCAATGTCTTTCTGGTTGTGAAAGACAACCGTAGCCCGGCCTGTAGTACCAGATGACGAATGGAGCCTGACCACTTCCTTTAGATCCACGGAGAGCAGACCGTAAGGAAATTGAGCCCTTAGGTCCTCTTTGGTAGTGAAGGGAAGCTGGCGGATATCTTCGAGGTGTCGAATCTTTCCAGGCTCTATACCTCTGTCCGCAAAGACTTTCCTGTAGTGAGGAGATTTACCAGCCTGCTGCAGGGTCCCTTGCAAACGCTCCAATTGGACCGCGGCGAGGGCTTCTCCAGGCATAGTTTCAAGGTCTTTATCCCAGTACACAACAATTCAATCCTTTTCCTGAAGGTTCAATCCTGCAGTTCGGACGCAGCTCTGTAATAAGCACGAAAAAAATCCCAAATCCCAATTTTCAAATGTTCAAAACAGAACAGTCTAACCAGAGAGAGGCCTAGTTTTGATCATTGATATTTGGAAATTGGAACATTGTTTCGGATTTAGAAATTCGGATTTCGGATTTAACTAAATTCGAGACTTAGATCTTCGACTCGAAATCTGCCACTTGAGAAGTTACCAACAGCACGCCGGGAGCCTCTACCCCGTTTCCTCAAATGCCAAATTTTCAAAACGGGTGTATTGGGTAAGAAAAGTTAGTTTGGCCTTCCCCGTTGGCCCATTGCGCTGCTTGCCTATGATTATCTCGGCTCGGCCCTGGTCAGGGCTGTCCGGATGGTAAACTTCATCGCGGTAGATAAATGCGATCACATCAGCATCCTGTTCTATGGCGCCCGATTCTCGCAGATCAGCGAGTTGGGGCCGCTTGTCGTGCCGCTCCTCCACCCTCCGGTTGAGCTGGGAAAGAGCCACTACCGGCACGTCAAGCTCCTTGGCCAGGGCCTTGAGTGATCCAGATATTTCGGATATCTCTTGCTCACGCCGCTCGCTGCCCGGAGAT
>CP070689.1:2127924-2137635 GCA_020353155.1 Deltaproteobacteria bacterium | reverse complement strand
GTTTGAGGCAAAAACTTGAGGGACATAATGTCTTTTGCCTCCAACCTCGAGCGAAGGTGAGTAAGTCGAACCTGAGCGCTCCTCCAACCTCTAACAAATTAGCTGCCTGCTGTCCGCTGTAAGCTGCCAGCTGGACTATAACTTCTCACCAATATAAACGGCCAGGTCAGCCAACCGACTAGCGTAACCGAACTCATTGTCATACCAGCTCAAGACTTTGACCATACGACCATCAATCACACTGGTAAGGGCTGCATCCACTATAGAGGAGTAAAAGCTGGTGTTGAAATCTGTAGAAACCAACGGCTCCGTGCTGTAGGCTAGAATGCCCTTGAGTCGACCGTTGGCCGCATCTTCTAAAGCCTTGTTTACCTCTTCCTTGGACACATCGCGACTTGTCCGTCCCACAAAGTCAACTACTGAGACATTGGGAGTTGGGACGCGAATGGCCATACCGTCCATTTTGCCTTTCAGTTCTGGAATGACCAGGGTCACTGCCACCGCCGCTCCAGTGGTTGTGGGAACCATGGAAAGGGCAGCAGCCCGCCCCCGACGCCTGTCTTTGTGCAGTCCATCCAAAAGATTCTGCCCCATGGTGTAGGCATGGATGGTTGTCATCAATCCATGCTCGATACCAAAGGAATCGTGGAGGACCCGAACCACTGGTGCTAGACAATTAGTGGTGCAGGAGGCATTGGAAACAATATGGTGATTGGCTCCATCGTAAGTTTGCTCATTTACCCCAATTACAAAGGTAGCATCAACGTTTTTACCTGGTGCACTGATGATCACTTTGCGAGCTCCGGCTTTTAAGTGTTTGGCAGCGGAGTCCCTATCCCGAAATAGCCCGGTACACTCCAAGACCACGTCCGCACCGAAGTCCTTCCATTTCAGTTCTTCTACGTTCCTGATCTGGGTGCAATGTATTTCCTTACCCCCTATGACCAGATTCCCGCCTTTGACCTCCACGGGAGGGTCGAACCGCCCGTGAACGGAATCATAGCGTAGAAGATGAGCCAACTCCTCCGGATCGCTCAGGTCATTTATGCCCACTACCTCGACTCCCACCTTGCGCTGGATAATGCTTCTCATCACCATGCGACCAATACGACCAAAACCGTTGATTCCAACTTTGACAGCCATATTCCTATCCTCCTCGAGAGATTACTGTTGTTGCTTACCAGGTGTAGACGATCAAGCGAACCCGTGCCGGCTCTCCTTCCGGCCATGCCCGGAATTCTATCACCCCACTTCTTGGTCTAAAATCTCACTTGCCAACGAGATACTTCGTCGACCATAATCCTTTATGATTCTGGCCAATTCATCCACTTTATGCCCCTCCCGCGACTGCGCTAACTTGAGGAGCATAGGCAGATTCACCCCAGTTACGACTTCGATTCCTTCCTCGTTCAGAAAACTCAGACTCAAATTGGAAGGTGTACCCCCAAACATGTCCGTTAGGACTATAACACCATCGCCGTCGTTTACTCTATCCATTGCCTCGTCAATCTGTCGCCGCAGATCGTTCACAGGCAGATCAGGGTCTAGAGATAGTCCAACACAGTTCTCTATTTTACCCACAATCAGTTCAGCGGTGGCTATGAACTCCTCTGCCAGCCGCTGATGCGTAATCACCAACATTCCCACCATCAGTTAACTCCTACAAGTCAGTAAAACTAGTTAATCATATCTACAGAACAAGAGATAAACAGAGAGCATTATATAGATTAAATCCGAAATCTTAAGCCTCAATCCACCTCCACATCGCGGTGACCTGCCGTTACCGGATATCCTAGTCCTGCCAGCTGGACTTTAAGCTGCTCGCTGATGACCACAGATCGATGTTTCCCTCCGGTACATCCCACCGCGATAGTTAGATAGTTTTTACCTTCCTCTCTATAACGTGGCAAGAGATAGTTGACCAACTCAGTAAATTTATCCAAAAATATTTGTGTATGCCCCTGTTGCATGACAAATCGAATTACCGGATCTTGGGTGCCATTCAAGTCTCTTAGCTCCTTGATAAAAAAAGGATTAGGCAGGAACCTCACATCCATGACAATGTCTGCTTCCGCTGGCACACCGTATTTGAATCCAAAAGACAGCACATTCACGTGAAGGGTATCGTCTTCTGGGTAGACCGTGTACAGTCTCGATATCATCCGCTTGAGCTCATGCACATTGAGGTTTGATGTATCGATCACCCGGGTGGCCATCCCCTTGAGATCCTTCAGTCGCTCACGTTCAGCCCTGATTCTGTCCAGCACGGTCCCAGTTCCCACCAGGGGATGTTTGCGCCGCGTTTGACTGAAGCGGCGCTGGAGGGCCTCGTCAGCTGCCTCTAGGAAGAGAATTTCCAGATTGGTGCCCCTCTCACGCAGCGTGCTAAAGACTCTAGGGTAACTTTCCAGAAAACTCCGCTCACGAATATCCATGCCCAGAGCGATGTGATAGAGGTCTTCGGAGGATTTCTCTCTTAAATTGAGAAACTCTGGCAATAATACAACCGGAAGATTGTCAACGCAGAAATAGTCAAGATCTTCGAATGCCTTTATAGCTGTACTCTTCCCCGACCCAGAGAGCCCGGTAACCACAACTACTTTCAATCTTCTGTGTCCTCTATCCTTCCCTTTTTCGCTCACGGTCACCCCTATAAGTACTGCTGCCTGTGATTAATAATGCATGGAGTTATGGAGTGTTGGAGTAGTGAAGTAACGGTAATTTCGGATCTCAGATTTCGGATTTCGGATTGAAAAAATAAACCGCAAATCAAAGTCTTCAATTTGAAGTCCAAAATCCGCATTCCGCATTCCCAAATCTACAATCGAGTTGCTCCAGTACTCCAGTACCCCAATACTCCAGTTTAGATCTGCTCTTTGTCCACTTTGTGGCGAAAAAATACCCGTGTGTTGATGGGAACCGTATATTACGCGATTAGATGCTCAAAGTGGCGAGGTAAGGCTTACAGGAGCAGTAAAATAGGCCGGAGTGCGCTGCGGTCAGAACTCTTTATCCTCTTCCTGAATTACAAGGAAAAGTTCTTCTATGGTTCCGGCCTCCAAAAGCCTCTGGCGGAAGTGAGCACTTTTGAGCAACCGGGATATCTTTGCTAAGGCGCGCAGATGAATACCGGCGGAGTTTTCCGGAGCTATTAGCAAGAAAAACAGGTGGGTTGGCCTGCCGTCCATGGAATCAAATTCAATCCCCTGGGTGCTGCGCCCAAATGAGAGGATCAATTCGTCGAGATCCTGAATCTTCCCGTGCGGGATAGCTATGCCGTCACCGATTCCCGTACTGCCCAGCCGTTCACGCTCAAGTAGTACCTCTACGAGAGCCTCTTTATTCAAATTGGCCTTGCAATTTGACAACACTTCCGTTAGTTCCTCCAGGACCTCTTTCTTGGTCCGGGAGCGAAGTTCTGGGATGATGCAATTTTTGTTCAGGATGTCTAATATTTTCATCAACGCTCTTAAGAAACCTCTTTTCTGCGGGGCTTAGAAACTATTTTTTCATTCCCACGCACCAACCCTATTAACTCTCTGGCTCTATAAGGCCGAAATTACCATCCTTACGTCTATAGATGACATTGATATTCCGGGTCTTAGCATTAGTGAACACCAAAAATTCGCTGTTGGCAAGATCCAGCTGCATTACAGCTTCGTCTATATCCATAGGCTTGGCATGAATTTGTTTTGTCTTGATGATCTGAGGTCTTTGGGCCTCTTCAAAACTCTCGCCGGCCAATATATTCATCTTCATCACTAAGGGCTTTGTTCCGCCGTCGCTCTTCCTCTTCTTCAGTTTCTCCCTGTATCTCTTGATCTGGGATTCAACCTTGTCTACCACCATATCGATGGCAGAGTACATATCGCCAGTCTCTTCTTGCCCATTGATGCGAAGTCCGTTGGCATTGATGCTTACTTCAGCTATATGCCTAAATTTTTCTACTGAAAGGACAACATGGGCCTCAATGGGATCCTCCACGTATTTCTTGATGCGATAAAGTTTTTCTTGAGCATAATTACGTAAGGTATCTGATGCGTCAATCTTTCTGAAGGTAACCGAAATCTGCATCTGCAGCCTCCCTATTTGCGGCGTCTTAGGGGCGATGTCCATTTTAACTGAAAGACAATGTCACTTCTAGGCAAATCCTATTATCCGATGTGGGATGTGGGATTTGTGATGTGAGATTCACTCTTTTTTTCTGGGATTTATTATCCCACATCTCATATCTCACTTCTCACATCCTTGCTTGGCTTTGTTTCGAAACTGGGGACCCAATCAAAGGATGGAGGTCCGAAGGAAAATTGCGTACTTCGGATTTAGCATTTCTTGTTATTTACTTCTTTTTTCTTTTCTTAGTCCCCCACACTGGCTGCTTACGCAGATTGGAGGGTAATATGCCCAGCAGTTCACGATATTTGGCTACAGTCCTGCGGGCAATGTCGATGTTTTCCTCCCGCAGCTTCTCAACAATGGCCTTATCACTGTAGGGTTTTTGCGGATCTTCGTTGGCGACAAGCTGCCGTATTCTTTCCTTCACACTCTCGGAGGCCACGGCACCACCGGTGAAACTGCTTATCGATGAGTTAAAGAAATACTTCAGCTCAAACACACCCCTAGGCGTGTGCATGTATTTATTGGTGGTCACACGACTGATGGTGGACTCGTGCATGCTCAGATCTTCGGCTACGTCTCTCAAAACCAAAGGTTTTAGGTGGGCAATGCCTTTATCAAAAAAATCGCGCTGAAACTTTATTATACTCTCAGCCACTCGGTATATGGTGCGCTGTCTCTGATGGATGCTTTTGATAAGCCAAGCAGCAGAACGCAACTTGCCCTGGATGTATTCCCTTGCCTGATCTGTAACATTACCATCCTTACTCAAAGCCTCGCGGTAAAAAGGGCTTATCCGTAGTTTCGGCATGCCGTCTTCGTTTAGGAGAATGACAAATTCATTGTCCACTTTATGTACATATATATCTGGGCTGATATATTGGATTTCCTCCTCGTCGTATTGCTTGCCGGGTTTGGGGTCTAGCCCTGTTATGATATCAATTGCCTCTTTGATCTCCTCCGGCTTCCTGCCCGTGGCTTTGACAATGCTGTGGTAGTTCCTATTTTCCAAGTCATGCAGATGATTTGTAATGATGTTGATAACCAAGTCATCTTCGAGCTGTAGGTTCTTTCCTTGAATGAGTAGGCACTCTTGCAGGTCCCTTGCGGCAACCCCCGGTGGATCGAAATCCTGAATCAGATGGAGCACCTCCTCCACACAAGACTCATCACACCCACCCATCTCAGCAATCTCAGCCAAGGTAGCCTGCAAATATCCATCTCGATCGAGGTTACCAATAATCAAGGTACCCACATCTTTTTGCTCATCACTTGCATTTGAAAGGTGTAGTTGCCAGAGCAGATGGGAATCTAAGGAGGGCTTCTTGACCAAACGGCTTTCTATGGCCGGTAGTTCCCTAGCTTCTTCGCGCTCTACCCGCACCCGGGGTCCAGAGGTGTATTCTCCTAAGTATTCCTCCCAGTCGAAATCTTCTTTGGGCTTCTCATCTATGGTAACCTCAGAGACATTCGCTTCACGATTGGCAGGTTCAGGCTGCTCTGGCCGCTCTTCTGATTCGGGTCCAGCTTCCTGGCCCTCCTCCAAGAGTGGGTTACTTTGCAGTTCTTCGCTTATGGTTTCCAGCAACTCCAAGCGGGAAAGCTGCAACAGCTTGATTGCCTGCTGCAACTGGGGGGTCATGATCAACTGTTGTGCGAGCTTTAAGTGCTGTCTAAGTTCTATTGCCATGGTTACCGCGTAAGGTTAGAGAGTGAATTCTTCTCCCAAGTAAATGCGACGAGCTCGCTGGCTCGACGCAATCTGGTCAGGGTTTCCTTCTTCTAAAATAGTACCTTCATTTACTATGTATGCGCGGTCACAGACCTTGAGGGTTTCCCGCACGTTGTGGTCGGATATCAGAATCCCAATGCCCTTTTCCTTTAACTGAGCGACAATTTTCTGAATGTCAATAACCGCCAATGGATCAATACCAGCAAAAGGCTCATCCAGCAAGAGAAAGCTGGGAGAGGTCACCAGGGCTCGAGTGATTTCTACCCGTCTCCGCTCACCCCCTGACAGAGAGTATCCCTTGCTGCGAGCAAGGTGTCCAACATTTAGCTCATCTAAAAGTTCTGAGAGTCGCTCTCGTCTTTCCTCCCGGCTGAGACCCATAGTTTCGAGTATGGCCATAATGTTTTGTTCCACGGTCAACTTGCGAAAAATAGATGCCTCCTGAGGGAGATAAGTGATCCCCTCGCGAGCTCGGAGGTACATGGGTTGAGAGGTGACATTCTTGCCATCCAGAAATATCTGACCACCATCCGGGCGGATTAGCCCCACAATCATGTAAAAGGTGGTGGTTTTCCCCGCTCCATTGGGACCTAGTAAACCTATAATTTCACCCCGGTTCACCTCCAGGCTTATTTTGTCCACCACGCGCCGTTTGCGGTAAATCTTTACCAGATCGGTAGCAACCAGTTTACCCAACTGTGGTTCGGTATTCTCCCTCTCTTCACTTTCCCTTATTGCTGGCTCCGTCAACAGAACCTCCGCTGCTAGAACTGTAAATGGTCGCTTCCACAGGCTGAGTTGGCCCTCCCTCGACCACACTTTTTTCGGTGTCTAAAAAAAGGGTGATTTTCTCTCCTTGAATAGAGTCTTTGCCTCGTTCAACCCTAGGATTACCAGTGAGGATGATTTTATTTTCCTCGTTAAAATAAACAACATGTTCTCCGGTGGCTACAATATTTTTCTGAGAAATGTGAACGCCACCATCAACCTCTATCCGATCAACTTTCCCTGCTAGCCCCTCTTCATTTGGCTGGGGATTCTCCCTCTCCAGGTAAAAAATGGTCATCCGGTCTCCCCGGATTGTAAGTTCCCCCTGCTTCGCCACCACATTACCGATGAAGATCACCTTCTGTTGCTGCTGGTAGGCTTCAAGCTTATCGCTTACTATGTGGACAGGGGCATCCTTTGGCGTCGCTGTCTGTCCTTGACTGAGCCCGCTGAACAGGAGCCACATAATGGCCAAGACAATAACTGAATAAGCGTAAGTTTTGCATTTTTTGACAACTAGATTATTCACACAATTAAGCCTGTGCCTGACAGCTACGATACTCTCCGTTTTTTTTCAGTAAAAGGGCTGACCCCCTCCAGGCTGGTCCCCATGTGACGCAAAATACTCACAGACTTTTTTTCTATCTCGAGCCGCATGCCCTGGCCCTTCGTTGTGAGCCCCGGTCCTTTGAGGACGAGCTGCTCATTAGTATAGATCAACTCCTTGTCTCGATTATAGAGAAGGCGATCTGTTGTTAGTTTGTAGTCCTTGCCGAAAGTTACACCAACATTGCCGCTTATCTCCATGTTGTTGGTGTCGGTGTGCAAAACTCCCCTCTCCCCCAGCAACTCAACCTGGCCACCGTTCTTGAGGAAAAATATTGCCTTGACCTGGTCAAGTACAGTTTCTTTTCTGTCCTCAAAGTATGTCGCCGTGTCTGCCCACACAGTCAAGCGAGCATTCCCTTTCTTGACGTCGCGGTATTCAAAATTGTTCAGAGTTAGATTGCCATCCTTGCTGGTCAACTCAGCTGCAATGGCCGGTAGGCTTTCATTTGCCGAGCGCACCTTTAATCCCGCTAAGATCGCTATAACAGCCGCAGCCATAGCGAGGAAAAGGAGCCATCGAATGAAACGGATACGTTGCCAAAATTGCTTGACCATCAACTCTCAGCTCCAAATATTGAGACTCTCCTAACTCTGTTATGCAACTTCTGGGCCCATTGCCCTCGACAAGCATGGCTGTTTTCACATATACCATAGCCCTTGACACAGTGTAAAGCCCGTTGTAACAGCAAAAAAAATAATAATATTAATAATTACAACAGATTACATTTTTATCTCCAGCTTAAAAATTATGTAATTTCAGGATTGAAGTATACCGCAGTAGTCTCCTCCCACCTCCCCTGAACCTGGAGCAAGAATTCGCAGACCTCTCGCACTGCCCCCCGGCCACCTTTGCTTTGGGTGCTGGCGTGACAATAGGGAAGAATATGCGAGGCGCCATCCCCAACCGCCAAAGCCAACCCCACCCGTTTGAACACGGGAACGTCTACCAGATCATCACCCACGTAGGCCACACTGTGGTCATCAAACGCTCGGACCTGCAAAATCTCCTCGTAGTCAGCCAACTTGTTTCTGCTTCCCTGCACCACAAGCTTAATCCCTAGATCACGAGCACGGTCGTCGACCACTTGCGATTTCCTACCTGTAAGCAAGGCCACCTCTATCCCAGCCCGCTGGAGCAAACGAATGCCATGGCCGTCGTGGACGTGGAAAACTTTACTTTCCTGACCATTAGCATGCCAAATTAGGCCGCCGTCGGTGAGCACCCCGTCCACATCCAAAATTAACAGTTTAATCCGAGCTGCCCGTTCTCTAACCTCTTCCTCACTGGTCAAAAACTCCACCTCTGGATCTCCTGATGAAGTAGTAGGGACAGCTGTAGAATCAACCACAAAGAGCACGAAGTTCACAAAGGAAATAGTGCAAATTTAAAATGTTCACATGTACTAATTTTTCTTTGTGTTCTTTGTGTCCTTCGTGGTTGTCGTTGTCCTGGAACCCTTCTCCCCGGCCTGAGCAGTGACCGCATCATGAATTGCCAGCAAGACCCGCACGAGATCCTCCATATGATCAACAGGGAGGGAGTTGGGACCGTCGCAAGGTGCTTGCTCAGGGTCGTGGTGAACCTCCAAAAAGACTCCATCGACACCCACAGCCACTGCAGCTCGCGCCAAGGTTTCCACAAAACGCCGATCTCCTCCAGAGCTTTCACCAGCCCCTCCAGGTAACTGAACACTGTGAGTGGCGTCAAATACGACCAGTCCATGCTCCCTCATGAACTGGAGGGAGCGCATGTCCACAACCAAGTTATTATAGCCAAAGGTTGTGCCCCGTTCGGTGAGCAGCACCTGGCGGTTGCCTTGGGCGTGAAGTTTAGCCACTACGTTGGTCATGTCCCAGGGAGCCATGAACTGACCTTTCTTCACATTCACCGGTTTTCCCGTTCCTGCTGCAGCCATTATCAGATCAGTTTGACGACACAAAAACGCTGGTATTTGAAGAATGTCAAGAACCTTTGCCGCTTGTTCTACCTCTGCAACTGAGTGTACATCGGAGAGCACAGGCAAATTGAATTCCCGCCGAACTGTGGCAAGAATCTCTAGCCCCTCTTCTAGGCCCGGACCCCTAAATGACCTGTGGGAGGTGCGGTTTGCTTTATCATAAGAACTCTTGAATATTAGAGGAAGCTGCCATTTGTCGGCTAACTTCTTCAGGTCTGCGGCTATGGCCAAAGTAGCCTGCCCACTTTCTATTACACATGGCCCGGCTATAAAAAACAGGCGACCATCGCCAATCGTGAATGGATCCAAAACAATGGCTGGCATCATTAACCTTTCATGCAGCGTCGGATTTGCCTCGCTGAATAGCGTTTTCTAGAGAGTGCTTGATGAAATCTCGGAAAAGAGGGTGGGGATCCATTGGTCGGGATTTAAATTCGGGGTGGAACTGACAACCCAGAAACCAGGGATGATCCGACAATTCTACGATTTCAACCAGTTGCTTATCAGGAGACAGTCCGGTAAATCTCA
>CP070689.1:2117303-2127824 GCA_020353155.1 Deltaproteobacteria bacterium | reverse complement strand
TCACAGAATTCCAGCGCCTTCCTTTTTTCGTACGTCGGTTTGACTTCCTCGTAGGAAGGCGGCGGTGTGACTGGGTAGGGCCTTACATCCAGGTCCATCAGACCTATGGTGTCGGCCCTGCTTTTTATTTCAATGTCCTTTTTTTCTGGCATGTTTTAACCTCCGATTCAGCAGTATTATCTCCAAACTTGCTGTACACTCCTTAATCTAGCTTTAGAGGTTTGCCGATAAACCCTCCTCGCTGTAAATTACCACCTCCTTTCTCACTGCGATCTGGTTAGAGCTTTAATAAGAACCTCAGCCCCAAGTAGGTAGGAAAATCACGGGGCCCAATGGTTGGTTTGTTCTATTTTAGGGTTTCTGCTCTACCAGTCGGCAAGTCGTTTGAGCCACATTTTTCAGTGGCGATAGACTGGTTTGATATCACCTCCTTTAAATTATGAGTAAAGCCAAGTAGGTTTAGGAATAGAACACAGAGTGCGCTTTTGTCCTCAATGACCTGGCCACTGGCTAGAATTGCCCGGTCATGAGGAACTGGAAATGTCATCCTCACGTAAGAGACGCGATCATCAAATAATAATATTCGGCTATCTTGGTGGAAAAATGCGCTGGCCTGCTTGCCAGATATAGAAACTGCTTGCTACCAGAACTTAGATTTTCTGGAGAAACAGATTACTCTCAGGATAGTTCGCGAATTTGGCCGTGTCGCTGCTTCCGCTAGAACTAGAAAACAGGTGCAACGACAACTATAGAAACCGAGTTATCTACTCGAGTTAGACCCTTCTGTTGTTCTGATGTAACAGGTACGCTTCTGCGAAGGATTGAGAAGCTTGTGATTGTAGAAAACGCGTAGAAAACAGTATTAAACAACTGAATTTGTTTCCAATCATAACTTGAAGCCGGATTTTGTCAAGCCAAAAAATAGTTCGTGATTTTTTTCTTTTATTCCCTTATAAGATCAGAGTAGAACCTTGCCCATATCACTCATAAAACGGGAGGAGGTGTATTATGCTGAGCAACAAGACCCAAGTGCGTGTTCGCTTTGGTGACACTGACCCTTATGGCATTGTTTACTTTGTCAGCTATTTTCGCTACTGCCATCGCGGCATCGAAGAATTTCTGCGCAATCTGGGCTTGCCTCCCGAGACTATGTTTCGCAACCGCAAAGAGAAATTTGGCCTACCTATAGTGGCGGCGGATTGCCGCTTTCTAATTCCGGCACGTTACGGTGAACTGCTCGAGGTAGAGACTTCGGTGAAGGAAATCAAAGAGAAGGTCATAGTTTTCCAGTTCCGCTTCTACCGACCACCGGAGACCGCATTGCTGGCTGAAGGAACTGCCACTATTGTGGCCATAGATCATACTTGGAAAGCGAGAGCGTTGCCTGAGGTACTGGCGGAGAAGATACGGGAGGCTAAATAATAGTAGTCAGTAGCCAGAATCCAGTAGGCATAGAGCATAGCTTCGAGCAGCGGGACATGCGAGAAAAGTGGGAAAGGCAGTAAAGGGGGGGATCACCCCCTCCCTATCCCTCCCCCGTCAAGGGGGAGGGGATATTTTGAGTTTCTGAATAAACACTTATGAAGTATTAAAAAGTCCGAAAATCTAGGAGTAACCATGGCGAGGTTTCAGGTTAATAAAACAATTCAGGAAATCAATGAGAAGATAAGGCAGGGTAAGGCGGTGGTGGTTACTGCCGAGGAGATGATTGATATCGTCAGGAAGAAGGGTGAGGTAAAGGCCGCGAAACAGGTGGACGTGGTAACCACCGGCACCTTTGCACCCATGTGTTCCTCTGGCGCTTTTATCAATTTTGGTCCGGTGAGCCCGCCTATAAAGGCCGCCAAGGTCTGGCTCAACGATGTTCCCGCCTACGCCGGGATTGCTGCCCTTGATATTTATATAGGTGCTACTGAGCCGAACGAGGACGATCCCTTGAACAAGATTCATCCGGGTGCCTTTGAATATGGCGGTGGCCACGTAATAAGTGATTTGGTGGCTGGAAAATCTGTCAAACTGAGAGCAGAAGCCTATGGTACTGATTGCTATCCACGGCGGCAGTATGAAAAGAAAGTTACCCTTAAAAAGCTAAACTATGCCCTGTTGTGCAACCCAAGAAACGGCTACCAAAACTACAACTGCGGCATTAACCTCTCAAAGAAGACGATCTTTACCTATATGGGTGTTCTCAAACCAAATGGGGCCAACGCCAACTATTCCACTTCCGGCCAGTTGAGTCCCCTGTTCAACGATCCCCTTTATCGCACCGTCGGGTTGGGGACGCGCATTTTTCTGGGTGGCGCTCAAGGATACGTTGCCTGGCCCGGCACACAGCACCTGCCGCAGGTGGACCGAGCCCCCAACAATACTCCTCTGAGGCCCGCCGGCACTCTCATGGTTATAGGAGACCTCAAACAGATGCAGCCTCGGTGGTTGTTCGGAGTGAGCATACTCGGCTACGGCTGCTCCCTGGCGGTTGGTTTGGGAATTCCCATCCCCATACTCGACGAGGAGATGGCCCGTTATTGCGCGGTTGCGGACGAAGAACTTTTTGCCCCCATCGTGGATTACAGCGAAGATTACCCTAAAGGAACGGGCAAGACCGTAGGCCAGGTGAGTTATGGTGAACTAAAAAGGGGATCCTTCCGCTTCAATGGTAGAGAGGTTCAATCCGTGCCACTTTCCAGCATACCAAGAGCCAGGGAGATTGCCGATATTCTGAAGAGGTGGATCAGACAAGGAAAGTTTCTCCTGGGAGAACCGCAGCATTTTCTACCCACTGCCTAAATGAAGATAGGGAGACGGGGAGACGAAGAAATATTTGATCAGTCCTAATAGATTTGTTCTAATAAAGATTAAATCATCGCCGCTTCACCCCCTCGCCGCGTCGCCTCTTAGGTGGCACTCGGTAGGCACGGAGAAAGACCTTTGGACGAACACCTTGATAGACTGAAGAACATCCTCCGCGACCTTGGCTCGGTGCTGGTAGCCTTCTCCGGGGGCGTTGACAGTAGTTTTCTCCTTCACCTTGCCCATGAGGTCTTGGGAGAGAGGGCGAAGGCCATAACTTTTGTCTCACCATTTGTGTCGCGCCAAGAACTTCAGCGTGCCTCTCGCTTCTGCGAAGAAAGGGGAATAAGACACATACTTCTCGAGATGGATCCACTTGCCAGCGAGGCAATTAGGGCAAACCAGCCTGATCGCTGCTACCACTGCAAAAAACAGGTTTTCTCTCAAGGACTTGTAGAAGCCCACAAGATGTCCATTCCTTACCTTGTTGAAGGCACTCAGCTGTCTGATGCAAGTGACCATCGGCCTGGACATCGTGCCCTTGTCGAGCTGGGTATAAAGAGTCCTCTGTCCGAGGCGGGTCTCAGCAAAAATCAGGTCCGTATTCTCAGTAAGAAATTAGGTTTGTCTTCTTGGAATCTCCCGCCCATGGCCTGCTTGGCTTCGAGAATTCCCTACGGAACGGTTCTTGATCTAAAATCTCTAGCAAGGGTGGAATCTGCTGAAGGATTTCTTTTTGACCAGGGCTTTAACCTGGTCAGAGTGAGAGAACACCAGGGCACGGCTCGCATTGAACTGTCACCCGAAGAGATTGCCAGGCTCAGCGACATGGGTTTACGTGACCGTCTGGTGGCCCATTTCAAGTCTTTGGGTTATGTTGCCGTGACCCTTGATTTAGAAGGTTATCGGACTGGCAGGTTAGGGGAACTCTGGGAGCAAGAGACGGGTGAGAAGCTGATTAAATAGGGCACGGGGCATTTACCAGCTGGCAGAGGGCAGTCGTTTAAACTAGGCACTAGGGACTAAGCACTAGGCACTGCAGGGCGGCACGGAGACACGGCGAAAATGCCTGAGGTTGCAGGGAATTCAATCTTGATTCCTTATCTCCTGGATTCTGGATTCTGACTCCTGACTCCTTACTCTATGCCCGATGCCCCATGCTCCATGCCCTATGCCTTTAGCGCAACTGACGACTGACAACGGACGTTAGACTAGCAGTTGGCGGAATTCTTCTTTCGGAGGAGTGCTGACTGTAAGCTCAATTTCTTCCTTTCCCGACACCTCAAGTATGGCTTCCTTACCAGACTCGGCATCGCTGTACGCTGCCACAATGCGCGCCGCCAATTCCACTTCTTGCTCCCCCGCCATGGCAGCAATGATGCCTGTTGGGCCCGGAATTCCCTTGACCCTCAAAAGCAGATCTTCCTCGCGCGCCAACTCCTGTAGCTTAAGGTTGTCTGAATGCACTCGCCCAACCACAAGACGCTGGCCCCCGGGAAGCCTAAAATGACGACCCCATTTTAGCAACTCCACCTCGTGAAGCCCCACATTTTCCTGGGTGGCCAAAAGATCTTTCAACCTGTCAGCAAAACCTGCCTTGGTAAGAATGCATCCTCCACCGGGACTGGGATATTCTTTAATGGAATAATGGGCGGCAAGAGCCATCTGCCGTTTGCGAGACCTTCCGTGGATGTCCAGAAGTAGCTGGCGATCGACCTTCCCTTCTCTTTCCGGTATGGTTTCAGGAAGCAACCTGGCGCTCAGTGGACGGAGAATGTACCCTCCGTACCCGGAGAGCTTTTCCACGGCCTGAAGAGCGTCTTTCCTCTGAGACATGGGGCGCTGCCCCAATACCTCACCTGTAGCGAGCAAATCAAAGCCTTCTTCTTCCATGATTTTGCCGGCCGTCTTAAGCATGAGGGCATGGCAATCGATGCAGGGGTTCATCTGGCTGCCATAACCATACTTAGGATTTTTGAGCATCGCCAGGTGGGCCTCTCCTATATCCACCACCCGCAGGGCTATTCCCAATTGATCAGCTGCCTTTTGTGCCCCTTCAGGCCCAAAAAACGGGGTCTGAAAGGTAATCCCCGTTACCTCGATTCCCTGATCTAGAAGTACCCTGACTGCCAGCATGCTGTCGAGACCTCCGGACATTAAACCAAGGGCACGCACCTTCATTGGCCACCTCAAAACTTCGGTTCCTTGTGCGCTACTGTTAACTCCGAGCTCTAGTTCAACTAGTCACTAGGCAGTAGGCAATAAGCACCTTTCTCATTTCGCATTACTCATTGAGAGCTAAACTTAAAATGGCCAATCATCCAAATGCCCAATGAGAGATAACAAATGAACTGGTGCCTAGTCCCTAGTGTTTAGTGCCTAGTGGCCTGCTGGCCGTAGTCGCAGTGTTCCAGCAAAGGACATTTCGCACATTTGGGCTTTCTGGCATTGCATATCTTCCTGCCGTGCTGAATCAATTGGTGCGAGAAAGCCGTCCACCTATCCTTAGGAATGATTTCCATCAAATCAAATTCAATTTTCACCGGGTCTTGCTCACGGGTAAGTCCCATCCTTTGGGTTATTCGTCCCACGTGGGTATCAACCACAATCCCTGGGATTTTGAAAGCACTACCCAGTATCACATTAGCAGTTTTCCTACCAATGCCAGGAAGTTTCACTAGCTCTTCCAGGCTGCCCGGCACCTTACCCTGATGCTCTTCAACCAGTGCGCCGCCGCAGTTTTTCAGGCTTTTCGCTTTATTCCTGAAAAAGCCAGTGGACCGTATGTCATCTTCCAGCTCTTCCAGGGGAGCATTGGCATAATCCGCTGCGGTTCTATATTTACTGAACAAACTCTTGGTAACCTGGTTCACCCGCTCATCCGTGCACTGGGCTGAAAGCACAGTAGCTACAAGAAGTTCCAAGGGATTGTTGAAATCCAAGCTGCACTTTGCTTTGGGGTAAGTCTGGTCCAGGATTCGCAGTATTTCGGGGATGTCTCTCATTCGATTTCTCCTCAGTTAACAATTTGGCGCAAGGCTCAAGACAGTATCAATTCAGGAATCGGGAATTCAGAATGTTGACTGGATACCTCCCAAATCCGGCTTTTATAAATAACATAATCACAGATGATTACCCACCCCTTGCGATACTTCCAACTTTAGGCATTTTAGACATTTTAGTTCACTTTAGCTCAGTTTGTCTTTCTTGCTTGACCCAACATGCCAGTTCAGTTAGCATCTCAACCTCGTAGTTTATTTCATTGGAGTTTCCAGTACATGAAAGACTCATCTGGAATCGTGAAAGGCCAAATTGTGGCGGTCTCTACAAGTCGCCGCAAGGGACAGAAGAAAAGCAATCTTCCCGAGTGCCAGCTTTTAAAAGACAGCGGGGTTGAAGGCGATGCTCATGCCGGGGACTGGCATCGGCAGGTGAGTCTCCTTGCCATAGAGAGTATCGCCAAAATTCGTGACAAAG
This sequence comes from Deltaproteobacteria bacterium, assembly GCA_020353155.1. Lineage (GTDB taxonomy): Bacteria > Desulfobacterota > Syntrophobacteria > BM002 > BM002 > BM002. Next base: position 2,121,557 of record CP070689.1, on the reverse strand, counting down.
GTATAGATGTAACCCCCGGAGATTTTGCCGAAAACATCACCACCAGTGGCATCGAGATTTGGCAGCTGGAGTTGGGCACCCGGCTTGCAGTGGGGAATGAAGCGGAGCTTGAGATCACTCAGGTAGGGAAAGAGTGCCATGACCGGTGCGCCATCTACCATCAGGTAGGGGACTGTGTTATGCCCAGAGAAGGAATCTTTGCGAGAGTCATCCGTGGTGGCAAAATCAAACCTGGAGAAACAATCCGTGTTCTGTAAGCAGTCCGAGTCCGGCAAGAGTCAAAAGGGTAAACTCCTAGTAGGAAAAAAAATAGTGTCACAGAGAAAGTAAAATAAATGATGCCACATTTCTCGCATCTATGATATAGATAACCCTCTTAGGTTACTGCCGTTTCTTTCTTTTTCTCGATTGAATTAGGCTTGCACGCTGGCTACACTGGTTTAAGCGAAAAACTTTTACGGAGATTCCCCCATGCACCTCAATATCGTTTGCCCCTTTTGTGAGAGAAAACACCCTGTTCCTCTTGACTTCGACGATGTCTATACTTGCGACTGTGGAGCCTGCTATAGGATCTGCAGCAGTGATCTCCTCGATGACGACATATCTTTTATGGCCAAGTCCGTCTTGCCCAGCGATCTTCTATTTCTCTCTGCAGAGGAGGAAATGGGATTTTGCCAGGTCGTGGTCAACCGCGACTTCGACCGGATTATCTCCCTGAAACAATCAGTGGATGAGGCCTCCGAAATGCGTTTTTGTAAATACAACCCCTCTGCGGAGTTAGCCCTAGTCTGGATGAAGAGACCTTACTGATGGCGGCATTCCGCCTCGCTCTAATATCTATGCCATGGCCCTTGGCCAACCGACCTTCCATACAACTAGGCACCCTCAAGAGTTTCATCAATAGCATCACGGGAGAGGTAAAGATTGACTGTTACCACCCTTACCTCGAGGTGGGCAACTTATTGGGGCTCAAAGCCTACAATGATATTGCCGAGCGAACCTGGGTGGCCGAGTCGGTATACGCTTATTTGTTAAACCCGAAGAGAAGGCCTGAGATAACTGATCTGTTTATTAAAGAGTATGGTGCTAAAGGAAAAAAGGATCCTCCAGATCTTAAAAATATCTCCAAACAAATTCACAGCTTGCACCAAAAAAAGCATCTCAATTTGCATTGGTCTTCTTATGATCTCATCGGTTTTTCTATCTGTCTTTCCCAGCTGACCTCATCTCTCTACATGATTAGGGAGATTCGCAGGCATCACCCCCATTGCCCCATAGTGGTTGGCGGATCCAGTTGCGCCGGCGAACTGGGCCGCTCGCTACTCGCCAACTCACCCGAGATTGACTTCGTGGTGAGCGGAGAGGGGGAACTGCCACTTCTAACTTTAATTAATCGAATCAACAACGGCGACTCTAAAGATGATGACTCTGCTGGCCTGTTTTGGCGGGATAAAAAGGGTAAGCTGACCGGGGGTGGGTTGAAACAGCTTTCGAACCTAAAAGAACTCCCCGTGCCAGACTACGGCGACTATTTTGAGCAATTAAAAGGTCAATCTCGTTTGTCCAATCTAATACCCAATCTACCGGTGGAAACCTCTCGAGGATGCTGGTGGCACAGAGTAAAGTCTGGCTCGGTTGATCGCGCCTGCAAATTCTGCAATCTTAATTTGCAGTGGCGGGGGTACAGGAGCAAAGAACCAATTCAAGTAGCAAGGGAAATGGAAGAGTTGGCCACAAAACACTCCAGTCTGAAATTTTCCTTTGTTGACAACATTCTCGACAGCCGTAAACTCAGAGGGCTCTTCAAATCTATCAACAATCTAAATCGGGGCTTCGAAATCTTTACTGAACTAAGGGCATCCGTCTCACGTGGTGATCTAATCAAGATGCGGAAAGCCGGGGTCAATCAGGTCCAGATTGGAGTTGAGGCCTTGAGCACCAGACTCCTTGGTAAAATAAACAAAGGAACCACGGCTATCCAAAACATAGAGCTCATGAAACACTGCGAGGAACTGGGCATCCAGCATTTATCCAACCTGATCCTCGGTTTTCCAGCAATCGATGGCAAGGATGTTGAGGAAACCCTTAACAATCTCAAGTTTGTCCTACCTTACCAACCTCTTCGTAAGGTCCGTTTCTGGCTGGGGCAAAATAGCCCGGTGGATCTCAACCCTGAACAATTTGGCATCCGCAGAGTAGCCAATCACCCGCACTACAAAAAGTTGCTACCGGACTCACTGGCAGATTCCCTCTGCCTGATGATAAAAACATACATAGGCGATCGCACCAAACAAAAGAAACTCTGGATGCCCGTAGCCAGGGAACTGGACAGCTGGCAAAATCACTATCAGTCACTACGAAAAGACCATTTCCCTGCTCCTCTGCTCGGCTATCGTGACGGGGGAGACTTTCTCTTAATCCGTCGGCGAAGCAGAAATTACGAGATGGAGACCTTTAGGCTCAAGGGCTACTCACGGGGTATTTATCGTTTTTGTGAGATACGTCGGACTCAGGGCCAGATCCGTAAAAAGTTTCCCAACCTTGCCTCCAGTCAGCTTGAGAAATTCATTGCTCACATGGTCAGCAAGCGACTAATGTTTCGGGAGGAGAATCAGGTTCTAAGTCTGGCAGTTAATGAGGAACCGCATAAGATCTTGTGCGGGGCGGAGAGAAACCAACGAACCGATCCGGCGACGGGGTGAAACGGCGAGACGGGGATAGATATTAGAGGTCAGTAGTGGGAGGTCAGACCATTCGAATCGTCATTGCCGCGTAGGCGGGAATCCAGACTCAACTGAATACCCGCTTTCGCGGGTATGACGGTTGTTTTGATAATTCTCCTGAATTCTGGATTCCGACTTTTGGCTACTCACTCTATGCCCTATGCCCTATTCCCTATGCTTCTTGCCGCTGAATTTCCCTTGACACTGCAACCACCGGTCTGCTATGTACCAAAATTGACTTTGGTTCCTGTTTCCAAGAGGTTAGCAGATGCACCTGAATCGTTCATGGCCTTGGTGGTGGAGTTCCAAGGATAGGTCCGCCCACACTCCCACATGAACTGATTCCGGTCACAAGATTATCGCCGTGGGCGCCTATAAAGCTCACGGCTTTTCTGTTTTTGGGCCAGATTGTTCATGGAGCCCTGCTGACTTATTGAAAAATCTCTATCCTGGCCCTCACTGAGGTCAGCCCCACTGCCCTCTTTCAACTTTAGGCGCTTTAGTCACTTTAGACATTTTAGGCATTTCAAACCTATGATCTGGTCTCAGCTCCCACAGTTCTTTGTATCAGGACTAACTAGCGGCAGTATATATGCCCTCATTGCCCTGGGCTTTGGGATTATTCATAACGCCACAGGCATTGTCAACTTCGCCCAGGGAGAGTTTGTTATGCTCGGCGCCATGACTATGATCAGCCTCACCCAGGTTGCTGGACTCCCGCTGCCTTTAGCCTTTCCCCTCGCGGTGTTAGCTGTAATGGCAGTAGGCTGGTTAATGGAGATTGGACCTATTCGTAGGGCTCGCTCGAACAACATTCTGATTCTGGTGATGATTACCGTGGGTGCCTCCATCACCATGCGAGAAATAGGCATGCATGTATGGGGTAAGACCCCGCGGACTTTGCCTCCTTTTTCCGGTGAAGAACCTTTGGTCTTAGGTCAAGCTGCTATCCTCCCTCAAACGCTTTGGATTCTGGGAATCACGCTGGTGGTGGTTGTTTTACTAGGCTTTTTTTTCAGCAGGACCATGGTAGGTAAAGCCATGAGAGCAGTGGCTGAAAATCGGCGGGGAGCTGCTCTCATTGGTATAGGAGTCTACCGCATGACATTGCTTTCCTTCGTTCTCAGCGGCGGGATTGGGGCGGTGGCGGGCATCATCATTACCCCGATCACCACCATGTCCTACAGCGCTGGGGTCATGTTAGCACTCAAAGGCTTTGCTGCTGCAATACTGGGTGGTTACGGCAGCATGAGAGGCGCAGTAGTTGGTGGCCTTCTACTTGGGACCCTAGAGTCTTTTGGTGCCGGATTTGTGTCATCTGCTTACAAGGATGCCTTTGCTTTTTTTATACTGTTGTTGGTGCTTTTTATCAGACCCACAGGGCTTTTTGGCAAGGAAGAGATTAAGAGAGTATAGCTTGCAGGACCACGGACTTTTATGATGTCAAAGACCCGCAAGAAATGGATCTTTTTTCTCGCCCTGGCGGCGGTGGTGGCCTTGCTTCCCTTAGTAGTGAAAGGAGGCTACTACC
>CP070689.1:2098282-2117203 GCA_020353155.1 Deltaproteobacteria bacterium | reverse complement strand
TTTCCCAAGCCGGGAATTACTCCCAGAAAACGCTGGACCCTGGGGTTCTTGCTCTTGAGCTGAATCTGCACGTTGTTTGAATTGATCCTCAGTTCCTCAGCCTGAATCAGAGCCATCACCGTCCAGTTGACAATGTCGTACCACTGGTCGTCACCGTGGCGGACCACCGGGGCGAGAGGCTCCTTGGAAATAATCTCAGGCAAAAGCACATAGTCGGCGGGATTGGGAGACGTCGCCCTGTGGGCGGCCAACTGGGAAAGGTCCGAGGTCAAGACGTCGCAACGGCCGGCAAAAAAGGCCTTGCCAAGCTCGGGAGTACTTTCTATTACTACTGGTCTCCACCTCATGTTGTTTGCCCGGAAAAAATCCGCCACATTGAGTTCGGTTGTTGTGCCAGGGAGGACGCATATTGTAGCGCCCTGCAGGTCCTTGGCGCTCTTGATCCCCAGTTTTCTCGGCACCAGGAATCCTTGGCCGTCATAATAGTTCACCTGGGCGAAGTTCAGACCGTTGGCGGTCTCGCGCGTCAGAGTCTGCGTGGTGTTGCGGCAGAGCACATCAATCTCTTTCGCCTGCAGGGCCGGTAAACGCTGGACAGCCGTGAGGGGCACATACTTTATCTTGCTGGCATCTCCGAATACTGCCGCGGCGATTGCCCGCGCCGTATCCACATCAAGGCCTTTCCACACACCCTTTTCATCCGGCATGCTGAAACCAAATACACCGCCGTTCACCCCGGCGATTAAATATCCTCTTTTCTTAACAGAGTCTAAGGTTTCACCGGCAATTGCCAAACTCGCAGTAGCTAAAAAGACCACCGCCACCACCACTGCACATACCTTTAGAAATCTCATTTAATCCTCCTTTTCTTTAATAGCGGGTTAACCATTAAGATCGCACCAAACCAATCCTCGATTCCAGGAAAAAACAACTTCAAATGTCACTATTCTCTCAAGAAATCTGGAGGGCACTCTACTGTCAGGATTTAGGTGCTGGATGATCCAGTAGAAATCTTCGTACGGTATTCCTTAAGATTGAATCAGTATATATTCGGCCTGAACTTGTTACAGCTATCTTTCTCACAAGATACTAGTCTTTGTCAAGGAGCGTTGCTCCGGGCAAATTCAAATAATGGCAGAATGGGGGAAATGGGCTTACTGGCAGCGGGGCACCGAAAAAAATGTGCTGTGGATAGCATTCACCGCGCTGTGCAAGTCCTTGTTTTTGACCAAAAAATAGAGCGCCACCCTGGACGGACCAAAGGAAATCATCTCCACGTTGACGTTGCAACCGGCCACCGCCTCAAAGCAGCGAGCCGCTATACCTTTACGCTGAGCCAAACCTTCTCCTACAATCCCCACCAGGGCCACATCATCAACTCTCTCCAAACGCCGAAATGGTCTCGGCTTTAAGTGTTTCAGAGCTAGATATCCAGCCTCCAAGTCCTCACGGGCAAGCAAAAGGCTGATGCAGGTTTGCGAGGTGACTACCGATTTGATGTTAATCTCGCTCTCAGTGAGTTTGCCAGCGACTAAGGCCAAAATGCCAGGGCGAGCGCCAACACCCGAGGCATGCACCTTTATGATGCTGATATCAGTGTCGTGGGCCACGCTCTTGATTACGTGTTTTGGCCGGGGGCTTTTTGCCGTGATCAGGCTACCCGGTCCGTCAGGATTTACCGTGTTCTTGATGCTTATCTTTAGTTTACTTTTCCTAAGTGGCTCCACCGTCCGAGGGTGAAGAATCTTGGCACCAAAATAGGAAAGCTCTGCCGCCTCTTCGTATGAAAGAATCGGTATAAGCTGAGCTTCGGGGACGAATTTAGGATCGGCACTCATGAAACCATCCACATCCTTCCAGACTTCCAGGACCTCGGCTTGCATTGCCACCGCAACCACTGCGGCCGAGTAGTCGCTGCCCCCACGACCAAAGGTTGTTATGTCCCCTTGCTCACTTACTCCGAAGAATCCCGGAACAAAGATAACCATTCTCTCATTGATTAGTGGGGTCAGATGGAACTGTAAGTTTTTGGATGTTTTTCTCAATTTGGCTGTAGCATCGCCGAATTTTCCGTCCGTGGACAAACCGATTTTCTCAGGCATACAGTAGGTGGCATTAATGCCCCGGCAATTGAGCCCGCTAGCAAAAAGCTCAACGGCAAAGCGTTCGCCGTAACTACTAATAACATCTGTCAATCGTGCTGTAATCTCCCGGGTGAAATTGAGGCCGTAGTAGTAACGCTCGAGCTCACTCAGTGACTTGTCTAAGTCTCTGGTAAACTCCTCATAGTCTTTGTAATTAGAGATAAGATGGCGAGCCACCGACCTGTGCTTGTCCCGCAGGTGGCTGATGAGATGAGGAATATTGTCCTCGCTGGCCAGGGCCCCCTTCATGCCCTCTATGAGGGTGTCGGTGACACCGTTCAAGGCGGAGAGCACAAAAATGTTGCCCTGCCCCCTATGAGCAACCAACTCCAGGATGTGGACGATAGTTTCACTATCTGTGAGGCAGCCCCCACCGATTTTTATTACCTTCATATTATCTCTTCCAACAGCTAAGGCAGAGCGCCTGGTAAACTGTAAACGGTGAACGGTAAACCGATTATGCCCTGGCTCCATAACTATTCACCGTTTACCATTTACAGTTCACGCTTTTTCTCGCTTTGCCCTGATTGTGTTCATTGTGGTGTACCATACAATTTAATCTGCGTCATAAAAAACGGCAACCCCTGGGGGAGATTGCCGTTTTTATCCTCAAAAGTAGTATGATTACTATTCGTCAGTTTTTTCCGGTTTATCTTTTTCTTTTTTCTTAGCAGGTTTAGCCGATTCTTCTTCAGCTGCCTCCGCTTTAGCTTTGCTGGTTTTAGTTTCCTCTTCTACCGGCTCTTCGGCTTCAGCCTTTTTCGCTTTCTCAGGTTTTTTTCCCTTCTTCTTATCAGGTTCATCTGGCGCTGGAGCCTCAGCTGTCTTCTTTTTTGTCACTTTTCTTTTTTTCTTTTTCTCCGGTTCCTTCTCTGCAGCCCTTTCAGCCTTCACCTTTCTCGCCGGTTTGCCTTTAGGTTTTTTCTCCTTTTCAGCAACCTCCTCGGCAACAGCCTCTTCCGGTTCAGCCTCTGGAGCAGCCTCAACCTCTGGTGGTTTCACTTTGGCAGCTTTCGGAGTTTTGGTCTTTTTCTTTTTCTTCTTTTTCTCGGTCTCACCTGCCATTAGCTCGATGAGGCTCAAAGGCGCGCCATCACCGGGACGAAAGCCTACCTTTACCGTTCGAGTATAACCACCACTGCGTGCTTGGAAACGCTGAGCTAGGTCGGTGAAGAGTTTGTGAACTACACCCTTATCACGGATCACTTGCAGTGCCTGGCGTCTTGCATGGAGATCTCCCCTCTTGCCCAGGGTGATCATCCAATCAGCCCAGCGCCTGAGCTCCTTAGCTTTTGCATCGGTGGTGTATATCCGTTCGTGCTCCAGCAAAGAAGTCACCATGTTGCGAAACATGGCCAGTCGATGGCTGGAAGTGCGGCCCAGCTTTCTTCCACTCTTCCCGTGTCGCATCTACTCCTGTTCCTTTCTCGCCTCGATTTCCTCTCTTGAAGGGAAGTTCTCGAGTTTCATGCCCAGCGCCAAGCCCATTTCATTGAGAATTTCTTTGATCTCGTTGAGCGACTTGCGGCCAAAATTCTTGGTCTTCAACATTTCTGCTTCGGTTTTCTGGACGAGTTCGCCAATGAGTCGGATATTGGCATTCTTCAGACAATTTGCAGAACGTACTGACAATTCAAGCTCGTCCACCGAACGGAAAAGGTTGTCGTTCAGTTTTGGTTCCTCTTCCTCTTCCTCTTTGGGTTCAACTTCTGGTTCCTCGTCGAAGTTGATAAAGATGGTCATCTGTTCTTTCAGAATTTTTGCCGCAAAGGCGAGGGCGTCCTCTGGCATCACGCTGCCGTCGGTCCAAATTTCCATGGTAAGCTTGTCGTAATCAGTTATCTGACCCACGCGAGCCTGGCTTACCACATAGTTTACCCTGCGGATGGGAGAAAAGATCGCATCCATGGGAATGACTCCTATGGCAGCGTCCTCTTCCACATTTCGTTCTGCCGGCATGTAGCCCTTACCGCTCTTGACTTGCATCTCCATCTGCAATCTGCCGTCTTTGGACAGTGAGGCTATATGTTGCTCTGGATTGATAATTTCAACCTCATGCGGACAGGTGAAATCGCCAGCTGTAACCGTGCCCTGTCCTGCTTTATCCACCTTTATTGTCCTAGGCTCTTCACCGTGCAGCTTGAGCCGGACCTCTTTCAAGTTCAAAATGAGATCGGTCACATCTTCACGAACCCCCGGAATGGTTGAGAATTCGTGCAGCACCGAGTCTATTTTTACGGAGGTTATGGCGGCGCCCTGTAGCGATGATAGCATGATGCGTCTCAAGGCGTTGCCAATGGTAATGCCAAAGCCTCTCTCCAACGGTTCACAGGCGAATTTCCCAAAGAACCTCGAGGCGGTTTTGGGATCTAGTTCTAACTTTTTTGGACTAATTAATTCTCGCCAATTTCTGTACATTTTAACTCCTTTTAGAAGAACCCGTTTTGGCCGGCGGTACGAGATGTACCGAAAAACAAATAGACCAAACTCGGCCAGAGTGGGAGTCTATTTGGAGTAAAGCTCCACAATGAGCTGTTCCTGGATAGGCATGGTCAATTCGTCACGAGACGGATATGCCTTGACTGTTCCCTTGAACTTGTCCTTTTCCACCTCCAGCCACTGTGGGATCCCACGCCGCGCCACCGCCTCCATTGCCTCAGCAATGGGCACAATGTTGCGACTTTTCTCTTTGACCTCAATGGTGTCATTTTCTTTGATTAAGTAGGACGGAATGTTGACCCGTTTGCCATTGACGAAAAAGTGATTGTGACGCACCAGCTGTCTGGCTTGGGACCTGGAATTAGCAAAGCCCATGCGGTAGACCACATTGTCCAACCTTCGTTCCAGAAAAACGAGCAGGTTGGTTCCGGTAACCCCCTTCTGTCTTTCGGCCTTATGGAAATAGGCGCGGAACTGGCGTTCCAGCAAGCCGTACATCCGTTTTACCTTCTGTTTTTCCCTTAATTGGATGCCGTAGTCAGAGAACTTCTTTCTTCCCTGGCCATGCTGGCCCGGAGGATAGCTCCGTCTTTCATAAGCACATTTATCCGAGTAGCAACGATCGCCTTTCAGATATAGCTTAAGGTTTTCACGTCGACAGATGCGACATACTGAATCAGTGTATCGAGCCAAAGTAAACCTCCTTGTTTATACTCTTCTCCTTTTAGGTGGACGGCATCCATTATGGGGAATGGGTGTTACATCACGAATCAGCGTAACGTTAAAGCCAGCTGCCTGAAGTGCACGCAGGGCAGCTTCTCGACCAGAACCCGGCCCTTTTACGTAAACTTCGATATTCTGCACCCCATGCTCTTGAGCCTTTTTCGCTGCATCATCTGCTGCAAGCTGGGCAGCAAAAGGTGTGCTCTTACGTGAGCCCTTGAAACCTTGACTGCCCGCGCTGGACCAGGCGATTGTATTGCCGTTCATATCCGTAATGGTAATTATGGTATTGTTGAAAGTGGATTGGATATGAGCAATGCCGTTCTGGATGCTCTTTTTTTCCTTCTTTTTTCGCGAGGCTTTGCCTTTTGCCTTGGCCATTTCTCCTCCTAAGTCGGAATCTCTCTACAACAAATCATCCTAAGAATGTCTTGTGGCTCTTCCTTTTTGCCAACTATTTCCCGACCATTCCAGTATTCTAATATTCCACTTGCGGCCCAGAGCCGCAAGTTGCCTACTTCTTGCGTCGACCTATCATGGATCGCCGAGGTCCTTTTCTAGTACGGGCATTGGTATGGGTTCGCTGTCCACGCACTGGCATTCCCCGCCTGTGACGCAGCCCGCGATAGCAGCCTAGATCCATTAGCCGCATGATGTTCATGGAGACCTCAGTTCGCAAGTCACCTTCCACCTTGTAGTCGCTATCAATGACCCTACGAATAGCGTTAATTTCCTCCTCGGTGAGAAGATCAGACTTGGTGTTGAGGTCAACACTTGCCTTTTCTAGAATTTTTTGCGAAGTAGTGCGCCCGATCCCGTAAATGTAGGTAAGAGCTATTTCTATTCGCTTATTTTTGGGCAAATCGATGCCTGCAATCCGTGCCAATGGTTACCCTCCGTTATTATCCTTGACGCTGCTTGTGCCTGGGATTCTCACAAATGACACGCACAACGCCGTGACGCCGGATAATCTTACACTTTCGACAAATACGCTTAACTGAAGCCCGCACTTTCATAAAGCGTTCTCCATCCATCCGCCTTCGAACGGCAAATGCTGCCTGCAGCCTTCACCGCGGTTACTTGGCCCGATAGGTAATGCGGCCTCTGGTCAGATCATATGGTGACAGCTCAACGGTCACCCGGTCTCCAGGAAGAATTTTGATGAAATGCATGCGCATCTTCCCGGAGATATGGGCCAGGATCCGGTGGCCATTCTCTAACTCCACCCTAAACATGGCGTTGGGTAGAGGCTCTATCACCGTGCCCTCAACCTCTATCGCTTCTTCCTTTGCCATTGGATTCTCCAATTTGGCATTATCCACAGCCATAAATCGGAATGGCCACCTTAATTGAGGATCTCCAGTCCGTCTTCTGCTATGGCAATCAAATGCTAAAAATGGCCCCAACGACTAGGATCCTTGCTTACCCCGGTCAATCCTTTCTTTTAAGAAAGCACCGTGGTGATACGCCCGAAGATCTCTTTGATCTCACCCACTCCGTCGATGGGCCTTATTTTCCCCTTTACCTTGTAATAGTCAATGAGCGGCAGGGTTTGAGCCTCATAGACATTGAGGCGGGAACTCACGGTCTCCTCATTATCATCGTCTCTCTGGTAAAGTTCACCTCCGCACTTGTCGCAAACACCTTCCGCTTTTGGCGGATCAAACATCACATGGTAACCGGCGCCACATTCGCGGCAAGTGCGCCTGCCGGTAAGACGCTTGATCAGCTCCTCGTTGGCCACCTCGATGCTTACCACGTGGTCAATCTGCGCACTCAGTTTACTCAGCATCTCGTCCAGGGCCTCTGCCTGGGGAACTGTCCGGGGAAAACCGTCCAGCATGTAACCCTTCGCACAGTCGGACTCCTGAATCCGTTCCTCAACGATACCGATCACTACCGAATCGGGTACCAGCTCACCTTTGTCCATGTAGCTCTTGGCCTCTTTACCCAGTGGAGTGCCCTCCTTAACCGCAGCTCGCAAAATATCCCCAGTGGAGATCTGGGGAATCTGATACTCGTCAATGAGCATTTTGGCTTGCGTACCTTTTCCTGCTCCCGGTGGCCCTAGCAAAATAATGTTCATAATGCCCTCCCTCTCCAGTGGTTACAAAGATCAGTATCAGGAACAAAGCACTAACAGGACGTCTATCAACGTCTACCCTTCATTCTTGACTTTTTAATAAAGCCTTCATAGTGCCGAGTTAACATATGGGATTCTATCTGTGCCACCGTATCGATGGCCACGCCCACCACAATTAACAAGGCCGTACCCCCAAAATAGAAGGGGACCCTGAATTTCTGTATTAGTATGGTGGGCAGTACACAAACTGCCGAGACGTATATAGCCCCTCCAAAGGTTATCCTTGATAGAACGCGATCAATGTAATCAGCGGTACGCTTACCCGGACGAATACCCGGGATAAAGCCCCCGTACTTTTTCATGTTTTCTGCCGCGTCAACCGGGTTGAAAACCACCGCCGTGTAGAAATAGCAAAAGAAGACAATAAAGCCCACGTAGAGCAGACTATAAACCAGCCTGCCCGGTGCTACGGCATCGGCAACTGTCTTCATCCAGGGGATTTGGATAAAGTTGGCAATGGTGGCGGGAAACATAATAATAGAGGAGGCAAAAATCGGCGGGATCACTCCCGCGGTGTTCACCTTCAAAGGCAAGTGAGTTGACTGTCCCCCGTACATCTTGCGTCCTACCACACGCTTGGCGTACTGCACAGGAATTTTGCGCTGTCCCCGTTCAACGAAGATGATAACCGCCACCACCGCAATCATCATCACCAGAATTATCAAAATCATAAAGGTGGAAAGGGTATCGGCTTTCCACATCCGAAGGGTGTTGATGATTGCAGCCGGCATACGGGCTACGATTCCCGCAAAGATGATCAACGAGATGCCATTACCAATGCCCCGTTCAGTTATTTGCTCACCCAACCACATGATAAAAGCTGTGCCTGCAGTGAGGGTGATCACTGTCATTAAGCGAAAGCCCCAACCCGGATTCAAGACCACCATTTCGCCTCCAGGTCCGCTCATTCCTTCCAAGCCGAAGGCAATGCCGAAACCCTGGATGAGGCTGAGGAGAACAGTACCATAACGAGTGTATTGGGTGATCTTCTTCCTGCCTGCTTCACCTTCCTTGTTGAGCCGGTCCAGATAAGGAATGACAACGGTCAGCAGTTGCAAGATAATCGAGGCACTGATGTAAGGCATAATTCCCAGGGCAAAAACCGATAGGTTGCTAAGAGCCCCGCCGGCAAACATGTCAAAAAGGCCCAAGAGAGTACCCTGCGCTTGGCTAAAAAAAGCCTGCAGTGCCTCACTATTGATTCCAGGTGTGGGCACATGCACACCAACTCGATACACCGCCAACAGAGCAAAGGTCGCCAAGATGCGGCGTTTTAACTCGGGAATCTTCCCTATGTTCTGAAATCCACCTAACATTAGTGCTCCGTTTCTCTACGCACTTGGAATGTTGGAGTGTTGGAGTGTTGGAGAAATGGGTCTCAAACTGCCTCCACCTTGCCTCCTGCAGCCTCAATTTTCTGGCGCGCCCCGGCGCTGCAGCGGTCTACTTTCACCGTTAACGGCCTGTCGATCTCTCCACTGCCAAGCAACTTTACGCCAGCAAATTGCCCTTTAACCAGACCTCTCTGTCGGAGAAGCTCTTCATCCACCACACTGTCGGGAGCAAATACCTCAAGATCTCTGACGTTGACCTCGGCGAAAACCTTTCTGAAGGGATTATGAAAACCCCTCTTAGGAAGACGCCGCTGCAAGGGCATTTGACCACCCTCGAACCCAGGGGGCACGCCCCCTCCTGAGCGTGATTTCTGGCCCTTAGTGCCGCGGCCAGCTGTTGTGCCCCGTCCCGAGCCAGGCCCACGCCCGACTCGCCTACCTTTCTTTTTGGCTCCCCGAGGAGGTTTTAGTTCATCCAGTCTCATTTCTATCCCGTTGTCTTAATCCTGTTTGATTTAAGCTTTCACAATTGCCTAGGCTTCAGATACTTCAACCATGTGCTTAACTTTGCGAATTGCCCCTAAGATCTGTGGCGTGTCATAAAGAGTAACGGTCTTATGCATTCGGGTGAGGCCAAGGCCTTTGAGAATCTTCCGATGTTTTTCCGGTCTTCCTACCCAGCTGCGAACGAGTTTAACTTTGATCTCCTTTGCCATCCTTCTGCCTCTTCTATCTTCAGATGCCGCAAAGCGCATAGAGCATAGCGCAAAGCGTAACTGCAAGGTATCTCCAGACTACTATCTACTATATCTTCACGCTATGCGCTTAGCGCTCTGCGCCATGCGCCTTTGAGTCTATGCCTTTATCTCTGCGAGATTCTTGCCACGTCTCTTGGCAATCTCCTCTGGGCTACGGAGCAGGCTCAATCCCTCAATCGTCGCTTTCACTACATTGTGAGGATTGTTTGAGCCCAGGCACTTGGTAAGAATATTGTGCACACCCGCTGCTTCCATGATTGCCCTTACTGCCCCACCAGCGATAACACCGGTTCCTTCAGAGGCTGGTTTCAACAGCACACTAGCTGCACCATACTTACCCAGAATCTCATAGGGGATTGTGTTATTGATGAGAGGTACCTTGAACATGTTCTTCTTGGCCATCTCCACACCTTTGCGGATAGCCTCTGGCACCTCGTTCGCCTTTCCCAGAGCAGCTCCTACTGAACCCTGCCCGTCACCCACTACCACGATGGCACTGAAGCTAAAACGCCGTCCACCTTTGACCACCTTGGCCACACGGCTAATATGCACCACCTTGTCAATTAACTGCAGCTCCTTTGCGTCCATTTCGTACAAGGGAATCTCTCCTTTTTTAGCAGTCAGCGTTCAGCAATAAGCTATCAGTTCTGAGTTGCTGAGGGCTGACTGCTGATAGCTGACAGCTCCTAAAACTCCAAGCCTGCCTCTCTGGCCGCCGTGGCAAGAGCGCGCACCCGGCCGTGATACAAAAAGCCGTTGCGATCGAATACCACGGCTGTGATCCCCTGCGCTTTGGCCTTGTCGGCGATCATCTTGCCTACTCGTTTGGCCTCCTCGATCTTACCCTTGACCTTTTCTTGTTCTCGAATTTCGAGATTCAAGGAGGAGGCAGCAACCAAAGTCACACCGTTTAAGTCGTCGATCACCTGGGCATATATATGTTTAGGGGAGCGGAAGACGCTTAGCCTTGGTCGCTCCGGGCTTCCAGATATCTTTTTTCTTATTCGTTTTTTTCTTTTAAGGCGCGCTTCCTGCCTAGGATTAAGTTTCGATCCCATTTTTTTCACCTATATAGCAATCAGCTTTTTACTCTAAGCGGTCAGCGAGGCAACTGATAGCTGACGGCTGATCGCTAAACGCTAGCTTACTTTACTCCCGCTTTGCCCACCTTGCGCCGTACGACCTCGTCGGCATACCTGATTCCTTTACCTTTGTATGGTTCGCAGCGACGAAAGTCACGGATATTGGCAGCAGTCATGCCCAAAAGTTCTTTGTCGATGCCGCTAAGAGTAATGCGGTTCTGTTTGTCCACTTCAGCGTCTATACCCTTGGGCAATTTATACTCAATAGGGTGTGAATAGCCCAGACTCAGATGCAGAGTGTTGCCCCTAACATCTGCACGATAACCAACACCGCTGATCTCCAGCACTTTGGTATAACCATTAGTTACACCAACCACCATGTTGTTGATCAGGGTCCGAGCCAGGCCATGCAGTGCTCTGGCCTTTTTACCGCTCGTAGCCTCCGGATTTACCACAATATTTCCATCTGTAACTTCCACCATCACCCCTGATGGAAGTTCACGTTTCAGCGTACCCTTGGTTCCGGTGACTTCAATCTCCAAACCACGGAGGTTCACCTTTACGCCTGATGGCACCTGAATGGGTTGTTTACCAATACGAGACATTAAAGACCCTCCTCAACGGATCCAGATTCCCTCGCAACCTCTACCACACCTTACAGAGGAGCTCACCACCGAGTTTTTGTTTGCGGGCCTCCCGGTCGGTCATGATACCTTTGGAAGTGGAGAGGATTGCCGTGCCATATCCATTGAGTACGTGGGGAATCTTGTCGTACTTCACATAGACCCTACAGCTCGGCTTGCTTATCCGCTCCAAGCCGGCGATAATTGGTACACTCTTGTCATCATATCTCAGATACAAGCGCAAGGTACCCTGTCTCTTGTCTTTTACGAGTTTGTAGTTCTTGATGTAGCCCTCTTCCTTAAGCAGTTTAGCGATGTTCAGCTTCATCTTGGAGGAAGGAACATCCACCCTTTCATAGTTTGCCATACACGCATTTCGAATCCGGGTGAGAAAATCTGCAATGGGATCCGTCATTACCATGGAGATGCTCCTTTGCTACCAGCTTGACTTTATGACACCAGGAAGTTCACCCTTAAGAGCCATACTGCGGAAGCAGATACGACAGATGCCGAACTTGCGCAGAAAGGCCCTTGGTCGCCCACAAAGAGGGCAGCGATTGTAAGCCCGAACCTTGTATTTAGGTTTTCCTTTTGCTTTGGCAATAAGCGACTTTTTCGCCAAGATTACCTCCTCTGTCCTCTCAGTGCTTCGATTCGCAATGAAACAAAAACGTCACAGCAACTCTCACATCAGAAATATGCTCACTCAACACTGAGTCCTGTGCAAGTGAGTTTGCCTACAAACTCATGCCTCGATGGACTCAGTTCCTGAATGGCATACCCATCATCTTCAACAGCGCCTTACCCTCTTCATCTGTTCTGGCTGTTGTGACTATTGTTATGTTGAGCCCTTTGATCTTATCAATCTTGTCGTAATCAATCTCCGGGAAAATTATGTGCTCTTTGATCCCCAAAGTATAGTTTCCTCGACCATCGAAGGCCTTATCTGACAAGCCGCGAAAGTCCCGTACTCGAGGTAGAGCCACGTTAACCAACTTGTCAAAAAAGTCGTACATCCGCCCCCGTCGGAGGGTTACCATGCAGCCGATAGGCATTCCCTCCCTCAACTTGAATGAAGCGATGGACTTCCGTGCTCGGGTTACCACGGGGCGCTGCCCAGCAATAAGAGCCAACTCTTCCATTGCCGCATCCAAAACCTTGATGTTCTGGATGGCCTCCCCAAGCCCCATGTTAAGAATTATTTTATCCAGCCGCGGAACTTCCATTGGACTCGTATAATTAAACTCTTTGGTGAGAGCGGGCTTCAAATCTTTCTGATACGTTTCTATCAATCTTGACATTAAACTAACCCTCTATTTTTTCACCACTAAGAACACGAAGGGCACAAAGTGTTGTTTGGTCGATAACTCACAGTAAATAAAACTTTAAACATTTAAAACTCTTCGTGATCTTCGTGGTTTACCCTATCCTTTATTACTCGATGATCTCGTCGCATTTCTTGCAGTAGCGCACCCTGCTGCCGTCCTCAAGCACCCGCCGTCCTACCCGAGTAGGATCAGTGCACTTACCACAAATAACCATAAGGTTGGAGATATTTATGGGGTTTTCCTTCTCCACTATACCCCCCTGGCGACTGTGAGCTCCCGGCCTCATGTGGCGCTTGATGAAGTTTACTTTCTCCACCACTGCCCTATCCTTCTTGGGCAATATACGCAGAACCTTGCCGGTCTTACCCCTCTCTTTGCCGGCAATCACCATGACCGTGTCATTCTTCTTTATGTGGTAATTACTTCCTTTTGCCATCAAACCTACCTCTCGCAGGCCACCCTCGCTAGAGCACCTCTGGTGCCAGAGAGACTATTTTCATAAATCCCTTCACCCTTAGTTCACGAGCCACCGGACCGAAAATCCGGGTGCCAATAGGCTCACGCTGCTGGTTGACCAGCACAGCAGAATTGTCATCAAAACGGATGTAGGAACCGTCTTTTCGACGAATCTCTTTCTTGGTCCGCACCACCACTGCTCTCATCACATCACCAGGTCTGACCTTAGCGTTGGGGATGGCTTCTTTGACAGAGACCACAATAATATCTCCCACTCTCGCATAACGCTTTCTGGATCCGCCCAAGACCTTAATACAATAGAGCTTCTTGGCACCTGAATTGTCAGCGGCCAAAAGTTTGGTTTCTGTCTGAATCATCGTTTACTCCACTGCGGGTTTGATCCGCCGGGAACTTCTCCTAGCTGCTTCTCTAACTAAGTGACCGCCTTTTCAAGGATCTGGCTCACTTGCCAGCGCTTGGTCTTGCTGAGAGGCCTGGTTTCACGGATCACCACCCGATCGCCCTTCTGACAGGTATTATTTTCATCATGAGCCTTAAATTTTGCCCGTCTCCGCACGTACTTTTTGTAAACTGGGTGTCTGACTAACCTATCAACCTGCACCACTACGGTCTTGTCCATTTTGTCGCTAATGACAACACCGGTCTGGGTTTTCCGCAAACCTCGATCCTTCATGCTCTAGTCCTCTTCTCCCCTGCGCTTCTCAACCAAAATAGTTTTTACCCGGGCTATGTCTTTACGGGTTCTAGCTAGTTGAGCTGTATTGTCCAACTGACCGGTGGCGTGCTGAAATTTTAGGTTAAAAAGTGCCTCAGCCAGCTCTATTTCTTTTACTGCCAACTCTTCAATGCTCAGGTCACGGAATTCGCTTGCCTTCATCAGCTTTCCTCCCGGCTGACGAATCTGGTCCCAAAGCCCAGTTTGTGACCAGCCAATCTGAAAGCCTCCTTAGCCACAGGTGCCGGCACACCTTCCATTTCGTATAGGATCTTGCCCGGACGCACCACAGCCACCCATCCTTCTGGAGAACCTTTGCCTTTGCCCATTCTGGTCTCGGTAGGCTTCTTGGTAATAGGCTTATCCGGAAAAACTCGAATCCAGATTTTGCCGCCCCTCTTGATGTGCCTGGTCATGGCGATGCGGGCCGCCTCAATCTGCCTGGCTGTCATCCAGGAACATTCAGTGGCCTGCAGGCCATAGTCACCGAATATGAGCTTACTGCCACGATAGGCCTTGCCCTTCATTCGTCCTTTTTGTTTTTTTCTATACTTGACCTTTTTGGGTGCTAACATACGAAGCCGTCTCCATAGAGTTGTTTAGGTGAGCACCTCACCCTTGAAAATCCAAACCTTTACGCCAATTACCCCGTAGGTGGTCTTGGCAACTGCGGTACCGTAATCAATGTCGGCTCTCAGGGTATGCAAGGGCACTCTCCCTTCCCGGTACCACTCACGTCTGGCCATTTCGGCACCACCCAAGCGGCCTGCACAGGCCACACGGACCCCTTTGGCCCCGAACTTCAATGCTGAGCTCACAGCCTTTTTCATGGCGCGGCGAAAAGCGACTCTCCGTGTAAGCTGCAAGGCAATATTTTCGGCAACCAAGGTGGCATCCATCTCCGGCTTGCGCACCTCTTGTATATCGATGAGGATTTCGCGCCTCACCATCTGTTCTAACTGTCGCTTCAAGGCCTCGATTTCGGCGCCTTTCTTGCCAATGACAATGCCGGGCCTGGCAGTGTGGATACGAATCCTTGCTCGATCAGCTGCACGAGCAATTTCAATCTGGGAAATACCCGCATGATACAGCTTATCTTTAAGAAAGTTGCGAATATTGGCATCTTCTTGAACGAGATTTGCGTATTGCTTCTTGGCAAACCATTTTGAATCCCACGATCTAATGATGCCAAGCCTGAGACCGATCGGATGTACCTTTTGACCCAAACTTCACCTCCAAAAAAAAGTGTCTAAAGTGAGCTAAAATGTCTAAATTGTCTAAAATACCTAAGGTGTCCAATAAAGTAATAAGCCTTCAAAAATATTATGCTTCGTCTAATATTATGGTTATGTGACTAGAGCGCTTGAGAATCCTAGTCGCCCGTCCCATTGCTCGTGCCCGCCAACGTTTCATACTGGGACCTTCATCAACAAAAATTCGTTTGATGTAGAGCGTGTCTACATCGATACTAGGATTCTGCTCAGCGTTGGCCACAGCTGACCGTAAGGTTTTGCTCACCAAACGTGCCCCCTTTTTGGGGACGAATTTGAGAATATTCAGGGCCTCCTCGACTGGCTTCCCTTTGACGAGTTCGGTTACCAATCGTGCCTTGCTTGGCGAAATTCTGACATATCTTGTTACTGCCTTGACTTCCATACTTTTGCTCTCAGAGTTTCCGCGATTAAGCCGGAGTTAAAAAGGATGTTTCGAAGTCTTACCTCTTGCCTCGTAAACGGCTCTTTTTGTCGCCCGCGTGCCCGTAAAAAGTCCTCGTGGGAGCAAATTCACCCAGCTTATGGCCCACCATGTTCTCGGTGATAAATACTGGGATGAACTTCTTGCCATTATGCACCGCTATGGTCATGCCCACGAATTCAGGAATAATGGTAGAACGGCGCGACCAGGTCTTAATCATGCGGTGGTCCCGGCTCTCCTGAGACCGGACTACCTTTCTCATTAAACTATCATCAACAAAAGGGCCTTTCTTTAAAGATCGCGGCACATTAGCCTCCTCACACCCAGCCCGCTATCTGGGGCGCCTTTTCACAATGAACTTGTCACCTGGCTTAGACTTACGAGTACGATACCCCTTGGTAGGCACTCCCCATGGGGTAACAGGGTGTCGACCTCCAGAACTCTTGCCTTCCCCGCCACCGTGTGGATGATCCACAGGGTTCATGGCCACACCCCGCACTTTGGATCTACGTCCAAGCCAGCGCGTCCGTCCCGCCTTGCCCAAGCTTATATTTTCGTGATCAATATTCCCTACTTGGCCGATTGTTGCCTTGCAACCCAGCAATACTCTCCGCAGCTCGCCAGATGGAAGTTTCAGCAGTCCATAGCCACCCTCCTTGGCCATGAGCTGCACCCCTGCCCCGGCGCTACGTGCAAGCTGGCCGCCCTTTCCTGCCTTCATTTCTACATTGTGGATGATGGTTCCCAAGGGGATCTTTTCCAGGGGTAGGGCATTACCCGGTTTGATATCGGCCGACTCACTTGTAATAATTGTATCGCCAACCTGTATTCCCAAAGGCGCGAGAATATAACGCTTCTCCCCATCCACATAGTGTAGAAGCGCTATTCTGGCAGACCTATTTGGGTCGTATTCGATAGTGGCTACCTTGGCAGGAATGTCCACCTTGTCACGTTTGAAGTCGATGACCCGGTATCTGCGTTTATGTCCGCCGCCACGCCTCCGTACGGTAATGCGGCCATAGCTGTTGCGGCCACCAGACTTTTTGTAAGCTCGCAGCAGGCTTTTCTCGGGCTTTGAACGAGTAATCTCTTCAAAGGTAGAGTAAGTTTGAAACCGTCTCCCAGGTGATGTCGGTTTTACCGTTTTTACTGCCATTCGCATTCCCTCATTTCATCATTTCGCATTTCACATTTATCATTGGGTGCGTGTCGTTTTGCCCAATTAAATTCTTAACTCATTTGCAAATCCCCAATGAGAGATGAGAAATGCCAGATGAGAAATGTTAAATGGCTAAACGCCTTCAAAAAACTCGATCTTTTGTCCAGGTTTAAGCGTCACAATGGCTTTCTTCCAATGTCGCCTGCGGCCCATGGTGCGGCCGAGACGCTTACTTTTGCCCTGATAGTTCTGGGTTCGCACCTCTTCAACCTGAACCTTGAAAATCCTCTCCACAGCCTTCTTGATCTCTATCTTGTTGGCTCGACGATCCACCTCGAAGGCTAGCTGGTTGTGCAATTCCTTCTGAATTGTACTTTTCTCTGTAATGAGCGGTCGCCGGATAATTTTGTAAGGTTCTTCCATAAATCACCTTTTTATTTCGGATTGCGAATTGCGGATTTCGGATTTTTTATTTCGAAATTCCAAATTCGAAATTCGAAATATGGCTTTTACTCTATGCGCTATGCGCGTCCTTCCCGAGTAAGGCGGCCTCTATCTTAGGCACTGCATCTTTCATCAGCATGAGATTTCGGTATTTGAGGATATCGTAAACATTAAGGCCCTCAGAGCACAGCACCTTGGTGTGTGGCACGTTGCGAGCCGATTTTTCCAAAAGATCATTGCGCTCTGGGGTTACCACCAAAACGCTGTCCATTTCAAAAACCTGCATTAGATCCACAACAGCCTTGGTCTTTATCTCCTCTACATCGAAGCCATCCAAAACCACCATCTGATTTTCTTTGCACTTGCTGCTCAAGGCAATCTTCAGAGCCTGCCTGCGGACCTTTTTGTTTACCTTGGGCGTATAATCTCTCGGCTTTGGACCAAAAGTAACCCCACCACCACGCCATATTGGAGAAGCCCTTGTCCCCGCTCGGGCCCGGCCAGTACCTTTCTGCCGCCAAGGCTTGCGACCGCTGGCTCGCACCTCCGAGCGTCCTTTGGTGGAGGCAGACCCAGATCTCCGTTTGGCCAGTTGCATGTTAACCACCTCGTGTACCAGGTGAGACTTAATGGGGACATTGAAAATCTCGTCACTCAGTTCAATTTCGCCCACTTGTTCGTTTTTGCTATTACAAACGGTCACTTTCGGCATGACCAGCCTCTTTTCTTGTTCATTGCTATCGACTTTTGGCTAAAATTTTCCGCTTCTTATAATTAGAACCACTCCGTTTCGTGCTCCAGGAACAGCACCCTTGACCAGGATAATATTTTCTTCTGGCCTAACGTCCACTATCTTTAACCCCTTGACGGTGACCCTCCTGTTGCCCATTTGGCCCGGCATTTTTCGTCCTTTGATCACCCGAGAGGGAGAAGCACTGCAGCCAATTGATCCCGGTGGACGTTTGTTCATACCCCCATGGCTCATTGGGCCGCGAGAAAAGTTCCAGCGCTTGATTGTGCCGGCGAAACCCTTGCCTTTGCTCGTGCCCATTACATGGACCAACTCGCCTACCTGAAAGATGTCCGCACTGATCTCTTGCCCGAGTTCGAAGTCCTCCACCGCATCCACTTTCACCTCTTTGATTACGTTAAAAGGGCCTTTACCGCATCTCTTGAAGTGACCAAGGAGTGGTTTTGTGGTTCCCCGGGGCTTCTGCTCTCCAAATCCCAATTGCACCGCGTTGTAACCATCGTTCTCGACGCTCTTAATCTGAGTGATCGTGCATGGGCCAACCTGGATAACCGTAACCGGTGTAGCCTCACCCTCTGGAGAGAACAACTGGGACATTCCCAATTTCTTGCCAATCAGCGTACTAACCATAACTAGTTACTTTCACGCTATGCGCCTTGCGCTATGCGCTCGGCGATTAGAGCTTTATCTCAACATCCACCCCTGCTGAAAGATCGAGCTTCATCAGAGCATCAACCGTCTGCTGGGTAGGCTCTACTATATCTAATAATCTCTTATGCGTGCGGATCTCAAACTGCTCCCTAGATTTTTTGTCCACATGGGGAGAACGGAGTACGCAGAATTTTCTTATTCTGGTGGGCAAAGGTATGGGCCCCGCCACTTTGGCACCAGTCCGCTTAGCAGTCTCCACGATCTCATTGGTGGATTGATCCAGCAGCTTATGGTCATATGCTTTCAATCGTATACGGATCTTTTGATTAGCCATAACTACTCCGTCCTCAAAAAAACCCCATCTACTCCACAATATCACTGATGACGCCAGCGCCCACCGTGCGACCACCCTCACGAATGGCAAAGCGTAACTCCTTCTCCATCGCTATCGGGGT
>CP070689.1:2086001-2098182 GCA_020353155.1 Deltaproteobacteria bacterium | reverse complement strand
AAGGCATACCGGTGCTGGATATGATGAGGGCCTACCATGTAGTGAAAAGCAGTGGTTCGCACCTGATTGGTCCCAACTGTCCCGGTATAATCTCACCCGGAAAATGTAAAGTAGGAATCATGCCAGGACCCATTCACATGGAAGGTTCTGTGGGAGTGGTTTCCCGGAGCGGTACTCTGACCTACGAAGTGGTGGACCAGTTGACTAAGAATGGTGTGGGACAGTCCACCTGTATGGGGATTGGCGGCGACCCCGTAATCGGGACGAATTTCATCGACGCCTTGAAGCTCTTTGAGGCAGATCCCGGAACCAACGGGATTGTAATGGTTGGCGAGATTGGTGGCTCAGCTGAAGAGGACGCTGCTGAATTCATCGTCCGGGAGGTGAGCAAGCCTGTCATTGGCTTTGTTGCAGGACTCACCGCGCCTCCTGGCAGGCGCATGGGACATGCGGGAGCAATCATTAGCGGTTCCAGCGGAACAGCCCAGGCCAAGATCGAGGCCATGGAAAGGGCCGGGATTACCGTAGTTAAGAACCTGGGCGAGCTAGGAAAGACGGCGGTAGAAGTTTTTGGTAAGTAGCGCTCACAATGCCAAATGGTTCAGGGGAGACCTATCTCATGCAGATAGGTCTTCTGTTTAAAGGAGTCCAAACTCAATTAGTTGTAGCCGTTTCCCCCCGTGGTTTCAGTCTTTCTGCCTTCCCACTTTCTGGATTCCCGCTTCCGCGGGAATGACTCTGTCGAAGAGCGGCTTCAACGAATTAGGACTAACCACATTACCCCACCAGTTGTTTGCAAATATCCCATCACCCTGCTACGATTAGATCTCCTCGCAAAGATAGGAGTAGCTGTTGAATCTTTACCTTGTTGGCTATCGGTGCACTGGCAAGACAAGCGTGGGTCGACTGCTATCCGACGCTCTAGGCTGGACCTTTGTTGATATGGACCATGAACTGGTGACAGAGGCGGGGATGGAGATCGAGGATATTGTCAATAGCCGAGGCTGGAAATATTTCAGGGAGGGCGAAGCCCAGTTACTCGAGAGACTCAGTCGAGCTACAAATCAGGTGATCTCTACAGGCGGTGGTGTGGTAACGGTGCCCGAGAATATAGCCACAATGCGTGGCAGCGGTAAAGTAGTCTGGCTTCATGCAAGCCCGGCTACCATTGCCAAGCGGATGGGGGCGGACATAAACACCGCTCAGCAACGGCCGCCTCTCCATGGCCAAGACTCTCTCACCGAGATCGAGGAGGTTTTTGTAGAACGACTACCACTGTATGATGAGGCCATGCATTTGCAGGTAGAAACAGACAACCTGTCTCCGGAGGAAGTGGCCGATGCCATTTTGAGATGGCTGGAGAAGGAACTACCATCTGGCAACTAGCAGCGGATACAAGAAACTAGGCACTACGCACTACTTTGAATTCATTGTGGTGCCTAGTGCTTAGTGTTTAGTGCCTAGTAGTGGTAGGCACTGAATCCTTTTGCAACAACGAACTGATTTTCGCATCTCTAGATAGCCTTTACTGGAGGAATAAACTATGCCTGGAAATACATTTGGCACCGTGTTTCGCGTCACCACCTGGGGTGAATCACATGGCCCGGCTTTGGGTGCTGTGGTTGACGGATGCCCCCCAGGCTTGTCTCTGTCGGCGGACGATATAAACGAAGAATTGGCTTGGAGGAAATCTAGAGATACTCGAGTTTCAACTACTCGTCGAGAACCGGATCAGACGGAGATCTTGTCAGGAGTGTTTGAGGGCCAAACGACCGGTACGCCCATAAGTCTGGTGATATACAACCGAGATGTGGACAGCAGCGCCTATGATCAGCTTAAAGATCTCTTTCGGCCAGGTCACGCTGACTATACCTACTGGCATAAATATGGGATTCGCGACCGACGGGGAGGAGGTCGTGCCTCAGGGCGGGAGACAGTGGCCAGGGTGGCAGCTGGGGCGGTGGCAAAAAAACTCTTAGACCAGAATGGAATTACTGTATTTGCCTACACCTTGGCATTGGGAGGCATCAGGGCTCAAAAGATGGATTTTGGAGAGATCTACAAAAATACCCTTTTCTGTCCGGACCCCGAGGCAGTACCCTTAATTATGGAGCGGTTGCAAGAAGTTAAAAAATCCGGTGATTCAGTTGGTGGTGTGGTGGAAGTCCGTGCTCAAGGATGCCCTGCCGGCCTAGGTGAGCCTGTATTTGCCAAACTTGACGCAGCTCTTGCCGGAGCGTTGATGGGGATCGGAGCAGTAAAGGGGGTGGAGATCGGCAGTGGCTTCGCAGCTGCGGAGAAGTTGGGTTCAGAAAACAATGATCCCTTGACTCCGGGAGGCTTTGTCTCGAATAATGCCGGCGGCATTTTGGGCGGCATTTCAAATGGTGAAGAGATTGTGGCTAGGGTGGCTGTGAAACCTATACCCTCAATAGAGATAGAGCAGCAGACCATCAGCGAAGAGGGAGAACCCGTCAATCTCTCGGTCAAGGGTCGACACGATGTCTCGGCCATCCCCCGCATTGTGCCCGTTTGCACTGCAATGGTGCGTTTGGTTCTTGCGGATATGTTTCTGCAACAGAAGGCGATACGATAGCCAACAGCTTCCAGCTGTTAGCTATCACTATGCACTAAGCACCATTGTCATTGAGTGTAGTGCTTAGTGCTTACTGCCTAGTGCCTAGTTGCCTCCTAGGTCATCAGATTCAACTTCTCAAACAGCCCGTCTGCATAATCCAAGATATAATCTCGCTGTTTCTGGCTCGCATACTGGATGCAGGCGCAACGCAAGCGACTGCGGGTGCGAATAAGGAGTTCAAAGCAGATTGTGTTAAGGTCAAGATTTACGGCGAAGTAGAAAGGTTGACAATGTAAGTGATCAAGCTGAGTTTTTTCTAAAAGCGATTTCGGTACAGGTATCCAGTAGATCCCCGGTAATTCTCCCGCTTCGCATTTATGGTTGAGGTAGTCCTCCAGCTTCAGAAAATCACTTTCTCGTAATTGATCGATCACGTATTGTTTCATAATGACTACGCACCTTTTCCATTCGGCCCGAACTATAGGGAACCTTAAAAATAAATGTATATGATCGTCCAAAATATGATTGTAAGGAAGGGTGGGCTTTAGGCCCACCCGACAGGGCGATTTCGACTCTTTTCCGGGCGGGAATAAATCCCACTCCTTAGAGAAGATTCGAGAAAGTATGCACTTCTAAAATTTTGCAGTCACTCATTGCCCACCAACCATAGTCCCGTATGCATCTATTGTAAAACCCTTTTTGCTGGATTTCCGAAAAACCTTTCGCTAGAATGCTGCGTAGAGAAATAAGGTAATTCTAAAAATAAGGTCTCAGCGCGGAAGATATTCAAGTGGCCGAACTTAAGCGTCTCAATCTTGCTTAGCAGGTGCTGCTTCTAGATTGACGAGAGAACGCCAGCGGTGAACTGAGAGTCCATCGGCAACAAGCGTGTGTCCACAGTCTAACTTGAAAGACAAAGACAATTCTACAGACCGGAGCCTTGACCCAAAAAGGGCTTATACCACTTTGTTGGAGCGGGTGCAGGTAAATGCACCATACCGGCAACTGGTGGATGAATATCTGGAGCTCTTTGTCAAATACTCCATAAACCCCGAGATAGGTTTCGATGCTTCTGCCTTGGACACATACAGTGAGGCGGCCATGGTAGAGGTGGCACGCCTCATGGCAGAAAATGGCAGAACCGTAACATTTCACGGTCCGTTTATGGACCTGGCGCCCGGGGGTCTCGATGAAACTATTAGGAAAGCAACCGTCCAGCGACTGCAGCAGACATTAGAACTTGTCCCTTTATTCGGTCCGCGAAGCGTAGTGTTCCATGCGGGCTATGATGCCAGTCGCTATCATGCGCACCATGAAGAATGGCTTTCCAATAGCTTAGCCACCTGGGAGGTTATTACCAAAGTGGCAGAAGAAATGGGGGTGGTGATTCATCTCGAAAACGTTTATGAACAGACACCGGAGATGATCTTAGCCTTGTTAGAGAAGATGTCGTCCGAATATCTCTGTTTCTGCCTTGATATGGGTCACATGAATGTTTTCGGTGAAGCTCCTCTGTCAGAATGGCTTGATGCCTTGGGTCCCTATCTCAAAGAAGTGCACCTCCACGACAATGATGGCCATAGGGACACGCACGCACCCATAGGTAGTGGGACAGTACCCTTTGAGGATTTATTCCAGTATTTGCGCAACAAAGAAATAAAACCCCTGGTTACTCTCGAGCCCCATGAGGAGGCGACGCTTTGGAAAAGCCTTGAGTCTTTAGAATTACTCTGGCCCTGGAAAGAGTAAAGCGTGGTATTATAGGACAAAGGTTGCCCAAAAAAGATTAGGAGGTAAATAACTACAAAATTTGACCCGACAGATACGGTTTTTTTAGCAGTCGCAGCGTTTGCGGTAAACTTAACTAGTGACCGTGAGAAAGGGCGAGCCGTGGAAGCACTAGAGGAAAGATCAATGAAAACGCTGGTTGAATACATTGTCAAAGCCCTGGTTGACCAACCTGATCAAATCCTGATAGCCGAGAGAAGTGGCCGCAATACCACGATTATTGAACTGGCAGTTGCCAAAGAAGACATTGGTAAAGTTATAGGAAAAGAGGGGCGAACGATCAACGCCATCCGTACTATAGTCAATGCTGCTGGTGCTAGTCAGAAAAAGCGGGTGGTCCTCGAGGTTATGGGCTAGTGGCTCCTGGCGGGGGCCATTGGGGCTCTAGTTTCCTCTTCTATTGATGCCTGGTTAAGATAGGACTGGATATAGTAGATAG
This sequence comes from Deltaproteobacteria bacterium, assembly GCA_020353155.1. Taxonomy (GTDB): domain Bacteria; phylum Desulfobacterota; class Syntrophobacteria; order BM002; family BM002; genus BM002. Next base: position 2,093,377 of record CP070689.1, on the reverse strand, counting down.
CCAAACTGTATTATCCTATATTTAATACTAGAATGACTGTCGCAAAACCAGAGGGCGAAGCTCGAAGAAGTCCTTCTGGTGGGGTCAAAGACGCTATAATTTCTAGGACTTTTTACTACGTGCGAAGATCTCCAAGGAGGTAAATGATGGCCAAGAAGTTCAAGGAAGTTCCAGTGGAGCTGCTCTATGCCCGGATTGATCCTAAGACCCTAGGTTTTGACACTACTGAGAGCCTTTGTCCTCCCGAGGAAGGGGTGGTGGCTCAGGATCGAGCCATTGAGGCGATTAAATTCGGCATGGGAATGAAAGATGTCGACTACAATATTTTCGTGGCAGGGCAGCCCAAGACAGGACTGACTTATATTGCCAGGACCTTTCTTGAAAAGACAGCCAAAGCGGAGCCAACCCCCCCTGACTGCTGTTACGTTTACAATTTTAAGGAACCGGACAGTCCGGACTATCTCAGCCTGACGGCAGGTCGAGGAAAGGAACTACAAAAGAGCATGGAGCAATTCGTTCAGACGCTCCAGGCGAAGATACCCGAGGTTTTTGACAGCGAGGACTACAGTGCCAAAGAGGCTGAGGTTCATCAGGCGTTTGAACGACATAGACGCGACATTATTGACGCTCTGTCTCAGCGGGCTAAGGAAGAGGGATTCATCCTCCAGTTTTCCCAGGTGGGCATGGTGATAGTTCCCGCTGCTAAGGATGGCCAGCCTATGTCCCAGGAAGAGCTCAGTCAGCTTCCCGAAGAAAAGAAGCAGGAGCTCAGGGAAAAAAGCGACAATCTGCAGAAAGAGATGAACGACGCCATTAAGGAAATCCGCAAAGGGGAAGCGGCATTCAGGGAAAAACACAGTAAACTGGATGCCGAGATAGCCATGTATGTGGTTGGCCATCTCATGGAGACCCTGGAAGAGCAGTTTAAGGACGAAAAGGAAGTTCTCGAGTATTTCAAGGAGGTACAAGCAGACATACTGGAGAACATCGATGACTTTAAAAAGAAGCCAGAGGCCCAGGCGCCGGCGGCTCCTATGCCTATGCCACCAAAGGAAGTGACTTTTCGCAAGTACGATGTCAATGTCCTCATAGATAACTCTGAAACCGAAGGGGCCCCAGTTATCATCGAATCAAACCCCAGTTACCCTAATCTCTTTGGCAGTATTGAAAGGCAGGCTTACTTCGGCGCGCTTTTTACCGATTTCACCATGATTAAGCCGGGGGCTTTACACAAGGCCAACGGGGGTTACTTGGTACTGAAGGCTCTGGATCTCTTGAAATACTGGATCTCATGGGAAGCCCTAAAAAGGGCCATAAAAGACCGGCAAATCAAAATAGAAGATCTTGGCGAGCTTTACGGCATCTTTAGTACTCGGACGCTGAAACCGACCCCCGTACCGCTCAATGTCAAGCTGGTCCTCACTGGGGATCCCTATCTCTACCAACTTCTCTACATCTACGACGACCGCTTTCCCAAGATGTTCAAGGTGAAGGCTCACCTGGATACCGAGGTGGACAACACAGAGGATAATCTCAAACAGGGTGCCTGTGTCATGTCCAAATTTTGTGTCGATCAAGGTCTGCGCCATGTGACCAACGACGGGGTGGCCCGTGTACTTGAATATAGTATGGAAGTCACCGGCGACCGAGAGAAGCTTACTCTCAAACTTGCTGACGTCAGCGACTTACTCAAGGAGGCTAATTATTACGCGGACGTGGATAAGTCTGATTTCATCAATAGCGATCACGTGCAAAGGGCAATTGAGAAAAAGAGATTTCGTGCCAGTCTCTACGAGGAAAAAGTACAAGAGCTGGTGAAGAAGGATATTTTCTGGGTTGAGACCGACGGTTCTAAAGTGGGCCAAGTAAATGGTCTCTCTATCCTCATGACCGGTGATCACGAGTTTGGCAAACCTAACCGCATCACTGCCACCATCTCTCTGGGTAAAGGCGGGGTGGTGGACATTGATAGAGAGGCTAAACTGAGCGGCAACATCCACACCAAGGGTGTTATGATTCTCAGCTCCTATCTAAGAGAAAAGTTTGCCCACAACAAACCCTTGAGCCTGTCAGCCAGCCTCTGTTTCGAACAAAGCTACGGCATGGTCGATGGGGACAGCGCTTCCAGTACCGAGCTGTATGTACTGCTGTCAGCAATTTCCGGAGTACCTATCCAGCAAGGCATTGCCGTAACCGGCTCAGTAAGCCAGAAAGGCGAGGTGCAACCTATTGGCGGCGTGACTAGGAAGATCGAAGGCTTCTTTGACATTTGCCAGCACAAGGGACTTAACGGAAAGCAGGGGGTCATGATTCCGGAGAAAAACGTTAATAACCTGATGCTGAGGCGCGATGTGGTGGAGGCGGTGGAAAAAGGGAAGTTCCACATCTACCCTGTGAGCACCATTGAGGAGGGCATCGAGATACTGAGCGGTATGAAGGCTGGAGAGCTTCAAGAAGACGGCACCTACCCGGAGGGTACTCTCTTTCGCAAGGTGGACGACAAACTTAAAGAGATGGCCGAAATGGAGAAGGAATTCGGCAAAAGCAAAGAAGACGAGGAAGAGAACAATAAAGGAGAGAATCCCGGAAAATCTAAATGAATCACGGTGACCTAGCCCGGATATTTCCTGAATTGCTGTCGCGAGACCACGAAGATGGGCGTGCCACCTGGCAACCGGAGGGTGTTGGTTCCGAGGCGTACCTGAACGGTACGTCGCAGGGGCCGACACCCGAGGACGCCTGGAAGGACGGCCAGATCCGTGGTCGCAGCAGGTGATTCAGGAAGTATCCGGGCTATGACTGAACCGGGCGCTCTCGAACAGAGCGCCCTTTTAGTTTGGCATAGAGCATAGAGTAAGGATCCGGAGGTCAGAGGTCAGAATCTGATTTCTCAGTTCCTTGGTGCCTAGTGCTTAGTGCGTAGTGCCTAGTTAACTCAGAGACCGTTCTCTGCTCTCCGTTTCTTAGTCTGTGGTGACAATATGGAAAAAAATAGAGAGCTTGAAGCAGTGCTCTTCGACATGGACGGGGTGATCGTCGACAGTGAACCCCTGTGGTCGGAAGCGGAGAAACAGCTGCTAGCTCGCAGGAACCTGCGCTACTCACCCTCAGTAAAAGCTGCCATGATGGGTCGTGATGCCAGAGGGGCAGTTGGTTACCTAATCGAGCATTACAGTCTCGCTGAGAGTGTGGGAGAATTGATAGATGAGCGCAACCAACTTATTGCAGAGTTATTCAAGGAGCATCTTAAAGCCATACCGGGTGCTTTGGAGTTGGCCAGGTCTGTGATCGCTGAGGGGATAGTGATTGGTCTGGTTTCCTCCTCACCGAAACCGTTAGTGGAGCTTGCATTGGAAAAACTCAAGGTAACCGGGCTTTTTGATCTCATATTGAGTGGTGATCAGGTGGTTCGAGGAAAGCCAGCACCTGATATCTACATAGCTGCCGCCGAAAAGTTGGGAGTGAGGCCGGAGTATTGTCTGGTGATCGAAGATGCACCCCATGGCGCGGTGGCAGCCAAAGGTGCGGGTATGCGCTGTCTGGCCATCACCACCAGCGTTAGCGCACCGGAGCTTTCCATGGCCGACAAAGTAGTGAGTGGTTTTGAGGAGGTTGATCTTCAGCTACTAAGTGACCTAGTGCAGCATCAACCACCAAGATCGAATAGCATATAAGGGCTATGCTAGTCCCTGCGGGTGGGGGTAAACCCCACCCCTACGGTCCTCAAAAGAGGTATTTGATGTAGGGGCGGGGTTCATCCCCGCCCGTGAATTGATGGACGGTAGTTGAGATGGTCCCGCTATGCGCCTTCATCTAACAACCCATCAGCTCAGGTTGAAGGACAGGGCGATATGAAGTAAAATTTAAAATTAGGAGTGCATGTGGTTTTTTGAAACGATATTTCTCAATCAGGCCACATTTCCGCTTGGAGATTACTCCAATAAGGTGAGGCAATGGCCCGCATCATTTACGACTTAGCTTCCAAGGGTAAGGGACTCTACCATATCTACACGGATCTTGATTTTTGGGATGCCCGTGGCGTACTCAAAGGCTTGGCAAAGGTCAAGAGGAACTTTGGCAATTCACCTCCTGGGGATCAGTATCCCACTCAAGTGGTGGTTGAAGATCTCAGCTCGAGGGTGAAAAAGGAAATTGAAAAGCGGTTGAAATGTGCCATTCCATCCCCGCCTCGCCACCTAATTGTCCAATCAATTATTTTTTCTGGGAAGTTCGAATTTGATCGTACCCAGTATTATCCTGATCGTTGGTCTCCGGAGAAAGTGATCTTTTTTACCCGGAACCGTCTGCCCATGAACCAACCGGTGATCAATAGTCCCTACAAATGGGTGGAAATTACCATAAAGGGTAATGTTGTGACCATTCAGCAGCAAAAGGGAGCTAGACCTGAAGATCAAATTCAGCCTATAACGAAAAAAGCAAGAACAGAGGCCTATGGGCCAACTTGCTTTTAGTGACAAGGGTACTGATCGCACAGCGCATAACGCCAAGCGCATAGCGAAAAAAACAGAGGAGTTAGGAGCCAGGAGTCAGAATCCAGTAGGCAGAGAGCATGGAGTCTTGGTAAACAGTAAACGGTGAACGGTAAAAGGATCAGGTGATCGGTCTGCAACTCTTCACCATTTTCTGTTTTTTACTCTATGCCCTATGCGCTATGCTCTATGCTCTTATCGAAAGGAAAGTCGGATGGTTGATGCGGAACTGAGGCAAAAGTTCGAGGAATTACAGCGGCTATATGCAGAGCATGCAAAGAACCAGAGTGAGGAGGATTTCAAGCTGAAGAATAAACTCCGCGCCGAGCTGTTAGATTTATTCTTTGCCCTTAAACCTCACATTAAGAAACAGACCAAACTTCAGTGGTATGAGCCTGCCTATAATTACGCGATTACTGGAAATCTGGAGTACATCAAATCAGTGAGGGACGACCTGGCCCATATCATCAGCGAGTTGGAGCATGGGGCATAGAGCATAGGGCATAGGGTCCAAAATTCGAAATTCGAGATCCGAAATTCCAAATCGCCGCGTCTCCGTCTCGCCGTTTCACCGCGTCGCCCTGCAGTGCCTAGTTGAAAAGGCAGCAAGCTGCTAGCTAGACTACAAGTCGTACTGACCTTCCATATCCAGGATGAATTCGTTTGAGCCTTCCCCGCTTGTGACCCTGAAAGTCCCTTCGCCTGTTATGCCGGCCAGTTTGCCTGTCCCTTTATAGGTCTGCCAGGTGCCGGTGCTCACCTTAGTCTTTCCGTCTCGATAGCCCTCAAAGCGGCTAAAAACTGATCCGTACTGAAAATTGGTTATGGTGTAGCCTTGCATGGGGCCCGACCCTTTTATGCGGTCATGAAAGTTTATGCTCCGTCGGGATACAAATTCACCTGCCACCCCAACCTCGTACTCAATGGGCTCTCCCTCTAGTTCTAGAATCAACAAGCTGTGATCGGGTTCGTCATGGACATAGAGGGACTCCCTTCGGGTGACATGTAGTTTGTAGGAAGCTTTTCTTTTCATGACTTTCTCCTTCCACAAGCTTTGTCGCCAAGGTCTGATTAACCACAGAGACCGCAGAGAGCGCAGAGAAGGAGAAATACTATCGTGTTGTTTTGTTCACTCTGTGTTCTCCGTGATCTCTGTGGTTAGCATTCCCCTCGGCTCACATCTAATGGCGCAGACGATCTACTGTCTGTTCTACCGTCTGACGATATTCCTCAAGCTGCTCTGCGGTTTCTGCCTCGAAGCGCAACACTAAAGCCGGCTGCGTATTTGAGGCTCTCACTAGCCCCCAGCCGTGTTCGAAAAGCACACGAACGCCGTCAACGTCGATGATGGGATATCTCCTGCGGAAGTTTTCCTTCACCTTTTCAACTAGGGGGAACTTTATCTCATCGGGGCAGTCTACCCTTATTTCCGGAGTGACCACCGTGGCTGGTACACCATCCAGAAGTTCAGCTATAGTCTTGCCGGATTCAGCTAGGATCTCCAAGAGGCGGCAGGAGGCATAAATTGCATCGTCATAACCGAAATACCGATCAGCGAAAAACATATGGCCGCTCATTTCCCCGGCTAAAGCTGCATCAATCTCTTTCATCTTTTGCTTGATAAGAGAGTGGCCGGTTTTCCACATTATTGCCTTGCCACCACGCTTTTCAATATCTTCATAAAGTGTTTTTGAGCATTTGACCTCCGAGATGAAGGTGGCGCCTGGATTTTTAGAAAGAATATCGCGAGCGTAAATGATCATCAATCGATCACCGAAAACCACTTGGCCCTGGTTGTCGACTACCCCGATACGGTCGCAATCTCCATCGTAGGCAACACCCACATCCAATTTTTCGCCTTTAACAAGGGCGATGAGGTCTTGCAGGTTTTCCACCACGGTGGGATCTGGCTCGTGGTTGGGGAAAGTTTCATCGGGCTCGCAATATAATTCGTGAACCTCGCAACCCAGCTCGCGAAAAAGCGGCACTGCCACTGGGCCGCCAACAGCGTTAGCTGCGTCCACTCCTAGGCGAAGCCGCCGCTTTAGATTTATGTTTTGCAGAATGTGTTTGTGGTAAGGCGCAATAATATCGTAGGACTCCAAACTCCCACGACCACGGGCAAAGTCGCCCTCATCCATGATTGTACGCAACCTTTGAATCTCTCGACCAAAGATGGTATCAGGTCCATTACAGATCTTGAATCCATTGTATTCCGGTGGATTGTGGGAGGCGGTAATCATGATGCCACCCTCAGCATGGAGATGGCGAAGGGAGAAATACAACAGTGGGGTGGGACAAATGCCCAGATCGGTCACATGGAGACCGGTGTCCAGCATGCCTTCAAGTAAAGCCTCCCGAAATTGTTCTGAACTAGGTCTGACGTCGCGCCCCATGGTGATTTTTCTTTTCCCTTGCCGCGCCAGGTAAGTACCGAAAGCTCGGCCTAGCTGAGTTACATCAGCTTCCGTTATCTGAGTACCGACGATACCTCGGATGTCGTATTCTCTGAATGTTTTAGCATCCATTCCGCTTTCCTTTGGTTCTTGCTCGCTTGGGACATCACGCCGTGGCACAAATAGTAATGAAATACTGGGATAATGGAATGGTCAGTGCAGATGCATTAGCCCATTTGACCTTGTGGCTCGTTCCAGTGTACAAAAAAACCTTGCATTAGCAACTTATTTTTCGCAGAGCGCATAGCGTGAAAAGAGTGATTCTTGTAGAAGTAAGCTCTGCTAGCGATAAGATTTAAGATCTTTTCTCATTTACATGTGAAAACAAGAGGTTGGTATCCATGACCAAGAATATATTCACCCAGGCAGATCTGGAGCAGATGGCGAAATTGGGTATAACCGAAGACGAGGCGAGAAGACAGCTGGCCAT
>CP070689.1:2062152-2085901 GCA_020353155.1 Deltaproteobacteria bacterium | reverse complement strand
TTTCGGCGCCGTAACTATTCTTAAAAAACCTCAGCTTATTCCAGGCACGGTCGCCTTTCTGTTCCTAATATATGTAGTGCCCATAATTGTCATCCCGCGGCTGTTTGGTTCAATAATGAATAGGCTGGCTGGCTGGCTTTTCCATTTGTCCCCTGCCGTGTCTGTGTTTATTCACCTCGGCCTGTTATACGTGATCTTGAGTTTGTGGGCCGACGTCAGCGGTTACCGGCTTCTCACTCTCAAGCTCACTTTAATTGCCGTAATCGTCACTTTGAGCCTTAACGTCATCAATGGTTATATGGGAGAATTCTCCTGCTCTCATCCGGGATTTTTGGCGCTGGGAGCTTACACTGCATCGATCTTCACACTTCTTTTCTTTGTTGACGACAAGGTATTCGGTACTGCACTTCTCCCTGAGTTCCTGGGACCTTTTTTATTCCCTCTCGCCCTCATCTTGGGCGGGGTCGTCGCTGCCATCGGTGCCATTGCTATTGCGGTTCCTTCTTTCAGGACGAGGGGTGATTATCTGGCAATCATTTCCCTGGCTTTCATGTTCATCGTTAAGAGTATAATCGAGAACCTGGAATTCGTCCGGGGTCCCCGTGGTTTGAGCAGTCAGCCCAACTATGTCGACCTGCCCACGGTGTTCATTTGGACTGTAGCCGCCGTCTGGATCATCAACAACTTTGTTCGCTCCACTACAGGAAAGGCCCTTAATGCTGTGCGGGACGACGAGATGGCAGCGGATGCCATGACCGTTGACACCAGGCGCACCAAAATTGTGGCCTTTCTCTTCGCCGCCTTTTGGGCCGGTGTGGCCGGCGGGCTCTTTGCGCACGTGCTAAGGTATGTCAATCCGGGAACTTTTGGCATCCAGAAACTGGCTGAAGTCTTGGCCATGGTTTATTTCGGAGGACTCAATTCCGTCTACGGTTCCATTGTCGGTGCGGTGAGCTTGAGCCTACTCGGTGAAGCTTTGCGGCCATTGGAAATATTCAAATGGATCATTATTCCGCTCCTGTTGATACTAGTGATGATTTTCAGGCCCACTGGCTTGATTGCTTTTAAAGACTTTGACGTGATGAAGTTGATAAGACCAAAGGAGAGAACTTAGGAGATGGGGTATTGGAGTGTTGGAGTAATGGAGTGTTGGAAGAATTTCAGATCTCGAGAAGTTTTTTTCTCATTACTCCATTACTGCACTACTCCATTACTCCAATAGTCGGCTTGAAGAAAAAAGCTTTATCGTTGGTCCTTCGGACATACGGAGACTTAGCGTAGAAACCGAGATTAGCATGCCATTGCTTCAGATTAATAATATGAGCCACGATTTCGGCGGACTCCGGGCTGTAAATAATTACAACCTTGAGATCGAATCCGGCCAGATCAGGGGACTGATTGGGCCCAATGGTGCGGGCAAAACCACCATCTTCAATCTCATAAGTGGCATTTACAGTCCAACCGAGGGTGATATCCTGCTGAATGGCAAATCCATCGTTGGTCTTAAACCTTATCAGATCGCCGCCATGGGTCTTGGCAGGACCTTTCAGAACCTCCGTTTGTGGCGTCATATGACTGTCCTCGAGCATGTAAAAATGGCCCGTTATTCGAAAATTAACTATGGCTTGCTTGGAGCCTTCTTCGGCACCCCAAAACGGAGAAGAGAAGAAGCAGAGATAGAAGAGAAAGCTTACAGCCTGTTAAAACTGGTGGGTGTGGCCGATCTTGCGGATCAGGTAATTCTCAATCTCCCCTATGGGGCCCAACGACGAGTGGAAATGGCCAGAGCTCTCGCTACAGAACCTAAAATATTGTTTCTGGATGAGCCCACCGCCGGAATGAACCCTGAAGAACTCAAGCAAATGATGGAAATTATCCGGCGAATTCATAGGGAACTGGGCCTAGCGATCTTTCTCATCGAACACCGGCTAAAAGTGGTCATGGAACTCTGTGACATCATTCAGACCCTGGTTTTTGGTGAGGTCATCGCCGAGGGTTCTTCGGAGGAGATCCAAAACGATCCTAAGGTGATAGAAGCCTATTTAGGCAAGGAGACGATTCTCTGATGTTGGTGGTGGAAAACCTGAGGGTCTCATATGGTAGGATTCGGGCCCTCCACGGCATAAATTTCAATGTTGAAGAGGGAGAGATAGTATGTATTATCGGCGCCAATGGTGCCGGAAAGAGCACCACCCTTCGCGCCATCTCCAGAATGATCCCGGTTGAACCGGGTACCAGGATGACCTACAAGAACAAAGATTTGCTCAAATATCCCGCCGATAGGGTGGTTAGTAAGCTTGGCATATCCCATGTCCCCGAGGGAAGGCGCATTCTTGACAACTTGACGGTCATGGAAAACCTTAAACTTTCCACCTACGCCAGAAAAGATGGCACTGGTAAGATCGGGGAAGATCTGGAGCGGGTATTCTCCATCTTTCCACGCTTGGAAGAGCGACGAAACCAGAAGGGTGGAACCTTGAGCGGCGGCGAGCAGCAGATGTTGGCAATCGGTAGAGCTTTCATGAGTGGGCGGAACGTGATGTTGCTCGACGAGCCCTCTATGGGACTGGCGCCTTTGCTCATGCTCCATATGTTCGAAGCCCTTCAGGAGATAAACAAGGAGGGTGGTACCACCATTCTTCTGGTTGAGCAAAATGCCCGACTGGCCCTTCAGTTCGCCCAAAGAGGGTACGTGCTGGAGCACGGGAATCTGGTGCTAGAAGGTAAATCAGCAGAGCTTCTTGACGACCCGGAAGTGAAGAAAGCGTACTTAGGCGGTTAGTCGGACATATAACCTCACAACGGCAACTCAATCACACCCCGCCTAATTATGTCTTCAGCTAGCAGATAGTGAGCCCCCATGGCTCGAGCTACCTGACGTCCGTAACCAAAGCTGCAAGGATCCTCCTCAGTGTCAATAAAGATACTCTCGATAGAACTTCTTTTTACTAGACCGGCGTAATGCATCGCTTCATCATAGGGGTCATCATACTCCAGGGCCACATTTCCTTTGCCGTCCGAGACGGCGATCAGCAGGGGCTTTACCTTGGCGTTTTTCAAACTTTCAGCCCTGAGTAGAATCCCAGCCTCCTTGAGTCCCAGACCCAATGGAGTTTTGCCACCAACCGCCAAGCTACGGAGATGATATTTTGCCACCTGTGGACTCCTGGTGAATGGTAGCAATAGTTCAGTCTGCGCCGCCCGAAAGGTCAACAAAGCCACCTGATCCCTTTTATAGTAAGCGTCATTGACAATTGACAGAATAATGCCTTTGGTAAGTACCATCCTCCTATTGGCACCCATGGAGCCACTGGCATCTAGAAGAAATAGAATGGCTGCAGCAGTTGGCTGCAGCCGCATTTTCTCACGAATATCTGGAGTTGTTATCCGGATAAAACCGTGGCTCCTCAAATCCTTGGCCCTTCTACCCGCTGCCGCTCTCAGGCTTGCATCAAAGGCAATATTGCGAGGACGACCTTGAGGTATACGGCTTTTTATATAGCGTCCGCTGAAAGATTGAGGGATTTGACGAAATCTTTTTCCACGGGATGAGCAACGCTGTTTTACGGGCGATCCGCCACGAGAGCGCACAATAAAGGTACTTCCAATATCATAACGGGTTCCCCAGTCAAGGAGTAATGAGCCTGACCCTTTCAGTTTTTTTTTATCTCTACCCTCTTGCTCGGCTCTGCAGGGGTGGTCTCTTCGCTCTCACGGACTTTCTCTAGGATCTGCTCAATCTTTTCTAGAGGTGTAATTTCTTGGGAGGGATCTAATCGCAGACGGTGGGGCAAAACTAGTCGAGCGGCCGCTATGACCTCTTGTTGAGTTACTCCGTTCCGCCCTGCATAGGCAGCCATGGCCTTAGCCGTTTTAGCCATGGCAATGTCCGCCCTGTGACCGTCAGTGCGGGCCACGGCAGCCAGCCGGGTAATGAATGCAATCTGCTTTGCAGAAAGAGTAACTCTGGCTAGTCTTTCCTTGGCCTCCAATATGTGGTCAGCGAGGGCTCGTTCCTTTTCTCTCCATTGGTGCGCGAATTCTCTGGGTGACTCCTCAAAGGCCAGACGCCTGGTCACCACCTGACCACGAGCCTTTTCATCCTTGATGCCTTGCACGGCAGCGCACAATGCGAAACGATCCTGCAATTGCGGGCGTAGTTCCCCCTCATCCGGGTTCATTGTTCCCACCAGAATGAACTTACTTGGATGGCTATAGGATATGCCCTCCCTTTCCACCACGTTTACTCCCATGGCTGCTGCATCCAGAAAAATATCAACCAAATGGTCCGGAAGCAGATTAACCTCATCCACATAAAGAAAGCCGCGGTGGGCCCTGGCCAGGAGTCCCGGCTCAAATGACTTCTCACCCCGACGCACTGCCTGCTCAATGTTTAAGGTTCCCAGCACCATCTCCTCGGTTGCACCTAGAGGAAGGTCCACAACCCTCATTAGTTCTTGGACCGAAGGCAGCGTCTCGCCTTGGCCGTGGCGGTGAATACACTCATGGCACATCAGGCTGGTCTCTGCTGGATCGCAGCGAAAAGGGCAGTCAGCAACCACAGAGATGGGAGGTAGAAGGCTGGCAAGGGCGCGCACTGCCGTAGATTTTCCGGTGCCGCGCTCGCCCCTTATGAGAACACCGCCAATGTCCGGGTTGATCAGGCTCAAAATCAGGGCCTGTTTCATTTGCTCCTGACCGACAATGGCAGTAAATGGGAATGCTGTAGTAGAAAGTTCCATGGCCCAATCTTTTTAGCAAATTATTTCGCCACGAAAAAGGTTTTTTTAGGCTAAATTATTAGCCGCTTTTGCACAGCTGAGATAACCATGACCTCGGCTGTTTGTTGTCCGTTGCGCACATTTTTCGGAATAATTACTGATTAAGAGTACTGACAACGGACCAATAAAGTTGATCTTGCCAAACTTGAGACCTTTGTGTAGTCGTAGTACGAGATCGTCAGATCAGAAAAATACACGCTTTTGTTTGAGCACTTTGCGCTATGCTCTATGCGGCGAACGAAGTGAGCCCATGCCCCTGCAAATCCTACCAAAATTTCTGACTACAGCAGAAAGCCTGCAAAGGCTGATCCAGCTTCTTCTAGATAAAGAAAAACTCCGGCGCAGTCTGGAGCTTGGAGACTTCGGACCGCGGATAACTGAAGAGGAAGAGGCTCAAACTTTATTAGACCGGGTGATTCAAGTGACTTCAAGCACCCTTGCTCTGGACCAACTCCCTCAGACAGTTCCCGGTTTAAGACTCACCCGAAGGCTGAGCCTACTTCCACGTCAGATTTTCTTATTGTATCTCTTATTAACGCCCATCGGCCTGATTTTTCTTTACCTTACGCTGAAGGAATCTGAGGCAAGCGCAGCTTTATGGATTGCCCGAGGTGCGATTTTCACCCTCTTTGTCATACCTCTTCTCATATACCGACGGGCGCGGATCAACATAGAACACCAATGCGGCTACGTGAGGGACTCAGAAGGTAGCTCTGTCATTGTCATTGATCAGCTTCGATCCGTACAGTTTCAGTCCTATCTGGCTCATGAGTACGGCCATCACCTGTACCTTGAAAGATGGGAATCCGGACAAGAACAATGGCTGAGGGAAGGATGGGCCCGCTTGCTCCAGTGGCAAGTAGTTCAGCAAATGTGCCGTCAGGAAGAGAATGGAGCTTATCTCTATCACTCCCTAGTCCAGATCATAGGCGAGCTCAAGTTTGCCTGCGAGATAATCAGCAGGGTTCTCCATAAAAGGGTACCTTTTCGAGTGAGACTAATTCGAACCATTTACCAGAGGAAACCGCTTCTCCGGCTGTTCACAGGCACTCCTGGATTCAGTACTATCCGCTTAATCGATCATGCCGTCGGCACAGCCGTTTATTTTCTAGAAGCTGATCGCATAGGTCCACAAGAGGCCCTGTGGAAATCATTTAGAAGGGAGAAAGAAGAAGATAGTTTTGACTAAGCAGATAGGACAGAATTAGCTAGGCACCAATTATTGCTCAATTCGCATTGCACATCTCTCATTTATCAGTCTTCATTTGGACTATATGCCGTTGTATGTTCAATTCTAAAAACCCAATGCGAAATGACCTGCTGCCTGCTTGAAAACACTAGAGAGCCCCTATAAGGCGGGCGATAACAATACGCATTACCTCTGAGGTTCCCTCGCCAATCTCCAAAAGCTTCTGATCCCGATAAAACCTCTCCACCTCATATTCCTTCATGAGTCCATAGCCGCCATGCAATTGCACTGCATGATTGGCGCAGCGGCTCATCATCTCGGAACAGTATAGCTTGGCCATGGCAGCCTCTTTGGTGAATGGCTTGCCAGTGTCTTTGAGCCAACAGGCCTTGTAGAGTAGCATCCTGGCTAATTCTATTTCAGTGGCCATATCGGCAAGTTTAAAAGCGTTTACCTGAAACTGCGAAATCGGACGGTTGAACTGGACTCGCTCCTTGGCATACTTTAGCGCCCGGTCGTAGCAGCCCTGAGCTCCCCCCAGACCCATAGCGGCTATGGAAAGGCGACCGCCGTCTAGAGTCTTGAGCATCTGGTGAAATCCCTCTCCCCTTTTGCCTAAAAGGTTCTCCTTCGGAACCCGGCAATCCTCAAAGTAGAGTTCACTGGTGTTTGAAGCCCGCCATACCATTTTCCCTTTCATTTCTCTGGCCTCATAGCCTGGAGCACCGTTTTCCACCAGAATACAGCTAAGCTCGTTCTTGCCATCCTCCCGGATTCCGGTTTTGGCAAGAACAGTGACGCCGAGAGAGATTTCTGCTGAAGCATTGGTGATAAAGATTTTACTGCCATTAATGACCCATTCGTTTCCGTCCAATACAGCTGTTGTCTGAGTATTGCCTGCGTCAGAGCCGGCATTGGGCTCGGTTAGGCCAAAACCCCATAGTGCCTCACCACTACAGAGCTTAGGGAGATACTTCCGTTTCTGTTCTTCGGTGCCAAATTCATAAATGGGACTGCTTCCCAAAGAATTTGCTGCTGCCACTGTTGCCGCCTGCGAGCCATCTACTCGGGCTACTTCCTCAACCGCAATGATATATCCTAGATTGTCAAGACCCTGGCCGCCGTATTCCTCGGAAATCACCATACCGAAAAGACCCAAGCTACCCATGGCCCTTGTAAGCTCTACAGAAAACTCTTCCCGCTCATCCAGGTCCCGTGCCAAGGGTTGGATCTCCTTAATACTAAAATTGCGCACCGAGTTTCGCAGAATCTCATGTTCTGTTGACAGACTTAAATCCATGCTATCTCCTCACCATGATGAGATGAAAGGAATGGGGTGGTTGCAACAATTTTTCCTTGCAAAGCACCCGAGACCGGCTATGATGACATTATATTAATTAAGCACAATCTAACGAAACCATAATTGGAATTTTATCCATTTTCCCTAAGATGGAGAATAACAATGAATCAAGGTAACGACGATCAGTCAACTCGAGATCCATCCTTTTCTAAGCCTTTTTATGGCCAGGATCCTCATGAGATAGATTTATTAGAAGGCATCAGCCGAAGTGCCGAACATGACCTTGAGCCTGAAGAGCCAATTGGTGTTGGTGAACGGATTAAAAAGCTGCGTGAACTCAAAAAACTTTCCCTCGGCGACGTAGCACAGAGAACCGGCATCTCAGAACAAATGCTCGAGAGCATTGAAGCCGACGCTACCGCTCCACCCCTGGGCACACTAACCAAACTGGCTCGTGCCTTGGAAATGAAAATGGGTTATTTGCTCACAGCAGGTGAGCCCAAGCCGTTTGTGATCACCCGCAAGGATGAAAGAAAGCCAGTGAGCCGACACGCAGCCGAACAACAACGTAAATATGGCTATTCATACCTGTCGCTGTCCCCTGGCATGCGAGACCGCAACATGGAACCGTTCCTGGTGACCCTATCGCCCACATTAGAGGAAGTGCCTGGTTCAGTGCACGAAGGAGAGGAGTTCATCTATGTACTGGAAGGCGAGATGGAGGTTATAATTGGCGAACATCGGGAAATACTCTATCCAGGCGATACCATCTATTACCACTCGTCCATACCCCACGTGGTCAAATGTCACCAGGGCAAGCCATCCAAGATTTTAGCCGTCCTTTTTGCAGAAACCAAATAGATGTCTATTTACTAGGCACTTTGGTGATTGCGGATTTCGAAATTATCATGCATGACCTCTGACTTCTGACCTCTAATCCCCGTCTCGCCGTTTCTCCCTTTCCCCGCGTAGTCCTGCTTTGCCTAGTGCTTAGTTCCTAGTGCCTAGTTGAAACCGCTGCCTGCTCAATGATTAGGTGACTTCCCGAATTCCCGTCGGTTCCTTGGGTACGCGGCCCGTATGCACCGTCTCGGAACGTAGTTGCCGACCAAGTATTTTCTCCATGGCCCGGCCGACTTCCAAAAGCCGATCTACATCAACCCCGGTATCAATCCCCATTTCATCCATCATCACCGCCATGTCTTCTGTCGAGACCAAGCCAGTTATGGTGGGGTCCTGATAGTAATAAACTCCCGTTCCTGCCACCGGGACGCCATCAACGAAATTTGCCGGTTGGCCGCCGGTTCCTCCCAGGGTGCCTTCAAAATGGGTAATACCGGTTTGCAAAGCGGCTAGTACATTGGCCAGACCCCAGCCTCTTGTGGTATGAAAGTGGGCCACGTGGAGCTTAGGATCTGGGAAGGCGTCCAGGACCATGCTGTAGTAATCATATACCTTGTCAGGTGAGGCAGAGCCGTCATGATCCGCGTGCTCAATATCATCCGCTCCTATGTCCAGCCATCGACGGGTAAATTCAATAGCCTTCTTGGTGTCAGTAGGCCCTTCTATTGGACAACCCCAAATGGTGCTCACCGTTCCACATACTTTTAAACCATTGTCGTGGGCTATCCGGATATATTTCTCTGCCATCTTCCAGTAGTCTTCGAGAGAGAGACCAGAATTTACTTTGTGGTGCGATTCACTAGTGGAAACCATCATAAGAACGCGATCCGGCCCAAAACCTTTCTGTCGAGAGGCCACAGCTCTCTCAACCGCCCTTTCCCTGATGGTGATCGCTGTCGTTTCAACAGCCTTGATGTGGTCGGCAACCAGCTTACTCTTGTAGAGAAGCTCCATAAGCTCATCTGCGTCGGCGAACTGCGGCATGCCCTTGGGATTACCGAAATTTGTCACCTCGATTCGCTTGAACCCTGCGAGAATTAGTTGCTCTGCCAGCCAGAGCTTGGCCCTGGTAGGAATAAACTTCTCTTCGTGCTGAAGCCCGTCTCGCACACTGATATCACCGAGTACCACTTTAGAGGGGTATTTCAGGCTCATTGAGTCTCCTTTCCATCGTCTATCAAACCCTGAAGAAAATATTCAACCACAAAGGTCGCAAAGAGGGTTCTTTAGTGAATATGATAATCACTCAATCTCTCTTAATTAAGGCTACTATTCTTTACTCTGTGCTCTTCGTGTCCTTCGTGGCGAACTCTCGACTGGTATGTCAAAAACGAAAATTTCCGAAAGTACTCTCAGCAATGGGCCTCAGAAGGCTGACCTCCAAGGCCAGAGCTAGTGCATCGCGAATTTCCCTAAAGAAAAGTATGCGGTCGTTAAAAAGTCTGGCACCGCAATAAAAGGGGTGAGCTTCTAACTCATATTTTTTTAGCAGTCCGTCTCTGAAGGAAGCAACCTCTGCTTCAGTCATCTCCTTGCCTTCGGTTTGACGCTTTCTCTTCTCAAGGCTAAGCAGAACTTCAGCGGCAGAACGTCCCGACATTACTGAGGTTCTGGCCCTCATAGTAGAGAAAAGGAAATGAGGACGATATGCCCGGCCACACATCCCGTAGTTGGCTGCACCATTGTCCGGACCTATAACCAGCTGTATTCTCGGCACTCTAGCGTTGGAAACCGCCCGCACCATGTCTGCACCGTATTTGCCAATGCCGCCGTGCTCCGCCTCAGATCCCACCATATAGCCAGGTGAATTCTGCACAAACAGGAGGGGTGTCTTCTCCATGCTGCATCGGACAATGAATTCAGTCGCTTTGCGCGCCGCTTCCACAAAAATAATGCCGGAATCATTAGCGGCCACGACTCCGACGGGAATTCCTTTGATTCTGATCTTGCCGGTTATAATCTTATCTCCTCGACCTGGAGCATAGTCACTCTTGTATCCCCGCAACCCCACTCCATCTGCAAAGCATTCAATAATCCTACCAACGTCGATGGCCTGGTGAACCCTAGCAGGCATCAACTCGTAGATTCTATCCTCGTTTACAACCGGGGGCACCTCTTCCCACCGCCGGCAATGTAGCTTCTGGGGATTCTCCTGAGACAAAATCTCGCGAATTCTCTCTATGCCTTCCATTTGATCTTTGCAAATATGATCTGCACCTCCAGATATTCTGGCATGCACCCCTGCACCCCCCAGGGCCTCAGCGTCGATCTCCTCGCCGATTGCAGCCTTGACAAGAGGCGGACCGCCTAGAAAAGAATAGGCAAGATCTTCTATCATCGCGGCCTCATCAGCCATGAAAACGATATAGGCGCCGCCCGCTGTATTACCACCGGTGCTTAAGGTAATCTGTTTCAATCCCATAGCCGACATTCGGGCCATATTGTAAAACATGGAGCCAAAGTGGCCATCATCTGGGAAAACATCGGCCTGCATAGGAAGAAACGCCCCGCCAGAGTCTGCTATGTAGACACAGTTTAGGCCACACTGCTCAGCTATGGCCTGGGCCCTCATGTGCTTCTTCAAAGTGATGGGGAAATAGGTTCCCGCCTTGACCCTACTGTCATTGGCAAATATCATACTCCAGTTACCATGAATCTTGCCAAGACCTGTAACCAAGCCGCCGGACGGCACGTCCCTGACGCCACCAGGGTAGTCCATGCCGAAACCGGCAATCACCCCTAGTTCAAAAAAATCTGTACCAGGATCAATGAGAGCCTGGACAAGTTCGCGTACCGGTTTTTTCCCCTGCTTGGCCAGGCGGGCTATGGCCCGCTCCCCTCCTGGGTTGACTGCCTGCTGGATGCGCTGGGCCAAATGCTCTTCTTCCTCAAGCCAATGCTCTCTGTTTACTTTTCCTTGACTACGCTGGTCTTCTTGCATGTTCTTGGCTCACTCCGTTCGCCGCATAGAGCATGAAGCTAAGCGCTTGGTAAACAGTGAACGGTAAACCGATCATGCACCGGCTGCTCAACTGTTCACCATTTACCGTTTACCCTTTTTGCCGCTATGCGCTATGATGCTTAGTTACCGGCCTTTGTAAACAGGAAGCCTCTTTTCTTTGAACGACTCAAGTCCTTCTATCCGATCTGCCGTGGGAATGCACGTTTCATAGGCGCTGGCTTCGATTGCCAATCCTGTGTGAAGCTCCACATCTTGCCCCTTGTTGATAGCAAACTTAGCTTGTGCCACAGCAATGGGGCCACCTTTGGCAATCTCTTCGGCCAGTTCCAGACAGACACCCATGAGCTTTTCCTTTGCAGCGACCCGGTTCACCAGCCCCTTGGCCAATGCCTCCTGAGCCGAAAGCTGCCTCCCTGTGTAAATGAGTTCTTTGGCCAGTGGAATTCCTATGAGCCGCGGTAGACGCTGAGTGCCTCCGGCTCCAGGTATGATGGCAAAGCGCGTTTCCGTAAGCCCAAGGGTGGCATCATCCACGGCAACTCTCAAATCGCAAGCCAGTGCAAGCTCTGTGCCGCCACCCAGAGCAAATCCATTGATGGCAGCGACTACCGGCAGTGGCAACTCCTCAATCTTGATTAACAACCTGCGAATGGCAGAGAGGAAACTACGCACTTCGGACTCGGACATGTTTAGCCGTTCTTTTAGGTCTGCCCCCGCACAAAAAGCTTTATCTCCACCTCCGGTGATTATCAGCACCCGCAACCCCTCTAATAATCCTGCTTCATCAATAGCCAGTTCCAATTCCTGTAGAAGTTTGGAATTCAAGGCGTTTCTTACCTCGGGTCGATTCAGGGTGAGAATCAGGAAAGGCGGCCTATACTCTTTTAGAAGTACTTGATCAGACATAGAATTGCTCTCCCTTGAACTGCCATGAAGTCATAGTTCAATGAAAACTAAACTCAGGCCTCAGCATCTGGCAAAATAAACCAATGTTTGCAGATTAATTTATACCCTAACTCCCTTTACAATCAAGATTTTTCCATAACTCTTGCAACAATGACGCCCCTTATTGCAAGCATCAAGGACAGCCACAAACTACAAGATTTATTAGCCAAAACCTGGAGAGAAGTAATACTGAAATCGTAGCTTTTTCGTTGACAATCTTCGGCTCCGTATTACTTTTCAGGTATGTACATACCCCATATTATGGCGCTTCAACTTCGCAATATTGAGTTGAAGATCTGATTTTCAATAGGTTGTATTTCTTGGAAAGGGTCTCCTATGCGAGTTAGTGAAATAATGACTAAGAATCCGATAACAGTGGAAACCGACACCCCCATAAGGGATGCTCATAGGCTAATGGTGGAGCACAAAATTCGCAAGCTTCCCGTTTTGAAAAAAGGAAAGCTCGTAGGCATATTGACTTACGATATGATCCTTGAGGCTTCGCCTTCGTCAGCCAGTTCCTTGAGTATCCATGAACTCCACTTTCTTCTAACAGAAATGAAGGTAAAGGAAATTATGGCCAAAGATCCGGTGACACTCGCGCCTGATACGCCCTTCGAAAAGGCTCTAGTCCTAGGCCAGGACAGCCGTATCCGTGGTTTCCCTGTAGTTGACAAGGGTAAGCTGGTTGGAATTACCACCCACGGGGATATTCTTCGACTGCTGACTAGAACCCTGGGCTTACAGGAGCAAGGGGTTCGCATAACTATTGAAGGCCTCGGTGGTCGTTTGGGAGAACTCAAAGACATTATTTCGATTTTCGATCGCCACCGGGCGACGGTGATGAGCATAATGACCCTACCCCAAGGAGAAGGAAAAGACTGGTTGGTGGTTATTAGGATTAATCTAAAAGATGGAACCGCCGTCGCCAAAGACTTGAGAAAGGCCGGTTTACGAGTGAGTTATACTGGCTAATCGTGGCTCCGATATTTCCTATTCCAATTTTTCCGGAAATATTCTATGCTGTAGCACGTGAAAGTTATTTTTATCTCTTGCTTCCTCTTCAGCTCTCTTTTTTCGACGCGAGTTCTCGCTGGTCAGAACGGAGTGATGGCAGGTCATGGCGCAGGTTATATGGAAAGACATTGTATGGACGGGTGAGGACAGAGAATTAGGCATCAAAGAGCTTTTAACTATCCTTAAAGGCTACGGCCCCATGGAGGTGCTCCACTTTGAAAAGCCCAACCATTACAAAGGCAAGATTAGCTTATGGTTGGACGAAAAAGGGATTAAGCACATAACTCTATATCATCTGGAAGTCTTGGGCGAAAGGCGCAAGGGCGCGGGTAGGAAAGCTCTACAACACCTGCACAATATATTTGGTGGCTCGGTCCACGTGGAGGACCCAGGCGAAGTGGTATCCTCGGAGGAGAAGGCCGGCGGCATACATGTGCGTCAGCCAAACCAAGAGAGCGCCATGTTTTGGATAAAGATGTTTACAGAGAATCTCGTTCAGACGGTGGAAGGCGATCTCATGAACCTAGATGAAAATACCTCCCCCGGTGATCTTGATAAGCTTAGATATAAGTATTCAACCGAACCCGAGGATGCTCCGAAAACTAACTCTTTAGAGTACAATTCATCCTGACGGCTGATATGTCATAAGCCTTTCGCGCTGCTCCCTCCTTTGCGCCTTTGTGGTTGGTAGGTAATAGCGAAAGCCACCGCACTCAAATACCCTTATGGTTCCATCAACTGCTAGGCCGCAGCTCTGCTGAGGCTGTCCTCCAATAGTTGAATTAGTCTGATGCTTGCAGTTGTAGCACTCCTTGTAACGGCAGCGGCTATCTCTAGGGGCGCTCATAGGGGTCCTCCTTTCCCAAATCATGGGGTTAATGGTGCAATCGGACCGGATATTTGCGCGCAGCAATAGGACTTTCTGGAAGTAGTAGCGTGAGGAGATGATCATCCAATGATAAGCTTTGGCCATCTCTAAGGAATTAATGGTAGGTTCGAGACACAATGAAAATGCCTGCGCTGTAAATTTTATTCTATAGGTTCATTACACAAATGGCAAAGTCTTTTTTTGAGTTTTTTGTCTATAAAAGAGACCCAGCCGCTTGTCACCAACTTCTCTGAAGAGTAAGGTTATGTCAGGTTTTCGCACAGCGCACGGCGCAGAGCGTTAATCAGTGTACTTTTGGAGATAGGGAATATGATTGCTGAGAGCTGAATGCTGAGAGCGGAACGCTGGAATATATGGTTGAGTTAAAAAAAGGAACTGAAATCGAACTGGTGGTGGAGAACCTTTCCTTTGGCGGCAAAGGTTTGGCTCGAATTAATGGCTTCGTCGTCTTTATCGACCGCACCATCCCAGGCCAGCGAGTCCTTGTTCGGATTACTCGAAAAAGATATTCCTATGCAGAGGGGAGGGTAATAGAGGTATTGGAAGATTCACCTCAGGCCATTGTCCCCCGCTGCACCCACTTCGGAACTTGCGGTGGCTGTCTGTGGCAAAACCTTCCCTATAATGAACAGCTCAGGGTAAAGAGAGATCTGGTCTGGGAGTGTTTGGCCCACATAGGGGGGCTTCCCCATGATGTGGTCCTGCCAACCCTCCCCTCCCCACAAGTCTACTACTACCGCAACAAGATGGAATTCTCCTTTGCACCTCGCCGTTGGTTATTGCCAGAGGAAATCAATCTAGACCAGTTGGAAAAACCTCGCAATTTCGCTCTTGGCCTGCATGTAAAGGGATTCTATAACCGGGTGTTGGATATTGAGGAATGCCACCTGCAAAGTCCCTTAAGTGTAGCCATTGTTGAACGGGTGCGGCAGTTCGCCTTGACCTCAGGGCTTCCTCCTTACAACACCATGGACCACTCGGGTTTTTGGCGTTTTCTCGTAGTGCGGGACAGCAAGCACACCGGACAGATACTGGTAGAGCTTATTACCGCATCTAACCGCAGCGGCGTCAAAGAGATAGATCAACTTTCCTCGCTACTCCTGGCCGAGATCCCTGAAATAACTACCTTAGTGCACGGTATTAGCACTAAGAAAGCGCAGATAGCTAGTGCCGATACCCGTAACGTAATCTTGGGCCCGGGTTATATTGAGGAAAGGCTGGGTGACTTGCAGTTTCGCATTTCCTCAGGATCCTTTTTCCAGACCAACAGCCAAGCCAGCAAGATCCTTCTGGATCAGGTATTGACAGGCTGCTCTCTGACCGGCTCTGAAGTCGTCTGGGATCTCTATTGTGGTACCGGGACCATGGCCATTGGAGTCGCCAGTGGAGCCCGAAATGTTATCGGCTTTGAATTAATTGAGGAAGCCTTGGCTGATGCCAGGACCAATGCCAAGCTAAATGATGTTGACAACTGCGAGTTCGTTCTTGGTGATTTGAAGGGTTTGCTTGTCGATCCTTCTTCCCTCATTGATCGCTACGGGATTCCAGACGTAGTGGTGACTGATCCACCCAGAGCAGGCATGCATCCTTCTGTGGTAAAACAGCTTGCGACTCTGGCCCCGCCCAAAATAGTCTCTGTTTCTTGTAATCCTGCCACTTTAGCCCGGGATTTAAAAATTCTCATGGAAAAATATCGTCTCATCCGGGTGCAGCCCGTGGATATGTTTCCCCACACTCCCCACATCGAAGCGGTGGCTGTCCTGGAAAGAAGGTAGTGTGGGTGGTCGCTTTTTTGTGGGCTGCCCGCTGTCCTTATTACCGCACGACGCGGAGACACGGTGACACGGAGAGACGGAGATTTTGAATAGATCTTCGCCGCGTCTCCGTCTCTCCCCACCGCCCCGTCACGCCCGAGCATTGATCCACGGTCGAAAATAACCCTGTTTTTCTAATTCTGAAGGCTGGAATCTATAGATGTGACTAGGCGTCGATTTCCTGGACGAAGGCAGCGTTTTCCTGGATAAAGGCATAACGCCGGGCCGGTTCACGACCGAGAAGAGTCTCGAAGGCTTCATTTGTCCTTTCAGCGTCTTCCACAGTCACCTGGAGAGCCCTTCTGCTTTTGGGATCCATGGTGGTTGCTTTGAGCTCAGCCGCGTTCATCTCTCCGAGGCCTTTAAATCTTTGGATGGAGACTTCTTTAACGGAATAGTTCTCTAGCAGCTTATCTTTGTCCTCCTCACTGTATACGTAGTGGAAACGTTTTTTCTTCTTTTCCTTGGTCTCAATCCTATACAGAGGCGGCTGGGCCAAGTAGATATGTCCCTTTTCGATCAATTCTCTCATATAGCGATAGAAAAAAGTTAGCAGAAGAGTAGAGATGTGAAAGCCATCAACATCCGCATCGCAATTGATGAAAATCTTGCCATAGCGCAGCCGACTGTAGTCGAAATGATCACCCACCCCAGTGCCGATACACCTGCTAAGAGCTTGGATCTCCTTGTTTTTCCTAATTTTGTCTGCACTGGCTTGTTCAACATTTAAAATCTTGCCGCGCAGGGGGAGAACCGCCTGAAAGCGGCGGTCGCGAGCCTGCTTGCTGGAACCACCGGCGGAGTCGCCCTCCACAATGAATAACTCGGTCTCATCCAGTCGGTTTGAGCTACAGTCGGCCAGTTTGCCCGGCATAGTCAGACGACTGGTAGCGCTCTTTCGCCGAACACTTTGACGAGCCTGGCGTGAAGCTTCCCTGGCCTGAGCTGCCAGCACTATCCTTTCGACTATGGCCTCGGCAGCGGTACGATTGTGGAGAAGGTAGTTTTCGAAGGCGTCCTTGACTACCGTTTCCACCTGAGGTTGTATGTCTGAGTTGAGTCGCTCCTTGGTCTGCCCCTGAAATTCCAGGTTCCCAGAGACAAAAACACTGAGCACTGCCACCAAACCTTCTCGGACATCATCCCCGGTGATCCCCTTTACCTTCTTGAGCTGATTGTTTTGCCGTGACATGTATTCACGGACTGCCCGGGTCAGTCCATGACGGAAACCGTTTTCATGGGAGCCGCCACCACTGGTATAAACAGAGTTGGCGTAGGAGAAAAGAGCCCTGTCAGTGGTAGTTGTCCACCACAGGACCGTTTCCAACCGCAGGTCGTTGTCGTAATTAAAATAAAAGGGTGCCTCGGTGATAACCTCCTTCTCCTTTACTAAATCATCAATATAATCTCTAATACCTCTCTCGAAGTGAAACTTATCCACTGTACCGTTGATCTGGTCATCCACGGTGATAGTCAAACCTCTGGTAAGAAAGGCTTTGGCCTTGGCCTGTTCCTTGATTATTTTGGGATTGAAAACAACATCTTTGAAGATGTCAGGATCAGGTCGAAACACCACCGTTGTTCCACGCTTGGTGGTTGGACCAAGGTCCTGCAATTTACTCTTCCGCTTGCCCCGAGCGAAATTCTGCTGCCACTCCACCCCGTCACGTCTGGAGTAAACCTCCATAAACTCACTCAGAGCATTTACCACCGAGATACCCACCCCGTGGAGCCCTCCGGAGATCTTATAGCTCTTGGTTGAAAACTTGCCCCCGGAGTGCAGCGAGGTCATGATGGTCTCCAGAGTATTTTTTCGTGACTGGGGGTGCTTGTCCACCGGAATACCCCGGCCGTTGTCTGTAACCTTTATGCTATTGTCTGCCCCGATAGTGATATGAATGCGGTCGCAATGGCCATTAAGTGCCTCATCCACTGCATTATCCAGGGCCTCGGTAAACAGGTGGTGCAGACCGGTACTCGAGGTATTGCCGATGAACATTCCCGGTCGCAGCCGCACGGGTGCCAGCCCTTTGAGTACCTGAATGTCCCTGCCGGTGTAAGTGCTCGCCATTATCTCCTCCGGCTACGGGAGAATTTCCCTTGCCGTAATTTGCTCAGACCAAATTTAAGTTTAAACTTATAAATATAAATGTCAAATAAAATTATAATGATTTAAGCCTATTACTTTTAATATTATCTGGTTCACGCTTTTTTTATACCTTAATTAGACGGCACAGACTCCTCCGAATCACCATCCACCTCGAGCTCAGCCAGTTCTTCCTCTCTAGGTTTCAACTGGACATCCTCGATCCCGCCGCGAATTGCCGCACCTTTGGCCCCACGATTGTAAATGGGCAATTCTGCCACAGCCATTTCTGTTTCCTTGCCCTTCTTGTTCCGAATTATAAGGTAATCGTCTTGATTTACCGTAAAGAAATCCCTCACACCCGGTGGATCAGGTTTAATCAGTCTGATCCCGCGGCCAGCCCCTGCCAAAACGTTCACCTGCCCCATTGGCGTAGCCAGAACCCTGCGGCTGGTGGCTATGGCCAGAAGTGGTCTTTCCACTGGACGCACACCAACTACTTCGTCACCAGAGCGTAGTCGAATCAGGGTTCTGCCCGCTTTAGTACTGGGGTCTTTGAGGCTGCCGCGTTCAAAACAAAATCCCATTCCCTGGCGGGTTACCACCAGACAAAGGGGTGGAAGTGTCTCTGGCAATGCCCCCTTGCCAGGTTCTGCCTTCTCTCCC
Source organism: Deltaproteobacteria bacterium (assembly GCA_020353155.1). Lineage (GTDB taxonomy): Bacteria > Desulfobacterota > Syntrophobacteria > BM002 > BM002 > BM002. The sequence goes on along the minus strand of CP070689.1, from coordinate 2,067,349 downwards.
AAGTCAGGAAAAAACGTCAGTTGCCCTTGTTCCATTTGACCACCAACTAAGTCTGATAGCATCATGAAAGAGATATCAAACTCAGTTCCTGCCTCAGGTTCCGCTGCTAAGGCTGCTACGATCTTTTCCTCGTCTTGGAAGTTGAAGATGGTTTGAATTGGATCTCCATAGCCTTTACCGGAGACGTCCAGATCGTAAACACGGCTAACATAAACTTTGCCAAAATTCGAGAAGAAAGCAACCGCCTCTCTGGTATTGGACCTTATGACGGCCTGCACCTCGTCACCTTCCTTGAGCATCTGGGTGCTGGGATCGTAGGATTTCACCCGCTTGAGCCAGCCATTCCGGGTGATCACCACATAGACATCTTCATGGATGACAAAATCTTCCTTGTCATAGGTTAGTTGCGGCCCGTGAGTGATCACGGCAGTAAGCCGCTTGTCGCCGTAGGTCTTCTTCACTTCAGCGATCTCTTTTTGCACTTCCTTCCAGATTTTAGCTTGGCTGGCCAAAATGGTGTTTATCTGCTTTAGCCGCTTTTCCTTAACCGCCAGCTCTTCCTCTATCTTACTCACCTCCATCCTAACGAGGGCGTGCAAGCGAAGATCCAAAATTGCTTTTGCCTGTTCGTCGTCCAGATCGAAACGACCCTTTAGATTGTCGTGGGCCTCCTGTCTATCCTCGGCCACACGAATGATTGCAATTGCCGCGTCCAAATCCACAAAGATTTTCACCAAACCCAGAAGTATATGTATTCTTCTTTCCAGGCTGGCTCGCTCGAACTCCAGTTTGCCCACAACCACTTCTTTGCGAAAATCAAGAAAATGATTGAGAATCTCCTTTATGGACAGCCGTTCTGGAGTCGCCGAAGGGGTCAAGCAAGTGAAGTTCAGGGGGAAGTTGATCTCCATTTCAGTGTGTTTGAATAGAAAGGTCTTAACCTTTTCGGGATCTACCTTACCATCTTTCAGTTCCAGCACTATTCGTATGTTTTCGGCGCTCTCGTCCTTTACATCATTCACCATGAGAAGCTTTTTTGAAAGGATCAAATCGGCGATTTTCTCAACCAGACGCGATTTGTTAACCGAATAGGGTAGCGAGGTTATAACCAACTGCTTCTTCCCCCTTTTGAGGGTTTCTACCTCGAACTCCCCCCGCACCTTGATGCTGCCTTGGCCGCGCCGGTATATCTCACTTAAATCTTCGGGCGAGGAAATAATCTGGCCGCCAGTGGGAAAATCAGGTCCCTTGATCCGAGCCATTATCTCAGCGGTGTCGGCGTCTTCGTTGCCAATCAAATTGATGAGAGCATTACAGACCTCGGTTAGATTGTGGGGGGGTATATTAGTGGCCATGCCCACGGCAATCCCACTGGAGCCGTTGACGAGTAGATTAGGTATGCGCGACGGCAACACTGCCGGTTCAGTAAGGGTACCGTCGTAATTGTCTCTGAAAGTCACTGTCTGCGCCTTGAGATCAGCTAACAACTCCCCCGCAATGGCTGAAAGTTTTGCTTCGGTGTAGCGCATGGCTGCAGCGGAGTCGCCATCCAGCGAGCCGAAATTGCCTTGCCCATCCACTAGAGGGTATCTGAGAGAAAAGTCCTGGGCCATTCGCACCATGGCATCGTAGACGGCAGCATCACCATGGGGATGGTATTTTCCTATGACCTCCCCCACCACTCTGGCAGACTTTACGTGACGGGCAGCCTGCCTCGCCCCAATTGTGTCCATGGCATAGATGATGCGCCGGTGTACCGGTTTGAGACCATCACGTACATCGGGAAGGGCTCGAGAAACAATGGTGGAAAGGGCGTAGGCAAGATAGCGGGATTCAACTTCTTCATGAAGGATGGTTTGGGAAACCCCCATAGGCAGGTTTTCTCCTTTAGAGTTTACACTACATAACCTCCTTTGCTGGCGACTTGTAGCACCTACTGCAACCTCTGTCAAGAAGCAAAGAGCCAGGGGATTAGGCAATTAAGCAATTTAGAGAAAGGAAATAATTTCCCACCTATTCTTTACCCATTTTTAGCCGTACCACTTTTGGGTAAATTTACCCATTTCTGGTACGGCAAGTTTTGGGTAAAAAGTTGTCTACCTGACAGTAATGCTTTTGATGAGCCCTAGGATGAATTTCGAGCAGCTTTTTTAGTGGCAAAACTTCCGGTTGAATTATCTCTGGTTTTGTTGTCTCATAATGGCGATTGAAGTCCGGACAATTCACGAATCCGCCTCAGGCGGACCGCAGAGATGAACGTCCATCGGACTAGGGGAGGAGACTATGAAAGACCTGATAAAGCTTTTGGAAGAACTCTCTTCCTGCCCTGGGCCACCGGGAGGGGAAGAACCGGTGGCCAATCTAATCAGAAAACATCTGAAGTCTCAGTGCCAGATTCAACGTGACGGCCTGGGTTCTCTCATTGCATTTAAAGAAGGAACGAGGAAGCAACCGCGCATTATGCTCACCGCCCACATGGACGAAGTGGGCTTCATGCTGCAAAATATTACCAAAGATGGTTACTTGCGCCTTCAGCCCTTAGGTGGCTGGATCGCCAGCCATCTGCCTGGTCAGCGGCTACACGTTCATGGAAGCAAGGGTGCAGTCGAGGGGATTGTGGCCTCCATACCTCCTCATTTCAGCAAGGAGCAGAAAAGCGAAGTAAAGGTAGAAGATCTGCTGCTTGATGTTGGCGCTGCTTCAAGAGATGAGGTTGCCTCTCTAGGGTTACAACTTGGGGATCTCATCACACCGGCCAGCCACTTCGCTGTCTACAACGAAAAATTTCTTGCCAACAAGGGTTGGGATGATAGGGTCGGCTGCGCGGTGCTGATCGCTGCCGTGAAAAAGCTCAAAAAACATCCAAATACTGTGGCGGCCGCGGCAACTGTGCAAGAGGAAGTAGGGTCTAGGGGTGCTGTAACTGCAGTTGAGGTGGCGAAACCGCAGGCGGCCATTGTGCTGGAAGGTCCGCCGGCAGATGACCTCCCAGGAGTGGCCAAGGACAGTCCCCAGGGAGCTTTGGGCAAGGGCTGCCAGATTCGCCTTTACGATCCTTCCATCATCATTCACCGTCGCTTCTGGCAGTGGGCTGCAGAACTGGCACAAGCAAAAAAGATCTCTCACCAGTTGGCGGTACGCCAGAGCGGAGCGACCGACGCTCGTGCCATCCATCTGGCTCAAGGTGGCATTCCCACGGTAGTACTCGGAGTACCGGTGCGCCACGCCCACAGCCACAGTGGCTTAATTAATTTGCACGATGTTCAGGCCACCCTAGATCTCACAGTGGCAATTCTGGAGAAGCTTGACAATAAAAAGCTCAAATCCCTTTTGCCAGCGTAGTGGATTGACACGGCCATGCAGACAGCTGGCAGCACAAAAGAATAAACCTAAACATCTACCAGCCAAAAGCTGTCGGCTGGAAAAACTCAGCGTCCCCGCGTCACATTCCCTACGCAAAGACAGAAGGTCGCGGCATCAGATATGAACAAAGATTTCGGCCTAATCTACCTAACTCATGACCTCCCCGGTACCGGCGGGAAGATAAAAGAACGGTCGGAAGATTTCATCGTCGAGGAAATCCCCCTTTACCAATTTTCCGACGCCGGGGATTTCGTTTTTCTTTTCTTGGAGAAAACCAACCTCTCCAACTTGGATCTGGTTAATCTCATGCGGAAGCATTTAGACCTCGAAGATCACGAGGTCGGCGTAGCTGGCTGGAAAGACAAACGTGCCATTACCCGCCAGTGGATTTCTCTCCCCCATGCAAAAACCTCTCAAGAAAGGTTAGCCCCGCTGGCCGATAGGGGTATAAAAATTCTAGAAAAGAGACGTCACTCAAACAAGCTCCGCATCGGACACCTTCTAGGGAACCGTTTTTCCGTTCTTATCCGCCAACCAGATCCAGAGGCTGAAAATAGGGCCGCATCCATCATCCAACGTCTGCAGAACCATGGACTTCCCAACTTTTATGGACCTCAGCGCTTTGGCGCTGGAGGAGACAATCCGCAAAAAGGTTTGGCATTGTTGCTGGGAAAATACCGTGTTTCCTCGGTCCGGAAAAGAAAACTTTTGATCAGCGCCTATAGTTCCCTCCTTTTTAACCTCACCCTGAGAAACCGCATAGAGCAGGACCTTTTTACCAGACTGCTTCCTGGCGACATTGCCAAAAAACATGACACTGGTGGACTTTTCTTGGTGAGTGATGCGGTTAAGGAACAACCCCGGGCGGACCGGATGGAGATAAGTGCCACCGGTCCCATTTGGGGAAAAAAGATGAGAAGGGCTGGGGAGGAAGCCGGTGCTCTCGAGGAAAGAATACTTGACGCTCAGGGGTTGACACCTGATGTTTTTCGCAAACAGCCAGGAAGTAGGAGATCCCTGCGGGTGGCTCTAAGGGAATTTACCCTTAAGCCAGAATTGGAGGGGCTGCGGTTGGAATTCTTTCTGCCTAAAGGTTCTTATGCTACCGTCTTGCTCGACGAAATAATGAAGATCCGAGTTAGCGTCTAAGAGTCAGACTTCCTCAAACCTATTCAATTCCATGTTCTTCCTGATTTTCTTTGGATCATAAATGCGTCCGTTGAATGCGATGTAAACACCGGCAGGCAAAACTTGTAGAGCAGCCACTGCGGAACCCACATTAAAGGGGGCATCGCTGATCTTTGATCTAGCAGGTTCGATCGCTCCTGTCAGCACTATAACTTTGTTTGGAATACCGATGAGTTTTTGTGCCGTTTCAATCATGGTGTCAGTGCCGTGAATCACGACAATATACTTATGGGCATCGGATGATATCTTATCAAACAAGAGCCGACGATCATCATCGGTCATATCGAGGCTATCTTTCTTAAACAAAGATTCACACTCATAGTCAAAATTAACCTGGGCTTCGTTCAATATCTGTTCCACCGTGGGCTCACCCACCTCATACTTACTCTTCTTGTCAAAATAAACTTTGTCTATGGTACCACCGGTGGTATAGATCTTAATCTTCATATTTCATCTCTCACGATCCTCTACTTCACAGGAGTTTCCCCAAAAATATTTCTTTGATATCGGCCACGGGGAAGCTACTCCACAACGATCATATGGAATCCCGCTAAGGCAGGATTCGAAATGTAAGGAAGATATCAGATCTTATTGTACTTCGCTCGCAGTCCCCAGTCCCGCCGAGGTGGGACTGGGTTAGTGCTCG
>CP070689.1:2037406-2062052 GCA_020353155.1 Deltaproteobacteria bacterium | reverse complement strand
CGTCAATGTAAACAATCCCCCGGGAGGTTTTTTCAACATCATAATCGGCGGCTTGAAGCAAATTGACAATGATATTCTCCACGTCCTCACCAACGTACCCCGCCTCCGTAAGAGTGGTGGAATCGGCAATGGTAATAGGAACGTCGAGGATGCGCGCCAAAGTCTGGGCCAGTAGAGTTTTGCCACATCCGGTGGGTCCGATCAGGAGGATATTGCTTTTCTGGATCTCCACATCCTCCATTTCTGCCCGTGATTCAATACGCTTGTAGTGATTATAGACTGCCACCGAGAGAATTTTCTTCGCCCGTTCCTGACCGATGACGTAGTCGTCTATGGCATCCCTGATTTCGGTAGGCTTGGGGACACTGCTTAATTTTGCAGCTTCTTCTTTTTCAAATTCCTCGGCAATAATGTCGTTGCATAGCTCAATACATTCGTCACAAATATAAACGGTCGGACCAGCAATGAGTTTCTTCACCTCGTCCTGACTTTTGCCGCAGAATGAACAGACCAGATCTCCACCCCGGTCATCTTTCTTTCTCGTCATCTAATCCTCCTAGGTCAACTGAGGTCCCTCTCAGATTGTCTTTGCACGAATATTATACCAGAAGAGTTACTATATTCAATGGGGTCTCTATTCACCCTCTTTCTTGCCAGCATCCGAGGGTCCCTTTTTCTTGGTCTCCTCTTTGGGCACCTCCCGTTCGACTATTACTTTATCTATGATACCGTACTCCCTGGCCTCCTCACCACTCATAAAAAAATCCCGATCAGTGTCCCTCTGGATTTTATCCATGGGTTGGCCAGTGTGATTGGCCAGGATTTCATTGAGCTTCTCGCGCATTCTAAGAATCTCTTTGGCCTGAATTTCCACATCTGTTGCTTGGCCTTGAAAAGCACCAAGGGGCTGGTGGATGAGAATGCGGGAATGGGGCAGTGAAAAGCGTTTTCCTCGCGCTCCTGCCGTCAATAACAGGGCACCCATGCTAGAAGCCTGGCCCAAACAAAGGGTTGACACATCTGGTTTGATGTATTGCATGGTGTCGTAGATGGCAAGGCCAGCTGTGACTAGGCCTCCTGGTGAATTGATGTAAAAGTTGATGTCCTTATCCGGATCCTCAGATTCCAAGAAGAGCATCTGGGCGATAATCAAATTTGCCACCTCATCTGACACGCCAGTGCCCAGAAAAATGATTCGGTCCTTAAGCAGCCTGGAGTAGATGTCGTAGGCCCGTTCGCCGCGGCTGCTTTGCTCAACAACAATAGGTATCAGAGTCATGAATTTTCCTCACTCTCACTTTGCTTTTCCTCAGGACCAGAGGTCGGTATCTCATCAACTTCGGTAATGTCCGCCTGATCCCGGAGGTAATTGATGACTTTGTCTTCCAACAATTGATGCTTGTAAGAATCCATCATGTTACTTCTCAGGTAGAAATCTCTCACTTTATCATAGGGTTGATTCATTTTTTCTGCTGTACTGTGTAAGCTCTGGTCCAGTTCCTCATCGCTGATCTCAAGGCTTTCCTGATGAGAAATTTTTTCAAGGAGAATAGACGTTCTTACCCTCTTTTCTGCCAGTTCCCGGTTTCGCTCCCTGAAGGTGTCTTCATCCATGCCCGCCTGCTCTAAAGTAAGGTTCTGGGATGAAAGACGGTAGCGAATGGTATCCAGCATTCTTTGCAATTCCTGTTCCACCATGCTCTTGGGCACTTCAAATGGATTACGCTTGATCAGTTCATCAGAGATCTGCACCCAGATCTCGTCATCTATGCGCTTTGTTTTGCTACTTTTCAATTCCTGACGCACGGCAGAGCGCAAATCTTCCAAACTCTCGAATTCACCCAACCCCTTGGCGAACTCGTCGTTCAACTCTGGCAGAACCTTTTCTTTTATGTCCTTCACTGCCACCTGGAAAGTGACGTTCTTGCCGGCGAGATTTTTGTTACCATAATCAGCCGGAAAGGCAACCTGGATCTCTCTCTCTTCACCCTTGCTAGCACCTAAGAGTTTATTTTCGAACTCGGGGTTGAAGCGATTACTCCCCACTTCCAGGTGAAATCCCTGGGCTTCACCATCGGGCACCGGCTTACCATCTGCAAAGGTTTTGAAATCGAGGACGGCGTGATCCCCCTGCTGGATGGGGCGCGGTTCTCCGATAGACTTTAGATGAAAGTTCGTCTGCCTCCGCAACGCCAACTCAGCAGCAACCTCCTCATCACTAACATCCACTGGCGGTCTCTTTGCCGGGATATTCTTATAATCCTGGGCATGTACTTGCGGTTTCAACTCGACAAGAAAGGAGTAATGGAAAGGCTCACCCTCCTGCAGAGGCTTTCTGTCCAAATCAGACTGGGAGACAACTTCCATCTCTGTCTGTTCCAGAGCTGCCATCAAGGTATCGTTGACCAGTTCAAGACCTACCTCCTGATTGACCTGATCTCCGTAGTGCCGCTTGAGAATGGTCAAGGGCACCTTGCCCGGACGAAAACCTCTGACCTTTGCACTGCGGTTGAGGCGGTTATAGGCTTTTTTAAGCTGCCGGCTCACCGCCTCCTCCGGCAATTCCACATGTATCCTGCTAGTGATCTGGTTTATTGGTTCAACGGACACTTTCATAGTTACGATACCTGGGAATCCTCTCCAGCTTTTATGGCGCGAGGGTTATCATAGTAATTAAGTCTGTGACATATAAGAGATGCACTCTTGCCTGTACTCCCTGAACCGCCCGACAATATAATCATAGTAGGTACTATCTGGCAACCCCTATTCCAGCCATCTCAGCTCAGATAAGGCAGCAGAGAAATTTGTCGCTTTCTAATCAAGCACCGCCACAACATTGGAGTTAGAGTCATGTGGTGCAGAAGTGACGGGAGGTATGCCAAGTAACCCTTGGACTGACGGTCGTCCGGTGGTAAAAGGGTTAACTCATCTTTTGCTCAGGTATCTCTCAAGCTCTCTAGCCTCTCTAACTTTTACATCGCGCAGTTCTTTCAGAACCTTCAGTTCATTGCGCTTGAGCCGAAGTTGCTCTGTATTTTGCTGGTAGACTAGAGCAAGAGCCTTGAACAGGAAGCGGTTGATTATCTCATTGCGTTCAGCGGAGTTTTTGGCGTTCTTGAGTGAACGCTCCAGGAAAAATTCTAGATTTTGGAAATCATCGCTACCTGCAGATACATGAACAGGAGATAGAGGAAGGGCCAAAAACAAGAAGGCGATGAACGTGATGCTTACTATGCGCTTCATGTCGAACCTCCAGACTATTCGGGAAAAAGGAGCTTCGACCGGGCAAAATGAAGACAGCGCGGATTAAGTCTAGCATACTTAGGGAAATTGTCAAATAACCTACAAAATTCAAAGATTTATAGGTTTAAGGGCAAAGCAACAAAATTCTGCCATCCCAAAGAATGTGGCTGCAGTGACTGAGTGGCCAGTGCTATGAGGATTGATTATTGGGAAGTAGTCAGTTCCTTATACTTCTGCAAATAGCCCCTTACATATCGAGACCTGAGACGAACTGTCCGCTCACCTTGCTTACCTAGAAATTTCACTTGGAGGCCAGTATTGCTTGCCGATTCGAGATACTCATCGGTGAGTTTTGCCGCAAAATGTTCTGTTATGCCTGCTGTCACTTCCTTTCTATCTATCTCTGTGAATTCGAGTTCATTTCCATTTTTATCATATGCCTGGTTAAAAAAGACCCAGTTCTGGTCGCGAAAGGCAACGTAGAGCTGGTGAAGATCTGGTCCCTCTCTAACAAAGGTCCTTAAAAAGACGTCGGCGTATCCTGTTGCTCCTGAAGAGGAGAAATATATTTTGGCCGATGGTCCTTGCACTAATGCACTTTCCCTAGAAGGACGGGGCTGAACCGCAGTGAAATAGTGGACTTCCCTCGCCGTCATCTGTCCAGCTTCACAGCCGCTAAATAGAAACACCAAAGCCAGTAAGATAGTTGCCCGTACTCTCATTGTTTAGCATTTGATGTCATTGATTCGGGGCTAGTGTGAACCGTGATGTGGCAAACCCAAAACGGCAAGAATCGCTACACTCTATGGCTGAGGGCACTCTTGCGGCTTTTTCCCACGGGGCGCAGGCGCTTGTGCTGCGCGTCGGAATAGGCCTGCAACATTAGGGTCAATGCTGGTGCGAGAGGGGAGATTCGAACTCCCACGCCCGAAGGCGCTGGATCCTAAGTCCAGTGCGTCTGCCAGTTCCGCCACTCTCGCATTATGCCTGGTCTTTTCTGTGTGGAGCTCGGAAAGGAAGTTTACCCTGCAACCTCACCCATTGCAAGTGAAAGATTGGGACAACGGGATCTTGTAGGTCATGGGTTATAGGTCATAGGTAATAGAGGGGAGAAATCCCATAACCCATCACCTATGCCCCATAACCTTGCATTGTGACCTCGATTAATTTGGCAGATCTTTTCCCTTGCCTCTGTAAATTCAATTGTGTAATCTTCTACTTATAATCATTTCTAATCAAGGGATTCCGCAATAGACTGATTAAAAAGCCAATACTTGTTTCAGTAAATAGAAAACAAAAGACGTTTAAATGAGAGAAGAATAGATGAGATAAAAAAATAAATAATTCTTTTGTCATTTCAGTCATTGGCAAAATCAATAATAATTTAAAAGCAGCTAAATTCAAAAGAAGAAGACAAATGTATGGGAAAATGAAAAAAATAAGCTGTGCTTTTCTCTCTTTATTAATTTAAAGTCTGCTATTTAATACCTACGCATTATGTTAGCAGTTAGCTATAAAAAGACAGACAGATGGGAATATTAAAATACAAAGTACTCCTCCTCAAATAAAAGTAGTTATCTCGAGCATGGTCTATTGTAGGACTATTGATTAATTAATAGAAGAAGAGAAGGATAGTTTAAACAGGCTTATTTCTGATAACAGATATGACGAAGTAAACGATTCCATAGAAATTATAGAGGGTCTGCGGCAATTAAAAGTGCAGCAATGTAGATAATCACGGACAAGAACGATGGCGAAGAAAAAAGCACCACTAAGGGTACTAATGGCCTTTTCGGAGGTTGCACCTTTCGCCAAAACCGGCGGTTTGGCTGATGTGGCTGGTGCGCTGCCTTCTGCTTTAAGCGAAGTTGGCTGTGATGTGCGAATTGTCATGCCATTTTACAATCGATTTATTGAAAAAATTGCCGGCGTAAAACTTGCGGTGGAGAACCTTTTGGTGCCGCTGGGTAGCCAAGTGCTTGCCGCGGATGTCTATTATGTCAGATTAGATGATGGCGTGGTCGTCTACTGCGTGCGGCGGGACGAATTTTTTGATCGTTCTTATCTCTATGGCACTCCAAAGGGTGATTACTTTGACAATTTCCAACGATTCACCTATTTCTCTAGGGCTGTTCTGGCCCTCTGTCCAGAGGTAGAGTTCAAACCTAATGTGGTTCATGCCCATGACTGGCAAAGCGGTCTAGTCCCAGCCTACCTTAAACATCTATATGGCCACGACGAGTACTGGGCCGAAACTGCGAGCATCTTTACTATTCATAACATCGCATATCAGGGACAATTCGCTCCAGAGCTATTTCCACTAACCGGCTTGCCGGCCGATTTTTTCTCCATGGACGGGATGGAATTTTGGGGCGGGATTAACTTCATGAAAGCGGCAATAGTCTGTGCGGATGTAATAACCACAGTTAGCCCGCGCTATAGTGACGAGATTCAGACCAAAGAATACGGGCAAGGGTTGGAAGGAGTTCTCCAAACAAACCGGAGCAAATTGTATGGGATCCTAAACGGTGCCGATTACAAGGAATGGAGCCCGGAGACCGACCCGTACATTGCTGCCAACTATTCTCGCCATAACCTCGAGGGCAAGCGCATCTGCAAACTGGACCTGCTCCGGGAGGTGAAACTTCCGGAGAGACTCATGAACAGGCCCCTGCTGGGAGCTATCTCTAGATTGGCCGACCAGAAGGGTTTTGATCTTTTAGCGGCCGTTCTTGATAAGTTGGTAGATGAAGATATAGGTTTAGTAATTCTGGGGATTGGTGATGATAAGTACCAGAGAATGCTTACCGATGCGGCCAAGCGCTATCCAGATAAAGTTTCAGTGCAACTGAAATTTGATGAACGGCTGGCCCACAAAATCGAAGCAGGGGCAGACATGTTTCTTATGCCCTCGCGCTACGAACCATGCGGGCTGAATCAAATTTACAGCTTACGGTATGGAACAGTACCAATCGTCCGGGGCACGGGGGGCCTGTACGACACCATCAAACCTTTTAGGGAGGCCCGAGGCGAGGGCGTAGGCTTTCGCTTTGATAAATACGATCCCGATTCATTCTGGCGCGCTCTCATGGAAGCTCTCACTATTTTTAGCCAGCATGAGGCCTGGCGGCAAATCATGCAGAACGGCATGTCTATGGACTTCAGCTGGGAGTCATCCGCCCTCGAGTATTTGGCCCTCTATGAGAAAGCCTGGGCTGGGAAGCAGAGGGAAGCAGTGAGAGAAAAGACAGAGCACAGCGAGCAGTCGGCAGCGGGCAGCAGAAAGCGGGCAGCGGGCAGCAGGAAGAAAACAGAAGACAGAAGACGGAAGACGGAAGACAAGTCAAATAAACATTAGCTGGCATCCCTCATTCCAGCTATAGGGTATTCTAAATACTGAAAAGGCAGTTAATATCCCGCTTCAGCGGGACTGTGGCTTGTAAGGCTGACTGAATCTGTGCAAATCTGTGTCCTAATTAAACTACTCAAGGGAAAGGATGGTGGCGATGACTCCCAAGCGAATTTTATTCTTGGTGTTGGGATTGCTGTTTGCAACATTCATAGTACAAAATGCTGAGGTGGTACAGGTGCGCTTTCTCTTTTGGAGTGCACAGGCGTCACGGGCTATAATCATACTAGGAACATTTGTCCTGGGCATTATAGTGGGCTGGGTGTCTGGTCGGGTGAAGAAAAAAGATACAGCAGCACCAATGAGCACTGGCGAGTAATCTCAGACCATTAAGAATTCAGTGGCCAGCAGCACCAAGCATGGGGCAGTTCCCGACTTTTAGCGGTCGGCAGGCAGCTGTTTCCACTAGGCACTAGGGACTAAGCACTAGGCACCACAAAGAAGTAGCCAGTAGCGAGTAGTTGAGAGAACTCAATTTTGATTGCTTTTCTCCTGAATTCTGGATTCTGACTCCTGGCTTCTCACTCCCTTTTATTTTAATCAACATCAGAGCAGAGATAAACTCTCATGGAACTGGGAATTGAAGCACAAGCATTGTGGTTGCTAATAATCGCAGCAGCCGTTGCTATGTTTACAAAATACTTTCGGCTGCCATATACTATTGCCTTAGTTCTTGTTGGCATAGTCATGGGGGCGCTCGATCTTCTTCCACATATGCTTCTCACCCCGGAACTGGTCTTCCATATTTTCTTGCCCATACTCCTCTTTGAAGCGGCATTCAATATAGACATACTCGACCTGCAGAAAAGTGCTCGGTCCATTGCCATATTAGCCTTGCCAGGTGTGCTACTGGCCGCCACCGTTACTGCTATTGTTATCTATTTCGGCTTTAGGTTGTGGCAAGGGGGCCCCGACTTAACTTGGGGCCATGCTCTACTTTTTGGCACCATAGTAGCTGCGACAGATCCTATTTCGGTGCTGGCCCTTTTTAGAGAATTGGGGGTGATCCGAAGGCTCAGCTTAATTATAGAAGGCGAGAGCCTTTTTAATGACGGCGTGGCGGTAGTGCTCTTTGGGGTTATTGTGGCAATGGTTCAAGGAGGCGATTTTAGCCTTCTGTCTGCTGTGCGCCAATTTGTAGTGAGCGTGGTTGGGGGAGGGGGGATTGGAGTTTTGCTAGGCCTGGCCATGGCAAAAATAATGAGCCTGGTGGATGACCATCTCATTGAGATTACCCTGACCACAATTCTTGCTTTCAGTGCTTATTTACTTGCCGAACATCTGCATGTCTCAGGGGTTATTGCGGTTATCGGGGCAGGTATAATGACCGGCAACTACTCGACAAAGCTGGCCATGTCACCCACTACCCGAATATCGGTGTCAGACTTCTGGGAGTATGCTGGCTTTGCAGTTAATTCTGTGCTTTTCGTCATGATTGGTATCGAGGTCAAAATAGTCGACTTTGCGCCACTGTGGGTCGCAGTATTGTTGGCTGTGGCTGCCATGATCTGTGGTCGGGCAGTCGCGGTGTTTGTCACAGCACCTATTATCGGCATGGTGGATAAGGTTTTACCCGGAAGCTGGCAGGGAGTACTCTTTTGGGGGGGCATTCGAGGTGCCATCTGCATGGTCCTCGCTCTTAGCCTACCCAGGGATCTGGCCCTCCGTCAGCTTATGATAACCATGATTTTTGCAGTAGTGATATTTACCCTACTGGTTCAAGGCTTGAGCATGAGGACTCTGCTCAAGAAGCTAGGTCTAATTCCAATCACACCCCTGGATACTTACGAGGAAAGGAAAGGTGAGATTTACGCCCTAGGGCGAGCCCGGCTTGAGCTAGAGCAGATGCATAACCGTGGCGCTCTGTCGCAAAGGAACTACGAAATTTTGGCACCGCGCTTGCAAGATCGTTTAAAAGATTTAAAAGTAGATTTGCATGAGGTCGCCGCAATTGAGCAAAAGGCTGTGGCAGAGGAATTGCACCGTGCAGAGGAAAGGCTGCTCCATGCTGAAAAAGACGGAATCAGGGAGGCCTACCTATCTGGAATAATCTCAGAAAGGGTTATGAAAAAACTTTTGAGCAGTGTTGATGATAGACTCTTTTCTCTGGAGACAGCCGCGGAAGAGCATCCCGCTCCTAATGGAGAAGAAAATCAGTGATCAGAACAGATATGTCGATCTAACAATCCCCGTTTGGGTCCCTGAGAGGATGTATGGAGAAAAATGAGAAATTGCTGGAGGCCTGGGATCAGTTAGTCAAGGCGATTAGCCAGAAAGAGGGCTTGAGCGGAGATCAAGCAGTACAGCATGTGAGGAAGCATTTTCCTGAGCTCTACGACCTTTATAAGCAGGCCAAACAAGAAAAAAAAGAAAAAGTTTCAAAATAGCTCGTTGTCTAACTGCTCTAGGGCAGAGCTGAGGATCATTGACGACTAGGCACTAGGCAGTAAGCACTAAGCACTTTGGTAATTTCGGATTTTGGATTTGTCCTTCATATTCCCAACCTTCGGACAGGTTCCCAGCTTCTGATTGCGGATTTGTCGGTGACCAGGCGTGTCCTCCGACCTACCTATTACAACAAGTGACAAGGAAGTCTAATGACGCGAAACCCGAGAGGAGCTAAGCGTGGGTGCCTAGTCCCTAGTGCGTAGTGCCTAGTGAACCCTGGGGCTCGACTCCACCTGACTAATGCATTATGATTGGCGGCATGAAAGCAATCGTCCTCATTGTCTACCTGCTCTTCCTCGGTTTCTCTATGTGGCTCAGATGGCTGAACATTAAGCATCTCAAAGAGCAGGGTCAGCAAGTCCCACCCGAGTTCGGTAGAGCTATAGATGTTGACACCTTGAGAAAAACCACATCCTACACGGCTGAAACCAGTAGGCTCAATGTTATTTCATCCTTACTTAATAATATACTTGTGATTGCATTCCTCTTCGGGGGAATCATAACCATATATGATTCTTGGATTGCTTCCCTTGCTCAATCATTTGTTTTAAGGGGAGTGCTTTTTATGCTGGGCATTCTCTACGGGGAGATCATCTTTTCTATTCCATTCAGCCTATACAAGAATTTCAGTATTGAGAACCGCTACGGTTTCAATACCCTCACGGGCAAACTTTGGCTGAGCGATTTGGTTAAATCTGCGGTTATCTCAACCCTTCTGCTGTCAATCATCGTTGCGGCATCTCTTTATCTGGTCCAGTATACGCCTGGGTGGTGGTGGCTTTGGGTTTGGCTTGTATTTCTGCTCTTTAGCATCTTTCTCATGTATATTTCGCCCTATGTTATCGAACCACTCTTTTTCAAGTTCGAACCGGTTCAGACCGAAGGATTAGAGGAAGAGATCAGATCTTTGATGGAAAAAGCGGGGCTTAAGGTTGGCAGTGTGTTCCAAGTGGATGCTTCAAAGCGAAGCCGGCATTCTAACGCCTACTTCTCGGGCATAGGTAGGGTGAAGCGGATCGTCCTTTTCGACACCCTGCTGGAGAGTATGAGTCAGAGTGAGATTATGGCGGTCCTCGCCCACGAAGTAGGACATTGGAAGAAGAAGCACGTGTTGAAAAGGATCATACTGACCGAAACAGTGGCACTGGGAGCAATCTTTCTTGCCTACAAATTGCTCACTTGGGAGGGGTTGCCTGGCATGGTCGGCCTGCAGGATGGTTCCTTCTATGTGCGGATTGCTATACTGGGATTTTTAGCCTCCCTGCTAATGTTCCCCCTTACGCCAGCTTTGAGCCTTCTTTCCCGAAAGCATGAGTGGCAAGCAGATAGGTTTGCCTGCGAGCTCACAGGGAGACCGCTAGATTTGGCCAATGCTTTGATAAAACTCTCCAAAGAAAATCTAGCCAATCTTCACCCCCATCCCCTTTACGCCGCGTTCTACTACAGTCATCCTCCCGTGGTGCAGCGAGTCGGCAAGTTGCAGGATCAAGCCGCTTCGTGCTGAAAGGGATCTCCCAGATCGGTAAACGAGAAGCTGTAGAATATCTTATGACCGTCGAAGTCTAAAACCCTGAGGTCGTCTGATTGCTTGACGTCTTTCATTATAACGTCATACTGCTGGCCATATTTTCTCTTGACCACCTCCAAAGGGACCTCATAGGCCATGAATTTCTTGATACCTTTTTGGCTTAACTTTTCAATAAGTTTTTTATCGCCGAAGGACTCGTAGGTGGTCAGTATGAGAATTGGACCAGTCCCAGTAAAAATGATACCTGCTTTCATAGCCTACCTCCTAATTCTACCCAAGCCTTATCATCCCCTTTGTAAAACAAAGCGTTGGCAGTTTCGGCTCTTCATAAACTAGCTCCTCTCGCTGACGCTTTGCTTCCAGGGCTTGAGCCAGTTGCTCCGGTTTACTGAGAGAGGCCTCGTAGCCATGTTCTATCTGCAGCATCTCCTCGTATCCTTCGGTCACGTGTAAGACCGCGTGGTCGAAAAACCTAACTAGCAGGAAAGAGGCTTCTACAATCTGATTCAAGTTAAGAGCCGAATCCGCTTGTCTACTTGCAGCCATAAATTCCCATAGTCGTCTTTTGGTGAGGTAAAGAGCACTGATCACCTGCGGAAGCTCGAAGTCTTTCTTAAATCTCTCTTTTCCCAGATTACGATAGTGCTGCTCAACTTCTCCCCTAGCCCTGTCTTCGTTGAGCCAATAGCTGAAGCGGCTGCAAACGTCGTAAATCCAGTCATGGAGAGTTTTTTCATCAATGTCTCGGTAGGAAGTTGTTGATGGATGGATCAAAAGTCTCTGTTGGATTTCGTTGGACAGCTGCAGGGCGTTGGCTTCTATTAGCTGAATGATTTTTTTACTAAGCATGATGCGCCTCCTTGCAACCTATAAGAGCCATTCGCAATTTTATTTAGCTTGCACTTTTCAAGTTCAAAGCCCGGTAATACCCTAAAGTGGTGTAGTAAATAGCCATGTCGAAGAAGCGGTTCAGGTAAGTAATGAAATCAACAGCAGAATCCAACTCTTTTGCTGTTCTCATTATCCCTTTTTCCAGAATCGTATCCCAAATGTGTCTTTTGGTG
This sequence comes from Deltaproteobacteria bacterium, assembly GCA_020353155.1. Taxonomy (GTDB): domain Bacteria; phylum Desulfobacterota; class Syntrophobacteria; order BM002; family BM002; genus BM002. The sequence goes on along the minus strand of CP070689.1, from coordinate 2,050,360 downwards.
GCAACCAAGGCGTGGACAACTTGGTGGAGTGGAAAACCCTCTCTAAAACGCTGTGCCCCAATAGCGGAATAGTGGACAGGCACTTCCCCTTTCTCGGCATCCTTAAGAAGCCAGTAGCCTAGCCGGCTATAGACTTCGAAGATATCTTCGTAGAGGACTCTGTCGTCCAACGTTTGTAAGGATGGAGTTGCCGGGTCAGTTTGGAGCCTACTTTTTAGTTCTCCGGCCATGGTCTCTGCATTCTTTTCTATCATTTCGATGAGTTTAACTAACATGACCATCCTCCTAGATTGGTAACGTCAATTAGCCAATGGACTGAGGGCGAATAGTTAGCGACAGCTGCTCACCCTAAGTACAAGATGATCAGTAAGTGAAAACTGTGGCAGAGAAGAAGGGATTTGATGGTAGAGGCTATCTCGAGATCAACCTAGGCAAAATCGAGTCGGAGACATGAAGAATAAAATGACAACAAGTGAGAAGCTGCGAGAAATGGCACTAAAGACAAATAATTTCTGGTGGTTTTGACAGCAGCCGTTGTGGAGATCTTAGACAAAAGCTCCCAGCAGACAAAGCGAAGTCCGCTGGGTCTTAATAGCACATCTTGAGGTTCATATCTCCTCCCATATTCACCCGTCCGGTTCGGGTCAACGTAGTTACACTTTCCTATTATCCTATTACCACTGTAGGTATTGTGTCAAAAAGAAAAAATGCACGATTGAAAAAGACCTAAGGTGCCAATTGAAGCCTTTGACCCACTTTTAGCAAGGATCCCTGGATATTGTTGAGTCTTCTCAAGGTTGTTACGGATATCCCGGTTCGAACTGCAATGTGACTTAGAGTATCGCCTGCTTCAACCACGTAATGGCTAGAGGATACCACGGCAATTTCTCCAGATGAATTATTATCAAGCTGTTGAAGAGCCGCAGTTAGTTTGGCTTCGGATCCTAGGGGGACTTTAATGGTGTATTGGCCAGTTGGCAATTGGTGTCTAAGGATATGAGGGTTTAGCTCTTTTAGAACCCTGTATTCTGAGCCTATGGCGGCCGCCACATAGGCGAGATGTAGGTGCTTGTTAATTTTGACCTGGACGGTATCGTATTCTAAAGGTTGGTAAATCTGTTCCTCTTCCAAGTGATAGCCATAGAGATGTGGATTTTCCATTATGATCTTTATGGCGGCAATGCGGAAGATGAAACGCTCGGTCTCTGAGGGAAGGTTGAGGCTGTAAAAGTCGTCGACCTTCTGCTTCCTTATTTCCCTTTTGAGATGGTACTCCCCGCAGTTATACGCTGCCAGTACCAGCGCCCAGTTGGCGAATGTGTTCCGCAGGTTTTTAATGTAGTTGAGGGCCGCCTCAGTGGCACGCTCAAAATCAAGTCGTTCATCTATCATCTGGTTTTTGCGAAGGCCGTATTCTCTACCAGTGGGGGCCATCAGTTGCCATAAGCCTACGGCTCCCTTGCTCGAACGGATGCCAGTGATAAGGGCACTCTCAGCCACGGCGAGGTACTTGAGGTCTTCCGGAAGTCCTTCCTCAGCTAGTTTTTTTTCCAGGTAAGGGAAATACCGTCCTGCCCGCTTGAGCCACAGAATGACTTGGGGCCTGTCCCAAACGGCTATGGTAAATTCTCTATCCAACTTTTCCCAAACACTTGGACTTTCAAGGGGAATAGGTTCGTTGCATAGGGTGATGGAATAGGGGAGGTTAACCCTGGCGGAATCAAGGTGTTTGCTGTGCAAAGGAAAATAAGCACAGGAAAGTATTGAGGCTATGAGAAAGGCGAGAAGCAAACCGACAGTGGCCAGCCGCATGTGCTGCGATTTAGCTGACATTGTAACCTCCAGTCATTGGCAAATTTGATCTTCTCGTCACGACCTAATATATTGAAATAAATACGTAATTCTAAGGGGTTATAATTGTTCTCTATCTCTGCGCGGTATTTTACTAGTGCAGGGTTGGTGCCAGAGGGTTGGAGAAAATCAAAAACATTGGATAATTGAAGTCTTATTCAGTTCCTAATCAATTTCAAATATCTGGCCATGTCGGAAAATTTGGCCAAAGGGCAAAAAGGGATTGGTCAAAAGGCCACAAGATGGAGGTGGGGTGAGCAATGCAAGTAAATAGTAATAAATGATTTGACTTTTTTCGTATATCGGTACTATCATCACCGCAATCATGAGATGGCCGTAGATGTTGACGGCCGGGTTTCGCTCTGAGGTAGGATCCATTTGTCAAAAGTGGCAACCTCAAGTTTGGAACCATTAGAACTTTTTCGAAAGGAGGGTGCCACTATGGCCACTGGCGTCGTAAAGTGGTTTGATGACCGCAAAGGCTACGGATTCATTGAGCAAGAAGATGGCCCGGATGTGTTCGTCCACCATTCAGGAATCAACGCGACCGGTTTCAAGTCTCTCAATGAAGGCGACAGGGTGACCTTTGACGTGGAACAGGGCAAAAAAGGTCCTGCCGCAGTAAACGTCACCAAGGTTTAGTTTCTGGTAAAAGGGTTATCATGGGCATCTTGTCTGAGCAAGGCAAGACGCCCTTTTTTTTGCTCATCTGCAATTTATTTTTTCCAATCCGCAATCCGCAATTCGAAATTCTTCTTACTCCATTACTCCAAACAAGACTCTTATGAGCTATTTAATCAGGCAGATTTGGCCAATTGGCCAATTTTTTTTGAACAAACCGTGTTGTCGTAAAATTGGGAAAACTCGCAAATGTTCTAAATAAATAGGGTTTATCTTGACTCCTCTTGTTGGCACTACTTCTGCAAATACGGTCGAGTGGCAATTTCAAGCTCCCTGCAGTCCCGCCCGGGCGGGACGGGGAATGCGCTTACTGTAGCATTTTCTATTTAAGGGGGGCTCTGCAACTTTTCTGGGGGCTATTCTTGGAAGATACACTTATTAATGGAAGGCCAAGCGAAAGATGCGGAGGTTGTGTTTGGTGGTATGAGGGACCTCTTATGTGCGAGGGCTGTCCTAACCATCCAGATACAAGGAGAAAGAAAGCTGGAGGTGATTGATGTCGAAGCAAGAGAGGGACTTACGATCCTGCCCATTTTGTGATGCTGAAATGGACGGAGATGAAGGTGTGCAGTTGAGACTCGTCTCTACTTCCAATGGCTGTTTTGCCGTCACCTGTTGTTGTGGTGCTGCGGGGCCAATAAGAGATAGTGAAGAAAAAGCAATAGAAGCCTGGAACCGGCGCGACTTTTCTAAAGGAGATGGAGCCCAATATTCGTTCAGTTCATCGTTTACATTAGGGCAGGTGGTTCTTAGAGGGGATCTACAATCGTTCGACTTTTCTATGGTCCTGCAAATAGTCTCCAAAGGTGAAAAGACTGGTGTCTTGTACTTTAGACAAGGGGAGGAAGTCAGGGCCCTGCATTTGAGAGATGGTAACATCATTGCTGCCGGCGGCCGCGAGGGACTGCGCTTGGGGCAGATTGGCTGCGGCAAAGGGTTGATTTCCCAAAAACAGCTGCAAGAGGTTTTAGTAGAGGCAAAAAAAACTGGGAAGCGAATGGGTGAGATTCTCCTGGATCTTGCCCATGTTAAAGAAGATGACCTTAAAGAGCTAATTCGATACCAGATAAGGGAGATTGTCTTTGAACTTTCCTCTTGGGAAGAAGGGTACTTCGAATTTCGGGACTATCCAGTAGAATTTGACAAAAGGGGGATCGAAGATATTAATATTATAAGAATAATTTTGGAGCAGGCAGCAAAAAGAGACGAAAGGGTTGCTGCCTAAGGATTCAACCTACTTTCTCGAATCTGTCCTCTTTGTCACCCGGAAGGTTTCGATTATCTCTTTTGGTTATTGAGCTTTTTGGCAAGCTCGAGCTCCTGTTTAATTTCATCTTTGCTAATGATGAGCGACTGGAATTTGGAGTAGTGTAAGGATCTGGAGGCCTGCTGTTCCTGGTTATCCTCCTTTAAAGCCTCCATAATGGTTCCTTTTTTCCAAGCTGTAATAAATCCGTTGACGTACATAGGATCAAACTGTATTCCTTTTTTTTGCCGCAATTCCTCAATAGCAAGTTCAGGATCGAGACCATTCCTGTATGGCCGGGTGGTGGTCATGGCGTCAAAGGCGTCACATACTAGTAATAAGCGGCCTTCCTCCGGAATCTCCTCTTGCTTCAGTCCATAGGGGTAGCCACCTCCATCCCAGTGTTCGTGATGGTAAAGAATATACGGAAGCACTGGCTCCAAAAAATCTATACCGGCGACCATCTTGACACCGATCTCCGGATGTTGCTTCATAATCTGCCATTCTTCATCGACCAGCTTTTCGCTCTTCAGGAAAATACTGTCAGGTATGCCAATCTTACCGATGTCGTGAAGAATTCCGCCCAATTCAGCCGTACCAAGCTCTTCCGCAGACCACCCCAAAGAGGAGGCAACCGCCAAAGCAAGACGACTGACTCGCCAGTTGTGCCCCACAGTGTAAGGATCCCTTGCGTCCACAGCTTTCGCTAAAGCCCGAATCGTATCTCTGTAACTCCTTTTCAACTGGCCTAAATAAAGGGCGTTTTGAATCTGTATGGATGCCGGCCCGGCTATGGAAATCAGAAGCTCAAGGTCACCCTCGGTAAAGGCTTTAACCTGACTACGGGCATCCAAGTAGATGATCCCAATGACCTCATTTTGTCGGATTAGAGGCACGCAAAGGGCGGAGCGGATTTTGTCAAGGGAGATGCTTTCACTAAGGGAAAAGCGGTCGTCCGTGCTTGCATCATCAACCAAGATTCCCACTGAATCTTCCAAGACCTTGTTGAGTATACTGCGGCTGAGAAGGGAGTTATCCAGACCGTTGCCTCCAGCTCTTGCCCTAGAGCAGACGATATCAAGCTCTCCTGTATCTTCGTTTAGCGCCAAAACTGCCCCCCGTTCTGGACCAAGCATCAGAAAAATTTCCTCGAGGATTTTTTCCAGCACTATCTCAAGATCCATATCGCCGCCAATTGCCCGATTCATTCTCATGATTGCCTGCAAACGTTGCAATACCAGGCCTTCTCTCTCTGTGGTTTGTCCAGCTAGCAGTGTTTGGCTAGGATTTGGAATACTCCTCTCAATCGCTATGGTTGCGTGCGGGTCACGGGTCTCAGTCTTGCCAATATCTTTTTCTGAAAAAAGAAGCTCGGTTAAGCCGATGGTGATGGTGTCACCAGGACTCAAAAGATGGCTTTCAATGTTTTTGCCGTTGACCAGGGTTCCGTTGCTGCTCTCCATATCTTCAATAAGAAATCCCTCACGGGTTGCAACGATCTTTGCGTGATTTCGCGAAACCTTTGCATCTATCAATCGAACTGTGTTGTCCGATCTCCTCCCAATGGTCAGCTGAGAGCGAAATGTGTGCTTTTGGCCCTGAAATGGCCCACTGAGGATCTCGATACAACCAGTTCTCATCTATATGCCCCCTAAAGCGGCTATGCTTTGCTTACCTCTTACCCAGAATTGGATGGCCCATGTGGCAAAGGTATTGTCGACGTTATTGGTTCTAGCAATCCCTATACCAAAGTAGGTTAGGACGGGACAAAGTTGCCCGTGGGGGCGGCAGTGGTGGTTGCTTTATTGCCGCAGCAAGTGATTGATGAAATATTCGGGGTGATCTCGCCTAGTCGCAGTCTCCGATACGGCGGCCATTTGTGTGGATGGTCATTGACATACCTGATGGGGCCATGGACATACTGATCTTGCCTTCAAAACTGTCGCCCCGGTAGGTTACTTTGCCATTACCTTTCATCTCACCGCCTTCGCCGCGGCAGTGCATGGTCCAGGTCACCGTGTCACCAGAGACCCTGGTTTGGGTGATTTTGCATTCCTCTCCAGGTTGGCTGGTTTGTGGAACGTAGTCATCTTCCGTAATGCACTGGATGTGAGTCATGGGCGGCATGTTCATCTGCATTCCCGGCATTTCCATCCTTGTGGTCACCTGCCATTTGCCTGGTTTGACGTTCGGCTTAGAACCGGCTAGGGAAAATGAAACGGTGGCCAACAAAATAACTGAAACCACAAGTAGTTTGCGTATCATAGCGCTCCCCCATTGGTTACTGATCCATTGATTTCCTAGAGTCATCCACAAATTTTTCTTGTTTTTTCCCTGACCGGTCACGGATCTCTTCTTTTTTATCTAAATCCCACCAATATTAAAAAGAAATAAAGTCGCTGCCTTAAGCAATGGCATGCTTAGATCTCCTTTCCTCTTCGATCAGTGGAATGTATGAACTGGTCTGAGGTGGGTCAAATTAACACAACTTAGCGAAGATAGTCAAAATGCGTCGAATCGGCAGATTTATGGAGAACCATAGAATTTCTGGGTTAATGGTCTCATCCGTCTAAAAAGCCTTTGACTGTGGTGACGAGTTTATCCATGGAAAAGGGTTTGGTAATGTAATAGTTAGCGCCGGTTTGCTCACCCAAAAGAACATCTTCATCTCTGTCCCTGGCTGAAAGCATAATGATGGGAATGTGTTTTAGCTCCTTTTGAAACTTCAAAAGACGGGCCACTTTGTATCCATCCATGCCAGGAAGCATAATGTCGAGGATAACCAGGTCAGGTTTCTCGGTGCGTGCCAGCTCAAAGCCGTTATGGCCATCATTGGCTGTCAAGCATTCGTAGTTTTCCTGTGCAAGCCTTACTTGAAGGGTTTCAACCAGATCAGGTTCATCGTCCACAATGAGAATCCTTTTTTTGTACATGCTACACTCTCCATTGCATAGTTCAACTCACGGTCCAGCAGGTAGTTAGTAGTTGAGGCGAGTTGCCATAATTAGGTAAGCAAATTGTGCGCCAGGTTCTAAGTCCCTCCCTTGACTGGAGGGGGACCAACTCGCATAGAGCAAAGCTTAGAGCGCAGAGAGTGAAAAGAAGAGAGTCTGAACTATTTCATGCAATGAGACTACCTGACCAGAAGCAGGCTCAAAGCGGGCACATAGGTAATTACAAGGAGGGCCACAAGGAGGATGAGCAAAAAGGGCAGGGAAGCCACGCCCAGACGGATGATAGACTGCTCAAACCGAAGGCTGGCAATAAAAAGGTTCATGCCGATGGGTGGGGTGGTATAGCCGATCTGAAGGTTGGTCAGAAACACAACTCCCAGGTGAAGGAGATTTATATCATATCCCTGAGCGATTGGGACTATAAGCGGCGCTACGATCACAAGGGCAGAATAAATATCTAGCACACATCCCACCAGCAACAAGAAAATGTTCAAAATAATAAGAAAAAGGAATTTGCTTTGCACGTGACTTTGGATCCATATGAGAACCCTGCTAGGTACTTGTTGATCGATCAAAAAACTGTTGAAAGCGAGGGCGGCGCCAAGAATAATTATGATTCCTCCGACCATCACCACAGTCTTGCCAATAATAGTGGGCATTTGGCTCAGTTTGACGTCTCGATTAATCACCAAAGCCACCAGGAGGACGTAGGCCAAAGTAACAACTGCTACTTCCCTTACTGCCAAAAACCCGCTGTATATTCCGCCAAAAACTACCACTGGCAGTAATATTTCCCAGATGGTTTCTCGGGAAGTCTGAAACAGTTCGTGGCGATCGAAAGTTATAATTCTGCACTCGCCGCGGACGCCCTTATAAATACTATAGCCGATAAGCAAGACCAGCAAAAAAATGCCTGGTATGAGGCCGGCTAAGAAAAGCTTGGGAATGCTCACTCCAGCCACTACCCCATAGATAATCATGGGCAGACTGGGGGGGAAGAGGAGCCCGAGGCTTCCGGAGCTAGTGAGGAGGCCAAGAGAAAAGTCTTCCGAGTATCTTTCTTCCAGGAGGGCAGGTAGAAGCAGCCCACCCAGGGCGACGATAGTGATCCCAGAAGCTCCAGTGAGGGCCGTAAAGAAGGCGCAAGACAGCAAGGCAACCACGGCCAGGCCCCCTTTAATACAGCCGAAGATTGCCACAGAAAGCCTTACCAGTCTCTTGCCAGCACCACTTTCTGCCAAAACATATCCGGCAAAAGCGAAGAACAGTAAAGCTATGAGGAGAGGGTTGGCAGCCAAGCGGTACATTTCGATGATGACAATAGAAAGGTCCACCCCCATGAGATAAAAGCAAACTAGGGCCGCTGCAGAGATGACCACGAAGAGGGGAGCGCCGGAGAGTGCCACTAATACGAGGAGGAGGGTGAACAGTAGTTTCATATCTCCGTCCCCTCCGGCCGTCTCCCGGCCAGCCCACGGGCAAATCTGAAGCCGAATCTGAGGGCCATCAGTGCGAAGCCGATAGGAAAGATTGATTCTAGGCACCAGTAGGGAATAGAGGCAAAGGCAATATCACCGGCGAGCCGCTCTCCCTGGACAAATTTCCAAGAGGCCCAGAAAAGAATTAGACATACAAGAAAGGAAATAAAGCAGCACATAATTTCCGTAATGAACTTGAATCGGGCGGGCATGATCCTGGGTAGGAGGTCAATGCGTATGTGCTTCTTCTCGAAGGTGGCCCGGGATGCCCCCAGGATACTGAGCCAAAGCACCCCGTGTCTCAAAAGATCATCACCCCAAACTATGCCGGTAGAAAAAAAATTTCGTAGAATAATCTGCAGGACTGCGAAACCAGCAAGAGAGCTAATGAGGAGCACAAGAATCCATCTCTCCAGGTGGTCAAAGAAAAGAAAAACTTTCTTCCATGGCGGGGAGAATGATGCAGCCAAGATCTCTCCTTTCAGCCCGAGCGATATGCCTCGAGTGTCGCCTTAACTTTCATCAGGGTGTCCCTGGGAAGAACTTGAGGATCCACCTCCTTGATGGCCTCATTGAGTAACTGTTTGAAGCGTTCCAATTCCCCTGGTGCTAGAGGTACGACTTTCACCCCCTGTTTCACTATCAAGGCAAGTGCCTCCTCATTATCCTTTCTGGTTCTCTCGGTGAGACGGCGCATATATTCCAGGCACACTCTTTTAGTAATTTCTTGATCTTGGGGAGAGAGGCGCGAGAAGACCTTGTTGTCTATGATCAGGGCGCCACCAATATATGCCAGTGGTATGTCATTGATGTATTTCACCCGAGTGTGCCATTGGGTTACCAGGGCATAGTAAGGAGAGTTGTACACAACCTCTACAAGATTGGTTTGCATTGCTACCAAAACGTCCGGAGCCCCGATAGCAACCGGTGAGACCTGGGCCTTGCTGAACACAACGTTGGCCATGGGTGCATTCCCTTTGGTCCAGACCTTTTTCCCTTTTAAATCGTCGACCTTAGTGATGGGAGCCGTAGTCATCATATGGATAAAGCCTACTTCCGACCACCCCAGCACTTGAAATCCCTGCTTGGAAAAACTTTCGTTGAACTCTTTGATCATCTTGTTCAACACATGATCCACTTCTTTGTAGTTGTTGAAAAGAAAAGGTAGTTGGAGCGTGCGGATATCGGGATTGATTTCGGCCAGGAAGGTGGAGGTGAAGGTAGCCGCATGAATTAGGCCGATACGTAGCTTTCTAAATACATCTCTTTCATCTCCTAGGACAAAGCCAGAAAAAAGCTTGAATCCCACTCGCCCCTCGGTCTTTTTTCTTACCTCACTGTCCATCTCCCTGAAAATCTTCATCAAGGAGCTGTTCTCCGGGGCAAGGGTGGCCAGCTTGATCTCGTGCTGCAGGTCGGCCGCCTCATTGGGTAATGGACATAGGAGTAAGAACAAAAGAAGAACAACGATCACACCGAGATAATTTCCTCTTGCCTTCATCGGTTCTCCATGATTCAGATCAAGGTGATAACCAAAAGTATTCATCAGCTCTCTCCAGCAACTCTCTGGCCTTCTCTTTGGCCAGGGTGTTTGACAAGGTCAGCTCTGGTACTTCATCTAAAGGTGCTTCCATAACTTCCTTTAGGGTTTTTTCGAAAAGGGCTCGGTCTTTGAGCCTGACCGCATAATATCTGGCAAAGAGAACTTTGGCCGAAAGGAGCTTGTCTGCACCAAGGGCGAAGGCCTCATCGAAATGCTCTTTAGCTTTCTCCAGGTTGCCTCCAGCAATTGAGGGTATTGCCGCCAGGTACACAGCCATTTGGAGGTGAGGGCTGCCGTAGTAAAACCCGCCATCCAGTTCAATTACCCTCTGCAGTGTAGCCTTCAGCATGGGCACATCAGCCAATGCCTCCACTCTGTCAAGATTGAGACCAATCCATTTTGCCCAAGCGCTAGAAGTACAAAAAAGGGCAGGCACTTCCTCTTTCTCATACTGTTTTAGGAAAGCGGTAAAATGGTCAAAGTTTCCCGAGGCGGCTTGCCGGAAATCCCGCCTTAGCGAAAGGGCTCTGAACCCATACTTTTTTGCTTTTCCGTACAGTATCGCTGCCTTGCCCGGGTCTGAATCTTCGACGAAAGAGGAGGCATAGACGGTATATGACTGGCAGCCAGCGGTTAATAGCTCACTGTTATTTGGATATGCCTCGATGAGGCCATCCACCAGCATGATATACGCTGGGCTGCCATCACGGACGATTGCGGGGTCGGGCTGCTTCGCTGCGGCGCGGAGAACGTCCTCTGCGGTATAAGCTACAGCCGCCACTCTGGCCTGCTTAGTAGGTATACAGCCTGCTGCTGAAAGGAGCAACCATAAAGACCATAATGCAAGGGTACCCCTGGGACCGGATAACATTAAGACCTCCTGAGTGTTGTTGGTATATTGTTATATGCAGAATTGTTCTTGCCAAAAACTAAAAAGTAAAAATATTCAATAAATAGCCCTTCTGTCAAGGCAAGGAAGAAGCAAAAAGCAGACCTTAACCTCAATTAACGAGTCTGAAACCACCCTCTTTTTCTTACAAAAATAAAGGTGTTCATTTGGGAGGGCATAGTGCATAGGGCATAGAGCATAAGGTAAGAGGAGAGATGACAGACGACAGACGACAGTTTCACTAGGCACTATGCACTAAGCACTAGGCACTTGGGAATTTCGGATTTCGGATTTAAAAGCAAATAGGATCGATTTCCTCTCACTACTGGCTAATGGCTACTGACTACTGTGATTTCGCGTTGCGGATTGCAGAATTTTAATTTAGTTTTACGATAAGTTTTCTGTGAAGAGGTAGATATATATGAAAAAAAGATTCGTTGTCCATGAGCACCATGCTTCCAGGTTGCATTTCGATTTCAGGCTGGAACTCGAGGGTGTTCTGAAATCCTGGGCCATTCCTAAAGGACCTTCCTTGAATCCTGCTGAGAAAAGGCTCGCTGTAGAGGTAGAGGACCATCCCTTGGACTATATTGACTTCGAAGGTATCATCCCAGAAGGAAACTACGGAGCCGGTGCAGTGGTAATATGGGATGAGGGTGAGTTTGAACTGCTTGAAGCCAGTGAAAAGAAGATCTCCTTTCTCCTCCATGGGAGGATTTTGCAGGGTGCCTTCACCTTAACCAAACTCAAACCTAGAGGCAAAGGTCCCGCCAAGGACTGGCTATTAATCAAGAAGAATGACGAACAGGCAAATCGTGACTGGCAGCTGGATCTTGCCCTTACTGAGGCAAAGAAGAGACAACTGGAGGAAAGAATCCCCCCTTGCGAGACATCGTAAGTGTCCGTTGTCCGTGGTCAGTTGTCAGTTGCAGCTCACTTCGTTCGCGGCATAGAGCTTAGGGCATAGGGCATGGAGTAAGAGGTCAGAAGTCAGAGGACGGAAAGACAGAAGACAAAAACTCTCTCGCGGGAGCGGCTTTTTAGCCGCGATAAATTCTACGGAGTTAGTAAATGCCACACACATTAGCAGGAGACGTTCAAATCTATTGGGAAGGTCACGGTAAAGGAAGGCCCCTACTTGCAATCAGTGGAGTCAGTGGTGGCACTTGGTCATATGAAGAAAGCATAGCTGCCTGGTCTCCTCACTTTCGTGTGCTTGTTTTTGATAACATGGGAGCGGGTCTTTCCAGCAAGCCTGATCGACCTTATACGATTGCTCAGATGGCGGATCACGCCGCGGTTGTAATGGATGCCGCTGATGTGGAGAGGGCATACGTTGTCGGGTTGTCCATGGGTGGAATGATTGCCCAAGAGGTGGCACTGCGCCATGGAGCAAGGGTCTGTGGGTTGGTGCTGGGATGTACCCATTGCGGCGGTAGAGAGCGTATTCCACCTGCTCCGGAAGTGATCCAGCGATTTGCCGATAACAAAGGACTCTCACCTGAGGAGATCGTTGACAAAAACCTTCGCCTTTTGGTTACACCAGAGTTTTTGCAGAGAGGTTCAGAGTCATTGCAGCGCTACAGGGAAAGGCAGCTCAAAGCTCCCTGGCAACCAGACTACGCCCTGCAGCGACAGCTTGAGGCAATTCGCAATTTTGATACCTGCGACCGTCTCGCTAATATTGAAGCCCCAACCCTTATTCTCACAGCAGATCGAGATCTGTTGGTCCCGCCGGAGAACGGTCCAGTTCTGGCTAACCGTATACCAGGAGCTGGGCTAGAGGAATTCACCGGTGGCCATATAATTCACCTCGAGTCTGCCCAGACTTTTCATCAAAGCGTGTTGAGATTCTTCCAGGGCCTTGGGTCATAGATCATGGGTAATGGGTCATAGATTAGGATACACCCCATAACCTATGACCTATAACCTAGCTCTGGCAGACAGGAGTTTCCCCATTTTCTGCTCTTCGCTTTCCCATCCACTATTGTGACTATCTAGTATGGCCAGAGTAAGCTACTCGGTAAACCAGCATAGTCGCTGTCATTCATAATCTAGCTCTAAGCCGATAGGTCTATCCTCGCGCCGATGCAGACGGTAGTCCTTCCAAGCAGCGGCGGCATCGCACCGGTTGCTCCGATGCTGTTTACCTCGCAGCTTACTCTGTCCTTCCTTGTGACTACTTGCTACTTGACAATTTTCATTTACAAATGACCCTCTACACTGTAATGGACTGAATATACTGCCACGAGGATAACATTTTTGGGGAAACTCCTGCACTGGCAGAACGTTGACAAATCTAAGTTCTTAAT
>CP070689.1:1994338-2037306 GCA_020353155.1 Deltaproteobacteria bacterium | reverse complement strand
TGAGGAATACCTCAAAGACATTGTATTTCTTCGGTTTTTCCTTTACTCCAGTACTCCATTGCTCCAGGGTTTTTACGTTTGTTGCCAACCCTACATGATCAGGTGCTAACCTTTTTCACATCTTCATACGACACAAACTTAGGAAAACTTTTTATCTTCTGCCACTCGAGCAACCGATGTCGCGGCAAAACTATTGCTCCAGAAGCCATATTTTCTTCGGCACAGACATCCACCTCAACATCGCCTTCGTCTAACTTTATTTTTACTTTATCCCCGTGGTCTAGCCCCAATCTAGCGGCATCTTTGGTATGCATGGAAGCGCAGGGACTCCTTTCCAACTTCCTGAGGGGAGGTGAAAAGGAGGAGAGTTCTTCAGTCCCAAATGTCCAGTCAGTCAGGATGATTTCTAATGAATCTTCAAGGCCATTGCCCTTATCTTTTTCTTCCTGCCACTTAACTGCGAAATAAGGTGGGGTGTTATCAGATGAGCTGATCCGCATCCCATTTTCAGCAAGTTCATCGAAAGGCGGTATCTCCGGTAATGGAGTTATATTGTCAGCTATCCACCTAAGGAGGCTCCTCTGGGTGTGATCATCATCTTCAATCTGGTCACCATTTGAGATTTGAGTCAGAAACTGATGGGCGGCTCGCACTTCTCCACCGGGGATATCCCTTCCATAGACTCGCGGCGGATGGTTGCCACCACCAATCTGCGCAATAGAAATTCCTCCCAGATAGGCCTTTGGAGCAGCCTGCAGCCTTCCCTCCTGGTTGATGAAAATTCCACCTCCTTCGTATAATGTCGAGGTGGGCAGAAACACTTGAGCTTTCTTAACTGCAGCGGATTCAAAGTAGTCAAGGACAACGAGTAAATCCAGCTTTTCTATGGCCAGATCCAACCTTTGTCTGTCATGAAAGTTGTAAAAGGGGTCGTTTTCAGCCAGGATTAAGCTTTTTACTCTGCCATCTTCAATACCTTCGAGTATCTCTGAAAAAGAGACCTCATCGCCTGTGAGCAGTGAGGCTCCGAAAGAATTAGCTTGAGGCAGCAAATAAAAAAGACCTACTTGCTTTTTCGCGGCCCGCAAGAGTTGGGCATGGTCGGCCGCCAAGGCGGGGGTGGTCTCTCGCACAATCTGAGTCCCGCAGACTATTACAACCTTTTGTCCGGCTCGAAGTTCTTGTGCCAAAATAGAAGCCTTTTCCTGAAGTGAGTCCGCAACGATCTCCAGGCTCGGTGACACTTGGTAGAATTCGGCAGCACCCTTCCCAGCCTCTGCAATAAGTTGCGGATCTACTGCGCCTTTAATTAAGGCACTAAGGTAAAGATTTATCTCATCCGGTCTCACCGGCAGGTGGGTGAAATCGAAAGGCAAAAAGATTGGTCGTGGGTCGACTACGGCTATCTTTCCACCATGTCGCTGCGCCTGTCTCATCGCCAAAGCCAGCATGGGAGCTTCATTGATGGGATCAGCTCCAACTACAATAATTGCATCCGAGCCCTCCAGCTGGTGGAGTGAAACCGCCAATTCTGGATCCAGTCGAGATACTGCTGTTTTCACCTTGCCCGCCAGGGATTTATCCATAAAATACGAGGGCCCTTGCCATCCCTTTTCCTGGCAGAGCTGCTTGAGCATGGCCTGAGTTTCCAAACCGCTTCGCCCCGAGCCCAAACAGGCAATACTGTCGGGGCCTGCACTTTTGACTAGTTCTGCCAGCTTTTCCCTGGCAGCTCGTATAGCCTCCTCAGTGGAAACTTCCCTACCTTCAATTAGAGCCCGCCGCGGTCTCGTCTCATTTCTGGCGTAGTGAAAGCCGTGGCGCCCCCGGTCGCAGATGAAATAGCCGTTTACAGCCTCACTATATCTTGCTTCCTGTCTAACTACTTCGCGATAGCGGGCACTTGCTGTAGTGTGACATCCCAGTGAACAGTTTATGCAGAGAGAAGGACTTCGCTGGTAGTCCCAGCGCCTGCCGAAAAATCGAGAGGGCCTGTCAGTGTAAACTCCGGTGGGACAGATATCGCTTAAGTTACCGGTGAAAGGGCTTTCCAGAATGCCGTCTTTAAAGCGACCGAAATAGGTGCGATTGGCGCTTTGCATGACTCCCAAGTCAAAGTAGCCAGCAAACTCCTGGTAGAATCTTGAACACCTGTAACAATGAATACAGCGGTTCATCTCATGTTGGACCAAAGGCCCTAAGTACTGGTCTCGGTAGGTTCTTTTCAACCCCAAGTATCTTCGCATTCCATGTCCACCCGAAATAGTCATGTCCTGGAGCAAGCAGTGGCCACCTTCATCACAGACCGGGCAATCATGGGGGTGGTTCAGCATCAACCATTCGATTACGTATTGACGGAACTCAACCGCCTCTTCATCGGTAGTGGAAACTATCATGCCGTCTTTCACATCGATCATGCAGCTCATTTGCACGCCTTTGAAAGGCCCCTCCAGGAACTTCACCGCACAAACACGGCACGCACCCACAGAACCCAAGGCAGGATGGTAACAGAAGCGCGGAATCATTATTCCAAGTTGCTCCGCCGCTTCGATTACCTTTGTCCCTTCCGGAACTTCTATTTCATGGTTATCGATTATTATCTTCGGCATGCGTCACTCAGGATAAAGAATTATCTTTACTATTTTTAGACATTTTAGACACTTTAGGCATTTTAGACACTCAGGGCTCACTTAAAGGGACATTTCTTCTGAGAGATGTGCTCCCTCACCTCATCCTCAAAATAAGTAATCAGGCTCTCAACTGGTGATACTGCTCCGGGAGCAAAGGCACAGTATGAACTCCAGAGGTGTTTGCTCATCTGCTGAAGCATGGGAATGTATTCTTCCTCACCCTCGCCTTCCTCCAATCGTCTGAGCAAATCCCTGATGTATGGCAATCCCTCCCGGCAAGGTGTACACCAACCACATGATTCTCGGGCAAAAAATTCAACCAGGTTCAAGGTGGCGGCGACAAGGCAGGTTTTTTGATCGAAAACCATTATTGCGCCTGTGCCCAGCCTGTGTCCAACATTGCGTAAGGTGTCGAAATCCATCTCGATATCATAAAATTCCCTGGGCAAGAATCGGGTGGAGGCACCACCGGGCAGACAGGCCTTGTATTCTGATCCCTCGACCATCCCGCCGGCATGCACTTCAATGATTTCGCTCAACCGGATACCCATGGGAAGTTCATAGCAACCTGGACTATTTATCTTGCCGCTTGCGCAGAAAATCTTAGTGCCGGCACCGGTTTCCGTGAGTGCCAGGTTCTTGAACCATTCAGGTCCATTTCTAAGTATGTGGGGCATACAGGCGAGGGTTTCTACATTTTGTAGCACTGTGGGTCTTTCCCAGAGCCCTTTTTCCGTGGGATAAGGGGGGGGCTGTTGAGGGTTGGCTCTCTTCCCCATGAGGGCATTTAGTTGTGCCGTCACCTCACCGCAGATATACCTGCCGGCACTGCGGTGGACTACGATGTCCAGGGAATAGCCGTTCCCCAGTATGTTCTTACCCAGATAGCCGGCTTCCTTTGCTATTTTTATTTCCCTTTCCAAAATTCTTGCTGCACTCTCGTACTCAGGCCGGATAAAAATTATGCCCTTCTCTGCCTGGGCTCCGTACCCCGCAATGATCATTCCTTCAATGAGCATATGAGGATCAGCGTGGATCAAAACTCGATCCTTAAAAGTCCCGGGTTCCATCTCATCGGCGTTGCACACAATGTATCTTGGATGGGGCGCATCATCCGCCACGGTCATCAGCTTTCTGCCGGCCGGAAAGGCCGCGCCCCCCCTACCCAAAAGCACCGCATCCAACAGGACCTGTTGCACATCCTTATGAGAAGCTTTGCTCAAAGCATCTCCTAGCCCCTCGTATCCGCCACTCTGGCGATATTCCTCCAGCGTGGCAATCCTATCGGGCTTGCGATTTTTAAACAGCACTTGTGGATAATTCATCATAAATGCCTAAAGTGTCTGAAGTTGTCACCGCATGGCGCATAGCGCAGAGCCCATAGCGTGGATGGCTCCAGGCATAGGGCATGGAGCACGGGGCATAGGGTCAAAACAATCCGAAATCCAAAATCTCAAATGGACTTTTAGGCTTCTGCCCTCAGCCTTTCCAGAATGTCGTTCAATTTTTCAATGGTGAGTGGTCCATATACCTTCTTATTAATCAAAATAGCCGGTGCTCTATCGCAGTAGCCAATGCAGCAGACCGGCAGCAAGCTGAACATCCCATCTGAAGTGGTCTCGCCTAGGTTTATCCCCAGTTTCCCAGAGAGATGATCCAGCAGGGATTCGTGCCCTTCCATCCAGCAGATGACGCTATCGCACACGTGTATGACGTATTTGCCCACGGGTTCCCGGTAGATGAAGGTGTAAAAGGTGGCCAGCTGTTCCACTTCCAGGGGAGACATGTCCAGGAGTTCAGCCACCTCCTCCACTGCTTCATCGCTCAAATAGCCGTAGTGATCCTGAACGGCAAACATGACATCCACCACCAGCTCGCGGGGGTGCTCGATGCCGGCGATTTGCCGTGCAAGCAATTCTTTGAGTTCTTTGGGAATCATGGCATATGTCAGATCCACATTACACTTCATGGAGTGTTGGAGTATTGGAGTGTTGGAGTGTTGAAGAAAGCCTCGAATCGAAGTATTTTTATGTTTTTGGCTTTTCCATTACTCCAGTACTCCATTACTCCACTACTCCAAGTTCTTCCTTCCCACTGCCTGCTGAAACTCATTACCGTTCGTATACTTTAGGCATTTTCGGCACTCGTGACTCTATCTATCAATATCCGGCATGATGTAGTCTATGGACCCGATAATGGCGATTAAGTCGGCTATACTCTCACCCATAGCCATACGGGGCATCACCTGTACATTTGCATAACCCGGTGATCGTATCCGGGTACGATACGAATAGCCGAGTCCATCACTCACAACATAATAGCCCTGCTCTCCCCTTGGGATCTCACAGGACGCATAAGCCTCCCCCCTGGGGATCTTGGCTCCCCGGGTCACATTAATGAAGTGATGTATCAGGCTCTCTATATCTTTCAACATGTCCGATCTTTGGGGGATCACATAACGATAATCATCTGTAACGTAGCGCCCTGATGGCATCTGCTCTGCGGCCTGTTTGATAATTTTCCAGCTTTGGCGCATCTCCTCGACCCTCACAAGATAGCGAGCGTAACAATCTCCCTCGGTGGCAGTGGGGATCTCAAAATCAAAGTTTTCATAGCCCGAGTAGGGAAACTTTTTCCGCAAATCCCACTCCAGGCCGCAAGCCCGCAAGTTGGGACCGCTCACACCCCAATCAATTGAGTCCTCCAATGAAATGCGACCGATGCCTTGAGTTCTGGCTTTAAAGATGGGGTTCTTGGTTATCAGAGATTCGTATTCTCTGAGACGATCAGGAAATATATTGACGAAATGATCAACAGCTTCTTTCCAACCCTCCGGCAAATCCGCGGCAACGCCTCCCAGCCGGAACCACGAGGGATGCAGTCGACCTCCGGTTATTAGCTCCACTATGTCTAGAAGGATTTCCCGTTCTCTAAAGGTGTAGAAATTAGGAGTCATGGCCCCCACGTCATGGGCGAGGGTGGCAAAAAAGACGAGATGATTACTTAAGCGAAAAAATTCGCTGAGCATAACCCTGATCACCTGGGCCCGCTGCGGAACTTCTATGCCAGCCAGAGTTTCAACGGCCATGACATAGGGAAGATTGTTTGCTGCACCTGCCAGATAATCCACGCGATCCGTATATGGAATGAACTGGTTCCAGGTTTGTCTTTCGCCAATCTTTTCCGCCGCCCGATGATGGTAACCGATGTCCATGTCGATGTCGGTTATCTCTTCACCGTTGAGGGAAACTATATAGCGCATCAAACCGTGTGTACTTACGTGGTGGGGGCCGATGTTTAGAATGAGCTCGTGTTCTCTACCATCTTTTTTGATATAGATACCCCCGTCCAAGGGCTGGAGCTTCTGGGCATCGGCAAGAGTATAAGGGGCCATTTCCGTGGCTCGACCTGGATGACTCTTTCTGAGGGGATGGCCCTCCCAGTCGTGGGGCATGATAAGTCTGCGCAGGTTCGGATGGCCTTCGAACCTTATGCCAAACATGTCGAATACTTCCCGCTCATACCAGTTTGCAGAGGGCCAGATATCGGTCACGCTCTGAGTTATGGGATCTTCCCCTTTTAATCCCACTTTAAGCCGCAACCTGGTGGCGGGCTCGAAGGACAGCAGGTGGTAAACCAGAGTGTAATCCGGATAGTCTAGACGATTCCTTCGGGCGGATTCATCAATCGCGGTGAGATCCTCCAAGCGGAGATACCTTGGGGTCGCATCTTGTTTGAGAAATTTAACCACCTCTTTGATCCGCCCTTGCTCCACCTGAAAGGTAAGCATGTCCGAGGTTTGCTCGGTCTGCTGTACATTGTTTCCAAAACGTTCTTGGAGAGTATGGGCCAGACTCTTGTCACCCTCACCTAACTCGATCCATCTTGGCGGTGGCGTCCACATTAAGTCCGAGCGGCTTTCCCGGAATCCTGGCGGCACTGCGGAAGTTCCCCGTATGGCAGTTCCTTGCATTCCGGGCCCTCGAGGATCTCTGGACTTTGTTTGGCCGTCAACCAGAATGGGCCTTTGAGTCCCCTGGGTTCCACCCCGAAGATGAAGGATGGTGCGAGTTGGGCGTTCCTCGGAAACTATTTTTTCCTGCAACATCACAAGCCCCTGCAGGACGGCCTCAGGCCTTGGCGGACAGCCTGGGATATAGACATCCACCGGCAGTATTTGATCCACTCCCTGAACCACACTGTAGGCATCGTACATTCCCCCGCTGTTGGAGCAAGAACCCATGGAGATGACCCATTTGGGTTCCGCCATCTGCTCGTAAAGCCTTAAGACAACCGGCGCAATCTTCTTGAAAACCGTGCCAGAGACTATTAAAAGGTCCGCCTGCCTCGGTGAAGGCCGAAGCACCTCTGCTCCGAATCGGGCCATGTCATACCTGGCGGTGAAGGCTGTTGCCTCCTCCACAAAACAGCACGATAGGCCGAAGAACATAGGCCAGAGACTGTACTGGCGAGCCCAGTTAATCAGGATATCAGCTCCCCTCACGAGGGGGTTGCTCAATCCTCTCTCGACGTTGGCCCCCACTCGAGCCCTCCCTTCCTCCAGATATAAACTAGGCCAAGAAGTAGGACGAAGATAAAGAAGGATATTTGCAGCCAGCCAGCCCAACCTAGCCTGTAGTAGGAGATGGCCCAAGAAAAGATGTAGGCTGCTTCCACATCGAAAATTAAAAAGAAAATGGCGACTAGAAAAAATGGAACGGGGTAGCGGAGCCTGGCTGAGCCGGTTGGGATGATTCCGCTTTCATACGGGCGCAGTTTCTCCGGATTATCTTTCTTTTCCCCCAGCCAGGAAGCAAAGAAGAGCAGTACTGCAACTAAGCCTAGTACCATAAGTGCATAGACGGCCAAGCTGAAAAGACCCGGCTCCCAAGGAGATAATCTGGCTCCATCAAGGATTGGCTGCACACGTCCTCCGGAGTATCACCCCCAAAGTACTCGTCTTCTTTAGGGTGAGGAAACTACAGGTTAGGAATATTGCTGATGCTTGCTGTATGGCCGCATATGTTGCCCCAGGATAAAGTGGATCATGGAAAATCCTCTTAGGGGAACCCAGAATAAAACTTATGATAATTAAGAGTGCTAGGGAGTGCAAGCCCTTTTCCTCAGCACAATTAGACAGATGCGAGGTTGTAACGACCTTGTCCCTGCACCTTAATAAGAACCGGTTGTCAGCTTTGGGTCAAGGTTTCTTTGCATGGGGAATGGGGCCTGGAACATGGGGAAAAGACAGCTGGCAGGATGCAATTGAATTAGCTGCCGTTTATGTTTAGAATTTAGTCTCGGACTCTTCCTTGACATCCGTTGCCGCCTACAGCAATTTAGACCATATTTATTTGACGAAGGATGGACTTGCAGCAGCAGATTCAATTTTCAAATCTCTCTGGTGAGAAATTGGCGGGAACCTTCCATGTACCTGCAGAGAATTCTCGCCATGGCATCATTCTCGGACACTGCTTCACCTGCTCGAGACATACTAGGGTTCTTCGCGATCTAAGTTTGGCTTTGCTGGACGTGGGTTTCAAAGTACTACGTTTTGACTTTTCCGGAAATGGTCAGAGTGAAGGCAATTTTTCTGAATCCTTTTATTCTAAGCAGGTTGACGATATAAAGGCTGCCGCCTCATTCATTTCAGCTCAGGATGTCTCGTGGATTGGGATGGCCGGTCACAGCATGGGTGCCATGGTCGCTCTCCTGGCGGCATCCCAGATGAAAAATATAAAAGCGATTTGCACCCTGGCAGCAAAAGCATCTCCTTTGCAGAGCTTTCATTTTCTCAGCCAGGACCAGATTCAGGAACTGCAAAGCACCGGACGGGTGAACTTCATCAGCAGGGGCCGCAATTTAGAACTTACAGAGGCATTTTTTGCAGACGCAGCTAAATATGACCTCTCCTCCATTATGCCGTCTTTACCGCAGCCTTTAATGGTGGTCCACGGGGATATGGACGAAATCATTCCGGTGGAGAACGCCTACAGGCTGCACCAGTACAAAAGAGTGAATACTGAACTGGCCATCATTTCCGGAGCTGACCATATGTTCAGCCAGGATGAGCATCGCCAAGAAGTTGCCCAAAGAGTGTCACAGTGGTTTAAAGGCTTGGCCTCGAAAGAAGGATCTTAGATTTCGGATTGACGATTTGGGATTGATTTGTAAGTATTTTTCATTTTATGCACTTTAGGCATTTTAGAACATTTTAGACATTTTAGATCGCTTTAGACATTTTACAAGGGTGGAAGGACTATGGCTATAACCGGTGCTTGGAATACCGAATTTATCGAGGAGCAATACAGGCTGTGGCAGTCTGATCCAGCAAAGGTATCCCGTGATTGGCAGTTTTTCTTTCAAGGCTTCGAGTTGGCCTCTGCTAGAGATTCGGAAGTTGTTCTGGTCTGCGACGAAGACCAGGTCTCGCGACAATCTCGGGTGGAGGGATTGACCCATCGGTATCGCGATCTTGGTCACCTCTTGGCTTGTCTAGATCCACTGGCGGCCTGCCCAACCGATCATCCACTGTTAAATCCTGCAGCTTTTAAATTGACGGACGACGACTTGGAGCGGGAGTTCTATACCCAGCTTCTCCCCGATAAGAATCTGGCTTCTCTCCGAGAAATCATAGCAGTTCTTCGGGAAACTTACTGCCGCTCGGTTGGGGTGGAATACATGCATCTACAGGACCCTGCAGAACGGCAGTGGTTGCAGGAGCGCATGGAACCGAGCAGAAATCGTCCTCAACTGTCAAAGGATGAAAAAACAAGGATTCTGCAAAAGCTTTATCAGGCTTCCCTCTTCGAGCAATTCTTGCATAAAAAGTACCTTGGTCAGACAAGATTTTCCCTGGAGGGTGCTGAGGCTCTTATCCCCATGCTAGATAGGCTGCTTACCCAGGTAGCTGAACAGGGCTGCCAAGAAATTATTTTGGGGATGGCCCATCGTGGCCGGCTGAATGTTCAGGTCAATGTCCTTGGGAAATCTTATGGGGAGGTGTTCTGCGAGTTTGAAAGCAATTACGATCCCGACACTATATTTGGTGCTGGAGATGTCAAATACCATAATGGCTTTATGGCCGACCTCAGGACAGCTAACGATCGGGAGATAAGGGTTTTGCTTCTCAACAACCCCAGCCACCTGGAGTCGGTTAATCCTGTAGTCGAGGGCTTTGCCCGGGCCCGTCAGGATATATTGGCAGGGAGCAACGGGGAGAAACAAGTACTGCCATTGCTCATCCACGGTGATGCTGCCTTTGCCGGGCAGGGAGTAGTTGCCGAAACTCTAAATATGTCTCAGTTGGAAGGCTACTCCACCGGCGGCACTGTTCACATTGTGATAAATAACCAGATTGGCTACACCACCCTCCCCGAGGACGCCCGCTCCACTCGCTATTCCACCGATATGGCCAAAATGCTCATGGTGCCCATTTTTCATGTCCATGGGGAGAATCCGGAGGCCCTCATTCACGTTACCAAACTTGCCTGTGATTACCGCCTGGAATTCAGAAAAGATGTGGTTATTGAATTGGTATGATAGCGGCGCTATGGGCACAACGAAGGGGATGAGCCCTATTTCACCCAACCACAAATGTATGAGCGCATCAGAGAAAGACCGTCGCCTTATAAGATATATGGTGAACAACTGCTAGCTGAAAAGGTTGTAAATGAAGATGAGATCAAGAGGATCGAGGCTGGGATTAATCAGGTTTTGGAAGAATCGTTCAAAACTATGAAAGAAAAACAGTGCGTCCTTCCTCGGGTGCAATTCTACGAAGAGTGGGAAGGACTTCAGGGAGATTACTCTCACAAACCTGCCCGAACAGGTGTCGCCAAGAAGCAACTACTTGCACTAGCCCGGATGCTGAACCAAGTCCCCAAGGACTTCTCCCTTCATTCGAAGCTGGCATCACTGCTTAAAAAAAGGCTGGAAACCATAGAAAATGGCGCAGGAATTGACTGGGCCAATGGAGAAGTTCTGGCCTTTGCTTCTCTACTGACGGAAGGCCATCCTGTCAGGTTGAGTGGCCAGGACAGCCGGCGAGGCACCTTCAGCCAAAGACACAGCTCCCTAGTAGACACCCAGACTGGGGAAACATTCGTACCTCTTGAATCCCTGGATGAGGGACAGGCAAGATTCTATGCCTATGATAGTCTCCTTTCTGAGGTAGGAGTGCTGGGCTTCGAGTATGGCTATTCTCTTGCCCAACCTAATTGCCTGATCATGTGGGAGGCTCAATTTGGTGATTTCGTCAACAACGCCCAGGCGGTAATTGATCTTTACATAAGCAGCGGCCAATCCAAGTGGCAGAGGCTCAATGGACTTGTATTGCTCCTACCTCACGGTTTCGAGGGCATGGGACCAGAACATTCAAGTGCCCGCCTCGAGCGCTTCCTACAGTTGTGTGCCGAGGGAAACATTCAGGTTTGCTATCCCACAACTCCAGCTCAGTACTTTCACCTCCTCAGACGTCAGGTCAAGCGGGATTTTCGCAAGCCTCTTGTAGTTATGACCCCCAAAAGCCTTCTACGAAATCCCCTTGCAGTTTCCAATCTATCAGACTTCACCAAAGGGTCCTTCCAAGAAGTCCTTGATCATGGTACTAACAAGAAGACTTGCCACCGCATAATCTTTTGCAGTGGCAAGATCTTTTACGAACTCTTTCAAAGGCGTCAGGATCTAAAAAGCCCTGACATAAGCATAATAAGACTGGAACAGTTCTATCCTTTCCCCTATAAGCAATTGGAAGAAGTTATTGCCAAGTATAGTCGAACTGAAGAGTGGTATTGGGTTCAGGAAGAACCTGAAAACATGGGCGGATGGAACTTTGTCCGCTCCCGCCTTGCCTCTCTGGTGCACAAGCACCTTAAGTATGTTGGCAGAGATGAAGCAGCAAGCCCAGCTACTGGTTTTCACAATATCTACAAGAAACAACAAGCGGCGATTATTGAGGAAGCAGTAGGACCACCGCCTAAGAAGTAGGCACTTGGCACAGCGGGACGATCCGGGGAGTCGGAGAAACGGCGAGACGGGAGGTCGGGCGAGACTGGATTAGAGGTCAGAGGTCGGAAGTCAGAGATCAGAGGACAGATTGCGGATTTGGGATTGCGGATTGCGGATTGTTTTGACCCTATGCCCTATGCTCCATGCCCTATGCCTCAAGCCATCGACCCTGTGCGCTCTTTGCTATGCACCATGGGAATAACAACTTTAAACACCCCACAATGGAGAAACCATGTTGCTAGAAATCAAAGTCCCTAGCGTGGGAGAATCAGTAACAGAAGCGACCTTGGCCCAGTGGTACAAGAAAGAGGGCGATCAGGTTCGCAAGGGTGAATTGCTTTTCGTACTCGAGACCGACAAGGTCACCCTTGAGATAGAAGCTGAAGCAGATGGGGTTTTGAAAATATCAAAATCAGAGGGTGAGACCATACCTATCGGTGGAGTTGTCGGCACAATTGATAGGTCGGCCGCTCCGGTTGCAGTGGAAGAACCTGCAGCCGCTGAAGCGGTAGAGCCGCCCCCGGCAGCTCCCCCACCAACTGCCGAGCCACCACCAGTAGAACCGGCCGCTGAAATCCCTCTAGCAGCCGAGCCAGTCCTGCCCCCTTCAGTACGGCGACTAGTAGCCGAAAAGAATCTCGATGCTTCGAAGATAAGGGGCACCGGCCCAGGAGGGCGAATCACCAAGGGCGATGTAATTTTATACCTCGAGCAGGCAGCGGTGGCAGTACCCAGTGAAGTTCCTGCGCCGCCGCGAGCTCTGCCCCATGAGGTTGCTCCTGCAATTGATGAGTCCATCACTCGAAAGCCTATGAGCCAAATAAGGCAGAGGATTGCAGCCCGTCTGGTTGAAGCAAAGCAAAGTACTGCTATGCTCACAACCTTCAATGAAATAGATATGACCAGGGTCCAGGAGATTCGCGCCCATTACAAGGAACCTTTTCTGAAAAAGTATGGAGTTAGGCTTGGTATCATGTCTTTCTTTATTAAGGCCTGTGTGGAGGCCTTGATGGAATTTCCTGAGTTAAACGCTTACATAGAAAACAAGGACATCATCTATCACAACTACTATCACCTGGGCGTTGCCATTGGTGCTGAACGAGGCCTGGTGGTGCCGGTGATTCGGGATGCGGACAAACTCAGCTTCGCCCAGTTGGAGCAGGCCATTATAGACTATGTAAAGAAGATCCAGGAAAACAGGCTAGAACTTGCCGACCTGGAGGGCGGCACCTTTACCATCACAAACGGCGGCGTGTTTGGCTCGCTGCTGAGCACTCCGATTCTAAATATTCCTCAGAGCGGTATTCTGGGCATGCACAAGATCGAAAATCGCCCGGTGGTATTAGACGGTCAGGTAGTAGTGCGGCCAATGATGTATGTGGCCCTGACTTACGATCACCGCATTGTTGATGGAAGACAGGCAGTCACATTTTTGGTTCGCATAAAGGAGTTCATCGAGGAACCAGACCGGATTATGATTGAGATTTAGCGGATTTTCTAATCTCTAACATAGGATCAGAACATGGCAAAAAATAAAACTTACGACTTGATCATCATCGGCTCGGGGCCTGGTGGATACGTGGCAGCAGTGCGGGCGGCGCAGTTAGAAATGAAGGTGGCCTGCATTGAAAAAGAGCCACGGTTGGGTGGTGTTTGTTTGAATGTTGGCTGTATTCCTAGTAAGGCACTGCTCGATTCTAGTGAATACTATCATCTTGCCAAGGCTCATTTCGCCGAGCACGGGATCAAGACAGGCAAGGTGAGCCTGGACCTGCCTGCCATGATGGCGAGGAAAGATCAGGTGGTAGAGGAACTGACTGACAACGTGCGCAAACTCTTAGAGGGCAATAAGGTTGACATTATCCACGGCACCGGTCGCCTTGTGGCCGAAAATCAGGTCGAAGTGCTGAAAAAACCGGGCTCCCGCCGCAAGAGTGATCGTAAAACTATTAAAGCAAAGGCCATTTTGTTAGCCACTGGCAGTGAGCCACTGGCCGTGCCCGGTCTCGAATTTGACGGCCATCGAATCGTCAGCTCCACCGAGGCCTTGACCTTCGACTCTGTCCCCAAACACCTCGGCATTGTGGGCGGCGGCTATATCGGGCTCGAGTTGGGATCTGTCTGGCTGCGACTGGGATCAAAAGTGACCACGATCGAGATGCTCCCGCAGATAGCCACTCTGCTGGACGGGCAGGTTGCCCGCGGTCTTGAAAGGATTCTTACCAAACAGGGTTTGACTTTTCGCCTGCAAACAAAGGTTTCAGGGGCAAAGGTCTCGGGTGAAAAGGTCCAGGTGACCCTTGAAAAGGATGGGAAAAAAGAAACCATGAATTGCGACCGCTTGCTGGTCGCCGTCGGGCGGAGACCCCTGACTCGAGATCTTGGTCTTGAGGAAATAGGGGTGGAATTGGATGCCAGAACCGGCCACGTTTTAGTGGACGAAAAGTTTCATACCAATGTTAAATCCATTTATGCAATTGGTGATTTGATACCTGGTCCAGCTCTGGCCCACACCGCCTCTGCCGAGGGGATCGCTGCGGTTGAATGTATTGCCGGGCTCCCTGGAGAGGTCAATTACGATGCCATTCCTTCCATAATTTACACCTGGCCCGAGGTGGCGAGTGTGGGTCTCACGGAAGAACAAGCCAAAGAGCGCAACATCGAGTACTGTGTCGGAACTTATCCCTTTGCCGGCGCCGGTCGGGCGCGCTGCATGGGCGAAAAGGATGGCTTTGTCAAGATAATCGCCCACTCCAAGACCGACCGCATCTTGGGCGTGCACATCCTCGGTCCCCGTGCCTCAGACATGATCGCAGAGTGTGTTCTGGCGGTAGAGTTCGGTGCCAGTTCCGAAGACATTGCCCGAACAGTCCACGGTCATCCAACCTTTGCCGAGGCCTTGCAGGAAGCGGCCATGGCGGTGAGGAAGTGCTCTATCTATGCGTCATAACTACGTGGGCATGGGGCATGGCTGCTTATTTACTAGCTCCGGCATTCTTGAGTAGTTGAGCGATTTCAAAGTGGCCACATCTCGCCGCGCAAGCCATGGCAGTTTCCCCAACTTCATCTTTGGCGTTCACATCAGCGCCTTTACTGACAAGTAGCTTCACCATGTCTTTATCGCCTCTTTCCGAGGCCATGTGCAGCACTGTGCTGTCGAAATATGCTTTAGCATTAATGTCGGCGCCGTTGGCGATCAGCAGTTCCACCATGTCCTTGTTACCCCATAAAACAGCGAAGAACAGCGGTGTTCGGTTGTTAACTTCGTCTTTTATGTTTACGTTGGCCCCCTTGGCGATAAGCACTTGCGCCATGATTTTGTCGTCTCTTTGCGCTGCTTGATGCAACGGTGTCCAGCCGTTAACCTCGTCCTTGGCGTTAATATCGCCACCGTTGGCGATTAGCAGTTCCACCATGTCCCTGTGACCCCTTTCCACTGCGAGATGAAGCAATGTCCTGCCGTAGATCCGGTCCTTGGTATTGATATCAGCACCCTTAGCCAGCAGGCCTTTCATGGCAGCAGTGTCGCCTTTCAATACCGCTTTGGTAAGTTCGGTATTTATATCCCCTGCATAGCCATATAGCGGGATGAGCATTGCAACTAGCAGGATCAACATCAGCTGGATCTGAAGTAATACTTTCTTATTTGTTAATCTATTTTGACTTAACATGAGAACCACCTCCCGGTCTTTGTTGTACAGCTAAGGACTAAGGATTTACTTGCGGCCTCTAACGCATGTTCCAAACTAGACTTGCCTACTCTGCCGTTAACTACGGCAAACTTTGAATTAGAAAGGACAGGGATCCTTTTAAATTATAGAATTTCCTTAATTTTTAAGAAATTTAGCTTCAGCAAGAACTAGTGGGTGAAAGGTGCAAATGAAAAATCTGCTACTGGAGGATGAGCTTTTGACGAAAGGCGGAGTTTTTGCGCAGGCCCGTCGGAGTGGAATGTAAGAATAATCGCAGTATCAATGCCGAAAGAAGTCGAGGAGAAACCCGGCTAAGATCTTAGACTCCCAGCAGAAGAAACAAAGTTCTGGTGGGAGTCAAACTAGCACAATTTTAGGTTCATTTGTTTGACCTGAAAGATAATAGAAGTTGAGAGATGAAAAAGGAAACAACCTGAGATCAGAATACAATCAGGCCATTGATTTGGTCAAATAAAAAATATCTATATATGTTTTAGTTGAGACAGCCGAGATAACGGCTCAAGTTTAGATAATCACCAGAAATGCAATTTCAACTTCTTCACTGCGGCAGTGTAGATCAAATGCCTATATCTGAACATCGGCCTCAAAATATAGCGAATAAGATCTTGTGTAATGATCTAAAAAGTAAAAATGTAGATTAAAGTATAAGATATGAATTTCAGAATCGCCTGTCTTTTCTCAGCGTTCGTGTTGAGCAAGCACGCGAAGCTGGCGCCCGTCCCAGGGATCCAATTAGCTATGACGCATTAGCCTTCGACTCGCGACATTCTCGCCGATTTATCGGCTCCTCGAATGGTAAAATAAACACCGCCACCCTGAACGAATATCCTTACCCCATATTTGCCTGGTCCCAATATTTCCTGGCCGTTAATGGTCCAGTTTTTCCATTCTTTTATTTTTTTTTGTCCGCTGTTCCACATTCGATAGAAATAGAGGGCATATTTATCATCGTATTTTATCAATTTATACTTAATATATTCTTTGTCGATCTTTGTCCAATCAGAGGGAGTTCTGGAGAGACGACCCTCCCATGTTCCTATCAAGAGGGGGTCTGGCTTCTGGATTACCTCGCAAAAAACATCTGGTTCCCCCAAATCTGAAAATGGTTTTCCTCCCTTGATCGCACAGCCAACCAAAGTAGAGAGCAATATCAAAAAAATAGTGAGTTTTTTCATAGCAATCTCCTCGATCATGGCAAAAATTGTATTACATCCTTATAATTTAAACTTTCTTCCTCTCTAACCACAGCTCAAAATATTGAGTAGAAGCCTTTGAGGTTAATACAACCATATATTTCATGTCAATGAGAAAGGGTGCAGTGAAACCTCACTTGCTAAACGGGTTATGCATCACTATATACTATGAGACACAATTAATCAGTTGAGGTCTGCCTGTTGATGGCGATCGGTTCTGACGATAAGTCATATTTGAGAGAAGTTCAGCAATGGCTGGCAACAAAGGTAAAATATTAGTAACAGGGGCCACTGGTTTTATCGGCTATGAAGTTGCAAAACAATTGTCTCAGCAAGGCTACAAGCCCAGGCTTATGGTGAGAAGACCGCTCCGCGGTTTCCTGTTGAAATCCCTGGATGCTGAGCTAATGCAGGGTAATCTGAGTCAACCCAGAAGTTTAGAGCGAATGCTCGATTCCATCGATACTGTTATTCACCTGGGGGCCCGAGCCGCTCTTGAGCCTGCCAGAAGCATCCGCTCTTCAATTGTTGAGGGATCCATTAACCTGATGGGCGCAGCTATAGAATCTGGAGTAAAGACTTTCGTATATCCAGGAACTATTCTGGTCTACGGTGAGCAGCCAGGGCCGATCAATCAGCAGACAAAACCGGCGCCCCTAACTGACTATGGCAGGGCAAAACTCGAGGCAGAAACTATCTTGGCGAGAATGGCGGAGCAGGCAAATATCTGCTTCATCTCAGTTCGCTTGTCTCACACTTACGGGGTCAATAGTCTGCTCTTTGACCAAATAAGGAAGGGACTAATAGTGTTTCCAGGGAAAGGGGACAATTTGTTTTCTCACCTTCACGTCGCTGATGCCGCTCGAGCCTTGATCAAGGCTGCCGAAATGGCCAAACCTAGTATTTCGATATTGGCCGACAATCAATCCTGCACCTGGAACGACTTCTTTGCCATTACCAAACAATATTATCCGAGACTTCGTGTTATCCGCGTCCCTACATGGTCCGCCCTCGCTGTGACCGGCGCGTTGGACGTGCTCTACCGCTTCACCTCCTCCTGGAACAAATTCTCTCTGACAGCAGTAAAGAGCTGGACCTCAAACCTTCCGGTGGAACCCAATACCTTTCAGGATGTCCTTGGACTAAAACTGATGTATCCAACCGTAGAAGAGGGAATACCAGCCGCCCTTGACGATTTAATTTCCTTCCATTGGCGCCACTCATTGGTTGATAAGCATTAGGAATTGGCTTTCTCCTGCCAATCCTTCAGCAC
The DNA here is from genome assembly GCA_020353155.1 of Deltaproteobacteria bacterium. Classification (GTDB taxonomy): domain Bacteria; phylum Desulfobacterota; class Syntrophobacteria; order BM002; family BM002; genus BM002. Next base: position 2,019,488 of record CP070689.1, on the reverse strand, counting down.
AGCAGGCACACCCTCGTGGATGGTGGGGAACAAAAGATTCAATCCTAAATCCTTCCAGACCAATCCGGGCTTCACTGCAATGTTGCAGTTGTAACTGCGCACTGCTCCGGGCGTTTCCAGCCCTGGATGAGGGCGGAAGCGACGAAAGGGCGTGACCGCTGCGGTAGTGGTAAGGGCCAGCCATTGAGGTAAGGCAAGGACACGGGCCTTGGGGAGGTGCACCTTGACCACCCGAAGAAACTCAGCCCAGGTCGCGGGCAAATTATCGCCAATTGGGGAAATCCCCTCATATTCCTGCTCTGCGCAGGCAATTAGTATTCTGGCCGTATCAGCTACGTGCAAATGAGTGAATGTGTTTCTGCCCAGGCCAGGCAGGATAAGTAATCCATCACGGAGTTGCTGAAAATAGAGATCCATGGCTCCATAGACATGGGGCAAACGAAGGGCACCAAAGGTGATTCCAGCTGAGGACGCCGCTCGAGCCAGCCTTTTCTCAGTCTCTAGTTTGACCCGACCATAGTCCAGGACCGGCTTGGCTGGAGTTGCGGTGTCAACCTCACCTGGAAGGTCACCGTAAACCAGGAGACTTGAACTGTAAATGAAGGTTTTTGCGCCCGTCTCCGCAGCGGCTTCCATAAGCGCCAGAGAGCCATCTAATATGACAGGACTGAGGGTCTCATAGGATTCAAAGGTGGCTCTCGCGCCAAGATGAAGTACGCAGTCTACTCCCTTGACTGCCTGGACCAGGCTTTTTGGATCTGTGAGGTCTGCCTGGACAAACTCGGCGTCGAAATGACGGATTCGGAGATCCTGCAGAGGCCTTCGTATCATTAGTCTGGGATGGTAGCCCGACTCTGATAAATGGCGAGACACCTCTTCTCCAATGAAACCTGAGGCCCCTGTGACCAGAATTTTAGCTTTGTTTTTGGGCACTCTTTATCCCTTTTAAAAGTAAATCTACCTTCGTCATGGTTTCATTTCCGTCTTGCCAGAGTGATGCATCGTACCTATATTGATTTTGCTCACACAAATTGATGCCTCGTACACAACTCAATCTTACTTATAGTGCCGGTGAAACCGGTGTGCAAGGGTGGAGTTAAAATTATGTTTATCAGAGAAGCGATTGAGATCTCAGCACCAATTTCCATTGTCTGGGCCGTCTTTTCCAAAGTGGAAGAATGGGACGATTGGAATACCGCCTGTCAAAGTTGCCATCTAGTTTCAGGGGAGGAGATGGCGGCGGGAGCGTGCTTTTCCTTTGTGGTTAGGCCATTTACTCTGCCAATTAAAGTGAACTCGCAAATAATTAAGTGCGAACCTGGACAGGAGGTCATCTGGAAGGGAGAACGTCTAGGGATTCACGCTGTACATACATGGACGTTTAAAGAGCTAAATGGTACGGTTCTTCTTGACAGCCATGAAGAGTATAGCGGTCCCCTACTATGGCTGGCGAGATTGATCTTGGTCCCCAGACGTCTTCACCATCTTACAAGAGAGCTTCTTGTTTCCATAAAGCAAGAGGCTGAAGCTCGTTACAAAGCCCAAAAGGTCTCATGAAGAAATTCTAAGCAGATCTTTTGGGAAGCTATCCTTTTCACCTGAGTAGCTAATAAACATCCAGTATGGAAGCATGTTTCAGCACCTCTTCGGTTGCGTGCTTCAGATCAGACATGCACAACACGTTCTTGAGGGCAATTGCAGCGTATCTAGAGAAGGAGTTCAACAGCTTTAAATTATCCAGGGTAAACCGGTTCCCTCGCCGACTGCTCAAATTCAACACGCCAAAACACTTTCCCTGATATTTGAAGGGGACGCACATCAGAGACCCTATCTCCAGCGAACCGATTTTGTAGCGCGAATCTGTTAGGACTTCATTGACGAGTTCTGCTTTACCGGTCCCTACGACGTCGCCGGCAACTCCTTCTCCAACTGCAAGCTTTAATTTCTCCTGTGCTTGCTCGCCGAAGGCAGCCTTAATGTGCAGTCGATCTTGCCCATTTTCAAGAAGCATGATCGAACCGTTTTCTGCAGCAACAATGTTTTCTCTAGCTTCTTCCAAGATAAAACTGCAAGTCTCTTCTAGATCCATAGTGCCGCAAAGCATGTTTTGTTTTTTCTTCTTCAGTTCGGCAAAATCCTTACTAAGCCGTCTGATTGTGCTACTCATGGTTTCAATTACTTTTAGAACTACTGTCGGGTCCTTCCAGATTGTCGAAAACAGTTTCTTTTTGTCGATACTCAAAATCCTCGTATCACCCTCGGCCACGGCGGATGCGGATCGCGGCAACTTGTCAAATAGGGCCATTTCTCCAAATATATCTCCCCTTTGAAGCGTTACCATCGTTATATCTCCGGAAGAGGAGTTTTTCGATATTTTTACCTTTCCCGACTGGATGACATACATGACATCGCCCTTTTCACCCTCTTTAAAAATAATCTCACCATGGGAATAAAGCCTGCCAAGTTCACCCTCTTTCATTCAACTCACCTCCTTCTTACCAGTGTTTTTGCAAAGGCTTTCCATAGATCAAATCGCATCGGTAAGCTCACAGCTGTTGCGAAAATATTCTTGAAACGTTCGTTTCCCGTAAACATGTTCCACAAGACTGAACTCAATCTTTTGGGATCCTCTGGGTCGCTCTGTTCTTCCTGAACAATTTGTAGCATCCATCTGGTAAGCAGTCCGTAATTCTTGTAAAGATCGGCAAGGAAATATAGGTAGCTGCCGAATTGGTTGTCTACAATAATGTTTTTGTAGACTGGATAGTAATGTTCCTGAAAGTCCTGCTTGCTCACCCCATGAAGAACCGCGGTATTAGCTGCAGCCTTTCCCATAATATAGGCGGCTCCGAGACCGTCTTTGAAAAGGCGCGTCGAGCCGGCATCACCACACATGACCACCCTGTCCGCATAGGGGATCTTGGGGGCTTTGACATTCATCTTAGGTAGACAGCGACAACGGAACTTGTAGCTCAATGACTTCGGTAGAACTTCTCTCACCACCGGGTAGTCAAGAAAGTCTTTCACGCTATTGGCATTCAAATCATGGCCCAGAATGCATAGCGTGACATATGTTTCTTTAGGAATCATGGCCGCGAATTTAAGACTCTTAATCGGTAGGAGAAAAAGGTGGACTGAATTGCCAAAATGCTCAGTGATTATTTCCTCGTCGAAGCTCAATTCAGCAATCGCGGCCTTTACGGTCCGAGGCTCTTCATAGCCGAATCCCATATCCGGAAAGATCCCCGTTTTCGCACTGTTTACCCCCACGGCCCCGACAACAAGATCCGCTTGCTCTATCTCCCCGCCTTGGGAAAACAAAACGGGTTTGCCATTTTTGTATTCAATTCCTTCAATCTTGACAGATATGTGTGCCGCTCCCTCCTTTACCGCCTGACCCAGAAGAAAGTCATCGAAGCTTTCCTTATGTTCCCCGATAATGCCCTTTGGTCCGCCCCCCCTGTAAACAGCGGCTATGGTGTTTTCAAAAGATGGAGTAGCAATAGAAACGCTTCCCTTTGTGGTATGAAGTTGATAGGAATTAATCCCCTTCCACACGACCGAATCCGGCAAGTTGATCCCCTCAACTGCAAGCGTCTGCACGAGCAGTTCAGATATTATGCCCGCGCATTTATTGCAGCCCGCCGGGCCATCCTTGCTGAAGTTCTTGGGATCATAGATGGTGATATTGAGTTCTTTGTCGATCATCTTCGCCAGCTTCAGGGCAAAGATACTAAAGAAAGATCCCGTCGGCCCGCCTCCCACAACAGCAATCTTCGAGCCGTCCTCAAGGGCATAGGGGCTACTGTCGGCTAGAGCTTGCTTGGACACATAGGCTGCAAAATCAGATTTTGAACGACCGCCATGTGATAACATAAACCCGCTCAAAGTGCGTTCAAGAAACAAGAATTTTTAATTAATTAGATGCTTTGCGGTCTAAAAGGGTACCACAATGTAGGATGTAAATCAAGTTATATTTGTGAGGATTCCCGCTGTTAAGGAAGGCAATGCCTAAGGAGGAAAAAGTAGAGAATCCAGTTCTATGGACGCTTCTGCACTGCGAGGGCGCACCTAACTTTGGCCTGAGCCCAAAGCTGGTCTTTCCTTGAGGTGGAAGTATGCTGGATTATTGGAGCCCCACTATAATAGATTTGAGAATGTAGATTTCTGATTTAAGGGTTCAGGACCATGTGGCAAGAAATGCATTTAACCTCAATCTGCAATCAACTATCTGAAATCATTAATTAAACATTCTCCAGTACCTCAAAAAAGCTCATTGGCTTTACAGTATTGTCGCTATATATCTTAGTCTACAACTTTGATGTCCCCAGCGTATCTTCCCACTGTGGCATCATCGACACAACTGTTCAGCTCATCTTCGCTGGCATCCTTGGGGTCCAGCAAAGCATCTAATGGACATAGCCAATCGTTTCCAGCTGCATCCTTTACTCGTACGAAAGGTTTTCCCCTAACTGATTCGTCTGACATTTTATTCTCCTTTCTCTAACTCATAAGCTAACTACTAATTTGCAAAAAGTTTTTTGCCGGCTATCTTGATTAAAATTGCATAAGGAAGAATCCTGCCTCGATTCTTAGATTCGGATCGCAAAACTTTTTCTTTAGATTTGGTTTATGCTAAGTCGCGCAAGCTCTGCTGTCAATACAAGCCATCAGCTCAGCCGACTTTATCTTCCTCTGCATAGCCTGAACTGGCAGAACGCATCCGATGATTCACTCAAGTAACCTCATCCAAATTCAACAACTGCGTTGCAAGCTCCTTTGACAATTCTTAGAATATCTTAGGTTAGGTTCTGATCACTGAAAGGATTATTATGTCAAAAATAATCATTCACTACCTTTTTGCCGTCGCAGTCTTGACTCTCTATGGTGGGCAGGTCTGACCCTTCATGGAAACCCTACCCCCCGTGCTCCTGGGGGTAAGCCTTCTCATTCCGTTTGCGGCCGCTCTAGCAGTGCGCACGCCTTTGACCCGTTTATTCGTACTCTCCGCCCCTCCCGTTGCCCAGCCTAAAAAGCAGTTCCTACTTGACTTTAATCTGTGTTTGACGGCCGGATTTGCCGTGGTGGTCTACAACACCTTGGTTCACGGTTTCCCCGCCGCAAGCGGGATCAGCTTAATGTTGGGTTGCGCTGTTGTCGGCTTCTTCCTTGGTATGGACATGGCCTTAGCCAGAGAGCGAAAAGTGATATATGACGCCCTAACCGAAGAGAGGGCACTACCTCCTCCAAAAAGACTTTATTCCATGACTCGCAAATTCTCCTTGGTTGCCCTTACCGCCATTTTGTTCGTCTCTCTCATCCTCGGACTGGTTATTGCTAGAGATGTGGTCTGGCTTGCCGAAATCGAACAGAGCGGTATGTCGGTCACCCAGGCCCAATTGTCTGTAATGCGTGAGGTCCTCTTCGTTATGGCCGTGCTACTGGTGGCAATTGTAAATTTGATAATTTCCTATTCCAAAAATCTTAAGCTCCTATTTCAAAACGAAACCAGCGTCCTGGAGAGGGTTAGCCAGGGAGATCTTTCCAAATTGGTCCCGGTGGCTACTAATGACGAATTTGGTTTTATTGCCGGACACACTAATACTATGATTCAAGGGCTGAGGCACCGCACTCAATTAATCACCGCACTCAAGTTGGCTGAAGAGGTGCAGCAGAACCTCTTGCCCAGTGAGCCCCCCTCACTCCCTGGAATTGACATTGCCGGTACTAGCAAGTATTGCGACGAAACCGGCGGAGACTATTACGATTACTTCGAGTTCGCCAACGGCCACTTGAGGATTGTGGTGGCCGACGCCTCCGAGCACGGTGTGGGCGCAGCCATGCTAATGACCACGGTTAGAGCCTTTCTGAGGCAGAGAGTGACCATGGGGGGCGACATCGCACGAATTGTCTCGGACGTTAACCTAGAGCTTGCCAGAGATGTTGAGGGTAGCGGCCGGTTCATGACCTTGTTTTTCCTGGAAATCCAACCCGAAAGTAACACCTTGAATTGGGTTCGCGCCGGTCATGAACCGGCAATCCTTTATGACGCTGGAGAGGATAGTTTCATCGAGCTTACCGGAGAAGGCATGGCTCTAGGGGTGGTCGAGCATATGAAATTCGAGAAGTACACCCACCTAGGCTGGACTCCGGGTAGCATAATTGTGGTGGGCACCGACGGCATCCGAGAAGCCCAAAATGAGGACGGAGAAATGTTCGGCCCAGATCGAATCCGAGAGACCATACGTAGGCATGCCACCGAGTCTGCCGAAGAGATCCAGAACCGCATTATAGAAGAGCTCGAAATCTTTCAGGGTGAGGCGCCTCAAGAAGATGACGTCACCCTGGTTGTGGTGAAACTTTTATAAAGGGAGTCAGGAGTCAGAATCCAGGAGAGAAGAACAAAAACAACAATCTAGATCTACTAGCTACTGGTTCCTATCTCCTATCTTCTCAAATGTGGAGTTTACCAATGAAAAATCCTAAAGTGGGAGTTGGTGTATTCGTCAACCGGAACGGAAAGATCCTGGTGGGAAAAAGAAAAGGATCTCACGGCGCAGGCACCTGGGCTTTGCCCGGCGGTCATCTGGAACCCGGGGAGTCATTCGAAACATGCTGCAAGAGAGAGGTCCTGGAAGAGACGGGACTCATTATCAATAACATAAGCCCGGTGGTTTTTACCAATGATGTTTTTCACCACGAGGGCCTCCATTATATTACCCTCTTTTTCAAGGGAGAGCACGAGTCTGGAGAGGCAATTGTTGCAGAGCCCCGGCACTGCGAGGAGTGGCGGTGGGTCTCCCTGGACAATATTCCCCAGCCTATTTTCTTACCACTCAGCAACGCCCTGGAAGAAATCGAGAAAAGACAGTTGGTTTTGTAGTTGAGTTTGTGAGGTTTTGGGTGAAAACCCTGCTATCGAAATGCAATTGTTTATTCAGCCGGTGGGCGGCTGATTCATGGTAAATTAGATGAACTGAATCTCGCTGAAAAGAAATTCATGGACGAAATCTTTGTTCGCCACCTCATCTGACACACCTATAAAAAATGGAACCGTGAGCCCCTGAACAGCCCTGAGGTCACGGTAATGCAAGGTTCCCTTGTATGACTCAAATAGTGATCGGAGGGTAAAGTCAATGTAATCTACATAGTAAGTTTTCTTATTTATGTAAATCAGATACTGATCGTGTTCAGGCGAAGCTTCAACCCCTCCTGAACTGGCGAAAAGGAGATGGTAAGGTTCATTCTCGATATTAGTCTCGCCTGCATAAAGTAATACCTGACTTTCATACAATTTGTAGGGCCATTGGAAATAGTCCTGTAAAGGTTTCAGATAAAGCTTGATTTTTGAGCTCTCAGCAAATTCTCTTTCTTCGTTCATAACTCTGTAAGTCTTTCCATTTTCAACACCAATATACTGTCCCTTTCGCTTACCGTTTAAATAAAGATATTTAATTTCGTTCCCTGTTGTTGAAAAGAAAACTTCGAATTTCTGTTCCTGCTCAGTTACGGGAGTAAAAAATCTCACCAGACTCGAGTGCCATAAATCAGTGCCCTTTAAGCGGACAGAGTTGAAAGATTTGTATGTGTTGTATCCACCTCTTGCCTTCAAAGATTTCTCGAAAATTGTTAGAGCCTTTTCTCGCAAGTCTGGTTGTATGTCTGGATTCTTTAATTTATCCGAAGACAGGTCGGCAGTGCTGCAGCCGACAGCCACAATCAGATAACTCAATATGAGATAAAATATGCCGCCTCTCTTCTTGAAAATTTTTCCTGAAAATCGCATCTTATTCATGGGTGAAAAAACCTGCCCTTCCTTTATTTCATTTGGCCTGTGATAAGCTCTGCTCAGAGCATTGTCAAGGATGTGAGGTCCAACTGTTAACTATCACGTCATTATTCATGAGAGGAACTGTCGCTTATCTTCAATATGGGTTGACTACAAAAGAGATTGGTTTATTTTTAGAAGCGGAGACCGTCTTTTCGGCAACTATTTAATTAAAGTTAAATTGGCCTGGATATTCTATGGCGAATAAGCATCGTTTTAAAACTTCTATGACTCTACCTTTGGGTATAAAGGAGACTTTTGATTTCTTTGCTGATGCCTCCAATCTCGAGAGGATCACACCACCTGAATTGTGTTTTCACATTCTGACACCACAGCCCGTTGAGATAGCTGAAGGTACAGAGATCGATTACCGGCTGCGCCTATACGGTGTGCCGCTTAACTGGCGCTCCAGGATAACTAACTGGTCTCCCCCACACCGCTTTGTTGACGAGCAGATTCAGGGTCCCTACAGGCTCTGGGTCCACATCCATCGCTTCCATGAGCAGAATGGAAATACAACGATTATCGACGAGGTCTGGTACCAATTACCCCTATGGCCCCTTGGGGAGGTTGTTTATCCGCTTGTTTCTGGTCAGTTGCAACGTATTTTCCGTTTCAGAAAACAAGCCATATGGGACGCACTCTGTGGGGAATGCTAGAAAAAAACAAACAGTATCCAGGGGATGAACTGAACTTTTCTTCTGCACCAAGTCATCTTCTCAAGGGTGAAAGTTTTTCTGAGCGGAGAGGTTAAGGAACCAATGAAAAGGAGATACTCGTTCATGCTTGTCTTGACTGCTATTTTGCTGGCGTGCTCGACGGATCAAACCGTAAAAACGGGAGCAAATAACGAAAGTCTATCACCTTGCCCCAAGTCTCCCAACTGTGTTTCGTCTCTCAGTGAAGACAATTCTCACTACGTGGAGCCACTGAGTTACAAGGTTTCGCAAGAGGAGGCGAGAGAAAAGCTCATCTCTGTTATTGACTCAATGAAGCGTTCCGAGATTGTCACCGCTAAAACCAACTACATCCACGCGACCTTTAAATCCGCCCTCTTCGGTTTCCTAGATGATGTGGAATTTTCTTTTGATGATGAAAGAAAGTCTATAAATGTGCGGTCGGCATCGAGGACAGGATATTATGATTTTGGCGTTAATCGCAGAAGGGTCGAGGAAATCAGAACAAGGTTTATGGCTCAGTAAATGGCCAAAAGAATCTTCTCTGCTAGGTGCAGCTGGATCCGCCTTTTGCCTATCCGGCCGGTGGCGCCCAGAAAGCTATTTCTGGCGCCTTGCCTGATACAAGCCAGGGAAACCGGTTTTCGAGATCTTCCATGCGTCTTTTATAGTGATGTACCCTTACACGCATGTCGCCATTCTCGGGATCAGCTCTGAGGGCGGCCTCAGCATCACGCAGAAGTGTCCTAAGCTCGAGATACTCCCGCTCTACGTGCTGGACTTCCTTGCGAAACTTGTGAATGCGTCTTAGCAGCCAGTCAGGATCTCTTATATCTGGAGGAGAGGTAGTATCATTTTCACTCATTTCATCACTGGTCCTTGTGCTGGAATGGTTGCCTAGCCCGACTTTGTCGCAACCCAATCTTGTTCCGACTCAGTTTACTATATCTTGTCATGTAGGAGCAACCTCAGGTTGCGATTAGCTGTCTCCTCGATTTCCTCCCGGTCGAGAGGCTTGCCATTAACATCAGTTGTTCTTATCTGGATTTTAATGAATTTACCGTGAGATCCTCTAAACTCTTAGCATGCAGGTAATTCGCCTTGCATCCGCGACAATAAACCTTGTCTTTCAAAAGAAATATTTGGTCGGCGGACGAGCGTCCCAAATCGCAACCACAATCTGTGCAAATAAGTGGAACTCGTTTCAAAGGGATTTCTTGCGCATTCCTGGTTTTGTTTTGTTCTCCCATCATGAATTTTCCCTGCACCCACCCATCACCGGTCAATAATCTCTAGAACCACATGCTTCCTGAGTCTTCTGGAGGCACCATTCAAAATGGTCCGCATTGCCTGGACATTGCGGCCTTTTTTGCCGATTATCTTACCGATGTCCTCCTTGGCTGCTTTCAGTTCAATCACTAGGGTGTCTCCTCCACCGATCTCATTGATTTCCAACTGATCAGGGTAATCCACCAGCGCCTTCGCCATGATTTCAACTAATTCTTTCATCGCCCTAACCTCCGTGCTGATTGTGCTAGAAAGGAGTGTCAGATAGTATTCTTCTCTATGCTACATAGTACCACAGACTCTTGAGAATGCTTGCTGATTAATTAACAGCTTTAACAATGCTTCCCTTCTTGACCACTTTTTCCCCAGCCCAAAGGTCCACTCTATAGAGGAGAAGCCATCATCGGCCTTATGCTAAACTGGCTGCACAAGCACTTTTCTTCGGTTCGACAAAGTTCCATATATTGTGCCACGGCAGATCTCAGCAAAGTTTATATTGAGGGAGTGACTGGCGAAAGACTGTTACTCTGGCGTTCCTGGCGTAAAGTGATTACTATGGATCCATCGGTGTAGCTAACCATTACGTTTAAGGTGAAAATAAAATGTCCGAGGATCTAATATTTGCCAAAGATCTCTGCAAAACCTTCAACGGCTTGAAGGCTGTGGATGGTATTTCTTTGCGCATGTCCAGGGGAGAGTGCTTCGGCATCCTCGGTCCCAACGGGGCTGGAAAAACAACCACCGTTCGCATGATTTACGGGTTCAGCCCGGTCAGTTCCGGAACTCTCAAGGTCTTTGGCATGGACATTCAGAAGCACGCCCGGCTTATTAAGGCAAAAAGCGGTGTGTGCCAGCAAGAAAACAATTTGGATCCAGACCTCACTGTCTTTCAAAATTTGGTCACTTATGCCAGCTATTTCGACATACCGCGAGCTACAGCCAGGCAGCGAGCCTCCGAATTGCTGCGCTTCATGCGCTTGGAGCACAAGGAGCGGGGTAAAATATTGGAGCTTTCCGGTGGTATGCAGCGACGATTGGTTATCGCCCGCGCCCTTATCAACAAACCTGAACTACTTATTCTTGATGAGCCTACTACTGGTTTAGATCCTCAATCCCGACATCAAGTGTGGGGTCGACTAGCAGAACTAAAGGCTCAGGGACTGGGTATTCTCCTCACAACTCACTATATGGAAGAGGCGGCACACCTTTGCGACCGATTAGTGATCATGGATCACGGACGTATCTTGGTGGAGGGAGGACCATTGGATCTGATCCATCAAAATGTCGGAGCCAATGTAATCGAGGTTGAGTCACCTAGTGAATCACTCGTTAATTTTGTCAAAGATAGTGATCTGGACCACGAGGAGCTTTCCCATCGATTGCTCATCTACACCAGAGATGGTGAAGCACTTTTTCGCAAGATCTCAGAAGGATTTTGCGATCGGGGTTGCAGCCTCAGAATGGCCACTCTCGAGGACGTCTTTCTCAAGCTCACGGGAAGGGAACTGAGAGATTAATGACTGTTAGGGAAATGATCTGGCTACCACACATATCACCAAGATTTTTCCGCATACTGCAGCGAAACTCCCAGGTGCTACGACGCACTTGGAAGGTAAATTTTTTGCCGCCAATTCTCGAGCCTGTTCTGTATTTGCTCGCCTTTGGAGCCGGATTGGGGCTACTGGTTGGGGAGATCTCTTACCGAGGGGAACCTGTGAGCTACGTTGCCTACATCGCACCGGCACTTATTGCAGTAAACATCATGTATAACGCCTTTTTTGAAAACACCTATGCTTCATACGTGCGAATGTACTACCAAAAGACTTACGATGCCATCATGGCCACTCCACTCAACTTGGATGAGATTATCACCGGTGAAATCGTCTGGGGCGCGGTAAAATCTCTCATTGCAACGATCCTCATGCTGGCGGTAATAAGTCTTTTTAATCTCCTCGTCTACCCCCAAGCGCTTTTTATCGTACCCCTTGCTTTTCTTGGAGGGTTGGCTTTTGGCTCTGTAGCCATGTGCTTTACCGCCTTGGTGCCCCAAATTGAGGTATTCAACTTTCCCATCTTTCTTTTCATCACGCCCATGTTCCTATTTAGTGGCACTTTCTTCCCCTTGGAGACCTTACCTCGCTGGGCTCAAGTTCTGGCCCAATTTCTTCCCCTCACACACCTTGTCGCCCTGGTACGGGCGCTGGCCATGGGCAAACTGCAGGCTCAGCTCTTGCTGAGTTTGTTCTACCTAGTTATCTTCTCAGGTATCACCTTTATTCTGGCAATTCTACTCATGAGAAGGCGGCTCATTATTTAGTCTTCACCACCCACACGCCGGCCCCGCCTAGTTTTGCGATTTATTCTTACTTCTTAGGAAGGCTCTCAGGAGTTAGCCGGGCACCATCTTTTAACGTCTCAGTTAACCGCTGGAAAACTTTCTGGTCGTACTGACGAAGTGACTTATTCCTTTTGCGCAGGGTGGCCATGATCATCCTTAGGCGGGGGTTGTTTTTTAGAGACTCTTGGTGTCGGTCTAGAAAACCCCAGTAAAGGTTGGTGATGGGGCAATTGTTTTTGGCATCGAAAAGGCAGTTCTCACAGAAGTCTCCCATTTTATTTATATACGCTGCCCCGGAGGTGTATGGCTTAGTGGTCATCAGGTCACCAACCGCATAGGTGCCCATGCCCAATACATTAGGCTCCACCACCCAATCATAGGCATCACCATAGGCAATCCAGAACCAGTCAGTAATTTCTCTCGGTGAGAGCTCGAGGAGGGTGGCCAGATTAGCAAGAACCATCAGTCTGGTAATGTGATGCCCATAACCCTCTCGCCAAACCTGAGCGACTACCTGATCGAGACAGTTGAGTCCCGACTCCTCGCCCCAATAGGCCTGAGGCAAAGGGTTATTGGCACCGAGGAAAGAAGGTTTAGCGCCGCCGTCGGGATCTTTGCGGCTCCATTTGTCAGGCCAAGTTTTTCCTGCCCAACGGCTGTAACCGCCATCGCCCGGTTTCTCCTCCACGGCGGGCTTGCCTGTGGGCAGGGTGCGGAATCCGTCTGTGGTTTGGTGTACATGGTGAACAAACTCTCGCCAACCCAGTACTTGGCGAATAAATCCCTCCTTGCTCGGGAGTGGGAGGTCCATCCCGAGGACGTCATCCACTATATCCGCTGGCAGCAGTCTGTGGATGTTTAGCAGAGTCGATATACGGGTATGAAATAGGGAGCTGGACCGTTTGGACATGGCGTCCTGGTATGGACCAAAGGAAGGTAAACATTCGCTTTTGGCCCAGGTCCAGAGATTTTGCGCCTCGGACTTTGTCCCAGGGAGTCTGTGAAGATCCAGTTGCCCGGGGTGGTGGCTTAATTTAGATTCAATGAGGTCTGCCACCTCTCTCTTTATGGGGTCGACCTGGAAGGTGGGCACTTCAGGCGCTGGTGGGTCACCCTTCCAGGCCAATCTGTTTTCCACATCGAAACTCAGTTTGCCCCCCAGGGGTTTTCCTTTCTCCATGAGGATTCTCGTCTGCTGACGAATGTACCGATAGAACACATCCATCCGCCACGGTGGTCCCTTCTTTCTACTTTCATGAAAGTGCTCTTTGGTGGTGAGCCATCCTTCGTGGGGGACAAATTCGAGGTCACCTTTTTTTACCAACCCCTGGAGGTCCACCCACAACTCCCTCTCAGCTGGCGTCATCATCCGAATGGGGCCCGTTTCGGCTATGATTCTCTCTAGGGCATTGCCGTAGGCTTCGTGGGCCACCACATATTTTACTGCCACACCGCGGTCAGCTTGCTCCAGGGCGAAGTTACGAAGATTGGTCAGAATGAGAGCAAGTTTCTGTTTATGGTAGGGACGTCTGGCTGCCTTCCAGGTATTTTCTATCAGAATGATCCCTAAACTCTTAGGATCCTCCCTCGCCAGGGGCCCGATGCCGTCGGAAAGCTGATCATAAGGAACGAAGAGCCACCGTCGATCTGAAAAATCAGACTGTTTTTTATCGAGTAAACTTCTGAAAACACTCATCAAAAAATTTCTCCTTTGACAGCTATTTTTCCCCGCTCCCACCAGAGCATAGCAATTGAAACTCCTTGCAGCAAGCAGAACCCCTGTTTTTGCACTGTTTGACTATAATTAAGTTCATGGTTACCATTTTTACATCCTACTAGTTAACTTGGCCAGTGGGCGATAAAGGAGGACGATATATGGCTAAAAAATCAGACACTATGAGCATATTTGACTATGATCCAAGTTTTCACAATCTGATGAAACGCATGCTCGAAAATGCCATGGAACATTCCTTCCATGGGATTATGATTACCAAGGCTGAACCTGGTTATCCCATTGTTTACGTCAATGATTCTTTCTCACAAATGACAGGTTACAGCTCAGAGGAGATCATTGGTAAGAGCCCGGCTATCTTGCAGGGGCCCAGGACAGATCAAGCTGTGTTAGACAGGCTTAGTCAAGCACTATCCGAGGGTAGACTTTTCCACGGTGAAGCCATTAACTACCGTAAAGATGGGTCCGAGTTTGTCATGGAATGGAAAATCGTCCCCATAAAAAACGAGAAAGAGATAACTTCTCATTATCTTGCCCTCCAACGAGATGTTACTAAGTAAAGAAGCCAGGCCCGAGGGACCTTGCTTTGATTGAGAAGGAGTGATGATAAAAGCCATAATCTTTGACTTCGGTAGGGTCATTTCAGCGCAAAAGCCCCCCTCTTTGTTTAGAAGCTACGAGGTTGAACTCGGGCTTGAACCGGGCACGATCAACTCAATAATGTTCGATAGCAAAGCCTGGGAAAACGCCCTTGTTGGCAGCAAAACAATGGAAGAATTCTGGCACGAAATCGGACCTGAACTTAATCTGAACAGCCCAAATGAGATCGATGCCTTCCACCGCCGTTATCACTCAGATGAGACAATTAATCACTCGGTAGTGGATCTGATGAAAAGTTTGCACGGCCACCACAAACTGGCTGTTCTATCCAATTCACCGCCAGGCCTTTCCAAGTGGCTTGCTGATTGGAACTTGCTCCACCTCTTCGACACGGTTTTCTGCTCTGGAGATGAGGGCGTGGTCAAGCCCGATCATGCTGCATTTGAAATCACCCTGCAGCGATTGGGAGTTGGGCCTGAGGAGGCGGTGTTCATCGACGATACTATGGAACACGTGGAGGCATCCCGCAAGATGGGACTCCACGGTATTCTCTTCACCGCAGTCGAAGCGCTCGAGGAAGAGCTAGCTGGTTTGTTGGGAAAAAATTTCTAATCGCGACCAAAGGTTGCTCCTACAGGTCACATATCAACTAACATTATTTCTGTAGGAGCAAGCTTCGCTTGCGATAGTCATCGTGGAGAGAAAATGATAACAGTCGTTAAAAATGAGCACATTCAAATATACAGGCTTGAAATAGGCCCTTTCGGAACTAATTCATATATCCTCATTTGCCCAAAAACAAATGAGAGTGTGGTTGTAGATGCCCCTGGGGATGTGGACCTGGTCTTGGCCCAACTGAACAAGACTCGCCCTCAGTATATCCTGATGACCCACGGCCATTTTGATCATATTGGTGGACTGGCCGAGCTAAAATCGGCCCTCAATATCCCGGTTGCCGCTCACCTTGCAGAAGCAGGCGATTTACCGGC
Source organism: Deltaproteobacteria bacterium (assembly GCA_020353155.1). Classification (GTDB taxonomy): domain Bacteria; phylum Desulfobacterota; class Syntrophobacteria; order BM002; family BM002; genus BM002. The sequence goes on along the minus strand of CP070689.1, from coordinate 2,004,037 downwards.
GACTGTTGATCTGTTGCTAAATCACGGAGATGAAATATCCCTCGGCCGCTTAAAGCTTAAAGCATTACATACCCCGGGACACACAGGGGGGAGCATATGTTTTCTCGCAGGGAATTATCTGATTGCAGGCGATACCTTGTTTCCCGGAGGACCAGGCAAAACCCAGACAGCCAATGACTTCCGCCAAATTGTTAAATCAATCACTGAAAAGCTATTCGGCCTGCCGGACGACACTGAGGTGTATCCTGGCCATGGCGAAGCCACGACAATAGGCAGGGAAAAGAAGTTATATGAGGTATTTTCCAAACGGCCAACAGATCCGGAACTCCACGGAGATGTTGTGTGGGCAGGCTAGCATGGGGCATAGGGCAGAGAGCATAGAGTAAAAAACAAATTGAATTACTCTATACTCCATGCTCCATGCCTCTTACCAACCAATCTCTACCCGATGAAAGCCTTCGGCCAGTTCGAAATCCTCTCCTTCTGCCATGTCTTTGCACCTTTTTTTAAGCCACTCTTCCAAGTTAGCAGGATTAGGAAAACCCGTTACCTGGCTTTCATGACACCTTAGCGCTCTTAGTTTGAGATCAAAGGTCTCGGTAATATCTGATCGATGATTTATGTCCTCAGCCGCCCAGAACCATATTTCTTCCACGTTGTGCGGCTCCAACCCCTCCTCCAGCAAATCAGGATATGCCAGGTGATCCCTGGCATAGGGGAAAACCGCATCTAGGGTAACCTGACCGGCAATGCGATGGTCGCGGTGCCAGAGATAGCGACGGTAGGGATCTGAAGTTACCACAATCCTGGGTCGATACATCCTTATCACTCGCACTATTTGTTTCCGGAACTCTGGGGTATCTTCTAGCTCCTGGTCGGGATATCCCAAGAAAACTACCTCCCGGACCCCCAAGGTCTTGGCTGCCGTCTCTTGCTCTCTCTGGCGGATCTTGGCCAAATCCTCCGGTTTCAGGCTGCGGTCGCTCGTACCCTTGTTCCCGTTGGTGCAGACTATGTAAACAACCTGTTTTCCTTCTCTGGTCCAGCGGGCCACTGTGCCGGCAACACCAAATTCTGCATCATCCGGATGAGCTGTTATCACCAATACATCAACTGCTGTGGTCACGGTAAAACTCCTAAAGCATCGAGACTTTTCCGCAGCAGCAGAAACTGTGAAAATCCCATGCTCTAAGCACTGCCGCGTATTGGTCAAGCATGGCGGCTGCCACATTTGCCCAGCTATAACTAAGAACTGATGCTCTAACCTCATGGGCCGACAAGCCATTCGAACCTGAGATAAACTTTTCTATACTCTTTGCCAGCAAACGGGGCGAACCATTGCTCACCACGTGTCCGGTTTTACCCTCCTTTAGAATACTCTCCATGGCCCCAACTTTAGTTGCTACCACCGGAGTTCCGGAAGCCAGGGCCTCCAGCGCTACGAGCCCGAAGCTTTCATAGTAAGAAGGTACGACTAGAACGTCTGCGGCACTGTAGTAGGCTGGCAGGTTATCTTGCTCTATCCTACCAGCAAAAGTAACGCTCTCCTGAATGCCAAAATTCCGAGCCAGTTTTTGGAGTCCTTGAAACTCCGGGGTGTTAGTGCCGTCGCCACCGACAATTACTAATCTTAACCGCTTATGGTGCTGCAAATGGTACATGGCCTCCATCAACCTGTCTATTCCCTTTAAAGGGGCAAACCTACCGACAAACAAGACAATCGATTCATCTTGAGCAAACCCCAGTTTCTGCCGAGCCTTCGCCCTGTCCCATGGGCTGAAAAGATCCAGATTTACCCCACAGGGAACTACACCGATCTTCTGAGGGGATGCCTCGTAGTGGTTGATCAGATGGCCTCTTTCCTTATCTGTGGCCACCAGTATGCGGTCGCAGTTTCTTGCCAAATTCTTCTCCGTAGCCGTGCGCAGTTCCGGTTCTTTCTCAGACCCCACTGTAATGTTCTTCACCGCACTAACAGTATGGAACATGAAAACGTGCGGAACTGCCCAGCTTTCCTGGGCCCACTTCCCTACTCTCCCGGACAACCAGTAGTGACTGTGTACGAGATCATAGTGGAGAGACTGACGGGTTCTAAATCTTTCCAGCTCCTTAAAGAAGTCATCAAGATGGCCATAAAGGGCCAATTTGTTTATGTGGCCGTTGTTTCCGGCCCTCAGATGTATAAGGCGAACTTTCTCGTACAGTCGAGTTATTTGCTTTTGTCTGGAGCCGTTCAGACGGGTATAAATGTCCACCATATGACCGCGGTTTCCAAGTTCCCGAGCAAGCTCCCGGACGTAAACACTCATACCTCCCGTGTCTTTCGTCCCCAGTTCGCCTATGGGGCTTGAATGGACGCTTAGCATTGCGATTCTCAACTTTTCTGATTCCACGTGAACTACCTCTCCAATTCCAACCAGTGTAAATAAGGAATTCTTTTTTCGCTATGCGCTTGGCGCTATGCGATTCGTCACCCAAGTTTAACCTGACATCTGTACAAGGGAACAGGTTTGCCACCCAAGCGATGTTTATATTCTTCAGTGCCTTTTAGAAAATCGTACTTCTTTCTCCCTCTGACAATACTGTCTTTTATGGTTAACACTTTACTTAGCAGCCCTACGCTCAGCGAACTGAATCTGCCATCATAACCATTATTGTAAAGATATATTGTAGAATTATAATCAAAGCACATCACCGCGGCCGCATGTTCCCCATCAAGGTCGAGAAAATAAAGTTTCAAAAGCTTTGCCTTTGCCATTGACTCTGCCAGTGAGCAAAAATAAGTACTCATCTGACTGGTCATAAAGGCCGCTTTGTCTGATCGGCTTAATCCGAAGAGAGCTAAAAAGGTCTCCATTTCATCCATCACCTCATTGAAACCTTCCAACACCCGATAGTTGACCTCCCCCGCCTCGTTTAACCTCCTGAGTTTTCGCCTTACCTCATGCCTCTGTTTCCCGGTCAACTTGCTCAAGAATTCATCCCAACTAGAAGGCAGGTCCAATTCCAAAGTAACGTCCTCCGGAGTGCAAAAAATCTCGCATTCAAGACTCTTCGCCACAGCAACAAGTTCAGTGAGCACCTTGGAGTCAGCCCGAACGGTATTCAAATCGAGGCTGCGGATTCCTTGCTGCCGCAAGTGATTAATAAGAGCTTCGAAAAACTCCCGTCCCATCCCGGGGGCAACGATGAAATCTTGATAATCGCAAACATCCGGGTCACCTATAAAACGTGCCTCTTCTCCCTTAACCAGGAGGGGCGCAATACCGATGAGCTTTTCCTTGTCTCTGACGGCAGATATGTAGGGGGAAGATTCATTACTGAATACACTCCACCACACTTTCAGCCAGCCGGGTAGAACAAAAAGGCAGTTCCATTCCAAAGAATGTTCAACATCCACCCAGAGGGAGTGCAAAGTTTCAAAGGTTTCTTGAGTAACCGTGTGTGCCATGCCAAATCCTCAATCTACAATCTCACCGTCGTCCCGGTCCGGGCTGCTTCTGCCAGGCCGTCCAGAACTCGCATATTGCGAACACTCTCTTCCGGCGTTAGTGCCAATGCTTCCGCACCCAATAGGGCATCAGCAAAATGTTCAACCATAAGTTGATACTCGTCCGCACCCTCCGTTAGGTGTTTCTGCCCTACCTCCTGATCTTTTCCCCGCACAGTAAAGGCCGCCTCCCTTTCCCAGGGGATAAAAGCATCGTGAGGCAATTCGATGGCACCTTCACTGCCTAAGACGGAATATGTCTGTTGCAGTGAGGTGATGAAACTAGCTTCAATAGTAGCAAGACCATTTTCAGCAAACTTCAGCAGTCCCACCATATGCATATCGACGCCACTTGAATGATATACAGCCTGTGCCTGCACGGCAGTCGGCTCCACGCCCATGAACCAGCGGGCCACGCTTACGCTATAACAACCCACATCTAGCAGAGCGCCGCCACCCATTTCTGCTTTTAACCGCGGGTTGTTACCCTTTGCCAAAATTTCCTCGTCCATTCGATAACAAAATGAAGATCTAACCAAGGATACGGTGCCGATTTTGCCAAGAGTCACCATATTTCTAATGAGCTGGTTGCGCGGATGGAAGCGATACATTATTCCTTCCATTAATAACAAATCCGCAGCTGCAGCTGCAGCTGCCATTTCTTCAGCCTCCCGGGCGTTGCACGCCAGCGGTTTCTCACACAAAACATGTTTGCCCGCCGCCAATGCCTTCAAAGTCCAGGCATGGTGCAGGTGATTGGGCAGGGGAATATATACCGCATCGATAACCGGATCAGCCAAGAGATCATCATAACTGTAGTAAACATTAGTGATCTTGTTGTCAGCCACCAACTGCTTGGCATTCTCCGGAGAGCGCGTGGCAAGCCCATAAACCCTGCCGTTTTTAGATTTCTGTATGGCAGGGATAACACACACTCGGGCAATCTCGGCATTGCCCAAAACACCCCATTTGATTCGCTCAGCCATCAATCACCTCTACCGTACCCCCCTTGGTCGCTGATCTTGCGGCTGCCTCTAAAATCTCTACCACCCGCACCGAATCTTCAAGTGGCGCTACTATTGGCTCTCCTGTCAGCAGGTGATCAGCCAGGTTCCGGTGAAAAAGATAATGCTCTCTTTTGGGAAGTGCCAGTTTTTGCGCAACTATCTGGCCAGAATGATGACGGCGGTGCAAAGTTAAATCCGGAACCATTTCGGTGGCAGGGATGTTGTGCTGGTGGAAATAGAGGACAGGGTCAATCTCGTAGGTGGTCACATGCCGCCAATGGCCAACGATCGCGCCCTCAGTTCCCAAGAGATACCATTTTGGCTTGCCCGCGGCAGCAATGTCGGAGTGGATAAATTCCGCTTCTTGTCCCCCGGCAAACCTTATTTGTATGCGTTCCTGGTCGGCATTGGTGACATCGTGCCAAACTCGATTTTGCCTGGTCGAGACAACTGCCGAGACCTCGTGAGGAATCAAACTCACCAACCAATCCAGATAATGGGCGCCCCAATCATATGCTGTGCCTCCTGAAATCGCATCGTGCGAATGCCAGTAACCACAGGGATGGTTGAAGCCGCCAACAAAAGTCTCCACATAAAAGAGTTTTCCAATCAGCCCTTCAGCCAGGGCTTGTCTGATCGCCAAGTAATCTACATCCCAACGACGGTTTTGGTGGCAGCTGAGATGCACCTGCTTTTTGTCAGCCATTTCCACCATAGCGGCCGTTTCTTTACGATTTATCGCTAAGGGTTTTTCGCAGACCACGTGCTTGCCCGCCGCCATCATCTGCAGACAAAGACTGGCATGAGTATTAGGCGGCGTGGCCACAATAACCAGATCAATCTCGGGGTCCGCCGCCAATGCTTCGGCAGAGTCATAGGTCTTCGCCCGGGGAAAATCACCTTTTGCCTCTTCGAGCCTTTGCTGATCCAAATCACAGGCAGCGCTCAGACTAAAACCAGCCGTCGCCTCTATGCCCAGGCCGTGAGCCTTGCCTATGGATTGGGGGTAACCCAAAAGCCCAACCCCTAAGGTGCGATGGCTGAGAGGTTGGCCGCCTAACTGGTTCAGCAAGCGGTAGAGGATTTGTTGGAAAACGGGATGGTCATAGGCTTGCAGTGTTGTACAGGCAACTTGTCCGCCACCGACAGGGCGATAGACAAGCACGGGGCTATGCTGGTATTGCCAGTCAGCATAAAGCACTGTTTCTGTCTCTTCAGATGTCTTATTGAGAGCATGGTAAAACCCCTGCAGATAAATGGCATCGGCCAACCGTATTGCCAGGGTATGGTTGCTGTTCTTAAATAGAACCCGCAACTCGGCCTCAGGTCCCACAGGATTCGGCTGGGCCCCAAATATCTTAGGCAGATCCACATCCAAGGGGCGCACCAGTCCTAACCATCCACCCCCCCGGCGAACGAACTTTGTCAGTTGCTCATCGTCCTTGGCAAAAGCAGCAGTGTTAGCAGTGGCAACAACATCATAGGGACTCAAATCGCGAGGTAGTTGAGCTTCTAAGGTCAATTCGACGTGATGGATTGATCCCAAATACGACAACAACGGCTGGAGAGACGAATCTTCCTTATCTGCTATGAAAAGTATTCTTATAGGAGAATGGACTATCATATATCCTCTGATCCTAGGCGATAGCGGATTTCGTATTTGAGAAAGCATAGGGCATGGAGCATAGAGTTCAATCAATCCGAAATCCGCAATCTTCTCAGTGCCTAGTGCTTAGTTCCTAGTGCCTAGTGCGCGAGGCGCTAAGACTTGAGTCTCCAGCGGGGACCCTCTTCGGTGTCCTCAACCATTACCTCCGCTCGCTCGAGGCTCTCCCTGACAGCATCGGCCTCTTCCCACTGTTTGTTTTCTCTGAATCTCTGGCGCAAGCTCAGAAGTTCACCTATGACCGGGGCCAGACATTCAACCTTGTCTTTCGGAGAAGTCTCGAGCTTCATGCCAAAGAGAACTATCAGATCGCGGAGTACTTCCCGTGCCTGAGAGATAAATTCCTCGTTTTCCAGATCCTCCTTGCCCTTCCATATGGCCCGGTCAAGCTCTAGCAAGGCATTTGTGGTTTCTTTTGGATCATGCTTCTCAAGGCCTGTACGAAAGGACTCTTCGAGCCCATGAATTCTATCCCAGAAAGACTCTCCCTCTGAACCAGGGGCGAGTTTGACAGCTTCTGGCTGTGAAACTCTCTCTCTTATTCTCTCATCAACAGCTCCGCCTCGAAGAACTTCGAGAGAAAACCGTTCTCCTTTCTCAAAGACTAACTCCTCACCTCTTCGTCGCAGGGTTACCCCACCGAGTCCCTTGATTACAGCTTCCTCATTTTCCAGGTCTATTAGGCAGGCTGTGTGTTCGTCCAAACCAAAGACCGATACATCTTCCGGCAGCATAGATTCAAGCTTGCTGAAGCGGGACTCACCCATAAAACAGAACCGCGTGTCATGAGTTCCACCTTCGGCATTGTTCCAATGAGGTATTACCACAAGATTTAAGCCGAAGTGCTCTAAAATATTTATCCCATCCACCCAGTGCAGATCCTGGCCCACCTTGTAAATCTCATATACAGGGAGAGTGAAGCGCCCCACTGTCAAGGCCGCAGCACTGGCAGCCACCAGACAACCCCCTTCCTCCACCTGCCTGGTAATAATTTCCGGAATGGATGTACCTTGCCACTGGCGAACAGCGTATGTAGGACTGCCTGGGCCTATAAGAATGAAATTTGCCTGCCGCAACTTGTGAAAGGCCTGCTCTGCTTCAAATTCCGTGCACCTCTCCTTCGACTTGAAAGAGGCCAAGAGCATGTGTTGCTGAACGTGCTTGCGGAAATATTCCGCGGCTCTTTCCGAAAGTTGATCCACATTGAGCTGGAACCCTGCCGGCGTGTCAAGAAATATGGCCTGCGGGGGTTGGGCAAGATTCCCCAGAAGTTCTTTGTGAACTTCAACCATAGTGGCCGTAAGCTCACCAGAACCCATTAGAGCAATAATGCCCTTTTTCGATGACATATAAGTAACCTTTCTCGGCGAAAAAAACTCCGAGTGCGCCCGGAAGGACGACTATAACCAGGGCCCGCCTTAGGCGGAGTCATGAAATATCCTGGTTAAGCTGCCTGACAATCGATGTCATATAATTTTTTTGCTGCTCAAACACGCTTGTTAAGAGTGAAGAAGTAGGTTGCTCAGTAAACTAAGACACGCTATGCGGATTTGTCAACTTTTCCGAAGCACGAAGAAGGATTCATCTCTCAAAAACTCTGCATGAGGGAGGCAATCTCTGCCCGTTAAGTCTTTCCCATCTCAAATTGGCACAGCCATTGCTTAAGAATATCCGACGAGATCTTTAAAAGCCAGTGGTCCAAATAGTAAATTCTTTTAACGGGAAATAGAAATGACTTACATTTGCATCAAATGTAGAAAAACGTGGGATAATGGAGGTCGTTCTATTGAGTACTCCGGTGGATTGTGTGAAGATTGTATTTTGGATTACATTCGAGAGAAGCAGAAAAATCAGGGATTTCACGATTGTTACAAGCGAGCGGTTGAAGTATGTTCAAGAAACGATTGTAGTTATTGGCAGTTATGCAACAAAGAGTTCCTAGGGTGACCTTGCGCTCTATTCTCCCCGATTCTTAAACCATTTCAATTTTTACGCCCGACCTCCCCATATCCGGGCTGGGTTCATGGGCTACTCCCTGTCTCTGTGAATTCGGAGTTCGAAGACTCCATTAGGGAAGAATCCGGCAGTTGGAGCAGAACCACCTCGCCGCTTGCCCCAAGAGCCTTCAGGGGCTGGTCGTTTAGGTAGAGCTTCAGGCCCGCCGCGTTGCCGATATGGAGCCTAAAGCCTGACATTGCCCTCCAAGTATGCTTTTCATTAGGGTTGAGTAGGTATTCGAGTTCTTGACTGTCATCTATCATAAGATGTAGCCAGGTCCTCGCCAGGGTCTCGGCTCGGAGAACGTAGACCGTTGGTGTCGAGACCGGCTCAAAATCTTGCTTGCCTTCTTCAAGCCGAGGAGAAACGCTATTTTCAGCAGAGGCTGAAGCTTCAAGGCTGGGGGAGTGAGGCCCAGAGGTGGCCTGGACTGTTCCAGACCCATAGACCTGTCCCTCGGTCAAAACCGATGGGGACTGCGTCGGGGAACGATTAGACCACCACACTGAGAGCATCAGAACTCCTAATAAAGAGAGGATTCCCAATGACACCAGCTTTTTTTTCCCAGAAACCTCAGGCCGCAGAAGTTGGTGACCTATTAAATCTTTACGAGAAGATCGCTGAATACGCTTTAACTCTTCTTCCACTGCCAACAGTCTGGCTCGAGTTTCTTCTCTTTTGTGATCACTAAAGTCCGTTGCCTCGTCAACATTCAACAGCCGTTTATTCTGCTCTTTTTCCAGCTCCCTAAGTTTGCTCTTGGTCTCCGCCAGCTCACTAGTTTGGGCTTCCAAATCTTGCCTCAAGTTAGCAAGCTCAGACTTCAACCTCTCCAATTCCTTGTGCTTCCCCTCTGGTGCTGCTGCAGGTAGACCCTGACGCTTTTTTTCAAACTGTCCAAAATGGCTTAAAGGCTCCTGGGACTGGTCCCGCTCTTTCAGGCCGGCAGCCCCCCTCTCACGCTCACGAAGACGCCCTACCTCATCCATGTCGATGTAAATGCAGCCGTCCTCCTTTATCCGTGTGAGCAGTCCCTTGTTCAAATAGGTAATTATCGTGCCTTTGGAGACTCCAAGGGCCCTGGCCGCCGCCTGGATAGTAACTCTTTCCTTCTCCACAGAAGGTTCCGGGGCGGAGAGGAAAAAATGAGATACCCTCTCTAACCCTCTCTCCTGGTTTTTTCTTACCTTCATAGAAGATCCAAGCTAGATCACAGGCTGATCAGGGAATTTACCCCACCGTAAGCATCTTCAACTGTGCTTTCGTTGCCAGGATCAGCTATCCATTGGCCATCAAGCAAATACTTGTACTCATAGGATCCGGGCCCCAGGGAAATAGTCTTGTGCCATAGCGGCCTACCCTGAGACTCGGTGAAATCGAGCGATTCCGGCACTCCGAGAAGGCGATCATCACGAATGCCAAGTGCCTGTCCGAAGGCGTGGATGTTCCAGCGATTGACGCGGTCCTATTCGCAGATACTAAGCGGAGCGCCGTAGACATCGTCCAAGCCTCGGGCCGTGCTTTGAGACCCGCAGAAG
>CP070689.1:1972337-1994238 GCA_020353155.1 Deltaproteobacteria bacterium | reverse complement strand
GCATTATCTCCTCCGCAAAAAGTTAATGGAGTGTTTTCCCTGATATTGAGGTGGAGCGACAAGATTAATTTAACCTTTAGTCATTAATATATTGTATTTCTAGTGGTTTATAACACCCTACACAGTATCATGTCAAGCACCAGGCTCGACTTTTTTCAATACGAAAAACCAACATTTTTTCTACATATCAAACTTTTTTTCGGGAGTGAAAAATAGGCTTTTATGAGGAACTAGGGGAAATTGGAGATTACATCGGAGATTACATCCTTCAATTTAAACTTGTCTGGAGGCTCATCCTACACAATGTGTTGTGAGTATTAATGGATGGAAACTTTGGGCAATTAATTGCGGAGCCCCGCCCTTTGCACCAATGCACTTGCCACGGATTCGTAAAGCTCCATGCCGTCACTGATAAGCCTTTCCAGTCTGCCTTGATACTCATTGCTCATGGGAGACTTTTCCATGAGGCTGAGATTGGCCTGAGCAATTCGGTAAGTACCACTTATCGTTGCCCTCAGGAGTTCGCATACAACCAGAAGATCTGAAAGTAGATGACCCTTGCATCGTTTTCCCGCCCTGGCCACGAAACTGAGGGCTTCATGGGCCTCTTCCATTATTCTAATGGGGCATTCGATTGCCTGCTGAAGCGCCTCCAAGACCTCTCTCTTGTCTTTTCCTAAGGTCTTGGCCTGGGCAAAACTCACATAGGCCTTGCCGTCTTCATCACGTAGTTGCAGAATGGTAGCCGATGATTTTTTCACCTCCTGGAGCAAGTTTCTCCATTCAGCTTCAGAGGAGTCGCGGCCACGCTGGAGTTCCACCAGAACGATTTTTTCTAGCAGTGCCAAACCCACACATGCCCCGTGGGCTGCAGCGGCCCCGCCTCCAGGTACAGGCTTGGGTTTGGCAAGGGCGTCTATGAATGAATCAACCATGATTTCCCTCCCAGGCCATCACTTGTGATGTTTGACTGCACAATTGTTATCGCTTATTAATAACTATTGTTTTTTAACCCAATTTATTGGTGGCCGTCCGGAAATAACACATTGTCATTCTGCGCCCTTCGCTCAACTCATCAGAACGACATCTGAAAGGTGAGTTCCTGGATGGACACTAATAATTTATTTTCTTTATGACAACAAAATTCGACCATATTCTAATCATCGCCGACATAGAGGGAAGTTCCGGCTGTTGGGACTACCGGGCCTCGAAATTTATGACTGATGAGTGGAGTCTTGCCTGTGTGGAAATGACCCTGGATGTCAATGCTGTGGTCAGGGGACTATTTGACTCGGGAGTGAAGCAGGTCACCATAAAGGACTTCCACCGGACCGGCTACAATCTCCTTCCGGAAATGATCGATCCCATGGCCCGGATTTCCCCGGGTTACCGGCAGGGTCCAGTGCCAGGCTTAGGAGATCCAGGCGACGCCGAAGCTGTTATGTTTCTAGGGATGCATGCTGCTTCCGGCACTGAAGGTTTCATGGCCCACACCCTTACCTCACGCATAATCTGGTTGGAGCTTAATGGGAAGCCCTTAGCTGAAGTTGAGCTTTTTTCTGCATCCCTATCCCCATATGGGATAAGACCCATTTTCTTTTCTGGCTGTCCCACCGCCTGTGGGCAGGCGCAAGCGGCAATTCCTAAGATAAACTCTTATCCCATTGACAAGTCCGACGGACCCGCGCTGTTCGATGCCCATTCGTGGAGATCCGGCCTGGTGAATGGTGCATTGGAATCCCTCAACAATCTAGCCACTGAACCGTATGTGTTGTCCGGCCCCTTCAGGGCAGAAATAACAATGTGGGATGGAGAAAGATCGGCTCGAAAGCTTGCTCAAAGGTGGGGCTTTTCTCAGGATGGTGGTCGGATCTTTATTGAGGCTGCAGATATCCATGAACTTTATAGAGACTTAATTAGACTTTGCTATCTAACTCCCTTGACCGAGAAAACGCTCCCCTGGGGGCTATCTCTCTATAACTTGACCGGCCGGCTTGGGCTAGAATGGGTGCGGTGGCGTCAGCGGCCAGTTGTAAAGAGATATAAGAAAGAGAGCAAACATAATGATCACAGGTCATGACGTTTCCGCCCTGGATAGGCCGGAGGTACTGCAGTATTTATTTCACCCTAGGAAGGATCACATTCATTCTCCACCCCAGGGTGTCACTGATTTTTTCATTCCTGTGGAAGAAGGAGTAAGACTTGGTGCTCGCTTTTATCCTGCGGAACCCAAAGAACCGCACCTTCTCTTTTTTCACGGCAACGGTGAGATTGCAAGCGACTACGACGCCATCGGGCCGGTCTACAACAACTATGGCATAAGTTTCCTGGTAGTTGACTACAGGGGTTACGGCCGGAGCACTGGATTACCCACCGCCAGCAATCTGCTCTCTGACTCTCACACGATTTTCAGGGAAGTATATACTTGGTTGCAGGAACAAGATCGAACCGGGCTACTGATAATTATGGGCAGATCCCTTGGTAGTGTTCCAGCTCTCGAAGTAGCATCCTCATACCAAGACGAAATTTCCGGGCTGATTTTAGACAGCGCTTTTGCCAGGACAGTACCGCTACTCCATCGTCTCGGGGTAGCAACTGAAACCCTTGGAATTTCGGAGGCGGACGGTTTTGCCAACTTTGGCAAAATAAGGGACATTGGTAAGCCCACTTTAATTATCCACGGCCAGAATGATGAGATTATTCCGCCCAAGGATGCTGATATTCTTCTGGCCAACTCAGGGACTATGAGAAAGCAGCTCATGCTCGCCGCTGGCTGCGGCCACAATGACATCCTGCAACGCTGCGGTGACCTGTATTTTCAGACAGTCAGCCAATTTGTGCAGATGGCGAAAAGGATAAGAAAAAGGAATTCCATGCCACGAGGCTTCGACAGAAGGTACCCCAGGAGACACTAGGCACTAGGCAGTAAATACTAAGCACTAAACAGAAACAAAGTAGCAGCAGAAAAAAAAGAGAAATAAACAAGTTCTAAAAATAGTTCATTTTTCAGTTTATTTATTCTTTGGTAGTGCCTAGTGCGTAGTGCATAGTGCCTAGTTCTTAATTGGTGCTTCCCTTCTCGTGATCCTGGCCTTCAAGTTGTCCAGTAGATTATGTACGTCTTCCAGAATCATGTAGCCACAAGGGACAAGCAGCAAGGTAATGACGGTGGCAAAGAGAACGCCAAATCCGAGGCTCACTGCCATGGGGATGAGAAACTGAGCTTGGAGGCTACGTTCCAAGATCATTGGCGTCAGACCTGCAAAGGTGGTTAGGGAGGTGAGAATAATGGCCCTGAACCTAAGGGCCCCGCCCTGGGTGATGGCCTCACGAGGACTGGCTCCCTCATCCCTTATCCTGTTAGTGGCATGTACCAGGACCAGGGAGTCGTTCACCACCACGCCGGCCAGGCCTACTACGCCGAATAGGCTTAATAGGCTTAGGTTCAGTCCCATGATCAGGTGTCCTATTACAGCTCCCACCATACCGAAGGGGATGGCAGACATTACCACAAAGGGTTGAGTAAAAGACTTGAAGGGGATAGCCAGCAAGGCATATATGAGAAAGAGGGCTATGACAAAACCACTTGTCACGTCTGACAGTGACTCCTTCTGCTCTTTTCCTTCCCCCTCCATTGCGTATCGCAGGCCCGGGTAGTTGAGTTCCAGTTGCGGCAGGAAGCGCTTTTCCAAATCCGTACGAAGTTCATTGGCATTGGTAACCGTCTCATCCACATCGGCAGTGACAGCGATTACCCGGCGACGTTGAGCCCTTTCTATTGCTGCATAGCCCTCCTCCATTTTTACTTGAGCCACTTCGTTGAAGGGAACCTCAGAGCCGTCCGGTGTGCGAATACGCATGTCCTCTACGTAGCCCAGTGATTTGCGCTCAGACTCAGGGTAGCGAACCATGACCTTAACCTCGTCCTGATCCCGCTGGAGGCGCAAAGCTTCGGCGCCGTAGAAGGCGTGCCGGACTTGCTGGGCCAAATCATCTAGGGTGAGTCCTAAACTGCGAGCCGCCGGTTTCAATTTGAGCTGCATCTCATCTTTGCCCGGCATGAAGCTGTCGCTAACATCAAACACCCCGGGATAGCCTTTGATTTCATTCTTCAACTCTTCCGCTGCAGCAATTAGCAAATCGTGATCATCCAGAGAAAGATGGACCTCAATGGGATTGCCCGCGCTGAAAAGTACACTCTGAAAGGTAATTGACTCGGCGTCAGGAATACTGCCTACCTTTTTACGCCAAAGGTTGCCTAATTGACTTGCAGTTACCTCCCTCTCTTCGCCCTCTAATAGCTCCAGAGTAATCTGAGCCAGATGACCCCCATACAGAGGACCTGATGCCATGGGGCCGACCCCCCCTAAATGTTGCCCTATTCTGGTGATGATACCTTTCAACAGAGGGGAGCCATTACCGGATGTTTCTCCCTCAGCTTCTGCAAGAGCTTCTTTCCCCGTTTGCTCTAAATGGGTTGCAATCTCCAATGTACGTTCAAGCGGTGTGCCTGCGGGCATGGTCAATGTGCAAATGAGAAAGTCACTTTCAACCTTGGGAAACAAGGTGAATTTGATCCATCCCGCTTTCCAGACTCCCACGGTGATCAATAATACAGCTATACCCAGAGAAACAGTGGCATAACGCCACTTTACACAAAAATCTACCGCCTTGGCATAGGGTCCTTTGATAAACCACTTAAGCCATCTAGAGGTGCGCTTTTGCTCCATGCTGCGCTTTGCTCGGTATTTGGACCCAACGAGGTGGGCCGGTAGAATGAGCAAACACTCCACCAGTGAGCCCAGCAGCACCAGAATAACCACAATGGGTATGGTGCGCATGATTTTTCCCATGGTGCCGGTTCCCAGGAGGAGAGGCCAAAAAGCGGCAACTGTTGTCAGAACTGCAAAAATTACCGGCCTCCCTACTTCCAGAGTGCCTCGCACTGCTCCATCAAGAGGCTCGGCCCCCTCCTCATGTTTGCGAAAAATATTCTCGCCCACCACTATGGCGTCATCCACCACAATGCCCAGAACCATGATAAAGGCGAAAAGGGAAATCATATTGATAGAAACGTCAAATCTGGGAAGAAGCATCAAGCCTGCCATAAAAGAAATAGGTATTCCCAGGGTCACCCAGAAGGCTAACCGCGCATTGAGAAATAACCCTAGAAGGATGCTAACTAGAACCAATCCCAAGGCCATGTTTTTGAGCAACAGACGGATGCGGCTCTTTAATATTCTTGATCTGTCGCCAAAATAAGAGATGTCCACGCCTTCGGGCAGACTCGGTCGGATCTTTTCCATGTAATTCTTGACTGTACTGGCTACATGCAAGGCATTCTGATCGGCCACTCTGTATACTTCAATGATACCTGCAGGCTTTCCTTGGTATCGGTTGAAAAGATCCACATCTTCGTAACCGTCTTTAAGTTGGGCAATCTGCCCCAGTGTAACTTTGCTTCCATCTGTCCTGGTAATTACGGCAATGTCGCGGTAGTCTGCGGCATAGTATCTACGCCCCTTAGTTCGCACCAATATTTCACCACCCTCAGTTTTGACGCTGCCTGCTGGCAAATCCAGACTTGCTCGTCTTACCGCCTCAGCAACTTTGCCCAAAGTGAGCCCGTAACGACGGAGGGTTTCTTCTGACACTTCGACATGAATTTCGCCCTTGCGCACGCCCCCAAGCTCCGCCAGAGTAATTCCCGGCAGATTGGTAATGTCGTCTTTTATTCTCTCTGTCAGGTGCTTAATGGTTGACTCGGGTGCATCGCCGTAAACGGCAACATTAAGAACCTGAACTCGCCTGGTCATTTCCCTAACGATTGGTTGCTCCGCCTCTTTAGGAAAGGTGGTGATGCGATCTACCTCCGCCTTCACCTCATCCAGCAGTTCCTGCAAATTCCAATCATTCATTACCTCAATGATAATAGAGGCGACCCCTTCCCTGGCCACCGAATCTATGCGCTTGATACCGGCTAGACCAGCTATCTTTTCCTCGATTCTCCGGACAATGGCCTCTTCCACCTCGGCTGGCGAGGCACCAAGATACTCCATGGTGATTGATATTCGGTCCAGAGATGTCTCAGGAAAAATCTCGAGCTTCGTGGTCAAGCCAGTAACCGCCCCAGCTAGTAGAAGGAATAACATCAATAAATTGGCGGCAACGTGGTTTTCAGCAAACCAAGCAATCATGCTCCGCATAAGTCTTTGATCCTTTGCATAAAGAGAAAGGAGTTAGGAGATAGGAGTCAGGAGTCAGAAGATTATAAAATCGAGCATTTCCCTCTGACCCATGATCCCTTACCCCTGACCCTTAGCGCTTACTACTGACTACCGGTGGCTCTCTAACCGCTTCGGCTCCTTCACCAACAAGGCGCACGGTCATGCCATCAGTGACAGCCTTCAAGGGAGTGATGACCAACCTTTCTCCATCATCCAGGCCTCCGGTAACCAGAACTTCATCACCCTGAATTCTGCCTACCTCTACTTGGCGGAATTGAAGCCGGCTGTCCTCGCTAACTACCCAGACGATATCTCCCTGGTGCAGGGCTGCTCGCGGTATCACCGCTCCCTCTGCTATCTCTCGGCCTTCGATATGCACCACCACAAAGAGGCCGAAAACCAGCGGCGGTTTTTTAGCATACGGTTGTTCAACCCGGACCACCACATTGATCATCCGAGTCCGCTCATCCAACTTGCCTTCGGTGCGCACCACTTTGCCGGTCCAGCTCAACTCGCGGCCTGCAATGCTGGCCTTAATCAGTGCAGGAGAACCTCGTCCGTCCCTAGAGGTAAAACCCGGCACGTCGAACCAGAAGAGAGCTTCCCCTTCCAGAGGAACAACAATTTCCGCAGCTTCGGTTGAGTAGAGACTCCCCAGACTTTGGCCAGGAGAAACATATTGACCTATGTCCACCCTTTCTTCTCCCACCCGCCCGTCAAAAGGTGCTTTGAGTTCTGTGCGCTCTAAATTAAGTAAGGCTTTGCTAAGATCGGCCTCATCAGCTTCCAACTCGGCCTTCGCCGCTGCCAATTGTGGTTCTTTCGCTACCAGTGGCGGCGGCTTGCTGTTTTCATTGGAACTACCCTCATAGAGCAAACGCCACTCATCTCTTGACGCGGCAGCCTCTTCCTCAGCAACTTGAAGACGACTCTCCGCGTCTTTCACTTTGGCTTTAGCCAAGGTGACGGCCAATTGGTAATCCACTGGGTCGATTCGCAACAAAAGGTCATCTTTATTAAAGACGCCTCCGTTTACCAGTGAGGGGGATACATAGACCACCTTACCGACCACTTCGGGTACGAGATCGATTTCTTGTAAAGGCCTCACCGTGCCCTCGCCCTGGATATAAACCTTTTGTGGTCCAGTCTTAACTGCTATAGTGCGGACCATGGGCACGGGGATGGGAGGTTTGCGCCTCTCCATTTCAGGTTTGCTCGCCGTCAGTGCCCAAAAGCCCATCACACCCAAGGCTACAAAGGTTATGCTGATAACAAGCTGAATAACTCTTTTTTTCCTACTACTCATGGTTATCAATTCCCCGATCACGCCAAGCGCGTAGCGCTCTGCGCCATTTGTCATTTGTCATTGATCATCTCGCATCTGTCATTGACCTTTTCAAGGTGAAACCAAGAATGAAAGTTGACTCAAATTGAGAAATGATAAATGCGAAATGCAAAATGACAAATGTGCCTTCGTGGTTTAATCTCCCTTCGCGTTCTTCTCAGTTTGACCTTCTTGCCCAAGCATAACCGGTCCTGGATCTCCCCAGCCTCCTCCGAGAGCCCGGTGCAGATTGACACGGTTGTTCAAAAGGGTGAAATCCACCTGCAAGAGATCACGTTCGGCCTCAAAGCGGGTTCTCTGTGTGTCCAGCACCGTGAGAAAGTCAGTAAGACCCTTTTCGTACCGACTCTCAGCAATTCTCTGCGCCTCCCGGGCCTCGTGCAGGAAAGTAACTACATATTCCCGCCGTTTCAACTGCTCTTCCCGTGTCAAAAAAGCTCCTTCCACTTCAGCAAAAGCGCTGAGCACTGTCTTGGCGTATTCCGCCACGCCCTGCTGATATCGAGCCTCGGCCGCCCGCTGAGCTGCTCGCAATTTCCCCGCGTCAAACAAAGGCTGGGCAATCCCGGCGGCAATACTCCACAACTCATTTTCGGGCTTGAAAAGCCGGTCTAGATCGTCGCTGGTGTAACCGTAAGTTCCAGTCAAAACAATCCGGGGAAAGCGGCTGGCCTTGGCCGCGCCTACTAAGGCATTCAGCGCCACTAGTTGCTCCTCCGCCGCCCTGATGTCCGGCCGTCGAAGCAGGAGGTCGGAGGGAAGACCCGGCGGCACTGGGTCTAACCTTTTGTAATAGTCTTCCGGCTGGAGCCGAGGTGGCCTAGTCTCGGGATAGCGTCCTAGAAGGACGGCCAATGCCTGCTGTGTGGTACCTAAGTCCTGTCGCAGTGATGGTAGAGTTGCTTCAGCCCCGGCCAGAACCCTGCGGGCCTGTCTTACATCCAAGACCGAGGTCAGACCTCTCTTGTATCTACTCTCCACTAGATTTAAGCTGCGGCGAAAGGACTCAATGAGCTTTATGTCAATATCGATTGCCCGCTCAAACGACTCCATCTGTAAATATAGGGTGACAGTCTCCGCCACCACGGTCTGCGCCACGGTGCGGCGGTTTTCCTCTGCTCGCAGGAGATTAGCCCGCGCCGCCTCCTCTGCCCTGGCAAGGCGACCCCACAGGTCTATCTCGAAGGAGGCAGGCAAAGCCAGATCGTATGAGGTAAATGTTCTATCGACTGAAGTCCCTTTGGGTAGTTGCTGCCGTTCTGCCTGACCCTGAGCGTCTACCTGGGGAAAACGGTCCGCTCGCGTGGAAACTAGTTGCGCTCGCACCTCCAGAACCGCAGCTGTAGCCCTTTTTATATCCAGGTTGTTCTTCAGCACCTGTTCCACCAATTGGTTCAACTCGGGGTCGTTGAAGACACGCCACCATTGGTCGTCCGGCTCCGGCATGACTAGTTCGGTGGGAGTGTACTGGTAATGAGCAGGCACTTGGAAATCCGTATCTGGTCGATGGTAGTCTGGACCCATTTTGAAACAGCCACTTACACTCAAAGATATAGCCAGTGCCCCACCTAAATATAAGATTAATTTCTTCTTCACCCCTGCTCCTCCATCTTCTCCACTCCCAAACCTCTCAGGGAGAACTGAGTGATCTGCTCTACCAACAGGGCTCTAAAGGCAGAATCATACTTGCGGCCAGTGAGGCGACTGACCGCCACCCTGGCAAAATTGAAGTAAAGCACCATGGCGAAGATGCTAAAAATGTTGAGCAACATCTGTTCTTCGCCCACCTTATTGCTGAGAACCGAATCTAACTGGTCTGATACCTCTTTAAAGAAAGGCTGAATCACCTGTTCGGCTACATGCTTAAAAGCTTTCGTGGGTTGAGTCATTTCCCTGGTCATCAACTGACTGTGGCGAAGACGCTCATCATCTGACAGGGGGCCGTCCACAAAGGCCTGTGCCAAAGCTCGCACCACTTTTGCTTCGGAAAGAGACCCTTGCCTGGCCAGAGACTTCCTGAAGCTCTCCCGCACCCGCGTGGCCCGGGGAACCCAGCGGGAGCGAAAAACTTCCAGATAAAGGTTCTCTTTATTGCCAAAATGGTAGTTCACTGCTGCCAGGTTGCATTCTGCCGCCGAGGTAATTTCGCGGACACTCACAGCTCTATAACCCTTTTGGGCAAAAAGGACCTCGGCTGTGTCCAGAATACGTTCTCTGGTGAGGTCTTCTCCATTCTTTTGACTCATCGGCTACCTCCGGTTTTCTTACAAACGTTTGTATCAAACGATCGTTTAAATGTCAAGATTTTTTCGCTTTTTTAAACATTCTTAACCTTTCCTCTAGACTAATCTGTGTTGATTTTAAAGCCGCTTCCTTCTATCTTGATAAAAGGTTGCAGTTAACGAGAAGGGTCCTGATGTAGAGATGGCAAGGCAGGGTGAAGACCAAAAAGAGTGGCAAGCTCAGGTGAAGGCCTTGGGCTTCCGCGAGACAGCCATAGGTTATCTTCGCGACCGACTCTATCTAGAGTACGAAAAGAATCGAGCCGACAGTCTCATCCGCCGCTTAAGCAAGTACGAGCCTCAGCAGGAAATTGTTAAACTCCTGTGCCAGAACCCAGTCTGGCAGCAGCGGGCGGAAGAACTAATCCGGGAACTTCCAGAGGTAACGGCCGATCCTCAGGTGCAATTTGTCTTCATGGGAGCGGGAAATGTCCCCAAAGTACCAGTACTGGAGGAGAACAAGCTCTATTTTGGCTGCGGCGACACTTTTTACGGCCTGAACGGTCAAACCGGGGAGGTTATCTGGAAGGTCTCAGCTGCAGGGGAGAACTGGTCAGCAGCGCACTTCTCTGGGCATTCTGTCTATGTGAGTTCACCTGGCAGACTCCATTCCATCTCACCTGACAACGGCAGTGAGCGCTGGCACCATGCAGTGGATAAAAGGCTGGGCTCCCCTTATACGCACCAAGACAGGGTTTTTGTGGGGTCTGCTGAAGGTACTCTCTACGCTGTGGATGCTGAAAAGGGCCAACGACTTTGGACCTTCAATGTGGTCAAAGCAATATCTGTGGCCTCAGGAGTCTGGCAGAACAAGGTTTACGCTGCATCAAAAGATCACTCTCTTTATGCCCTAGATATGGATGACGGCGAATGTTTGTGGCATTTCACCACAGGAGCTAAAATCTACGGCACCCCTTATGTTAGCGATGGCGTTGTTTACTTGACCTCAGCAGACCATAAGGTCTACGCTCTTTTCGCGGCTAGCGGCCAGGTTCTCTGGTCCTTCACTACAGGGAGTGAGATACACACTTCACCCTTTGAACAAGACGGTCTGGTCTTTGTCAGTTCTCGTGATAAGCACCTATATGTGCTCGACGCCGAGAATGGCAAGGAATTGTGGCGACATAAAACACTTGGATACCCTTCCTCTCCTACAGCTTGCAGAGGAATGCTCTATTTTTCTGTACAAGGCCGTGTTTATGGAATCGCTTTGGCAGACCACAAAATGCGCTGGTGCTTCCCCTTTGGTTTTTCCCACGCCACTGCACCTGTTGCTGGTCAAAGGCGAATCTATGTCGGCACCCTGGAGGGAAAGCTCGTCTGTTTGAGACTTAAAACAGAACTGGACGAGCAAGGAGCCACTCAGGTTCTCAAGGAGTTCCTCGACCCTGAACCTGAGGACGCATAGAGCAGAGGGCATAGAGCAAGCGTAGATAAAGATTTTTTCCCAGTGCCTAGTAGAAATGGCTGCCCGCTGTCTGCTGTTAATTGCCAACTGAATAGTTACTTGTGCTGGAACTCCGGTTTGCGCTTCTCCAGAAAGGCGGTAACCCCTTCCATGGCATCCTCTGTATCTGCTAACAAGCCTAGCAAATTGGCTTCCTTGCTCAACGCCTCTCTTTGAGGCATCTCTAACCCTTGCAGGACAGCGTCTAAGCATAACCGCACTGCCTCCGACGATTTCTCTGCCACCTTTTGCGCCAATTGCTCGGTGGTTTGCATTAGTTCAGACAAAGGTACCACAGCATTAACCAGACCAATTCTGTGTGCTTCGTGGGCATCAACCATTTCTCCTGTCAAAATCATCTCGAGAGCCTTTTTTCTGCCCACCTGGCGGGGCAAACGAACCGTTCCACCCCAACAGGGATTGAAAGCCAAGTTAATTTCCGGTTGGCCTATATGGGCGTTTTCGGCGGCAATTGCCATGTGGCAGGCCTGAATGATTTCCGAGCCTCCCCCCAAGGCATAGCCGTTAACCGCTGCAATAACAGGTTTTCCCAAACGTTCAATAGTGGTGGCCAGCCCTTGCCCTGGCAATGAGAATTCCTCTCTGGCGGCCATCGGGCCCTTCTTGAAACTAGCCTTGATCTCGCTTATATCTGCACCGGCAATGAAAGCCTTTTCCCCGCTTCCCGTCATAATCACCGCTCGGACGGATACGTCATTCTTTGCCTCGTTTAAGGCATGGCTCAATTCTTTGACAGTTTCGGCATTAAGTGCATTCATTACCTGTGGTCGATTTATTATGATTTTTGCGATCCCATTCGCCTTTTCATAAATGATATTAGCGTAATCCATTCTGACCTCCCGTTTTAGTTATCCCTTTCAAATTCATTAAGTCTAAGCCACTCAGCTTGCCCTTTCAATCCACAGTGTGCTGATTTTTCTCCAGCATATTTAGAAGCAACTTGACTCCCAATCCTCGTTTCGCTGGGCACTCCATGCCCTATGCCCTATGCTCTTTGCTCCTTTGCTGCCCGCTGCAAGCTGCAAGGTGCCAGCTGGTATTTTTCCTCTTGCTAGTAACTTGATGCTATGTTATCCAATACTCACTATTTTTATCGACGGAAAAGTTTTGTCTTTGGCGCATGTTATCTTCAGCCTCTGTAGTCTAGCAAGATTAATTAATCGCATTTACAAATGGTGTTTCCCCTCGACCTTCTTAACCAACTTGATTAAAGGGACCTCATGGAACTTCATAAATCCCTTTAGCGATAGGTGACACAAGGAGGTAAAATGTCTTCAAAAAACGACGAAAAGCTAAAAGAGGCCCTGGCATCCATTGAAGGCCATGCTTCTTCAATTACCGCTTACGTGGATTCATTTAAGCAACGCATAGCAGACTTGGAGAAACTAATGGCTGAAGCAGAGGAAAAAACCTCCAAGGCCGAAGAAAGGGCTCGAAACGCAGAGGAGCAGCACGCAGCAACCCTAAAAAAGCTTGGTCAAGTGGAGGCAAGGGAAAGTACTAATTATGCTCCTCTGATTAAGGAATTATTCAAAGAACCTCAGGAGGAACTTCAAAAGCACTTGAAGAACCAGAGCCTGTGGTTCATGGGTGTAGCCCTAGCGGTTGCGGTTCTCTCAATTGTCATTAGCGTATCGGTAATCTCCTTCTATTCAGTTAGAAATATCAGGGATACAGCTACTAATATAAACCCCATTGCACCGACTAAAATCGAAGCTAACCTCAGCCAAGCCCTCGCCCATCTGGATACCAAGACCCAGAAGTCCATCGAAAGAATTTCCACAGAGACGTCAAAGATCGCTGAAGATATTGCCTATATAACCCAAGAACGAAGGTTGGTTGAGCAAATCGTATTGGAGATCGAGAAGTTTCAGAAAGAATTCGCTCCGGTAAGAAGCAGAAACGATGTACGCCTCATGTACAAAATGCGCTTGTCCCCACACCATCAGGCAAAGTACGTCTCCTTCTATGAGGCCATGAAAGCGAGTAACATACCCGCTGATCTCGTTCCCACAAATCTCAATGATTTTTATATCTGGGACAAGCAGATGTTAAACATTTTTTCAAGACTGTTTCAGAAAATTAATTCAGTAAAATATGATTATGATCAGTTACCCAATGAGATTTTGAGGTTCAGCAATTATAAAGACCGGATTGACGCAACCAAATACGGAGTCTGGAGCATTGAAATAGAGGATTCCTCACAACTGCTTGCCTACCTGGAAAAGCAAGTCGAACTTTATAAAAAACAAATCCTGCTCAACAACAAGGATCTCTGATTTCGGCTGGCCGTGGCTTGCGATCACGTCAGATTAGTAACTGGAGACCATGAACATATCTTTCTTATTATGGAGTAATGGACTAAAAAATTTAAACCATCACCACTCCACCTCTCAAGGAACCTACCCTAACTTGGGCAAGTAGATGACACTGCCCTGCCGAGATACGACTTTTTTGGGATAAAGTGGCCAGAAGACGGAAGAAATACAGACAGGCCTATGGGGTTCGACTTCTATTATCACACCACCCCGAGATCCGGAAACTCAAGCAGTTTAACGCACCTTCGGTTCACGGCAACAGGCTTTGGAAATCCACCTGGCTGTTGATGGATTACCTGCACCGTCGAGGATTGCCGGAAGGTCTGCGGGTTATGGAGGTCGGCTGCGGCTGGGGATTGCTGGGCATATATTGCGCCAAGAAGTATGGTGCCAGAGTAATTTCCGTTGACGTTGATCCTGAGGTTCTTCCCTACCTCCAGTTGCACGCCAAGGTAAACGAGGTGGAGATCTCCACCATGAAAAAAGACTTTGAAGGGCTCAAAACCAAGCACCTAAAGGATGTAGATGTTTTGCTCGGTGCTGATGTCTGCTTCTGGGACACTTTGGTGAAACCACTGAAGAATCTCATTCTCAGGGCCATCCGGGCAGGCGTTAAACAGGTGCTCATATCTGATCCCGGACGACCACCTTTCGAAGACGTAGGGGAATACTTTGTCATTAAAAGGGGGGGAGAGATTCTGGATTGGACGGCACAACGTCCGCGACGCAGCGAGGGTAGAATACTCAAAATCGGCAGTATGGGTTAAACTATAAGTGTCTTTCAACTAGATAAGGAATCACTCCTACATTGCCTCGAAAGGAACCTAATGGATATACATGAAGTTTGGCAGAATCTCGAACGCACAGCCTCCGCCATGGAAAAAGGGGAGGGAGATTGGTACACCATGGTGGTGATCGCTCAACAGTCTATCAGACGACTCATGGATTTTTCGCCCGAGGAAGTTATAACTGAAATCTTGCAGTCCACCTATCCCTCCAAAGCCATGCTAAATTGGCTCCTCCACGAAGGACAGAAGATCGAGGGAGTCAGCGTCGCAAAACTACAGGCTCTCTGCAATCATTGGAACGAGGAACTGGGGGAGCAAAGGGGTCTAGTTCATTTCCCTCCCCTACCCTAAATCCGCAATCTGCAATCCGCAGTCTGAAGCCTCCTATGGACCTACACATCATAACAGATTCCTTTTTGGAAGAATTGCAACCTTTACGCTTCGGCCCACCAGTCAGCCACGTTTACAATCCCCTCGAGTACGCCAGAGCACCTCATGCTCAGTACTTGGACCTCTATGCTAAACGCCCCGTAGAGGTAATCCTTCTCGGGATGAATCCAGGTCCTTGGGGAATGGCCCAGACTGGAGTCCCCTTCGGCGAGGTGAAAGCCGTTAAAGAGTGGCTGCGCATAGAGGCCCCTGTGGGCTCTCCCGCTGAATTACATCCCAAGCGGTCGGTAGACGGTTTCGAATGTCCAAAAAGCGAGGTCAGCGGCAAGAGACTGTGGGGGTGGGCTAAAAAGCGTTTCAGCACACCTGAGAAGTTTTTCGCCAGTTTCTTTGTAGTCAACTACTGCCCTCTGCTTTTCCTTGAATCCAGTGGGCGCAACAGGACTCCAAACAACCTTCGATCTGTCGAAAAGATACCATTATTTGAAATATGTGACCGAGCTCTTCGACGCACCGTCCAGTGGCTTGAACCACGTTATGTCGTGGGAGTGGGACAGTTTGCTGCAGAACGAGCCGAAATTGCCCTGGCAGGGCTTGCATTGACCATAGGTCGTATCACCCATCCAAGTCCTGCAAATCCCAAAGCTAATCGAGGCTGGGAAGATTTGGTCACAAAAGAACTAGAAGATTTGGGGATCGAAATCTAAGCATGTAGAGTAATGGAGTGCTGGAAATTTCGGATTTCGGACTGCAAAAAAGAAATTGCGAGTCAGAAATTCAATTTGAATTCCACAATCCGCATTCAGCATTCCCAAATCGGCATTGGGGACTAACTATGAAGAAATACATAGACCTGACTCACCGCATAGATGAAAGTATGCCCGTATTTCCCGGGGACCCACCACCTGAAATTAGGGAAGTAATGACCCTCGGACAAGACATTTGCACAGTGCAGTCTATTCAATTCAACAACCATATCGGCACCCACCTGGATGCGCCTTCACATTTCATTGAGGGTGGAATGACCGTTGACAAGATTCCACTGGAATCCCTCATTGGCAAGGCAGTCATTCTGGACTTCACCGACAAAGGCAAAAATCATCTCATTACAAAAAAGGACCTCCAAGCCCAAGAATATCGCATCCTTCCCGGTTCGCGAGTACTAATAAAGACTGGCTGGGATATCACTTTCAGCTCAAGTGCTTTCTATGAAAATTTCCCTTGCCTCACCTTGGAGGCGACTAAGTTTCTTGTGACTCTCAAGATAAGATTGCTCGGTATGGACACACCCTCACCCAGCCCCTTGGATGACCCCGGCCAAACTATTCACAAAACACTTCTTGATGCCGGGATTGTTATCCTTGAATCAGTCAAAAACCTTACCTTAATCAACCGAGATCAATGCCAAATCATTATCCTCCCCCCACTGATAAAGGACTTCAGTGGAGCGCCTTGTCGTGTGGTCGCAGTGCTAGAATAATCGACCGGGTATTCAAACACAGCTCTTGACATCCTACAGAATCCATCTATCCTGAGCACCATGAAAAAGCGGATTCTACCGTATTTTTGCGCTCCGCAATTTGCCAATATTCTTTGGTAGATAAATGGCTTAAGGTTGATATGTGATCTGGAGGTGATAGGTGAAAAATCATAGCTGCATTATCCTATCTTGCGCCATCCTAATGTTATTTATCAGCTGCCAACCCGCGAGCGAGAGAAGAGTTGTTCAAGAACCTTCGATGAAAAGTGTGTTTTACCTGCCCGCCGAGGTAATCGAAGTTCAGCAAAATTTTGTTACCTTAAAGGTTGAGAAACCACCCTTGTTTGGAGAAGAGGTTAAACTTGCACTGCAACTTGCTCAAGATCTAATAGAAAAAACTTATCTGCTAGAAGGACAGAAAACCAGTGTAAACCAGTCGAGAGTTGAAGTCGCAAGGATCATAGGGAACGATATTTTGCTCAAGGTCCTAGATAAGTCTCACACTTTCAAACCTGGTGACCGAGTTCAAATCTTGCTTGCCAAGAAAATCATAGCCATCAAAGATTTCGAAGTAATAATGGGAACTAATAAAGAGGTTGCCAAATATGTTCAGGAAGATGTGACTACGGCTCTGGTAAATTCAGGCCAATTCAACGTAGTGGAACGTTCAAAGTTAAAGTCTGTGTTGGATGAATTGCAACTGGCCCAAACAGGGCTGACAGATCCCGCCGGCGTGAAACAGGTCGGCAAACTCCTCGGGGCAGACATCATACTGACGGGCACACTTGCGCCCACAGGAGATGAATGGAATGTTAACTTAAGAGTTGTAAACACAGAGACCGGTCTGATTGCTGCGGCTCTCAATAAGAAAGGGCGCCTGCACGAGCTCAAAACAGAGGCTTTCAGGGAAATGAAAAACATTGATGGGAATTTTGAAGACAAAACTTCGGATATGGCCGGATGGATCTTAGGTGAATTCAGAGGAGGCAGAACCGGTGTGGGGGGCTATATGAGAACTTACATCGATGAGACTCAGGGTGCCAGTGGTACACAAAAATCTCTGGCCATGGATTTCAAATTGGGTACCAAGAGAGTTGAGAAGTTCAAGAACCTTCCAATGCACGCCGGCATAACGAATCGACTCAAGCGTGATCTTGCCAACTATTCGGGGATAAAGTTCAATATTAAAGCCGATAGAGACATTACCGTCTGGTTTCAAGTTAGTGACAGCCAAGAAGGCTCAGACTATGAGGAGAATTGGTTTCGCAATATATCAGTGACAAAAGACTGGAAAGAAACGCGCATCCCTTTTAATTCATTGTCAATTCAAAAAGGACGCGCTCAAAAACAAGGCACAAATCAAATCCTTCAACTCAATTATATAGAAAGAATCAATTGGGTAGTCCACGAGCGTAGTTTTGGACGTGGGCAAGAGGCCAAAATCTGGCTTGACGAGGTTACTTTCTATTAAATCCCTTACCTTCCCAAGTGGCTAAAAAAGCTAAAGGATCAATGACATGCAAGAGGACGTTAGAGACAGAGCTTACCTGAATGAAGAAGATGTATTAAAACTGAATTTTATCAGGGATCCTGGTGCTTATATTTACCGCAGGCATTACCGGCAAGGACTGCGCTCCCATATCCTGGAAGTGTTGAGCCACGAGGAGGTGAAAAACGAAAAAAATGGGGTGATCATTGACGGCGCCAAGTGGTACCCCAGAGCAGAACCTCTGAAGATGCTTAGGATATTCAGAACGAGATTCCAGAGCTTGCAGGAAGCTGAGGAGGAAGTAGAAAGAGTCAAAATGATTGAGTCCTACCTGGGCCCGGAAAATTTTGCCAAATCCGACGAATTTCTGGTTGACTATAAACTGAATGGAAAACGGGAAATCCTCCTGTGCGGCCTGCAAGAGTATGTTAAGGGCGCCATATTGGATCCCTGGGACCAACTGGACGACAGCCATTTGATTTCTATCCTCCGACGTATCAGTTTTGAAACATTTGAGGATGCAGAGGAGATTGGCGATCAGTGGACAAATGAAGTCCGGGTAAAGGCAAAGGATTTTATTACTAGAATTAAGAAAATGATCTTGGAGGCAAAACATGTCCCGGATCTCGCAGGCATAGGTAATCTGCTCCTTACCCGGGAAGGAGATATTAAACTGGTGGATATCAACAACATATCCAAGGTGTCCTTTGAGCCGCACATCAGAATAGATGACATGGGTTATCCGGTATGCGACAAATCCATTGAATCTTTATCACTCCTTGAACACGGCCTGCTAAAGAAACCTCTGTCTGAAGATGACGCCATTTATAAAACATATCTCGAACCTGGCAGGATGGAAGAAGTCAAAGCCATAGAGAAAGAATTCCACCTTGCCATGGAACAAGAGACGGCCGACGTGGACATTTCTCCATCCTAGCCCCCAAAAATAAATGCTCTCAAAAATTTCTCCTGCAAAATTTTCCCCAACCAGCCCGCCGGTTCAGCTGTTGGATTACCAAAATGCAGAGAACTCAAAAATCCCGTTGTATTGGAGACTGGCTGTTCTGGCTTCAGCCATCATCCTGTGGTGCATGGGCTGCGGCCGTGCCACTTATATTTCACCCGAGCCAAGACCAGTTGCTCAGAAGGAAACACTTGCCCAGTTGGGTTATTCTGTTCAAGTGGGAGCATTTGCCAATCTGGACAATGCTGTCAGACTCAGTGAGGCACTAGAACGCTATGGGCTGGACGCCTACTATTTTGTTCACGAATCAGGACTCTACAAAGTTCGTTTCGGTGATTTTCCCACCAAAGAGGCAGCCCGCAGCAAGGCGGAGGATGCCCGAGTTGCAGGAATAATAGTTGAATATTGGATAGTTAGCCCTGCTGACTATGCAGTGCGAAAACAGAGGAAATATGGCGGCAGAATCGATCTTAGAAGCGAGATCGTGGGAACCGCAAGGAGATTCATCGGCACTCCTTATAGATGGGGGGGCACCTCCCCCGACGAAGGTTTCGATTGCAGCGGTTTGACCATGGTAGTTTATCAACTGAACGGATTAAAGTTGCCTCGCTCCTCGAGACAACAATACAGGGCTGGAATTCCCATCGGGCGAGATGAACTATTGCACGGTGACTTGGTCTTTTTTGCCACTGACGGAGGCAGGAGAATTTCTCATGTGGGCATTTATGTCGGCAAGGGGAGATTCATTCACGCCCCGGGCAGGGGCAAGAGAATCCGAACTAGTCTGCTCACGAGAAGATATTACAAATCTCGGTATATGGGAGCAAGGACTTATTTGAGGTAGAGAGTATTAGCAAAAAAATGTAGATATTCCATCCGAATTGCACGGCCACACTACTAGAAACCACCCTTGGAGTTTTGGATTGATGGAGCATTGGATTACTGCTAGATTTTTCAACATCCTTAAAAAGAGTGATTTATGCCATTAGACCACTCTGCGGGTGAACATCCTTATTTTGCCCAGGATGAAGGCCGTCCACTGGTGATGGCTCACCGAGGCGGTGGCGGTCTTTGGCCGGAAAATACTCTTTACGCATTTGAGCGTGCGGCAGAGATGGGGGTAGATGTAATAGAGACAGAAATTCATTCCACCGCCGATAACAAACTGGTTTTCATTCATGATGAAACCGTTGATAGAACGACCAACGGCACAGGCACTGTTAATTCACTGACCCTGAAGGAATTGAAAGAATTTGATGCGGGCTACAACTGGACAGCAGACGGGGGAAGGACTTTTCCTTTCCGGGGCAAGGGGATCACTGTGCCGACCTTAGAGGAGGTTTTCACCGCCCTGCCAAACATACGAATAAATATAGATATGAAACAGATTAATCCTTCTTTGGCCGCTCCCCTTTGTGAAATGATCAATTCCTTTGATATGGCGAAAAAAGTAATGGTCGCTTCCTTTAACACCAGAGCAATTAACGATTTTAGACGGGCTTGCTCCGGAGTTGCCACTTCCGCCAGCAGACGAGAAGTTACCCTGTTTTTCCTTATGAATCTGGTCTTCCTTGGAGCGGCTTACAGACCAGCCTGTCATGCCCTCCAGATACCCGAGTACAGCAGCGGACTGCATGTTCTCACCAAAAGATTTCTGCAAACAGCCCGCAGTCTTAAACTCAAGGTTCATGTTTGGACCGTTAACGAGGCAAAGGATATGGGACGACTGCTCCAACTGGGCGTGGATGGCATTGTCACAGATTACCCTGACCAGTTAATCTCTGTGCTGACCCATATGGGGAGCAGGGCTTGAATTGGAGTGAGCCGCCTTACTCCTCAACTTCTTCCTCTTTTGCCTTCTCCTCTTTAGTATTTTCCTGCTCAGACTTTTCTTGCTCAGCTTTCTCTTTCTCAGCCTTGTCTTGCTCAGCTTTTTCCTTCTCGGCTTTTTTTCTTATCGCTTCCTCTTTCTTGGCCTGCTCCTTCATCACTTGTGCCCAGTATTCTTCCCTCTCTTCCCTTTTCTCTTTCCGTTTCTGTTTGCCGCTTCTGGGGTTCTTCGTCATCGATCACCTCTCTTTCTCCAACTCTACTCACACAGCTCACAAATTAAGTTGCGAAAAATTTAGGATTAGTCCTTGAGCCACGGCTTTGCTATTTCGTACAGGAGGGCGGTAAGTGCACAACCGCTCACAAAGAACCAGACAGAGGCATGGATAGACAACATTCCTTGAACAAATTCCTTTAATCCCACCAGCCCCCCTTCTTTTGTTGCCGCCCATTGGACCAACGCCGCCGGGACAAACTGGGCAAAAGGCGCTCCTTGCCATTCTCCACCCTGGAACCACTTCCAGTACTGGATCAGAAAAACGAGAATCGCCATGAATGTACCCGCCGCGGCAGGGAAAAAGGTGATAAACTTGAGCTGCTTGGCCATACCCCCCTGTTTGGTCTCTTTTATCGCCATTCAAATCCCCTCATTTGGCCCGAATGTTAAAAGGCAAATCTGACCGGCTCAATGTCAAAACAGACCCGAAATTACCATGAAACATGTTCCATGTTAACTGATTTAAGCCAACATAGTAAATCCAGGAACACTAGGCCCTTTTCCCCTAACCCTTGCAACCCCACTCAAATCTCTGCCCTGAGAGAATTTATCTACCCATAAATAAATGGGGCTTTCCCTTTTGTACCTTGCCACACTTTGGATCTGGCACATCGATTTAACCTTGTCTTCTTAGCACGAAACTTGCTTTCACACTTGCCGTGAGGCCCACAGTGAAAAACTAATTCAGAATGCACTGGAGTAACTTTCTAGCCAACATCAATGAATTTGTGTCAGTTTTAAGTAAGAGAGGACTTTATGTGGTGCAACGACACTACAATCTTGGCCGGAATGAAGATATTGATCGTCGACGATATTCCAGAAAATATAAGCGCATTAGCTATAGCCCTTGAGTCTGAAGGTTTCGTCATAAAAACGGCAGCAGGTGGCGAACAAGCCCTGCAAATCGTTCACAACGATTCCCCCGACCTGATATTGCTTGATGTCAAAATGAGTGGAATAGATGGTTTCGAGACCTGTCTTGCACTTAAGAAGAGTGATGCTACTAAAGATATTCCGGTTATCTTCCTGACTGTAAGCAGGGA
>CP070689.1:1958871-1972237 GCA_020353155.1 Deltaproteobacteria bacterium | reverse complement strand
AAATTATAGAATTAATGGAATATTGGAATAATGGAATGATGGTTTTAGGAGCGAAAAACTTCATTGGTTCCATTAGGTTGCATAGTAGACTTATAGCTTTAAACCCATTGTTCCAGCATTCCAAAAATAAAAACAGTTCCCTTGTTATTTACGCTTTTAATGACTATATTGCCGACAAATCAAGGGTATTAAATTAGCGGATTCAGGAGTTAACTGCTCACTTTGTCCTAGGCGAGGTTGAATAACTAAGTGTGGAGAAGAGAATGTTGCAGAACTTTCTGTGTCGGACCATTGCTTTATTACTCCTAATCTTTGGTTTTGCGGCTTCCAGTTTGGCTGGCGAGCCCACTGATCACATTCGGAAGACAACTGACAAAATGATCAACATCCTCCACGATCCTGTTCTTAAAAATAACCTCGAAGAGAGAAGAAAGATGCTCAGAAACGCCGTAAACGAGCGTTTTGACTGGAGAGAAATGGCGCAGCGCTCTCTGGCGGATCACTGGAAAAGCCTAAGCGAAGAAGAAAGGAAAGAGTTTATTCCCCTCTTTACCGATCTACTTGAAAATACTTACATGAATCGAATAGAAAATTACTCAGGAGACAAAGTTAACTATGAGGATGAAAAGGTGCAAGGTAATTACAGTCTAGTAAAGGTGACAATCTTCACCGATAAACAAGTCGAAATTCCCGTAGTTTACAAGATGAAGAAAAAAGGCCAAGAGTGGATGATCTATGACGTCTCAATCGAGGGGGTGAGCCTGGTCAAAAATTACCGACAACAGTTCGACAGTGTCATCCTCAGTTCCTCTTACCAAGGACTGGTAGAAAAACTTAAAGAGAAAGTTGCCAAGAATTGAGTTGAAGTTCATAGGGGCGAATCAAAAAAACCCACACTCTGGCGAGTGTGGGTTTTTTTATGGTCAGTTGCCTTTAGGAAACCTCAGGCTAGTACATTCCCATGCCGCCCATGTCACCACCCATACCTCCGCCAGGAGGCATTGCCGGCATCTGCTCTCTCTCTTCCGGCTTCTCTGCAACCGTGGCCTCGGTGGTCAGTAGCAGAGAGGCTACACTTGCAGCGTTCTGTAAGGCAAACCTCACCACTTTTGTTGGGTCTATAACTCCCGCCTTGGTGAGATCTTCATACTTCTCAGTCTCAGCGTTGAAACCGAAAGCTCCTTTTTCGTTCTTGATACGCTCAACCACAACCGAGCCTTCCCACCCGGCATTATTAGCAATTTGCCGCAGCGGTTCCTCTAGGGCCCTCTTGAGCACGGAGACTCCAAGTGCTTCCTCACCTTCCAGCTTCATCTTTTCCAGTGCCTGGACACAGCGAAGCAGGGCCACACCACCGCCAGGCACAATGCCTTCTTCAACTGCAGCCCGAGTGGCGTTCAGGGCATCCTCCACCCGCGCCTTTCTCTCCTTCATCTCAGTCTCTGTGGCAGCCCCAACATTGATGACCGCGACACCGCCAATAAGTTTGGCTAGACGCTCTTGCAGTTTTTCCCGGTCCCAATCAGAGGTAGTCTCTTCAATCTGAGTACGGATTTGCTTAACTCGACTCTCTAGATCTTTGCGGCTGCCGCCACCATCTACGATGGTGGTGTTGTCTTTGTCTACCCTTACCGTTTTGGCCGTACCGAGATCATTCAGGCTTACATTCTCGAGCTTGATCCCGAGATCTTCAGCAACTACTTGGCCTCCGGTGAGAATGGCTATATCTTCCAACATAGCCTTGCGCCGGTCACCAAAACCGGGCGCCTTTACTGCACAGACTTTCAAAGTGCCCCGCAGCTTGTTCACCACCAAAGTGGCCAGAGCCTCACCTTCTACGTCTTCGGCAATGATCATCAGCGGCCTACCCATTTTGGCTATCTGCTCCAAGAGGGGGAGCAGATCTTTCATGTTGCTTATTTTCTTCTCATTAATGAGGAAGTAAGGCTCCTCCAGCAACACTTCCATGCGCTCGGGGTCAGTAACAAAGTAGGGTGAGATGTAACCACGGTCAAACTGCATGCCTTCAACCACCTCCAGGGTGGTCTCCATGGCCTTGGCTTCCTCGACTGTGATCACACCCTCTTTACCAACCTTGTTCATGGCCTCGGCGATTATGTTACCTATGGTTTCGTCATTGTTGGCGCTGATCTTGCCTACCTGGGCGATCTCCTTCTGATCCTTCGTTGGATTGCTCAGCTTGCCCAACTCTTGCACCACAACAGCAACTGCCTTATCGATCCCGCGCTTGAGAGACATGGGATTGTGGCCCGCTGCCACCAGTTTTGAGCCCTGGAAGAATATGGACTGAGCCAATACTGTTGCGGTGGTGGTGCCGTCACCGGCCACATCAGAGGTCTTGCTGGCCACTTCTTTGACCATCTGGGCACCCATGTTCTCGAACTTATCCTCCAGTTCAATTTCCTTAGCCACGGTCACCCCGTCTTTGGTGATGGTAGGTGAACCAAAGGTCTTCTCGAGAATCACATTCCTACCTTTGGGTCCTAGGGTAACCTTCACTGCATCTGTCAGGGCGTTTATGCCATTAAGCAGGGCTTCCCTGGCTTTTGAAGTAAATTTCAGTTCTTTTGCCATTTATTCGACTCCTTTTGTATCTTTGTCAGGTCCGTTTATGTCCTGCCTGGTTATTTTTCCACCACTGCCAGCACATCATCCTCGCGCATGATCAACAATTCTTCACCTTCGATCTTCACATCGGATCCCGCATACCTGCTGAAAAGCACCGTGTCTCCCTTCTTGACATCGAGGGGCATCTTGCTGCCGTCATCGAGGACCTTGCCGGTCCCCACCGCCAAGACATTTCCTTGGATGGGCTTTTCCCTGGCAGAGTCGGGAATGATAATACCTCCTTTGCTTACCTCCTCTTCCTCTGTGCGTTTAACCACTATCCGATCGTTCAATGGTTGTAATTTCATGGCCTCTAACTCCTTTTCAAATATTTACAAAACCGCAAAGCCAAAAATTATGATTAATAAAATATTAGCACTCACCTTAGATGAGTGCTAACACATGGCGGAGGATATCCACAACATTTCTAAAAGGCAAACCTCAAATTATCTATTTATTCTCCTTAAAGTTGCATAGACAGAAATAGTGACCATATAGCTTCTAAAAATAAAGTTTTTCTCTGCTTTTCGAACGATTTTATTTAAAAATAACCGTGAGTATGATTCCAAATCCTCGAACAGTCGTCACCACGATGCCACTTTGGACAAGACACTTTGTCAGTTTCTGATTTCGGATTGCGGATTTAAGATCAAGGAGCCAGGAGTCAGAATCCAGAATTCAGAAGAAAAGCAATCAAGATTGAATTCCTTGCAAATTCTGGTTTTTTCGCCGCGTCTTCGTCTCGCCGTTTCGCCGTGTCGCCATGCAGTGCATAGTGCTTAGTGCATAGTGCCTAGTTGAGAAAGCTGCATGCTGCCCGCTGCATGCTGTCCGCTGCCTGCTGCCCCGTTGCTTGCTCCTTTACAACAGCTTTTGCTTCGTGCTACAAGGGATACCAATCGAAAAAGAAAGCTTCAGCCGTCAGCTGTCAGCTCTCAGCTAGCCCGGATATTTCATGCTGCTGACAGCTGATAGCTGAACGCTGAAAGCTGACACCCTAAATGACCGAATGGCAGCCACAAGATCACTATTTTCACCGGGCGAAAAAAGAGGGCTTTATTGCCCGCTCAGTGTACAAGCTGGAGGAGGTCGACCGGCGCGTCCGGTTGTTGAGACCAGGTCAGCGGGTTCTTGACCTGGGTTGCCATCCAGGATCATGGCTGCAATACTGTGCTCGGGCTGTAGGAAAACAAGGTTTGGTAGTAGGGGTCGATACCCGTAAGATTTCCATCGAATTACCGGCTCATGTCCATTTTATTCAAGCCGATGTCTTCGAGCTTTTGCCCGCCGACCTTTATCATATCTCCAAAGAGTTTGACGTAGTGCTGAGCGATCTCGCACCAGCAACTACAGGAATTAGCTCGGTTGACAGCAGTCGCTCCTTTGCTCTTTTCCAGCGTGCTCTGACTCTGGCCGACGACTTATTGGTTCCGGGTGCGCATTTCTTGGGTAAGATTTTCCAGGGCTCTGGTTTCGATGAAGCTGTCAAAGAACTCAAGAGCAGATTCGGCAAAGTCAAAGGCATCAAACCTCGTGCTACCCGCAAGCAGAGCAAGGAAATCTTTCTCGTTGCCTTGAATAAGAAGGCTTAGTATTTAATCTAACTATTGCGATAATGACGCGGAGTATTAAGCAAACTGCACGCTGGAGTTAAGTGGTGACTCGCAAATAAACAAAAAAGAAAATACCTTTACGATAATAACGATCTGAGTTCAATAGGGAGTAAGAGAAATGTCCGGACATTCGAAATGGCACAGTATTCGTCACAAGAAAGGTGCCATGGACGCCAAGCGGGGGAAAATTTTTTCTAAGCTCAATAAGGAGCTCATGGTAGCCGCTCGACTTGGTGGTGGCGATCCAACGGGCAATCCTCGGTTGCGACAGGCCATAGCAGCAGCCAAGACCGAGAACATGCCCAAGGACAATATCGAAAGGGCCATCAAAAAGGGGACCGGCGAACTTGAGGGGGTCAGCTACGAAGAAACCATCTACGAGGGCTACGGTCCCGGCGGTGTGGCAGTACTGGTAGAAGTCATGACTGATAACAGGAACAGGGCCGCTGCTGATATCCGATTTATTTTCAACAAACGGGGAGGCAACCTAGGTGAGGCCGGCTGTGTGGCCTGGATGTTTGACAAAAAAGGGTTGATCGTTTTTGAACAAGATTTGGTGGATGAAGACGAGATTTTGGAGGTAGCCCTCGAAGCAGGCGCCGATGACGTGGTTACCACAGAAGACCAGTTTGAGGTCCACACTGAGCCGGCCATCTTCGAGGCAGTGAAGCAGGCCTTCGACGACCGGGAACTAGTTTACGCCATGGCAGAAATAACCATGGTACCTCAGAATACTGTGAAGATTGACAACGAGCCCCAGGCTAGCCAGCTGCTCAAGCTTATGGAGGCGATTGAAGACTCCGACGATGTGCAGAAGGTTTACGCAAATTTTGATATACCCGACGAGATCCTCCAACGGATCACCTAGGTAACAGCTGGCAGCAGACAGCGGGCAGAAATAAACTAGGCACTGGGCATTATGCACTAAGCACCGCTGAACGATGCGGAGAAACGGCGAGACGGGGATTAGAGGTCAGAAGTCAGAGCACAGAGGTCAGAGGACAGAATTTTACCCTATGCTCTATGCCCTATGCCCCATGCCACTCCCATGTCGCCGTATTCCTCAAAGGTAGCACCACCTACTTTCGACGGCAGCAGGAAGAATTTGATGAGAATCATCGGCGTAGATCCCGGTTCAACAGTTACAGGATATGGAATTGTGGAGGAGGTCGATAAGAAATTGACCCATGTGGCCAGCGGCCGGGTTGTCTCTTCTTCCCGCATGGACTTTCACCATCGACTGAAAAGAATATACTCGGAATTGGAGAAGGTCATAGCCTCTTACGAGCCCGAGGTTATGGCTGTGGAGGATCTTTTCATCGCTCGTAACATCAAAAGTGCCTTAAAGCTTGGCCACGCCCGGGGCGTGGCTATTTTGGCCGGGCTGAACGCTGACCTCCCCATTGCAGAGTATTCTCCATTGGAAGTGAAAAAGGCTCTTGTAGGATACGGGCGAGCCCACAAAGTACAGGTCCAAGAGATGGTCCGCACCCTTCTTGGACTTGGTGAACCCCCCGACGCCGACACAGCGGACGCTCTTGCCGTGGCCATATGCCACCTTCATTGCTGTCAAGGAGTCGGCAAACTCACTCACAGGAGTCGTCGATGATTGCCCACCTCCAAGGGCTTCTCCATTTCAAGTCACCAGAGTACCTCGTCATTGACGTTGACGGCATTGGCTATCAAGTTCACGTGCCTCTCTCAACTTTCTACGATCTTCCCCAGGCAGGCAGTACGGTATCGTTACACATTCATACCCACGTGCGAGAAGATGCCCTGCAACTCTATGGGTTTCAGTCGCCAGAGGAAAAAACACTTTTTGTCCGTCTTATTAGTATTTCTGGAATTGGGCCTCGCCTCGCGGTAAATATTCTGTCCGGCATCAGTCCTGCTGAACTGGTCGAGTCTTTAAGCCAAAATAATCTCGCCAGGTTGATTTCTATACCTGGAGTAGGTCGTAAAACCGCCGAGCGAATAATGGTGGAAATGAGGGACAAGGTCAGCACTCTAGTACCTGGCCATGACGTTACAGTACCGCTTAAAACAGCAGCTGAAGAGGCGATGATTGAGGATGCCCTCTCTGCACTGCTTAATCTGGGATACAAGAAGGGAGTGGCCCAACGGGCTGTCGACAATGCCAGTAAGCGACTGGAGGGAGAAATTACCCTCGAGAGTCTACTGAAGGAGTCGCTACGCGAGCTAGCATAGACAGAGAGCAAAGGGCACTATTTCACATTTGTCATTTGTCATCTTGATAAAGCGCTTTCCCTTTCATTCTCAGATGTGAAATGATAAATGCGCAATGAGAAATGGCGCTATGCTCCATGCGCTATGCTCTATGCGGCGAACGAAGTGAGTTAGTATGGAAGAAAGAGTGTTCAACGGAGAAGAAAAAGAAGAAGAGATTGGCTTTGAAGCCAGCCTTCGACCTCTGAGTCTTGCGGAGTTTGTCGGTCAGGATAGGATTAAGGATAACCTCAAGGTTTTTATTGAGGCAACAAGGGCGCGACATGAAGCCCTCGATCACGTTCTGGTCCACGGCTTTCCTGGCCTGGGCAAAACTACGATCGCCTATATAATTTCCCAGGAACTCAACGTTAACATCCGGACAACTTCCGGCCCGGTGTTGGAAAGGGCGGGAGATCTCGCCGCCATCCTCACCAACCTGGAACCTCGGGATGTTCTCTTTATTGACGAGATTCATCGGCTGAACCACGTTGTAGAGGAAGTCCTTTATCCTGCCATGGAGGATTTCCAACTCGATCTAGTCATCGGCCAAGGACCCAGTGCCAGAACGGTCAAGCTGGATGTCCCCCCATTCACTTTGGTGGGAGCCACCACTCGCGCGGGGCTTCTGACCCCACCTCTCCGCGATCGCTTTGGGGTGGTATTACGCTTGGATTTTTACGGCCCAGAGCACCTTGCAAAAATAGTCAGTCGAGCCGCTAAAATTCTGGGGATCTCCATTGACGACGAGGGGGCCATGGAAATCGCCCGCAGATCAAGAGGCACGCCCAGGGTGGCCAATAGATTGTTGCGTAGAGTCCGCGATTACGCCCAGGTAAGAGCGGACAACATTATTAACCGGCCGGTTACAGATGCCGCCTTAAAAATGCTTGGAGTCGATGAAAAAGGACTCGACAAAATGGACCGCAAGATTCTTCTCGCCCTCATCCAAAAATTTGATGGCGGTCCCGCGGGAATCGATACACTTTCCGCTGTGGTGGGTGAGGAAAGAGACACCCTAGAGGATGTTTATGAACCCTTTCTGGTGCAGGAGGGTTATTTGAACCGAACCCCCAGAGGCCGCATGGCTACCCGACTCGCCTATGAACACTTTAACCTTTCTCCCAGTGAACAGCGCCAGCAACAAGATTTATTTGAACAGAAAGATCCTGAATCTTGAATGGGTCAAATCAGGCATATTATTTACAAACACAAAAGCCGCGCCCTGTCCCAGCAAATTGGACAAAGTGCGGCTTCTTTCGGCAAGCCCTAGCGGGTTGTGTCGCTAGTGACCCGAGTCTTTTTTGAAAAGGTTCAAGAGGGTTCGCCCTAGGGCAGCCATGAGTCCCATGCCGATAGCTCCCAAGGCACCATAAAAGGCAATAAAAAACACGGCATGACTTGGATCGTGCCACGGTATGTCCCATGGCAGCAGGCTTTGAACGCTTCTCGCCAATCCGCTACAAAGAAGTTCCCCAATGTACATGATTTGTCCCCTTCTGAAACTCGAGAAGCAAGATTTAATAGGTAAGTAGGATGTGAAATGATTAGCAAAGTATCATAAGATTGTCAATAGAAAAGGCAGAGAGCATAGAGCAAAGGGCATAGAGCTGAAGGCTCAGGGCGCAAGGCTCAAGGTTCAAGGCAAGGGATCAGGACCTGATCTATCGACTTCTACCATTTCTACGACTGCAACGGAAATCCTCTTTGTCCTTGCCTTTCAGGGCTTAACTCCTTATATTTATTGCCGTTATGGGCAAATTTAAACGTTTCAAGAATCAGACCTTTGCAAAGGTCTATACCAAGATCCCCTCACTTGTCGACCTCTATGCAAAGCAGGCAGACCTAGTAGTAAATACCACCACCCCATTTACTCCATTGAAAAAACCACTCGTAAAGTGCCAAATCAGCCTCATAACCACCGGCGGTGTCCACACCAAGAAGCAGAAGCCCTTTGACATGGTAGACAAAAAAGGTGACCCATCCTACCGTGAGATTTCTTCAGACATCGATATGAGACAACTGACCATCACCCATGACTACTATAATCATGCTGATGCTCTTGCTGATCCCAATCTAGTTCTACCCATAGAACCTTTGCGCGAACTATTACAGCAGGGGAAGATCGGCGCAATTGGCCCCAGGTTTTTTAGCTTCATGGGTCATATCATGGGCGACCACCTTGAGACGCTGACCCAAGAGACGGCACCGGAGGTCGCGACCGCTTTGATTGGTGACGGTGTAGACGCGGTCTTTCTAACTCCCACTTGAGGCCTTTGCAACCAATCCGTGGGATTGATTCAGCGTATTTTCGAAGAACAAGGAATATCTACAGTCTCCATCTCACTCAACTTGGCTATCACCAAGAAAGTCAAACCGCCTAGAGCATTGTACCCAGGTTTTGCCTTGGGTCATCCTTTAGGGCGGGCTCATGACAGGGATGTGCAGTTGCGGGTGTTGCAAGACTCATTAGGCTTGCTGGAGATGGATTTGGAACCAGGCGAGATAGTGATCAGGTCATACTAGAGGATAGACGACTGAGGACAGAAGGCAGACGCCAGCAGAGAGATGATTTCGAATTTCGAAACCGAGAACCCGCCCGAAGGGTGGGAGTCCGAAGGACAATTTGGAATTGCGAAATTAAAAATCCGCAATCCGCAATCCGCAATCCGAAATCCCCCCTATGCTTTATGCCTTTCTTCTCAACAAAAATACTCTCAGCATCCCCCGGAGGGAAAAAACATCCAGGGGATCTCTCTCGCCGAGTACTATCTGCCTAGCTACCTTTCTTACATCTGGGTTACGAGCGGCTTTTCCAATGAGGAGGTTGGCAAAGGATTTGAAGCGGAACAATCGCTGAGCCGCTTGGTATCCCTGCTGTCGCCCGTCTAGTCTTTTGCGCAGGTCTACTTCATACCTTGCCAAAATACGGCTGGTGAAGTCATTTTTCTCCAGGGCCTCAAGGGCCACAGAGGCAG
Source organism: Deltaproteobacteria bacterium (assembly GCA_020353155.1). Lineage (GTDB taxonomy): Bacteria > Desulfobacterota > Syntrophobacteria > BM002 > BM002 > BM002. The sequence continues at coordinate 1,962,792 of CP070689.1, read as the reverse complement.
CAATGCGTCCACTTTCCAGGGCGCTACTGATCCCCTCGCCAATGAATGGAAATGTAAGACCAAGGGCCTCCCCCAAAACGAGGATTCCTGGCGCGCAGGCGCGTGCCCCTTGAAAACCTGTGCGCATAGCTGCCGCTCTGATGGGCGCTATTTGCTCCGCCATTTGTAGGTAGCGGGCCAGTGGTTGAATGTGCTTGTAGAATCCCGTCAGATTCTGTCCAAAGCGAGGCATCCTTTTTCGGCCTTCGAGAAAAATACCGCAGCCCACATTGAAAATACCCTGACCCAAGGGAAACATCCAACCGTAGCCGGGGAGTATACGTTTATCGTAAACAACGACCATGGAACTCTCATCTATGGTCTCGGTAAGGCGAAAGTATCCTCGCACGCCAATGGCACTATGATTCCTATTTTGCAGGACTCCAAAGACCCTCATGATCCGGGCGTTGGCTCCAGTTGCTAAAAGAACCAAGCGCGCAGTAATGTTTATCTCATGTCCTTCCTCATCAAGGCCCAGAGCTCCAGCGCAAACTCCATTTTGGACCAGTGGCTCTGAAACCGTAATTCCTCCCAGAAATTGAGCTCCTGCCTTGCAAGCTTCCTCCAAGAGCAGCGCATCCAGGTCCTTCCTGGGTAGGGTGAGAAAATTCCCTTCCAGTTCACACTCAGTCCCATTAGGGGCCACGAATAGAATACTGCGGATAGGATGAGCCTTTTGTTGCACCTCTGAGCCAAGGCCAACGCTTTCCAATATCTGCAGGCTGTCCTCGAGAAGACCGTCACCGCAGACCTTTTCTCTAGGAAATTGGCTGCGGTCTGCCACCAAAACATTAATTCCTTGACGAGCCAAATCCATAGCAGCCATGCAACCTGCCGGCCCAGCGCCAACCACGAGAACGTCGGTCTGCAAATCCCGTTTCAACTCTTTCCCCATCCTTAGCAGGTGAGTAAACTTTTGGTAGGCAAGGTTGTCTATTATAGCGGGAAGGTGAGATTCCGTATAGAGCGAAGATTTGGGAGACAGTAGCCAGGAGACAGTAGCCAGAACATTGTAATTATTGTTTTTGTCCTTTTCTCCTGCATTCTGGATTCTAAATTCTGGCTTCTTGGTTTTAAATTAGCAATCCGAAATCCGAAATCCGCAATCCTCACTCTATGCTCCATGCCCCATGCCCAGTGCCAAAAAAGAAAGACCGGTGCAGCTGCCCTGGTTACCTGGACGGTCTGGCCGGTCTACGATTGTTTTTAAGTTAAACGAGCTTTTTACTGTGTGATTTCAAACTGCAGTTCTTTCAACACGGTGCCCGCTTCATCAAGGACATCTACTCGCCAAGAACCAATTTCGTGCGCCTGAATAATTTTCGAACTCCAGGTGCGCCAATTGTCGGAGTTGACGTCTAGCTCTACCTTGGCCCTCTCCGTGCCACCAAAATACCAGACATGGGTGACCTTGGTGGCATCCTGGGCGCCGGTAATCTTGGTAAAGCAGTACAGGGTACCGACTGCAGCTGAGAAACTCACACCGGCATCCACTGGCTCACGGTCAACCACATCCTGGCAAATAGCAGCCACCGCCACCTCAAGTGAGGGAGCGTCCTGGGCCACTGCAGCTACAGTCAACCCCAGAAAGGTGGCAACTAGCACGATTAGGACGGCAGGTTTGGACAGAAACTGTTTCATGGTTGCTCTCTCCTTGTTAAAAGGGTTCATAACCTCAGCCGGCCCCATTTAAGCACAATGGCGTGCTTCTTGCAATGTTTAAAAGGCTTAAAATAGAGGTTATTGTTGACTTCCGATGCCTAATACCTATAATCCTGAAAAACTTGATATGGACAACCAACAGCCTCATAGCCCTTTAGGTGATAGATGGTAAAATTCGCTGATCTGCAAAAAAAGGGCCAAAAGAAAAAGGGAGAACCGGATAGTCCACCTGTCGAAAAGGTGATGCAGGAAAAGGACTCTTCCTTTGATGCTCTCGACTGGTATCAACGCGCCTGCAAGTTTCTCGAGCGTTGTATGGAGCAGGTCCGTAGCGATGATAACCTGGATGTGAGCGAGGGCGAACGGGTCGTTGAAGAAATTGTCACGGCCCACTCACAGGGATTCCTGCCTCAGGAATTACTCATCCAGGCCCTCCATGGAGAATCCGACAGCTCTTTTCTCGTTACCAACGCAGTTAACGTAGCCGTTTACGCGATTTTGATCAGCAGCACTTTGGCTCTGCCCAGGGAACGGCAAATGGAACTTGGGCTCGCCGCTTTGCTGCATGATATCGGCAAGGTCCGAGTGCCTGATGAAATTCTTTACAAAGAGGAAAGCCTCACCGAGAAAGAGACTGAGGTAATTCAAAAATCCCCCTCTGATAGCTTTGAGATACTAAATGCTCTTGGGGAGAAATACCAATATCTTGCTTATTGCGGGCTCCAGCTAAACGAGAGATTGGACGGCAGCGGCTATCCCCAGGGGCTCAAGAACGATGAAATTGACGCCTACGCCCAGATCATCAGTCTACTGGATCTCTACGAGACCTTGACCCATGATCAGCCACAGAGACGGAAAATCACTCACTTCGAGGCGGTGAAGGAGATTTTGAAAACCCAAAAAAAGGGATTTCACCGTGAGTTTCTCAAGGCTCTGGTCAACACCTTTTCACTTTTCCCAATCCACAGTCTGGTGCAGCTCAACACCGGAGCCATCGGGAGGGTCACAAGAACTTTTAAGGAAAACCCAGTGCGACCAAAGATAGAGATCATCGTGGACGCTCAAAAGAGGCGGGTGGCATCCCCGCGTGTAATCGATCTGCGAGAACAGCCCATCCTCAACGTGGTGGAAGCAGTTGCGGCAGAAAGCCTCTCAAGCTGAGGAAATCATGTATCTGGAACACTGGAATTTAAACCTTCTTCCATTCGAAAACGTTCCCAATCCGGCCTTCTTTTACCCTTCCCCCACTCACGAGGAGGCTCTGGAACGTTTGAAGTATGCCGTTTACCATGGAAAGGGAGCAGCGATGATTACAGGTGGGGTGGGCTGTGGGAAGACCATACTCAGCCGCGCCCTGATCAAAAGGCTCGAAAAGGAACGGTACCACGTGGCGGCCATGACCAACCCCCTCCTGGCACCCGTTGCATTCCTGCACTCGGTCATGTGCTCATTTAAAGAATCTTACGCCGATACCCCTCCCAAAACCAAGCTTTGGAATGAATTGGAAGATCGGCTCATGAAAAACATGGAGCGGGGCAAAGGGTCTGTGTTGATCATTGACGAGGCTCAGGCAATCAGCGATAGGCGTACGTTGGAGGAACTGCGGATGCTCCTGAACCTCCAAACAGATGACAAGTTCATGCTCACGCTTATTCTTCTTGGACAGCTAGAATTGGATCACCTCGTTGATGGGGTGGAACCGCTCAAGCAAAGGATTGCCATCAAGTATCGTCTAAATCCTCTATCGCTGACAGATGTCGGCGCTTATGTTGGCCACCGGCTCAGGATCGCCGGCAGCAAGCAGTCACCCTTCTCCGACGAAGCCCTGGAGACCATCCACGCATGTACCCAGGGCGTTCCGCGAGACATCAACAACCTCTGTGATCGCAGCCTCCTCGCTGGTTACCTGGAAAACATCGAAAGAGTGGATAAAGCCATCATAGACGAGGCCTGGCAGGATCTCAACTAACCAGCCCCCCACCCCAGTAATCCAGCACTCCATTTTTTACTCCAATACTCCGGACTACCACTTTTAGAATTTTTAGTAAACAGATACTGCCTACATAACTCCTTATTTGCCGTTTATTTACCCAGTATCCACCGGCTATTCTGCCACGCGAATCTTCATATACATCGTATTCCTCTTCCTCAGGCCAGAGACCCCAACTATGCCCGATTTCATGAGCCACTGTGCTACCATCACTATACCACTCAACGAGG
>CP070689.1:1931561-1958771 GCA_020353155.1 Deltaproteobacteria bacterium | reverse complement strand
CGGCTGTGTCCACTTCCTTCGCTGCCAAAATCGTCCACACTAACCCGTACGGTAGAGATGGCACCGTCCTCATCATATATCCCGTCTTCATCTGTATCGCGGTCGTGCACAAAGATGTCAAATCTGTCGTTGGTATCGCCAATTACTAGTTCGTTGGCATTAGAGTCGAAGGCTACGTACCTGCCGCCGGCAGAGATGGAGGGGAAAGAGGAAGAGCTAGGATCGGGGTCTTGAGCACCGGCCGAGTCCACACTCACCAGGGTGGTGGTCTGGGACCAACAGATTCCCCTTGCCTGGATGAGAAAAAGGAGTCCAAGGCTGAGTAAAATCAGAGCTTTGCCCTTCATACCCACTTATTTTCTCCTTCATTCTTCACGCCATGAGGAGGTCTTACTTCAGGGCCAGGGGAAAACATTTGCAGATCTAGCAAGCGCACCAAACCAAAGAGAGCGAGCGGAGGTGGTTGTCTTCACCTGGATCTATACCTCGCCCATGTATGCAATTATGGTTAGCAATTGTAATGCCAAAAGGGAACAATGCATGAAATTACAATTGTTTAGATTCGGTCTGCTGGGGCTTATCGGTTGGAGTGTGGTGGAGAAAAAGGTTTGTTGATGGAAGAGGAGGGTTAGAGGGAGGGTTTGAAGGTTTTTAGCTCTTTCAAAAACTCGACGGCCACGCCCTGCTTATGCTTGTCAATCCTCTTGATCACGGCCGGGCCCGTGAGGGTAAGGGTGTGACTTTGGCCGGTGAACTCAGGGGGGAGAAAAAGACTCATCTCCGCCTGTTCATTCTTTTGAAGGGCGGGCAAGGATGAGCTCATAACAAAGGCTCCCCCCTGGGACAAGTTCTGGGTGACTCCGTCCACTTCTTTGGATGTGCGAGATAGTCTTATCTTGATCTTGAAATTATTTAGTGTTCTCGTATATTTCCTTCTTTCAAACGAATCCATCCCTTACCCTTCAAAAGCTAAAAACTTCGAAGTGAGACAAATAAATTATACGCTCTTTGGGTAGTTTTCTACAAGAAATTAACAAAAAATCGACAAAAAATAAACAATCTACGAATTTTTCGTATTTACAATCAGGGCAAAACGTAATTTAATGTTTTTTTAATAGCTTTTGTCGCGCATTCTCAATATTTGCGATTCGGAATTCTCTCCAGCTTTTAAATTTTATTCTGGAATTTAGGCACCAAACATAGACTCTCCCAGCGGAGGTGGCCCATGAAAGAGCCAACCTGGGAAAAGTGTCATTTTTTCAGCAGTAGGCGCTGCCCTCAACATTCAACCATTGACAAAGCTTACCTGATACCTCAGTTACTCCCGCCCTCTGACCTCAAAGCCGCTATTGACACCTGTGATCAGTGCGAAATTTATCACAAAGAGAAGAGAAAGTACCGTCGAATACCTAGACCTTTCAGAGTTGTGGTTAGTAACAAGAAACCAAAACGAAATATTGAAGGAACTATTGTCGATGTAAGTGTAAAAGGCGCTCTCATTAAATTAGACAATTGGATACATTTTAATAAAGAGCAAATGATCGATTTGAAGTTATATTATAATAAAGCAATTTCAGGCAAAGAGAAAATTAATGTAGTCAATGTATCAGGTAAAATTAAGAGAGTTGCCAAGGAAAAACAAGAATTGGCTATAATGTTTGTCAAAGATGACAGTGTGAAAAAATGTGCCAACATATAGAATTAGTTTACACTTTCCCCAATTTAATAAGGTGACCTTAGCGTAAAATTTTTTAAGTGTCAAAACAAAAATTCAAAGACATCGATTTTCCGAAACATAATAATTATTTGCATCCTCACTGCCATATCGGAAAGCTAGATCGAAAGTAAATTGTTAGAAAAAATTGCTGTAATATCATATAATTCTCTTAGTTATCTACAAATTAACAGAGTAAGTCATCCATTTCTCCACTCCAGCCATATTACTACCCCCCATAACTGACGACTTAGGCCTAAAAGGTTTTCCTTAGGCACAGTCACCAATGATATGGCACTACAGAAGTAGACAAGGAGCTCTCTTTTTTAGTAGGTTGACTGAGGGTAAAATGTCTCGTCCATTACCAGGTGACTATTGTCTATAATACCAAGTGCTCATCTGGCGCTAATAAGGTGCACCCATAGGAGAGAGAGCAGATGACTGATATTGAAGAGAGAAGTCTCATATTGGCTGGAGACATAGGTGGCACCAAGACCAACCTGGGGCTCTTTCGGAGGGGGAAGAAGCGTCCTGTTTTAAAAGTTGTGGAGACTTACCCCAGTCGGCCAGCTCCTAGCCTCGAGCACATAGTAAAAAGTTTTTTGGGGAAACACCAAGTGCGGGTCAGCAAGGCTTGCTTCGGTATCGCGGGGCCGGTGATCGGTGGGAGAGTTAAAACAACAAATCTGCCTTGGGAGATTTCCGAAGCTCGGATGCGGAGGCAACTCCAGTTGTCCCATGTTTCTTTGATTAATGACTTAACGGCAACGGCTCTGGCAGTACCTTTCCTTAGTAGAAAGGAACTTTTTCCACTAAACAAAGCAAAGGCTCGTAAGGGGCAAAATATTGCCATAATGGCCCCGGGAACGGGTCTGGGAACTGGATTTCTCATCCCATGGGAGGGCAAATACATCCCCATTTCTTCGGAGGGGGGGCATGTAGATTTTTCGCCCAATAGCAACGCAGAGGTTGAACTGTGGCAGTATCTCAGCGAAAAGTACGGTCACGTGAGCATTGAAAGGGTCATATCGGGTCCCGGTTTGGTGAATATCTATACTTGGCTTAAGGATTCAGGCCGCTATCGGGAACCTTTTTGGCTGGCTAAGAAGATTGAGGAAATGGAGCCTGCTGCGGCAATAAGTGAGGTTGGCTTGACCGAAGGACATCCTTTGTGTGTAGAGGCTTTAAATGTTTTTGTTTCCGTCCTGGGAGCCGCTGCTGGCAATTTGGCCTTGACAGCAATGACCACTGGGGGTGTTTATTTGGGAGGGGGGATCCCGCCTAAGATTTTGCCCAAATTGGAGGAGCCACTCTTCATCCAAGCATATAAAAACAAAGGCAGATTCACGAAAGTTCTCGAGAAAATCCCAGTTAGAGTCATCCTAAATGCTAAGGCTGCCCTGCTGGGAGCCGCACAATGCGGTTTCGATAGCGACGGCTCGTAGATTGCCAGAACTAACAATTCCGGAAGGGGATGTATCTCTTGATCGGGCAATTGCTCATTGACTGGCAATTACCACAGTCCCTGGGATGGGTAGTGCAGCCCTTCGAGCGAGCATAGGAAGCGGCTAGCCTGGAGCCTGACCTTTGGTAAGCCTCTTCTACCTCTTCCAGGGAGGACCCTGTCTTTCCTGGTATGTTGGTCATGCCAGCATAAGTAACGTTTTTCAAGCCTGCTGCATTGGCCTCCTCGACGCACCTGTTCATAAGCTCACTTGGGGCTCCGAAGTGTTCGTCCAGGACAAAATTGGGCCTGAAGGCGAGAAAGGCCACGGGCAATTCTTTAGATATGGAGGCGAGGAAGCGGCAGAGAGGTTCAATGTCATCCTCGTTGATCTCCGGTATTGCAACTATCCGATATTCCCACAGCTTATCTGGAGCGGTTCTGCCAACTATCTCAGCATTTCGCAAAACTGGCTGTACAGGTGCCCCAGTTATGGCCCTCATAGTGTCCTCGTAATAGGCTTTAATATCAAAGGTCAGAGAGGTGGTAAAGGTTAGTACTCGACGGAGAGATTCCTCGGTCATAAAGCCGTTAGTGTCATAGTTGACCTTGAGCGCAGGCCTGATGCGCCTAGCCTCTGCCATAAAACTTTCAATGAAGGGCAGATGAATGGTGGGCTCACCGCCGGAGAAGAAGATCCTGTCAGCGCCCATTAGCAGTCCCGCAGTTGACTCAAGCATCCTAATGGATTCTACAGCGAGGGAGCGAGGCTCAACATAGCCCTCTACTGCCATGCGGTTGTCGGGAAACTGAGATATAGTCCAGTTCTGACAACCTATACACTTAAAGTTACAGCCAGCCACGAAGATGGTGTAGCTTTCAGGGGGGGCAGGATGGAGAGTCCTAGAGGCTACCACTGGACCGGCCATTCGGCATACCCCCAACTCGCCGGCGATGCGGTCGACTCCGCACCTGTGTTCGCAAAGGGTGCACTCACGGAGATCATTGGCGAAATCCAATTTTTTCATATTGTTTAATAGTCCCTGTTTCCTCTCGCCCAATTCCGCCAAAAATCGTTAGAGGCTCAAGTCTCAGCAAATAAGGAGTAGGGAGAGACAAAAAATGCAAAGCCATTAAGCTGCAACGAAGAGCTCAATAATCATCATTAGGCATCAGCCAGGAGTCGGAAGGTTCTCGGCCCTCCGCCAGGGCAGCCTCGTACGGATGAGTGAGAGCCTCCACAGCATGTGTCAGGGCATAGGCTTCGTCCTTATCGGATTTCAACAAAGCTTCGCCCGAGGTCGTTTGGTCAGGAATTTTGACAAAATGACTTTGCTCAAAATAGACTTCCCTGTCCCCAGGATATCTAAACAACCTCACTCTAATTTTGGGAGATAGATCGCCCAAACGGAAAGCCACCTCGCTGAGGAAAATTTTGGCGTCCCTCAATGTTCTGTTTGAAACTGCGTCATCAATTGTCCATCCCAATGTTGTCTCCTCCTCTATCTAGTGTTCCCATACAACAAAGAGCTATCAATAAATCATTTCACATTTATCATTTTTGATCTACATCAATGTGGCGGTCATACTATACCCCAATGAGCAATTATGTGAGTAGGATGAGAAATTGAAGATGAGAGAGGCGACCTGTTTACTCTCCAGGGTTTCCAGGTTATACTATCAATCGGGTAGGATTTGCATTGTCCCCAATTAATCCTATCCTATTGAAACCTCCCTGGATTCGCCCCATCCTTGCACGGAGCCGCAAGGGTGGGGCACTTTTTTTTCGGATTTCGGATTGCGGATTTGGGATTTCGGATTGAGGGTTGAGGATTGATCAAAGGAGCAAGGCACAAGGCAGTAGAAGACTAAATCTTTTCCTTGCGCCCTGGGCCTTGAGCCGTATGCCTCTCTGGATTTTGACTACTGACTACTTTATTCTTTGCTTTAAGATTGCGGATTTACCCCTTGTGCATTAGGGGGAGTCATTCGACAAAAGACTTGAGTTCAGTGGAGCGCGAAGCGTGCCGAAGCTTCTGGATGGCCCGCTTCTCTATCTGCCGGATACGTTCCTTTGACACCCCAAGCCTCCCGCCTATAGTTTTGAGGGTCTGAACGGGTTGGCCATCGATGCCAAATCGAGATTTGAGCACACCTTCTTCCCGGGGAGACAGCGAGGCCAGAACTTTTTTGGTGATGTCGACCAGTTCTAACTGGCTAATCTCTTCGAGGGGCGAGATGCTCTTCTTATCCTCGATGAAATCTCCAAACCGCTGGTCCCGGTTCCCAACCGTTGCCTCCAAAGAAGCCGGACGACAGGAGAGTTGGGCTAGCATGGTAACCTTCTCTAATGGCAGGCCGCTGCGCTCGGCAATTTCCATGGGACTGGGTTCGCGGTCTAACTCCTCGGAAAGATCAGAGAATACCTTATGAAAGAAACTTTTCATCTCTATTACGTGGACAGGCAGGCGGATAGTATTGGTCTTTTCGTAGATGGCTCGGATAATAGATTGTCTCACCCACCAAGTGGCGTAAGTGCTGAAACGATTACCCTTGGTATAATCATATCGGGAAACCGCCTTGAGCAGCCCCATGTTTCCCTCTTGTATAAGGTCAAGAAAACTAAGGCCCCGGCCGCGATATCGTTTGGCAATACTCAGAACTAAACGTAGGTTGCCCTTAACCATCTCATCCCTGGCAAGGTCGATTTGATCAACCGCATGGCGAGCCTCAAGAGCCAGTCTCTGGCAGATTTCAGGTGCTCCCTCCAGAGTGGCAACAGCTTCCAGAGTGGCAACAATGTGTTCGACGATTTTCTCGCGCAGCCCTGGGTAAGTCCCGACCTCACTGTGCCACCTGACTATTTTGTTACGAAGATTGCCAAAGAGTTCTGCGGATCGGCAGTGGGTCACGACCAGATAGACCAGCCCTTCTTGACACTCCTTTATAGTCCGGGCCAACGCAATCTCTCGCTCGGGACTCAGCAGCTGAAATCGAGAGACATCTTGAAGATAGCAACTGACCAGATTTGATTGAAAGGGCCCCTCATCTTCCTCTTGACCAGGATCAAAGGTATCTGAGTCCTCTTGGAATTCGAGATTTGCTTCTGATCTAATTAGCTTTTGCTCTTGATCATACTCATCTGCCGGATGAGATTCCTTGTTGTCCCAAACATACTCTGGATATAAATCTTGAATGGCCAGGTCAAGAGACGACTGCTTCAAGGAAGCCGACATTTTTCAACTCCTCAGTCAATGGTAAGAGGCGAAACATTACTCGATACTGGTAGTGTTCTCGCCAGTAGATATCTTCTCTTGAATTAAAGAGAAGGAATAGAGTTTTATTTGTCCTAGGCTACTGATTTATGGACAGATGTAAATTAGGTAAATTGTGTATATTGAGAAGAAGAATACCGTATTTGCGGACTCTCTCTCAGGTAGAGCCCGCATAGCGTCATCACTTCATACTTTCAGCTAAGATGCTGTCGACCAGGGCTATGATTTCCTCTCTACTCGATGAGCCTTTTGAAAGAAAGTAGTCGGCACCGTAGTTTTTGGCAGCCTCTCGGTATTCAGGCAGGTCATAGCTGGTAAGAATTATTACTCTTATCCCAGAATATCGTGCCTTAATTTCCTTGGTTACCTCGAGGCCGCTTTGGCCTGGCAGCTTAATGTCCATGAACACCAGGTGAGGGGAGAGCTTCTCTATTTTTTCAAGGGCATCCTCGCCGTCTTCTGCCTCCGCGACACCCATGGTGGGGAATTGCTCGCGCAGCATTTCCCTGAGGGATTGCCGAAAAGGAGCATTGTCCTCAACGATCAGTGCCTGGAACAAGTACTTCCACCCCCTAGAGGCTGTGGCGTAGAGTAAGAATAATCACTGGAGAATAAAACTCTACTACACTGTACAACAACCGGTTCCAGGGTAGAAATGGGGTCAATACGGTAGATGTGACGATATTTCACTGTATTTTTAGGGAGGGAAGCAAAGGAGGATTTAAGTTGATGGCAAACACTTTACACTTATACGTGCAAGATGTATTCTGACAAAAATCTATAGTTCGGTTGCCCCATGAGAGAAAAAGGAAAAATTGTTATTGCCGAAGACCATACGATTCTCAGGGAAGGTTTGCGCGCCTTGCTGTCCTCACAGGAGGATCTCGATGTTGTAGGAGAAGCGGAGGATGGCAGGGAAGCCATTCGGCAGGTTGAAGAGCTTGCGCCCGATCTGATTCTAATGGATCTCTCCATGCCGAAAATGAATGGGGTGGAGGCCATTAGAGAAATCAGGAGGCGGGTCCCAGAAACAAAGATTTTGGCTCTGACGGTTCACAAGGCAGAGGAATTCATAGTGGAAGTGCTTCAGGCTGGGGCAGATGGATACATTCCAAAGGATGCCTCCTCCAACGAATTGATGATGGCCATAAAAAGCGTCCTCATGGGGAAGCGGTATTTGAGCCCATCCGTTTCAAAAGTTGTGATAGAGGGCTATCTAGAATCCAGACGTGCCTTTGCATCGAGCACCCCCTGGGAAACGTTGACCAAGCGGGAGAGAGAAATCCTGAAGTTGATTGCCGAGGGGCACAAGAACAAGGAGATCGCTGATTTCCTGTGTATCAGTGTGAAGACCGTAGAAAAGCACCGGGCCAACCTTATGAAAAAGTTGGACCTACACAGTGCAGCGGCCTTGACAGCCTACGCCATGGAGAGGGGGTTGGTGACCAGGTGATCAAATTGCGGATTGCGGATTGCGGATTTCGGATTGAGGGAAGAATAGGAATTATACGATTTCCCGATCTCCCATGCTAAATCTCCATGCTTAAATCTGCAATCTAAAATCTTCTCAGCATTTCCAGGATGCTTTGACAGTAGTGCCTTTGCCTCTGCCTGTTTCGATGGAGAGATGCCCGCCAGATAAATCTATTCGTTCCCGCATACTACTCAGGCCAAATCCTCTTCTAGAGCTATCAGCAGAGAGTGCCTCTTTGAGATCAAAGCCGCTGCCGTTATCCTCAATTGCCAGTAGGATGATATTTTTTTTCTTCACCAAGGAGACGGTGACCCGGTTTGCCCCACTATGTGTCACCACGTTGTTCAGGGCTTCTTGCAAGACTCTGTAGAGTACAACCTTCAGGGGCTCAGGAACTTCATTTTCCTGCACAGCTATCTCTTTGTTTATCTCCACGGTTGAGTAGGTCTCCTGCAATTCGCGGCAAAACCAGGCGATGGTTGCCAAGATGCCCAAATCATCAAGAGTAGAGGGACGCAGATCCATTGTTATTCTTCGCACCTCTTCAACTGTACTCTGAACAAGGGGAATGAGGTTGTTCAATCCACTAATACCTGAAGCGGTCAAACCTTTGCTTATCTGCCCGAGAGCATCTTCGACCCTAAATTTGATCGAACTCAATGATTGACCAATGCCATCGTGCAGTTCCCGGGCGATCCGGCCCCTTTCTTGCTCTTGGACTGTGAGGAGCTGAGAAGAGAGCAAACGCAGTTCTTTCTCCGATTGCTTCAGCTTTTCGTAAGCTTCGACAAGTTCTGCCGTGCGCTTTTCCACTCTCATCTCGAGCTCATCATGAGCTTGTTGCAGGGCTTCCTCCGACCGATTGCGCTGAATGGCAAGGGCATAGAATTCGGCCAATCGACGAATTGCTTCGAGATCTCTATCGTCGTAATTTTTCTCTTTATTGGCCAGAGCAATTTGGCCAACTAACTCCCCGGCCAGAGTAACCGGCACAGAGAGAAAGCGTTTGAGAGGTATGTGACCTTCTGGGACTCCCGTTGACGCCGGGTGTGTTTCTGCAGAGTTGCTGAAGAAAGGTTCGAGATTATTCAAACAATAGCCCCAGAGTCCATGGTAAGCCCCGTCATCTCCGCGGGGGAAGGCAATTCTCTCGTCTTCCGATGAGACTTTGCACTGATCCCCCATCATCTCGGTAAGCGTGTGGCCAATATTATCGCCAGTGTTTGGGTCAATGGAGGAAACATAGCCGTGCCCACTCCCTGTTATACGCTTGGCCAGATCCAAAATTGTATTGGCTATATCTTTGATTGAAGAGTACGGAGAAATCAGCGGCTTATATAATGCTGAGAGAGCTGCATTTAAATTAAGTTCCCATTTCAGCTCGGCCTCAGCCTCCTTTAGTTCGGTAATGTCTTGGACAACTGTACTCACGCCCTGCACAGTGCCTTCGTCCGACTTCAGAGGATGATAGCTTATGAGCCAGTGGTGTGGCACCTCAGGTTCTCCTGGGGTAGAGCCATAGATCTCGAAATTGAGAATGGGTTCTCCTGACTCTATTACCTTACGGTAGATTGGCTCTATCCTTGGGGTGAGGTCTGGAATAATATCCCTAAGAGTTTTACCAATGTGTTCCGAAGCTGGCTTGCCATTGATGGCGGCCAGCTTCTGATTAATGCGCAAAAAGCGTAGCTGAGTATCCATGAAGCACAGACCCACCGGGGCAGTACTGTAAATATGGTCAAGTTCAGCGAGCTGCTCTCTCAGAAGATGCTGACTTTCCTCCAGTTCCTTCTCCACCTTAACGCGCTCGGTAATGTCTTCTGCAATTCCGGCGACGCGATAAACCTCTCCCCTTTCGTTGCGAATGGGAAATGCGCGAGCCGCGATCCACCTCATTGACTCGTCCGGCCGCACAATACGGTACTGGGGAAATATCAACTCAGACAACTCAGCTAAGCGTTCTTCGCTGGGGATCGCGGCGGTCACCTGCTCGCGATCCTCCTCGGCCACCGCATCCAGCCACGAGCGTGGTTTTTCATACAGACTCTGGCAGGATCGGCCCCAAGTATCTTGGTATGCCGGACTGATATAAATGACCTCGTTCCAGTCAGGTGATCCTAGCCAGAAAACATCTTTGATATTTTCGGCAAGCTGGCGAAAGCGCTCTTCACTTTCCTGTAAACGGACGATCATGGGATTACTAACCCGGACAAAAACCAATGCCCCAAAAATAACAACAAGAAGTCCAGCACATATTGCCGTTATTCCGGCTTTCACGAAGGGGGCTCGAACCTCGGCCAAATCAATCTTTGCCACTATTCCCCAGTCCAATTCTTTTACTGGTTCGTGGGCTGCCAGTACTAGTTCCCCACGATAATCGAGGCCGACTACTGTGCCGGAAAGTCCAGTGAGAGCTCGTCTCATGGGCTCGGCAAGTTCTGAGTTCAGGGGAAGAGGTTCTGGTTGGTCAAGGTCCGAGTGGCGGTGTCTCAGGAGAAAGAAAATATTCTCCCCTTGGCGGCGGGCGAGGGCAAACTCCCCAGTCTGGCCAAATCCCCTGTAGTTTTTGTGTGCATCTATAATCTGGCTCAAGGTGGCTGCTGTTGCACCCTGAGGGTAAGATGCGGGGTCTCTCCTCGCTTTGGCAGTGCTAAATCGAGCCACCGCCTCGATTAGACGAGCCTGACTTTGGGCGGTCTCCACCAATCTTTCTCGCTCTTCCTCAAAGGCCGCACCGTACAGCAGGTAGATGGTAATTCCGGCGACAAGCAAAGAGACGATTGTCATAATGAAGATCAGAAAAGTGAGCCTTTTTCTTTCACCCATGGTTTCCTCCAGGGCTCTGCCCAGCAGGGTAAGAGTTAAGATCTCATCTGCCGGTATTTGCAGATAATTCTACGTTTTATTATCTGGGAAAGCCGATTTCATCCAGAAAAGAAGGTGAGAGTTTTGTCTTGCAAAGCAACAAATAAAGCACTAGCGGTTGAGGGATTTTTTTTGGGTACTAGAGGTCTCAGAGATCTTTCGACACGGACATGTAGAATGTCGCCCCTTTGTTCTTGCCTGGTTCGGCCCAGACTTTACCTCCGTGCCGTTCCGCTATTTCACTTACTATAGCTAACCCCAGCCCAGCACCCTCAACATTTTTGGAACTGTCATCCCTGCGAAAGGCTACGAAAAGACTTTCGTAATCCCTTCCTTTTAGACCTATACCATTATCACTCACAGAAAGAACATGGAAATCTTCAGACTCCTGGTATCCCACTCTTATCTCACTTAGATTTTCTCCCCCGTACTTTAGGGCGTTATCCACAAAATTCCTGAATACCCTGAGAAGAGATATCTTATCTGCCACAAACTTTGTAATTGAATCAGGTTCCAGCCATTTAATCTGACGAATAGTAAGCCGGGGGGAGAATTCGTCTTTGATGATCTGAAGAATCTCTTTTAAATCCAACTGTTCCAACTTGAGAGGTGCTTCCTGTGCCGCTATATAGGCATTGATTTTTTCAATCAGGGCTCCTACGTGAAGCGAAGCTCTAAGGATTTGATCGCAGTATCTCCTGCCCTTTTCGTCGAGGTTATCTTTGTAACGGTCGTGCAGCCGTTTTGTCAGGCCGTAAATAGCGGCCGCAGGGCTTTTGAGGTCGTGAGATACTGAATAGGCAAAGAGCTTTATTTTTTCAGCACTTTTTTCTAATGCCTCCTCCATTTGCTTACGGTCGGTGATGTCCAGAATCATAGCCTGCTTGGAAATAGTACCATCGGCGTTATATATGGGCGTATTTACAACGTAATACCAACGGTTGTCTTTAGGGCTCTCTATCTCCCACCTCACAGTTTCGCCTTTAAGCACCCGTTCTTTGACGCACCATGGGCAAACAGAATCCCGCTGATGTAGTACCTGGTAGCACAATTCTCCGGTTGCATCGTATCCGGTTCGCTCGATTAACTCCTCATTCATGAATTCAACCCGATAGTCTTCAGAGCATATGTAGACAAGCCCGTCGAAAGCTTCCACTATGGCGCGATATCTCTCTTCTCTCTCCCGTAGTGTTTTATCGACCCAATCGTGCTCAGCTGCCAACTCTTCCAGTTCGGCGACCTTTTGGCGCAGTGAGGCCATTTCATCAACAAGTTGCTCTCTGCTTTTTTCTTGATCCTTCATTACAATTTTCTTTTCCAATGGCACCGAAGCCTATTAGAATCAACCCTAGCGAAGCAACAACAAGACTGAATCGAAGACCTGTTTGGCAGACTGAAAATGGGCTAATTTCAGGCTACAAGATGGCAGAAAAAGTATCAAGAAAAAAAGTGGTGAATGACCTTGAAACGGGTGAAATGCTTGGAAAATCCTTTTTTTACCATTACAATTAGCAATCTAATTTATTTCAAAGTTAGCCCTAACTCTCTTCATTATTAAAAGGAGGGTTGGGGCGGGTTGGTGGAGAAGGCAGTTTCAATGAATCTTAAAAGGGTTAGGACCCTAAAGGACGGAACTAAAAAGGCGGGTCAGGTTGTCTACTGGATGAGCCGTGATCAGAGGGTAGAAGACAACTGGGCCCTTCTATATGCCCAAGAATTGGCATTTGAAATGAAGGCACCGCTGGCGGTTGTGTTTTGCCTGGTTCCCCGGTTCCTCGATGCCACCCTCAGACAATTTGCCTTCATGCTCAAGGGCTTGGAGCAGGTTGAAAAGCGCCTTACAAATCTTAAAATTCCATTTTTCCTCGTAAGGGGATGGCCAAAAGGAGAGATCCCCAAATTCGCCACTGACAATAAAATCACAATTTTGGTAAGCGACTTTGATCCGCTGCGCATAAAAATGGAGTGGAAGAGGGAGGTGGCAAATAGGCTGGAGATTCCCCTGTACGAGGTGGACACACGAAACATTGTGCCCTGTTGGGTTGCCTCGCCTAAACAGGAATATGCAGCATACACTCTAAGGCCGAAGATTCACCGTTCCCTGCCCGAGTTTCTAGAAGAGTTCCCCAAGTTGCAGGTTCATCCTTTCACCTGGAGCGGTAAAGTAAAAAGCATTAACTGGAAAAATGTAGTTGGGAGCTTGGAGGTGAATCGGGATGTGAGTGAGGTGGATTGGCTTGAGCCCGGAGAGAGAGCGGCCCGTCAAAGGCTAAATCATTTCCTTAAAAACAAATTAGAGGAATACGCTGAAAAGAGGAATGATCCCAACGAAGGCAGCGTGTCCCATCTCTCCCCCTACCTTCATTTTGGTCAAATTTCAGCTCAACGTGTGGCCCTGGAATTGAATAAACACCAGGCAAAGTCGGAGAAAAAGGAATCTTTTCTGGAAGAGCTGGTTGTCCGGAGAGAACTAGCCGATAATTACTGCTTTTATAATGAAAAATACGATCACTTTGAGGGCTTCCACCCCTGGGCCCAAAAAACACTAAACGAACATCGTGGTGACAAGAGAGAATACATTTATTCTTCGGAAGCATTCGAAGAAGCAAAAACGCACGACGATCTCTGGAATGCGGCCCAGATGGAGATGGTTCGAAGGGGGAAGATGCACGGCTACATGAGAATGTACTGGGCAAAAAAAATCCTGGAGTGGACAGAGTCTCCAGAAAGTGCTTTAGAGATAGCCATCTACCTGAATGACAAGTATGAACTCGACGGCAGAGACAGCAATGGCTACGCTGGCATTGCTTGGAGCGTGGGAGGCGTTCACGACAGGGCGTGGAATGAACGTCCAGTCTTCGGCAAGATTCGCTACATGAGCTACCAAGGATGCAAGCGGAAGTTTGATATTAAGAGCTATATTCAAAAAAATCTTTCCTAAAACTAAACATACCTATGCCAAAATCCATTTCCAATGCTGCCAATGGAGAAGATAGCTTTGCGGGAGATTCTGAGTAGTACCGCCAATGGCGAGACGACGAAGAATTTTGTTGTTCCTAGATCTGGGGGGGATTGTTGGCGGAATTCACTCCTTCGACGAACTCAGGGTAGGTCCTAAGTAAATCGAAGGTCTCAAAAAGACAATGTGATTTTACTGTTTAATCTCAATGGGTTAAACATGTAATTGGTCTTTAGCCCTTGGTGTTTGGCGGGGTAGACAGGGGTTGAACAGGATGGTATGTTTCTTGCTGTTTTTCTCCTTCTTGCACTGAATAGACTGGTATGGTGAGTTAATTGCACGACGAAGGAGAGAGTGTACAAAGATTGACTCCTCGTCGAAGAGAGCTGACTACCTCGTTGGCACTGCCCTCTTACTATGGGCCAAAATGGATTAAATTCCGTGTCTTTATGTTTCTTTTTCTCACAGACCCTAAGGAACATTACTCCTACGCGGTCGAGGAACCAGCAATTGTCATCCGGTGGCTTTACCATAGTGGAGTTGGCCATCAGCTTGGCCATAATCGCAACTCTGGTTGCTATTGCGGTGCCGGTAGCTCAGGATTACGTCAATAAGGGCAATGTGGCCCGGGCAGCTACGGAGATCAGGGGGCTGGAAAAGGAGATAATATTTTACAAGACAGAGTTCGGCAGGTTCCCCTGTTCTGTGGATCCGTGGACCAGCCTTGTGGAAATCGGCCGGGACAACTTCCCTGATCCGTGGGGAACACCTTACAAGTATAGGAACCTCGAGGATGGACCTAAAGCGGGAGACAAAAAACCACAGTTTTGCCGGAGGGACCGCAGCTTTAATCCCCTCAACGACGACTTTGACCTTTATAGCGTGGGGCCTGATAAGCAAGTACCGACCAACAACCAGGTCACAAAAGGATCTGGAGCTGACGACATTGTCCGGGCTGCCAATGGAAGATATGTAGGCGAAGGCACCAAATACTGATTATTTTTAGCTCATGAAAATTGACAAAACATTCCTGCGCAGTAAAGTGGCGAGAAGAATTTTTCTCCTCTTCATCTCCTGTGCCCTCCTGCCCATAACAGTCCTCGCCGTCCTTTCCTTTCGACATGTGACAAAACAGCTCAACAAACAGAGCCAGGAGCGACTTGAGCAGGCAGCCAAGGCCATGAGCATGCACCTCTTTGAGCGGTTGCTGTTTCTCGAGGCTGGCATGGAAATGGTGGCTTCCAATCTGGGAGATGGTTCAGGCTTTCAGACTCCCACGCTGGAAATTAGTGAGCGGCTGAAAGAAAGATTCGAGGGACTGGCACTAGTGATGGACTCTGGAGAAACCGCACCACTAATAGACTTTGTGCCCCAGCCGTTGCCTGAAACCAAAGGGGAAGCCGAGCATTTGCGGGAGGGCAAAACCCTGGTAACTGCTAAGATTAGGTCGCACCGGCCTGCAGTAATCTTCATGCGGAGGTTGCTCGATCAGACAGATCCTGGCAAGGGACTCCTGGTGGCACGGGTGAGCGATTATTACCTCTGGCGCAGAGGAGAGGAGAATCCCCTGCCACCAATGACCGAGTTGTTGGTTCTGGATCACAATGGAGGGGTACTCCTCAGTACAGTGTCAGGGCCGACTCCATTTCCCCAGGGGGAAGTGGAAAACATGATGGCAACGCACTCGGGACAATTTGAGTGGAGACGGGGAGAGAAAGAATATGTAGGAAGATTTTTATCATTATACATGGAAAAGGAGTTTCTTTTGCCCAAGTGGGTCGTTGTGCTCTGTGAATCCAAAGCCCACGTGCTGGCACCCATGGCAAGGTTCAAGCATATCTTCCCCCTGGTTGTCCTCTTGGCCTTATGGGTGGTGTTGCTCTTGAGTATTAGTCAGATCCGCAGGAATCTGGTCCCGTTGGAGAGATTGCAGGAGGGGACAAAGCGAATTGCCGCGAGAGACTTTAGCAGCAGGGTTAAGGTCAACAGTGGAGATGAATTTCAAGAACTGGCGGAATCGTTCAATGCCATGGCCAGTAGATTGGGTAAACAATTCAATGCCCTGACCACAATGAATGAGATCGACCGCTCCATTCTCTCTGCTTTGGACACCAGAAGAATTGTGGACACCATACTAAATCGGATGCGAGAGCTTTTCCCTTGTGATTGTGTGGCCTTGGCCCTGTTTGATGCTGAATCCTCGGATGCTGGGCTGATGCATATCCAGTACGGTCAGTCTGAGGGTGAGAATTGGCTGGCACCTGTTAGGCTAAACACAGAAGATATCGAGAAACTCGAAGATCATCCAGAACAACTGCTGTTAGACATCCCAAAAGAGTTCCCTGAATATCTGTCGCCCCTGGCGGAGTTAGATGTGGAGCTCTTGTTAACTCTACCTATGTTCGTTGGCGGAAGATTGTCTGGTTTGATTGTTTTAGGCTACCTTCAGCCAGAGGCCCTAAATGAGGAAGATACAGTTCAGGCTCGGCAATTAGCCGATCAGGTGGCAGTGGCCATTTCAAATGCCAGACTCATTGAGGAGTTGGATGAACTAAACTGGGGCACACTTTACGCTTTGGCCAGGGCCATAGATGCCAAGTCGAACTGGACGGCTGGTCACTCTGAGCGGGTGACTGAACTAGCCTTGAAAATCGGCCAGGCTATGGGGCTGGACCAGAACAAACTGGATGATCTGCACAGAGGTGGCCTGCTCCACGATATAGGCAAGATCGGCATTCCCCCTGAAATCCTGGACAAGGCAGGCAAACTGACCGATGAGGAATATCAGCTCATGCGTGAGCACGTGCGCATTGGAGCACGGATCCTCGAACCAATCGAGGCCTATGCCGGGATCGTACCCGTGGTGTTGCATCACCATGAATATTATGATGGCTCAGGCTACCCCGATGCACTCAAGGGTGAGGAAATTGACCTGGGGGCCCGCATATTTACCGTGGCCGACCACTATGATGCTCTCATTTCGGACCGGCCATACCGCGCCGGTTTACCTCGGGAAAAGGTAATCAGTTTCATAAGAGAAGATACCGGCACGAAGTTCGACCCGATTGTGGTCAAGGCCTTCCTTGAGGTCATGGCCCAGGAAGATATGGAGTTGCAAAGCCAAGCGGAAGCTGCGGCAGATAGATAATGGCATTGCTTCAGCAGGTGTACTAGTTTAATTATTAAGCAGATAAGCTCTTTTGAGCGAGTCAGATGAGACCAAGGACCAGCTTAGCATTATTGTTCGCGTTGCTAGCACTGATGATCGGGGTGCAATGTGGACAAATTTTTACTGTCCCAGAAGAATTGATTGGGGTTTGGGAGACAAAGGATCCGAACTATTCTGATCGCCCCTTCGAGATCAAGGAAAACACGGTCATATTCGAACAGGGATTAGGGTACCTCGATTTCGATGTATACCCTATAGTCGGTGTAAAAAAGACCGAGTCAGAGGGGCAAACCTTGTACATCATCTACTACACCATTCCATCTGGAAGAAAATTCGAGTTCTCCTTTTATTACTCTGCTGCCAATGGAGGCGAGATCAGATTTAAGAATCAGCCGGAAATGCTTTGGACCAAAAAGCAAACTTAAGCTTGGTCCTATGAATTGTTAATCCTGGAGCTTATACCTATGCTTACAGAAAAGCAAAAACTAGAAGTCCTGACCACACTGGGTACCGAGCTCAATCAGGTCAAAGACCTTGACATTCTGATGGAACACATACTTACAGAGGCTCGGCGTGTTGTAAATGCCGATGCCGGATCCATATATATCCGAGACAAAGATCAACTGCGCTTTACCTATACTCAGAATTCGACCCTGCAGGAGAGGCTACCGGAGGGAGCAAAGCTAATCTACAATATCTTCACCATACCAGCAGATAAGAGCAGCATAGCCGGTTATTCTGCGGTTACGGGTCAGGCCCTCAACATTCAGGATGTCTACAGGCTTGAGAGCACAGTACCCTACCGCTTCGATCAGAGATTTGATGAAACCGCTGGCTATGAAACCCACTCGGTCCTGGCGGTCCCCCTAAAAACCGTGCGCGAGGAGGTCATCGGAGTACTGCAGATTATCAATGCTCAGAACGAACAGGGAAATATCATACCTTTTTCAGAGGAAGACGAGAGGATGATGGTGCATTTCGCCAGTATGGCCACCGTGGCCCTAGAAAGGGCGCAAATGACCCGTACTCTGATATTGCGGATGATCAGGATGGCCGAGCTCCGTGATCCCAAAGAGACTGGGGCCCATGTCAACCGAGTTGGCGCATACTCAGTGGAGATATACGAAAGATGGGCAAAGGAAAAAAACATTTCCGCAAAGGAGATCCAAACTAAACGCGATGTGCTGCGGATGGCAGCTATGCTCCACGATGTGGGCAAAGTTGCTATCTCGGATCAGATTTTGAAAAAGCCTGCCCGACTTACTGAGGAAGAATTTGAGATCATGAAGCAACACACATTTTTCGGTGCCCGGCTGTTTATAGACAAGAAGTCCGATTTCGACGAAGCCGCAGCTCAAGTCGCCATGAGTCATCACGAGTGGTGGAACGGCAAGGGCTATCCCGGACATGTCGATTTGACCACCGCTGGACCAGGATTGAGTTTCTCCATAGAACAACTCAAACCGAGGGGCAAGAGAGGTGATGAGATCCCTCTCTTCGGCAGAATTGTGGCTATAGCCGATGTCTATGATGCCCTCGCATCCAAAAGGGCTTATAAGGATGCGTGGGACGAGGCCGACATACTAGAGACCATGGAAAATGGGGCAGGCGAGCAGTTTGACCCTGAACTTATTCGGGTCTTTTTATCCTCAATTGATGTGATGCGGTCAATCCAGCAACGTTATCCCGACAAAGAAGAGTAGGAAATACTAGCTGAAATACCTGGACTGAGCGCTCCCTTACAGCCTTCGGCAATCCTCGCAAATACCGTCAAAACGAACTTCGACCCTTTCGATTAAGCCCAGGAAAGAACGCTTGAGGAACTGGGTGTCCAGGTTGACTTGTTCTGGACTGAGGCATTCCATTTCACCGCACTCGACGCAATAGAAATGCGAGTGCGGCTGATGATTGGCATTCGGGGCGAGACCATAACGGAATGAGCGATCGCCTGCGCTAATGCGCTCAACCAGCTTGTTTTCCACCAAAAGCTCCAGGATACGGTAAACCGTCACCCGATTAACCTCTTGGGTCCTGTTGAGTTCCTCGATAATCTCCTGAGCACTTAGGGGATGAGACCATTCTCCAATAATTTCAAGCACGCGGAGTCGATTAGTTGTCCGGCCCAATCCGCTGTCTTCAAGAAGAAGCTCATAATCACATTGATGACACATGGTAAATCTCCCCTTCTAGTTCCCACTTGAGAACGGTCTTCTTGTTCTCAGCAACTCCAAAAACAACGAAATGAAGAAACACACCCCCGCCACCATTATGATAGTGGCACCTGAAGTAAGATTGAAAAAGTAAGAGATCCAAAGCCCCACCATGGTGAAAAAGCAGCTCAGAAGGAAGGAGAGGAACATCATGGCTCGCAGAGAACCAGAGTACTTCTCGGCAATATATGGCGGAATGGTCAACAAGGCGATCACTAGGATTAGACCAACAATCCTAATAATCATTACAACAGAAAGAGCTACCATTGCCAGGAGAAGAAAATAAAGGACCTCTACCCGGACTCCTCTAACCTTGGCAAAATCCTCGTCATAAGAAAGTGCAAGAAAATCATTGTAGAAATAGCCCACAGTTAAGAGGATCAGGATGTTCATAACAAGCATGAGCCAAAGATCGGATGTGGGAACAGTCAGTATACTACCAAAAAGAAAGCTCATAAGATCAACATTATAGCCAGGGGTGAGATCGAGAAGAATTACCCCTAGAGCCATCCCTATCGCCCAAAGTACCCCAATGATGGTATCAGAGCGATGTCTCGCTTTAAGGGTTACCACCGCCATCACCATGGCTACCAAGAGGGCGAAGCCCATGGTTCCAACTACAAAAGGGAGGCCAAAGAAAAAGGCGAGGCCAATTCCGCCATAGGCAGCATGGGCAATACCTCCGGAGAGAAAGACAATGCGGTTTACTACCACAAAGGTACCGATGACCCCACAAGCGACGCTTGTGAGGAGGCCGGCCAAAAGAGCATTTCTCATAAATTCAAACTGAAGGGCTTCGAGCATTTTTCAAGTCCTAACTTCTATTTTTCAAGTTCACAATTGTCCTTCTGACTTCCACCCTTCGGGCGGGTTCCCGGTTTCGCAATCTAAAATCTTCAATCGTTATCCTCGTGCTCCTGCAAAACTCTGTGGGGCATGCCGTGGGCAACCAGGTCCACCGGACAACATTGATAGGCCATCTCCAACATCTCTTGAGTTATCTCGGAATCGTCGTGATAGAAAAGCTGCTGATTGACACAGGCGACTGATTTCACGTGACTGGAGACGATCCCCACATCATGACTAACCACAATAATGGTGACAGTCTTATTGAGTTCCTTGAGGATGTCGAAAAGATCTGTTTGGTGCTTGGTATCTACGCTGGCCGTAGGTTCGTCCAAGAAGAGCACCTCCGGTTCATCCACCAGGGCTCTGGCAATGAAGACTCTCTGTTGTTGGCCTCCAGAAAGTTCACCCACACGGCGATTGCGAAACTCCCACATCTCCATCTGCTCCATTGCCTTTTGGGCGGCAAGCTTGTCTTTATGGGAATAACGAGACCATCCTTTGCCGGGCCTAAGTTTACCCATGAGCACAACATCGAGCACCGATATAGGAAAACTCTGATTAAAATCAAGGTGCTGGGGCATGTAACCAATGCGGTGGGTGGATTTACCCGCTGGCTCATTAAAAACTTTAATGCTGCCACGATCCGGCCTCAACAGACCAAGCATCAGTTTAAGCAGTGTAGTCTTGCCTCCCCCGTTAGGACCTAACAGGGCGATGAAATCCCCTCTGCGAACTGTAAGGTTCACTTCCTTGAGAACCGGGATGGAGTTAAAAGAAAACCAAAGATCTCTAATCTCTATAATAGCATCTCTCATCTGACACCTCACTTGAGAGCGGATTTAAACTTAGAGGCCACCTGACGAAGATTCGTATCCCAGTCAGCAGCCAGGGGGTCTACAAAAACGATCTGCCCGTCTATGGACTTTGCAATCGCTCGGGCTGTCTGCCATGAAAATTGAGGCTGGACGAAGATTACTTTTATATCCCGTTCTTTGGCGTATTTAATAAGGTACTGAAGCTCCGCCGGCTTAGGTTGTTTTCCTTCAAGCTCAATGGGAACTTGCTCAAGTCCATAAGCTTGGGCAAAGTAGCCCCAGGCAGGGTGAAAAACCATAAACTCGAAATTCTTACCCTTCCCCTCAAATGCTGCTCGAATTTCTGCATCGAGCCCCACAAGTTCTCTGATAAAACTATTATAGTTTTTTTCATACACTGAGCTATTAGCAGGGTCAACTTTTAGGAAAACCTGAAAAATATTCCTTACCAGTATCATGACCAGGGGAGGGGCGAGCCACACGTGAGGATCCTTGATACCGTGATGGTCCCGCCCTAATTCTCGTCCTTCATGATGATGTCCCTTCAAGGGTATTTTTTTTATGCCGCCTTCCGTTTGTGCCACGAGCATGTTGGGATTTGTGGCGGCGATTTTTTCAAGCCAGGTTGTCTCAAAGGGCACGCCAATGGCGAAATAGATATCAGTATTTGCCAGGGCCACCATTTGCTTGGGTTTGGGTTCGTAGGTGTGGGGACTGGCTCCCGGCTCGACCATTACGCTCACCTCAACCAGATCGCCGCCAATCTTCTCCACGAAGTACTTCTGCGGCAAAATGCTCACAAAGACCCTGAGAGGGCGAGCTAAAGCGTCTTGTGCAAAGCAAATGAATATAAGCAGGAATCCGATGACAAGTGGTTTTTTCAAAGCTCCACTGCCTTGTTCTCCTAATCCTGGAAGCCAGGTTCTCCGGTCTCGGTCAGAGCCAACTTTATTACTCCAAATTATGCAACTTAATTGCATCAGAGTCAATTTTTAGATTGCGGATTTCGGATTGCGGATTTGGGAGGGCATAGAGCATGGGGCATAGAGCATAGAGTAAAAGGCAAAAGGCGCAAGGCCTAAGGCACAAGGCAGCAAAAGACTAATTCTCTTTCCTTGCGCCCTGAGCCTTGAGCCGTGCGCCTCTTTGGATACTGGCTACCGGCTACTGGCTACTGAGTGCTCTTGTGTTGTCGCTTCCAAAACTCGTTAGCTGACACTGGATCGTAGATGCGCCCCACCCCGTGGACCTCAACGGTTGGTGAGAATCTAGGTTCGTCAGCCTCGTGAAAAAGTCGATCCACTGTCATAAGCGTACCGACGAGAGCGCCGTGCTTCTTGTACGCTTCCTTGCTGTAAGCAGCGCAGGTGGGATAACTCGGACAACGATCACCATCAACAGGGGAGATTACTTTCGAAAAAAAATTGAGAAGTGAGATAAAAAAAGGTGACGACATTGAAG
Organism: Deltaproteobacteria bacterium; assembly: GCA_020353155.1. Lineage (GTDB taxonomy): Bacteria > Desulfobacterota > Syntrophobacteria > BM002 > BM002 > BM002. The sequence goes on along the minus strand of CP070689.1, from coordinate 1,936,536 downwards.
TGTTTCTTATGGTTTCCTTCTCCTTTTGTACCAGCTCTCTGTAAGCGGGGCTATCCCACGGTCCGTTCAACGGGTCTTCTCCAGCCCAAGCGGGTATTGCTAAAGGGACTACGAAAAGAACCACAAGAAAGACACGAAGATAAAGAGCCCGCTTCATTTGCCGTTTCCTATTACCTGCCAATGTGGTGAGAACCTAATGACTGATCTTAACTTGCTCAATACCAGGTAGCAAGCTCAATCAGTTACGGTCGCTTCAATGATTACTCAAATTACCCACCCGCCTGGATCCCCTCCTGCGCGGGAATGACGGTCCTGCTAGCTTGTTGTCCCAAAAATTTTTACTGGTCAAGAAATTTCCGGACGACTACCGGCTTTACGAAGCAGCAAATTCCAGTCCTCGTCCACCATTTCCTGGATGTGAGCAAGATCTTTCTCGTTTAGATGCTTGAACCTTCCCTGAAGGCGGAAATATTCGTTCACCAGATAGCCTTTGGGGGTAAAATTAATTGTGTATCTTATACCCTCTTCGACCTCATATAGGGGAAAGATATTGGTCTGGACCGCCATTCTGGCAATCTTGATTGACATCTCCGAAGGCATACCCCAACCAGTAGGACAGCTGGAGAAAATATGAATAAATCTGGCACCAGTAATGGATTTCGCCTTTGTAACCTTGCGTATCAGGTCCTCGGGAAAGGCAATGCTGGCAGTGGCGGCATAAGCAATACGGTGCGCTACCAGGGCCTCCACAATGTTTTTCTTGCGCAATCTTTTCCACTGCTGCCCGGGTGTGGTGGTGGTCCAGGCACCGTAAGGGGTAGAAGAACTCCGCTGAACACCTGTGTTCATATAGGCTTCATTGTCATAGCAGAAGTAGATGAAATTTTCGTTCCGTTCTACGGCGCCGCTCAAAGCTTGGAATCCGATGTCAAAAGTGCCTCCGTCACCAGCCCAGGTCACCACTGTAGTCTCACTGTCTCCTTTAATGTCCTCTGCCGCCCGCACCCCGCTGGCAACGGCTCCGCCAGTTTCAAAGGCCGTATGAAGCACGGGTATTTTTAAAGTCGATTGGGGATAGGGACCGGCAATAATAGACCAGCAACAGGCAGGGATGATCATTATAGTTTTTTCGCCCAGTGCCTTTAGAACGAAACGCATGGCAATGGCGGCACCGCATCCAGGGCAGCCCACATGGCCCGGGCACATATATTCGCGCTCAAGATTGTCCAATTGCATGATCCACCTCGTGCAGTCCCACCCAAATGGATTCTTGTTGTGGCATATCATTGCCTTTGGTGAGCCGGTAGATCTCTTCTACCACTGCTGTGGTGACGTCACGGCCACCTAACCCCGCAACATAACCATAAACCAGGGGGTGGCCCGGATGATTGCAGAGAGCTGCCCGTATCTCCTGGGCAAAGATCCCGCTGGCACCGAAAGAGAAATTTCTGTCGACCACGGCAACTTTCTTAGCTGACGCAGTGAGTTCTCTGATAGCCTTCAACGGGAAAGGGCGAAATAGTTTGATTTTTAGAAGCCCTACCTTCTCACCCTTTTTACGGAGTTTGGTCAGAACTTGCCGGCTGGTACTGGTTACCGTCCCGGAGGTGATCAGAATGACCTCGGCATCTTTGCAGTGGACAGCTTCAAGCGAGCCGTAACGTCGGCCGAAAATATCCTCGAACTCGTCTTCCACCTGATCAAAGAAGGCTAGTCCCTCATCCATGGCAGTCTGAATGTTGTGTCGCATTTCCATATAGATATTGGGTGGGGCCAATTGATTGAAAGCACATGGGTATTCAGTATCAAGCTGAAATCTGGGCTGGTATGGAGGCAAAAACCGGTCGACAACATTCTGTTTGGGTAGGTCAACAGGTTCATAGGTATGGGAAAGGAAAAAGGCGTCTAGATTTACCATTACCGGCAAGTTAAGCCACTCCGCCAGACGGAAAGCCTGAATGGTGGTGTCCAAAACCTCTTGACTGTGCTCACAATAAAGCTGGATCCAACCCGTGTCGCGCTGGGCTAAACTGTCGGTCTGATCGGCCCAAATATTCCAACCAGGAGCCATGGCCCGGTTTACATTGGCCATGACAATTGGCAGTCTAGCTGCAGAGGCCCAGTGGAGAAGCTCGTGCATCAAGGCAAGTCCCTGCGACGAGGTGGCGGTGAAAGTCCTTACCCCGCAAGTGGCAGCACCAATCAAGGCAGCCAGGGCTGAATGCTCACTCTCCACCCGCAGGAACCTGGCGGCCAGAGTGGAGTCGGCACAGTATTCCGACAGACGCTCTACGATGTGGGTTTGGGGGGTTATGGGGTAGGCTGAAATCACCTGAGTCCTGGCCAACCTCACCGCCTCTGCCACAGCATGACTTCCTTCCAGGACCTGTTTCATGAGCGTTCCTCCTCCAACGCCATAGCATTGCGGGGACATTCCACTACGCAAAGGCCACAGCCTTTGCAGTATTCATAATTGATGTGACGGCCTTGGGGGTTTTGGTCCCTAATGACCGCGATTTCGGGACAAAAAAGTTGGCAATTATCGCACTGGTTGCAGATACCACAGTTGAAACAGCGCTCAGACTCGCGAATGGCGAGGCTGGCACCAATCTTAAGATTGATTTCGGCAAATGACTGGAGCCGCTCCTCACGCAAGAGACGAGGTTGACTAATTGCAGGAGCAAAACGAAAATAATCAGTATTGAGGTTGTCGTAAGAGACAATACTGTGGCTGCGCTTCACTCGAGGCCCGCCCAGGTAGATTTCCATTGAAAGAGATGGTCCGATACCAACGAGACAGGCTTTTAGCGTGCTTTCTATTGTACCCGGTCCTTCTCTGAAAAGGACATCTAGGGCCATGGCAGCCTCTTTGCCGGAGGCCACAGCGTGCACAACGCTCTTGATGCTCGCGGTCAAATCGCCCCCGTAAACCAGGGCAGGTTCCCGGCTCCTGTGCACCAGGACACAATTGTTGAGCTTAATAACGCCCCTTTTTTTGCCGGGGAGATCGTACCAATCCTCGGCAGCTGAACTGCCCACCGCAATTAACAGGTGTTGGACACGAATTTTTTTCCTTTTCTTACCCTCTGGTTTGATCCGGGCTCTGCCCTGAGGATCCTCCTGCGCCACCCGCATCTTTTGCAAGGTCACCACTAAATCTTTCTTTTGCGATTCTATCTCTACGGGAGTTTCTAGTTCCCGGATTTCAATACCCTCCTCTAAAGCCATCTCCACTTCTTCAGCGAAGGCAGGCATGTCTTGTTGTCTGCGGCGATATACCAGAATAACCTTGGAACCTAACCGGACTGCAGAGCGGGCCGCGTCTATGGCCGTATTGCCGCCGCCAATGACTGCCACTGTTCCCCGAAGAGCTGGGATATCACCCCTTCGTATCTTCTTGAGAAAGTCGAGACCGTTTTTCACCCCAGGCAGATCTTCCCCTGGAATTGAAAGGGGGAGGCTCTGGGAATGGCCACAGCCGAGGAATATAGCGTCATAGTTATTTTTTGCTTCCTTGAGGAACTTGCGAGACACGGGTTTGCTGCAGTGGATACGGACACCGAAATCCTGGAGGCGAGATACCTCTTCATTAAGGATATTTGGAGGTAATCGATAATGTGGGATACCCCACCTAAGGACACCGCCAGGCTCGGGCAGGGCTTCGAAGACATCTGACTGATATCCCAAAAGTGCCAGAAAATAGGCAGCGGCTAGGCCACTGGGTCCTGAGCCTATAACAGCTACTTTTTGTTTCTTTTCCGGCAGTTTATCCAGTCCAAACTTTAGTTCATAGCGACTTGCGGTGTCCGCAAGAAAGCGTTCTATGGTGTGAATGGCAATGGTTTCGTCGAACTCCCTGCGGTTGCACTGCAGTTCACAGGGATGGTAACAAACACGCCCGCATACCCCGGGGAAGGGGTTTTCCATTAAGATTGTCTCCCACGCCTCCTTAAAAGATCCTTGGGCGGTTAGCATTTGAATGCGGGCTATATCCTCCCCGCTGGGGCAGGCAGAGCTACAGGGAGAGGTTTTTTCCTCATACTGGGGCCTGAGAAAACGCCACGAGCCCGTCTTGTTGCCCTCCGTTGTTAGATAGGAACAAGGTATAATCAGGGGAGAGCGAGTGGTTAATGGTTGTTGCGAGGCCATGTGTGTCTATCCTCGTTTAGCCTTATTGCCTGCGGAAAATCATTAAAATTTCGAATTTCGAATTTCGAATTTACACTAAAAACTTAGTTTAGACTTAAGGATTCGATATTTTTGTTTCTTCAACCGGTCCCAACAATTGTACTTGTTCATAGGCCATCTCCGCTGCCTTCACGTTTGCTTTCGGCTTGCTCGGCACCTCTCTTCGGATTGCTTTGGAGATGGCTTCCATGCTTGGCATGCCCAACACTCGGGCAAGTGCTCCCATCATCGGGGTATTGACAATAGGGTGGGTGCGAGTCCCTAAGCCATTATTGAGGGCAATGTGAGTGGCGTCGACCAGGGCGAGTTTGTAACCAGACCATGATTTGAGGAAACCAGGAATTTCGGGTCCATTGATCATTATCCAGCCTCCAGTTTTGAGGCCGACGGTGACATCAATGGACTCTAGAAGAGTTTTATCTAGAACGACAACATGGTCGGGGGTGTAAACATTGGTTCTTATGAGGATCTCTTTGCGGTCTAAACGCAAATAAGCCTCTACCGGAGCTCCTCTACGCTCAACTCCAAAGAGAGGAAAGCTCTGCACGTAGTAGCCATCCCGAAAAAAAGCCTTAGCCAGGAGAATGGTGGCCACCACAGTACCCTGGCCACCCCGTCCCTGGAAGCGTATCTCCACCATTCTTGGTTCGTCCTCACTGCTGCAGTAGCACAGAGAGCAGCAAAAGAAGAGCTAGATTCGGCCAATAAGAAATGCAAAAGACATACCCGACAAACCATGGCCGTTACTGGCCAAGATCACCCAGTCCAGACTACTACGATTGCTCTC
>CP070689.1:1925669-1931461 GCA_020353155.1 Deltaproteobacteria bacterium | reverse complement strand
GGCTCACCGAACCGGATCATGGTTCAGACCCTGCCGGCATGAAAACCCAGGCCAAGAAAGATGGCGAAGACTGGGTCATCAATGGCTCAAAGCTCTGGATCACCAACGGCGACATCGCGGATGTGGCTGTGGTGTGGGCCAGAACTGACGAGGGGATCAAAGGATTCCTGGTGGAAAAAGGAACGAAAGGCTTCCTCACCTTTCCCATCGAGCAAAAAATGTCCTTGAGGGCCTCGGTTACCTCGGGGCTCATTTTTGAAGATGTGCGAATCCCCGAGTCCAATAGGTTGCCTGAAGCAAACGGGCTCAAATGTGCCTTGATGTGCCTGAACGAAGCACGCTACGGCATTTCCTGGGGTGCCATTGGAGCGGCCATGGATTGCTACGACAGGGCCTTACGTTATTCCAAAGAGCGGATTCAGTTTGGAAAACCCATCGCATCCTTCCAGTTGACTCAAAGAAAATTGGTGAAGATGTTGACTGAGATCTCTAAGATGCAGTTGCTTGCTTTACAGGTGGGACGATTGAAAGACGCTGGCAAGTGGCGACATCAACATATTTCCATGGCCAAAATGAACAATGTCAACGAAGCGCTGAAAATTGCCCGGGTGGCCAGAAACATGCTGGGTGCCTACGGTATTAGTATCGAGTATGGGATTATTCGCCACATGTGTAACCTGGAGAGCCTTTACACCTACGAGGGAACCCATGATATTCACACTCTCATTTTGGGAGAAGATATAACCAAGATTTCAGCCTTTTTCTAGGTTGTTGTTGGCCGGTATATCAGCACATGACCAATATTTAATTCTAACATCTCCGTGCAATCTCCCTTCTCTGTTAACCCTTCTCGCCCGCCTCGCCATCCGGAGCCTCAGAGGAGGCTGAGACAATTAAATACTCTTGGGGACGCCAAAGAACAAAACGGCTGGCCATACTCATGGTCAGCCGTTTTTATCTCAGAGGTTATCTGGAGGATGAGCGAATTCTTGGAGATCAGACTCACATTTGGTTGAGTCCTATGGGTAAACTCTTCTCGACCTTTTTTTGTTCAAGCGCTTTATAGCTTTCTCGTGCTTAAGTCTGCTTCTTTCACCCTTGCTCAGATAATAACGATGTCTCCTGATGGAGGGTCCAACATTCCTCTGAAAGTCTTTCTTAAGTTGCCGCAACCTGCTTTCAAAACTAGGCAATTTGTCCCACCTTTCATGGCTCTTTGAGCCTAAAGGTATAAAAACCTCATGATTTCATAAAACACAAAGGGCATCTCTTCTTAACCACACGAGATGCCCGTTATAAGTGTGATGCTGGCAACTAGAGCTTCGTTACGTTCTTGGCCGCGGGCCCTTTGGTGCCTTCCCCCACCTCGAAGCTCACCCGGTCACCTTCAGAAAGGGTTTTGAAACCGGGCATGTTGATTTCGGAGTGATGAACAAATATGTCTCCTCCTTCATCTTGCTCAATAAAGCCATAACCCTTCTGCTCACTAAACCATTTAACAGTTCCTTCTGCCACCGTGTTGACCTCCTCAAAAAGTGTTGTTCCAAGTCTCAGGCCGCCACCCTGGCAAAGGAAACTTTCCTCAAAAGCCCAGCCGACTTGCGAACGAAAACGTTTCATATAATACAAAAAAATACAGGGATCAAGTGAAAAAATTTTGAGTAATTTTTCCTTACCTTCTAAAATAACTTCTATTTAGCTCTAAAAGTAATCCGTCCTCGGGTCAAATCATAGGGTGACAGTTCAACTGTCACCTTGTCTCCGGCAACGATCTTGATGTAATACTTGCGCATTTTTCCTGAGATATGGGCCAGGACAAGGTGGCCGTCGGCCAACTCCACCCGAAACATGGCATTGGGCAGCGTCTCCACCACCGTCCCCTCAACCTCTATGGCGTCCTCCTTTGACATTTACTCCCCCAATCGAGAGGTTCTTTCAGCTTTCTGCTGAATCCTCAGAGTGAAATGCTATCAAGCAGAACCAACTAAAGCCCAAATAATTCAATTTGTCAATGAAATGAGTGAATCGTCAATCTGGAAATCCCCTTAGTGTTTATTCTTCATATGGCATTTCATACATAAATCAAAGCTCCTGGTGTCATATTTGGTGATGAATTTGGGGGAGTCGGATGCATGGGCATCATGGCAGCTTGCACAGGTGAGTTCATGTCCCTTTCTTGAAGGGTCTGGAACCCCGTGGGTTGGATGCTTGCGATGCCTGGTTCCCCAGAAATAAGCTGCGATGACATGCCTGCCGTCACCATGATCAGGATGACAGGCTACACAAAGAAGCCAGATGGGTTGGTCAAGCCTACAAGGGTTTTCTGATGCATGGGGGTTGTGACATATACCGCATTTTTCCGTAATATAGGGCGCATGATAGCTCTTTTTGCCGCTCCTTCGTTTTTTTTGCTCTACATGACATTTGTAACATAATTCTGGAACCGGGTATTTAATGGAGTACTTTGGCTCTGCCTGGGAATCGTGACATGTGAGGCAACTCCAGACGAAATTAGGCCCGTGAACAAATGAGTAGGAGGTAATTTCCCGGTGACAGGAGTAGCAACTGGATTCGCTGGGGACAACAGCCTTTTTCTCTGATACTTCAGCAGCGTAGGCCTCTATATTTATGGCCTCGTTGTCAGCTTCCGTGGGCTCCAATACATGATGACAGGTGGCACACTGTGAATGGTCCTTCATATGAAAATAATTTTTTTCGAAACCAGCCGGGGGCTTCGCATATTTGCTAACAAGATCCGACCTGCGAAAAACATTTAAAGCAACATCATCTACAATTTTATCTTCTTTCTTGGCTTTTATACTTAGCTCATTTATGCCGAGCTCCAATGGAACAGTGAGACATTCGAATTTCCGGCGCGGAACTATACTCGCTCTAATTTTACTATTTACTTCTATTTCTATTAAATCAGCAGAATCTTGAGGTAGGCTCAGGGATATACTTAAAAGATTGAACTCCATGACTGCCCGCTCGGCAGGATAATGGACAGTGACAATATTTTGACCGGCTTCAGCGGGCAGGCTGAACAGTAAAAAAATGCTAAAAGCATAATAGATAAATCTTATTCGCATAGCGGGTCCACCCTGCGCCCGGACTATTTACCTGGCGAGGAGGAGTTCCAGGGCCGTCTGATAAGCTGCCAGTGCTTCGGAGGTTTTATTCTGCTTCTCATAAATCTTGCCAATCTGATGGTAGGCCTCAGGTGGTGGTTGAGGATTGTTTTCTACCAGCTCCTGCAAAACGGCTACGGCCAGCCCGTCCTCTCCCTGACCGGCATAGGTCAACCCCTGGAGCAGTTTTCCTTCCTTCGGGCTCGGATTGAGTTCTATAGCCTGCCCCAACTCAGTCCCGGCCTCACTGACTTCTTTATCCTCCAAACATAAGCCGGCCAGAAGCAGATGGGGCTCGGGAAAGGAGGGATCGATCTCCACCGCCTTTTTTAGAGCCTGCCGGGCCTTGGCTTTTTCCTTTAGATCCAATAGTACCAGTGCCATATTGACGTATCTCTCAGCTTTTATTCTGGCTGGCGATACCTCTGCGGACTTGCCTGGATCAAGCTCAGCCTTCAGCTGGTCCTGGCTGATTTCTCCGAGAAGAAATCTTACATAGGCTGTTGTCTGGGTATAAAAATTTCGCGAGTATAGGTCCTCTACGAATTCCAGCTTACCTCCTGGTCCGACGATCAGAGTGGTGGGAAGCACTAAGATGCCCAAAGTGCTGTATGCGGCCAAGTCGGGGTCACTGGCAAACAAGCAGGTGAGTTTTTTTGCGAGGGCCATTTCCCGTATTTGTTTATCTGAGGCCTTATCTCCGTTTACTGCCAGAAAGGTCACGTCCTTGTCCTGGAACTCCTGGCTGATCCGGGACAGGTCGGTCAACATTTTGCTTGATTTCTCATCGTCTTGCTTCCAGAAGGCCAGAACTATTATCTTTCCCTTTTGCTCATCTAAGCTGATTTGGTTGCCGTCAATGGTGCGGATGACAAAATTTGGCACGCTGTCCCCTGGCTTATGATGCCCAATATCAGTGGCCAAGGATAGGTGTGAGCCAATGATAAGGAGAGTGAGAGTAATCCAAGAAAGAACTTTTGCCTTCCTCATAAAGTCTGCCCTCTCATAAAAATGGTTTCAGGTTTCAGTTCTTGTGTTTCTCTCTCCTCACTCCTGACTCCTGGCTCCTAAACCCTACTTTTTCACCATCTCAAGGTTTTTCTCTTCTTCATCTATCATTAGCTTTACAGGGTTTTCCCGATCATATTCTTTGGGGATGTGGCAATTAGCCGAACACTTGCCACCCGTTGGCGTCAGAGTAAAATTTATAGGAATCTCCCAGGTGCCGAAGGGGGTGAGCTTGCGAATGTGGCGCCTCTGAGAACCCATATGAACCTCGTGGCAGGCAACACAAGTACGACCCTTTTCCCGGTTGACGTGAAGAAAATGAAGGTTCCGGTCTCCATTACGAAAATTGGTCAGGTATGTTGTGCGTTTGTCCAAAACCACGGTTTCCTTGTGGCATCTGAAACAAAGGGAATAAACCTCGAGATCAAAGGGATTGTAAAACTTCTTGTCAAAATTGTACTTCAGATTCTTGGCCACATACCCTGCGTGGGGTTCATGGCAAGTGCTGCACATCTCCTGCTGGACAGGACCGTGTTTGTAGACCGCATTCTGCGCTTGTTTTTCCATTTTTGTATGGCAATTGAAACAAAGGGCCACATCTTTGGGCCCTCCTTTTAAAAGTTTGCTGTAATTGGAGGCATGGGGAGCGTGACATCCGGCGCACCTGCCCTCGGCCACAGGTTTATGAACTACCGTGGCACTGGCAATCTGTTTCATCACTTTTTCCGTTTTCTTCTTGTGGCAGTCGACACACAGGGTAAGTTCGTCTTTGCTAAGAAGGAACTTGGTCGTTTTGGAGCCATGAGAGTCATGACAGCCGATGCATCCTTCATCTTTTACGATTTTATGCAAATATTTAGCTTGAAAGATCAAGAGCTTCTGGTTTTTGTGGCATCTCCAGCACAAATCCACACCGGTACTGACAAGTCCGAAAGGAGGATCTTTTTTGATGTTGGTATGGCAGATCAAACAGGCTCCAGTTGCCACTGGAGCGTGAACGTATCTTACCTTGGTCATCTCAATGTGACATTTTGCTGAAACACAGGATTCGCCTTCCTTTATGGGTGAATGGACGGGATGGTACATCTTCGATTTGGCTGCCAGCTCGGCCACCCTCTGGGGCATTTTGGTTTCAATTGTCTGATCTTCGAGGATTTTAGGAGTAACCGGAGCCTTCTCCGGTTTTTGCGGGGCTGGCTCCTCAATCTTTTTAAGGTGAAAGGCGAGATTTTCGTCTTCTTTTGCCGGTTGTGGGGCAGGAGATTTTTCTTTGTTTGCCTCCGGCTCAGGTTCAACAGCTGCAGGAACCCTTGCCACTACAACAGGGGAGGCTGTTACCTCTGCAGTTGGGGCAGCTGCCGAGGTTTCTTGCTCGATCTTCGAGGCTTTAGACTCTCGTGATGGGGTGTCCTCAGGGGGCACGGTCTTTACACACCCCACCAGGTACAAAAGAAATAGCAGCGAAGCCCCGATGGCCATCGCCCTGCAAGAGGTTAGACATCTCAGCGCTCCCCTTTTCCGTTTTTCCTGTTTTTCCAGTCCCATAATGCACCCGTGTTAGAGTTAAAGGTTAGCCTTAATGATAAAAAGTCCTAAGAACTCCCTTCCCTATTTCTTTTGTGAGGCCACTTTCAATCCAAGAGGCAGTTTCTTGAA
>CP070689.1:1908881-1925569 GCA_020353155.1 Deltaproteobacteria bacterium | reverse complement strand
AAGTATAGATCATACGGTCAGACAGGTTTACCGCCACGTTGTAGTTTTGGTAACCGTTTCGCATATTGAACAGCACTGCCTCGTTCATATCCTCGAGCCTTACCCAGGTCTCGAGCTTACGGCGAGGATAACAGTCGGTACCATAGGCACGGCCAATGAGTTTAGCATCCTTACCTGCTACCAAGTCTTCAATCAGGTGGCCGCCGCCGTAAGGAAATTTGCCTGGATGGATCTTGTTTCGTGGGTCGTCGTCGGGAATGGCTGTGGCACCTACGAAGAAATCCACCGCAGCGAACCCGGCATAAACCGGAATGTCATTGAGAGTGACACTGCCTCCGCCTAGTTTAGTTCGCGGGTTGGAATGTCCAATATTGAAGTAAGCCCCTGAGGAGCACATGGGCGCGAAGGTACCAGTTGTCACTAAATCAACTTCTGCTGCCGCTTTTTTCGCGCCCTTACTCTTGACTACGGAGATGATCTCTTCGGCGGTGTAGACAACAGCCTTGCCTTTTTTTATTTTCTCATTGATTTCCTGGATGGTCTTTGCCATGAAAGTCTCCTCTCTTGTATATATTCATTCTCTTATCCTTTAACCTTTTATTTCTAAGACCCCTACCGGGGCTAACCATTATCCATAGCATGAGACCACCCCCTTCCATTGCGCAGCGCGCAAACTGGGCACTAAGCACTAAGCACTAATTCTTGGCTGAAAGAAGTGGGTAGTGCCTAGTGCGTAGTCCCTAGTGCCTAGTGAGACTACGGCCAGGTGCTAATATACCGTTCTCCTGTACTGGGCAGAACCGTCACAATAGTCTTGCCTCGGTTGTCTTCTCGCTTGGCCACTTGCAGGGCAGCCCAAGTGGCTGCGCCGCTCGAAATGCCGGCTAGTATTCCTTCTTCCCTGGCCAATCTTGCAGCCATTTCTTCAGCGAGGTCAGCATTTACCTGGATTATCTCGTCTATTAGATCTACTCTCAGCACCGCCGGCACAAAGCCGGCACCTATACCTTGAATCCTGTGCGGACCAGGTTGCCCACCAGAGAGAACCGGCGATTCAGACGGTTCAACAGCAATGGCTTGGAAAGAAGGCTTTTTGGCTTTGATCACCTCTGCCACGCCAGTGATGGTACCGCCGGTACCTACTCCGGAGACGAATATGTCAACCTCGCCGTCCGTGTCGTTCCAAATCTCCAGTGCCGTAGTCTCCCGATGGATGGCTGGGTTGGCTGGATTGGCAAATTGGTCTGGCATGAAGGCATGGGGAGTTGCGGCCGCCAATTCCTCCGCTTTGCTGATCGCACCCTTCATACCTTCAGTCCCAGGGGTTAATACTAACTCCGCCCCCAGTCTTGTAAGTAATTTGCGTCTTTCTATGGTCATGGTTTCTGGCATAGTAAGAATCAGCCGATAGCCCTTACTGGCAGCAATCATTGCCAGGGCAATACCTGTGTTGCCGCTGGTGGGCTCTATGATTACCCCCTCAGGTTTGAGCTTGCCCTCGAGCTCCGCGGCCTCGATCATGCTCCGCCCGATACGGTCCTTGACACTGCCCAATGGATTGAAGAATTCCAACTTTGCCAAAATTGTTGTGTCTATTCCCTTGGCAATATTTTTCAGCTGAACCAGAGGGGTACCACCGATGGTATGACCGATATCAGTATTTATTTTCATTGAACGCTACCTCTCTTTGGCTGGAGAGTTGGCATTTTTGTAAACCAGTTTAGGCGGGGCTAAGAAAACTTTGGTTCCTGAGGGAACTGAGGCAGTAATCCAGACACTACCTCCTATTACAGATCCTGCCCCGATTACTGTCTCACCCCCCAATATAGTGGCGCCAGCGTAAATGGTGACATCGTTCTCTATGGTGGGGTGCCTCTTTTCGTGCCGCAGTTGCTCCACCTCTTCCTTGGGCAAGGAGAGGGCGCCGAGGGTTACACCTTGATAGATTCGCACCCGTTTGCCGATGTTGGTGGTCTCCCCGATGACAACCCCGGTGCCGTGATCAATAAAAAAACTCTCACCAATTGTGGCCCCAGGATGGATGTCGATGCCAGTTATGCTGTGTGCATACTCTGACATCATTCTCGGCAACAGAGGGATTTCCTGCTCCCAGAGCTGGTGAGCAATCCGGTGTATGGTTATGGCCAGTACGCCTGGATAACTTATGATCACTTCATCGATGGTCTTGGCAGCGGGATCACCATCGTAAGCAGCCTGAACATCGGTTGTCAGAATCCTTCGTATTTTTGGCAACCGCTCTAAAAAGGTGACAGCTTCTCTTTGGCCTCTTTCTTGACAATGAGTACAAACCAGCTGGTATCGTTGGCAATCATGTCGAATGCTCAAAGCAATTGCTTCAGAAAGGTTCTCGAAGAGCCTGGTAACCTCAACCCCAATAGCGTATTCCAACTGGTTAGCATCCAACACCTGCCTGTTGAAATAACCTGGGAACAGCAACCGTCTTGCTCGCTCAATGACCTGGACGCTCAGTTCCGTAGATGGAATAAGTTCCGCATCCACGTGAGCGAATAGGTCAGGATCAAGGCTGGAGGCAACGACCTCAGAGATGATTGGCGGCAGCTGGTCACGGATTTTAGTACTGACCTCGAAGGCCAGGCGGCAGGCTTCGGTATCTTTGTCATAAGGCTCATGTACTGGACTCATGATCTTCCTTTCTAATCCACGTAAGTCTAGGCTAAAAGACTTTAAGGCTGGTGTAGTCCTGATTGCTTAATCAAGGTAAGGTGGCGGGAACCCGTTGCGTGGCGATCAGACTTTAGGGAGGCTTCGGGATGGTGCCATGCAGGATCTGGTCAGCGAATGCGCCTGCGGGTAGAAGCCCCACGCCCTACCGTTCAGCATGTCAGGGCAACAACAACACATGTCGTCATCACACATGACCATATCCACGTCACCACCCCCTTTCGATTATCATACCTTGCTAGTAGGGTAATGAAGTATACCACAACAAATCCCTTTGTCAAGAATAGGGCAAAACATTCTGTCACTTTATTTATTTGAGGTTTTGACATTGCATAGCTATATAGTTATATATTCAAAAAACTATGGAATGAGGGTCCTTATGAGAGAGTATCTGAGAGTCATGAAGGCTGCGGCGGACGGTCCCCGGGTGAAGATTCTAAAAATGCTTGAGATGAGGGATCTTTGCGTCTGCGAAATGCAAGCAGTGCTGGGAATTAGCCAACCCAGCGTATCCCGTCACCTCCGGCTGCTCGAGGATGCTGATTTGGTGCGGAGCGAAAAAGAGGGCATGTGGACCAATTTCCGTCTCGCCAGGCCGGAAGAGGTTAACCAGTACTCGAAGGCTATCTTGGAGCAGCTCAAGGGGTGGCTAAAAAAAGATCAATCCATCCAGAAGCTTTTAAAGCAGGCCCAGGTTGTGGATCGCACGACGTGCGGTAGTTGATAGGCCTAAGGCTCGAGGCATGGGGCATGGGGAAATACAGCTGCTAGCGCACAGCCCTTCGACAGGCTCAGGACAGGCTTGTAGCAGGCAGCAGGGAGCTGACAGTGGGCAGCAACCAACTAGGGACTAGGCAGTAGGCACTAGGCACTATTTGTAATCATTCTGTTGCCTAGTTGAATTGCTTCTAGCTGAAAGCTGACAGCTGAATTGTATGTACTATTAAATCTAATCAACATTTGCTATGTTAAGCCTTCGCGGAATTACACCGAGGCAAAAGGTGCTGAAATTAAACCATGGCGGACCCTAATAAAAAGATGACCCTCCTTACAGAGCAAGACCTCTATCTTTTCAACGAGGGAAGTCACTTTCGCTTACAAGAAAAACTGGGATCACACATGATCTCTAAAGGGGATCTAGAGGGAACTTACTTTGCAGTTTGGGCGCCCGATGCTGAGAAGGTTTTTGTCATGGGTGACTTCAACAACTGGAGCAAGGATAGTCACTCCCTCCAACCCAAAGGGCGCTCGGGAATCTGGGAAGGATTTATTTCTGGAGTGGGCAAGGGTGCCCGTTACAAGTATCATATCGTGTCTCGTTATCGGGGCTATCGGGTGGACAAAGCCGATCCCTTTGCCGTTTACAATGATACGCCTCCGGAGACCGTTTCCATTGTCTGGGACTTGGACTACACCTGGGGTGACCAGGAGTGGATGGTAAACCGCGGCAGCCGCATCTCGCCGGACTCCCCCGTTTCGATCTACGAACTTCACCTGGGGTCGTGGATGAGAGCGACTGAAGAGGACGATCGTTGGCTGACCTACAGGGAACTTGCCCCCAGGCTGGCAGAGTATATAAAGAAGTTGGCCTTCACTCATGTGCAGTTTCTCCCTCTGATGGAGCACCCATTTTATGGCTCTTGGGGTTATCAGGTAAGAGGGTTTTTCGCTCCCACTAGTCGATACGGTACCCCACAGGATTTAATGTATCTCATAGACTATCTGCATCAACATGACATCGGGGTGATTCTGGACTGGGTGCCCTCACATTTCCCCACGGATGAGCACTCCATAGGTTTTTTTGACGGAACGCATCTTTATGAACATTCGGATCCGCAAAAAGGATTCCACCCGGATTGGAACAGCTTCATCTTCAACTATGGTCGGGCCGAGGTCCGCAGTTTCCTCATAAGCAGTGCCCTATACTGGCTGGACACCTATCACGCGGACGGCTTGCGGGTGGACGCTGTTGCCTCCATGCTCTATCTGGACTATTCTCGGGAAGAAGGCGAGTGGATTCCCAATGTCTACGGCGGCCGCGAAAACCTGGAGGCAATTACCTTTCTCCGTCGCCTCAATGAGGAGGTTTATCGAGTCCATCCGGATGTGCAGACCATAGCTGAGGAATCAACCGCATGGCCCATGGTTTCTCGTCCTACCTATGTGGGTGGCCTTGGTTTCGGGATGAAATGGGATATGGGTTGGATGTACGACACCCTGACCTACATGTCCAAGGATCCCATCTTTAGAAAGTATCATCATAACCAACTTACCTTTCGACTTCTTTACGCCTTCAGCGAAAACTTTGTCCTGCCGCTCTCGCACGATGAGGTTGTGCATGGCAAAAGCTCACTACTGGGCAAGATGCCGGGAGATATATGGCAAAAATTTGCCAACCTCAGGCTCTTATTTGGATATATGTACGCCCAGCCGGCCAAAAAACTGCTTTTTATGGGAGGAGAGTTCGGTCAGTGGCGGGAGTGGTATCACGAAGAAGGTCTAGACTGGCATTTGCTCGAATTCCCAGCCCACGCCGGACTACAGCACTGGGTGAAAAATTTGAATCAAACCTATCGCAGTGAAAAGGCACTGCATGAACTTGATTTTGAGCCGCAAGGGATTGAATGGATCGATTGCAACGACACAGAGCAGAGCACTCTCAGCCTCATTCGCAAGGCCAGGTCCGCCCGGGAGACGGTACTGGTAGTCCTCAACTTTACGCCCACACCCCGCTATAATTACAAGGTGGGTGTACCAGAGGGCGGATTTTGGCGGGAGCTACTCAACAGTGATGGCGAAGAATTCGGCGGCAGCGGCCACGGCAATTTTGGCGGCATGGACGCTGTGCCTGTTGAAGTCCACGGAAGACCTTACTCTCTGAACCTCACCCTTCCACCGCTGGGGGCATTATTCTTTAAACATGAAAGGTAGATTTCGGATGTGAGATTTGGGATGTGAGATGTGTGATCAAAGCGCTTGGCTTTATACCTCCGCAAAAACCGCATATCTCACATCGCACATCGCATATCACCGATCAGAGCGAGGTCTGTGCTACAAGCAGCGTAAGGCTGTAATGGGGTTGTAAAATGGAACAATACGTTTGCATTCACGGCCACTTTTATCAACCGCCAAGAGAAAATCCCTGGCTGGAAGTAATTGAAAAGCAGGACGAAGCCCGTCCATATCACGACTGGAATGAGAGAATTACCGCAGAGTGCTACGCAGCCAACTGTGCCTCTCGGATTTTGGATCAAGAGGGGCGCATAGAGCGCATAGTGAACAATTACGCCAAGATGAGCTTCAATTTTGGCCCGACCTTGTTGACTTGGTTAGAGATAAATTCCCCTGAAGTCTACAAGGCCATTCAGGAAGCCGATCGTTTAAGCCAAGATAGGTTTTCTGGTCACGGTTCGGCTCTGGCTCAGGCTTACAATCACATGATTCTGCCCCTGGCGAATCAAAGGGATAAGTACACTCAAGTACATTGGGGCATAAAAGATTTTCAGCACCGCTTCGGCCGTGATCCTGAAGGCATGTGGCTGCCTGAAACCGCAGTTGACCTGAGGAGCCTGGAAGTACTGGCAGAGCAAGGGATCCGGTTTACCTTGCTTGCGCCAAGACAAGCCTCCAAAGTACGGGAGATTTCAGGAGGGGATTGGCACGATGTAAGTGGTGAACGAATAGATACCACCATGGCCTACAACCTCCTCCTACCTTCAGGAAGAAGCATAGCCATATTCTTTTATCATGGAGCTCTGTCTCGTGCAGTGGCCTTTGAAAAAGTGTTGAAAGACGGAGAATTCTTCGCCAGGAGACTGCTGGATGGCTTTTCACCAGAAGGTGACCGGCCACAGCTCGCTCACATAGCCACGGACGGGGAGACTTACGGACACCATCACCGTTTCGGAGATATGGCCCTCGCCTTTGCATTAAATCACATTGAGGACAAAGAGCTGGCACGTCTTACTAATTATGGCGAATTCCTGGCAAAACATCCCCCCACCCACGAGGTTGAAATCCTTGAAAACTCTTCTTGGAGCTGCTCCCACGGCATAGAGCGATGGCAAAGCGATTGTGGTTGTTATACAGGTGGGCACCCGGAGTGGAAGCAGGCTTGGCGAGTTTCTCTACGAGAATCTTTTGACTGGCTGCGCGATAGAGTTGCTTCTTCTTTTGAGAACAAGGCCAGTGAGCTCCTACACGATCCCTGGTCGGCAAGAAACAGATACATAGAAGTAGTGCTGGAACGCTCGCCGGAAAGCATCGATAGGTTTTTGCAAGAGCAGGTTTTGAGGCCCCTGAGCGAGGAAGAAAGAGTTAAGGTCCTGAAACTCATGGAACTGCAGCGACATTCCATGCTCATGTATACGAGCTGCGGCTGGTTCTTCGATGATCTGGCGGGAATAGAGACAGTTCAGGTCATGAGTTACGGAGCCCGGGTAATTCAGCTGGCCCAAGAGCTTTTTGGCAATGAACTAGAGACAAAGTTCTTGAAAATGCTGGGACAAGGGCAGAGCAATCGTGCTGATATGGGTGATGGGCGGGAGATCTATGAAAGGCTTGTCCGGCCTTCTATGTTTGATCTGGCTAAAGTGGGTGCTCACTACGGAGTAGGAACTCTGTTTAATGATTATCCCGAACAGGCCAAGGTATACTGCTACACTGCAGAGTGCCAGGATAAACAATTCCACGAGGCTGGAAGGGCGAAGCTGGCTTTAGGTAAGGCCAGGGTCACCTCGGACATAACCTTGGAGTCAGCAGTACTTGGTTTTGCAGTTTTACACATAGGTGACCACAACATTAGTGGGGGCGTAAGGGAATTTCCAGAGGATAATTCATATGGAGAGATGGTAAAGGAGCTGAGTAATGCTTTCAGTTCAGCTAATTTTACCAAGACAATTCGTGTTCTGGACAGAAATTTCGCTGATTCTACCTTTGACCTGAAATCTCTCTTTGCCGACGAGCAGAGAAAGATTTTGAACCTGCTGTTGCGGACGACTCTGGAAGAGATAGAGGCAGACTACCGTCAGCTTTACGAGCATCATACCCCTCTTCTGCGGTTTCTTAAGGAGGCGGGTACCCCACCACCCAAGGCTCTCTACACAGCCGCCGAGTTTGTCTTGAATGCAGAATTACATCGAGCATTCGAAAATGATGACCTCGAATTGAGCCGCATCGAACATTTGTTGCGAGAGGCTCAATTAGAGGGTATCTCCCTAGAGGGTGAATCACTTGAATATAGCATTAGCAAGGCTCTCAAGCGGCTGGCCAATAGACTCAAAGCAGATCCTAACGATTTTTCAGTGCTGCAAAAACTGGAGCAAGCCACCGCACTAGTCAGCGGATTGCCGTTGGGAGTGAATCTGTGGGAGGTCCAGAACATCTGCTTTGGAATGCTGGATAACGTTTGTCGAGAATACAAGGCCAGAGCGGAACAGGGGGATGAGCAGGCAGAAAAATGGCTGCAATCCTTCAGGAATATTGCCGAGAGTTTGGCGGTGCGGGTATAGGCAACCATGCTCTAACTTGCCACAAGCGTCATTACAAGGTGATTGGATGGAATCTAGGGTTGAGGATCTTTTATTCTACTTAGGAAAAGTAGCAGAAAGGCTCTGTTTCATCGAGGCAGCGGCGGGCACGGCTGGTAATATTTCTGCGAGGGCTGACGATTTTCCCGTTGAGGAATTTCCGCCCATAGGTGCCAGAAAAAAAATGCGTCACGAGATGGATAGAGATTTTCCTGAGCTTCATAATAAGAGATTTGTTATCACAGGATCAGGCAGAAATCTGCGCTACATTGCCGACCGGCCTCATGTCTGTCTCGCGGTCGTCGAAATAGTAGAAGGGGGTTATGATGTGCTCTGGGGGCTGAACGAAGCGGAAAAGATTACCTCCGAGCATCCTGCCCATTTTACTATCTACCAGCGGCGACCCGAAATTTCAGCCGTGATCCATGGGCAGCCAACTAGCGTCAACGTCCTGGTTAGACTTTTTCGGAGCGAGGAAAGTCTCAATAGTTTGATGTTTGTCCAGCACGAGCAGCTTAAAATTTGCTGTCCAAGTGGAATTGGCTTGGTTGAAAGGGTTAAACACGGCTCGTACGAGCTGGCAGATAGAGTAGCAACTTCCCTCGAGAGCAAAGATATCTGCGCTGTTGTCCGGCATGGAACTTTTTCAGCCGGCGCGGGTAATCCTATTGATGGACTAAATCGAGCCTGTGACCTGCAGGAATATTATCACGATGCAGCCAGAACTTTTCTTGACAATCCTTGGCTGAGGCTGCTGCCCTTCGATTTCATGATAAAGAATCTTGGGAGGGTCTCCCGCCTGCCCCTGGGTGATAAGATGATTAACGCCTTCCTCCGGCCGCCAAAGTAAGCGATAGATAATAATAAGGGTTAGAATGAAGACTGCTTGATGCTTTCGATTTCTTCTTCTGTAACAATAAGGTGAGGCCATGAATCTTTACAGCCCTTACTACAGAAGATATAGACTCCTTCATCGCTGTGAAGCAGCCTGGTTAAATCATCTTGGTCAAGGGTCTTCAAAATTTTGTTACATTGGCTGCAGACAAGCTTCATTGTGGGCAGGCCTCCATAACCCGGATATTTCATGAATCACTTGCTGCGACCACAGATATGGCTGTCCTTCCTGGCGTCCTAGGGTGTCGGCCCCTGCGACGTACCGTTGAGGTACGCCTCGGAACCACCACCCTGCGGTTGCCAGGTGGCACAGCCATCTTGGTGGTCTCGCGGCAGCAATTCATGAAACATCCGGGCTAATCGAGTTAAGGGCTACTCACCATCAACCGCTTGGTGAAAAGTCTTCATCTCAAAGTGCTTGGCAATCAATTTGTGAAGAGCCTGGCGATCATCTGGTGACATTCTGGTAAATTGGACACCTATACCAAAAGAAGAATCTCCTTCACTATTCTTGACAACAGTTGACCAGACCACTTTTGCGTTAAGATTCATTGCTTTGTAATCGGGAGCCTTGATGACCATTAGGAAGCCTTCATCAAGGGGAGGTAGTTCCTTACAAGAGACGAAAGCACCTTTGGAGCTGAAGTTTTCTATCTTGCCCTCCACCTGGAGTTGAGGGCTTAACATAGTTACAGGCCACTTGATTTCAGCTCTAGGGACTATACGCTTTTCCTGCTTTTTCATGGGTGCCTCCGCCCATTGAAAATGACTCAATTCTCACTACGTAAAGACTAGAAATGCAGGAAATATGCCACAGGTGTGTGCAAGGTAGGTGTTGGGCGAGAGAGGAGGTAGCGGCTCACCTAACCTCTAAAATTGGCTAGGTTGGTTCTATCGTAGTCTCAACTTGCCATCGTCGATTATTATAACCACATCACTGTCCAGTGTTCTTGTATAGCCGGTTTTTACTAGTTTTACCTGACAGCCATTAATGCAGTCAAAATAGTGGGTAGATGAATTGTAAACCGTTACAAAATACTTTGATCCATCTTTATACCCTATTTGTATTCTGTGTGGCTTGAGATCACTATTGTAAATTGAAGCGCCGTAGATTGTATTTGCGAAGAAAATTAATAATATAGACCCAAATATCGCACTGACTTTCTTGTTTTTGCAAATGAGAGATGGGATCCGGGACATTTTGCGGTCACTTGGTCTTTTATGATGCATCAAGTATCTTCTTTTCCACTAAATAAACATTTTGCCCCAAGTCTTTGAGATGGCCACTAGATTTTAGTGTTTCGATGCTTTGTCTCAATGTTTCTGCGGTAAAGTGGCTGGAAACATAGATGTCTTTGAATTCAATCACGCCTTTCGGATGAACCTTAGCCCAAGACTTAAGTAGAATTCTTAGTGATTCCTCACCCTCGGTTTCGATTATTTCACGGCCCAGCAAGGCCCTGAAGTTGGATGAATTAAGAACTTGTCCATTATCACCGGAGAGCAAATCCAGTGAATTGGCTGTAAGGTGGTGGTACAAGAACCTCAAGAGAAGCCATTCCAGCGGAACACCGAGCTTGTAGAAGGTATAGTCTTCCCAAAACTCCCTACTTACTCCCAGAAGAGTTCTCCACTTGTCATAAGGATCAGAGAAACTCACACCCTGCACGCTGTAATCAAAAAGGAAACGGTCGAGAGCACGTTTGCTTTCGGCTTTTTGAATGGAAAGGCTGTAGACTTTATCAGGTAGTATCAGAATGTTAGGAAAATGCACCATCTAGGTAGCCTTTTATATACTGAATTCTTTTTCTCGGAGTCCTTTCTTAAATCGTACTTTTACAACAAAAGGTCCGTTTTTGTTATCGCAAATATAATGCCAATAAGTAAAAAAGCAAATCGAAACTAGTCAATGCATAACTTAAAAAATTTATCTCCTCCCCCTTGCCTTTGCATCTCTTCGGGGTTATCTTTCCGCCATACGGCATGGTTCTGAGTCACAAGCTCGTTTCTTATCTGTGCCGTTTTAAATTCCCCACCCTCGTAACAATCGAGAGTGGGGATTTTTTTATCACCTCACTCTTTCTTTTCCCGGTCAACTGGGTTTCCGGCTATCCCTTTGTTGTGGAGATACTCGAGAAACAGTGCCATAGTCTGTCTTGGTGAATAGAGCGCATCTGCCAATTCCTCTATGGCAAGTGATTTAGCCTTGTCTTCTAGGAAACTCCGAATTTCTATCCTCATAATCTCCCGGTCCGAGTCGGTGGTCAAACCTTGTGAATCGATCTGAGGCTCAATCATGCGCCAGATTTCTTCTTCAAGCTCTCTTATGATCATTACTCTGCTTGGTTTGCGCACTTACTCTCCTTCTACACCTCAGGGGCTAGTCAATAGGACCGTTTTTTTGTTGCGATTTCTCTCCTCATTCATGTAATTTGAAAGCCGATCGAGAGCTATAAATAGATTGGGTTAATAACCTCCAATACATGGCAGTTGCGAGAGAGTTGGGGATGGGCAGAAGCAGATGGTTTATTTCATTCATTTTACTCTCTTTGGCCCTTTCGGGCTGTGAGGGTATCAAAGGAGCAGGAATTAAAGAATTAGAGGGGCAATCCGTTTTTAATAGAATAAGTTTTAGATCTCCTGGGGCAAATAAAATCAAGAGTGCCAACCCTTTTTCTGGAGGCGTTTTTATACCTCCGGGAACCGAGTGCTCTATTAAAGCTATTTCAACTAAAGAAATCAAGTTTATTGCCACAGAGGTAGAGTATACACTTACTGGCTGGCGCATGGGTTATGGTGGAGTGAATACGCGAGTATCGTTTTACAAATTTTTCGCACAAGATAAGGAAGCAGTTGGCCTTGATAGAGTTAACCCAGATTTTCGTGAAAGCGTCTTAGCTGGAACCGCAGAAGCAGGTATGACTAAAGGAGAGGTTTTACTCAGCCTTGGATATCCTGCTTATCTCGGGAAGAAAAACTCTACGACAGATGATAGCCGGGCGGCCATACTGGCCAATGACCATTGGTATTACCTGAGAGACAAAAGAAAAAAAGTCTTGCTGCAATTTAAGGGTGGAGTACTTACTGAGATATTGGAGCAATAATAAAGCCCCGATAGACGAGGTATGGCTCTCGCTCAGAGGAAGGTGTTCGTTCCAATGGGTATCAACTCAGACGCAATCTATCATTTGTCATTACTTTTTCTTGTCTCCATGATCTTTATCCCTCTAAAGCGGACCCTTCTAATCGCTCTAATATTTGTAATTCCAGCGTTTACAGAAATTGTGCAATTCTTCGTGCCAGGCCGAGTACCTGACTTCATGGACGCCTTTCATGGATATCTCGGGATTCTACTGGCCTACTGTCTGATCCAACTGTGGAGAGAGCTCTTGCCGCCATTAAAGAAATTTCGGCTGAATCTTCAAAGGCAATGAAGTAAAGGATTTGAGTTTTTCTTTATTGACAATACCACTCTAACTTGTGTTAGAGTGCAAGTGCTGCGCTGTTCTATTCAATTGGCCAGGTCTTTGTACTGACCTTGCCCCCATCTGTCTTTCCCATATACAGGATCTTAAGCAAATCAGATTAGCCTTAGACTGACGGCAACTGCCAGAAGTTTTCGACAAAAAGGGGAAAGCCATGGCTAAAGAAAAGCGTCAACACCCTAGAGTTGAAATTTCCTGGTCAGCAACTATCATCACTCCCGATGGCTTGGTGAGTTGCAGAACCGAGAATTTAAGTACCGAGGGTACTCTCATTCGCTGTTCTGCATTGCCCGATAATCTTCATAGCTTCCGCTTAGTTTTTAGACCTGCTGAACGGCAACTGATTCTTGCCACTGCCGAAAGGGTATGGTCGAAGACTGTAGATGCTGAGCGAAACACGCCCCATGCTATGGGGGTCCGTTTCACCTATGTCCCTGACCATGATTACCAGCTAATTAGCGCGGCAATTTCTAACAACAGCTTTGGACAGAAGAGCCAAATGAGGGCGGCTTTGTAGCGAGTTATTGAGTAAACTGTTACCTAGCCCGGATAATTCATGCATTGTCCGGGCTGGTGGGATGACCACCACCATATCCCTTAAATTCTACTCTACCCTTCTTAAATAGTATTTTCCTTGCTTCTTCGACAGATAAGTCACCATTGATTATCGTAGCAGTCAATTTGTGGAGCACACGAGTATCTATAAAGATAAGATCTTCAAGCTGTTCAGCGTCCTCATTAGCATAGGGTAGGTGTCTTGCCTCAGGGTTGCTTCCTATGTCATAATTCAAAATGAGCGCTCCATCAACTCTTGTACCCAATCCAGAATAGTGCAAGTCCTGCCAGACTTGAGCAATAAACTTGTGAGGGGGATAGACACTGTAAGTTCCCTTAATTTTGGCCATGACAATTCTGTTATTATGTTTGATCAAAATATTTTCGTTGAAACCGGCTCTCTTATCTTTATTCATAAAAGATAATTTCAGAGACCAATATTTTGCTAGTACAATTGCAACAGCTTTCTTGAGCTCTTCACCCTCCAGATATAAAATGCTCGCCAATTTTTCATAAGTCTTTTTTATCTTCTTTTTTTTGTCAACGAGTCTTTCTATCTTTTGTTCATGTTCTTTTATTTTTTTATCAATAGCGCCCAAAGATTCAGGATAATAATGCCCGCTATCTAGCCAATTTGCTTTATCAGATTTAACCTGGGGCTTCTTATTAACAGAAGTATCCTGATCAACACCAGCCTCTCTGTTAGGTGTTTCTTCCACTACTTCTAGATTCAAGAATAGATCGTTAGGGAATTCCCTTTTGGGCTCAGGTATGTCCTCGGTCCCATCCTTTTCATTGGTAACTTGGGCCCCTGCTTTATTATTAACCATGCTCACACCCGAGAGATGGTCGTGAGGATCAACGGGTTTCTTAGCCGATTCCTCCTTATGGAATTCCTCTTTTATAAGCTTGGCAGCAGCTGACTCGCTCGATTCGAATAATTCGAGTAAGGCTTTTTCAAAATCCGGATGTGTTTCATTTTCGCTTTCGTCCGAGCCCGTATTATCTCTGGCATCGATTCCCACCAACTCTTCATCCAGGGTGTCAGCTAATTCATCAAAATCAACACTGGAGAGATTCAGAGTTGTTTCCAGAGTCTCCAGATACTCGTCTGCGAGATCTACTAGATCAATTATCTCATCTTTAGGGTTATCATCCCGGATATCTAGTTCAGCAGTATCTTTGACAGACTTTTTTTTCATTGAAACCTTTTCCCCTTAAGCTGCACACCTCTTTTAATGGGCTTGAGGCGCAATTATTTACAACTTGGTCTTTAGTGATGCAATTCATGTACCACGAGGCCTTTCCTTTCTGGCCAGCAGCTGAAGTCGCCTATGGCTTATCTTACAATTCACATCTTTGCACTCAACAGGGAAATGGTGGTTCTTCCTATTGACATTCAATCTTCTGTGTTTAGCATCGTTTATAGGCTAATTACTTTTAGATGACGAAATAATGAGCTCAAGCAACCTGGCTTAGTGTATTTCCTTCGCTGAGACAGGTAGGAGGTACATATAATGTCTGTACAGGCAGCAGAAACAAGAGAGGCAAAGGTAAACGGCGTGGATGTAGGCGCCGTTAAAGGCACGGTTGGTGCCATAGAGGAAAAACCTGATCTAGCCAAGTCAAAATTCCGAGCTCACAATCAATGGATCAGCGGCGGACACAACCGTTCCACCATCAACGCTTTTTATGGTGCTGGTCAAGAGAATTACCGTAACAAGCCCTTTGTACTGGAAGCGGACGAACCCCCTCTCCTCGCAGGAGAAGACCGGGGAGCCAATCCTGTGGAGCATCTTCTCAATGCACTGGCAGCTTGCATGACCACTACCATGGTCTACCATGCTGCGATTCGGGGTATCAACTTGGAGGAAGTGGAATCAGAGTTGGAGGGAGATATTGATCTCCGTGGCTTTCTGGGGTTATCCGATGAGGTTAGAAGGGGATATGAGGAGATCCGGGTCAATTTCAAAGTTAAAACGGACGCTGAGAACATTGATAGGCTGAAGGCCTTCAGCAGGCTATCGCCGGTGTACGATGTGGTCAGCAACGGAACCCGAGTCAAGGTGCAAATAGAGAAGAAGTAAGGAACGAAGAAGCTTAAATAATTTGACTTTTCTCTGAGAGAAACTATAATCACCCCAATCAATAAAGGGCCGTCTTTGTTGACGGCCCGGTTTCGTTCTGAGGGAAGCTCCATTTGTCAAAAGTGGCAACCTCAAGTGTGGGACCATGAGAATTCTTGAGAAAGGAGGGTGTCACTATGGCTAATGGAATTGTCAAGTGGTTTGATAACCGCAAAGGCTATGGATTCATCGAGCAGGAAGATGGCCCGGATGTATTTGTTCACCATTCAGGGATCAATGCAACCGGTTTCAAATCTCTCAATGAAGGCGACAGCGTGACCTTTGATGTAGAGCAGGGCAAGAAAGGCCCTTCAGCAGTTAATGTAACTGTATCCTAGGTCGCTTTACTAATTCAAAAAAGGGGCGTTTCATCGAATCAGATGGAACGCCCTTTTTGTTTTTTGATCGACGGGGCCTGGAAAAAAGCTGAGGAATCTAAATACTTCTCAGTCTCCCTCATTAGCCTACTTAATCTGCATACTAAATACTACGTACATCAATAAAAAATACACACTTTGCCCTATTGAGACACCACCTTGAGCTGAATAATATGGTTCGGAAAAAGGGTAGGGTGGAGAAATCCCACATGAAGAAGCAGTTACAGCACAGTTTGCATCCTTTACATGTATGGTGTCGGCTTGGCGGTCATTGGGTCAAAGTCTTCAGGTTGTATGAAATTTGTTTCTGGCAGCCCTTTCTGCGGCGGTTACTTCAAGACAAACATTCTCAGTCTTAGCCCTCTTATGCCCTTGCTGCCCTTTCCCCATCGATCCATTGCGCCGAATAAAATCAGCCGGGACAAGCTCGATGGGGTTTTTCTTTTCTAAGCACTAGACTTGCCTTACGCCCCTCTTGCGGGTCCTACCCCTTGACAGAAGCGTCTTTTTAGCCTGCCACTTCTTTTTGCCTTTCCAAACAGTTATAGTATGAGTCTATGCCGAGATCCATTCTGCATCTATTGGGCTGCCGCGAAGATATCCACTGGAAACCTGAAATTACCGGATGAATAATTCTCAAGAGAGACGTCGACATTTAAGAAAGAAAGTCAGATGGTTTGTCACCATGGAGGGTTCTGGCTTATCCAGAACTGGGGAGACCAAAGACATCAGTATCAGTGGGGCCTTCATATACTGCGACAGGCCCCTTGAGCCAAACCAGGTGTTCAAGATGGTAATTTCTGCACCTGAAATGAGAACCTCTATAACCGGCGAGGCAAAAGTAGTTTGGTCGGTCCCATCAGGAATGGGTGTGCGGTTTTGCTCACTATCGCCAGTTCAATAACCATCGTCTTAGCCTGATCTCCCATCACAGAAGCAACTAAAAAAACAGCCGCTCATTTATCGTGAGCGGCTGTCTTTATTTCAAACCTGGTCGGGACGAGAGGATTTGAACCTCCG
>CP070689.1:1891949-1908781 GCA_020353155.1 Deltaproteobacteria bacterium | reverse complement strand
CGAATTGGTCACGAACTCAAAATCCTCTTATGATGCTACCGACCTAAGTATTTGATTTAATTGGTCGGGACGAGAGGATTTGAACCTCCGACCCCCTGAACCCCATTCAGGTGCGCTAGCCAGACTGCGCCACGTCCCGACAGTTGGTGATGTAACACCATTTCTAGGCTGTGTCAAGGAGGCATAGGGCAGGGGGCATAGGGCATGGATCATTGAGTATATAAAAAAGCAGAATACTCTACGCGCCATGCGCTTTGCCCTATGCGATTTTCATTGATTCTAATTTATTTTTAAAATACTCGATGGTTTGGCTCAGCCCAGTTTTAAAATCGATCTCAGGCTCCCAATCGAGTTCAGCTTTGGCGAGAGTAATGTCAGGACAACGTCTAACCGGGTCATCAGGGGGCAAAGGCTGGTATTCTATACCGGCAGTGGAGCCGGTAGCCTTAATTATGCTTTCTGCTAGTTCGGCGATGCTTATCTCCTGAGGATTACCAAGGTTGACCGGGCCAATGAACTCGTCCTGCTCCATCATGGTTATCATGCCTTTCACCATGTCGCTTACGTAACAGAAGGAACGGGTATGACTGCCGTCACCATAAATCGTAAGAGGTTTTCCTCTCAGTGCCTGGGTTATAAAGTTACTCATAACTCGACCGTCGTTTAGGGCCATCCGAGGCCCATAGGTGTTAAAAATACGAACAATGCGGATGTCAACTTGATTCTGGCGGTGGTAGTCCATCATAAGGGTTTCAGCCACCCGCTTGCCTTCGTCATAACAGCTCCGCAGCCCGATGCAGCTGACGTTCCCCCAATAGTTTTCCGGTTGGGGGTGTACAGTAGGATCGCCGTAGACCTCTGAAGTAGAGGCCTGGAGGATACGGGCCTTTACCCTTTTGGCTAGGCCGAGCATGTTCAAGGTTCCCATGACGCTGGTTTTCACAGTCTTAACGGGGTTGTATTGATAGTGAACAGGTGAAGCAGGGCAGGCAAGGTTGTAGATCTGGTCGACCTCAAGGAGAATGGGGTTTACAAGATCGTGACGGACTAGCTCAAAACGGTAGTCACTGAATAAATTTTTGATATTGTCTTTACTGCCAGTAAAGAAGTTGTCGAGGCATACCACCTCATTACCTTTCTCCAGCAATCTTTCGCACAAATGGCTACCAATGAAGCCAGCCCCGCCTGTAACCAGAATACGTTTTGACATATCTCACTCCGTGAGCGCATAGCTAGATTATTTCGGATTTCGGATCTTTTATTTCGAATTTTGAGATTATCCTTCGGACTCCCAGCCTTCGGGCGGGTTCCCGGTTTCGAATTTCCAAATTTTAACTCTATGCCCTCTGCTCTATGCCATCTTTTGGCAAGCAATTGTTATGCCCGAAAGGATTTATAAACTCAGTTAGATCTGGTTAGAACTTTTGGTTCTGGTGCCAATTCCAGGCGGTGGAAATAATTTCATCCACGGAATAGCGGGGATTCCAGTCAAGGATTTCCCTGGCCTTGTCCCCTGAAGCTACAAGTTCGGGAGGATCTCCGGGCCTTGGCCCTACATCTCTGTATGGGATGCTAAGCTGACAAATCTTCTGGCAACGCTCAAATACTTCTCTTACGGAGTAACCTTTGCCGGTGCCGAGATTGAGGGAGATGCTTTGGCCCCCCGAAAGAAGATAGGTGAGGGCTGAAACGTGAGCCTCCGCCAGGTCACACACATGAATGTAATCACGGATGCAGGTGCCGTCTGAAGTGGGGTAATTGGTACCAAAAATTTCTATCTCAGATCGACGGCCTAGAGCAGCCTGCAACACCAGGGGGATCAAATGGGTTTCGGGATCGTGCGACTCACCGATACGTCCTTTGGGATCAGCTCCGGCCGCATTGAAATAACGCAGGGAGACATGTTTTATCCCGTGGGCAGTTTCATAACTGGAAAGGATCTCTTCATAGAAATGCTTGGTCAGGCCATATGGATTAATGGGACTTTTGGCATGGGTTTCGGGAATGGGAATCACAGACGGGTCGCCGTAAACCGCACAGGAGGAAGAGAAAATGATTTTTTCCACCCCGGCCTTCAACATGGCATTGAGAAGATTGAGGCCATTTACCAAATTATTACTGAAGTATTTTTCAGGCGCCTCCATGGATTCGCCCACATAGCAGAAGGCGGCAAAGTGAATAACCGCTTCAATTGGAAAGGTCTCGAATAAGCGGTCGAGGGCGAAATTATCCGCCAGGTCCGCCTGAACAAAATGACCTTCCAGGACTGCCTCACGGTGACCGTAGCAAAGGTTGTCTAAAGTTACGGACTCGTAGCCAGCATCCGCAAGGCTGAGGAGGGTATGACTGCCGATGTAACCAGCACCTCCAGTGACCAGAATCATAGCCAAAATCCCCTATGACGGGCGTAGCCCAAATGACATAGTGAGGGCGAAGGCAAATGAGTGGACGCAGCACACTGCGCCCCATGAGGGCTTATTCCACATTAGAAGAGGCGTGTCAAGAGTTGGCGGCTGCAAAGTGATTTAAATTTCAGAAAATATCCTTGAAGGCACCTGAGGGTTTCGCTATAGTTGCGGCACAGTTCTTGTAAGAGGAGGCACTGACATGGCCTTAGCCTTAAAAATACAGGATGCTATAGAACGCTCGTCGTGGATCCGCAAAATGTTCGAAGAGGGAGCCCGTCTCAAAGCTCTTCACGGTCCTGATAAGGTTTGCGATTTTAGTCTAGGGAATCCCGATTTGGAGCCGCCAGAAAAGTTTCACCAGGTGCTTGGTTCAATTATTTCTGAGTCAACCCCTGGAGCTCACGCTTATATGCCCAATGCTGGCTATGAGGAAACTCGAGCTGCGGTGGCCAGCTACGTGAGCCGGGAGCAAGGAGTGAGGGTCAGCAGCGAGCATGTAGTTATGACCTGTGGAGCTGCTGGGGCTCTGAACTGCATTTTAAAAGCTCTTCTCGACCCAGGTGAGGAAGTAATCGTTTCAGCGCCATATTTTGTTGAATATGGATTTTATGCGGACAATCACGGCGGCCAGATACGGGTGGTGCCAACTAGGGAAGACTTCACTCTCAATCTGGCGGCCATTGAAAGAGCAATCAACTCAAAAACTAAAGTGGTTTTAATCAATTCTCCCAACAATCCCTCGGGACAGGTCTATGATCGCACCTCTTTGGAACAACTAGGTGACCTGTTGGCTACTAGTAGCGAAAAATTGGGTAGAACGCTTTATTTGGTCTCAGATGAACCCTACCGCAAAATTGTCTACGATGGTTTCGAGGTGCCGAGTATTTTCGAAGCCTATTCTAATAGTATTGTGGCGACTTCCTACTCCAAGGACGTCTCCTTGCCGGGTGAGCGTCTCGGCTATTTGGTAGTTCACCCTGAGGCAGATGAGGTGGAAGGTTTGCTCGGTGGCTTGATCTTGGCAAACCGTATTCTCGGCTTCGTCAATGCTCCTGCTTTGATGCAGCGGGTGGTTACCCATCTCCAGGGAGTTTGTGTGAATGTAGAGGTTTATCAGGCTCGCAGAGATCTTTTTTACCAGGGGTTGGTCAATGCCGGCTATGAAGTGATCAAACCCCGGGGAGCTTTCTATCTCTTCCCCAAGAGTCCCATTGCCGATGAGGTCTCTTTTGTCCGCTCGCTTCAGGAAGAGAACATCCTGGTAGTACCTGGCAGCGGTTTCGGCTCTCCCGGCTATTTCAGAATTGCCTTTTGTGTTGAGGAAAAGACGATAGAGACTGCCATGCCAGGATTTGCCAGGGCGCGGAAGCGGGCTCTTGAGAAGGCATAGGGCATAGAGTAAATAAGTCAGAGGTCAGAGATCGGAGATCAGAGGACAGAGTTTGGATTTTGGATTTCGGAATGCGGAATTATTAGCTGACAGCTGAGCGCTGACAGCTGAATCTAACCGGCCAAACCGGCATGACTGGCCAAACTGGCTAAACGTTTTGAAAAATTGAGCAGATTTGCCCTTGGTAGCGCAGCGAGGTAAAATAGTAATTTCTGGGTTTTAACCTTAGAGATAAATCATGGAACCGAGTTACCTCAAAACTCACAAAGACAGTATTCTGCATAAGCGAATCGAGGCAGCCCTAGCCATTCTAGAAAATTGCCGCCTCTGTCCCAGGCATTGCGAGGTCAATCGTCTGGAAGGTGAATTGGGCTTTTGCAGGACCGGGCGCCAGGCGGTGATTTCGAGCTACAGCCCCCATTTTGGTGAAGAGGATCCCTTGGTCGGTAGGGAAGGGTCCGGCACAATTTTCATGACCCATTGCAATCTGGGCTGCGTTTTTTGCCAGAACTACGAAATCAGTCATTTGTCTGAAGGGGTGAAAGTCAGCTCAAGCGA
The DNA here is from genome assembly GCA_020353155.1 of Deltaproteobacteria bacterium. Classification (GTDB taxonomy): domain Bacteria; phylum Desulfobacterota; class Syntrophobacteria; order BM002; family BM002; genus BM002. The sequence goes on along the minus strand of CP070689.1, from coordinate 1,904,425 downwards.
CTTAGCTCAGATGATGCTGACTTTGCAGCGGCGAGGCTGTCATAACATTAATTTTGTCACTCCCACCCACATGGTGCCCCAGATCCTCGAGGCCCTGCAAGAGGCCATTGAAGGAGGGTTGAAGGTGCCGCTGGTCTACAATTGCGGCGGCTACGAGGAGGTGGAAACCCTGAGGCTGTTAGATGGAATTTTTGACATTTATATGCCCGATTTCAAGTTCTGGGACTCCGAAGTTTCGACTCGCTTCTGTTCCGCCCCTGATTATGTTGAAAAAGCTTGTGCGGCCGTAAAGGAGATGCACCGACAGGTGGGAGATCTCACTTTAGATGCGGAAAGGATTGCCCAGCGTGGCTTGCTTATCCGGCACCTGGTAATGCCTGAAGGGCTGGCTGGTACCCGCGAAGTCATGCGGTTTCTCGCAAATGAAGTTTCCAAGGATACCTACGTGAATGTGATGAGCCAGTATCGCCCCTGCGGTGAGGCTCATAATTTCCCGGAATTGAGACGTCCCATTACTGCAGGGGAGTTTCGTGATGCTGTGAGCATGGCTAAGGAAGAGGGGATACATCGGCTGGATGAGCGGAGGTTGATCCAGCTGTTCAAGTGGCTATAGAAGGAGCTTAGGGACTACCTTAGAATACGTGACGGTGAAAAGAATCTGATTGCAGCAGCGTGGAGAGGTTTCGGGGCTATAATACTATGGCTTTGACAGAGCGCATTTTTGTCATCGGCGATATACACGGATGTCTCAACAAACTTGAGCTTCTATGGGGCAAGATTGACCCTCGCCCCGGTGTGGATCAGCTTGTGTTTCTTGGCGATTATATCGATAGAGGTGAGGACTCAAGCGGGGTACTGGACTATCTTTTGCAACTGAAAAAAATCTACCCTGACACCATTTTCCTGATGGGAAATCACGAGAAAATGTTTATTGATTTCCTCTCAGGAGTTGAGCGAGCTCTATTTATCTATAACGGTGGTGAGTCCACGCTCAAGAGCTATCTGGTCCGAATGGAGAATTTTTGGGACAACAGGCAGGGAGTACTGGATGAGGAAACCTTAAATCAGCTTGTACCTGAAAACCACCGGGCCTTTTTACAAGAACTGCACCCTTTCTACGAAACCGATAATTACATCATGGTCCACGCCGGACTAAGACATGGCGTGCCCCTGGAGAATCAGAGCCTCGACGATCTGGTCTGGATCCGGGAAGAATTCATCTACTCGGAAGAGGATTTTGGTAAGCGGATAATCTTCGGTCATACTCCTTTTGTGCGCCCACTGGTCCTACCCAACAAGATAGGTATAGACACCGGGGCAGTGTACGGCAACAGTCTCACCTGTTTAATCCTGCCCGACCTAGAGTTTATCAGCGTCTAAGAGCATAGGGCATAGAGCATAGAGTAGATTAAAATAGTCTGTTTTCCCCTATGCCCTATGCTCTGTGCCTTATGCTTACTCGCCAAGGGTGCGCACCTTGACCGGCTCGCTTTTCTCGCTTTCCAGCCCGTCTTTATCTATGGCCGTAACACTTATGGTGTACTCATCGTCGGGTTTTAAAGTATCTGTGGCGAACTCGGCCTTGTCGGTGCTGCCGATTTCTTTGTCCATGAAAAAAGAGCGCAGGTAAATCTTGTAACTGGCGATGTCGGGTTCCGGGTTCGGTTTCCACTTTAGCTCAAATCCATTGCTAAGAGGTTTCGCCTCAAGTCCGGTGGGTGATTTCGGCAAGGGTTTGGTTGCGGCCTCTACTGTTTCAGAAAAGTCGCTCAGCAGCTTGTCCTTATCCTCCACTTGGAGCCTGTAAAGGTAATTGGTGCCGTGGTCGAGTTTGACATCTTCATAAAGATTGATGTCTGCAGGAAACTTTTCTACCTCTTTGAATTTGTCCCCCCTTCCCTTACGGTACAAATGATAATACTTAACGTCTGTTTCGGGGTTAGGATTCCAGGCCAGGGCTATCTTGCCAGGCAAGCCTCCCTGGGCGCTGAGACCAGTCGGCGCTGTAGGTCTTGGCTTGGTGGTTGCTGAGACTATTGAACATGGGTCACTGTTTACGTCCACTTTGTTATAAGAAGTAATCATGTAATAGTAGGTTGCGTTGTCGTCCAGCGGGCGGTTGCGATCTCCTTTGTCGAGAAAAGTGGTTTTTTCCCTCCCTTTGACTTTGCCTATCTGTTTGAATTCACCCGACTCAGTATTGTTCCAGAAAATGTAATAACCCTCAACTTCCTTTTCCGGGCGAATCTTCCAGGAGAGTTGCACCTCCTTTACCAGACTGCTTTGGGCAGCCAAGCCTTCCGGAGTGGGAGGTTTACCCCGGGTGGTTGTCGAGGCAATTTCCGACAGGCCGGTTTCCCTCCCCTCATTGTCGTAAACGGTCATCCTGTAGTAGTAAGTTGTGGCATCGCCAAGGTTCTGTTCATCCACGTATGAGTCTTTCTTGAGACCTTGCACCTCACCAATCCGCTCGAAGGTGCCCTCCGGGGAAGTGTTTCTGTAGAGGCGGTAGCCTTTGACTTCTGAAAAAGGCGTGGGATGCCACTGGAGGTGAATCTCTCTAATCATGTCCCCAAGTGCCTGGAGACCAGCAGGCCTGCTAACGGTAGAGCCCTCGAGAGTGCTGGAGAAATCGCTCTCTATCCCCTTGCTGTTGAAGGCGGTGAGGCGATAGTAGTATTTGGCTCCATCGGCCAGTCCTAAATCTTCGTATTCAAACTGCTTCAGTCTTTGCTGGCTCACCTTTTCGCTTTCAAGTGAAACAGAGGCCACCCACAAATATTCGCCCTCCGGTTCGCTGGCCCGGTAGATCTTGAATCCCTTAACCTCTGTGCCCTCATCGCCCTCCTGGGGATTTGTGGTCCAGCGGATTCTGATGCTGGCAATAAGCGGTGTGGCATCGAGGATAATGGGGCTAAACGGGCTTGGCGCTGTCTCAGCAGCTATGACGGTTGATGCCGGGCTTTCTTTGCCTTCTTCATTGAAAGCCCTGACTTTATAGTAATAGGTTCGATTGTTTTCCAAATCAGTATCAGTAAAGGTGTTTTTAGTAACACTTGCAACCTTTGAAAAGGGTCCTATTGGTGTGGTCCCCCTAAACACTTTGTAGCCACGAAGGTTGGATTCTTTATTTGGCTGCCAGGTGACAACCACCTTTTGGGACCCCCCGCGGGCCTGCAACCCTGCAGGTTGAGGTGGACAGGGGGAAGCTTCCTCCTTTTGGACTATCACCGGAGATGGTTGGTACTGACTTGCAATTTGGACTATCTCCCCGGTGATTTCCTCGACTTTTTGCCGCAGGGCAACAAAACCGAAAACCTGTTCCTTCCGATGGAGTAAGGTGTCGCCCCGGGCTACTTCCACAAACTTCACCTCGAACTCAATGGAGCTTCCAACCTTTTTTACATTACCAAAGATAATTCCATCCAAACCCAGGCGGATGCCTACAGTCTGAACCACAGAAACATCTTCGCTTTGCTGAATCCCAGCACGCCTCAGGCTGTCTTCCAATTCTTTTCGGCTCATGACCTCCAAGATCTGGTGTTGATCCAGCAGGGTCATAAAAAGGTTGGAGATGGTGGCATCGTAGCCGGCAGCTCCCAGGTTGAGAATGTTGAAGGTAAATACTGCTATTCTGATGCATCTCTCAGCCTGGGCATAATGAAGTTTTGCCACATTCTCCTGGTGGTGAACCAAGGTTGATAACTGCAGGTGAGAATAGGTTAGAGTCAGAACATTCGCCTTAGACTCTGAGTAATTAAAGCAAATAGCTAGGGCGACGAGAAAAAAGAGAACACCTCTTCCTCGGTGGTGAAAAGACTCCATGAAAAAATACTCCACAGTCAATTAGGACTGTTCTAAAAAGAGGCGGACACGCTAGATCGATTCTGAGAAGGGAGAGCCGCTAGCCAGGATGTTTCATGAATCGCTTGCTGCGACCACGAATATGGTCTTCCTTCTGGGCGTCCTCGAGTATCGGCCCCTGCGACGTACCATTGAGGTACGCCTCGGAACCAATACCCTGCGGTTACCCAGTGGCACGCCCATCTTAGTGGTCTCGCGACATCAATTCATGAAACATCCTGGCTAGCAATCAGAGTTCACTGATTAGTTGGTCGACGACCTCCATGGATTTCTTGCTGATAGGGCTTTCTATACCCTTAGTGCGCTCATCATAGATGGCATCTACATATTTCTCGATGGCCTCTTCGTACCGGCGGCGTTGCCGCAGAATCTCCCCCTCGTCGAAATAAGTGGTCTGGAGACTCTGAAATGGTTTCAGGACCACCAAGGCAAGATCACGAACCACTTCGGCAGTCACCTTCTCTAGCAGCTCGCTTTCGGTAGGTAACTCCAGAGGGTTATAAGGAATGTTGGCTTCGGCGATACCGTCATTCCACTCGTCAGTTACCTCCACATTACGCTTGATAGTATCCGTTGCTATGATTTCCCCTTTTTTGGCATCGATAATTTTGTAGTAGACGTGCACAGCGGCACGCATCTTGTTGCGGCCTACCGTATAGTTTTCATAGCGGTATTCCGGGACTTGCATCACAGCCGGGGGGGCTTCTTTAAGTTGCTCAGAAGTGGGATTGGGATGAGTGGCCTTCCAGTTGAGAAACTCGGGGTTATCTTGGACCTTGGTGCCAATTTGAATCTTGGCGATCTTACTGGCCTTGGTCTCATCCTTTTCGGTTTTGTAAAGGAGGACATTGCCCATAATGAAGATGTCAATCCCGGTCATGCGTCCCACTTTGCGCGCCGCTTCCATATCGCCGACGATACCTGCCTGCTCTAAGTTCATCTCCTTAAGGATCGACTGAAGATCCTGACGCTCCAAGATACGAATGTCACCACTGGAATTATTGAACAGGAAGGTAATGAGATTTGAAGAGGCGTTTGATCCAGCATCTGGGTTGTAGGACGGACTGGAAAAGTCAAATACAGCAATAGCCCGTCTCAGTCTTTTTTTGATTGTGTCCTCGGTTTCCTGGATTTTGTAGAAAAGATCAGGGTACTCAGGATTGATTTCGTTTAGCTGCCAGTACCAGGCCAGTGCGTTACCGTGTTTTCCCTGTTCAATGTATCTAGAGGATCTTTGTAATACCTTTGTTGTGTAACTTTCCACGGCTTCTTTGAAAAAGAAACTGTTGCGCAACGAAGGTGAGTAGGCAAGGGCCTTTTGGTACTCTTTATTGGCGAGGTAGAGGCGATTCTCTTTGGCGCGCTGATTGGCTAGACCAAAATAGTGTCTGCCTGCTTCCAGTTTGGCTTTGACTAGTAGACTCCTTATATTTGGATCTCCAGGGGCGTATGATAGTGCAGTTTCATAAAAGCCTACTGCCCGGTCCCATTCTTTAGCACTCGTCATCTCAGCCGCTCGGCTGAGGAAATATTTGGGGTTGTCATTCTTTTTAACCTGCTCCACCAGCATTCCAGTATTTTTATAAGAAGGATCGATTGTCATGACTTTGCCAAAAGAGTTCAATGCCCCTTTCCAGTCCTCGCGCTGAACCGCAGCAATACCTTCTCTATAGTATTCTTCAGTTCCAGCAGCCACCGCTATAGCCAGCTTATCTTCGGTGTCTTCGTAATTGGGATAAATGTCGTTTACCTTGTGGAAGTTTATAAATGCATCAAACCACTGTTCTTTGTTGAGAGCTGCTACTCCCAGCTCGTAAGATGATTTCGCCTGTTCGGTCAATTCTTTTTTCTTGGCTTCAAGTTGCTTGTGTAGGTTGACAATTTTTTCGTTTTCTGGGTCGAGTTCCACGGCCTTGTTCAGGCTTGCAATTGTTCTTGTTACCGCCTGATAGTCTTTGACAGCAGCTCCAGTCCAAGTGCTGACGGCCCTCTGGTAATACTTCTTTGCTGCTTCCTGCTGTGCCTTCTTTAAGGCCTCCTGATAAGTCTTATTCGCGGGCTCTTGGGCCAAGGCATCTTTGTAAAAGGCTATGGCTCCTTCCCAGTTGCCCATCTGGCTCAGCTCTTCTCCCTGTTGGTAGCTATTTTTTCCGGGAGCACAGGTGATGAGAAGCACAAGTGCGGTAAGCAATGGTAGGTAGCGCAGCCATTTTTTCTGCATAGGTGACCTCCCTGATTTCCACCAGCCCTAAGCTTGCGGTACCTCATAAGGGCAGGAATCAGCGATTTTTCGGAGTGATAATTACCTGAAGCTGGTTATGAGTTGATTCTTTGATGTCGAATCTATAGTTGCCGAATGTTCTGGTGGTGAGGTCCGCCGCCAGTGATTGGGTGCTGCCGGTGAGCTCTACCTCCAAGTCGGCTGTGCCCATAGTGTAATTTCGCTGGTAGATCTCCTTGATTCCTCTGACGTTGTCAGAAATAAGCTGAATGACTTCCTGGAGATGAGCGTACCCTTGCAAGCCGTGGATGGTAAGATTTACATTGGCAATATTGTAAACCTGCTCCTGAAAGATATCGATCATCCTGTCTATCATATCGTTGGCAAGAAACTCGCTGGCCTCTGTTATGGCCATTTGTTTGCCAGTAAGACTGTTTACGTGTGGTTTGGCGGCCTGACGTGTCTCAGATACCTTAACCTCACCGGTGTCAGCCCGAACCAGCTTGGCACTTATGACAGCCTGATTGCTATTTATTCTAATGTCGCCAATAGTCACCTCATTGGTGGTAGCCTGGGCAGTGCCAATGAGAAGCATTTCAGCCCCGTATTTGTCACCTATCACCGCGGCAACTCTCTCGTCTCCTGCCAACAGCCCCCTGACACCGTCCCTGCCCAAGTTGCGGCGGACAACGTCAGCATCAACTAACTTAAAGCCCCTTTCGAGAAGTACTTTAGACACAGCATCCTCGGCTAATCTTCCACTGTTGACATCCTGAGAGAGGATCTCTTCGAAAAGTACCATAACCCGTGGTTTTCTGACCTGGCGCATGAGGATGTTGAGAGCTCGGAGGTCGTGTTTTAGTTCGCCGCTAGCCACAGTGGCTTGGATGGTAACCCTGAACAGTCCTTCCTCTGTCTTTTCGTCGAGCACCTCATAGGACTGAACGTACCCTCTTGACTGCGAATAAATCTTGTCTGAAAGGAGCTGGTAGTTTTCTACCAGGGTCTCATTCTCAATGAGACTGCCTGTGGCCTGCTCCACAGCATTGCGGAGGGCGTCCTCGATGGCTTTGTCACGGGAAATGTCAAGGTTGCCCTGAACTATGGCTGCCACTCCCTGGCTCTCAATGGTAGTACTCTGGCTGAGTAGATTCTGGGGAAGCAGACTAAGGAGAAAAACTATTAGCATGATACGATAAGCAGAGCGCATGATCTATATCCAAGTAGTTAAGGTGTCCTCAAAATGGTTTGGCCTAACAACTGGGAAGGAAGGAATACCTTCGCGAATGATGAATCAGGAAGAACAAGCTTATCTAAGGATTCAAAATGTTTAGTGAATGATATCAAATCAATTTCTTACCTGTCAATGACAAAAAGTTTTAAGCCACTGCAAGGGAACAATTTGTTAAAACCATACAGCAGACTTATTTTCTCAGATATTTACTTGCCATACACACCCTGAGAGCATTCTGCTAGAGCGATACGAAGGAGCTAGCTTAGATACACTGGTTGTTTGACAAATCTAGTGCAAAAGAGGTATATAGCATCTGTATATCCCCATATGGAGATGCCAGGGAAAGAGGGCCTGGTCTAGATACCGGGCCTTTTGCCTGTTTTTATGCTAGTTTTTGACGTGGGCCTGGGTAAGACAAGCCGACCCAGGGAAACAGCGGAGGAGGATAGCATGAGAAAAACTGTTGCTTTTGCCATGTTTGCATTAGTGTCGGCAATTCTCATGGTGCCTGCCATGATCTGGGCTCAAGATGAGGTGGTTCAGCAGTTTAACAATGGCAGCATCAATTGGAGCAGTGGCAGGGTTACCGCAGTGGGAATTGGTGCCCCGCCAGCCCAACCAACCAACATGGCCCAGGCTAGGGCGATGGCGCGACGTGCTGCAATTACTGTTGCTCGCCGAAATCTGCTGGAGATTACCCAAGGGGTTCAAGTGGACTCTATGACCCTGGTCAAGGATTTCGTGGTTAAGAGTGACATTGTCCGAACTTCAGTTCAGGGAGTAGTTCGGAATGCCCAGGTGGTAGACACTGCCTACATGAGTGACGGCTCTGTTGAAGTGACAATTGTTATGGACATGGGGGGAGAATTCGCCAGCGTGATCCTACCACCCCCGCCCGTGATGCCTGAAGGATTTCCAGGACCCATGCCGCCGACAGGTGTTGAGATGCCCGAGCAGGTTTTCACTGGTTTGGTGATAGATGCCCGCGGACTTGGCACTCGTCCGGCAATGGCTCCGAAAGTCTTGGATGAAAATGGCCGGGAATTATATGGCTCTGCCATGGTTGATCGAGAGTACGCGGTTCAGCAAGGAATGGTAGGTTATGCCAAGGATTTAAATGCTGCTCAAGGAAACAGCAGGGTTACGGACAGACCAATAACCGTTAAAGCTTTGCGAACCTCCGGGCCGGCCAAGTGCGATGTGGTGATTTCCAACAATGATGCCGCCAAGCTTGCGGCCGCTGCGGAAAACTTGAGCTTTCTGCAGAAATGCAGGGTGATGGTTGTCCTGGACTAAGGCGGGTTACAGCCCGGGAAAGATTATTCGCCGGGACCTACTCCTAGGGGCCGAGTATAGAAATTTCTCTAGGGAGGAAACTTACAGCAACCTTCTATTTCATGGGTTGCGGGGAGGATATGGAGATGAAGAGCCATACCTATTTGAAATTATGGACACTTACAGCCCTCCTGGTTTTTTCACTAGCATTATTTGTCGGTTGCGCTAAGAAAAGAGCGCCCGAAAGCGTAATGGACACCCCCCAACATCACACCAATAATGGAATGAGGTCTTTCGAAAAAGGGGAGCTGGATGAGGCTCAGCAAGAGTTCAAAATGGCTTTGGAGCTAGAGCCCAAATACGGCCCCGCTCATGTGGGCATGGGATTGGTTTACTCGGCCAGATATGTTCAGGTGCAGGATAAGAAAGAAAAAGAAAAGCTCCTCGACCAAGCCTTCGACAGCTTGAAGAGTGGCAAGAAATACGCCAAGGAAAAGGAGCAAAAGATCTTTGCTCGGGTGGGCTACATTAGAGTCTACACCCTAACCAAACCAAAAGGTTGGCTCGAAGATGCCAAACAAAACTTTGATTATGCTGTTCTCGAGGATGACAAAGCTCCAGCACCCTACTACTTCATGGGAGAGGCCTATAAACAGTCATACGAGTTCAGCAAAGCAGCTGATATGTATCGTAAGGTCCTAAACCTGGACACAGAGTATACGGCAGAGGCCAACAGAGCCTGGGAATTGGTGCAGAAAATTGAGCGGGCTAAACCGGGTACGACCATGGGTAAACAGATCGCCCTAGTTGAGCACATAACCCGCGCTGATGTGGCTGCACTCTTTGTAGAGGAACTCAGGCTGGAGGAAGTTTATAAAAAACTTAACGTCAAGACCTTCGACACTGAATTCAAGGCACCCAAATCCGGCCTGGAAATGGAAACCGAAACTGTGGTGAAGATGGCGCCTGCCACTGACATTAGTGACCATGTTCTCCGCCATGATATCAATACGGTAATGCGCATAGGTGTTCGCGGTCTTGAGCCTTACCCCAACCACACATTCCAACCTGACAAGCAGATCACCAGGGCCGAATATGCCATGATGATCGAGGACATTCTAGTCAAGGCTACCAGGGATGAAGGCCTGGCCACGCGTTTCTTTGGAAGCCAGTCACCCTTTCCCGACTTGCGAAGCGATTTGCCCTACTACAACGCGGTCATGGTTTGCACCAGTCGAGATATTATGACTGTTGCTGACAAAAGGACCGGCGAGTTTCAGCCCATGGGGACCGTATCAGGGGCTGATGCCCTGCTAGCAATAAGGGAGCTAAAAGAGCAGCTCAGGGTGCTTTAGCAAGCTGTTTCTTTCCCACAAAGGGCACAAAGGAATTATCGCAGTGCGCAGAGCGTAAAAAGGGAATCAACAGCGAGTGGATTTGGTATGAATTATTCTCGACTGAAGGTGCAACCAGGCCTGCTCTTTTACATGCTGCTGTTTGTGCTAATGTTTTTTGGCTTGAGCCCAGAAGGTTTGGCTCAGGAGTCCTTCGTTTTTCCCTTAGAGGGTGAACGAGCTAAGGTCACTTTCGTCCAGGGCGAGGTTCGGCGCCAGGCGTCAAAAGAGGGTCCGTGGACAGCTCTACCCCTCGGAGCTTTTGTACAGGCTGGCGAGCGAATCATGACCATGAAAGGTGGGAGGTTGGAGCTCCAGCTTCCGGACAAAAGCATTATACGCTTCGATGAAGAAAGTGATGTCCGCCTGGCAAAGGCGGCATACAATCCCGACCAGTCGAAAAGGGACGTTCGCTTTTCCCTCGTCCTCGGAAAAACGTGGGCGAATATTCAAGATGTTTTTGGCAGCAGCAAGGGCGTTCAGGTAGAGACAGAAAATGCAATAGTGGGTGTTCGTGGCACTGTCTTTCGCATGAATGTGGCCCTTGATAGATCATCCATGATCCGAGTATACCGGGGCAGCGTGGCGGTCAGTAAACCCCACAGGATTCCAGCCCCTGGTGAACCTGGGAGTGAGATACAACGGGTTCCCGGTCCAACTAGGGTGCCCGGGCCTCACCGGGTAACCATGGAGGAATGGATTCGTATTGTAGAGGCCATGCAGCAGATTACAGTCAGTGCCGAGGGAATTCCTACAATACCGCGGACCTTCACCATGGAGGAAGATTTAAACGACTGGGTGCAGTGGAACCTGGAGCGCGATCGCGATCTACAAATCTAATGTTGCATTAGACACCTGCCTCAACCTGCCGTCCGGGCCAAGTTCTAGTGCTCTCCAGCGTGGTAAAAGTAAAATGCCAGCCTGGTTAGATGTCGATTGACCAAGCGGCTGGACAGATTTTGGAAAGTTTGGTTTGGAGAGAATGAATGACGGATTTAGTGAACCCGTGTGGCCCGCCTTTTGCATTACCCTTCTGAGCTGTTGATTTGAACTTCACCCCTCTTGCATGCGTAAATGACGATGGCAATAAAAGTGCACTATTTGGTCAAGGAGTTTTGCTAACTATAGTTAGAAGACCGGAGTTGAATTATGGCCCGTATTGATGCGTTCTTCAAATTGATGCATGAGCAGAAGGCCTCAGATTTACACCTTGTGTCAGGGCAGCAGCCCGCTCTAAGGATTCAGGGAGATATGGAGCGGGTTAAATACAAGGTGCTGGATAACGATGAACTGAAAGGCATGCTCTATGAAATTACGCCTGAGGAAAAGATTAAAACCTTCGAAGAGACCGGAGACGTGGACTTTGCTTATGAAATACCCGGACTAGCCCGATACCGTTCCAATTTTTTCCAGCAGAACTTTGGTATAGGTGCCGTATTTCGTGAGATACCCAGTGAAATTTTGTCCGTGGAGGAACTGGGCCTTCCCCAGGTAGTTTCTAAGCTGGCCATGCTGCCAAGGGGATTGGTACTGGTGACAGGTCCCACCGGCAGTGGCAAGTCCACCACTCTTGCGGCCATAATTGATGAGGCTAATCAAAAACGGAAAGATCACATTATCACCATCGAAGATCCCATAGAGTTTGTTCACAAGAGCAAGAGTTGCATCGTTAACCAAAGAGAGGTGGGCACACACACAAAATCTTTTTCTTCAGCACTTCGTGGTGCTTTGCGTGAGGACCCGGACGTAATCTTGGTGGGGGAGATGCGCGATTTGGAGACTATCTCTCTGGCCATTGAGGCTGCTGCAACCGGACATTTGGTATTTGCCACTCTACATACTACCAGTGCGGCAAAGACAGTGGACCGAATGATAGAGGTCTTTCCAGCGGAGCAACAGGCCCAGATTCGCTCCACCCTCGCAGATGGCATTCGCGCGGTGGTTGCCCAGAACTTACTCAAGCGCATCGATATTCCAGGACGTATTGTCTGTCCGGAAATATTGATTGCTACCCATGCCGTGAGAGCTTTGGTCCGTGAGAACAAGACCTATCAAATCCCCACGGCGATTCAAACGGGCAAAAAGTACGGAATGCAATCGTTGGACGACGCGATTATGTCGCAGCTGAAGGCAAACCGGATTAGCGCCGACGAGGGCTACTTAAAGTGTGATGACAAAGAGAAATTCAGGCCATTTTTGCGAAATCCGCCCACTGATTTTACCGAGGTTTAAGCTTAGCGCTTATTTTGAGGTCCCGAGGCCTGATGATTTTTGCTTTTGTCGCGGGAGAGATGATTTAAAATAAACAATTAAATTAGTGCTGTCTTTTTTGGTTGGATGTCCCGGTGAAACACACTTTGCTGCCGGGATTTCTCGCTGACTCAAAGGTAAAGGAAACTAGCATGCGAAAGAGAGAAATAGATCATTTTCTTCGCAAGATGCTGGATTTTCATGAGAATGTTTCTGATCTGGTTGTCACGGTAGATCG
>CP070689.1:1888072-1891849 GCA_020353155.1 Deltaproteobacteria bacterium | reverse complement strand
CCCCTTATTGTCATAATAATCTGCCTTTCTGCCGGGAACCTTATAATAATAGGCCATGTGGTGAATGGAGTCGTTATAGAAATGGGCCGCGGTAATTCGGCCCCTTCCAACTAAGCTGCCCTCTCTATAGTGTTGCTCATACAAAAATTCATAGTGGTCACCTGGCCGAAGGTCCACAAAAAAATCAATATCCCAGGCGAAAATATCGGCAAGCTCCAAAGCCAGCTCAAAATCAATCTTTTCATCCATTGCACTTTGATAAAGGGTGTCTTTGATAGTGCCTCGCGCCAGAGCTGGCGTAACGACCAGCGGTTCGGTGTATCGACTGGTTATCCAGCCATGGTCCCCATGGGCAAGGGTCAAGACCTTGCCGTCACTTTCTTGGTAACGAACTTTAGTCAGCTGCTGGGAATCATTGGTGAAAAAAAGGTCTAGAAGCTCACCGGGTCGCAATCTCTGTAGTTCAGGTAAAGAGTTACAGGTCGCCAGCAACTCGCCCGCGTCCTGAACTTCAACTCCATGACTCCTCAGTACCTGGTAAAGACTTTCTCCTCTTTTGATTGCATGAGTCTCGCTACGGACGGACTGGCGAAAGTTTTTCTTCTCAGTGAACCTGCCGGGATAAATAACAGTGGGCGAATTTTGTGGGGGAGGTTTTTTTCGTGCCCCTATACTTAAGACAAATACTCCCACAGAAACCAGCACAAGGGTGAGCACGGTAAACAGTCGCCTTCGAAACCTTTGTTTTTGCTCCAAATAGAGGTTCTGCCGCTTCTGTTTCCACATGGTCACCTATCTATCACGGCCCCGGGGGAGTGTCAATGTGACCATGGGGTAGAAAGGCAAAAGTGGAAAAAATTTTCACACAAGAGCGAACTTTATTGCTCAGCCCATAAAAGTATTAACCGTAGCCTTATAATTTCTCTTTAAAAACTACCAAAAGAAGCAGAGCTGTAAAAGGGAAACATGGTTCATCTTTTCTCCAACCTGCACCAGTTAGCCCTATTTGGCAGCATGCATTGTATGGATAAATAATGTTGATAAAACTAAAAGTGGAAAAGATTTTCACATTTAGTCTCCCTTTTCCATGTAGCTGGCAACCTTGAACTGCCCCCCTTGTCTAGACTTCAATCTGTCTTACTGATTCGCCAAATTAAAGCCTAAATGTCCTTTGGTTTAAATCATATCCTTTATTAAAAAAACTGTTATATCAGCAATATAACTCACTAGACTCAAAGCCATTAACCCCTGCCATTGAAGGCCAACATCCCTCCTTCAGCCCTCTTCTTCAGCCCTGTAATTGGCCATTTAGTCAAAAGGTAATTGGTCAATTGGCAAAATCTGGCAATTGGGCCAGATCCGGCCAATTTATTTCCATGGATATAACTTATTGATTTTAAATCGATTTTTATACATAAATCTTTTGGCACCACTTTTGCGAGAGAGGCATCGTACGCAAAACCAACCTTCATTTGGGGTGCTCCCAGACCAGGGGGATATTAGATGAAATCCACTTACAGAGCAATCTTACTTGCACTCATCATTTTACTATTTGGCGCTGCGACTGTGGCCCATGCCTTTGATCCTAGCACCGACCTTTCGACTCCCGTCAACTGTGATGATCCGACAAAGGCTTGGGGCGGGGAAATCACAGACTCTAAGCAAATTGATTATTATTCCATCGTTCTTGGGGCAGACCAGGTACTGGCCATTGATGTTGATGCTGACGGCCTTTCCGCCCTCGACTCCTTGTTAGAAGTTTTCGATGGAGATGGAAATCTGATCGATTTCAGCAATGACAACAAGGCGCCAGATGATGAGGAATTCTCTGTAGATCCGTATATTGAGATCACTGCTTATGTGGCTGGCTCTTACTACTTCTCCATCAGTGCTGCCACTCCTGACGCGGGCGCTAATACCGGCCGTTACGACTTTTTCCTCAAATGTTCCGATCCTTCACTCCCACCGGGCCCGGCAGAGCCAGTGAAAGTCGGGGATCTCTTGGGTGCCACCGGTTCGAACCCTAGCTCGCTCCAACATATAGATCTTGAAACCGTTGTCTCCTCTCTTCGTTTTCCTTTTCCATCGGATACTGGCCTCGTAGCCGACATGGATTACGACCCTATTAGCAAGATGCTCTTTATTGCCACGAATGACGGTTATCCCGGCAAAATTATTCCCTTTGACCCGGACAAGGGCACTATAGTGGGAGGCGAGTTGCTTTACGACGTAGGAGGCTTTGTCGCACTCGAGTCTGCAGGAGACATTCTGTACGGAGTGCATTTTACTATCGACGACTTTGATAATAAGCAGGTTGAGAAATATAGCCTAGTTACCATCACTCAAACTGCTGATGGGCTAGGGCTAGAGAATGTGGCTTCATTGGCTTGGCCCGTATCAAGCCTGGCATATCATTCGTCTGAAAAGATACTTTATGGCGTTGCCTCCATTTCAAGCCCAAGTGATCTGTTCAAGATACACCTGGAACCGGAATTCTTAGTTGAAACTGTGGGTGCGATCCAAACCGTGGGTGAAGGCGCTCAGGTTAAAGTGGTGGCTCTTGACTTCAGTCATGAGAACATCTTGTACGGTATTGATGACTCAGGAAATCTTTTTAAGATAGATCACACAATCGGCCAAGCTGAGTCCATTGGCCTCGTAGCCGGGGTAACCGACCTGTCGTTTGTGGTTGGGAATGCTCCCCCGGATGAAGATCCAATAAAAACTTTGTGTAGTTCGACGCTTAACATTTCAACTACTGCCAGTTCTGAAACTGACGCTCCCAAGCTCTCCAAGCTGAAACTCAGAAAAAATCCCCTCCATCGAGCCATCGGCTTGTTCAAGTTTAGGGGGAGAGCAGGTGAAACGGTCACCCTTAAAGTGGCACCAGAAGTTGAAGAAGCTTTGGTGACAGGAGATTACTACGCGGTAGGCGCATGGTTAGAGCCCTGGCTGGAGTGGAGAGGCAAAGGGCGGGTGTTCCTGGGTATTCGAGATGCGATTCCCAATGTCGACTTCAGAGTAAAAAAGAAGGACCAGATACCCTTTGATATGTCGGCAGGTCTGCCGGCGGACGGTTACTATTACGTCATGGTAATTCGACCACTTCTTCGCTTCTACAAGACTGACTATTGCTTGACCCTAGAGTCCGATCATCCAGATAGTGAAGCTTGGCAGACTCTAGATGTGGTATGGCCAGGCGATGATTCAGAGGAGGATACCTCTTTATCAGCGGATGCAACGAATTTAGCAGAACCCACGAATGATGAGGAAGGTGCAGTTTCTACCAGTGAACCTGATAACACCACCCTGGTTAACGAACCAGTCACCGTCGCCCCTGAGGAAGCTTATACTGAACTTACCGGGGAAACCCAGGTGGCTCCAGAAGCAGCTTTAGATGGTGGCAGCGATGACGGTCAACCCACTGAAGATGCTGCCGTGGATGACCCCGGCGCAGTAAGCTCTGATGATTCTGATGCCAAAGCCCTCAGGGAGCCAGAACCTGACGATGCAGTTGTCACTGAAGAAGGGCAAGACGAAGTCCTCCCTTCAGTGGATGAATCCGCTGGTGCAGCCCTTGAGGAGCCGGTTGTTCCAGCCCCTGTGGAGCCCGAACCTGCTGCAGATAGCAGCACCGTTGAAACCCAAACCGTGGAAACAGATGTCGTAGAAGATTCCGGCGGCCAAGAGCTCGAAGAGGTGGTTGTTGAAACCCCTGGGGAGCCCGAACCTGCTGCAGATAGCAGCACCGTTGATACCCAAACCGTCGAAACAGAT
>CP070689.1:1861023-1887972 GCA_020353155.1 Deltaproteobacteria bacterium | reverse complement strand
AAGTAGTTACCGCATCCTCCAGATCAGCATAGAAATCAGCAGCGGTATCTTCATCTGAGGCGTCCTCGTCGTCACCAATGGCCCAGCCGTTGACCCGATTGTTGCAGACTTCACGCCACCAGCCATCCAATACACTCATGTTAATGCCACCATTAAAGGTTACTTTCATGCCACTGGTGCCGGATGCCTCCCTTGGGCGTCTGGGATTATTGAGCCAGAGGTCGACCCCCTGGGTCAGAAGCGCGCCCTGCCACATGTTATAGTTTTTAAGGTAGACTAACCGAAACCGCCCTTCATATTTCTGGGTAGTGTGGATTATGTCCTGAATCAGTTTTTTGCCGGCCTCGTCCTGTGGATGTGCCTTGCCGGCAAAAATAAACTGTACCCGATTGCGAGTGAGGTTCAGCAATCTCTCCATGTCCGTGAAAAACAGGGTGGCTCGCTTGTAAGCAGCGGACCTGCGGGCGAAGCCTACTGTGAGAAATTCCTCGGTAAAGCCGGCATTGGAGGCGGCGTTGACAAAGCGAATCAGTCTGCGCTTGGCAGACAGTTCAGTCTCAACCAGAGTCTCATCAGGAATGTTTATGGCATTTGCCAGCACCTCCGGGGAGCTTCTCCACTCAGGCAAAAATTGATCATACAGTCGAGCATAGTCCGGACCGGTCCAGGTCAAGTGGTGAACGCCGTTGGTTACATGACCAATTTCGTGACCAGGAAACATTTCCCTGGTAACCTCACCGTGGAGCTCACTGACGCCGTTACAGGCGCGGCTGAGATTCAAGGCCAGACGGGTCATGTTGAGACCATCCTTTCCGGCAAAATCTCGAATCTCAGGAGGCAAGAAATTTCCAAGGCTTTCCTCCGCCAGATCATAGCCGAACACGTCATGGCCTGCGGGCACCGGGGTATGGGTAGTAAAAACACAGTTTTCGCGGACCCGATTAACATCACCGTCAAAATCATGATAAAGGGCCAGAGTTAGGAAGGCAGAATGGCCTTCGTTCATATGGTATGTGGTTATCCCCCCCTCTAATCGTTTTAGCGCTTTGTAACCACCTATACCGAGAATTGCCTCCTGGCAGATGCGGGTATGAGTGTCGCCGCCATAAAGGTACTGGGTAACCAGTCTATCGTCCGCCGTGTTGTCATCAAGATCTGCATCCAAAAAATAAATGGGAACCTTTCCTTTCATGCCCTGATAGGTGTATTTCCAGACCCCGACCTTCACCTCTCGGCCATCCATGGGAACACTTATCTTCATAGGCAAAGGCTCCATAAATGCGCGGGGATCGAAATAGGGATACATCTCTTCTTGCCAACCCATGGGGCTGATATTTTGCATGAAGTAGCCCCTTTTATAGAGCAGGCTCACCGCCACCAGTGGAAGGCCCAGATCGGCGGCAGATTTGATGTGGTCACCAGCTAGAATCCCCAGACCCCCACTGTAAGTTGGAATGCTTTCGTTGAGTCCAATTTCCATAGTGAAATAAGCAATTTTCATCAGCAAAGTCCTCTCGATTTTCTCAGGAAGGATCTATTCACACGATTCTTGTATCAACTCTAGAGCAAAATGAACACACCCCCAAAAATGGCTACCCATTTAAACGCAAAAAGGTCCATAACACAAGCAGAAGGTGTCGGTCGGTCAAACCGTTCAAGCCGATTAAATCATAAGGTAATAATTTCGCAATCCGCAATCCAAAATCCGAAATCCCAAATAGCTCTATGCCTGACCACAGACCTTTTGGTAAAATTCTCTTGCATATTGCACTAATCTAACGGTAGCATGACGTTTAAGGCATTTTTAGCTCACCCATTCGCCAATCCCAACTATAGCTTATTCTGATTTATTTTACCGTGTGGAGTTTAATCTTATGAAGTCAAGAAAAACTTTAACAAAGCTCTTTTCATTTGCAGTCATTGCATCTCTAATAATTTTCCCTTCTCTAGCCCGCAGCGACCGTGCCAACGAAGTCACCCCCGACCAGGAACATCGCTCCAACATTGTCGAGGTGGACGGCTACGCCCAGCTTTCTGAGGAAAAAAGCATCCGCGACATCCGTCAGGAAGCATTTGCCAACGCCCGTCGTCAGGCCCTAGAAAATGCCGAGACCCACATCAAATCTCAAACCAGAGTGGAGAATTACCAGCTTCAATATGACCTAATCGAGAGCGGTGCAGAGGGTGTGGTAAAAGTATTGGAACAAAAAGACTTGGGTATTGAGAAGAACAGTAGATACCACGTCTGGATCAGGGCCGAGGTCACATACGTTCTAAGGCCAGCCGCAGAACCGGCAAAACAAAAGGCCCTAATGAGTCCAGACGCACCACTTACGGTCAAGATCTGGACCGAGCAGAAAAATTATCGTCATGGCGAATACATAACCATCTACATGGAAGGCAATCGGGACTTCTACGCTCGCATCGTCAACATCAGTTCTGATGGGAAAGTAATTCAACTACTACCAAATGGATATCGCCAGACTCATCATTTCCGGGGTGGAAAACGCTATCAGATCCCGGGACCGGGAGATCGTTTCGAGCTGAAAGTGACTCCACCTTACGGGCAGGAACGCATTGTGGTTTATGCCAGCGAGACTCCTATGGGAGACATTCCCATGAAATCTCTGGGAGGCGGATTGCAAGAATACCAGGGGAGCAATGACGAGCTGGCTTTTCGGGTGCGCAGTATCCAGCCGGTGGCAAGACCAGGCGGAAGCATGACCTCGGGCAGCACCAGCTTCTACGAGGCATCCTGGGTGGTAGAAACAGGACCGTAAATTAATAGAAACAACCAACCACAAGTGAGGTAAGGAGGGAATCATGAAAAATCTTGCCAGGCTCGGATTGATATTCCTTCTAGCGGTGAATCTCTTTACATTTGGATGCGCTGCAAAAAGAATTTGCACCGTAACAAAGCCATGTACTACCAAACTATCAAACTATGATTGTGTAAAGATAGACCGATTTACCTATGAGCAGTCGTTTAGAGAAGCAAAGATAACTGATGCAGGTGACGAAGTAAAAGCCGATAAATTAAGAGACATGCTTGAGGATCGAGTGCAGTATCATATTTACAATCTTTCTCTTTTTGAAGATGTTGTAAGGACTGAACCTCCGGCTAATGCGGATAAAATCGTTGTTTTGAAGGGTGAAATCACCTACATGAAAAGGGTCACGAAAGCTGCTCGCGTTCTAGTTGGCGCCATGGCCGGCAGGGCTCGAGCGGACGTGGATGTACACCTTGTTGACTTTCAAACCGGTGAAGTAATTGGAGCGGCTTCCATCAAGGGTACCTCAACTGGTGGCGGAATTTGGGCTGGAGGTACAGAAGAAGCATTTGACAATGCCGCCCAGATAATAGCCGATTTCATGAAGAATAGTTATTAACTGGACTCGAGTGCATCCTTCGAAATTCAGAAAAAGCAACTCAAACTTTGAATCTCGGGTTTTGGCGGAGAGGTATACCATGAACATCGAACGTGCCAGGAATGTACTTTTTCTCCTCATTGTTAGTGCTTTATTGAGCTGTGCTAGCGGCAAAGGGCACCTTGACCTAGCCAGGGCCAGTTCAAAACCTGGTCTTGATCTACAAAACTCCCGTTTTGGTATACTCCCTTTGCGCTCTTACCCTGCAGATATAGGAAGCGTCATAAGTGTCGTTATCGGAAATGAACTGAAGGATACGGGAATAGAGATCACCGAAACAGCCGAGATGATCAGAATACTCAAGGAGCAAAACATTACCCCACGATCAATGACCCAGAGTTCAGATTATCGGATGATCGGAAAAGTGTGCCACGTGGACTATATTTTAGTGGGTAAAGCGATTATCACCACTCTTAGCGAGAAGTTTGTGAGAACGGGCGTGGCCGTGGCCGATTTTCAGGAAACTACTGCAGAGATTGTTGATACAACGAGCGGAGAAGTTGTATTGAGGGCCACGGTCGAGCGACCACCCAAAAGGAAATGGCACAATGCGGAGATCATCGGAGAGGCTCTGGCAGCTGCAATCAAGAAGGAATTGAAAGGATTTAAACAACCATAACTATTCCATCAACAGTGGCATCAATTATCATTGAGTGAAACTAGCCCGGATATATCATTCAGACTATATCTCTACACTATAAAGGCAGGGCCCAGTAAGGCCCTGTCTTTTTGCTTAAGGCTCATCAATCTTAAACTTTGGCTTAAAAAATTTAGGTTTTCTGCCCTAGATGTTTATTGCGAGAATAGGACTACTTGTGATAGTGAGTTGTGGTTGATAGTACAAATGACCTGGGGAGATCTGGAGAGTGAAAATACTACTGGTTAACCCTTCCTACCACGACGTCTATCGTAACTTTGATTTCGTCCTGCCCCCCCTTGGATTGGCATATATGGCTGCTCTTTTGACTGAGAGCAATTATGAAGTCAACATCATCGATCTAAATGCTGGGCAAGATCAACAATTCATTCCCGACGACAATTGCGATCTAGTAGGGATAACCCTTGACACTTCACGCTATTACAAGGGCATGAAATACGCCCGCACGCTGAAATCCAAAGGTACCAAAGTGGTTGTTGGAGGCCCACATGCATCTTTCATGGCAGACGAGATACTGGGGAGTGGATCTGCTGATTTTGTCGTCAGGGGTGAGGGCGAACACACCATGCTCGAGCTCGTTACTGCGCTCACAGAGGGAGGCAACCTAGAAGAAATAAGAGGATTATCGTACCTATCTGACAATCAAGTAATACATAACGCTGATCGCACCTACTCTGATGACCTTGACACCCTCCCTTTCCCGGCCAGACATCTGTTGGATATGGACAAATATCGCACATCCAAGCTCGGCACCAGGAGCATCACCTCCATTCTCACCAGCAGAGGCTGCCCATACCAGTGCTCTTTTTGTGCTTCCTCTAAACTGGCAGGCACGTCCTGGAGAGCCAGATCAGTTGAATCAATCATCGAAGAAATTCAATTTGTTAAAGACACTTACGGTTATCGAGCCTTTGCATTTGTGGACGACAACTTCACCTTGAATCCTCAAAGGGTAATCGATCTCTGCAAGGAGATTAGTAAGCGTGGTTGGGATATACACTGGTGGTGCTTTTCCCGGGTTGACACCATTGTAAGGAATCCTGAGATGGTATCACTGATGTATGAAGCCGGTTGTCGTTCTACCTACATTGGAATTGAGAGTAGAAACCAAGAAACTCTTGACTCGTACAATAAAAAAATCAGCGCAGAAATATCCCGTGAGGCAATCTCCATTCTCAAAGACAACAAAATAGAAATGACCGCGAGCTTCATAATTGGGGCGCTCAATGAAAACAAAGAAATGGTGGAGGATACCCTAAGATTCGCCAAATCCCTGAATCCAAATACCGTCTCTTTTACCATCCTCACCCCTTACCCGGGGACAGACTTGTTCGAACAAGTAAAAGACAGAATAATCACTTTCGACTGGCGAAAATATGACGGTATCCACTCGGTTATAAGATTGAAACACTTCAAACCAATGCAGCTCCAACTCACCGTCCTGCGTTTTTATATATCCTTCTATCTCCGATCTTTAGCATCCATCAAGGATTTTCTGAAGTTTTACTTGCGACGAAAATTGCACTGGGGACACACTAACTAGTAGGTTTCCTTCTCCCAGCTCTTTAGCGAAGATTGATCTCAAACTAGGGCCAAAAAGCTGCACTAAGGATGTTATCTTGATGATTAAGGGAAATTATATACACCTATTCATTTTCATTATTGCTATTTATCTCATTGCGGCCGCCTGCAAGCCAATACAGAGTGTGAGACCCCCGGAAAATGAAGTATTAAAAGGCTCCTGCTTACAGCTAATGACTTACAACATCAGAGTTGGAGCTGGTAGGGACGGGCTATTAACACCGGTTAAATATCTCAATAGTTCTAAAAGTAAACTAAAGAAGATTGCCCTGGCAATAATGTCCTTAGATCCAGATATCATCGGACTGCAGGAAGTCGGAGGGGCTGCCCAGGCAGAGTTCCTGGCAGACTCTTTAGGTATGAACTATGTTTATCTCTCACACGAAGACTCCCGGCTCGAGTGGGGGTTAGCGGTTTTGTCCAGGTTCAAGATTACTGAATATCACGGCAAATTCATTCGTTACGATGAGAAAAAGCCAAGAGTAGCATTAGTATGCACAATTGAACTGCCTGACTCGACTGTTACTATAATAAATGTGCATTTTCATCTAGGTGATTATGATGAGCAAGTTGAAAACACAATTGGACTAATCAGAAATGTCACGGAACCGGTTATACTAATGGGTGATTTAAATCTCATTGATCCTGTCGATGGACTTAGCCCCATTAAAAAGAACTTGATTGATACCTGTGAAGTGGTGGACAGCAAATTTTCCCAGGAGGCCAAAGAGATAGGCACCCATAGGTTTGGCTCAAAAAGGCTTGATTACATCTTTGTCAGCCCTAATTATTTCTCGGTGCTGGAAGCTGGTTTGCTGCCAGAAGAACACAGGGGTGCCTCGGATCATATCGGCTACTTCGCCTGCGTGAGGCCGAAGCATAAAGAACAAGGCGTGAATTTGCCTGAGGAAAGAAGCGAGCTATCGGCCCTATTGGAAGCTACGAGAGTAGTGGAGTAATGGACTGTTGGAGTATTGGTAATTCCAGGGATAGCAGATAATAATGGATGCTGTAGTTATTAGTGATTTGCATTTAGAGTCTGTCCACACCCTGTCTGAGCAGATAGCCCTTTTCATCGAAAGCTTACCTGAAGGATGCCATCTTATTCTCAATGGTGACATTATCGACAGCTCTTATCCAAATTTGCCGCGGGAAAACCTGCAAATCCTCGAGCTAATAGGCCAGGAGTCCTTTCGCAGAAATATTGTTTGGATCCGTGGAAACCACGACGACTGCTCTCTAATTCCAGATCGGGGAAGAATCCATTTTAAACGCATCCACACTGTTGACTACCGCCTCTTAATCACCCACGGTAACGAGCTCGACAAAACCAAGGCAAGGATTCAACAGCTTCTCAGACCGTTCAAATTGATACAGTTTATCTTAGTAAAATCGGGCTTAAAACCAGTAAATGTGGCTCACTTCGCCAGTAAGTTCGAGCCTTTTTACAGGCTCTATCGAAGGAAACTCATGCTCGATGCGGTGAAGTTCGCCAGAGAAAAGGGCTTTGGAGCCATTGCTTGCGGTCATACTCACTACCCAGAGGATCGTACCTTCCAGGGTGTACGCTACATCAATACCGGCGCCTGGACTGAATACCCGCCCCACTATTTAATGGTCAATGACAGGGAAATTAGATTGAGGAGCATGTAAAGGCCGGAGGGGATTTGAACTCGCTTAGATAATTCTCTATCGAGGTAAAGCGGAAATCAGCCAGGAGCTTGACAAACTGCGATTTGCTGCCCCAGACGCCTCCGTAAAGGGCAAACTTCTTTGAGGCAGGAAGGCCAATAGGTCCCTTTCTCCCACCGAACTCCCTGGGATGAAAATAAAAAAGTGTGGGCAACTGGCGCCGGTTGAATTCCCGCACCCTTTGTTTGAGTATGGGGTAAGGCAGAAGTCTTAAACCCCAACTGCCACCTGCGGGATAGTGGCCAAATGGAGTCTTTAGTGTCAGGGGTGGCAATTCCCATAAGTTTCCCCTCGCTGTTTCTATCTTCCAGGGGATCCTTGGATAGGACTCGTTTCCGATGATTTTTAGGGGGGCCAGGCTGGAGTCATAGACAAAACCTTCTTCAGCCAGAATCTCCAAGGCCCACCTACTGCCTTTGTTTATCGACCACTGGGGTGCCCGAAAACCAATGGGTCTCTTGCCTATCAATCTTTCAATACACTCAATTCCTCTGTGCAAAATCTGGCGAAACTCTTGTGGGCTCAGTTTGTACACCAGTTCATGGTCCCAGCCGTGATATCCAATCTCGTGTCCCAAGTCATGAATACGTTTAATTAGGTCAGGATAGTTGTCCGCAACATAGCCGAGTACGAAAAAAGTAGCCCTGGAGTTCGTCTGAGCAACCAGGCTCAAGAGTTTTTCTGTATCTGCAACCACGGTGGATGGAAATCTGTCCCACTTTTCCCTGGGCAGCAGATGTTCCACTTCACATATATGAAACCAGTCTTCTAGATCCACCGTGAGGAGATTTATCACTGTCCGTTGTCCCTAGTCAGTCGTCCGTTGTTTTAATCGGGCAAATCGTTCAATCGTCCGCCTTCGGCGAACTCGTTCAAACCGTAAAAGCTCAAGTAGTCAGTAGCCAGTAGCCAGAAGAAAGGGAAAGTCTTAGTGTTTTTTGCCTCTTGGCTCCTGTCTCCTGAATTCTAGCTCCCTTACCCTTATGCCTTGCGCCCTGTGCCCTTTTGCAACTGACCACGGACCACTGACAACTGACGCCTTATTTCCGTCTAACTTGCATATGTTCCCACAGAGGACCCCTGAGACCGAAGCGTCGCAGTTTTTCTTGTAGACTCCTGTCAATGTTTACGTTTGAGCCCGGCAGAATCCAATTCTTGTTCACCTCCACATGTTCGTACAACATATCGAGGACGAAAGGACGCACTGACTCAGCCAGATAGAAAGTTGGTTTTAACATAGAGTAGTCTTCAATAATCAAATCCTCAGGGGAGGCGAAATCCGCCAGTTTTGTCCCTGGAAAAAGCCTTATACCCACCATGGCAATTACAGCAGTCGGCGACACCTCGTCCATGAGATCAAAGGTCTCTTGGAGGGATTGCTTACTTTCCCCCGGGCCCCCAAAAACCAAGGAGTGGCATGAGGACAGCCCCACTTTGTGGCAGAGTTCCGATGCTCGCCTCACGTCCTCTGTGGTAAATGACTTTCCCAATCTTTTCAGAACTATGTCGGAGCCTGCGTCAGTGCCGAACTCTACTCCGGTACAACCAGACTCTTTCATTAGGGACAGCAAAGACTCGGTTACAAACTGTGGGTTGAGGTAGCAACTCCACTTCAGCTCTAGGTTTCTTTGCAGAATTTCCTTGCATACTGATTGGGCATGGTGCGGCGGGAAGTTGAAAACATTATCGACAATGAAAATAGTGTCGACTCCCTGATCGTAGAGGTGCTGGACTTCCTCCCCGACCTGCTTTGGCGATCGCAACCGAATCTCTTTTCCCTCAATCAAGGGGTAAGTACAGTAGACACATGAAAAGCCACAACCTCTTTTGGTCTGGACGTTCCCCATCCCGCCGAAACGAAGGTACGCTTCATTATCAAGCTTTTCCCTGCTGGGCATAACGATATCTTGAATGGAAAACCGCTGTGGTGGAATTGCCTTTGGGGGTTTGCTGGAATGTGCAGTAATGACGCCAGGAACCGAAGCAGGAGATTGGCCACGCTCCAACTGGTCAAGGAACTGAACAAGAGGAATCTCGCCCTCACCCACGATACCATAGTCTGCTTCCAGATCGTTCAATATCTGTCCCGGCATAAGGCTGAATCCTGAGCCTCCCAGAACGATGGGGGCGGAGGTAAGCTTTCTCAGATGTGAAACCACCTTCCGGTAGAAAGGCAGATAAGAATGGGTATTGGGATAGGCCACATTATCTACATTGCGCAAGGAAAGTCCTATTACTTCCGGGCCAAAATCAGTTACAGCCCTCTCCAGAGCTTCTCCGTAGTCCTCAACGAAGCAAAGATCCAGGACCTGGTGCTCGTGGGAGCTTCGCTCTAGCGCAGCGCCCAAAAAGGCCAGCCCAAGAGGGAAGACTGGGTCCGGTAACATTTCTGTATTAGGTGAGATCAGAAGAATGCGCATCATACCGCCTTCAGTCAGGCTAAACTCCGTCTTTATGGTTAGAACCTTTTATTTCTTAAGACAAATCCTTGTCAGGAATAATGGAATACTGGAATATTGGGTATAGAGGAATTTTAGGCTGTTAAAGTGTCTTTTTACACCCTTCTCCCATTATTCCATCTTTCCAACATTCCATCATTCCAGCTCCTTTCTCAAAATAGTGCAAGCGCTACCACCACCAAAAGTAGAACCTACGGCCATTCCAGCGACAAGAGCTCTCTCTGTTGCAGATGCAAATCTTCGAGCTTGCCCAAAAGGACCGGTCAGGTTGGGTCCTCGCACAGTCGGTGGAATAGTTCCCTCGGACAAGGAAAGTAAAATAGTTGCCACGCTCAGGAGACCTGCACTACCGAATTCACCAACAAAATAGCGAAGTGGCAGCCTTGGAATCTGATGCCACTGATGACCGAAAATATCCTCCAAGGCTTCAGCTTCTGCATTCTCAAGCTCATCAACCCCATTCGCTGCCAGCCCAATAATGTCAACCTCTTCCGGGTTAATCTTGGCCTCCTTCAATGCGGCCCCCATCCCTTGCGCCATGGCCCTGCCATCCGGTTCATAGTGCGCCTGAGCTACAACTCCGCTGGTTAGTGCGAGGGACAAAACAGTTCCATAACTCTTTTTATCATGTCTCTTTGTAGAGTCCGCCCGCTCCAACACCATGCAGGTAGCCCCTTCGCCGGCAATGAATCCTCTACCTGTGGGAAATTGGCTAGGCTGGAGTGTTTCTCCCTCCTTTATGGGTTTCAAAGCACGAACCGAATCAAGGCTGTGAAACAGGATGCTCGATAGTTCGTCAACACCGCCTACAAGAACAACATCCGCTTTATCCTGCTCCAACACTGCTAGTCCGTATGCCAGAGCACATTCCCCAGAGAGGTGATTTTGGCAAAAGGTGCTATTGGGGCCTTGTAGCCCGTGATACATGGCGACATGGCTGGCCGGAGCGTTGGGAACCGTATCTGGAAAAAGTATTGGCTCAGCTGCCTGGGGACCATGATCCAAAAGGCTTACAAAAAAAGCATCCGTCTGCTCGGTGCTACCGAAGGCGGTTCCGAAGACCACTCCGATCCGGTGGCTATTCAGATCCGCGATTTCCAAACCACTATCATTTATGGCTTCGATGCTGGCGGCAACCGCAAGGCGAGACTGACGACTTAACCTGCGATAGAAGCGAGGTTCCATGAAATCCTTGGCATTGAAATCGTCTATCTCAGCCCCGAGATTGCTGGCAAACTTGCTGGTATCAAATCCCTTGATAGGTGCTATACCAGAGCTAGTCTTGACCAGCTCATGCCAAAAAGCTGATTTTCCTACGCCCAGAGAGTTTAGTAGGCCCAAGCCGGTTATGCTGATTGGTACTTTTGCCATAGTTTTTTCAGATTTTACAGACCAGTCCTTCCAAACACCAGGGTGGTGTTGTTACCGCCGAAAGCAAAGGAATTTGACAAGGCCACCCCGATGCTGGCCGTCCTGGGCTCATTGGGCACATAGTCCAGATCACAGTCCGGATCGGGTTCCTCGTAGTTCAATGTGGGAGGAACCACCCCATGATAAAGGGCCAAAATGGTGGCAATGGCCTCCACCGCTCCGGCTGCCCCGAGACAGTGCCCCAGGGCCGACTTAACCGAGCTTATAGGGAGCGAGTGGGCTCTTTTCCCAAAAAGTCTTTTGATGGCCAAAGTTTCCACTTTGTCGTTAATCGGTGTTCCAGTGCCGTGGGCGTTGATGTAATCCACCGCCTCCGGTGGCACTCCAGCATCGCCAAGTGCGGTGGTCATGCTTCTCTCCGCGCCTTTCCCTTGTTGATCTGGAGAGGTCATGTGGTAGGCGTCGGCGCAAATGCCATATCCCAGGACTTCAGCATATCCCGATATCCCGTGGGCCGCTGCAAGTCGCTCAGACTCCAGGACCAGGATGCTGCCACTCTCACCCAGTACCAATCCCTCTCGATTTCGATCAAAAGGTCGGCAAGTCTTACGGTCCACAGAACGAAGTGCATTGAAGCCGGAAAAAGTGAGCTCCGAGAGAGACTCGGCACCTCCCGCAACGACCACATCTGCCTTTTCCGACCGAATGAGATCCGCGCCGTAGCCTATGGCGGTAGCGCTGGAAGAGCAAGCTGTGGCGATTGTAGAGCGGACTCCGGAAAAGCCGTAAAGATTTCCAATGGCATCGGTAAGATTGCAGGCAGGAAAAGGCATAAGCAAAGAAGGTCGAGGAAGGATACGTCCCTCATAGAGTTGGCGGCGGTATTGTTCTGCCTCAAAAACACCGCCGGCACCGGCGCCCATAACAACAGCGACTCGGTCCGGCGACAAATTGCGCTCCATGATATTGGCTTCCCTCAGCGCTTCTTGAGCCGCCCACAGCCCCAACTGATCGCACCGACCCAAGCGACGACATTCATGCAGTGAAAGCCTGGTGAGGAAATCAACATTTCTCACCTGCCCTCCCATACGGCTGCGGTAGCCGGAGACCTCAAAAAGGTCAACCTCGCCAAGCCCACACTTTCCCTGGCTGAGCTCATTCCAAAACGTTTCTTTCTGCTCCCCCAGAGCGCA
This sequence comes from Deltaproteobacteria bacterium, assembly GCA_020353155.1. Classification (GTDB taxonomy): domain Bacteria; phylum Desulfobacterota; class Syntrophobacteria; order BM002; family BM002; genus BM002. The sequence goes on along the minus strand of CP070689.1, from coordinate 1,875,589 downwards.
AATAATTCCAATGCCAGTTACGATTACACCCCTACCACTCATCTGCCCGATCCTATCTTTGCCAAGGCTCCGCCAGCATGGGAGTAGCCACATGTTGGCAAGCCTTTAAAGTGATGGAGTGTTGGAGTATTGTAAAATTCTATTTATCTCAAGAACTCGTTTATCTCAGTACTCCATTACCCCAATACTCTAGATCTTAGATCTCAAAATCTCTGAGATACCACCCTCTCCGCCAAAAAAGGCTTTTTAGAAATACCATGCAAATAAGAAAGGTATCCGGAAAGGGCCTGAAAGAGGAGCTAATTTCTTCATCCTCATGATAAATCGTTTTTATGGGGATGCATGTTATCTGCATTCCCAGCAAACCGGCTTTGAGCAATATTTCTGTCTCGGTATCATAACGGGTGGTCCAGAGTGGAATGGTTTCGAGAACTTCCCTTGCATAGAGGCGGAATCCACTTTGGGTGTCTGTCAGAGGCTGACCAACCGCCCAGGAGATACAGGAGACTCCGATTCTATTGGTCCAATATCGAATCCACGGCATCTTTTCTGTTTCCCCCATTCTAGAACCGATTACGATTTGTGACTCTGATTTGTCGTGCTCCTCAATTAGATTGGGTATTTCCACTGGGTCATGTTGTAGGTCACCGTCCAAGGTAATGATGCCCTCCCACGGATTCTGCAGCAGATGCTTGAATCCACTGCGCAAGGCCCAACCTTTCCCCTGGTTCTTGGCAATTCTGAGAACCTTAGCCCCACTCTCCCTTGCCACACGGGCAGTGTCGTCATGGGAACCGTCATCGACTACCAGAATTTCGCTTAAATGTTCACGAGTCTGACGGACCACCTCGGAAATGCTGTGAGAAAGGTTGTAAGCTGGAATAAGTGCACAAAATCTATGAGAGGGCGCACTGCTGCGATCCGCCATTTTAGAACTCCAGGTAAAGGGTCAGAGAAGCCTTTACCACCATCCTATGGTCAACAAACCCCCTGGCGTCAAATTTATACAGGGTGGAGAATTGCTTGACCAAACTGGCTGTCAGTAGCAACTCTTCCTCCACACTTACCTGGTGTGAGAATGAGCAATCGTCAATGCGAACGAGAAATCCTTGAGCCCGCTGCTGAGGCTCTGGGGCTCCCTGAGGATAGCGGATACAGAGTGCTGCTAGCTGTCCCAGAGCTTCAACCACCAAAGTGGCTGGAAAAACCGAAACCCCACCAACTCTATTGATGAATGGGTGGTCAGTCATGATCCGGAAGGTGCCTTCAATGCTATGGCCAGATTTCAGTTTAGTAACTTTGTCGACAAAGAGAAAGGGGTATCTGTGGGGCAGCAAGTCCTGAACCTGCTCATGGGAAAGTGACATATCTCTAAAGCCGTGATTCACTAGAAGAATGGTGTCGGGTCTGACCAATTATATTAGTCGGGCCAAAAGTATTGGACCATGGAATCAACCCGCTCCTTGAGGGTACCGGCGAGTTTGTATATCACAGTGCCATCAAGTTTTTGTAAGACTTGAACCGTTTCGCCCTTGGCCAGCAAGGATCCATCATGCTGCAACAAGATTTCGAATTGAAACGTTAGAGATGCTGTCTGCGGTTTAAGAAGGTGTGTTTGAATTGTAATGATGTCATTAGTGCGAGCGGGTTTCTTAAATTCGCACTGAGCACTCACCACTGGAGCAATAAATCCTAGGGCGCTGAATTGTTCGGGCAGGAGGGCAAACTTCTCCAGCACTTTCATTCGAGCTAGTTCAAACCAGGCAAAGTAGTGACCGTACCAGGTAATGCCCCATTGATCCACCTCGTTGAATCTGACTGTGGTCGTTGTCTCAACCCACCGCATCTGAAGCCTTCTGAGCTGAGCTCTTTTCCAGGATAAAATCTCCTAAGGCGTTGACGGAGGCAAAAGCCCTTCGCCCTACTTCGGCGTCCGGGATTTCCACCTGATATTCCCTCTCGATGGCAACCACTAACTCCAAGGCATCAATAGAGTCGAGGCCAAGGCCTTCACCAAAAAGAGGTTCTGCATCAACAATATCCTCCGGGCTGACATCTTCCAACCGCAGAGTTCGCACTATGAGTTCCTTTAGATTTGAAAGTAGATTGTTGCGCTCTAGCAGGGGCGTCTGCAATGGTTGTTCCTCCTTACGTATATGATTTTTTCACGACCAGACCTTGCAAGATTCGCTCCAACAGAAGACTCAGGTTAGCCCCCCATCAACACTTATAACTTGCCCGGTGATATAGGAGGCTTCCTCGGAAGCCAAGAACACAATGGTTCCGCTTACATCTTCCGGTTGGCCGAAGTAGCCCAGGGGAATTGACTGTTTCAGTTCGGCCAAAATTTTTTCGGGCAAAGACCGCGTCATATCAGTGTCTATTACGCCGGGTGAAACGGCATTGACAGTGATACCGAGCTTGCCCACCTCTCTTGCCAGCGACTTGGTGAAGCTCGCCACTCCACCTTTTGCTGCGGCGTAATTGGCCTGGCCCTGTCGGCCCATGATTCCGCTGGGAGAGACAATGTTGATCATCCGTCCCCAACGTTGGGCTATCATGGGCTTTAGCGCCAGCTTACAGCAGACAAAAGTACCCTGCAGGTTGACCTGCAGTACATCATGCCATTCTGACTCTGACATGAACATGACTAGGTTGTCACGCCTTATTCCAGCGTTGTTGACCAGAATATCCAGACGGCCAAACCGCTCTATAATCTGGTCGACCAAAGCTCTCATCTGGTCAAAGTCGGACGCATCCGCCTGGTGAGCCTCTGCTTTGGCACTACCCAGCTCGTCGTGAAATTTCCGCGCTTGATCATGATCCTGGGAGTAGGTTACCACAACCTGGGCACCCTCTTGAAGAAATCTTTTGCCAATGGCGGCACCAATTCCGCGAATTCCGCCAGTGATGAGAACAACCCTGCCTTCGAATCTCATGGAACCAAACTTTTCTTGGCCCGCGCCATTTAGATTTAAATTGCTATCCAAGCAGAAACCGCATTTTTGCATGTCATTCTAAACACTAAATAGCCCAGCATCTAGAGGTCTTTCGCGGAGTTTATCCCTTCGACAAGACCTGTCGACCAGGAGTTCGACTGCCCTCGGCCGTGAGCTCGGGCCGAACGGAGGCTCACTCGAAGTCCTCGGGTCGAGTCGCTCAGGGCAGGCCCTGACTACATCGAAAGACCCAGAATGACATCAGGTAGTTTCCGAATGGACCTTCAATTACTTAGGTCGCCGCGAATCCGGCCTTATTTTATAGTACCACCCACTGGAGAATATGAAGAAAAAAGGTAGTGATGTGTATCAAATTATAGACTCTGCGTCAAGGCGGATGCACTTTTAATTGGCATTAGACTCTAGTAGTGAATCCTCTTTCCGTTTGCTATATTGGGAGGGCAGGATTTTAGGTGAGGGAATAGGTTTCCTAGATTCGAATGAGTCCATGATTGATTTGAGCGAAAAAGACCTTAAGAAAATCCGGGTTTTTGTTACAGACGGCTACTGGCGTAAGACAGTTGCCGCTGTTCGAGCCCTGGGTCGCATGGGATTAAGAGTTACCGTTGGTGAGTCCACTTACCTGGCACCAGCGCTCTTCTCGCGATACTCTTGCCGACGGGTGCGCACTCCTTCCCCCGTGTTGCAGCCTTCCAAGTATCTTGATTTTCTCGAATATTACCTCAATCACCATTCCCACCAAGTGCTCATACCCATGGAGGAAGACACCCTCCTCTTGCTCGCTCAAAACCGGGAAAGATTTGCTGGTATCACGCGGCTGCCTTTTGCCGCTTACGACAATCTCCTCTTTGCCCGCGACAAACTCAAGGTGATCAGAAAAGCTGAAGCCTTGGGTGTGCCCACCCCCACAACCTATGAAATAACCAATATTGACGAAGCAAAGGCACTTGGTGGGCAACTGCAATATCCAGTGGTGGTCAAACCAAGGGTAGGATCCGGAAGTGCAGGTATGCACTATGTGACTGAGCCTTCTCAACTAGTGCCTGCTCTGGAGCGGGTGTTCCTCTTTGGACATTTACCTCTGGTCCAGGAAAGATTGCCTTCTGATGGTGCTGGAATTGGCGCCAGTTTCCTCCTGGACCAAGAGCAGAAAGTGCGCGCCAGCTTTATTCATCGACGGATCCGAGAGTATCCCGTAGAGGGTGGTCCAAGCACTCTGCGAGAAAGCATCATCCACGAGCAAGTCAGAGATTATGGGGCCAGGCTATTGCAAAACTTGCATTTAACCGGCGTCGCTATGGTTGAATTCAAAATAGACAGTCGTGACGGCAAGGCCAAGCTCCTCGAGGTAAATCCACGCTTTTGGGGATCATTGGCTCTGGCCATCAACGCCGGGGTAAATTTTCCCTACCTTCTTACCCTGGTGGCTTTGGGGTTGGATTTCCCCCCTGTGGTTGATTACAAATTGGGACATTTTTGTCGCTGGTTGCTCCCAGGAGACATCCTGCATTTTCTCAAGAATCCCAAAAGGTGGCATCTGAAGCCTAGCTTTTTCCAATTCCGCAGGTCCAATTTGACTTATGACATCATTGATCTAAACGATCCTTTGCCCATCTTGGGGAACCTTCTGGCTTTGTTACCTTTTTATCTCAGCCAGGACTTTGTCCATGTCCGTTCCCGCAGAGGAAGCTCCACTCACAACAAAAAGTCATTGAAAAATACTTGCAGTTAAGCTAAATAGTTAAGACTTCCAACCTCAAGCCCGGATATTTAAACAATCGGCCTAGCGAGACCGAGAAGAGCGCCGTATCGGGTGCAGCTCAGAGAAAAGGGAGATCATGTCTTCGCTCTCAGCAAATGCTTCGGGACACGTCCGGGCTGGATTGGAAGGTCGAAATCTGGTGTTGAATTAATGGGAGATTCAGTTTTATGGCTGCAGCAGCATCTTCATGAGCACAGCCTCCTTTACTTCATAGCTCTCTATGTTGTTGGGGGAAGACCGGTAGCGATCTTAACTGCTAGTTTTTTTAGACTCAATCTGCTGTTTTTTTTCCCCCTCGTTATTTTTATGGACATCTTGCAGGTTCCTTGTTTTTATTACCTGTATGAACACACATTCACCAGTAAACGTCTTAAGCGTGTAAGTAGTTATTTTCAGCATAAGGGCGAGGTCGCCAAAGATCGAAGTTTCTTTCAAAGGTTGAAAACTTTAGGTAATGTGGGCGTAGTACTCCTTACAATGCTGCCAGTCAAGGGAGGTGGCATGTGGAGCGGAGTGTTTCTGGCCCACATAATTGGAATGCCCAAGAAGACAAGCTATCCCTTGCTAATTGTTGGCAGCCTGTTAGGCAGTCTAATGTTTCTGGGCTTAGGCGATGGTCTGATTCGGCTCTACCACCTCATAGCCTGATTGACCATTTCCTTCTCTTCCCCTGGCGGCATAGAGCCTAAGGTTAGGGCAGAATGGCATAAAGATAGATCAGTTTTCCTCTCGACATTTTATTTTGTGCTTGCTTCTGTAATCTCAGGTGGTAATAAGAAGAGAGAAATGGAATCTGGATGGAAATTCACGAGTGAACTTCGGTTTCTTGGAGGGGAATTTTGAAGACCAATAGCCATCGGCTGGAGGTTTACGCCATTAACTTTTTAATGGCTTCCCTGGCCAGCATTAGCAATGATAAGCTCTTCAAGCTCACCTATCGGTCGGTGGCTAAACTTGCCGAGAAACTAGCCAAAAGGGATTACTACGTTCGCAGAATTCGCTGGATCCGTGAACTTTTCGATCAAGGGCACCCCAGCCTGGAAATTACCAAGAAAATCCTTAAAACACTCAATCCCCATCACCGCAAGACCATAATTCAGAGTTACGTCATCAACCAGCTCCTGGTAGGAACTAACAAACGCAAAGCATTTGCTCGAGAGCCTGGAGGTTTCTATCCCCCGGGATTTCTGGTCCTCAGCCCAACCATGCGCTGCAACCTGAACTGTTTTGGTTGCTATGCCGGCAGTTACCAACAGAAGGAGGAACTGAGTTTTGAGACCATAGATCGGATTCTCAATGAGGCCAAGGAAATGGGAATTTATTTCATTACCGTTTCCGGTGGCGAGCCCTTTTTTCGTAAAGACATTTTCGACGTCTTTCGCAAGCACAACGACATGTCCTTCCTGGTTTACACTCACGGGGGCCTCATTGACGAAAAAATGGTCGAAAAGATTATCTCCGTGGGTAATGTGCTTCCCTCCATAAGTATCGAGGGCTTCAAGGAGTATACCGATAAGAGGCGGGGAAATGGGCATTTCGACCGGGTTATGGCCGCTATGGACATGTTGCAGCAGGCCGGAGTATTATTTGGCTATTCTGCCACCCAAACCAGAGAGAACCACGACACTATTACAAGCGATGAATTTGTTGACTTTATGGTCGACAAGGGCTGTCTTCTCGGCTGTTACTTCATGTATGTTCCAGTGGGAAGAGATCCCAAGACTGAACTCATGCCCACTCCTGCCCAAAGAGACCATCTGAGAGCTTCACTCGGTCGCTGGCGAAATAGCAAGCCCATCCTATTCATAGATTTTTGGAACGACGGTCCCGTGGTACATGGCTGCATGTCAGGCGGCCGCAAGTATGCCCATATCAATGCAAAGGGGGACGTAGAACCCTGCGTTTTCTGCCACTTTGCCACCCATAACGTCCACAACACATCTCTCAAAGAGGCTCTTAATTCGCCGCTTTTTCAGGCGATAAAAGGCAAAATACCATACGATGACAACCTGTATCGCCCTTGCATGTTGGTTGACCACCCAGAGATAGGCCGGGAGATGGCCCTAAATCATGGAGCTTATTTCACCCACGAGGGGGCGGAGGTCATATTCACTAAACTAGCAGAGGAAATTGACCAGTTTGCTCACTCCTACAAAACCTTTGCTGATCCAGCTTGGCAGAAGCAATCCCAGTCGAAGCAGTCTCGAGGAGATAAGACATGAGGCCACGCCGTTGGATAGGACCAAGCTGTCTTATTGTCATCATTGCCCTGGCCTTCTGGGCTTTTAATGTGTGTGCTACTGCTCGCACCAGGATTGCCGTAGTCGATCTCGAGTCGCAAGGAGCAAAGGCCAAATCTGAAGAACTCGGCAAGATTGCAGCTCAATGGCTCGCCACAGCTTTCGTCAACCAGGGCCGTTTCGACGTGATCGAGCGGCAAGCATTGGAGGAGATAATTGAAGAGCAGCAATTGGGTACGGCCGGTGTGATCGATGTTGCCACCGCGGCCCAGTTGGGAAGAGTACTTGGAGCAACCTACATAGTCACCGGTGCGGTTTTGAGCCACAGGCAAGGAATAGATCTGAACGTCAAAATTATAGATACAGAGAGCGCCGCCATCAAAGTTGCAGACCGCTTGGCAGCCACTGATGTTGCCGCCATGTCCAAAAAGATCAGTCCATTCGTAGCGCAATTAGTTAGCAAGTTCCCCTTGCGGGGATTCATCATTCATCAAAAGGGCGATACTTTCATCCTCGATGTGGGGAAATCTGTTGGGGCTAGAGAGGGCATGCGGTTCAAAGTTTACCGGGAGGGCGAAATCATCAAACATCCGGTGTCGGGAGAGATTTTGGGGGTTGAAAAGATTCCTACAGGCCAGCTCGAGGTGACTGAGGCTCAGGAGAAACTGGCCTTTGCAAGGGTGATCGAACAAAAAAAAGAAGAGTCCGTGGCGGTTGGTCAGAATGTAGTTTCTATAGGAGCAATTAAACCAGGACCCGCTGGCCCCATTATCGGGGTCCCTTACTCGACACCCACTAGCACCACTCTTCGTTTTTCCCAAGCCTGGGGCAGACAGGGCGTAGGCTCGGGAGACTTTCTAAAACCCTGTGGAGTAGCTGCCGATGGGGCGGGCAACATTTATGTGGCGGACACTTATAATAATCGGATTCAAGTATTTGATAGCTCCGGGACCTTCATGAAATCCTGGGGCCGAAAAGGAACCGGCTCCGGCGCTCTGGCTAGGCCCTGGGATGTGGCTGTTGACGGTGAGGGCAATGTTTATGTGGCCGATACCTATAACAGTCGAGTCCAGAAATTCGACCTCAACGGTGTTTACCTTACCCAGTGGGGCCAAAAGGGTAACGCAAACGGCGATTTTAAATTTTTGAGTGGGATCTTTGTGGGTCCAGATGGGGCTATCTACACAGTGGATACAAAACTTCACCGGGTTCAAGTTTTTGACAACCAGGGAAGATTTTTGCGCTCTTGGGGCAGCAAGGGCAAAGGTAGTGGTTCTTTTGTTGCCCCCTTGGGAGTCACAGTTGACGGAAGTGGCAATGTTTACGTAGCTGATTCCAAAATGCGAAGAGTCCAGAAGTTCGACTCAGAAGGTCGTTTTCTCGCTGCCTTCACCGACAGGCTCACATATCCAGTTGATGTTGCCATTGACCAATCATCTGGAAATTTGTTGATACTGGACGCTGCCAGCCACCTAATATGGGAAATGAGTCCCTCCGGACAAAACCTCAGATCTTACGGAGGCCCGGGGAGGAGTTCTGGACAGTTCGTTGAACCTTATGGATTATGTGCCGATGGAGCCAGCAACGTCTTTGTTGCGGATACGGGCAATTCTCGGGTGCAGAAGTTTTCCCATTAAGGATAAAATTATCTGACAGTCTTGCAAAAAATATGAATCAGACTACTAATTGAGCAGGCATCAAATAGCCTGCTTTGTTTTTTTATGGACACTAAAACTGAACAGTCATGACCAAGTCCTTTTTCGCCCTTTTAGCAGACCGCATTGTCCAATCTCACAGGTTGATTCTGTTAATCGCCTCATTTCTTACCATCTTATCCATCCTTCTCATCACTCAGCTCCGAATGGAATCCAGTCTAGATTCGCTTATGCCTTCCAGGGATAGCGAGGCCAGAAAATTGCTGGCAGATTTGATGGACGCCGGCCCTCAGGACGTGCTTGTGGTGGTTGTGAGTCTATTTGAACCCGGACAATTGGAAAGCGCCAAGCAAATCGTTGATGATTTCGTAGAAGAAATGGCATCTTTTCCCGACATAGGGCAATTGGAAGCCAAGGTGACCACTCAGCATAAGAAGTTCTTTTCCGAAATATTATTGCCCCATGCTGGCCTCTTCCTGTCAGAACGGGAACGGTTTGATTTGCTCGAGCGGTTGAGCGACTCCTCCATTTCCCGTCAAATAAAAGAGAATAAGCGGCTTTTACTTATGCCGATGCAGAGTGGTGTGAGGGATCTGATCCTTAAAGATCCTCTGGGACTGCGCCATTTGTGGCTTTCCCGCTGGTTTGCCGAGCAGTCATTTGCCGGACTTGAACTGGAAGATGGCTACCTGGTGGATAAGAGCCGGAGTCACCTTCTGGTCTTCATCAGACCTAAAGAGTCAGCCCGAAACATTACGTATACCAAGAGACTAATGGCAGCAGCTTCAGCGGCAGCGGCAAGCGCCATCAGCAGTTGGCGTAAATCTCACCCAACGGAGACCGCCACACCCAAAATCACCTTTGCTGGTGGATATGCTATTGCTCAGGAAGATGAAGCCCTAACCCGCAGAGATCTGCAAAGCAGCATGCTCATTTCATTTCTTGGGGTTAACATTTTGTTCTTTTTGGTTTTCCGGAAATTACGCTTCCTCTTTTTAATGCTCTTGCCACTGGCCATGGCTCTCATTTGGACCTTCGGCCTTTTGCAGCTCATCTATGGCCACGTCAACATACTCACCGGTGCTTTTGCCGCTGTGTTGCTCGGGCTTGGTATCGACTTTGCCATACACCTTCTCAATCTATACGTAGGTGCCAGTCAAAGTCAGGACCAGGCTAGGGCCCTGCACCTCGCCCTGACTCAAAGTGGTCGAGCCATCCTAATGGGCGGACTGACCACAGCAGCAGCCTTTTTCGCTCTTGGAATTTCCTCTTTCAGAGGGTTCCAGGAACTGGGCATCATCACCGGCGTCGGTATACTTGCCTGCCTAACTGCCATGCTGGTGGTTCTACCTGCCCTTCTCGTTTGGCAGCAGAGCAGTGTTGTTCCCTCGGGTTCTGCCAGGCCCATTCCCAACTTCGGGCTCAAATATATCATAGGGCCAATGGTAACACGCCCCCGCCGGGTCGTCTTGGTCAGCGTGGTTCTCCTAGCAGCCCTAGCTGTTGCAGCTTTAGACATTTCCTTTGAAGAGGACCTAAGCACCTTGCGACCCAAAAAGGCTGGGCGGATGGCGGTGGAAAAAGAGGTGGAATCCATTTTGGGCGGGGCGAGCGGTTATGTCCTCTTGGTAATGGAAGGCGAAGATGAAGAAACATTGCTAAATCGAGCCTGGCGGCTTGATAGGGCGTTGGCTGGACTTCAAGATGCAGACCGGCTGTCCCATTACCGCAGCATCCTCGCCTACTGGCCAGCCCCCGAAAGTCAGCAGCTAGCCCTAAGTTTTTATAAGCGTTATGCTAACGAACTCAATCCCGACCGCATCCAGGCCACATTTAAAAAGGCTCTGCAGGAGAACGGTTTTCGATTTCTCCCCGAGTACGATTCATACCTGGACTGGCTACGGACACTAGTAAACCAGAAAGGCAGGGTGGATCGACAGAGCTTCAAGAAAGCAAACCTCGAGCAGTTGCTTGATCCTTTTCTAGTGGGTCAAGGTCCAAACCGAAAACTGTTTACTTTTGTCTTCCCCCGTGAAGGTTTATGGGACAAAAACGATTTGGTCAGTTTAAGCAAAGATCTCAGAAAGACTGCCATGGAAAGCGGCCTAAATGGCAGCGAATGGCGGCTTGCAGGCTGGCCCATCTTGACGGATCATCTCAAAGGTCTGGTATGGCGGGATCTTGGCGAATCTCTGGTTTTAGCGGGAGTGGCTATTGCTGTAGCCTTGCTCTTGGCTCTGCGACATCCCTTTTCTGCGGCACTAGCTGCTATTCCCCTAATAGGCGGCATGGTGGCCATGTTGGGGCTAATGGCCTTGTTGTCAATAAAATTCAACTACGCCAATTTCATTGTCCTGCCGCTGATTGTGGGGATAGGCATAGATGATGGCATTCACATTGTTCACCGCTGGCGCCAGGACTCCAAAGAGAGCCTTCCCGTGGTACTCAACCGAATTGGTCGCGCCATAGTGCTCACCTCTCTTACCACAACCATCGGCTTCGGTTCTCTGGTAAGTTCTCACTATCCTGGCCTGCGCAGCATCGGCTGGGTTACAGCTTTGGGCATTCTTACTTGCCTTCTCGCCGCCCTTATCCTGTTGCCTGCGATCTTATCCTGGATTGAGGCAAAGCGCACAGAGGATTGGGCACAAGGCTCAGGGCGCAAGGCATAAGGTAAAGGAGACAGAATCAAGGAGTCAGGAGCTAGAAGAACAAAGCAGCGGGCAGCTTTTCTAACTACGCACTACGTGCTACAAAATGATAAAACAGACGTCTGAAGTCAGAAGTCAGAACTAAATTATTACTCTATGCCCCATACCTACTGACTCCTGACTCCTATCTCCTGTCTACTTGAACCTTTACGATTTGAACGAATCCGGCGCAGCCGGATGATAGAACGACTTGAACGGTTTGAACAACTGACAAACCAGTAAGGATTTGGTCATGAAAACCACTTACCTGGGAATCGATGTAGGCTCTATTAGTACAAATTTAGTGCTCCTGGATGACAACGGTAGAGTGCTCCACAAGGCATACCTGCGTACCCACGGACAGCCCATGAAGGCGATGCAAACCGGTCTCATGGGGTTGGCTGAGAAAATGGACGGGCAGTTAAGTGTTTGTGGCGTGGGCACTACAGGTAGCGGCCGTTACCTAGCCGGCATTTTAATAGGTGCCGATGTGATTAAAAACGAGATCACCGCCCATGCTGTGGCAGCTCTTCACCATGAGCCGGAGACCCAGACGATTATCGAGATTGGTGGCCAAGACTCCAAAAGCATAATTTTGCGAAACTCAACTGTCATCGACTTTGCCATGAACACTGTCTGTGCCGCAGGCACCGGCTCCTTTCTAGATCAGCAGGCGTACCGGTTGGGAATCCCTATCGAATCATTTGGAGAACATGCTCTCAAGGCCAAAAAGCCGGTAAAAATTGCCAGCCGTTGTACGGTCTTTGCAGAGTCGGACATGATTCACAAACAACAAATGGGACACAGTGTGGAAGACATCATAGCCGGACTTTGCCAGGCCTTGGTGCGCAATTATTTGAACAACCTGGTCAAAAGCCAGGAACTCCGCCGCCCCATCCTCTTCCAGGGGGGGGTGGCTGCCAATGTGGGCATGCGATCTGCCTTTGAACAAGTGCTGGGAAAAGAATTACTCGTCCCCCCGGATTTCGAGGTGATGGGGGCCATCGGTGCTGCCCTCTTAGCCAAGGAAGCCGTTACCTCAATAGAGAAAACCCGTTTCCGTGGTTTTGAAGTTGGAGGAATACCTTACGAACTTAGTGGCTTTGAATGTGAGGGTTGTTCCAATGGCTGCGAAGTGATGGAGGTCAAGATTCCAGTGGCCCAAGGTCAGGAGCGTTTGGTGCGCTGGGGGGATCGTTGCGGCAAATGGGAAACTGGTGATCTATAAGGTTCTCTTACGGTTTATTAGGTCTACAAAGGCCTCTAACCGGGTTTGCACTCCACCAGGCGAAGTATGCTCGTCGAAGATCAGAGTGAGCACCGGAATATTGTAGTCGCTAGATACCTTAGCCAAGATCGTCTGAGCTACCAGTTCGGGCATGCAGGTAAATGGCATGAGGTGAACGATACCGTCAAATCCTCTTTTGGCAAAACTTACTGATTTTCCTACCGATTTTACGCTTTCACCTCCACTCGGTTCAGATAGATATGGTCTGGCCTGACCGAGGGACCACTTGAACTGGTTCCGTCGGAAAAGCTTAAACCGATAACGGTCATTTAGCCAGTCACTGAGCCAAAGGCCACGATGAACCTCAACTCCCATCTCGCCCAGTCTTTCCTCCACGTTCATATTGGCGTAATGCTCCAGTACCATAAAAATCTCACCTACAATTCCTACTCGGAGAATCGGTCGCTTACGGTCGTAAGCTACCGTACTCAGTACCTGCCGCACCTTCCTTTTAGCAAGCCACAGTTCACGGAATCGACTTGTCTTATCAATGATTTTCAGGCAGCGACGCAGGGCCCGGTCTGTAGTGCGTCTCTCAATCTCTCTCGGCCTTAGCCAGTGGGAACGACGTAAAGCCCAGTCAACCAGGGCAAGACGATGAAGAATGAAGAAAAATACTTTGTAGGAATCCCATTTGGTGTTGAGCCCGGCTATTCTCTTGACCATGTCCAACATGTCACGAAGACTGTCCGGATCATCGGCACGCCCCATTCTAAACTCGTATCCCAGATCTCTTAGGATCTGTTCCTGGATCACGCTGTAGTAGCCAAAACGGCAGGGGCCAAAGCCCCCGGGCATCATAATGTCGGTGGCGCCTTGATTTAACGCCTGGATCATATTACCCAGATTCAGCTTAAAGGGCAGGCAGGCACATTCAGGAGAATAGCGCGTACCTAGCATCAAGGCTTCTTTATTGGGACGGGGTGGCATAGTAATGTGGACACCTAGATTTCTGAACACCTGCTCGAAGCCCACGTGGAGATGCCCCATGTGCGGAATAGTCAGATGCATTTTTTCGGATTTAGGTTTTTTTACAAACCTAGCAGTAGTATGCAACCCTCCTTTCTTGTCCCATTCCCTCGACCCTGAACTTCCATTCTTTTTCCTCTGGTCCACCATGTCCAGAAATGCCTCAACTCGAGTATTTAAGCCACCGTCGGCGGTGTGCTCATCCATGACCAGACTGAGAATGGGCTTGGTCGAGTGCTTGCTGACGAAATACTCTATCAGGGCGTTGGTGAAGGAATCTTGGCCACAGCCAAAGCTAGAAACATTGATGATGCCATCCACCTCTCGATCTTTCATGTAGTGCAAGGCGGCGGCCACCAGTTCCCTTCCTAATTGCCAGTAGATTTTCTTAGACAGTCTCTCACTCTCTTCTTCTATGACTTTCTTGGGCACGGACTCTGGAGTCACAATCTCAACGGCGTGCCGTTTAAGCAAATTTAAAAGGTCATGACTGAGGGCGCTATCAAAGGAAATGTAAGGTCGGCCAATCACTGCCACTCGGTATCGAGGCGAAAATTCAGAGTTACCATTTTTCTGAGCAAAGGCTCTATCCCACGGTTTCAAAGCTTCATCCAATGGATATCTCAGTAGCCTTTGTTCGAACTGCCCTTGAGCTTCCCAGGCAGCCTTCCAGGCAATCTCCACCTGTGATGTGCTTCTACCGAAATGGAGCCCTAGCTCGGAACATGCCTCGGCAAATCCCTCCGGCTTGGGAAGTTTGGCGTTTACCCTCGGGGTCAAAAGACCGGGTAAATCAGTGAAGACATTGCGAGCCATATCAGTTAATCCCAGGATCTTGGGACACATGTAAGTATCGGGACTAACGCTGATAACCCGAGGTAGTAGGAGATAGTCCACCCGATCTTTTAATCTGGAAACATGGTCGAGAAAGACTTTTACAGGCAGGCAAAGATCACTGCGGGTGAGGCTTTGGGCCCTTTCGAAACTGGACCTCTCGGTGGG
>CP070689.1:1829300-1860923 GCA_020353155.1 Deltaproteobacteria bacterium | reverse complement strand
CTGAACCAATACCAGCCAACCTGGTAGTATCGCAACTGATTGGACCCAAAATCGTGTTCAATCCAGGATAATCCTTCGACTTCGTAGGACCGGCCTTGCCAGTAAAGCTTACCTTGTGCTTGCATCCGCGTCAGTGAATAATAGTGCGAAGCGTATCCCTCACCTACCGCCTTCTGGCTCACCCCTTTTTCACCGTGAATAACTGGGGACTTGATGGGCACCAGCGCTAAATCGATACCCATGTCTTCCTTTCCAGCTTTGAGTTTATGCTCCCTTCCTTGCAGACTGACCTCCCAATCCTCCACCCACACACGATAGACTTTACCATCAGCCCCGGCCACATCCAGAGCCCCCCTGCTCACTTTCTCTTGAAAGCGGTAATTGTCCTCTTGTTCATCTGTTATAGCGAAATGAACGAAATAGAGGGTGTGGAGAGCCCAGCGCGACTGGGATTTAATGGATGGTGGTCTGAGAGAATGGCGGAAAAAGGTGAGTTGAAATCCGAAGTTACGCCCTTTTACCGTGCTGAGATGTCCGGTGTAGTACCACCATTCGGTGCGAAACTCCGGATGGGCTGCATGGTCGCCAGGAAATCGGTACGCGTATCCAGGAAGAGCACGACGGAATGGTTGCCGCGCCTCTTCTCCCTTTGCTGAACTCAAGGAAAAGAACAGACTCAGCACAAGGCTCGCTAACACGGTATGCATTAGCCAAGGCATTCTTTGGTGGGGAAGAACATTCCGCAACATAGCGATTAACTCAATTACCCCTCTTTCCTGTGGACAACTAGCTCATAGCGCTTGATAGTGTCCCCGAAGTCTTCCTCTCTCCAATTTCCCTCCAGATAGCCTCGGCGGAATGTTTCCTGCTCTAACAGATGAATAATGAAGCTCAGATGTCCCGAACATCCTTCTGGATCCAACTCCTGCAATTCCTTCTCCATCTTCTGCCCTAATACAACGGACTGTCTATGAACCACCGCTCCCCGGCCATCACATTTCTTGACTGAATAGAGTCTTCTGCAGCTAAATGGGCGCACAGCATAGATGCGACAGCTCGCCTCTTCATCCAAGAAAGGGCAGCGGACTAGGACACTGTTCAGCTTCTCCCTCCTATTCTCTCTTAGGCTAAGGTTAATCTCCTCAATTGCCTGGTGATCCCACCCTTGCAGGTATTCGAGGATAATCAACCCCTCAAGCGTCGTTGCCCCAACATTGCCAACGTCTATACAACAGGAGGCACAACCTTTTTCACAGACCGCCTGGGTTTTACAAGGCTGCACAAGCCTCTCATACTCGTCATATAGCTGGAATACCTGTCTTTTCTTCTCTATAAAGTCCATATTGTCATTAGGCCTTACGGCCGTCATTAAGTTGTTTCAACGCTACAATGACAGCTAACCATAAATGACAGCGAAGCGCAGTGACGGCCACTCTAGTGGCCAAATGACAGCTGGGCGCAATTGCGCCTAGCATACTGACTAGCAGTTCTTCGCAAACTCTATCTTACTCTATCCTCATGACTTCACTTACGCGCTTACTAACTGCGGCTCGAGCCGGAAAGATGCCCGCAATTAGAGCACAAACCAGAACTAGAATCAGGGTCTTGCCAAACATAGCCCCGGGAACACTGAACTGAATAGTCCAGCCAAAGGATTGTTTGTTTATGACGAAGATAAGAAGCAATGAAAGAAGTATACCGTTTACCGCTCCTAAGACAAAGCTTATCAGGCCCATTAGACCGGCTTCCAGCAGAGTCATTCTCTGAACTTGCCGGTTTGTAGCTCCCACGGCCTTGAGGACACCGATATCCCGCTCCCGCTCCATGACCAGGAGTACAAGGGTGTTTACGATACCGAAAATCGCCACCACAATTGCAACTATTTGCAGTGCATAGGTAATGGAAAAGGTCTGATCAAAAATGCGCAATATCTCCTGCCGCAGTTCCTTGTTGCTCGTGATGAAAACCTCCTCACTTCTCTTGAGCCGACCTCGAATTAGGTTTCGCACTTCAGCCAGACTGGAGCGAGGTTCAAGATATATTCCCACAGAGGTGTACCCCCGCTCCTCCGGCCAATATTTCACATAGGTGGACCGGTCCATGATTACCATTCCACCCTCTGTGCGGTAGTCGTAAAAAACACCCGCGATCAGGAAACTTTCCAGCCCTGTAGGGGTAGGCATTTGGAGGTAATCTCCTTCAGCGAGATTCAACCGATTTGCTAGAACCTCAGAGATTGTGATCTGCCCCTGCTCCCTGCAGCGACGAAGAATCTCTTTGGAGGAGCCCTTTCTCAACATTATCCTGCTCAACTTTGCTTTGACCTCCAGATCCGTGACAAACAAGAGTGCCGGCGAGTTATTTATACTCATTGGAATCTCACTCAATCGCTCCATTGCGACAAGCCCGGGAAGTTTCGGCAGTGACTCAACCAACTCAGGAGGTAAATTGCCTCTTTGGCCGGTTAGCCGCCCCGCTGGTGAGATGAAAAGATCTGCGGAAATAATCTGCTCTGTCCAGACCTTCACTGTCTGCCGGAAACTGAGGATCATTATGGAGATGCTAATGAGCATGGCAAGGGCTGTCATCAAAGAGGCAATAGCAACCGCCGAGCGATTCAGAGATCGGCTAAGATAGCGACTTGCCATTTTGCCTTCTATTTT
Organism: Deltaproteobacteria bacterium; assembly: GCA_020353155.1. Lineage (GTDB taxonomy): Bacteria > Desulfobacterota > Syntrophobacteria > BM002 > BM002 > BM002. Next base: position 1,858,260 of record CP070689.1, on the reverse strand, counting down.
GAATATACCAGCCAGCCCCGGCGCCAGAGCTTGGTTCACCAGCACAACGCTAGCCGGTGTGAGAAAGGAAAATCCTGCCAGAATCAAAAAGGCCGCAACAAAACCAAAAAGAGGCAATCCGTTAACTGGTTGCAGTTGGCTACAGAGATAGCCCGCCCCCAAGACTAGGACTCCCACCAGAGAGATCCTACCGAGATTCATCTGCAGCCGCCTCTCCTGTGCGCTTCGATAAAGAGCTTCCCTTGGTAGAGTACGGCTGGCCTCGAGGGAGGGAAAGAGCCCACCCAGCAAGGCCACGCCCATGGCTGCTCCTGCTCCCAGAAGAATTACTAGGGGAGAAAGGCTGAGGGTCTCAGCTCTTACTAAGAGGTAGAGCTCACTTATCGTCCCTGCAATCGCCTGAAGGGCAATCTTCGCCATCACCAGGCCCAGACCCACTCCAATTAATGCGCCAAGTAATCCCACTAGGAGAGCCTCGCCCAGGAAAAGTCCAAGTATTTGCCACCTCTGGGTTCCTAGTACACGGAGCATGGCGATTTCATAGCGCCTCTTGTGAACCGCAAAGGCTACAGCGTTGTACACGAGAAAAATCCCAACGAATAAAGCGATAAGACTCAGGGCAAGGAGGTTCAAGCGGTAGGCCTTTATCATATCGCTTATTCGCCCGAGACGTTTTTGCGGTGGCTCCACTGTAAGATCAGCCGGTAGGAGGTTCTGCAGTTTTTCCTTCACCTCCTCGGGCGATACATCTTCAGCCAGAATCAGATCGATGCGATGAAGTCGCCCTAGCTGTTCGAAGACCTCCTGGGCAGTGGCGATATCTACCAGGGCCAAGTTGCCCTCCAAAGCACGAGCCGGACCTCTGAGTTTGAGTAGAGCCCGGAGAGTAAACGACAGCCGTCGGGAAGCGGAGAGAATTTCTAGTTCGTCACCAACCTTCAGCCCGTGGCGCCCTGCGAACTTCTCGGTAAGGGCAATTGCGCCAGGTTCGGTGAGAAAAGACAGAACAGCTTCATTTTCTTCTCTGGATTCTACGAAATGGTACTGCCGAAATTCGTGGTCACTGAGGACATCGATCCCCAGCATAAGCAAGGGCTCATCCACGGGGGCTGTTGCTATGACATTGAATTCCAAAACTGGCGTGGCTGCCTGAACTTCATCTAAAGAAGAGACCCTAGCATAGATTTCCTCCGGGAAGCCGTTTCCCTGACCGGTAATTTGAAGTTGTGCTTTACCGGTCAGCGAGTTTACTGTGTCCTGGAAGGAGACTAGAGCGCTGGAAGCTGCTGTTTTTATTCCCACGAACACCGCTACCCCCAAGGCCACGCCAAGGAGGCATAGGAGAGCACGGCCTTTATAACTTCTCAAATGTCTGAGACAAAACCAACGGTACAGTTTAATCATGACGATTCCCGATAAGAATTTACTACAGGAAGATTTTCAAAGGTCTAAAGTTTATGCGCAGGCTATAAATCCAAATCCCAATATCCAAATGTTCCAAACGATTTGAAATAGATTTTGCAGGCTCTCCGTTAACCTTTTATAATCCCCTCCCCCTTGTCGCAGATCCCGAGCTCGTCGCGGGGACGGGGGAGGGCTAGGGTGGGGGTGAAAAAATAAGAGTATTTTCAGCTAATCTATATTCCCCCCTCCCCTTCATCCCCTCCCGCCAGGGGAGGGGAAAGGGATTTACGCACAGCCTCTATGTCCTCAATGTTTTGGGCATTGAAATTTTGAAAATTCGAATTTGTTTCGTGCTTCGTGCTTCGGATTTAGGATTTACTCAGCTCCAGCATCCGTATTCGATACGCCAGACTTCCGTTGCATATTATGGTTACGCTTCCTTCGGAGCTGCATCTTCGGAGCTGAGGCTGCCGTCCCGCATCAGCATCTTCCTACTGGCAAAAGCAGCTGCCTCACTACTATGAGTAGCTAGTACGAAAGTGGTTCGATGTCGCTGACTAAGTTCGGCCATAACCTCCATTACCTGACGCCCTGTCCGGGAGTCCAAATTGCCCGTGGGCTCATCTGCCAAGACAAGACTTGGCCGATTGATAAGAGCCCGGGCTATGGCAACTCTTTGCATCTCACCGCCGGAAACTTCGTGGGGATAGTGATCGCGCCTCTCCCAGAGGTCCACGTCCTCGAGCAGCTCTTGGACCCGGGCCTGAACCTCCCTTTCTGGTCGCCCCTGCAGCGTATAGGGCAAAGCCACGTTCTCTGAAACTGTTAGAATGGGAATCAAGTTGAAGAATTGGAAAACGATGCCCACCTGGTCTCGACGATAACGGGTGAGTTTGAGATCAGGCAATTGGGTAATATCCTCTCCCTCGACCCAAATGCGGCCCCTGTCCGGACGGTCGAGTCCACCGATTAAGCTAAGCAGAGTGGTTTTTCCACAGCCACTTTTACCCATAATTGCCACAAATTCTCCTGCCTCAATGTTCAGGGAAACATCATTTACTGCAACTATCCGTTGTTGGCCCAGGGTGTAAGTCTTTGTCACAGATTTGAGCTCTATCATTTTATTTCTTTTGACCTTTCCAGTTAGCTTAGCCTCTTAGAGCATAGCGCGAAAAGAAGCAAGATTGATAATAAGCGCCACGCAACTCAGCCCAGGTAAGTAAAGTCAATGAGATTAATGCTTTTCGGTAGGTATTTGATCGCTGTGGCCGCAAGATCGAATCCTCGCTGGACTCCATCAAGCACGGCAGAATCGCTGCTAGCTATAACGCCCTCACCCCTTATGAGCCTGCTTTCTGGCACCTTGAGGGCTTGTGCGTCTCCTGGCAAATTACAATTTTTCAAGGCAGAACGGAGTGCAGCCGCTAGTTCACCGCTTTGGCGAATCGGTGCATCTAAGAAGAACAGAGTTTCTTTGGGGGGATATTTTTGCAGGGTTTGAAAAATGCTATCTATCGCCTCATGTGTCAGGCTCGAGATTCGATAACGGTGGGAAACTCCAGCCACATCTCTAATAACCCCGTCATTGGCAGCAATTAGCAATCGGCCTGCTAGACCACTCTCCACGGTTATCAAAACATTGTGGCCATCCACTAAGAGCATGAAGTCAACCAAGTTTTCAACTTCCACAAGACGGTTACGGCGCTCTGCAGCTTCCCTGCGCGCAAAAACACCTCGATGTAAGACTTCCCGGTGCAGTGCATCAAGGTTGTAGCGATTGCCAACCAGTTGAAGGCCAGTCCTGCGCGGATAACCTCGGTCCAGTAGATAGAGGAAGTCCGCTGCCGCCCGTCCTAGTTTCTCTTGATCTAGCACTTTCATAAGTAGATTTTATTGCTTGGTAGCAGTCAACCGCAGAGAACGCGGAGCACGCAGAGATTTTCTTTGACGGGATCTTCAGAGATCAGAAATGGTCGCCTAAAAGTAAACAGGAGAGGCTTCACGGTGAGAAACAAGATATCTTTTTTCCTACCGTGAGGCCTCTCCGTTGTCCCGATTAATCTCATCGGGGCCTGCTTCGCAGTACTTTCAGGCGACCCCTAACTCCGTTCCTCAATAAGAATCTCCATAGAAATAGAAGTCTTCTTCCTACTCCTTTGTCCTCTGCGATCTCTGCGCACTCTGCGGTAAATTAGAAATGATTAGAATTTTTATCAAAAACCTTGGTCAGCGAGTTGTTTAAACAGCTCTTCCTGCTCTGGCGTGAGTGATTTCGGTAGACGCACCATGATTTTGACGTAAAGATCACCCCTACCTGTCTTATTGAAATGAGGTACGCCGTGCCCTTTTATCCTCATCTGTGTATGGCTTTGGGTGCCAGGGGGCACCTTGAGGCTGAGCGTCTTTTCATCAAGGGTGGGGACCTCTATCTGGGTACCCAAAACTGCCTGGGTAAGACTAATCTCTCTGGTGATGATAAGATTGTCACCACTGCGTTCGAAGACCGGGTGGGGTGCCACGAGAATTTTGATTAGTAAATCACCTGCCGGACCTCCCCACGGACCTTCCTGTCCTTTTCCAGCAATACGAAGCTTCTTGCCGCTGGATATTCCAGGCGGAACTTTTACTGTTACACGCTCCACCCCGGTACCTCTATTGAAACCTGCTATTTTGGAAACGCCAAAAACTGCCTCCTTCAAGCTCACTTGCATGTCCATGACCAGATCAGCACCTTTTTGGGGCTGCTGGGCGGTACGACCAAATGGACCCCCGGAATAGAAGCCACCACCACCCCGGCCGAAAGGTCGACGGCCGCCACCCATTCCACCGAAAATGCGCCCGAACAAATCTTCTGAGCCGAAACCAAACTCCCTGAATACTTGGCCGAAATCGAAGTTTCTGAAAATGTCTTCCTGGCTAAACCGCTGCTGGAAGCCCTCTGCGCCGAACATATCGTACTGCTTGCGCTTTTCCTCGTCGCTGAGCACAGCATAGGCCTCGTTTACTTCTTTAAAGCGCTCCTCCGCAGCCTTCTCACCCTTGTTCTGGTCAGGATGGTATTTCATTGCCAGCTTTCGGTAGGCCTTTTTTATCTCCTCTTTGCTGGCATTCTTATTCACACCAAGGATTTTATAATAATCTTTCCCTGCCATTTGAAATACCTGCTTTTCACTCCTTGGGACAATTGAGAGCAGATGGAATCTTTGATGACCCATCTTCTAATCGCTCTCGCCCCTTAGCCTTATCTTTCCACATATAATATTTTAGCATAATACCAAGTGCTTGTCCCTGTTGGCAATTTATCATTTCTCATTGCTCATTTAACATCGCACGTTTGAGGCCATAAAGTACTTCATAAGAATGTGGAATAAAAATGCATCACTAGGGACGCGCTTGCGGGCCTGAGCGGAGCTGGTCTACTGTTCAGCTGGCAGCCCCTTTCTTAATAAGAGGTGGCAAAAACTCAAAAGGCGAACAGCAATCACGGCGGTTATGAGCCTGGGAATCCAAAGCCAAAAAGCACTCAATCCCAGGGCCAGGAACAGAGCTGGATCTTCAATGAGGGAGTGATTGATGCCAATGGAAAGGTGTAATGCCTCCAGCTCTTCCTTGCCCAGATGTCCTGCATTTGCCTCCTCCACAATTACAGCCGCACCGTAGGCCAAACCAAACAGGGCAGCAGTCATCCATAGAATGCCCGTTTTTTCGCTCAGACCCAAACCTTTTAGTACGGGCCTGCACAGCCTAACTACGTGTTCTATCCAGCCGATTCTCTTGAACACTTCCAAAGTGATTAATATAGTCATTATGATGAAAAAAATCTTTAAGCACAGTTTTGAACTGGCCACTGCCCACTTCCATAACATGAGCGAAAATGGCTGTCTTATAACTTGGGCGGCGGCGGGGCCTGCTGGTGCGCTAGGGTTTATATCCAAGAAGGCAGCTACAACCATCACTGTCAATGTGGCGCAGATGAGACGAAAAACCGTCGCCTTGGCGGGATTGATCCCAGATTTGCCCTGAATCACCCCTTCCTGAATCAAGTTGTGGGCCATGAGGAGGAAAATAGCTACGAGGGTCATCTGCTCTGTAGTTAAAGGAAGAACCACCATTGCGGCTATTCCCCCGTAGATTCCTGTCAGCATCCCAATCATTAGGGGCAGGGCAGCGACAGCTGGAAGGCTGAGCCAATCCATGACGGGTTGGATGATGAACTGACCTTTCTCCATCCAACCGCTCCATGCCAGCACGGCGGTTAAGAGAGATATGGGAACCAGAATCTTGATCATCCAAATAAAGCCATTCCATCCTTTACGGATACCGGCAGATAAACCTTCTTGGAGTAGAGATCTCATGGAGCTCATAAGGGCAGTAAGTGAAATGCAGAAAAATAAGTACTTTCTTCAACTATCTTGTTATAATTTCTCCCTACTCTCACTGCCTCGCCTGATAAGTCGAACATGGGAGATTGTGGAAAAACTAAGAACACAATAATCTAAGTAGGTTGCGAATATAGCAATGAAAAAAACTGCCATATTTCTTCTTGCACTCCTTTTATTTTCCGTGACCGCCGCTCATGGCGAAAATGCCATGGACTACTATGACCTTGGAGTTAAGGGCTCGAGTACTCGAAAGAAAATCGAACACTTTACCAAGGCATTGCAATTGAACCCAAATTTGGCGGCCGCCTATGAAAAAAGAGGTCTACTTTATTATTTTCAAGGAAAGTATGACAGGGTGATTCAAGATTACAATAAATATCTTGATCTGGAGCCAGCAAAAGCTGAGGCCTACTGGATGCTGGGCATGGGCTATCTCAAAAGTGAAATCTATGAACCGGCAATTAATAATTTCACCCATGCCATAAATATGGAGCCAGAGAATCTTAAAGCTTATGCTTACCGGGCTGAAGCTTATCGGCTGAGCGGCATAGATGAGAAAGCTTTCCTTGATGCCAATAAGGCAATCGAGCTTAGAGGAGATCTACGAGCTAAATCAGATGCTTATCGAACCAGAGCCAAGCTCTATTGGAAAATAGGACGTAACGAACTTGCCGCTGCCGATGTGAAATCTTCTTGGCAGATAGACCCCAGAGTACCTCGTTGGTGGAGGTACTTTCTCAATTATGCCAGCCCTGAAGAGCTGAGGAGCATAGCACCATTTTTCTTAATAGCTCTTGCTTTTGTTCTGATCTTTGGTCTCAAGATGAAGCCCCCAAAGAAAAACGACTAATCGTCCCAGATCCTTCTTGAGAGCTGAAAGCCAAAGACAGAGAACTATAGAGCTGCTAGAAACTTCAATATCGAAGCATTTACCTCGAAAGGCTTCTCCACCATTGCCATGTGGCCTGCCCCGTCAACGATTCGCAAGGTAGCTCGCTGCAGCTTCTCGGCAAGGTACTGGGAGTATTTGACTGGAGTCATACTATCTTCACTGCCGCAGAGTACCAGGGCAGGCTTTGTAATCCGAGCAATATCATCCATGCGATCGAAGTCATGGCACGCCCTAAAGTCAGCCAAAACGACTTCCGGAAGCTCCTTTAGCAAGTGTTCCAACCCCCATTTAACCAGTTTTTTGGAACTCCCAGGCCCATAGCACTTGCGCACCAATTGTTCTGCCGTGCTGTTAAAATCGGCCTCTAAACCCTGAAATATCTCGGGACTCACCTTGAGGCGGGCTCCACTGCCTACCAGGATCAAAGCCTCTAACATTTCCGGATACTCTATGGCTGCCTCAATAATCACTCCACCGCCCATGGAATGGCCAGCAAGGATCACATAGTTTAATCCCAGGCTACCAATGAAGCGCAGCAGCCACTGGCTGTATGCCGCAACGCTCGTGCAGCTTGGACCCGGACTTTGGCCATGGCCGGGTAGGTCGACACAGATGGTGTTCACTCCCCGGTCCAGACCCCTACGCTGGTTCTGCCAGGCAAATGCGTTGCCTCCGGCTCCGTGAACGAAAATTATGTTGCGCCTGCCGGGGGCGACCCCGTTGACTCCTGTTAAATAGTGAATGGTTCGTCCTTCAACCTTTACGGTAGGCATGTTTAGTCCAAAAAAAGCATAGCGCGAAGCGCATGGCGCATAGCGTAAGAGAATAAGATGCTATGCGCTTAGCGCTATGCGCTATTCAGTAGCATTTGGCTTTTCTGTTTCTCTCCCCTCTCTGGCCTCCTCACGAGAAGGCTTAAGACTCCTTACCTTTCTTCACCTTGCGCAGTTCTTCGGCCCGCAGCTCTTTGCGCAGTACTTTGCCTACCATGGTTTTAGGCAGTTCGTCGCGAAACTCCACCAGCCGTGGCACCTTGTAAGCGGCAAGCTTTTCCTTGCAATGAGCAATTACCTCTTCTTCAGTCAAGGTCTCTCCCGGTTTGACCACCACGAAAACCTTGACAGTTTCACCCCGGTATTCATCTGGAACACCAATGGTCACTGCGTCGGCAATCTTGGGATGTTCGTAGAGGACTTCATCAATGTCCCGTGGGTAGATGTTGAAGCCACCGGCAATGATCATGTCTTTCTTGCGGTCCACGATAAAGACAAAGCCGTCTTCATCCATGTGGGCAATGTCTCCAGTGTAGAGCCAACCGTCTTTGATGGTCTGGGCGGTCTCTTCGTCCATATTCCAGTAGCCCTTCATCACCTGAGGTCCCTTGATCACCAATTCCCCAGTCTGGCCTATCTGCTCTTCTTTTGTGCCGGTCTCCAGGTCCATGATCCGAACATCTGTGGATGGGATAGCAATACCAATGGATCCCGCTTTGCGTTTACTCTTAACTGGATTCACGTGGGTCACGGGCGATGACTCGGTGAGGCCGTAGCCCTCCAGGATTACGCTGCCGGTGATTTCCTCGAAACGGTTCATGATCTCAATTGGTAGGGGGGCAGAGCCACTGACCACGTAGTTGATGGAGGAAATATCGTACTTAGAGATCTCGGGATAATTGACCATGGCAGTGAGTATAGTTGGTACCAGAATCGCTATGGTCGGCCTCGTCTTGGTGATGGTCTTGAGAAAATCTTTGATTTCGAACTTGGGTACCAGTGTCATGGTACAGCCCATGCAAATAGGCCAGTTCATCACCGCAGTCATCCCAAGGACGTGGAATATAGGGACCACACAGAGGAAACGCTCATGGCCCCGTCTTATATCTGTCAGCCAAGTAGTAATCTGAGCCACGTTTACCGCCAGATTACTGTGAGTGAGCATCACTCCCTTTGCAACCCCGGTGGTGCCACCGGTATACTGGAGTAGGGCCACTTCAGCCATATCCACTTCTGGTCGGGGTGGATTGCCAGGGCTATTCTTCACCAGTTCTTTGAAGGAGTGGATGGAACCGGAGTAGGGAACCTTCATATTAAGATTCTGCTTCTTAGCCTTGAGGGGGTAAAGCAAATTGAGAGGAAAGGGGAGGTAATCCCGGATACTCGTTATAACCAGGTGTTCCACCTGTGTCTGTTTCCAGACTTTGTCGATCCGTGGAAAGAGATGATCCAAACCCACCAGCACTTTGACCCCAGCATCGTTGAACTGATGGATCATCTCCCTTTCCACGTACATAGGATTGGTCATTACCGCCACGCCGCCAATAGTTAGAACAGCATAATAGCTGATGATGGTTTGCGGACAATTGGGTAGCATAATGGCTACCCTGTCCCCGGGTTGGACCCCCAATCCACTGAGGGAGGCAGCAAATCTGCTGACATGATCGGCCAACTGCTGGTAGGTCAGTCGTGCCCCTACGAACTCAGTGGCTGTAACCTGAGGAAAGTCTCGAGCTGCTTTCTCTAATTGTCTGTGTAAAGGATCCTCAGGCAGATCCATTTCGAAAGGAACACCCTTGTCATAAAACCGGTGCCAGGTCTTTTCCATGGTTATACCTCCGTGTATTTTTCACCTCAGAGATGGCAGGAAGGGTAAAGATGACTTTAAGATAATACAGACTCGGACTAACTGACAAATTATCACATATTTATGGGAAAGGTCGAGAGTTTCTTGAAGGCCAAGCTGCACGGATTCTATACTTACTTTTTTTCAGAGTTGATTGTCTGGGCCAGGAGTTCGGCAATATCGTACACTTTGACCTCTTCTTCCATATTTCGGTCTTTTATCCCGTCTTCAAACATGGTGGTGCAGAAGGGGCAGGATACGCCTATGATGTCCGGCTCCAGCGCCAGGGCTTGCTCGGTGCGGGCTTCGTTGATCTTGCGATCCCCGAGAGTTTCTTCCATCCACATCCTGCCGCCACCTGCGCCGCAACAAAATGACTTGTTACGACTTCGATCCATTTCAGAAAATCTTAGCCCCGAAATTGACCGCAGCAAGGTGCGTGGTTGGTCGTAAATGGAATTGTATCTCCCCAAATAGCATGAGTCGTGAAAAACCAAATGTTTGTCCATAGCCAGTTTTGTTTGTAAGCGGCCATCTCGCTGCAATTTAGCAAGAAACTCGCTGTGATGGTAAACCTCCCAACTCACACCGAACTGGGGATACTCGTTCTTTAAACAATTGTATCCGTGCGGACAGGTGGTGACGATTTTCTGCACCCCGTAGGAGTTGATTGTTTCCACTAACTCCGCTGCCATGGTCTGAAAGAGGTATTCGTTGCCAAGTCTTCGTGCCGTCTCTCCACAGCATTTCTCTTCAGCCCCGAGGATAGCAAAACTGACACCCGCCTCATTCAGGAGCTTCACCATGGCACCACTGATCTTCTTGGCTCGCTCGTCAAAACTCCCGGCACATCCAACATAAAAGAGATATTCAACTTGAGAATCCTCAGCCAGGGTTTTCACTGGCAACCCTTTGGCCCAATCTCCGCGGCTAGCAAAACCCAGACCCCAGGGATTAGAGTTGGTTTCCCAATTCCGCATTACGTTTTGCACTTCAGCGGGGAAACTGCTCTCCATTAGAACTAGGTAACGGCGCATATCCACGTATTTGTGGATGTGTTCAATAAAAACCGGACAGTGTTCCATACAGTTGCCACAGGTGGTGCAGGACCAGAGTTCATCGTGCTGGCAGATCTCGCCTACCAGTGCTCTCCCTAGTTCACCCTCTGGGTTTAGGGCTTCTGCTTCCTCCCTACCATGTTGTGCCAGCAAGGCCTTGCCCTTTTTCTGCAAATGCTCCCTGAGATGGTGGATGGTCAACTTGGGACTCAAGGGCTTACCGGTTAGGGTGGCAGGACAGTTTTCAGAACAACGGCCGCACTCAGTGCAAGCATAGAGATCCAGAAGCTGCTTCCAGGTAAATTCCTCAATTTTGGAAACTCCGAAAGTCTCGGCAGATTCATCCTCTAGGTCCATCTTGGCAAGCTCGCCAATGGAGCTAAACCGACGGAAGAATACATTGGGAATCGCGCCCAGTATGTGCAGATGTTTGGAAAAAGGAATGTAGACCAGAAATACCAGTATTATCAGGGTATGGGACCACCAGAAAAAACTGTACCATCCATGCAAGGCTTCTTCGCTCAATCCTTTAAAGAGATCTGCTAAGGCAACTGAGATGAAAGCCCATTTGGGAAAATATCTAGTTGCCTCATTTTGGCCCAGGAGGTACTCAACTGCCCGCGCCCCTAAAAGTAGCAGGACTAAAAAAAGGATAAGACCTATGATTACAGAGGCATCCAGATTAGCTGCCCGCTGGTCATCATAGAGTAAACGGTCGGGCTTGATCACAAAGCGTCTGTAAAGGGCAACAAACAGGGCAACCACCACTGCAAAGCAGAGCAGGTCTTGTAGTAAATAAAGAACGCTAGTAACACCTTTGCCCAGGAACTTCCAGTATGCAAAACCGTGATAAATGCCGACTCCGAATGTCTCTATGCTGCCGATTGTGATGATTACGAAACCCCAGAAGATGAAGAAGTGACCCCAGCCGGCTGGTTCATTTACCACTCGTCGCTGTCCCAAAACAAAGGTTGCCACACCTTTAAGTCGCTCCCAGGTCCGGTCAAATCTGTCCTCCGGCTCACCTAACCTCATGATTCGGTAGAGTTTGTAGACGGTGAAGAGGAAAAACCCGTTAGCGGCAAGGAAAATCAGAACAAAAAGAATATTTGCGGGAAAATGGCCCGGTTGCATGGCATTCTCCTATTTCGGAATGCGGATTGCGGATTGCGGATTTAAAAAAGCATAGAGCATCCTTCGACAAGCTCAGGACAAGTGGAGCACAGGAAAGGCATAGCAAATCGATTACTCCATGCTCCATGCCCTATGCTCTATGCTTTTAACATGTTGATTTCAATGTCTTGACTTCCTCGATGAAGGTCGGCAAAAATTGAAATAGATCCTCTACTATCCCATAGTCTGCCTTGGTGAAAATGGGTGCCTCGGGGTCCTTGTTCACTGCTACGATGTATTTGCTCGAACTCATGCCCGCAAGGTGCTGAATAGCTCCGGATATACCGCAGGCGATGTATAGGTTCGGGGTGACCACCTTGCCTGTTTGCCCCACTTGATCTGCATGGGGGCGCCAGCCCGAATCAACTGCCGAGCGCGAGGCACCAACAGCAGCTCCCAGAAGTGATGCCAGTTCCTCCAGCATGGCGAAGTTCTCCGGTCCCTTCATGCCTCGGCCGCCGGAAATAATAATCTCTGCCTCGGTGAGGTCTAGTTTGCCGCCGGCATCCTTCTCAACTTTAACAACTTGGGTCTTATTACCCTCAGCCACTTCAACCTCTGGTTTTTCCACCTCAGCCTTCTTGGCACTGTCCGGTGCAAGACAGTCCATTACATTTGGCCTGCAGGAAGCCATTTGTGGCCAGGTGCCATCTGCCCACTCATACCAAGCAAAGGCCTTACCTGCGTACATGGGCCTCTTGGCCTTGAGGGAACCTCCCTCTACCTTTAACTCGGTACAGTCCGTGGCCAGTCCTGCTCCAAGCCTAGCGGCCAGCCGGGCACTGAAGTCCTTGCCGTCCACTGAAGCTGGGGTGAGGATCACCTTAGGGTCAAGCTTTCCAATGATTTCGGCCGCTACTGGAACGTAGGTTTCAGCCCGGTAATCCTTTAAATTCGGGGCGTCCACCAGGTAGACTTTCTCTACCCCGTAGTTACCGAGATCGGCTGCCAAGTCTCCAATGGACTCTCCTAGGGCAATAGCCACGAGAGGTTCCCCCAACTCATCGGCAAGCCTCCGTCCTTCACTGGCAATTTCGAAAGATACCCGCCGAAATGCGCCTTCCCGAAACTCCGTTATTACACACACTCCCTGTGCCATTTTATCATTCTCCTAATATAGTAAGTTTTTTAAAATTATAGACATTTTAGGCACTTTTGCTCACTTTAAACATTTATTATATGACTTTCGCCTCCTCATGGAGCAACCGGACCAGCTCTTTCGCCTTGTCTGCGGTCTCACCCTCGAGCTTTCGGCCCGCCTGTCTCTCCGCTGGCAACTCCATGGCAGTCACCTTTACCTTGGCTGCTTGAACCCCCACATCCTCGGGGGCTAATCCCAAATCGGCAATGGTCTTTGTCTCCAGAGGCTTCTTTTTGGCTTTCATAATTCCCGGCAAAGAAGCATACCTTGGATTCCACACTGCGTGGGCACCTCCAAAGGTCACCAGTGCTGGCAGCACTCCCTCCAGGGTCACCCGGGCCCCCTCAATGGGTCGTTGTATTTTTACTTTGCCATCTTCAATCTCAACTGAAACGGCCAGGCCTAAATGAGGTATGCCCAATAGCTCGGCAACCATTATGCCCACCTGATTTTCATCATCGTCCACTGCGCGATGGCCGCAGAAAACCAAGTCGAACTCAAGGCTCCTGAGTGCTGCTGCCAGAACCTGCGCCTTGCCCAAGGCATCACTCCCTTCTGTTCCTGGGTCATCCACCAGTACCCCTTGGTCTGCTCCCATGGCCAAAGCAGTACGGATAGACTCTACCACTCGCTCCGGACCCATGCTGAGAATGGTGACCTTGGCCCCAGCACTGCCCTGAAGACGAAGAGCAGCTTCCACGGCATATTCATCGTAAGGGTTCATTATCCACTTGATGTCGCTGGTATCTATGGATTTGCCATCACCGCTGATCCTGATCTTCGTCTCCGTGTCTGGTACCTGCTTAAGCAAGACAACTACGTTCACTTTATCTCTCCTTTCTGCCAGTCCATCTTTGGCCTATTAATCCTTGGCATTATGTGGATGTAAAATTTCATATCACATTCAAGAAGCTTACCAATCTGACAACAATCCCATAAAACCTTTAGCAAGCTCATCAATGGAACGTTCTGGGAACTGCAATAGACCCTGAACCGCAATACCTTGTACCGCCCCTATTAAGGCCGTTGCCGCCGCCCTTGAGTCTGTTACTTTTGGATGGTTCTGCAGTATACGGGAAAAAGCTTCAATGAAATCTTCGTAGACCTCTTTTAGCCGCTTCTCCATCGGATGCCTGCTGCCAGCAAATTCTGTAGCCAGCGCCGCTAGGCAGATTGTCGCCTCTGGCTGCCGGCGAAAATGTTCACACATTATATCCACAACTCCCTGAGCCACCACCAAAGAACCCTTTTCTGCCCGGTTCAGGTGGTCTGAGTATATATCGATGCCACGGGCCAACCAGCCCACTACCTCCTCTAGCAAGGCTTCTTTGGATGGAAAGTGATGGAACACGGCACCTGAGGTTAAATTAACCGCTTGGGCTATGTCTGTGATCGTGGTCTTGTGGTATCCTTGGCGCGCGAACAGTTCTGTTGCGGCCATAAGGATCTTCTTGTGGGTTGCTCGCGCTTGGGCTTCCTTTTTGTTGTAACCTTTCACGGGCATAATTCTTACATAGCACATACTATGTAATATGTCTATTCAAAAAAACGAGGCGAGGATAACCCTCGCCTCAACTTATCTACCAGAGGTCAGCAATCAGTGAAAACCTAGGGTTAACCAGCTGACTGCTGAAAGCTCATGGCTGATCGCTAGAACATATCTGCTAACGCCGCATCTATTACCGAAAACATCTGCTGATCACGGTATCCCCGCAAAACCGAGGCGCTGTTGGGGCAGACCGATGCACAGGATCCGCAACCCTGACAGGTTAGTGCATCCACAATAATTTTACCCTCGTACTCGTCGTGCAACCTGGCACCGTAAGGACAAGCAGTGATGCACCTCTCACAGAGGGAACAGAGGCTGTGACGTACCTCGGCTACAGTACTTCCCGCCATCAGTCTTTCATTGTTGAGAATTCTTAAAGCTCGTTGTGCCGCAGCATCTGCCATGGCCATGGTCTCGGTAACCGAGCGGGGTGAATGGGCTATGCCGCAGGTGAATACGCCTTCTTTGAGGAAGTCCACTGGCCGCCACTTGTATTCTGCCTCCTGGAAAAAGCCGTCCTGGTCAACTTCCACCCCGAATAATTGCGCCAGTTCATTTTGACCGTTTGGAACAATGCCTGTACTTAGGACGAGTAGGTCTGATTTTATGGTTACCTCTCTACCTAGAATCGGATCTGTGACGCCAACCGCGACCTGACCGTTTTCCACTTCTACCCGCGGTTTGTCGTCCACATTGTACTGGATGAAGAAAACTCCTTTTTGGCGAGCTTGGGTGTAGTAGTTCTCCAAGAAGCCGTAAGCCATTATATCGCGGTAGAGAACATAAATGTCCAAATCGGGGTTCTGATCCTTCAAGTAAAGGGCGTTCTTCAGGGTAGAGCCACAACATATTCTGCTGCAGTAGTTACGCGGTTCTTCCCGAGAATCTACACATTGGATCATGGTCACCACGCGCAAATCTGCTGGACTTATGGAACCCTGGTGAAGTTTATCCTCCAGTTGGTGTTGAGTGAGTATGGCCTCACTTTTGCCATATCCATAGGACTCGGTAGTGGCTTCTTTGCCACCCGTAGCCAGAACGGTCACGCCATGTTCCAGGGTCTCTCCCTCCCCCTCTTCCTTCTCAATAGTTGTCAGAAAGCGCCCTGCCCTACCCAGAGAGTTCAGCACCTGAGCGTTTTTATAAACTTGGATGTTGGGATGCTTCTCAACTCGCGAGACCGTCTGTTCCAGGAGTTCTTGGGGAGGATCACCCTCGAGAGTTCGATGCAGGGTGCGAAGATTACCTCCCAGGTCACCCTCCTTCTCTACCAGGTCCACCTCAAAGCCGTGATCGGCAATAGCCAGAGCCGCGCTCATGCCCCCGATACCGCCGCCTACGACCAGAGCCTTCTGGATCACTGGAATTGCTTTAAGTGACGAAGGGTCCATGCCTTTCAGCTTGCCGACCCCCATGGAAATAGTCGTCCGTATCTCCCGGCTTACTTGCTGTGGGTCAGTGTTTCGGCTTGGGAATGATGGGGTGCAAATGTCCACAACCTCCATAAGGGCCGGATTTAATCCTGTTGCTTTTCCCAGTTCCCGCAGCTTCCCTTTGTAAACATAGGGCAGACATGCGCCAATAAGAAGGCGATTTGCCTTGCTGTCATTAAATTTTTCCTCCAGCTCTTTCCAGCCTTCTTGCGTGCAAATACGTTCAATGCGATGAACCTGAGTCACGGAATTTAGACCTGATACCGTTGTTTCCACACCGTCAAAATCCGCTGATAGAACAAGGCTATCTCCACAGGTGCAGAGTGCTACCATTGTCCTAGGAAACTCACGGGAGACGTCACGAAATTCGGGTGACTTCTCAGTGGCCTCAGACAAACCACCTCCCTTGGAATGGATAAGACTGGATGCATGCAAAGAGGCGGAATTCGCCTGAATCACCGATTCTGAAATATCGCGGAGGCCGGAGAAGGACCCTCCGGCAAACACGCCTTCCTTTGCGGTAAGGCTCAAAGAAAAAGGCTGCAATTGGCAGAAGCCCCAAGAATTGAGCTCTACGCCGGTCAGTTCTGATAGCGGTTCAGTGCCCTTCGGGGGCCTCTGACCCGTGGCGAGGACCACGAGATCAACAATCTCCTCACGACCAGCCCCGTCGAGATCGGTGTAGGAAATTCTCAAATCCCCATTGGCGCCCCCGGGCTCCACCGAGTGGACCCGGCTCCTTTGAAACCGGACATTGTACTCCTTCTCCGCCTTCTCCCTGTAACGCTGAAAGTTCTTCCCAAAGGTGCGCATGTCCATATAGAAAATGGCGGCATCCACCTGACCACCGGTCCTCTCTTTCGCCAACAGGGCTTCTTTAATGGAGAACATACAGCAAACGGATGAGCAGTAGTCCGCGTTAGTTTGTATGTCTCTGGAACCCACGCACTGGAGCCAAGCCACTTTACGGATTTCTTTGCCGTCGCTGGGTCGGATCAACCTTCCCCTGTTCGGTCCGGTTCCACTTATTATGCGCTCAAATTCGATGCTGGTCACGACATTGGGGTATTCACCGTAGCCGTAAGTATTGCTTCCCGATGCCGGATCATAGGACCCGAAGCCAGTAGCCAATACCACCGCCCCCACCTCTATCTCTCGCTCGCCACTGCGTTCGATGTTTTCGTAGAGTTTTACCACCAGAGGGACAAGGGTCTCGGGGTCGAAGGGCTTCATCAAGTAATCCAAGGCTCCAATCTTCATCGCCTCAACGGCGGTCTCCACCGTGGCGTAGGCGGTCATCATCACCACGGCGATGTCCGGGCGCATTTCCTTAGCCCGTTTCAAAACTTCCACCCCATCCATATCGGGCATCTTGATATCTAAAAGCATTAAGTGGTAGCTTTGCTTTGTCATCTTTTCTAGAGCGTCGGGTCCAGACTCGGCTGCATCCACCTGAAAGCCATCTTCAGTCAACCAATCTTTGAGGGAATCTCGCACTATGAGTTCATCGTCCACTACCAAGATACGGAACTGCTTGCGAGCCTCCCAGCGGAAGTCAATGGCTCCTGTGGGACAGATCTTTTCGCACTCGCCGCACAGGGTGCAGGCGGCCAGATCGACGGTATAGGAGTTTGGTATGTTATGGGGCACTGGCAAATAAATCGCCTTTCTTTTTGTTAGCCCGGCATTGAACTCGTCAGCCACTTCAACCGGGCAAACATGAGAACACTCCCCACAACCTGTGCAGCTTTCGGGATCCACTATGGCTGGTTTCTGCCGGAGACTGGCCTGGAATTTGCCGGGTTCGCCTTCCAGGGCTACAAGTTCAGTGGAAAGCATGATCTCAATGTTTTCGTGAAATAAGCCTTTGCGCAGGCAGTACTGGGAGGAAGAATCTCGCTCCACCAGAGGAAGCATCTTGCACATGCCGCAATGGTCGGTGGGAAACTGGTAGTCAAGTTGCGTGAGAGTGCCGCCCAGATTCGGCGCCCGGTCAATTAGTTTTACCTGGTAGCCCAGTTCCGCCAGATCCAAAGCGGAACGGATACCGCTAATTCCGGCACCCACCACTAAAGCTGAGCCGATTTTTTTCTTCATGATCAGAAACCTCGCTAAGTTTGCCCTGTTGGTTTAGTTAGATTTACGCTGTCGCTCTCTAAGCGCATAGTCTTTTTTAGAGGGCTTTACGCTCTGCGCTATGCTCTATTCGCTATGCGGGTTCACGGACATGGGCCGTGAACACCTAGTGCATCTTAGCAACAACCTCCTGGAATTCATCTTCCCTAAATATTGAGAGTGGAGGCTCGTCATCCAGGCTGCGGCCGGCCTCGTAGTCAAAAGCCTTCTGGGTGAAACTTGCAATGGTTCGAAAAATTTCCATGACCGGGATGTTGTTCGGACAGGCATTGGAGCACTGCCCGCAGCCGATACAGGCCGTACTCATGTGAGCCAGACGGGTGATATGATAAAAGACCGTATCAGTCGGCATTTTAATAGCGCCCTTTCTCTTGGCCCACTGCAAATACTGGGAGGGTTCATGATCAAACACATCGGTGACAAAGACGCACTCCTTGCAGTAACAGACCGGGCATGCTACCCGGCAATTGTAACAGTTGATGCAGTCGGCTAAATAGGACGTGAGCTTTTCCATGTCAGCAGTGGCCTCGCTGGTCTCCTCAAACATTTGATCCCGATAGGCAGAGTGCTCTGCTACGAGGGCATCGATTGCCTTCTTTCTTCCTTCCGGCTCTTTTGCCGTTGGCAATTTCAACTTATCCAGTATGTCCTCGCCATTGGCTGTGTTGGCCTGGAGCAGCAGGTGATCCTTAGTGTCAACGCCCAACAGACCAATCAGCAGATCAGCATTCTCCGGAATGGGATGCTCACAAGCCTTGCATGCCGGCGAGATATCTATATCCTCCCAGGCAGTGCCTTTCCCTGACAGTACATTCTGGAGAAACTTCTGAGTGGAGCCGTTGCCGTCATTTCCTGCGAGACGATGATAGTCAACATTTCCGTAAGCGCCAAGGCAGTCTAGCCCTACAATGACAACTTCCTCTATCCTTGCCTGTTTGAGCTTGACAAGTTCTACAAAGGCTCGAATTTCACAAGGCCGCAGCACCACTGCCACCCTGCCATACATGGGTCTCCTGGTCAGTCTCGAAACCACTTTTGCCGCGTTTATTGGGAATACTGGCGCCAGGGGATCGGTACCGTTAATCTTTTCGGGATCCGTCACCAAAGTGGGCATCACCGCATTTTTCATGGGCAAACGCTGGGGCACCAGCAGTCCATTTATGTCCCCTTTCTCAAGAAGTGTCTTGAAAAACCCTTGCATCGCGGCAATGAGGCCCTCTTCCTTCACCTCAATTTTCGCTGTCTTTGCCATTGATCCTCTCCAAATGGTTCGGTTGATTGGATAACTTTAAAAACCCTAAATTACCATTTGTTCTTTAGTTTGGTTGGGGCCAAGGGCTTTGACTTCTTCCACCATTTCTTTAATGGTAGCGGCAAAGTCCACCCCCTCACTGGCACCAATCCAGGTCAACTTCACCCGGCCCTCTGCAAAGCCGAATCTGGGCAGGATCTCCTTCAGCAACCTTACCCTTCGACGGGCCTTGTAGTTCCCGTTGATATAATGACAGTCCCCGGGATGACAGCCACTGATAAGAATTGCATCCGCCCCTTCCAGCAGGGCCTTGATCACATACTTGGGATCTACCATCCCAGTGCACATCATCCGGATTAATCGCACGTTGGGGGGATAGCTCAACCTAGAGGTTCCTGCCAGGTCGGCTGCAGTATAAGTGCACCAGTTGCAAACAAAAGCGATGATTGTCGGTTCAAATTCTTCCATCTTCTCCCTCCCACTTGAGTGTCTAAAGTGAGCTAAAGTGCCTAAAATGCCTAAAGTTGAAACCGAGTATTTTTGGTTGTTTTCCTTTCATTCCGCAATCCGAAATCCGCAATCGTTACATGCTTACTTCCGCAATTGCATTCATGATTCCATCGATTTCCGCAAAAATCTGCTTGTCGGTAAAGTGTCGAACCTTAGCGGCCCCACTGGGGCAGTGGGCGGAGCAACTACCACAACCCTTACATACTGCTTCATTCACCTCGCTAACGCCTTTGAGCTCATTGAATTCTATTGCCGAGTATGCACAAAGCCCTATGCACATCTGGCAGCCAATACATATGTCTGGGTCGATTGACGAAATCATAGGCGCCACCGCCACCTGACCGGAGGCGCTGAGGGCCAGGGCTTCGGCGGCGGCTCCCTTGGCCTGCGCCACCGCGTCGGGAATATCCTTGGGCCCCTGGCAGGCACCGGCCAGGAAAACACCGCTGGAAGGCGTAGAAACCGGCTCTAGCTTGGGGTGCTCCTCCAGAAAGAACCCGTCACTTCCGACATTAATCCCGAAGGTGCGCGCCACTTCGTTTGCATCTGAACGCGCCTCCATGGCGGTACAGAGGATCACCATCTCCACTGGAACTTTAACCATTCTGTCCGAAAGCGTATCTTCGGCTGTCACTAGCAGCATACCGTCCTTTTCTTCCACCCGAGAAGCTTTGCCGCGAACCATGCGTACGCCCTCGCTTTGCACCTTCTTGAAAAACTCCTCGTACCCTTTACCAAAGCAACGCATGTCGATGTAGAAATTGTAGATTTCAGTATGGTGTCCACACTTGTCCTTGAGAAGATGGGCATACTTCAGGGCATACATACAGCAGGTGCGCGAGCAGTATTCGTGGTGGTTTATATCTCGGCTGCCTATACAATGAAGGATCGCCGCGCTCTTAGGAGGATCGGTGAACTTGAACCGGTCGTTCGGATCCCGTTTGAGCAGTTTGCCAGCCGTCGGTCCTGTTGCGTTGGAAAGCCTTTCGAACTCCAGATTGGTAAAGACATTGGCATACTTGCCGTAGCCGTATTGTTCCATCGGTGTAGGATCGAGGGGATCGAAGCCCGTGGCGACAATTATTGAACCCACCTCGATTTCCTCTACCTTATCCTCCATTGAGTGATCGATCGCTTTCGCTTCACAGGCGCTGACGCAGAGCTTGCATTCACAGCAACCACCGCAATCCACGCAGCGAGAAGCTTCCTTTTGTGCCACTTCTTCGGCAAAGCCCAGAGCCACCTCTTCGAAGGAAGCAGCGCTCTCCTGAGCGGGGCGATGGGGCAGCTGAGCTCTGGCTTCTGTGGAAATGTCCTCCGGGATCTCGCTCCAATCCTGGCCTGGGGCTTCCCGTGAGGCCAACTCCTCGGCATAAAGGTCGAGGTCTTCTCCCTTGATGTAGCGATGGATAGCCTCTACTGCCTTGTGCCCTGCAGCAACCGCCTCAATCACCGTTGCCGGGCCGCTCACCGCATCGCCGGCAGCAAAAACATCGGCAGCGGCAGTCTGCATGATGTGGGGATTCACCACCAGGGTATTGCGCCTGGTCACTTCTAGAGAACCCTGATCTACGATCCAATCTACCTCGGGATGCTGACCGATTGCCGGGATGACAGCATCACATTCAATGACGAACTCGGAGCCTTCGATGGGCACCGGCCGGCGACGACCGCTTTCGTCGGGCGGCCCTAGTTCCGTCTCGAGGCACTCGAAGCCGCTCACCTTGCCATTAGTTCCAAGGACGCGCAGGGGTGTTGTGAGGTAATGGATTTTGACCCCTTCTGCCAGAGCGCCCTCTATCTCTTCTGGGTAAGCGGGCATCTGCTCCCGACTGCGGCGGTAGACGATATTCACCTGCCCGCATCCTAGCCGCAATGCGGCCCGAGCAGCGTCGATGGCCACATTGCCTCCGCCGATGACAACCACCCGGTTGCCGGGCTTCTCGCGCTCACCGAGATTTACCTCCCGGAGGAATTCCACCGCGTCAATTACACCCTCAAAATCTTCCTCGCCGGCTATTGCCAATTTCAGGCTTCGATGGGCACCAATGGCGAGGAAGATTGCTTTGTAACCCTGCTCTCTCAAATCATCTAGAGTGAAATCCGCTCCCAACCTCTGGTTGGTTTGCGCTTCTACGCCCAATCGGAGTATGTTTTGAATCTCCCCGTCCAATACTTCAGGAGGGAGTCGGTAGTCAGGGATGCCAACGCGAAGCATACCGCCCAACACTGGAAGGGCCTCGAAAATGGTGATTTGATAACCTTTCAACCGCAAGTAATAGGCCACAGCAAGGCCGGCGGGCCCTGAACCGACAACCGCCACTTTTTCGGGACGGTCTTCGATCTCCGGCAGCGGCAAAGCAGAAAGGTCAACCTGGTCTGCGGCAAACCGTTTAAGGTCACGGATTGCAACAGCCGAATCCACCTCTGCTCTGCGACATACTTGTTCACACGGTGCCGGACAGACCCGTCCGAGGGTTCCCGGTAGCGGTAAACGCTCCATGATGAGTTTGACGGCCTCCTCGTACCTGCCCGACTTGACAAGGGCGACGTAGCCCTGCACATTAGTCCCCGCCGGACAAGTCTGTACACAAGGGGGGCGGTCGTACTTCGGCTCGATACAGTAAGTGATCGGTACGGCCTGGGGGAAGGGCCGGTAGATGGCCTTTCTCATCTTTGTACCCACGTCCCAATCATTGAGAAACTCAACCGGGCAGACTTTTTCGCATTCGCCGCACCCGGTGCACTTATCTTCCACGAAGCGGGATTTCCTCCGTACTTTTACCTTGAAGTTGCCGATAAAACCGCTGACATCCTCCACCTCGCTGTATGAGAGTAACTCTATGTTTGGTTCCTGGCCTACGGAGACCATCTTGGGCGTGCCGATACAGGCGGCACAGTCTAGGGTGGGAAAGGTTTTGTCGTACTGGAGCATGTGTCCGCCCACCGTGGGCTGTCTCTCCACCAGGTACGCTTTGAATCCCGCCTTGGCAATATCAAGGGATGCCTGCATGCCGGCAATGCCCCCTCCCACCACCAAGGTGTTTGTGCATACAGGGAACCGGGCCGGTATTAAGTCATACTGGTGGGCAACCCGCAAAATACCGGCTCCGATTAGAGTCTTGGCCTTCTTGGTGGCCTCTTCTTCGTCTTCGGTTACCCAGGAAACGTGCTCGCGCACGTTCACCATATGAAACGCCCGATATGGATTGAGACCGGCCCGCTGGCAGGCGGCTCGGAAGGTTCTTTCGTGCATCCGCGGAGAACAAGAAGCCACGACAACGCGGGTGAGTTTGTAGTCCCGAATATCATTTTCAATAAGTTCCTGCCCGGGATCGGAACACATGAACAGATAATCACGCGCAATCGCTACGTTCGGCAAAGTAGCCACGTACTTGGCCACTTCTTCCACCCGGACCCGGTAAGCGATATTGATGCCGCAGTGGCAAATATAAAATCCGATTCGTTCAGACATGGCGGACCTCCTGATCAATACCCAAATCGACGCGCTCCTTTATACTAATTTCATCTTTCACCACCACCGACTGCAATAGCAATTCGGCGATATCCTTGACTACAACTTGATTCTCCACCCCAAGTTCTTTAACGCCTTTATTAAGCATGCGGATGCAATAGGGACAAGCTGTGGTAAGTACCTCAGCGCCGGTTCTAAGAGCCTCCTTTATGCGCAAAACCCCAAAGTTTTCACCTGGGGTATCATCGCTCCAGGCACCGCCGCCTCCCCCACCACAACACAAACTACTTTCTCTGTTGTTGGCCATCTCGACCAGCTTAAGTCCCGGAATGCTTTGCAAAATCCTGCGGGGCGCCTTGTAGATAGAGTTGTGACGTCCCAGATAGCAGGGGTCGTGATAGGTGACGGTGCCCGCAACTTCCAGGGTGGGCCTCAACCGCCCCTCCAAAAGCAGGCGATCGAGAAGCTCGGTGTAGTGCTCACTGCCGACAGAGGCCTTCAACTCGGCATAGTTGTTTTTAAAAGCGTTCAGGCAGTGGGGAGAAGTGGTGAGAATTTTCTTTACGCCGGCGCGCAAAAACAGCTCGGTGTTCTTAAGGGCAAGCTCAGAGAATATTTCAGCCGCACCTATCTTATGAGCCTGATCACCACAGCAACTTTCTTCCGCGCCAAGGGTACCAAAAGAAATTCCTGCATATTCCAGTAGTTGAGGAAGAGCCTGGCCGGCTTTTCTGTTACTCGCATCATATGCGGTGGTACAACAGGTGAAGAGGCAGTAGTCGTGCTCAGCCATTAAAGGGGGGATGGTCAAGTCCCCGGCCCATTCCAACCGTTTTTCGCGAACACCACCCCAAGGATTGCCATTGACCCTCAAGCTATCAAGGGGAAATTCGAAATACTCAGGGATCCTGCCGCTGCTGACATTGAGCCCCCGCACCGATTTCATCACATCGATGATCTCTATACCTCGCGGACAGTTCACCCCGCAGGCATTGCAGGTGACGCAGCTCCATACGGCCTGGTCCACCGACTGCTCACTGCCGGATTTCATGGCAAGGTGACGGAGAATCTGACGGGGGCTGTAGGATGAAACCAGGTTCCAGGGGCAAACGCTGGTGCAGGTGCCGCACTGTAAACAGCTCATGAAGGTTTCACCGACCTCGGCTAGTACATCCTCAACAGCGACATGGGACTCTTTGGCCGCCTTCTCCTTGACCGCAGCCAAGAATAGCGCCAGCGGTCGGTAAAAGAGATGTGACCATTTGCCAAAAGGGACCTCTATAACCAGCATGGGCACGGCGACTGCCAGGTGGATAACATAAATGACATATGTTCCCATGGGCCAGCCGGCAAGGCGAACCCCGTGCATAATAATTCCGGTTAGGGTGGTTAAGAAAAGGAGAATCAAGAAAAGCCAATCGGACAGTTCGGAGTAACGGTGGATGGCTTCCTCTTTCCTAAGGCGGCTACGAAACATCTCTACCGTAATAACCAGCAAGACACCGGTGGCGTAGTAGCCGAAGATACTGGTAAAATGCCAACTGCTGTCGTCCACCTGGAACCAGCGAATGAAGACTATGACTAAGGTCATCATGGTCATGTAGCCGGTAACCAGGATAAAGTGCTTGAGCCAGCGACTCCGGTCCTCGCCGCATTGCCGCCAGCGCTTCTGGGTTACAAAGTTAAGGACAAAGGTTTTTGCCTCCGTGATGTAAAGCGAAAGGGGCACCTTGGTATCGCTCATGATGAAGCGATACATTCTGAATGCGTTTGACAGCAGAAAAGCGGAGAGGATTGCGGCCATTAGCAAATCGCCGATTTCAATCCACATGACCGGCGCAAAGGAATTGACGGCAACACGATCTGTGATGATCGGTCCGTGGAAAAAAGAGAAAAGTAAAATGATGCCTAAGGCTAGGACGGCCAGCGCACCTATCTCCCAAGCTGCCGAAAGGTAAAAGCGTTTTGCCAGCCCGGTCCAGTCGTACTGGGTAGTTAGCCAGCGGCGGGTTGCCATCATGGTCTCGGCCGGCTCGGCCTCCCGGGGACAGTCCTTGTTGCATTCACCACAGTAATAACACAGCCAGGGCACGGGCGATTTCAACAGCTTGTCTTTGAGGCCAAGCTGAAGATAGCGATAGATTTTGCGCGGAAAAGAATTCGTGCCCTCGGACAGAGGACAGGATGCGCTGCAGTTGCCACACTGCATACAGATCTCCATATCCCTGGCGCCAAATTTTTCCAGCTCTTGATACAGTTCATGATCAACATTTGTATTCATCAATATTCCTTTAGTTTGTTGCAGCGAATTTGATCTATGATGATCTTGGCCTTCATTAGACCGCATATTTCATGAAACATGCGGGTTAGCCTCCATGTGATTGCCAACTTGCCAGGTTAAAGTCCTGGAGAGTGCGGTAACGGTCCTGCCTAACAGCCGATGCACTGCTCGAGAATCTGGAGGAGCTCCTCAGTTTCCGGCGGTTTCTCTATGTATGCCGCAGGCTCAGGCACCTTCTGCCCTCGATAGGTGTTGAGCACCTGCTGAGAGTGGAAGAAGGTCTTTTTAGCTATTGCCGAGAGCATAATTACCGGAATTTCCTTGAGCTCATCGTCAGTCTTCAACTCCCTATACATTTGGATACCACCCTCACGAGGCATCATCACATCCAGGATGATGGCCGCCGGTTTGGTCTCACGGGCCTTCTGTAAGCCCTCCTCTCCATTGACGGCGATGATCGGGCGGTAGCCACTTGTCTCCAGCAGCGTGGTAATGAACGTCCGCATATCCAGTTCATCATCCACCACCAGAATCTTCTTTTTCTTCATGATATTCCCCTCCTGAATCGGACCATTCCTTATCACTTTTTAGCCGGGTAGCTTGAAGGCAAGCTCTGGATTTCGGATGGCCATTACGTGGCAATGTGCACGCCTGGCGACATTTTCCACCGTACTACCAAAGGTCTGTTTGTCCAGTTCGGAGCTACCTGAGGCACCCATGACAATGAAATCTACTTCGTGCTCTCTGGCGTATCTCACAATCTCCACAAAGGGCACTCCGACCCGCACCGCAAAAACGGCCTGGTTGCATTCCTCCAATCTATCTCCATAACGAGCCTTGAGGTCTGCTTCTGCCTCGGCCATAAGATCTGCGTCCACTGTTCTTTCCTTATTCGGCTCCACATATTCGTCCACAACGTGACGCATGTACTTGTACCCAGAGTGCAGGACGTGAAGTAGATGGAGCTTGGCGCCATAGCGCTGGCAGAAATCTACGGCATGGTGGAATGCCATCTCCGCCTCCTCGGAAAAATCGCTGCAATACAGAATGCTTTTATACTTGATCATGACTTCCTCCTCTTTACTCTAGGCCCCGACCGAGGACGATTCGGGGTTCTCGTTCTCCCTTCCTTCAAGTTCAGAAGGGTCTTTCCCCTCTCTGTTGGGGCCGGAAGGCAGCAACAAACGAAATACTGAGCCCCTGCCAGGCTCAGAGTCAATCTCCATGCTCCCTTGATGTTCACGGGTAATCTTTTGGACGTTCATCAAGCCCAGACCAGTTCCATCGGCTCCTTTGGTGCTGAAGAAATTGGTGAAGATCCTTTCCTTGATGTTCTCATCAATTCCGCAGCCGTTATCTTCCACCTCGAAACAGACTGCCCAGTCTGGGTGGCGACGAGTGCGCACCGTAACCTGCCCCTGTTCATGGCCGCAGAGTTCTGGCCAACAGGCGTCGATGGCATTATTGATTAGGTTAACCAAACATTGATGAATACCGCTGACATCCATTGATACCGGTTCCAACCCCTCTGTGGCTTCCAAGGTCAGATTGACCTTGAACTCCTCTGCTCGCGTTCTCAAGAGCTCCACAACCTCTGCTGCAACCTCATTGGCTTCTGCCAAGCGGTATTCCGGTTTCCGCTCCTTGGCATAGGTGAGCAGGTCCATGGCCAGGCTTGAGATCTTGCCAACGTTGCGCTGCACCATGTCCCAGCCATTCTGGAGATAGTCCTGGTTTGACAGCTCGAAGCCCTTATTGACCACAAACATTCCGCCTTTCAGTCCACCGACTATATTTTTTATGGCATGGGCAATAGTCGCCGAGGTCTGGCCGATGGCAGCCAATCGCTCTGATTGCACAAGCCGTTTTTCCAAACGACGAATTTCGCGCAAGTCTTGGAAAAAGGTAACACAGCCCACCTTTTGGCCTTTTTGTCGCAGGATTGTGTGAGTTAACCGAATTGGAATTCGTTCTCCTGTCCGAGAGCGAATGGTTGTATCCAAATGGGTATTTGACTCATCCCCAGGGTGATCTTCCTCCTGTTTCAAACGACCGAGCCAATTATCGATTATCTCTTTTTCATAGAGGTCTTCCAGAGTGATCCGCCCCACCACTTCTTCTTCCCTAAACCCGGTCAGCCGCTGGGCGCTGTCGTTGAAAATGACAACCTTTCTCCCCTCATCGCCGGCCACAATGCCATCCAAGGAATTGTCAATGAGGTTGGCCTGGAAGTCGCTGATTCGCTGGATCTCGGCGGTAGCCTCCTGGACCTTTAGTTCCAGGTTCTCCATGTAATCACGGAGCTGCCTCTTCAGAGAGATTTTTTCCTCGGCTCGTTTTAGAGAAATGAACAAGGCCTCGTCATGGATAGGCTTGGTAATGAAATCAGAAGCCTCCAATTGTAGGGCACTGATGGCCAGTTCCATCTCTCCGTGGCCGGTTATGATTATCACCTCAGAATCAGTCTCCATTTCTTTTATGCGCCGAAGCACTCCAATGCCGTCCATCCCTGGCATCTTGATATCAGTAAGTACCAGCGCCGGCCTCTCCCGTTCGAATATTTCCAGTCCCTGCTCACCGCTTTCGGCGGTCCAAACCACATAGCCGGCATCCCTAAGAGCAATTGACATGACCTTGCGGATACCCTCTTCATCGTCAATTAGGAGGACGTGGCGCAAGTTGGCTTCAGCCACCGATCACCTCCATTTGTTCCTGAATCTCTTCCCCTGAGGCAGGGAACCTGACGGTGAATGTGGTCCCACGCCCCTCTTCGCTTTCCACCTCAATTGTCCCGTCATAGTCCCGCACAATGCCAAAGCTGATGGAGAGTCCAAGGCCGGTTCCCTTGCCCACGGGTTTTGTGGTGAAAAAAGGCTCGAAAATCTTTTCCTTTACCACTTCGCTCATGCCTAACCCGTTATCGGATATCTCCACCACCACCTCATCGCCTTTTCTCTTTGAGGATATTTTCAATGATTTATTAAACTCTTGACCTTCCAGTTCCTCCTTGTCATCCAGGGCGTCACGGGCATTCATGATCAGATTGAGAAAGACTTGCTCCAACCGATTGCGGTCTCCTCTGATTGGTGGCAGTGTTTCGTCCAGTTCGAGCTCAACCAATATTCCATGAACTTCCAACTGGCGCCCCAAGACGGTAAAGGTCCCGCGGATACAGTCATTGAGCTGGACGTTTACCTTGCGAATATCAGTCTTGCGGCCGAATTGGCGGAGATGGTTAATGATTAGGGAGGCTCGATCCACCTGTTCGTCCATCTCCTCTGACAGAGCCTGAAGAATTTCAGCATTCACTGCCTCTTGCCTGTCTATCTTTTTTTTCAAAAAACTGGCAGAGGTCTTGATCACCGAGAGGGGCTGATTCAACTCGTGGGCAACGCCAGCAGACAATTCCCCCAGTGTTGCCATCTTCCCTGCTTGAATCAACTGCTCTTCGCTCTACACTCGCTCGGTCACATCGGAGGAGGTAACAATTAATGTATCCTGACCTAGGTCCTTAAGGCTTGAGAATCTTATGTTCACCACTATGGAGTCGTCATTTCTTGTGAGGTGTCTAACCTTGAAGTCCGCGCCTTCCTTGTCCCAGGAGACTTTCTTAAGCCGATCCCACTCCAGGGGCTCAGCCAAATCGAGAAAGCTC
>CP070689.1:1765502-1829200 GCA_020353155.1 Deltaproteobacteria bacterium | reverse complement strand
GTCGCTCCAGATTGAGAAGTCAGAGGTCAGAAGCTGGGGGACAGAAGGCAGCTTGCAGAGGACATAATTGCGGATTTCGACTTGAACGATTTCAACGGATTTAACGATTTGACCAACTGGCGCTATGCGCTCTGCGCTTAGCGCTATGCGTTTTAAAAGGATTTAACATGGAAACAAAGACATTATCCATACCGAACATCTCCTGCGGTCACTGTGTGATGACCATCAAGAAAGAGCTTGGAGAGGTTGCAGGTGTTAGTAAAGTCGAAGGAGATCCCGCTGGCAAAAGCATAACTTTAGAGTGGGATGCGCCGGCTACGCTCAAGAGAATTAAAGAGGTGCTCACGGAGATCAACTACCCTGCCTCAGAGTAAATGGCCAGCACCAGGGAGTAAATAACGGGATTGACTAGGCACTATGCACTAAGCACTAGGCTCCAAATTTGGTCCGAAAATTTTCTATAGTTCTAGTATGTGGCTACTCGCAGCGGAGGGTTGTCGGTGGATTGTCGAAATAACTTTTGCTCTAGGACTCAATAGTAGTGCCCACTTCCTAGTCCCTAGTGCCTAGTCGCATAGCGCAAAGCGTTATGCGGCGAGCGAAGCGAGCTACAATGGCTAGTGAGAATGTAACATTACCCATAACCGGAATGACCTGTGCCAATTGTGCCCTGAACATTGAAAGGAATCTTAAAAAGCTTCAGGGTGTGGAGGATACAAGTGTCAATTTCGCCTCAGAGCAGGCATCAGTTTCATTTGATCCTGAACAAATCGAGGTAGATGATCTAATAAAAAAGATTAAAGACGCCGGTTACGGGATTGCCACTGCTAAGATTGAACTTCCAATAACTGGAATGACCTGCGCCAATTGCGCCATGAATATAGAGAGGACCTTAAACAAAAAGGTTCCGGGGGTGGTTCAGGCTTCTGTTAATTTTGCTAGCGAGAGAGCAACTGTTGAATACCTACCTAATCTGACAAGTGTTGAGGAGATAATTGCGGCCATAAGAATGGCAGGATTTGACGCCATTCTTCCAGATGAGGCCGGAGAAGATGAGGACGTTGAACTGAGGGCGCGACGGGCCGAAATTGCCGAGCAAACAAGAAAGTTCATCGTCGGTCTTCTCTTCACCCTGCCTCTATTCCTCTGGAGCATGGCACGGGACTTCGGCCTCTTGGGTGGGTGGAGTCATGCTCTCTGGGTCAACTGGGTTTTCTGGGCCCTGGCAACACCCGTCCAATTCTACACCGGTTGGGACTATTATACTGGTGGTTGGAAGAGCCTGAAGAACCGCAGCGCCAACATGGACGTGTTGGTGGCTATGGGCTCTTCAGTTGCTTACTTCTATTCCCTTACAGTTCTCCTCTACCCTGCCCTCGGTAGCCACGTTTATTTCGAAACTTCAGCAGTGATCATCACCTTGATCAAACTTGGAAAGATGCTGGAGGCACGAGCCAAGGGGAGGACGGGAGATGCTATCCGCAAGCTCATCGGTTTGCGCCCAAAAACCGCGACTATCATAAGGGACGGCAAGGAAGTGGAGGTCTCCCTCAAAGAGGTGAAGGTCGGTGATGTGTTAGCCGTCCGTCCCGGTGAAAAGATTCCAGTTGACGGTGTGGTCCTGGAGGGGAACTCCGCTGTTGACGAGTC
Organism: Deltaproteobacteria bacterium; assembly: GCA_020353155.1. Classification (GTDB taxonomy): domain Bacteria; phylum Desulfobacterota; class Syntrophobacteria; order BM002; family BM002; genus BM002. The sequence continues at coordinate 1,827,550 of CP070689.1, read as the reverse complement.
CATGTTAACGGGTGAACCGATTCCCGTGGACAAGAGCAGCGGAGACACAGTTGTGGGCGCCACCATTAATTCAGAAGGTTTTCTCAAGTTTCGGGCAACCAAGGTAGGAAAGGATACCGCTCTGGCCCAGATTATTAAGCTAGTTCAGGAAGCTCAGGGGAGCAAAGCCCCCATCCAGGCACTTGCCGATCGGGTGGCAGCTGTTTTCGTTCCAGGTGTTATTGGAATTGCCACGATCACCTTTGTTCTTTGGTGGAGTCTTGGTGGTGAGTTCGTACCTGCCATGATCAGGTTGGTGGCGGTTCTCATAATTGCCTGTCCCTGTGCTCTTGGTCTGGCCACTCCTACTGCCATCATGGCTGGGACCGGCAAAGGTGCAGAGAAAGGTGTCTTGTTCAAAGACAGTGAAGCCCTTGAAAAAGCCACTAAGCTAAAAACTATTGTTCTCGACAAGACTGGAACTCTTACCCTTGGCAAGCCGACAGTGGCTGATGTCATCGCTTTCAACACTTCGTCGCCAGTTCAGGATAAAGAAGAACTTCTGCGAATTGCCGCTTCAGTAGAGAAGGGTTCTGAACACCCTGTGGGTCGGGCAATAATCAAGGAGGCGGAAAGGCAAGGTTTGGAGCTGTTCGAGCCTGAGGACTTTAAGGCATCCGGTGGACTCGGGGTTCAAGCCAGGATAAATGGGAAGTTGGTCTACGTGGGCAAGCCGGGCTGGTTCATCGAGATGGGTGTGGATATGGTGGCTGGGAATAAAGACATTCAAACCCTTCAGAGTCAAGGGAAAACCTTGATGGCCGTTGTGGTGGAAAAGGAGCTGGCAGGCTTTATTGCGGTTGCCGATTCCTTGAAACCTGAGTCAAAGAAGGCCGTGGCTGAGCTTCATGGTCAAGGTCTAAAAGTGGTCATGCTCACTGGTGACAATATTCAGACGGCCAGAACCATTGGAGAACAGGTACAGGTGGATGATATTGTCGCTGAGGTCCGCCCTGGAGAGAAATCTATGAAGGTGAAGGAACTCCAAGGGGAGGGTCACCTGGTTGGCATGGTAGGCGACGGCATCAATGACGCCCCTGCCCTAGCCCAAGCGGATGTGGGTATTGCCATTGGTACCGGAACAGATGTGGCAATGGAGACAGCTGACGTCATCTTGGCCAGTGGGAACCTCTTGGGAGTGTCCCGGGCCATCCAGTTGAGTCGAGCCACCATGAGAACGGTGAAACAAAACCTCTTCTGGGCCTTTATTTACAATATAGTTCTCATCCCAGTCGCTGCAGGCCTGCTTTATCCCTTACAATTCTTACCTTCCATTCTCAGACAGCTGCATCCCATCCTGGCAGCCCTGGCTATGGCACTGAGCAGTATAACCGTTGTCTCAAACAGCTTGCGACTTTACCGCGCCAAGATCAAGTAATCTCCCCTTGCTATCCTGTAAAATTTACATCCACTGTGGCCTGCCCTACAGTTTGACCACGAAACTGTCTCGCCGATGAAAATCTGCTTGCTTTCCGCCATGGGTCAATGCCCAGTAGGTCAACTCGCCGCCTCTGAGTGTGATCACAGCACTTAGACCGACCTCAAGGGATTGCTTTTCCTGAATGATCTTGTCCAAATTGATCTCCACATCTAGCAGCAATGACTCCGATTGCTTTTGGACGGTAAAGTCCATTGATGTAAAAACCTTTTCCTCCCTCATGCCTTGCCGATAAGCTGCAAAGCGATAGACATTCCAGTGCCCGGCCGGAGAAAGGTTGAATTCCCAATATGTAGGGGAGCCCCTGACAGCGAGGAAGCACTCGAAACAGGTCTCTTTCCATAGCTCGTTCTTGCGGGCTGGTATGTCTGCTGGCGCTGGAATTAAAAGTTCGGCTAGAGGGCCGAGGAGGCTATATCTTAAAGCAAGTGTATTGGAGCACCGGGCGATCTTGCCTGTGATCTTTAAAGAGATCAAAGGACTGGTTGGGGAAAATGGTTGAAGGGAAAAACTGGGACCTTTCATCTTATGTCCCTGATAATCAAGCAGATGGCTGTTGCCTGGGATTCGATACTCTCGGTTAGCTTGAATTGGACGAGTGCCCTGGCTAGATTGTGTTCTTGGTGGTTGACCTTGAAGTAGACATTACCCTCCAAATAATCGGTAAAGAATCTCAGACCCAGTTCGAAAGAGATTAGCCGAATGGCATCGTACAAATATTTATAGTCGTTTTCAGTGAGGAAGTCTCTTGCCAATGAGAGATAGCCTTGCATGATGGCCTGGCAGAGTTCGGGATCGAAGCGAACCCCCTCCCACTGCTCGGTTTCTTCACCTAGAGGATTGCAGCCCGAGCGGAGGCAATCGCCAATATCATAGTGAACCAGACCGGGCTTGACTGTGTCCAGGTCAACAATGCTGATGGCCTGACCAGTGGCATTGTCAATCATTACGTTATCGACTTTTGGATCCCCGTGAATCGGTCTAAGGCGCAGAATGCCCTGTTTTTTAGCATTTTCGAGGACTTTCGCCCAATCTCTTCGCTCCACAATGAACTGCAAGGCATAATCCACTTCCGGGGATTTACTTGGTCCTTTTTGCGCCAGGACCTGATCGTAATGGTGAAGGTATCCGGGAGTGATGTGAAACCCTTCCAGGGTGTCTGTCAGTTTTTCGCTGGGGAGGTCGCTTAGGAGATTGTGGAACATGCCGAGGGCAAAGCCCACCTCTTTGGCGTGTTCAATATCTTCGATTGTGTCGAAGGACTGTGCTCCGTCAATAAAGCTGATGGCGCGCCAGAATGCCCCCCCGGGATCAATCCAGTGGTCCTGTCCGTCCTCTGACAAGAGCACGCTCACCATTTCCCAGCGGCGATCTGGACTGAGGGGAGCACGTTGCAGACGGTGGCGAACATGCTCAGTGAAGGTACGCATGTTCAGCATGACAAGTTCCGGCTGGCGAAATACCTGGGTGTTGATCCGTTGAAGGATGAAGTATTTTTCTTTTTTGGAATCCAGGGTTACCAGAAAGGTGTCATTGACATTGCCATTTCCATATTCCTCGATGGCAACGACCTTACCCTGTGGTTTAAATTGGTGTGCAGCGGCGAAGAGATTATCCAAGGTTATGCCTCCACCTTTGTTGATCCTTATTATCAAAGTTCTCCGGGTCCCACAGCAAGATAAGCTGCGCCCAAAGCGCCAGCATAGTGTCCCACTTTTGTTCTAACTAATTTCACCGTACTTGGTGGAATTAGGGTAAGTCGCCGGTCCAATTCCTCCCGGAGGGGTTCTATGAAAAGATCCCAGGCATTGGCCAGACCCCCGGCAATAAGAACGTTTCGAATACCAAGCAACTGAACCACATTGGCGATTGCTATCGCAAGGCTAGTACCAACTAAATTGAATAGCTCTTGAGCCAAGACGTCACCTTCTTGTGCCGCCTGTTGAATAGCTTCAGAGTTCAAGACTCCTGTCCTTCCTAAAATATCTCTCAAGGTGCTTGCAAATCCTAGCCTTAGCCGTTCTTCAGCCCTTCGGACCAACCAATTTGCCGACGCAAGAGTTTCAAGACATCCCCTATTGCCGCAAAGGCATTGTTCCCCGTCAGGCTGAACGGTCATGTGGCCTACTTCGCCTGCGGAAATGCTTTCTCTGCTCCACACTTTACCTCCAACAATAAGGGATCCACCAACTCCGGTTCCAAGGGCTAAGCATAAAAAATCACCCAATTCACCACCTACTCCCAATCTGTACTCAGCATAACCTATGCAATCTACATCGTTATAGACCCGAACTGGTATCTGCAATATCCGGCTTAACTTTTCCTGCAAGGGGAAGTTCTCCCAACCGGGAAGATTAGGTGAGACTGTAACCGATCCCTTCTGTAAATCAATAACTCCTGCACACCCTACTCCCACCAATCCAACTTGGATACGATCATCTTTTGCTCTGTCAATCATTGTGGCCAGGGTTGTGCCAAGATCTGTGACTATCGAATCAGCACCTGATTTGGTGGAAGTCTTGAGATTGATCCGTTCAATCACTTTCCCCTTCCGCGGATCAACCAGGACAATTTTTATGTTAGTCCCGCCGATATCGGTACCGATAACGACTTCATTCCTCGCCTCTAAAATAGACATTCTCCGTCCCCTCCAGGTGTCGGATTTCAGGGCCTTAGGTTTCAGCTTTCAGCTCTTACCCGTATTTGTCTTTTTACTGACACCTGAAACCTGAAACCTAACCTAGCACAATCTATTGAGATTTTTGAAGTAAAATGGGTAGGAAGGATAGTCTGACTTTGCTTAACGGTTGGATCTAAGTATTCTTGGAAGCCAAAGCCTGTTACGGTGGTAATTGGCGATCGCCTCCCGAAGAAACCGACGGTCTCCACTAAATATTTGTTTAAACTGCACTCCCATTCCGTGCATCTTGGCCTTGTGATTGATCTTGTTGAGGTCTTGCCACACCACCTCGCCAATGATTGACACCAGCCTTCCCTTGGCGCTTATAACCATATGGAACTTGTCTTTGGTCCTCACCATTACTGGGCAGCGAATGAATGCGCCTCCGAGACTAAGATCTTGAATTTCGGCGTTTACAAGGTCGTCTCCAGCCATCTTTACAACCGGCAACTTGATCTTAGCCCTGGGGTAATTCCGTCTTTCTTCATGGTTAGACATCTATTGATCCTTTCTTGTGACAAGAAAGTGTGAATAGAGAAAAAACAGTTAGAGCAAAGGTTATGCCAGAATTATCTACACGGGTATTTAAATATATTTCAGGTAGTTAAGTCGAGAGGAGAAAAAATAAGCCAGGGTGAAAGGAGTAATATATTCCACAAATAGGAAAAAGACTTCATCCGAATCTGGGGCTTTAAATTTCAGCTTTCAGATTTTACCCGTTATTTGATTTTCTCTGACACCTGAAAGCTGAAACCTACATACTGAAATCCGCAATACTCAATCCGAAATCTCCACTCTTTGTTGACCCTCGCCTTGCAGCCGTTGTATGATTTTGAATTAGTGTATTCTCAAGGGCTGTCAAAATGAAACTTCTTCTTTTCTACGCTCCCTCTTTCTGGTTCAAAACCTATCAAAAGGTGCTTGAACAAGTGGAGGACCAGGAGTTGGAGGCCAACTGTGAAGAAGCTGTGGTAGTCTTCTACCACATTGAGGCAGAAGATTTTGACAGGCGGGGAAAGGTAACAACCAAGTTTGTTAAAAACATCAAATGGCTCGCTGGAAAATTTGACTCTAAAAATGTAGTCTTACATTCTTTCAATCATCTTTCAAACAGCAAAGCCCCTGCTGACTTTGCTGAGGAATTGGTTCAGGAGGCTCGCGCTCGCCTGGAGAGAGCAGGATACTCCGTTACGGTAACACCCTTTGGCTACCTCAACGAATGGAAACTCCATGTGGCAGGCGAGTCACTGGCCAAGGTTTTTAAGGAGATATGAGCGGAGACTGTGTCTCCGCACTAGGCAGTAAGCACTAGGCGCCAAATGCAAGAGGGTTGTAGTGCTTAGTGCCTAGTTCTTAGTGCCTAGTTGACATATGGGGTGATATGGCCATTAAGAAGGTTATACTCAGGGTCCTGAGAATCGGGGCTCTGCTGCTGGGGGTACTTCTCTTGGGTTTTCTTAGCGGTTGCTGGAATTGGTTCGTCGAAAGCCAGGTCTTTTTTACAGACACTGCCATAGAACAGACGCCGCTTGACTTGAATCTCCCATTTGAGGATATCTGGTTTACTAGCAGTGACGCCGTCCGCTTGCACGGCTGGTTGATCCCAGCATCTTCTCCCGATTACCTCCTCCTCTTCTGCCACGGCAACGCCGGAAATATTTCACACCGCCTTGACAATGTGCGCTTACTTCATAACAGGGGTATCAGCGTATTTATCTTTGATTATCGCGGTTACGGGCGCAGTCAAGGCCGCATCAATGAGAAGGGTTTTTATCTTGATTCAGAGGCAGCCTACGAGGTGGCCAGAAAATGGGCTGAACAGAATGGGGCCAAACTTGTTGTTTTTGGCAGATCCCTGGGAGGCATTGCGGCTACTCATTTGGGTGCTACCAAACACTGCGATGGTCTCATTTTGGAGTCGACCTTTACCAACATGGGAGCCATGGCCAGGGCCCACTACCCTCTTCCTTTCGCTGAGAGCTTGCTCAAGCATCGCTTGAATGCTGTAGATCAGATTATCGAGGTGCGGATACCCAAACTCTTCTTCCACGGTGACAAAGATAGAATAGTACCTATTGAACTTGGTCGTAAGCTCTTCGAGGCAGCGCCAAATCCTAAAGAATTTGTAGTTTTACCAGGCGCAGGACATAATGATACGTATTTTGTCGGAGGTAAGGATTACTTCAAAAAAATTGAAAGGTTCTTTAGCAGCTTGTAGCCTTTGACGAAAACCAAGAGGTCTTGGAGTAATGGATTAGTGGTCGGAGATTTCAAATTTCGAATTGGAGGATTAGCCTCATGCTTCATAGCGTACTAATTGCCGTAGATGGCAGTCGAAATTCACGGCGAGCGGTTGAATACGCGGGGAGAGTATTCGCACCAAATCCAGAAGCTCGACTGGTGCTCTTTCAGATTCTCCCGGCAATTTCCCGTATGAATCTCGACAAAGAGGAAATTAAAACAATTGATTCCCGCAAGGCGGAGCGTCCCGACTTGGCTGGTCTCTATTGGCGAGCGGAGGATGAGGAGGAGATGAATAAGTTCTTTGGCGAAGCCAAAGATCTGCTTGTTAAGGCGGGTGTTCAACCTAATCAGATCAAGTCCAAGTTCGGGGTAAAAAAGGCAGAGATTGCCGACGGAATTCTTGAGGAAGCTGAACTTGGCAATTACGACACTCTGATTTTGGGAAGACGCGGAGTCTCCCGTGTCCGCGAGGTTTTCTCTGGGAGCGTCTCTACAAAAGTGGTCAGGGAGGCACGAGGGTGTGCCGTCGTTGTGGTCGAGTAGGTATGGGAGATTTCGGATTGCGGAATGGGGATTGCGGATTTGTGAGTGCATAGGGCATGGGGTCAGAAGTCAGAATTCAGGAGAAAGACAACCCAGAGTGATTCCCTCTCAAGTATATGCTACTGGCTACTGGATTCTTTGATTTGGTATTTCGCCCTATGGCTAGCAAAGACAAATGGTGAGGAGGTACTGTGGCGAAAATGCAGATAATCGACAGTCATATTCATTGTGGCATTCAGAACGTCGACCTACCTTATGAAATAATCTCTCCCCTCCTCCAAGATGCCGGCATTGATGGGGCTTGCCTGTACGCACCGGTAGAAGACATCTACGATCGATACAATTTTAATTTTCAAGACAATGAGGAATGGATCCAGACCAGGCGGCATGCCAATCATTATTTACTTGATCTGGCAACTCGAACCGAGTCGATTTTTCCATATCTCTTTGTTTGGAATGACTTCGCCATTGAAGAACTCCAGCAGGAATATTGCGGGATCAAATGGCATCGTCACGATAACGAGCCTGTCTATCACTATGAAGACCTCCGCTGTGGACAGATAATTCAGGAAATAACCGAGCGTCGGCTGCCAATTGTTCTGGAGGAGAGTTTTACCAATACATGCAGATTTGTTGAAAGTCTTGCACCCGAAGCTGTGATTATCATACCCCACCTCGGAGCCCTAAACGGCACCTACTCCGCCCTGGAGAGGGCAGGAATCTGGCAGCGCTCAAACACCTATGCGGACACCGCCTTAGCGCCCATCGACCACATGCGCCACTTTGTTCAGAATTACGGGCCTGAAAGGCTGTTGTTCGGCAGTGATTTCCCCTTTGGTCATCCAGGACATGAGCTGCGCAAGGTTGAGGCTCTGAGTCTGCCAGAGGCTGATCTAGATAAGGTCTTAGGTGGGAATATTTTGGATCTGATAGACAACATCAAAAGCAAATAATAGGAGAATCTTAGTTTGGGTTTCAGGTTTCAGAAAAGAGCAAAATAGAGGGTAAAGCCTGACAACTGAACACTGAAACCACTATTCTGTGAAGAACTCCTTTTTTCGCGTAACCTCTTTCTTGATCCTCTCCAGCGTCTCTTCCAGTACTGGAAAGACGTGCTCCCGAATATCCCCGGCTACAGCGATAAACATCACATCTTCACCAACTTTCCGATAGCCCTCGATCAAATGGACCGCCACTTGGATTATTCCCTTGCGGCCATTCATTTCTCGGAGAATCGTCTCGAGACGATCTCGATCTGCCTTAATCTCTAATCCCTTGACATTGCGACCATCCCTGGACGTGGCCCTGACCACACCGTTGTGACAGGCAACCATACCTACCTCGCCAAAGTCCGGACGTTTCTTGATGGCATCTACCATCTCTTGTAGGGTCATTTCATTTAGCTCCGTTGCTCCGTCTGAAGCGGATCAGTTGTCCATTGCTAAAAGATGGGCATACCGTAGAACGTTGAAGGCTTAGGGCTCAAGGCCAAAGGCAAAAGTCTAGTAGCCAGTAGTCAGTAGCCAGTAGTTTACAAACTCTGCTTTGATTGTTTCTCTCCTAAATTGTGGATTCCGGGTTCTGAATTCTGAATTCTTACTCTATGCTCTATGCTCCATGCCCTATGCCTGTACCGTGATTTCATTGACACCCATGCACCACTGTTGTAAAGTCCTTAGCACAAAAGAAGAGGGTCAGTAAAGGTTTTCGGTGCTCGTCATGCGGGCTCCCGCTCCGGAAATTTCTAATGAAAATTTCTACAATCTGCTTTTTAATGATATGTGACCCAAATCTGCAATCCCCATTTTTGATTTCGAAATAGTACATCAATCGATGTTTAAAGGATCAGGCTATGCGACTGGGCATTATCGGACTTCCAGGCTGCGGGAAGACTACAGTTTTTAATGCTCTCACCAGTAGTTCTGCGCAGGTTTCAGATTTTTCCTCGGTTGATCGGGGCCCCAATCTGGCGGTGGTAAAGGTGCCGGAGCCTCGACTACCATTTCTTGCAAAGCTTTACAATCCGAAGAAAGTCACGGAAGCTACGGTGGACTATGTGGACGTGGGTGGTTTGACCGGCGCCCCGCTAAGAGGTGAGGAATTGGGAGAGGCTTTTCTTAATCACATAAGACCGGTGGATGCACTGGTGCATGTTGTCCGCAACTTCAAGCACCCTTTGCACGGTGCTCCAGATCCTCTGGGTGACATATCGCGGGTAGAAACGGACCTAATTCTGGCCGACCTGCTGGTTGTGGAGAAACGACTTGAACGCATTGCTACTGAAAGAAAGAAGGGTAAGAAGGAAAGTACGGAAGAAGTGCGCCTGTTGGAACAATGCTTGGAAACCCTCGAGTCCAGCAATGCTCTTCGTCCCCTGGCGGACATACTAGATGTGGCCACTATGCGGGGGTTTAGTTTCCTCTCAGCCAAACCCATGCTGATACTGGTTAATCAACCGGAGGAAGATGCGCAATCCCTTCCAAAAGAGATCACTGATGGCACCATGGGTCCCTACCTGGAAATATTAGGCAAACTGGAGATGGAACTGGCGCAACTCTCTCCTGAAGAGGCCGGTGAATTTATGGAGGAGCTTGGACTCGAAACGCTCGCCAGGGAGCAGGTCATTCAGGCATCCTCCAGACTTCTCGGCCTGATTACCTTCTTCACCGCAAATGAACAGGAAGCACGGGCCTGGACCATAAAAGAGGGTAGCCCTGCCTTAAGAGCAGCTGGCACTGTGCATACAGACATGGAGCGCGGTTTCATTCGAGCCGAGGTGGTCGCCTATGATGACCTATTTAAGGCCGGCAACTATGCTGGAGCGCAAAAGCAGGGACTTGTGCGCTTGGAAGGAAAAGACTATATCGTCCAGGACGGTGATGTTATCTTTTTTCGCTTTAAAGTTTAATCTCGATACTGGATACTGGATTCTGCGTTATATGTTGTTGAACTGATACTGACGATTTGATAAGAATACACGTTTTGCTGAGCCAGCACGATGATTCAGAGAGGAGGAATCATGTTTGACAAGGAAAAGCTAGAGTCTGTCAAAACAAAAAAGGAAGAGTGGGACTGCGGCCCAGTAGAAAAAGTTTGTGCCAAGTTCCCGGAAAGAAGGCCCACATTTACCACTATTTCAGGTGAGGAGGTTGAGCGTCTCTACACCCCGGTTGATATTGCCGGCTTTGATTACGACAATAAGTTGGGGTTTCCCGGCGAATATCCTTTTACCCGGGGAGTACAGCCCACAATGTACAGGGGCCGCTTGTGGACTATGCGTCAGTATGCTGGATTTGGCACCGCTCGTGAGACCAATGAACGCTATAGGTATCTATTGAAACAAGGTCAGACGGGCCTTAGTGTAGCCTTCGACCTGCCAACTCAGTCAGGCTACGACTCCGACCATCCCCTCTCCATGGGCGAAGTGGGCAAAGTGGGAGTTGCCATAGATTCCATTGATGACATGCGAGTTCTTTTCGACCAGATTCCTCTCGACAAGGTTACCACCTCTATGACTATCAATGCTCCGGCAACTGTTTTACTGGCCATGTATTTGGCTCTGGCGGAAGAACAAAACCTTCCTTACAACAAGGTGGGCGGCACTGTACAAAACGACATACTCAAGGAGATTATCTGTCGAGGCCAGTACATCTATCCACCCCTTCCATCCATGCGTCTCACTGTGGATCTAATAAAATACTGCTATGAGCATGTTCCCACCTGGAACACCATAAGCATCAGTGGTTATCACATTCGCGAGGCTGGCTCCACCGCGGCCCAGGAGATGGCCTTTACCATCGCAAACGGAATTTCCTATGTGCAAGCCTGCATCGATGCGGCGATGGATGTCGACTCCTTTGGACCGCGGCTATCCTTTTTCTATAATGCTTTTACCAATGTGCTGGAAGAGGTGGCCAAGTTCAGAGCCGGCAGACGCTACTGGGCAAAGGTTATGAAGGAGCGATTTGGCGCTAAAAACCCAAGGTCGATGATGATGCGCTATCACGTGCAGACCGGGGGTGTAACCCTCACTGCCCAACAGCCACTGAACAATATTGTCAGGGTTGCCTTGCAGACCCTGGCAACGGCTTACGGTGGTGCTCAATCATTGCACACCAACTCGTTTGATGAGGCCTTATGTTTGCCCACTGAGGAAGCGGTAACTGTGGCTCTGAGAACCCAGCAGATTGTTGCCGAGGAAAGTGGGGCAGCGGACAGCATTGACCCGCTGGCGGGTTCTTACTACGTCGAGGCCATGACTGACCAGATCGAGGAAAAAATCGATGAGTACATGAAAAAGATTGACTCTATGGGAGGCACCCTGAAAGCCATAGAAGAAGGCTACATTCAGAGAGAAATCCAGGATAGTGCCTATCGTTTCCAGAAAGAGATCGAGGCCAATGAGCGGATCTACGTGGGGATCAACAAGTATACCATGGAAGAGCCGCCACCAACAAACCTGCTCAGGGTGGATCCCAAGCAACAAGAAATAGAGACGAAGAAGTTGAAGAAGCTTCGGGCCGAAAGAGATCAAAAGGTCTGGAAAGCGGCGCTGGGTAGGCTGGATGAAGTCTCAAGAACGGATGAGAATGTCATGCCTGCAGTGATTGAAGCGGTTAAGGCCAGGGCAACCGTTGGTGAAATATGCGATGTGTGGCGGAATATTTGGGGCGAGTATCGACCAAAGGAATTTGTGTAATCGCAGAGCGCATAGCGCCAAGGGCAGAGCGTAAAAACTGTGGACTGAGAAAGATTTTTTTCGCCATGCGCTATGCGCTTACCGCTATGCGCTAAGTAGGAGGTTAAGGATGACAACTAAGAAGAGGATCAAAGTCATCATGGCTAAGCCTGGCTTAGACGGTCATGACCGGGGGGCCAAGTTGTTGGCGCGCGTTTTTGCTGAAGCTGGAATGGAAGTGGTATATACCGGGCTGCGTCAGACTCCGGAGATGATAGTTGATGCGGCGCTTCAAGAGGACGCCGACGTGGTTGGGTTGAGCAGCTTGAGTGGCGTACACAACTATTTCTTTCCTCGGGTGGTGGAATTGCTCAAGGAAAAAGGTCTCGATGATGTTCTGGTTGTTGGCGGCGGCATTATACCCGAAGAGGATGTTGCGGGGTTAAGAAAAGCCGGAGTGGCTGCCATCTTTGGGCCGGGTACCAGAACGGATGATATTATCAAATTCATCGAGGATAAAATTTCCGGGACTTAATTCTGAGGGGTGCATGGAAGACTTAGTTGCAGAAGTGTTACAAGGTTCAGTAAGGGCCATGGCCAGACTCATCACCTTGGTAGAAAACGAGGATTCCAGGGCCTTGCAGATCATGGGAGCCATATACCCCCACACGGGAAAGGCATATGTGTTAGGCATTACCGGCTCGCCCGGAACTGGAAAGAGTACCTTAACAGACAAAATCACTACAATCTTACGCGAGCGGGAACAGACGGTTGGCGTGATTGCGGTGGACCCTTCGAGCCCTTTTACCGGTGGTGCCCTTTTGGGAGACCGAATTCGCATGCAACGCTCTTCGGGTGATGCCGAAGTTTTTATTCGTTCAATGGCAACTCGAGGAAATCTCGGCGGACTCGCCCGTACCACAGCTGACGTAGTTAAGATTATGGATGCCTTTGGTAAGGACTGGGTGATTGTCGAAACTGTGGGTGTAGGCCAGGATGAAGTGGAAATAGCCAAAACCGCAGACACCACCATCGTGGTATTGGCCCCGGGTTTGGGTGACACCATCCAGAGCATGAAAGCGGGAGTGATGGAAATTGCTGATCTCTACGTGGTTAACAAAGCCGACCGATTAGGTGCTGATGAATTGCTGAGCGAAATAAACGTCCGAGTCGAACAAGACTTCCAGATCAAAAAAACTGCTTGGCAGGCACCGGTTCTGAAAACCATAGCAGTGGAGAATCAAGGAACAGAGTCCTTGGTGGAGGCTATCGAAAGACACAGGAGTTTTCTCCGTGAAAGTGGAAAACTAAGAAAAAATCGCAGAGAAAAAACCAGACAGGAAACCCTGGCTCTACTGAAAGACGAGATTTCCCGAAATGTCCTAGAAAAAGTTCTCGGAAATGGCCGTTTTGACGCTCTAATTGATGATATCGTTGCCCACAAGAAGGACCCCTACACCAGCGTTCAGGAAATTGTCCGCACAATTTTTCCAGAGGAATAAGGTATGGAGCTTGGGGCATAGAGCATAGTGAAAGAAAGAGTAAACGCTATGCGCTTTGCGCCTTTCGCTGTGCGATTAGAGAGGAGAGATAGATGAAAGTACTGAAGATCGATCATCTGGGTATTGCAGTTAACAGTATCGAGGAAGCAAAAAAGCTGTTTCACCACATCCTGGGACTGGAATTCGAAGGGACTGAGACTGTTCAGGAGCAAAAGGTAACCACAGCCTTCTTTCCTGTAGGAGACAGCGAGGTTGAACTCCTGGAGTCAACCGCTCCTGACGGGCCTATTGCCAGGTACCTCGAGAAAAGAGGTGAAGGAATACAACATATTGCTTTTCGGGTCGAAAACTTAGAGGAGGCTCTGGCTGAATTAAAGGAAAAGGGTATAAGACTCATAGACGAGAAGCCGCGCAAAGGAGCCGGTGGCGCCAAAATAGCATTTCTCCATCCGAAATCAACCCATGGAGTACTCATCGAGCTCAGTGAGCGGGAAGACTAACTCGCCAAGGCGAGTTACGCAATGCACATAGCGCATTGCGAACTAGGCACTAGGCAGTAAGCACTAAGCACTACTATAAGAGATTTGTCCCAAGGCCAAAATTGAATATTTTATATTTAAAGTTTTTTCTTAAATAATTTATTTTTTAATTAATAATTTAAAATATTTATATTTAATATTATGTATTCTTTAGTGCCTAGTGTTTAGTGCCTAGTGTTTAGTCGTAAAAAAGCCCCTAAACTGATTCAGGTAGGGGCTTTTTTGCTTTACGAAGGAACCATACTCACATGGGTATATTACCATGTTTCTTCGGTGGCAAGGTTTCTCTCTTTGTGCTCAGCACTTCAAGTGCCTCTATGAGACGAGGTCGAGTTTCACTCGGGACGATTACCGCGTCGATATACCCTCGCGAAGCAGCTATATAAGGATTGTAAAGGCGATTCTGGTAGTCCTGGATCAACTCCTTCCTCTTTTCTTCGGGATCCTTCGCCCCCTGAATCTCTCTGCGGAATATAATGTTAGCGGCTCCTTCGGCGCCCATCACAGCGATCTCTGCTGTGGGCCAGGCCAAAGCCATGTCGCAGCCCAGATCCCTGGAACACATGGCCAGATAGGATCCGCCATAATCCTTTCTGGTAATTAGGGTAATCTTGGGCACTGTGGCCTCAGAGTAGCACCAGAGTAGCTTGGCTCCGTGGCGAATAACCCCGCTCCATTCTTGATCGCTACCGGGTAGGTAACCGGGCACGTCCGCAATAGTGAGTAGCGGGATATTGAAACAGTCGCAAAAGCGAATGAAGCGGGTTGCTTTGTCAGACGAGTTCACGTCCAGACAACCCGCAAGCACCTTGGGCTGGTTGGCAATAATCCCTATAGTGCGGCCATCCAGTCGGGCAAAGCCCACAACGATATTCTGCGCGTAGAATTCGTGAATTTCATAGAAATTACCGTTGTCAACAATGGACTTGATAACGGTTTTTATGTCGTAAGAGGCCATAGGGTTGTCCGGGATGATGCTGTCTAGCGAAGGATCAGTTCGTAAAGGACTGTCACCGGTGTCTATTCTGGGTGGCTCCTCCATATTGTTGTTGGGTAGAAAAGCGAGGAGGGTCTTGATTCGTTCTATTGCGTTAGCGTCATCTTCACAGGCAAAATGAGCAACTCCGCTCTTGGTATTGTGGGCCATGGCTCCGCCAAGATCTTCAAAGGTAATCACTTCGCCCAGCACAGCCTTGATAACATCGGGACCGGTTATAAACATATGACTGGTGTTTTTTACCATGAAGACAAAATCGGTCATGGCCGGAGAGTATACTGCTCCTCCAGCACATGGTCCCATGATGGCAGAGATCTGCGGTACTACACCTGAGGCGATGGCATTGCGGTAGAAAATTTGGCCATAGGCAGAAAGAGAGTCCACTCCTTCCTGAATGCGCGCTCCCCCTGAGTCATTGAATCCCACAACCGGAACTCCCGATTTCAACGCCATGTCAAGAATCTTGCAAATCTTTTTGGAATGCATCTCTCCCAGTGTGCCAGCGCGAGCTGTGAAGTCCTGGGAGAAAGCGCAAACGGGACGGCCATTTACCTTGCCGTAACCTGTTATCACCCCATCGGCTGGAATTTCCATTTTTTCCAGGCCGAACAAGGTGCCACGGTGCTTCATGAAGATATCAGTTTCCCTAAAAGTCCCGGGATCGAAAAGCAGATTGATTCTCTCCCTGGCGGTTAGTTTGCCACGTTCATGTTGCTTCTTTACTGCTTCTTCGCCACCCATTTCAAGAAGCTTGGCTTCCCTTTCCTTCAACTCCTTGATTTTGTCTGATACGATTCCCATCTATTTAGCTCCTGCTTTCTCCAGGTTTTATCTAGAGAGATACATAAGAAATTCCCCTGAAAATCCAGTCATTCTATCCCCTCACCCCCTTTTGTCAAGGCTTTTCTCCAACGATAGTTTCCCCATCTCCTCTGCTCTCTTTCATCCGTTGAAACACCCTTCATGGCCTAGGGGAAAAACACACACCAGCACAAAAAGGGTAAGCACAATGTCAAGGGGGAGAAGCATTTTGGCCAGGTCAGTGTTAATCTGCGACCCGTGACATGTTCAGCGGTTCATCGAGTCCTCTAATAATAAAATAGACATTGTTGTCCTGTGCGAAGATCTTTAACCCTTTGCCTTCTTTTAGGAAAAGCGGTCAAGGTCAGTATTTTAACAGGCCCCGGGGCAAAAGAACACATTCTTCTTCTAAAAGGGATGCCAATGAGTGATCCAGTCAATACAAGGTAGGCCTGATGAGTTTTTATGTTTCAAATTAGCCATTTACAACCATGTTCAATTTGTGATAAAGAATTAGACAAGTTAGACTGGCAAAGTAGGAAGATTTCCATTGAGAGAAGGAAGCTCATTCTGCTCACAATTTGACACACAAGGCCTCATTCAATAGGCCCGGTCATGAACAGAAAGCTCAAGCCAACCCAAAATAGATGGTATTTTCTCATCTGGCCATTCCTGCTTCTGGCCTCGTTACTCTTAATTATCTGGAGTCCCAACGGACTACTTCATCTCCGCCAACTCCACGTAGAACATCAAGAACTTCTGGAAAAGAATCATATCCTAGAGAATCAAAATCACCATCTCTATGGAGAAATTAGCCGTTTGCAGAAGGACCCTGCTGCAATAGAGAGCTTAGCCCGACAGGAATTGGGACTGGTCAAAGAAGGTGAACTTATTTTTCACTTTGTCGACCCTCAGGCGCAGGAATAGAGCTGTTTTTCCCCTCCCCTATTTCCCTTTACAGATTTTCAGGTTAAACTACTAATCGGATAGGGTTTGATTATGTGGACCCTATGCCAAAGCCAAAAACCTCCTTCCACGCCCCACCCTTGCTTTCAATTTTGCCGGGGTGGGGATCTTTTTTAATTCCCTCAGAATGGCAGGCTGCTGTAAATCATCGCTTCAATTACCGAGGGTTCTGAATCCCAGTAACTGTTGCTTTTCTCGAGTAAAACATCTATAGTCAAGCGCAAATAATGGCTGATCTAAAAACTACGAAGCAGGAAAATTGACCATGGATGAACTTGAACTGTACCAGCAAATGATGAGTAAGGACCCCTCCTCACAGATATTTGTTTATCTGGCCGAGGCACTCTTGGAAAATGAGATGTACAAGGAGGCCATTGAGACTTGCGTAAATGGCCTGCGCCTCCGCCCCCATGAGCTTAGAGCCAGAGTTATCCTTGGGGTTTCCTACCTCCGTACAGGAGAGTTGGACCGGGCTGAAAGTGAACTGCTAAGGGCCAAAGAGATGCTCGAAATAAATACGGTTACTTATCATGCTTTGGCAGAGCTCTATGATAAAAAGGGTGATTCCGAATCGGCTGAGCGCTACCGGCGACTCTTTGAAGCCATCCACCCAATTGAAGAAAAAGCGATTGGCAGCGAAAGAGAGGAAAAGGAGGGAGAGACAGCGACTACAGAGGTCCCGCCCGAAAAGACCGAGATGTCCACTATTACCATGGCACAACTCTATGAAGAGCAAGGTCAATTAAAGGAAGCTGCTGAAGTATATCGCAAAATCTTCGACGCTTTTCCTGAAACCGATGGCGTGGAAGATAAAATTGCGGAACTTGAGAGGCGAGTCGGTGAAACTCAGGTCAAGCGTAATCTTTTGTCAATCCTTGAATCTTGGCAAAAGAACATGAAAGACCAAATTGATACAATAAGGGCATCATCTCCCTTTGGGGAGTCAGCAGTCGATCCAGAAAAAATGGCCGCTTTTATAAAGAAATATGTTAAAGAGTCACCTTCCTCGTAAAAGCGGACTAAGATCACCCCACAGATGGAGCAATGCGGAATTCGGAGCCGTGAAAACGGTTTTTTCCTTTCTTAACTTGTCGTACGGCAGGAGCGACTCCAATTAGAAAGACGAGACAATGTATTCTACCACTGATTTTCGTAAAGGTTTAAAGATCGAATTGGAGGGCAAGCCTTTTATTATTGTTGATTTTCTCCACGTAAAGCCAGGCAAAGGTGGTGCCTTCGTCCGAACCCGTCTGAAGAATATGGAGACAGGTCAGGTTCTGGAAAAAACCTTTCGATCCGGTGAAAAAGTCGATCGCCCTGATCTTGTGGAGCGTGAGATGCAGTATCTTTATCAGGATGCCGAAGGTTACTGTTTCATGGACAACAACAATTACGAGCAGATTTTCATCGATGCTGAGCACTTAGGCGACAGCAAAGATTTTCTCAAAGAGAACGTCGACGTCAAGGTGCTTCTTTTCAACAACAAACCTATTGGTATCGATCTCCCCATTTTCGTAGAATTATTGATCGCTCAGACGGATCCAGGTCTAAGGGGGGACACCGCCACGGGTGCCACTAAGCCAGCCACTCTTGAAACTGGGTATGTTATCCAGGTTCCTCTTTTCATCAATGAAGGTGACAGGGTAAAAATTGACACCCGCACGGGTGAGTATGTGGAACGGGTTTGAAGCTGCTCCAAATAGTCACCTCAGATTGTGGATTCAGATTCTAGATTGTAGATTGATGACTATTGATAGTTGCCTGCTCATATTTGCTTCATTGCTAAATCAGTAATCTTAAATCTTAAATCTAAAATGAATATTGGAATCTACAATCTCAAATCTAAAACTCCAAATCTGCAAGCTAAAATCTTCATTTTGAAATACCTACGTCAGGCACGTAAAGTGCAAAAGCACAAAGTCGATTGTGAGCACTTTACATATAAGGCTGTCTGGTGGGAAAATTTAATTAGCCTAAATGTTTTATGAAACGGTCTCGTTACACCGCTTGGTGATATAACCGAGTAAAAGCGGCTTTTTTAGACGAGGGGTGTGATGGCAGAAATCAGCCGCTTGGCTTTGTCGCTCAGCAAACTGGGGATACAGGCCCTGGCCCGTTGGTTTAAGGCATCGGTGCGCGTCTACGGCGCCGAAAATGTTCCGGATGGTATCATCATCTTCGCAGTGAACCACTTCACCCGCCTGGAAACCTTGATTCTCCCGTACGAATTTTACAGACTTACTGGGAAACCAATTATGTCACTGGCCTACCACGGTCTGTTCACTGGAGCTCTAGGCACATATTTGGACAACATGGGCGCAGTATCTACGAAGGATCCCAACCGTGACAAAACTATTATTCGCTCTTTACTAATGGGAGACAATCCCTGGCTAATCTTTCCAGAAGGCTCCATGATCAAGGACAAAAAGATCATCGAGAGCGGCAAATTCCTCATCTATAGCACCACTGGCACCCGGAGACCCCCCCACACCGGCGCTGCAGCCCTGGCATTGCGCACGGAGTTCTACCGCCTAAGGCTCCAATACTTACAGGCAACTGATGGCGATTTGCTCAATCAGCAGTTGGGGGTTTTTGATCTTTCTTCCATGGAACAAGTGAGTAAGGGCGAGACCTTCTTGGTGCCGGTTAACATCAGCTATTACCCTATTCGATCAAGGCAGAACGCCATTGAAAAAATTGCCTCTTATCTTGTCAAAGACATGCCCGACCGCATAGTGGAAGAACTGCAAACCGAAGGAACCATGCTTCTTTCTGGAGTGGATATCGATATAACCATCGACAAACCTCTGGCCATAAGGCCATTGCTCAAAAAACGGGTTATCCAAAAAGACATACGCACCTTGCACCGCATAATGCCCGACGATTTACTGCCTTCTAGGCCGGTAATGCGGCGAATCGCCAGCAAACTTACCAGAAAGGTGATGGCCTCCATTTACCAGAATACAATGGTCAATTATGACCACCTGATTGCCTATATTTTAAAATATTATCCTGGGCAAAAGTTGAGTCTCTTCAGTCTAGCACAACGGCTCTACTTGGCTGCGGAAACAGTCACTAAACTCAAATCCGTGAGGTTACATTCTGGATTGCTCCAGGACCAATGCGTCCAACTTTGCCGCAACTACCACACTGTCCTGGCCGACTTCCTCGAGGTGGCAAAACAAAGCGGTGCGGTGAGAGTAGAAGGCGATGTTATTTACTTGAAGAGACTGGCAATGAAAACCTTTTTCGATTTTCACAGCATCCGGAGAGAAAACCCCTACCAGGTTATTCTCAACGAGGTGGAGTACCTTCGACCGCTGACCAGAAAAGTCAGGATAATCGCTGAACATTCTAATTGGTCTTTGCGTTGGCGGTTGCGGCAGAAGTTTCTCCGAATAGCTAGGCAGGAATTCGACTCCGATTATGAAACCTATTGGCGTGAAGGTGAGTCGAAACCTAAACATATTGGTGCCCCGATTTTTTACCGTAAGCTTCGCCCTAGGGCTGGTATACTGCTGGTTCATGGTTATTTGGCTGCACCTGAAGAGGTAAGACCCCTAGCCGAATATCTCCACCATCAGGGTTACACCGTTTTTGTGCCGCGTCTCCGCGGACACGGCACCAGTCCCCAAGACCTGGCACTCAGAACCTGGGAAGATTGGTTGCAGTCAGTGGAACGTGGTTACATGATTCTGGCGAATAGTGCCAGGGATGTTGTTTTGGGAGGATTCAGTATGGGAGCTGGTTTAGCCCTACTTGCAGCCACAAACATGCTGTACAAGGTTAAAGCCGTTTTTGCCATCAACTGCGCGATGAGACTGAGAAGACGAACCGCCAAGCTGGCCCCAGCTGTTGTTCTCTGGAACAGACTGGTGGATAAACTAGTTAAGGATGAAGGACGTCGGCACTTCGTTCCCAATGAGCCTGAAAACCCGCATATCAACTATTTTCGCAATCCAATAAGTGGGGTAAAGGAGCTAATGGAATTAATGGAGCAGCTCTCACTTCGGCTTGATCTGATAAAGATCCCAACGCTGTTGATACAATCATCCGGAGACCCCATCGTTCACCCCGAAGGAACGAAAGAAGTATATGAAAACCTAGGTTCAGAGGATAAGGAGTTGGTCATGTTTAACTCTGACCGCCATGGCATCCTTAGAGGCGAAATCTCACAGCGGGTTTTTACCCGCATACTAGAATTTCTCCACAGCAAAGTTTGAATAGATCAAAACTTCCATTTACCCGTTTCCTTCTGCGAAAAATTTTCCAGTTTAATCCTTCCGAGACGCATTGAGAAAATATCTCGCTGATTCTGGATGAGCGCTTCAACAATTGTTATCATTATGAGCAGCAGGCTATAGGTTATCTCAGACGCTTCAGAAACACCCCCAACAAACAAATTCAATGAGGAGGTTCAGATGAAGGTAAGAATTGATTACGACTTATGTATGGGCGACAGAAATTGTAACAAGGTCTGTCCGGAGGTTTTTGAGTATGATGAGGATCAGATGATATCCAGAGTTCTCGTAGATGAGGTCCCCGAGCATCTTGAAAAATTGGTTCTAAAAGCAGCAGATGAATGCGCACCCAAAGCTATAGTTATTGAAGAATAGTAGCTAGCGCATCTTCGAGACCGGAGCGGTGTAGCACGCATCTATGACAAATGAGATCCCCCCAAACCCTCTTTACGAAAGGGGGGTATTGAATGGGATATCTCTCTTGTAAACGAGTCATCCTCTCCCTTTGCTAAAGGGGCTCGACATGAGCGACTCGACCTGAGTTCGTCGACAGGTCTCGCCGAATGTGGGGATCGAGGGGGATTTTGCTGCACGTTTGTCTTCCATAAAATCACCGCAGCATACTCACTCTGCAAGCAAAGCAAAGCTATACCACTAGCACAGCCGGTGGGTTTTTTGAAACTACTATACCTGTCTTGACAGCACTATTGCTTCATGTCACAGTTATTCTTGCTGGATCTTCACACTCTAGCCCCATCACCTGGTGACTTAAGTCAGGTGAGAACTCATCCGCCTTTGGCCAAGTGGCGGGTTTAGTATTCGAATGCATAGAGGCAGACAGGAAAGGAACCGATGATGTCACCAATAACCGCAGCACTCATACTTGAGACTGCCAAAGCCAGCATAAGGTCCGCAGAGTATTGTATGCTCATCACTTTAGGTGAGGAAGGGGAACCAAATGCCAGACTGGTGCAACCATTTGAACCTGAGGAGGATATGACAATCTGGGTTGGCACCTGGTCAAAATCTCGAAAGGTAAAGGAAATTCAAAAAGATCAAAGGGTCACTTTGGCATTCCACGACAAAGAGGGTACCGCCTATGTTACCCTCCTGGGAACAGCCCAGATAGAGAAGGACACTAATTTGAAGCGGAAGTACTGGCGGGAGGAATGGATCGGATTCATTCCGCAAGGCCCTGAAGGAGATGAATACGTGCTCGTCAAGTTCATGCCCATTCGGATTGAACTCATGAGTTTTAGTCGGGGTGTCCTGCCGCAGCCTTATGGCCTTAGGCCTGCCGTTGCGATTAGATCAGAGAACTTGTGGATTCTTGCCAAAAATAGTTAAAAGTAACCGACAGACCTTCTATCTTCAAATCATCTATCTAGCCCCTCTGATGTAATTACCAATTTTTCTCATCCGCGCAAGTTCAACCTCACTCATGGGACCAAGGTCAAGGGTTCTCAGAGCCTCTCTAATTTGCTCAAGATTTTTAGGTCCCGTCATGCAAATATCCACTGCTGGATGGGATAATACAAAACGGTAACAATCACTAGCTGATGGTGCAGACTCGCCCGGGGGCATTTTTTTCTCTTGGAGCAGTTGGCCCCATCTTGTAGCTGTGTAACTTACTACCCCTGGCCTTTGGTCTCCTTGCAAGTAGGGGAAAGTGGTTGACTCGGCTCCAGGGTGCGCAGCGCTGTAGCGAATGTGAAAAATATCAAACAAGTTTTCTTTGGCCAATTCCGGAAAGAGGTTTCGATTGTGGCTCGATATGGCCAAAAAACGGAACATCCCTTTTCTCTTCATGGTGTTCGCCCTTTCCAGTATCCTTCTGGGAGGTCTCTTACTGTAGCAACCCAAGAGTAAGACGTCGCCATAATCTATAGCCAAACTTTTTAACGCCCTTCGGCAAGAGATTTCCATCAGGGAAGCGGAGCGTGAATAACTCTGGATTACGATAATCAAGTCATCGCGTTTACCCCGCCCGCAGATATTCTTTATTGCTTCACCCATTCCACTCTTCCGGATAGAGCCCCAATAGAAATAATTGCATCCTCGATCAAATGCTTCCTCAAAAGCCTTGCAGGGCGCACCATAGGACGAAGCGACCCCTAATCTTCCCACTTTAAGATTTGTCCTGCCTAGAACCCTTGGTTGGCTTAAATTCATATCCCGCTCCTTGTGCTGGATGCTGGTTGCTAGATACTAGATATTGGATGCTAGATTTTGGATATTATATTACTCTGGTCAAGGATTCCGCCTAGTGAATTTGTTTATTCATTAGTCTCTTTCTTGTGATTTTTCCCTTTAGTGCTTAATAAATCATAAAAGAATAATTAGCGACAATCTAGGAGGTAGCTATGGAATTTCGCTCTCTCGGAACTTCTGAAGTAAAGATCTCTCCGATCATTATGGGGACTTGGCAGGCAGGCAAAGAGATGTGGGTAGGAATTGATGACTCTGAAACGACTAAGGCCTTACGGGCAGCATTTGAGGCCGGGATAACCACCATAGATACCGCCGAGTATTATGGCAATGGTCATTCAGAGAGCGTTATAGGTGAAGCCCTTGCTGATGTTAGAGAACAGGTGGTGTACGCGACCAAGGTCTTTTCCAACCATCTTAAATATGAGCAGGTTATGGAAGCCTGCCACCGCTCCCTCAAGAATCTCAAGACAGACTATATTGATCTCTACCAGATCCACTGGCCCGCTGGCTCTTGGGGCACTGAGCATGTACCTATAGAGGAAACCATGGGGGCACTGAATGACCTTAAGGCGCAAGGTAAAATAAGGGCAATTGGTGTGTCCAATTTCTCCAGGGCGCAACTGGAAGAAGCAACCGGGTATGGCCGGATTGATAGTCTGCAGCCGCCCTACTCTCTTTTCTGGCGTCAGGTAGAAAAGGATGCCCGACCTTACTGTGTACAAAACAACATCACCATCCTGGCCTATTCTCCCATGGCGCAGGGGCTGTTGACCGGAAAATTTGGGCCCAATCACAAATTTGACAGGGGCGATCATCGCTCAAAAAACAAACTGTTCAAGCCAGAGAACTATGAGCGCGTTCAGCAGGCACTAGGAAGACTGCGCCCCATTGCCGAACGCAACGGCATTAGCCTGGGGCAGCTTGCCCTAGCTTGGATAATTGCCCAGCCCGGAAATTGTGCAATAGCCGGAGCACGGAATGCAGAGCAAGTTAGGCAAAACGCCAAGGCCGGTGGAATCCTACTCTCTCCTGCCGATTTAGATGAAATAGACCACATAGGTAGGAGTGTCACCAACCATCTGGACGATAATCCTGTAATGTGGGAATTCTAGGCGGTATGGATTAGGGGCTAAAAGTGGAATTGTGTGCAGGGCGGAAACTCGTTCTCTGACCTGAGTAAACTTCATACTCAGCAATATAAATTCGGCTGCTAACCCCTGAGCATTGCTTGGGACATCCCTGTTTCTGGGTAGCATCGATAATTTCGATCAAGGATTTTCCATCAGTCCACCAACTGAAATTACAGTTCCGACAAACCCAGAGGGCACGCTGCATCTGTTGGCAACCTTTCTCCCAAGAAGACCTGAATCAACCCTGGTCTCAACGGGTCATTGTGGTCTTACCGTATTTGGCTTTAAGAGATTACCGCTATCAGACTCTCAGAGGTAAAGACCCGAATTGTCTTTCCCAGCTAGAATACAAAACCGAGATTGCCATTGCAACATATTTATTAGTGGGATTAAAAACAGGTGTTTCCAAAATAGTTAAAATAATAATCGAGGTTCAGAGAACCCAGATTTGATATATCCTTACGAGGGTACTACAATGCCAGGTTTAAGGTTTCAGTGTTCAGATTTCAGATTTTACTCTTCTTTTTTTCTCCTGACACCTGACACCTGAAACCTCCAAGGAAGGCTTGCATTGCCCTGCTTCTGCCGGTAAACTCTCCCATTGTTACTTACCAGGATGGAGCAATAGTTATGATAAGGAAAATGCTAGTAGCACTTATAACAGCTTCGCTTTTATTCGGCTGCGGCTTAAGTTGGAAAGATGAGGGGCCGCCCCCTAGGAGAGAAAGTAGACCTCCAGAGATTATAAGCTTTCAGGCTGAGCAGACAGTTCGCCCTGGTGATACCTGGAGGGTTTATTTGAAACTGCGAGATGTGGATTGCGACATGGCTTACGTAATAACGCAGCTGTGGCAATCAGGTTTTGGCTCCTACCCGGTCAGTTTCACTCCCATAAGCCAACATAGTTGCCCTGAACTCCTGGGCTACATTTTCCTAAGAACTCCCGCGGATAGAGGTGTGCTAAAGAATCAATATGACGTAAAAATCTTTGTGCGAGATCGGCAAGGGAATTACAGCAAATCAATTAATTTGACCTTGAACTTCGACTTAATTGCTTCCAAGAAGCTGCCTGATGAGTGGCAAAATTCGCCTGTCGTGTCCATTGGCGCAATAAACATCGATCTGGCAAATGCTCAGACAAATGACACGGGAAGATAGTAAGCAGATTTAAGATTTCGGATTTGGGATTGCGGATTTGAGATATGAGATGTGAGATTAAGGAATTAAATCTTACAGTCTCGAGGTGCCAGCTTTCACTTTTTTGTTTCTTCTCCTGAAACCTGACACCTGAACCCCGACACCTGTCAGGTGAAGACCCTAACCATTAGGGGAATAGCAACAAAGGTTCCCAGCGAACTTCCAATATTTGTAAACACTACAACCAGTAGAATTCGGGTTATTTTATTCTTCCAAAATCCTTTCAGCGACGAGATGTCCTCAGGCAACATTTCGAAGTCCCTGACTTTTGGTTTTCCCACAAAAGCCTCGACAAGGCCAGAGACCCATCCGGCAGCGATCATAGGATTGAGCGAGGTGAGTGGGGCGGAGACAACAGCGGAGAAAATGGTCAAAGGGTGAGCAAATGCAAGGGTGGCACCAAGACCGGCCAGTATGCTGTTGGCCAAAATCCACCACTTGAGCATGTGAGCGGTTGTAGAAGTTCCAGCATAGAAAAATCCTAAGATAAACAATGTCACTATCAGGAGGGGAACAACCCATTTAAATACATTTATAAGCTTACTTCTGGGTGGAATCTGCTCGAGTGGCTTAATATCTATAGGCAGGTTCCAATAGTGCTGTATTCCAGGAACATGCCCGGCCCCCACCACTGCTACAATTTTATTGCCTGGTGCGGTTCTAATCTTGTGGGTAAGGTACTGATCTCTTTCGTCAATTAGAATGTGCTTTAGTTCCGGCAGCTCTTCGCCTATCTCTGAAAGCAAGGTCTCGAGCACATCCCTTTTTTTCATCTCTTCAATCTGTTCTTCGCTTATGGAGTCCAGCGCCCCTGCTGAGGTGACCAACTGGGCCAAGAGCTTTATCTTGGTCCACAGTCCCATTAGACGCCAGGTTCTTGCCAGAGTGGTACGTATGTCCCTGTCTGCAAGATGAATGCTGGCACCAACCCCCTCGGCTGCTTGGATTGCCCGCATCATTTCTTCACCAGGCTTGGTGCCGAGTTTGTGGCCAATCTTTTTTTGGAAATAGGCAAGAATGAGATTTGACAGCAAGAGAAAAGCCTTTTTATCCCTGATCACTTTAAAAACATTTGCTTCTTGCCAGGTTTTCTTTTGGGTAAGAGATTCATATCTGGATTTACACAGTTCCACACAAACCGTGTCTGGTTTTTTTTCTTCAATGACTTGGTTCACCAAGTCGACGCTCTCTCTCGACACATGAGCTGTGCCGACGAGGTTGATCTCTTTGTCCTCAAAGGTGAAATGGTGAACGTTTTCTATAGCCATTGGGATATATGGTGGAGTTTATGTTATTTAGATTGTGAATGTAATGGCTCTTGAGGGTGAAAGCAAGAGGAGATAAGAGGTTCTTCTTAAAATAAATAATTCGGGCTCCTTAGACCTTTGCCACTCCCAGAGCTGCTTTCCATGGTATTTCCCTGCAGGTCCCAGGTGGCAATACTGCTGGACATGAAAACCGAACACTTAATCCTTAACACTGAAACCTTGTCAGGGGTGCAATGACGTTAGATGTCTGAAGGGGGATGAGCTGTCCTCAGTTCACTGATGAAGTTGGCGAAGGATATCGGGGAAAAATAGACTGTCTTTGTTTGTGGTCCAAAGCAGATTTCATCGCAATCCGCAATCTTGTATTTCTCAAAAGGTTTTAGAACCTTTCCATTCAGTAATGTTCCGTTTTTGGAGCCGCAGTCCACGATGTAGCATTCTTCTCCAGAGGGATGGAGGTAAAGATATGCATGCGATTTGGAGACCAGATTGTCATAGATGACTATATCATTGGTTGCGGCGCGCCCAATGTTTACAGTATTTTTTGAGGTGTCAAGCTTCCTCTTTCTGACTTCTATAACTCTGGCGTCATGAATATTGGCAATGGAGAAATCCCTTTTGATTACTTGCATTGCATAGTCGTTGTCCAGCGATAGCGTACTGAACTGGAAAACCGCATTATTCTCCAGACCACCTTGCGATTTATCCACCAAAAAGCCATGACGGTTAGTCCTAATAAGATCCGCGAACTCTAGATCTGAAATAGAGCAAAGATAATAGGAGATCTCCTTGTACTTGTATTTTACGGCGATCTCAGAGTGTTCAACTTTTTCAAACTCTTGGAAGTCCCTGCTGAACTCCAGAGCGACTCCTTCGTTCTGTTCATCCACCCGCCTGACAATTGCATTGCCGCGCAAACCAAAGATTTTATCTCTATCAGTGAAGCTGGGAGGTAGGAATAAGGTAACGACGGTTTGATCGCCAGCTTGGAAGACCCGCCAATCTCTTGTTCTTAAATAAACACCGCCCTGGCTGATGTTCTCTGTTAAACCCTCGGTTTCGTATCTAACTTTGGCGTTGAACAGCCTGGCCTCAAACTGACGCTGAATGCGAACGTGTTTTCTCCGTTCACGAGAGGTCATGTAGTTCCTGTCTTCCCTTGGTGCTTTTTTAAGTTACGAACCTTCAGCGAGCACAGCTAGCTCTGATTTAAACTGAAAAAATCTGCAATTTTTATGCCCACTTACCAAGTAAAATGTGCCTACTGCTTTAATTGGATTATCGTCGTTTTCCCTTACATCCGTCCTTTTCGCTTGCACATGTTGATGTTCAGTTGCACAAGCCAGTAAACATATAAGTCGAGACTTGGACCGGTTCTGGAGAGGAGACGATCGTGAAAATAAGCCAGGAGATCATCACATTATGAACAATGATTGTTTAATAAACATTTTCCATCACACCATAAAACTTCATGTGTATCACTCTGAAAAAACAAAATTGTGCTAAAGTTTAGATAGAGGGTTATCCCTAGCACCGATGTTTAATCAATTACAATCACGCCAAGGAGTGAATTCATCAAATATCCGGGCCACGGTAGGAGGTGAGGCAATGGCTATAATCTCAGTTTACAAGAGCTTTGCTTCGGGGGGCAGAGAGCTGGGCCGAATTCTAGCGAAAAATCTTGGTTATCAATATGTGGACAAGTCTCTTTTTCAAGAAATAGCAGAAGCTTTGCATGTATCGGAAGGAACCCTGGAATCATTTGAACAGAGCCGACAATACCGAATTTCCAATGTCTTTTCCAATCTCTTCAGTAAAAGCTACATCCAACGAATTGTAGGATACGACAAATCTGTAGTGGAGGAACAAGAGTATCAAAATAGTCTAAAGAAGCTGGTTCTCAGCGTAGCCGAAGAAGACAACTCAGTCATAATAGGGCGGGCATCTCACTATTTCTTGAAAGATAGAAAGAATTGTTTTCGTTTTCGACTAGTGGCTCCCTTGGAGTTCCGCCTAAAGTATGCGGTGGAGAAGCTGGGTATATCCCCGGCCCAGGCCCAAAGCGTCATAGCAAGGAGGGATAGAAATCAGCAGTGGTTTCACCGCTCAGTCTGTGGGGATAACTACGACAGCCCCCTTCTGTTTCACCTAACAGTCAACACGGGGCTTATTTCTATCGAAAAAACAGCAGAGATTATTTTGTCGGTGGTTGGTTCAATAAAAAATTAGAGTGATATTCACTTTTTCGGTACTAGGATTATCTCTATGCGCCGATTTTGACGCCTACCCTTGGCAGTGTCGATTGAGGCCACAGGCTTATAATAGCTGAAGGCCACTGCTGATAGTCTTTCTGGCTCCAGCCAGCCTTTCTCTTGGAGAAAACGGACGACCCCTAAAGCCCTAGCTGCTGAGAGTTCCCAATTGGTGGGATATTTGTCCATTAAGGCCAGCCCTATGGGAACATCGTCCGTGTGACCCTCGACTACTATGTTCTGATTTTTGTTCTCCCTCAAAGTGTCAGCCAGATTCAGAAGTGCCTCTTGACCTCTTTTACCAATTTCCACTTTGCCTGTATCGAAAAGAATTTTATCCACAAAAGTTACCTTTAATTTACCCTCTATCTCCTCAATTTTGACTTCCTGCGCCTCAATCTGCTCTTGCAGGCTAATCTCTATTTTCTCTTTTGTTGCATGAAGCCCTCTGATAACTTTTGTTTGCTCTTCAATAGTAGATTCTTTCATTTCAATGTCATATTTTAAGTCTTGAACCTTTTCTGAGAGTTGAGCCTTTTCACCTTCCTTTTCTTTAAGTCTACCCTGAAAATCTGCCAGGCTGTCCATACACTTTTCCCTACTTTCCTCAGTATAGGAAATCCTACTCTCAGTGTGGCTGAGATTCTCATTAGTGCGGGCAAGCTCGGATTCAAGTTGTAAGTACTTCGATTTGGAAACACAGGCTGGAAGCAGAAGGGATATTGAACAAAAAATCAAGAGTGATCGCTTGTTAAACATGGTCTCCCCCTTTTAGTATTGAGGTATTCTTATGTTCGATAAAATAGTGAAATGATAAATCTCAGTCAATAGGGGAATCTAGCTCATAGCAAATAAAAACACATTTTTGTAAGACAAAGTGATCTAATATTTTGACTGGTCGGGCGGATGGGTTGATGATGAAATCCCAGCAAAGGTATGAATTTGTCCACCCTAGGTGAAAGGCAGGATACAGAGAAGTGTTTGTCAGATCAGGCTGCGGAGGACCGGCTTTATCCTTCTGACATCATTTGGCATCAAGCCTTTGGGCACGTAGAAATTCCCGAGGGATTGCGAAAATTGGTAGCGCGCGCAAGCCGAGTAATCTCCGTGACAATATTTTTGCAGTAATTCAAATGCTTGAGATTGCGGATCTATTGTGCTCTTATAAAACCAACAATCTCCATATATTTCGCACCGAGACATTTTATCACCTCAATCCAAGGCTACCCTTAATTTAAAACCGACGAGCAAGAAAAAACTTAAATATCCTCACTCCCAAGGTGCCCTCAATTGATTTTCCCTATCAAATAAATGCAAGGGATGTGCCTGAGGTGGAGATTTCGGAATGCAGAATGGAGTACTGGAGGCGTGGAGTATTGGAGTAATGGGACGTTCGAATACTGAAGTATTGAAAATTGGCGTACTGGACTATGGTCTATTTCCGAAGTGCTCTTTTGAATGCTGCAATGTGGACGTCACCGGCGAAATGAACTGGACTCTTTCCGTGGATAGGATCCCAACCAGACGGGTCGGCTGAGCAGAAGTATTGTGTCTCTAGTCCGATGCGAAATATGGCCTCCTCAACTGGTAAACCTTCCACCCGCTTAGCTGCGTCCCAAGTTGCCCCGCAAGGGGCACCCCGTATCACCTTCACGCTGACGACTTTACCCCCGGTGGTCGTCGCTTCAAGTTCTGGGGCACCGAATAGCTCCCCGTATTGACCCAGACCGACCTGCCTGGACAGACCGCATCAAGTTGGAGGGACAAAAACCTTCCTACCCTTCAACTTTTTCCCTGAGGCGACCACAGGTATTTTACGTTTGACGCAGGCAGCGGCTAGATCATGGGAGAGGTCCGGATGCTTCAAAAAGTCCAAAACAAGATCCGCCTGAATATCACTGGGCAAGTAGTCGGCGGTATCGTCAAGGATCGGAGGTAGGGATTCGTCGATGGAGATAGTCTCAATGATAAAAAGATTCTTCCCGTATTTTCTGATACCCCTTATCTTGCTTTCACCACTCCCATTCTGTTGGAAGACCAGGATCCTTTGAAGGCTTTTAGACTTTGGTGTTTTGGCTTC
Organism: Deltaproteobacteria bacterium; assembly: GCA_020353155.1. GTDB lineage: Bacteria > Desulfobacterota > Syntrophobacteria > BM002 > BM002 > BM002. The sequence goes on along the minus strand of CP070689.1, from coordinate 1,796,744 downwards.
ATCCGTCATTGGAGATTTGTATCATTGAGAAGTTTGGAAACAGTATCTGAGATAAACTGTCGATCCTCGTCAGAGATCTCAACGAAACGGACTCCCATCCCAAGAGCCAAAACCTTGCCTGCCCATATCACTTCAGCGATGATTTTAAAGGCTGAAGCCTCTGGAGGTCTAATAGTTAAGGAGATTCGCTCGCCCGGGTCCGCCGTCTCCTCGCAGTGGATGTAGGCACCACCGACCCCGAGATTTCTCAAGTTAGCCTCTATGGTGCCCCTTGCGCTTTCGATGGTAACAGGCCATCTGATTTCGGCTCTTGGATAAGTGCGTCTATCTTCATCAGGAACCATCTACTCACCCCCAAATCTCGAAAGTGTCGCTCTCGCAAGTTTGGAGTAGTGCAATCCTAGATCTGTCGTAAAAAAGCGCTTTTTTGATCCTATACCTTGTACAACAACTGCAAAAATCAAACAATGATTTTATTTCGACAAAAAAAGGCCCCTTAGCAATTTAGGTAGTATGAGAGCTTGGTGCTTAGGGGCCACTTCCAGTGGAGGGGATCTCCCTCCCTAGTTGGACTGGAATATCTACAACACAGCTTCGTCGAATGTCAAGAGGAAAATAGACCTACCCTCCACCTATCGCGGGAAGAAAGGTAACATTATCTTTGTTCCTTAGTACCCTTTCCATGGAGGAAAGTTTGTTATTCACCGCCACAAGAATGTCCTCGTCCGGAAAGGGCAGTGTGGGATAACGTTCTTTTATGTAGGTTAAAAGGTCAGCAACACTAGTTTCCTTTGAGAGGGCAATCGTAATCTGGTCGGTCTGGGCTCGGGCCCTCTGTAATCCTAGAAATGTGACTGATACGTACATGGTTCTAATCTCGTTGTTATTTCCTCTAACCTTTCGCTTTGTAGTGCTTAGTGCCTACTGCCTAGTAAACCGTGTCTATAGACGCTGCCCGCCTAAACGTACTTTCCATTTTTTATAAGCCGTATTCTCGTAATAAGGAATCAGCCTTTTCGTCAAGGAGATCAAATTTTTCCAAAGTCTCCCGCAGGGGCACCGCGTCTGCATTATATCCCTTGGCCTGGTAAACCGAATCGCAAAGCTTTTGGTAAGCATCCTTCCTGAGCTTTAGAATGACTTGGTGCCTTTCCTCGGGCGTAGTTGGATAGTTTTCGTCTTTTGCAAGATGTTCTTTTAACCACTCATCGTAGTAATCACTTCGCGATTGGTACTCATTAAAATAAGCTGGGCCCATGGCTCTTACGGGAATCTGATCGAAGGCCCTGGTTCCCTTACCTTGACGCAAGTTGATCATTTTCTGTAAGAGATGTAACCTCTCTGAATCATCGAGAATATCTTGGACTGTCTTTTTCTCACCTATGGTAGCACCATAATACTTGGCATAATATTCAAGGGTTGGTTGATTCTGTGAAGGATTATCTGTCTTGGCCGCCTCCGGGTGGCGCACATCTATCCATGGCAATTTACACAGACCCACGGCATTAAACCAGGTGCGGATGAGGGGAAACCATTTGAGGGCTTGCGCTTTCATTTCAAATGTTGGTATCTCGTTATGAACTTGGTCGATAAAAATAAGCCACGCCTCGTCGTGCTGGGGACCCTTGAGGGAAAAGCCGTAACCGCCCTGTTGTGCCAGCGACTCTTTGCAGATGTACATGGAAAACTCTAGTCCCTTGACCTCCATGGCAAATTTGTTCAACTCGTCCATGGTTTCTTCTATGGATTTTTTTGTCCTTAGGGCCCACCGTTCCGCCACCCACTGCTTAGCCCTATGCACGCCTTGACCGCATATTTTGCCAATTCCCACTCCCCTTGCAGTCTCATGCAGAAGACGGTCGGCAGAGTCAATATTGCCCCAGGACAATTCGTAGCCAGTGTCTTGGACAGTTAGATACCCCCGCTGGAAACACTCCATAAGAAAGCCTGCTGTGACGCCCATAGAAATTGTATCCAGACCGTACTCGTCACAGTACCAATTATATTCCATTATATAGGGGGGATCGAATATGCCCTGGCAAGTAACGGCACCAGATGTTTCGTACTCTGGGCCATCAATACCCACCTTTTCTCCAGCCCGTGGGCCTCTGGTCAGCACCACGTTTTCAGCCCCTTTAGCACAAGCCAGATTGCACCCCATATAGCAGCCGTCGGGTACTTTTCTCTCGAAGTAGCGATTCAAAAACACGTCGGCAAATACCTCGGGAGCGTCAGGATGTTGGCCATATTGATAGTTATTCACAGGCAGCAGGTGGAACTTGTTCATGTATTCAACCAAAACAGGGGTCCCCCAGGCGCCGAGGTTAAGCTGTTTAGGATCTTGTTGGCTAATCACCTTTTTTAGTTTGGCTCCCGCTTCCTGGACGGATTTTTTGTCAACAGGATGATTAGCCTGCACACGGGGCAGGCTCGAGCGGACTAGCACCGCCCTTAGACCCTTGAATCGCATAACCGTGCCTGTGCCACCGCGGCCGGCTTGTTTGCTTCTGATTCGTTTTCTGCGCCGGTCATAAAACAGGCTGTTTATGATGCCGAACCTGGCATTCAGAGCTCCGTTGCCCGTAGTGACTGCAGCAACATTTTCTGTGAACTCACCCCCGGTAAAATCTCTTATGAGGGCTTCCCCATATGAAAGCCCTCCTGAGTCTATCTCCTCACCGTATAATGGAGCCTCGGCTATAGTAATAGTCCCTTCGTCACCATCCACAATCAATACCAATTCTTTTTTGGAAATCCCTTTTACAGCCAGGGCATCGAAGCCGCACATCTTTAGGAGGGGCGCAAAATGACCACCAATGTTCGAATCGATAAAGGTATCAGTCAGGGGTGAAATGGTTCCCACGACAAACTTACCGGTTCCTGGGAATCTTGGTTCGTTACCTAGAGGTCCGCTGGCCATCACTAGGATATTTTCCGGACTATCGTAACGGGTTTCTTTAGTTGTCCTGTCCCAGATCATTTTTATGGCATAACCGCGTCCGCCTACGTATTTGCGCCTGTAGCCGGGCTCTACATCGATTGTCGAGATAGCCAAAGAGGTTAGATCCAACTCTAAAATTTGATCTGTGTATCCGCCCTGAACAGGGGCAACTTCGTATCTGATTGACTCCAATGTCTTCATCTGCACTCTTCGCCCTATTATTTGAGGTTCCGGAAAAAGAGGAAGTGGACCGAAAAATAAGACTAGAACTACGGCGCACAACGGTTTCAGACAAAAAAAGGCCCCAGAGTAGATTCGGACTCATTTGGGGTGCCGTCTTATCAAAGGAAACTTTGATATGTAACTAAAGGAACAAGCGCTTTTTTTATAAGAAATACCAATAATTGTCAAGTGATTTGTATGTCGAGACTGTCCTAATAAACCGAAAGACAAAAAATGCAAGTTTTTTGCTAGTGGAGGATCTTGGTAATTTTTTAGGCATGTATCTTGCTGTCCTTAACTATAAATCTATTATCAGTGGAAATTATCCCCTTCCTACCGTTTAAGGCATAAATAAAACTACGGGAGGGTATGCTGAAGAGGACATCAAATCGCTTAAAAGAAAATCGGCGGAGTTTGACAAGGCAAAATTATAAGAAAATAGAAATTCCCTGCAACACGGGAGGGGTGAGATCATGATTCGAAACCCAATCTTGGGATGGTTTTCCAACGACTTGGCTATTGATCTCGGTACAGCCAATACGCTGGTTTATGTGAGAGGCAACGGTATCGTGCTGGACGAGCCTTCGGTCGTGGCGGTGCGGAAAAATGGTCGGGGGGGCAACAAGGTCTTGGCTGTTGGGAGGGAGGCCAAGATGATGTTGGGTCGCACTCCCGGTCATATAGAGGCAATCCGGCCAATGAAAGAAGGTGTTATAGCGGATTTTGAAGTGGCCGAGGCAATGCTTCGCTACTTTATCAAAAAAGCCAACAACAATCGTACCCTGATAAGACCCAGGGTAATCACTTGTGTACCCTCGGGTATCACACAAGTGGAGAAACGTGCTGTTCGGGAATCAGCAGAATCAGCCGGCGCAAGAGAGGTCTTTCTCATAGAAGAACCCATGGCTGCAGCCATAGGAGCTGGGCTGCCCATTACTGAGCCCACAAGCAATATGGTGGTAGATATAGGAGGGGGCACCACTGAAGTGGCGGTGATTTCTCTGGCCGGTATCGTCTACAGCAAGTCGGTAAGAGTTGGCGGCGATAAGATGGATGAAGCCATACTCCAATACATTAAAAACAAGTACAACCTGCTTATTGGTGAACGCAGCGCTGAACTGATCAAAACCACAATTGGCAATGCCCATCGAGGTGATAAACTGGAACAGATGGAGATTAAAGGACGCGATCTGGCCACCGGGATTCCAAAAATAGTAGTCATTGACTCGGATGAGGTCCGTCAAGCCATAGGCGAACAAGTCAAAACTATCGTGGAGACAGTAAAAAGTGCACTTGAACAGACTCCACCGGAACTGGCCGCCGATATTGTGGACAACGGCATAGTTATTACCGGCGGTGGCGCGCTTCTCAAAGGTCTTGACATGCTCCTTCGGGAAGAAACGGGTCTTCCCATAACCATTACCGAGAATCCTCTGACCACTGTGGTGCTGGGCTCGGGAATGGCCTTGGACAACATTGACACCCTCAGGGAAGTTATGATGTAAAGCAATCTCATTTATCGGCAAGCTAAATTGATTTGCCTTAGCAAAATGGACCACAAAGAAAGTTAAAACCGCTTTAGTCAGTCAGTATTGAAAGCCACAGGCTATGCCTGTGGCTTATTTTCTTAGAGCATTTGGGAGATGCCCTAGTATTTATAACCATATTTAGTGGCAGGATCGAAAGTCGCAGGGTGTAGATTAAAGCATGTAATGCAAATTTCTAGGAGATCAATGCAGACTTCAGGATTAATAATGTAGGCAAACAAAGTGGTCAAAAATCACTCATCATGGAGGGATTTGAGGTAAGACATCATATTGACCTTCTTGTTAATGAGCCCGAGTTTGCGTCTAATGTGAAACCTGTGAGACCGAACCGTGTGCTCTGATGCATTTAGTAGCGTTGCAATCTCTTTCGAAGTCTTGCCGTCTCTGATGAGACTGGCAACCTGAATCTCTGTTGGAGTGAGGCTCAAGAATCTGGATGATATCTTGCTTGCAAAGGGAGAGACGATCTCTTTGATGTTTGATTCCACGATGCCAACCAAGGTCATTTGCTCGGAATATGAGCTGCTGCTCTTTAGCTTTTCAACGTAAGGCAGCACCAGTTCTTTTACATTCGCAAGGACTCTCTCCGCAAGATCTTCTTTGTCTTCCTCTCTCCGTTTTAGCAGAACATTTAGTGCGGCGTTCACTTCCTCGAGATGGCGCGATTGTTCTGCGAGCTCAGCTTCCCTTTTACGAAGAGCGTCCTCTGCCCTCTTGCGAAGAGTTATATCGCGCAGAATCACGATGTTGCCAGCGCGGTTACCGTCTTGGTCATGAAAAACAGATGAGCTAAGTTGTATGTCAAGAATCCTTCCATCTTTGGTCAAGCGTCTGGTCTCAAATGATTGGATTCTTTCTCCCCGTAACATGCTGGCTATAGCAGTCCTCGTTTCTGGCCAACTCTCTTCAGATACATAGTCTATTCGTTTACCTAACAACTCCGCTGATGACCAACCAAAGGTTTCTACAAAAGCAGGGTTGACGTAGGTCACTTTTCCTTCCATGTCATAGACCACAATGGCATCTGGAGATGCTTCCAATAACATCCTGTGTCGTTCTTCGCTCTCGCGCAAAGCCTCTTCAGCTTGCTTGCGGTCGGTTACATCACGAAAGCTCCAAACTCTGCCGATAATATCCTCCTCCATTCTTTGGGGTCGAGAATACCTCTCAAGAATTTTTCCATCTTTAAATTCGAGGATGTCGAAACTCTCCGCTTCGGTTTGACTGTACAATTCCTTCACTTTTGCAAGAAAAGCCTCTGGATCTTTCAATTGTTCTAAAACGAATTCCAATGCTTGGTTGTCGTCCCTCGAAGCAACAATCGAATCGGGGATACGCCATATGTCAACAAACTTCTGATTAAAGCTCACCATCTTACCTTGTCTGTCTACCACAAGTATGCCATCGGCAGTTGATTCCAGTGTTGAGGTAAGTAGAGACAATGACTTGTGCAGCTCGTCTTCTGCCCTCCTGCGTGCTGTGACGTCACGGGCACACCAAAGCACGCAATCAGCGTTCTGGAAACTAAATTTGGTAGCTCGTCCTGCAAACCACCTATCGATACCACCGGTTTTAAGTTTATATTCGTATAGTTGAAGTTCACCAGTGGCCAGAACCCGGTCAATTACTGCTTGTATTTGCTGAGCATCTTCTGATGGCAAGACATCATGTATCGACTTGTTAGGCAGTTCCTCTGCAGGCGCATATAGCAGATCAGAATTCGCTGTAAAGATCTCCCGGTAGTGGCCCTCAGCGTCCAAAACAATCATAAGGTCGGGAACGGCTTCTAGCACGGCGCGAAAACGCTCTTCGCTTTCCCTTAGTTCATTCTCAGCTTGCTTGCGACTGGTGATTTCTCTGGCAAACTCGACTGCCCCAGAGACGTTTCCATTTTCATCCATAATTGGATAGGCAAATATCTCAAAGCTCCTGCCTGGGGTTCGCACTTCATCTTCAGGAGTGCTCGTTCTATAGACGGGAGCTTTACTTTGATATGCCTCGGCGACAGCACAGTTCGGGCAAATGTCTTTCCGGCCCTTTAGAACCTCAAAGCATTTGCGACCAAGGACCGATTCCCTGTTAGATAGACCGAAATTCTTGATTAGGACCTCATTGACATCCGTGAGATAGAAATCGAGATCAACTATATTCATGTTCTCCTGGATAGCATCAAAGGTAGCTCGCAGCCTTGCGTGAGCTGAACCTAACGCCTCCTCAGCGTGCTTGCGTTCGGCTTCTGATACTTCTGGCCGTGCACTCCGTTGACGCAGTTCCTCCAATTCACTTATCAATTTTGCCTTCGATTTGCTTTTATCCGCCATCTTGTAAGTCTCCCATGAAAATACATCTTAGTGGATGGGGTGGCTTCATGTTGCAATTAGCCGCAGCTTTGGTGAACCTGCAATGTAAGCTATTAATTTACTAGGAATAAGGCTAGGCTAAACTTACAAGAGAAACCTTGGAATTACAAGAGGAATGTACTTAATGATGTGTGAAAGGATTGCAAGGCAGGTTGTCCCATGCAATAGTTTATTTAGTGATGAGAAATGTAAACGTCACCTCAATCACAGCAAAATTTCATTTTACATCCCTTAATCTAAACTTCGGCAGGAATTTTTCTCATACTGCATGTTGAGGATTTTTAGGTAGGAATTTCAGTTATGGAGTTATGGAGTAATGGAGTAACCAGTACTCCAATACTCCAACACTCCAGCACTCCAGAATGAACCTTACTATCCCGATTCGGCCTGGGGCCTGATGATCACATCGATTCGTCGGTTGATAGCCCGCCCTTCAGCCGTCTTATTGGATGCCAGGGGCCGCTTGGATCCATATCCAACCGCAATGATTTTCTCCTGTGGCAGAGTTCCATTAGCCACCAGATAGGCACGAACGGACTCCGCTCTCCGCTGTGACAAATGCTGATTACGATCCTCTGACCCTGTGCTGTCAGTGTGCCCTTCTATAACAAGGCTGGGCTCACCGAAAGTGCGAATAGCTCTCTGTGCCTTACTCAACAGTGAGTAGTTGCTCGGCATTATAACGTCTTTGCCTACAGGGAAGGTAATAGCCTTTAGCCTAATAACCAATTCGGATCCTTGTTTGTAAACTTCTGCTTCGTCTGGCCTGAAGTAGGCTCGCACCTCAGTGAAAAGCTGGTTGAAACGCCTTTCAGCGGCCAATCTTTTTTCAACTTCTTCCCTTTCAGCAGCTATCCGCTTTTTTGCCGCCTGTTCCTTTTGGGTTTGCTTTTCCAGATATGCAACCTGCTTGTCTTTAGACTCTATCTCGGCCTGCTGGCTTTTGACCTTGGCCATGAGAAAGCGATGGTCTTGCTGCAATGCCTCGATGGCGCCAAGAATATTCTCCTTTTGAGTGGCCAGGGGTTGATCCCGCATATCAACCGTAGCGAGCTTGGTGGAAGTCTCAAAGAGTATTTCCTCCGCCCAAAGGGTAACCATTTCCGGCTTCATTGTCTTAATGGTCGCACTCTGACGAGTTACCTGAAGAAGGCGTCCCGCCTGCAGGAGAGCTTCGCCTGCCATGTTGTGGATCTTTAATTTTTGGTAAGGGTTTTTAGTTATAAACTCATCCACTTCCAGCAATTTTTTTTGTGCCTCTGCATAGGTATTGGGCGCCAATTTCTTGGCTCCTTCTTTTTCTGCTTGTGCAATTAGCTTGCGGGCTTCACCCAAGGTCTGCTCCTTGATTGCTCTCAGCTCAAGCTCCCGATATTGCTCAATGACCTCAGGCGCCTTTTTCTGTGCCCTTTGTATCTTGTCTTTCTCGATTGCTTCGGTTAGTTCAATGAACTCTTCCTCTACCGCTGCATATTCCTTTTCATAATTGGTAGCTCCAGCAGCTCGAGCAAGTTCCCTGGCCTTGATGACCTGGGAAAGTTCCTTTCTAGCCCTTTGAGATACTTCCTTCGCCCGCTTCAATTTATTTTGAGCACCAGCGATCTTTTCTATAATTTTTGATTGCTTGTCGCCCCGGTCAAGTCTTTTTTTTGCGTCGTTCAGCAGTTCTTCCGCCTCGGCAAAGGCATTTGGTGACAAAATGTCCACTTGGACATTTCTGGAATTGCGCAGGTCATTCTCCAGCCAGTCGATCTGCAGGCTTAAACTTTCCGGAGTCTGAAAAGACTCAGCTTTACATATGTCCACGAACCAAATACTTGCGAAGGACAGCAAGGTGATGATCAAGATTATTCTAAAATTCTTTTTGCCAAGCATTGCCTTCCTCCTTTCTCCCACCTCCTTATATTTTTTCATGAGTGAGGAAGAATGAATTTGTATAAATGGCAGAACTCATGCCTTGTGTGTTCAATTTATGCGGGTTGCAGGGCATTTTCCATGTAATCAAAAATGTTCTGCACGTTTACGATCTTCTCTGCTTCTGTATCTGGAATCTCGAGATCAAATTCTTCTTCAAGAGCCATTATCAGCTCTACTACGTCCAGGGAATCTGCACCTAGATCTTCAACAACACTAGACCGTGCGCTAACGTCTTCTTCTTCAATTCCCAACTGTTTTGCAATAATTTGTACAATTCGCTTTTTCATCTTTTACTCCCTCCTCTTTCGCCCGGATATTAAACAAACCGTCAACTGCAACTGCGGATATGAATATCCGGTCCGGCCAAGGTAATTTTTACAATATAGAGTTAGGTAAATTCCTTTTAAGCCACTTGGGAAGAAATGTTCAGCCTTGCTGGGAATGCAAGAATCATGCAGATGAGGTCAATTTAAGGGAGGGCGCTGCAAATGAGCTATTATTTTTTGCGCCCTAAGAGGCGGTTAGTTGTTTCTTGGGGGCGGCAAACTATCCAGGAGTGAATAAAGTCCCTGTGAGTTTCGGGGTCTCTGAAGAGTCTTGATATAAAAAAGTGAACAAGTTCTATCTACCTCGAGGTCCGAAACAGACGCCCCTTTCAGAGGTTTTGATAAAATCCAAGAGATAAACCACTTCTTTGGACAGTAGATCTCTGTTCTCTAGTTCTTGGACCGCCAGAGCGAGATTGCTTTTACGGCGAAAAAGTTGGGCAAAAGCCTCTCTGATCGCCCGTATTTCGCCCTCACTGTAACCTGCGCGCTCCAGACCCAATTGATTTATGGCTTTAACAGTGTGAGTGTCGTCCATTATACAAAAAGGAGGAACATCGCGACTGGTGCGGGAAAGCCCACGAAGCATTGCAAGCTTGCCTATGCGAACAAACTGATGAACTACACAATTGCCAGAAATAAAAGCCCCATCGCCAACATGAACGTAGCCTGCGAGAAGGGCACCGCCGGCTATCACCACGCCATCGCCGACCTCACAGTTGTGGGCAATGTGGGCGTGGTTCATAATGAAGTTGTCGTTGCCAATGCTGGTTGAACTTTCCGGTTTGGTTCCCCGGTGTATCTGAACGTGCTCCCTGATTATGTTGCGGTGACCTATCCTCAGATATGTTTTGCCCCCTGTATATTCCCTGTCCTGAGGCTCGTGGCCTATGACGGCCCCCATGTGGATTGAGTTGTCTTCACCGATTTCGGTCCAGCCCGTTAGATAGGCATGTGCCATCACTCGGGTTCCCCGGCCAATTTTTACCTCCCCATCGATAATCACATAGGGACCGATTTCCACCCCTTCGTGAATCTCTGCCCTGGGATCTACAACTGCAGTAGGGTGTATAGTCTCTTTTGCGGCCATTTATAAAGCCTCCACTAGGGTGCCGACCAGATGACCTCCTCTTGATCATTTAGGATTGAAAAACTCGCTGCACCATCATAGCTGATTGCCAGCCTGGCAGTTCCTTTTTCCCCAACAAGTTTCAAGGCTGGTTCGCTATCTATCAGCTCCAGAACAAGGCGCGACACCTGAGTGTTGTCATAAAATGTCATTACTGTGCGGTCTGAAGAGGCCACCATGGATAAGCGCTCATTCCCTTCGGTGTCAGCAAGGCTCAGTTGTTGGGCTACTATCTCCAAAGCGGTAACTCTGGATGAGCGTACTTCATGCTGAAGCTGCCTCATCCGACCAAAAATAAGAGCTGCAGCGACAAATATTATCAGAGGCAGAATAAAGGTCCTGGTCTCCACAGTCAAACGATCATAATACCCACCGAGGAGCATAAAAAAAATCACTAGTGCTAGCCATTTTGGCCAATCCTTTCTCATGGTCATCAACTCCTCCTGTTTTTCAATATTTGAAAATCATTCTTCTGCTTAGCAAATCAAGGCCTTTTGTCAAGGAGAAAGAAATGCGGATGGTCTATTTCATCAATTCTGAAAAATTTCCGTAGGTATGTTTGTTTGTTTAGTGGTAGAGGTTACATTTATGGGGCCTAACATAGGCGAAAAAGTAACTCTGTCGTATTGAACGCTCACCTATCAGTCTGGCAACGTATTTGCCGGGAGGGGCGATTATGTATATAGACGAACTCGTTACCGCAAAGAACATAGACGAGGTGAAGGAGAATCTTGGTGATTTCGACTATGTTGATGAGATTGAAATTGATGACGTTATCTCGGTAATGGAATGCGGTGAGGGATACAGGATAATTGTGTGGGAAAACCGCTACGATGAGAGCAACGCTGTTATTGATTTTGGCGACGATTACCTTTGGGGCGAATGGGACGGGGCCAGGATAACTGTGGAATATGGAGATGAACTCTTAGCTTACGACATAGAAGGCGACTGCAAATTTTTGGGGGTGATATAAGAGATGCGTATTGCGCCAAATCTCAGGTTTTCAGGCGTCATTCAGGTGTCAGGTTTCGGGTTTCAGGTGTCAGAAAAAAGAAAGGCGAGTGATAAACACTGAAACCTGATCACTCAAATCCGAAATCTATAAATTGACCAGCTTCATACCTGGCTCAGGATAGCGCGAGCCTGCGGCAACGCCCTGTGGAGAGATCTCGTCTATCCGTTTGAGATCTTCTTGGGTTAATTTCAAACCTAAAGCTGCGACATTTTCCTCGAGATAGATTATCCTTTTGGTACCCGGAATTGGGACGATATCATTTCCTCGTGACAGTACCCAGGCCAAGGCTAGCTGTGCGGGAGTACAGTTCTTCTCAGCTGCCATCTCCTGAATTCTACTTACTAGACCAAGATTGCGCTCAAAGTTATCTCCCTGGAAGCGGGGCAAGTATCGCCGCCAATCGTCCTCTTCCAGGTCATCCAATTTATTAATCTCACCCGTGAGAAATCCCCTGCCCAGCGGACTGTAGGAAACGAATCCAACTGAAAGCTCTCGACAAGTAGAGAGAATCTCCTCCTCTGCATCGCGGCTCCAGAGAGAATATTCCGTTTGCAAAGCTGCGATAGGGTGAATCGCGTGGGCACGTTGGATGGTCTTGGGACCGGCTTCGGAAAGGCCTAGGTATCTCACCTTTCCCTCCTTTACGAGGTCGGCCATGGCACCCACCGTATCTTCGATAGGCGTGTCCCGGTCCACCCGATGCTGGTAATAGAGGTCTATGGTCTCAACTCCCAGTCGGCGCAAACTTGCTTCGCAGGCTGAACGAACGTATTCAGGCCTGCCACTTATCTTGTGTTGTTTAACGTCATCCGTCCTAATAACGCCAAATTTAGTAGCCAGGATGGCTTTGTCCCGATAGCCTTTTATTGCTTGGCCCAGTAGCTCTTCGTTCTGCCCCCTTCCGTACATGTCTGCGGTATCGAAAAAATTGATCCCCAATTCCATCGCGCGGTGGATGGTTCTCACCGACTCCTCATGGCTGTGGCTACCATAGAACTCGGACATTCCCATGCAGCCCAGCCCCATAGCCGAAACCTCAAGTCCCTTTTTGCCTAATTGCCTTTTTTCCATCTACTTGTTCCTCCCTCCGCCTGTTTTTTTCCTGTTCTAGCTAGCGGAAAGTGACCTGCTCTACCGGCTCCTCTAACGGTTCCGGGTAGTCGATGAATGGAAAAGGACGCAGGTTCTTGTTCAAAGTAATATAGCGGATTACGTCGTAGGTATAAGTTGCTAGTTTATTTGAGAAATGCCTGACAGGCTTATTGTAATCCAGAGTTATAAGAAGAAAGATGTACTGAAAAACAACGGCTATCTGGACAATTAGTTTGATAATTTCAAAGACCAAAAGATAAAGCAAAGTGTAAAGCAATCGGATAAGGATGTCCTTTCTCGATGGACTCATTTCTTCTGAGTTCTGCATTTTAACCTCCCTAGCGCGGATATTTAATCAATCACTGGCTGCCAATTCTAAAAAGACTGCGTCTCTGATGGCGGAGATAGTCTCGGCTATAAAGTCGAGTGATTTGTTATTGTACCATTAATAAAGATAAACTCCACAAACACCGACCTAAATGATAAGATGCCAGTCAAGTTAGGGGGAAGCACGACAACATCTCCACTGAACGATTCATTGCTTGAGCACTGATATTTAACCCATGACTACCGCAACCACTGACCACTCTATCCAGCTAGCAGATAGAGTGGCAATCATCTCTGATCCCCATGCCAATCTCCGGGGTCTTGAACTCTCTTATAAGAAAGTAAAGTCACTAGGATTAGAGCAAATAATCTGTTGTGGTGATCTTGTGGGTTACGGACATGAACCCAATGAGGTGGTCGATTTTTTCCGTGCCCATAGCATTATTCACACCATTTCTGGAAATCACGACCGATTGGTGTGCGGACAGAGTGAAGCCAAAGGATGGAACCCATTTGCCCTCAAAAAAATCGACTGGACCAAATCAGTTCTTACAAAAGACAACTTTTCCTATCTATCCAAACTACCAGTAAATATGGTGACAGATGACTGTTGTGTTGTCCACGGCGCTTGGACTGATGCAGACAAATATTTATTTAAAGAAAGAGATTTTTTCGAGGAACTGGAAAGCCTCCCCGCAACTTTAGTTTTCTACGGGCATACCCATATGCCCAGTGTCTTTCAGTTCCTTTTAGCCGAAGGAAAATTTGATTATCGCCATCTACTGCCAACCCAAAATTCAGACGTTTACGTAAGGCTTTTAGAAGAAAGCCCCATCATGCTAGTCTCTTTCGTCAACCCTGGTACGGTGGGATATCCGCGCGGAATGAACAATCAGGCGTCTTTTGTTGTATGGGAGAGGCAATCCGGGCGGGTAACATATGAATTTTTCGATTTATTTTAGCCCTTGGGAAATCGTCGCTTTTGCTAATGAACTCTGTCTCAACCTCATACTGGCCAGCGCTGCTGGCTAAATCCCATATCCCAGAACAGATACTCCATCTTTGAAGTTGTTACAAAATGCTCCCGGACCATACCCTTCTCGCTGTCTGTCAATTTCAGCGAGATCTCATCCATAACCTTCAATACCTGCTGCACGATAGAATCAAATTCCTCACTGGCATAAGTCTGAATCCAGCGGCGGAACAGTTCTTTTGGTGATCCTCTTTTCTCAAGTTCTTTCCCCACCTCGCCATAAATCCAATAGCAAGGAAGAAAGGCACCCATTCCCTCATGGAAAGGCCGCTCGTAGGCGACCTTTAATAAATAGGAGGTGTAGAGAAGATTATTGGGTGCCGGAGGGGTTTTGTAGACCTCCTCTTCCGTGAGTTTCCAATCCCTGAAGAAACTCTCATGGAGTGCACGTTCTACCTGAATAGTATCTCTGGCATGCTCTGCGAACATCATCAGCCATCTGTCTTCTGGCGCTTTTGCTCCTATGATGGCGAGTCCACGAGCAAAGTCGCGAAGATAGAGAGCATCTTGGACAGCATAAAAAACAAAGGCCTCTTCAGACAGCGATCCGTCTGTAAGGCCCTGAATGAAGGGATGTTCCAGGATCTTCTTATATATCCCCCCTATGGAATCCCATAAAAAATCGGTAAACTTCATGACTCAACCTCCCCTCTCAGTTTGATCGCGTAACGCTTATCGCAGAGGGCTTAGAGATCAGCATTCTTCAGTACATAACTCAATTTCTCTGAGCGACTGTTATCCTGAGATATATGTCTTGTCTGGTGCCATCTCCCAACTCTGGACCCGCGCCGGTAAGACGGAGGACTCCACCATCGCGGGAGCCGGGTGGCACAGTTACCTTGAGAAGGCGCTTTTTAGCGCCTGAGGGAATATTCAGTATTTTTCTGGTTCCCAATCGGGCCTCTAATGGGGTAATGACAAGATTGCCGTATACCCGGGGATCATCGGCCACCCTTTTGGGCTTGATTAACTGCAAACGATTGCTCTTCTTCCTGCTGGTTTTTTGACGTATTTGCCTGCCAATACCCGTTTCCGGAGCGCGCAAGAATAGCTTCAAGAACACCATTCCAAAAACAAAACCTCCGATGTGAGCCCACCATGCAATCCCTCCGCCGTGACCAGGAGTTCCGGCAGCGCTAAGGAATTGTAGGATGAACCAAATTCCGAGGAAGAAAAAAGCCGGGATCTCTATGAAATAAGGGATAAAGAAAATGGGTATAAAGGTGAGTATTTTGGCATGGGGATAGAGAAGAAAATAGGCACCCATGACTCCAGCAATTGCTCCGCTGGCTCCTACTGTAGGAAGCTGAGAGTGCCAGTTAAGGAACAAATGAGTAAGACCTGAGGCAACTCCACATAGTAGGTAGAAGAGAAGATATCTCACCGGACCCAGCCGGTCTTCCACATTATCGCCAAATATATATAGGGTCCACATGTTACCGAGGAGATGCCAGAAGCCACCATGGAGAAACATGAAGGACAGGAGGGCAAAAGCCTGTTGACCCAGGCTAAAATGCTTAGAAATCGCTGGTACCGAATAACGGGCCGGAACCAGGCCGTAGGTAACAATAAATTGCTGTAATGCTTCCCCCTGTCCTAGCTGAAGCAGGAACACCAATACATTGCTGACGATTAGCGCAGTATTTATTATAGGGTAACCCTTGGAATCAATCGTGTCTCGAAGTGGTATCATTGGCTAAACAACCTGTACGAATTGCGATTTAAACCACCTGCCCATTAGCAAGGTATCCACTCTCAAGGGATGTGGTTTTAAAAATATCAATGATTCCATTAAGTGTTAGTTAAGCCTGCTGCCTCACGCTGGTCTATGGCAATGGCGGTCCAGTCCATATCCCCACGTTCCTTAGAAAGAGATCGCAAAAAACGGTCTTCCAGTAAAGAGGCCAGGGGCATAGAAACTTGACTATTGCGAGCGGTGTCGCGCACAAGCCGCATGTCTTTACTTCCAAGGGCAAGGGTAAATCCTGGAGGTGAGTAATTTTGCTCCAGAATGAATCTGCCGTAATTCTGGTAGATTGGACAGGCAAACAGGGTTTGGCTCAAAACAGCGTGGACTTGGTTCGGGTCAACTCCGTTTTTTTCTGCCAGGCAAAAAGCCTCGGCCATGGCCTCTATTGCCGATGCAATCAAGAAATTGCCGGCAAGCTTTGCCACATTTGCAGCAGATGGACTGGGGCCGAAGTCATAGATCCCCTGCCCTATCAACTCTAACAAAGGACGGATCCGAACCTTGGCGCTCTCGTCTCCGGCTAGACAGAGCCACAGTTTGCCAGCTCTCGCCGCATCTGGACGGCCAAAGACTGGACAAGCCAAATAGGAAATCCCGTGTTTGGCGTGAGACCGAACCAGTTCTTCAGCTGCAGCAGAACCGATGGTACTCATAGACAGATGAATCCCGCCATCACCTAAGGCTTGCAACACCGGTTCATTTGTTACCGTATTTACCGCATGGTCATCGGAGAGCATGGTTACCAATACTTTCGTCTTGCTGACCGCGGTCGCCGGATCTAAAAAAAATTCAGCACCTTTCCCAATAACCTCTCTTGCTTTCTCCGGGGTGCGGTTGTACACGTTCAGCTTGTACCCCCCCTCAAGCAACCGCAACGCCATACCCTGACCCATCTGACCTAATCCGAAAAATGCCACGGTTTCCATAGAAATCTTCCCTCCGCCACTTGATTCAACCCGGTCGGGTCGTGATTGAGACGATACTGCAGAAAAACTCTAAACTCAAGCTGTAGATTTCTGATTTCTCCTTCGGACTCTAACCCTTCGGGCGGGTTCTTGGTTCAGGATTTCAGATCTTAGATTGACAAATACACAGCTATTATTAGCTTTCACAATAGCCTAAAGGACTAAGATGAGAAATAGATCGAAACGTAAGTAGGAGGTAAATCAGATGAGACAAATAGCGATAGCTTTGGCCTTGACTCTAATATTGGCACATTCTCTCGGTTGTGCCAAAAAGCAAAAATTTCACCAGGCTGACCTGCCGGATCCCAAATCCTACCAGGCCCACTTCCACGAAGTCGACAGCAATGGAGATGGTATTGTTACGTGGGAAGAGTTCGAGGATTATTTCCCCGAGGCGGAACTCAGAGCTTTTGAGATTTTGGATACAAACAAGGACAAGGTGGTTGACCACGACGAATGGCACAAATTCGAAGAAGCACACGGAACAAAACACAAACATAGTTCAGGATCATATTAACCCCTAACACTAACTCCCCTCTATAAACCTCATTTCGGTCAGGCCGAAGCGAGGTTTTTTTAATTAAGATCAAGACGGAGTTCAGGCTTTTATGGCACAGAGGTTGCACCCTTATGCCGACTGAACTATTCGTGGTGATACCTATAGCTGGAAACAATTATGGCAACTGAACGCAGAACCCCCACTAGGGTCAGGGTGAAATGGCCTGTCGTTATAATAACCGGCAGGGGGGTCGTTGTGGCGGAGACTAGGGACATAAGTAATGAAGGGGCGTTCATTAGCTGTGACCTGCCCTTGAGTCCTAAAGAAAAGCTCAGACTTTTCATTATGGCTCCCAACCACCGCCCTTTTGAGATCCCAGCAGAGGTTGCCTGGTCAAACCCTCACAGCTCTAAACCCGAAAGCATGCCCTCGGGAATGGGTGTGCGATTCACCGAAACTTCCGCCCCTCAGCATCGGGTTTTGCGCAATATGGTAGAGCAACTTTATAAAGCAAAGCTCGACTCCACAAAATAGTCTCACCCATCTGACCTACTTACTATTCCAACCTGTGCGCCACCTGTCCTGAGCTTGTCGAAGGATGCGCCTTGCCCTTACCAAGATGAGTGCCAAAAGCTCCTTGAACATCCATGTAATAAAAATCCGATGCCCACGACTATCTTCTTGCCTCCTTGATAAACAGTGGCTGCGGTATTAACTTTAAGATTCTTTGCTGTTAAGACACACTTTATTTTATATTTCGGCGCAAAACCTACAACCTCAGATTTTTAGTTTAAGAACTAAAAGTGGCGCATTTCATGGAGCTGTGACCAGCGCAAGAGGAGCGATCATGCGAGTTAAGCCTCTTTTCTTCTTTCTTTTAGTTAACTTTTGCCTTCTGCTTTCCCTAGCCGACGCTAGTTCTCTGAGTAAGGTGTTTGAAAAAGTTAATCCTGCAGTGGTCGTGATTCTCACCAAAGAACGTGGGTATGCGAGTCTCCAGTCCGGACAAGCGGTAACTTTCGGTAAAGGTGGGCTAGGGTCCGGCATTGTTGTTTCTAAAGATGGTTTAGTTATGACAGCCGCCCATGTAGTCCAGGTAGCGGACGCGGTGATGGTGAGGTTTATGGACGGCAGTATGGTGGGAGCAAAGGTCGTAGGGTCTGCGACCCAAGCTGACGTGGCCTTGCTTCAACTCAATCAGGTACCTGATAATCTGGCTGTGGCGGAGTTGGGAAATTCGGATAACGTGAAGATTGGAGATGAGATTTTCGTCATTGGAGCTCCTTACGGGGTGGATCACACTTTGACCGTTGGCTATATGAGTGGTCGGAGACACCCCGAAGTTGTCTGTAATTCCCTGCTTCCCATCGAATTTCTGCAGACCGATGCTGCCATTAACAAAGGCAATTCAGGCGGCCCCATGTTCAGTATGGACGGCAAGGTTATTGGTATCGTAAGCCATATTCTTTCCCACTCCGGGGGCTCAGAGGGTTTGGGCTTCGCAGCCAGTATTAATACTGCCAAGAATTTGCTTCTCGAGCAAGGATCGGCCTGGACTGGCCTTGAGGCCTATCTGGTTTCAGGTCCACTGGCAAAGGCCCTAAACCTGCCCCAAGACGCTGGGCTCTTGATCCAGAGGGTGGCTGATGATTCGCCAGGCCACAGGCTCGGCCTAAGGCCGGGAGTTATACCAGTCGAAATTGGTGGCAAACACCTGCTCCTGGGCGGCGATATTGTGCTTGAAGTCAAAGGTGTAACAGTTTCTGCAGAATTAGAACACACCTGCCAGATTCGTCAAAAGGTCGTGGGAATAAACCATGGTAATCTAGAGATGAAAGTCTTGAGGGCAGGAAAGTTATTAAATTTACCGACTTTCGAGGAAGGAGCAACGCTAGAGGCAAATTAGATCAATCCGCAATTCAAGCAGCCATTAGTCAGTAGCTAGCAGTTGAAAGGGAATCTCTCTTCGTTGCTTTTCTCATGAATCATAAATTCTGACTTCTGACTTTTTACTCTATGCCCATGCCCTATGCTCTATGCCTTCCCAAATCCGCAATCTCTTTCTAGGGTGCTTTCCAAGTGACTGCACCGTCTTTATTGAGAAGAATAATGGAAGAAA
The DNA here is from genome assembly GCA_020353155.1 of Deltaproteobacteria bacterium. Taxonomy (GTDB): domain Bacteria; phylum Desulfobacterota; class Syntrophobacteria; order BM002; family BM002; genus BM002. Next base: position 1,777,502 of record CP070689.1, on the reverse strand, counting down.
CGGAACCCTTCTCGATAGTGCCTGTTCTTTTTATCTTGGTTAATTCCACTGTGCCAAGTACTGCACGTTCGTTTTCACCCTGATCATAGAGAACCAAGTAGGGATCACCCTTATCGTCTAAAGATAAGGATATGCGCTCTTTGCCAACTTGATCTCGTAGAGTGAGATAGGGTTGTCTCTTTGCTCCCAATCCCACAGTTGCTCTATGGACGCCATCTTTGTCAGCAAAGGTTAGTACTGGACCTTCTTCAGGCGATGTCAGACTGAAGACCGCACGGAATTGTCCGTTTTTGCTAAACAGCACTATCCCGGGACCGCCTGCATACATTCCCCAAGTAGAGAGGATTCTTCCTTCTTTATCAAGCAAGCGAAACTCCTCAGCCGAAACAATTTTTTCCGGCTCCAACGGTTTTTCTGCCAGCACAGGAGTTGCCGCGAAAAAATGGCTGGCAAGAATGCCACCACATATACCGGCAGTCAAAGCTAGCACAAGTATCAGGCTATATATTCTTCTGTTCATTTCTTTCTCCTCTATGATCAATATGATCAAAAGGTTTAGACGGAAAAATCCTTATTTGTCCGCTGCAAACCACCTTGTTTTGCAATCTAGTTAAAGATCTATGGTGACCTCATCCTCATCTGGAGCTCCCTGAAGGACTTGATCCAGGAATTCTACGGGGTAAGCCCTTACAAAGGCCTCGAGAATATCTTGCCGCGGAGCTACAGCCACTTCAATTTTCATCCTTGTAACTAACCTTATAGCCTGAATGGCATCTGAGTCCAGCGGGTTAGCCATTGCTACCACAAGCTTGCCATCGGATACTCTAACTGGCATGAGCAAATGGGACTTTGCCACCCCCACAGGCACTAGTGAAGTGACCTCTTGTGGTATTTCAAGTTCTTTAAGGCGAACGAAGGGAACCTTTAACTGTTTGGCCAGGGATTTCGCTATGTTCAAATCATCTAGAATCCCTGTGTCAAGGAGCATCTGGTCAATTGTTTGGCTCTTTTCTTCCTCTCCTAAAACTCTGAGCAAGGTGAATTCATCAACAATCCCTGCCTCTATCAAATATTCACCTAACTTCTGCACTCCTCCAGAAGTGGTGGCACTCCCATCAAGGTCGGTCTTGCCACGCTCTTCTTCCCTAAAAAACCTTAGCACCGCGCTACCCACTTTGAGTCTGTCTCCACTGGCAAGTATGGTTTTTTCAACCCTCTCTCCGTTAACAAAAGTACCGTTACGACTTCCCAAGTCTTTTACCACAATACGACCTTTAACCCGGCCAACTGCCGCATGCCGCTTGGACACCATGCGGTCCGCTAAGATAACGTCGTTGGAAGAATGTCTGCCGATAGTGAGCTTTTGGTAAAAGGGAAAAACTCTCTTTTCATTGCCGCCGCTTTCAAGGATAAAGCAAGATTTAATCATCTTCGCCTCCTGCAAATGCAGGTCTTAACCCCAATGTGAGTCATCACTCAGTTTTTGCAATTCGCTCTCGTTAGCCAAAGCAATCGATGACTATCTTATCAAAACTCTCAGGGCAATATAGCTCTTGAGCCGTCTTACCAGGGCCTACGTCAATTAACTCACTCTGCACGGATGTTGAGCCTTCCTGGAATTCAACTGAAATGCTCTGGATCAAATTGGAGGAGCCATTGGGAGCCGCAACCATGGAAAAGGTGTCTCCGCTTTCTGAGAAATCAAGATTATGAATTCTGATATTCTTGAGTGCACAACTGGTGAGCAAAATAGTTACGAGGCCACCACGAGGCGAGTGAATCTTAAAACTTCTATCGGCAGAACCCGCACGAGGCAGGCCAAGAAGAGCCAAGACAATTACTAATAAGGCCACAGGGGCTAAAGTTTTCTTCATCTTAGATCCTTTCGTAAAAAGGAATGACGAATTTTAAATGAATTGCAAGGGTCGTACCGTTTTTAGCTCTGATGCCTCTGTCTTCATAAAAATCGGGCAAGTAATCGATGCTCTGGAATATAGGAACCGATGTATCAAAATTACATCTTGCTGTTTTCCTCTTCCTCGCTGGCATATTACTTGCTGCCTGAATATGTAAAAAATCCTCTATTGCTATAAGAAGCAAGGCGGAAAGGAATTATTGATGAAATTTAGAAAGCACATGATCGTTTTTGCCTGCATCATACTTTTGCTTGGAGTAGCCGCTGAAACAGAGTCAGCATATTTTGTCTTCAAAAAGAAAGGAAACATACGCTCAGGACCTGGAACCAAATACAGAGTCATTGGCCAGCTGGCAAAAGAAACCATAGCAGAGATCCCCGATACTTTTATTGACTACGAGGCGAAGTGGATAGCCATTGATGCCAGGACGAAACCAGACAGCAAATCAAAGGGTGAAAAAGTGATCTACACCAAATGGGTGCACAGAAGCCTCGGTGTGGTAATTCAGGGTGATCTAGATGAGGTGGACAAGTATTTCGCCATTAAGGAGTCGGGGTGGCCTGAGGACATGCAAAAGTTAATTCTAGAGGGGAAAATAGTCGTAGGAATGAATACTCATATGGTGTTTTACGCCTGGGGAAAACCGGACTTCATAAAAGAAAAGAAAATCTCCAATGGGGTAAGAGAGCAGTGGACCTATAAAAAACAAGGCAGCAGAACTCAATATCTCTACTTCGAAAATGGTTTGTTGAGATCCATAGAAGAGTAATGGTTAGAGTTCAGGAGACAGAAGTCAGGAGATAGGAGAGAGGAATACCACTGGGACGTGCGCCGTCGCAATTGTCTTTGAGATGAGAATGTGGAAATAAACTGTTGATATAATATCAAAGGCGTGAAGAATGGTGCAACAAGAAAGTATAGATGAGACAGATTTTTACAAATTATTATGTAAAGATATTTTAGAACTTACATGAAGTTTTTTAATAAATACTTAATAAATACTGTTTTTTATAATCTTGTCTTGATTACTTACTTCTGAGATCACCATTTCCCCCAGCAATTCGCCTGATTTCTTCGGTTATCTGCATAAGCTCAACCGCTTTTCTTAAAGAATCAACGCCTTTCCTAATACGCTCGCTGGTTGACGTCATTTCCAGAAAACTTTGCTTTTCCTCCATGCTAAAGACATCGTTATAGCAAATCACAAAAGATATGGTTTTGCGATCCATCCTTGACAATGACCTGTAGTCCCTTTTCTTGCCAGTCATGCCGTCTAACGCTTCAAGCAACTTGATGCCGTCAGCGATTAAATTATCAGCTCCTTTTTCCCTTTCGTCATCGAAATAGATCACCTCAGCCTGCAAATAGGGCTTGTCTTCGTTGATACTCTCTATTACGAAGCGTTCTGCTCCCTGGGTCATTATGTCTAGACGCCCATCATCAAAGCGTCTCAGTACTTGTACTATCCTGGCCGTACAGCCGATCTTTTTCATGTCGCTGCCTTTTTGATAAACCACTCCAAATTCCCTTTTTTGCTCCAGGCACTCACCGATCATCAGCTTGTACCTTTCCTCAAAGATGTGCAGCGGCAAAGGCATTGAGGGCATCAGCACTACTTCGAGGGGAAAGAGTGGAATTGTTGTTTCACCAACCATGAGGTTGCCCCATGCTGAAGGCTCAAGGCTCAGGGCACAAGGCCTGCGTTAGCTAGTATCAAATCACTAGGCACCATGCACTAAGCACTAGGCACTGTATAGAATCAGGCGTTAATTAGGGACGAAATGTTGAGAGGAACCCGGTTTTGATCGCTTTACTACTGAATTCTGGATTCTGGATTCTGACTCCTTTCCCTATGCTCTATGCCCCATGCCCTAAGCTTCAAACCTCTTCGCATTGAAAAGGGAGTGATTATATTATTACCTAGAAAGAGTGGGAAGAGAACAGATAGGGGGAAAATACTTTGGCCTATAGAGGATTAGGCGGAGATTGCCCGTACGATAAACTATTAGGTTTTTTTGCCTTTCGTCTTTATAAATTTCTTAAAGTCATTTTTTAACTTTCCCATCTGATTCGTATTGTAGGAGATGAGATTTTTAAGATGAAAAAACGCGTCCATGTCGACATTTTTGAATTGAATTGCCATTCCTATATTTTCATGGCGCATTATTTTTCCGTCCAAAAGAATGGAAAGTTGAGATGAAGTTCCGGTAAATAGTAACTCAATCTTGACGATTCTGTTGAGATTTAGTTTTTCTGGCGTTTTCAAAAATATCCCGTCCAAACTCAAATTTTCTACTATGCCAATTACTGTGGTCTCCTTGGACCTCACTATCGCTTTGGTTTGGAAGGGGATTCTGTCAAAATTTCTTTTTTCCATGCACTCTTTCTCCGGCGGCTTCAGGTAGTCCTTATCGCTGATATCTATCGCTTAATTAGATACAAGCTATTTGTCAATAGCAAAAGTCGCGCTAGGATTGGCTAGAGGACTTTTCGCTTCAGATTCTGGGCCTCATCCTCCTTGAAGTTCCCCATAATATAGAGCCTTATTTTATTGCTCCTAGGGAACTCTTTTCTCAAAAGGGTTTTCAGCAGCTTCTTGAGCTTTTCCTGTTTGAGATAAAATCTCTCCTGATAGTGACCGTTCTCTATGACCAATAGGTCCTCGTGCCCCTGTTTGACGATAATCACAGAACGGTTCCGCTTATAGGTTCGCAAGTCCAAATAGTGGCCCAGGGGGAGTTCCTTAAGCTTTTCTGTGACAGTCTTGATTGTCTTCGTCTTGTCAATCATAAGGGGCGGGAAGGAGCCAGGAGTTAGGAGTCAGGATTCAGCAGTTAGAAGGTAAGTTCAGAATATACCAGCGTTTCCAAGACGCCCGGAGATGCTGCTGCATTCTATCTACTGACTACTGCCTACTGGCTGCTTAACACTTACTCCTGCTGACTAAATTCAGCATAAATCGCTGCCAACTTCTCATAAGACATTTTGTTGATAATATCCTCATCGAAATCCATGGCTCCATCGTACAACTCAATATTCAGTTTGCTCTGCCAAGACCGTCTCAGGTTGCTCGGTTCGGGATTTTCCTGAGCGGAATCGTAATCGTAGATAAGATCGCAACCATAATCTGGGTCAGTCCAGGGTACAATGAGTCCTGTATCCTTGTGGACGCTCAAATTGATAAGGGCTTTCTCGACCTCACTGCCAGCAACATCCCAGAGTTGTACACCCGTCTCTTCCTCGTTGCGGTCTATGATCTGGGCAAGCATCCTAGGATTCTTGCCCAGCAGAATCCCTTGCTTTACAAGCGCTCGGTATTTTTTGCCTTTGCTTACTTTCCTCTTGGCATCTTCACATATTGGACAGGGTTCATTCCAGTTCTTCATGAGACAGGCGCCAAAATCCATGTGAGTCCAAAGCCTCCTGATGAACTCCACACTGTCCTTCCAGGCCAGGAACCGAATGCGGTTCGCGCCCTTTCCGCTACGATGGCGGTAGATACGAATGCCTGATTTGATATAGCGAGGGTGGGCCATATCCAACTTCCGCTTTATCAGCTGATACTTTGATATTACAGCTGGTTTTCCACCTGAAGCAGGATAGATGCTGATACTGAGAGAAAAACCGGTTTAGCGGAATTAACGACCCGGATGTTTTTCTTTATCCACCCGAGACTTTCTTTTTTTCTTCTGTTAGATCTATGACAAGGGTGCTCAATGTCTGTAAAAGCTCCACTTCGACCTTTTGTCCCTTGAAATGTTCTAAAGCGGCTTGAGCAATAAACTTTCGCGCCTCACTGGTGATCTTTACGAAGCGGACTCCCATACCGCGAGGCGTTATCTCGTCATCAGGGCCGTAGATGTTGGACCATACCACCTCCGCCCTAGCTTGTATAGAACTCTTAGACTTAGGAATCTTGATGGCTAAATCAAAAACGACATTTAACCTAAGAGGTCTTCGGCAGCTGATAAAGCAGCCGTCAGGGGTGATGTTCAATGTCACCCCGTCAATGGATCCTTCTTCAGTCTTTATTGCAACAGGCCATTTGAGCTTGGCTCTGGGATACACTCGTCTATCCGCTGACATTAGCCACCTCTTTCTTTAGTAGGGGTAAGTTCCTAGAAGTCTCTCGGTAACAGTCAAGCTGACCGCTGTTACCGCCAGATGCTACGCCATAATAAATCATATTGCAAGATACGATCCAGATAATGCTTTGCTTGTGTCAGGTTGACTCTTCTTTTTGAGTGTTTATATAACTTCTGAGGATCCGGCAACCAGATTTGATAATTGTTTGCTATTGACAAAATGTTTCGTAAGGAGATTAGATATGAAACTTAACTTAAGAATAGCTTTGCTGTCCCTGGCCCTTGTCTTGGCCTTCACCAACAGCGATCTATTGGCAGCCGGCACAAGCAGCCAGCCAAGTCGAAAACCTTCTGTTTCTCAAGAGTTTAAGGCTGGGCAGAAAGCAGTTAAAGCAAAAGACTACGAATCGGCATTAGTCCATCTTTCCAAAGCCTTGGAAAAAGACCCCAATAGCGCCGACACCCACAACCTGCTCGGCTATAGCTATCGAAAACTAGGCAATACTGACAAAGCTTTCGAACATTACCGCATGGCACTAAGGATAAACCCTAAACATCGCGGTGCCAATGAGTACCTGGGCGAGCTCTATCTGGAGACCGATCAACTGGCCAAGGCTGAAGAACGGTTGGCAGTGCTCGATAATGCCTGTCTCTGGGGTTGCGAAGAGTATGACGATTTAAAAGAGGCCATAGAAAAATACAAGGCCGAGAAGAAGCAGTAGAATACTCTCTAACCTGCTATATTTATCAGTTAAGCCGTTATCTCACTGTATGGTTTGAGCTCATGCTTGGAAAAGAGGGATACTTGATGAAGACGACTGCGCTTCTTACAGTTGGAGTGTTTTTCTATATAAACGCAACGGCTTTAGCTGCAACAGAAGAGATTATTTCTAAAAATAATGAATATGGAGGCCTGACAAAGCAGATTGTCTATTCCGAAAAAGACTCGGATTTTAAGAAAGGCATGCATAAAATAATTGCTTCCTACGATAATGAGGGAAAGAAGAAAAAAATGGAGATTTATGCAACGGAGAATTACTCAAAGCAGAAGGGCTGGTACAAGAAAGTAATCTATTACTGGGGAAGAAAAAAGGTGAGCGAGGCCTATTCAACCGACAGCGATTCTGTAAAGTACGGATTCCACAGGATGGTCTCATATTTCGATAGAGATAACAGACTGGAAAAAAGAGGATATTATTTGAATAAAAACACCACTGCTGCGCAACTGGGTGTGTACAAAAGAGTTATCCATTATGACAACATGGGAAAAGTAAGTTATGTTGAAGACTTAGATCGAAGGGATAACCTTGTCCTCATAGAACAGAAGACTCGTTAAAACCCCAAATTACTCTCCTTTGCAAACATCTTTTCAACGCAGACGGACCTGCTGTCTATAACAATTATGCATGCCTTTGCCTCTTCATAGCTTGGAGTAAGAACCAAACCGGTGATATGACCCCACCTATTGTAGATCCACACTTCATAATGATCTTCTGCAAAGTCATGCGGTGAAGAGTTACTGAGGCCAATTCTGCTCAGATAGTTTTCCAATCCCTCCCTATCTAAATTTAAGATTTTTTCCGGCTCCCCAAGCACCTCAGCAATCTCGTTCTTGGTGGTCTTACCATTTATTATTTTTTCCATATTGTTTTCGGTCAGTTTTGAACTTCCAGCTGAAACACACGAGGTTACGATGTACATCAGCGCTACTAACCAGAACAAAAAAATCAACATCTTTTGCCTAAACTTTGAGTCCATCAGTTACTCCATCTCAGCAAGTAGGATCTTTCTGCAACTTTAGAAATGCTACGTTACTCAGAAGAAGATTTCAAGAAGTGATTGATTCGAAGGAGAGAAGATTAAGCCGTGGGTGGTTACAGTGCACTACCTTTGCTCCGTTGAGGCCCACACCGCAAGCGGAATTTTCGACAAGCTGGTCCTTAGTTCTGCTTCGCTGTCACTTATTGTCAGAAGCTCATTACCACAATTGTGGATCATGAATGACGCCGAAGGCTAACTGGGAACCCGCTTGCGGGCCTGAGCGGAGCCCAGCGAGGGCGAAGAAATGACTATAAGCCACGGGCGATAAGCCATAGCCACGATCGGAAGCCGGTGGAAATTGCTGAGACCCTGGCTGTATTAAATGCCTATCCGTCTTTTTTATTCACCCGGTGCTTCAGTTCCTTGCACATCTTGAAATAGGGAAGTCTTTTGCCGTCGACACCTATCACTTCGCCGGACTTCGGATTCCTTCCCGTATAGGGTGAGTACTCTTTGAGCTTAAATGTGGCAAATCCACGGATTTCGATGCGGTCCCCCTTGGCCAAGGCAGCAGCCATAGCGTCAAAGACTGACTCAACGCATGCCTTGGAATCAGTTTTTGTAATGCCCAAGTTGTTAGTGAGCATTTCGATTAGTTGCCCTTTGTTCATAGCTTATCCCCTCTGTTTTAATAGTCTGCTTCTAACCCTTCCTCATGTAACTACCTCTCCATTGATTGAGCTGATTTTCTACCGTTTTCATCAGCTTCTGGAGTGAGCTATTCAAGGCCTGAAGTTCGGTGTTTTCTTTTTTTAGTTGTTGATTTTCCCTGGTTAGATCGTTAATCCTCTCATTCATGGCTCGAAGAACTTTTTTGCCCTCTTCTGGAAATCCTGCCTTCGATAAGAGCACACGGATCTCTTTTTGTGAGTCCGTATCATTGTTCAGCTGGCCCATTCTGTTTTCCCATTTCATTTATGCTTCAACGAGAGAATGTAGTCCTTGTTCAGGATTACATCGTTCGGTTCTCGGCAGAGATAGATGAATTGCGGGGTGTGGTTCAAATAATCGCTGAGTCTTAACTTGTCTGGTGGCAGGTCGGTGAAAAAACTGCCTTCCAGGGTGTCCCCGTTTATAAGCTCTATCTGCACCGGAATTTCCCGACCCTCTAACGTTTCAGGTAAGAGGTCTCGCTCTGTTAGCTCCACATCCATGAATCTGTTTTTGCCAATCATGAGGATCTCGTCCTTGAGTACATCCTCCAGGGGTATAAAGCTTCTTTTAGAATTGAGAACGTCGATGATGAGTTCTCTGCCCAGGTGCTCCTCGGTGGAATAGTCGAGAAAGAAGTTTACATCCAAATTGCCGCCTGTACTTACCCGAAGGGTGGCTTGTCTTTTGAACTTGTCAACTTTCATAGCAACCTAGGCAAATTTCCCTTGTCTTGTTCTTGGTGCACAGTACACGTGCAAGAATCATGCAGACAACAGACCGATATTGAACTAAAAATGTGTTTAGCCCGGATGTTTCATTAATTGATGTCGCGAGACCATGAAGATGGCCGTCCTCCCCTTTTTCCCCAGAAAGTGGCCAACACCCCATCACAGAAGATCTGGCTTGGGTGGAAGACCAGGGCGGGAAGGACCGCCAGCGGATAGGCTTCGGCGAAGGCAATGGACCAAACGGCAATGGCGATTGGTAGGGTTTTCTGAGAACAAACAATGGCTAGAGAGCGGCAGGATGGTTCTTCTAGGCGTAAAAGGTATCTGGCACCTGCGTATCCAGCAGCCAAAAGAAGCAGATGCACTGTCACTGACGGTAAAAGCAAAGAGCCGAGATGGCTGAGTGTCAGCTCCTGCAAGCGATCTGCTTGTGATGAGCAGGAGAGGTAAACTATTATCCCCAGAGCTACAACGGGGACAATGCGGATTAATCGTTCCTGCTGGCGGGCCCATTCAGGTTGGAGTTTCTTGATGGCTTGGCCTATGACAGCGGGGACTAATACCAGCAGCACCAGTTTTAAGAGAAGCCCCGCCGTGTCCAAACGAACAACTGCCCCTAAAGACCATTTTAGATTAAGAGGGATAGTCAGAATACCTAAAAGATTAAGTCCCACCGCCAGAATGAGAGCAGTGGCACCGTCTCCCCCTGCCCTTCCTGCCAGAACTGCCCCAGAGACAAGAGTTGGGGCCATACAGCAGATCACCATGAAGCCTATTTGGTTGTCGCCCCGCCAATTGAGGAAATAGACGGAAGTATAAGCCAGTAGCGGCCCAATGATTTGAGAGATCACAAATCCCCAGCCGATTGCTTTAGCCAGCTGGGATCTCCTTTGCAACTCCCTTCCATCGAGCCCAAGTCCCTGGCAAAAAAAGATTGCGAGTATCAGGGGGTTGGACATCCCCCAGTTCTTCAGGATCCTCCCCGGCTCGGGCAAGAACCACGCAAGGAGAAGGCCCAGACAGATGATAAGCAGAAGCAGGTTTTCTCTAACTAACTTCAATGTATTCTGAGATAGGTTGCTATTTTAACTAGAGTCATGCCAGTCGTGGATTTTTCCTTCTTTCTTGCAGTTAGGTTCGAAGGGGGGTTGAGGATTAGTCCTTCTTTTTTCATACTCTTGGGATGTTTTTTCACTTTCTCCAGCAGCTAGTATATTTACCAGGGCAAATACATAATTACCGTCCTCATCCACCTCGAAATTCACCGTGGTGTTATAGCCACATTCGTCTGGGTGGTAATCCTCATTGAATGATACTTCAACTGAAAAAGGCCCGAAGGCTTGGTAAAAGGCCAGAAAGAATTTTTTATAATTTCTGTAGGTGCAGCTTGCAGTGAATTCGAACTTTCCATCTGACAGGGCGTCAAAACACTCTCTATAATCAGCCAGCAAGCTTTGCTCTTCCAGCAGTTTATTGAACTTCTCCACCATATGCCAATGGATGAGTCTGGCGGGTTTAATGTTGTAAGTATCCAAGGTACGATACATTTCTAGACTCATAGAAGCCCGCATATTTCATGAATGACTTACTGCCACAGCAATTAGTAAAATATCCGGGCGAGAATGAGTCTTTATACCATGCGTTTGAGTCACTACGCACGCAAATGTTTTCACACCTGTAGGCAGGCTGTAATCAGATATTCTGCAAGGCGGGATCAGCTAAATCCAACTACCATTTGATTCCCAATGATGTTAAGTAGGCTTGCGCTCCCTGGTGTTTAAGTTTGGCGGCAGATTGCAAATCCTTGACCGCTTGGTTCTTTGATCCAAGATGCCAGTATGACACCCCACGAGTGTAATAGCTGTTTGCATGCCTGGGATCCAGTTGCAGAACCTTATTGCAATCGTTGATCGCTTTGTCATACTGTCTTGTTTTCGTATAAGCAACGCTACGATTGTAGTAAGCCAATGTGCAATTAGGGTTTATTGCAATGGCTTTGTCGTACTCTTTGATAGCTTCGTTGTACTTGCCCTTTTTTGAATAAGTGGTTCCTTGGTTGGTGTGGGCCAGCTCTGGCTTTGACTCCTTCGACTTCTTATATCTTGTAGCTCCTCTAAATTGACCCCCAGATCTGGTAAGGGCAATGGTTTCTTCTTCTTCCGGCATATATAGGAAGAGCTTGCCGTCACGCAATTGGTATTGCATGGTTGCCGCCTCCATCGAAGCCTTGCATCTAAAAAGACCGGGGCTATCTTCCATGGCCGTGCTCGATTCTAGAATCCGGATCTCATTGCTAGTTATTACCGCGGGAGAGGAGGTTTGGGCTACAACACTGTAGTCTTCGTAATAACAAGTGTTACTGGTGATCACCTGATTCTTCTGAATAGTCATAGTTGATCGAATCCTCAGTCCGAGATTTTCCATTTCCAGCAAATCCCAAGTCCCGTAAACCTCCGGGTTCACTCCTTTTTCTTCTGCTAAGGGGCTACCACTAGCAAGCGCGATTATTGTTGCTATAACAATAAAATAAGTTACTAAGTATTCTCTTGCCGACATTTCCTGCCTCCTTTCTAACTCAGTCACTTAGACTATCTTGCGGTCTTATTAATACTCGGACCGGAGATTCTTACCACTCGGCGCCATAGTTCTCAGGAGCTATTTACACAAACGTGCAAAACTCGCACCAGAATAAAGAGTAGGGGCTAGATTAAACCACGGAGGGAAAATAGAAGGGCTAAGAAAATTTTTTCGATTATCGGAAAGCTGCTTCTCTGGGACCTGATCTTTTACTCATGA
>CP070689.1:1745592-1765402 GCA_020353155.1 Deltaproteobacteria bacterium | reverse complement strand
TCTATTATGCCAAGGAGAGAGATCTGCAGTGGGAACGAACCGATGTCCTCACCTTCGCTCATGATGTGGCCCTGACCGTCGAACCGAAGGCGCTAGGCCATGGCATTGAATTTGTTCGCGAATTCGATGAGTCCGCCGGAGAATTCGAGGTAGACAGTGGAGTGCTGGCTTCTGCACTGACGAACATTCTCGAAAATGCATTGGAAGCCTGCATCGAAGACAATTCTAACAAAGCTCATAAAATCATCTTTGGGGTAAAACAGGAGGAGGATGACATAATATTCGATGTCTCCGACAACGGCATCGGTATGGATAAAGAGACCAGAGACAAAATGTTTACCCTCTTTTACTCCTCCAAGGGAAGCAAGGGCACAGGCCTGGGTCTCTTTATCTCAAACAAGATTATCGAGCAACATGAAGGATCCGTGCAGGTAGATTCCAATCCAGGCGAAGGGTCACGCTTTATCGTTAGGATGCCCAAAATACTCCCAGCAGAGGTTAAAACCGCCCAGATAAACTAGTCCGGATGTTTCATGAATCCGCCTACGGCGGACCGCGGAGATGGGCAATAATTACCGCGGCAAAATATTGGTGTAGCAAGAACCCTTATTGAGCTCAGATTCAACCTGTATAGTTCCGCCGTGCTCGCGGACGATTTTATGAGTTAGAGCAAGACCCAAACCTGTACCTCGCGCCCCTTTGGTGCTGACGAGACTCTCAAATATCTGTTCCCTCATCTCCTTGCTCATACCCCCACCAGTGTCCTTCACCTGCAAACAGACTCCGGCCGCCGGGTCGTCACGACTGGACACAATGATCTGGCCCCCAATGCTGTCCTCTGGAAAGGCCTCAATCGCGTTAGTCACCAGGTTTGTTAGGCAGGTGAGGATACCTGCCGAATCCACGGTCGTTGGGGGTAATGCGGGATCCAGCTCACTGATCAAGCGTATCCCTCTCTCCTCAGCTCCCGCCCTCATCTGTTCACACACCTCTTCCGCTATGTCATTGAGGGAGCACAACTCGAAAGCGGGCGGGCTAGTACTAGCTAGGCTCAGCATTTCTTTGGTCATTTTGTTTATTCGCTCGATATTTTTCCTCACCAAGTTCCAGCCCTTGCGCAGCGATTCGGATTTATCTTTTTCAAGACCCTCGTCTATCATGAAAGCTCCCAGTTTCATGCCATGGAGATAATTTTTCACTCCGTGGGCTATACCCGCCACGGTTTGGCCCACAGTGGCCATGCGCTCGCTTTCGCCAAGCTCCTGCTCCAGCCGGATGACCTCGCGCATATCTTTAAAGTAGCCCACCGTGGCAACCTCCTCACCCTTTTGGTAAAGTACAGTAGCAGAAAGTAGAATGGGCACCAATTCGCCCGTCTTGGTGAGAACCTCCACTGAGTAATTGATCAAGCGGCCGGGACCCCCATGATCATTACCGTAGATCATTTTCTTAATATGTCTGGCCTGGCCTTCGGGGTAGAGCTTGGTTACGTTAATTGAGGAGATTGCCTCCTCCCGGGTATATCCGTATATGCGCTCTGCACCCTCGTTGAAAATTATGATTTTACCCTGACGGTCATTGGCGATTATCCCGTCCATAGAGGTTTGGATAAGGTTGTGCTCCAGTGCGTGGTGCTTGATCAGTTCTTCGCTGGTTTCCTTGACCATTCTCTCCAGATCCTCAGTGTATTCCCTGAGTCGGTTCCGTAACCAGATCTTTTCCTGAGCACGTTTGAGGGCAACATTCAAACTCTCATCGCTTACAGGTTTACTAATGAAGTCAGATGCCTCCAACTTGAGAGCTTCAATGGCCAGATTCATCTCTCCGTGGCCTGTGATGACAATGACCTCAGCATCGGGACTCTGTTCCTTTATCCTCCTGAGAACCTCGATTCCATCCATCCCGGGCATCTTGATGTCCGTTAGAATTATGGACGGATTCTCTTTGGCAAATAACTCCAGTCCCCTGGGACCGTCCTCGGCCACAAAAACAGTATATCCTTCGATTTCCAGAGACAATTTCAACAGGTCCCTTGTACTCGCTTCATCATCTATCAACAGTAATTTTTTCATGCCGAACTTTCCTTCTGCAGGTCTTCCTCGGTAGCAAGCCCGGGAAAACTGATCTTGAAGATGGTGCCACTCCCGGGCAGGCTTTCCACCTCTATGGTGCCTCCATAATCCTTAATAATTCCATAGCTGATAGAGAGTCCTAGACCTGTCCCTCTGCCTAGATCCTTGGTAGTGAAGAAGGGCTCGAAGACCTTCTCCTTGACACGCTCTGGCATACCGCTGCCATTATCCCTGACAACGGCCACCACCCTGCCCTTTTCCTGGTATGTGCGTATAGTCAAAAGTCCCTGTCGCTCTTTCTCATGACTTCTTTCCAGCATTTCCTCTATGGCGTCCCTGGCATTCATAACCAGATTGATAAATACCTGCTCCAAGCGGTTACTAACCCCGTGAACAGGAGGAAGGTTCTCATCTAAATCCAAATTCACTTTGATTTGTCTGAGCTTCAGTTGCTGCCCTAGGACAGTAAAAACGTTTGTGATGGGTTTGTTGATATTCACCTTTTCCAGTTCGTCCGACTCGCTTTTTCGGCCGAATTCCCGTAGATGATTGATAATGTTGGCGGCACGTTCTACCTGGGCACTGATCTCGCGAGAAACCTTACCCGCCAGGTCGGGCTCAAGGCTCTCGCCGCGATCTACCACTTTCTTAAGGAGGTCACTGCCGATACGAATGGCATTTAAGGGTTGGTTCAACTCATGTGCCACCCCTGCAGACATCTCTCCAAGAGTGGCCATCTTACTTGCCTGGATCAGTTGAGCCTCTGCCTGGATACTGTCACTAATGTCGGCAATATTAGCAATAATCACATCTTCGCCCAGATGTACCCGGGGACACGAATGGATGTCCACGTGCATTACGCTGCCATCTTTCTTGCGGTGTCTCACCTTGGGCAAGAAGATACACGCCTCCACCACAGATGACCTAATTTTCTCAGCATCTTCTGGATCACCCAGGTCGCGGAAAGACATCTGAAGTAACTCGTCTTTGGAGTAACCATATTTCTCGCTAGCACGGATATTGGCGTCAATAATCTGGAAGGTAGAGCGATCAAAAACAAAAATGGGATTGGGGTCATTGTCAAAGAGAGAGCGGTATTTTTCCTCGGAAGCCTTTAGCTCCTGCTCGGAACCCTGTAACCGCTGGGTCATTTGGTCGAAGGATCTGGCCAGAGTGCCGATCTCATTGGCGGACGAAATCTCAAGAGAAGTGGAAAGATCACCGGCAGCAACTCTTTCGGTTCCCCTCACAAGATGCTTCACCGGTCGACTGACAAAGCGCTGGACAAAGAGACCTATTGTCAGAGATATTGCCAGAATCGCCACCACAGCGAAAAGGCTCATCTTCTTTTTGCTGCTAATGATCACCCTGTCCACATCTGCCAAGGACACATCAATATCGAGAACCCCAAGGACCTTTTGTTCCTGGGGATGAACGTGGCAGGAGGCCGAATAGCAGTCGGACTCGTTGTAAATAGGGTTAATCATTCCCAGGACCCGATGGCCGGCAGCTGTTTCAAAGATTCGACTTCTGGCTGAGGTGGTCAAGCGTTCGAAGGGCTTTTCTCTGGCGTGACAGGCGTAGCACTGCTCGGCAGATTTATCTACCATGGCGCCCATTTCTTTGCGGTCGGAAGAATAAATTATCTCCCCCAGGTAATTGAAGATACGTACCTTCTCAATCCCTTCCTGCCCGCCAATGGTGTCAATAGCGCGATGGAGCCTCTCGGGTTGATACTTGAGCATGTCATAGCGCATACTGCGCTTGATGGTGTCACTCACCAGACTGGTACTCTGGATGACTTGATGGATTAGTTGGTTTCTCTGGGTATTGATGTTCGCCGTGGCGTAAACACCTATGACCAGAATGGCGATCGCACTCACCGTGCAAATCATCTTTAATCCGAGGCTGCGGTACCACATTTCAAAACATCCCGCTGACAACCTTGGCCAGAGGCTGCCAGTATATGCCCAAACCCAGGGTGGGAAAGAGCAGGGCTAAAAGTAACGCCTGGGAGCCGAGGGAAACCTGCACTTGGCTCGCTTCAGTGGGCCTCTCAAGAAACATGGCCTTGACCACCCGCAAGTAGTAGTAGAGGGAAACCACCGTGTTGAGAGCCGCTACCACCGCCAACCAGTAAATCTTCTTGTAAATAACCGCTGCAAAGAGATAGACCTTTCCCACAAACCCGGCAAAGGGCGGAAGGCCTATTAGTGAAAAGAGAAACACAGCCATGGCCACACACAGGTAGGGCGCTCTGCTGCCCAAGCCGCGGTAGGAATCTATTTCCTCGCTTCCCCCACCGCTGGCAACCAGAGTTACCACCGCAAAAGCTCCGAGGTTCATGAATAGATAAACCACTAAGTAAAAGACCACAGCTCGCAGCCCGAAGTCGCTCAAGGCGACGATTCCCATTAATAGATAGCCGGCATGGGCGATGCTCGAATAGGCGAGAAGGCGCTTGAGATTATTTTGATGAATTGCTGCCAAATTTCCGAGGGTCATGGTTAGGGCGGAGACCAGGGCCAGAATCGAGGGCCAGTCCAGACCGGAAACAGCCTCGTACATCCCTCCTTCTCCACCGGTGGTGAAGAGGGGATAAAAAAGCCGGATGAAAAGAGCAAACCCTGCTGCCTTGGGTCCTACACTTAGAAAGGCAGTAATAGGTGTCGGTGCCCCCTCGTAAACGTCAGGACACCAGAAGTGAAAAGGGAATGAGGCTGTTTTAAAGAGTAAGCCGGCCAGAAAAAACAGCACCGCCACAATCAGCAGGATTTTGTCTTGAGGATTTTGGCTGGCCGCCACAACCTGCCGGCCGATTTCCAAAAGATCGGTGGTCCCAGCAAGCCCGAAGAGAAGGGAGAAGCCAAAGAGCATGGTGCCGGAGGTAAAAGCACCGTAAAGCACGTATTTCAAAGCAGCCTCACCACTGCGAACATCCCCGGCCCTCATCCCTACCAGTAGGTAACTCAAGATTCCCATGGTCTCGAAGGCAAGAAAGATCATCAGCAGATCGGTGGCGGCAACCAGAAGCATCATACCCATAGTGACGGCCAGCACCAGAACCGTGCACTCACTGTACTCCACGTTGTCGATCTCACTGCTCCCCTGAGTCAAAAGAATGACAAAACCTCCTGCAACCACGAAAAACAGTTTAAAGAAAAAGGTCAACCAATCCCAAACGAAAAGTCCAGAGAGATAGGTCAGATCTGGCTGGGGTGTTGGCAGTTTCCACAAAGGCAAGAGCGACCCTATCAGACCCAGGAGAGCTAAGACTGTAAACATCCTACGGTAACGCCAATAAGGCAGAATCACCCCCACTATGAGGAGGATTATTATCGCCCCTGTGAGAATGATCTCCGGACCGACAAAGGGGATCCCCTGGAGGTTACTACGTATAAAGTTCTCAGGTATCCCGGTCATTTCTCATTTCTCATTTCTAATTTCTCACTTGTCATTTCTAACCGGTTTTCTTTCATTGCACTCACCCGTACTTATAATCTCAACTTCAATGCCAATGATAAATGCGCATTGATAAATGCCAAATGTGAAATGACTAGCCTACCACCATGGCCACCGTGTGCTTTAAGGTTGTACCGATCAAATCCAGCACCGGCATGGGATAGAAACCCAACAAGATGACAATCAGGGCCAGGGGCGTCAAGGTAAATGCCTCCCGCAGACTGATTTCTGGAAGCTCGGCATACTTCTTGTTGAGAGGCCCCAAAAACACACGCTGCATGGTCCAGAGAAAATAGCCGGCGGTCAGGATAATGCCGGTGGTGGCAGTGATGGTGATTATCTTGTACTGCTGGAAGGAGCCAACCAGCACCAGTGCTTCACTTATAAAGCTGGACAGTCCCGGCAGCCCCAGGGCAGCAAAGAAGGCCAGGCCGGTGTAGCCGGCATAGATCGGCATGGTCTTGGCCAGGCCGCCGAAGCCGTCAATATCGCGATGGTGCGCCCGATCATAAATTACACCCACCAGCAAAAAGAGCATGGCGGTGACAGTGCCGTGGTTGAACATTTGCAGCACCGCCCCGTTTATGGCCGTGGTATTGCTGAATACTGACATGCCCAACATGACAAAGCCCATATGGCTGATGCTGGAATAGGCTATAAGTTTTTTCATATCCTGCTGCGCCATTGCACACAGGGCACCATAAATAATGCTCACCAAGCCAAAGAGAGCCGCGTAAAGGGCGAAAGCGACAGCCATATCGGGCAGCAAGGGGTAGGAGATCCGCAAGAGCCCATAGGTTCCCATCTTCAAGAGAACCCCAGCCAGGATGACGCTTATGGCAGTGGGCGCCTCCACGTGGGCATCCGGCAGCCAGGTGTGAAATGGCACCAAAGGGATCTTGATGGCAAAGCCAATGAATAACCCCAGGTAGCAGAGCCAGCGAATAGTATGGTTCCTAAGGAAAGACTGGTGCACGGACTGGTCGGCAAGAATGGTGAGGTCAAAGGAGTGCAGGCCGGTGGCCGGCTCCACCGAACCAAAATAGAAGACCAGCATGACCACTAGCATGAACACACTGCCCACCAGGGTAAAAAGGAAAAACTTTATAGCAGCGTATTCCTTCTTGGGTCCACCCCATACCCCGATAAGAAAATACATGGGAAGAAGCATGAGTTCCCAAAATACATAGAAAAGAAAGAAGTCTAGGGCAGAGAAAACTCCAACCATACTCGTATCTAGAAGGAGAAAGAGGATGAAATAGCCCCGGACGTGTTCGTTAATATTCCATGAGGCAATGACACAGATAAAGGTAAGGAGTGCCGTGAGCAAGATCATGGGGATGCTGATGCCATCTATGCCGAGAAAATAGTGAATATTAAAGGCCTCGATCCAAGGGACCTTTTCCACGTACTGGAAGCCATTATCCCAGCGATCAAAACTAACGTAGAGGTTAGCCGCCCACCACAGAGGAGGAACGGTGGCAAGCAGGGCAATCACTTTCATCAAGGTGGGATACCTTTTGGGCACGAAAAGGATCAGCCCGGCCCCAATAAGCGGGCAAAAGATCATCCAAGACAAGATGTGCTCAGGCACCATCTGTGGACCCTCCTTTTTAAGTACTATGCACTAGGCACTAAGCACTAGGCACCAAAAAACCATCATTTGTTGTAATCACCACAGGTCTGAGGACTTTCCTAAAGTGGCCTATATCCCCAGTCCTATGTTTCGGCCAAAATTCTTAAAACAGCAGCATAAAGACGCACAGACCAAAGATGCCCAAGACCACCGAATAGAGGTAGTGCTGTATCCTTCCGGTCTGCACCTGCCTAATCCATGCACCCCATCTCTTGAAGATATCCGCCAGGCCATTGACTGCGCCATCTACTATGGTCAAGTCTTCCCAGCCCACGAGAAAAGAGAACTTGGCCGTAATCCTAGAAGAAAGATTAACCGCACCGTCTATACCCTGGAGGTCAAAGCGACCACTAAGTGATACCAGCTTTAACACCGGCCGCAGGAAAAGGGCTTGATAGATCTCATCCACATAGTACTTATTGAAAAGCAGCCGATGCATTCCCGCGAAACGGGCTTTGATCTGACCCGGCAACTCTGGCCTTTTTAGGTAAAAATAGTACCCCAGACCGATGCCGGTGAGAGCCACTCCAGTGGATATCACCATGAGCAAAACTTCCAGACCGTAAGCGTGGATCTCGTGACCTGAGCTCCCGTGACCGCCAATCACCGGACTCAAGAAATCGTGCAGCAGATTGGGCAAGTGAGTTACTGCCGGGAGCCCTATTGCTCCTCCCACCGCGGAAAGCACAGCCAGAATCATGAGTGGAATGGTCATTACCAGCGGCGATTCATGCAGATGTTTCTCTTTTTCTGGACCGCCCTGGAAATTACCCATAAAGGTAAGTGCCACTAATCGAGTCATATAAAAAGCTGTAAACCCTGCACCTAGAAGCCCAAGAGCCCAGAGCACTTTGCCAAGGCCGGGAATGGAAAGGTGACTGTTGAAGGTAGCCCACAAAATCTCGTCTTTGCTCATAAATCCTGAGAGCGGGGGTATTCCGGATATAGCCAAATAAGCTGTCATAAAAGTTAGGTAGGTGTAAGGCATGTATTTTTTCAGTCCACCCATCTCCTGCATGTCGTTGCTGTGTACGGCATGGATTACACTCCCGGCTCCCAGAAAGAGTAGGGCTTTGAAGAAGGCATGAGTCACCAAATGGAAAATTCCCGTGCTGAAGGCCGCCACCCCCACGGCCAGGAACATGTAACCCAGTTGACTAATAGTAGAATAGGCCAGGACACGTTTGATGTCGTTCTGGGTCAGGGCAATGGTGGCGGCATAAAATGCGGTCACCGCTCCCACCACTGCCACCACCGTCATGGCAACTGGGGCGATAGCGTAAAGAAAGTTGAGCCGGACAATCATATAAACTCCGGCCGTAACCATGGTTGCTGCATGAATGAAGGCACTCACCGGGGTTGGGCCGGCCATAGCATCGGGAAGCCAGATATAGAGGGGAATCTGGGCTGATTTCCCGGTGGCGCCAACAAAAAACAACAGGGCTATCCAGGTGGCCACCCCGACTCCCAAAATGGGACTGGCTGAACCAAGTAAGGGTATGGCCTCTGTCAACTGATCAAAGCCCAAACCGGTTATCCCGCCACTGCTGCCTTCAAAAAGAGTCCAAAACAGGAGCATCAACCCCACAAAGAAACCAAAATCCCCCACCCGGTTGACAATGAAAGCCTTCATACCAGCCTGCGCCTTTTCCAGATCACTGAACCAGAAACCGATGAGCAGATAGGAGCAGAGGCCCACTCCTTCCCAGCCAACGAACATAAGCAGCAGGTTGTCGGCAAGGACCAGAAGCAGCATGGAAAAGGTAAAAAGATTCAGATAGGCAAAATAACGCCCTTGGCTTTCATCGCCCGCCATGTAACCCACGGAGTAGAGATGAATGAGAAACCCCACGCCGGTGACCACTAGACATAGTGCTGCCGAAAGGGGATCCAGCCTAAAGGCCACGTCCAGACTGAAGCGACCCTGGTCCCAGACGGTCAGTAGCCACTGATAGAGTGACTGAATCAAGAGTCGGTTGTGAGGTTCCTCAATCCTAACCAGGGTGATAAAGCCACTTACTGAGACCAGGAAAGCAAGAAAGACACTGGCACAGCCGACAATATGGATTAGCCGGGCAGGCAACCGTCTCCGCAGCAGCCCGTTGATTACAGCTCCCGCCAGGGGAAGGCAAGGAATCAGCCAAAGGATATTTTTCACTGTCTGTGGCTCTACCAAGTTATCAATCCTCTCAATGTCTCACATCCCACATCCCTGAATTTGCTTCACCTCTACCCTCTTAGGTCCTTGAAATCTTCCACATCAATGGTCTTCATCTGGCTGTAGAGGACAAGGACAATGGCCAAAGCCACGGCCACCTCTGCTGCGGCAATGGCAATAATGAATAAAGTAAAAACCTGACCGCTCAAAAGGTTTGCCGTCTGAGTCGGTTCAAGAAAGCGAGAGAAGGCAACGAAATTGAGGCCAGCTCCATTTAAAATCAGTTCGATTCCCATGAGAACTCCAATGGCATTCCTCCTGGTGAGCACGGTGAACATACCCAGGCAGAAAAGTAGGGAACTTACGATGAGAAAACTGGGAAGACTGTAGGACACGACTATTCTCCTCTCACACTCCTCCTGACGATCAAGACAGCCCCCACCAGGGCAACGAGCAGTAGAACAGAGGCAACTTCAAAAGCAACCAGATACTTACCCAGGAGCAAATCACCAATGGCTGCCGATGTGGGTTCGGGCTCGCCTAAAGAGGCCGCCGCAGGCCACTTGGATCTCCTTGCCGCCAGTATCAAAGCTACAAGGATGATGGAGCTGAGGAGCCCGCCGAAAAACCTACCAGGTAACTGAACGGATAGTGGCAACAACTTGCCTCTTTGGGTCATCATCACCCCGAAGATAATCAGGACGAGAATTCCCCCAATGTAGACAATTACCTGAACTACACCGATGAAGTCCGCACCCAGGAGCACATAGAGCCCGGCAACTCCGAACAAAGTCACAAGCAAGGAAAAGGCTGCATGGACGATATTGCTGGAGAGGGCGACCCATAAGCAAGGAACAACAGTCAACAAAATAAACAAATTAAGAATAATTTCTTTCATCTTCCCTTAATCTCCAACCTCCGGAGTCTCTTTATCTTCCCTTTTCTTTTTTTCCTTTTCAGCATGCTTCTTGGCCTCTTCGGCAAGCTGCATCCGCTCCAAAGAAAGTTCCGGACTGATGAATTCCCTTATTAATGTGCGGTAATCGAAAGTGGCCCCCTCAAACTGACGGGTGAAAAAAACAGCATCTGTGGGGCACACCTCGACGCAGAGGCCACAGAACATGCATTTGGAGTAGTCAATTCTAAAGGTTGTTGGGGCCTTACCTTTGCGGCCTTCAATCTTGACGCCTTTAACCCTGATTACATCAATAGGACAGTTCAGAGCACAGAGAAGACAGGATATGCAACTGGGTTCGTCGTAGCCCAACAGTCCTCGGTACCTTTCAGGCAGTTGGGTATTTAGGGGTCCTTTGTAATTTTGCTGGCTGGCCCCAAGGAGGGCCTCAAAGGGTGGATTCAGATTTCCTTGGGTGGTAATCGATGCATCTTTGGGCTTGCCCTCGATGATGTCATGAGAGGGGTACTGAAGGGTCACCTTCCGCTCGAAGAAGGCGGTTTTAAAAGTAATCCACATGCCCATGGAGATGGTGGCGACAGCCTCATAGATGTTAAGGAAGTAAGCTTTGATGTGGTCAAATAATTTCAAATTTCCTCCTTAACTCCAGAGCCACATCCAGAAACCCTGTCCCACAAGACAGAAGAATCCTAACGGGATGAGATACTTCCAGCACACCCCCATCAACTGATCCACTCGAAGTCTCGGCAGGGTCCAGCGCCACCAGAGGACCACGAAAGAAATCAGCATGGCCTTGGTAAAAAAGACTAGAAAGGGCACGATATATTCAAATATCAAGCGGTAAATCGTGGGCAAGTGACTTCGAAGTGGCAGGTGCAAAGCCAAGGTCAAACCACCACCGGCGAAAATAAGCCCCAATATCAAAAGTTCAGAATGAAAACGCACGAAACGACTACCAAAAAAGGTACGTTTGCGACGTACATCCCAAACAAAGGCCCGCAAGGCTTTCCAGGCAAGAAAAGTGGCTGGCAACGCTGCCAGCAACAAAATCATCAAGACATCAGAACGGCCAAGGAAATGACCCAGAGTATCACCTATTGGCCCCAGTTCATCCACCTCGACTGGCAGCGGCAGTTGCCAGCCCCCGAGAAAACAGGTTACCGCCACCGCGCTGATGACGTATATGTTGCCGAACTCAGCCGCAAAAAAGGCGCCGAATCGCATGGCGCTGTATTCGATGTTATAGCCCGCCACCAGCTCTGATTCTGCTTCGGGAATATCAAAGGGTACCCGGTTAATCTCGGCAATAGCAGAAACAAAATAGATGAAGAAGGCCAGAAAGCTGAAAGGGCTACTAAAAAGAAACCAGTGGTGCAGTCCGCCGGCCTGGGCCCTAATAATTCCCTGCATGCTCATGGTGCCGGTTGCTAATACCACCACCAAAATGGCCAGAGCGTTGGGAATCTCGTAGCTTACAATCTGAGCGGCTGAGCGCATACCTCCCAAAAGGGCCCATTTGTTGTTGGAGGCCCAGCCCGCCAGGATCAGACCAACCACGGTAAAAGAGCCCGTGGCCAGCAAGTATAGCACTCCTATATTTAGGTCGCTGATGATCCATTTCGGCCCAAAAGGGATCACCACGAAAGATAGAGCGGTGCCCAACAGGAGCAAGTAGGGGGCAAACTTGAAAATATTCCGGTCGGCAGCGGCGGGGATTATATCCTCTTTGAGGATGAGCTTTACCCCGTCGGCCATAAACTGCACCAGGCCGTAGGGACCCACACGGTTTGGGCCTCTGCGGGAGTTGGTCCAGCCTGCAACCTTTCTTTCCAGAAAGGTATAAAACCCAGACATGAGCCCAAAGAAATTCAGTACCACAAGAGCGCAAGCGAGCATCACCACCGCAGCCGTGGGAACGTAACCAATTTGCTGAAAGAGTCTAAACTTGGTGAAAAGTTCGTTGACTAAGTTTTCCATAAAGTTAAATGCCTAAAATGAACTAAAGTGTCTAAAATGTCTAAAGTTTGACTCCCACAGAAGAATCTGACCTCTGACCTCTGACCTCCGACTTCCAACCTCCGACTTTCTAACTATTACAACAAATGACAGCGGAGCGTAGTGACCTAATGACGCCGAAGGCAAGTGACTCATTGCCTGCCTGCTAAATATCTCCGTGTCTCCTAGCAGTGCATAGTGCCTAGTGGTTACCGGTCGACCTCCGGTGCCACCACGTCCAAACTGGCAATGAGGGCCACTAAATCGGCCACCATGAGGCCGGAACCTACTTTCTCGACAATGCTCATAGCTGAAAATGAGCCAGTCATTATCTTCAACCGGTGAGGCTTTATCCCGCCCTTGCTGATCAGGTAGAAACCCAATTCGCCCCTGGGCGCCTCAGTGCGCACGTAAAACTCTCCCGGTTCCACTTTCAATTTCTTTTTCGACCTGTTCCAGTAGGGACCTTCAGGCATTTTTTCCATACATTGGCGCAAAATCCGCACACTTTGTTCCATTTCTAGGATACGGATCCAGTAACGACTGTAGCAGTCGCCAAGCTCTCCGATCTCTGAAACCCCTACAGGAACGTCGAATGCCAGATCTCCGTATACCGAATAGGGCTCGTCCCGCCTGAGGTCCCAGTCAATACCGGAAGCGCGGAGATTTGGGCCAACAAGTCTGTAGTCCAGTGCCTCCTCGGGGCTAATCACTGCAACCCCCACCAAGCGCTCCTTGAAAATCTTGTTCTTGGATATGAAGCGGTTATATTGCTCGAGTCTTGGCTCGAAGTAGTCGAGAAAACGGCTGAGCCTATCCAAAAAGCCTTCGGGCAAATCGAAGGCTACCCCGCCGAAGCGAATATAGTTGTAGGTGAGCCGCGCACCACAGAGTTCTTCGAACAGATCATTGACCCACTCCCTCTCCCGCAGTGTGTGGGTAAAGGGTGTCACCGCCCCCATGTCCATGGCGAAAGTGCCCACCGAGATTAAGTGGCTGATGATGCGGTTGAGCTCAGCCACCAACACCCGAATGTACTCTGCCCGTGGAGGCACCTCTATCTCTGCTGCTCGCTCTATGGTAATGGCGTAGCCCAGGTTGCAGTTCATGGCTGCCAGGTAATCGAGACGATCCGTGTAAGGCATAAAATGAGCGTAAGGAACCTGCTCGGCGATCTTTTCTAACCCCCGATGCAAATAACCAATGTCCGGACGGCACATATGGATTAATTCACCATCCGTGCGGAGGATGAAACGGAGGACCCCATGGGTACTGGGATGGTGCGGCCCCATGTTGAGGACCATTGTTTCAGTCGCCAGAGGCATCTATTGCTCCTGTAACCCTACTACTATCCCTTCAGTTTCTTCCCTGGTTGTACTTATATCTCTGTAGGCTGCAGGCTCTTGGTAGTCCTTCTGCAGTGGGTGACCTTCCCAATCAGGGGGAAGTAGCAACCTGCGAAAATCATTGTGTCCGACAAAATGGATGCCGAACATGTCATAGGCCTCACGTTCCATCCAGCCAGCAGCAGGCCAGATCCCGGATACTGAATCCACTCTCAAATAGAAGTGGGGAAAAAACGTTGGCCGGTCCAATTTGACTTTGAGGATAAGCTGGTGACGGTGGCGCACCGAATAAAGATGGTAGACCACCTCAATCTCGTCCTGATCCTCCATGTTGTGCACCCCGCTCAAACACATAAGAGTGTCAAAAGCAAGATGATGGTCACCTTTTAAATAAATGGCCAGCCGTAGCAACTTCTCTTTGGCTACTAATAAATAGGAATCTCCTGGCTGGTCATCGACCCATTGGGTATCGGCCTCTCCAATGATTCTCTTGATTCTTTCTACTATGTCCTGCTTTTCCACTATGCGCCTTTCACCAGGAATCGTTCTTGGCGAATTTTTTCTTGGAGCTTTAAAATCCCCTCCGTCAGAGCCTCTGGCCGTGGTGGACAACCAGGAACATAGACGTCTACGGGCACGATCTTGTCCACCCCCTTGACCACCGAATAGGAAAGTTGAAAGAGGCCGCCACAATTGGCGCAACTTCCCATGGCAATGACATATTTTGGTTCTGCCATCTGATCGTAGAGGAGGCGCAGTCTCGAGGCCATTTTGTAGGTCAGGGTACCGGCCACGATCATCAGGTCCGACTGCCGAGGGGTGGGACGAGGCACCGAACCTATCCGATCAATGTCAGCCCGAGGCCCGCCGGTCTGCATCAGTTCAATACCGCAACAGGCCAGACCGAAGAGAAGGTACCAGACCGAGGAAAGCCTGAACCAGTTTAAGGCCTTGTCAACTGTGGTGAAAACAGCGCCAAAAAACCCCTCAGAGGGCATTTTATGATAAATGTTTACCATCTCAGCTTTCCTTTAGATCAATGGAAATAATCGTTTTTCGAACTAAAAGACTATGGGTTTTTCTTCCTCCAGTATCACACCCTCCTCCAATTCCTCCGGCACTTCTTTGGTCCACTTGAGGTCGCCCCGGTTCCACATGTAGATCAAGCCGAGGAATAGGATGAGCACAAATACCACAACTTCAATCAAGGCCAGAAACCCCACGCCCAGCTTGAGCCATTTTTTGAAAATAACCACACAGGGAAAGACGAAGGCTAATTCGATATCGAAAATAAGAAAGGCCAGTGCTACCGCATAGAATCTGAAATTAAAGAGAATCCAGGCTGAACCGACGGGACGTTCGCCACACTCGTAGGTGGTAAACTTGTCAGGGTTGTCCTGAACCCGAGGGGCCAGAAGCCTTGAAACCGTAATAATCAGGAAGGTCATGGCCAGCCCGAGGATGATAAAAATGAAAACATTGGCGAAATCAAAAAACACAGTAGTCCCCTACCCTTGCCTAGCCGATTTGGCTATACATACTTAACAGGTCTCACCTTTTAACCAGCATCTGGATTGATTATTTTTTGCGGTCAGATCAACCATATAGGCGCATATGGAGGAAATTCGGGTTTGCCATTAAGCCGACCCAGCAAATATATACCATCAAACTAGGAAATTCCAGCTAAAAATGTGCCCAAAAAAGTCGAGGATGAGAACTAAAATACAGGCCAGATGCAATGAATACGGATAGGGCGTGATCCGAAATTGAACGGGAGTACCAGATTGACCGCCATAATTCTAACCGAAGGAAAACCTCAAGGCAAAAAATCAAGACTCTGATTACCTCCACATTTTGATTATTTTCTTCACCCCTTTGACTCAAGCTTATCAACAATGTTTAGCATATGGCGACATCAGTTTTGGTCAAACTTGAAAGAAGAATGGGCTGGAGTCGAAAACAGCCTTTTTTTGTCTTATCACCATTGATCTATTGACTTCTTTCCCCATCGCTTGCTGCTGTAAGCTAGCTAGATGCTGTGGTGCTTGGGATACTCCAGTCTATCGCCGCAGTGATTTTTCGGATTGACAGAATTTCTCTAAGGAAGGTACTTTAAGTTCATTATAATTGAATTTAGAGGGTAACAAGAACTCGTCAAAACAGATCCGCTGGCTTTTTTTAGTCACTACTTTCTTGGTGATTGCAATGAGCAAGAAAACAGGGAAAACGGGCGGAGATGATCTGCACCTCAGCCGCGAGCATCAAGAACTGAAATCCCTTTGGCACATAACCCAATCTCTCTACCAGTATCTCAATGTCGATGATCTTATTCGCCATATAGTGAGGCAAATAACAGAGGTGATGGGTGCAGAAGCAGCTTCGGTAATTTTGTATGACGAAGGAAAAGATGAGCTGGTCTTCTGCTGGTCTACTGACATACCAGAACGGTTGGACAAACTCGAAGAGATTCGTATTCCCCCTGATCATGGGATAGCGGGCAGTGTTTTCAAAAGCGGTAAAGCAGAAATCATATCAGATGTCAGCAATGATCCTCGACATTACAGAACCGTTGACGCTGCCACTAAATTTCAAACCAAATCCATGATAGCGGTACCTCTCAAAACCAAAGAGCAGACCATAGGTGTCCTCGAAGTTCTCAATAAGATTAAAGGTAACTTTGATGAAAAGAACTTAAACTTTCTTGTAACCTTGGCACCCATTATTGCCATGGCGCTAGACAATGCCAGAATGTGCACCGAACTTAACAGAGCATATAGAGAACTCCAGCTTGCAAACAAAGATAAAGACGAGCTCATAGCCCAGACTAGAAATGAGGTTGCTTTCCTCAGGCGGGAAGTTGAGAGGCATTATCGTTTTGACCAGATCATAGGAAATAGCGAACCTATGTTGAAGGTTTTTAGACTTTGTGAGAGGGTAATAGACTCCGACATAACAGTTCTGGTGGAAGGGGATACGGGAACAGGAAAAGAGCTCATTGCCCGAACCATCCATTTTAACGGAGCCCGAAAGGACAGGCCTTTTGTCTCTCAGAACTGTGGCGGTATTCCTGACACCTTGCTGGCAAGCGAGCTTTTCGGTCACAAGAGAGGATCTTTTACCGGAGCGGTGCGAGACAAGAAAGGACTGTTCGAAATCGCTCACGGGGGCACTGTCTTCCTGGACGAGGTGGGGGAGATGTCGCCTGCCATGCAAACAAGTCTTTTACGGGTTCTGCAGGAAGGTGAGATCAAGCCCCTGGGATCGGACCACAGCAGGAAAGTGGATGTCAGGGTGATTTCCGCCACCAACAAAAATCTTGAAAGAGAGCTGCAAGAGGGAAGATTAAGAGAAGACCTCTTCTATAGACTCTCGGTCTTTAGCATCAGACTACCACCTTTGCGAGAAAGGGTCGGGGACATACCAGTGCTGGCAAACCACTTTGTTACAAAGTTTGCGAAGAAAACCAAAAAGCCGGTCAGAGGATTGAGTCGGGAAGCCTTGGATGCCTTATCGGCCTATTCATTCCCGGGAAACGTCAGAGAACTGGAGAACGAAATTGAAAGAGCCGTGGCCATGGTGACTGATGGCAACTTTATTCAATTATCCAATCTGAGTGACAAAATACGGGAGACGTCGGCCACTGGGATTCAGGGAGTCCAGCTCCGCCACTCTTTGAAGGAAATGGTTGAAACCCTGGAAAAGTCAGTCCTAGTTGAAAAGCTCCGAGAACACCAAGGTAACAAGACCAGAGTAGCCAAGGAACTGGGTTTAAGTCGGAATGGTTTAATGAAAAAGATGCAAAGATACGGACTCTGAGCCTGCCTGCCAACTTAGGTAACTGCTGCCCTCCGAAAAATTACTTTCCTGTTCTCACTCTTCGGCCCGCGATCAAGCAAAAATCGAAATAATTTAGAATGCTTATGGCAAATGTAATTGAACGTTTTCAATTATTATTAAGCTGGCACATTAGTTGCGGAAGGTAGAAGCAAGATTTTTTTGCTTCCCGCTTTTTGCTGAGAAGGGCCATGAGTAAAAGAGCTACAACAAGGAAAAGGGAAAAAAGGTCGGTTGACCGCCTTGAAAAATCGGCGATAAGCACTATGAAGAATTTAAGCTGGAATGAACTCACTAGGCCCATACCCTGCTACTTAGTAATGTTTATCAGCTCTGTCTTTCAGGCAATCTTGGCAGTCTTGCTATTGCCCTACAACATGCTTAACCGAACATAGATTACATAGAGGTTCGCCAAAGTCGACTCTTGTTCCAGCTTTGCCATTTGTGGCAAAGACCCCTGCCCTAAATATTCTCTCCCTTCTATTCTATTATTTGCAAATCCCTCCCTCTTCTGTGTTATCCTTCCTCCTTTCGACTACCATTAAGGCATGGAGGGCAGAACTACCATGAGCAGTGAGAATTTCACCAAAGAGCAATCACTTGATCCAGATGATTGGCAACTGATGCGAGCCCTGGGCCAGCGGATGGTTGATGACATGTTGACTTATTTGGAAACCGTGCGTGACCGCCACGTATGGCAACCAATTCCTAGGGAAGTGAAGGAATACTTCAATCAGCCCCTACCTATGGAAGCACAGGGACCGGAGCGAACATACCGTGATTTCTTGGAATACGTGCTCCCCCATCCCATGGGAAATATTCATCCCAGGTTCTGGGGCTGGGTAATCGGAACCGGAACACCTCTGGGCATGCTGGCGGATATGC
The DNA here is from genome assembly GCA_020353155.1 of Deltaproteobacteria bacterium. Lineage (GTDB taxonomy): Bacteria > Desulfobacterota > Syntrophobacteria > BM002 > BM002 > BM002. Next base: position 1,747,098 of record CP070689.1, on the reverse strand, counting down.
TGGCAGCTGGGATGAACCCTAACGTTGGCGGTGCCGACCACATAGCTAATTATGTCGAGTCACAAGTGCTGAATTGGTGCAAAGAGATGTTGGCCTATCCTGCCGAGGCCAGTGGTTTACTAGTGAGCGGAGGCTCTATGGCCAACCTGATTGGTTTGACCGTGGCCCGTAATACCAAAGCTGAATTTGATCTGCGCCAACAAGGCATCTATGCTTCCAGCCGCAAAATGACCCTCTACGGTTCAAAAGAGACTCACAGTTCAGTACAAAAGGCGGTTGAACTCCTGGGGCTGGGAAGCAACGCTTTTCGCCAGATATCAGTAAACAAGGATTTTCAAATCGACTTGTTCGAGTTAGAGACCGCTATAGCTCGAGACAGGGAAACTGACTGTCAACCCTTTTGTGTTGTTGGTAACGCTGGGACTGTTAACACTGGAGCAATTGACGACCTGGAAGCACTTGCTCAGATCTGTGACCGTGAAAACCTGTGGTTTCATGTTGACGGGGCCTTTGGCGCCCTGGCCGGTTTGTCTCCGAAGCTCCGGCCACTGGTCGGCGGTATGGAAAAGGCCGACTCCCTAGCCTTTGATCTGCACAAGTGGATGTATATGCCTTACGAAGTTGGTTGTGCCCTGGTCCAAAACGAGGAGGCCCACCGCAAAGCATTTGCCCTGACACCTGATTACTTGACCCACTCGGACCGGGGGCTAGCGGGAGGCAAAATCTGGTTTAGCGACTACGGTGTGCAATTATCCCGTGGTTTTCGTGCTCTAAAAGTGTGGATGTCCCTAAAAGAACACGGTGTCCAAAAATATGGAAAAGTAATCAAGCAAAACGTCGATCAAGCCCAATATCTGGCCAAGCTCGTGGAAGATTCAGCTGACCTCCAGCTACTGGCCCCGGTTCCACTAAATATTGTCTGCTTTCGATTCATAGCCGATCAGCATGACAATAAAACCCTCAATGAGTTGAACAAAGAACTTCTCATTCAATTGCACGAGAGTGGAGTTGCAGCGCCTTCTTACACTTTGATTAATGGTAGGTATGCACTTCGAGTGGCAATTACGAACCACCGCAGTAGGAGGGAAGATTTTGAGGTGCTGGTGGATGAGGTAGTGAGGTTAGGCAATAAATTGAAGGGGACCAAAACACAAAGAGTTTAACCTCAAGGTAGAAATTTCCTTCGTGAGCTTTGCCTTCCCAGTCAATTCCCAACTGGAGTATACTCTGCGGTGATAGATCTCCCGTTCCTGTTGGCAAGGGATAGTAAACCACACCAATGGCAAGGTGACTATGCAAAAGAGTTTTAAAGGGCCTCTTGGGGTAATCTTCGACATAGACGGTGTGCTCTTAGATTCCTACAAGATGCACTACGAGTGCTGGCGAGCTATTGCTGAAAAACATTCAATTGCTTTGAGCGAAAAGGAGTTTGATTCCCTCTTCGGGCGAAGAGGCAGTGAAATCGTGCGCCGGATATGGGGTGAGGATCTCCCCGCAGAGCAGGTT
>CP070689.1:1737971-1745492 GCA_020353155.1 Deltaproteobacteria bacterium | reverse complement strand
CATTGTCTGCTGACCTCCTTGCTCATTGGAATGAAATCCCGTATCTCGAGGATCACCCTTTCAATATCTTATTGATTCGAGAGCTGGACGATCTTGACCGTCATCGGGCTCTCCCCGTTCTCTTCTGTCATGGCTGTGACACCGGTATATCTCCCCTGGATCCTTATACTTGGGCAGTAAAACCCTTGGGATCTTCTGTCTGGACAAGGATTCGGTGTAAAGGGGAACCCGGTATTCCCGATCTCGCACTTTGTAGACAAATTCATCCCCTGAGTAGGCCTCTTTAATTTTCGGCCACTCTTCCAGGAGTTGGTGAGTTTCCTCTTCTAGAGCCCCTTCTGCCTTGGCTAGTTCCTCTTTCAACTTGGCCAAGATAACTCCAGTATCTTTTAACTCATCGACCTCTGCCATTGCTTCAGCCGCATGCTGGAGATGCCATTTGTGCCGCACCACCTCGGCCTGTTCAGCCGTGCGGCCATGGTAGGCCCGAACCGTTTCCGCGATCTCGGCCAAGTACCTGGTGCGCTCCGGGGGGACGATGATGGTCTTGGAGGTGGAGATGTGGTTCTGTGGCCGCGGAAGTGTAGATTCAAGACGTATCCCGGTCTTTTCAGCCATCACATCCAAGAGGGCCTGGTAGAGTGCTGTTACGCCATCATCGTTGAACTTGGAGGCGATAGTACCGAATACCGGCATTTCTTCCGGCCTACGGTCCCACTCTTCGCGGTGACGCTTTACCTGCCTTCTCACCTCACGAACAGCGTCGTCGCCGCCCCGCTTCTCAAACTTGTTCACCACGATCAAATCGGCAAAATCAAGCATGTCAATCTTTTCCAGCTGAGAGGGAGCACCGAACTCGGGTGTCATCACATAGATGGACAAGTCCACCAGATCGACAATTTCTGTAGCGCCCTGGCCAATGCCTGCTGTTTCAGCAATTACCAGGTCGAAACCTGCAGCCTTGAGCACCTCAATGGCATCCTCCAAGGCCTCTGACAATTCGGTTTTGGACTTGCGGGTGGCAAGGGAGCGCATGTAAACCCGGTCGGTGCCGATGGAATTCATCCTGATGCGATCGCCTAGGAGGGCACCGCCTGTCCTGCGACGAGAGGGATCGGTACTGAGAATACCAATATTTACGTCTTTGAAATCGTGCAATAATCTAAGAATGAGCTCGTCCGTTAAAGACGATTTTCCCGCCCCACCGGTACCGGTGATCCCTACTACTGGAATTATTCTCTCCTCCAGCCTTTTCCTGATAAGAGACCTGAGTCCGTCCAGATGGCCGTCACCCTTTACTTTGGCCATTTCCATGGCGCTTATGAGCTTAGCCACCAGAGGCTTGTTCTTTGGGCTCAACTGCTCGAGTTCGAAGTCCCCTACATCCTCCACCGTGGGAAAGTCGGTTCGCTTGATGAGATCGTTGATAATGCCTTGCAGACCAAGGTCAACCCCATCTTCGGGGGAGTAAATTCTCTCTACGCCGTAAGCCTCCAACTCCCGGACTTCATCGCGTAAGATAACACCGCCACCGCCGCCAAAAACCTTTATGTGGGGTACACCTCTCTCCTTGAGTAGATCAACCATATATTTAAAGAACTCAAGGTGTCCGCCTTGGTAAGAAGAGACGGCAATTCCTTGTGCGTCCTCCTCTATTGCGGTGTCGACAATCTCGTTAACCGAACGATTGTGCCCCAGGTGAATCACCTCCACCCCACTGGCCTGGAGAATACGTCTCATAATATTTATCGCTGCGTCATGGCCATCGAAGAGAGAGGTAGCCGTCACCACCCGAATGGCACGCTTGGGTTTGTAAACCCTAGTCTTAGCCTGCATCTCGCTCTCCATCCTATCGTTGTCCAAACAGTTCCCCGCAAATCAGGGCTGTCTGGATGGTTGTGTACTCCTCAATGTTGTATTGCCGTCTGAGAAACCAACGTCTAAAAGTCCACATGTGCCCCAGAACCGTGATATTGTGGGCCAACAAATCCAAGATCCTTTCCTCCAGTTCAGGCAACTCCCCAGCCGCAACCAATCTTTCCAGCACTCCTTTGAAGATACCGGTAAACCTCACTTCGTTCTCCAATACCTTCTTGCGCCATCGGCTCGGTAGAGATTGGGTTTCCTGGTAGACCAACAATATGTGATCACTCATCCGGTCGCACACCAAAAAGTACTCACGGATTACCTCTGCAATAGTTTCCCGGCCCCCTTTTGTCCTTGCCAGGGCTTCGCTAATCTGTCTTTCCGCTTCAGCATGAATTACATCGCAGACCAGGTAGAGCACGTCCTCCTTAGTGGACACGTACTCGTAGACCGAACCAATAGATAGCCCTGCTCTTTGAGCTATCTCCCGAGTAGTGGTCTTGTGGAAACCCTTCTTGATGAACAACGCTACGGCAGCATCCACTATCTGTCGCCGTCGCCGCTTCACCAGCTCCGGGTCCTTGACCTGCGTGGGAACATCCTTTATCAGCGAGAGATCTCTTTCCATGGCGAATGTCTCATTGTCAAACTTTTATGATCAAAAGTCATTACCTTCGCCAGCATAGGGCATAGGGTAAATAAAATTTTCTTGTCTTACTCCATGCTCCATGCCCCGCGTTCTGTGCCCGTACTGAGCGAGCGCTCAGTCAGTTCTAATTTTTAGCACAGGGCCCAGGTTATGTCAAGAGATTTGGCGAGAGGACGGATCAGGATGTAATGGAACTGTCTCTTCCGCTTAGGTGGGAATCTAGATCGAGTCTGCTGGATACCCGCTCTCTCGGGGGGTACTTTGAACCAGGGGGCACACGTATATTCTTCTACTCGCTTTCCTCCACCAGTCCCAATCTCCGGGCTTGTTCAAAGGTAACCTGGGCCAAACGGATTGAGCCCCCATCCACCATCTTTCCATCCAGAGAGGTGGCTCCCGCCCCAGCAGTTTTGGCTTCTTTATAGGCCTGCAGGATCCGTCTAGCCTGGTTGATATCTTCAGCGCTGGGAGTAAAGGCTTCATTAACAATCTCAAGTTGGGCGGGATGAATAGCCCATTTGCCGTCATAGCCCAGAGAGGCGGCAATTTGACATGATCTCTTCAGGCCTTCCAGATCCTTGAAGTCCCCAAATGGCGCATCAATAGCCGCCAGCCCTGCAGCCTTGGCTGCCATTACCATGCGACTCAAGGGAAAATGCCAACGGTGTCCTGGATATTGTTCCTCGCCATCGCCATGCCCGCTTATGCCACCGCTGGGCATGGTAAGAGAGGCGCCATAATCAGCTATGCCAAAAACCAGCGCTTCCAGGCGAGGACTGGCAAAGGCTATCTCCTTTACATTTAACATTCCCATGGCAGTCTCGATGGAGGCCTCGAGGCCAATGGGCTTATGGAGTCCCAGCTTCAGTTCGATCTGAGCCAGCAGTGTATCAACGAACTGTATATCTCCAGCCTTCTCAACCTTGGGAACTACGATGACATCGATATTCCCTCCCGCCTGCTCAACAACATCAATTATATCTCTATATGCAAAAGGAGTATCCAGGCCATTGATTCTGTAAGCTCGAACTCGGCCACCCCAGTCATAATCCATGAAGTATCGGATTATTTTTGTCCGTGCTTCTTCCTTTTCTTCCAAAGCGACCCCATCCTCCAAATCCAGCATAATCTCATCCGCAGGCAGTGCTACTGCTTTATTCATCATCTTCTCACTGCTACCCGGCACAGAGAGTACTGACCGTCTCAAGCGTATCATTTGCTCGCTCCCTTTTTTTGGCAGTAATTTTGCATGGATAAATCATTCACGCTTCCATGGGCCAAATTACGCAGCCTTTCACGTTTAAATTGGTCCTGCCCCACTATATTATGAAATTGGCAGAGAGTTGACAGCAAAAATGTGAACTACTCTACGGGGCTTTTTTGGGAAGAGTATAATGGTTGACTCTTACTGGATCTTTGTCATACTTAGAAATTCCAAGGTTAAATAGCTCATATTCAAGCTAGCGGCTTTCATCTCAAAGACCGCTTGCCGCTACCACCTTAACAAAAAGTGAAGAGGAGCGAAGCAATGGCAGCGAAAACCTTTGTTTATTCTTTTGAGAAGGGTGACGGGAAGAACAAAAAACTATTAGGAGGTAAGGGCGCCAATCTGTGTGAAATGACGCAGATCGGCATTCCGGTTCCCCCTGGATTTGTCATAACCACAGAGGCTTGCATCGAATACCTTGAATCGGGCAACAAGATGCCCAAGGGTCTCATGGCGCAAGTTAAATCACACTTGAGTGAAGTGGAGAAAAAAACCGGCAAGGGCTTCGGTGACCCGAAAAATCCCCTCCTCGTATCAGTACGCTCCGGCGGAGCTCTCTCCATGCCCGGTATGATGGATACCATTCTCAACCTCGGTCTCAATGACGAAACCGTTGCCGGCCTAATTAAGCTCACTAAGGATAAAAGATTTGTTTACGATGCCTATCGCCGCCTCCTCTCTCTCTTCGCCAAGATTGCTCTAGATCTGGACGAGGAGATATTTGACCGCATCTTGGAGGATGAGAAGAAAAAGAACAACGCTAAATTCGATACAGACTTAAAAGCCGACTCATGGAAAAGTATTTGCGATGAGTACCTAAAGGTCATAAAAAAAGAGACCAAGAAGCCTTTTCCTCAAGATCCTATGACTCAGCTGCAGATGGCGGTGGAAGCTGTTTTTCGCTCCTGGAATGTTAAACGAGCGGTTGATTACCGGAGGCAGTTCAACATCACCAAAGACATGGCCTACGGAACTGCGGTAAACATCTGCACCATGGTCTTTGGCAACATGGGTGATGACTCCGCCACCGGTGTGGGATTCACTCGCGATCCGGGTACTGGCGACAATCGGCTTTACGGCGAGTACCTCATCAATGCCCAGGGAGAAGATGTGGTTGCAGGGATCCGCACGCCCAAGCAGTTCAAGGAGATGCGCAAGGATATGCCCAAGGCATACCGCGAACTCCTCAAGCTACGTCAGACTCTGGAAAACCATTATCGCGAAATTCAGGATTTTGAGTTCACCATTGAAAAGCGCAAACTGTGGTGCCTGCAGACCCGCAATGGCAAAATGAATGCCCAGGCCTTGGTTAAGACCTCTAACGACATGGTAAATGAGGGCTTAATTAGCGAGCATGAAGCGGTTATGCGGATTGCACCCGACGCACTTGAACAACTGCTTCATCCCCGCTTGGATCCGGCAGCCGGTGCCACACCATTGGCGGTGGGGATTGCTGCCTCACCCGGCGCTGCCGTTGGTGAGGTCTGTTTCACTGCTGATGATGCGGTGGCCATGGCAGAACAGGGCCACCAGCTGATTTTGGTGCGGGAGGAAACCAGGCCTGATGATATTCACGGAATGTTCGCTGCCCGGGGGATTCTAACTTCTCGAGGGGGCAAGACCTCCCATGCCGCAGTGGTAGCCAGGGGCATGGGCAAACCCTGCGTTTCGGGGGCGGAGAATATTCATATTGATTATGGCAAAAAGAAGGTCTCCATGGGAGGAAGGCAATTCGGCCAAGGGGAAGTAATTACAATCGACGGCGGCACCGGTGCTGTCTACGCCGGCAAGGTTCCCACCATCGAGCCGGAAATGACCGAAGACATGCTCTCCATCCTCGAGATGGCGGACGAGATTCGCACCCTTGGAGTATGGGCCAATGCCGACACCCCGGAGGCCGCAATCAGATCGCGCCAGTTGGGCGCGGAAGGTATTGGCCTCTGCCGAACTGAGCGCATGTTCAATGATCCAGCCAGGCTCCCCATTTTTCAAGAAATGATTTTGGCAGACAACGACGAGGACCGTCAGGCAGCCATCGACAAGTTGGTTCCCATGCAAAAGGAGGATTTCAAGGAAATCTTTAAAGCAATGGCCGGCCTGCCGGTGATAATTAGGCTGCTCGACCCGCCGCTCCATGAGTTTCTCCCCACCATCGAAGAATTAATGGTGGATATCAAGAGATTGCGGGAATTCACCATGTTCATGAGCACTGTCCAGGAACTTCCGGAAACCATGAAAATACTTGATCCCAAGCTCTTGGAGTACGTCCCTGCTATGGATACTGTCATCAAGGATCTTTCTCAAATCCGGAGTTCTGGCATTGACGAGGATTTGCTCACCAGAAAAGAGGAAACCCTGCGTAAGGTGCGGAGCCTCACCGAGGTCAATCCCATGCTCGGACACCGTGGCGTCCGTTTGGGTATCTCGAGCCCTGAGATCTATGACATGCAGATTCAGGCTATTTTAGAAGCCACAGCGGAGTGCATACTGGATGGAGTAGAGGTGAAGCCGAAGATTATGATTCCCCAGGTCTGTACAGCCCAGGAGCTGCGCTGGGTACATGAACGGACGGTAAGGATCCACAGCGAAGTGGAAAAGAGATACAAAGTCAAGGTGAAGTATTTCTTTGGCACTATGATCGAAGTAGTGCGCGCCTGCATGCGAGCCGGTCGCCTGGCCGAGGTGGCTGAGTTTTTCTCCTTCGGCACCAATGACCTTAGTCAGGGAACTTTCTCCTTCTCCAGGGAAGATGCAGAGAACAAATTTCTTCCCCTCTACAACGAGCGCCAGATTCTTCAGGACAATCCTTTCGAGATTCTGGATGTCAAGGGGGTGGGCCGCCTCATAGACATAACCATCGAGTGGGCTCGCAAGACCCGACCTGACATCGAAATAGGCATTTGTGGTGAGCATGGTGGCAATCCCCGCTCCATCGAGTTTTGCCACCAGGTGGGGATGACTTACGTTTCCTGTTCGCCCCTCAGGGTTCCTGTGGCCCGGTTGGCTGCCGCCCACGCCCGTTTGAAGGAAATGGCAGGGGACGAACTGAAGGAGGCACTGGCGAAACAATTATAATGAATAGCGTCCAATTTTCTTGGTCATTAGGTCATTTGGCTTTGCCCTTACAGGGCTCCGCCGTCACTACGCTTCGCTGTCATATATTGTTATGATTCGATTCTCAGTTTTTTTATAATTACGTGCTCATTCATCGACACCAGAGCGTATTGACGCCCATTCCTGGTGACCAGGTAACTACGAATGACGCCGAAGGCAAATGACAGCGTAGCGTAATGACTTAATGACCTAAAGACGCTATGCGTCTTTATTCAAATCCCTCGCAAAAAGCCAGGACGTTCTTGCCAAGGTCAGGGAGATAATAGCCACCTTCCAGTATGGCGAATCGTCTCCCGCCGCAAAGCTTCTCTGAGGCCTGGCGCAGCCAAGAACCCAGGAGTCTGTAGTCTTCAGTTTTTAGGAGACCACCTAGATCCTTTTCATAGGTATCAAAACCCATTGAAACCGCCAGCAGGTCGGTTTTCCTGATAACCTTTAAGACGTGCTGCACCTTTTCCAGATACTTATCTCGTTCTACTGCCGAGACATTCATCACTGAAACTTGGGAGTCATATGCAAAAATTCGCTGGGTGCCGTCTCCCACGTGATGGTCCAAGTCAATGATATACACCCAGCGAACATCGTATTCCTGACGTATCTTTCTAACGGCAATGGCCAAATTGTT
>CP070689.1:1706330-1737871 GCA_020353155.1 Deltaproteobacteria bacterium | reverse complement strand
GTATAGTGATAAGGGGATTTCGGATTTCGGATTGTAGATTGCAGATTGGGGATTGACAAAAGTGTGGAGTTATGACTGCAAAACCAATTATTCTAGTGGCCATTGGTGGAAACGGTATCTGTCCTTCAGAGCCTGGCGCAGAGATGTCTTTTACTGCCCAGCTCATACACACCAAACGAACACTTTGGAACTTGATCTCCTTGTTCGACCAGTTCCAGGTGGTCATCACCCACGGTAATGGGCCACAGGCTGGTCTGGTCTATGAGCAAATGATCCCCGGGACCCCCTTTGGCGTGGTGACCCTCGTCACTACCTCACAGATAAGTTCGGCCATTACCCGAGCCTACGAGGAACTCATTATAGAAAACAATCTTCAGGGTCTTCCACCCATGGAACCAGTTCTCTCCTGGGTGAAGGTAGACCCCCATGATCCGGGTTTTTCCAGTCCTAGTAAACCTGTGGGCCAACAACTCTCCGGCGAAGAGGTAGCCGAGCTATTGCGACATCACCCTGAATACCTTTTCACCGATTATGGCAAGGGTAAACGTAGACTCATCGCTTCTCCTCAGCCTCGCGAAATTTTAAATCTTACTGATATCCGGGAGGTCATTGAGGACGGCAAGGTGCCAGTGGCCCTTGGTGGTGGTGGTATACCTGTATTTCTGGACAATTACGGTCGAAAGGAAATCACCAACGGTATCCTAGACAAGGATCTCTCCTCTGCTCTCTTGGCCGGCAATCTGGCGGCAGAGGACTTCCTCATCCTCACAAACGAGCAAGGTGTGTTTACTGGCTACGGAACACCGTCTCAGCGGTTTCACCCCCAGATAAAATCTTCCCAAGTTCAGAGCTGGCTCACTGAGGGAGAATTTCCGCCCGGTTCCATGGGGCCCAAGGTTGAGGCCGCACTGAAGTTCCTTGCAGCCAGCCCCAATGGGCGGGTCATTGTTGGTCACGTTGAAGAACGGGCGGAAAAACTCTTGGCCGGGAGCGCTGGCAGCATCATCACCGCAGATTGAATTTAGGTATTGAGGGATTGGGGAATTGAGGAATTCTTGAATTTGCGAATTCCTGAATCTCTAAATTCCTGAATTCCTTAATCCCTAAATTATTGGGTAGGCAATTCCTTGCTGCCACAGCTCTACTGCTTCCCTAAATAGTTTCCTGAACCCTGGTGTACCCCCAAGTCCTTTACGGCCGAAATTGAAGTTTATCTCGATAAAAACCGGCGGACCTTCGTCGGGAAACATGAGATCGAAACCGGCAAGATTAATACCTGCAAGGTGACAAAATCTGGCCACAGCAGTCATACCGCGATCTTGTAGCTCGGGAAAAATCTCCGGATGCATACGTCCGCCCCGGCACACATTGTTGTAAAAGTTCTCACCACCTACGCGAAAATAGCTCACCATTTTGGCCCCCACAACCACCACTCTCAGATCCATACCCCCATGCTCAACCCACCTCTGAATCAGTAAAGGTTCTTCTGCAGGTAGCCTGTGGAGTCCATTTATTAGATCTTTTCGGCAGCAAACAGGAAAAACCCTACTGCCCCCACCACCATTATCTCCCTTGAGTACAAAGGGATAGTCTAGAGGGAGCATACTTCCTTCGGCCTCCAATAGGACTTGAGGGTTTGGGTAGAGAATGGTTCTGGGGTGGCGTATTTTCAGCCGCTGAAAAAGCACCGCTTGTTTAGTCTTTCCCGAGTAGGCGTATTTGGCGTCCAGATTCGGAAACCAATCTTTTGCCATGGCGGCAATTTTCCTGTAACGCTTTCTGGTAATACCCCGTGGCATGACGACCCCACGGGCGGCGCGGATCTTAGTTGCAACTTCTGGAACCTCGACAGGTGCCAGGTTAGGTAGGTTCTCCTCCAGATGCACCAGAGAATTCATCGATAGGAAGTATTCAGCCATCAGTAACTGCCTAAAATGTCTAAAATGTACTAAAATGCCTAAAATTAACTAAAACTTACAATTAGCAATCCGCAATCCCAAACCAGAAATAATCTTGCTCTATGCTCTATGCCCCATGCTCCATGCCATTGCCGGCTGCCTGCTGTTTATCCTAAAACCCATTCACGCAACCGTTGGAGTGTTTTCCACCTACCTTCCTCAATCCCATCCACTTGGAAATCGCGGCGGCGCCAGAGTATTAGATTATACTCTCCTGGGAAAATTGGCCAAGGATTGTAGGGTCGAAGGCCATAGTACTTCTTTTCTGACCAGGTCCTAACATAATGCTTTCCCCGAAATTGTTGCCTTTCACAGCCATGGAGATCCTCTTGCAGCACCAGTTTCGGGGTCATGGTAAAGATCACCTCTTCCCAGCGGCAATCTGGATACACCCTTTGGCATACCACCACTGCAGAATGAATGTTTTTCAGGTCCTCCACCCAGGTTTCGGGAAACACTCTAACATTTTCCCAGAACCGTTTTGGCTCGCCCTGATAATAATCACTGAGCAACCTTGTCATACCGTCAGGATCGAAAAACAGATTGGGAGAGACCGGTTCAATCCATGGACCACAGTCGATGCCCACATAGTATTTAAGATTCAACGCGGTCATGAGGCGGATGTGATTGTCGATCCTGTTCACCATCATACCGCAACCCAAACTGACTAGAGAAGCGTCCCCGTGCTCCTTAAGAAAGGCAATGGCAGGCTTGCTTGTCGGCATGATAAGTATTTCCTCCTCGCTGCCACACATTAATGGATGGACCATGCTAATTCAAGCCTTAAAGATGCTTTCTATCTCTATGTGAAACCACTGTGTTTGATCCATCTCATATCTAATACCTCATTTCCCACATCTAATTATACTAATTGTTAAGCTATTCACAAAAGTATTGCACATTACTCACCGGATAAGGTAACATTACTAAATTAAGGTCAAACCTTTCTAGCGCGGTATCGCTTGAATTAAGACTTTCTGCAGAAACAAGACCTAACACTCTGGCCCAGGACCTCTCGTGGAAACGGCTGCGGAATGCTGTACTGCTATCTGAATCTCAGAAAAGGGGAGATTAGTCATGGAAAAAAATGACGGGATCACCGACGTGGGCGAGATGAAGGATCGGATGATGATCGATCTGTTCAAGAAGAAACTCGACGAGGCAAAAACTGACCTCACTCAGCTCCGTGGAAGTTGGGGTGAGGCCAGTGAAATTCTAAAGGACCACTTCGGCAAGATCAGCCGTACCATGGTTAGCAACGAGAATAAATTACGCAATTTATATCAGACCGCCATTGACGAACTTAAGAGAGAAAGAGGTTAACCCTTTGGCGGACTCGGTTCGCTTGATCGGATCAACTATAACCCTACAAACTGCTCACTAGGCACTAGGGACTAAGCACCAGGAACCTAAAAGATTCATTTCGAAACTATTTTTGTAGTGCCTAGTGCTTACTGCTTAGTGCCTAGTCGCCCAGCCGCCAGCTGCTTGCCGTAAGCTGTCGACTGGACTAGACTGCCTCTAAAGCTTCTTCACTTTTTTCTTCTGGTGAAATAACTTCGAACACGAGTCCTTGCTCATCATTACTGACACTCACGCTACTGCCATCCGGCACCTCACCGGCCATGATCTTTTTCGCCAGAGGTGTCTCCACTATTTTCTGAATTACCCGCTTAAGAGGCCTCGCTCCATATACCGGATCATAGCCTCTCTCGGCTAACAAAAGCTTAGCCTCGTCAGAAAACTCCAGCTCAATTCTCCTGTCTGCCAGGCGGTGTTTTAGCCAGGCCACTTGGATGTCTACAATTTGCGCCAGTTGCTCCTGAGTGAGGGAGTGGAATACCAGAATCTCGTCTACCCGGTTGAGAAATTCAGGGCGAAAATGCTGGCGCATAGCCTCGAGCACTCTCGACCGCATGCTTTCGTAACTCTCACCGCCGGCGTCAAGGATATATTGGCTTCCTACGTTTGAGGTCATGATGATAATACAGTTTTTAAAATCCACAGTGCGACCGTGGGAGTCGGTTAGTCGACCATCATCCATTATCTGCAGAAAGATGCTAAACACTTCGTGATGGGCCTTCTCGATCTCGTCGAAAAGGATGACCGAATAAGGTTTGCGCCGCACCGCCTCTGTGAGCTGACCACCTTCCTCGTAACCCACATATCCTGGCGGAGCCCCAATAAGACGAGCAACAGTATGCTTTTCCATATACTCGCTCATGTCAATTCGCACCATGTTGTTTTCATCGTCGAAAAGACTTTCCGCCAGAGCTCGAGCCAGTTCGGTCTTTCCCACTCCGGTGGGACCAAGGAAGATAAAGGTGCCCACAGGACGATTGGGGTCTTTAATTCCGGCGCGAGAGCGCAGTACCGCCTCAGCCACTGCCCCAACTGCTTCATCCTGACCCACTACTCTTTTATGGAGATGTTCCTCGAGCTTAAGTAGCTTTTCCCGCTCTCCCTCCACCAGCCTAGTTACCGGGATGTGAGTCCAGCGCGAAACGATTTCCGCAATCTCGTCATCGGTAACCTCTTCCCTTAACAGTCGGCCATTGCCCTGCTTGTTCGCCAGCTTAGCCTCTTCCACCTTGAGATTTCTTTCCACTTCTGGAAGTCGGCCGTGTTTCAACTCCGCCGCCCGGTTTAGATCATATTTGCGCTCGGCCACCGAGATTTCATAGCGTAGTTTCTCAATCTCTTCTCGCAGGACCTGGACCTTGTGGATGGCAGCCTTTTCCGCCTCCCATTGGGCCCTCATAGCATCAGCCTTGGAGCGCTGATCAGCCAGTTCCTTACGTAGATTTTTCAGCCGTTCCTGACTCGCTGTGTCTTTTTCCTTTTTCAGAGCCGCTTCCTCGATTTCCAGCTGCATTACCCGCCTGGTCACCTCATCCAGTTCCGCGGGCATGGAGTCCATCTCCGTACGAATGGTGGCGCAGGCCTCGTCAACCAAGTCGATGGCCTTATCGGGCAAGAAGCGGTCACTAATGTAGCGATTGGAAAGTACTGCAGCCGTCACTAGGGCACTGTCCTGAATTCTCACCCCGTGATGCACCTCGAATCTCTCTTTCAAACCCCGTAGAATGCTTATGGTATCTTCCACTGTGGGCTGATCTACCAGCACAGGCTGAAAGCGCCTCTCTAGGGCAGCATCCTTTTCAATATATTTCCGATACTCGTCCAGAGTGGTAGCGCCGACGCAATGAAGTTCACCCCTGGCAAGCATGGGTTTCAGCATATTCCCTGCATCCATGGAGCCCTCAGCCCGCCCAGCGCCGACAATATTGTGAAGCTCATCAATGAAGAGCAGAATGGAACCCTCGCTCTCTTTGATTTCCTGCAACACCGCTTTGAGACGTTCTTCAAATTCGCCACGATATTTGGCCCCCGCAACCAGGGCACCCAGGTCGAGAGCAAAGATGGATTTGTCTTTGAGCCCTTCAGGCACGTCGCCTTTCACTATGCGATGAGCCAATCCCTCAACAATGGCGGTCTTGCCTACGCCTGGTTCACCAATGAGAACGGGGTTGTTTTTGGTCTTGCGGGATAGTATGCGAATGACTCGTCTAATTTCGCCATCACGACCGATTACCGGATCAAGCCGTCCCTTCTTAGCTTCCTTTACCAGATCTCGCCCGTAGCGCTCTAGTGCCTCATAGGTTGACTCGGGTGTGGCACTGGTAACTCTTTGATGGCCCCGCAACTCGGTGAGTGCTTGCAGGAAGCGATCAGTAGTGACCTTAAAATTTCTTAAGATTCGCCCGGCTGCAGTGGCATTCCCTTCATCGATCAGGGGCAGAGTAAGGTGCTCCACAGAAACATACTCGTCTTTGAGTCTTTTTGCTTCCTCCTCCGCCTTTATCAGCAGACGGTTAAGTCGCTGGGTCACATAGATCTTGCCCGCCTCGGTCCCTGGTCCAGAGATGCTGGGCCGCTTTTGCAGTTCCCCTTCTACCTCAGCCTTCAGGTCTTCAACGGGTACGTCCATTTTGTTGAAAAGACGAGGCACTAGCCCCTCAGGCTGCTCCAGCAGTGCCAAAAGGAGGTGTTCACCATCAACCTCCTGATGACCGTAGCGCAAAGCCCTGGTTTGCGCGTCATGAAGCGCTTCCTGCGATTTTTGGGTTAATTTGTTCGGGTCCATATTTTAAAATTCCTCCAAAAGATATTATTACTCTTTTAAATTTCAACAATGCACCAGAGCTCTTCACAACTGCCTGCGAAGTCGGGCGATTTCTCGCTCCATTTGGTCAATCTTGTCTAACAGTTCTAAAACTACTCCGATGCCGGCCCAATTGATACCAAGGTCTCGGCGCAATCGCATAATTCGCCAGATCCTGGGCACCGCAGTCTCGGGAAAGAGTAACTGGGGCTCACGTTCCACCGGATCTATTAAGCCCCAATCTATCAATTTATCCACCATCTCAGGATGCAAACGGGCGAGCCGTGCTAGGTCCCCTGCAGAAAGCAGCTCTTCCGATACGGGTCGGCTTTCATATCTATAATGCACAATCTGGTATCGAATGGCGCTCATCTTCCCCTATCCTTTCCGCGCTTTAAAACTGGACACCTTAGCCATTTCTGCAAAAAGTTCCTTTTCTCTGGCAGTCAAATTTTTTGGCACTACGATTTTGAGCCGGGCAATAAGGTCTCCCCGCTCACCACCTTTTTTGGGAAAGCCTTTTCCGCGTAACCTCAGCTTCTGCCCGCTTTGACTGCCGGGTGGTATCTTGAGGTTTACCGCGCCGTCCATGGTCACCACCTGCACCGTGGCACCTAGAGCCGCCTCCCATGGGGCTATGGGCACCTCCACCTGCAGGTTGTGTCCATCTAGGGTAAAGCGTGGATGGGGTTCAATATGCACTTTGAGGTAGAGATCGCCTGGAGGGCCACCGCCCATACCCTCTCCGCCTTTCCCTGCCAAGCGAATGCGGGTGCCATCGGTGACTCCCGGCGGTATCTTGACCTGGATATTCTGGACCTTAGGATGCACCTGCCCTTGCGGATCTATCTCATGTCCCTGCAAAGTTAAGGTTCTTGTGACCCCATGATAAGCGCTTTCAAGGTCAATTTCGATCTCCGCCTCGTGGTCCTGTCCACGGAGCACCCATGAACCTTGCCTCGCACTTGCGCGGCCTCCACCACCCATGCGTCCACCAAAGAGCATCTCGAAGAAGTCGCTGAAACCGCCGCCGAAATCAAATGCTTCCGCGCCAGGCCCGCCAAACTCGAAATGGACATTCTCCCACCCAGGAGGTGGCTTGAAATCCTGGCCCGCCTGCCAATCAGGGCCCAGCTGATCGTAGAGCTTTCGCTTCTCCGGGTCCTTCAGTACCTCGTGGGCCTCGTTGATCTGTTTAAACTTATCCTCGGCCCCTTTGTCCTTGTTGACGTCGGGGTGATATTTGCGGGCCAGCTTGCGATAAGCTCTTTTTATCTCATCTTCGCTGGCATTCCGGTTTGCCCCAAGGATTTCGTAGTAGTCTTGAAACTTAACTGACATATGATCTCACTTAGATAGTCTCACTTATCTCAGCATAGCAAATAGGTAAAATTGAGCGCAACCCTACCAGTTCGACACACTTTTCTCGTGGCTCCTCACCTTGCTAGATCAGCTGCTTTCGGTGAACATTTATTCAGCAAATCAGCAAAATACACTATTTAGTGTAATTACTGCTTTTAATGAAATTAAGAATTTCCAGGCAATTTGCAAGAGGGCCTTGAGAAAAAAAACAATTTTTTGTTTGATTTTATCAAACTTTCAATGTTGGCTTACTCTCGCTGCCTGCAACAATTCTGTCATGCTCTCACACCGCCACCCTTTCATCTTTTCTCCTTTAGTGTTATATTAATTTCTACTTGATCGATAGGCTTTATTGAACTGTATCCCTGCGAAGCCTGAGTGATATGCTGCCGTTGACAATGGGCAATCTTTACTTAGTTTATCTCTAAGCCTATTTATTCGGATACAACTAGGGAGGCACATACATGTACTCAGAAGTAGTTATGGACCATTTCAAGAATCCCAGAAATGTGGGTGAAATGAAAGATGCAGATGGAGTTGGAGAAGTTGGCAATCCCATATGTGGCGACATGATGACCATCTACATTAAGGTTAAGGACGACTCCATCGATGATATTAGTTTCCTCACCTTCGGTTGTGGTGCCGCTATTGCTGTATCCAGCATTATTACCGAGATGGCGAAAGGTAAAACTATAGTGGAGGCCCAGCAAATCACCAACAAGTCAGTGGCTCAGGCGCTTGAGGGTCTCCCGAAGAACAAACTGCACTGCTCCAACCTTGGTGCCGATGCCCTGCAACTGGCTATAAGAGATTATCAGGACAAGAAGGCAGGCATAGTCAGAGACGGGCCCAAAAGAAGTGACAAGCATGAGCACAATCATGGTGATGCATGTTACTGCCCCTATTGTGATGTGGAGGCGGATGAGAAAGCTCCGGCATGTACCAACTGCGGTCGCGAACTAGACGAGGCTCATTAGGAGGTAATTCGGTGAGTATTTTAAATTTAGACCACCTTGCGGCTAATCCCCTCCTGCCGGAGGTGCAGGATGCCATGATTGAGGCTATCAAGAAGAACTATAGCAATCCTTCAAGTCAACACCAGCTCGGTGATGAGGCTGTAGCTGCTCTGCAACAGGCACGGGAACAGGTGGCCAGGCTGATCAACAGTCCTGTTTTAAAAGAAGTGGTTTTTACCTCCGGGGGGACTGAATCGATTAATCATGCCGTGAAAGGGGTTGCCTTTGCCAATGAAAGTAAGGGTAAACATATCGTTACCTCGAACATTGAACATAACGCTGTTTTAAGAACCCTCAGGGCTCTTAAAATGATGGACTTTCGGGTGACATCTGTTCCAGTTGACGAATACGGGCGGGTGGACCCCAACGATTTGGCTGATGCCATCAGGGATGATACTATCCTGGTAACCATCATGCACAGCAATAATGAGATTGGAACCATCCAACCCATTGAGGAGATAGGGGAGATCACCAGAGCAAAAAAAGTTATCTTTCACTCTGATGCGGTGGATTCAGTAGGTGTTGTCCCAATGGATGTCCAAAAACTTGGGGTGGATCTACTCAGCTTTGCTGCCAATCAGTTCTACGGACCTTCGGGAGTGGGTGGCCTCTACATCCGGAGAGGCACCAGAATATGGCCCCTTTTGGATGGAGGTGTCCAGGAGAACAACAAGCGGGCCGGCACTGAGAATCTTATCGGTATCATCGGTATGGGCGTGGCTGCCGAGTTCGCCACGCGAGAGATGGAATTTCGGATCAAACATGCACTAAAGCTCAAGCAAAAGTTGACTGAAGGTTTGCAGAGTCGCATTGAGGATATCCTTATCAACGGCCATCCGGAACTCGCGCTGCCCAACCTGGTTTCGGTGTCGGTAAAATATATTGAAGGGGAGGGAATCGTCTTGATGCTGGACGAGGAAAATATTGCTGTTTCTACCAGGTCTGCTTGTGCTGCTGGAGCTCTGCAAGCCTCGCACGTGTTGTTGTCTATCGGTCGTGACTTTGCCGATGCCCAGGGCACGCTGGTGATTACCTTTGGCCGGGATACCACTGAGGCCGAGATTGACCGCTTCCTGAAGGTCTTGGAAGAAGTGGTCCAAACACTGCGAAATATGTCTCCACTGTACATAAAAGCCAGGCAGGAGAAGGCCGAGGGCGCAGCTGCGAGTTAGTTCCATCCATTCTACCTAATCCCTCATTTAATCATCCAGTAAACTATGGTATGCTAGTTGCATCACGGGAGTACGTGGGTATGGAAGAGTCCACTAAAAGGAAGCTTGAAGAGATCATTGGCCAAATGAAGTGCCCGAAGGATTTTGTCTGCTATAAATCCGGGTTGAAGACTCTTTGTAAAGCTGAAGACGTTGGTATGAAATCTTATTTAAAGTGCTTGGAGGAAAATCCAGGGGAATGCACATTTTCTTTGGGCTATGCTGAATCGCATTATTGCACCTGCCCTCTGCGCCGCTACATTGCAAAGAAAGAAGGCAAGTGAGCCAGCTACTCTCGTCAACACCAAACCAAGAAACTTCCTACCAATAAGCCAGCATAGAATCAATAAGGAGTTATGGGAATGCATACTAAAAGAGCAAGTTCATTTGTCCTTCTATTATTTTTTATGGCCCTAACAACCTTGCCGTCAGTGATATGGGCAGAAGAAACGCAACCGCCAACGGACAAAGCGGCCACGGTAAATGGTACAGTTATAACTCAGGCTGAGCTTGATGATCAGATGAAAATAGTTATCGATCGGTTGAGGGGTTCAGGGCGCTTGCCAGATGTTACCCAGCTTGATCAAATCAGAAGTCAAGTTCTCGAGAATTTGATCGCTCGTGAGTTGCTCTACCAAGAAAGCCAGAAGAAGGGCATCAAAATCTCGCAAGAGGCAGTAAATGAGCAATTAATCTCCTTGAAAGCCCAATTTCCAAACGAAGTAGAGTTCAACAATGCCTTGACTAGAATGAACCTAACTGAAGCCAGCATAAAAGAAAAACTCGAGCGCGACCTGGCCTTAAAAAAACTGATCGAGGATGAAGTGGCTCCGAAAGTCACAGTTTCTGATAGTGATATTCGCGCTTTCTACGAGGGCAATCCAGAGACCTTCAAGCAACCTGAACGGGTGAAGGCCAGTCATATTTTGATCAAAGTTGATCCCCAAGCGGACGCATCGCAGAAGGCTAAGGCCCAGAAAAAGATCGACTTGGTGCAAGCAAAGCTTCAAAAAGGTGAAGATTTTGGTGCTCTTGCCAAAGAATACTCTGAGGGTCCAACCGGCCCCAAGGGTGGAGATCTAGGATATTTTACCCGGGGGCAGATGGTAAAACCTTTTGAAGAAGCGGCTTTTGCCATGAAACCCGGCGAAGTGAGTGGTATGGTTGAGACCAGATTCGGCTATCATCTCATCAAGGTTACAGACAAATCAGCTGAAACCACTGTGCCTTACGAAGATGTTAAAGAGAGGCTGGGGGAATTCTTGAAGCAGAAAAAGATCCAAGAAGAGATAAATGTCTACGTCAAGAGGCTAGAGGAAAAATCCAAGATAGAAAAATTTGTTCAGTAGTGGCCAGTTCTTTAGGGAATTTTTGCATAGTCAGATGTTTCTTCTCTAAGTCCTACCCAAAAAGTCGGCTTTTGTGTTGAAAGCTACTCACCCAAAAGTTATCCTTCTTTATCGACCTTTTTAACCCGGCCAGAATTGTGATGGCTCTAGCGTAGACGGGTCGCCTTTTAAATTTTTCAAACTTTCAAAATCCCATAAATTTTATTGAAGGAGGTTCGCCATGGATGTCATCACTTTTAAGAGAATCACCAGATTTTTCTTATTGATCGTGGTGGCCGCCATAATGGGCACCTGGGCCCCTCAAGTTTCAGCTTTTGAAGAAGTCAATAAAGACTCTTTTGGTGTTGCCATCAAGGGATATGATCCAGTGGCCTATTTTACCGAGGGAGATGCAGTTCAAGGTAAGAGCGAATTCTCATACTCTTGGAACGAAGCCAAATGGCATTTTGCTAGTGAAGCCAATCGTGACCTCTTTGCTTCAGAGCCGGAGCGCTATGCCCCCCAATACGGTGGTTATTGAGCCGGGACCATGGTCGCCGGCAAGGTTGCCGGCGTCGACCCGAAGGCTTGGAAGATCATTGATGGCAAACTCTATCTGGCCTGGAGCAAGTCCGGTATGGATAAGTTTAAGAAAAACGCCGCCGCTTATATACCTAAGGCTGACCGGAATTGGACGAAGCTCCGAAGTGACAACTGATTTTTCTGAGGTACGCAGCCACTATAATTGGATTTTCCCTTAATCGAGCCCTGCTTTGTGAAGCCCCTCGATTAGGGCAGCGCGATCCGCCGGGTTTCGAAAGGCCGATCCGTATGACTCGGTTTCAAAGAAGGGAGAAAGTCGGAGGATCGTACCAGCTGCTTCTCGGGCCTGAAGAAATTTGCCTGCCTGTGCATAGGCCGCTGCCAAACCTATGTGATGCCCTACGAAATCGGGCTTCTGGCCCACACCCCGTTCCAGAATCCTTATGGAGTCCTCGTATCTCCCCTTGAGGTAATAGGCCAGTCCCAGCTCCATGAAGTCACCTGGCCCAAGATGTGGATTGAACCGCATATCAGTCTCCATTGACTGAATGGCTTCCTCCGTCCTCCCCGAGTAGAGCATGACAGAACCCAGCGCACCGTAGCTTATGGCATCGTTGGGATTCAGTTCAATCGCCCGTCTCAGCTCGCTGGCTGCAAGATAATACTGTGCCCACCGGAGATACACCGCGCCCAGCAAGCGGTGAGCAGAGGCGTCGGCCTCTTCTAAGGCTAACGCCTTTTGCGCCAGATCGTATACTATCTGAAGCATCTTATCCGGAAACTCGGTCCAGCCGTAGCTAACAGCCTGGAAATAGTTGACCCCCAGGGCAACATAGGCCGCACCATATCTGGGGTCTAGTTCGATCGCCTTGTTAAACATTTGCCGCGCCTGGCTGTTTGCTGAACGGGTTCTGCGATCATAGTGGTGCCAACCACGAAGTAGATAGTCGTATGCTTCAAGGCTTCCCCTACTCTTGCTCATTACGCGCCTGCGCTCTGCCTCGCTGATCTTCACAGCCAGGGTTCTTACGATTGTCTGAATGATCTCATCCTGTATGGCGAAAAGATCTTTTAAATCTCGGTCGTAACGCTCAGCCCAGAGGTGATGGCCTGTGGTACCCTCAATTAGCTGAACATTTACCCGCACTTTGTCATCCGCCTTCTGCACACTGCCTTCCAAAACGTAACGTACTCCCAGTTCCTGGCTCAGGTGGTTGACTTTGACGGCTTTCCCCTTGTAGGTGAACACCGTGTTACTGGCTATGACGAACAACTGGTTGAATTTTGACAGATCGGTGATGATGTCGTTAGTAATTCCATCGCTAAAATAATCTTGTTCCTCATCGCCGCTGAGGTTTTGGAAAGGTAGCACAGCAATAGAGGGTTTGTCTGGAAATGGGGAAGCCAATTTTTCCTGGTAGGCGACATCAGCTGGGCTAGAGGTATTCGACTGCAAATGTTTCCAGATAATCAAGCCAGCCGCTATAAGCACCATAGAAGCGAACATAGCGATTGCAATCTTCTGCAGCAGGTTAACCCGTGGTTTTCGCTCAATGCTGGCCTTAATAGGTTCCAGCGTCACGCGGTAAACCTCTATTGGCTTGGAGATGTTCTTCACCCTGTGTTCTCCCAGGTATTCACACTCGAAGGCTAGCTTATTGTCAACCTGCTCGTAGGCGTTTCTGGAAATGCAAATGCCTCCTGCTTCAGCCAAACCCTCTATGCGGGCGGCAATGTTTACCCCATCGCCGTAGATGCGCTCACCGTCATGAATGACGTCGCCCAGGTTGATGCCGATACGAAACTCCATCCTTCGGTCTTGAGGTAGTTCGGCGTTGCGGACTTTGAACTCTTTCTGAACTTCAACGGCACATTGAACCGCATCCACTACGCTTGCAAACTCAGCTAGCAGGTTATCTCCGGGAGAATCAACAACCCTACCCCGGTGGCCGCCAATGAGCTTAGCCATTATTTCCCGATATTCGGTCAGAGTGCGTACAGTGGCAGCATCATCCGCGCTCATAAGACGACTGTAGCCCTTTACATCTGCGCTAAATATAGCGGTGAGTTTTCTTTTGACTTGCTCCTCAGCCATACAGACGCCCTTTGATAGAGTTAGAAACACGGGTATTGAATCCTGCCTCCCTGATTTTATAATAATAACTACCTAGTTAGTAGTATTAAAGGCTTTTAATTGGGTGGCAGGTGCTTTATTCCTACCCAAATGGTGGTTTTTCGTATTGACTTCTTTGTGAAGTACGGTTTTGGTTTTATTTAAATATTTGAAATTCTGCTCAATATGGAAGGAGAAAGAAATGAAAAGAATTGCTTTCCCCTTAGCGATAGCTGTTGCCATTTTTGGCCTGATCGGTTGTTCCACTGGGAAAGCTGAACAGGCAAAACATTCCGAGGTTTATAGTGCTCCAGCCGAATCCCCCACTTCCGAAGTTGTCCTTTTCGACAATCTTGGGGGCCATCATCACCCAATTACAACCGATTCCGACCTGGTCCAGCGTTACTTTGACCAAGGTTTGATCTTTGCCTACGGGTTCAACCACTCTGAGGCAGAAAGAGCTTTCATGGAGGCAGCGCGACTCGACCCAGAATGTGCCATGTGTTACTGGGGAGGGGCGTTGGTTCTGGGCCCAAATATAAACGCCTTAATGGAGGACGAGGCAGTGCCAAAAGCCTACGACAGGGTTCAGAAAGCGGTCAAGTTGTCAAGCCGGGTGAGCGCGAGAGAACAGGCTTACATCCAGGCCCTTGCTAAGAGATATGGGCCGGAGCCGCTCAAGGATCGCACTCTGCTGGATGTGGCCTATGCCAACGCAATGCGCGAGGTCGCCCGCAATTTTCCCGACGATTCCGATGCAGCCACCCTCTTCGGCGAGGCCCTGATGGTACTACACCCCTGGGACTACTGGCAGGAAGACGGCAAACCCCAGCCCTGGACAAAAGAGATTTTAACTGTACTCGAATTTGCCTTAAAGCTTGACCACAACAATCCGGGGGCCAACCATCTATATCTTCATGCTGTTGAGGCCTCACCAAACCCTGAAAGAGGGCTGGCGAGCGCTGATCGTCTCCGCGATCTGGTACCTGGCATCGGACACATGGTTCACATGCCCTCGCACATTTACATCCGAACTGGACACTATCATGAAGGTTCCCTCGCCAACGAACGGGCAATCAAATCTGACCAGGGCTATGCGGCCAAAACCAAAGCTCTTGGCCTGTACCCAATATTGTATATGCCCCACAACTACCACTTCCTGGTAGCCACTGCATCCATGGAGGGGCAAAGTGAGAAAGCGATTGAGGTAGCCCGCGACATGTCAATGCACACGGATAAACAAATGATGCGAGAACCTGGATTTGGCACCCTTCAGCACTTCTGGATAACACCCCTTTACGCTTTCATCCGCTTTGGCAAATGGGATGACATCCTGGCCGAACCAGCCCCACCACAAGATCTAATCTATCCCAGAGGAGTCTACCATTATGCCCGGGGGATGGCTTTCACCAGAAAGGGCCGGTTGCAGGAAGCTCAGGACGAATTGAACCAACTGGGGTTGATAGCCTCCGATCCTGCTTTGAGAGAGGTGACCATTTGGGATATAAATACCACCTGGAGTCTAATGCAAATCGCCAGTGAGGTACTGGCAGGCGAATTGGCCGCCAAGCGAGGTGACTACGACAAAGCGATCAGCCACCTGGAAAGAGGTGTTCGTCTGGAAGAGGAATTAAACTACGACGAACCCCCACCCTGGCTCATACCGGTGCGGCAGTCTCTCGGCGCTATCTTGCTGGATGCGGGGCGACCTGCTGAGGCGGAAAAAGTATACCGCCAGGATTTACTTCATTATCCTGAGAACGGCTGGTCCCTCTATGGTCTCCATAAGAGTCTGGTAGCTCAAGGTAAAATAGAAGCAGCGGCAGACGCAAAAAAACGCGCTGAGATTGCCTGGGCCCGAGCAGATGTAAGTTTGAGTGCATCCAGATTCTGAAAGGACTTCGCAGGCGGTAAATATAGGAGCCAAGGTCCAGAGGTATTTTTATGGAAAGCTATGTAAATCAAGGGGAGCAGCTCGTTGTTGCCCTTTACGTCCAGGATATAAAAAAATCCAGTGAGTTTTACCAGATCTACGGCTTTGAAGTTTTGCGAGATGAGGGAACCTTTATGGAGCTCAAGTGGGAGGATGCTCGCCTGTTCCTGTCGCAAGTCCCGGGTACCCCTCCTCCCCCGGTAAACCCCATCGGTAACATAAGGGTCATGGTCCCGAATGTGGACGAATACTGGAGACTTGCCAACAAAAAGGGAGCAAAAATTTTAAGCCCCATAGAGGACCGTTATTACGGCTTGCGGGATTTCATCATTGCCGGCCCTGACGGTCTCGCCCTGCGCTTTGCCACCTGGCTCAAGGATCTTAGGTAGTTTTTGGAGGATCACGCCAGATTTCCACTATGGTCAAATCGTCGTTAGCCGCAGCATTGCCACGCCAGGAATCTATTCTTTCTAATAGACCTTGTGCATAAGGGGGACCTTTAGCTACGCCGAAATAGTCAGTTAAACGGTCATTGCCGAACAACTGATTTTCTTCATTTTCAGCCTCGGTGACCCCGTCTGTTATGAACAGAATAGATTCTCCGGCTGACAGGGCAAACTCTGTTCTCTCGTACTCAGTTCCCAATTCCACGCCCAAGGGGATGCCGTTAAGTTTTGGAACATCACGAAACCCTTGATTACTAATCCACAGGGGATGCAGATGACCGGCCCGCACGGTCTGCACTCTCCCGCTCCGGGGCCAATATTTGCTCAAAACTATAGTGGCGAAAAAGCCTTCTTCAGCCATCAGTTCATGCATGGCCTTGTTTACATTGGCCAGCAATTGGTTCACCTCTCTGTGCAGTGGCGCTTCACTGCGGATCTTGGCGGAAAGTGCCGCCATAATGAGTGCTGCCGGGAGCCCCTTCCCAGCGACATCAGCAACGTAAACCAGCCAACTCTCGTCGGGCATGGGGATTACATCGTATAAGTCACCCCCAACAGAGGCCGCTGCCTTTGAGAAGGCCCATACATGGCTTCCTTCTCCCAACTCTGGGAGTTGCGGCCAGAAAAGTTTCTGGATCTTGGCCGCAGCTTTTAGTTCCGCCCTTAATCTTTCCTGCTCTATCCGCTCTTCAACCAGCCTAGAGCGTGTTATGGCTACGGCGGCCAGGTCAGCGAAACTTTCCAAAAGTGCGAGATCCTCGGTATCGAAAAAAGGTTTGTCCCTGGAGTTGAGAACATTGAGTACGCCCAAGAGCTCTTCCTGGTGAATCAGGGGTACGGCGAGCATTGTTCTGGTTACAAGACCGCTCTGCTTGTCGGCCCGCTTGGAGAATCTAGGGTCTTTTTGCGCATCCTCGACCATAACGGCCTTGCGGTTCTTGGCAACCCAGCCTGCTATTCCTTCGCCCATCTTTAGCTTCACAGAGCTCATGAGGACATCATCTGCCCTATCTCCCATCACATCATCTTTAATCGAGGCGAATTCCAGCAGGTGGCTCTCTGAATTGTAGAGCATGAGCGACGAAGCTTCTGCATCTGTCACCTCCTTGGCCAGATCCAGAAGCCGTGGGAAGAGTTCATCGAGGGATTCTATTGCCGCCAGGGAGTGGTTGGCCTCGGTTAGCTTTTGGAGGCGGTTGGAAACTGCTTCAATGTAGGGCTCGCATGCAATGCGGTTCATCAGACAATCTCGATATGCACTGAAGGTCGAGGAAACAAAATATCCTTGGTTATTTGCCTGTACCACTAAATTAAGTAATAAATTATATTAATCATGGATAAGACAGAAAGCCACACCTTTTCACTAGGAGTTAGATTTTCTAAAATATGTCAGCAGATAACTAAAGTTTTTTCGCAAGGAGTGACTCATGAAAATGTACATCGCAGGGGAGTGGATAGACACCGAGGAGAAGATCGAAGTTCTCAACCCATATAATGGCGAAGTGGTGGATACCGTACCTAATGCGACTCAACAGGAAGTAGAAAAAGCACTCGAGAGTGCTACCAGGGGGGCACGAGTCATGGCTGAAATCCCCGCCTACCAACGCTTTAGCATCCTAATGAAGGCAGCGGGTCTGCTCATGGAACGGCAGGAAGAATTTGCTCGTCTCATCTCCCAGGAGTCAGGCAAAGCCCTGTGGGAATCAAGATTCGAGGTAGTCCGGGCTGCAGAAACCATAGAGCTATCTGCCGAGGAGGCAAAAAGAATCCGGGGTGAGACCATCCCCCTTGATGCAGCCTCAGGAGGAAAGGGAAAATTTGGCTTTACCTTACGAGTGCCATGCGGGGTAGTGGTTGCCATCAGTCCCTTTAATTTTCCCCTCAATCTTCTCTGTCACAAAGTGGGGCCGGGACTGGCAGCCGGTAATGCGGTGGTTGCCAAACCGCCATCAGACACTCCTCTTTCTGGCCTTCGATTCACCGAGTTGCTCCTGGAAGCGGGTCTGCCTTCCGAAGGTATTCAATGTATTACGGGCCCCGGAGGTTCAGTGGGAGAGCAACTGTGCAAAGACCCCCGGGTGCGCAAGATCTCTTTTACCGGCAGTCCTACCGTAGGTGAAAGAATCTGTCAGGTAGCCGGTATCAAAAAAGTAACCATGGAGTTGGGATCCAATTCTCCCTTGATCATAATGGAGGATGCCGACCTGGAGGAGGTGGCTAAAGCCACCGCAGCAACCGGCTATGCCCTCGCCGGCCAGGTCTGTATTTCAACCCAGAGAGTGCTGGTCAACCAGCGGGTTTATGGGGATTTCCTCGACGCTCTCACACCTGAGGTAGAAGCTATTGTCACCGGCAACCCCTTGGAAGAGTCAACCCGAATGGGTCCCATGATCCGCGAGAGTGATGCTGTAAGGGTTGAAAGCTGGATCAATGAGGCGGTCAAGGGTGGTGCCAAATTGCTTACAGGAGGTGGCCGTCAAGGAAATCTAGTGGCTCCAACGGTGGTGGCTGATGTGGATGCCAAGGAGAGAATATCCTGCGACGAGCTTTTCGGGCCTGCCGTGGCAGTAACTCGTTTCGAAGACATCGACCAAGCCATAGCTATGGCCAATGATTCCAAGTATGGACTCAGTGCCGGCATCTTCACCCGCAATCTGGACTGGGCCATGAAGTTTGTTCGTCAGGTTCACAGCGGTAATCTAATGGTCAACTGGGGACCTCAGTGGCGGGTTGATCTAATGCCCTACGGGGGACTGAAAGAGAGTGGCTTTGGCAAAGAGGGCCCTAAATATGCGGTGGAAGAGATGACCGAGCTAAAGATGGTAGTGTTTCATTTGTAGATTGCGGATTTAGGATTTTCAATTCCTTATATTGTGTCTTAAAATCTACAATCTCATATCTGAAATCTTAAATCTTTGATGTCCAAGATAGCCCATAAAAAAAGCCCGCCTTGCGGCGGGCTTCGTCTTTTTCGCTCTAACTCGTCCTTTTGAAAAGGCAGGAGGCGTACATTTTGCTGCCTAAGGTGTCATGGCAGTATGAGCACTCCTGAACCTCCCATCTATCCGTTTCTTTGGTGTTCAAAAAATCGGTAAACTCATGGTCAAAGCTCCCACTGTCGGAGCTGAAGGTTTCAAATAGATATCTTTTTTCCATAACACACCTCCGCGTTACAGTATATTCCAAGCTTAACTCCCTCAAAAATGAAGTCAAGGGAGGAGATCTGAGATTTTAGATAGGTTCTACCTTTCTTTATTATTTGAAACCCGAGAAGGTCACGCCGAAAGTATTGAATTCTGCGGCAGACGACTCGTGCTTGGAGCCGGAAAAAACATCCACCTGCTTGCCCCATCTGATTCCATTAAAGCCGACACGATCTAGAACCCAGCGCCACTCTGCATCCTGCAGAGCGCCCGCGATTCACCCGGACCAGAGATCAATATTGTCTTTGGCACTCTGCGGAACCTCCTTCTGAACAACGATGTCGGCAATTTGAAACCTTCCTCCGGACTTCAGGACGCGATAAACTTCACTCATCACCGCCTCTTTGTCCGGACATAGGTTTATCACCCCGTTGCTAATGACTACATCGATGGACCCGTTTTCAACAGGCAACTTTTCCGCTAACCCCTTGAAGAACTCAACGTTAGTCAAACCCATCTGGCGTGCCCCCTCGGCAGCTTTTTCCAACATAGCGTCAGTCATGTCCACTCCGATAACTCTGCCGTCGGGAGCCACTTGCCGGGCAGCAATTAGAGAATCGAAGCCCGCCCCGCTGCCGATGTCTAGGACTATTTCGCCAGGCTTGAGATCTCCCATGGAAAATGGGTTTCCCGTACCAGCAAAAGATTCCACCGTGCCTGAGGGAAGACCATCAAGCAGGGTGGCATTGTAGCCAAGCATAATGGCCAGGAAGCTTCCTGTATGAAAGTGAAAACCCTTCTGGGGCATTAAAGCTACCTCAGAGTACTTGTCGCGGATCTGCTGGCGTAAGTCTTCTGCATTGACCTTTGCAGGCTGGACGTGTGAATTTTTAGCTAATAAGTGTTCTGCTTGCATTGTCTTATTCCTTCTCACCGATATGGGGATGAATTCCCAATTGCGTATGTTTTTAGAGACAGATTAACTCCTGCAGTCTCTGCAGGCAACGTGGAGGGCTACTTTTGAGCAAAATTGTGTGGTTTTTGCTCAGGACTTTTAACAGTAGGATTTGATCTCAAGTAGGTGGCTCAATAAGAGTGGAGAGAAGTGTAGAAAACATTTCGACCTCAAGAGTTGAAATGCTAAAGCATCAATAAAAATATTGGAGGACATATCGCAGGGCCAAGAAGGTTATTAGAAGTCCTAAGATGCACCGAATGACCTTGCCTGGCACAAATTTCTGTGCCCTGGCCCCGCAGTACATGCCTGCAAAACCGCCGAGCCCGAAGAGAATCCCCAATTTCCAATCGGGGGCGATGGCTAGGCCGGTGTGAGCGTACATTGGAGCAATAATAGTGTAGATGCCCACGCCAACAATGGAAGTAAGAAAGGTACCCATAAGGGCGGAACCAGCTATGGTGTAAACCGGTAGCGAGTAGAAGGTAATGAGAAAGGGGGCTATTATGGCGCCGCCGCCGATGCCGTAGGTTCCACCTACGATACCAACGATGAAGGTGAGAAGTAGCAGGACCCAAGTGTTGAAAGCATAGGTCTCTCCGTAGAATTCGTATTCAATTCTACCGATGGAAGCAGATACGGTCTTGACAACTGCATTGGCTGGCAGCCCAGCGGCCACTTTGGCCTTCTGCTGCTGGCGCATCTGGGCCACCCGCTGTTTGAATTTCTCCTCCATGGCCTCAAGTTTTTCTTTACCTACCCCTTTTTTGTGAACCAACTCATATAGCATACGGACACCAATATAGAGGAGGACACAACCGACAAAGAGCTTAAAGGCTTTGGGATCAGGCAGATATTTAATCCGAAAAATAGCACCAATAAGGACGCCTGGCAGAGTGCCGATTATTATAACCCAGGTGAGAGGCCATGCCATGCGCCCCTCACGTATGTAACGATAAACCCCGCTGGGTATGGCTACTATGTTGAAAATGAGGTTGGTGGGACTCACGGCCGGGCTTACAAAACCGAGCACACTCACCTGGAAAGGAAGAAGCAGAAAGGCCCCAGAAACGCCTCCCATAGAGGTAAAGAAGGATACGAAGAAAGCAACGACCAAGGGAATAGCAGGTTGAACCTCAATTCCCGACACTGGGAAATACATTGGCCAGACTCCTCTGCAGAAAGGGCGATTTAATCTTGAAGACGCACATCACTCGATGCTGCGCAACATCTTGAGAATTTCACTCGATTAGGTTCTGAAAAGGCCTTCATGACCCTGCTAAACTCTTTCGATCTGACCTCCTATATATAAGCTAGAATAAGATATTTTGGTATCTAGAAAGGTTGTCAAGGATATTCTTAGCATTTTGTCAAAGAACATATGATTAGAAAATACTGCCGGAGACGCGCCGTCAGAATCCCCTTTCCTCCTTAGCAAGTTCCTAGAACAATCTCACCAAAAGCGTATCAAGAGAGAAAAGTAAGTTATAATTTGTTATTTTTCGTTTCTTCTTTGACATGATTATCCGCTTATGGTAATAAAGTCATAAGCAAAAAATGATCACCTGATTCAATCTCTTGGCCCTATCAGCTTACCTTAAGGATTAAACCATGAAATCTTTGATGAACACTAAGGAAGTTTCACAATATATTGGAATAAATGAAAAAAAGATATACAACCTCATCACCGCCAAGGGGTTGCCTGCCACCAAGGTTACGGGCAAATGGCTTTTTCAACGCCACCTAGTGGACAGGTGGCTGGAGCTGCACACCGAGAACTATCCTGCAGATGAGAAGACTCCAGATGCTTACCAAAACTTACTTATAATAACCGGTAGTAACGACTTATTACTAGACCAGCTTCTGGAAGTTTTTGCTCGACGCCATCCACTTCCCCTTCCTCTCTTCAGTAATCTGGGAAGCATGGGAGGAATTAGGGCCCTTAAGGAGAATTTATGTCACATCTGCTCTTGTCACCTGCTGGAGTCGGATGGAGACGAGTACAACTTCGCCTACGTGGAAGAGGAATTTGGCAATAACGTGGTCTTGGTTAACTTTTGCAAGAGATTGCAGGCGGTATTAGTGCCTCGCGGTAACCCAAAAGGGATCAAGGAACTGGCTGATCTAGCCAGCGGGAGGCTGCGGATCGCTAACCGTAAAAAGGGCACCGGAACCCGCTTGCTTTTGGATCAGGAGGTAGAACGACAAGGTATCAGCGGCGATCAGATTCCAGGGTATGAGACAGAATTCGCCCGTCACCTCGATGTGGCCCTGGAGGTATTGGGGGAAAGGGCCGATGCGGGCCTGGCAATCGCCGCGGTTGCAGAAATGCTGGGTTTGGATCAGGTACCAGTGCGTTGGGAACGCTACGATTTCATCATGCGCAAAGATGTCTTCTTCAGCCGCAGTGTCCAGAAGCTGCTGGCCCTCCTCCGCGATGAGGAGTTTATTCGTTTAAGCGACAAATTTTCCGGGTACGATCTGAGTCTATCGGGACAGGTTGTTTTTCGAAGCTAGAAAAGAGAAGAAGCAATGAAGAAAGGTTTGTTGTTTATCCATGCTGCAGCTCTTGTAATCCTTGCTTTTAGTCCCGTAGATGCCGCTGAAAAGGTGATCAAGATGTCCACCACCACCAGCACGGAGAACTCCGGCCTTCTGGACGTGTTGCTGCCAGAACTGGAGAAGGACACTGGTATAAAAATCAAGGTCTTCGCCAAGGGAACTGGTGCGGCCATACGAGACGGCACGGACGGCAACGTTGACATCATCTTTGTACACGCTAAAGCAAGAGAGGATAAATTCGTGGCCGACGGTTACGGCGCCTACAGGCTGGGGGTAATGCACAACGATTTTGTCATTGTTGGTCCGGCGGCCGATCCAGCAGCCATCAAAGGCAAAAAGGATGCAACCCGGGCCTTAAGAATGATTGCCGGTAAAGAGGCTCCCTTTGTTTCCAGGGGGGATGACAGCGGCACCCACACCAAGGAGCAGGCTTTGTGGAAGGCAAGCGGGATTCCTTTGACCACAACCAGCACCGAAATTGTGAGTAAGGGCAAGAAGAAAAAGCTGTCTTTTGTTTATCCAGGTGGACTGGGCAAGTGGTACTTCTCCATTGGGCAAGGCATGGGTAAAACCCTGACCTATGCTGAAGAGAAGCAAGCATATGCTCTTACTGATCGGGGTACCTATCTGAATTACAAATTCGGCAGGGAACAAGGTCTGGATCTGGACATCCTCTGTGAGGGAGATTCTCTTCTTTTTAACCCCTACGGAATAATTCCCGTTAATCCAAAGAAGTACCCACACGTCAAGTTTGACTTGGCCGACCAGTTTGCCAAATGGCTCGTATCGCCAAGGATACAGGCTATGATTGCCCGATACCAAATTCAGGGACATCAGGCTTTTTACCCGGACGCCGTTTCCGATGCAAAGTGACCGTAGAGAAGTGTGAACCATTTTCTCAGCAGAACACAAAGGTAAAGCATGGAATTTCTTTTGGACAGCCTCTTTTCCGCCCTCTTGCTTCTCTGGTCTATTGATCCGGAACTGGTGGAAATCGTTTCCGTCTCGCTCAAAGTGAGCTCCAGCTCAACGATCATTGCCAGCATAGTCGGGGTTCCGGCGGGATTGCTCATAGCTTTTCGGGAATTCCCGGGAAAGCGTTTGCTCATCACCACTCTCAATACGCTGCTGGCTCTGCCCACGGTGGTAGTAGGGCTTTTTGTTTATGCTTTCATCTCACGGCGAGGAATCCTGGGCGTACTTGATTTACTCTACACCCAGAAAGCCATGATTATCGGTCAAGTGATCCTCATCATCCCAATCATAACCGTGTTCACTATCTCGGCCATCAGCAGAATCGACGAGCGTTACCGCAAAACAGCCATGACTTTGGGGGCGGACGCGCTGCAGACAGCCTGGGTTATTATCAGAGAAGCGCGCTTCGCCATCGTGGCTGCCGTTATAGCCGCTTTTGGCAGGGTCATTGCCGAGGTTGGTATCAGTATGATGCTAGGTGGGAATGCCAAAGGTTTTACCCGCAATATGACTACAGCAATGGCTTTGGAGTATGACAAAGGTGAGTTTGTCCTGAGTGTGGCCCTGGGGATTGTCCTCCTCACCGTAAGTTTCGGGCTGAACATTTTTTTCAATTATATCCAGGGAAGAGCCCGGGTATGACAAGGGGAATGCACGCCTTAACCTTGAAAAAGAAGGTTCTTCCGAAATCGGCCTGGATGCCATAATGATAAATCCAAATGGGCCAGGGAGAGCTCATCGCCAAAGATGCATATTCGCCTCAATTGTACTACGGCTCATAGTCATTAAAATGGCTATCGCCGATGCAGACAAAGGGAATTCCAGACTGCCAGAGCAAAACACCGGTGGCTCAGATGCACTTTGCCTCAGAGTTCCCCCTGTCTCAGGGAAGCCATAGTATCAAAGGCTATTAGAAGATTGTCCAAGCAAAAACCGTAGTAATCATAAGTAAACAGAATGCCATGTTGTACGAGTTGCATAATTTAAAAAAGATATACGGTAATCGGACAGTCCTTGATCTGCCCCATCTTTCGGTTGAAGCGGGACGAATCGTTGGACTTCTGGGGCCCAACGGCGCTGGCAAGACCACGCTTCTGGAGATATTTTCCTTTCTTTCGGGGCCAACTTTTGGAGAGGTATGGTTTCAAGGTAAAAAGGTTGACTACGAGAACAATAGACTGAGGGATCTGCGCCGCAGGGTCGTCGTGGTGCAACAGCATCCCATCATGTTTACCGTTCCCGTAGAGAAAAATCTGGAATTTCCCCTGAATATCCGAAAGGTTCCGAAACAGAGACGAGAGAAAGTGATCGACGAATTGTTGGATCTGGTGGGCATGCGGGAATTTAAGCACGCTCGGGCGCACAACCTTTCGGGTGGAGAGACACAAAGGATTGCAATCGCCAGAGCTCTCGCCTGCTCGCCAGAGGTGATCCTCTTTGACGAACCAACTGCCAGTGTGGACGTGGAAAACCAGATAGCCATAGAGAGGATTGTCCAGGAGATCAACCAGGACAAAAACATCTCAGTTATTTTCACCACCCATGACATGAACCAGGCGGCAAGGCTTGCGGATGAAATTGTCTTTCTTTTCGAGGGTAGGTTGGCGAAATCCACCTACGAAAATATATTCAGCGGGCAGATCTTGCCGGGCGAAAACGGTGATCCCTATTGCCTGGTGCAGAACAAGTTGAAACTGGGTATCACTAGTGGAAAGACAGGACCGGTTCGCATAGCCATAGACCCAAGTGCCATTAAGGTAAGTCAAGCGGCACACTACCCACCTCCGGCGAACTGCTTCAAAGGTCGTTTGGTGCAGTTGACCGATGAGAAAAAAAAGGTGCGGGCCCTGGTTGACGTAGGCCTGCCTCTTTGCGTTCTCATTTCAAAGGAAGACTTGACCGCCATGTCTTTAGGTGTGGGTTCCAGTATCTGGCTCACCTGCCCACCCGATTCCATTGAAATCATTTGAAAGAGCTCGCATCAGTGAAATGGTTCAGGAGATTCTTTGCGCACAAAAGAGAGAAAAGGCGAGGGAACTGAAATTCCTCGGCTCACCTTCAATTCGCGTCAACGGTCATGATTTAGAGCCAGGAGCAGATCAGAGGAAATACTATGGCATGGGCTGAAGGCTATATATCCGGGAAGATGTTACATCTTCCAATGTGGTACCGAAGGAGTACCTGCTTAACCTACTGAAAAAAAGCCAACCTTCTAATGACTAATTTCAACTCGAACTAGCCTTTAAATAAAACTTTGGATTACATCCCTTAATTCACATTATTGGCTCCAAGAAACATGTACAAGATTTGGTAACATGTTGCTTAAATCCACTCAATCAGCGAGTAAAACGGTCCTTTTGAGCCGGGCCGTAACTGGCCTCGAAAACCGGCACTCAATGGGGTTGCAAAGCCTTTTTCACCTGCTTGGCCAGTTTTTCCCGGATAAAAGCTAGGGCCTTTTCCGGGTCCTCGTCCAGGTCGATCGCCAGTATTTCCTGGACATCTTGAACGCTCAGCTCAAGTAATACTTTCTTCAGATTCATTTAGATTCCCCAATGTACTGATCCTCCAATGCCTCTTTGAGCCACTGGATAACCTGTCTCTCCTGAGGCAGTCTGCCGGAGGACTTGATTTCACCGTTGATTACCAGCGCAGGTGTAGGGACCAGTCCATAGTTGGCGATCTCCGTTAGGTCTCTCACGTGTTCCACGTCGCCGGCTATGTTGGAGTCCGCCATCACCCTGAAGATCATTTGCTCCAGCTTCTCGCAGTTGGGGCAGCCGGGACCGAGGATCTTCACCTCTAGCCCCTGAGGTTTTTCCATCTCAAAAGGTTCACCCTTGAATTTCTTGTATTCCCGCAGAAAGGCCCGGGCATGATCCGCTTCCGATTTTGGCGGCACATAATTCTTTTTCTTGAGTACTTGCAGTAGGTGGTCGGCTATCTCCTCATCGGAGGAGAACTCCTTTTGGGCGGTCTCCTCCAGTGCCTCTTGCAAGCCAACAATGCCCACAGTGAACTTGCCTACCTTGATCTTAGTGAAATCATCTGTTGGACTCACTGCCACATCCTCTTAGAAATAGCTTGAGACGGTTTAACCAATTGATTCAGTGAAGCCGGTTAGCCAGTCTAGTCGCTGGGGGCCAGCCAAGCCAATTGGTCGACTCATGGTTTTTCCCCAGCAAGGACCTGTCAGAGCGGCTAAATAGGTTTATTTTTCCGTAGCTAAGAAAATTACTTGCTAAGGATCTTCTTAATCTCATCTTTGCTGGCCACCTTGCCGACGATCTTCACTTCTCCATCGACAACCAGGCCTGGAGTCATGAAGACGCCGTAATTGGTGATCTCATTTATATCGGTTACCTTTCCGACCTGGGCGTCGAGGCCAAGTTCAGCAACTGCATCTTTTGTGTTCTTCTCAAGTGTCTGACATTTTGGACATCCAGGACCGAGTACTTTGATTTCCATTTTACTGTACCTCCTTGTAATTCGCATGGCGCAGAGCGCATAGCGTCAGAGTTGAAACTATTTAGGCGAAAAAGCGGCCGAAGATCAGCCCGCTTATTGTTGCCATTATAACTACCAGGCTGACGAAAACAGCCGTCTTCTTAGTTCCCATGACACTTCGGATCACCAGCATGTTTGGCAGGCTCAGAGCCGGGCCGGCAAGGAGCAGAGCCAGGGCAGGGCCTTTGCCCATGCCAGCACCCAGAAGACCCTGGAGAATCGGCACCTCTGTAAGAGTGGCGAAGTACATGAAGGCACCGACAACCGAGGCAAACAGGTTCGCACCCACCGAATTGCCGCCCACCAGACCGCTCACCCAGCGTGAGGGAATAAGCCCCTCAGAGCCGGGGCGACCCAAGAGAAGACCTGCCACCAGCACACCGGCAAAAAGAAGGGGCATGATCTGTTTGGTGAAGTCCCAGGTTGAGAGAAACCAGCTCTCGGTTTCTCCACGGGTGGTGGTGGTTATAACCGTTATGCCAATGATCCCGGCGGAAAAAGCCACAAGGGGCTCGTGGGGGAAGAGAATTGCCAGCGTCAGGACAACAGCTCCGGCAATAGCCACCTTGTATGCTTTCACCCGAAACCAGGTCACCAGAAGAATACCCAGCAGCACTGCAAAGCCACCGGTCAAATACCACTTGACACTGTAGATAGCGTTCCACACGCCTACGGGTTCAGCAGGTTTCCCCCAGGTGGCGGAAACAAGAATTCCCACCATGGCGGCGAAGTAGGTAACATTCTGCCACAGGGGCCTCGCAACTTCGGGTTCAGGCATCATCATGGCCGCCTCCGCCTTGGCTTGTTCTTCTTTTCTGAATATTAGATACATCAGGAGGCCGATAACAATGCTGAACACCACTGCGCCCACGGCACGACCTATGCCGATGGCAAGCCCCAGCACCCTGGCGGTGAGTACTATGGCCAGGATGTTAATTGCAGGTCCGGAGTAAAGAAAAGCTACCGCCGGACCAAGGCCGGCACCTCGCTTCCAGATACCGGCAAAAAGGGGCAAAATGGTGCAGGAGCACACTGCCAGAATGGTACCTGAGACCGAGGCAACACCATAGGCCAAGACCTTTTTCGCCCCGGCTCCTAAATATTTCATCACTGCCGCCTGGGAGACAAAGCAGGCAATTCCTCCTGCGATGAAAAAGGCCGGAACCAGGCAGAGAATCACATGTTCCTCGGCGTACCACTTGGCCAGGGCCAGCGACTCTATCACTGCTCCGGCGAACCGGTTGTTGTCAATGGGTAAATAGAAAAAGACCACAAAGAGACCCACGATCAGGCTCATGGGCTTCCACAAGTCTTTCCAGTCAATAATGCTCGGCTGAGACTCTTCTTCCTCCACTACAACGGAGCCCTCAGCAGCAACCTTTCCTTCCGTGACAGTTGCGTTGTCCACCTTTATCCCTCCTTGTATTCTCTCCCTATACCACTTGGCTGGTCATTAATCAGCAATTAAGTCATTGTTCATTATTTCTAACCACGGCCCAACTCGCTGCGCTATTTTGAGCAGTATGGTCGCAGTTGTCAGTTAATTCCTAATGTTGCGCCAGGCTGATTCATGCTGTAGCGCATGTTGCCCTGTCAACCGTTTTCACATGTTGCAGAAGTCCGCTCACTGCCGGATCATCTTGCAGCCAGTCCCGCAAATGATCCAAGATCACCCTGGAGTAGGCATTACACTCCTCTGGTCTGGCGAGCCGGAAGTTGCTCCACATCCCGTCTTTTTCACTCCTCACGAGATCAGCCTCCTCCAACAGTCGGAGGTGACGCGACACACTGGGCTGGCTGATCTTAAGAACCGACTGCATTTCGCAGACGCAGAGCTCCCTGTGTTGAAGCAGCTTTAGGATCTTCGCCCGGGTGCCGTCCGCTGCGGCCTTCATCACCCTAAGGTATTCCCGCATAAGCTCCTTCTCCTTGCTTTTGAGTCTCAGCCGAGATTCGGACCTGCCTCACAGGACCTGACAAAAGAGGCAGAATATGGGCAATAGATTGATCATTATATAACAATATAGCTATATGATGTCAAACCAATATCTTAGATTTTTCCAAAAAAATTATTTTTCCCAACCATCATTCACATCACTGGGCCCAGTGTGCTAATTTATGCTTAACAACTATTATTAGGAGATCCTGGCATGAGCAACGAAATAGGAGAACAACTCAGCCAATGCCTCGAGCTACTCGCAAAAATCAGGGAGGAATATCCTGAAGGGGATTTTGACCGGGAGATGATCCACGGCGACATGGATTTTCGCTATCGGCAAATCAAGGAATATAGGGAAAAAATTGAAGCCTTCCCAAAGGAGGTTCGTGAATTTGCCCGACTCATTGAATCCCTGGCGAGCCCCGATGAGGATGTTAAGAAATTCTTTCAACCGGTATCCGTGGAACCCCACAAGTTTTCCCCCCTGGCCAACCTCCGCTTCCACGAAAGGCAAAAGAAACTGGAGGAATGGGCTGCAGAATTACAAATTACAACCCGGCATCTCAGTGAGTTGCTCACGCGAACTCGCCTTGCAGGTGTTCTCAATGTAAGCTACGGGTTGAATAGCGAGTACGCCGATGTGATAAACGCATACTTGAAGCTCTAATGTGCAATCCAGATTAGGCAGAACGGATCGTCTATCTCCCGGCAACGTCTCCGGGTGCACCCCTCATCACAGAAGATGAAAAAATTCGAAACACCCGTGCGCGAAAAAAATTTGACAGAAGGATATTGGCGAGAGAAATACCTAGATATGAGATTTCACTCCCTGGCGTGTCTGCTGCTCCAGCCTCTCCACCAGCTTCTTTATCAGCTTGAAAGCCTCGCTCTTGTCACCGTCCAGAACCACTCCTTTCATCTCTAAAAACTCTTCTTCCGAGATACTGAGAACCATAGTACTACTCCTCTTCTGTGTTTAGGCTGAAATGAAAGGGCGCAGAATAAAGTAGATTCCAAAAACGCCGATAATCGTCCCGGCAAGCCGCTGAAACCATATACTTGCCTGCTGAAATGGGCCGTTTTCGAGAACACGCTTGACTAGGGCTGCTGAACTGCCTGCCATGGCAATGGGTAAGCAATGGCCTATGCCATATAGTGCAATGAAAACCAGACCGGTGAGAATTTTCTGCTGTATGGTGATCAGCGCAAGGATCGGGGCAATGAAACCGAAGGTGCAGGTACCGGAGAGGATTCCATATGCCAGGCCAAGAACCAGGGCGCCCCAGAGTCCTCGAAGGCTGAAGCGGCTCAGAGTGCTGCCTGACATGGAGCATGATTTAACGCCAAGCATGTCCAGGGCAACCCAGATCAAAATCGCTCCTACCAGAATCGTCCAGTAAGGCCCCACCTCACCCAACATTCTCCCCAGCAAACCGCAGATGATCCCAACTAGGGCAATGGTGATGAACAGGCCGACGGTGAACAGGACGGCATAACGGGCGGCGTGGCGCCTGGTCGGGGTGTTCTCTTGGCCTGCGACGTAGCTGACGATAAGTGGAATTGAAGCAAGATGGCATGGGCTGAAGAGAACGCTCATCATCCCCCAGAGAAAACAGCCGAAAGCGGCGATAGCAGAGCCGCTCGTCATCCAGCTGTGAACTGTCAAGAACCACTGTTCCAGCATCTTCTCTAAGCTTCAGTCCACCACTAGTTTTTCGAGAACGTCGACAATGCTCTTCTTATCCATGAAACCCACGTGGCGAAGAACTTCCCTGCCGTTTTTGTCAAAGAAAATCTGAGTCGGAATCGCCCGGATGCGATACTTTTGCACCTCTTCCTGATGTTGCCAGACGTCGATGAAAACGATGGCCGCTTTGCCACGGTACTCCTTTTTCAGTTCTTTTAAGATGGGAGCCATCATCTTGCACGGTATGCACTTCCTGGCACCTAGGTCGAGCATGGTAACCATCCCGTCAACCGGTATCTGTGGCAGGTCTTGCTGTCTACCAGTCTCACTCGCAAAGGTGCTAGTAGTCAGAAGAAGGAATATGAAAACCAGAGGTGTCAGTTTTTGCATTTGGGGATTCCTTTATAGGTGATGATCACTCGGAGCAACCTATAAGCACAGCGGCAACAGTAGTTGTCATCGCGGTCGAGACAAGGCTGAAGCCCATGGTGGAAAGGGCAATGGCCACCTCGGACGGTGGGTTTCGCCTATTGTTTACAATTGCGCTCACGCCTCTTTTGGTTTGAAAAATTTCTCCCTGAACTTTAAGGCCACATTGACGAGGAGTATAAGCACGGGTACCTCGATAAGCGGTCCAAAAACCGTGGCAAAGGCCTGATTTGAGCTGATGCCGAAAATCGCTACGGCAACAGCTATTG
>CP070689.1:1661085-1706230 GCA_020353155.1 Deltaproteobacteria bacterium | reverse complement strand
GTATGCGGCAAGACTACGAAGAGCATAGGGCAGATGTTAGCAATTGTGGATTGCGGATTGCGGATTGCGGATTTTCAATTTCGAAATTCGAATTGCGAAATTAAAGACTGGCTACTGGCTATTTGAGCTCTTACGATTTAAAAAGCTTTAACGATTTGAACGGCTTCAACGACTTGAACAGGATCTTGCTATGGAAACTGATAAACCTCTTTTGGCCATACGCAACCTAAACTACTTTTACGGAGATACACAAGCCCTCTTTCGCGTAAACCTGACGGTGTGCTCAGGTCAAATTGTTTCCATCGTGGGGCCTAACGGTTCGGGAAAGACCACCTTGATGAAAGCAGTGGCCGGCCTTTTGCGGCCCATCCAAGGAGAAGTAAGCTACCAAGGTGAGGCCATACACGACCTCGCAGTTCACGAGGTCGTAAGGCGGGGATTGGTATATGTCCCAGAAGGTATGAAGGTTTTTCCCCTCATGACCGTCATGGAGAACCTTGAGGTAGGTGCTTATATATCCCGCGAGCGCAAAGCCGGCCGACTGGACTCAGTGTTCAATCTATTTCCAGTTCTTGCTGACAAGCGACATCAATTGGCCAAAACCCTAAGTGGCGGCCAGAAGAGAATGCTTACTCTAGCTCGGGGGATTATGAGCGGTGCCGGTTTGCTCATGCTCGATGACCCCTTTTTAGGTCTGGCACCCCGGGACATAAATCGACTTTGCCATACTTTGAAAAAAATACGTCGCCACGGACTTACCCTGTTTTTGGCCGGCCAACATGTGCGCAGAATCTTGAGTGTAGCCACTAGAGCCTATCTTATTGAGGAAGGCAGAATCACTCTTTCTGGTAGCGGGGACCAACTGCGCAATCACCCCCATTTGCAAGAGAGCCTCTTTGGCATCGTGGCTGGGGCGGGATAAAGGTTATTTCGGATTGCGAATTGCGGATTGCGGATTTGGGAAAGCATAGAGCATAGGACATAGGGCACAGAGAAGATAAAGCTGGCAGGCAGAGATTTTCAACTAGGCACTAAGCACTAGGCACCAAAGCAGGTAAGAATTCAGGACTTAGAATTCAGAATTCAGGAGACATAAAAAGTCAATCGCTTCTGACTCCTGGCTCCTATCTCCTGTCTCCTTTAACCTCAACGATTTGAACGACTTGAACGGCTGTTTAGTGACACCATGATCGACGCTCATTGTCACCTATATTCAGGCAAATATGATCAAGATCTCCCTGAGGTAATCCAGCGGGCCCGAGAAAAGTTACAGGCAGTGATTATATCTGCGGTTGATCTGGAGAGCCTGCAGAAAAGTCTGGCCATTCGCCGACAATATAATGATTTCATTTACCTGACAGCAGGAGTACATCCAAGAAATGCTGCAAAGCTTAACAAAAGGGAGTTAGGCGAATTATGGCAGGCTATTAGGAGTGTGAAAGAAGAGATTGTGGCGGTGGGAGAGGTGGGCCCTGATTTCTACCGCACCAAGGATCCCCGTTTACGCCAACGTCAACTCAAGGTGCTGGAGGATGCTATGGCACAGGCGGAGGCTATGGACCTTCCTCTGGTTATTCATGCCCGCCAAGCAGAAAAAGCTGCGCTGGAGGTAGTTGCCCGCTGCACAACCCCGGTTCTATTCCACTGTTTTGCCGGAACCAGACAGATGGCCAGGCAGATCACTGACCACGGCTTCTACCTCTCTTTTTCTGCCATTCTCCTCTTCAGTTCTGAACTACAGAGGGCCGCCACTGAAATTCCCCTCGAACTCATTCTCACTGAAACTGATAGCCCTGCTCTATCACCCCGACGCACCCAACGAAGAAATGAGCCGGCATTCCTTGAAACCATAGTTTCCCGACTGGCAAGTTTATTTGACTATCCCTTGGATAGAGTGGGCTCGATCACAGCGGCAAATGCGGCAAGATTCTATGGCCTTGCCGATCTATAGTGCTTGCTTTTCTGAAATATTTCTTGATAAACTGTCATGCCAGAATTTTCAGGTATTATTCCTTTTGCAATAATTCCAATTACATCGCATTGTTACCATTAACTCACCGCCCCCACTTTTCATTTGCGTGTGATTGATCTGGTTTTAACCTACTTTTGGCAGTAGAATTCCTAAGATCCTCTAGGGTTTTGGAAAAACTATTCATGGAGGGATAAATTATGAGCGAGGAATTGAAAGCAGGCCTGACCCACGAAATTGAACGGCAAGTTACTGAGGATCTGTCGGCGCAAAAGGTATTTCCTCATGTTCCCAATGTATATGCCACTCGAGCCATGGTGGGGCATTTCGAGGAAGTATGTGCCGAGATGGTCCTCCCTTATTTAGGCGAAGGAGAGCAGACAGTTGGGATTGGCATGAAATTTTCCCACACTGCGGCCACGCCAATTGGAATGAAAGTGCGCTTCACCGCTAAACTTGTTGAGGTCGAGGGCAGAAAACTCACCTTTGAAGTAGAAGGTTTCGACGAAGTCGAAAAAATCGGCAAAGCCACCCACGATCGTTTTATCATCAACGCTGAGAAGTTCAACAGCAAGATAGCTGAAAAAGGCACGTAAAAAACCTGTTTATTCACCAGAAAACTATCTTTACTAGGCACTAGACACTAGGCACTGGATCATTTCTCAATTCGCATTGAACATTTCGCATTTGTCATTTTTTATATTAATGACACCTCTTTCTTAACGCAGTCTCCAATGCACAATGAAAAATGAGAAATGACAAATGTGAAATTAACAGGTGCTTAGTGCCTAGTGGCTTCAA
The DNA here is from genome assembly GCA_020353155.1 of Deltaproteobacteria bacterium. GTDB lineage: Bacteria > Desulfobacterota > Syntrophobacteria > BM002 > BM002 > BM002. The sequence continues at coordinate 1,703,460 of CP070689.1, read as the reverse complement.
TACGTTGACTCAAAGGCGTTTTCTATTACCTCAAAAAGGGGTGCACCCTTGCTACGACTGATGGTTACCACATCGAATCTAGCGCTTGCCTCGGTAAGGTTGTGTTGCTGGAGGTAATGCCAGGCAACTTGGCTGAGTTTGTACTGTTTGGCAGGTGTGACAGCCAGCTTGGGCGAACCGAAAGCTTCTGTACTTCTAGACTTCACCTCCACAAAGACCAAAACTCCTCGGTGGCGAGCGATTATGTCGATCTCACCAAGTGGACTGCGATAATTTCGGCAGATAATGCTGTAACCCAATCGCCTCAGATGACGGACAGCAAGTTGTTCGCCCTCCAGGCCCTGATGTGAGTGTGCCTTAGAGCTACTTCCTCTTTGCTTGCCGTCTTGAATCATGATAGAGAACCATCCGGTCGCCCCGTGCTGGGCTACGTGGTTTTTCGATTGGCGGCTTTAGAGGGCACACCGCGAAAAGTTAGTCGATGAACAGGACAGGAGCCGAAGCGGGCCAGGGCGAGGCGGTGCTCTTTAGTGCCATAGCCCTTATTTTTGGCAAAGTTGTAGTCGGGATAGCTCTGGTGATAAGCTTCCATTATCGCATCCCGGTGCACCTTGGCCACAATGGATGCGGCTGCCACCGATATGCTTAACTGATCCCCACGTTTTAGGGCTTTTTGAGCCAGCTGGATTTCCACTTCCCAAGGGCCATCGATCAAAAGGAAGTCAGGAAGGGGTTCGATTTGCTTAACTGCCTTGCGCATGGCCTTTAAGCTGGCCGCGAGGATGTTGGTGCGGTCAATCTCTACGGCGCTTACTTCCCCAATGCTGATATCTGTGGCTACAGAGCAGATTTTTTCATAGCAGGCTTGGCGCTGCGAAGGACTGAGTTGTTTTGAATCGCGGACGTTTGGGAGGTCTATTCCGTAGGGCAGTACCACCGCTGCCGCTACCACAGGACCAGCAAGGGGACCACGGCCTGCTTCGTCTACTCCGGCTATGCGGCGGAAATTGCGCTGGTGAGCTCTGCGCTCGAAGTACCAAGAGTCCCTGGGCTCCTCAGTAAAGAGCGATGCATGTAACGGCCGCCTGGCCATGGTTGTGAGCTTTCAGGCTGGTGAAGGGTGAACGGTAAACGGAAAAATCATACCGTTTCAGCCATTTACCGTTTACCGATTACGGCCTACCATCATTATCGAGGTCGCAACTCACGGATGCGGGCAGCTTTTCCTCTTAATTTACGCAAATAATAAAGGCGCGAGCGACGCACGCGGCCCCGGCTGACCAATTCGATTTTGTCGATCATAGGAGAATGGAGGGGGAAGATTCGCTCTACTCCAATACCATAGGAAATCTTTCGAACGGTAAAGGTGGAGTTTATTTTTCCTTTGCGTTTTCGTATGACCACGCCCTGGAAAATCTGAATGCGTTCTTTGTCTCCTTCCCGAATTCTCACATGAACCTTTATCGTATCCCCTGGCTTGAACTGGGGGATATCTGTCCGCATCTGTTCTCTATCAAGTAATTGTAGAGTGTCCATTAAAGTCTCCTCACATCCAACTGGAGTCCAGTATCCAGAAACCAGCATCTAGTATCCAGCATCCAGCATTCCAGTCAAGTTGCTATCCATCGTTTGTTCTTCCCATCAGCCTATCTAGGATGATGGCAACTGCAGAGCGCACCGACAAATGATTGTAGTCGGAAAATCCTTGAATCGGTTCCAAGCGACCGTCCGCCATAGCCAGAACCTCCTTGGCTAGCCCCCAGCCCGTGCCAAACAGTAAAAGGAGAGGTTTTCCCTGATGGATTCTTTCTCTGGCCTTCGAATAGCTCAGAGTGGCGTCAGCCAGGGAGGCGCTGGTTACCAGTATTTCGGGTTTTTGGCCACAATCTGTTTCAATAATCTCAACTACGTCAGCCAATGAAGCAGCAGGAGTTACCAACTCCAGTGCTTGCTTTCTTTCAGGATGTCGAATAGATCCATGTCCCTCTCGCCAGTGGGACAAGAGCCTTTGGATCAACTGGAGCTGATCTTCCAACGGGGTGACCAGGTAAAAGCGGCTTATTCCGTAGGTGCGACCAGCACGCGCGATGTCATGAATGTCCAAATTGGTAAACGCCGAGACAATGATCTGGCGCTGACGGTTGTACACAGGGTAATGGAGCAACGCCACATGGACATTCATCACACCAATTCCGAATTTAGGAATTGCTCAATCCTTCCTCTTCTCAATTGCTTCGGCGAGCAGCTTCCTGTCCTCGCTGCTGAGCTCGTTTCCATGCAAAAGGTCTGGACGCTTCTGCCACGTACGCAAAAGAGCCTGTTGACGACGCCAACGCCGAATAGCGCCATGATTGCCGGAAAGAAGTATATCCGGCACCCGATGGTTCTCGAAGATCTCGGGCCTGGTGTAGTGTGGGTATTCCAACAACCCAGTGATGAAACTCTCTTCGTTTAGGGACTCATCACTGCCTAGTACACCAGGAAGCAGCCTGGCCACAGAGTCCACAATGACCAAGGCGGGAAGTTCGCCTCCGGTTAGAACATAATCGCCAATGGAGATTTCGTCGTCAACGTAATGAGTACGAATCCTCTCATCGACGCCTTCATATCGACCACAAACCAGGCATATATGGTTCAGCCGACTGAGCTCGAAAGCAATCTCTTGGTCAAAGAGTCGACCCTGAGGGCTCAAGAGTATTACCCTAGCAGCGGGGTCATTTTCCCGAACATTGCCAATGGATGCCGCAAGTGGTTCCGGCTTCATGACCATACCGCTGCCGCCTCCGAAGGGCCGGTCATCGGTTGTGCGATGCGGATCGGCAGCGTAATCGCGAATATTGATGATCCGGATGTCAATGAGCTTCCGCTCTCTGGCCTTACCAATAATTGACTCGGTAATTGGCCCTGCCATCATACCCGGGAATATGGTCAGAATGTCAATGATCATTTAGTGAGTCTCCGGGAGATCGACGGTCATCAGTCGCCGTTGGAGATCCACTTCCCGGACAACCTCTTCTATGGCCGGTATGAGGATTTCTTCTTTTCCTCGGCGTACTACGTAGACGTCGTTACTCCCGGTTTCAATTATCTCCTCTAAAATTCCGAGCCGCTCACCCTCGCTGTTTACTACTTCGAGTCCTATGAGCTGATACCAGTAGAACTCATCAGGATCGGTAGGGGGCAAGCGCGACTCGGGCACACAAAGTTCAGCACCCACTAGACGGTGGGCTTCTTCCACCGTGGCTATCTCGCGACTCATTAAAAGAAAAGTCTTCTGGTGGGGACGAATCTCTGCGACGGTTAAGGTCAACGAAGAGCCATCTGGCAGATTCGCAGTGATCTTTTCCTCAACACACAGAGTTGAAAAGGTTTCCCCGTATGGAAGAACTTTAAGGTGTCCTCTCAACCCGTGCGCTTTGATCACTTTCCCAATGGGAAGCGATGGGTCGACGATCATCGCTTTCATTCGATAATTTCGAGCACCGCCCGCTTGCGGATCTTCGTGGATGCAGCACTAAGTATCGTTCTCATTGCCCGAGCAGTACGCCCTTGTTTGCCGATTACTTTACCGAGATCCTCCTTGGCCACCCGCAGTTCGATAACAGAGGTCTGCTCTCCTTCTAACTCTGAAACCTCAACTTGTTCTGGGTGATCCACCAGCGCTTTAGCTATAAGCTCAATCAGTTCCTTCAACATGGCGACCTCCACTAAGCCAAAGGAGTTGAATGGGTCTGGCTCTGACCATATTAGGTGGCACAGTCGAAACTTGCACACTATCGGCTTGCGGAGAAGCCCTAGCAACAGCTACGTCTTTTGCTATCTGACGTAATGAAACTCCGGAAAGTACCTCCTGAAAACGTGGTTCTCGGTTTTAGGCCGATTCTGTGAGCAAGCCCTTTTGCTTAATTAAGCTTCTCACCGTATCTGATGGCCGGGCACCACGGTCGAGCCAAACCCGAAGCCTCTCCGGATCAATCTGAACTTCTGCTGGATCGGTCAAAGGGTTATACGTGCCAAGAATCTCTAGGAACTTCCCGTCTCTTGGAGCTTCTGAATGAGTAACTACAATCCGGTAGAATGGTTTTTTCTTTGTACCTTTGCGAGTGAGTCGAATTCGTACTGCCATGCTTTTTTCTTACTCCTTAATGTCAAATTTGGATGTTTAGTCGTGCTCCTTTAATGTAATGGGCCTGAGCGACCACACAGTCATCAAAATGGCAAAGGTATACCACCTCGAGGTAAACGCATACCGCCTTTACCACCCTTGCCCAGCTTGTGCAACATTTTTTTCATTTGTCCATAGTTCTTCAAAAGTTTGTTTACTTCCTGCACCGAAGTCCCGCTGCCTTTGGCAATCCTTTTCCGACGACTTGCATTGATGATCGTGTGTTTGCGCCTTTCCTCAGGGGTCATTGAATTGATAATGGCCTCCACCCGTATCAGTTCCCGATCGTCAGGTTGGAGGTGACCTAACTGCTTCAATTTCCCCATACCCGGAAGCATCCCCAAAATCTGCTCCAGTGAGCCCATTTTTTTAATCTGCTGCAGCTGGTCACGAAAGTCCTCAAGGGTAAAAGTGTCCTTTATTAGTTTCTCTTGTAGTTTTTGTGCTTGTTTTTCATCAAAGGCTTTCTCAGCTTTTTCTATAAGAGAAAGAACATCCCCCATTCCCAGAATGCGAGAGGCCATGCGCTCTGGGTGAAAAGTTTCCAAAGCATCTAATTTTTCGCCAATACCACAAAACTTGATGGGCTTGCCGGTTACGGTGCGCATAGAGAGGGCAGCGCCTCCTCTGGCGTCGCCGTCCATCTTGCTGAGAATAATTCCAGTTAGATCCAATGCTTGGTTGAAGGCTTCAGCAACCTGCACCGCGTCCTGGCCGGTCATGGCATCAGCGACAAGAAGAATCTCGCCGGGCGAGAGTTTCGCTTTGATCTCTTCCACTTCGTCCATCAGTTCGGTATCAATGTGGAGTCGACCAGCAGTGTCTACAATCAGGATGTCGCATCCCTGTTGGCCCGCATATCCGAGGGCTTTGGTGGCAATCTCCAAAGGATCCATCTGAGTGGTGGCAGGAAAAACGGGAATGGACAGTTGCTTTCCGAGGGTTTGAAGCTGATCTATGGCCGCAGGTCGATAAACATCAGTTGGAACCAAGCAAGGTTTTCGGTTAAGATCTTTGAGATAAAGGGCTAGCTTGCCGGCGGTGGTGGTTTTTCCCGATCCCTGAAGACCGACCAACATGTAGACCAGGGGGGTGCGGCCAGTAAGTTCCAGGGGGGCAGCTTCGCTGCCCATGAGTTCGGTCAAAGCTTGATGGACAATTTTGACCACCTGCTGGCCTGGAGTGAGGCTATCCATTACCTCCGCACCACTGGCCTGTTCCGCAAGGTCAGCCACAAATTGCTTTGCCACTTTATAGTTTACATCCGCCTCGAGCAGGGCGAGGCGAACCTCGCGCATAGCTTCCTTGATGTGCTTATCCGTGAGCTTTCCCTGCCCTTTGAGGCGTTTGAGAGTTCGGTTGAACTTTTCGCTTAGATTTTCGAACATAATTAATATCGTCTGTGTAAGTCCGGTAAAGTCATAAAGCTGTTTATTATAGAAAGCTTGTAGCAGGGTGTCAAGAGAAACCAATCCTGGGGTTCCCCCATTATTTCCTTTAGAATTTGCCTGTCTGCTGTGATGGTTAAGTGGGCTCGTTTCTGACTGATGCTCCTTGGGAGAACTCCTAAAACCTCGGCAAGTTCGCTTTAAAATTACACTATTGGGGGACCGAAAAAATATCTGGACATTTCAAAAGATTTACCCTATGTTAGATTGGCCATCATAAGTGAAATTTCTTACAACCTTCGAGGATGCCCTAGCGGGCGTCCTTTGCACTCCATGTTGGGTAAAGAGACCCGTAAGATTTTTGAGCAGCTCACTATGGTTTCTCAGTTGGGATTGACCATGGTGGGTTCCATCGGCCTCGGTTTTGCCATTGGTTATTATCTAGATAAGTGGCTCGGAACAAGAGGCATTTTTCTTACACTCTTTATCCTTTTAGGCATAGTCGGTGGCGGCTACACTGTCTATCGGCAGATCAGGGAACTGGAGGATTCAGAGAACGCAAAGCGGTGAGACTTCAACGTTGGCAAGTTCACTTTATTGACCATGGGCGATTATGGGACTCTAAAGAAGGCTCTGATTAAGAAGGCACTGTTAATATCCCTAGCCGTTGCCTGTATTTTCCTGGCCTTAAATCATAAATCAGCAGCCAAAGGTATTGCTCTCGGTAGTCTATTCAGCGTGGTGGAATTCAAGCTGATGGCACTACGTTTGGAGCGGCGCTTTGTCCGTACGGGGAGATCTAAAGACTTCTTCGGTCTCTTTGGACGGTTTTTAATTCTCTCTGTTCCCTTGGTTATTGCCATAAAATTGCCTTCCATCAATTTCGCCGCTACAGTGGCGGGAATTTTTTCAGTTAAAGCAGCGATCTACTACCACTTCTTGATAAGCAACCGTCGTTTATCGCTCAAGCCGGGAGACAACAGAACCTAGAACACTTAGTGCCGAAGATTCGTTATGGAAAGTATTGGAAAAGTCAGTCACTGGGTCTTTAATATTGGTGGCACCAGCCTGGTAGTCAATAGTACGACAATCATCATGACCTGGGTGGTCATAGGTTTGGTATTGGCATTCGCTTGGGTGGCCACTCGAGGCCGAGGTCTGATACCGGGACCATGGCAGCAAATAGCTGAACTTCTGGTCCAATGGTTCAGAGAACTGGTGCGTGATGCACTGGGCGAAGCATACGAAGAGCGTTATTTTCCCCTTATTTGCGCTCTCTTTATATTTTTACTGTTGTGCAATTGGGTTGGCGTCTTTCCCGGGATGGAAGAGCCCACCAAGGACATAAACACGACTCTGGGTCTTGGGGTCATGGGTTTTTTTATTGCCCACGGGACCGCCATCAAAGTGAAGGGGTTGAAAAAGTACCTAAAGGAATATTTTGAGCCCATGTTTTTCCTTATGCCGCTGAACGTCGTCGGCGAAATAGCCAAGGTCATATCCATTTCCTTTCGTTTGTTTGGCAACATCATGGGCGGCAGCATCATCATTATAGTGGTTACCCACCTGGTTTATGGCCTGCTCTTGCCACCTTTCTTGTACGGCTTTTTTGGCTTGTTTGTAGGGACAGTGCAGGCTTTTGTCTTCACCATGCTCACTCTGGTCTACATTTCCGTGCAGATCAGGTGATGTTGGAATATGTTGTAAAGGTTTAGCAGGCTTTAATCATAAGGAGGACATTAGAATGGAAATTACGGGAGCAGACATTGTCAGGGCCGCAGCCATGCTCGGAGCCGGTATTGCCATGGGTATCGGAGCATTCGGTCCAGGATTGGGCGAGGGAATCGTAGCTGGTAAAGCATGTGAGGCCATCGGCAGGAACCCGAGGGAGGCCGGTTTGTTGACCAGAACCATGCTAGTGGGACAGGCGGTGGCAGAGTCCACCGGGATCTACTCACTGGTCGTGGCCTTGCTGCTGATCTTCGTAGTGTAGAAGACTAGGAGATCTGCATGGAGATCACCGACTGGGTAAAGGTGGCAGCCTTTATCGGAGCTGGTCTTTCCATGGGCCTAGGAGCATTCGGTCCAGGTCTGGGTGAAGGTTATGTTGCCAGCAAAGCAAGTGAGGGCATGGGGCGGCAACCCGGTGCGTCAAATGATTTGCTACGCACCATGCTGGTTGGCCAAGCCGTGGCCGAGAGCACCGGTATCTATTCACTTGTAGTGGCCCTGCTTTTATTGTTCCAGGATTTCAGCGCAGCAGGATTTTTGGATATTCCAGCATTTTTAGCTGCGGGTTTATGTATGGGGCTCGGGGCAATGGGGCCCGGGATCGGAGAGGGGATTGTGGCCGGAGCTGCCTGCGAGGCCATTGCTCGCAACCCAGAGACTTCTCCTTTGATCATTCGTACCATGCTGGTTGGCCAAGCCGTGGCCGAGAGCACCGGTATCTATTCACTTGTAGTGGCCCTGTTGATGATCTTCGTAGTCTAAAGCTTGAAAAGGATACTGGATTCTAGATCCTTGATGCTAGATTGAAGTACAAGCTGTGTTACATCCATCCAGTATCTAGTAATCAGCATCTAGCATCTAACGCCCGAAGGACGCAGATTTTTCCATGGTGGTGTTATGGTAGAAATTAATCTAACCATTGTTATTCAGGTAATCCAATTTTTGATCCTGGTCTTCATTCTGAATCGACTGCTTTTCAAACCTATAAATCAGGTTTTGGCCGAGCGGCAGCAGAAGATCACCTCATGGGAGGAGAAGACCCATAAGTTAAGGGAGACTGCTCGATTAAACCTGGAAAAATATGAGAACCAGCTTGCCGAAGAGAGGCTAATAGCACGAGAGAGTCAGGAGCAGTTGACAAGAGAACTCAAGGAGAAAGAGGAGGAAAGTATTAAGGCAGTATCCGAGAAAGCAGCTTTGATAGTGGCCGAAACTCAACAGGCGTTGGAAGAAGAGAGAGAGAGAGTGAGGATAGAGCTTAGCCAACAGGCAAAAGAACTGTCACAGATCCTGGCTGAGAAGGTACTGGGAAGAGAGTTGTCATGAACATACATCGAGGTAAAAAGAGGTTGCCCTTTTTTCTTCTTTGCGTTCTGCTGGTCGCTCTTTTAGGCGTGCTCGCTTTTAGTGCTCTAGCCGCGGAAGGCCAGGCAGGGAAAATCAATCTCAAGAATATCTGGATGAACAGCTGGCGGGTGCTCAACTTCTTGATCCTCGCCTTCTTCTTGGTCAAGCTATTGAAGGAGCCTCTCGGCAATTTTTTCAAAGAGTCCGCTCGGGTAATTCGCGAGAAGCTGCAAGGAACTGAGGAGGCCTATCTAGAAGCCGAAAAAGAGTTGGAAGGGATGGAAAGGCAGTTAGAGTTGCTCGACGAGGAAATCCAGAAGCTAAGGCAGGCTATTGGTACGCAAGGTCAAAAGGAGCGAGATAAAATTATCGCAAGTGCGGAACAGACCGCCGAGCATCTGTTGGAAAAGGCGAAACTTGAAGCCGCCTTTAGTGTCGAGCAGGCGAGAAGTCAACTCCGGCGCGAAGTGATAGATGAGGCGGTTAAGATCGCTGAGGAGAGTGTACGAAAGGCAATCAACAAAAAAGATCAAGAACGATTGGTGGACGAATATTTGCGTAGCCTGAAACAGGTGGTTACCTAGTAACTATTGCTGGCGGATTCAGCTTGAGAATTTAATTGTTAGGGCGGGGGATTATCCCCGCTTTTTTTGTTTTGGCAAAGAGCATAGAGCATGGGGCATAGAGTGATTTAGGATTGCGGATTTCGGATTGTGGATTTGGTAAAGTATAGAGCATAGGGTGAGAATCCAGAAGATAAAGGATCAAAATAGAGTTTTTTCAACTACTGGCTACTGGCTACTGACTGCGGAACAAATGTGGCACGAAGATTGAAAATGACTGTATAATATCTTGCTTTCTAGGAGCTTTTAAACGAGGGAAGCCATATTCCCCCTGAGCAACCCCTATATGGGAGCACAGAATGGTTGAACGACGGTACCCAATAGACGATTTTACCGTGAAAGAGAGTTGGCGACTCTTTCGCATAATGGCTGAATTTGTGGATGGATTCGAGACAATGTCAGAAATCTATCCGGCAGTGTCCATTTTCGGTTCTTCTAGAGTTGGACCGGGCGATCCACTGTACGAAAAGGCCAGAACCATTGCCAGGCTATTTGCGGAAAAAGGCTTTAATGTGATTACCGGCGGCGGTCCAGGCCTGATGGAGGCGGCCAACCGAGGTGCTGTCGAAGGTGGTGCTCAATCTGTGGGCCTCAACATCCACCTTCCCATGGAGCAGCAGCCCAACGACTACGCCAATGTGGTGTTAGACTTCAAGTATTTCTTCGTCCGCAAGGTGATGTTTGTGAAATATGCACAGGCCTACGTAGTTTTCCCCGGTGGTTTCGGCACATTAGACGAACTTTTCGAAGCACTAACCCTTATCCAGACGGATCGCATCAAACCCTTTCCAGTGGTTTTGGTAGGCAATGATTATTGGACAGGTTTAGTGGACTGGCTCCGTGAGCGACTGCTAGGGACAGGCAAGATTTCGCCTGAAGATATGGACCTTATCCAGTTGGTGGATGATCCCGATGAGGTAGTGGCCGTAGTGAGGAGGACAGTGATTGTTTAAGCTCCCATCTCGAGATGGGAAAATTCTAATCTTCCCTCTCCGGGTGTTATTTCTTGGCTCCCCTGAATGTGAATGTTTGCCGAATATCGGCTCTCCAGTTTTAGGATTTCCGCTCGTTTCCTATTCAGCAGATAATCCGCTACTTCCTTGGAAAAATAGCCGTGAACCTGATTTACTTCACCGCGGCTGAGCTCCAGCCAGATTTTGCGCAGGTATGAGAGAGCGGTTGCCTCGGTGGAGCGGACTACCCCGGCTCCGCCGCAACGGCTACAAGAAACATAAGAACTGGATTGCAGTGAAGGGCGAAGCCTCTGGCGCGAGACTTCCATTAGGCCAAACTTGCTTATTCGCCCCATTTCTGTTCTAGCTCGATCTTTCTTAAACTCTTCCCGCAGTGTTCTTTCCACCTGGCGAATGTGCTTGCGATCTTTCATATCGATGAAATCAATGACTATCAAGCCCCCGAGGTCGCGTAGCCTCAACTGTCGTGGCACTTCCACCGCTGCCTCTAAATTAGTCTTAAATGCCGTTTCTTCAAACTCTTTCTCGCGGCTGAATCTGCCGGAATTAACGTCCACGGCTACCAAGGCCTCGGTAGTGTCTATTTGGAGGAAGCCCCCGGATTTCAGGGGAACCCTGTTGCTATAAATGGTCTCGATCTGGTTCTCTAGCTGATATTCGGCAAAAATGGGCCGCTTCTCTTTGTAGAGTTTTACCAACCAGCGATGGCGAGGGGAAACCACAGCCATGAAGTCCTTGACCCGTTTATAGACTTCTTTGTTATCAACTAGGATTTTCTTAACGCCGGTGGTGAAATAATCCCTGATTGCGCGGATAGTAAGATTTCTTTCCTGATAAAGGAGGGCTGGAGGTTTCACCTCTTGGGCGGTAGCCTTGATATTATTCCAAAGCCGAAGGAGATAGCCGAAATCCTTGGACAACTCGCGCTTGGTTCGGTTCTCACCGGCAGTTCGAACGATGAGATGGATGCCCTCGGGCACCCGAAGTTGGCTGATTATCTTTCTAAGCCGCTGACGCTGTTGTTCGTCTTCTATTCTTCTGGAAATGCCTCCGTGTTTGCTGCCAGGCATAAGGACAAGATAACGGCCTGGAAGAGAAATATAGGTGGTAAGGAACGCTCCTTTGGTGGGGGTAGCTTCTTTTACTACCTGTACCATGAGCTCCTGCCCCGGCTTAAGGGCATCTTGGATACGAGCGCGTTTCCCTTCGGCAGGTGGCTCTTTTTGATAATAGTCGGGGTGAATCTCATGCAGTTGAAGGAAACCGTTTTTTTCAGCGCCGAGGTTTACAAAGGCGGCCTGGAGGCTGGGCTGAATATTTTCAACTACCCCCTTGTAAATGTTACCAACGGTGTTTTCACGAGTGGTGGTCTCGAGGTAAAATTCCTCCAGCTTTTTTCCTGAGATGATTGCCAGACGATATTCTTCGGGCTCGTCGGCATTGATTAGCATTTGTCGACCCATGTCGTAATTACACCTTGATCTCGAAAGCTCACCGCCTTCGTAAAAAGTGAGTCACACTTTTACCTTACCCGGACAGTCAAGACTCCGGATTAACTTCAGGATAAAATAAACCACGGGTGGGGGGATTGCAAGGGATTTGCGCTCTGCGCAATTCTCAGCTAGCAGCATGCAGCGGACAGTTGGCTGAGGGCTGACAATAAGTGACGGCCGTAAGGCCAAATGACAGGCGTAGCCTTAATGACAACAAAGTGCAAAGGCGCGAAGTGTTATGACTTGTGGATGCCTAGTGCCTAGTGTTCCCTTGCGCTAAGCGCTTTTTTTGATGCTGCGCTGCTTGGTACATAAAGGTGCGAACTATCGCCTCGAGGTTGGGTTGGTAAGTGCCGTCGTAGGCCGCATCAATGTAAGGGACTTGCATGCGGTCAAGGAGGGGTTTGAGAACTGCTGAACACATGGTGCTGGGCATGCAGGTGAAGGGAAAGACGTTGACGATACCATCAAAGCCATGGCGGCAATACTCCAAGGCTCCACCGATGCTCAGCCCCGCTTCGGTCCCCACTTGAAAAGAAAAGAGGCGACCGTTATCAAGCTGCTTTTCAAGTTTGTCAATCTTGTGATCTTCGTAAAGTTGGAGGTGTTTCTTAGCTCGGCGATAAACCTGATCCATACGCAAGTACTGGTAAGTTAGTTCAATGCGGTTACTCAGCCAGTTTCGTAAGTGTTGGTGCAGTGACTTGAGGTCACGCTCCCTCAGGGCCAGAATGGCTTTCCTCTTTGCCTTCTGCATATTGTCATAAGAAACGTAATTCACCCACTCGGCAATTGAGGCATTGACCACCTCACCCCCATAACTCTCCAAGAGCTTGATAAGATCCTGGTTTGACTTGGTGTGACTACGCAAATAAATCTCTCCCACCATACCTATGAGCGGTTTTGGTGGAATTTTTGGGTTTACTATATCCTGGGCTTTGCCGAGTGCCTCTTCTAAAATCCCGTAGATTCGTTGGAATCTCTTCTTGCTGCCGTGTATTTCTACTGCCACACACATATTGTCCAGAGTTTTCTCGTAGTAAGCTTGGGCTTGGCCTTTTTCCTTCTCGTATGGACGAGTGTGCCAAAGCATTCGGTCGAGAATGTCAGCGATGACTATGGCCACATAAGCAGTTCTGCGGAAGTGCGTCCTCAGCTCCGGCTTCATCAGGCCGCCAATGGAATAGGAGTCTTCGGCGGTGAGGGAGGCAATGCGGGTCTTACTGAAACCGTCCATGGAGTCTAGGATGATGCGATGCAACTTGTTGTACATGCCGAAACGGCATGGCCCCCCAGATTCAGCCATGAAGTAAAGATAGTTTTCGGGGTTAAAGCTTTCTCCGAGTAACTCTTTTTCGCGCTCCAAATGATGAAGGACATCTCCCAGGGTAATCTGGCAAGGAAAGCATTCTTTGCCAGAAGTGTACTGCTTGCCCAGCTGCAAACCTTTGTATGTTTCCATTACTTGAGCATCGATGCCAAAGCTTCGCATTGAAGCAGCAACTAGCGAGCTGCTGGAACGGCCCATCTCCGGTACCAGGATGGTCTTGTTGGCCAAGCTAAATTTGCCGACCTTAGCTTTTAGTGATTCAAACTGATCCATGGCTCACTTTACTCACCGCATTACCCATAGCGCTATGCGTCTATCTAAGAAGCGCAACACTTTGTTTCTTGCCAACTTCGAATCGTCTGGCTGTGCTCGTTTTGAATCACATTTTTGAAGGCTTCCAGCCTAGTAATCATGCCAGCCACTGCGCTGTGTTCGTCAAGTTCTAGAATAAGATAAGGTTTTTGTCCCATGACGTGGCGATAAAAGTGCTCGATAAAAGAGTCGGCACCACAACTGAAATTGGTAAGGTGGAGACCGTAGGCGCCTGAATTGGCCTTAACAAACTTAGCTGTGCGAACAATCTGGGCGCCCGAGCCCCAGTACATATTAGGAAAATCGCTCAAGTTCACGCTCTCGGTGTCCAAAAAGTCCTGAGGGATGGCCTTGATTCCCAGTTTGGCCAGGTTGTGTCCAAGTTTCAGGTTCAACCTCTCGTCGTAGAGGTTATAGGGACGACCGCTAACTGCAACCCAGAGGTGGTTGGGCTGCAGAGATTCTAGAAAGGTCTGACCTTGGTTAATAAGATCTTTTTGGAAGGCCAAATGAACTTCCAGGGCTTCACGATAGGCCCGATCAATTTGGCGCCGGCTGAGATCTAAACGATCCCCAAGGCTCCGATGAAGATCCAAGACGATTTTTTCAACCGATTCCTTCAAATACACCGTAGGTGAAATCAGGGCAGGGCCAGGGATATTCAGGGCCGCTCTGGCCATGAACTGGCTGCCCTGTACTAGCGGGCAGAAAAAACCGGTTTCCTCGGTTCGAGGTGTAGGCATGTTTATAATGGTAGGAAGGAAGATATAGCGGGTCTTTTCCATAAGGATTTTGGCGTGACCTTGGAAAACCTTTATGGGATAGCATGTCTCTGAGGTCATGGACTCAATGCCCGCTACAGAAATTTCGTGGTTCGTTTTAGGAGAAAAAACAACGGCGAAGCCCAACTTTGTCCAGAAATGGGACCAGAGTATACCATGTTGAAGCATGTGGAGGGCTCGCGGTATAGCTATGGTTGGTTTGCCGTTGAAGGACTGAAATGGTTGGTTGGCCGCCATCCCGCCGGAGCAGAGTTCTTGCCAATCCACAACCTGGTCTTTTAGGTAGTGGAGAAAAAGAAGTTCGCGCTTCTTGAACCAGTCTTCCTCGGTCTTTTTCCTATCTCCCCTCATTTCATAGCGGCCGCAGTCTCCTCCCCAAACACTCTTGCGACCGGCAAAGTCATATATCTTGAGCTTGCACTCGTTGTGGCAGTTTTTGTCAGCGCGACAAATCTTCTCCTTATGGGAAATGTCAGCTTCAATCAGAGGTTCGAGGCCCAGGAAGTTTGACTTGACCACTTCTGAATTCAGTCGCTTCTCCATGATGCTCAGGGCAGCGCCGTGAGCGCCGAGGACCTCTCGATGCTCCGGCATGATAATTTCTTGCCGCAGAACATTTTCAAAGGCTGCTACAATGCCTTTGTTCAGGGAAGGCCCGCCAAGAAACATTACTCTTTTGCCGATCCTTCGTTTTTCCACTACCCGGTTGAGGTAATTGTAAACAATAGCGTAACAGAGCCCGGCGATGAGGTCTTCCAACCGGGCACCCTTCTGCGCGTATGAGACCAGGTCGGATTCCATAAACACGGTGCAGCGCTCAGCCAAGTTGATAGGGCTTTTAGAGGAGAGGGCAATTTCCTGGAATTCTTTGACAATGTTTATTCGGAGTTTGTTGGCTAGTTCGTGAAGAAAACTCCCAGTTCCAGCGGCACAGACCTTATTCATGTCAAAATCCATGGGATTGCCCTGCTCAATCCAGATGTATTTTGAATCCTGCCCGCCTATCTCGAAAACCGTGTCTACCTCCGGATCCCAATGGACCGCCGCCCGAGCATGGGCGGTAATTTCATCAATAATTAGATCTGCGTTAATGAAATCACCTACCACGTGACGGCCCGAGCCTGTAGTGGCGGTGGCAAGAAACTCCAGATTGTCACCAAATTCTTCGCTAATGCCAGCTAGTAGTCTCTGGGTCACTTCGATGGGTTTGCCCTGGGTGCGGACGTACTGTTTATGGATAATGTTCTGATTGACATCCATGAGAACTGTTTTAGTGGTGGTGGAGCCAATGTCTACTCCCAAATACACCTGGAGCTTCGCACTAGGGATCTGCTTTCTTTTAGGGATAACAACATTATCGGTGAACTTGGTCTTGTGCAACCGCAGGGGTGGAGCTATGGGGAAGTCACTGGCTGCTTCATCCGCCATTGTCTCCAAGGCAGTGAGATCTGGCTTGCTCTGCTTATTTTGCCGGCGGGCAAAAAGGGCTGCGCCCAGTGCTCCAAGAGAAGTGTGATATGGGGGAACAATGAGTTCCGGGAAGTAGCGCCGAAAGGCCTCTACTTGCAGCAGGTTGCCAGCTACACCGCCTATAAAAACAACTGGGGCTTTCACCTCTTGGCTGGCAACAATAGTGCTAATGTAGTTGGCAGCATTGCCTTGATGCAGACCTGCAATAATGTTTGCCAGAGGCTCGCCTTTGTTTTGCAAATGGATCATATCCGATTTGGTAAAAACAGTGCAGCGGCAGGCCACTGGAGCAGCACCAGTGCTGTCCTGACCTCGAGCTATAAAATCGGCAAGGATCTCCGAGATGTGCTCTTGAGAAAATGTCACATTTTCGTCGTAAAGAAATGACGACAGCCTTTCTGCCTGTTGGTCAATGAAAGAGCCGGTCCCGGCAGCGCAAGGTCCATTCATGGCGAAAGATTTGAGATACCACTGGCCGTCACGATGGGTGAGTAGGTAAAGGGCGGCGTCTTGACCTCCCATGGTGAGGATGGCAGAGGCGTCGGGAACCAGATAGAGCACACCGAGGACCTGGGTGATGGATTCATACTCATAAAGAGCCTTGAGACGGGAAGCGATGATTTTGCCGTGGTTGCCGGTGAAGGCGACTGATCCTATCTGATCCTTGCCAAAGCGTTGGTATATTGACTCAAAAGTCTGCAAAGTTTGCGGCACAAACCTGCCGAAATGGCGTTGGTAAGGTGCTTCGTAAACAAGATCACCGTCTTTATCTAGTGCTACACAGTTGATACTTACAGAACCAATGTCGATGCCAACAGTGTACATAATAGCCTCAGATGGAAGTTAAGACTTTTTGGTGCAGGGTGCCCCTTTTTAGAAAAGAGGTTTCGATGACTTTGTAATGAAAGACAGTATCACGGGCCCATTGGCAAGTGCAAATTTAAAGTACCCTTTACATGCGGGAATTTGTTCAGTGGGTTACCGTGACTGGTCGAATTATAAAAAGTCAGGGAGTCTGCGTCAAGTCAAGGAAAGATTATAAGTTTGGTCCTATCTCGGATGTTTAATGAATCCGCCTAGGGAGGACCCTGGATATGGCCGCACTCTAAAGCCTTTTTTTCAGAATATCTCCCTGTTTATATACTTTAACATTGGGGCGTCACATCAATATGTATGGATATTAAAAGAATAGGAGGGATTATTATGCGAAGCCATGCTAACAGGAGTAACTAACATTCAGCCACAGATTACCGGGGTACTGGCTATGAGGGGTTCTAATCACAAGAATTGTCCAGCATCAGTTGCTCTTTTTTGGTGAGATAAACCTCGCAGGTGTTACACTCGAGCTCTTTATTGATGCAGGCTCTAGGCTTCAACTCCCAACAAGGAACGGGAAAATCAAGCACTGCCGGGCAGCTCTTGCGCTCTTCTTCAGCACATTGGCGAATTTCCCAGCAGGTGGCAAGGGTCAACAGCTTCTTTATCCCGGCAATATTAAGGCCGTCTTCGTGAATTAGCTTTCGTAGACATCTGAGCCATTTTAAGTCGTTGTTAGAAAAGAACCTCTTACCGCTGCGGCGGGCAGGCTTGATTAAACCCTCACGCTCATAGATTCTCAGGGTGCGGGGGTGAATGTGCAAAAGTTCAGCAACAATGCCGATTGGATAAACGGCCTTGTAATCATCCATTTCGCCCTTCCTGGTGGCATGAATGAAGAGGTCAGCTAACTTTTGAAGTTAACCTATAGCTATAACCAAACACTGTCAAGTGTTATTTTTGTCCTTGATAATCAAAGGGTTTTATTCTAAAGTTCCTAGTTATCTGAGATGACTGTCAAGACTTTACCTACCATCGAAACTGACTGTCCAAGATTACAACTTCAGCATATCTTCGGAGGAACGTCGTGCGTAGCGATGTTATGAAAAAAGGAGTGGAGAAAGCCCCCCACCGTTCTTTGTTCAAGGCAATGGGCCTCACCGATGAAGAGATAGCCCGGCCCATGGTGGGAATCGCAAATTCGGCCAACGAAATTATTCCAGGCCATATCCATCTGGATCGAATCGCCGAGGCAGTTAAGGCGGGTATTCGGATGGCAGGCGGAACGCCAATAGAGTTCAATACTATAGGCGTTTGTGATGGCATTGCCATGAATCATGAGGGCATGAAATATTCCCTGTGTAGCCGTGAACTCATAGCCGATTCAGTGGAGATAATGGCTAAGGCCCATCCCTTCGACGGGATTGTGGCAATCCCCAATTGTGACAAAGTGGTGCCGGGGATGCTGATGGCTCTCCTCCGGCTCAATATTCCTGCGGTGGTTATCAGCGGTGGTCCCATGCTCGCTGGCAGGCTCGATAACAAGGTGATTGACCTGATAACTGTTTTCGAGGGAGTAGGGGCAGTAAAATCTGAAAAGATGACTGAAGAAAAATTGACTGAGATAGAGGATTGCGCTTGCCCCGGATGTGGCTCCTGTGCCGGAATGTTTACCGCGAATTCAATGAATTGCCTTACAGAAGCCCTGGGCCTAGGGCTTCCAGGCAATGGTACCGTTCCAGCTGTGGCTGCGGCTCGTTACCGACTGGCCAAAAAGGCGGGTATGCAGATTATGGAATTGATTTCCCGTAACATAACGCCTAGACAAATAGCCACAAAAGAAGCCTTCGAGAACGCCATTGCCATAGATATGGCTTTGGGTTGTTCTACTAACACAGTGCTTCATGTGCCAGCCATCGCCCATGAAGCAAAGATCGATCTCGACCTGGATGTTTTCAATCAGGTCAGCAAGAGAATTCCTCACCTCTGCAGCCTGAGCCCGGCTGGACCTCACCGGCTAGAGGATTTAGATGCAGCTGGAGGGGTTCATGGAGTAATGGCCAGACTGGCGGAGGCCGATTTGATTAATCAAAACCCTTTGAGTGTTACCGGCAAGACCGTGGGAGAAAATCTCCAGTCCGTCAAAGTGAAGGATTCTAAAGTAATTCGCGAAATAAAGGAGGCTTATCACGCTGAAGGGGGTATCGCAATTTTGTTCGGCAACCTAGCGCCAGAGGGTGCAGTAGTCAAGCAGTCCGCTGTGGCGCCTGAGATGATGGTGAACGAAGGAACCGCCCGGGTATTCGATGCGGAAGAGGACGCGGTGGATGCTATTATGGGCCGGCAAATTCGTAGTGGAGATGTGGTGGTGATTCGTTATGAAGGCCCAAAAGGTGGACCTGGCATGCGAGAGATGCTGACTCCCACCTCCGCTATCGTGGGAATGGGTTTAGACAAGGAGGTTGCTTTGATCACCGACGGCCGTTTCAGTGGTGGCACCCAGGGTGCTGCTATAGGTCACATTTCTCCTGAGGCAGCTGACGGTGGTCCCATAGCCCTGGTTGAGGAGGGAGACCGGATCGAAATCAACATTAGCGCTAAACAGGTAAATTTGAAAGTGTCAGAGGAGGAACTAGAAAGGCGGCGCGAACGTTGGCGACCCCGGGAGCCCAAGATCAAGGAAGGCTATGTCTACAGGTACAGCAAGCTAGTGAGTTCAGGCGCTAAAGGGGCGGTGCTGCGGGAGGACATTTGATGGCATAGGGCATGGAGCATGGAGCATAGAGTAATTTGGGATTGCGGATTGCGGATTTTTAATTTCGAAATTCGAATTTCGAAATTTTAATGCTATGCGCTCTGCGCTTGGCGCTGTGCGGACTAAGTCTGTGGAGTGGTGAATTTACTGCGAAAAAGTTATAATAGGGCTAAACCAAGGGGAATAGTGAGGAATTAATTTGAAGTGCAGTTTTGATCATAAGTGTGCTCAGCACTATGATGAATGGTACCAGCGCCCAGGTGGTGCGCAGGCGCTAAAACTAGAGCGCGAATTGATCAAACGCCATCTGGAACCCCGGCCCGGGGAGCGCCTTCTCGATATTGGCACAGGCACAGGTATTCACCTCGAGTGGTTCAAAGACCTGGGGCTGCGAGTGACGGGCATGGACGCAAGTCCATACATGCTGGAGCAAGCCCGTAGTCGACTACGGGAGGGTGCGGATCTACACCTTGGTTGGGCCGAGCATCTCCCCTTTGATGATAATGAATTCGACCTGTCCACTTTGATCAACACCTTGGAGTTTGTGGAAGATCCCGAGAAAGCGCTGACGGAGGCTTTCAGGGTGACTCGCCGGCGCGTGGTATTGGGGGTATTAAACAAGTATGCACTCATGGCCATAAACCGCCGCCTTAAGGGGCTAGTAGCGGATAGCATATATCGCCAAGCTCGTTTTTTCAGCGTTTGGGAACTCAAGGAGATGATTAAAAGGATCCTCGGACCAACTCCAATCCAGTGGGGTACTGTGATCTTCTTTCCCTTAACCTTTTCTAAGGTTGCAGGGACTGTGGAGAGCCATCCGTTTTTTCAGCAAAATCCTTTGGGCGCCTTTATTGCCATGCAAGTAGACGTTTGCTACCATTTTATCACCTGCCAAGACGACCTTACTAGCCCGCTCCACAAAAAACATGGTCAACTGCCTCAAGGTACCCTCAGGGTGTCTTCTTCACCACCCGCGTGGAAAGACAAACGGCCACCTGAGGCAGTTCTGCGCCCCTAGTGTTTATCTAGAAACCACCAGGCACTAGCCATTATGCACTAAGCGCTAAAAAAATCCAGAGTAGCAGATGTGAGATGGGTGATAGGCGATGTGAGATTAGACTTCTTTTTTAAAATTCTGTGTTCCACATCTCATATCTCATATCTCACATCCAACTTTATTTTGTTTCAGATTTATCGGCACGTTCCGCCTTGTTTGAATTAGTGCCTTGTTTATCTGCATGCACATAGAGGAAGACGCTATTCATTCTGTGCTCATTTTCTTGCCCCTCCACCTAAGGTGACTCTGCTATGCGAGAGGCAATGCTCTATGAAAGCCAAGAGGACCAAAAGGTTCAGTGCCATCTTTGCGCTCACCGCTGTGTCATCAAAAATCTAAAGCGGGGAATTTGCGGCGTCCGAGAAAACCAAAACGGTCGGCTGCAAAGCCTGGTTTACGGTCGGACAATTTCCAGACACGTTGATCCCGTGGAAAAGAAACCACTTTTCCACTTTCAGCCGGGAAGTCGCACATACTCAATAGCCACTGTTGGCTGCAATTTTCGTTGCCTTTTCTGCCAAAACGCTGACATTTCTCAAATGCCCAGAGAGATTAAACGAATCATGGGCGAGGAGTTTCCCCCCGAAAACGTAGTGCTATCCGCCCGCCAAAGTCAGTGCCGATCTATTTCTTATACTTATACTGAACCAACCATCTTTTTTGAGTATGCCCATGAGACGGCCAAGCTGGCACACTCTTCCGGTATGAAAAACATCTTTGTAACTAACGGTTATATGACCTCGGAAGCTCTCGACCTCATCAATCCTTATCTGGACGCGGCAAATGTAGACTTAAAAGCATTCAGCGATGATTTCTATAAAGAGCAGTGCGGGGCCAAGCTTGCGCCCGTATTGGAATCATTGCAAAAACTAAAGAGCATGGGGGTGTGGCTAGAGGTCACAACCCTGGTAATCCCCGGACTCAACGACAGTAACAGGGAACTGTCAGAAATCGCCGAGTTCATCCTTGCTTTGGGACCAGAGACTCCCTGGCACGTAAGTAGATTTCACCCAACCTATAAGCTCAGGGATATCCCTAGCACCCCCGCGGCTACTCTGAGGAGGGCTCGGGAGGTTGGCCTAGAGGTTGGCCTGCACTATGTATACACTGGGAACTTACCGGGAGATCAGGGGGAAAAAACCCTTTGCCATCACTGCGGTCGATTACTCATAGATCGTTTTGGCTTCGCTACAGGTCAGTATGGTATCAAAAAAGGTCGCTGTCCTGACTGTCAGACCCCGGTGGCAGGGATAGAGATGTAACTCTCAGAGCGAATGGCGCACGGCGTGCTAAAACTAGGCACTACGCACTAGGGACTGAGCACCATACATTTGATAATTCATATTGCACATTTTTCATTTATCATTTGACATTTATTTGAACGGTCATTCTAACCTTGATTCCAAATGCCCAATGAGAAATGTGAAATGATAAGGGGGCACTCACATGGAAAAGGAAGACTGGCAGAAGCGTGTAGCTGGCCACCGTGAGCGGCTCAGGCAGAAGTTCCTGAATCACGGCCTTGAGAAGCTAACCGATGAAGAAACTATAGAACTTCTTCTTACCCTGGGAACTCCGAGGCGAGATTGCAAACAGATAGCCCGTGAAGCTCTCCGCCGCTTCCAAGGTCTTGCTGGGGTGTTGGAAGCTCCGGAGGATCAACTCCGACAAGTTCCAGGGATTGGGCCCAAGAATGCACTTGGTTTGAAACTGGTGCATGAAGTGGCCCGCAAGTTTTTACGGGAAAGACTCAAGGGCCGCGAGTTCATCTCCTCCTCCAAGGAAGTGTACGAATATCTTATCCACTCTCTCCGAGACTTGAAAAAGGAAGTCTTCAAAGTAATTTTCCTCAATGGCCGCAACGAGGTCATCCAAGTGGAGACACTTTTTGAGGGTAGTCTCACCTCCAGCGCGGTCTATCCCCGAGAAGTGATCAAAAGCGCCCTTGATCATCATGCGGCAGCGCTGGTTTTCGCCCATAACCACCCCTCGGGCGATCCTACGCCTTCCAGCCAAGATTTCACTATTACCCGTGATCTTTTTCTGGCAGGAAAGATAATGTCCATCCAGGTATTGGACCACTTGATTATTGGGCGAAACCGCTACTTCAGCTTCGCGGATCAGGGCCACATTCGCAAATGGGAATCTGAGTTTGGCGAGGGGCCGGAGATCATCTTGAAGACTTTGGGTGAGGGTGAAAGTGCAGAGTAATAGTGAAGGTCCGGCCCCATTTTTTCATGTGGATCAGATTGGAAGGAGAACCAAAGTTGAAAAGAAGATTTGCGGAATTGAGCAATCAACTTGTGGAATTGTCAAGAATAAAGATTTGACGCCAGTTCTCACTATCTTTAGAGATAAATGTACTTCCCCTGCAAAAGCGTTTTTAAACTTTTCTTTACTTCGCTGACTATGAATTTCTTATTTAAGCGAAAATGTAGGTAATATGGAACAATACAACCACAAAGGTCACAATTGGCGCTCCCTCCAAGAACACACTTAGGTTTCTTGTTCCCCATAGAATCAAAGGCACCACATCTCCTGCGAAAAATACAGTTTTTCACCACTTTCTTATAATTCCCTGATCTCATTAAATCATATACATCGGCAGGTATTGTTATGAAATTTCCATATTTTTTTCTTAATTCCACCATTTGATCAATTATCTTATCGCGCTCAGCATGAGGAATCACAAATCTATCTTTGTCATCATTAATACTTGGAGTATAGAAATCAAAAATAAAGCCTTGAGTGGGAGTTTTATCGAGCCAATCCCGAACTAATTCCTCAATACAGTGTTTGTTTTCATTTGTGAGACACGTAACAATTGTAATATGCATATCTCGGGCGTTTTCGCAAATATTCTGTTTTATCTTTTGGTAAAGTCCCTTCTGGTTCCTAATTTCATCATGAACTTCTTCTGTACCATCAACAGAAACATGAAAGAAAACGTCTTTCCAATACGGTAGCGTTATTGATCCATTGGTTACCACTAAATTATATCTAAAATATCTCGTTAACTTCCTAACCAACTCCTTTCTTATCAATGGCTCACCGCCTACAAATGTACAGCTGTGAGAGAAAAGAGATCTTTTCTTTAATTTTATTAATTTTTCTTGCCATTCTATATCAGAGAGCTCCGTTGTTACCTCTTCATTGTTGAAATTAAAATAATAACAATGCTTACATCTTAAGTTGCAACGTGAAGTTATGTCTACTGATATTGAGCCATTGCGAGGCATTCCCATCGTAAAGAAAGCCATCTGCGGCAATAGATGAGTTTTTAAAAAAGACTCTTTCATAACTGACTTATTTTCTGTTTTTATTTTACCACTCGCCAGATTTAAAACCTTCGCCTTCGAAGAAAACAGCTTTAGCCAGCAGATCTCTCAATGGTCTGCTAGGTCTCAGGAGTCAGGGTCAGGAGGGGAATAACCGACTCACGAGGACGAGACCGGCTAGCTAGTCTGGCACGACATGCGGTGGGCTGTCAATAAGTGCTTGGCTCCGAATTTTCCCCAAAAATAATCTTGTGACTTGGGCCACGGGGAAGCTACTGCACAACGATCATATTCACGCCATTTATTGGCAGAGTTCCTGTTTAGGGAGCACCACATCTTCATGCAGGCCATCTCAAGGCTGAGATTGGTAAAGAAAGGTTGCTCAGATGCTCGTTGTTTCGCAGCCTCCCCTTTCGGCCCTTGCTGATGTCTCTTCTGAGTGACTGCGGAAGGTCTGTGCCACTTCCCCGGTCGTGGCTGGGGGAGCCCCTGGTCCGCCGAAGGCGGAAACAGGGAGGGGGTGCTTTCCCCCGGCCACAGCCGGGCTAGAAGTGCCCAGACCGTGAGCCCTGGAACGACAGAAGAGACATCAGCAAGACCACTTTCATTAGCAAATCACTGTAAATTGGCTCTTGAGCAAAGTTAAGAAGAATCACCGACTCTTTTTTGGGGAAACTCCTAGAGATCGGCTCTGGTGAATCTGAGCAACCAGTGACGGATTGTTCCCCACTTACCATAGTAGTTTTGATTCCGTAAAAGAGGAGCTGAGTCAGCTTAGTAGCTTCCCAATACTCTGAGATACTCTGTCTTCTCAGACAGCTGCCTCATTACCTCTGCCAGTTCGTTGGATTCCACGTCGGCCTCGAGATCAACGTAAAACATGTACTCCCAAGGTTTGCCGTGAATAGGCCTGGATTCCAACTTGACCAGGTTGATTCCGTTTTCAGCAAATATCTGTAGGGTATCAAATAAAGCGCCGGGCTTATTACTGGTGGAATAGACTAGGGAGGATTTCTTCCTCGGGCCATTGTTTACCGCACTTGCTGCTATGACAGCAAAACGGGTATAGTTTCTGGGGTTGGTCTCAATGCCTTCCTTGAGCACACTCAGACCGTAAAGATCTGCCGCTTCTCTTGCTGCAATGGCAACTTCCCCTGACTCGCCTCCTTCTTTGATGCGACGCACAGCCGTAGCCGTATCCCTGGCTGCAACAAGTTCCCACTCGGGCTGACGCTCCAAGAAATCGCGACACTGTTCGAGGGCTTGAGGATGAGAAATAACTCGTTTAATCGCATTAAGTTCAGTCCCTGGATGACCGATGAGGGCGTGGACAATGCGGAGGGTTATCTCACCAACTATTCTAACGTCATATTCCAATAGATGATCGTAGTTCTCATGAATACTGCCTGTTAGCGAATTTTCCAAGGGAACTACACCAAAATCACAATTTCCTTCTTTTACTTCACGAAAAACGTCTCGGAAGGAGGGAACCGGATCTATATTAATGTCGCTACCAAAAAATTGGCTTGCAGCCTTGTGGGCGAAAGCACGCATTTCACCAGCAAAGACAGCACGCCTCCGACCGCCGGTTTTCACAGAAGGCAGAGAAGAAGCCGGAGCGGCTTTCTCCAAGTAGGCAAAATCGAGCTGTTTTCCCACTACAGGAGCAATCACGTAAAGATCTCGCATTAACTGTTCAAACTGTTCAGGGTAAAGACTCTGAGGTCCGTCCGAAAGGGCATTGCTTGGATCGTGATGTACTTCGATCATAAGACCGTCAGCACCAGCGGCGATAGCCGCGCGAGCCATGGGACTGACCTTCTCCCTGATGCCTGTAGCATGGCTGGGATCGATGACCACCGGCAGGTGAGTGAGATTTTTAATTATGGGAATGGCAGACAGATCTAGGGTATTGCGAGTGTAGCGCTCGAAGGTACGAATGCCGCGTTCGCAAAGGATAACTTGCTCATTACCCTCTGAGAGTATGTATTCTGCCGACATCAGCCACTCTTCCATGGTGGCTGAGAGGCCCCTTTTTAGCAACACGGGTTTGCCTAGACGGCCGGCGCTGCGAAGCAACTCAAAGTTCTGCATATTGCGGGCGCCGATCTGAATGACGTCCACGTACTTCATCATGATGTCCGCCTGATTAGGAGAGGTCATCTCGGTTGCGACCCGCAGTCCTGTTTCTTCTCTGACCTGGGCGAGAATTCTTAAACCTTCCTCGCCCAGTCCCTGGAAAGAGTAGGGTGAAGTCCGTGGCTTAAAGGCACCGCCGCGAAACAAAACAGCACCGGCACTCTTGACCTTTTTGGCGATGGTCATGGCTTGTTCGCGGCTTTCTACGGCACAAGGGCCGGCAATCACCACAATCCTTGGACCGCCTAACTGGACATCGCCAATCTGCACTACCGTGTCTTGAGGATGCATCTCTCGGCTAACAAGCTTATAGGGGCGAGACACTGGAACTACCTTGGCTACCCCCGGGAGTTGTTCGAAAAATCGCAGATCGCGGCTTACCTTGCCCACCACGCCGATAACGGTTTCATCTCCGGTACTCATCTCGCGAATAAGATAACCCTCTTGCCGAAGAATGCTCCTGATCTGCTCTATCTCTTCCTCACCTATGCCCTGTTTCAACACGAGAATCATTGTGAATACTCCTTAAAATTGTGAATGGAAAAAGAAAAGCCCCGAGGTTAGCCACCTCGGGGCTTATGCTCAAAAACTGTAGGATAAATATTACCCCCGAGGCGACCGCTCTCGGTCCGCCCGGGGCATAACGCTAGGAAGCCGGGCGGACGATTCTAAAAAAGCAAAAGAAAAAGAACCGTCCAGCTCTAAAGTCTAAGGAATGTGTTGCTTCCCTGCGCATATCTTATACCTCTTAACAAAACAGAGCCGTAACATTATAAAAGTCCCGTGTTTTTGTCAAGAGAAGATTTCTTATTTGTCATTTAAGACTGACCAGAGGCGAAGCTAAAAGATCCCAGAATCTACAATCTGCAATCTAAAATCTCCAATCTCTTTGGCTGGTATATCCCTTGCACAAACTGACTGGACGTAATCATTGCCATTCACCCCAAAAAGAAAAATTTTCTAAGGAAAAGGCGAATCTAGAAGATTGCTCCACTAGATGAGCAGGCAACCCTAAATCCAGGGAGGTATCATTTTGAATACATTTAAGATAAAAAGAGGGCACCAGAATCTAAAAGTAGACGCCAAATATCCTGTTGTCGTGCTCACGGCAGACGGGCAAATGAGAGGAGAAACCAGGAACATCAGCACCCAGCAAGCATTTGTCCGATGTAAAGATCCGCTAAGGCTGTATGATGTGGCCAGTATGAGCATTCGGTTTTCCGAAGAAGAGTCTCTACTGGCTGAAGGCGAGGTGATTTGGTCGAACAGATACGGTCCTGATGATGAAATTACCCCTCGCGGCATGGTTGTTCGCTTCACCCGGTTGTCTCCGAGAGAACGCAGGCGGCTACACGACGCGATTGTCAAACAGTACAAGAAGAAAGAAGGGGACCTCTGGTAATTCGGGTTAAATCTCGAAGGGATTTTTTAAAAGGATTGTCTGGTTACGCCCAGGACCCACTGAGACAATAGAGAGGGGGACTTCGGCTAATTCCTCAATGGCTCGCAAATAGCGCTGAGTTTTCACGGGGAGATCCGAAAAATCGCGTGCGGAACTGATGTCTTCACTCCAACCAGGAAAGCTCTCATAGGAAGGATCACATTTCTCCAAAGTGTAACACTCGAAAGGAAAGGTTTCCATTGCACTCGCCTCATGAACATATGAGGTAGCAATGCGTATATCCTCGAGGCCCGTAAGCACATCCAGCTTAGTTATGGTAAGGCTGGTGAGCCCGTTCAAGCGGGCGGCATTTCTCAAAACCACCATATCAAGCCAGCCACAACGGCGCGGTCTACCTGTAGTGGAACCGAATTCAGCTCCCTCTTGTTGAAGATGCATGCCAATTGCATCTTCTAGTTCGGTAGGGAAGGGTCCGCCTCCTACCCTGGTTGTGTAAGCTTTACAAATTCCTAGGACCGTATCAATGTGGGTAGGACCGACACCGGCACCGCAACACGCCCCACCGGCAACCGCGTTTGAAGAGGTGACAAAGGGATAGGTTCCGTGGTCAATGTCAAGGTGAGTTCCCTGAGCACCTTCAAAGAGGATGTTCTTATCCTGGCGACGGGCCTTTTCTAGTAACTGAGAGACATTGCCCACATAAGGCCTCAGCTGCTCACCATAAGCAAGGTATTCATCTGCAATCTGGTCATAGTCCAAAGGCTTGGCGCCAAGGAATTTTTCCAGATAGAAGTTTTTTTCCTCCAAGTTTACCTTGAGTTTTTCTGTAAACAGTTTTGGATTGACCAACTCGTGGATACGAATTCCGGCGCGACTTGCCTTGTCTTCATAGCAGGGACCAATGCCCCTGCCGGTAGTGCCGATTTTACCCTTGCCTTTGCGGAGCTCGCGGGCGTTATCTACTTCTCGGTGGTAGGTCATGATTACATGTGCCTGGCCGCTGATGACCAGGTTATTAGGATCAACTTGCACTTGGTGGCTACGAAGCTTTTCTATTTCACCAAGTAAGACACCGGGGTCGAGCACCACCCCATTTCCTATACAGCAAGTTTTGTTGCGGTGGAGTATGCCAGAGGGCACCAGGTGCAGGATAAACTTCTTATCTCCCACTACCAGGGTGTGGCCGGCGTTGTTGCCTCCTTGAAATCTGACAATAAAGTCTGCCGATTCACTCAAGAGATCTACAACTTTGCCTTTGCCCTCATCACCCCACTGGGTTCCTACCACAATTACGCTGGACATGCGGAAAACCTCTGGCCCGGATGCTTTATGAAGCATCCGGACAAACTCTCAATTCAAGCCCGCAAGAGAATAATGGATTGACCCGCAAATGTCAAACGGCTAGTGATGCATAGAGCATAGGGCATGGAGCAAGGGTCCCCATCAACCCTTAAGTGATCCTAACACCGACTCGTTTTCATCCTGTGCATCTTGTTAATCCTGTCGAATCTCTATCTGTTCGCCTATTCGTGCTATTCGCGTACTTCGCGGATAAATAAAAAGACGGGCACGGACGCCCGTCCTACCGGATACTGGCAACGCTGATATGTGGATGATTAAAATTAAGCCACGGACATGGCGCGCAGACGGCGAACGCGTTCTTCCAGAGGTGGATGGGTGCTGAACCAGCTGGCAAAGCCCCTACCACTCAGCGGATTAACTATGAACATGTGTGCCGTTGCTGGCTTGGCCTCCTGCATGGGTATGCGCTTTGAGGCGTAGGCCAACTTTTCCAAGGCGCTGGCCAGACTCTTGGGATTTCCTGCCAGGCGGGCGCCAGTCTCATCGGCCAGGTACTCCCGGGAGCGGGAGATGGCCATTTGGATTAGCATTGCGGCCAAGGGAGCGAGAATGGACATTAGAATGAGACTGAATATGTTACCTCCTCCTCTATCGTCATCAGAACCCCCCATGCCAAAAATGGCGGCAAAGCGAGCCATACTGGCGAGCATCATTACCACTCCTGCCAGAGTGGCGGCAATAGAACCTATTAAGATGTCCCGATTTTTTACATGTCCCAACTCATGGGCCAGGACACCTTTTAGCTCATCGTCGTTTAGAAGCCGGACGATACCTTGGGTAACAGCCACCACCGCATGTTCTGGGTTGCGACCAGTTGCAAAGGCATTGGGCGTTTCAGAGGGAATGAGATATATGCGCGGTTTAGGCAAGCCGGCGTTTTGGGCCAATTCCGCCACCACCTGGTGGATTCTTGGAGCTTCACTCGGGGTTAGCTCCTTGGCCCGATACATGGCAAGGACAATTTTGTCTGAAAACCAGTAGCTGCCAAAGTTCATGAGCATGGCAAAAATAAAGGCAATCATCATGCCTTGATTTCCACCAAACATTCTGCCGATGAGGACGATTAACACGGTTAGGGCTGCCAGCAAAACCGTAGTTTTAAACTGGTTGGCCATCATGGATTTTACCTCCTGTCAAAAGGATGCGGAAACAATTTTTTAGAGATTTTCCCTGTAATTAAAAGTGGTTAATGTTTCCACAATTTTATTATCGTGCAAGCAAAAAGTAATGTCAACTAAGGTTCTTGTCAAGATTGTGATGAGCAGGAGTTTCCCCATTTTTCTAGGTGCGCGATCAGTCATTAGGAAATGATGGAAATAGCAAGACTAGGGCATTCCTTGTGATTCTTCTGGAGTGACTGGCGGAAGGTCTGTGCCACTTCCGCAACTGTGATTGGGGGACCCTCTGGCCCGCTGAGGCGAAGCGGAGGCGGGAACAGAGAGGGGGTGGCTTCCCCCGGACACAGCTGCGCCAGAAGTGACCAGACCGTGAGACTTGGAACGCAAGAAGAGGCACAAGGAATGCCTTGTTATCTTCGGTTGCTCTATTCACCCTATGCTAGCTCTGTTGCTGCGGGGTTGGATTAATTTTGCCTTTGAGAAACGAAACGACGCCACGGATAAGAAAGGCAAGCATAAGGATTGCCAACAATAAGGCTAGGCCCAGGTGAAGCCAGCCGGGCAACATTTCATTGGTGGCAGTGGCCAGTTTGGTTTGCAGGGAAATCCCCAGAAAACCATAGAGCCAATCAGTAGCCAATCCGAAAAGCACTGCAAAGGTGGCGATGGACCCCAAGTAAATAACTACCCCGCGCCTACCCAGCACTCGAGTCAATACTGTAAGGGAGGCGATATTGGTGGCTGGTCCCGCAAGGAGGAACACTAGGGCTGCGCCGGGGCTCATCCCTTTCAAAATCAAGGCGGCCGCTACCGGGGTAGAGGCGGTAGCGCAGATATAGGTCGGGATACCGGCGGCAAGCATAAAAAGCATGGTGATGAAACCGCCGCCAAGATACCTACTGGTAAGATCCTGAGGTAGCCAGAGAGTAATTACTCCGGCCACCAAAAAGCCGGCGAAAATCCAGCCGGATAGCTCCCGGTAGAGATCGAAGAAGCCATAGCTGATAGCTTTCCACAATTTCTCAACTAGAGTGTGGTGTTTGTTATGTTCCTCAGGGGGACAATCTTGTCCGTCGCAACAGCCATCAACCCGGCAACCAGGATCGACCACTGGGAGCAACCCTTTTTCCCTGTCCTCCCAGTCAAAGACATTCTCCATAATACCGGCGGCAAAAGCGGTAATAAAAGCGGCAAGGGGTCGGATAAGGGTCATGAGTGGATCTAAAAGGGCGTAGGTTATAGCGATTGAGTCAACTCCAGATTCAGGAGTAGAGATGAGGAAGGCAGCGGTAGCCCCCTTGTTGGCCCCCTGTTTTCTCAAGCTTGCAGCCGCTGGTAAGACCCCACAAGAGCAAAGAGGCAGGGGAATGCCAAGGAGAGCTGCCTTGAACACTGAGCGTATCCTTCCTTTATATAGATGCCTGGCTATGGTTTCAGGGGCAAGGAAAAGATACATGAGTCCAGCCACCAGTATGCCTAGGAAAAGATAGGGAGCTGCCTCCAGGAATAGTTCCCAACTAGCTTGCAGTATTTGGCCAATAACGTTCATTAATTTATCAATCCCTTAGGTGCTCAAGAGTAATTCTGATCAATTGGGACACGTGGTTGTCGGCAAGGCGATAATAGAGCACCACCCCATCCCGCCGATTGGTTACAAGTTGTAGATTCCTTAGCAGACGGAGTTGATGGCTAACAGCCGATTCGGTCAGGCCAAGCATGGCAGCCAAATCACACACACACATCTCTCGCTTTTCCAAAGCCCAAAGGATTTTCAACCTGGTTTCATCAGCTAAGGCCTTGAATATTTGGGCCAAGGTCCCTATTTCATCCGAGTGGAGAGATGAAGCTATGGCCTCTTCCACCACCTGCCGGTGGATGAGGCGACAATCACAAAGATCGCTGCTTTGCTTTGGCAAGATGCACCCCCTTCATTATCTGAGTATCTGCTCATATAGTAAAATAATAAATAACTCCTGTCAAGTTAGTGGGAGAGTATTAAGGAGTTTTCCCAAAAATGTTTTTGTTACATAGGCCACGGGAAGGCTACTCCACAACGATCATATTCGCGCCATTTATTGGCAGAGTTCCTGTTGAGGAAGCACCACATCTTCATGCAGGCCCTCTCAAGGCTGAGATTGGTAAAGACAGGTTGCTCAGATGCTCGTTGTTTGGCAACCTCCTCTTTTGACCTTTGCTGATGTTTCTTCTGAGTGACTGCGGAAGGTCTGTGCCACTTCCTCGGTTGTGGTTGGGGGAGACCCTGGCCCGCCGAAGCGTTGCGAAGGCGGGAACAGGGAGGGGGTGCCTTCCCCCAGCCACAGCTGGGCTAGAAGTGACCAGACCGTGAGCCCCGGAGCGACAGAAGAGACATCAGTATAAGGACTTTCATTTGCACACCAATTTCAACTGGCTCTTGAACAAAGGTTATAATAATGATCAACCCATTTTTGGGTAAACTCCTGGAGACTATTCGGTTGACTGGCATTCGGAAAATCTGCTACTTTTGGCCGCAAATTCCATTTGCCCGGATAGATTTGAGGAACCGCTAGCTGGGACGCAAATTTATTGAGCATCCGGGTTAAAAGAAAGCGAGTTATTAGTGGTTGCCCGCCTGGAGATCACCCTCAAACCAGAACTATTTGATGCCGAAGGAGAGGCAGTCAGGCGTAAAGCCCGGGACTATTTTAATATCCATCTCGACCAAGTCCGTACCATTCATGTCCTGACCATAGACGCCAAGCTCAGCAAAGATCAGCTAGAATCAGCTCGGCACCGCATCTTTACCAATCCGGTCACTCACATATCTTCATTCGCGCCACTGGCCACTGACTTTGATTGGGCAATCTGGGTTGGTTTCCGTCCTGGAGTGCGAGACAATCAGGGAAGCACTGCAGTGGAAGCAATGGAAGATCTTTTCAAGATCAGGTTCCAACCTGGTGAGGCTGCATACACCTCTCGACTCTATCTTCTCCGAGGACAGCGATTGGCTGGTGACAAAAGAGGCTACAGGTTGGTGGAGCGGATCGCCAGAGAGCTTCTCGCCAATGACCTGATCCAGCAGTGGAGAATCTATTCCAGGGAAGAATGGCATGCCAAGGAGGGAATTGGCATCATCGTGCCCAAGGTTCGACTTGCCCATGAGCCTTCGGTGGCAACCCTGTCCATCGCAAGTGATGAAGAATTACAGAATTTGAGTCAGGAGCGCAATCTTGCCCTCCATCCCAACGACATTCCAGTAATTCGTTCCTATTTCCTTCGACCTGAGGTGCGTGCCGCCCGGAGCAAGGTTGGCTTGGCTGATCCCACGGACGTGGAGTTGGAGTACATTTCCCAGGCGCGGAGCGACCACTGCAACCACAATACCTTTCGGGGTAAGTTTTTTTATCGGGATCTGGTCACAGGCGAGACCGAAGTGGTAGACAACCTATTCAAAACCTGTATCGAATCGCCCACTCTAGAACTGAAACAAAGAAAGGGCTGGGTTGTCTCGGTGCTTTGGGACAATGCCGGAGTGGCCCGCTTCGACCAGGATACCTACTATGTCATTACAGGAGAAACGCACAACAGCCCCTCCAACATGGAAGCGTACGGCGGTGCCCTGACCGGTATCGTGGGGGTCTATAGGGATCCCATGGGAACGGGCAAAGGTTCAAAACTGATTGCCGGCACCTATGGTTATTGCGTCGGCTACCGGGATTATGGTGGCCCACTCAAACCCCACCTCCATCCTCGACGGCTACTGGACGGGGTCATCGAAGGAGTGCGGGATGGAGGCAACAAAAGCGGCATTCCCACTCCTTACGGTCAAGTGTTTTTCGATCAAGGTTATATGGGAAAATGTCTGGTTTTTGTCACTGCCCTGGGACTGATGCCGGCCACTGTTGCAGGAACGCCGTGCGAGGAAAAAACAACCACAGCAGGTGATTTGATAGTCATGTGCGGCGGCCGGGTAGGAAAAGATGGTATCCACGGGGTGACAGCTTCCAGTGAAATTTATAGCGAGCATACCCCTGCCGGTCATGTTCAGATAGGCGATCCCTACACTCAGAAAAAGATGCATGATTTCCTCTTGGAAGCTCGGGATGAGGGATTGATTGCTTTCATCACAGACAACGGCGGCGGCGGGCTCTCTTCATCCATAGGTGAGTCAGCCAGGTTCTCCCAGGGGGCCTTGGTGGAGCTGGACAAGGTGCCGCTGAAATATGAAGGGCTGGATCTCTGGGAAATCTGGGTGTCTGAAAGCCAAGAAAGAATGACCGTGGCGATAAGACCGGAAAATCTGAAGCGCTTCATGCAACTTTCCCGGAAACATGAGGTCGAGAGCACGGTCTTAGGTAAATACACGGACGACGGCAAGTTGCACATCACTTACCAGGGGAATACCTGCGCCTACGTGGATTTGGACTTGTTAGAGTCCGGATTCCCTCAATGGGAGTTCGAAGCGGAATGGGTGCCGCCGGAGTACAGAGGGCTCAGGGAACCGGTGCTTGGTCCTCCCGAGGATCACAGGCGAATTCTTCTCACCATGCTAAGCCGCCCGAACATCTGCTCCAAAGAATGGATAGTTCGACAATACGACCACGAGGTACAAGGAACGAGCGCGATCAAGCATTTGGTGGGGCTTGAGAGAGTTGTGCCCAACGATGCCGTGGTTTTGCGCCCCCGTCTCGACTCCCTTAGGGGTTTGGCCACTGCCCAAGCACTAAACCCCACCTACTCTCGCATTGACGCTTACCACATGGCTGCCTGTACCATAGACGAAACAGTAAGACGACTACTGGCCGTTGGAGGTAGTCTAGAGCACCTGGGAGGAGTAGACAATTTCTGTTGGCCCAACATTCAGTATCATCCCGAGAGCAATCCCGACGGCAAACTGAAGGCGGCCCAACTGGTACGAGCCAACTGGGCCCTTAGAGATTACTGTCTCGGCTTTGGTATACCCCTCCTTTCCGGTAAAGACAGCATGTACGTTGATGGAAACCTGGAGGGATATTTCGGCGAAAGGCACAAGGTCTCCGGCCTGGAGACCCTACAGTTTACCGGCACTAGCGTAATTAAAGATGTGCAGCGCTGCGTCACCATGGACGCTAAAATGGAAGGTGACTTACTCTACGCTCTGGGATTCACTCGAAACGAGTTGGCTGGCTCTGAGTATTATGATTTATTCGGATATACCGGACTCAAGGTGCCGCAGGTGAGACTTGAAGAGGTGCTACCTCTGTACCGGGCCTTGGAGGAAGCTATTGGTGCCGAACTGTTTGCCTCAGTCCATGGCATCTACCGCGGGGGCCTGGGAGTCCATTTGGCCTTGGTGGCTATGGCTGGCGGCCTTGGTTTGGACGTGGAACTGGCTAGAGTTCCTGCGGAGGGAGTCAAACGGGATGATGTCTTACTATATTCCGAGTCGGCAGGACGATTTATTGTAACTGTTGCGCCGGAAGACAGGGCTCGATTTGAAGAGAAATTCAAAGGTTTGCCATACGCCTGCTGTGGCCGAGTGACGAAAATAAAGAAACTAAAAATTCGGGGCTTGTCTGGTAAGGTTATCCTCAATGTTGGCCTGCAGCAGCTCAAAACGGCCTGGAAGAAGACTTTCGCTAATCTGTAAAAGGCATAGGGCATAGAGTAAGGAGTCAGGAGTCAGAATCCAGGAGGCAAAAACATAAAGACTGTACTTTTTTCTGGCTACTTGAGCTCTTACGATTTCAACGGGTTGAACGAGTTCGCCGAAGGCGAACGATTGAGCGACTTGAACGACGGACGTTATGGCTAAAAAGAAAAACATTGCAGCTCCTATACCCCGCATTCGGAGCTCCCCGAAGGCTCTGGTTCTAACGGGCTTTGGTTTGAACTGCGATTGGGAGACCGCCTATGCACTTGAATTGGCTGGGGCCGAGGCCAGAAGAGTACACATCAACCAGCTTCTCATGGGTGAAGAAATCGGTGAGGTTGCCCGTTTGGACGACTATCAGATTTTTGCCTTTATCGGCGGTTTTTCCTGGGGTGACGACCACGGTGCCGGGGTAATTTTTGCCAGCAAGCTGTTGTACAACATGGGCGAAGAAATACTCAGCTTCATCGAAAAAGGAAATCTGGTTATAGGCATCTGTAATGGATTTCAAGCCATGGTGAACCTGGGATTGCTGCCTGGTTTAGACGGCGATTATCGCTCCCGTAAGGTGGCCCTTATCGGCAACGACTGCGGTAGTTTTCGTGACCAATGGGTCCACCTCAAAGTAGAGACAAGTTCGCCATGTGTGTTCACCCAGGGACTGGAAAATTTGGAGCTACCGGTTCGCCACGGGGAGGGCAAGTTCTACGCCGAGGAAAGGGTTATCAAGAATCTTGAAAAAAATAATCAGGTTGTAGTCCGTTATGCCGACAGCGAGGGTAGGGCCGCCAACGGTAGTTTTCCCGAAAATCCGAATGGCTCCTTAAAAGATATCGCCGGCATCTGCGATTCTACCGGAAGGGTATTTGGCATAATGCCCCATACGGAGGCTTTCATTCACTGGACCAACCACCCGGATTGGACCCGCCAGAAGGAGCATTATCGTCGCCGCCGGGAACCCTATCCCCAAGAAGGCTACGGCATAAAGATTTTCCGCAACGCTGTCGAGTACTTTAAATGAACCCGACCTCTATTACCCATTTCTGGTCAAACCGCTTTTGGGTAAATAATGTTGTTTTGCTCGACAAGTTATTGCCCAGGGAAGCAGGGGCGAGGGGTTTTTAAAAGTTTATGTGTAAGTTCTGTCATCAGCATGGCGAAGGAAAAAAGTGGTATCTGAAAGCAGAGCATTATTCTGAGGATCTGCTGGCTGACCTGCAGAGGCGTCAATATATCAAAGATTTCATCCTGGATGTTGGCAACGGCCATGTGGCTGAGTTGGAAAAGAAATTCCACTTGGGGCTCAAATCACCTTCATGGTTGAGACAGCTCTGTTACTGGTTTTACGAGCGACGCTATCGTAAAGACCATTTTGGCCAGGTGGTGCCCCTGGAAGATCTGGAAGAAGTTTTGACTCTGGCTGGCTCGATTGTCAGGCTGCCCTGTATCTGCCGAAAAAACAGCACTGGAAATAATAACGCCCGCTACTGTTTTGGTCTTAGCCTGGATCCTGAAAAGCTTCTAGATATAAAAGAAGCTTTCCTTGAGACCTTTCGTCCAGGGCCGGACGTGGATCTCTTCGAACGTGTGAGCAAAGATGAAGCAATGACTTTGTTGCGAGCCTATGAAAGGGAGTCCTTAATACACTCCCTCTGGACTTTTAAAACACCCTTCATCGGAGGACTGTGCAACTGCGATCGAGCAGATTGCCTGGCTCTGCTCACTGATCGTTACGGCTTTCATCTTTTTTTTCGCGGAGAGTATGTGGCCCAGACTTCCGAGGATATCTGCAGTGGCTGCCGAGCTTGCCTTTCGGCCTGCCAGTTCGGCGCCATCAGCTTTGTGGCGGCCCGCAAAGTTGCCTTTATCGACCCCCTTCGCTGCTACGGCTGTGGTGTGTGCCGGAGCTACTGCGAGCAGCAGGCAATTCACTTTATCCCTCGAACTCAACATCCCCTAGCCCGCCGCCTCTGGTAATCTTACCCATTTCTTATCCGGTATAAAATGGGTAATATTTTTGCTAAATTTAGTTAGATCAATGTGTTAGAGGAAAGAAGATGAGTAATATGGCTGCCCGGTGAGCTTTATATGCAGGGTGAATTGGACTTTTTATTGGAGCTTACTAGAGCGCTTCCTGGT
The DNA here is from genome assembly GCA_020353155.1 of Deltaproteobacteria bacterium. GTDB lineage: Bacteria > Desulfobacterota > Syntrophobacteria > BM002 > BM002 > BM002. The sequence goes on along the minus strand of CP070689.1, from coordinate 1,666,168 downwards.
AGATTATATCTGTTCCGGAGATCATCAGAAGGAGTCCTTGCCTGTTGGTGCTTTTTGCTAGCCTCATCCAGTTCTCATCACTAAGGCCACGCTCCAGGGTGGTAAGGATTAGGCCGCCTTCCAATTTCCTGCTTCTTTTCAACATCATAAACTGGCGATGATTGGTGAAGGCAAAGAGAACCCAGCCGTTGGTTAACAGATAGTTATAGTTGCCGGGATAATCTTCTAAAAGTTGCGCCGTACTCTGGTGTAAAGCTCCGAATAACGCCGGCAAGGGTTGAGGGGGCCTTTGAAAATGGGAGGTCACCCGGTCCCGCAAATACTCGAAAGCTCTGGCTGAATCACTTTTAGCACCCTCTATGGGAGAGCCCAAGGTATGGTAATCTTCGACCTCGGGAGCTTTACCATTATGGGCAAAAAGCCAATTGTGGCCGCCGAATTCGAGGATAAAGGGATGGGCGTGGCACTCATCCACCGGGCCACTGGTTTGAAGACGGACATGGCAGAGGATGATCCTACTGTTAACTACCCGAGCAAGCCTCTGAAAGCCGTCGTGAACCCGGCCGGCCACATAGGCCCTGTCTGCCGATTTTTCCACAAAAGCTCTATATTTCTTGAAGTACCCTATACCCCAGCCATCCATGTTTTTTTTCGCTTGTTTGGCGAAAAGGGGCAAAGATTTGGGGGCGGAATAATCTTTTCCCGCCGAGAGAACAAATAAATCGCACATGTTGCTCACTTCGTTTGCCGCAGAGCGCTGAGTTAGAGCCTGCAGCTGACAACTTGCAGCTGACAGCTAAAAACTCTTACCGCCAATGAAAAGTTGCTGCCAGCTTGATTTTCCCTATGCTCTATGCGCCGAGCGTATTTTTAATGTCGCCCAGATACAACACATCCGGACCGGCGATAACCATTAGCTTGCCCAGAGATTCCTTGTCAGGATTGATGGGTACCCATCCCCCTGGACTGAGCCGTTCTTTGACTGAGGTGATAATCAGGATATCTCCAATGGTTTCGGCTTTTTTCATCAAAAGAAGTCGACGGAAGTTGGAGAATCCAAAGAGCACTGATTCATTGGCCAGGAAAAAGGTGTAAAATCCGGGGTAGTCGGATAAGAGCTCACGGATAACATCGCGGAGAGCCCCGTAAAGGCTCCCATAAGGATAGCTATTTATGCGAGCCAGCAAATGGTCCCTAAGATACTCAAAGATCCTGGCAGCATTGACCTCAGCTTCCAGACGGGGCTTATTGACAGTCTGGTATTGTTCGATATCCTGGTCTTTGCCCACATTAACAAAGAGCCAGGTGTGGTCCAAAAAAGACAGGGAGAAAGGATTGTTGTGAGCACTATGGCTGCCGCCGCTCAGAGGACAGCTTATGTGCGAGATGATAATCCGGCTGTCAATAACCCGGGCCAATCGCTGGAAGCCCTCGTGTACTTGATCACCGATCATGACTCGCTCGGATGATTTTTCCACGAAGGCATTACCATTTCGGAAAAACCCGATGCCCCAGCCATTCATATTCTGTTTAGCCTTTTCGGCAAAAATAGGAAGATAATCCTTGGCGGTGTAGTTATAGCCTGCCGAGAGAGCAAAGATGTCACACATGTTTGTCCCTATTCTAATTAAATTAATGTTGCAGTACTGAGCTTTGCCTAGCTTTAGTACTTAACCCTATAACATCAGGTCGACTGCTAGCGGGAGTTGGACAGGTGAATTTCAAGGTGGCAGAAGAAATTTCGCTTCGCTTAATTAGAATACATACTTTGGATGAGGTCAGAATAGCCCAGATCGTGGTAAATCACGTAGAGAGTCTGCAGCCATTTGTTGCCATCGCCATGAAAGTGGATTGCCGGTATGTTTCCTTGGCTCATCTCAACAAGAAACTGGCTGAAGATGATCCACTGCATGGCTTCGTCAATGTGGTGGAGCACGGCTGAGTGGTAGCGAAATTCGATGGTGGAACGAAACCAATATGAGTGCAGATTCAGACCGTGATAGCGAGTCTTGTCATAACGGGGGTGTTTTGCTAGCTCGGGATCATAACGGTTTTCAGGTGAATACCAGAGTCTCTTTAGACGGCAGTTCTTTGGTCCACAAACGGGATCACATTCCTGCAGAAATGCATTCACATCAATTTCCATGGGACGACAGGTTGTTCGGTTTTGTCGTTCTCCCGGGATTAGAAGGTAAAAGAGTTTTTCCATGGGGTGGACGATCCTCACTAACTTTTTGAGTTGTTCACAGGTGTACAACCCAGAATCGACTCCGTGATGAACGTGGAAGCCGCAACTCTCGTCAATATCCACTCCTTCGATCTCATTTAAAAACAGGAAAGCTTGATAAACTTCTACCAGACCTTCGATACCGGTAAGTATTGGACTAATGAGTTCGGCGCCGTAGCGGGTGCGAAGCCTGCCTCTAACCGAGGTGTCTTCCTCGAAGTGCCACGCATTCCTATTGGTACCAAGGTTAATCTTGGATTGCCGGTAGAGCTGGGAGAAACTTCTCCCGTCTCTGGCCCTGGAGGAGATGTTGTAAGGCTTAATAATTCCAGCATCTGGAGGGGTGAGAACGTATTCCAGGCCGTAAAACTCGATCTCTACTCCAAAGGTGCGCTCAGTCATATAGTGGAGCATGGGATACTGGTTTTTGAGCCTAACGATGAGCCAGTGAGGGATCGTCATCCTCTTGCCTTTCTGCCGGGACACAGCTCCGAGCAGATCCAGAGGTGCATCAGGGCCGGCAGCCGACAGTGCCTATAGCCATTGCTTTTAGTTGGTAGATCTATTTTATCAAAATATTACTATGGCTTACCACAAAAATAATCAGTTATCCTCCTCCAAGATGATCCTAGCGTCTGCCACCAAGATTCCTTCTGGGTATGCGAACACCGGGTTCAAATCAATTTCCACTATTTTTGGATACTTTTGGGCTAGCTGGGCAATCGTTAGTAAGCAGTCGGCCAGAGGTTGGAGATTCACTACTGGTTGCCCTCTATAGCCAGCAAGTATTTGATATCCTTTAATTTCTTGGATCATATCCAAGGCATCCTCTCGACTGAGAGGTAGATGGCGGAGTGCCACGTCGCGGAAGATCTCCACCAGGACGCCTCCAAGCCCAAAAAGGATGATTGGGCCAAACTGGGGATCGCGGTTCATGCCTATGATGACTTCCTGACCAGGCGGGGCCATCTTATTTACCAAAACGCCATCTATAGTTGCCTGGGGAAAACCTTTGCGAACTCTGTCTATTACTTGGCCGTAACCTTTTTCTACTGCTTCAGGAGTGTCCAGGTTCAGTACGACCCCGCCAGCATCGCTTTTGTGCACTATGTCGGGGGAACTGATTTTAAGAGCTACAGGGAATCCCTGCTGTTGAGCAATTTCGCTGGCCCTGCTGGGGCTATCGGCGAGGCCGAAAGGAGTGCAGTTCAAACCCTGTTCAGCAATGAGCGAAAGGGCTTCGTGGGGCGGCAACTGCCTCCCAGCTGCATCAAGGGTCAAGGTAGGTTTTTCGGGTGGGGCAAGGGTACTGCGGTCCAGGACTTGAGCCAGTGCCTTGACACCCCGTTCTGGGGTAGGAAATACTGGTATCCCCTTTAGATGCATGAGCTCACGCTCCCGTCTTTCTACATCGGCTCCGCCCAGAAAGATCACCAGTTCATTGGCCCCAGGAGTCACGACTTCTGAAGCACCTTCCACCGGATCCCCAAAAATCACCCCCAGGGTGTCGAAATGATCCCTAGTTTCTCGGATAACCTCTCCAAACATCTTGGCGGTGGCATCGCCGGTGAGGTCTATTGGGTTGGCCTTTATGGCATGGGCTGGTATTAGAGGAGTAATGGCCTCTGCCACTTTTGCAGGCAAAGGAGCGGCGTCAATTCCTTCCTGTTCGGCCTGATCGGTGGCAAGGATAGCGGCGCCGCCAGAGGTGGTGATGAAAAGAATCTTGTTGCCTTTTGGGGGTTTGAGGTAAGCGGTTGCCTTGGCGTAGTCGTAGAACTCCTCGATGGTGTAGGCCCGGCAAACATTGTGTCTTTCGAAAAGGGAATCGTAGATGGCATCTGCACCAGCAAGGGCTTTGGTGTGTGATTCTGCGGCAATCTTGCCCTTGGGCGTGCGGCCGGATTTAAGCACAACTAAAGGTTTTTGCAACCTATCCATTACTTCCACGAACCGATCAGCCCGCTTTATCCCCTCTATGTAAGCTGCGATAACCTCAGTGTTGTCATCTTGGTTGAAGTAGTCGATGAGATCGGCCTCATCCACGTCGGCCCGGTTGCCCATACTAACAAAACTTGAAACGCCGAGCTTCTCTTCGGAAAACCAGTCCATCATGGCGGCTCCCACGGTGCCGCTCTGGGAGATCACCGCTACCTTGCCGCGATAGGTGAGCAGGGGCCAGGAAGCGCAGATTGGGTGGTGGGGATTGTTAACCCCCTGGCAGTTGGGTCCGATGAGCCTCACCCCATACTTGCGCGCTAATTCAGCTGTCTGGTTCTGCAATTCTTCACCTTCTGGTCCAGCCTCGCTGAATCCGCCAGTAATGATGACCGCACCCTTGACACCTGTCTCACCACAATCCTGCACAGCCTGAGGGACGAAGCGGGCCGGTATTATGAGTACGGCCAGATCGGGCGGCTCCTGCAGATCCTTGACGTTTCCATGGCAGGGAAGGTCGAGGATTGCATCAGCTTTGGGATTGATGGGATAAACGGTCCCCTTGAAGCCGCCATCCAAAATGTTTTTCAGAATCTCATGGCCCAGCTTGTCAGGGCTGGTGGATGCTCCAATGACCGCCACACTCTTGGGCCTGAGGATGCAGTCCAATTGGCTAACTGAGTCAGGTGCCATGATGATACCTCCTATGCGATCTGCCCACTAGATTGTAAGTACTAGGCACCTTTATATTTCACATTTGTCATTTCTCATTTTTCATCGCGCATTCGAAAGAGAGTTAGGAAAGAGATGTCATTAATAAACAAAATGACAAATGCGAAATGCTAAATGCGAATTGAGAAATGATCCAGTGTCTAGTGCCTAGTAAAGATAGTTTTCTGGTGAAGAAACAGGTTTTTT
>CP070689.1:1657543-1660985 GCA_020353155.1 Deltaproteobacteria bacterium | reverse complement strand
TGGGTGGGATGAAAGATGAAGCTGAAATCAGGGGACATCGCCGCAGCTATGCCGGCGCCATGCCCGGACGGATAATAGATGCTGTCCGAAGGGTCGGGTCCAGAAACCCGGTGTTCATGCTTGATGAGATCGACAAAGTAGGCCAGGACTTTCGAGGCGATCCGGCTTCCGCCCTTCTCGAAGTGTTGGATCCAGAACAGAACGAGTACTTCCTGGATTATTACCTTGATGTGCCCTTTGACCTTTCCGGCGTGATGTTCATCGCCACCGCCAACCTGGTGGACCCTATTCCAAGGCCTCTGCTCGACCGGATGGAGCTTTTGGCTCTGCCTGGATATACAGATGAGGAAAAGAAACGTATTGCCCTTCAGTTCCTCGTGCCCCGGCAAATAGAAACTTCCGGCCTTTCCGGCTCTCCCCCTGAATTTACCCCGGAGGCCCTGCTGAAAATTATCAGAGAGCACACTCGGGAGCCCGGCTTGAGGAACCTCGAGAGGGAGATCGGTTCGATTTGCCGCAAGATCGCTCGAAAAGTTTTGCAGCAAGGAAGAAAACAGAAATCTCTGCTCGTCAATCCCGAATTGGTGGAGGAATATCTAGGGCCAAGGAAGTTCTACTACGAGGTTGCTGAGGCCAGGGATCGTGTCGGGGTGGCCACCGGCCTGGTCTGGACAGAAACGGGAGGCGATATCATCTTTGTAGAAGCCACCAAGATGAAAGGCAATAAGAATTTGATCCTCACCGGTTCCCTGGGAGAGGTCATGCAGGAATCGGCCCAGGCTGCCTTAAGTTACATCCGGAGCAACGCCGACCACTTCCAAATCGACCAGGATTTTTTCTCCGAGCATGACATCCACATACATGTGCCTGCCGGCGCCATTAGCAAGGATGGGCCCTCGGCAGGGCTAACCCTTGCCATGGCCCTGATCTCGCTTTTGACAGGCAGGCCTGCAAAGAGGCAGGTGGCCATGACCGGTGAACTGACTCTGACTGGCAGGATTCTCCCAGTGGCCGGGATCAGGGAAAAACTGCTGGCAGCTCGCCGGGCTGGAGTAAAGACTGTCGTGTTTCCTGAGAAAAACAGAGTTGATCTCGATGACCTTGCCGCTGATATTCGTGCGGATATCGAGGTGGTTCTCACCAGTAGTGTCGAGGAGGTGGTAGACCTGGTATTGACATAGGGACTTTCGCTTTGGGATTAGTTCACCTCTACGTAGACGCCTCCTGGGAGTCCTCCTCCATTCCCCAGCGCTTTAACTTTCGCCATAGAGAAACCCTATCGATCCCTAGTATCTCGGCAGCCTTCGTCTTATTACCGTCCACCTGTTTCAAAACCCAGCTGACATATTCCACCTCATTCTCCTCCAAGGTGGGGAAACGCTGGCCCGATTGCCGGTAGACCTTGAGGCAATACTGCCCTAGTTCCTGGGGGAGATGCTTCGCCAGGATTTCCTCTTGGTTACAGAGGACAACAGCCCGCTCAACGATGTTTTCCAGTTCACGGATGTTCCCCGGGTATTCGTAATTCAACAGGACTTCCATGGCCTCATCTGAGAAACCCTCGATGGATTTTCCCTGCCCTTCGGCATAACGTGCCAGGAAGTGATGCGCCAGTAGCGGGACGTCGTCCCTACGTTCCGCCAGGGGAGGAAGCTGGAGACTGACCACATTGAGACGGTAGAAAAGATCCTTGCGGAATCCGCCTGTTTCCACCTCCCTCTTCAAATCCTTGTTGGTGGCGGCAACAATGCGAATGTCAACTTTGATTGGCTGGGTTCCCCCCACGCGAAGCACAGATTTCTCTTCTATGACCCGCAGAAGTTTAACTTGCATAGAGGCAGGCATATCGCCGATCTCATCAAGAAAAACAGTACCCCTGTTTGCCGCCTCCAGAAGACCTATTTTGGTGGTGGTGGCCCCGGTGAAGGCATCTTTCTCGTGACCAAAAAGTTCATTGGTAAGGAGGTCCTCAGTGAAAGCCCCGCAGTTAAAAGCAAGAAAACGCTCTCCGGCGCGGCCACTCTGGTGATGAATCGCCCGGGCGAAAAGTTCCTTGCCCGTACCTGTCTCCCCAAAAATGAGGACATTACAGTCGGTGGGCGCAATCTGGTCTACCAGCTCGACAAGCTCTTGGATCTTGCTACTCTTGCCTATTATAAAGGGGATTCCCACTCCTCTGTGGGAATCCCGTTTGAGTACACGAATCTCGTCTTTGAGAGCCTTTTTTTCCAGGGCTCTCTTGGCTATCATCCGCACTTCATCGATCTTGTAGGGTTTGGGTATGTAGTGATAGGCACCCTTTTGCATTGCTTCAATAGCGGTGGACAGAGTGGCGTATGCGGTTAGCATCACCACCTCCGTTTCGGGATACTGCTCTTTTGTTCTGGCCAAAACCTCCATGCCATCCACCTGCTTCATTTTCAGGTCGGTCATCACTAGGTCGAATTCAGTATTCGACAGCTTCTTGAGGGCAGTGATTCCACTGTCCGCCGTCACAACATCATAGCCATCTTTTCTCAGAATGTGTTCGAGGTTCTCCCTGGCAATGGCCTCGTCGTCTACGACAAGTATCCGGCTTTTGTTCATCTGACTTTAGTCTCCCAAGTGATTTTGGTCTCTGAGCGGGAGCCTGATAGTGAAAACGCTGCCCTCGCCTACTCTGCTTGCAACGCTAAGGGTTCCTTTGTGCTGTTCGATTATGCCGTGGGCAACCGCCAAGCCGAGTCCAGTACCGTACCCAACCTCTTTGGTGCTAAAGAATGGATCAAAGATGAGCGGAAGGTTGTCTTCGGGGATACCGCAACCGGTATCCTTGACCAGAATTTCCACCTCTTTCGCTTTCTTATCCTCGGCAGCGGTTATGGTGATGCGACCCGCCTCGTTGGGCATGGCCTGAGCGGCGTTCAACAAGAGGTTGAGGAGGACTTCCTGCAGCTTTTGAACATCACAATTGATATCCAAATCCTCGGGAATCTCGGTGAAGATTTCCACTCCTGCCGGCAACTGGCTGGCGATCAGCCTGGTGGTCCTGATTACCAGGTTTTCAAGGTTCACCCGATTCTCCTGGAATTCCTGCTCCCGGGAAAATTCCAGCAGACCTTTAACGATGTCCCGGGCTCTGTCCACCTCCTGATCAACGTTGTTAAGGAGTTTTCCAATGAACTTTGGATTGCCGTCACCTATCTCCTCCTGCAGAATCTGGCAAGAAGTGGAAATGTTGTTCAAAGGGTTGTTGAGCTGGTGGGCGATTCCGGATGTCAGAATTCCCAGGGAGGAAAGTTTCTGAGCCTGTACCAGTTGGTCCTGTCGCTTCTCAAGTTCGCTGATCATCTTGTTGAACGCCTCCACCACCGACTGGGTCTCATCCCTGGTCTGCAGCACCTTGAGTTCATTGAGAATCGGTGCCATTTTGAAGATGGCGTTATCCCCCCGTTCAGGTGCC
>CP070689.1:1630205-1657443 GCA_020353155.1 Deltaproteobacteria bacterium | reverse complement strand
GAGAGAAACCTTTCTTCCCCCTCCACGGGTTGCCTTATGTAATAAACTCTAATCTTCATGCCCCAGTAGTTGGTGGGCCCACCTGGATTCGAACCAGGGACCGACCGGTTATGAGCCGGTGGCTCTGCCAACTGAGCTATGGGCCCGTTTCTGCTCCCCATTCCCATAACGCAAAGCGTTAAGCGGAATTTTGTCTTTATATTGGCCGCAATCTGCTTTGTCAAGGGAAATATCCCGGCGGCTGGCAAGGGAATTTCCCCGCCATTCCAAGCTTTTCCCCTGCGGTTTTGATCGGTTTGGATTTGCCCTGTTAGGGTCAACTATCAATAAAACTTTTGAGCTTCTTGCGCCGGCTTGGATGTCGGAGCTTTCGCAAGGCTTTGGCCTCAATCTGGCGTATGCGCTCCCTGGTAACTGCAAAATCCTGCCCCACCTCCTCCAAGGTATGGTCCGCCTTTTCTCCTATGCCGAACCGCATGCGCAGTACCTTTTCCTCTCTAGGTGTCAGGGTGGAGAGCACCTTGCGTGTCTGCTCAGATAGATTTAGGTTGATAACCGCATCCACTGGCGACGTTACCTTTTTGTCTTCTATGAAATCACCCAGGTGACTGTCCTCTTCCTCGCCTATTGGGGTTTCAAGTGAAATGGGTTCTTTGGCAATCTTAAGAACCTTTCTCACCTTTTCCAGAGGAAATTCCATTTTATCAGCTATTTCCTCAGGTGTCGGCTCCCTACCTAATTCCTGAACAAGGTATCTTGAAGTTCGGATGAGCTTGTTGATGGTCTCGATCATGTGTACTGGAATGCGTATTGTTCTGGCCTGATCAGCAATGGCTCTGGTGATTGCCTGGCGAATCCACCAAGTGGCGTAGGTGCTGAATTTGTAGCCTCGCTGATACTCAAATTTGTCCACGGCTTTCATCAAGCCAATATTGCCTTCCTGAATGAGATCGAGAAACTGCAGCCCTCTGTTGGTGTATTTCTTTGCTATGCTTACCACCAGTCGGAGGTTTGCCTCCACCAGTTCCCTCTTTGCCTCTTTAGCCTTGGCCTCACCGGCATCAACCTGACGCATGATCTGTTTCAAGCTCCGTACGTCCATCTTGGCCTCTTGTCCAATTCGTCTGATACGACGCCGGCCATTCTTGATGGTTTTTTCCATCTCAAGAAATTCATCCGGCTTGAGGCCGAGATCCTTGGCGACCTGATCCAGAGAATCGGGATGGTTTTTCACGTGTCGGAATAACCGACGCAGTTCCTGAACTGGTTTTCCAGTGCGAAGCATACACCGTTCAATTTCCACCTCGCCCCTTTCGATCCGCTCCACACAGCTCCGAAGTTTGCTCACAATTCGATCTACTTGCCGCTTCTCCAGCCTGAGGTTTTTTAACAACTCAGCAATACGCTCCCTAGTGATACGAGCAGATTCCTCGGCAGCTGCCAGCTTTTCACCCTCAAGGCTCCGTGACAGGATTAATTCCTCCGTTCGCAGATTCTCTTCATACATCTGCTCAACTTCCTCCAGCAATTTTAGCAACTGCTCTTTCTCTCTGTCTTCTTCCACACTGGAGTATTCTTCAAAATCCTCGTCCAGGTTTTTCAAAACATCACGCACCCTGAGTTTGTCCTGGGCAATTTTCCCCTTTAGATTGAGGATCTCTTTAACACCAATCGGAGTGTCAATAATGGCATCGATTATTTCCTGTTCCCCTTGCTCTATTCTTTTGGCTATTTCTACCTCTCCCTCCCTGGTCAATAGGCAAACCATGCCCATCTCGCGGAGATACATCTTGACCGGATCCGTAACCCTACCACCGGCGTCCTCCTCCAAAGGCAGAGTATCTTCCTCCTCATCGAGGCGCTCGGCATCCTTGTCGATTTTTTCTTTAAGAACCTTGCCCTTCTGGGAGGAGTCGATGATCTCGATGTCCATCTCATCGAAAATCATCATCATGTCATCTATCTTCTCCGAAGACACTAGTTCCTCGGGAAGTACGCTATTGACCTCGTCATAGGTAAGATACCCCTTTTCTTTGCCAATCGAGATAAGCCGCCTAAGGTCTTCCATATTGGATTTTTTTGCCATCAAACCATCTCCCCTTTGGAAAGGTTGGCTTCATCATTTACTTCGCCAGCCAACAAGGCTGCCTTTTTAGCTTGAAGCTCAGCCAAGAGCTCTGCCATAAGCTTCTCGTCTCGGCTCCGCTCAGCAGCCTGAATTTTCTCCTTCAGTCTTTTTAGGTCATCCTGTAAGCGACGCCTGCTAGAACTTATTCCAGCAAAATATTCCCGTAGACGAGCATGGGCGTCTTCTTCTCGCCAAGGGCTTGTTTCTAAAGACCAACTACTTATCAAATTTCTGATCTGTTCATTTTGCACGTCCATTAATAACCCACTCAGATTCAGTTTTCCACCTTCCTGGTAGTATTTTACAAGGAGTCGACCTACCTCCGCCCAGTCTTTATTCTGAAAACTTTCTAGGGCGGAGTTCTCTTCAAGGGTAGGAATCCACTGGGGATAATTCACCAAAATACGAATAATTCCCTCTTCCCACTCTGGGAGCCCCGGTTTTTGTTCCCTTTTGTGGGATGCCGCAGCTGACGGTCTACGAATACTAGTCAAGGCCAATTCCGCCCGGAGTGCTTCCTCGCTTACCCCTAACCGCCGGTCCAGAACTCGCAAGTATCCCTCTTGTGCCACGGGCGAATCTACAAGTCTAAGCATGGGAGTTACTGCGCGCACTACTTTTAGTCTGCCCTCTACCGAACCGTCGTAATTAGAAAGGGACTGCTCCAGAAAAACCTCCATCAAGGGTTTGGCCTCGCTAAGGAGCTGCATAAATGGTTCCTTACCTTCTTTGTTTATGAAATCGTCTGGATCCATTCCTTCTGGTAAAGGCAGAAAACGGACCGGCAGTTTTTCTCTGAGGAAAAACTCCAAGCTCCGTAAAGCAGCCTGCATACCTGCATCATCTCCGTCGAAGACCAGTACCGCTTGAGGCGCAAGACGACTCAGCATTCTTACATGGTGAAGGGTAAGTGCAGTGCCCAAAGGTGCAACCACCTGATGGATAGACCTGTTGTAGAGAGCCAGGAGATCGAAGTAGCCCTCAACCACCAGTGTCTCATTGTTTCTTCGGCACGCCTCCCTCGCTGTAGCCAGTCCGTAAAGAGTCCGCCCCTTATGGAATATTAAGGTTTCAGGGCTGTTGAGGTACTTGGGCATACTGTCATCCAGTGCTCGCCCTCCGAAGCCAACGGTACGCCCTCTCATATCCTTGATGGGAAACATCAGCCGGTTTCTAAATCTATCATAGCTGTCCCCCCCAGATTTAGGCACCAACATTCCCGCCTGGACCGCCACCTTCAGGTCAACCTTCTCTCTTGTGAGAAAGCGCTTGAGGCCGTCCCAACTCTTGGGAGCATAACCCAATTGAAAATCTTGGATAGTCTCCTCACCGATACCACGAGTTTGCAGGTATTTTCGGGCTATCTCGCCAGAACTTCTCAGCAGATTTCGGCTAAAATACTCGGCTGCCATGCCGTTGATCTGACGCAAGCGCTCAGCCATCTCTCGGATCTTTTTTGCCTGCGCTGTTTCTTTTTCCTGGGGGAGAGGAATACCAAAACGATTAGCCAACTCACTCACCGCTTCAGCAAAAGTGAGGTTTCGCGTCCGCATGACAAAATCGAAAACACTGCCACTGGCACCACAGCCGAAGCAGTGAAAAATCTGCTTTTCGTTACTCACAGTAAACGATGGCTCCTTTTCCGAGTGAAAAGGACAAAGCCCGAGATAATTCTTGCCTCTCTTGCGAAGGGCGACATAAGAACCCACCACATCAACTATGTTGGCACTGGTTCTCACTTCTTCAATTACATCTCGGTTTATTCGAGTCACTTTTGGTTCCCACTTTTTTGACTAGGCACTAGGCACTAATAACTCGGCAACAAGCACTGTTTAAAAAATTAGTCAAGACTTCAAGGATGTTGGTTCCATTTGCCAAAATCAAGCCATTCAATTTACATGGATGTACTTAAACTGATTTATTAATTAACATCTATATTATATTATTATATCAAGATGTTAGTTAATATATTTAGCATTGCCTAGTGCGTAGTCCTTAGTGGACTGAGCGCAAAGCGCTCAGTCCTTGAGCTCAACCACTGTAACTCCGGTGCCGCCAGCGTTCAGATCTTCAGGGTGAAATCCTTTGACCACGGAATGGTCACTGAGGAAGTCTTGCACAGCCTTACGCAGCCTTCCAGTGCCGTGTCCATGAACCACATGAATTTGGCTGCAACCATCGATAATCGCCCGATCAATTGCTTTATCCAATAAAGGAAGTGCTTCTTCAATTCTAAGGCCAACCAAGTGCAATCTCTGCTGACAGGTCTCGGGGACTTCACGAAATATTCTAATCCCGTCTACTTTTATTGTTCTGCCGTCTTCAACCTCCTCAGTTGTCATGACCTCAAGGGCCTCCATGTCCACCTCAACCCTCTTGGGACCCATTTGCACTTCTGCACGACGTCCTTGGTCTTTGATTCTAACAAGCGTGCCACTGGAGCCCAGGCCACGTAGACGAACCAGCTGCCCTTCCGCATCGGGTTTCACCCCTCTATCCTCAGGCTTTCCAGGTGATTCCAGTGTGGAATCCAGCTCATTTTTGATGTCCCTGACTCTCTTTCGAATTCCCATGGCCTCTCTCATGCCGCCTTTTTGCAGAAGAGCAATAGCTGACTGCAGCTCTTTTTCCGCCCCTTTGATTATATTCTCACCTTGCTCCCGCAGTTCACCCAGTATCCTCTCACGAGATTGAATAAGCCGTCTCTGTTGCTCCGCCAACTCATCCTGGGTGAGTTCCAACTGCTGTCGCTGTGATCTCAGTTGCTCCTCTTCGGTCTTGGCTCTCTCCAAGGCATCAGCAAGTTCTCTTATTAAATCAATAACTTGGCTCTCGTCTTTATCTAGATAGCCTCGGGCTGTGTCTAAAACTTCTAAGGGCATACCCAAGTCAGCGGCAATCTTGAGGGCATTACTGGTGCCAGGATGACCATAAACCAACTGATAGGTGGGACGCCCACTCTTCTCATCAAAGGCCACTGAAACGTTTTCCACTTCCTCATGGAGCATACCGTATGCCTTAATAAGGTGGTAATGGGTTGTCACTACAACAAAGGGCCCCTGTTTCCTAAGTTGATCCATCAGGGCCAGTGCAAGGGCAGCACCTTCCGCTGGATCAGTGCCGGTACCGATTTCGTCCAACAGGACAAGAGAGCGACGGTCAACCTTTTTCAGCATCGTCACTAACCTCTGAATTCTGGCTGAAAATGTACTTAGATGGGCCCTTACGTCTTGTTCGTCACCGATTTCGGCGAATATACCCGTAAGCACAGGCCATTCGCTGCCCTCAGCCACTGGAATGTGTAATCCGGCCTGTACCATAGCACCTAAAAGACCAAGGGTTTTCAAAGATACTGTCTTACCTCCAGTATTGGCACCACTGATTATAAGGGTCTTTAGACCTTCATCGAGGTGGAGGTTTATGGGTACCACCTCTGTCTGCTCGGATTTTTTACTTTCAGATACTTCAGACCCCAACACTATTTCAGTCAGCGCAGGTGGCAAAGCAGAGGCCTTCTGGGCCCCTTCCTGTAAAGACAAAATTGGATGGGTCGCCTGAAGCAGTCGTATGCTGCCACCGTCATTTAACTGGGGGGCCCGAGCAACAAGAAGAGTGCTCAAGCGGACCTTGGCATATACACAGTCAATGAATCCCAACCAATTCTCGTTGTGTTGGATTACCTCTGCGGCTGCCAGCACAGACTCGGTCAATTCGCGGAGGATTCGTGCCTCTTCCTCCCGTTCTCGACTCCGGGCTTGACTGAGCCGGTTATTAAGAGGTACGACAGAAAGCGGTTCTACAAAGCAGGTAGCACCACTGTGGGAAGTAGCGTGTACAATGCCCTCTAGCGCCCCTTTGGCGCCACTGCGGAGAGGAATTACTAAACGGTCGTTGCGAACGCTAATTAGCTTCTCCTGTAGCGTCTTCTGTGAAGCCTGCTTCTCTAGTATACCTTCGAGTTCTTCATGGAGGCGCTTGCGCACATCGCCAATTTCTTTTCTGATTCTCCCAAGCTCGTTACTCGCTCCGTCTTTGATCTGACCCCTATTATCAATGGCTCGACTGATCTTCCTTTCTAATTCCGGTATGGGCTTAAGGTTGTCCAGCAGATCTGCCAGCTTGCCATACTGTGGCTCGCATCGGCTCACCAAATGCTTCAGGGTGCTAGTCGCCTTCAGGGTCTCAGCCAAATCAAGAAGCTCAACAGGCTGTAATGCTTGCCCAGAAAATCTCACCTGCTCGATGACAGCAACAAGATCATGAATGCCGCCGAGGGGGAGCGAATTACCGATTTGCAGATATTCTTTGAGTTCTGTTACCTGATCGAGCAAGATCTGGATTTGCTCTTTGTCTGTGCTGGGACGGACCTGCGCCACTGCTTGCCGTCCAGGACCAGTGAGGACAAGTGACTGTAGAAAGCTCTGAATATGTTGAAACTCAAGGACACGAAGAGATTGGCTGTCCATACAATTCCATGCTGGGGAGAGAGCAAAGTCTGTATACTCTCACTTAAAGTAAAGAATCCGGACCTTGAGGACCTGGCTTTTAATTACGCATAGCGCAAAGGGCATGGCGCATAGCGTAAAAAACGGTAAATGGTAAACGGTGAACAGTTGCGGAACCAGCGCATGATCAGTTTACCGTTCACCGTTCACTGTTTACCAAACTCTTTGCGCTCTGCGCTGAGCGCTTTGCTATTTGATCTGCCAAAAAGGGCCAGGTTTCTCAGCTTCGAATGACAAAGCATAGTAAGAATTTCTGCTTGCTGATAAATCGAAGAGTATTTGCAAGCCTGCCTCCTAGACAGGTCGCGCCACTAGATGAGAAGGAGATGTAGTTGAATGTGAGATGCTAGCTGTTAAAACGTGCCCCAGTAGGCTGCTGCACTCCGATTTTAGTTTAAGTATTTCGGAGCTAGCTGGAAAGTTTCTCCTTAACCATTTCATTAATCGCCCGACCGTCCGCCCTGCCCGCCAGCTTGGCCATGGCTGCCTTCATAACTTTACCCATGTCCTTCATGCTGACGGCACCAACCTCGGAAATTACCTCATCAAGTGCTTGAGACATCTCTTCCTCGGAAAGCTGCTCCGGCATATAGGCCTCTAGTATCTGAAGTTCGCTTTCTTCTGCCTTTACCAGATCCTCCCTACCGGCCTTGCGATAATGATCTATGGATTCCTTTCTCTGTTTAATCTGGGTAGAGATCAGCGAAATAACCTCTTGATCCTCAAGGGACCGGCGGACCTCTTTCTCCCTATTCTTGATAGCAGTAAGCACTAACCGTAAGCTCGCTAATTTGGCTTCATCCTTTGCCCGCATGGCATCCTTCAATGCAGCAGAAATTTCATCCTGAAGATTCATTGCTCTTGACCTCTTTTGTCAACCCTTTAGGCTCTCTTATCGTTGCCGCCAGGGCTATGCTCTTTCGGTTTTAGTTTATTCTTATTTGCGGACCTCGATTGGATGCCAGCAAGCCACTTTCCCTTTCGTAATGAACAAAAGAGTCTTGTGCTTGTGCAATTGTGCACCTAAACTTATCATTTTAGCTTTTCTTCAGAATTTGTCAACCAAAAGCGGTTCATAATGCCCTCCCCTGAATGCCCCTCGCCAAAGCAATTGCCTCACTCAGCCCCAAACTTCCACTATAGAGGGCACGACCAACAATCACTCCTATTACCCCGTCTTGCTCAAGGGGCAAAAGTGCACGAATGTGATCAAGATTACCCACTCCCCCCGAGGCAATAACAGGCGTTTTAACCGCTAGAGCCAACTGTCGGGTTGCTTCTACATTTGGACCAGTCTGCATACCGTCTCTTGAGATGTCAGTGTAAACTATAGCTGCAAGGTCTAAGCCTTCGAATCTGGCTGCCAAGTCACCTGACCCTACATCGGTGGTTTGACTCCATCCCTCAACTGCCACCCTACCCTTGCGGCTGTCTATTCCCAGGACAACTTTACCGGGAAAGCTCTGACAAGCCCGTACCAATATTTCCGGATTACTGTGGGCAGCTGTCCCCATTACCACTCGCTCGACTCCTATCTCAAGATAAGCAGCAAAGGTCTCCAGGGTGCGCACACCCCCGCCTACTTGAACTGGTATATCAACGGAGTCGACTATTGCCGCAATGGCGGCCATGTTCTTGGGTTCTTTAGCAAAGGCACCATCTAAGTCCACCACGTGCAGCCATTGAGCCCCTTCCGCCTCCCACCGTTTTGCAGTAAGAGCAGGATTATCGGAATAGATAGTGGCCGTAGACATCACTCCCCGCTGCAAGCGCACGCATCGTCCTTCTTTCAAGTCGATAGCAGGAATTATCAACATTTTTCAAACTCACTTCGTTTGTCACTTATCTTACTAAGCACTTTGGGGCGAGACGAAAGGTGGTGTGCAAAAAAGTTACAATGTATTTTCCTTTCTTCGTCTCCATCGTCCCCTATTTGGAAAGCTTTCCGCTGTTCTATTGTCCCAAGGAACAGCTATTTAATCCTTACTGTGCTTTTGGCTTGACATTTCTTCCATTTGTTTAAGAAGTTTTCTCAAGTCTGGAGGGGGCTTTATCACTCGACCATCTTTGTCGGTGCATACATGCACGGTATATCCTTCTGCCAACAGCGTTCCATTGCCTTTATGAAAAAGTCTATAAGTGAAGCGCAGTCTCAGTTTGCCTCCGAGAGAAAAAGTGGTCTCTATGCGGATAATATCGTCATAGCGGGCTGGTTTGTGGTAGCGGCAATAGGCTTCATATACCGGTAGAAAACAACCTCGTCTTTCCCAAGACCGATAAGTGCTCCCAACGGTTCTGAAAAGCTCGGTGCGACCTATTTCAAACCATTTCAAGTAATTGGCATAATAAGCTACCCCCATGCAATCGGTATCGCCATACAATACTCTCTGTTCTGCCCGGAAGGATTCTATCATTTTCTCTTCAGGTCAATTAGTTGGTCGGTTAATCGGTCAAATCGTTAAAACCGTTCAATTCGTTGAAATCGTAAAAATCGTAGAAGCCTTAAAAACCATCCAAATCGCAATCCGAAATTCGCAATTCTTTCCTCTGTCCTCTGACCCCTGATTTCTTACTCTATGCCCTATGCTCTATGCTGTGTGCGCAAAGTCGCCCTTAATAAATCTATCCATCAACATGTGTCCAGGCTTGATAACCAGTCCAGATTCTGCTGCACTTACCTCAGAAAATCCACGTTGGTTCTTAACCCGGCCAGCAAAAGAGTCACAAACTGCAAAAGGAACAAGCCCTTTGGCGTGAGTGCGAGTGCGGATTGGTGTCAGATGGTCAGTAATAACCATTACCCGTGTATTGGCCAAATGAATGCATGCTTCAAGTATCGGTCCAACCACATTGGCATCAAAAGCCTCGATGGCTTCGATCTTTAGCCTCAAATCCCCTTCATGAGATGCCTCGTCCGGAGCCTCTACGTGCAAATAGACAAAATCCTTATCCTCTAAAGCATCCAAAGCTGCTTCAACCTTGCCTTTATAATTGGTGTCCAAGTATCCTGTGGCCCCCGGTACTGACACAGCCTCTAGACCAGAGCAAATCCCAAGTCCTTTCAGTAAGTCCACTGCGGAAATAACTACCCCCCGGATGCCAAATAGTTCTGTTAGGCTAGGCATGACGGGAGCTATCCCTTGTCCCCACAGCCAGATGGCGTTGGCTGCTCGCTTGCCCTCTGCCACCAATTTCCGGTTCAAATCCTGTTGTCCTAAAACCTCTCTGGCTGATTCCATTAAAGATCTAAGATTTGGGACTTCGTTATAGGCCTGCCAGTACTCGGCCACTGGCTGACCGGTGACGTCATGGGGAGGAGTAATGCTAAGATCAGATCGCCCCTTTCTCCAGACAAGAAGGTGGCGGTAACTGACCCCTGGATAAAACTGGAACCATTCATTTCCTAAGCTTTTCTGCAGAGCTGCGATGAGCACTCTGCCATGCTCACTGGAAATATGACCGGCTGAATAATCAGCCAGAACAAGCTCCCCATCAGGATTTATTTCAACGCTCACCAGATTGCATCTGAAAGCCACTTCTCCAGGCAACAATTGCACCCCCATACTGGCGGCTTCCAAAGGAGCGCGTCCAGTGTGGAACAGATCAGGGTCGTAACCCAAAATCGCCATATTTGCCACGTCACTTCCAGGCTCCTGGTGAGGCGCAATTGTCTCAGTTAGTCCAAGAATGCCCTCGGAGGCAATGCGGTCCATGTGGGGAGTTTGAGCCTCCTCCAGGGGTGTTTTACCGTCAAGCACTTTCTGAGCCTCATCGGCCATTCCATCGCCCACTAAAATCAGGTATTTTGATTTACGGTCTTCCATTTCATCGCCACTCATTTCCTCGCTGACGGATTTAGCTTCAAGCAAAGCCTGCAGCAAGCAGCTATCGTTGGTAGAAATAACTCCTTGATATTCAAATACAAATTGACTTTTACTTGAAAAAATACATTAATTATATGGCTTGCGTGAGAATTTGAACTTTTAAGATGGAACTTGGAACTAATTATCTAGGTTAGTGCCTGAAGCTCACTGCCGGCTGCTAGCTACCAGCTGGACTCCTGAGTGTGAAGGGTTCCGTTAGAAATCTTGAACTGATTCGCTATTCTCAACCCTAATTAGCCTCGTGGGTGCTGTAACCACCTTAAGTTCATCTATCTCAGCTAAGGCCAGACGAACATCACGTTCTCTTGCCTCGTGGGTCATCATTACCAATGGCACTGAGCCTTTTACCTGCCTGCCCTTCTGAATCACCGAGGCAATGCTTATATCATGACTACCAAGTATACCGGAAATCTTAGATAGGACCCCTGGGCGATCCACCGCTGAGAATCTGAAGTAGTAGTTTATTACCAACTCATCCATGGGCTTGATCTTGCGTTGCGCCATGGCTTTGCCCTCACAGGCCAAGGGCGACATTCTCACACCCCTTCCAGCCAGAAGATCTCGACCCAAGTCCAGGAGGTCGCTGACCACCGCACTGCCCGTAGGCATCATGCCGGCACCCAGGCCGTAAAACATCACATCACCGACAGCGTCGCCAGAAATGTGGACAGCATTGTAGGCGCCCTCAACCTTGGCCAGCATGTGCTCCCGGGGAATCATTGTTGGATGGACCCTCACTTCGATCCTTTCCCCATCACTGCGTGAGATGGCCAAGAGCTTTATTTGATAGCCAAAGTCTTTGGCAAACTGGATATCAGACGGATCGATCCGGGAAATACCCTCTATGTGGATTTGATCGAAATCTATCTCACAACAGTAGGCAAGCGAGCTGAGAACAGCTATCTTGTGGGCTGCGTCCACTCCCTCAACGTCCAAACGGGGGTCGGCTTCGGCAATACCCTGTGCCTGCGCCTCCTTGAGGGCTTTGGCGAAAGTGGTTCCCTCACGAGCCATCCGGGTAAGGATGTAATTTGCCGTACCATTTAGAATCCCATAGATGTGGCCAATCCGGTTCGCTATCAAGCCTTCACGCAAGGAGCGAATAAGTGGAATGCCACCGCCGACGGCTCCCTCAAAAGCGATGCTGACCTTCTGTTCCCGGGCTACCGCAAATAGCTCGCTCCCATGGACCGCCAGCAGAGCTTTGTTGGCGGTGACCACGTGTTTGCCCCGTTTCATCGACTCTAAAAGGAAGGTCTTGGCTGGCTCCATGCCCCCTATGAGCTCCACGACAATCCCAATTTCCTCATCCGCCAGAATGTCCTCTACCTGGGTGGAGAGCATCTCCTTTGGAAGAGAGACCGGCCTAGGTCTCTCGAGGTCGACATCCACCACTCTTTTGAGTCTTAGTGGTGCACCTAGCCTTTCTTGGAGAATCTCCCTGTTGTCCTCCAGAACCTTAACCAGACCACAGCCCACTGTGCCAAGTCCGATTAAACCTATCTGTATCTCTTTCATATGCTTACCCCATGCATCTGCTTTCACCTTTCCTTCAATTCGGGGGAATGGTGCCAAATCGTCTATTTGTGAGTAATAGGTTATGGGCCCCCTTTTACCTATAACCGATTAGCCATTGCTAATTAACTTTCGCGACGCGAAGCACCTATGGCCAGATCAAAAAGACACCAGAAAAGGGAAAGTTACCCATTTCTGGTGTCTTCTACAAATGCGGTCACCTATTAGATGGTCGAAGGGCTTCAGATCAGCGCAATACGCGGCGAATACCTCGTAGAGCCTGGCGTGTCCTTTCTTCGTTCTCCACCAGGGCAAAACGCACGTAATCATCCCCATACTCTCCAAAGCCGCGTCCGGGAGAGACTGCAACCCCGGCTTCACGTATCAGATACTTGGAAAACTCTACTGAGCCCATGTCCAAGAACTGTTCTGGAATCTTCGACCAGACGAACATGGTCGCCTTGGGCTTATCAGTTGGCCAACCCACACGATTCAATCCATCCACCAATACGTCTCGTCGAGAGCGGTAAATTTCAACTATCTCCTTGACACAAGCCTGGTCGGAGTTAAGGGCGATAATTGAAGCAATTTGGATAGGCTGAAAGATACCGTAATCAAGATAGCTCTTTATCCTCGTGAGGGCTGAAATGATTTCAGCGTTCCCAACACAAAAGCCGACGCGCCATCCCGGCATGGAGTAACTCTTAGACAGGGAAAAGAATTCGACACCAATATCCTTGGCACCTTTCACCTGAAGAAAGCTGGGAGCCATCTCTTGTTCAAAAACCAGATCAGCATAAGCCAAATCGTGTACCAAAATGATCTCATGCTCTTTGGCAAAATCGCAGACCTTTTGGAAGAAGTCCAGGTCCACAACCTCGGTGGTGGGATTATGGGGATATGAGATTATTAGCATCTTTGGCTGTGGCCAGGTCTGTTTGGTAGCCACCTTCAGATCTTCAAAAAAGTCCCGATCCTTCTCGATTGGTATACTTCGCAAATCGCCCCCAGCGATGATCACCGAGTAAGGATGAATAGGATAGGTAGGGTTGGGTGCAAAAACCACGTCACCGGGACTTATTAGGGAGAGGATCAAATGAGACAACCCTTCTTTTGCTCCAATGGTTACAACTGTCTCTGTCTCCGGATCTATATCCACGTCATAGCGACGGCCATACCAGTCAGCTATGGCTTCTCTTAGTTTGGTAATACCCCGGGAAGCCGAGTAGCGGTGGTTGTGGGGTTTCTGTGCCGCCTCGAGCAACTTGTCAACAATGTGCTGAGGGGTTGGCAAATCAGGGTTGCCCATACCCAGATCAACGATGTCTTTACCCTCGCGCCTTAACTGCATTTTTAGCTCGTTAACTTGGGCAAAGACATAAGGAGGCAATCGCCGCATGCGGCTGAACTTTATTAATGGCTCACTCATATGCACCGTCCCTTATCTTTAGAGATCTGGTAAAAATACCGTAAGGCGCAACCCTTGTCAAAAAGTTTTTCCCCCTCACTAAAGCAATTGACACCCCTCTGGACCATTTTCTAGAATGAAAGTAAGAAAAGAAAAAAATTACCTTTTACAGCACCGACAAAAGTAGGGGCTGAAGTTGATTCTTCTCCTCATCCCAGATCGGACTTAACGGCAGTTGTCGAAAAACCAACAGTCGGGCATATTCATACAGATGGAGGCTAATTTATGAGTAGAGATTTGTACAAGGAAGCTGGCGTGGATCTCGATGCTGCAACTGAGCTAGTCGCCAGGATTAAACCAGTGGTCAAATCTACCTTTCACGCTGCTGTTATCACCGATGTGGGGGGCTTTGGCAGCCTTTATTCTCTCGGCCACCTCAATTACCAACAACCAGTTCTGGTGAGCTCAACTGATGGAATTGGCACCAAACTCAAAGTTGCTTCTCTGGCAAACAAACACGACACAGTTGGCATCGATCTGGTCGCTATGAGTGTCAACGATATCCTTGTCCAGGGAGCGAGGCCGCTCTTTTTCCTGGATTACTTGTCCATCGGTCGCATGAACTTAGACTTGGTTACCGATATCATCACTGGCATAGCCAAAGGTTGTCGCCAGGCAAAATGTTCCCTAATTGGCGGCGAAACCGCTGAGATGCCAGATTTCTATGGTGAGGGTGAATACGATCTCGCAGGTTTTGCTGTGGGCGTGGTGGAAAAGGACTCCATCATCGACGGCTCAGATATCCATGTGGGAGATGAAATTATCGGCCTCGCCTCCAGCGGTCTCCACAGCAATGGCTATTCTCTAGTCCGACGTATCATCTTCCAGGATTTAACTCTTACTACCAACGACGTTATTCCGCCGTGCAACTGCACCGTTGCCGAGGAACTCTTGCGCCCGACTCGCATTTATACAGAGGCCGTTCAAGTGGTGTTGCGAGAATTCCGCATCACGGGAATGGCTCACATTACCGGTGGTGGCTTTTACGATAACCTACCCAGAATTCTTCCCTCAGCCTGTCAAGCCCACTTGCGCAGGGGAACCTGGGAGGTGCCTGCCATTTTTTCTTTCCTCCAGCAACAAGGAGAGATTTCCGACAACGAGATGTACCGGGTCTTTAACAACGGCATCGGTTTTGTTCTGGTTTTACCGGCGAAACATTTGGAGGGGGCTCTCGAGTTGCTGCAAGGCATGGGTGAAAAGGCCTTCCACATCGGGACGATTCACAGCCGGGAGGAAAAAGAACCACCTGTAGTGATTGACTGATCTAGTAGCCCACATTGCATATCCGACAGGTCATACTAGGCGAATTCAATATAAGAATTTACTTTTTTTGCCTTGTCAAACGCAAATGGATGTGTTAGAGAGTTCGATTGCTGTCGATTGGAAACTGTTTGGAGGTAAGAAATAATGGCCAAGGTTTGCCAGATATGTGGAAAAGGCCCTCAGACGGGCCACAATGTCAGCCACGCAAATAACAAAACCAAAAGGCGATGGTATCCTAATTTACAACGAGTGCGGTCAGTACAGAACGGCGTTGTGCGCTACATCAGGATCTGTACTCGTTGCCTGAGGTCGGGGAAGGCACTCAAGCCTGCCTAAATTTGCGCCTTCACAGTCGGAATACTGGAACACTTCCAGACTCCCTAAATCTCCCCAGATCAATGAACATCCAAAACAGAAGACCTCTGCACATCGATTACGTTTTTAATCTTCCGTACCGCCGCCATCGCCCCCAACAAATGGTCGGTGTCCCTCACTTCTACAACAAACTTACATTCTGCACGATTGTCGACCCGGGTGCGAACGTTGGCCTGCAAAATGTTGATATCATGATTGCTCAATGTGCCGCTGATGGCGGCCAGCATGCCTTTGACATTGGCACAAATCACGGCTAACCCCACAGGATGGACCTCTTCGGCGTCTCTGTCCCAGTCCACCTCGATCCGCCGCTCAAAGCCACTACTCAGCAAGCTCGGACAGTCCGCCCGGTGAACCGACACGCCTCTGCCCCGGGTAATAAAGCCGGCAATCTGCTCACCGGGCAGGGGGTTACAGCACTTGGCGAACCGCACCAAGATATCATCCACTCCTTTCACCAAAACTCCGCCTCGGTGCAAGGGCCGTTCTTTGCGCTCCGGTCTCTCGACTAGCAGTTCGTCCGGTTTCTCCTCCGGCTCTATCAGGCTCGTTAGTTTGCCGATAGCTTGCAAGGCTGAAATCTTGCCGTAGCCGATACTGGCCAGTAAATCCTCCACCTTCTGCAGAGAGAATAGCTTGGCCACTTGGAGAAATTCGTCAGAATTGAGGTATTTGGTTAAATTCATACCATGTTTGCGAAATTCCCGTTCGCAGATTTCCCGGCCGAGAGCAATGCTCCTTTCTCTCTCCTCGGTCTTGATCCAGTGACGAATGCGCGTCCGGGCTCTTGAAGTTTTTACGATCTTGAGCCAGTCCTTGCTAGGCACGTGTTTGGAGGAGGTGATGATCTCTACTATGTCACCGTTCTTCAACTCGTACTTGAGGGGCACCAGCTTTCCATTAACTTTCGCTCCGGTGCATTGATTCCCCACTTCGGTATGAACGCTGTAAGCAAAATCTATCGGAGTGGAGCCTCGAGGGAATGCCTTTACATCGCCGTTTGGGGTAAAGACGTAAACATCATCGGGAAAGAGATCCACTCGAACCGTTTCGAGAAATTCTCTTGGATCCTTAAGGTCTTGTTGCCATTCCAGCAGCTCGCGGAGCCAGGTGAATCGCTTGCTGTCGCTTTCTGGAACACTCCTTCCTTCTTTGTATACCCAATGTGCCGCAATACCTTCATTGGCTATGCGATGCATCTCCTCTGTGCGAATCTGAATCTCGACCCTTTCGCCGTAGGGCCCAATCACTGTTGTGTGCAATGATTGGTACATGTTGGCCTTGGGCATGCCAATGTAGTCTTTGAAGCGGCCAGGGATAGGCTTCCACGAGGAATGAATAACCCCCAAGGCCTCATAGCATTCGCGGATGCTGCTTAGAATAATCCGGAAGGCTATGATGTCATAAATGTGCTCTAGGTCAAGGTTTTGGGCGATCATTTTCTTGTAGATGGAGTAGATGTGTTTCGGTCGACCGCTTACCATGCCCTGCAGGTCTAACTCCGCTAATTTCGCCTCGATAACATCCTTGACTTCTTTGATATAGCGCTCGCGCTCCTCTTCGTTTCTCTTCAGGCCGCTGATAATCTCGTCATAAACATCTGGGTCGAGATAAGAGAAGGAAAGGTCCTCCAACTCGGTCTTGATCCAGTCAATGCCCAACCTCCCTGCCAGAGGAGCATAGATATCCAGCGTCTCCCGGGCAATAAGCCTTTGTTTGCCCACAGCGTGAAAGTCGAGGGTACGCATATTGTGAAGCCTGTCAGCCAGCTTGATCAGAACCACTCTAATGTCATCGGCCATGGCAAGGATCATTTTGCGCATGTTTTCAGCCTGACGCTCCTCGTAACTGCTGAACTCGAACCTGCCGATTTTGGTCAAACCATCTACGATTTGAGTGACTTCCGTGCCAAAAAGACGCTTCAAATCATCCAGTTTAGTATCAGTATCTTCTAGAGTATCGTGGAGAAGACCAGAGGCTATACTAAAGACGTCGAGTCTCATCTTCGCCAGGATGCCAGCCACCTCCAAGGGATGCATAAGGTAGGGTTCACCCGATAATCTCACCTGTCCTGCATGAGCCTTAGCTGAGTAGACGTATGCTTTTTCGATCAGACTGACGTCTGCTTCGGGGTGATAGGAGAGGACTTGATCAACGATATCGTTAAGACGAATCATAACGAATTCTTTATGCGCAACGCGCATAAACAGCGAGACGGGAGGTCGGGCGAGACTGGAGGACGAGTGTAAAAGCATTCCAGTACTCTTGTTTTTTCACGTCTTGCTCGTCTCGCACGTCTCGCGCGTCTCGCTAGTTAATAAGCTTTAGCAAAATAAACTCGCTCGTCAGACTGGTTGCCGCAGCGAACACAGACACCACGATCCACTTCCGACTCTAAAGGGATGCAGCGAATTGTGGCCATGGTTTCTTGTTTAATCTGGTCCTCACACTCTGGGTCTCCACACCAGTGAGCATATATGAATCCGCCTTGTCCAGAGACAACTTCCTGAAAGGTCCCGTAATCGTTCACTTTGGTGGTGTTTTCCTCGCGAAACCCCAGCGCTCTCCTGTAAAGAAGAGTCTGGATCTCATCCAGCACCTCTCTCACCTTGTCTTTTACACTATCCTCGGGTAGGTTTATCTTTTCTCCAGTATCCCGCCGGACAGCCACCACCTGTCCTCGCTGTAGATCCCTTGGACCCGCTTCAATGCGAATGGGAACTCCAGCCTGCTCCCATTCATTGAATTTCCATCCAGGAGTATATTCTTCCCTGGCATCCACGCGATAACTTATTTCCCCATCCAAGGAAGCCGCAATCTTCTCGATGTAACTTAAGATTTCTCCATGACCTTCTTTCCCTTTAAAAATGGGGATAAAGACTACTTGCAACGGCGCCAATCTGGGTGGCAGGACCAAGCCCTGATCATCACCATGGGTCATTATCAAGGCGCCAATCATCCTGGTACTCATCCCCCAACTTGTTGCATAAACGAGCTGCTGCTTTCCATGCTGATCTTGGAAGGTGACGTCGAATGCTTTGGCAAAATTCTGTCCGAGATTGTGCGAAGTTCCCGCCTGCAGAGCCTTGCCATCTTGCATAAGCGCTTCGATGGTGTAGGTGTGCAACGCCCCGGCAAATTTCTCCCGGTCGCTCTTCCGGCCAGAGAGTACGGGTATTGCAGCATAATCTTGGGCAAAAGTTTGATAAACATTTAGCATGCGCAGGGTCTCTTCCTCGGCTTCTTCCGCGGTAGCGTGGGCCGTATGTCCTTCCTGCCAGAGAAATTCTGTGGTACGAAGAAATAACCTTGTGCGCATTTCCCAGCGGAGAACATTGCACCACTGGTTGATCAATAGAGGCAAGTCCCGGTATGACATAATCCATTTCTTGAACATGGCCCAAATTATCGTTTCCGAGGTCGGCCTAATTACGAGTGGCTCTTCCAGCTTCTTGCCACCCCCGTGAGTTACCACCGCGCACTCAGGTGCAAAACCCTCCACATGTTCGGCCTCTTTTTCTAGAAAACTCTCGGGGATTAAGAGGGGAAAGTAGGCGTTCTCGTGACCAGTTTCTTTGAACATCTTGTCAAGGTAGGACTGCATTTTTTCCCAAAGAGAATATCCGTTTGGGCGAATGACCATGCACCCTTTCACCGGGGAGTAATCAGCCAACCGCGCTCCAATAATTACATCCGTATACCACCTAGAGAAATCTTCACTTCGCTTGGTAATCCCTTTTTTCATTTTCGCAAACTACCTCCCACATCCCACCTGAAGTCGTTCAGGTCGTTCAGACCGCAGAAATCGTTGAAGTCGTCCATCATAGAAGTCAGAAGTCGGAGATCAGAGATCAGCTTTTGCCCTGACCTACAACACTTGATTTCTGACCTCTGACCTCTGACTTCTGACTTCTTGCTGCAACCTGTCTGCTGCGCACTTTGGCCTCGCCAGCCCTAGATAATCTCCTCGCCAACCATTAACGAAATTTCTTTGAGAAGTCTGGGCATCAACTCTTCTTCTGGTAATTTCTCGACTATCTCCCCTTTCTTGAAAAGAATTCCCTGGCCTCGCCCACCCGCTATGCCCACGTCTGCCTCCTTCGCCTCGCCCGGCCCATTGACCACACATCCCATGATAGCAACCTTTAGTGGGGTTTTGACCCGTAACAATCGCTTTTCTACTTCATGGGTCAGATCTATAAGGTCTATCTCACAGCGACCGCAGGTGGGGCAGGAAATTACTTCTACTCCTCTCTCCCGCAGCTTCAATGCCCTCAGGATTTCATAGGCGGCCTTTATTTCATCGATGGGGTCACTGGTAAGCGACACTCGAATAGTGTCACCAATACCCTCAGCGAGCAGTAATCCTATGCCAATAGCTGACTTCGCCGTGCCACTGATTAGTGTTCCCGCCTCAGTTACACCCAAATGCAGAGGATAGGAGACCTTGTCGGCAAGGAGCCGGTAAGATTCCACCATGGTAAAAACATCAGATGACTTCAGGGAGATTTTGATTTCGTAAAATTGCAGTGATTCCAGTAATTTTATCTGGCGAAGTGCGCTTTCCACCATGGCCTCTGCGGTGGCACCTCCATAGCGTTGGTGCAAGTCCTTGTCCAAAGACCCGGAGTTCACGCCAATGCGGATGGGCACTCTCCGCTCAGCCGCTGCCTGTACCACTTTGGTCACAGCTTTCTCGCCGCCAATGTTACCAGGGTTGATCCGCAAACCATCCACTCCGGCCTCAAGAGCTCCGAGAGCGAGACGATGATCAAAATGAATATCGGCGATGAGGGGTATGGGAGCTTCCTCTTTAATGGTTTTCAAGGCTTCTACCGCCTTATCATCTAGTACGGCCAGTCGAATAAGTTCACAACCCACCTCAGCTAGACGGTTAATCTGTTGCAAAGAAGCGCGGATATCGCGAGTGTCAGTATTGCACATAGACTGAACCACTACAGGGGCGTCACCGCCAACAGCAACGTTACCAACATAGATTTTCCGAGTTTCTTTTCGTCTGATTCCCATCACACGACTCTCTACTTGTGCAAGTCTCTGAGGCTACAGTCTGAATTTAAAAGGTACGAAGCAAACGGTCAATGGTTAAACCGTTGAAGCCTTTCAAATCGTTCAAATCATGACTTCGGTGGGTTGTGGGTCAGAGGTTATGGGTTATTGGCTCTTACCTATCACCCATCAACTATAACCTATCACCACGCTATGCGCCTTGCGCTCTGCGCTTAGAGTTTTCCATTTAAACCAAAAACGCGGGGGAGCGATATACTCCTTACCCGCGTTCCTCTCTAAATTAATGATCCTTTGGGGAGTGGTACGAATTTCACAGGGCGTCGACATCGATCTGACGGATAAATGCTTTAACCGAATCCATCCACTGTTGGAGTTTACAATCTCCCGCATCGGGATCACATTTTCTAGCTCCAGTGTCATCGGCGCATTCAACTTTGATCACCTTCCCTGTTGCGTCTGTGACTTCTTGTTTGAAGGGACAATCGTCTAACATGACTGAGCCCTGACCCTCAATCATCCCCTCACGCTCCTCCACCTCTCTACTATCAGCCGTGATAGGAACCTTTTTTACTGTCCAACTTCCCATTCTTCCTCTCCCTATTGTGAACTTGCTTTTGATTCTAAACGAGATCTTCTTCTCTGCGCAAGACGTTTTTCAAACCTACCGTTTTCACTCAATACTCAGAGGCACAGGTTTATGGGTTATAGGTTATTTGTTATGGAGCATGGGTATCTTACCCATTACCTATTACCCATCGCGACGCTGTGCGCCAGGCGCTCTGCGCTCTTCGCCTAATAAGCATCACTGTCCACATATTTTTCCAAATAACGGTAGTCCTCCACCCCCTTGGCAAATACCCCTAAATTACCAAGCCTAATGTTTGAGAGTCCAGCGGCTTTAGCACTCTCGTAGGCTCTAACTATTTCCTCAACAGTCGGAGTTCGTGTATCCTTCATCAGGTGTTGAGGAAAAAATGCCAGAATGGTGAAAGGAATAGTTGGGTCAACAGCGGCCAAACGGCTGGCAATACGTCCCAACTCTTCAGCTTCCACCACCTCAGGTATATACAGAGAGAGTACTTCAACAACGAAATTCCTTTTGAGCATCTCCTCTGGCAGTTGCAAAATCCACTGGTTGTCGCAGCCTGTTAGCCAGCGGTGTCGTTCTGAGTTTTCGGCCTTGATATCCAGCCAAAAGCCGTCTGTACCACTCTCTCTCAGTATGTCCAAATTCCCGGGAGTCAATCCGTAACCATTCGTTTCTATAAGGACCCAGAGGTTGGTATTCTCCTTTATAAGTTGAGCGCATTGGGAGTAAAATTCTGGACGACAGGTGAGATCTCCACCGGTGAAACCAACGATATTTCTTGCCGGACCAAAACCCTGGGGACTTATGTTAATGTCTTGAGGCTCTAGAACCCCGGGGCAACGAGGGGAGCGCTCACCGGTGAGGACACAGGAACCACAACAGTGGCAAGATTCGTGTGCATGCCAGGCTGTACAACGTTCCCGCGGCTCCATTAGTGTTACTTGCAGCTCGTAGTTCTTTACATTTAGAAAAACATCATGTGGACTCAGCCACTCTCCTGTTGCCTCTTTACTAAAATACCAGGAGTGACATTTTCTGCAGGAGAGATTGCAACCTGATTGATAGATAGAGAAATAATTCTCGGGTCTGGAGAGATGCATGCTGGTTATTAGACGCTGCAACTCACCTGCCTCTAGACGCAGGGTTGCCTCACAGGCCAACTGGCGTTTGTTTCCTGTCGCTACAAGGCAACTTCCAGGACGATAGCCCTGCTGCATCAAGTTGCAGTTTTTTTTACTTGGAGCGGCTTCTTTCATTTGTTCGGCAACCAGTTAAATCGTTCAAATCAAGGCTTCGCCTTACCCGAAAACCACGGTGGCTCATACCGTTTGATATCTACCTGAATTCGCTCCGCCCGAACACCCATGTCTAGGAGGTCGACAACCTTTCGCAGATCATCCGCCATTCTAACAATAGCAGCGTAGGAGTGAACTAGTTCTCCTGGGGCACTGGAAAAATCACTGTGAGTGGTGCGAATCAAATGAGAACTTTTTTCCAAGAGTTTTAAGGCCGAGCGATATCCCCCCAACCTGATGAGCACGCTCGCCTTGTTGGCCATCAGCCCGGCACGGATGGATAGATCGGTCTCCGTGACGGCCAAGCCCTGGTCAAAGCAAGCGAGGGCCTTGTCAAATGATTCCTCACGAGCGTAAACATACCCCAGGTCCCGGCACACGGAGGCCCTTTCCTTATCCATTCCTTTCTCTTGAGCGTAATCTAGAGCACGGTGGAAATAATGGAGGGCCCGGAGTACCTGCTGATCACCGTAAGCCTCATGGGCTAATTGCAACCAAAGTCTTACTTGTTGTTCCTCTTCCGGCGCCATAGACCGCATCCACAAAATAAAAAAGAACTGAAGCGCATTAGAAGCCAAATCACGGATGAAGTTTTGGGTATTTCTTAACGTATTGCTTCAGTTCTCTTATATTGCTCTCTGTCTTCTGCTCACCGCTTACTGTTTACCGTCAATGAACTGTAACCGGTCCCTCCTGATCTTCGGTCTGCTTGTCCTCTTCCTGTTCCCGTTGCTGCAATTCAAGTAGATAGTTGTCTATTTCCTTCTCCGTCTCTTCTGCGAGTTCTTTTAATTCTCTTAAGTCCAACTGCAAGCCTAAAATTTTCCCTAATACTCGCACCACAGACATTGAGGCTTTTGGGTTTTCAATCTCAGTAGTGTAAAAGGGTATCTCTCCCAATAGGCAGAAACCCTCCATTCCCAACTGTTTGGCAACTCCTAGCAGCAAGCCGTTCATGCCGGATATTTGCCCCTCTCGCAGCACTCTTTCGCAATAAGGTGATAGATTAGAGAGAAGATTTTCGTGGGTGGCAGTGACCCATACCCGGGAGGGCTGATAGTGGTTAATCGCCGTCGGCATAGCAGCAGCGGTGATAACCCTCTTTACCCCGAGACTCCCGGCAAAATCCAGAAGTGCAGAGGCCAGATGGTATTCCTTTCCACCTACCGGCTGTTGGTCACCGACAAAAAATAAGAGATCATTAGTATCTCCGTCCTGCTTTAAATAGTAGAAGCCGCTCTTGGGCAAAAGCGTGGACTGTACTAACCCATCCTGAATTGCTATACCGGGGATACG
This sequence comes from Deltaproteobacteria bacterium, assembly GCA_020353155.1. Classification (GTDB taxonomy): domain Bacteria; phylum Desulfobacterota; class Syntrophobacteria; order BM002; family BM002; genus BM002. Next base: position 1,634,094 of record CP070689.1, on the reverse strand, counting down.
AAAAAATTCAGGCTCTTCCACAAACGCCAGGTTCTCGGCCCTTAGTGCCTCGTGCAAGAAAACAAAAGCTTTGAGAGCAACGTGTCCCATTCCTGGCCACGCCGCAAGAAGAAAGGGTTCATGGAGTTCAACTTCAGAGAGAATCTTTATCTGAACGGTCAATTGTTTTAACCTCCTACTTAGCAACTTATTTCCAGCATAATAGAAACCTCCCAACTATTCAAGGGTATGGTCCACTTCATCCAATACCTTTCTTCATATAGATCGATAATAGGCTATAGGTCATAGGTTGATACCCTATACCCTCTACCCATGACCTTTAACCTTAGACTCTTTTCTTGACTTGGAGTGCTATTCGCTGTGAACCTGTTCTAACTTATCCAAGCGATCCTTCAGCTTCTTATTCTCTTCCGCAAAATCGTCCAACCTTTTTTCCAGCTTTTGAATGGCCTCGCCCTTGTCCTTGCCTTTCTCGATCTTTCTTATGGCCATTTTAGCATTGCGCACCAGGCGGCCATCCAACTCTGTCCCCGCTACTCTCTTTAGTATGGCAATTCCCTCCTCACGATTCAGCGATTCTAAAGCCTGAATAGCAGCCAGCTTCGCGCGAAAAGAACGGGGACCGGATGGGGCCTGGAAAGCGTCACTTATCTTCTCTAGAATCTCCCTGTTAGAGGGTCTACTCTTTCCCATCATACCAAGTGTTCGCAGGGCCTGTGCCCGAACCGTTTCTGGTTTGCCGTAGCGGGATTGATCATAAAGGATCGGCAGAGCCCGATCATCATCCAGTTCCCCAAACCCCTCCAATGCTTTACACCTAATTACTTCATTGAAAGAGTCTTTTGTCAGGGCACTCTCGAGTACTCCAAATGCGCCCTCTCTCTTAGTGCGGGCAATCGCGTGCACTGCTTCAGCTTCAACAAAATAAGAAGGATCCTTCCCCGCCACAGGCTTTAGGGCTTTGAAGGCTTGCTCTTCCCTAAAATTCCCAAGAGCCTTCACCACAGCTCGACGCGCTTTCGGATGTGCAATCTTCAAGCCTCCAATCAAGGCCTGCATAGCCTTCTCTGTAAAAATTTCCCCCAGTGCCTTGGCAGCCCGTGCCGAAACCCCCCAAAATGGGTCCTGATGCATCGCCTCTTCCAGTGCCCTCAGTGCTTCACCACTGCCCACCTTTGCCAGCTCAGCAGCCGCTTCAATGCGCTTTAAAACATTCTCAGCCTTTCTTAGCTGATTGCAAAGTTTTCCGCTGTCTGCCTTCCATTTCAACCTTTTTAAAATGCTGTCCTCAGGGTCAACCAGAACCATAATAGGCTCTTGAACCGCAGGAATGTAAAAATGGTGCTCCCGTCTATCTATCTGCAGTCGTACATCCTGCCCTCCCCCCTTGTCATCTACCAGCCGAACAACTAGCTGAAAGCGAAACGGTGGCTGCTCCTTTTCACCATCCTGATTCTGTTTCAGATGGAAAACCAATTTTTTTTCTTTGTCCTGATACTCAAAAGAACATTCCAGTGAAGGAAAACCTGGCCTAAAAAACCATTGGTCAAAAAACCAGTCGTAATTGTCACCGGTAACCTCTTCGATGCAGCGGGCGAAATCGACTGTTTCCACTACCGAATTCCTGTGTTTCTCAAGAAAAAGGTTGACAATTTCCCACCATTCCTCCTCTCCAAGGAGTCGTCTGAGCATATGAAGTCGGGCTGCGCTACCTGGGTATAGGTGCATATCAAAGAGATCAATGGGCTGGCTGTAGACGTTGGTTACAATGGATCGTTTATATTTCGAATCGTGCTCTTCGAAATAGGTCTCACGATTCTCCAGCAAGCGGTAATAGAATTCATCTTCTCCTTTAGCGTGCTCGGTGTAGAGAAGGTCAAAATAGGTAGCGAAACCCTCATGGAGCCAGCTGTGACTCCAGCTTTTGGACGTAACCAAATCCCCAAACCACTGATGCGCTAACTCGTGCGCCACTAGATATTCACTGGTGAAATCGAGGTGGGCCCTCTCATCATGCAAGGTCATTTCTGTCAAGGTAGTAGCGGTGGTGTTCTCCATGCCCCCGAAGATGAAGTCTTGAGCAATCACCTGCGAATACTGTGGGTAGGGGTAACGGATGCCGGTCTTCTCAGAAAAGAATCGCATAATCTCGGCTGTCTTTTCGAAAGATCGCTGGCCTTCCTCTTCGCGGCCTTCGGGCACATAAAAAGATAGAGGAATATCTTCGAAACAATCCGATAATTCAGTAAAACTCCCGATGGCCAGGCTAATGAGGTAGATACTGTGTGGTTTTTCCATTGACCAGTGATACACCAGTCGACCATCCCCATCTTCATAGCGATCCTTAAGTAGACCGTTGCTGACTACTACATAAGGTTTGTCCACTTTCACCTTAATCTCGCTGGTGACTTTCTCCCTGGGGTGATCCACGCAGGGAAACCAGTATTTGTTGTCCTCGTCCTGGCCCTGGCTCCAAACCTGCCAGTGCTTGTCGGGATAGTGTTCGTCCGGCCCAGTAAAATATAGTCCTAAACGTGGGTCCTCCACCTGATAATCAAAATTAATCGCAGTACTTTGGTCGCGGCCCATTGATTCAGCTAAATATATCTTTACACCCCGATCGTTCTGATTGAATTTCAGCGCTTGTCCGCTTTCGGAGGCTACTTGCTCGATCTTTAGTTCACAACAGTCGAAAAAGATGCTCTGCAGTTCTTTTTTAATGGAGGTAAAGGTGATTGTTGCTTTTCCCGCCAGCTTCTTCGCTTCCAATTGAACCTCAAGATCCAAATAGACATGGTTTAGTATTATATCCCTTGAAGGATTCCACTGGGGTTTGGCATCTGGAAGGAGGAAGTTATCCTCATCAACGGTTTCAGAGAAATATTTGCAAAAATACAGGTTCGACATCATCATCGCTCCGCTCAGTTTCAAGTTGCTGGTCGGGTTATGGGTAATAGGTAATAGGTTCTGGCCTGTCTCTTAGCCATTACCTATTACCTAATACTCCTGCCTTGAGGCCATAAGCGCCGTGAGGTTTAAACTTTCGCACAGAGCCGGTTGACTTCGCAATATAAATGCAGAAGGGCAATAGCTACCGCCTCTTTCTTTTGAGCTGGATTTCCCCACAAAGGCCAGCGGTGCATGGCCTTCAAGATTCTTTCAAGGTCGTCGTTAAAAAAATAAGCCCGTTCAAATTCGGTAAATGTGCTGCCGCTTCTGAAATCACCCACAGGAAACCACACAGGCACCCAACCCTCTACGTTTTCGTCAAACATGTCCCAGGCATCCATTGGGTTAACCCCTGGGGGCACCGTTTGCCAGTCAAGCTCCGGTAAGGGAAGATCTTCGTTCAAGAACTCTTGCAGTAATGGATTAGGCTTTCTCCCCATTCTTTTCCTTAATTTTTTAACCAGTCAATTATTCAAATAGTCAAATCGTCGGGTAACGGGTAATAGGTAATTGATTATGGGTTGCCCCTCACCTATTAACCATGACTTATTACCTTGAGCTATGCACTTTGCCTTTAGCCAACCTCTTCCTCCCGCCGGGCAAGTATGCATTTGCTCCGAATCTCTTTCGCTTGGCAAGTCGCGCCGCCCTCAACTTGGATTTTCGTTTGAGGTCACCATATTTTCCAAATCTTCCTCTGCGACTCAAAGGGTTTTCCTCCGTATTTTTTTAATCAGGCAATTCTTTTCATTAGCGGTAAGCAGTGAGCATTAAGCGGCAAAAGCTATTTCACATCTCACATCGCAAATCCGCAACATACAATTCTGTCATCTGTTGCCTGTCGTCTGCATTCTGAGTTCCGCCCTCTGACTTCTTGCTGCCAGCTGCGTGCTGTGTCCTCCGCCAGCCGTATTTCCCTATGCCCTATGCGCTATGCGCT
>CP070689.1:1627353-1630105 GCA_020353155.1 Deltaproteobacteria bacterium | reverse complement strand
GGCCTCCGTGGGTGAGTTGCAGATCACCGCATCCAGGGGGGTGAAGTTGGTTGCCGATAAGCTAATCGGTGACTGTGTGGATGAGACCTACGACTTAGTTGTCTTGCCCGGCGGTATCCCAGGAGCAGAGCACCTCCGTGACTCAAAGGAACTTGTAAAGATCCTGAAAGACCAAAAGAACCGGGGAAGCTTATACGGAGCAATATGCGCCGCTCCTGCAGTGGTGCTTCAGCACCATGGCCTATTGGATCAGCGCAAAGCAACTTGTCATCCGAGCTTTATCAGTCATCTAGAGAATATCGACTTGGTGGAATCAAGGGTGGTAGTGGATGGAACCTGTGTTACCAGCCGGGGGCCAGGAACCGCCTTGGAATTTGCCCTGAAGCTTGTGGAACTGCTCTATGGTGTGGACAAGGCCAAGGAAGTGGCTTCTCCCATGGTTGTATAAGGGCAAAGAGCATAGGGCATAGAGTAAGGATCCAGAGGTCAGAAGTCAGAGGACGGAAGGAAATTCTTAATCTGGCATTGTGAAATTGTCCTTGGGGCGGGTTTTCAGTTTCGAAATTGAGAATACGAAATAATTTTGATTGATTACTCTGATCTCTGACCTCCGACCTCTGATTTCTCAGTTCTTTGGTGCTTAGTGCATAGTCCCTAGTGCCTAGTGTTTTTTCTTCTCTTCCTCTTTAATAAACCTTTTAATTTGACCTATGGATTTGGTTATTGGGATACCCTTCGGGCAGACGTCCGTGCACCACCACATGGTCTTGCATCCCCAAGCCCCGTCCTCATTATCGAGTTGGGCCAGTCTGCTTTCTGTGGCAGTATCGCGGGAATCCGCTAGATACCTGAAGGCGCGAAGCAGGGCAGCGGGACCAAGGTATTTTTCGTTTGTCCGGCTGATAGGACAAGAGGCAGTGCACGAACCGCATAGGATGCAACGGAGGGCCGGTTCAAAAGATCCCTGATTGGCGGCATCTTGGAGCCTCTCAGTCTCTGGAGGTTCTTCGTCACTTATCAGGTAAGGTCTAACCTCGCGGTGCTTCTCAAAGAACGGATCCATATCAACAATCAAATCTTTAATCACTCTGAAGAGGGGCAGCGGTTCGATGACAAAGTTATTGGCAGTTTTAAAATCCCTTACTAATCTCTGGCAGGCCAGCTCTATTCTGCCGTTGATCAAAAGGGCGTCCGAGCCGCAGATACCGTGGGCACATGAATAGCGGTAGCTCAGGGTTGGATCTTGGTCCCACCTTATCTTGTTTAAACAGTCGAGGATCTTGTCTGTGGGTTCCGCTTCAACAGTGTATTGCTGATACCTGGGCTTTTTATCCACCGCCGGGTCGAAGCGATAGACTACAAAGGTGCATTTCATCTTAGTATTTCCTTTCCTTTGGCTCGAATCTGGTTATGGTGACTGGTTTAAAAAATAGCTGCGGTCCCTCATCGGTAGAGTGCCTGAACATGGTATGAACCAGCCACTTCTCGTCGTCGCGGTTAGGAAAATCTTCCCGAGAGTGCGCGCCACGGCTTTCCTCGCGGCTGAGAGCCCCTAGGGTAATCACTTCTGCCAGATCCAGCATGTAACCAAGTTCGATGGCGTCCAAAAGTTCCCGGTTGAAACAGTTTCCCTTATCTTGCACACTGATTTGCCGGTAGCGTTCTTTCAGTTCCCTGACTTTTTCTAGTGCCTCTTCCAGTCCTTCTTTGTGACGAAACACTGATACTTTGTCCATCATTACTTCCTGCATCTCAGCCCTGATTGGCCCGGTGCTCTCTTTGCCTTTACTTTGCATTAAGGCACTGATCTGGTCGGCAACGACTTTTTCAGGAGAGGAGGGAAGTTCGATCGATCCTACAGTGGGAATAAATCGGCCCATCTCTTTTCCTGCCCGCCGGCCGAAGACCAAGATGTCGAGGAGAGAATTACAGCCCAACCTATTGGCCCCGTGAACGGAAACACAGGCGCACTCCCCAGCAGCATATAACCCCTTGAACACCGTACCTTCACTGTCAGTAATCACTCTCCCGTCCACATCGGTGGCGATTCCCCCCATCATGTAGTGGCAAGTAGGTTGCACCGGAATGGCCTCTTTCACCGGCTCCACCCCAGCATAAGTACGGGCGAACCCGGTAATTTCTGCCAGTTTGGTATCGAGGACCTCTTTGCCAAGATGAGTGAGATCCAGGTGGACATAGTCTTTGCCCTCTATACCCCTGCCCGCTCGGATTTCCTCTAAGATGCAGCGGCTTACCATATCCCGAGGCGCCAGATCCTTGATTACCGGCGCGTATCTCTCCATAAACCGTTCACCTTCGTTGTTTCGCAAGATGCCGCCCTCCCCACGGGCCGCCTCGCTGATCAGGATGCCGAGTTTGTAAATGCCTGTGGGATGGAATTGGACAAACTCCATGTCTTCCAGAGGGGCACCGGCACGGTATGCTATGGCCAGGCCATCTCCTGTGGAGGCAAAGGCATTGGAAGTGGTTTTGAAGACTTTGCCGTAGCCTCCGGTGGCCAACAGCACCGCCTTGCTTTGGAGGGTATGCAGTTTTCCTGTGGCAAGCTCATAGGCGATCAAACCACAGCACTGCCCGTCATGGATTATTAGAGACATCAATTGAAATTCATTAAAAAATCTTATGCCTTGCTGCAGGCACTTTTCCCAGAGGGTGTCTAGGATGACCCTGCCGGTACGATCTGCCGCATAACAGGCCCGCTTAACCGGTGCCTCGCCAAAGTTGCGGGTGT
>CP070689.1:1623870-1627253 GCA_020353155.1 Deltaproteobacteria bacterium | reverse complement strand
TTACCATCCACCCCTACGACCACATCGCCGCCAACAATGACAATTCGATTACCCAATTGCACCCTCTGGGTCCCACCCTGCAATCCAGCCCTGTGGGCCGGCCCCCCCCGGACGATTTCTACAATTAAGGCCCCGCGATCTACGGCGAAATCCTAGGCTTTGGCATCTCCTGGCAGTAAGCTGGTCACACTTGCTCCTATCCAGGGGTAGGCGTAATAGCCCCGAGCTATGAGTTCCGGAATGATACGTTTGGCGGTATTGGCCGGGACAGCAAAGCCAATTCCCACCGAGGCCCCTGTGGGGCTAAAAATAGCTGTATTTACACCGATTAATTTACCGCTCGAGTCCAGCAGTGGCCCGCCGGAATTTCCCGGATTAATGGAAGCATCGGTCTGGATAATGTCCTCGATAAGTGTACCATTGTCAGCTCGCAAAGTTCGCCCCAAAGAGCTGATTACCCCGGTTGTCAGCGTTTGCCCCAGGCCGAAGGGATTACCGATGGCCAGAACTTTTTGTCCTACCAGCAACTGGTCGGAATCACCCATCGGTATGACCGTTAGTTTGCTGGAAGGCGCATCTATCTTGATCACAGCCAGGTCGTTGTCCGGATCCGTTCCTATAAGCTTTCCCTGCCATTTGCTACCATCCGCCAGGGTTACTTCTAGGCGGCGAGCTTCCTGTATCACGTGGTAGTTGGTTAGGATATAGCCTTCCTGGTTTATTACAGAACCTGAGCCTGCTCCTTGACGGGGCACGATGTTGAAGAAAAAGTCCCGCTCCACAGAAACAGTTGTTATGTTCACCACTCCGGGTGCCGCTGCTTTATAAATGTCAATATTGTTTTGCTCGTCTTCAGTACCAGCCATACCGCTGCTTATTTGAGCTAGTAATAAGCCTGCGAGCAAACCAATGAAAACAACTCTCGAAAATCTCACCTTGATCTTCCTCCTGGTTATCTAGATGTTAGGCATTGCCTACCCAATTATTTGTTACTAGGCACTAAGCACTAGACACTAGGCACTACTTTGACGTCCTTGGTGCTTAGTGCTTAGTCCCTAGTGCCTAGTGGACCCGGGGATGAAGGCGCCGCCAAAACCATCTCAAGAAGAATGCCACCAAAATCACGGCCAGAACCCAAGCCGCCAGTTTGGGCCACAGGGACACCATACCTGGCAAAATCCTCCGGACCGTGTCTACTGGAATAGCGAAACTAATTCCTACACTAGTGCCGGTGGGGCTGAAAATTGCAGTATTAATACCGATGACCTCGCCATCAGAATTTATAAGGGGCCCCCCGGAATTTCCTGGATTGATCGCGGCGTCAGCCTGAATGACATTTTCAATTACCACATCTTGGCTGATTCGAACATCCCTCCCCAAGGAGCTGATCGTCCCCGTGGTCAGGGTCTGTCCTAAACCAAAGGGATTACCAACTGCCAGGACTTTCTGCCCTACCCGCAGTCTTGCAGAAGAGCCGAGTTGCAGAGGCTTGAGTTGGCTCGGTGGCGCCTCGATCTTGATTACCGCCAGATCACTGCTTGGAGAAGTGCCAACCACACTTGCCTGCCACCGGCTACCATCAGCGAGGGTTACCTCTAGATGACTGCTGTTCTGGACCACGTGATAACTTGTAACTATGTGCCCAGATTTATTAACAATAACCCCCGAACCGCTTCCCTCTGTGGGTACAGGATTGTAGAAAAAATCCCTGCCAATACTTGTGGTGGTGATGTTAACCACCCCGGGAGAAACAAGTTGAAAAACACGGATGGTATTCTCCTCGCTGCGGGTGAGGGCTGCTGCTCTCTCAGCTCTCAGCGCAAAAACTCCCAAAAGGCAGCCGATGAAGAGCAAACAAATTTTTCCTCTTTTCCTCTCTCTCATGTTTCACCACCGGACAAATATGATTAGTGCTCATTCGAAAACTACCCTTTTCAGATAAGCGCTATCAGCGCTCAGCCATAAGCAAAATACATTTAATTACAGATTATTAAGCTGAATGCTGACAGCTCCATCCGGTAATCTCGAATCCCGGATGGACACTAATCAAAACTTCCCCGTAAGTCTATACCAAAAGATACCCACATACTCGTAAATTGCTGCAGTAGAGACGGCCAGTGCTCCTTCGGATGGGAGGAAGCGCAAGGGATCGTCTACACTCCACCTACCTTTATAATCACAAGGTGCAGGTAAAGGTTTCATCTCTAGCCCTTTAAAAACCCTCAGGGCCCGATCCATGTGGCTAGCCGAGGTTATTAGAATTAGAGGTGATTTCAAAGGCAGTCTCTTGACCCCTAAGGCGTTCTCGAAGGTGTTGCTGGATTTACCTTCCATCACAATACGTCTGTCAGGTATCCTCAGATTTAGGAGTAATTCACGCATAAGTGCCGCTTCTGAAACCTCCACGAAGGGATTGCCGCTGCCCCCGGAGATCACTATGTTGGGCTGGTCCATAAGATAATATAGTCGTGCCGCTTCGAGCACTCTTTTGGTGGAACTCGAGGTAAGCCTACTCGACAGGGGAAGATCGGTTGTGGCTGATGCGCCGCCGCTGAGGACCACCAGGGTGCCGATTCTGGGCAATCGCTCAGGGGAAAGCGGCTGGTACCGCGATTCAAGAGGGCCTACTAGCAAGTTCCCTGTGGGTGCAATGCTCAAAAGGTAAAGAAACAAAATGCTAAGGGCCAGCACTACTCTCCCCAACCGTCTGAACCTCCACAAACTGAGGCCGAAGCCCGCGATTAACATCAGGAGAATAAAGGCAGGAGGCAGCATTATTCGCTTTACAATCTGATAAATTATTGTCATCTCGGTTACATCGAGGGCATTGCCCTCCCCAACTACTTTACTGGGCACTAGGCAGTAAGCACCGCTTCATTTCTCAATTAACATTGCACATTTCCCATTTATCATTGGGCATTAAAGTGACTTGCCATTCTAAACTTGATTCCTAATGTCAAATGAGAAATGCGAAATGAAAAATGGTAAATTACAGCTGTGCTTAGTCCCCAGTGCCTAGTGCCCTCCTGGGCGGGGCTCGGAGCGGTGTCCCGGTCTCAGTAGATCATTGACGGTCTTTACCGGATTGAATGTCTCTTCAGGTACCTCGACGAAAATAGTATTCCAGTATGCCATACCTCCATTCCACAAACCCGGCAACTCTAGCGCTTTTAACTCCCTCCCGTCCTCAGTCTTGCGGCTTACGAACATTGCCCCCAAATCGACAAATTGTCTTAGATTGAAAGGTTGTCCCTGGAAATCACGCAATCCACAAACAATCTGTACCGGACTAAAATGAGTGGAACCCTCTAAAATGGCCACTTGCTCCGGAGAATCCCTGTCAATTTCCGCTTGCTCCACAACCTGCAGACTTAGCCCGCCCG
>CP070689.1:1618984-1623770 GCA_020353155.1 Deltaproteobacteria bacterium | reverse complement strand
TTTTTAATTCCGAAATCCGAGATCCGGGACTACCCTTACTCCATTACTCCAAGGAACAAAGGGAGGTGAGGCTAATGGCTGACATCAAGGTGGGAGTTGTCAAGAATTATTTTGCCAAACCAAGTGTGGCGGCTATTGAAGTAACAGAAGGGGAGCTGCAGGTTGGTGATGTGATCTGGTTCAAGGGGTACACAACCGATTTCCAACAAGAAGTGAAAAGCATGCAGGAGGAGAAACAAACGATTGATAAGGCGGTGAAGGGTCAACTGGTTGGTATCCAGGTTAAAGAGCGAGTTCGGGAAAAGGATCTCGTTTTCAAGGTGACGGACTGATTCATGCTGGAAGCAATAGATATAAGTCACACCTTTTATGCTGGCACCCCTTTCCATCGCCAGGTGCTGAGCGGGATCCAATTTGAGTTGGCTCCAGGCGAAGTCGTTCTACTTACGGGGCCAAGTGGCAGCGGCAAGACAACCCTGGCAAGAATATTGGCCGGGTTAGTAAAGCCTACCCAGGGCACCATAAGATTTAATGGGGTGGACCTTGATGCTATTGACGGTAGACCCTTGCCCGTAAAGGATCGGATCGTCCTGGCAAGTCAATATCCAGAGCGCCAGTTTTTTGCCAACACTGTTTGGGATGAGCTCAGTTGGGGACTTCGAGTGGGCCTGGGCCTGGCCAGAGCGGAAATTGCCAACCGCCTCACCCTAATTGCCCAGGATCTTGACTTTCCCCTTGGGGAACTAGCCAGACGTTCACCAAGATCTCTTAGTTCAGGTCAACAACGAAAGGCCGCCCTAGCAAGCCTGCTGGCCCTGGAACCGCAAGTTTTGATCCTAGATGAACCCTTAGCGGGGTTAAACGCGAAAGAAGGGCAACGCTTGGTGTCGCTCCTTAACAACTGGCGCAACCACAGTCGGGCCATGCTTGTTATTGCCCATGAGCTCGAGTTATTTTTAGCTTGGGTGGATAAAGTGGCCGTAATGGACAGAGGGCAGGTGGTATTTCATGGTTCTTCGGATGAACTCTGCCAGTCCACTGACCCTACCGTGCGAGATGCAGCCTCTCTGCCAGTTATGGTTGAATTCAGCTTTTTCTTGAAGCAGAGAGGTTTTAGCGCTGGACCGATTACATCAGATGGCCCGCTTGTCCTCCGACAACTACAAGAGGCATTGACAAACAAAAAAGGTAAATCTGTATATGTAAAAAAATAAAGCCCTCCGTCAGCTATCTGAGGAGGGTGCATAAAAGGCTTTCTTTATACTGGTTGAGATTTTCCCAATTACAAATTACCTATATCAATGCTGCGAATATAGCGCTTAATATCTTCCATTAGTTGATGAAGCTCAAGATCCTCATCAGTATCAACGGGTTTTGTATTCTCGTGGCTGTCCCAGGTGCTGGCGATTTCCGAGGATTGCGACTGTGAGTGACTATGAGTATCACTAGCCAAGTTGAAGCCATGGGCAAAGGGACTTGATTGCATCGGATTCAGTAGCATTTCATTATTATTGTATCTTAGCAGAATTGTGACCATTGTGTCCTCCAACTTGCGAGCTTCCAAAGTAGTTAAGAGCTCTTATTGTTCTTAAGACTTCGGAGGCTTATTTTCTATGCAGGTTGAAAGTTAAGCACGATCAATATGGTTGTAAAGGACCAACCACTAAAGCTTAATGTCCCCGTCGGCAATTTCCTCGAGTTGGCCGCAGTCGAGCAGGGTTACAGCGCTGCCATCCACTTTCACGATTCCTCGTTGTTGGAGCTTCTTGAAGGTGCGGGAGAGAGTCTCGCTGATGGTGCCGAGGCTTGCGGCCAGGGCACTCTTGGTGGTTTCAAGTTGGAAAGTCGTCCCGTCTTTCACTTCAGCCTGCTGCCGCCGGGCTCGAGCCAGCAAATGTCGGCAAAGTCGGGCACCCACCTCGCGCAGTGAAAGGTCTTCGATCTTCTGATTGAGGGATTGTAGAAGTAAAGCCATGGTGGCTATCATATTGAGGGCCAATTGAGGGCTTTTCTCTATCAGGTCGCGGAACTCACCGGCGTCAAAGTAAACCAGTCGACATTGACCCATGCTTTCCGCGAAAACGGGGTAGGCGAGCCCAGAAAAAGCCGCAGCCTCCGCGAATGTTTGCCCGCCCCCTACCATGCGCAGGATGTATTCTTTCCCATCGGGAGAAATCTTATAAAGTTTTATCTTTCCTTCGAGGAGCACATAGAACCCCTTCGCTCGATCACCGGCAGAGAAAAGTATGTCGCCGCTGTCTAATCGACGGGACCTTGCTATTGCTACAAGGTCGTCAAGTTCATTGCTTTCGAGTCTCGAAAACAAATCCGCCTGCTTCAGTTCCTCAATAAGCCGACTTTTCTCCATGTGCTGACCTTTACTTTTGCTTTCGAACCAGGACCGAAGTACCCACGGAGCAACCGGTTATTTCCTGGGCGCTGCCGTTGCGTACTGAAACTTCTAAAAGGTTGCTGCTTCCTATGAGGGCAAAGGGTCTCAAAGGTGGCCCTTCCTCGTATGTCCTAGGACCGACTAGCAGTTGTTCGGTGCCCAGGTAAGCTTGCAGATCACGTAGTTCTCTCCCCCCCGGCAAAGGTGGGATTTCAATATTGGAAATGAGGTTGCCAAAACGATCTATGTAAATGATTTCGCCTTGAAGTTCTTTTTGTTTTTCCAAGATGAGTCGGCCTGGCAAACGCATCTTGTAGTGCAGTGGTGGTCCCAGTTTTTCCAAGGGTAAACCAGTGGACAGATGCCCAGCTGCTGGGGCGAAGATGTCACGGCCGTGAAATACTAAACTTGGCTGTGGTAGCCAATAAACAGGGTTTTCCAGGGCCACAACCTGACGCGGCGGCTCGAGGTCAAAAGCCCAGTCGAAGAGACCGTTGTCCGGGCCGACAAAGAGGTGTTGTTCAGTAGCAGCCGCCAAACCTTGACGTTTGCCCCCCACCCCGGGATCGACTACTGCCAGATGTATTGTGCCCACTGGAAAATACTTGAAAGATGAGGCAAGTACAAAGGCTCCTTCTCTAATGTCTTGCGGTCTTATTTCGTGAGTTATGTCAACCAGGTAAAGGTTGGGGTTGATGTTCAATAGGACCCCCTTGACCGCCGCAACATAGTGATCTCGGGTACCAAAGTCGGTAAGCAAAGTCACTATTCGCTGCATTGAGTGCTCCACTAGTTTGGCCATTTTAACCAGCCTGACAGGCTTAACCAGCTCGACCGGCTAAACTTTTTTCAGAAATTGTTGAATAATTTCCAGAGTTTTATCGATCTCTGCAGTGGTGACGTCCAGATGAGTTACGGCGCGAAGGGTTGAGGGACCGAATGGAATAAGCAGAACACCCGCGGGCGCCAACCTTTGTGCGAAAGTATATGCATCCATAGGAATGGAGCCCACATCGAAGAGCACGATGTTGGTTACCACCTGTTCAGGATCAATTTTAAGTCCCTCCATCCCGGCGAGTCCGAGGGCCGACCTTTTGGCGTTTTGATGATCCACCTCTAGACGTTTCACATTGTTATCCAGGGCATAAAGACAGGCGGCTGCCAGAATGCCCACCTGCCGCATCCCACCTCCAAGCATTTTTCGAAAGCGGATGGCTTTTTCGATGAATTCCTTTGAGCCGCAAAGAACCGAACCGGCAGGTGCCCCCAAGCCTTTGGAAAAAGCGACACAGACGGAATCCGTCTGACGGGCGAGTTTCTGGACAGTGGTCTTGGCTGCCAGAGCGGCGTTGAAAAGTCGGGCGCCATCTAGGTGGACTCTAATGTCGTGCTTGGCGGCCAACTTGGCAATACCTGCCAGGTTCTCTAGAGTGTAGATGCTGCCCCCACCACGATTGTGGCTATTCTCCAGACAGATGAGGCGGGTGGGTGGCTGGTGAATATCCGCCGGACGAATAGCAGCCTCTACTATTTTAGCCGTGAGAATACCCTTTTCTCCTCCCAAGCAATGAAATTGGCCACCTGAGATAACTGCCGCTGCGCCACATTCATAATAGAAAATATGTGCATTCTTATCGATTATGATCTCATTTCCAGGTTGGATGTGGGTTTTGATAGCCACCTGGTTTGCCATGGTGCCGGAGGGCATAAAAAGACCAGCCTCCTTGCCCAAGAGAGAGGCTATTCTTTCCTGCAGTTGATTTACCGTTGGATCCTCACCTAGAACATCGTCACCTACCTCGGCCATGGCCATGGCCTTCCTCATTGCCTCACTGGGTTGTGTCACCGTATCGCTGCGAAGATCAATCATTTTCAGAGTCCTCAATCTGGTCACACAGCTAGTTAGTGAATTTGTGCGGTGCCACCACGACGTGGCCTCTTTTAGTAGCACAGGGGCAAGAAGCAGTCAATCAACTGCAAAGCCCATGTGTGCGACCATCGCTTTTACCCATCTCTGGTCTGACCACTTTTGGGGAAATTAACCCATTTGTGGTCAAACCGATTTTGGGTAAATTTGGAAAAGTGGCTTTCCTATATCTGGATTCGCTTGCATCTGGAGGGTAGAGAAGGTGGAAAGAGAAAAAGTGAGGGTTTTTGTTTGTGCAGGCTTTTTCTTGACATGGAGAAGGATTTCAATTTTTATGGACTTTGCTGAGAGAGCAGGCGGGATGGTCTATCTGACTAGCAAAGGAGAGGTGCAATATGGCGTATGAGGATATCCTGTTTGAAGTAGAAGAGGGAATTGCCACTTTAACCTTTAACCGGCCTGAGGTGCTGAATGCCTTGAAAATGGGTACCCTTACCGAAGTAGGTGAGGCCATAAAAACCATCGAA
>CP070689.1:1614278-1618884 GCA_020353155.1 Deltaproteobacteria bacterium | reverse complement strand
TCTTGACCATAAGAAAAACGGCAAAGGCCACAAAAATTTGGCGGCGCGCTCCCCCCATAAAGGTAAGGTAATAAAAAAGCCAGTACTTCTTGCGGAAAATCATCTCCTTTCGTTGCAGAGGAACATCCCGGTCTATTGGATTCTGCCGAAATCCCCAGATACCTGCAGCACAAATTAGGCCTCCAAGCAAAAAATACATCTGAGTGTAATTCAACACTGAGGTCAAGAGATAGATCAAGATACCTACGGCGATATTAGAAGCAGCGCTATAGCTCCGCATTTTCCCCAATACCCAAGGAGAGATATGCTTATCGAAATACTGAAGGGTCAAGGACTGATTGGTCGTCTCATAGTAATGGAAACCAATGCTCATGATTAGGGTGGTGAATAGCAGGCCCAGAAAGGAAGGAAACAGACCAGTTACTGTCACCCCTAAGCCCAAAACCAGAATTGACAGTGCCGAAAGACGGTGCTCTTTGATGACCATGAGCACAAAGATTACTAGAAGTGTGAGGAGTCCGGGAACTTCACGCACGGACTGAATAATGCCGATGTGGTTGCCGTCCAGCAAAGCCACCTCGACTGAAAAATTATTGAACAATGTGCGCCAGACTTGCAGCCCCACGGTTGAACTTATGGTTAGAACCATAAGGAAACGGTACATGGGTTGCAGTTTTGCTTTTTTCATCTTTTACTTTCGGGATCAGATTGAGCGACCTTTTTTCAAACTCACCTAGCAACAGATCTCGGTTCGGATCCCACTGGCGATATAAAAAACAGGTCTGAAGTCAAAGGGGGCGAATAAAGCATCTATCTGTTATTGAATGGCAAGAAATGTCAAGAGGAAAGATTTTTTAGGAGTTTCCCCAAAAATATTCTGGAGACATAGGCCACGGGGAAGCTACTCCCACAACGCCCATGATTCGCGGCATCTATTGGCAGGATCCCTGTTTAGTGTGCACCATATCTTCATGCAGGCCCTCTCAATGCTGAGAGAGTGAAGATCGGTTGCTCAGATGGTCGTTGTTTCGCAGCTTCCCCTTTTGGCCTTTGCTGATCAAGCACCAACTAGTAACAAGGAAGGACAGGGCAAGCTACGAGGTAAACAGCATAGGAGCAACCGGTGGGAAGCCTCCGCTGCTTACGAGGACCACCATCTGCTTCGGCGCGCGGATAGCCCAACCGGTTAAAGATTGGTGCGTGAATGGCAGCGACTATGCTGGTTTACCGAGTAGCTTACCCTGGTCTTCCCGCATAGTCACTGCAGTAGCTAGCAAATACTTCTTTAACATTCGGCAAGAGGAACGTGGGCTAATTAAAGTTCAATGGATTCACCTGGCTTGAGCACGGTTACCTGAGTTGAGGTCTCTTTCTCCACTTGGCTTCGCCAGGCCGCTGGATCCTGTTTGATCATGTCGAAGGTATCATAGTGGATGGGCAGCACCTTTTCGGGTTCGATCAGTTTCACCGCCCTGAGGCAATCTTCCGGCCCCATGGTGAAATTGTCTCCGATGGGCAATATGGCCAGATCTATTCCCTCTTCACCGATGAGCTTCATGTCATAAAAAAGACCAGTGTCACAGGCGTGATATATCTTCTTGCCTTGAATGTAGAAGAGAAAACCGCAAGGATTGCCGCCGTATGAACCATCTGGAAGGGCTGACCCGTGGTGGGCAATTGTCAGTTTGACCCGCCCCCAGGGATAGTCGAATCCACCTCCGATGTGCTGTGGATGGGCGTTTTCGACCCCTTGGTTCAGTAGCCAGTTGTGAATTTCGAAATTGGAAATCACTGTGGCCCCGGTTCGCTTGGCAATGTCCACCGTATCTCCCACGTGATCACCGTGGCCGTGGGAGACAAAGATATAGTCTGCCGGGATTTCCTCGGGTTTGACTGTAGCCAAAGGATTACCGCTGATAAACGGATCAACCAGCAAATTGGCACCTTCCGTTTCAATCAAAACACAGGCGTGACTGTACCATGTTACTTTAACGCTCATTTGATCCTCCTTTTTCTCTACATAGGGTCAGAGCTAAGTTGTTAAATTACCTCGGACCGTCTAGATCAGCTCCGATACCATCTAGCTAGTTATCTTCTAAAATTGCCCCGTCCGCAGCATGACAAGAGTGCATGCTCTTAGCACGGGTATACCCTCGTCATTGAGATGTGCCTCGATTTCGTCTGATTCTGTCCCCGGGTTCATAATAACTCTGTCTGGTTTCAAATCGATCATCTCCTGAATCAGCTCTTTGCCCCGCTCCGGGCCAACGTAGAGGGTAAGGGTGTTCACTGCCCCGTTTATCTGAGTCAAGGCCGATACGGCAGGTACCCCAGCAATTTCTTTTAGTAGCGGATGAACGGGAATGACTCGATGTCCATGCTCCAACAGGGCACGGACTGCCTGGTTTGAGTACCGCTCTGGCTTGGGACTGGCTCCCAGTACAACCACTGTTTCGTTAGAAGGCATAATTTTGGGGCTGCGCTGACTAGATTAGATGTTTTGACTAAGAGTGACTACCCATTCTTACCTCAGAAGATCCCATTTTTCAAAACAAAATATTTGACTCCTCTGTCTCTCCTGCTGAAACCTCATAGGGGATTACATGGTATGGAAGTTGCTTTTAATATGGGACGGAACAATAGAAATATCGAGTGGCCAACCGTGTGGTGATAAGGCACTGCGGTGTTCCATGGCCTAGATGTTGAATTAACTTCTAGGCTGAATTCCAACAATTGACGGTACGATTTTGGATACGAAAGAGGTCTCTTAAAGTGATGCGGTCTTATCTGCGATCTTCCATTAGTACAAAGCTACTACCTATGCTTTTGGCAGTGATAGCTCTGTTATTGGCACTCAATCTTGTGGTCCTGGCCCTTAGATCCACTACATCTACCGCCGAGGAGCCCACTAATCCTGAGGTTCTGAGTAATTTTCCCCTCCCAGGGTCACTCAGCCTTTGTCATGAGCCCATACCTCTAGAGAACCGCAAAAATCTGGACATGCTGGATCGAGAATTCACTATTGCGGTCTGGGATCGGGCTCAGGTTTTTATGTGGCTCAAGAGAGCCGGACGCTATTTCCCTTACATCGAAGAAAAACTGGCCGAGGCTGGAGTGCCGGGAGATCTCAAGTACGTGGCTGTGGCGGAGAGTGCCCTTATAACCGATATTAAGTCGAGTAAAAGAGCCGTTGGACTTTGGCAATTTCTGTCCCGCACCGCCAGACGCTATGGTCTTCGGAAAAACCGGCTGATAGACGAACGCTTGGACTTTGAGCGATCTACTGAAGCAGCCATTAGATATCTGAAAAGATTACATAGCGAATTCGGCAACTGGACTCTAGCGCTGGCCGCTTACAACTGCGGCGACGCTTTCTTAAAAAGTGAAATCAGGAGACAGAAGGTCAAAGACTTCTATAGGCTCGATCTGCCTCTGGAAACAGAGAGATATATTTTCCGCATCGCTGCCATCAAGATTATTATGGAAAACCCGAAACACTTTGGCTTCCACCTCCCTGCAGAGCATATTTACCCGCCGAGATGGTACGACAGGGTAGAGGTTGAAATCAACCAGCGGTTGAAGTTCACCGATCTTGCCCTTGCTCTGGATACAGATTTCAAGACTTTAAAAGAACTAAATCCCCAATTCCTCAGAGACTATGTGCCCAGGGGTGAGTACAAGATTAAAGTTCCTCCCGGATTCGGCCCCAAGGTCGTTGTGGCCCTGCAAAAACTTGGCAAAGGGGGAGATAGACAAAGAGAGTATATCTCTGAAAACCACTACGTGGTGCGGGAAGGTGACACCTTGGGTCGGATTGCCAGGAGAACGGGTGTCTCCCTGGCAACTCTCCAAAGAATCAACGGCATCGAAGGGTCCACCATCTGGGCAGGACAGAAGCTTCGCCTGACTCACTAATCCAACTTACCCCCCTGCCTTTTTCTACACCAAAAACCCATTCTCCATCTTTCGTCTAACATTTTCTCTTTTCCCGTTTATACGATCGAGGTCACCAATATATAGGAGGGCTCCAAATATAAATACAACACTTGGCATGGTACTTGCTTTTAGTATACCTGAACTTCTCTCGAGCCCAGATTGCAGGGGGGTGGGAGATGGAAAAATCAGTTAAAACAAAAACAAATCAAGCCCGTTTTTTGGCAGGAGAAATTAGGATTTCTATTGGCTTGCGACTCTATGAACTCTTCTGTGCTGACTGCAACCGGGTCCTCATTGAAGAAGATTCGCACCTCATGCGACTACAGTGCACGGAGTGCAAGCGTATTTATGCTTACCGGCTTTCTCCAGAGCAAGAAGAGTCGATTTTTGAATTATCGACGAAAAAGGTTTCGATCCAATGAAGCCAGCAATAATGAATTTGTCCAAGTGGGTAGAGAAAACGGCTCAGGCCGTCCGCCATATCTGTATGAGGAAACAAGCTCCCTGTGTAGGCTTCAGTTTGGTCTTCTTTGACCCCCTAGCTGAACCAGAAGATCGCTGGAATTACGTCATCGAGCTTGCCTACGATCCCAAAAATCCCCCTTCTGAAGAAGAGCGGAAGCGATTAGAGCAATCTTTCGAGCTTATTAGTGAAGGTATCCGCAGGATC
>CP070689.1:1608396-1614178 GCA_020353155.1 Deltaproteobacteria bacterium | reverse complement strand
CTTCTCCCAAGACCAGGGAAATTGTTCGGATGGGGATGCTCAAGAACTCCCGAATGAGATGGGAAATGAAAAAGGCCTGAAAACGCTGCGCTGAATACATGGAAATGTCCGCGCCATAGGTGTCTATCAAGGAGAAAATAACCGTCTTCTCTGGGTCTGATTTTTTTGCTTCTTTTAGTAGCGTAAGAACTTGCGCGTGATCATCAGAGGTCATCATGCCATAATTCAGCTTTTTTAGATCATCACTGCTCTGCAGATCCGAGGGCTTCGGCTTCTGCTGTCCGATGACAAAAAGCTGTTTATTAAGGAAAAGGCAGGTGCCTTCCACAAGGGCCTCCCCCGTCTTGTTGAAGGGTTTAAAATCCGGAAAAAGCTTACTAATGACATCAGAAGCCCTTGGCCGAAATGGGTGGCGGGTTCGTTTCTTAAATATCTCTACAAGATCTAGTTTGGCCATATGAGTTACACTTCCAGACCTTCTTGAGCCGTTGATATTAAAGCTGACCGAAGATAAAAATTTAACATGGTTCTAGAGGATTATCAACCTTTCCATTATCCCTGATCTACCATCAAGGCATCATCTGCAGCGTTGCCTTCGATCGCTCCTCCTTGCAGCGTATTGCTCCATACGCCTCAGTCGTCGCTCCTCGGCGCCTTGCATCTAATACCTCGCTGGTGATCAGGAACACTCCGTAAGGCACTGATTTAAGTTCATATAATTAGATTAGACGGTGGATTTGGGAGGCTAGGAATTTCCAACAAGACCGGCAGTTTAGTTATAAGGAGCGGAAAAAATAAATGAGTATGCTGGCCCAAACAGGATTATATGTAGGGGTGGGCTTTATGCCCACCCGATGGGCCGATTTCAAAACTTTTTCGGGCGGGAATAAATCCCGCCCCTACAACATAATATGAAAGAGTATGCGCAATAATCATGACGCTATATATAGTTTCCAAATGACAAAGAAATAGCAATTACAGTAAGATTAACAGGTTAAATGAAAGGCGCCGGCAACTTTCTTGCCCTGGCCGTGGAGGGTGTTGAAAATGGTCACAGCCTCTTTGGTAGGTACGGCCACCAGCTCAATTCCCCGTCCCTTGATCGCAATCGCCGCCTCTTCCGTTACCTTCATGCCCCCATAAGCACCCGTTCCCACCACTAAAACTTCCACGCGAGAATACAGGATGTCGTCGATGTCCTCAACATATATGGCGTGACCCTCCCTTCGCCACCAGTTGCCCACTATTTCATTGTCGATGATCTTCAAATCATTGCGGTGACTCTGTCCCATGACGGTCATGCTGCCAAAACCGTAGGCTTCAATCATAAGATTACCTCGAGCTTTGCATTCCCTTGGCAAAAAGGTTGCTGCCGCACCGGAATATGAGCTTAGAATTGTCCCTAATTAAATTATGATACACTAGAAAATATTTCACTTAAAGACTGCAGAATGGAATACAAAGAATTTCTCAAAGCCACATTACCTCATCTAGGTCTGCGTTGGCGCAGGTTCAAGGGCAAATCCATCCGCAAGCGCATCATCGGTCGAATGCAGGAGTTGGACCTGCAGTCGTGGACCCAATACGGCAGTCACCTTTTAGAAAATGAAAAGGAGCAACATTATCTTACAAGCATTCTGACTGTCACCATTTCTCGCTTCTGGCGAAATGCCCAACTTTTTGAAGACCTGGAGAAGATCTGGCTACCTAGAGTGCTGGGGAGACTGTCGGCCGGTGAGCCGCTGCAGATCTGGTCGTCCGGCTGTGCCAGTGGAGAAGAACCATACAGCTTGCTTATATTGTGGCAGGAGAGTTTTGCCAACTCGGGCCATGACCTATGCTTACTGGCTAGTGACGTGGATATGCGTTGCTTGCAGCGAGCCTTGCGGGGCCGCTATCCTGCCAGCAGCTTCAGGGAAATGCCCAAGCATATCCGTGAGAAATACTGTACCAACGAGGGTGGTACCTTCTGTGTTCCCGGGGGCTTCCCCAAGCAAATTGTCTGGTTTGAGCACAATTTGATCTCGGCTCCACCTTTGACAGGCAATCATATTATTTTTTGCCGAAATCTGGCCTACACTTATTTCACCGATTCACTCCAAGAAAAAATAACAGCCCGGTTTCACCGGGCCCTCCTTCCTGGGGGGCTATTGATCGTGGGTCGAAAAGACCATCTGCCCCAAGGCAGTGAAGATCTATTTCGAAGCCTAGAGCACCCCGTATACGAAAAAATTTCAAACGACGCCTAAACACGGTCATAAAACCTCTAATGCCGACTGTAGCGCTGGGACTAGAGCCTTGACAAGAAAGAGATAATCTATTATTGAGGGACGATAGTTCAGAACACTCAACATATACCCAGCCAAATTAACCTTCTAAGTCAATCGACCAAGAAAGGGCTCAAAGAGCAATCTTCCTGGTGAGAGGAGTGGATTGAAAACAGGCGGAGTTTGGGGGATATTGAGTGCCAAATGCGCTGTTCAGCGGGCACCTTATCAATTATCAATAAATACTGTGAGTAAGGAGGACATCGTATGAAGAAGAGTTACTTGGTGTGGATGATCTGCATAATGGCCGCATTGGCTCTTTCCGTGTCAACGCCTGCCTTCGCAGCAAAAGACAAGATTGTCATTGGCCATCCTGCCTGCCTTTCCGGCAAATACGCCAAGGCGGGTGAGCAGGCCCTGGGAGGAATCAGGGCATGTGTCGATTGGGTCAACAAAGTTCGGGGAGGAGTCGATCTGGGTGGAAAGAAAGTTCCCCTCGAGTACATTTACTACGACTCTGAATCAAAAAAGGAATCGGTAACCAGTTTAATTGAGCGGTTGGTCACGTCTGAGAAAGTCGACTGCGTTTTTGCCCCTTACAGTTCAGGGCTTACCTTGAGTGGAGCGCCTGTGGCCGAGAAGTACGGCATGCTGTACATGGATCACGGGGGTGCGAGTAACAAGATATTCCGGCAGGGGTTTGAATATATCGTCCAGACCATAGGGCCGGCCACAAGCTACCATATGGGAACCCTTGACATGATCAAGAAGACCGACCCCAAGGCCAAGAAAGTGGCCCTTGCCTACGAGGACTCCGAGTTTGCCAGGATGGTCATGGAAGGGGCGGAAGCCCACGCCAAAAAACTTGGATTCGATGTTGTCTTCAGCCGGACGTACCCAAAAGGAGTCACCGATCTGACCCCCTTGCTCTCAGCTTTGAAGGCAAGTAAACCGGATTTCATCCTTGGTGGGGGGCACTTCGAGGACGGCCAGCTGTTCAACCGACAGATGGCGGATCTGGACATAAACGCCAATGCTCTGTCGCTGATTGCCGCCGCAACCCTGCCAGCCTATTATCAAGCCCTGACCAGCATGGCGGAGGGCGTCATGGGCCCCTCCCACTGGGAATACGGGGTGAAATATTCCGAGGCCGAGGCCAAGAAGGTCGGCCTGCAGTGGATTGGTCCAAGTCAAGATGAGTTTGTGGACCTGTTCAAAAAAGCTCTCGGCAAAGAAGTCATTCCGGACTACCATGCGGCTGAGGCTGGAGCGGCTGTCCTGGCTTACGTGCTGGCCGCAGAAAAGGCAGGAAGCACTGATCCCGATAAAGTGCGGCAGGCCCTGGGAGACCTCAAGTTCATGTCCTTCTATGGCGCCTGGGACATTGACGACACCGGCCTTCAGGTTGGCCACACCATGGTGGACGTCCAATGGCAAATGGGAAAACGGATCATCGTCTGGCCTCCTGAGGCCCAGACCGGAAGGCTGGCCTATCCCATGCCCACTTTTGCCGACAAGGCCAAAGGTAAAGTTGCCGCGCCGAGGTAGTTAAAATACACGGGTTCATGACAGGATGAACCGGTGTTGTAAAGTGGAATGCTGTTAACCGTAAGGCAGGCCACCTAGGATTTCCTCCCCCGAGGGGAGTGAACGATGGGGGAGGAAATTCTAGCAGTTCAAATCTATTATCTAGCCAGCTAAGCAATGTTGTCATAAGTGGGATGAGGTCAGAATGATACTAAACCAGTTGATCGGCAATCTGATCCAGGGGCTTGTGCTCGGCGCCATCTACGGCATGATGACCATGGGTCTCAGCCTGATATTTGGTGTGCTCAAGGTGGTCAATGTGGGGCACGGGGCCTTTATCATGGTGGGGGCATTTACCTCCCTGTACCTGTTTAACGGGCTAGGGATAATCCCCATACTGGCCATTCCCGTAGCTCTGCTAATAGGGCTGGCCTTGGGCTTCATCTTTTACTACTCGGCTATCCGCAGGTTACTCAATGCTCCGGAACTTGCCACTCTGCTGGCCACCTTCGCCATGGGTGTTTTGCTGGAAGAGATTGCCAAGTTTACCTTTGGTTCAGAGTTTCGAGGCTACAACTGGCCAGTTAGTAAAATATCTCTGGGGGTGACCGTCCTGCCACTGACAAAGCTCTATGCCTGCTTGGGAAGTATACTTATCGCGGTCCTTCTTTACCTCTGGTTCAATAAGACCAGGGCGGGAAGCGCCATGCGCAGCGTGGTGGAGGACAGCGAAGGGGCCAGGGTGTGCGGGGTGAACGTCCAAGGCGTCTATGCCCTGAGCTTTGCTCTCGGCATAGGGCTGACAGTGACAAGTGGCGTCCTTCTCACCATGTTCATCCCCGTAGGAATAAATCCTTACATGGGAGGGCCATACACTCTAAAAGCCTTTGTTATTGCAGTGCTCGGCGGGCTTGCCTCCCCCTACGGTGCTTTTTTCGGAGGCTTGGTCTTCGGCCTGCTGGAGAATGGCTCCTATACAATTTTTGCCATGCTTCCCCATGTGGAGCCCTTTGCCCTGACCCGGTTTTTTTCTTTCTTAATCCTCCTTATAATACTTTTGATTAGACCCACCGGATTACTGAGGACCAAATGAAAGGTAATTTCGCCAAATACTCTGCTCTTATTCCTGTTTATGTGGCCTACGCGATTATGTTTCTCATCGGAAGTAAAATGTCCGGTATGTGGCAGTTGATGGCCATGCTCCTTTTTTATTGTGCTCTGGGCCAGGCTTTTAACGTTTTTCTTGGAATGACGGGGTACGTGGATTTCGGTTACGTGGCCTTCATGGGTGTGGGCACCTACGGCATGGCTCTTGGCATCACACGCTTCGCCCATATTGAGGGGATTGGAGCGGGTGTCATTATTATCGGCTATTGTTTGGCGGTAGTGATGGCTACCCTGCTGTCTTTGGCCGTGGGGGCTGTGGCCCTCAGGTTGAGGGGGGCATACTTTGCCATCGCCACAATAGGAGTCAACGAGGGTTTCAGGTATCTTATTGAAGGGGCAAAGATCTGGAACGGCTCTGAAGGCATGATTTTCTCTGGACAACTCAAGAAAGTTTTTGGCAGAGAAGCGGCAAGCGCCCTCTCTACCTTCTGGGCGGACATCTTTGTGCTGATAATTGCGGCCGCCGCTGCATTCGTCACTCTTCACTACATGAGAAGCAGAATCGGCTATGCCCTCACGGCTCTCCGGGAGGATGAGGATGCCGCCAAGGTGATGGGTATCAATGTAACCAAATACAAAATCATCGCTTTTATCACCAGCGCGGTTTTTGCCGGCTTACTGGGAGCTTCTGCCTGGGCTTTGAAAACTCCCTACGTTTTTCCGCCTGAGGTCTTCGAAATCCACTACACCGTAGAAGCCATCATCATTGTACTTCTTGGCGGCGCCGGAACTCTGCTCGGGCCCATTGTGGGAGGCCTCATCTACGGTATCTCCAAATATTATCTCGCCATCATTTTACCCGGGTTTCAGCTGATTATCTT
>CP070689.1:1587878-1608296 GCA_020353155.1 Deltaproteobacteria bacterium | reverse complement strand
TGGTCATTAGGCTCCGCCGTCATTTGTAGTCATTGGGTAATTAAGTTGTAAAATGATAGCGGCCCTTAGTGACGGCCACGGCTAGTGGCCAAATGACCATAAGTGACAGCGTAGCGTAATGACCTCTCTTCTGACGCTCTTACCTCTCTGCAATTTACTAGTCTCCACTTATCGCTCTGATCGCTTACTTACCGAACTTGAATAATTGTTTGACCGCGCTCCAGCCCATTTTACGGCGTAGAATACCTAATTGATCCTGCAAAGGGAGATGCTTGGGACAAACATCCTCACATCCGAGTAGACCCATACAGCCGAAAATTCCCTCATCAGTGCCGATGATCTCGAAGTACTCCCTTTCAGTGCGCTCGTCTCTTGGATCCATAATGAAACGGGCAATCCGGTTCATTGCCACCGCACCAACAAAATCCTGTCGCATATTGGCAGTGCCGCAGGCGGCCACACAGCAGCCGCACTCTATGCAGCGCTCCAGTTCATAGATCTCCTCGGCGAGAGCATTGTCCATCCTCTCTTCTTCTGCTTTGGGGTCGAATTCCTTATCGGTGTGGACCCAGGACTCCACCTTTTCGTACATAGATCGGAACCAAGTACCCGTATCCACCGAGAGATCTCCGATCAGTTTAAAAATGGGAAGAGGCATCAAGGTAATCTCTTCGGGCAACTCTTTGGTTAGGGTGTGACAGGCCAGGCCGGGCCTGCCGTTGATCATCATGGCACAGGCGCCACATATGCCGGCACGACAGCAGAAATCGAACTGAAGGGACGGGTCCTGTTCTTCCCTAATCTGGTTTAGGGCAATGAATAGAGTCATGCTCTCTGTCTCTTCCAAGTGGAAAGTATCTGTATGAGGGCTGGAATCAGGATCCTGAGGGTTGTAACGGAATATGTTGAACTTCAACCTTCTTGCCATCTCGTTCTCCTATTAATTATCCTCTCCTATTACTTCGCCGTCACAGCTGATGATCTTGCAAACCCCGTATCCCCTCTCACCTGGGGGAAGCTCAACGGTTTCGGTGGCAGGCTCATAGTCAAGAGTGGGAAGTTCAGCTCCCTCTTTCCAGGTGGCCAAAGTACGATTCCACCAATCCCGGTCATTCCTGGCCTCATAATCTTCCCGGGCGTGGCAACCCCGGCTCTCTGTGCGCTGGAGCGCCGCGTAAGCCGTACAAAGTGCCAACCTAACCATACCTTGGATTTTCAGAGTAAGACCAAGCTCAGGGTTGGCACCAGCGCCATTTGAACGAAGGCCAACTTTTTTGGCTCGGCCATGGATTTCCTGGAGATTGTCAACTGCCTTTTGCAGGTCCGCACCGTTTCTGAAGATCCCCACTCGCTCCATGAGTTCACCCTGCATAGCGTTGCGCACTTTGTATACATCTTCAGTCCCGTTCTTTCCTGAGATCAGGTTCTTCATACGCTCTTGTTGTTTGGTCACGGCGCTTCTAATAACGGCGGTATTGTATTGCACCTCGTAGCCCTTGAGAAACTCGACAATCTTTTCACCCACAATCTTTCCGGCAACCACAGTTTCAGCGAGAGAGTTCCCACCCAACCGGTTGAGACCGTGCATATCCCAACAAGCTGCTTCACCATCCGAGAATAATCCCTTTAGGCCATAGGCTGCTCCATCTTTGTTGGTCCGGACTCCTGCCATGGTGTAGTGCTGGGCCGGACGCACCGGAATCAACTGGGTGATTGGATCGATTCCCAGGAAATTATTGCAGATCTCTTCCACTTCTCTTAGCTTGGTTTTTATGTGTTTTTCGCCCAGGTGGCGAATATCGAGCCAGAGGTAGTCTCCATAGGGGCTCTTCACTCCGAGACCCTTGCGAATATGATGAGTCATCCAGCGAGAAACCACATCCCTAGACGCCAGTTCCGCCTTTTCAGGCTCGTACTCGTGCATAAACCTCTCTTCATTTACATCCAGCAAGGTGCCGCCGTCACCCCGACAGCCCTCAGTAACCAAAATATTGGTGGGTACGATGCCGGTGGGATGAAACTGGATAGCCTCAGGGTTGCCCAAGGGAACCACTTCAGTGTCAAGGGCGAGTATGGCACCGCCACCGTCGTTGATGACAGCATTTGTGGTCTCCCGGTAGATCCGACCATATCCTCCAGTGGCTATCACTGTTGCCTTGGCCAGATATGTCCTGAGTTTTCCTGTCTTCAAACAGCGAGCCACTGCACCGGTGCAGGTTTCCCCGTCGTGAATGAGGGCAATGGCCTCCACCCGGTCATGAACAGTGACACCTAACTGCACCACCTTGTTGTCCATAGTGTAAAGCAGCGTGTGCCCGGTGCCGTCCGAGGTATAGCAAGTTCTCCACTTCGCCGTCCCGCCAAAGTCTCTTGCGGTTATGAAACCTTCCTTCTCTGTGGCCTCAACCTTCTCGTATTCTTTCCCGCCTTTGAAATAGGTGGATCTACCCGGCACAACCCGATTCCACGGGATTCCCCAGTAGGCCATCTCCCGGACGGCCTCAGGAGCCCTTTCAACAAAGAGTCGAACCACCTCCTGGTCCGCACCCCAATCAGAGCCTTTCACCGTGTCTACGAAGTGAACGTCCGGGCCGTCGCCATCTCCCATGGCGCAATGTCCCAAGGCCGCCTGCATGCCTCCCTGGGCTGCTGAAGAGTGAGACCGCCTGGCAGGCACAATACTCAGACAGATAGCGTCAAAACCGGCGGAGGCAGCTTCAATGGCAACCCGTTCTCCTGCCAGTCCGGCACCTATACACAAAACGTCTGTGAATGTCGTTTCCAAAGACATCCCTCCTTACACTTTTAATAAGAGGAATCGGATTAGAGTGATAAGACCAATGGCAATAAAGATGGCGGTCAAATAATTTTCAAATCTCTTGAATTTCTTTCTGTCCTTTCGTCGAGCAAAACCCCATTTCACTGCGATCCGATAGAAACCTATCCCCACGTGCAACTCCACCATGGGTAACAAAATTAAGTAGAACACCAGCCAGAATCCTCCCTGAATTCGCCCAGCACTCTTGGCCGCTGTTATCGGCAGATCGGTAAGCACCGTCCACATGTGGATGGAGCCCATGATCAGAATGATCATGGCAGTTGTGGCCTGAATAAGCCAGAGATAGGTATCGGTATGGCGCAGCTGGCGGCTGAGCTTCCAGATGGTGCTCTGTTGCTCCGCCCGAAAAGGGACCTTCCGGGCTGCTAGGATAAAGTGGAGGAGAAAAATGCAACCCACCATGGGGCCACCCACCTGGGCCATGTAGGTCGCCTCAAGGAATGCGGCTAAAGCATTCATCACTCCGGCACCTAAATTAACGCTAGCCACTAAAATCATGTGGCTCCACATAAATAGTATTAACGCTACACCTGTCAACATCTGCAACCAGTCAAGGTAGGCTGAAGTTCTACTTGGTGATCGGACATAGGCGGTTGTATTCACCGTCATCTTAACCCCCTACTTCTGTAATATGTAATTTGATCCTATCTAGTTACGGAAGGATTTCAAGCTGCCAGAAACTACATTCCTGAAGGCAAAAAGAGTGTCTCAGGACCTAATGGATGGTGAAATTTTTAACATTAGAAAGCAAAAATCTTAACCCTACCGCCGGGTGTTGTCAAGGTGAAGTTCAACAAGAGTTGCCTCAAGAAAAGATGCCCACAATGATCACCGTCTTCCATGGCACGAGGAAAGCGAAAAGGAAAAAATGTGAAAATTCATTAAAGTTCAAAGGTGAAGACAAAAAATGTTGGTAAAATTAGTTAATAGCTAAAGAAGATCTGGAAAAGAAAAGTTTAGTTTACAATTTTTGCAGCAATTGGGAGAAAATCGCAGATTTAATGCATATCTTTATGAAGGTGATTTTGTTGATAAGACACCTATGTTAACGATATCTGTCCTATTTCAAAGAGCAAAAAAATTCTGGCGATCTCAGGAGCTTAGACATTCGAAAATTAAATTTATAAGAGTTACAAAAAGTTAGTGTCTGTTGATAACAGAAGATAAGGAGCTCGCTTTTTCCTTCTAACCGCGATTGACAGATTATATGAGGGTAATTTATTTTAACTAAAATCTAGGCGCAGTATTCATACCGAAGCATTTAAGAACACCTCTTTTAAACCAGCCAAACAAGAGACCATGGATCGAATTACACTGTCACTAGAAGAGTCTTTAGAGATCAAACAAGCCGTGGAGATTAACAATGCCTTGGCTATAATTCTTGGTAACGCTCAGCTGCTCTTGCTCAAGAATACAGTGGCACCGGAAGACAGAGCCAAACTGAAGGCTATTGAACAAAGTTCTTTTAGAATTCAGGGACTGGTGGAACGCATGCTACAATCCACCAAGACTACCACATCTTTTAACCCCACCTCACCTTAATCCCCACGTTTTTCAATTGCTTTACCCTTGCCTTATGTTATATTTTTGGTCTAGTCGCCTGTCCATAGTGTGCGAAAAAGGATCTCTTCTTGGCTCGCATTGATGACTACAGAGAAGCCTTTCGGCTGGCCTGTCAGGAGCTTGCGAAGGTAAACTTACACCGTATTTGTTCCCTTAGCGGTGCTGTCGCTATTGAGGACAACAATGGCAATCCGGCCATTAGTATTCCCTTCATAAACCAAGATCACCTGATTCACTTTGAACCTGAAATAGATGTGATCCTTCAGGCCAACGGTGAGCCGGTTCCCATACCAGAAAAAATCCTTATTCTCCACTATCTGCTTACTGCCCGTGGCGAATCCATCCGGCAAAACCTGATAACCTTTCGGCAAGTGGAGGAAGGACATTTCTATTATTCGGCTTTTATCAAAAGGGCTCTAGATCCGCTGGCCCAGACTTTCGGTGATGAACCTCAGCGATTTCTCGAGTGCGGCTCTCAACTTGGGGCTGTTCCAGACGAATTGGGCGATGCTTCCATCACCCTAAAGCCATTGCCCCATGTTCCGGTGACCTTTGTAATCTGGGGTGGGGATGATGAACTTCCCCCACAAGCCAACATACTCTTTGACGAGTCCATAGTCAGCTACCTCCATACCGAAGACATAGCAGTTCTTTGCAGTATGATCGTCTATCGACTTATTAGGATCAAAGAGAGTCTAAGTAGCATTAAACCGGGGTGATTTTTAACCACAGAGATCACAGAGCACGCAGAGAGGGATAAAAATTGTAAACCTACAGTAGTCTGACTATATGGTATTCTCTGTGATCTCAGTGTCCTCTGTGGTTTAATTTATACTGAGTGGTAACTTTGACTCAGTGAGGAGCATGTATGAAAATTGCCATTAGCGGCAAAGGTGGGGTGGGCAAAACGACCTTGTCAGCATTTCTCTGCAAATGGTTTGGAGATCAAGGTCATACTGTACTTGCCATTGATGCCGATCCAGCCACCAATCTTGGGACGGCCTTAGCCTTTCCAGATGCCGACTCACTTCCACCCATCACCGAAATGAAGGATCTCATTGCCGAGCGTACAGGAGCTAAGCCAGGAAGCATGGGGGGGTTTTTTAAGCTGAATCCCAAAGTTGATGATTTACCGGAGAAAATCGCCATTTCAGATGGTAATATTCGCTTGATGATAATGGGTGGAGTTCAGCAAGGGGGAACGGGCTGCCTCTGCCCTGAGAATGCTCTTTTAAAGACCCTTGTGGCCCACCTGATCCTCGGTCGAAACGAGGTTGTTGTAATGGACATGGCCGCCGGTTTGGAGCATTTGGGTCGTGGCACTGCTCAGGCTGTTGACCGTCTCATTATTGTGGTAGAGCCTGGCCGCCGGTCCATTGACGTAGCTCAGCGAATCAGAACTCTCGCGGGTGATATTGGTCTTAAAAACCTTTATCTTGTGGGCAACAAGGTCCGTGGTTCAGGGGATCGAGAGTTCCTCCAGAAAGCCCTGGAAGGATTTCCATTCATTGGCTTTATTCCCTATGATGGTAAAATAATTGAAGCTGACCTCAAAGGAGAGTTCGCCGCCGATGTGAGCGCTGAAACCAGGGCGGCCCTAGAGCAAATAGCCATCACAATAACCGCTGGTGATGATAGCTGAATTGGCAAAACCTTCAACCTTAGGACGTGAGAACCATGTTAAAAGGTAGAGACTTCCCGCAGCAACTCTGGCTACCCTCGAGGTCGGGAGAGCAAAGACTCAGCGACATCCAAAACACCAGGGATCACCGCAACATTAATATCGACAAGGTGGGTGTCAAAAACATCCGCTATCCTATTACCGTCCTGGATCGCACCCACGGCCGTCAACAGACGGTAGCCAACATCAACATGTATGTGAATCTTCCTAAGGAGTTCAAGGGAACCCACATGAGTCGCTTCATTGAGATCCTAAATGAGTATCATGGGGAGATACACATCCGCAACTTTGCAACTATTCTCGAGACTATGAAGAACCGGCTACAAGCAGAATCAGCTCATTTGGAAATTATTTTCCCCTATTTTATCGAGAAAAAATCTCCCGTCTCCAGTGCCTCGGGATTAATGGAGTATGGCTGTCGCTTGAGAGGTTCTCTGAGGGCGGAAGATGGACACGACCTAGTTGCCGAGATCAGCGTCCCCATTACCACAGTTTGCCCCTGCTCTAAAGAAATAAGTGATTTTGGCGCCCATAATCAACGGGGAGTGGTGCGACTGGCGGTACGTTTTAAAAGATTCGTTTGGCTTGAGGAACTTATCCAGATTGTGGAAGCTGAGGCATCATGCGATGTCTACTCTGTGTTGAAAAGGCCAGACGAAAAGTACGTCACCGAGAAAGCCCACGATAACCCCAAGTTCGTTGAGGACGTGGTTAGAGACATTGCTTCCAGGCTGGAAGAAGATCCCAATATAACCTGGTACACAGTGGACTCGGAAAACTTCGAATCCATCCACAATCACAGTGCCTACGCTTTTGTTGAACGATATAAGGAAGAAATCCCCCAGGAGGAGAATCAGGAGGAGGCATAATGCGGTCTAGATATTATGGAGCTTCTTTCAGTTCCTGGACCTTTTCAAAAAGCTTCTGGGCCCTGAGAAGGTAATTTTGCACCTGCTTGTAGTTCGGATCAACTTTGCTCACCAATCGCCATTCTGCAATTGCCTCTTTTAACCTCTCCTCTTCAAAATGCTCAATTCCCTTGAGGTAGTGCACCTCTTTATAGGCATCTTCCGCCCTTTTAATATATTCTCTGCAGGCAGGCCACTCTTCATCATAGCTCAAGGCTTCATAAAAGTGGTCTCTAGCCTTTAAGTAATCAGCCTGGTTAAAAAAGACTTCCCCCTGGCGATAATGAGCCCAGGCCATATACTCTTGGATTTTTTTCCTTGAGGGATCAGTGTTCAAAACTTTCTGGAACTCGTGCAGCGCAGCAAGATACTGCCCCTCCTCCAGCAAAGTCACTCCTTGTTCTTGATAAATTTCCACCGGGTCGTAATCCACCTCCTGCTCTGAAAGCAGGGAGGGATCTTCCCCAGATTTTTCACTACCTGCTAACCCCACCTCCTCGTAAGTTTCGTGGGTACTCTTCTCCTCAACTGGCGGTTTTGAGGATTGTTTCTCCTCTAGATCGCTGAAACCCACCCCCGTGGTCTCGGGGATTATTAACTTCATGCCCGCGTAGAGCTTGGTTGCATCCTCCAGGTCATTGACACGGGCAATGATCTCGAATTTGCTATGATCTCCATAATACTTTTCAGCGATTGCCGAGAGATACTCACCCTCCTTTACCTCGTGCACCACATAGCCACCAATTGGCGGCGGTAGTGTGGGCTTTAGTAATTCCACCACCTCTGGAAAGTCAGGCCTCAGGCGCAAAGCCACTAGAAATTCACGCCGGGCCTTGGAGTATTTTCCCTGCTCCTGGTATTCGAGACCCCTCTGGTAGTGTCTTTCGGCATCTTTAAGGAGAGACTCTTCCAGACCTTTCTTCTTGGCAACAACAACTGCTAGAGCAGCTTCGTAGAACTGCAAGGCCTTCTGTGGTTGGCCCCTTTGCTCATATTCTATGGCTCGTTCCAACAGAACCCTTCCCAAACGAACCTCGGGCGCTTCCTTGGGCTTTTTTCTCAGAGCAGCACAGCCGCCAAAGCCAAGTGACAAAATGGTTAAACAGAGTAAAAGCGGAACCAGCTTGTGCTTCATTGCAGGCTTTCTCCACGAAAAAACTTCACCAGCTGCTCAAATGAGTGTCCTTTCACCGGATTCATTACTTGATTCCGCCCCACCTTGAAAGGGTTGGCAAAAAAGGGGGTTCCCCCGCGGGTCACAGTGACACCACCTCGATAGCCGGCCTCCATCGCCATGGAGACGACCAGGTTGTTCAAGCGCCCATAAGGATAGGCCAGCCAAACTGGATTTTGCCCCAAATGTTTGCGAATGAGCTCACGAGGGACCTGTAATTCCCGCCTTAGTCTTTGGAGATAATTGGCTTGACTCTCCCCTTTGCGCTTGAGAGTCAAATCCGCATGGGTGATGGTGTGAGCCTCTACTTCAAAGCCTGCTCGAGTCAGCTCCCTTAACTGCTCCCAGGTCAGGGCATTCGGGCTGTTGTCAATAAAATCAGTATAGATGAAAAGGGTCGCAGTTAAATCGTATTTCTTTAGTACAGGATATGCTAGGTCGTACACTGATCGATAACCGTCGTCAATAGTAATGGCCACCGCTTTTTGGGGCAGCGGTTCTTGATAGTCAATGAACTTCAACAATTCTTTCATGGTAACAGCTCGATATCCTTCTTTTTTAAGAAAGGCCATCTGTCGGGCAAACTCATCTACCGGAATGCAAAGCGCACTGGAGCATTGTTCGCTGAAATGGTGGTAGGTAAGAACGGAAACTACCTGGTAACCATCTGCAAAAAGACCACCAGGATTTACTGGCCGCAAGGGGATTACCAACACTTGACCTGGCTCAAAAGTCAGCAGTTCATTTGCCTCCACGATCATCCAGACCTTCTCCGGATCTCCATAAAACTTGCGAGCAAGGTCGGTAAGGCGATCTCCTTTCCTTACTACATAAACTGCAACTGTCTCTCCCTGGAAAAGTGCACCCCCTCTTTGTTTTATGAGAGAACTTTTGTCTTTAACTCTCCCTGGACGGAAACCACTAGCACCCTCAGGGGCCGACCAACAACAGAGAAGGGTGACTAGCAAGGCAATTAACCTAGCTAGTTGCCTTCCATAAAGAATCCTTTTACGGTTTCTCTTCCAGGTGTGCTCTTCGGTCGAAAACCTCATATATTTTCACTGGCTCCTTCCTGCCTTTGACCTCCATGGCTCCCCGCGACTGGAATGTAAAGTACGAGCTACTGGCAACCTTTACAAAGGTCTGCTCACTAATAAGAATTTCATCTGGACCGGCTAAATCAGTTAGGCGCGATGCCACATTAACATTGTCTCCTATCACTGTATATTCCATACGTTTACTGGAGCCGAGATTTCCCGCTACCACTTCCCCGGTGTTTATGCCAACCCCGACCTGAATAGGATTGGCAGTTGCTGGAAGCATCTGGTTCAATTTGGGCAGATGTTGGCGCACCTCCAATGCCGCTTGCACGGCCGTCTCTGCATGGTCGGGATCAGGCATCAGAGCGCCAAAGACCCCCATAACCGCATCACCTACGAATTTGTCAAGATAGCCGCCATGCTGAATGATGATATCGGTCACCAAGGTGAAGTAGGAGTTAAGTAGGTCTACAACCGCATCGGGGTCACTTCTTTCTGCCATGGTTGTAAAGCCCCGTATGTCCACAAATACAATAGTAGCCTCCAAACGGATTCCCTTCATCCATTCATCGTCTGGACTGGCTAGAATACGTTCTACGATTTCCGGCGTTACATAGCGACCGAATGAGGTCTGAATTCTCTCTTTTAAGCGCAAGTCCTCGGCCATTCGGTTGATGGCCTTCCCCAGATCACCCAGTTCATCGTTGCGGGCAAGGCTTACCCGGTAGGCAAAATTGCCCTTGCCTATCTCTTCCACCGCTCCCACTAGCCGTTGAATTGGCCGGGAAAAATAGAAACTCAATACCATACTCATGGCAATGCCAGTTATGGTAATGACAAGGGTCATCACCAGAATAAACACCTTGGCCTTAATAATACTCGCTTCAATATATTTTTTGGTCAAACAGAGATGCACCTCCCCTATCTTGAGTCCCTGATACAACACAGGGGTAGAAAAAAGGAGGAGATTTTCCTTTTCCTCTTGGTAACTCCGAAGCTGCAAACCATTTTTTTCAAATACCAGTTGGCTATCTGACGGCAGCACATAGGTGCTACCCACCTGATTGATGTCACTGTGGGCCCGAATAATTCCGTTGCTGTTTAAAATCAGGGCAAAGGCCACCTCTTCATTCTTAGCAATGTCCGAAACCAACTGATACAGGGGCAGTTCGGCTTCTTCCAAAAGATCTTCAGGGCTATTCCTCGCGGCATAGCTAGACATGGTGACACCGAACTTAATCAACTGATTAGTAAACTGAATTCTCTGGCGCTTGAGAATACTAGTGCTGATGGTGGCCACGATGGCAAAAATGGCCAGTGTTGCCAGAAAGGAAAACTTGGCAAAAATAGGTATGCGCAACTTTTTCAACAAGGTCGGAGCCCCTCAGCTTCATCAACTTCCGAAAAGATGCAAAGCGCATGGTGCATAGGGCATAGCGAAAAAAGCCAATCTCTTATGGCCTCTTTTCGCCATTATTAATCACAATGCAATTTATATTAAGGGACCTAAACTCATTACTACTATGCGCTTTTATTTATCTTGTCAAACGCTCTGCACCTTGCGCTATGCTATCTGATCTTTAGGGTCGCCAGAGACAACAAGGCAAGAATGCCCGCAACAATCCACAATCTAATCACAACTTTGGTTTCGGCAAAACCCCTGTGCTGCAAGCTATGGTGAAGTGGTGCTCGATAAAAGATCCTTCTTCCCAGCCAGCGCACCCCGATTTTGTCTTGAATTTGTGAGGTCAGGGCCTCAATCAAAAAAAGACCACCAAGGAGGGGAAAAAGCAGCTCTTGCTTTAGCAATACGCTCAGAACCGCCACCGTGCCCCCAATGGCAAGAGAACCAGTGTCACCCATAAATATCTGGGCTGGATATGCATTATACCAGAGAAAACCCAGACCGGCGCCAATGAAAGCAGAAACAAAAACCGTCAATTCTCCAGCTCCCCGGAGGTAGGGGTATTGCAGATAGCCCGCATAGATGGTGTTACCCATGACATAGGCAAAGACGCCCAAGACTCCAGCCACGAAGATGGATGGGGTAATGGCCAAACCATCAAGTCCGTCAGTAATATTGACTGCATTGGCAACCAATAACAGGAAAAGAAAAATAAATAGCCCATAGAAGATTCCCAGGTCTAAGAGGGGGCGCTTAAGGAAGGGTACATACAGCTTGGTGGCAACCCCCGATTCCACTGGAGAAAGAGGCCCCAGATAGACTAAGATGAAGGTTAAACCAAATAATCCTTGCAGGATTAGCTTAGTTACCTCTCCAAGACCTCTTTCTGCGCTACCACGCGAACTTTTCAGCCAGTCATCCCAGAAGCCGATGCCGCCGAACCATATGAGAGCAGCGAGACTCAAGAGTAAGAAGGTATTGGTCAAATTGGACCATAGCAATATTGAAACAGTCATGGCCACAATCAGTAGCACCCCACCCATTGTGGGTGTACCAGCCTTGTCAAAGGCTGACGGTATGCCTGTTTCCCTTACCCGATCTAGAAAACTGCGCCGGTGCATAGCTCGAATGAAACGGGGACTCAAAAGAAAAACAATTAGCACTGCGGTCAATGCTGCCAATATGGAGCGAAAGCTCAGATAACCCAAAAGTCTGAGAAAGCCTAATGTTTCAATTTGGCTATGAAGCCATTGTCCAAGGTGGTAAATCATTCTCTCTTCCTGTGATGTGTGATGTGTGATGTGCGATGTGGGGTAGAACAAATTGGTCGAGGAGAAATCTCATATCTCACATCCCATATCCCACATCAGATATTTTGACCTGATTTAGAAGTTTCGACTTTTTAGTCCTCTTTTTGATCATCCCCTCTGCAAAGTGCGTGGAGTTTCTGGTAGGTCTCTTTGATGTCGAAGTAGGAGCGGAAATCGGTTGTTGTAATAATAAACTGCGAAATCTCATTGAGAAGCCAGTCGTAATCTAGGACGATACCCCGTTTCGCCAACTCCGTGATCCCCCTCAGGGCCGCCTCTCGAACCTGCCAGTAGTGGTGTTCTTTCAAGCCCAGTAATGCCTCTACCACCTCTCGATCTTCTCCAACAGCACCTAGGGCCAGTACTACCTCTCTGACCACCTCAAATGATCGGTCTTTGATAAGGTTTACGAGTTTTTCTTTCACAGCCTGTTTTTGAACAAGCTCTTGAGCGAAATGACCCATGGTTCTGGCCGCCTGCGCCCGGACTTCGTAGTAACTATCGTCGAGGGCTTCAAAAACTCTGGCCTCCACCTCGGGACCCCACTTATTCAATATTTGTAGGGAGGTTAGAATATTGCGTCGAATGAAGCCTACCTCACGATAGTCTCCGCCAAAGAGCCTCTGAAGTCGGCTTGCCGGAGTGCGATTCGCTAAAAGATGAAGAAGCGAAGAGAGTTTTTCCTCATGTTTTAGCAATCCTATGAGCTTAACCCCTAGATTGCGCTCTGGCCAATTGGGTGAGGTCAGCAGCGACGCAGCTCGATGCCGGTAGTAATCTAAGTCGTCAGCGTCAGTAATAACCTTTCTAGGATCATATTCTTCAGGATTATCTTGCCAGACACTTCTCAGCTTCACTAGCAACTCATTGTCACCCACAAGCGACTCCAAATCCTTAACCTCATCAATTGAACTCTTGTAAATCGGACCACCTTGAATCTCTGCAGCTATCTGCTTTACTGCATCGTGATTCATGAAAGCACGGGAGCACCTGCCCATCTCTTCCAACCTATGCGGTTCATCTAGCAAAGAGGTTATCTTCGTCGCCAGCTTCTGGCCCTCCACCTCCTCCAGTAAAATTCCCTCTTCCATAACCGTATCTTCGAAGATGACTTCCGCAGCACCAGCCCTTTTCATAGCGCGAGCATTCATAACCTGATGATTGCCTGGCAAATTGGCTTTAGGAATAATCAGAGCCGATTTGCCCATAGCTGAGATCTCGTTAAGACTGCCCGCACCTCCGCGACAAACTATCAGGTTGCTAACGGCGTAGATGTCACCAATATTATGGAAATAATCTTGAGCGTAGTAAAAGGTTTTGATTTGATCCTGCTCACCCTTGCTGTACCTGCTCTGCAACCTCTTGGCAGTGTCATCCCAGGCATCATATTCGGGAGTTTTCATCAACCCCACACCGTGGATGACGAAAATGTCATTTCTTCTGGTCAAAAGATGGCCGAGTGCGTCCACCAGGGCACGATTAATGGTCCGAGCACCCTGTGAGCCACCAAAAGCGAAAACCACCTTTCTCCCTTCAGGTATGTGAAATGGCATGGCCTCGCCTCTGTCCGAGCTCAACATGCTGGTGACCGAATGCCGCACTGGATAGCCTACCACCACACCATTTTCAGGGAAAAACCCTTTAGTCTCAGGGAAGGTGAGTAGAATCTTGTCAGCACGTCGTCCTATTAGCTGGTTCAATTTGCCGGGTACGCTATTTTGCTCATGAATGAAAACCCGGGCCCTGCTCATGCCGAGCAGACGCATCAAAGTATTGGCGAAGATGACCGGTGCACTAACATACCCCCCGGTGCCTACTATCGTATCCGGGCGAAAGGTTGCAATATAGAAAAATGACTGCAAAATTCCTACTGACAACAAAAATATGAAACGGATTAAATCCAAACTGGGTCGAAAACCGGGAAAACCATGAGCCCACACATAACGAATAGGATAGCCGGCGCGGGTGACGATTATTGACTCGGCCTTTCCTCGCATGCCCACATAGAGAAAGCGGACGTTCGAATCTTTCTGCTTAATAGCTTCAGCTATGGCAAGGGCAGGGTTCACATGTCCTCCCGTTCCTCCTCCAGTCAAGATGACCCGCTCAATGGCGTCAGTGCCCCTGCTTTGAAATCGACCCCAGTATCCGAGGGTGAGAAAAAAAACAAACATGCCAACACCAGTTGCAAGCACGAGTCCAGCAACTTCACCCCAATGAAATATCACCTGAGGTAGGCTTGCAAAAAAAGAAGTTTCTACTAGGCGAGGATAGAGTAGCCAGGCAGTCAAACCACCGGACCCACTGGCAATGGCTGTAAAAAGGAAGGTATCACCAAGATCTTGCCAACCAATAGCTGTTTGACCTAGACGACGCAACTCTAGATTGAAGGCACCAAAGAGTACTAACCCATTAATAGTAAAAGCTATTGAGGAGGCCAGGGCCAGACCCCCATGCCTAAGTGAGGTTCGGACCAAAAGTAGGCTCAATCCCACATTCAAAACGGCGGATAACAGCGAAGTGTAAAGGGGAATTTGATTCTTGGCCAAGGCCGGGTAGACTCGGCTGTAGAGATTCCAAAACCCCATACCCAAAAGACCCAAGGCATAGAAAGCAAAGGCCAAAGCCGTTAGATCAACTGAAGATCTGTCAAAAGCGCCGCGCTGAAAAACCACTGAAGTAATGGGCCCCACCAAAGCCAGAACAAATACGGTGAGGGGGACCATGCAAACGATATTGTAGCGAAGGCCTGTAATAACTGTTTTCCGGAATCCTTGCCAGTCCTCCCTTTGTACTTGATCATTAAGTTCAGTAACACCTGCCCTCCCCACAGCCAAGCCTATAATGGAATTGGGCAATTGCACTAACCTTTGGGCAAAGTAAAGGGCAGCAATACTTCCTGGGACTAAAAATGAGGCAAGCACTCGGTCTACTATCTCCACTGTCTTGTTAGCCACTGACTGCCCTAAGATCCAGCCCGACTGGCGTCCCACTTCTCTTAGTTCAGGCATGGGCTCTTCTGAACCGGTTGCATACCGCATGCCGAGTTCACTTTGCCGCGAGGACCTGATAAGTACAGGTATCTGTATGAGAAACTGCAGGATCCCACCTAGGACAAATCCCACTGCCATGCTGTACATGCCGATATAGGGTTTGAGCCCAATTATACCTACGATTACTCCAACGCTGAGCATTATAGGGGCCAGGGCATAGGTGGCAGTGGCATCCAGAAAAAGCAAAAGTCCACCGACAAAAGACGCCAGCCCTATGGCTACCATAAAAGGAAGAATAAAATAGGTCATTACCTCAGCGTGGTGGAACTCACTGGCAGCTAGACCGGCACCGATTATTCTGACCAAATTGGGGGTGAGAAGATAGAATATTCCCATGATGACCAAAAGGAGAAGCATCATGAGGTTAAATACCCTTGAGGCCAGAATCCATGCCCGTCTGTATTCCCTTGCGGCTATCATTTGGCGGAAAGGAGGCAAAAAGGCCTTTTCCACCATGTCTTCTCCTAGAATTCGTCGAAACAGGGTGGGGATGGTGAAAGCGATGGCAAAAAGGTCAGTGGCTCGAGTGGCGCCAAAGTAACCGGCAATAACCATCTCCCTTACAAATCCAAACATCCGGGAGATCAGGTTACCCTGCACCATATCAAAGAATTTTCTAAAAAAGGACTTTCTCATGAGGTTCCGACGTACCTGGTTGGTCCCAGGGTTCTGTACACATTGCCTCGGCAAATAATTGGGGCGTAGGGATTTGGCAGAGAGAGTTCTGTATTAACGGGAAAGATGGGACCTATGCTTGTTGCTCCCAGCAAGAGAGAACCTCCTGGGCGGCAATTGCCCCTATTCGTAAAATCTTGGGAGGCCGAGTAGTTACGTCGGCAATTGTAGAGGCTTTACCACCAGGCGTCAAGCCAGCATCAAGAATGGCTTCCAGCTCCGATCCTAGCTGGGATAATACCTCTTCACTGCTGCGGCAACTAGGGGATCCTGATCGATTGGCACTAGTGGCTGTAATGGGTGCACCTACTGCCTCGACCAGTGCTTGAGCAACGGGATGAGAGGAGATCCTCACAGCAATCTTGCCTGTGCCGGCGGTGAGGTTGGTTGGCAGTTTTTTTCCTGCAGCGAAAACCAGGGTTAGTGGGCCAGGCCAGAAACTCGCCGCCAAGTGGCGTGCATCGCTGGTAAGGTCTTCTATCCAATTATCAAGTTCGTCTAGACTCGCAAGAAGGATACTGAGTGATTTTTGAATCGCTCTTCTTTTTAGCAAAAAAAGCTTTGAAATAGCTCTCTGGTCTGTGGCAAGGGCAGCTAGGCCGTAAAAAGTTTCAGTGGGAAAAGCCACCACGGTGCCGTTGCGAATGAGCCGAGCGGCTTGTCTTATGGCTGCCTCGCTCCGGGCAGGATCTTTCTCCACTTTTAGTATAAGTGGCATTTTATACAATTAATAACTGAACCACAAAGATTACACTCTTGATG
Source organism: Deltaproteobacteria bacterium (assembly GCA_020353155.1). Lineage (GTDB taxonomy): Bacteria > Desulfobacterota > Syntrophobacteria > BM002 > BM002 > BM002. Next base: position 1,591,886 of record CP070689.1, on the reverse strand, counting down.
CATAGCGCATAGTTAAAACACAGTAAACAATAAACGGTGAACAGTTGCAGAATCATCATCTGACCCGTTTACCGCTCACCGCTAACTGTTTACCGAAGGCTTTGCCTTATTCCCTTTGTGCTCTTCGTGTCCTTTGTGGTTCAATCCCTGGTTTGTATTGATTACTGCTTGGGCAATTTTTCCGCCAACCCTGCGGCTTTTTCGGCAACCTTATCGGCTAGTTCTTTCTTGTAGTGCTCTAGTCGCTTGCTCAATTTATCGTCCGCCACTGCTAGTATTTGCACTGCCAGAATTGCTGCGTTTATAGCTCCAGCCTTTCCCACAGCCATAGTAGCCACCGGTACCCCTGCCGGCATCTGAACAGTTGAGAGCAATGCGTCCCATCCCGCCAAGGGCGAAGATGCAATGGGCACACCAATTACCGGCAGGCTTGTTTCCGCCGCCAGGACCCCAGCCAAGTGAGCAGCCCCACCAGCACCCGCAATCAGCACTCTAAGACCCCTGCGCCTGGCTGATTTAGCGTATTCGGACACCCTTTGTGGAGAGCGATGGGCCGACGCTACCGTTATTTCAGTAGGGATACCAAAATGAGTCAGAACCTCAAAAGCCTCCTGCATCACCGGCAGGTCGGAATCACTTCCCATGATAATACCCACCACAGGTGTCTGGGAGGACTGATTGGATTCCTTACTGGCCTGCATCTGGGCTACTCCTTACCTATGTCGCTCCGATAGTAGATGCCGTCGAACTGCACCTTTTCCATCTCAGAGTATGCCTTTTCTCTGGCTTCCTCTAAATTCTTACCCCGACTTACTATGCATAGTACCCGGCCACCGGTGGTGATGAATTGACCCTCATCGCCAAACCCCGTTCCTGAATGAAACACCATACATTCTGGGTCAATTTTATCGAGGCCCTGGATGGGCAAACCTATCTTGTACCGTTCAGGATATCCTTTATACCATCCCTTCTTACCTTTAGTGCGGCCACTGACGGCAATGAGACACAACCGATAATCCGGGTTCCATCGGGGCGTAATTTCACTAAGCCGACCCTGAACGATGGCTTCAGATACATCAACTAGGTCGTTCTCCAGCCGCGGTATTATAACCTGGGCCTCGGGATCGCCTTGCCGGATGTTGATTTCCAGTACGTAGGGGGTTATGCCATCCTGCTCCTCCACCAACATCAAACCTAGATAAAGAACTCCTTTGTATACGATGCCGGTCTTATCCTTGAAGCCTGTAATAAGCGGTTGGACAACCCTATTCATAATGATCTTGGTCATTTCGTCGGTAAGCCAAGGATGGGGCGAGTAGGATCCCATGCCACCAGTGTTTTTCCCCTCATCGTTATCTCGCGCCCTCTTGTAATCTTGGGCTGCCACCATGGGCAAAACCGAGTTGCCGTCAGTAAAACAGAAAAAGGATAGCTCTCGACCATACAGCCGTCTCTCGATTTCCACTTTGTTCCCCGAATCACCGAATATGCGCTTCTCCATTAGCAGGTGCACGGCATCCTCAGCCTGGACAACATCATCGCAGACCAGTGAGCCTTTACCTGCGGCCAAACCATCCGCTTTTACCACCACTGGGTACCCGACGCTGCGCACATAGTCCCGCGCCATATCCGGGTCATCAAAAATCTCGAAGTCTGCCACCGGAATGCCAAGATCTCGCATGATTTCCTTGGCATAACACTTGGAAGATTCCAGCTTACTTGCGGCTTGGCTGGGACCGACGATGGCTAATCCTTTCTCTTCAAAGAGATCAACAATCCCGGCGGAGAGAGGACTTTCCGGCCCCACAAAAGTCAGATCGATTCTTTCCTGCTCCGCAAATGCAACCATCTCCTCTATGGTCCGGGCATCAACGCATTCCGCTGTTTGCGAAATCCCGGCATTGCCGTGAGCCACATACAGTTGTTTCACCCTTGGACTCTGGGAAAACTTCCAGGCGATAGTATGATCGCGTCCACCACTGCCGATGACAAGTACCTTCATGCACTCCCCCAATCTTTAATTTCGAATTCCGAAATTGTCCTTCGGACTCCCACCCTTCGGGCGGGTTCCCAGTTTCGAATTTCGAAATTTCAATCCTATGCGCTGTTCCCTGCTAACTGACGAACTATAAAGAGGATTTTCCCTGGGATTACCGGACGAAAGTATCAAAAAGGCCAAGGCGAGTCAAATTGAAAATATTTTCCTAGGCGGACGAATTAGGGTGATTCAAGCCAACCTTTACCGGTTGGAGAACGCTTCAGGGGTTATATTTAATACCTGGCAAAACAGTGTGGTATAATACAGCAATTATCTGATACAATATCGTGGATATAATTGCACTATTTGAGGTCGCGGTAGATATTTTCTGAGTAATACGGGTTCAACCGTAGCAACCTCTCTTGGGTTAATTTTGTCACCAGAGAGAGCAATTACAGGATCCCCATGGCTAAGCCAACCTACGAAGAACTCGAACGCAGAGTAGAAGAACTGGAGAAGATGGTCAATATTAAGATTTCTCCCCAGGAGTTCTACTTCGACACCCGAGATCTCATCTATTTCAAAGGGTACCGGGACTGGTCCCTAGATTTATACGACAGAAAGATAGAAGATATCACCGGATATAAACTGGAAGATTTCCTGGATAGAAAAATCAAATGGCTGGACATCGTCTATAAAAAAGACGAACAGATAGCCAGAAATGCTGTAAAGCAGGCTCTTAAAACTGATAAGTATTATCTCGCCGAATACAGAATCGTTAAAAAATCCGGCGACCTGGGGTGGATAAAGATAAGGGGGTTTATAACTACCGATTCTAATGGGGACTTTTTGTCTGTGCGTGGGGTCATAAACGACGTTACCCTGGAGAAATACGGTCAGCTTTCCTATGAGGCCGGAATAGGAGGTCTTGCTTGGACGGACAGCTTGAAAGACGGTCTTTACATTATCTCAAAAGACCATCGAATTGTTTTCATGAATCAGACTCTCAAGGATCTCGTTGGAGATCATGAGGGAGAGGTGTGTTACCAAGCTCTATTTGAAAGAGACTCTCCCTGCCCCTGGTCGGTGATGAATAGGCTTGAAGGAAGCGATGTCTGCTTTATCCAGGAATATCGTCTGCCGAGAACGGATAAAATCTTTCAAGTAAGAAGTATTCCCATCAAGCTCGAGGATGGTTCCACAGGCAAACTGGGCCACCTCAAGGACATTACCGAGACAAGAAAACTGGAATTGGAAGTTGAGGAATTTGCCGGTAGACAGCGAGCCATAGAAGATGCAGCCAACAGAGCAGAGCTAGGGATATTCATCCTCCAGGACCATGAAGGGGTGGAGGCGCGAATTCTCTATGCAAATGAGACTACCTCGAGGATAACCGGATATGAATATGATGAATTGATCGGCAAAGGATGGGCTGATTTGGTCCATCCGGATAGTTTTGAAGAGTCGATTCAGCGCTACCGGCTCAGGCAAAGCGGAGAGACCCTGGGCCAGGCCTATGAGATCAAGATGGTCCGCAAAGACGGCGTGCCCATTACAGTACATGGAAGCTTTGCTATATCAACCCATGAGGGCAAGGTGGCAACCATCGGCTTTCTCAGAGACATCACCGAGAGGAAAAAGGGGGAAAAGGCCCTCTGGCGCTCCCAGAGACTCGCCTCTATCGGCAGGTTGGCAGCTGAAATCGCCCATGAGATGAACAACCCTCTAACCAGTGTCCTCACTTTCTGTAAACTGGCAAGCAACATTCTTCAGCAAGAACCCTTTCCCACCCAGCGGGCTTCTGAATTACGGGACTATATCTCCTATCTTAAGAGTGAGACAGAAAGGTGCGCCAACATATCTCGTAACTTGTTGGATTTCTCCCGGCAGAGTGAAATTGAGATTCGGGAGAATGATATTCATGAAATTCTAGATAAAACCCTGACTATCCTGCGTCATCATGCCGGATTGGACGCAATCGAAATCCAAACAGACTATGCCCCAGAACTGCCATTTTTGTCATGTGATTT
>CP070689.1:1583856-1587778 GCA_020353155.1 Deltaproteobacteria bacterium | reverse complement strand
TTGGCGTGAGAGGGTAAAGACGGCGCCAGGAGATACTCTTTTGGTGAAGGGCTCGGCAAATGAGATATTAAATATTCTTCGTGAAGGGCTTGTTGACCTCCCTCACCAAGAGCAGGACCTAAATTTCATACCTGGAGAGAAAGAATCCGTAATCCTTGAGCTCATTATTCCTCCGCAATCGGCTTTGCTGGGGGAGAGACTTCGGGAAAGTACCATCCATGGAGCTCACGACATACACATTATTGCCGTGAAAAGGCGGACAGTTCATTATACCGAGCAAAAGATCCGAGAGCTTAAATTAAAGGTTGGTGACATACTTCTGGTGCAGTGCCACGAAGACGAGCTCGAACTGCTGCGGAGAAACCCTGACTTCATCGTGGTGGAAGATGTGCACCATGAAATCATCCACAAAAAGAAGGCTCCAGTGGCGGGACTGATTTTTGCCGCTTTGATTATCTTTGCCAGCACCGGCTTGGCAGACATCATGGTCTGTGCCCTAGCAGGGGCCTTTCTCATGATCCTCACCGGCTGTCTACCCTTGCGAGATGCCTATCGGGCCATGCAAGCTAACGTGTTAATCCTCATCGTAGGCACTATTGCTCTGGGAACGGCCATGGAGAAAACTGGTACGGCCAAATTTTACGCCCAGGAATTCATCTCTTTACTTAAGAACTCGGGCCCAGTCGCCATACTCGCCGGCCTCCTCGTTCTCACCAGCCTCAGCACTCAATTGCTCAGCAATAACGCCACAGCCGTCCTGCTAATGCCCATTGCCGTCTCTGTTGCTTTAGAATTAGGGGTCAATCCAAAACCTTTCATTATGGCAGTCTGCTTTGGTGCCAGCGCCTGCTTTGCAACCCCTGTCGGTTATCAGACTAATCTGCTGGTTTACGGACCTGGGGGCTACAGGTTCAGTGACTATCTCAAACTTGGCATTCCCCTAAACCTAATCGTTCTTATAATGGGCTCTATTTTCATTCCCGTCCTCTGGCCTTTATAATCCTTCTTACCGCCGCCCATTTCCCACCTCAGCTCCTTTAACTGGCAAAAAGGGCGAGGAGAAAAACAATATGCTAAGATAAGAAGTAGATTTTCATGCATGATGCTCATGACTATTGTTACACCTTTGATCTGGAGAGCAAGCAAATGGAGGAAAACTATTTAAGTGAAGAGATGGTTGAACGGACAGCGGCTTTTCACGGCCACATGTGCCCGGGACTTGCCATTGGCATCCGGGCAGCGGAGGTGGCCTTAAGAGAAATTGGCCCCCACGCCCACGATGAGGAAATTGTTGCGGTGGTGGAGACCGACATGTGCGGAGTGGATGCTATTCAGTTTCTTACCGGCTGCACCTTCGGTAAGGGAAACCTTATCCACCTAGACTACGGTAAGAATGCTTTCACTTTCTATCGTCGCTCGGACGATAAAGGAATTCGCATTGTCACCAGGCCGGATGCCTTTGGTGAACCGGACCCAGAATGGGAAACCCTCCGAAACAGGCTGGGTGACGCGAATTTGACTCAAGAAGAACGGGATCGTTTCCGGCAGTTACACGCGGCCCGCTCCAGGCAGATCTTGGACATCCCCTTGGAAAAACTTTTCGAGGTCAAGGAGCCGCAGGGCAAGATCCCCAGCCTCGCCCGCATTATGGAGAGTGTGACCTGCGAGTCGTGTGGCGAGGTAGTCATGGAAACCCGCACCCGGCGCTTCTCGGGCAAGACAGTCTGTATTCCCTGTTTCAACGAAATGGAGCAGCGCTAGCGCGAAACGCACTAGTCACTATGCACTAAACACTAGGCACCCGACCGCTTGCAATCTACTGTTTACCATTTAGCCCTTACCGTAACCAAACTTTTCCCCCCAGTGTAAAGATCTGACTCGCCTCTCGACTAAATGGGCAATCCCCCGAGGGGTTCGAGACAAGCCGTTACAAGCAAAGTTTCAAAAAACTAAAGAGTAAGGAGTGACTTCATGGATACTAGAAAGATATTGATAGCTCTGGCCGCAGGTTTTTTCATCCTGGCCTTTATTTCAGCCTCCTGGGCGGGCGAAACAAGGATTCCGTTAGAGGCTGCCAAACCACATCCAAATGCTAGTGGAACAGCCTATCTGAGCGGGGATAGCTTGAGCGTCCATGCCAAGGGACTTCAACCAGACTCAGTATACACCGTCTGGTTTGTGAATATGAAGCCGAGGAAGCACGAAACCGGAGCGGGAACCGCACCCTACATGTTCAAGAGCGACTCCAGAGGATATGGCGCCTATGCTGCCACTTTGTCGGAATCTCCATTTGGAGAGTGGCAAATGATAATGATCGTCCTGCATCCCAATGGGAACCCCAAAGATATGAAGAATATGAAAGGCGCCCTGAAGGCACCGATTCCTCAGAGCGGATAAGGGGCAAACTGTAGGAGAGGGTGAGAGCTCCCCTCTCCTCTTCTCTTGCCTACCTGTCGATCTCCTCTCCAATATTTGCACCAGGCACTAGACACTGGGCACTAAGTACCCACAAGGCGACGCGGTGAAACGGCGAGACGGAGACGCGGCGTAGAAGCCAGGAACTATGAGGAACTTATTTTTGATTGTTTTTCTCCTGAATTCTGGATTCTGACTACCTGCCCTGAGCCTGTCGCAGGGCTGGCTCCTTACTGACCTCTGATCTCCGATCTCTGACGTCTGACTCTATGCTCCATGCCCTCTGCTCTATGCGAAATGGCTGGCATGCCATTTGCCTATTAGTTGACATGCTTGATCCATTAAATGATTGAGAAATAGCGGTTTTCCCTTATTTGGCGCTTGCTTGGGCTGTCTGCCGAACTCAGGTGAGAGTGCAACCTTGCGCCTTTGGAGTATAAGTATGGATACCTTGAAGTCTCCCAAAAGACACAATTACTCCAGAACGGAGGTCAGGTGGGAGGTACATTTCTTCACCGACAATGGCCATATGGAGGGTGAAACCGTTAACATCAGTCCGGAGGGTGTTATGGTCTCCTGCAAGGAATTACCTCCCTTGGAGGACAATTTTCGCCTGGTAATCCGGCCACCGGACCATTACCCTCTGGACCTCACCGGCAGGGTGGTATGGACTACCATCTGCAACCCTGTCAGTGGTGCGGAAAGTATAGGTGTAGACATTCAATTTATTTCAATAGAGGAAAAAGACAGAATCTTCCTCCATGGATTAGTTACTGGACACTTCGAGAAAGACGTTGCTGGCATTTGTAGTGACCTGATGGCTCGCCCGCAGGTGGAGGTTGAGAAAAAACTAGGCCCAACCAAGGCGCCGCAAATTGCTGATATTAGTTTGCCGGTCTTCTACAATAAAGGAGGGAAAAATGTGCAAGCCATTGGTAGTCGGTTTTCCACCAAAGGCTGTCACATTTACACCAAGGTAGCGCCCCCTAAAGGTACAGTTTTTTCCCTGCAGGTGAAAAATCCTCGAACCGGAAAAACCATACAGGTGGACAGCTCTGTGGTTCAATGTAAGCGTTGTCTTATCAAAAATCATTGGGGCATGATCCTCCGTTTCATGAACCTTAGCGGCTCGGAGAGGGAGGAAATTAGGCAAATCTTGGAAGAGGCCTCCGTTGCCGTAAAGCCAAAGAAGGAACCTAGGTACATAAAGAGCAGGATAGGACAGGCGCTCCTGAAACATTTTAGCAAGAAACGTACTGTACACTAGACACATTTATCATTTCGCATCTGTCATTTAGCATTTATCATTTTTCAAATCTCACTATGCAAGGTTGCTCGAGGTTCACTCACGGCCTAGTGCCAACTGAACCTCCGCATTCCTGCCCCATTTTCCCTTGAAGATATTTCTTCAGCGTCCTTCGATCCAAGCCCGCCCGACGAGCAACCTCTAGACAAGTGCCATCCCGTTGGTAAAGGAGAGTGCAATATTGACCTAGCCTCGAGGGTT
>CP070689.1:1581254-1583756 GCA_020353155.1 Deltaproteobacteria bacterium | reverse complement strand
GTCGGATCCCCCTAATCAGTCACGGTCCAGTTCTCTCTGTAATTGGTTTGGCTGTGAGGTTTTCCTACCTCCCTAGTGTGGCCTTTGCGAGTAGAAAATGCTATCCTTAGGGGTCGGGGAACCTCACGTCAACTGCCATAACTATTTTGATTAACTGCTCATAATCAAGTTGACTGAACCATGGACAGAATTTAGGTCTCGCTCTGACTTCTGCTCTTAGTGCGGCAGAAATGTGAATTCCCCTTGATTAAATTGAAGTTCAAAAAACAGAGGGGACTACTGCCGCTATGAGGAGATTAGCCGTTTCAGTTTGTCTGTGCCTGGTTGTCTTGATTGGTTGCGGTGAGAGCAAGAGAGAAAAGGACACGGCAGCCATTACTGAGAAACAAGGGGATAGACCATCTATCACAATTGGGCTTATTCCCGAGCGCAACATCTTTACCCAACTTGACCGCTATGAACCTCTTGCCAGCTATCTTTCAAAGAGAATAGGAGCGGACATAAAACTAAAGGTTCTCACCCGCTACGGTAATATTATTGACAATTTCGTTTCCGCCGGGTTAGATGGCGCTTTTTTTGGAAGTTTCTCCTACACCTTGGCCCATGCAAAACTGGACCTTGAGCCCATTGCAAGGCCTGAGAGTGCTGACGGTATATCCACATACTATGGCCTAATTATGGTGAGAAAAGACGGGGGCATCAAAACTGTTAGAGACATGAAGGGGAAAATCTTTGCCTTTGTGGACAGGGCGACGACAGCCGGATATCTACTCCCTCTCGCATACTTCAAAGAAAACGGCATTGATAATTACCAGAAATTTTTAGGAGAAACTTATTTTGCCGGTACCCACGAGGCTGCCATTTATGATGTGCTAAACAAGAAGGCCGACATCTGCGCAGCCAAAGATACGGTCTTTACCAGGCTCGCCGCTAGAGACCAAAGGCTGACAACAGAATTGGTTCTACTAGCAAGATCACCAGATGTGCCAGAGAATGGCTTGGCCATAAAGAAAGACCTTAACGGTACTATCAAAGATGAGTTGAAAAAAACACTGCTCAATATGGATAAGGACACCGAAGGTGTAAATGTATTGAAAAGGTTTGGCGCAAAAAAATTCATCGAGACAACAGATGACGATTACAACAGCGTATACAAATATGTAAAACAAATCGGTTTGAATCTTGCGAACTATAATTATCGGAATGAATAATGAAAAAATTAATAATCACAGTCATTGTCATTTTTTGTTTGATTAGCACGCTGGTCGGTACATATGTCATTATTAGCATGGAAGATGCAACCTCAAAGCTGAATTTTGTAATATCGCTTCATCAAATTGAAATTTTAAGAGAACATTTGTTGCTATATTTGAAAAAGGTGCAATCTGACCTGAGCCTCAAGAATACACGTCATGAGAGAAGTATTGATACGATTGTTCAAAATGTTAGATATCTAGACAATATGATGGCAAGATGCATGGCTTGTCATCAGTCGCCGCAGATGTTGAGAGGAGATAATGCTGGCTCCAGACATGCTGTCCTTAGCAGACTCTACGGTTTACAGAATAATATTAATGGATATAAAGAATCATTGAGCAGATTTTTGACCATAAGAGCTGGTCGCGACAGGACGGCAATAGAATTCAACCAGGCCTTCCAAACTGCAGAACAGCTGGTGACAGAAGTCAATACCATGGTGCACGCCACAAGTGCCAAGCTGGCCGAGAGAACAGAGTCTTCGTACAGAGATATCGCCAAGACAAAAAACTTGCTTTACGGGCTCGTGGTATTGGGTCCCATAGTGGCTGCTGTGGTAGGGTTCATTTTTATAAAAAAACTTACTGGACCGGTTAACACTCTCCTGCAGGCAACCCGGAGAATAACAGGCGGGGATTTAGATAATAAAATAGAGGGGTTAAGTGGTGAATTTGGCGAAGTGGCGTCTTCCTTTAACGAGATGTCAGATTCGCTAAGAGATCATATGCATAGGATCAGGGAAAGTGAGAACCGCTACCGAACCCTCTTCGAAAGTGCAGGAGACGCCATTTTCATTGTGGAAGCGGAGGGGGAAGAACCAGGTAGAATTGTGGACGCCAATCCGGCGGCAGCAGAAATGCACGGATATACTCTCGAGGAGCTACTTAGACTCAACTTAGTGAAAGATCTTGATGCGCCTGATGCGGCAAAAGAAGCGCCGGATCGTATCGAGCGTATTTTGCAGGGAGAATGGATCCAGGCAGAAATTAACCACATTAAGAAAGATGGCACCCTATTTCCGGTTGAAATAAGCGCGGGATTGCTGGAGTACATGGATCGTAAGTATATCCTGGCGGTGGATCGAGATATCTCGGAAAGGAAGAAGATGGAGAATTTGATTCTCCAGGCCAAGATAGAATGGGAAGATACCTTTGATACCATCACCGACATGATCACAATCCACGGCAGGGAATTCAATATCATAAGGGCCAACAAGGCAGCCCAAGAGATCCTTGGCCTTCCATC
>CP070689.1:1574574-1581154 GCA_020353155.1 Deltaproteobacteria bacterium | reverse complement strand
GGTAATCCCTTCGGCCTGGGGCAAACGCTGACAACCGGGGTAATCAGCTCTTTGGGGCGAACTTTGCGAGCTGACAATGGTACACTTATCGAGGACATTATCCAGACCGATGCTTCCATCAATCCGGGCAATTCCGGCGGGCCACTGTTGGACTCGAGCGGCAACCTAGTGGGCGTAAATACAGCTATTTTTAGCCCCACAGGGGCCTCGGTGGGAATTGGTTTTGCTGTCCCCGCCAATACTGCCAAGCGGATCATTCCCGAACTTATAACTCGGGGCTATTATGCCTACCCCTGGATAGGGGCGAGTGTCACCACCTTACTTCCTGGAGATGCCAAAGCCTTGGATTTCGCCGTGGATCGTGGAGCCTTGATTGTAGAAATAGTTCGTGGGGGCCCGGCGCACAGGGCTGGATTGCAAGGTGGGAACCAAAGGGTGCGATTGGGCAATAGGATTGTCGTTGTTGGGGGCGACGTGGTGGTGGGGGTGGATGGCAACTCTGTTGATTCCGCCGATGGTCTCATTCGAATCATTAGAGAAAAACGTCCAGGCGATCTGCTCAACCTGGATGTGTACCGAGGAGGTCTCTATCGCCAAGAGATTCCGGTACGGCTTGAGGAAAGACCGAGAAGGCGCTAAGCGCAGCGCGCCATTTATCATTTCACATTTCTCATTTATCATTCGGCATTAAGGTGACTTGTTATTTTAACCTAGAGTCCTAATGTCAAATGCGAAATGAGAATTGAGAGTTGAGAAATGGAATGGTGCCTAGTTGGGGAACCACTTTCGAAAATAAAACCTAAGAAACTTTAGAAGCTTGAGGTGAGAGGAGAGAACTAAACAGTGCCCGAACTACCCGAGGTTGAAACAATCCGCCGTGGTCTCATCCCTCGTCTCGTAGGCTGCAGGATTAATCGCGTGGTGCTCAGCAATCGTAGGCTGAGATTGCCTGTGCCCCGGGCAAAGCTAAAGCGCTGGGTCCAGGGGAGCCAAGTCGAAAGTATTGAGCGTCGGGCCAAATACCTGCTGGTAAACATGGACAGCGGGGCAGTTTTGGTTCTGCACCTGGGAATGACTGGCCGGCTGGCTTTCTTTGCAAATGGAACCCCCAGAAGAGTTCACGATCATCTTCGTTTTCTTTTGGACGGCGGTCTGGAACTGCGCTTTAACGATGTACGGAGATTTGGCTCAGTTCAGGTACTTTCTCCCGAGGATCGAGACTCGCCCCAGGTCTTCGTTGGCCTGGGAGTTGAACCTTTGGGACCTGATTTTTCTACTCCTTACTTGATGAAGAAAGCTCGGAGCAGAACTAGGCCCATCAAGAATTTCCTCATGGATGCAAGAGTGGTAGTAGGTATTGGTAACATATATGCAAATGAAATACTTTTTGTTGCTGGAATCAAACCCACGCGCGCGGTGGGGACCATGGGGAGGGCGGCCTGGGATAGGGTTGTTAGGGCCAGTCGACAGGTATTGGAGAAGGCTATAGCCTGTGGTGGCACCACCATTTCAGATTATGTGAATAGCAGCGGCGAAGCAGGCTATTTTCAGTGTGAGCTCAATGTCTATGGGCGTGGCGGCGAAATGTGCCAGAACTGCGGGAGCGAGATTGACCGGGTAGTACTCTCTGGTCGTGCCAGTTTTTTCTGCCCCTCGTGTCAAAAATAGTTCTCTTTTTTCACAGCCGGCAGAAAATACTAGGCACTAGGAACTAAGCACTAAGCACCAGAGACATGAAAATAGTGCCTAGTTAGTGATTTTTGCGCCATGGGTATGAGTAAGATGTTATGAGCATTCGTCGAGGTTGGCGAAAACGTAATGTAATTCTCGCAGTCCTGGTGCTCTTAGCAGGGCTTGTTAGCGGTTCTGCAATTGGGGCTTTTTTGACCCTTACCCATGACCTTCCACGCATCCAGGAATTAGAGGATTTTCGCCCCAGCTCCGTAACTACTTTGTTGTCTGCAGAAGGGGAGGTTTTGGGTGAGTTTTTTGTGGAAATGCGCGTACCGGTGGATCTGGAGGAAATTCCACCTTACCTCAGGCAGGCCGTGGTGGCCACGGAGGATCGACGCTTCTATGAGCATGCCGGCCTGGACTGGCGTGGCATTGGTCGAGCCATCCTCAAAGACCTACGGGCAGGTCGTTTCAAAGAGGGGGGCAGCACTATCACCCAGCAATTGGCTAAGGTATTGTTCCTCAATCCCGAAAAGACTATTGAGCGGAAACTGAAAGAGGCCATATTGGCCCTGCAAATAGAGAAACGCTACCGCAAGGATGAAATCCTCACCCTTTATCTAAACCAAATATATCTGGGCAGTGGGGCCTACGGAGTAGAGGCTGCGGCTAACCGGTATTTTGATAAACATGTCTGGGAACTGAACTTGGCTGAGTGCGCTCTTATCGCCGGATTGCCCAGGGGCCCCACACTCTACTCCCCGCTGGTAAATCCTGACAAAGCTCTTGCCCGCCGGGTAACAGTGCTAAAGAGCTTGCGGGACACGGGATATATTACCGATGAACAATATGAGCAGGCGGTAGATGAACCTTTGCAGCTAAAAGCAAGCTCCGGTTCAGGAGTTGTCGCTCCTTACTTTATCGCCTATCTTCGGCCGCAACTAGAAGAAATCCTCGGCGAAAATTTGTTGCACAGCTGTGGCCTCTCCATCCAGACTACCATTAAGAAGAGCTGGCAGCGGGTGGCTGAAGCAGCTTTAGAAAAGGGGCTTTTAGCACTTGAAAACCGCCACCGAAGTGAGTTCCATGGAGAGGAGCAACCTCAAGGGGCGGTAATAATTTTGGACGCCCGCACGGGGTTGATTCTAACCATGGTGGGAGGCCGGGACTACGAGAGCAGCCAATTCAATCGTGCGACCATGGCCTACAGGCAGCCAGGTTCGGCCTTCAAGCCAATAATCTATGCCTATGCACTAGAGAAAGGTTACACCCAAGCAGACCGAATTTGGGATGGGCCAGTGTCTTATCCCCAGGCGGGCGGAACAGTATGGGAGCCGCAAAATTACTCAGGGGGGTTTGAAGGTGAAATCACCTTAAGAAAGGCACTAGAGATTTCTCAAAATATTGTAACCATTAAACTTCTAGAGCGGTTGGGACCCAGTCCTGTGGTTGATTTCGCCCATCATCTAGGAATCAGCAGTGTTCTTCGCTCCAATCTTTCCCTGGCTTTGGGGACTTCGGAGATGACCTTGTTGGAACTGGCCTCTGCCTATCAAGTTTTTGCCAACGGTGGCATCTGGGCTGAGCCCTCAGGCATAGTAGAGGTGCTTGACCACAATGGGAGGTCTTTATGGAAAGATTCGCCAGCTAGTAGACTTGTGCTGAGCCAAGAGACCGCTTACATGGTGACTAATATGCTCCAAGGGGTGATCAAAAGTGGGACCGGCAAGGCGGCTAGCTCTCTTCCCTGGTCCTTGGCCGGCAAAACTGGCACCACAGAGGACAGCAGAGATGCTTTATTTGTTGGCTATTCACCAAACATAGTTGCCGCTGTCTGGGTGGGCAATGACAGCGGTAGTTCCCTGGGCGAGAAAGAGACAGGAGCAAGGGCAGCACTGCCAATATGGCGCGAGATAATGGAAAAAGTGCTGCAGGAGACCACAGGCGATTCTTTTGAGCTTCCAGATAACATTACCCTAGTCCGGATGGATGTACGAAGCGGTCTATTAGCAAATGGAAAGTGTGCGGAGGCGGTGGAGGCGGCCTTCATCAAGGGTACGGAACCAGCCGAACAATGGCCGGATGCCACGGATCCACAACTGGAAAAATTCCGTTAAGACAATAATCTCCATATACTGGGAAAGTTAGCGAGAGAGGGTGACCTCTCTTTTTGACTTCCAATGGAGTCATGAAAATAAAGACCATATAAGAGCGTACCCAACGGGCTCAAACTAGCCTAGCCAGGATGTCCCCTATTTAAAAATGACACGAAAAAAATTCCAAGTTTACGGTCTAGGGCAGTGCTGCCTGGACTATATCGGAAAAGTGGACAGTTATCCTCCACCCGATGTGAAGTGTGAATTTCGCGATATGGTCATCCAGGGTGGGGGGCCTGTGGCCACGGCCCTAGTAGCGTTAGCAAAGTGGAGGGTGTCGTGCACCTTTGCCGGGGTTATCGGAGACGATCGATTCGGTGACATGATTAAAGCAGCACTGGAAGATGAAAATGTAGACACCACAGGTCTTGTGGTCAGACAAGGGACTGAGTCTCAGTTCGCTTTCATCTTGGCGGAACCTGGTGTGGGGAGACGAACAATCTTCTGGCGCAGGCCCACAGGGCCCCCTCCAGGGCCTCACGAGCTAGATTACGGCGTCATTCGTAGAGCCGAAATCTTTCACACAGATGGTCTTTTTACTGAGGCATCACTGGCTGCGGCAAAGGTGGCTAAGGAGGCGGGGGTCCGGGTAGTGGTGGACGGAGGCTCCTTCCGAGAGGGAATGCTCGAGTTAGCTGGACTGAGCGACTATTTCCTGGCGTCTGAAACTTTCTCCACGGGAATGGTGGGAAAAGACGAGCCCTTGAATGCTTGCTATAAGCTGGCCGAACTGGGTCCTGCCGTTGTCGGGGTTACTCTGGGGCCGAGAGGTTATGTGGCACTGGCTGAAGGCAGGGTTATAGAAAGGCCTGCCTATCTGGTGGATCCAGTTGACACAACCGGTTGTGGCGATGTGTTTCATGCCGGCTTTACTTACGGGTTGATAAAAGGTTGGGAAGTGGATAAGTGTCTGGATTTTGGCGCCTGGGCTGCTGCCAGGGTGAGTCTCGAGTTGGGCGGGCGAACTGGAATTCCACCCCTTGGTGAGATAAGAAATGAAGGCTGGTTAGATGTCTAGAGAGAGTGACTTCAAGGTCCGTAGTAAATATGACAAATATGGTGCCGTAACAATACGAAATGCCAGGCAGGTGGATAAAGGAGCAATATGGGAAATCCATATCAGGGCCATAAAGGAGTTATGCAAGAGCCATTATTCTGAGAGGGAACTTCAAATTTGGACTGAGGTGCTCAAACCTGTCCGATATGAAGAACAGATAAGCAAAGGGCCATTTTTTGTTGCGGTGGCAGGTGATAGTATCATCGGGTTCGGCAACCTGAACCAAAAAAGCGGGGAAATAGAGGCGTTATATGTCGATCCCGAGTATGCGGGGCGAGGTGTGGGAATAAAAATTCTCCAGGCTCTGGAAAATCAGGCCCTGGACTTAGGCTTAAAACTTCTCCGCTTAACCTCGTCCCTGAATGCGGTCAGATTTTATGAGAGGGCGGGATACAAACCACAGAAACAAAAGAGGTGGTTGTTGCCCTCCGAGATGGTCGTCTGCGTGCCTATGGTTAAAGAGCTTGTAGAAGAATTGTCCTAGTAGCTGCGCAAAGGTTTATAAGGGTAAGAAAGTCAATTTATGCAACGAGAACTCGACACCTTTATTGCTGGATGGGAAGATGGCCCTCTACAGGTTAAAAAGAGTTTTGTCCTGCTCAAAAACTATGTGGCTGGCAAGAACGACATTACATTTACTTTCAAAGCAAGGCCGGGCGTTAGTTACTCCCTGAGGGCAAAACACGCACTGCAGTCAAAAAGGGAGCTCTTTGTAATTATCGACGTAATCGACGACCCGGAAAATAGATGGCTCTCAATTTGTTTCTATCCCGATATGATTACCGACCCGGACGACACAGGCGTTCTAATTCCCTTGGGCCTCCTTGGGGAGGATGGCTATTGTTTTGACTTTGAAGAGTGGGACGAAGAGTATCTGGAGTACCTGAAAAATAGGTTAGATGAAGCATACGAGAAGGCATCCAGTTATAATATCCAAGCTTAACTAGAGGAGATGGAAAATGAGTGAGATAAAAATTGAACGTGAACCAAGTGAGGACCTTTTGCAGGACCTCGGTGTATGGAATTGGCCGATTTGGACCAAGGAAGTTTCTGAATTTCCATGGCAATACGATGCCCAGGAGATTTGTTATCTCTTGGAGGGAGATATAATTGTGACTCCGGAAGGAGGAGAGCCGGTGGAGATCAAAAAAGGTGATCTGGTTACCTTTCCCAAGGGCATGAAATGCAGGTGGAACATCCGTAAGGATGTGAGAAAGCACTATACGTTTGAATAAGCGTCTATGATGGCATGTCAGGCTGCGACCTCGCCTCCTGGATTCTGGCTCCTGTCTCCTGGCTCCTCAAACTTGGCGCCGCACTGCATGCGGCCTTTCAAGAAAGAGGGCAATGAATGACCAAAAGCCCCCTAAAACTTGCCATATTCGACATAGACGGGACCCTGCGGAGGGTGCGTGATCCCTGGATTCACTTGCACAATCATTTAGGAGTAGCGGACCTGGCCAAAGATTTCCCTGCGCGCTGGCAAAAAGGTGAGATCAGCTATGATGAGTGGGCGGAGCTCGACGCAGCTCTATGGCGCGGTTATTCCCGGGAAAACATAGTTGAAGCCCTGGAATTTAATCCGTTTCGTACCGGTGCCCGGGAGCTGGTAGACTGGTTCAACTCGCGCTCAATCCCCTGTGTAGGCATAAGCTCCGGCCTATCAGTGTTCAACGAGGTAACTGCTGAAGAG
>CP070689.1:1570475-1574474 GCA_020353155.1 Deltaproteobacteria bacterium | reverse complement strand
CCTCTCCCCAGTCATCCAGAAATTTTCTAAACTGCCCCCAGGAGACTTCATACTTATCGATCCAAATTCTTTTCCCGGGGATATATATCATCAGGTGCCCGTTATGTTCGCTGCCAAATTTCAGTTCATAAAACCTCTTGCTGTTTTTTTGAACCGGTTGACTCCAATACTTTTCGGGTGGTAATGTTCTATCTGACGCTTTCAATCTCTCTTTCAAATGGGAGAGGTAGGTAGAGTGTGGATAACTCTTTTTAAATTCCAGGTACTTGTTGAGGTCTAATTCTTCTTTTATGGTATTATAAACCGTTGTCCCGTTTCTCCGTTTATAATCATCTCTTTTCCTTTTAAGGGTATTCAAGAGGTGCTCCAATTCCCGGGTATTTTTTACCTCCCGGTACTATTTCTGTATGCGTCTTTATTGTTTATCATCTCCAAAATTCCAATCCTCAACCCTTGTAGTAAAACTGTAACCTCGCTGGTCCGATCTCAATATTGTCGAATTCTCTTAGCCGGTGACTGCTCCCGATCTGAACACCATTTACTTTAACCTTGGCTCTTCCCGCAGGGCTGAGATGGTATCCCGTGGGGCGTCTACTGATGGTTGCAGCCACTTTCGGGGTAAAAAGCCCCCCAATATGGATGTCTGCTTCCTCGCCTTTACCCAATTTCACCAATTTCCTTTTGATCTCGTATTCCCCGCTCCCACCGGAGACAAAAGCCAAAACTGCCGGCCTTTCAGCAGACACAGCAGTACTGGCAAGCCCCGGTGCTTCAGCTTCCTCTTGTGATGGTTCGGACTCACCTTGAGCAACCTGTATGAACATGGTCTCCTCGGTGAGTTTGGGGTCCTCCTCCATCTCAGCTGGATCCAGAGTAAAGAGAAGGGTATGTTTGCCTATGAGAATCTGGTCTCCGTTTTTTAGCTTGGTGCTCGTAACCCGCTCACCGTTCAGGAATGTGCCGTTTTTGCTCTGCAAATCGGTAAGGACATATTCCTTACCCGCCGGATCTATGCGAGCGTGGTATCCAGAAACCAAAAGATTCTCCACCACAATGTCATTTGCCGGCTCCCTGCCTATTGTCTTGCTGTCCCCTGCAAGTTCGATCTCTTTCAAAGGCAGGTCCTTAAACTTGAGTGTTAAAACAGCCATGAGATCACCCCACTCGCCAGCGATGTAACCTCTCCGCTGACCCTACAATTTGGATCTAAACAATTTATGCAAAAGCCCTTTTTCTTGCTTCTCAATAAGCAGGAGCAACGCGGTGATATTGTCCAAACCTCCTCTGTCGTTTGCCATATTTACCAAGCGCTCGCAGACTTCTCCGAGTTCTCCCCCCTCGAGTACAGCCTGGTGAATTTCCTCGTCCGAGAGCATATCTGTTAGACCGTCGCTGCACATCAGGATCAGGTCCCCGGCAAGAGACTGTGTCTCGTAAACATCCGCCTCCACGGTCTCGTGAATTCCAACCGCTCTCACCAGAATATGCTTCATGGGAATCGAGGCAGTGTTAGGGTCCCAGTCAGGGTTTTTACGCATATGCTCTGCAAGGAGAGTATGATCTTGGGTGAGTTGCTCGATTTCATTTTCGCGAATAAGGTAAATCCGACTGTCTCCCACATTGGCTGTTATCAGGGTGTCGCCGAAAAAATAGGCAACGGCCGCAGTTGAACCCATGCCCTTGTACGACCCCTGATCTTGGGAGAGCTGATATACCACCCGGTTGGCCAACTCTATGCTATGACAGACTGCCGTGGCTGCCGGTGACATATTACTCTCTGAGGCTTCCTTGGCCACAGGGGAGGTGTGAAAGGCCTCCATGTAGTCTTTGACACTGCTGACCACTGTACTGCTGGCAACTTCGCCGGCCCGGTGTCCTCCCATACCGTCTGCTACGATATAGAGGCCCACCTGATCGTCGTTATAGAAGGAGTCCTCGTTGTTGTCTCTCCTCCTGCCTACGTCTGTGAGTCCCGCCGAATGTACTTTCATAGAATACCCACGCTATAAGAGCTATTCACAAGTTCAAAGCCTCTCCGCATTACCCTTTCGATTTCTCCACTGCCAGGAAATTCAAGTAAAGCGCGTAGGCCTCATCCACCACCACCTCCAACTTTTCCATGGTAAACGGCAAGTGAGGGGTGATTGCCTCCCGGACGCATTCCATCATCAGATCATGTTCATGCGTATTAGGACCAATACGGCGCATATCCAAATATATGTACTGCAGACGATCGCGGACTGTATTAACAAGCTCTCTGGTGATGATCTGGTAGGTCTCCTGCTCACTCATTGCTGGCATTTCTCTCAGTCATTTTTGGCTGAGCATGGTAGCACGCTTATTCTGAAATGTCACAGAATTTGGGTTTTACATTACTCATACCAATAATTATGACCTTCGAATTTTTGACTCTAGTTTTTGCCTGACTTCTCCTCGGCAAGAACTTCCACCACCCAGGACTTTAGCCTACCTTTATGATCATAGAACTCGCTGAAACGGGCAATGACCCGTTTGGCTTTCGCCACCGCCTGTTTGCGCAGTCCAGTATTGAGACCAATACGTAAATATTCCAATGGGGTTATAAAAGGTGCCAGAATGTTGTGGCTGTAACGATCACACCCCATGTGCACACACTTGGCATGGAGATCATGGTCTTGCCCATACTCGGTTCCGGTTAATGAGGTGTAAGACTTGAATACTTTGCAATTGTTGCAACCGTCAATCTTGACAAAGTATGGTATCTCCTTCGGATTAGTCATCGTAACCCCTGGAGCTGTGTGATTCATATGCCATCTCAGCACTTCTTGTGTAGCTCTGCCACTCATTACAACAGCACTCACCC
Organism: Deltaproteobacteria bacterium; assembly: GCA_020353155.1. Taxonomy (GTDB): domain Bacteria; phylum Desulfobacterota; class Syntrophobacteria; order BM002; family BM002; genus BM002. The sequence continues at coordinate 1,571,632 of CP070689.1, read as the reverse complement.
AATAACTGACTCCACAGAAGATCGAATTAACTCTCGCCTGTAACTTGCGGCCTTCCCGCCTTGTCCATCCAAGGATTATTAGGGGCAAATACAAGTCAGTGTATATTTCCCATGAGAGAGGGTGTTTCCCCACCACGCCCTACTTAGATTAAAAGTTCTTATAATTCAAGTAATTTATGGCCCTCATCCCCCGGAAGGACAATCTTATTTTTTTACTCCTACCTGGAGCTCAGCTCATTGACCTTTTCCTCTACTGCAGATCTTGTTGACCCCCTTGCATAATGCAAGAACGATACCATTGCTCCGCGGTTTCTATATTGCTAGAATGCTTAATACCAACAGGCAGAGGGCAGGTTCCATTAGGCAATATTTGACTGCAATTAGTGCTTAGTGCCTACTGCCTAGTGTCTAGTAAACACGGGCACATCTCGCCCACCGACTAGAGTCGGTGCCAACCCCCAATTGGGAGACTATAAGTGGTAAACAAATTCAAATCCGGCTTCGTCTCTATAATAGGCGCACCTAATGTGGGTAAATCCACTTTGTTAAATCGACTTATTGGGGAAAAAATCGCCATCATATCCCCCAAACCTCAAACCACTCGCAATCGAATTCTGGCAGTAAAGACAACTCCCGAATACCAAATGGTTTTTCTGGACACTCCCGGCATTCATCAAGCCAAGGGCAAGCTCAACCTGGCCATGGTACGAACCGCCCTGGCCACCCTGTCAACAGTGGATTTGATTCTATTTTTGCTAGATGCACAATCACCGGACAATCAGAGTAACCTATCCGTTCTAGAAGCCCTCAAGAGTGTAGATACAAAAAGCCTCTTAGTTATGAACAAAATAGATTTGGTTCCGGAAAAATCTCTAGCACCTGAAATTGAAAAACTAGAACTTCTGCATCGGTTCAAAGGCTCTGTGTGCATCTCCGCCCTCCATGGCCTGGGGATAGATGATCTTCTGACCAAGATAGTTTCACTGCTACCTACCGGGCCTGCTTACTACCCGAAAGACACACTTACCGATCTGCCGGAGCGTTTTTTCTGCGCCGAGATAATCAGGGAAAAGATCTTTAACTTGACCTCAGAGGAGATCCCATATGCCGTGGCAGTTACGGTTGGCTCCTTTAAGGAAGATGAGCGCAAAAATCTT
>CP070689.1:1563584-1570375 GCA_020353155.1 Deltaproteobacteria bacterium | reverse complement strand
TGAATTTTACGTTAAACGAGGGGCAAAACTCACTTTCACCATGATCCACGATTGGGCTGAAGATGTAATGGTACGACCACGCTCGGGTATCGTGGTTGAAGAGGATGGTTTGTTTCTCTCCAACTATGTGAGTTTGAAGCCCGTGCGTTCGCTGCAAATGTACCCTACCACCCGCCTAATCGGGCCAGGGGCAGTGGCTCGCTTTCACTCAATACTAGTGGCCCCCCCAGGATGTGAACTTGACACCGGCGCCAGGGTGGTGTTGGAAGCCTCCAACACCAGGGCTGAGATAGTCTCCAGAACCATTACAACCGGAGGAGTAATCAAGGCGAGGGGACACCTAATAGGCTTAGAGCCGGATGTGAAGGCTCACCTTGAATGCCACGGCCTAATCCTCGCTGATGCAGGCCTCATCCACGCCATACCGGAACTCGAAGGTCACAGGGCGGGGGCGGAAATGTCGCACGAGGCAGCGGTAGGTAAAATCGCCGAGGAGGAAATTGAGTACTTGATGGCCCGCGGCCTTTCCGAGGAAGAAGCCACCGCTACAATAGTCAGGGGTTTTCTGAATGTGCAAATCGAAGGCTTGCCCCCGGAGCTACAGGCAGAAGTAGACAAAGCCATCGAAGAAAGCCAAGAGAGTATGCTTTAAACCTGCCTGCAGCATTCATTAGGTCAGAACAGATTAAGGAGTCAGGAGTCAGAAGCCAGAACTAAAAAACTAGTAGACACTTGGCACAGGGCGCAGGGCACAAGGCACAAGGAGCAAGCAAAATATTTTTAATCCTTGAGCCTTGCGCCGTGAGCCTTGAGCCACTTGTTACACAGCCCCTGCATTCAGCTGCTAGATGATCGACGGCGGCTAGATTGTCTCTGGCTTTTCCTATACATATCCAACCATGACCCACTATCGCATTCTTCTTCCATATTTTCGCCAGAACCTGAGCATAATTGCTATGGGGATCGGCTCGCTGCTACTGGTGGATTTTTTGCAGCTCCTGATTCCGAGGGTCATCAAACTGGCTGTGGACGACCTCACTCGCTACCAGGCTACTAGCTCCAGACTTTTAGCTTATGCCGGGATGGTTTTGGCCTTGGCCTTGGGTATAGTAGTCTTCCGTTTCGTCTGGAGACGGTGCCTTTTTGGCCATTCCCGTCAAGTTGAAGAGGCTCTCCGGAATCGTCTTTTCGCCCACCTACAAACTCTCCCTTTCTCCTACTTTGATAGGGCTAACACCGGCGATCTTATGGCGCACGCCACCAATGACATCCAAGCGGTGCAGCTGGCAACTGGTATGGGGCTGGTAGCTCTCACTGACACCGCGGTGCTGGGAACTGCTGCCATTGGCTTTATGCTCTACATAAATCCCACTCTTACCCTGATTGCCCTCTTGCCCATGCCTTTCATCGCCCTTTTCGCCCGTACCATAAGTAAGATTTTCTATGAGCGTTTCCGAGAAGTTCAGGCCTCCTTCTCCCGCTTGACAGAGCGCGCCAGAGAGAATCTTGCCGGTATACGTGCCATAAAGGCCTACACTCAGGAAGAGGCGGAAGCCAGCCGTTTTGATCAAGCCGGAAGGGAATATATCGCAGAAAATCTTGGTATGGTTAAAATTAGCGGTCTCTTTTCCCCCATGAGTCTTCTCTTTACAAACCTAAGCATGGCCTTGGTCCTTGTGGTCGGCGGCAAACTTACCATCCTAAACACAATTTCAACTGGTGACTTCGTTGCCTTTAACAGCTACTTGATCATCCTCAGCTGGCCCATGATGGCTCTTGGCTGGATGATAAATCTATTTCAGCGTGGATCGGCCTCTTTGGGCCGAATCAAAACAATTCTGGACACCCCTGCCGAAATGGATGACAGACCGGAAGTAATCAAACAGCCCCTCACCCGGGGCGATGTTGAAGGTCGAGGGATTAGCTTTACCTATCCCGGTGCCAACTTGCCGGCTTTGAATGATGTTCATCTAAGGATCAAACCTGGACAGGTAGTGGGAATTGTCGGCCGCACAGGTGCGGGAAAAACCACTTTCTGCCAGCTTTTACCCCGCCTCTACGATATACCTTACGGTAAGCTTTTCCTTGATGGAGAGGAAATACACCGATGGCCTTTGAAAGAACTTCGGCGAGCCATTGCTTTCGTATCCCAGGATCCCTTTATCTTCGCAGACACGGTTCGAGCTAACATTTCTTTCGGGAATCCGAGTGCCGGCCCGGAAGAGATTACAAAGGCCGCCGAGGCGGCACATTTGCTTGATGAAATCCTTGCCCTGCCCCAGCAGTTCGACACCCTTCTGGGAGAACGTGGCGTTACTCTGTCCGGTGGTCAAAAGCAGCGCCTCACTCTTGCCAGGGCATTGTTGTTGCCCACTCCCTTACTAGTTCTCGACGACTGTTTCTCTTCGGTGGATGTCGAGACAGAACTGGCCATTCTCAGTAATCTCAGCCGCCATTTTGAGAACAGAACCACCATTATCGCATCGCACCGCTTAGAGGTCATGCGCTCCGCTGACTTGGTCTTTCTTTTTGATCAGGGACGTTTGCAAGAGCAGGGAAACCATGATGAGCTTATGGCGCGAAATGGACTCTATGCTGCCCTCTATCGCCGGCAGAAATTGGAGGAAGAGTTGTACGAGGAAGCAAGGATTGGTTAGAAGGTCAGAGGACAGATAGTTAATTTTAGGCATTTTAGCTCACTTTAGTTCACTTTAGGCAATTGTAACCATGCACGGCAATTACGGCTACTTTGAGGAAGGGAAGTTAGGAAAGCCATATGACTGGCCGCTCTGGCGTCGTCTGGCTGGCTTTGCCCGATCTTACCTCAAAGTCATAGGCTTGAGCTGCGTTCTTATTTTGCTGGTAACTGTATTCGACCTCTCCCTACCCTACTTGCTCAAGGTAGGTATAGACAGATACATTTTGCCTTCTGCCCGACAAGTTAGGGTGCCGGAAGCCCCACCGGAGCCTCCGCTCACTCGCTTTCTCAGCCAGGTCCGCGGAGAGTTAAACTTGGGCCCGGAACCCGGACAATTTTTCATCACTGGACGGACTTTGAACCAGGTGGATCCTCGCCTGCTCCGATGGCTTGAAGAAAAGGGCATTATTACGGAGCAGCGTTTCTATTTCACCCCTATCCAAACCGCAGCTCAAAGAAAAATAGTTCTAGCCCATCCCAGCCTTTTTCATAGTGCCAATGAAATTGCCTACATTGACTACCGAGATCAGGCCAAATTGTCAGCCCCTGAGATTGCTGCCTTGCGCAAACAAGACATCTCTGGCCTCTACCGCTTGGGTTTCATCTTTGTCTCCCTTCTCCTCCTGAGCGCAGCTTGTACCTTCGGCCAGAATCTCTTAATGGTCTATGCGGGCCAACACATGATGCACGACTTACGTATGCAGCTTTTTGGTCACCTGCAAAAGATGTCCCTCTCTTTTTTCGACCGAAATCCAGTTGGAAGACTGGTAACCCGTCTGACCAATGACATTCAAAATCTGGACGAGATGTTCGGATCCGTGGTGATGACCCTATTAAAAGATGCGGTGCTACTCTTTGGTATTCTGTTGATTCTCTTTAACCTCAGGTGGGACCTTACCTTGGTGACCCTGTCCGTTATCCCCCTGATAGCGGTGCTTTTTCGTGCTTTTGGAATACAGGTCCGCTCCGCCTACCGCGACATCAGGGCCAAGTTGGCAAAGATCAATGCTGTTCTGAATGAATATCTTTCGGGCATTAGGGTAATCAAGATTTTTCGCCAAGAGAGGGAAACCTTGAGTCGTTTCGAAGCTCTCAACCACGGTTACTACCGTGCCACCGTGAAACAAATAACTCTGCAGGCAATCTTTTTCCCCTGTATTGAATTACTGTCAACTACCACCATCGCACTGCTCCTCTGGTATGGGGGCCGACAGGTTTTGGCAGATATGCTTAGTCTGGGCGCTCTCGTAGTTTTTATTTCTTACCTGCGCATGTTTTTTGGGCCCATTCGAGATGTCTCACAAAAATACTCCATTATGCAGTCCGCCATGGCTTCCGCCGAGCGCATCTTCCTTCTTCTGGACGACAAGGAGCAGGAAAAATACCTCTCCGGCAAAGCCAAACCTTTTACCCTAAAGGGTGAAATTGAGTTCCAACAGGTGACCTTTGGCTATAACCAAGACGAACCGGTGCTTAAAGACATATCCTTCAAGGTCCGGAGTGGCGAAACCCTGGCGATTGTAGGTGTTACCGGCGCCGGCAAAACCACTCTTATGCATCTCCTAGAAAGATTTCACCAACCACAGGGGGGACGAATTCTTATTGATGGGATAGACATTCGAGATATGGATCTGCCCTGGTTAAGATCTCAGGTGGGACTGATAATGCAAGACGTATTTCTTTTCGCCGGAAGGCTCAGGGAAAATATCGCTTTGAATCGTGATCTTTCCTCAAAGGAATTCGAGAGAATTGTTCGGCTGGCTCACCTGGAAGATCTGGTTTCCCGCCTTCCCGGCCAACTGGATGCGGAGGTCCATGAAGGTGGCGTAACCCTTTCCACAGGACAGCGGCAACTTCTCGCCATCGCCCGCGCTATGGCCTATGATCCGAAAGTACTAATTTTGGATGAGGCCACAGCAAACATCGACAGCGAGACAGAGTACTTGATTCAGCAGGCCTTGGCACGCCTCTTTCAAGAGAGAACCACCCTGGTTATAGCCCATCGGCTTTCCACCATACGCCAGGCCGACCGAATTTTGGTCTTACATAAAGGACGGATCGTGGAACATGGTACGCAAGAGGATCTCCTCTCACGCCGAGAGTTCTATTACCGTTTGCACCAACTGCAGTTTGCTTCTTTTTAGTAAAATTTCGGGATTAAGGTTTCCGGTTTCAGATTCTATGATTCTTTTTCCTCACACCTGACACCTGAAGACCACATTTAGAAGGTCTGTGCAATGCACAGCTAATTATTCTAATATGAAAATCTATACGCTTTTGGTCATTTTTCTGATTTTTGCCCTCCTGCCGCCCTGCATCAACTCGGCCACGGGGCAAACCAATGACCTTCGAAAGTCTTTTTTCCAGGCTCAGAGAGAACCGCACTTGCGCAACAGCTTCATCGAATCTTACTTACAACGAGAGGGGTTACCGGATTATGTGCTGGAGGTCCTATATTCCGATGAAGTCGAGGTCTTTGCTGTTACCAACCCCTTGGTAAAGACTGAAAATGGAAGCTATCGAACCACTAGTCATGCTCTAGCTATTGGCCGGGGCTACCCTTCTAGAATGATTTTTGGCCCGAAAATGTTCCTTCCCGCTTTCATTTATGTTGATTTCCAAAGCGTTGTTCGGCATGAAGGAGCGCACGCCAAATTATGGGCCACGGGAGAGTTAAACTATTTAGAAAATGTCGATACCAGCGAAAATAGCCAAGTCAGGCTTAGGGGGCTATTTCCTATCCTCTTCGAGCTGGACGCCTTGAAGACGCAAATGGACCATCCTAGCTGGCCAAGGACCTCTGTGCCATTCAGAAAAGGGCAGGAAGCTTACCGGCAAACTTGGTTGAATAAATTAGATAGATTGGAGAAGCAATCTTACATGTATGACATGAAGCCCCTTTTCAAGCGAATCCGTCGAACTTACGGAAGTTCCTATGACAAACAAATCAACTAAAGGATATCTTTGTGTAATTAGCGCAGCCATATTGTGGGCCGCATCAGGCACAATTGGAAAGGGGCTATTTGCCGGGGGAATTACTCCCTTGGATGTTGTCCAGGTCAGAGCCACCTTTGGATCCCTTTTTCTTGCCCTGTGTTTTGGAATCCGCGCCAGACATCTTTTCCGAATCCAAGGCAAAGACTTATGGTTTTTGCTTTTCCTAGGCTGCGTAGTCATGGCCCTAGTCCAGTTGACCTACTTCACTGCCATCAGCAAAATCCAAGTAGCGGCAGCCATACTGCTTCAGTATCTTGCTCCAATTCTAGTGGCCTTTTACTCAGTCTGTTTTTGGAAAGAGCGGTTAACCGCCTTCAAGCTACTATCCCTGCTTCTATCGTTTATTGGCTGCTATTTGGTGGTAGGAGGCTACAACCTCCAACTTCTGCAACTTAACCGTGCGGGAATACTGTGGGGACTGGCTTCGGCAGTTTGCTATGCTTCATATGCCTTGCTAGGTGAAAGGGCAATGCACCGTTACTCCCCCTGGACAGTACTCTTCTACGCCCTTTTGTTCTCAGCCATCCCTTGGCACATTTTCTACCCTCCCTTTCATTACCTGGTAGCGGGATTCACCTGGTCCCAATGGACAGGGCTTTTGTACATAGCATTTCTGGGTACCGCCCTTCCTTTTGGTCTCTATTTTGTCGGCATAAACTACATTCGTTCAACCCGTGCTTCTATCACCGCCACCCTAGAACCCATCTCAGCCGGCTTCATTGCCTACCTTTTTCTCGGTGAGACCTTAGAGCTTTTCCAGGTTCTTGGTGGCATTTTGGTGATTACAGCAATAGTGTTGTTGCAATTACGAAGTGAGAAAGACGAATTGGCACCCGAGCTGATTCGCGCCCAAGCCACCCAAAGTAATTCACCAGACGACAGATGACAGAGGGCAGCTGGCAGAGGACGGAAGTCGGAGGTCAGAGATCAGAGGTTAGACGACAGAGGACGGCAGTTAGAATTGTGCATTGCGGATTTGGGATATGGGATGCGAGATGTAGGATATGCCAACCATTCGCATGGCGCATAGCGAAAAGGCAGATTTTGAATTTGCCCTATGCTCCATGCCCTATGCCCCATGCCGAGATCTGCGACT
>CP070689.1:1560884-1563484 GCA_020353155.1 Deltaproteobacteria bacterium | reverse complement strand
GCCCGGGAGCTGGTAGACTGGTTCAACTCGCGCTCAATCCCCTGTGTAGGCATAAGCTCCGGCCTATCCGTGTTCAACGATGTAACTGCTGCAGAGCTTAAAATTAAGGAAATTATCAGCAATGAACTGCAGTTCGAGGGGGATATTTGCAATGGTAAGATTGCTATCCAGGTTAACGAGGAGAACAAGGGGCGGGTGATGGATAAGATCCTCCAGAGTTATGGCACTGCAGAGGAACAAGTGGTTGCCTTCGGCGACGGCACGGCTGACATTCCACTGTTACAGAAAGCCGGTCTCGGGGTTGCCATTTGCCCCTCCAGTGAAATGGTAAGCTTTAGTGCGGGTCACGTAGTAGGAGAAGAACCAATCGACCGAGTTTTGCCCTTTGTTAAGAAGTATTTTCAAGTTGGCTAGTCGTCAGTAGTCTGTGGTGGGGCATGGGGCTAAAAAGAAAACTCCATGCGCCAAGTTCCATGCTCCGAGCAGTGAACGAAGTGAACCCACAAAGGACCCCGTGGATTAGAGGTATACCTTTACGCAGGAAGGCAGGAGGTCAAAGTTGAACACTCTTATGAGCCGTGCCCTGGACTTGGCTCAGTCCAATGGAGCCCAGTACGCAGATATTAGGGTGGTAGAAAATCGCACGGAAAGTATTCAAGTCAAAAATGGGGTTGTGGAGTCAGTCAACTTTTCTGACAGCATGGGCTTCGGTGTCCGTGTTTTGGTAAACGGCGCATGGGGTTTCTCTTCCAGTCTTTATTTGACAGCAGAAGAGATTGACCGAGTTACCAAACAAGCCATGGATATTGGTCGTGCCTCTGGCCTGGTTCTCGGGGAAAAGGTCGATCTCGGCCCACCTGTGGCGAGTAGAGGAACCTACGTGACACCAGTAGAAATAGATCCTTTCACCATCTCCTTAGAGGAGAGGTTGGGAATGCTTTTGGCCGCTGATTCTGAGATGGCCAGGGTAGAAGGTGTGCATGTAAGACAATCTAACCTGGTTATTATTCGGGAGAAGAAATGGTTTGCCAACACAGAGTCCGCTTACACCGAGCAGACAATTATCGAGACAGGTGGGGGTATTGTTGCCACCGCTGTGGGTGATGGTGAAGTTCAGTCCCGTTCCTATCCCAATTCCTTTGGCCGCCAGCAGGTAACCGGTGGTTGGGAGGTGGTGCTAAAATGGGACCTGCCCGGCAACAGCGAGCGCATTGGCAGCGAGGCTGTTGCCTTGCTAACCGCAGATCCCTGTCCTGCCGATATAACCACTACGGTGATCTTAGGTGGAGACCAGGTTGCTCTTCAAGTTCATGAGTCGTGCGGGCACCCGATTGAGCTGGATCGGGTTTTCGGCAGTGAGGCTGCCTATGCCGGCACTTCCTTTCTCACTCCAGAAAAGTTGGGAAACTTCCGCTACGGCTCTGAGGTGGTAAACATGACTGCGGACAGCGTCAGACCCCTCGGTCTAGGCACCTTTGGTTGGGATGATGAGGGGGTGCCCGCCCAATCCACTACCATTGTTAGAGAGGGTGATTTTGTCGGCTATCTCATGTCACGCGAGACTGCTTCAAAACTGGGCAAGGTCTCAAATGGTTGCATGCGGGCGTCCTCCTGGAACCGAATTCCCCTTATTCGTATGACTAACGTTAGTTTGGAGCCTGGTGAGTGGGACTTAGAAGATTTGATCGCAGATACGGATCAAGGCATTTACATGATGACCAATCGATCATGGTCCATAGACGATAGGCGATACAATTTTCAGTTTGGTACCGAGATCGGCTACGAGATTAAAAAGGGCAAATTGGACCGGATGCTAAGAAATTGTACCTATACTGGTATTACTCCGGAATTTTGGAACAGTTGCGATGCCATATGCAACCAAAATCATTGGACCATGTGGGGAACTCCCAACTGCGGCAAGGGTCAGCCCTCACAGATCGCCCACACGGGCCATGGTGCAGCACCGGCTAGGTTCAGGAACATTCGAGTGGGAGTGTATAAGCAGGAGTAAGCAGCGAGTCATTTCTCAATTCGCATTGCGCAGTTATCATTTATCGTTCGGAACCAGACTGATTTGCCGTTTTGGTTTTGATTTCCAATGAGAAATGAGAAGTTTCCCTATCCCTAATGGCCAGTCATAGTAACGAACTTTGAGGAAGAGACATGCTGGGACAGAAAGTGGCGAAAAACACGTGCGATGACGTTCTCAGAAGAGCTGGAAATGATCCTGCCGAAGTATTGCTTTTTTCCGAGGCTCAAAACTTGACGCGCTTCGCCAACAACTACATCCACCAGAACGTTGCTGAAAGAAATGTCACCCTGATCATGCGTTTACTCCGAGGAAAACGCATTGGTTTGGCGACTACCAACAGATTGGATGTAGAAGGGCTCGACAGGCTGGTGGAGCGCGCTCGCGCCAATGCCGAGGTGAGCCCGGAGGACCCAGATTATCCGGGATTACCTGAACCAGCAGAATATCCGGCGGTAGATGGTTTTGATCAAGACACTGCCGACTATTCCCCCCAGGACCGGGCCAAAGCGGTGGGAAAGTTATGCCGCCAAACCTCGGAGAAAGGATTGAACGGGTCGGGATTGTTTTC
>CP070689.1:1527020-1560784 GCA_020353155.1 Deltaproteobacteria bacterium | reverse complement strand
ATCCGAATTCTCAAATGTTCAAAACTTTGAAAATGACAGTAATGAGTCGCACGTTTTGGTCATTTGTATTTGGAAAATTAGAAATTGTTTCGGATTTCGAAATTCGGATTTCGGATTTTCAGAGGTCAAACAGAGCAGTGCGTAGCCAAAATTAGCCACAGGGGTGTTGCAGTGAAACTCAAGGACATTGGTGAATTCGGTTTTATTAAGCGGATCGAGAGGGGCTGTCTTATTAGAGACGGAAAAGTCATTCGAGGGATTGGAGATGATTGCTCCGTGTTCAAGACCTCCGGGGAAATGGCCATCCTGCTGACAACCGACATGTTGGTGGAGAAGATTCACTTTCTCTTGAGCGCAATATCCCCTTACGAGCTTGGGAGAAAGTCTCTGGCAGTCAACTTGTCAGACATTGCGGCTATGGGGGGAACTCCAAGGGAGGCGGTAATCTCCATTGCCATCCCAGACAAGATAGATTTAGCTGTCTTGGATGGCGTTTACGACGGCATGAAGTCGATGGCAAAAGAATTTGAGGTGAATCTTTTAGGGGGTGACACCACCTCATCTCCAGAACACGTGGTGATAAACATTGCCCTCGTGGGTGAAGCGCTAGAGGATGAGATTCTCTATAGATCCGGCGCAGGGGAGGGAGAGTTGATTTTTCTTACCGGACCCGTGGGCTCTTCGGCTGCAGGTCTGGATTTGATCCTGAAGGGAAGAGAAATGGAGGGATGGGAGGATTTGATAGAGGCCCATCATAATCCCTATCCCCACGTAAAAGCGGGCCGGATCATTGCAGGTATTAAGGCGGCCAACTCCCTGATAGATGTGTCTGACGGGGTTGCCGCTGACCTTGGTCACATCTGCGCAGAATCAAGGTTAGGTGCAATCCTCGAAGAAAGAATGATCCCCACCACCGAGAAGTTTAGGGATTACTGTAGGAAATTCCATGAAGACTCAAACCATCTTTCCCTCCATGTGGGAGAGGATTACGTCCTTCTGGGGACGGTGTTTCCAGGGTCGGCTAACGATCTTCGTGCAGCTCTAGAGTCCGAAGGGTGCGAATTCCACCAAATAGGGCATATGGTAGCTGAACCTGGTTTGAAACTAAGGACCAGGGAAAATTCCCTTGAGTCCATGGCAACGAGCGGGTGGGATCATTTTAAATAGATCAAATCTTAAGCCAAGACGAAATCTTTCTACATATCTTCTCTAATAATCTACTCTCCCCTGTGGAAGATCCCGCTGCAATTAAAGGGTGACGGGGGAAATGATTGCAGTGTGAATTTCATGGTCCCTCCTGGCATGGAACATGCTAGACCTCTTCAAGTAATCTCGCCCCAAAAAAATTAAAACATTTCTCTAGCCCGCATTCATGAAAAATCCGGGCGAGGCACCATTCGACTAAAAGAGGGGTACATGAGGAAGGCCATACATCTGTTTTTTTTTATCATAGCCTTACAGCTTGTTCTCCCCCATCCTGTTCAAGGTAATAAACAGTTGAGGGTAGGGGTCTACGACAACTATCCAATGGTATTAGTGGGCAATGACGGTGTGGTGAAAGGTTTTCTCATAGATATTCTCGAGTACATCGGCTTCAAAGAAAAGTGGAAAATAGACTATGTTCCCGGCAGCTTGACAGATTGTCTTGAGAGGCTTGAAAGGGAAGAAATCGATCTATTGGTTGGGATCGAGTACTCGAGAGCAAGAAATGAAGTATACGACTTCACCTACGAAAATATATTTTCAGATTGGGGCATGATATATACCCAAAAGACATCTGACATAAATCAGATAGTCGAATTAGACAATCAAAAGATAGCAGTTGTTCACAATGACATTCATTATTACAATCTCAGAAAACTTACTGAACAATTCAAGCTTAAGTGTAGATTTATAGAAGCTTACGAATATGATGCCATCCTAGAATTAGTAGCTCAGAAAAGAGTTGATGCTGGAGTTGTAGATAGATTATACGGTTTAGAATTCGAAAAATATTACAATATAAGTAGAAGTCCTATTATTTTCAGCCCAGCAGATATCCACTTTGCCGTGCCAAAGAAGAGGCACGGCGAACTCATCCGTGCTATAGATAAACATCTGGTACCCTTGAAAGCTGACAAGAGGTCAATTTATCATCAGTCACTGGATAAATGGACACCAAAAAATGTCCACTGGGAATTACCAAAATGGTTCGTGCCGTTATTGATATTGGCAGGGGGATTAATAGTGCTGTTTTTGGGCGCGGGCCTGATCTTGAGGGCGCAGGTAAAGGCTAAGACTGCAGAACTTTCTCTGATCAATAAGGAATTGCGGGCTGAGATTGCCGAGCGCAAAAGGGTTGAAGAAACCCTTAGGCTTACACAGTTCTCCGTTGAGAACGCTGGAGACGCCGTGTTCTGGATGTGTTCTGATGCGAGATTTATTTTTGTAAATCATGCAGCTTGCTCATCGCTCGGCTACTCGAGGGAAGAACTGCTTTCCATGACAGTTCATGACATAGATCCAAAATTTCCCGCGGCCGTGTGGCCAGAACATTGGAAGGAGGTCAGAGAAAGGGGCTCATTCATAATAGAGTCTCGGCATCGTACTAAGGATGGCAGGATCTTCCCTGTTGAGATAACAGTAAATTACCTGCAATTCGAGGGGAGAGAGTATAACTGTGCCTTCGCTCGCGACATCACTGAGCGCAAGGAGGCGGAAAAGGAAAGGGAACAAATACAAGCCCAGTTCCGTCAGGCTCAGAAGATGGAAGCTGTAGGAACCCTCGCCGGCGGCATTGCCCACGACTTCAACAACCTGTTGCAAGCAGTTCAGGGCTATGCCCAGTTGCTTCAAATGAGAAAAGGTAAGGAAGAGTCTGGGCAGCGAGAACTCAGTCAAATTATTCGCGCTGCCGAAAGAGGGGCGGATCTCACTCAACAGTTACTAACTTTCAGTCGAAAAGTAGAAAGCGAGCTGCGACCCATTGATCTGAACCATGAAGTGGAGAGTGTAAAGCTGTTGCTAGAAAGGACGATTCCCAAAATGATCCAGATGGAGTTCCATCTGGCCGCAGACCTCAAAATAGTCAACGCAGATCCTGGCCAGGTGGAGCAAATCCTGATGAACTTAGCGGTAAATGCTAAAGATGCCATGCCAGAGGGAGGTAAGTTCGTTGTAGGAACGGCCAATGTGAGCCTGGATGAGAATTACTGCATGATGCATCCCGAAGCCCGACCAGGTGAATATGTCCAGCTTACAGTCTCCGATACCGGTCACGGCATGAGCAAGAAGACCTTAGAACACATCTTTGAACCCTTTTATACAACCAAAGAAACCGGCAAAGGCACCGGCCTTGGTCTAGCCACAGTTTATGGAATCGTCAAAAGCCATAACGGCCATATAACCTGCTACAGTGAACCAGAGGAGGGCACCATCTTCAAGGTTTATTTCCCAGCCATCCAGACTATGGACAGATTTGTTAGACCACGGGAAGAGCCATCCGTTTCTCGAGGGGGCACAGAGACCATTCTTTTAGTGGATGACGAGGACCCAATTCGGATCCTTGGTATTCAAATCCTTGAGGAATTTGGTTACACAGTTCTTTCGGCTGCTGACGGCGAGAGTGCCTTGCAAATCTACCAAGAAGAGCATGAGAAGATTGGACTGGTGATTCTAGATCTAATAATGCCAGGCATGGGAGGAAAACGCTGCCTGGTAGAACTTCTGAAAGTCAACCCAGAAGCGAAGGTGGCCATTGCCAGCGGCTATTCCCCCGATGGGCCAACCAGAGAAATTTTGAAAAACGGCGCAAAGGGCTTTGTGAGCAAGCCCTATGACATCAGACAGATTTTGACTGTTGTAAGGGAAGTTCTGGATCAAGACTAGCCAAATCTCTTTTGACCAATTCCACTTAGTTGTGCTAATCTAGCCCTCATATGCCATGAATAGTCTACTGCGATCGCGGAGATGGCCGGCCTCCCGGGCGTCCTCGGACCTCGAACCCTGCGACGTACTATTCAAGTACGCCTCGGATTCGAGCCCCTGCGGTTGCCCGGTTGCACACCCATCTATCACGATCTCGTGACGGCAATTCATGGCACATGAGGGCTAGCCCACCAGAATCCAAGCCATCAATTGAGAGAGGGAGCCAAAGTTGTCACAGCGCAAACTCACAGTCCAGGATATCATTCTAATGCAGAAACAACTGGAAGCGGCACAGCAGCTAAATGTGCTTCTCAGCGAGGCGGTTACAGAGATAGGAGAGGTTGTTAGCAGGGTTGACCAAGCCTCGGTGGACGACCAGGATGCAGCAGCAGTTTTGAACAAAGTAAGAAGCGTGGTCAGCAAGCTGGAAAAGAAAGTGGAGGAATTCAACAAGAGATTGAAGTAGTAAGGTAAAAGCTAAAGCACATCTTATCCAAATCACTCCCCATCCCTGCTATTCCTGATCACACTATGGCATTATTTTTTCCCTGCTGAGCCGGTTTCACCGAAGGTTAGGTGAAGCTCCTTCACCAATTGTAAATACCGATTATGTGCCCTGGTCAGTGGTATGACTCTAAGCATCTTTTTCCTTCTGCTTATGTCCCATGTGATGGGGGACGCGGTTTTTACCTCCTATAGGCTCGCTGTTCTCAAGCGCAGCCAAGGGCTGTCCGATCAACTTCTGGCAATCAGCTACCATAGTGCGGTTCATGGTCTGTTCGCTGGCCTGTTTTTGCTCGTATTGGGTAAGCTCTGGCTCAAAGGGGCCCTGCTGGTTCTAGCCCTCCACTTCGCCATAGATTTTTTACGATGTAGAGTGGAAATCAAGCTATACGGTCCTGGAAGAATACATGTGAAACGTTCTGAGCTCATCGGTTGGATATCCGGAAAGGGAAAAGAGCCGGAGAAGATGAAGATGAGCAAGTTGTGGCCTTGGTTCATCATCCACCTCGCGGATCAAGGAGCACACCTAGGGAGTCTATATGGTATAGCCCTGGTGGTTTAGAAATGACCGAGGTTTCAGTGTTCAGGCTTCAGCTTTTCTTTTTCTTATTTCTGAAACCTGACACCTACAAAGCTGAAACTTGTAACTTGGATTTGATATTTTGAAGTGCCCCAACACGCCATTATTTCAGCAGTGTTGCTGAGGTGTCTGAGATGACAAAAAAGAGAAAAGCAAAAAAGGAGAGCCATAGCACACTTAGCTCTAAAGCTGGGTTGATTAGAACGCTTTGGGACATAAGCCAATCTCTATATCAGTATATAAGCATAGACGAACTGATTTTACATATAATCAAGCAAATGAAAGAAGTTATGGAGGCGGAAGGCGTCTCTGTAATTTTGCATGACGGTCCAAGAAATGAATTTGTCTTTTGTTGGGCAGAGAGTGATCCAAATGGCCTAGTAACAAAGTTGAAAGAGATTCGCTTCCCTGCAGAAAAAGGCATTGCAGGAAGCGTGTTCAAAAGTGGAAAAGCGGAATTAATCTCAAACATTGACCATGATCCTCGCCATTACAAGGAGATCGACTATTCTACCGGTTTTAAAACGAGTTCGATGATAGCTGCACCTCTGCAAAAGAAAGAAAAAACTATTGGCGTTCTAGAGGTTCTCAATAAAAAGAAAGGTATTTTTGACCATGAAGACCTCACTTTTGTCACAACACTGACGCCCATAATAGCCATGGCCCTGGATAATGCCCGGATGTATGCAGAGCTAGACGAGGCATACAAGGAATTGCAAGCTGTATATGAGGAGAAAGATAAACTTCTCAGGCACACAGAAGAAGAAAACATTCTGCTTAGACGAGAAATCGAGAAACGTTTCAGTTTTGACGAGATAATCGGCAATAGTAAAGTTATGGTTGACTTGTTCAAACTGTGTGAAAAAGTAATAGATCTGGACATAACAGTCTTGATAGAAGGAGAAACAGGAACGGGAAAAGAACTCATTGCTCGATGTGTTCACTATAACAGCCCCAGAAGTACCGGAGCCTTTGTCTCACAAAACTGCGGAGGCATTCCAGAGACTTTGCTCACCAGCGAACTCTTTGGTCACAAGAAAGGATCCTTTACTGGTGCCGTGGCAGACAAGAAGGGGCTTTTTGATATTGCCCACGGCGGGACGATCTTTCTTGATGAAGTAGGGGAAATGTCGCCGGCTATGCAAACTAGTCTCTTGCGGGTTCTGCAAGATGGTGAGATAAGACCGTTGGGAGCTGATTATCATAAGACGGTTGATACCAGAGTTATCTCTGCTACTAACAAGAATTTAGAAGAGGAAGTGGCCAAGGGTAAGTTCAGAGAGGATCTTCTATACCGCCTTAATGTATTTACCATTAAAGTTCCACCACTACGCGAGAGGACTGGTGACATTCGTCTTCTAGCTAACCACTTTGCGAAAAAATACAGCCTAAAGATCGACAGAGCCACTAAGGGTTTGAGCCCAGAAGCCCTGCACTGCCTTGAAACCTATCTCTTTCCAGGAAACGTAAGAGAACTGGAAAACGAGATTGAAAGGGCAGTGGCGCTGGCACAGAATGTAAGCTTGATCGAGGTCTCCCATCTTTCGGAAAAAATAATAAAGAAATCTGCAGCGGTTGGCTCTGAGGTTGAAATGAAGGGAACCCTCAAAGAGATGGTTGTAGCCTTGGAAAAGGCGGTGCTGACACAAGCGCTAGAAAAACATGGCGGGAACAGGACGAGAGTGGCGGGGGAACTCGGATTGAGCCGATATGGGCTAATGAAGAAGTTGCAAAGATACGGTTTTTGAAGCGCAGATTTTTAATTAGGTCAAAAGAATTGCCACCAACGTTGCCAACCTGGTTAATATATTTTAAATCCTTCCAGAGAAAAGTTGCATTTTCACTGTCCAAACCTCCAAAGACTTGATGAACCAAGAGCAATTGCATTCGGTTAGAGATTATCTGCCTCTTTTGACTGTAGCCACTTCCTTATGGTATGTTTAATCATTCGACGCTCTGATCTGACACAGATTCCAGTGAGCAATAAGGGCAGATCGCATGGTTGCCCCGTATTCCACTGGCCAATCAGAAAATCATTCTAGCTGACTCCAGTTTGCCAAGTGCTATAAGGCTTGTCTGTCATCATTCTCATACATGCACCACAGGCTTTCGGTCTGGCCTGCTGATTTCTTAAAGGGATTTTCCTGGCATATGGAAAAATATTCTGCAAGCGAGGTCAATCTTTCCAAGCGGCTGAAGAATCTTGTCAAGGCCAATCAATCTTTGGCGCATATAGAGTCTTTGGATGATTTGCTGCCCCAGCTTCTGGACTTGGCCCAGGAAGTCACCGGTGCCGAAGCATCTTCAATCTTGCTCTACAACTCAGCAGCTGACGTTCTCGAATTCGCCCTGGCCAAGAACGAGGCTTTGGGCGAGGAGACTGAACAGATCCTTAAGCGTAACGTGGAGCTGAAGATAGGCGAAGGGCTCGCCGGTTGGGTTGCAGCAAAACGTAAGCCTGTCATCATCCAAGATGTGCAGCGAGACAGAAGATTTTTTAAAGGGGCTGACCATTACACCGGCTTCCAAACCAGAACCCTTCTTTGCGTCCCCATTGTCTACGGCGAGGAACTTCTGGGTGTGATTGAGGTTCTGAACTCAAAAGACAGGCCTTGTTTCGACCCGGAAGATGAAGAGATTTTGGACAGCTTTGCCCAGTTGGCGGGTGTGGCCATTATACGATCTAGGCTTCTCCAGACCCAACTCAAGCAACAAAAACTGCAGATTGAGCTCGAAGCAGCCTCTCAAATTCAGGCGCAGTTTTGTCCGCAATGCCCTGAGATGGCAGGTGGCAGCAATGTTTGGGCTGTGTCGTTGCCAGCAGCCTTTGTTGGTGGTGATCTGTATGATCTTATTCCCATGGCCGATGGCAGCTGGCTAACCTACGTGGCTGATGTCTGTGGCAAAGGACTTCCCGCAGCCTTGATAATGGTAGCTTTGTGGGCGAGGATAAGAAGTGAAGCTTTAGTGGACAAAGAGGTTGATGAGGTTCTGGAGAGTGTAAACCGTGCCATGTACTCCCTCCTGGCCAAGGAAAACTTTTTCGCCACTATTGTTATGGGAAGGTATTGGCCAGAAACCGGAAGAATGCAACTTGTCCGGGGTGGACATTTGTTTCCCCTGTGGCTGGTGGGCAAAGGCCTAGGAAAGCTCCCTGAGTTGAGAGGAATACCGCTAGGGGTTTTACCTAGGCCTGATTACGATACTAAGGAAATAATCCTGGAGCCTGGGCAATCAATCCTGTTCATAACTGACGGGGTTACTGAAGCGCAGAATGATAGAGATGAGTTCTTCGGCAGCCAACGATTACCCCAATACATAAAAACAAGTAACAGTCCGCCGTGGGGAAGTAAGCTACTGGATGAGGTCAGGGCTTGGCGAGGGGATGCCGAGGCCACTGATGATCTAACCATACTTGAAATATGGCGGGAACCATCTGGATCTTAACCCTCCTATCCTTCCATTAGCCCGGATATCTCATGGAATATCAGGGTTAGAATTCAAGAGACAGAAAAGTGAAAATCTAAAAGACGCCCCTTTTTATGAGAGGGCATGTGGATAAGTATTTTCCCAAAAAGTGGCAACTTTTTAGCAAACTTTGACCTTAAGGCAAGTAACATTTGCACTTGCCTCCCAACGACTTGATTCCTAGGTGATTGAAATTAAAATACAAAGTTCAAAAGTGCCAACCATGGCACACTTTTTTCATATAAGTAGACAAATTGATGTGCTCGATGAGGCCAAAGAAGTTTATCGGGGGGAGGATGGCTCTCAACTCACAAAAGTCTGTTCTTGGACTGAAAGAACCCTTGACGGCTTTTCAGTCGGAGGTGGAAAATGACCGATCTGAGAGAGAGTTTAAGACCCTGCCCTTTCTGCGGTTCAGCTGAGCATGAAGCCGACAGAACTTGCCTGAGAATAATCCCAGATTCCCAAAACTACTACTCAGTTGTGTGCTGGTGCGGTACCAGTGGTCCAATAAAAGAGAGTGAAAAAGAGGCGATAAAGGCCTGGAACAAGAGAGATTATGCTGACCGCCAGGCAGTGTGGAATCCCTTCAATGCATCAAAGAACGCGGCTGCGCTGGACTTCAAGGGGAATCTGAAGTCAATCGGCCTGTCCACTATTCTGCAAATTCTATCTTCAGACAATAAAAGCGGTATCCTGCAGTTCACCAACGGGAAGAAGAGAAGAGCCATATGCCTGAAAGAAGGTAAGATTATTGCGGGAAGCGGGCAGCCAGGTATTCAACTAGGGCAGATCCTTTATCAGAGAGGTCTCATATCCCCCGAAGCCCTCCTGCAAGTCTTGGATAAGGCGAAAAAAGCCGGTAAAAGAGTGGGAGAAATGCTCCTAGCCTTGGGATATCTCAACGAAGATACCTTGAAGGAGCTAATTCACCAACAGGTACGAGAGGTGGTTTTTGACCTCCTAGGGTGGACTGAAGGTGATTTTCACTATCAAGATTGCCTGGTTGAATTCGATGACTTAGTTGTCCAAGATATAAACGCCATTCAGTTACTCCTTGAATCAGCAGTCAAAAAAGATGAGTGGGCTGCTACCGGCTAGCCTTTACTGCGCCACTAACGTGGCTGTCATCACGCTTCGCTGTCATTATTAGCATGGAGCAAGGAGCAGGGAGCACGGGGCAAACACAGCAGGTCTTAACCCCATGCTCTATGCCCCATGCCAACTCTGACCGGCGCCAGCCCACATTACGTCGCAGCCAGGTGCGCCCAGCCTTGACACCTTTCCCAGGTTTTGCCAAAGTAAATCCTTCATATTGATAAATCCTTGAGCTTGCGTTACTTTTTTCTATTTTCAGTACCATTTACATCCTGTGTTAAATCGACAAAGGAGTCAATTTAATGCTGACCCACGATAAAAAATTACTTACCTGTGTTGAGATCGGCAAAGCGATAACTTCCACTCTAAACATGGAGCAGATCCTCAAAATAATCATGCAGCGGATAAGTGAACTGATAAGGGCAAAGAACTGGACCTTATATTTGCTGGACGTTGAGACTCAAGAACTACGCTTCGAGTTAGTGGTAGGACTGGAAAAAGAAATGCTTGCCCATACTCGAATGAAGCTTGGCGAGGGCATAGTAGGCACTGCTGCACTTAAAGGTGAACCAATACTGGTGCCCGAAAACGCTCAGCACGACCCAAGGTTCAGTAAGCGGGTAGATGACATGACCGGCTTTACCACCAAATCTCTTATTTGCCTTCCTTTAAAGGTGCAAGACTCAGTTATTGGCGCTATTGAGATTATCAATCCTGAAGATCCTTCTCTTTTTGAGGAAAGTTCCATGCCTGTGCTTTCCTTTCTCGCAGATTATGTCTCCATAGCCATAACCAATGCCCGAAACCACATGAGAATTCAAGCTCTTGCAGTAACCGATGACGTAACAGGCTTCTATAACACCCGTTTTCTTCATGATTACCTGGCCAAGTTGCTTCAGCAAGATGAGGTTGTTTCCCTTGCCTTTCTGGATTTGGACGATTTCAAAAGGGTGGTGGATACCTACGGCCACCTCCTGGGTAGTAAGATGCTTAGAGAGGTGGCTGTGGTTATTGCTTCCCAACTGGACTGTGACGATCGCCTCGTCCGCTACGGCGGTGACGAATATGTGGTCATAATGCCTGCTCAGGACAAAGAGTCGGCACTCGAGAAGATGAAAACCGTCCAACATGAGGTTTCCCAGACCCGTTTTCTCAAATCTGAGGGGTTTGAGATCAAAATAACGGCTAGCTGCGGTATTGCATCCTATCCGCAAGACGCGGGGGACATGAAGGAGCTACTCCAGATGGCTGATGGATCCCTTTACAAAAGTAAAGACCTTGGGAAGAATACCATTACGGCTGTTTAGCAGCTTCATAGTTACACTATTTCCTCTTTCATACTTCACATAGTTTGTGATAACCTGCCTCGAACCGAAAGAGGATCTGGCAGGGTCTAACGGTAGCGGGTGTCGCTGAGGAAACGAGGTTTGTCAATTTTCTAAACCTCCCAGGGGGGAAAATTGGCGAGACTGTTGGGCTATCTACTCGTTGTGGGATTTTTCCTATTGCCGATTTCAGCAATAGCGGTTGATGTTATTGATGAACCGGCCTCTATAGATGACTCAGCAAAAGGCAGTTTGTATGCAAAGGGAGTTGATCAATCGGAAGATCCTGTTGAGCATGATGGAATGGTGGAACTTTCTTACGATAATTTGGCAGATTCTTCCGAAAAGCCGGAAGCCCGTGAGATGTCTTTAATGGTCGGCGTATTTGCGAGGCACGTTGATCAATCGGACAACCCCAATGAGGATCTTAGAATGGTCGTCGCTTCATATGATAATTATGTCGTATCTAGATATATAAACACTTGGGACGACCCAACATACTTTGGCGGAAAGAGACTCAGCACAAATAAATATCCTTTCAACGAAAGTCAGAATTTTTTTTACCAGGGAAATGTGTATGCAGGGATTCTCTATGGATATGGGAACAACGCGGCGATAAACATAAAGGGAATCGCACCTGCAGTGTTTCCAACTATAGGGGTCGGCTATAAAACCACCTCGCTGGAGATGGGTTATATACCTACGCCATCTGGAGGTGTGTTTTTGAGCTTATTCAAATACGAGTTCTGATGATTTTTCTGTAACTGCCAAGGAGAGCAACACCCTGTGGCTCGCAAACAGGTAAGTATTACAAAGGACCAAGAATGAACAATCGATGCGCTGTTTTCTTGTTGATAGCAGTGGTTTTCTTGACCTTATCCTCTCCCGTTAGTGGAGCTGTGGAATGGGATGTGAAAAAAACACTGAATCTGGAAGGCCCACCTATTGATTTGGCTGCCTCTCTTAACGGGAAATATATATATGTTTTAACCGACCAAGGAAGCATCTACATCTACTCGGTAGAAGGCAGGCTCGAGGACAAGATTTCGGTTGGAAGCCAGGTGGATGGCATTAAAGTTGGGCCGTGGGAGGATGTAATTCTTCTCAGCAGTAAAAAGAACAAGCAAGTTCAAATACTTCTTTTAGACTTTATTAAAGATATCGATCTTTCCAATTCTCCTTTCAAGGGGCCGGCCGATGCCCCGGTAGAAATAGCAGTTTTTAGTGATTTCCAATGACCTTACTGTGCAAGGCTTTCGCCTCTACTCGAGCAGGTGTTCGAGGCATACCCGAAGGTGGTCAAACTGGCAATAAAAAACTTTCCCCTTCCGAATCACAAATTTGCCTTGCAGGCAGCGGTGGCTGCCCTGGCAGCGAACAGACAAGGTAAGTTTTGGGAATTTCACGATGAGCTCTACAAAAATTACAACAGTCTAAACGAGGAAAAAATTCAAGAAATTGCCCAGCAAGTGGGTTTGGACAAGGCGAAGTTAAATCAAGATATGAAAGCTCCTGAAATAGGGGCAATAGTCGAGAGCGATTTAAGTGAAGGGAGAGACCTTGGGGTGCGAGGGATTCCAACTATCTTTGTCAATGGAAGGCTATTGAGGGATAGAAGTTTCGCGGGATTCCAAGCTGCAATAGAAAAAGAACTCGCCAGAGAAGACAGGAAATAGTAGTAGTAGAACTTCTTCCAAAAAAACACCGGATCTTCCTCAAGAGGGTACAAGGGAGAGTAAGATGCTTAGAAAACATTTAATTCCGCTGGTATTGACCCTGATTATCATGAGTCCAGTGAGTAACGCCAAAGAGATTGAAGGTGTTAACATGCCTGAATCTCTTGAGGTTACCAAGAGCAAGCTCATCTTGAACGGGGCAGGTGCGCGCAGCAAGTTCTTTATGGACCTTTATATAGGCGGGCTCTATCTTCAAAATAAGAGCAATAATCCAAAGGAGATCATAGAAGGTGATGAGCTAATGGCCATCAGGCTTCATATAATATCTTCATTGATTACCAGCAAAAAAATGGAAGACGCAACTAGGGAAGGATTTGAAAATGCCACAAAGGGTAACACTGAACCCATCAAAAGCCAGATAGAAGAGTTCATCTCTGTTTTTAAGGAGAAGATAGAGGAAAATGATATTTTTGATTTAATTTATTTACCCGGGAAGGGATTAGAGGTTTACAAGAATAGTGAGTTCAAATCTCGAATAGAAGGACTTGTTTTTAAACAGGCCCTGTTCGGTATATGGCTATCTGACAAGCCCGCCCAAAAGAGTCTAAGAGAGGATATGCTCGGCAACTAGCACACCCCCTCTAGGTACTCCTCCAAAAGTCTTAGTATTAGTTGCTTCAATGAGACGCCTTCCATTGCTGCTCTAGCCTTTGCTTTCCGGTGCAATTCATCTGGGACGTTTCTGAGATTAATCGTTGCCATGTCCTACCTCCGATTTCAGATCTCGGATTTCGAATTCTACCCTTGAGATTGTAGATTTGAGGAAGACATAGACGAATTGAGATCATACACCTGCAATTCGCAATCCCAAATCCCCAATCAGAAATCAACTGTGTGTGTCAAGTGTATCATATGCTACCATTGCTGCCCTCCTGAAAAGTAGTCTAGGAGTAGCAAAAAAACGTCCATAATTAGCAATTATTTTCCCATTTCAATGCGGTAAATTCTCAGAAATCCTTCTTGCATCACTGATCTAAGAGTAGGCTATATAGTTGTAATAAGACGCTATTTAATAAAAGAATGGGCAGTGGCACGGTTATTGTTACTGAGGAGGGAAGCTCAATTACGGATTTTAGATTCGAGATTGTAGATTTAAGGATTTTCTTTATGCCCTTGCCCCTGGGACATACAGCCGCTGGTCTGGCCATCCATGATGTCTATTCCAAATCCAATACCAGCGGCCATCTCTGGAAAACCCTCACCTTCGTCGTCGTCCTCACCAATTTGCCTGACATAGACGTTTTCATTGGACTAGTTGTGCACGGGAATGGCAATTTCTTCCATCGGGGTCCGACGCACAGTTTTTTGTTTGCCTTGTCTATGGCTTTTATTGCATCTAACGGCTGGAGATGTTGGTCGAAAATTCCTAAGATAAGTGGACTGCTTTGCTTTCTCCTTATCCTTTCTCATGTAATGGCGGACGGACTGCTAACAACCTCTCCGGTTTCATTCTGGTGGCCCTTGGAGTTAAATTCCACTGTTGGACACAGCGGCTGGAGAGAAGTCATAGAGTCTGTCCTTTTTGGTGCCTTTCGAGACCTGGGAACCATTGTTGTCTCGGGGGTGGTGATCTTCCTCAATCGACTAATCAGCCATAGGCCCATCCCTGTCATTCTCTCTCGTCTAGTCAAGGGACGATAAATCTAGCCTATCCCAAGCAATTAACCTTGCTTTCATCCACCACATTCTTGCCAATCAAGTTAGCACTATTTGTGAATTAAGTTCGCATTTCCTAATCTATTAGAAATACAGAGATTTTATTTATTCTTTCGAAAAGTTGCCAACTTAGTTAGCAACTTTCGGTAAATGAGCTAATAGAACCTACTCCGGTCCATACCTTTTTACAAAAAATATATATAAATATATCAATAGGTTGGGCGATTAATACGAAACAGACCTCGTGCCCTGAATCTTGGCACAAAAGTTGCCCATTGAATCTGACAGTGGAACATTGGCAGTGAAACAAAGTTTATGTTTTCCAAGATACAAGATGGCGGTAGGCACATGGGCAAAAAGATTAGAGTAATACTGAGAAACGGCTTAGAGTTAACCTATGAGGATGCAAGGGTTGTGGAGGGCAAAAAGACATGGATTTACCAGGTCAACAAAGATGAATATCCTGAAGAACTCCTGGCTCTCATAGATCCACATCACATTGAGTCCCTATACGCAGAAGACTGATCTTCACCTGGCCACAATCACCTGACGTGTCTGAGCTCGAAATTATGCTCCTTTCTCTTCGCTAGCGAATATCCGTAAAGCCCAACTAGCTTCTCCCTGGTATCCGCAGGTAAATCCACCGAAAGGAAGAAGCATAAAAAATGAAAACTAACTCTCAAGCGCAGTGTGCTAATTGTGAAGCCACCTACTCATACGTGGAGCAAGGTAGAAGAGAGTATTTTGTCCCTTGGGGGATTTACTTTCTCTGTGACATGTGCCACAGACTGGCAATTATGGAAGCACTGCAGATCGAGTCCAAACAGCCCTTTGAGCCTCCTAAGTGAATGTTTATATATGGCAAACAATTTATGGCAGACTCTCCAAAACTGGAACGAAAGAAAGGGTGATGAAAATGAGAAAATGGCACAAGACGACGTTTCAAGATCTGGGGTTTGTGCGAAAATACTGTTTCGCTAAAACCTACCCGGCAAGCGATGTGCGCTGTCCCTACGCAAAAGCTAAAATAATTGTCAAATCTGGGGCAGTCCCCCTAGGTAGGAGATCTGAAGAAGTGGATGGAATCTTCCTCTGTCGCTATCCGAATGAAAAAATGCCCATACACCAAGCATGTCTGACTTCTGAGCTGGACCATTGTCCTAACCCAGAAAGAAGAAAAATGATTGATTCCGTGTATGGGCTGGAAGTCTAAAGTCACTGGGCAATGGGATAAGAGACAAAAGGTTTACAAGTTGGAATCTGCACCAGCTGACCAATGTCCGTTTTTAACTCTGATATCTTATCCTGTCCTGCCGATTATCACCCGTTCTGATTTTCTTAAGAGGGTCGGGCCCTTCTTTAAGGATTGTTCTATCGGCTGTTTCGTCCCTTACAATGATGCGCCATCTGGATTTCTCATAATCGTGCTTGGAAGTTACCAGATAAGTGTGGCCAGCCTCTGCCTTCATGGTAATATCAACATTATTCAAAGAGTCATGTCTGTAATATATGTTGTATCTGTATCGGCCGTTCTCCCCATAAGCCATAGCCATGGACGTACCGGAAAAAGACACGGTCAAATGATAATTACCAGGTAGAATCACAATCTTGACGTTGCCGAAAGTATCTTTTCCATCAGGGCTCTTCTGGCCATTGACAGAATTGATTCTTATCCTCTCCCCGGTGCAGAGAATTTGTGCAGTCTCGTCATTGGGCAGTTGCGGACCTTCGTACAATCTGTGGGTCTTCGTGGCCAAAGTACAATTTGTAATAAATCCCAGAAGTACAAGAAACACAAAAATGCTTACCCCACGTGGGATGTTCCTGAAATTTAATCTCTGCATATTATCCCCCTTTGGGATCCGGAATTTACCCAAGCTATAAGTCAATCGTATTATAAGCAATCATAACAGCCGATTTCATCTGTGAAAACCGCGGAGGGAAGATTCGCGGTGAAGAACATGGTGCTATGGGCAAAAAATCTGGGGGTGGTTTATGAAATTGATCGTGAAGGTGGTGGAAATCAAAGGTAAATGCCCTGTCTATAAAATTGGCAACAAAATAACTCTCAAGGAGGGATACATTCTAGATCCCGAAGAGACCGACGTTGTCTGCATGCACTCATTGGCCTCGGCTCTTCCATACTATGTGGCTCTAGCCAAAGGTGTGGGGGCTAAGGAAATTGGGCTTTCCCGTGGAGATTCGCAAGAAGCGTACATCCAATGCCTTGACCCTTGCGAAATTACCGGCGGAGGTACGGTACGGTTGGAGATTTCCAGGGTCCAATAGAAGTGGTTGTCAAGTTGGTTGACACTTTAGTGTCAACTTAGTTGACTCATATAAAAATCTAAAATATTTAGCATTTTCAGATATGCTGTAAAAATGTGCCAACTCGCTTAGCGACTTTTCCATAAAAGATTCTCCCTTCCAACCCCCGCCTGAGAAATAATTTTCATTAAAATAGTTGTTATATCAATTGGTTATAATTGTCTTTCATCTTATGCCATATATTGGCATGGCCGCTGCACTATAGGCAAAGCAGAATGCATGTAACTGTCTTTTCTAAAAAGCGGGGGGAGGATCTAAGCCATGCCAAGTCCATACCTAGAATGGATCGATGAAAAGAAGAAGATATGCCGCCTCGATATAATTGACCGGGTCTTCATAGGAAGGGTCTGTAAGGGCATCGATGACACTAGGCGAATCATCTTGAAGCATCCTGCTGTGTCTAGGGATCATGTGGAAATTAACTTGACCGGGACCCAACCAATACTCAGAGACCTCAGCAAAAATGGTACCTGGGTAAATAATGTTCGTCTGGCAGCAGGATCGACAAAGCCCCTTGAGGATGGCGATGTGGTTGGTCTGGGGGAGACTCAAATCCACATAAGATGTCCATGTCAGGTAGATGGGGCCAAGAATGATGAAATGGAGTCGACCCAAACTCTGGTTACACCCAGGGAGGTCATAGTAACCAATGTGGTTGCCGATGTCAGAGGTTTCTGCAGCATTTCCCAGATGGAGGAGTCTTACCGGATATACGAGTTAATGAAGGAGATAATCCAGACCTTCTGCACCATCGTACATGATCATAAAGGTACTGTTAAAGACTACACCGGAGACGAAGTTTACGCTTTCTGGGAACATGGATCCCACCTGTGCAAAGAACAGGCAGTGGCCGCTTGCTTGACCGCTCTTGAACAGGCTCAGACCGTGAATAAAATAAGGGCTAAACTGGCAGGGGTAAATCCTGCGGGCGAATCATTGCGACTGGGATGGGGAATCACCACCGGCAAGGTCACCATGTCTCATTACGGTTGGCGGGTTACCGACTTGACCTTGGTGGGAGACTGTACGAATTCTGCCTTTCGTTTGTCCAGCGTGGCAAACAAGAAACTAAAGAGTGAGATTGTCGTGTGTTGCCAAACAGCAGATCTGGTCCGAGAGTCACTGCCGACAGATGACCTTGGCCTAGTTACCCTCCGGGGGCGCTTCGGCCAGGATCACGTCTATGGAATTAGCAGGGAGAGAAATTGCCCCGAAAGCGGACTAAATTATGAACCTTCATATGTTGGAGACAGGATTTCAGTAACAGACTTTCCTGAAATGATCCACTAAGCACAACCTCCAGTGTATCCGGCAAGAAAAGGACAGAGTGGATTAGTTTTACTTTTACTCTCATCTTTATTTTGATAGTAAATATTCGTGATCTACCATATTCCTATTACCTAAGATGGGGGACAACGCCATCGCGGGCCCTTCGGTAGTTGTCAGACAGCCCCCAAGTGGTTTCGTAAGGAGACTCTCAATGAAAAGAAAAATAAGCTTCCTCTCTTTGGCCATCTGCATTTTCCTATCCCTGGCTCAATTAAGCTATGCTGAAGAAAAACCCCAACCATCAACAATCGAGGTTGTGGGGAAGGCGCGGGTCATGACCATGCCTAATGTCGCCACTGTGACATTCGCAGTAGAAACGAACAGTACAAAGGCTCAGCTGGCGGTGCGAGAAAATGCGAAGCAAACTGACAAGTTGCTAAATACTCTAAAAGATATTGGGAAACAAAAAATCAAAATAAGAACATCAGGTTTTACGCTGACGCCCGTCTACGATAAAGACAACAGGTTTCAACCCAGAGGTTATCGGGTGACCAATACAGTCATAGTGGAAACAAAGGAAATCGATCAGGTTGGAACTTTTATAGATGAGGCATCAAAGGCAGGCGTGAGTCGTATTGGGAGCCTCACGTTCAGTACTGACGGTGAGGAAAAATTGCGGAAGGAAGCTGCGGTTCAGGCGCTCAATCAAGCCAAAGATATCGCTGCAGATCTTGCCAAGGCAGCCGGACTTACAATCAAGAAAATTGTAAAGGTCAGTTATACACCTCGCGGCCCCGCCCCGCTTTACAGGATGGAGGCCATGGCAGCAACAGCCAGAACACCAATCGAGGTGGGTGAGATCACTATGGAAGAGACGGTCCATGTAATTTTCGAGACCAATTGAATTATCTCGCGGTAGTGCCTTTTGCTCATGGCCTGTAAATTTTTACACTTTGAAGACCGCTTCTCATTACCGCGCTCCTCAAATTGGGATTGAAAATAAAGTGAGACTTTAGATTTTTAAGAAAGATGTTCCTTCTCAGTGCCCTGGTTTTTTCATAGTACCGTTTCTCGAAACCATCGGGGGTTGAGCGCAGGGCTTCTGCGAGCATGACCGCACTTCTAAATGCATAGCTGAGCCCCTCTGCAGAACTAGGACTTATCCAGCCAGCTGCCTCGCCTATTAAAGCAATTCCCTTATCGCCTGTGAACAACTGTCTTGTCTTAACAGGTCTGAGAACAAAAGCCCCTTCTCTCCATACTGTCTTGCCGAAATGGAAGCCGCGATCTCTAAGCTTCCTTTTCAAAAGATCAAATTTTACAGCTACATTTTGCTTTGGGTGCAGTGCTGCCCCGATTATTAAGTGTTCTCCTTTTGGGATGGTCCAGCAATAATAATCAGTTATTTCTGGATCAAACAGGGAAGTAAAGTAAGGCAAATTGTTGTATCCATCGACCCATTCTTGTATGGCGAAATATTTTTTCGGAAAAGGGTTTTTTGCTGACAACTGGAGACGTACTTTTGAAATAGCCCCGTCAGCTCCAACCAGGATTCTCGTCCTTTCCACGAAGGTTTTTCCATCTTGGCCGAGTGTGAGTTTGAAAAAGTTATCTTCTGATGAATATGACTTGAGGCGACAATTTAGCCTTAGATCAACACCTGACGGGATCAAGGATAGCAACCAGCAATCGAATTTTTGCCGGTCCATGTTGATATAGTGACGTTGATAATAGCTTTCTAATCCCCGCTGAATATCTGTAGCCTTGACAACGAAAAGTTGAGGTTCTTCCAGAAGGCTTTTGGGCAGACCCAGGCCCAGTTTGGACAGCATCCTTTGGGCATCTGGGGCCAAGAGTCCGCCGCAGCACTTTCTCGAGGAGAATGTCCCAGGAGAGTCGGCAAACTCTCTCTTGTCAACCAAGAGGACTCTGTAGCTCCCCCCAATCAGCCTGGCTAGGGTGGCACCCCCCGGGCCTCCTCCGATAATAGCCACGTCATACATAGAAAAAATATGTCCTTAGGTCTAGGTCTAAAGGTGAACCCCTAAAAGCACCCGGGATCCTCTCCAGTGCTGCGGCTGTAGAGGGGTCAACGAGAGGTCAAATTTTTTAGCCTTTTGAGCTGATATATTCATAGAGCTCATTCCACTCTTTAGCTAAATCATATACAGGCATTGTCTTATCGGCTCTACGGTACCAGTAGTTTGAATTGCCTAAAGCACCCTCTTTTCTGTGCAAGTATGCATGAATCCAATAAGAGTCGCTCGAGTCAATCCCCTGAACAATCCTGTGTGCGCTATCCCAGTCTCCGTCTCTATCAAGCTCTAATGCTTTTTTTAACTCAGAAATATTATTAGCCATTCTGTCTCCTTTTATATCTGCACACTTGACGCTTGAGCACAAGCGGCCCTGCCTACAAGAGTTCTAATGAAGTAATCGCTTGAGGTCAGCCATGACAATCTCAGTTTCCTGCTGGTTTCTGGCGACAATAAAACCGGAACTAAGAATCATGCCGTCCTTTTCCCAAATAATTTTAAGCACCCTTTGTTTAAACAGCCACCGCCCAGCATGAGATTTGCCAATCTCCAATGTCATTATTTTCTCCAGAGGAATCTCAAGAGGGTGTTTCGTCAAATAGCGATGAACACAAAAGGAGACATCATCGAACCAATATTCGCCGTTTCCCCGGGCGAAGAATTTATTCTTCTTATACCTCTTCCACCATTAATTCTCGATTTCAGTGCCTAAAAAATGGCCTTTGCGCCGGTTGGAGGAGTCTGGAATTATCATGTTATCTCCCTTCAATTTGCCTACGGGCGAGCCCAGCTGTGTCGATTCATCTCAGGTGTAGCCACTCATCTGGGATCGTTATCTGAAAAACCTCAGGAACTCTGATTGCGGGCAACATCTGACCAAATAAGGGAATCACTGAAGGACCTCTTTCCAAACCATGAGAAGGTCCCGCCCATAGACCCAGTAGTAAAAGGTGGAACCGAGTAAGGCGTGAGAGAGGCCCAGAGGAAGTAGAACTCGATCTCGACAGTAGAGAAAAGTCCAGAAGATTCCCGCAGGAGCGGCGGCAAGAGCGATGCCGACTTCAGGAAGGTGGACTAAAGAATACGTTATCCCGGTAAAGAATACGGCGACAGGAGTTGGTAAAAGAGTAAGAAACCGCCCAAGAAGATAGAACTGAAAGATGAACTGCTGCAGTAGAGCCCATGGTAGGTAAAGCAAGAATGCCAAGGCAAGATGCCAGTTTGCCAATCGAGCCCAACCTCCTTGCCAGCCCAATTCCCTGTAACCAAGAGCAAGTCCTGTTGCCGCGAAGGCAAGAATCACGGGAATTGTGAAGATACCAGCCAGAGTGTATGACCTTCTTGATCGGGTCCGGAGATCGTCCCTTGCGGGGAACTGAACCCAGACGGAGTGCCTGGTGAATCGAGCGTTTGAGGCAATAAGAGAAAGGGCGAAGAGAGCTAGCAGACCGTCAATGTAAATAGACCGCTTTGGAAAGACAGCGAGGAAGATGGTGGTGAGCACACCGAGTACGAGCAGTTCAGTGAGGAGACGGCGCTTTAAAGACGGTTCCATAAGCTCCTGTCGCAAATGTACCTCGCGGCCAGACTCAACCAACAATACGCAAGGCGAAATACGGTACCAGGTTGAAGACGAATATGCTTACTTTAAAAAGGGCCATACACTTGTAGTGAATTCTATCGAATTCCTCAATGGACAATTTGAACCATTTACTATGAAATCTGTAGGTCCAATCGTGAGCCAGAATGAAAAACAAAAACCACCACAGCAGCAATCCAATGTTTATTACTGCACACCAAGCTAGGGCCTTGCTAATTATTATATGTGTCATAATGTTTCCTCCTGTGGAATCTAACAGCTGAACTCAGCGGCCCTGAGCGACTCGAAGAAGCCGACTGCCGCGAGTAGTTGAATGCCAGAAGACTAATCTATATTAAAGCCAACCACTTTGCCTTGAGCGTGAGAAAGAGTCAAACTTCCTAGAAGCTCATATTTATCACCACTGATGTATATCTTCCACAAATGCTCTCGCATACCGATTCTTCTTATGGTACCAAGATATTCTAACTTGTAACCTTTTACTATTTTTGCTCCCCTCTGCAGTTTAAAATTGTCGAACGAATACTCGTCCATGAGTTCCTTGAAGGCTTTATTGCCATGTTCAATGAATCGTTGGTAATCTCCATCTTTTATAGCCTCTAATTGCCAAATCATCAGCTTTTCAGCAGTCTCCGCTGTCTCATCCTGGGCAAACCCTAAATTTGCTGCCAGTAATAGCGTTAAAATTACAATAAGACCTTTAAAGATAGAGTTTTTGATTAACATAAATTCACCTCGTAGTTTTTGGAGTATTTTAATCAAAACCATCTAGGGGCAGAACTCAACGGCCCTGAGTTTGTCTCAGGGGGCCTAACTGCAGCGAATGGTTGGGTTCCTATTTCAATGGTTCTTTGAGGAGATAAATGTCATCGACCCAGACGGTACCTTTGCCATTAATAACGATGTTCAAAGTAGCCTTTTTGGCGCTCTGTCCTGGCTGCAGATAGAAAGGGGTTTGAAGCGTCTTCCAATCCATAGTGCCAGTAACAAAGGAATTCATACCTCGAGAGAAGTATTGGCCACCGCCAACATGGCACCACATTTCCAAAAATGCAGTGCCCTCTAATTTTTCACTTTTTACCTTGGCTTGATAAATAATCTGGGCGTTGTCGACGTTGAGTTCCGCCACTTCTCCCAGACAAATGGTCGTTGGCCATGCGGTTGAGATTCTTATAGAGCCGTTGCCTTCTTGCTTTATAGTAAGATCTGTT
Source organism: Deltaproteobacteria bacterium (assembly GCA_020353155.1). Taxonomy (GTDB): domain Bacteria; phylum Desulfobacterota; class Syntrophobacteria; order BM002; family BM002; genus BM002. Next base: position 1,538,067 of record CP070689.1, on the reverse strand, counting down.
GAAACTGTTGTGCCGAGCGAAGATGCATCGTCCAAGGCCAGCTTCCTGAGCTCGTCGCCTCGAGCTAGGGGGGTTAGTAACAGAAATAATACAGCGGATGTTACACAGACTTGTATTGCACAAAGTAACGACCTTTTTCTCATCTCTTATTCCTCCATCAAAGGTATCTACGACCGAGCTCAGCGGCCCATCGACAAGCTCAGGGTCTGTCTGCAGCAAGTGGTTAGATCTTTGTCTCATAAATCCCAGCTATTAAATATTAGCTCGATTGCATTTTTCTTCTATATTTGTTTACTGCGTAAAAACCCATTAATATTGCGAAAGCAAAAACGATCGCGACAATGTCATTAACCAAGTCGTGAATTAGTAAAAGAACAGCAAGAATAAAAAGGGGGGCAACAAGCCAACTCAACTTGACCAAGTTAGTGGATGATATGTTGAAAATCTCTGTTACTTTTCGTTTAAACAAGAAATGTAATATTGCGCAGTCGATTAACATAAATGGAGAAAGGAGCAGGCCGACACCACGCTGATAATCAATAAATAGATCATAAGTTACATAAGCCCACGAGAATGGGATGAACAGAACGGCAATTTTCCAACCCCAAGAAGTAAACCGCCATAATCCCAGGAAAATGGTCAACCCTCCGATAATGTTGACAGAAGCTTCAATACAATCATGCAAAGTAATTTTTACTTGAATTGTCGATAACTGCGGGATAATAAGAAGAACCACGTTGATACCCCCGCAAATCAATTGCCACAAAGCGATAATTTTGATCCACTTCTTGATTTTTTTGGTATCCATTATTATTCAAACACCATGTTCCATTAAGTATCTTTAGAGATCTAACGGCCGAGCTCAGCGGTCCATCGACAAGCTCAGGGTCTGTCTGCAGCGAGTGGTTAATTTCCCCTCAGCTCAATTGAACACCGCATTTGGCACAGAATTTTGGGTTTATGGCTTTGCCAAGATATTTATTGCAGGCAGGGCATCGCCAATTGAAAAGGGAAAATATCAAGACAGAAATGATTAAGGCAAAGGAAATGCCCAAAACAATGTTCGGCGGCAGGCCAAAAATACCGGTCGGATTACCCTCAACTGAGAGAAGGGCAATAAATGCTAGTATAATTGGGCCTACCGCCATGATCTGACGTGTTCGTCTCTTTTTGAACTCCTCGATTATTTCTGTGTTGGATCTGTTCAGTTCCATGAATCTCTCCTCTCAATGAACGAACAATAAACTTTGTCATAGCTCCGCCAACTGAGGGCGGGTGCATACCTCTCTAACCTCATGAATTCATATTGTTTTCGTTGCAACAATGAGAACAACCTCGCCAGCCATTCAGATGCAAGATTCATCCCAGGACTGGGTATCTAAAGGGGGCGACTAGTTATGGGACAGCCTCAAGGGGGATCTTGGTGAAGATCAGTTCTTGACAGTGAAGCCGGATCTCTCTATTTTCCTTTGCTGCAGGCTCAAAATAACGAAACGAGTGGCGGATATACAAATGCTGTAAATGAAAAAAAGGGGTAGATATGCAAACCATCTTACACATAAGGAAAATTCTCCCGTTGGTTCTGGCTCTAACTCTGTTGCTGGCCTGTGCCACTCCAGGTGAACAACTAAGGATGGCTGCTTTCAAAGGGGACTCTAAAAAGGCCACCAAGCTTATAGCCAAGGGTGCTGACATTGAGGAAAAGAATGAGTACGGGAACACGGCCTTGATGCTTGCGGTAATGGAAGGGCACACCGAAACGGTGGGAATCCTGATCGCCGGGGGGGCGGACGTAAACGCAAGAAGTCGTACTGAAGCCACAGCTCTCATGCTTGCGGTTAAGAAAGGGCATATGGGAATCGCTAAAGCCTTGATCGAGGCGGGAGCGGATGTGAACGCCAAGACAGCCGGGGGTGTGAACGCTTTGATCATTGCTGAGTCGGAAAAAAATCAAGAAATGATCGAGTTGCTCAAAGGGGCAGGGGCCGAGTAGTTACTGCATAAAACTTTAGATGAAATCCTGGCACATCCATTGCACTAACTATCTGAGTGAGTTTGGCATTCACCACCTGCGAAGCTAGGTTTGTGCTTTTTATTGACCTCGTTTTTACTGGCTAAAAGCCAAATAAGCCACTGGCTCTAGCACTCTGGTTGCTTGGGAAACTAGAGGGCCTGGGGTATGGTTTTTGATACATCATAGAATAAATGGCACAGCAAACTAGAGGGACAAGCTCGCAAGAACATATCAGTGCTGCAAGGTCGGCATCAATTTCCAAGGGGCAGGTGTTGGGATGAAGAAAAAAACACTTACAGTAATGTGGATGCCTTCTGGTAACAGTGGTCCTCGAACCTTCTCCGTCCCCCAAATCTATTTATATCTTTGCCTAGGTCTTCTGGTAGTTTCATTGCTGCTATTAGTCGTGGGAGGTTATTGGGGACACCGCCTTTATCGTAATTCCACTGAATTACGCAGGCAAAATGCCAATCTCCACCACGAGGTAAAAGATCTCGACACCTTGCGGGATACAATTCACCAGATCCAGAAAGATGAAAGCGTAATCCGCGGATTTTTGGGAGTGGATGGTGATCAAAAGGAGGAAAGTAGCCTGGGACAGGGGGGTGAGCCCTCAGCGGATCTTTCTACCGTAGCACTCAACGATGCCATAAGCTTAAGTAGCCCAAGGTCAACCGAGAAAGAGCAAGCCACTGAAATAGTAGCTCGAGCCAAGGACCTCCAAGCAGATTTTCATGAACTTTTGGAGGCCATGTGGAACCAAAGACAGGAACTGGACAGCACTCCCAGTATACTACCAGTGAAAAGCAATTCCTATTGGTTCTCTTCCGGTTTTGGCTGGCGGCGTAGCCCTTTTACTGGATTGAAGGAGTTTCACAACGGCTTAGACATATGCGGTAATAAGGGTACGCCAATTGTTGCCCCCGCAGACGGTGTCGTTTACAGAAGGGGTAAGCATAGATACCTGGGCAGATACCTCCGGGTTGACCACGGCAGAGGAGTAACCACCACCTATGGCCATCTTTCCGGATACAGTGTCGAACGGGGGCAGAAAGTAAAGCGGGGAGAAGTAATAGGTTTTATGGGCAACAGCGGTCGGTCCTCGGGGACCCATCTTCACTACTCCGTCAGGGTTAAGAAAAGATATGTGAATCCCTTTCACTATATTCTCAATACCAGGAGAAATCGTTTGGTGGATTTTTACCAGATAGCCGAGGGAGATGGGAAATAGGCGAACAGAATCCAACCTGATCAGCCTGATTCAAAGTGGTATTTTCTTTCCATTTTTATAACCTTAATTTCACAATACGACGAATTGCCCCTCATACGCGATCGCAACTAAACATAAGAAATAACACTATTTTTTCAAATAACTGAATTTGGCACGATCCTTGTGTATTGAGTCTTCAGCCTTGTTGCATGAGTCCTTTGTAATTAACAGCCAGGAGACAGGAGGTATTCCATGGTTGAAGAGGAAAGGAGCCCATGCATAACGTGTGAGAGACTCAAGAAGAATAAGAATGAATGTGCAGATTCGTGTGAGAAGCTCAAAACTTATCAAGAAAGGTCACCCCATCTCACACTTTACAGAGAAACCCCCGGTTACTACACCATGCCAGGACTGCAGCGCACTCCCAGTTACCGCGGCATGGACTGAGCCGCCCAGAAAGGTGTGGACTCCCAGCACTATACTTGTCGGTAAGGATGGGGGCTGTGTCAAGTGCTCCTTTAGTTGAGGGAAATTCATGGATGATGCATATTGGGAAAGGTGTCCCTTTTATGCAGAGGACGAGTGTCCACAAACATCTTTAGTAGATAGAGCATATTTGATCCCCCATTTGCTCAGTTCTTTAGAAGTAGCTGAAGTTAAAGAGACTTGTGAGAAGTGCGGTCTGTATCTGAATGAGAAAAGAAAATACATCCGGTTGAGAAAACCTTTTAGAGTTGCAGTTATCACTGACAAGAAAGGAACCAGACTACAGGGCAAGATAATCAATGTAAGCGGTGTCGGTGCTCTAATAATGCCCGATAGGTGGTCTGATTTTTCTGTAAACCAGGCAGTGGAGTTGGAAATATACTCGCGACCGAGAGCCTCCAAAGAAAACGATGAGATTGTTATTAAGGTTTCAGGTATGATCAAAAGGGTGAGCAACAAAGACAAACAAGTTGCGGTGATGTTTCTGGAAGATCTGCAACAGGATTATTTGCTCGCCCTTTAGATCTGAAAAACGACCTTTCTAGAAGCTATGAGACCTTACGACCAAAGGAAAAACCCCAGGATACGGCAGATCTTTCAGGTGAAATTTCTCAAGCAGGGGATAGATTTAACCCTGGACGGAAAGACTGCCAATCTGAGCCAAAAGGGGGCCTTCATTAGGACCAAACACTGGCGCTTTCTCCAAGCCGGTGACCCCGCAGTTTTCACCTTTTTCCTTCCGCCCGATTTCACCGGTCAAGATAAAATAGTTGGTTTGCAGGGATCCGCGGTCATTACCAGAATCGAAGAAGAAAATGAGGGTATTGGTGTAGAGTTTATTAAGAATCTTAAACAATTTGAACCGGTGGTAGTTGCGGAGGTGGCGGGAAAGGCGAGATACAAGAAGCTCGCCTATTATCTAACTACTTTTGAAGATTTGGCATGGCCTGAATTTTTTACCGCTTTCCCAAACGGTTTTCTCGTCGAAAAGTCGGAGCGGTTTTTAGACAAAAATGTAATGTTTCAATTTCTGACCGACGTAGTTGAAGATGAGCATATGTTGCAACAACTACAAAATGGCACAGTAAGAACTGCAGTACTGGCTGCCAGAGTAATAGAAATTGCCAAGAGAAAAGATATTACCGAACCTAATATGATCACCATTGGACGTTCTCCCGATAATGACATTGTCATTTACAATAAATTGGTATCAAGAAGACATGCTTATCTACTGTTGAACCACAAAGAAAAAAGATGTAGTCTCATTGATATCGGATCTACAAATGGTACATTTTTAAATGACACAAAGATAACTCCCCATGAGGAATACCAATTAGCAGAAGCAGATGAAATATCCATTGGACCCGAAACAAAAGTAGTGTATTTCTCCTCCAAAGCCTTCCACAGTTTCCTCTCCGAACTAAAATCGCCTTAAATACCAATTTTGATTCAACCTGGAGTAAATCAGTACTCGAGTTTTGCCCCGTTTGGTTTGCGCCAGCATAGAGGCAAAATGAGATGAGAGGCGGATTCAGCCTCATTACAGCGGGAGCGGAAATCCAATACTCCTGTTGACTTTACCTTTCAAAATCCCTATCTTTTTGAGAAATTTCCTAGTTGTTCGGTAGGCAAAGAAATGAAACTTGGCGCTTTGGGTATTCGATTTACACCTAGAAAATTGGTGAGATCAGCAACCTTGACTGCTTTGTTTTGTGGGCTGCTATTTTCTTCTGGTGCAGCTTCGTGGGGGGCTGTAACCATTAGAGCTAAGGCGGTAGTCACTGGACTTTCCAATCCGGTGGACATAACCCATGCAGGTGATGGTTTGGGCAGGCTCTTCATCGTCCTTCAGGGTGGAAGGATTGTAATCTTTAACGGCTTGCAGATTCTCGCCCCTCCCTTTCTGGATATTACCTCTCTAGTTTCTTCTGGGGGAGAGCGAGGATTGCTAGGCGCAGCTTTTCATCCAAACTATGTGGCTAACGGGTTCTTTTACGTGAGCTACACAGACGTTGCCGGGGCCAGCGTAATTGCCCGCTACTCTGTCTCCTCAGATCCCGACCGGGCTGATCCAACCTCAGGTGTTATTTTACTCACAATCCCCCAGCCCTTTAGCAACCACAATGGCGGCCAGTTGCAGTTTGGGCCTGACGGGTACCTCTATATCGGCATAGGAGACGGTGGCTCTGGTGGGGACCCGCAAAACAATGGGCAGGACCTGGGAACACTCTTGGGAAAAATACTTCGTATCGATGTAGACTCCGGTTTTCCTTTTACTGTCCCACCAGATAATCCCTTTGTTGGATTTGTAGGTGCCCGCGAAGAAATCTGGTCCTTTGGCTTGAGGAACCCCTGGCGCTTCAGCTTCGACAGGTTGACCGGAGATATGTTTGTAGCTGACGTTGGCCAGAACAGCTATGAGGAAGTGAATTTCCAGCCGGCCAACAGCACAGGAGGAGAGAATTACGGCTGGCGGTTAATGGAAGGCAACAGCTGCTTCAATCCAGCAAGTAACTGCAACAATGGCACCCTCACATTACCGATATTGGTATACGATCATAATGTAGGCTGCTCGGTTACCGGGGGCTACCGTTACCGGGGAAGCAAAAACCCTAATCTCAATGGACTATACCTCTACGGCGACTTTTGCACTGGGCTAATCTGGGGTTCGCAAGAGGACGGCCTAGGTGGCTGGAAAACCACAGTCTTGTCGGACACAAATTTTTTGATAAGCACCTTTGGTGAAGACGAGTCCGGAGAGATATACTTTGCCCATCGTTCCGCTACTGATGGGGCAATCTATCAAGTGGTAGAATCCTCTACCACCACGAATTCAGCATCTGGCTCCTCCGGTGGAGGAGGAGGTGGTGGGGCTGTCGGTTGCTTCGTTGCCACTGTGGCCCAAGGCTCACAAGAGTAGTAGGAGTGTAGCCAGATTTGTCTTGAATCTTTTTTCGCCTTTCCGTAAGCTAAGCATATAGCCGAATTCTTCTGCACCAGATAGTGACGATATCTTTCACACTGCGCCAGTACTCCACTACTCCAGTACTCCAATGAGGATGACCAACCTTTTGTTTGGGAGTGAATTAATTACCCAGAGTAGTGATCTAAGGTGGGAGGCAAAAATATGTATAAATTCGGGGAGACCTTACAAAAAGATGGTTTTTTGCTACTAAACAAAGAGGGAGACTCTTACATGTTTAGCATAGGAGACTGCTTTGACGATGGAGAAGAAGGGGAATGCATGCCTCTTTTTTCTTTCTCTAAAAAGCTGAGCAAGGAACGAGTGGAGGAATTAATAAACTATTTAAAAGATAATCTCTAGCCTGGATAATTGACTCTCTCCGTAGAAGCTGAGGAAGTCAGGCTTCAAAATGTCTCCACTGAGATAATCTGCACCTGCAGACGCCCTACGAAGTCGGCCAGGGGCATCAAGTCGAGAGAGGTCTCCCCTTCAACCAGTTTGATGTGAGTTCCATCGACAGGAAGCTGCCCAAGAGTCGGATCCACTGTAAGCCAGCGGCCGTTCAAAAGACTCTCCGCCCAGGTATGGTAGAGAAACCCGCCATACTCTTCAGCATAGACAATGCCGTTAACCACCCGAGTGGGAATTTCCAAAGAGCGAGCAAAAGCTGCGTAAAGGTACGTATGTCCCTGACATTCGGCCTTTTTGCGGGAAAGCACATCCAGAGCAGTGAATACATCCACAGGCTCTTGCTCTATGTTCTTCTCCATCCATTTCATAAGCAGTAGAACCTTTTCCAGTGGATCAGTCACCTCACCCGTTATCTCGACCGCGGTTTTTTTAATTAGCTCATTATTGCTTGGGACTGTCTGGGAAGGCAAAAGATGCAGGTGATCTGCTGGAAGTTTTTCCATGTGAGCCTGCCTGCCCTCGTCCATTTCTGCGGTGCGGATCCGGCAGATTATTTTCTTGTCTCTCCGATCACACTGCTGGATCTCGTCCGAGGGCAGGCTCAGTTCCCGGTCAATCCCGGATAAAGCCACTTCCATGAAAGTGACCTCCTCGGGTGCAGGAATTTGAATATCGGTTTTTATCAAGCTGTAGTCCAGCAGCACATCTTCCTTATTTATGGTGGCCTCGGCCAGGTATTTCTTGGCCTCATTCTCACTTTCCAACCCTGAAATAATAATTCCATTGTGAGATATTTCGAGTTGTGGTTGGCCGTGGAGGTCAATCCAAGTGGTCACTTTTTGACCAAGGAGTTCGGTTTTCATCTTAAAGGCTTTACCGGTAAAGAGGTCGCTCTCTTCGAAGGCGAGGATTTTCTGGGTTACCTTGCTCAAGCTCTGGGTCTCACCGTAATAGACTTGGTACTCATATTGGCGGCCTAGCTCAAGCCCGTGAAAGACAGGATAAAGCCCTATTACACTTGCGGGATAAATTTCACCCTCAACGAGTACAGTCTCTTGCCTGGTCTCGCCTCTTGATTTGATCTCCACCTTGAGCGTGCCATTGGTGAGGGTTCCAGTCAGCTTTAATTTGTTGCCGTCCAAATCGTAATCATAGACAAAATGTCGCAGAGTAAGATCATGCGCCACTCTGTCGAAGGACCTGAAATTAACCTTTTTGTCAAACATGAGAAAACGAAAATGGAGCGCCGCCTCGGCTCTTATTTCAAACTCCTCCTCCCCATCTTCTGCAGGGGCGAGGGATAGGTGGGTGAAACCGATCTTGGCTCCGTTGAACACAACTCCCGTCCAATACTCCTCGAAGGGCCATTCGTCCAAAGAATAGAGGATCGGCCCTGGCGGCGGCTCACCCCCGCTGCGGAAGTACATCCAAGCGCAACCGCTGAGAAACAAAAGGAGCCCACAAACCAGGAAGTACTGAAACCTTCGAATCCAAGAGGCCTTTAATTTCTCGTGGAGAAAAAAGCTCATAATGCGCCAGACATAAAGGGAGTTGTCATGGAGTTTGACCTTATTGTGGCTATTTTAGCTTCTCTCCAAAAATTAATCCAACATTCAAATTTTCTCAATGGAGTGAAGTCCTACTACTTTGGTATTTTTTTCTTGCAACTTTCTAGATCTTTTCGTAACCTGAATTCAGTCCAAAGATCCTAATCTTAGGAATCGAAAGCGATCACGGTTTTCAGTCTTGATCTTCATCTTTCCACTTCTCCCTTCGAGCTAATCTTCTGGCGTGGTGTTTTTAAACATTTAGGATCAGTTGAAAGCTCTGAGCATTTCAAAAGACCGGCAACCTATCCTGTTGTAACGACAGCCACTTTGGGCTAATGAGATTTTTTTTAGCAAAGTGAAGCCAGCGACCTTCTCCGCCATTATCATCAGCAGATTACAGCTGTATGGCTTCACCTGTTGAAAAACCTTTATTGGCAGGGAATTGTGGAACAAAAATTTCAAGGAAGGAGGAGAGCTATGTTGATGCGGGAAGAACTCCAAAAGCGGACAATCACAGAAGATGGCCAACTGATGTTGCGCAAAGCAGATCAGGAGCAGCTCGAAACAGTTTGGGATCGCTTCAACGCCCAAGCACCCCATTGCGGCTTTGGGGAACTGGGAACATGCTGCCGCAATTGTATGCAGGGACCCTGCCGCATTGATCCTTTTGGGGAGGGGGCCACCCTAGGCGCCTGTGGAGCCTCTGGAGACACCATTGTGGCTCGTAATCTAGGTCGAGCTATAGCGGCGGGCACAGCGGCCCACTCGGGTCATGCCAAGCACCTTGCCCATACCCTGCTTAAATCGGCCGAGGGCAAGGCACCTGATTATCCCATCAGGGATGAGGCCAAGCTCAAAGGAGTTGCCGACAGATTGGGAATCTCCACCAATGACAAGAGCATCGAGGAACTAGCAAAAGCCGTGGCCCGGGTGGCATTGGAAGATTTTTCAGAGAAGGAGACGCCGGTGGCTTGGGCAGCCACCAATGTTACCCAGGGTAGGGTCGAGACCTTCATTAAGCACGGAGTAGTGCCCACGGGGATTGATTCGGCCATCTCCGAGCTAATGCACCGAACCGCCTATGGGGTTGACGCTGATCCAATCAATCTGCTCATGGGCGGAGTAAAGTGCGCCCTGGCAGACTTTGCTGGCTGCCACATGGGTACGGATCTGGCCGACATTCTCTTTGGCACCCCCAAGCCAGTTACATCCACGGCCAACCTTGGGGTGTTGAAGACAGACGGGGTAAACATCGCCCTTCACGGACATAATCCAGTTCTTTCCGACGTAATCGCGCAAGTGGCCAGCGAGCTAGATGAAGAGGCCAAAAGGGCCGGTGCACCAGAAGGGGTAAACCTGGTGGGAATCTGCTGCACTGGAAATGAAACGCTTATGCGCCACGGAATTCCATCTGCCACTCATTCGGTCTCTCAGGAACTGGCAATGCTGACCGGGGCAGTTGACGCTATGGTAGTGGACTACCAGTGCATAATGCCGAGTTTGGGAACGCTGGCCGAATGTAATCACACAAAGCTTATCACCACCATGTCAATCGCCAAGATCCCCGGGGCGGATCACATTGAGTTCACTGAGGAGAACGCCCGGGAAACGGCCAAGGAGATCATCCGCCGAGGGATTGAGGCTTTCAAGAGCCGCGATCCCAAAAAGGTAAACATCCCGCCGCAGCAGAGCACCATGGTGGCAGGTTTCTCCACTGAGGCTATTGTCGGGGCGCTGGCCAAGGTGGATAAGGACGACCCGCTGAAGCCTCTGATTGACAACATCGTCAACGGCAATATTCAAGGGGTGTGTCTGTTCGCCGGCTGCAACAACGTGAGGGTTTCTCAGGATAGCGGCTTTGTGAGCATGGCCAAGAAACTAGCCAAAGAAAACGTCTTGCTCTTGGCGACGGGTTGTGGAGCCGGTGCCTTTGCTCGCCACGGGCTTCTGACTTCGGAGGCCACCCAGGAGTTCGGGGGTGATGGACTGAAGGCAGTTCTTACGGCAGTTGGCGAGGCTGCCGGCCTAAATGGACCTTTGCCGCTGGTTCTCCACATGGGCTCTTGCGTAGATAACGCCCGTGCTGCTGACGTGGCTGTTGCGGTGGCCAATAAACTTGGAGTGGATCTGGACAAATTGCCGGTGGTGGCCAGCGCTCCCGAGGCTACCACCGAGAAGGCCATCGCTATCGGTACCTGGGCGGTAGCAGCTGGTTTACCCACCCACGTTGGCGTGGTGCCCCCGGTTCTAGGCGGGGCAACGGTGGCAAAAGTGCTCACTGACGAGGTGAAAGCCATCTTCGGTGGGTACTTTATAGTGGAAACCGATCCAATGAGCGCGGCCGAAAAGCTCCTTGAGGCGATCAAGGAAAGAAGAAAGGGGTTGGGGATATGAAAGAGGTATTCGTACGT
>CP070689.1:1491842-1526920 GCA_020353155.1 Deltaproteobacteria bacterium | reverse complement strand
TGGCTTGGAGGCAGTTTCTGCGAGCTCTTGTACAGGATCCTCACCACCCTGCCTTTCAGACCGCTCTTCGAACTTGGTCATCAGCTGCTCAAGAAGGGCTACCCTGCCTTCTAGTCTTTGGCGTTCCTCTCGTTCTTGAAAATATGCTTGGGCGAAAAAAATCCAGCTCACCACCAAGGCTATCAACATTGCCAGTGGCAGGTAAACAATGCGGCGATCCAGATTGAAGGTGCGGGTTTTTCCCTTGTGCCTGGAAAAGATTGTTATTGAGTAGTCACTTTCCATAGATTACTTTTGAACCGTAAAGTAACTCCTTGACCAAGGATATCTAATAGCCACACTGGTGGCCAAACAATAATGGCACTTTCTGATTTAATAAATTGCCCTATTTGAAGCTTAACTCACGCCTGGGGTAGGCTTTCGATGGGATCAGAAGGGGATTGGGTTTTGGCCTGATCACTTTCTTTCCTAGATAATCCACTTTCCAGCTGCGGATATGCGGTTTCCGTTGCTTCCATCATTTTGAACGAACCGTCCACCATTCCACCCTCAGCAACGGTAATCGTTGTTGCCTCAATGTCTCCAGTCACCCGCCCCGTGGCAGTGATTTCTAATCGACTCCTAGCGTTAATATTGCCGATAACCCGACCGCCTACTACAATGGAGTCAGCGTAGATATCAGCTTCTACCTCACCTTCGCGACCTACTACAACCTCGCCTTTGGCCTCGATTCTCCCTCTAATGCTGCCTTCGACACAAACACTGCGGTCGCTCTGGATTGACCCTTCGAAAGCAGTATTAGGCCCGATAAGGGTATCCAAGGACAAATCTTTTCCTTTTTTGTTCTTGTTGAGCTTCATTGCCCTCCACCCTCGATTTGCAAAGGGCGGACCAAGAGACGGTTGGCCTTCGCGTTTAGAATGTAGTGCAGTGGATTTACGCACCTATCCTTGACTTTAATCATGTAGTGCAGATGATGGCCAGTTGAAAGTCCGCTATTACCCATTGATGCAATAATGTCGCCTCGCTTAACTTTTTGCCCGGGACTCACATTGTAAGCCGAAAGATGTCCATAAGTGGTAATGATCTTTTGGCCGTGGTCTACCTTTAGGAACTTGCCAAGATATTTGTCGTATCCTCTCTTGATAACCGTGCCATCGGCAGGTGCGACAATGGGTGTACCTTTGGCACTGCTGATATCCAATCCGTTGTGGAATTCCTTCAAACCGGTAAAGGGACTGCGTCGCCAGCCAAAACCCGAGGAAAACCAGTAATCAGTGACGTTAACCGGCATGATACTTGGAGTGCTATCCCAGGTCTCCCGTTGGTTCCGCATGGTTTCCACCAACTCCTGCAGGTCCAACTCCAGGTTTTTGGCCCTTTGGAGAACTGAAACCTCTCTGGGTTTGGCTGGAAACGGTACGCTGCCGCTGGCCATGGCATCATTGGGAGCTATGGTGGAAAGATCCGGGGACGGTTCACCTCCCTGGCCTAGACCGCTTGTCTCTTCGCCACTCTTTTCCACCCCCAGAAAACTTCGGATGGTATTCTCATCCTTGCGGATGCGCTCCATGGTCTGACGAAGTGCTTCCAATTCCCTCTCTTTATGGAGCAAGTAGGTATTTTCCTCCCGTAACTCGAGGTAGTCATCATAGAGATTCTTGCCAAAATAACCCCCTGTTGCCAATAGTACCCAAGAGAGTACAAGCATGCCCACAAAAATGTACAGGAGTATAGGTGGAAGGGAGAAGGTTCGGGATCTGGAACTCACCGACGGCATCCACATCACAGTTATTCTTTTTCGTCTCATACCGTCACCTGTCCTTAACCGATAGGAGCGGGAATTAGTAATCCTGTTTTAGACTGTAAGCTTTCAAAAAAACGGTTAAATATCAAATCCCGGTGAGTTCCGGGCAGCAAGGCAAGAAGGAAGTGATTAGTTCTCTTAGAAACTACTGTCATTGAATCGTCTCAGAATGTGGCCCCAGAGTAGAGAAGCTATAGCGAACTTCAGCACATTGGGCCCACTTTTAATTAAAACCTCATACTCTGTCAAGTTTTTTTTAAACCATAGCGGTTAGTTAAACGGTTACCGCATTACTTACTTACAGGCGGAAACCGCTTTGACAAGTCACCTAGTCGCTTGATTCTTAAGCAAATTTTGCGCCAAAAAATATATTCCCCTTTTCTTTTGGTAATTAATCAAAGTAGAAAGTTCGAATCATCATGTATAATTATTGACGTGGCCCTTCTTTTGGTATACAAACAAATACACAACAAACTTCTAAGGAGGATTGTCCATGCAAAATCGCTCAGTCGATCCTCGTGTAAGTATACTCAAAGATATCTCTCCATTACTTACGTCAGTTCTTGACACCGATAGCGTTTTAGAAATGATCATCGAATCGGTGACCAGGCTGATGGAAGCCAAAGCTAGCTCGCTCCTGTTAGTAGATAAGGGTACGAATAAACTCTATTTTCAGGTTGCAACCGGAGAGGCTAAAGAGGAAGTCAAAAAATTTGAGATCGACATGGGTCAGGGAATCGCCGGCCACGTGGCTTCGACCGGCAAACCACTTCTCATCCCTGATGTATCCAAAAATCCCCTATGGGACAGCACTATTAGTGAAGCCACTGGATTTGAAACCCGGTCGATTGCCTGCGTGCCCATCAAGAGCGGGCGAGAAGTTATCGGCGTGATCCAGATCATAGACAGAGAAGACGGCCAACCAATCCATGAAGATGACATGGAAATTTTGAAACATTTCTCTGAACTCTCTTCGGTAGCAATTGAGCGGGCTAGAAACTACAAGGACATGGTTAATGAGAACCTATATTTAAAAAAGGAACTGGAGTCCCGGTATGAAATTATTGGTGTAAGCAAGGCTATAGAAAAAGTAATCGCTGATGCTGTGAAAGTTGCCAATTCTAAGACTACCACTTTGATCACCGGTGAAAGTGGTACAGGCAAAGAGCTTGTTGCCAGACTAATTCATAAGATTGGGCCCAGACGTAAGAAAAAGCTCATGGTCGTTAATTGCGCCGCCTTTACCGACACTCTGCTGGAATCTGAACTGTTCGGGCATGAGAAAGGTTCATTTACTGGTGCCATCTCGCGTAAAACCGGAGTCCTTGAAATTGCCGACGGCGGGACTCTTTTTCTGGACGAGGTTGCTGAAATGAGCCCCTCCATGCAGGTTAAACTGTTGAGGGTCATTCAAGAAGGCACCTTCAATCGAGTAGGTTCACCCTCTCCCATGCAGGTGGATATCAGAGCCATTGCGGCCACCAACAAGAATCTTTTTGAGGAAGTGCACAAAGGGCTATTCCGCGAGGATTTATATTACCGACTCAACGTGGTGCACATCCACATTCCAGCCCTGAGGGAGCGGAGAGACGACATTCTGGTGCTGGCCCAACACTTCTTAGATAAGTACAAGCACATCAGGGGACCGTCTAATATCAGTTTCAGCCCTGCTACTACCGAAGTGATGCAAAACTATCACTGGCCCGGTAATGTGCGGGAACTGGAGAATGCCGTTGAGAGAGCCATAGTGATGGGTAGCGGCGAGTTCATAGAGCCTGAGGATCTGCCCTTCAGTGTGGTACCATCAGGAGACACTGCGCAAGAACTTCTGGGTTCCTCCCTGAAAGAGGCACTCGATTCTTTCAAACGTGATTTCTTGCAGCGCAACTTGGATCATCAGGGTGGTAGTGTTAAGGATACGGCAAAGGTTTTGGACATTCAACGCACCTATCTTTCCCGGCTGATTTCCAAATACGGTTTGACCACCAGGCGGAGTCGCTGATCCTCCCGTAGCTTAAGCTAATGCGGGGCAGGAGGCTACTGCTTAGCGTAGAGAGTAGTGTTTTAGCGGCCTGGAGATCAAAATGGCGGGCATGATTAGAAAAGCTAAGGTAGACGAGGTTCGTGAGATTCAAAAAATGCTGGCCGTCCGCGCTGAGCGTGGCGATCTGTTGCCCCGCTCTTTAAGCGAACTCTTTGACAACCTCCGGGACATATATGTCTACCTGGACGATAACAAACCTGAAATTATCGGCACTTGCAGTATGCACATTTGTTGGGAAGATCTCGCCGAGATTCGCTCCTTGGTAGTGAGGGAGCCCTATCAGGGTCAGGGAATTGGTAAGAAACTTGTAGAGGCATGTGTTGCTGAAGCCCTAATTTTGGGATTGAGTCGTATCTTCGTTCTTACATATCAGGTGGAGTTCTTTCATAAATTGGGATTCAGGGAAGTGGACAAGGCGACTCTGCCCCACAAGATTTGGGCAGACTGTCTCAAGTGCGTCAAATTTCCCGAGTGTGATGAAGTGGCAATGATTTATGAGCTATAAACCTTCGAGGCAATATTGATTGTGCAGCCTTCTGAGGGCAGGGGATAAACATGGGTTTAATATCAAATCCATTAACCAGGATTTTTGGCAGTAAGAATGAGCGTGAACTGAGGCGAATAGCGCCACTGGTGGATCAAATCAACAGCCTGGAGCCAGAGATTCGTTCTCTGAGCGATACGGAGCTAGCTGGCGCCACTTCACGTTTTCGCCAAAGCTTGGATCAAGGCGTCACTCTTGACGAGCTCTTGCCGGAGGCATTTGCCGTGGTCCGAGAGGCCTCAGTGCGCACTTTGGGGATGCGCCCTTTTGACGTCCAGTTAATTGGCGGAATAGTCCTCCACCAGGGCAATATCTCCGAAATGAAAACCGGCGAAGGCAAAACTTTGGCCGCCACCATGCCAGTCTATCTAAATGCTCTAACAGGCCGCGGGGTCCACGTGGTGACGGTAAATGACTATCTTGCTCGCCGAGACGCCGAGTGGATGGGTGCCATCTACAAATTCCTCGGCCTAACCGTAGGGGTTATCCTTCATCATCTTAATGATCAAGAACGGCAACTTGCCTACGCTGCCGATGTAACCTACGGAACCAATAACGAGTTCGGCTTTGACTATCTGCGCGACAACATGAAATTCCACCGCCGGGACTGTGTGCAGAGAGAACTTCATTACGCCATCGTCGATGAGGTGGACAGCATCCTCATAGACGAAGCTCGAACGCCGCTGATCATATCCGGGCCGGTAGAATATTCAATCAAAGATTACGAGAAACTGCGCGGTCCGGTGTCCAATCTTTTCCAGCGTCAACAGAAGTTGGCAGCCCAATATATCCGAGAGACGCAAAAACTGATGGATCAAGATCAGGAGTATGAAGCCAGTGAGATGTTCCTCCGCGCTAATCGAGCCGCCCCCAGACATCCAAATGTTATGGAGATGATGGAAGATGGGAGGATGCGCAAACTTTTAAAAACTGTAGAGCAGGACTATTCTCTGGCCAAGCGTCTTCCTGAGGTGGATGAATCACTTTTTTACGTGGTGGAGGAAAGAGAGCGCAACGTCTATCCCACCGAGCGCGGCAAGGACATAATCGCCAAAAACGATCCCAAATTCTTCATCTTGCCCGAGCTAGAAATGGAACTGGAGAGGATAAATCAGGACTCCTCCCTTGCCCCGGAAGAAAAGTCGGAACAATCACAGCGAATTCGTAGCGAGTACGAGCAAAAGCTCACCCGCAACCACGTCATCAACCAGCTGCTCAAGGCCTATGCTCTATTCGCCAAAGATGTGGATTATGTGGTCAAAGACGGTCAGATTATTATCGTGGATGAGTTTACCGGGCGTCTCATGCCCGGCCGTCGCTATAGCGATGGTTTGCATCAGGCATTGGAGGCCAAGGAAGGCGTGCGAGTCGAGCAGGAGAACCAAACCCTGGCCACCATTACCTTCCAGAACTATTTTCGTATGTATGAAAAACTGGCAGGCATGACAGGAACTGCCGACACTGAGGCTCCCGAGTTTGCCAAGATCTACAGCCTAGATGTATCACTGATTCCTACTAACAAAAAGATGATCCGGACTGATCATTCTGATGTCATCTATAAGACCGAACGGGAGAAATTCCGGGCTGTTGTGGAGGAGATCAAGGAGTTGGCCCAGATGGAGCGCCCGGTCTTGGTCGGCACCGTTTCAATTGAGAAATCTGAAAGGCTCAGCAAGATGCTAGCCAAAGATGGTGTTAAACATTCTGTACTAAATGCCAAGAATCATGAAAAGGAAGCAGAAATCGTAGCCAAAGCCGGGCAAAAGGGAGCAGTCACCATTTCAACCAACATGGCAGGTCGCGGCACTGACATTGTACTGGGCCTTGGAGTGGTAGGAATGGGCGGCCTGCACATCATAGGTACCGAGCGCCATGAAGCTCGCCGGATTGACAACCAGCTTCGAGGCCGAGCAGGGCGGCAGGGAGATCCGGGCTCTTCTCGCTTCTATCTGTCCTTGGAAGACGATCTCATGAGAATTTTTGCCGCCGATCGCATCGCTAATCTGATGGATCGAGTAGGCATGGAGGAAGATCAACCAATAGAACACTCTCTCATCAGCAGGGCAATAGAAAACGCCCAGAGGAAAGTGGAAGGCCAAAACTTCAACATCCGCAAGCAGCTCATCGAATATGACGATGTCATGAACCAGCAGCGTGAGATAATTTATGAGCAAAGAAGGCAGGCTCTGGAGCAAGAAGATCTCAAGCCGGTGATTCTGGACATGATTGAAGATATTGTGGATGATCTGGTGGAATCTCACACAGAGGAGGAAATTCCTCCGGAGGAGTGGGACCTTCGAGGACTGGAGGAAGCTTTTCTTAAGCAGTTCTCCCTGCCGCTTGCTCTCAGTGATGATGTAGTTGAAGATATCACTCAGGAGGGTATCCGGGAATTTCTTCTGGAAAAGGCGCGAAATGGTTATTTCCAGAAGGAAGAGGAATGGGGCCCAGAAATCACTCGAGACATGGAGCGGCTAATAACCCTGCAGACTGTTGATCAGCGGTGGCGTGAGCACCTGCTGGCCATGGATCACCTCAAGGAAGGGATTGGCCTTCGTGGATATGCTCAGCAAAACCCCCTCATCGAGTACAAGCGTGAAGGACTCGACATGTTTCAGGAGATGATAGAGAGGATCAAAGTTGAGACCATTCAGATCCTCTTTAGAGTTCAAGTGGCCACCCAGGAAGAAACGGAGCAACTGGAAGAGGCCCAGCAACAGCCAATTTTCTTCAGTCATGGAGATGCAGCTGCTGGCTCGAAAAGAAAGCCAGTAAAAAAAGCTGCCAAAATCGGTCGCAATCAGCCTTGTCCCTGTGGCAGCGGCAAGAAATACAAAAAATGCTGTGGGAAATAAGCGCATAGCGTCGTTGCTCATTTTATATTGTCAAAAACTAAAACCGCAATGATCACAAAGAAGGACATATGTGTGAAGTGAGATGTGAGATATGAGGTTACAAAATCTTGCCTCTTCTCGCATCCCACATCCCAAATCTCACATGCCAGATCGCCTGAGCCTTCGTGAACTTCGTGGTTAAACTTACTTTTCGCCATGAGCAAAAAAGAATACACCGTTCCTGGATTCAAGGCTGGCGCAGTAGCCGCCGGAATTCGTTATCAGGGCCGTCCGGACCTCGCCCTTATTATTAGCGAAGTTACGGCTGCTGCAGCCGGCGTTTTCACCACCAACAAAGTACAAGCGGCCCCAGTTCTACTCAGCCGTTCACATTTGACTGGTAACAGGGCGAGAACCATTGTCGTCAACAGCGGTATCGCCAACGCCTGTACCGGTGAAAGTGGCTTGCAGCGCGCCAGATCAACGGCTCAAATAGTTGCTGAAGCCGTTGGCTGCCCCATTCATGAAGTTCTGGTAGCCTCAACCGGGGTAATCGGAATGGATCTTCCCCTTGAGCCGGTGTCCAATTATCTGCCCAAATTAGTCTCTTCTGTCCGTGATGATGGCTGGCTCGATGCGGCCCGGGCAATCATGACCACAGACACGGTGCCAAAAATCCATATAGTAAGAGGCCTACTGCAGGATTGCCCTTTCACAGTGCTTGGCATCGCCAAGGGCGCGGGCATGATCTCCCCTGACATGGCAACACTGCTCTCATTCGTGGCCACCGATGCAGCCATCTCTCCGGATGCTCTTCAAGCTTTGGCAAGAGAAGAGACAGACCGATCTTTCAACCGGATTACCGTGGACGGAGATACTAGTACCAATGACACCCTTTTCATACTTGCAAACGGTTTTGCGGGTAACCGGCCTATAGAGAACCTGGACTCATCTGATGGTGAATGTCTCCGCCGAGCTCTAGGGGAGGTTCTTCTCAAACTGGCCAAAATGATTGTGGCGGATGGAGAAGGTGCTACCAAGTTCGTAGAAATAACGGTGAAAGGTGGCTCAGGCCAGGCTGAAGCCCTGCTTGCAGCCCGCACCGTTGCCAACTCACTCCTGGTAAAAACTGCTCTTTTTGGCGAAGACGCAAATTGGGGCCGAATTCTGGCGGCTTTGGGCCGGGCGGGCGTCGACTTAGACCCCCAGCGGGTACAGCTGTTTTTCAATGAGGTTAAGCTTGTTGAAAAAGGGCGTGCCGTTGGAGGGGACGCCGAGACTAAAGTCAGTAAAATTCTTAAGGAATCATCATTTTCTGTTACCATTAATCTTGGCCAGGGAAAGGCTGAGGAAACAGTCTACACCTGCGATCTAAGCCTCGATTACGTCAAGATCAACGCCAATTATCGCAGCTGAACCAGCCATCAGCTTTTAGCGAAAAGAAGCTGACAGCCGATCGCTGAATACTGACAGCTTTAATTGTTATGATGATCGCCTGCCACCATCCGAATTTCATGCCCTGGCCCGGACTCTTCTTCAAGGCAATGCAAGCAAGTCAAATGGTGCTCCTTGATGATGTCCAATTTCCCCTGGGTGGAAGCTGGGTAAACCGCAATCGCTTCAAAAACGACCAGGGGGAATTGTGGCTGACCGTACCGGTTTGGAAAAGAGGGCGTAGTCTCCAGCGTATAGATCAGGTTGAAATCTGTAACGAAGAAAACTGGCAGAAAAAACATCTACTCAGTCTTGTCCATGCCTACAATAACGCGCCTTACTGGGATGAACACTCAGAATTCTGCCGAAAAATATACCACAACCCTTGGCAGAATCTCCTGGAACTTAACCTCGAGATCTTGGATTATCTGAGAACTGCCTTGTCCATTGGCCAGCCTTTTGTCCACAACTCTTCCCTGGCCATTGAGTCAAAAGGTTCTCAAAGGCTGGTTGATATCTGCATTGCTTTGGGAGCCAGGAAATATTTAACCATAGCCTCCTCACACAAGTATCTGGACGAGGACCTCTTTCAAAAATCTGGGATCCAGTTGATCTACTATAAGTACGAACCTCCTGTCTATCCTCAGCTCTGGGGTGATTTTATTGCCAATCTCTCCGTTTTGGATCTTATCCTCACCTGCGGGCCAAAAAGCGCCGGGCTGATCAGTCGAGCCGGCTGGTTAATCAGACCGTAAGCTCCTAGCTCTATTGCTCCATGCCCTATGCCAAAGTCGCTTTTATTCTTGAAAGTTACCACCAAGTGTGATAATTAAAACCGGTTTACCTTAAGGCGTGAATAGCCTTGTTTCGCGCGCTTTTTAAAAACACACATCTCCTTAATCCTTTGGTGCCCCAGCGGTTGGGGTGGCTGTCAGGTATTTCAAGGGGGATGGAGGAAAAAACCAGAGGGAGGAAATCATGCCCATTATCACCATGAAGCAACTTCTTGAATCAGGTGTTCATTTTGGACACCAAACCCGTCGCTGGAACCCGAAAATGAAGCCTTACATTTTCGGAGCACGCAACGGAATCTACATCATCGATCTGCAAAAAACCGTTCGGATGTTCAACACCGCCTATCAATTCCTTGTTGATACGGTGGCGGCTGGAGATTCGGTGCTATTTGTTGGCACCAAAAAACAGGCTGTGGATTCTATCGTGGAAGAATCTGAGCGTTGCGGCATGTTTCGGGTTACCCACCGCTGGCTGGGCGGAATGCTTACCAACTTCCAGACTATCAAAAATAGCATAGACCGGTTAAAGCAACTTAAAGCTATGAAAGAAGATGGAAGCATCAGCAAGTTCCCCAAAAAAGAAATTCTCAAGATGGAACGGGAGATGATGAAACTGGATAGGAACTTGGGTGGCATAGAAGATATGGAACGTCTGCCAGGGGCAGTCTTTATAGTTGACCCACGGCGTGAAAACATTGCGGTAGCCGAAGCAAATAAGCTGCGCATACCCATCGTCGCCATTGTGGACAGCAATTGCGACCCCGATCCTATAGATTATATCATTCCCGGCAACGACGACGCTATCCGCTCCATCCGTCTTTTCTCTGCCAAAGTGGCGGATGCATGTCTCGAGGGTAAACAAAGAAGAGAAGAGCAACTTCAGGCCGCCATGGACAAAGCTGCCAGTGACATCGAAGTGGAGACTGCACCGATCGGCAGTGCTATTGCAGCGGAAGAAGGCGGACCAGAGATAGAGATTATCAATCCTGTGGAAGAGGAAGAATGAGTGAGTTCGAAGGAGGAGAAAATTGCAAATCACCTCAGCAATGGTAAAGGAATTACGCGAGAAAACGAGCGCTGGAATTATGGACTGTAAGGCGGCCCTCCAGGAGTCCCAAGGCGATATGGAAAAGGCCGTGGATTACCTCAGACAAAAGGGGCTGGCTGTTGCTCAAAAAAGGGCCGGGCGGACCGCTAGTGAAGGTGTGGTCCACTCTTACATTCACGCTGGCGGCAAAATTGGGGTCATGGTGGAAGTAAACTGCGAGACTGACTTTACTGCGAGGAGTGAGGCTTTTTTGGACTTTGCAAAAAACCTCGCCATGCACATCGCCGCAACCAGTCCCCTGTCGATTGACCACGAAGGTCTATCCCCGGAGATTGTGGCCCGTGAGCAAGAAATCTACCGAGCTCAAGCCCTGGAAACCGGAAAACCGGAAAAAATTGCAGACAAGATTGTCGAAGGTAAACTCAAGAAGTTCTACCAGGAAGTTTGCCTTTTAGAACAAGCTTATGTGCGTGACACCGACATTACAGTAGAGGACCTGCTCAACGAACTCCGAGCCAAGACCGGTGAGAACGTCATGGTGACCCGTTTTATCCGATACCAAGTGGGTGAGGATTCGGCGGGATAGCGCTCAAGACACTAGGCACAAAGCAATCTGGCATTTCACATTGCGCAATTCACATTTATCATTCTTTAATCTTTAATTGTTTAAAATATAATTGCAGCTTGTGTTCTTAATGCGAAATGAGAAATGTAAAATGAAAAATGTGAAATTCTAAGAGTGCCTAGTGGATCCGAGAAGACTTGATCTAGGGTGAAGCGCAAAAAACAACTAAGCGAAATCAGTAAAACGTTATGCCAGAGGCTAAATACAAGCGGATACTTCTCAAAATTAGCGGTGAAGCTCTCATGGGAGATGCTTCTTTTGGCATTAGGCCAGAGGTTATAACCAAGGTTGCAGAAGACATTATTGAAGTAGATCGCCTGGGCGTTGAAGTCGCTGTGGTTATCTGCGGCGGCAACATCTTTCGCGGCGTGTCTGCTGCTTCCTACGGTATGGATCGGGCCTCAGCTGACTACATGGGGATGCTGGCCACCGTCATCAATGCCTTGGCCCTGCAAGACGCACTGGAGAGATTGGGAGCACAGACCAGGTTACAATCTGCCATTACCATGCGAGAGGTGGCAGAGCCCTACATTCGTCGTAGAGCCATTCGCCATTTGGAGAAGGGTCGCATAGTAATCTTTGCTGCGGGAACCGGCAATCCCTACTTCACCACGGATACCGCTGCCGCATTGCGCGCCATGGAGATTCAGGCCGATGTTCTCCTCAAAGCCACTAAAGTTGACGGCGTCTATCCCGCTGATCCGGAGACGACACCAGGTATTGAAAAAATAGATAGTCTCACGTATCTGGAAGTCTTGCAAAGACAACTCAAGGTGATGGATGCCACCGCGATTTCTTTGGCTATGGACAATGATATGCCTGTAATCGTCTTCAACCTCACAAAACCGGGTTACATAAAAAGGGTTGTCATGGGTGAACCGGTCGGTACTATTGTGAAGGGAGAGGGTAATGGTTGACGAGATATTCGAAGACTTGAAGGAGCGGATGGGAAAGTCAATAGACTCTCTTAAAAGAGAATACAGCCGACTGCGCACCGGCAGGGCCTCCGTTTCTTTGCTTGACGGAATTCGGGTCTCTTATTACGACACGCCAACCCCTCTGAACCAGATGGCCTCACTTGCTATTCCTGAGCCTCGCCTCATAGTCATTCAACCATGGGACAAGACTGCAATCGGTGATATCGAAAAGGCAATTTTGAAATCAGAACTGGGTCTCACCCCAATGAACGATGGCAAAATAATTCGTATAGCCATACCTCCCTTAACCGAGGAGCGAAGAAAAGAACTGGTAAAAGTCGCACGTAAAATGTCTGAAGACAACAAGGTCGCCATCAGAAACATTCGTCGTGATGCCAATGACATGTTAAAAGATCTAAAAACGGAAAAAGAGATAACCGAGGACGACCTATACCGCTCACAGGATGAAGTTCAGAAAATAACCGACGACTTTATTTCTCAGGTAGATGAATTGTGCGCGGGTAAAGAAAAAGAAATACTCGAAATTTAAACTGAGATTAAATCCTCTTCCCGCCGTTCTAATGACAGAGCTAGATGAATAATGGTTACCATTCCTAATCTGTCAAAAAAAAATACAATTCCCGACCAACCTGCCTCGGAAAGGGTGACTGGTGAAAACCTGCCCCGGCACCTGGCCATTATCATGGATGGCAATGGTCGTTGGGCCAAAGAGCGCAATCTCAGCCGCATCGAGGGCCATCGTGCCGGAGCTGAGTCAGTGCGAGTCATAGTCCGATCCTGCCGCAAAATCGGCATCCCAGTTCTTACCCTCTACGCTTTCTCCAAAGAAAACTGGCAACGCCCTTCTCGAGAGATTCAGGCCCTGTGGCGACTTTTAAGCAAATATCTCAAATCTGAGCTCGGAGAGATGATGGAGAACTCCATCCGACTTAACGCCATCGGGGACATCCAAGAATTGCCAAAAAGAGTTCACCGACTCCTTGTTGACACTATGGAGAAAACTGGGGCAAATCGTGATATGATCCTTAATCTGGCTCTCAGTTACAGTGGTCGAAGCGAAATAGTCCGAGCTGCGCAGAAGTTGGCAGTTACATGTTTGGCAAAGGAGCTCCAACCTGCGGAAATAGACGAAGTGATATTTGCCAATAATCTCTACACTGCAGACATGCCGGATCCGGACCTCCTCATTCGCACCAGCGGTGAGCAACGGATAAGCAACTTTCTCCTTTGGCAGATGGCCTATACCGAGCTTTATGTGAGTCCCGTTTACTGGCCCGACTTCCGCGAGCCCGAACTAATGGAAGCACTCGCCGACTATCAGCGGCGCGAAAGAAGATTTGGTAAAACTGGAGAACAAAAAGGAAAGGAGGTGTAGGAGCTGCTAATTGATGGCACCACACGCCAGTCTTCAATGGCAGGAGTGCAGATTTGGTAAAACTTTAAAGCAATGGAGGACTAGCAAATGAAACGAATGATTGTGGGGTTGACCATATGCTGTTTGGTCCTAGGGCTCCAAACAGCCACGGCAGCCACCCGGACGTTCAAGCTTGCCCATGCAGTGAGCGCCACCGCACCGTACCACCTTGGTGCAGTGAAATTCGTCGAGATCTTAACCGAGCGCACGGGTGATCGTTTTGAAATTCAAATCTTTCCCAACAAACAACTCGGCAGTGAACGGTCACTGGTGGAGCAACTGCAGATTGGCACCATTGATTTAGTTGTTACTTCCACAGGTCCCCTCGGCGGTTTTGTACCCGAGATGCTTGTGGTTGACCTGCCATTTCTTTTCCGCAACACCCAGCATGTTGATCATGTCTTCGAGGGTCCCATTGGCAAAACCCTCCTGGCCAACTTGCAAAAAGCCAGTATAAAAGGGCTCGCTTTCTGGGAAAACGGCTTCCGCAACCTTACCAACAACCGCCGACCGGTTCTTCAGCCCGAGGACTGCCGTGGCCTTATAATCCGCACCATGGAAAATGAGGTCCACCTGGAATCTTTCCGCTTTTTGGGCGCCAACCCCACTCCAATGGCATGGGGAGAAGCACTTACCGCTTTGAAGCAGGGCACCATTGACGGGCAGGAGAATCCAATCAACATAATCTATACGCACGGCATATACGACTTCCAGGAAAATCTGGCCATCACGGCGCATTTCTACTCCCCGGCCCTTCTGCTCATGAACCTTGAGAAATTTGAGAGTCTGTCACCATCAGACCAGAAAATTTTCTTGGAAGTTGCCCAAGCTGCTGGCCGCTCTGAAAAGGAAGTCATTCGGCAAAATGAAGCTGAGACCTTGAAGAAACTGGAAGCTCTAGGCATGCGGGTGACCCGCCCGGATCGTGGCCTTTTCCAAAAGGCTATGGCCCCTGTCTACGAGAAATACCAGTCGAGATTCGGAGAAGCTCTCATCCAGGAAATTTTGGATACACCCTGAGGATAGATTGAGGGATTAGCGAATTAGGGAATAAGAAGATTGGACTTGGTTCTTTTTACAATCCCTCAATCCCAAAATCCCTGAATTCCTAAATTCCTGAATTAGCGTAGAGGTTTCCAATGCTCTCCCGCCTAAGTCTTTGGCTCAATCGCACCAGCGAAGCTGTGTGTTGTGGTGTCCTATTAGCCATGACAGTCGTGGTAGTCTTGCAGGTAATTTGCCGCTACCTCCTGGGGGCCGCCCTGACGTGGTCTGAGGAATTTGCTCGCTTTGGTTTGGTTTGGATTACCTTCCTGGGTGCAGGTATTGCTCTCAGAAGAAGGGCGCACGTGGGAGTTCAGGTCATAGTGGAACTTTTCTCTCCTGGAGTTCGAAAGATTGTCCAGGTGTTTACTATTTTTACTGTCGTAGGCTTTCTCCTCATCGCAACCTTCAAGGGCATGGAGCTAGCTCTTTTCAACATGAAGCAGTACTCACCTGCTATGGGGCTCCCCATGGGTTTGGTCTACCTAGCTATTCCCTCTGGGTGCCTAGTGTTGATTATACAGCTAGCGGAGCAGCTGCTCGATCTGCTTCGCCCCTCGCCAGGCAAAGTACTAGGAGAAGCAGGTGATTAGTATTTCTATCAGCTTTCTTGTTCTGCTATCAGTTGGAGCTCCAATTGCCTTTTGTATCGGCATCAGTGCCTTGGCAGGCCTAATTCAGCTGGGAGATATCCCTCTGCTTCTCATTCCCCACATGATGTTCGAGGGAACCGACTCTTTTCCCTTGCTGGCCGTCCCATTTTTCGTTTTGGCCGGTGCTTTGATGAATGCTGGTGGCATCACTCGCAGGTTGGTCAATTTCGCCAATCTCCTCGTGGGCCATGTTCGGAGCGGCCTAGCACTAGTCAACGTGGTGGCCAGCATGTTCTTTGCGGGTGTTACCGGGGCAGCGGTGGCCGACACCTCGGCCATCGGGTCGGTTCTGATTCCAGCCATGAAAGAGGAAGGCTATGATCTTGATTTTTCTGCAGCCATCACAGCAGCATCTTCCACCATGGGACCAATTATACCGCCCAGTATTCCAATGATCATTTACGGAGTATCTGCTGAACAATCTATCGGCGCTCTTTTTCTGGCAGGGATTATCCCCGGGTTGCTTATTGGCTTGGCCCTTATGGCCGTTGCCTACTTTAACAAAGGTCAGCCCCAGGGTCGTGCCGGACAACTTAGAGAAGCTACCAGCTGTCGGTCTCTTCTTCTGGGAGGCAAGGACGCCATATTGGCCCTTTTTATGCCGGCCTTTATTCTGGGGGGAATTCTTGCAGGAATCTTCACCCCCACTGAAGCGGCGGCTGTTTCAGTATTGTATGCTTTTTTTGTGGGCCGCTTTGTATACAAAGAACTAAGCTGGCGTCAGCTACCGGCACTAATGCAAGAAAGTCTGGTGGTGACTGCAGTTATCATGTTCATCATAGCCAAAGCCGCCATCTTTGGTTGGTTGGTGGCCGCTTTGCAGCTACCCCAAAAGATCATCGCACTTTTCACGGCTGGCATTAGCAGTCGCTGGTTGATTCTTATTTTAATTAATTTTTTTCTCCTGCTGGTAGGCACCTTCATGGAAACAACTGCCTCGCTAATCATTTTGACTCCCGTTCTCCTGCCCCTGGCAAAGCAGATCGGCCTGGACCCGATCCACTTTGGTGCTATCATGGTCCTGAATCTTGTGATTGGTCTTACCACACCGCCTTTAGGGGTTTGCCTCTTTGTTAGTAGCGGCATAGCCGGTATCTCATTGGAAAGAATCAGCCGAGCCATGATTCCTTTTTTGCTCGCCGCAATCGTGGTGCTCTTGCTGGTAACTTACATTCCCTCTCTGTCCATGTGGATACCGCAACTCTATCTGCAACGGTGACAACTTCACAAAACAGACTTGATGCAAGGGAAATTTCATATTATGGTGTCGGTTCTATAAGGCGAAGTTATGGAGAAGAATAGGGTTGACAAGCAGCATTTACATCGCTGGCTGACCGCAGCTGTGGCCCTGCCAATTTTGGCAATTATTGTTGCTCTCGGACCTGGCTCACTCTTGCTCGGCCTCGTACTCTTGGTAACTGCGGGAGGCATGGTAGAACTGCTCAGCTTAATGTTGCCTGATACAAAGTCCTGGGTCCGCATTACAACTCTGTCTACAAGTCTGTTGTTGCCTCTGGCGACATACTGGAAAGGTGTCCAAGGCCTGACCACTGCCACAGTTGCTGTAATCTTCGTGGCGTTAATCATCCATTTGCTGCTCTATGCCAAGCAGGAAGCTGTATTGCAATCTTTAGGAGCAATGATTTTCTGCCAGCTCTACATCCCCTTTTTACTCAGCCATGTGCTGCTCCTTTTTCAGGTGCCATCCGGAAGACGCTGGATCTTCTTTCTTTTCTTTGTCATCTTTGCTGGAGACACCGGAGCCTACTACGTTGGCCACCGCTGGGGGCGGCACAAGCTTTGGCCTGCTGTTAGCCCTGGCAAAACAGTCGAAGGTGCTGTTGGCGGCCTTTTGAGCTCCTTGGTGACTGCTCTGCTGGTCGGAAAGCTATTGCTTTCTTTAGGTGAATCCGGTATCACCTTTCTTCTCTCTTTAGGATTGGTTATAGCTTTGGCGGGCCAGATGGGCGACCTGATGGAATCAATGATTAAACGGGTATGTCAGGTTAAGGACGCCAGTAGCATACTTCCCGGGCATGGCGGTCTGTTGGATCGATTGGACAGTTTGATCTTTGCTTTTCCGCTGACTTACTATGGGGTCCTTTTCTTCGCTTAAAAATGAGGAATTTAGGAATCAGGGGAATTGAGGAATTAAAGAATTAAAAGGTTGGGCTTCGTTCTTTTTCCAATCCCTGAATCCCTAAATTCCTTAATTCTTTTTATGTGGAAGGAGAAACATAACTTGAAAAGAATTGCAATTCTCGGCTCCACCGGCTCAATCGGGCGCAGCGCCCTACAAGTAATTGAACAATTCCCAGATCGTTTTCAAGTCGTCGCCTTGGCGGCGGGGAGAAACGTCGATCTGTTGACTGAACAAATCCACCGCTTTCGACCAAAGGTTGCAGCTGTTCTTGACCATAAACTGGCTAAGGATCTGGCCAGCCGCCTACCTGCGGACGCTGAAGCCAAAGTCCTTGCCGGTTCCGAAGGCTACCAGGAACTAGCCAGTTACACTGATGTCGACATGGTACTTTCATCCATGGTGGGAGCAGCAGGTCTCATTCCCACGCTAAGTGCCATCCGAGCCGGCAAGGATGTGGCTTTAGCTAACAAGGAAACTTTGGTCATGGCTGGCGCCCTGGTCATGGAAGAGGTACGGAAGAATCAGATAAGGCTGCTCCCGGTGGACAGTGAGCACAATGCCATATTCCAAGCCTTGGAGGGGCACAGACGAGAGGATCTCAAACGAATCCTGCTAACCGCCTCGGGCGGTCCTTTTCTGAATATGGACAAGAAGCAACTCGAATCCGTAACACCAGCCCAGGCCTTGGATCATCCAAACTGGGCAATGGGTGCTAAGATCACCGTTGACTCAGCAACCATGATGAATAAGGGGCTTGAGGTTATTGAAGCCATGTGGTTGTTTGAGGTGCAGGTGGAAAAAATCGACGTACACATCCATCCACAGTCCATTGTTCACTCCATGGTGGAGTATGTAGACGGATCAGTTGTTGCCCAAATGGGTATACCGGACATGCGTATTCCTATAGCCTACGCTCTAGCCTACCCCGAACGTCTGAAGTTAGACCTGCCTCCTGTTAATTTCTTCTCGCTGCAGACCCTCACTTTTCTGGAGCCCGATCTCGGCCGTTACCCTTGCCTTGATTTGGCCTTTGCAGCCTGCAAAGCGGGTGGAACCATGCCAGCCGTCCTTAACGCTGCCAATGAGATTGCGGTGCAAGCATTTCTCGACAACCGCATTCCTTTTCTGGGAATCGCCAGATTGGTAGACAAGGTCATGCAAGAGCACAACCTTGCTCCGGCAGCAGAGTTGGAGGCCATTTTAGCGGTCGACACCTGGGCTCGACAGCGAACCGAAGAGATAATAGGTCACGGGTAACAGGTCATGGGTTATGGGATGTCTTCTCCGTATAACCTATTGCCCATGACCTATTACCTTTTAAAACGCCATGAGCTTTATTGGCAGGAAACCTGCATAAGTGAACTCAAACCTTGTGTTGGCAATAGGATTTTTGGCACGTTATAATGCAAATATGATTTTCGTCCTTATATTGGATAATGAAAAACTTGCAATGAGGAGTAGTTAAATCTTGGAAGCTCTTTGGGCATTTTCTCGAACCTTGTTATCCTTTGTTCTCTCCTTAGGCATACTCATTTTTATCCACGAGTTTGGCCATTTTTTGGCAGCTAAAATCTTTAAAGTCAAAGTGGAGCGCTTTTCCTTGGGCTTTGGTCCACGTTTGTTTGGTAGACAGGTTGGGGACACCGACTACCGTATATCAGCCTTTCCCCTTGGTGGATACGTGAAGATGCTTGGTGAATCTAGCGATGAGGATATTCCAGAAGATTTACATCCTGTCTCTTTTTCCCACCAGCCCCTGAGAAGACGCATAACTATAGTTGCAGCTGGTCCCAGTTCCAATTTGTTCTTGGCTGTAATACTCTATGCAATAATCTTCGGACTCTTCGGTCTTACAAAAACCACCACTCACATAGGTTCTGTGACTCCTGATTCTCCCGCAGCCGCTGCTGGTCTTGAGGCAGAAGACAAGGTACTCGAAGTTGAGGGTACTCCTGTGGCAGAATGGGGTGACTTGTCTCGGCTAATTCAGGAAAGTGATGGTAAGCCCATTCAGCTCAAGGTGCTCCGGGGAGATCGAGAATTTACAGTGGTGCTTACCCCTGAGATAAAGGAAACCCAGACCATACTTGGGGAAAAGGTTAGCAGACCCCTGATCGGCATTGTTGCCTCCAACAACGTCATTGTTGAAAAAATCAATCCCTTTCAAGCTGGATATTATGCGGTCACTCAAACAATCGGCATGATAAAGCTCACCTTTGTTGTTCTCGGAAAACTTATTGCTGGTGCCATCTCGCCCAAAACTCTCGCTGGTCCCATCGGTATAGCTCAGATGTCGGGTGAAGTTGCCAAGGCTGGACCTCTGGCATTTCTATCTTTCCTGGCGCTGCTCAGTATTAATTTGGGAATCCTCAACCTCCTTCCTATTCCGATTCTGGACGGTGGCCATCTGCTCTTCTTCTCTATCGAGGGAATCATGGGTAGGCCCCTGAGCATCAAGAAGAGAGAATTGGCCCAGCAGGTTGGTTTGTTCTTACTAATTGTTCTCATGGTGTTTGTCTTCTATAACGACATCTACCGTTTGGTTGCCCCAGGCCAGGGGTTTCCTTAAAGAGCTAACAGCCGGCAGCAGGGGCATTTATCATTTCACATTTGTCATTTATCATTTTGACCACATGATCAAGTCCATCTCAACTCACCCCCTACAATGACAAATTGCTAAATGAGAGATGAGAAATGAGAAATGAAGATCCTTGCCATTGACACATCAACCCGGGTGGGAAGCATTGCCGTGGTTGAGGGGCCACTGCTCAAAGCCCAACAAATCCTCAACATAAGTGCAACACACAACCAACGCCTACTGCCTGGTATCGAGCGTATTCTTAATGATGCTGGCTGGTCGTTAGAAGACCTTGATGGTTTTGCAGTTAGCCTTGGCCCAGGAAGCTTTACTGGTCTCAGAATCGGCCTGAGCATAGTCAAAGGACTCGCTTGGGCCACCGGCAAGCCTTTGGCTGGTGTCCCGACCTTGGATGCTTTGGCGGCAAATGTTTCCTTTGTCCCATACAAGATCTGCCCCATCTTGGACGCGCGGAAAGGCGAAATCTACACCGCACTTTATCGCCAGGGTGATGAGGGAATTCCTCAAAGGCTTACCTCTTACATGGTCCTTAAGCCTGAAGAGCTAGTGGCCCTTATATCTGAGACTACCTTACTTGTCGGTGACGGTTTTTTGTCTTATGGGGATTATTTGAAGAGAGAGTTAGGTAACCGATTAGTCCTGGCTCCACCTCATCTTAGCGTCATCCACGCAAGCTCCGTTGCCTGGTTGGGCTGGCACAAACTCCAGGCAGGAGAATATGAAGACATCTCCAGTTGTACCCCTCTATACATCCGGCCATCCGAAGCAGAACTCAACAGAAATTCTGAATAGAAATTCACCCAGGCTGAAATTAAACCTCTTTTGGAATGTTGGAGTGTAGCAAGAATAAAATTTCAATTTTCCATTACTCCACTACTCCATTACTCCAATGTATGATAACTATATTGACAAAACAGTGCAGATCGCATAAAAATAATCGATTATTCCCTTTAGATTATTCCTAATTGTCCGCATCCAACTTTCCCTTCGATACTGGATGCTCCAACAGGGGTAGATTATGGAAAAATGGGACGAGGAATTGATTGCCCGCCTCCTTCCCCACAATGAAGAGTTGCGTAGGCACATAGAAGAGCACCGGCGCTATGAAGAGCAACTGGAGAAGTTCAATCAGCGCCCTTACCTGACCAATGAAGAAGAGGTGGAGAAGAAACGCATTCAAAAATTGAAATTGGCGGGTCGAGACATGATTGAAGCCATTCTGGCTAAACATAGATAGGGGTGAGTCATGAAGCTTACGGGAGCCCAGATATTCTTTGAATCATTGAAAGCCGAAGGAGTCGATGTCATGTTTGGCTTGCCGGGTGGGGCGGTCATCGACATCTATGACGAGATGCCTAAACACAACATCCGCCACATCCTCGTGCGCCACGAGCAGGGCGCCACCCACATGGCTGATGGTTATGCCCGAGCCACCGGAAAAGTGGGTGTCTGCCTGGTAACATCTGGCCCTGGAGCTACTAACACGGTTACCGGCATTGCCACGGCCTATTGTGATTCCATCCCCATAGTGGTTTTCACCGGCCAAGTGCCCACAGCTCTCATCGGCAATGACGCCTTTCAGGAGGCAGACATTGTTGGCATTACCCGGCCTTGTACCAAACACAACTATTTGGTGAAGGACGTCCGTGATCTTGCCAGAGTCATACGCGAAGCTTTCTTTTTGGCCCGCTCGGGCCGTCCTGGCCCTGTACTGGTGGACCTGCCCAAAGACGTGATAGCCGGCAAAACCGACTTCAAATATCCCAAAAATATTGCCATGAAGGGCTATAAGCCTACCACTGAAGCGCACATGGGCCAGATCAAAAGAGCATACACTGCAATTTCCAAAGCCAAAAGACCGGTGATCTATGCTGGTGGTGGGGTAATCCTTTCCAGTGCCGCCAAAGAGCTGAAAGAGCTGGGAGAAAGACTCAGGTGCCCGGTTACCACAACCCTCATGGGTCTGGGAGGCTTTCCTGCCCCTCACGATTTGTGGCTAGGGATGCTGGGTATGCACGGTACTTTCCGGGCCAATATGGCTGTGGCTAACACTGATATGCTTATTAGCATAGGAGCACGCTTCGACGATCGCGTAACCGGCAAGCTGAGCGAGTTCGCCCCATCTGCCAAGATCATCCACATTGACATAGACCCAACTTCAATAAGTAAGAATGTTAAAGTAGACATACCTATCGTTGGCGATTGCAAGGACGCCCTCAAAAAACTCCTTAAACTGGTTAAAGAAAGCCCTATAGAGGACCTGGAAAAACAGAGGCAACCCTGGCTGGATCAGATCCAGAAATGGAAAGAGACCTATCCCTTAGCCTACGAACAAAAGGATGATGTGATCAAGCCACAATATGTGGTGGAGATGCTGTACAAGCTCTGTAAAGATAAAAACCCCATCATCTCCACTGAGGTTGGTCAAAACCAGATGTGGGCCGCCCAGTACTACCATTATTCTGAACCTCGAACTCTACTCACCTCGGGCGGACTTGGCACTATGGGCTACGGCATGCCAGCTGCAATTGGCGCCCAAGCCGCCTTTCCTGGCAGGTTGGTCATCGACATCGCCGGAGACGGCAGTATTCAAATGTGTATACAGGAGCTTACCACTGCGGTGGAGAATAACTTGCCAGTTAAGGTGGCAATACTCAACAACCAATACCTGGGTATGGTCCGACAGTGGCAGCAGCTATTTTATGAGAAGCAATACTGTGCCACTTGCCTCAAGATGGCACCCGATTTTGTAAAATTGGCCGAGGCCTATGGTGCAGTTGGATTGCGCGCCACCAAACCCAGTGAGGTGGAAAAGGTGATTCTCGAGGCGATTGCCTCACCTAAGCCGGTATTGATGGATTTTGTAGTCAACCCTGAAGAATGTGTCTATCCCATGGTGCCTGCTGGAGCAGCTACCACTGAAATGATCCTGGTATAGTATCTAGATGGATATTTGTATCCAGTTAGACCCTAGATATGGAGAATATCGCTGGTCCATTAAGTTTGCTTCTGCATAAGCTGAAAGGAGAGACGTCGTGAGGCACACTCTCGGAGTCCTGGTGGAGAATCAGCCCGGTGTCCTTTCCCGGGTGGCTGGCTTGTTCAGTGGCAGGGGATTTAATATTGAAAGCCTGACCGTGGCCCCTACCCTTGATCCGCAAGTTTCTCACATCACCTTGGTGACCACCGGTGACGAGACGATCATGGAACAGATCGTCAAGCAGCTGAACAAGCTGATAAACGTGATCAAGGTTGTCGATTTCCGTGAAGTGAAATTTGTGGACCGGGAGATGGCCTTGATCAAGGTCAAGGCCGAGGCTCATACCCGCGCCGAGGCACTCCGTATAGTTGATATCTTTAGGGGTAAGGTGGTCGATGTCAGTCCGAATTACTTTACCATCGAAGTAACCGGTGATGAAGGAAAAATAGAGGCGATTTTAGACCTACTGGCTCAACAAGGAATCGTTGAGGTGGTCAGAACAGGAAAAGTCGCCATTGCCCGCAGCAAAAAAAATAGCAAGAAGAAATAAAGGCGGGTCGCTCTACTGAATCTGCTGCCCATATCCATCTATTTGATTGAGAAGTGGAGAAGTATAGAAAAACCGCCCTGCCTCTCCTCCTATCAGCGATCTCTGCAGTTTACTGAATCTGGAATTATCCTACAAAACTAGGCTTTTATATACTATCACCGTTACAGGAGGATACCGTGAAAATCTACTACGATTCCGATGCCGATCTGGGTGTACTTAAGGGCAAGAAAGTGGCAATCATTGGCTACGGTAGTCAGGGTCACGCCCAGGCTCAGAATTTGAGAGATAGTGGCGTGGATGTTATCGTCGGCCAGCGCAAGGGCGGACCTAACTACGACCTGGCTAAGGAGCACGGCTTCGAGCCCGTTTCCGCAGCAGAAGCAACAGAAAAAGCTCAGGTTGTTCAGGTTCTCACTCCGGATCATGTCCAGGCAAGGCTGTACACTGGAGATGTGGCCCCCCACATGACGAAAGGTAAGACTCTGGTATTTTCCCATGGCTTTAATATCCACTTCGGTCAAATCCAACCTGACCCCAAAATTGACGTGGTGATGGTCGCACCTAAAGGGCCCGGCCATTTGGTGCGGAGCGAATATGAGAGAGGTGCGGGGGTGCCGTCATTACTTGCCATTCACCAGGATGCCACTGGACGCGCCCTGGAGACCGCCCTCGCTTATGCCAAAGGATTGGGGGCCACCCGGGCAGGGGTGATTGAAACAACCTTTAAGGAAGAAACAGAAACCGACCTTTTTGGAGAACAGACAGTACTTTGTGGTGGAGTGTCCGAGCTGGTCAAGGCCGGATTTGATACCTTGGTCGAGGCTGGCTACCAGCCAGAAATTGCTTACTTTGAGTGCCTTCACGAGCTGAAGCTCATAGTTGACTTATTTTATCAGGGAGGCCTCTCTTTTATGCGATACTCTGTCAGTGATACGGCTGAGTACGGGGACTACTCTCGGGGTAAACGTATCATTACCGAAGAAACTCGGGAAACTATGCGGGAGATTCTGGCAGAAGTCCAAAGCGGTGACTTTGCCCGGGAATGGATCTCCGAAAACGAGGCCGGCCGCCCCAACTTCGACAAAATGCGAAGTCAGGAAAAAGAACATCCTATAGAGCAAGTGGGCGCCAAGCTCCGTGCCATGATGCCCTGGTTGAAGAAAAAGTAGCTTTTCTGGCGATTTGAGATATGTGATGCGGGATTTGAGATTCTGGCAACGATACTTTGTTTTCCCACATCGCACATCTCACATCCCATATCCCTATGTTTGTTGCGGATTTTGACCCGCAAGGCTCGCCTGGCGGGCAGATATTTCGATTTTGACACTATGCGACGGATCCCCATAGCCAAGCAAGGCCTGCCATACATTCTTGGCCTTTTAGTGTTGTTGATCCTGCTCTTCTTCTTGGGTTGGACATTTTTGACCGTATTGGCTTTAATCTTGACGGTTTTAGTGATAAACTTCTTTCGCGATCCCGAAAGGGTAATTCCGCAGGTCCCCCACGCGATACTGGCGCCTGCCGATGGTAAGGTCATATTTGTGGGGCCGATTTTT
This sequence comes from Deltaproteobacteria bacterium, assembly GCA_020353155.1. Classification (GTDB taxonomy): domain Bacteria; phylum Desulfobacterota; class Syntrophobacteria; order BM002; family BM002; genus BM002. The sequence goes on along the minus strand of CP070689.1, from coordinate 1,501,913 downwards.
GAAGACAGGTTTCTCAACAAAGAGACCTTGAAAATTAGCATCTTTATGTCTATTTTTAATGTCCACGTTAATCGAATCCCTCTCACTGGCGAAGTAGAGAGCATTCATTACGAAAAGGGCACATTTTTTGCTGCTAGTTTGGATAAGGCTTCTCTTGATAATGAACATAACGCAGTAGTTTTGCGAACCCCTGAAGGGGAAAAAATTGTCTTCGTGCAAATCGCCGGCCTGATTGCCAGGCGGATCGATTGTTGGGTGCAACCGGGCGAGCGGGTTCAGCGAGGCGAGCGTTTCGGTATGATCCGCTTTGGCTCCAGGTTGGACGTTTTTGTTCCCTCTAACAGCCAACCGGTAGTAAGCAAGGGGCAACGCGTTAAAGCAGGGGAGAGTATTTTATGTTACCATCAGCCAAAGGGGTAAAACGAAAAAGTCGAAAGTCTCGCAAAAAGAAGCGAGGGATCTACCTGCTCCCTAACCTTTTAACCACAGGGAACCTTTTCTGCGGTTTTTATGGCATAGTTGCTGCCATCAACCATGATTTCAGGACGGCAGCAATCGCAATACTCTTCGCCTGTCTCTTCGATATCTTAGACGGTAAAGTCGCTAGGCTCACAGGTACCAACAGCCGCTTTGGCCTGGAGTATGACTCTTTGGCTGATCTGGTGGCCTTTGGTGTAGCACCTGCCGTGCTCGTTTATCTATGGGCCCTCGAACCATTTGGTCGACTGGGGTGGGTCGCAGCCTTTCTATTTGTTGCCTGCGGCGCTCTCCGCCTGGCGCGATTCAATGTACAGGCCGATTCAGTTTCAAAGAAGCATTTCGTAGGACTCCCAATACCTGGTGCTGCACTCATGGTCGCCACCACAGTGCTGTTCTTCTATCGAATGGGAGGAAGTGGTCCTACTAAGCACTTCTTATTGCTGGCCATGACTTACCTCTTGGGTTTTCTCATGGTCAGCAGCATTCCTTTCAACAGCTTCAAAGAATTTGATGGATTTCAGCGGATGCCTTTCCGGACGCTATTTATCATAGTCTTGCTTTTTTCGGTAATTGCGGCCCAACCTTCCATCATGCTTTTCACTTTTGGACTTGTCTATGTGAGCTCAGGTCCAATTGGCTACATAGTTAGATTTTTGCGAAGCCGTCGGCAAACCGTTACTGATGAAGCCCTTAACCAGGAAGCGCCCACCATCAAAAAGGGAAGAGAATAAAGAGGGGTGCCTAGCATTCTTTTAGAGTGAGCGAAAATTTGAAGCTCCCTGTCCCGCCTTTGGCGGGATTCGAAATATAAGGAAGAGATTCCAATTTATCTTAGTTCGCTCGCTATTCCCGCCGCCCCGCCCGAGCGGGACGAGGAATGCGCTTGCCTTAGCATTTTCAAATAGGGAATTGCGGCTCACCTGGCCACGCTTGCACGGCCTAACATATTTCCCCTACCGAACAGTTCCCGGAAGGGGAAATTTTTCTTTTTAGCAAGGTCAACTGCATGTTAATATCGCGTGTTACACTTCTGTGATTAACTACCAAAGACAAAGGCATTTAAAATGGGAATGACCATTACCGAGAAGATTCTTGCCGACCACGCCGGCCTGGACAGAGTTGAACCGGGAGAACTCATCGAGGTGGATGTTGACTTCTCTCTTGCTAACGACATTACTGCACCCATAGCCATAGATCGATTTCGCCAGGCAGGTGCCGAAAAGATCTATGATGCAGAGAGGGTTGCCCTTGTCCCTGATCACTTCGTGCCCAACAAAGATATCGAATCGGCTGCACAGTGCCAGCTCCTGCGTGAGTTTGCCGCAGAGCACAAACTTCCCCATTTCTTTGAAGTGGGACGCATGGGTATCGAACACGCACTTTTGCCTGAACAAGGCCTGGTGCTCCCAGGAGATGTGGTGGTTGGCGCCGACAGTCACACTTGCACCTACGGAGGACTGGGTGCTTTTGCTACCGGAGTGGGCAGTACAGATCTCGCTGCTGTTATGATCACCGGCCGCACTTGGTTCCGGGTGCCGCAATCCATGAAATTTGTTTACCATGGTAATTTGCGTCCCTGGGTTACAGGCAAAGATCTAATTCTTTATACTATCGGCCAAATCGGCGTAGATGGAGCCCGCTATAGGGCCATGGAGTTAACCGGTCCTGTTATTGCTGAACTTTCTATGGATCAGCGACTGACCATGGCCAACATGGCCATTGAAGCCGGGGCTAAAAACGGCATAATCGCCCCTGATGAGTGTACTCGCGCTTTTGTGGAGAAGAGGGCTCAGCGGACCTATAAATTTTATCAGAGCGACGACGATGCTTTATATGAGCAAATCATCAGTTACGATGTCAGCAAGATCGAACCCCAAGTGGCCCTCCCCCATTCACCGGCAAACAGTCAACCGGTTTCATCTTTGGGCAAAATTCCCATTGATCAGGTGGTGATCGGGTCCTGTACCAACGGTCGGCTCGAGGATCTGAGAGCAGCGGCCGAGATCCTAAAAGATCGCCGAATAGCACCGGGCGTGCGCTGCCTAATAATTCCAGCCACCCAAGCCATCTATAGACAGGCGATGGATGAAGGATTGTTTGCAATTTTCCTCGAGGCGGAGGCTGCCATTAGCACACCGACCTGCGGACCTTGCTTGGGCGGGCACATGGGCATTCTAGCTGCTGGCGAGAAGGCAGTAGCCACCACTAATCGGAATTTCGTCGGACGAATGGGTCATCCAGAAAGCGAAGTTTATCTGGCCTCACCCGCCGTAGCCGCTGCCTCGGCCGTATTAGGTCGCATCGCCAGCCCGGAGGAACTAGCTTAGGGGCCATTTGCTATTTTGGGAAGTTGGATTGATCGGCATGCCGGCGTGCGATGAGGAGTGTCTAACTAAGCACTAGGGACTAAGCACCTAAAAAAATCATTTGTTAACAGATATTTGGTGTCTAGTGCTTACTGCCTAGTGCCTAGTAAAACATAGCGCTCTGCAAACCCTGGAGGTGCGAATGAAACTCTCTGGCAAGGCGTGGAAATTTGGGACAGATATTGACACAGATGCCATCATCCCTGCTCGCTATCTGAACACTTCAGATCCTAAAGAGCTTGCAAAACATTGTATGGAAGATGCTGATCCTGAGTTTCCACAAAAGGTCTCTCCCGGCGATATTATTGTGGCTGAGACCAACTTCGGCTGTGGTTCCTCCCGTGAACACGCCCCCATCGCCATTAAAGCAGCCGGGGTAAGCTGCGTAGTTGCTGCTAGTTTTGCTCGCATCTTTTACCGCAATGCCTTTAATATGGGACTCCTCATTTTGGAGTCGCCTGAGGCCTCGACAGACATCGTCACAGGAGATGAGCTAGAAATAGATCTTACTGCCGGTACGATTTTCAACAAGAGTAGAAATCTCCACTACAAAGCACAACCAGTGCCGGTTTTTATGCAAGAGTTGGTGGCCGCCGGTGGATTAATTCCCTATGTTATGAAACGTCTCAGTTCTTCTGAGTGAATACATTGTAGAGATTCTTAAATCAGAGACAAATGTAAAACAATGGATGTGGGATATGGGATGTGAGAAGAAACAGCAGTGCAATGCCGCACACCTCGGATCTCACATCTTTTATTACTTTGTGACCTTCGTGACCTTCGTGGTTTAAATTAGCCCTTGGGAGGATATGATGGCGAACAGTTATCGGATCGGCGTGATACCTGGTGATGGTACCGGCCCTGAGGTTGTGACGGAAGGTTTAAAAGCGCTTGCAGCCGTTGCTGAGCGCAATGGTTTCTCCTATGATCTTATTAAGTATGATTTGGGCGGAGATCGTTATTTGAAAACTGGTGAAACTTTACCCGCCTCAGTTCTTAAAGAGCTCAAAGGTTTGCACGCCATTTATTTAGGTGCCATCGGTCACCCTGAGGTTCCACCCGGTATCTTGGAACAGGGCATCCTATTAACCATTCGCTTCGCTCTTGACCAATATGTCAATCTGCGCCCGGTGGTGCTTTATCCAGGGGTCTGGACCCCTCTGCGAGACAAGAAGCCTGAAGACATTGACTGCGTGGTGGTCCGAGAAAATACCGAAGGGCTCTATGTTGGCAGTGGTGGCTTTTTGAGAAAGGGAACCCCGGACGAAGTGGCCGTCCAGGAATCGGTCAATACCCGCAAAGGCGTGGAACGCTGTATCCGTTATGCTTTTGAACTCTGCCGTCGCCAGGGGCGAAAAAAGGTAACTCTCTGTGGCAAGACCAATGTGCTTACCTATGCCTTCGACCTGTGGGAGCGTACCTTTCATGAAGTGGCCGAGGAATACCGGGATATTGAAACGGACTACGCTCACGTTGACGCTCTTTGCATGTGGATGGTGAAAAATCCGGAATGGTTTGATGTAATAGTGACTGACAATATGTTCGGTGACATTATCACCGATCTTGGCGCCATGATTCAGGGGGGTATGGGCATAGCAGCCGGCGGCAACATAAATCCAGAGGGTGTATCCATGTTTGAGCCCATCGGAGGTTCAGCCCCGAAATACACCGGGAAAAACATGATTAATCCTTTGGCAGCCATAGCCGCCTTGGCCATGCTTCTGGATGACCTGGGCGAAGAAAGTTCAGGACGTCAGGTTGAAGGAGCTATCAAAAAAGTGGTAAAAGATGACATTAAAAGCATGGATGCTGGCCGCATGGGTTACACCACCCAAGAAGTTGGCGACTTGGTGGTGAAATACATCTCGGAAGCTTAACTAGCATATTAGATGAGAGGTTAAGACCAATGGCGAAAGAGTATCACGTAGCGGTAGCCGGCGCCACGGGCGCGGTGGGCAATGAGATGATCAAGATCCTCCAAGAGCTGGAGTTTCCTCTAGCCTCCCTCAAGCTCCTGGCATCTTCCCGCTCTGTTGGCAAGACCCTAGAGTTCCGTGGTGAGGACTTGCCCGTTGAGGAACTCCGTGCGGATTCTTTTGAAGGACTGGATATAGCCCTTTTCTCTGCAGGCGCCGGACCGAGTCGAGAATTTGCCCCGGCCGCTGCCAATTCCGGCTGTGTAGTAATAGACAATTCCAGTGCCTGGCGCATGGACCCCGATGTACCTCTAGTGGTACCAGAAGTAAATCCTCACGCCGTTGCCGAATACGAAAAAAAAGGAATCATAGCCAACCCTAACTGCTCTACCATTCAAATGGTGGTGGTTCTCAAACCCATATACGACGCTGCCGGGATCGAGCGGGTGGTGGTGTCAACTTACCAGGCGGTTTCAGGCACCGGAAAACGGGCAATGGAAGAATTGACCAGCCAAACCAGAAATTTACTCAATTTTCAGGAAGCCAAACCTGAGGTTTATCCATACCGAATCGCCTTTAATTGCTTCCCCCACATCGGCAGCTTCCTGGAAAACGGCTACACTGAAGAAGAAATGAAAATGGTCCATGAAACCCAGAAAATAATGGAAGATTCCACCATCCGGGTGAGCGCAACCACCGTGCGCATCCCGGTATTCTATGGCCACTCGGAGGCCGTGAACATCCAAACCAAAAGTAAGCTTACTGCCAAAGAAGCCAGAGTTATCCTGGTTCAAGCCCCAGGTGTGAGAGTGATGGACAATCCAGATGAACGAATTTATCCAATGCCATTGGACGCGGCCGGTATTAATGAGACCCTGGTGGGAAGAATCCGAGAGGACATTTCCATTGAAAATGGGCTTGACCTGTGGATAGTGGCTGACAACATACGCAAGGGTGCTGCCCTCAACACGGTACAGATTGCTGAGGTTTTGGCGAAGGAGTATCTCTAGTTTTGCCCTGCTCCCAGGGGTGGCTTGTTGTCTCAGAAAAATATGCGGGCGGGGATAAACGGCACGACTGAGCTCGTCGAAGTCCCCGCCCCTATATTTTAAGGTCAGAGGCCGAAAAGCCTCAAAGGGTAAGAACCCAGTCTGCTAAAGTCTTATTACTCCCAATTTCAGGGATTTTAGGCATTTTAGACACTTTAGGCATTTGCATTAATGAAATTCCTCCGAGATCTCACACTTGGCCATTATTACCCCACTGAGTCAGCAATTCACTCCCTCGATCCGCGGGTAAAGCTTTTAGGTTTGTTCCTGAGTGGAATTACACTTTTCTCCCTTGATAGACTTTGGGGACTGGCTATGTTTTTTGTCGCCGCCCTCTGGCTGATACGGTTTTCTCACCTGCCACTTACTAATGTTATTCGTGGATTGCGACCCTTTGGCTGGCTTTTCCTTTTGACCGCTTGCTTGCAGCTCTTTTTCACTTCAGGACAACCAATTCTTCCTTTTAATTTGGGACCGCTGGCTGTTACTCGAGAAGGGGTTTATCAAGCAGTGCGCATCGGGGGCCAACTCGCTCTCTTTATATTGTTTTCCTCCATTCTTACCCTGACCACTTCACCCATGGAATTGCTTCGAGCTTTGGAAAAATTTGGCGGCCCTCTGAAAAGAGTCCGCATTCCAGTGGCGGATCTATGTCTAGCCATGCTCCTCTGCATTCGCTTTCTTCCCATTCTAGGTCAAGAGGCGGAAAGGATTATTGAAGCCCAAACGGCGCGGGGTATTGATCTCAAGTCCGGAACCTGGCGCAACCGCTTAGAAAAATTCCATGGCATTTTTCTGCCCCTACTCTATAATGTTTTGGCACGGGCCGAGGAGTTGGCCACTGCAATGGCAGTCCGGGGCTACGGCCAGACCGTAGAAAAGCAGACCCTCAAGAGTATGCGTCTGTCGAAGGGAGACCGTTTGAGCCTGGTGGTGATTGTTTTTTGGTGTATCACGCTTTTTTGGTTCTTCCGTGGCTGAGGTCCAAATTGCGAATTATCGCCGGTAAGTATAAAGGGCTCCGCTTGGCCACCCCCAAGGGGAAGCGGCTGCGACCCACGGCGGAGCGGGTGAGGGAGGCCATTTTCAATATTCTCGGTTATGATCTTAGTGAACTAAGTGTTCTTGATCTTTTCGCCGGCACCGGGGCCATGGGATTAGAGGCACTCAGTCGCGGCGCAATCTCTGTGGTCATAGTGGACCAGCATCCTGCTGCCATACGGCTGATAGGCCGCAACTTAGCTGCCTGTGGCAACCCCGAGAATGCCAGGGTCTATAAGCTGGATTTGCGCCGGGGCCTCAAGAGCTTAATCAACAAAAATTACAGCTTTGACCTAGTTTTTCTGGATCCTCCTTACGGACGGGGGTTGACCCAGCGCTGCTTGGAGCAACTCGGAACCGGCAAGCTTCTTAACCCAGCTGCCACCGTGGTTAGCGAGCATGCCATTGACGAGAATCTCACTTCAACCTATGGTTGTCTTCACCGCGAGACTATGAGGGTTTATGGAACCACTGGAGTGAGCTTCTACTCACGGGGAGAATAGAAAAAAATGAAAGACGACAGAGTGACTGTCTATGCTGGCTCCTTTGACCCTATCACCAACGGGCATTTGGATCTATTGGAGCGAGCTTTAAAGATGTTCGACAACATTATCATTGCCGTGGCTGAGAACCCGGCGAAAGAACCGCTCTTTACCCTCGAGGAACGGCTTGAACTTATTCGCGCCAGTCTGGCCAATCACGCGAAGCCCCATCGTATCAAGGTTGACAGCTTCAAAGGGCTGCTGGTGGACTACGTTGAGAAATGCGGCGCTATGGCCATTCTCAGAGGTTTACGAGCCGTAAGCGACTTCGAGTACGAGTTTCAGATGGCTCTTATGAACCGGAAGTTGAATCGAAGGCCGGAAACTTTATATCTGATGACCGGTGCACGTTGGATATACATCTCATCTAGAATAATCAAGGAGGTAGTTCAGGCGGGAGGTAGTGTAACCGGCCTCGTACCGGAGGTAGTAGAGAAAAAGCTGCGGGAAAAGATCTTGGGTGAATCCAGCTAGGCTTGGAGTTTTTCTTAGTCGGGCCGAGCAAATTGAAAAGCAACATTTTTGCATGCCTGGCCGTCAAAGGATGGCCGAACGCTTTGGCGAGGAGTAAAGCCAGTCAATTAATCAATTCCCGCTGAGGTCGAAGTAGTCTGCCAGAATTTGCCCATGATCAAAAGCTAGCGGTGACGGCAGATTTTCTTTGGTAAACACTCCCACCTCAAGGGCATCATCTTTGGCCTCTGGCCTACCTCGAGCGTGAGCTAAGAAAACCACCGAGATGGTGTGGTGGCGTGGGTCCCGATCAGGAGCAGAGTAAGCACCAAGCTGCCCTAAGAGCTCTACCTCGAGAGAGGTCTCTTCCAAGGCTTCACGCCGGGCTGCATCTTCGAGGGACTCGCCGTAATCCACAAAACCGCCAGGTATCGCCCAACCAAAAGGTTCTTTAGCCCGCTTGATCAAAATTATTCCTTCTCCATCCAGTTCAATTATGATATCCACTGTGGGTATAGGATTTCTGTATCTGTAAACCAAACTACCACACTTTGGACAGTTAATTCCTTCGGTCATATCCGTCTCCTTACTCCATACCCTATGCCCTATGCTCTATGCAAAAATCACAACGGACGCAGCCGCTAAGCTGCATCTTAACGATTTCGCAGCAATAAATGCTCCAAGACGAGTACCAGTACGATACCCATAACTAGGCCATTGCCCACGATCACTCCTATTGACGCAGGGAGGATTGCAAAAAATGATGGTGGCAACGCTGCAACCAATGTTCCTATAATTACAGGTAACCCCACAACCAGGTAATCCCGGCCTGCCATCGTCCTTCCCCCTGCGGTAATCACCGAGATCCCTGCCCCCACTTGGGAACCCAAAGCAACACACAGGGCAGCACCGACTACCGTTGCGGGTATTGCAGTTAATAAAGCATTCAGTCGTGGTATGAAAGCAGCGAGCAGTAAGATTATGCCGCACATGGCCTGAGAATATCTGCTTGCCACTCTGGTAACCAGGATCACGCCGGGACTGCTAGAATAACTAACCGTGCCCACTACACCTAGCCCTGCAGCCGCCACTCCGGCTAAACCGGTGACCCCGATTCCTCGATCCACCCGTTTTGTTAGATCCTCCTTCCCCACGATCTCCCCGACTCCATGAATGCTTCCCACTGAATTAACCACCACGGCCAGATAGGCAAAGAAGCATGAAATGACGGCGGGCAGATCAAATCGAGGCATTCCTGTCCAAAGGTGGGTGGGAAGAGAAAACCAGGATGCCTCCCTCACCGGTTGAAGATCCATCAAGCCCCAGAACCAGAAAATAAATGTGCCCACCACCAGTCCCACTATCATAGCTGTCGTCTGCCAAAACCCTTTCAACCAGTGGGACAAGATGGCAATGAGGATTATCAGCGCCAAAGAGGCGGCAAACACTGCGCCGTCGCCGTTGGGATGGGCCGGATCAACGCCAATCAGCAGTGGTAGCAAATAAGGCAGAAGGGTGAAAGCAATTAGCAGAAGTATTACTCCAACTACGTTTGGCGTGAAATAGTCCGTGATGTAGTGCATCCAACGAAGCCGCCCAATTAAGAAAAGAATCAGACCACCAATTAAGAAACCTCCTTTAATTGCCGCCAACCCGCTGGGTGCCAGAATAACAAAGGTGAGGAGCAGTGCGGTGGCTGGTCCTTCTTGCAGAGGGTACTTGTGCCCGCCCAAAGTTTGCCAGGTGGTAAAAGTTCCTGCGACTAAGAGAATTTTTTGAAAAAACGCCACCTCCTCCTCGGTGGGCAAGTTGAGTGCCTTTGCAGAAATAGAGGCCACTATAACCAAAGCGGGGAACATAATCAGTGCCCACTGTGCTCCATATAAGAGATTGCGCCAAAAAGGCGGACGCTGGTTCAGGCTGTAGAAGAACCGCTGGTCATCCATGTCACGCTCTTTCTTTATACTCAGGGGGAGAAGCACGCCTTAAGTCAGGCACTGGAGTGCGAGGTGAAGTTCGGGAGCACTGGAGTGCTGAATTCGGATCTCGGATTTCGGATTTCGGATTGAAAATCAAAAAATACCAATCAATGCAAAAAATGACTAACAGCGTACAAGTCACCAGGAGTGTAATAAAGGAGAGTGAGATGGAGGACCAGCGGTTCAGAGAGCGGCTGATAGCGCGTCGGGGTTGGTGGGGCGGTGTGGGTTGTGGAGGACAGTGG
>CP070689.1:1474557-1491742 GCA_020353155.1 Deltaproteobacteria bacterium | reverse complement strand
CGAACTCCCCGGATTTCGTCCTTAGTTTATCCCTCAGTTCTTCGAGATTGGGAAGCAGCCGGTTCTCGATCAAGGTAACGGCAGCAATATGGATCGCCGAGGGGAACACATCGTTCGACGATTGCCCCATGTTCACATGATCGTTCGGATGAATGGGAGACTTTGTTCCAACCGTTCCGCCAAGCAGTTGAATTGCCCGGTTGGCAATGACCTCATTTGCGTTCATATTGGTAGACGTCCCTGACCCCGTCTGAAAGATATCAACAGGGAAGTGATCATCGAGCTTCCCCTCTGCCACCTCCCCTGCTGCCTGGCTGATTGCCCCGGCCACCTCTCGGGAGATAAAGCCCAACTCCAGATTGACTTTAGCCGCTGCTCCTTTAACCAACCCCAAAGAACGAATAAATGCCCGGGAGAACCTCAAACCGCTGATGGGAAAGTTTTGCACCGCCCTTTGGGTCTGGGCGCCGTAATAGGCTGATGCCGGAACCTGCACTTCACCCATTGAGTCGGTCTCAGTCCGGAATGTTTGTTCTTTCATGCTACACCCTCCAGCCCATTGTCGGTGGGCAGTATCCAACCTAGGGTCTACTAAGCACTAGGCACCACAAAAAAGTAGTCAGTAGCCAGTCGTTGAAAGAAACTCAATCTAGATTGCTTTTCTCCTGAATTCTGGATTCTGACTCCTGGCTCCTTACTCTATGCTCCATGCCCCATGCTCTGTGCCAAAAGCCTTGCGCCTTTTGCCTTAGGCCTTGTGCCTTTTTAAAATGAATAGAAAAATTCGTTTTTATTAAGCACTTCACAGCCATCGGCGGTCACTCGCGCCATGTTTTCCAACCTCACCCCACCCCAGCCAGGAAGATAGATACCCGGTTCGATGGTGACCACCATGTTCTCCTCGAGTATCATCGAGTTGCTTTTACCGAAACCCGGCTTTTCGTGCACTGCGAGCCCAACCCCGTGGCCGAGGCCATGACCAAAGTGATCACCGTAGCCTGCAGAGGTAATGCAATCGCGGGCCACCCGATCTACCTCAAAAGATGAGATCCCGGATCGCACTGCCTCAATAGCGCGCAATTGAGCTTCCCGGACAGTGGCATAGATCCTACGTGTTTTGTCGCCTGGCTCTCCCAGTATGAGTGTTCTGGTCATATCCGAGCAGTAATGATCCAATCTGGCACCCAAGTCAATAATTATGGTCTCAGACTCCTGTAGCTGCCGATCACTTACCACGGCATGTGGCATGGCGGCCAAGGGTCCGGAGGCGACAATGGGGGGGAAAGATACCGCTTCCGCACCCGCCTCACGCATAAGTTGTTCGATACGCCAGGCCAGTTCTCTTTCTGTTTTTCCTACTGCTGCTTCGGCCACAATGATATCAAGCACGGACTCGGTCAGTGCCAGGGACTCTCTAATGGCCTCAATTTCTTCCATCTCTTTTACAACGCGCAATCCTTCCACCAACTCGCCCGCCGGGAGTAATTCCCCCTCCGGGCTCCATTTCTGCATGGATTCCTTGATCTTTAAAAACCGATCATAAGTCAGATGGTGGTTCTCAAACCCGAGATTTCGAGTTGACAGACTGGCAAAGATCTCCGGCAAAATATTGGCAAGGTTCTCCCGGTAGATCACTACCTGAAAGTCCGGGGCTTCTTTTTCGGCTTGCTCCTGATAGCGAAAATCCGTGGCCAGCACTTGAGCCCCTCCATTGATAAAAAGAAAACCGGAGGACTCGGTAAGTTGCATATCCTCTGCCCAAAAACCGCTGAGATAAGCCCGATTCCATGGCTCTGAGACCATGAAGGTATCAAAGGGCTTATCGCTCAGCAATTCCTTCAACTTCTGCAAACGGCGTTGAAATGGCGTCGAAGTAGTCATGGCTTACTCCAATTTTGCCCTGGTATTAAGGTCGACAAAGTCTGAACTATACTAGATCTGGGCAAGGGGTACAACTAAAGCATATTTAGCCTATTGATCATACTATAAGCATCAGAACCGCACTTCTCACGGGGAGGGACAATTCCGAAACCACTAACAAGCAACAGCGGAAAAATTTGACAAGGCGGATTATATATTTTATACCCAGCGATGCTCACTAGAGCTTGAAATTTCTTATTTGGTCTGTGCCCATCCGGAATCCATATCAGTCGATGGACACCATTTAGGAAGGATTACCATGTATGCCAAAATGCTTGTGCTGAGGTTTCCCAAAGAAATAGTAAATGAACCCATCATCGCCAATTTAGTGCGCGATTACGACCTGACCTTCAACATCCTTAAGGCCACCGTCTACCCTCGCCGCGAAGGTATGGTGGTCATGGAACTTCAGGGGCAGAGCCGCAAAGACTACAACCGTGGTATCCGCTACCTCGAACGGAGGGGAGTAATTGTGGACACCGTAGCGCAAGATATTCAGAGAGACATGGACAAATGTTTCGAGTGTGGCGCTTGCACTGCTGTTTGTCCCACAGGAGCACTCAACATCGAACGGCCCAGCATGCATGTGCTCTTCGATCCAGATAAGTGCAGCGGTTGTGAACTATGTGTAAACACCTGTCCGGTAAGGGCCATGATCGTGAGCATCGATCGGGCCGAGGCTTTATGAGGAAGGTTTGCAACCCCACAAACCCGGAAGAAAAGAAACCGTGGCCGTGGCAGTCAGCGGTGGCGTTGACAGCATGGTTACCGCCTTGCTGTTGAAACAGCAAGGTCACCCCGTGTTAGCTCTGCACATGATACTGCGTCCGGAGGATCCACCGGAGCCAAGCCAGCAGATCAGGGAGATTACAGCCCTGCTTGCTGTTCCTCTTCATATAGTAGATCTCCGCCAAGCCTTCCAAAAGCAGGTGATCGAACCATTTGTTGATGCCTACAGGAAAGGTAAGACCCCTAACCCCTGTGTGATCTGTAATCCAAGGATCAAGTTTTCTCTGCTCAGAGAAAAAGCGGCTGAACTAGGGGCAAACAACCTTGCAACCGGCCATTATGCTAGAATTTTTTATGATAGCTCTAATGGGTATTTCCGTCTTTTCCGGGGCCGAGACCGAGCTAAAGACCAATCTTACTTCCTCTACGGCCTCAATCAGGTCCAATTGGCCCGGACATTTTTCCCCCTCGGGGAACATCTTAAAAGCGAAGTAAAGCAACTCGCTGCAGAGGCTGGCATGGGTGGATATTACCGACCGGAAAGCCAAGAAATCTGCTTCATTTCCCAGAGCGACTACAGGGACTTCCTGGAGCACCACCTGGGACCAGATCTGCCCGGACCTGGACCCGTCCTAGATCTCGAGGATCGACAAATAGGGAAACATGAAGGAATACACCGCTATACCATTGGCCAGCGACGGGGAATTGGCATTCCCGCTTCCGCCCCTTATTATGTGGTTGGGTTGGAGCCTGACTCAAACATTGTAAGGGTTGGTAGCAAGGGCGATCTCCACCGCAAAGAACTACTGGTAAAAAGTGTCAACTGGATTACCACCTCTCCACCTTCCCCGAACTTTGAGGCATTGGTGCAGGTGCGCTCACGCCATAAAGAAGCGCCGGCCGTGGTCGACACAGGAGAAGAGGAGATAGTAGTCAACTTTTTAGAGCCGCAGGAAGCCATCACTCCCGGGCAGTCAGCTGTTTTTTATCGGAATGAGGAAGTTTTGGGGGGTGGCATTATTGAGCGGGTGATTGCATGAAAACAGTAGCATTGGCAACTTTAGGCTGCAAGGTCAATCAGTGCGAATCGGCCTACCTCGAAGAGAAACTTTGCAAAGGTAACTTTCACATCCGTCCCTTTACCGAAGAGGCCGACCTGTACTGCATCAACACTTGTGCTGTCACCAGCAGGGCAGCCATGCAATCGCGGCAGCTCATCCGCAGGGCCGCCCGTCTAAACAGTGAAGCAAAAATAGTGGTCATGGGCTGTTATTCTCAGATTGCCGCAGAGGAAATCTCAGCCATCCCCGGGGTCACTCACATACTTGGAACCAGCGAAAAGTTGGCACTCCTGGACTATATCTCTATAGGAGATGAATATACTTCTACTTCTATCCACCTTGAAAATGCTCGTAATGCACCTGCTCCCACCCCTTTGGTCTTTGCAGCCTTTTCCCACAGAACTCGGGCCTTTCTCAAGACCCAGGACGGCTGCGACGCTTTCTGCTCCTATTGTATAGTCCCCTATGCCCGAGGTCGTAGCCGCAGTATACCCCTGGAGTCTATTCTCGAGCAGGTGAAAAAATTCCTTGATAACGGTTATCAGGAGATTGTCCTTACGGGCATTCATTTAGGACAATGGGGGTTCGACCTAAAGCCGCAGCAGGAACTAATTGGACTTCTCCGCGCCATTCTTGGACACTACCCACCCCCTCGCCTGCGGCTCAGTTCTCTGGAACCGGGAGAGATCTCGGCCGATTTGCTGGCGCTCATAGCTTCCGAGCCCAAAATCTGCCCCCACCTGCACATCCCCCTCCAGAGTGGTGATGCCGCCATACTCAACCGGATGAATCGCCACTATCATCCCAATTTCTACCGTCAAATAGTCTTAGAGGCCATTCACCGCATTCCCGATCTAGCTGTGGGAGTGGATGTAATGGTGGGTTTCCCTGGCGAAACCGAGGAAAGGTTCCAGAACACCTATCGCTTGATTGAATCTCTGCCCATAGCCTACCTACACATTTTTCCCTTCTCACCCCGCCCTGGTACCCCTGCGGCTGCCATGGAGGAACAGATATCTCCAGCTGTGATTCGCCAGCGTTGCCAGTTGCTCAGAGAGTTGGACAAGAGCAAAAGGTTGACTTTCCAAAATCGGTTTCTTGGAAAAGTACGGCCCGTGCTAGTAGAGAATCGGCAAGATAAGGCAACCGGCTTGCTGTGCGGCTTTTCTGACAATTACCTGCCAGTGTTGGTCCAAGCTGACACGGCCATCGAGAATATGATTGTTATGGCGAAGTTAGACACAATTGAAGCAACCAAAATGATTGCCATTCCTGTTTAATCTACCGACCTCGCTCCATGCCCTATGCTCCATGCTCCATGCTTTACTAAAACCCCTGATAGACCACCCGATCAGGTCGGCGGGGTGGGATCTTTGGGGTTTCGTCCGGATATCCCATGGGTATTACCGCCACCAAGGTCATATCCTTCACTCCCAGAAAGCGGCTGATTTCCTCGCCAACTGTTAGCGGACCCGTCATCCAACAACTTCCCAATCCCTCTGCATGGGCCACCACTAGCAAATTCTGGATGGCAGCAGCCACATTCTGAAAACTGGTGACATCCTCCATATTGGCCGGCTCAAAGAAGGCGCAGACCACCACCGGCGCTCCACCTAACCGCTTGAAAAACCTTCGGGTTGCCTCGACGATTTTTGGTTTGTCAGCAAAACGCTCCTGAAGCTGTGGCTCCAGGTATTCGAAACTGATGGCAGAGATTGATACGAGCTCTTCTTTCCTTTCCCCCGCCAAAACGAAGAATTTCCAGTTTTGCCTGTTCATCCCCGAAGGCGCCCACAGGGCGACGTCAAAGATCTTCTCAAGAAGATCTTTTGCCACTGGAATCTTTTTGAACTTGCGGATACTTCTCCTCTCTTTTATGGCTTCGTACAAATCCACTTCCCCATCCTCCTCCAGGTCTTGATTTTAGTCACTACAGATTAGGCTTGAAATTTCGAAATTGAAAATCCGAAATCCGCAATTCGAAATTCGAAATATCCTCTCTGCCTGCTGCCAAAAAGCCTCCCACAAATAACAATTTTTTTCTAGAGAAAAAGCTCATTCGCAAATGGCCATGGCCTTTAAAGCCAAAGTCAATTATTATTAAAAATTCGTTCATTCTCAGGGAACTCAAGCATTGGAGGCACAGCATGAAGGATCTACAAATTGACGGAGCAAAAACCAACAACGAGATCCTCCTCAACTGGATTAGAACCATAGCTTTTCTTTGCAAACCTGATCGGGTCTATATCTGTGACGGTTCACAGAGGGAATATGACGAGCTTTGTGACCAAATGGTTGAGAGCGGGACTTTCATTCGTCTTAACGAAGAAAAACGTCCTAATAGCTTTCTCGCCCGTTCTGATCCCAGAGACGTGGCGCGGGTCGAAAGCCGCACTTTTGTCTGCCCGATCAATAAATCTGACGCTGGCCCCACCAACAATTGGGTACATCCAGCTGAAATGAAAGAAAAATTGAAGATACTCTTCGACGGCTCCATGCGCGGTCGAACCATGTATGTCATTCCCTTCAGTATGGGACCATTAGGGTCACCAATTGCCCATATCGGCGTGGAGATCACCGATTCCCCCTACGTGGTGGTAAATATGCGGATTATGACGCGGATGGGAAAGCCTGCCCTAGATGTTCTTGGAGAACAAGGGACTTTTGTTCGCTGCCTCCATTCGGTAGGCGCTCCTTTGGAACCAGGCCAGAAAGACGTTCCGTGGCCGTGCAATCCAGAAAACACTTATATCAGTCACTTCCCGGAAGAGAGGACTATTTATTCCTTTGGTAGCGGCTACGGCGGCAATGCCCTCTTGGGTAAAAAATGTTTTGCTTTGAGAATCGCTAGCGTCATGGCCCGGGATGAAGGGTGGATGGCTGAGCATATGCTGATTTTGGGAGTGGAAGATCTCGATGGCAAAAAGACTTATGTGGCCGCGGCTTTTCCCAGCGCTTGCGGCAAAACCAACTTCGCCATGCTGGTGCCGCCAAAGGGATTCGAAGGTTGGAAGATCTCAACCGTTGGCGATGACATTTGCTGGCTCAAGCCTGCTTCGGATGGAAGCCTCAGAGCCATCAATCCCGAGGCGGGATTCTTTGGCGTGGCCCCGGGAACTAACATGAACTCCAATCCCAATGCCATGCTGACCCTGAACAAAAACTGCATTTTCACTAACGTGGCTCTCACAGACGATGGCGACGTGTGGTGGGAAGGTATGTCCGACCAACCTCCAGCTCATTTGATAGATTGGAAAGGACAGGATTGGACACCGGATGCTGGCAGGCCGGCCGCTCATCCCAATGCCCGCTTTACTGCGCCCATTGCCCAGTGTCCCACTTTCGATCCGGAATGGGATAATCCGAAAGGTGTTCCTATCAAAGCGTTCATCTTCGGCGGCCGCATGAGTAGAGATGTTCCCCTTGTTTTCCAGGCTTTTGATTGGTCTCACGGCGTCTATCTCGCTGCGACGATGGGTTCCGAAGCAACGGCGGCCGCTGAAGAAGCTCTCCCACCAATGCGGCGAGATCCAATGGCCATGTTACCTTTCTGTGGGTACAATATGGCCGACTACTGGATCCACTGGCTGCACATGGGGCGACAGCTTCCCGATCCACCTCGAATATTCAGAGTCAACTGGTTCAGAAAGGATCAGGAGGGCAAATTTCTCTGGCCAGGGTTTGCCGAAAACATGAGAGTTCTCAAATGGATCATCGATCGAGTTCGCGGCCGGGGATATGGCGTAGAGAGCCCAATCGGTTATATGCCTCGCCATGAAGATATCCACTGGGAGGGATTGGATTTCGATCCTGAGACGTTTTATGAGATCATGTCCGTGGATCGTCAGGAATCAGTCAAAGAAGCCAGATCGCATGAAGAGCTTTTTGATAAGTTTTATGACCGCTTGCCCACAGAGTTCATCAACCACCGGGAGCTGTTTAAGTCCAGATTGTGGCGGTCGCCAGAGATTTGGGAATTGGCACGGGATTTCTTCTAGCCGGCCAGAAAGAATATTATTATAAGACCTAGACTTAGTGGTGAGGACCGGATTTTCCTCTTGACTCGGACATGTACTGTACTGTAACCTGTAAGTGCGGACCCGAGGAGCTTGTAGGCTGCTTACAAGTTTTATCTGTAGGAGCCGAGGGTTAATCGGGTCCGCTGCTTTTTGGTGTGAGGAGTAGTAAAAAAGGCCCGCCTAGGCGGGCCTTTTGAACTGTAGGGTATACTCTCGCTCATAATGGACGGTAAATGGGATTCCCATCTTCATCCTTGGGGTAGTCATCTCTCTCAGCGAAGCTGTCACAACCGCAACAACAGTCACATTCCTCCTCATGGGCCAAGGGAGAACGAGTAAGATCGTTTTCCATAAGCTTCACCTCCTCATTCTGTATTCACAGTTAAGGTAACCATTCGCTGATCATCAGTCAAATCTCAGAGCTATTTGTCCACCATCCCAAATACACCTCCTTGACCCACCTGTTCACCCTTTGCTATCTTGCTCCGTATAAAGCCTGAAACTTAATCCAAAGTGCATCTATGAAGCTGAGCCATTTCCCCAGCATTCGCATCCTAATCATAATTGTAGGAATCTTCATCCTTATTGGCGCAGCGCAGCCCTCCGCACTCAGCGAACAAGATCAGAAAATGCAGCCTTCCCAGCCTGGCAACACGAGTTGGACACCTCCCCGCTTTTCTGAATATCAGCGAGAACGCTCCCTGATGGTACGGAGTCAGATGATTCATCGCCTTCCCGGGGTGCGTGACAAAGCAGTATTGGAAGCCATGCGTCAGGTGCCCCGACATCTTTTCGTCCCTCGGGCTTTGAAGCGTGCCGCCCATGCGGACCGACCCCTTCCCATCGGCCATGGCCAGACTATTTCTCAGCCCTACATCGTGGCGCTCATGACCGAAGCTCTCAAGATTAAACCGGATGCCAAGGTTTTGGAAATAGGCACTGGCAGCGGCTACCAAGCGGCAGTACTTTCTGAATTAACGGCCAGAATATTTACCATTGAGATCATCCGCGCCCTCGGAGAAGAGGCTGGAGAGCGTCTGCAGAAACTTGGCTATCTAACAATAAAGGCGAAAATAGGTGACGGCTATTTTGGCTGGCCCGAGGAGGCTCCATTCGATGGAATTATCGTCACCTGCGCCGCCGGGCACATCCCTCCCCCTTTGATTGAGCAACTGCGTGAAGGTGGCCGCATGGTAATTCCAGTTGGAGGAACCTTCGAAGTTCAGCGTTTGATGGTGATTACCAAGGACCAAGAGGGAAAGATCAAAACAGAAGAACTGCTCCCGGTGCGCTTCGTCCCAATGACCGGGGCCATTCGGAATAAGCGATGACGGCCGGGGGATCAACCACAGAGTACACAGAGATCACACATCCCGCATCACTGAATCCTTTCTGCCCTTCGTGGTTATTCTTTCTCCCAGATTAGAGAATTCCATGAGCCACCTTTCGTCGACTGACAAGCCAAAAATGCGGGAGCTGCTAGCTGTAGCGATCATTTCCGCATCGGTTTTGGGCCTGCAAGTGGCCCTGATGAGAACCCTTTCCATTTCCCGCTGGCATCACTTTGCTTATCTGGTGGTGGGCCTGGCTCTTCTGGGTTTTGGAGCCAGTGGTACCTGGCTGGGTTTATTCTCCTATCGTCTCCTCCCTCGTTTTCTTCCGTGGTGCCGTGGTCTTACCCTTGGCCTGGCTATCAGCGCTACCCTCTCTTTCCGTCTGGCCGAAATACTACCTCTAAACATTCAGTACGTCCTGTTCAGTGGAGAACAACTTTTCTATCTCCTTTGTTACCAGGCCCTGATATTTCTGCCCTTCCTCTTTGCCGGTGTCCTCATAGGTCTTGCCCTAATTCGTTTTGCTTCCTCGGTTCACCTGGTCTACGGGGCCAACTTACTAGGGAGTGGTGCTGGACCAGTTATGGCGCTGGGATTGATGATGTGGCTGCCGCCGGCACGAATCATTCAGGCGGCCGGACTTCTAATCTGGGCCTCAGTCTTTCTCTGGAGGGGAAGGGCAGAAGACAAATATTTATGGAGACAAGTGGCTATTCCTCTCCTTGTCGGTCTGCTCCTGGTTCTGGATCTCACCGCCTTATCAATGCCCATGCGAATAGACCCTCATAAGATGCTGGCAGAGCTTCAACGTTGGGAGCAGCAGGACGACGCTAAACATTTGCTCACTCGTCACAGCCCGAGAGGGAGACTTGACGTGTTCAGCTCGCCTCGCCTGCACTACACTCTCTTTGCCGGACTTACAGCCACGACTCTTCCACCCGCTCAGGCTCTTTTGTTGGTGGACGGCAACACTGCCGGCCCTATTTTCCACATTAATGATCAAGCCGAAGCCGCTATCCTCGACCACACCCCAATGTCAGTAAGCTACCGCATTTTGCCAGGGGCAAAGGTATTGCTCTTGGGTGAGACCAGCGGTGTAAATATTTGGCTGGCCAAACGCTATGGCGCAAGCCAAATTACTGTGGTTATGGAAAACCCTCAAATACTTGATCTTTTCAGAGGCCCTCTGGCAGGCCTCGGCGGGCAGAGCTTGAAAGGCAGCGACCTGAAGATCCAGGTGGCCTCGCCCCGGCATTACCTCGAGTACTCCCAGGAGCGATTTGACATTATCCAGGTGGTAAGTGCGGAATCCATGGCCGCCGGGGTGAGCAGCCTGCTTTCGCTCCATGAGAACTATTTGTTTACGGTGGAAGGACTGGCCCGCTGTCTAAAACGGTTGACCCCCATCGGCCTTTTAACCATTACCAGGGGCCTTCAGTCTCCTCCGAGGGACAATATCAAGATTCTAGCCACCCTGGTGGAGGCCATGGAAAAAGTTGGAATACCTAAGCCTTCGGACTACATCGCCCAATTGCGCAACCATCTGGCAGTCTGCACCCTAGCGGCTCGCCAGCCTTTTCAGCCTCTGCAGTTTCAGGCTTTGGTACGAATTAGCGATAAGCTCTGGTTGGACATCGACACTCTTGCCGGTTTTGACCCCAACAGCAGAAAACCCTTCAATCAGCTTTTGGGCCCCCCAGGAAGCAAAGCATCCTTTTTCCAGCTCGCGGCAAACAAGATCTTCTCGGCCGAAAGAGAAGCGTTCATTAAGGATTGGGCTTATAATGTAAGGCCAGCCACAGATGACCGACCTTATTTCTTTGACTTCTTTCGTTGGCGCTCCCTGCCCAAGTTCATGGAAAGTTACGGTAACTTATGGTTCCAGCGCCTGGAACTGGGATACGTTATACTGGTTATTTCCTTGGTCCAGATAGTGGCTGCCGCTGTACTCCTTCTCCTTCTGCCGCTTTTTATTTGGACCCGACAGCGGACCACTCCCTTCAGTGGTGCTTTAATTTACTTCCTCCTCATTGGCCTTGGCTTCCTGGCTCTGGAAATGAGCCTCATGCAGCGCCTCACCCTACTTATGGGAGATCCGCTACTTGCAGCGGCGGCAGTGTTGAGTGGTTTTCTCTTCTTTTCAGGCTGTGGAAGCCTCTGCAGTCAGCGATGGGCGCGCTCACCCTTAAAGGCCATCGCCGTCTCAGGACTGGCTATTGCTCTGCTTGCTCCCCTTGTCCTTTTTCTTAGCCAGTCCCTTCTGGGGCTTGTAGCCGCCTGGAACACCGCAGGCCGATTCTTTTTTGCCCTCTCTCTGCTGGCACCCCTTGCTTTTCTTATGGGCTGGCCCTTTCCGGCGGGTATGAGTCTTCTGGAAGGCTCGTCGCCAGCCTTGCTCGCCTGGGCCTGGGGGATCAACGGCTTTGCCTCTGTGGCCGCCGCGCCGCTGACGGTTTTGCTGGCCATGTCTTTGGGATTCCGACTGGTTTTTGCTCTGGCTATAACGGCTTACTTACTGGCAGTGGTCTTTGGCCTGAGGGTGTGGCGGGCTGGGATACACTAGGAACTGGGCAGTAACCACTAGGCACCTATGCAATTTCGGATTGCGGACTTGGGAAGGCATAGAGCATGGAGTATATAAGACAAAATTACATTACTCTATGCTCTATGCCCTATGCTCCTATGACTGGCTACACCTCGATAATCGTCGCCTCTATGATGTCTCCATAGTCCTTTAGCGCTTTAAGAAGCTTACCGCTCAAGGGATTATCCACAGTGACCAAACAGATGGCCGTACCCTTAGTACGGATGCGGCTCAAATGCATATCGGCAATGTTGACCTTGTGATCCCCCAGAGTTGTGCCGATAAAACCGATGACCCCGGGGCGGTCGTAATTGGTTATGAGGAGCATGCGCCCCTCCAGTGGAGCCTCCATACGATAGGCGTCGATTCCGACGATTCTGCATTCCGGCGTAGGGAAAACCGTGCCAGCCACTTGTGATTGGCCTTTATCTGTGACCACAGAAAGGGCAATCAGACCGGTGTAACCCCGTGCTTCCGAAGTTGTGGTCACTTCCACTTGGATTCCCCGATTTCGCATGATCACCGGCGCATTAACCAGGTTAACCTCTTCTCCCAAGCCCCGTTCAAGAAAACCCTTCTGGGCAGCATTGGTTACCGGAGCCAACTCCAACTCTCGCAAGTCGCCCCCATAACTGACTTTAAGGCTACGCACGTTGCCTTGGAAGTACATGGAGAGGAAACGACCCAGCCTCTCAGCCAGCAACATGTAAGGCTGTAGCTGCTCGATCATTTTAGGGCTCATGGAGGGCATATTCACTGCGTTCCTGATCAAACCTTTAGTGAGGTAATCTACCATCTGCTCTGCTATGGCCGTGGCCACGTTCATCTGTGCTTGTTCACTGGAAGCCCCCAGATGTGGAGTGGCGATGACTTGGGGCAAGGTCAACAGAGGGTTGTCCACCGGCGGCTCTGAGGAAAAGACATCAAGGGCTGCACCTGCCACTTTCTTCTTTTTTATAGCCTCATAAAGTGCCAGTTCGTCTATTATTCCGCCTCTAGCGCAGTTGATGATCCGCACCCCCCTTGTCATCGCCTTAAAAGCAGCTTCGCCCAGCAATCCCTCGGTCTCCTTAGTGAATGGCGTATGAATACTGATAAAATCGGATTTTTTAAAAAGTTTATGAGGAGAGACCAACTCCACCCCGAGTTTGGCGGCCGCATCTTCAGAGACATAAGGATCGTACGCCAGCACCCTCATTTTCATGCCCAGGGCCCTATTGGCCACTATGGAGCCAATACGCCCCAAGCCGATTATGCCTAAGGTTTGATTGTATAGCTCGGTACCAACAAACTTTTTCTTTTCCCACTTACCGGCCCTCACGGACTCGTTGGCCCGGGGGATATGCCTTGCCAGCGCCATCATCAAAGCAATGGCATGTTCGGCTGCTGCCACGGCGTTAGCCCCGGGGGTATTCATCACCAGTATGCCTTTCTGGGTGGCTGCCTCGATGTCTATATTGTCCACACCGATCCCCGCTCGACCAATCACCCTCAGCCGGGATGCCTTTTTTAAAACCCTGCCGTCAATCTTCGTACGACTGCGCACCACTATACCTTCACACTTCGGGATCAACTCCAGCAACTCCTGGGGCTCGATCTTGTCATGCACCTCAACTTCAACATTTTTTGTTTTTTGAAAGATCTTCACTCCCTGCCGATGCAGACCGTCACAAATGAGAACCCGCATAGAAGTTTCCTCCTCACTCTGATGGCATGATATTCGACTTTAAATCCGAGCTGGCAAAATAAGACTATTAGCCCAGCCCTAAGAAGAATCGTCGCCCCTGGGCTGCGCCCATGTTAGGAGGATCATTGCCTGTTGGCAAGCGAATAATTTCTCATTGATTATTGCTCATTTATAATTGAGTATTTTATTTCTCCTTGGCTGACAAGCCCAGGGAAACTTGACCAGCACCAGGTTCTGTAAGAATACATAGATCATCCTCTTTATAAAATCTGCATAATTGTGCTAGAATCTTTGCTCAGAACCCTAAATTAGAGAGGTTGAACATGGGAGCGCTATTCGAGGAGGGAAGAACCTACACTTTCTTTTTTACCCGCGGGGGTGAAGATTTCAGTATAACCGGCGAGGTCCTTTCATATGAACCTCCCCTCGTCAAGATCGAAACTGAGGGCCTGGTTCGGGTTATCAACTGCTCATCATCTTTCTTTGTCGAGGCCGTATCTCGCCGAGAAGACGAGGAAAGCGGATAATTGGCTCCAGCAAAGTAATAAATCAAAAATCCGAACACCTGCCTGCCATGCCTGAGCCCGCACGGCAGTCGCCCAAGGGCGAAGCCGAACCGCCCGCCTAGCCTTGCTCGCATGGCGGGTGTGGTAGCGGACGGGCACGGGCAACCCAGTCCGTCCTGCCTTGCCTGCCCAAGATTTAGATTCCTGCATTGCCACGATTGCCAAACGACAGGTCGTGATTAATTTAATCTTAATTATTTAGCCCGCCCGCTCGTAAGAAACGGATTGTGGAAAATCAGGAGCCAAGTGCTTGCGGGCAGCTGCTTCAACTAGACACTCCTTGATTGAAACTAGGGAGAGAAAAGACCCAATGATTTTCATCGGCGGTGTTGGGCCTAGAAGAAAAAAACTGGAAAGCCATCCCCGCATCTGTTCCAACTGCGGCTTGAGTCAGGCCTATCTTGTCCGCACGGATAATTATCTATCGCTCTTTTTTATCCCCATCTTGAGAATCCGCAAGGGGCAGCCGTTTGTAGAGTGTGAGCGGTGCGGTCATGTTACCGACGAGAGCGGCCAGGTCCATGCACCGGGTACGGATTTACTAGCTATAAGTTGCCACCGTTGTGGCGAGATCCTCGAGAAGCATTTTCGCTACTGTCCCCATTGCGGGGCAGAACTTTAGAAACAGATGCGGTTTTGCGGCAGGAAGACCTCCACTTTTTGTACACTCGCCAATAGATTACTACCGTTAAGACAAATAAACCTATGCCAAGGAAGTATTGATCATGCAGAGACATATCTGGATAAATTATTGGTTCCAGGTAGTGTTCAATAAACCCTCCCCCATAGGCAGATTCACCTGCCCGAAGTCTCAGTGATTGCTCCAGCGGGGTCAATGGGCATAAGGTGCCTGGCTTAAACTCCAAAAAAATGGCCCATAAGACCGCTGGCAGATGTAACAGAGCAAATCGCTGCCAACGTAGCGCTAAAAACCCCCCAAAAACAACCAGGAGAATAAAGCCGAAGTGAAGCAGCATCACCAAATCGGCAAGGAAGCCGTACATAAAATATCCATTAACACATCTGTAGGAATGCTAGCTCGGATGTTTCATGAATTGCTGTCGCGAGACCACCTAGATGGGCGTGCCACCTGGCAACCGCAGGGTGTTGGTTCCGAGGCGTACCTGAACGGTACGTCGCAGGAGCCGACACCCGAGGACGCCAGGAAGGACGGCCATAACCGAGGTCGCAGCCAGTGATTCATGAAATATCCGAGCTAGAGGTGGGTTTAATCAAATCACAGATAGAGCTGAAGCGCAATGGAGTGGTGGAGTAGCGGGGGTGTCTTTTTACCTGCCTCGCACACCTAACAAGTTGCTCAGCGACATTGTGGTGTCTCTAAGCCGCTCAGCAATAACCAAGGCCAAGTTATAAATAAACTTATATCCTATTCTGCTGTTGCTCTGTGTTAGCTGGTGAAAATCCTCCCATCCCAGCTGAATTGCCTCTACCTCGTCAATGGCTACCACCCAGGTTGATCGTCTGGCACCATCGATGAAGCCCAGTTCACCAAAAACCTCACCGGGAACAATTTTACTGATGGCTCCCGCATCGTCTCGAGCGTAAGGACCGCTTAGATTGATTTGTGCTCTGCCAGCTTTGATGAAATATAGTTCTCGACCACGAGCGTCTTCGGCAACAATGACCTCACCCGCCTCAAAGCGAACGGGTTTACAAATTGTGGCTAGGTCCGCAATCTCCGCGGAATCAAAGCCTGCACAGACCACCGAATCTGCCAAAAAGCTAGCCACCTCGTCCATGGCTACTCTCCTCTTACCCTCTTCCTGTCAAATCCCTCGCCTTTTCAGCCATTTAACTTGCATGCACACCTCGTACCAAAATTCGAGGCCAAGAGGGTGAAAGGGCTAAAATTGATTCGGCTAACGGAGTACAGTAGTGGAGAGAAATTCGAAATCATCTTCAGGTATGTTTTTCAAGCGGACACCCAAACCATAATAAACCGGAGCTTCTTCCCTGGCATTGACCTCAAATCGAATTGTTTCCGCATTGGCGAATACAGCATAGTGGTGTTCTGGTATCTCTATACTCAGATCAAGATTTTCATTAATGTCAGGAAGCTCTTCCAGATGGATGTAGGCCCCTCCTAGACTCATATTTTTAATCGTACCCTGGATTAAACCCTGATCGGCAGATATGTTGACCGGCCATTCAACCTCCGCCCTCGAGTACTCGCGCTTCTCTTTGAATTTCATATGATACATCCTTGATTTTTAATTATACTTTCGCAGAACCAGATATATCCCGTCGAATTATCTAGAAGATCAAAATGCCAAGGCCAGACTATGTGGATAAAGCCTGAAGATAAAACTTGTCCGAATGTGGGGAAGGATAACTTTTTTTCTCATTAATTACCAGAGGAAATCGTTGCAGGTTTTCCGGTCATCAACCCTTATCAAACATATCATCAATTTCTTTAATTAATGGAATTACGCGCTCGTCTATCCAAAGTAGAACCATATAAAATGCAACGATCAAGTACGTCCCCCGTGGAAAGAGAGTAACTTCTGGAAAGAGATAGAATTCTCCAAAAAACGTCATGAGGCTTAAAATAATTATTACAATTTTGAGCCCTTCACTCATCGGCTTAACTCTGCAGAGGTCAATTAACTTTCATCATCTTCATTACCATAGCAAGACAACAAAGTTTGGATAGAACGGTGAGCCACCCACTCTGATTAACATCTGCCATTACTTTTAGAGAATTCTGCAAGAAAAGGGCCAACGGCTTGTGCGCTGGTAGGGGGAACAGGTGGATTATAAGTGGCATTTAGAGCATTAAAAACAGGACCGTTTTCGTTCTTCAAAGTTGAAACAGCGGCTTAAAGTAAAAATAATCAAAAGTGTCTATAAAATAAGTAAGGGGGTTCTTCATTGCAAAAAATCCCCTAAATACTTAACTTACCTTATGGTGCCGAAGGGGAGATTGTCTAGAGTGCTCGTAAGTAGTTGAAATAATTGTAACTGAGCTTCTAATAGGTGCATAATTTTGCCTCATTTTGCACCCTATTTGCACCCATTTTCCACGTTTTGCAAAACAGATCGAAGTCTGCCAACTGTCTGTAGGCAGCCTAACCAAAAGTTGGCAATTTAACATTTTTAGTTAAACACCAGATGCGGTGGTTTATTATAAATAGCAAAAGCGTGGATTAAAGTATGTAATTTTGACTCAGTCCAAAAGACCAACGAAAATGTTAGCCCCATCCCACTGCAGCCAATGGTTAGGCAGTCCTGTAAAGTATCCCGTGCTTCGGCAGTTCGAGGGTA
>CP070689.1:1456188-1474457 GCA_020353155.1 Deltaproteobacteria bacterium | reverse complement strand
GCCGCAGCAGTCCCCCAGAAGGCTTTCCGTGGTTTCGCTCAGATCGCTTCGGCTCAATATAGGAATGATGTTTTGCGAAACATAATTTCTCAGGTCTGAGACAATTATGGGCACACCATCAATTATGGGATATTCGCTCAGACACTCTTGGTTGGAGCAAACTAGTACGCCCTCTATGATCGAGTCATGGGTCTTCTTGGAGACAGATCTGAGGTGAAGAGGCGAGTTGCTTCCCCTGGACTGCCTGCAACGGGGGCAAATGGGTTGAAGTTTTTCGAAATGGATCAGTTTGATCTCTTTTACCCTCCGATCATAACAGTGGGACAACCTGGCGGTAGAATTGTACCCTTTGGGCCAGGAATGGGCGCCACACAACTTGAGTGCATGGTCATGTCAGTGATTCTGGCTGCGGGCATCCCCCCTACCATCACCGTGGCCGAGCCCATGACCACATTCCCCGGACCGGCCGGTACACAACCGGCAGTCATACACGGTCCGGTGGTACTGCCGACCCTGGCCGCCGGCTGGCCGCCGATAAGAACATTGAATGCCCCTGTTATTATAGGCAGCGGCAAACCCGGGTGGGGCACTGGGGTCGGCACCGGCGCCGGCGGATGTATCGGAGCATGACAGTGGGGCGTGTCCTGCATCACCATGTCGCCTACACGTGCAGCTGGTCGCATGTTATATTCTCCATTCAATCATTCGATAAGCCGATAGAAACAGAACTACTTGATTAGCCGAATTAGATAAAGTTAATGGATGATTTCCAATTGACCAGACACCCTGAAGATCAATTTAAATGGATAATCTTTCCGACAACGCGAATATCGTCCTCGGAATGAATGTCCATTTTTTTGGATGAATCAATCTTCAGTTTCCCCATACTCTCGATTGACGCCTCCTCCTCGGCTTTGATTTTTACTTCTTTAGCCTCGAGGGAAAGGCTTTCAGTTGATTTCAGCTCAAGGTGAGCACCCTGGACGGTGACGACCGGCCCCTCATCGGTCAGCCTAACCGTTACCACCACTTCTCCTCCCTCGATTATCTCGAGAAGCTCTTCTTTCTCCTTAGAGCGGATCAAGATATATCTTCCAGAATCGAGTTGAAGCTTTTTTGCTGCGGCCTTTTTGCCCTCCAGCCTTTCCAGGCTTATCACACCCGCTTTTTTGGACATTTGCTATTGCCTCCTCTTTCCAAATTACCCAACAGCAGCGCTTTCCTCAAAGATTTTGCTCGCCAGGGCTCTGGCTTCCTTGCTCAAAGCACTGCCGTACCTATTCATGTAAGTCTGATTGCGAACCTCGGTAAATTTATTATAGTAGCTTTCAATATCCTCCTTAGTGAGATCCGGCAGGCTTAGAATTGATTGCCGATTATTGGCAGGCAATTCAAGCCAGTTTGCAGGCAAAAAGCCTTTTTCTCGACAAAGTTGAAAAAGACGGGTTCCGGGATATGGGTAAAAAACAAAATAGCCGAAATCGTCCGGTTCAATTTCGTCATTCAATGCCAGGGTCTGCTCGATGTCGTCCGCTGTTTCCCCTGGAAGTCCGATCATGTAATTGGCAGTAGCCATAATACCGGCTTCTTTTGTCAATTTGAAAACATCGACGAAGCGGTGATTTTCCACAGGACGATTCATGATATCCCGTCTGATGCGTATGCTCCCGCTCTCAACCCCGTAGATTATATGCCTGCAACCCGCTGCTGCTAGACGGTCTATAGTGTGTCTGGACACTGTCTCCACCCGCGCGTTTATGGAAAAGCCTGTGGAGATCTGTTTGCCGTAGGCCTGACAAAATTCCTTTACCCAAGCTTCATTCACGGTGAATGTATCATCCAAAAAAACAACGTAGTTCAAAGGGTGTTCCTCTTTAATCTGACGTAGCTCTCTCACCACGTCTTCGACAGTTCTTCTTCTGAGGTATCCCTTGTTCTTATAGAGATCCCTGATACCTCCTGCCGCACAAAAGCTGCAAGGAAAGGGGCAGCCGCGCTGGGTAATGAGGTGAGCTACGCCATGCTGCTCGTCCAGTAGGTCCCGGGCCAAAAAGGGTATTTTGTCAAGGGGCTCAGACGGTGGCCGGATCTCTGGTCGGCTTCCACCTTTTACCCAGATGTTGTCAATTTGGCCCTGTTTAACCTCTTCACCCTTCTCTAGACAGCTGAGGAGTTCAGCCAAGGCCTCTTCGCCTTCACCGAGGCAGACATAATCGAAACCTTCCGCCTGAAGAACAGCTTCAGGGGCGAAGGTCGGGTGGTGTCCGCCGGCTATGGCAGGAATATTGAGTCTCTGACGAATCTCCCTGGCTATATAGGCGGCCCTTCGCCACTGTCTGGTGGTAAGGGAAAAGCCTAAGATGTCGGGTTCTTGCTTCTCGATATAACCTATCAGATCATTCACTTCCTGCTCTGACCGAACCCGCAAAAGGGACCCTTCGTGGCCTTGCAGACGAATGTAGGAAGCAATATAAGCCGGTCCAACCGAGGCCAGGGCCCAATCTCTTTCTGTGTCGATTTCCAGAAACAGAATTTTCATGGTAGAGATGCCAGGAATGGGATTTATACTAATGAAAAACAGGTCCCGCCGGCGTGGTCGGGACCAAGGCTTTTGACGGGTGTTAGTGAGATGTGTCAAGTATATGGAAGGGTTGATTTGCCGTCAACAGAAATAAAGATCAATCCATGTGGCTGACAATGATGTCCGAGGGGAGCAAGTGCTGCTAAGTACTAACCTTTGTTATTGATTTACTCATAGCTTTCTTTGGCATATACTAGAACTGCTTTGACTAGGGGACTTTACATTGTTTCAGATCAGTCCAGGTGGATTCAATTCTACCAGAATGAAAGCCTAGGTCCATTTAGACCTACAAACTATGGCGGGTGTGTTGAGGCTGCAGCATATCCTTAAGAGCCACTATTGGAGGTACCTGTGGAGATAAAAGAAGCTGGCAAAGAGAAAAACATGAAAATAATCTCTATAGTAGGGAAAATGGATGCTATTTCTGCCCCCGAATTTGAGGACAAAATGGGTGAATGGCTTGAACAAGGTGAAAACAGCTTTATTATTAGCCTCGGTGAAGTCAATTATATGAGCAGCGCCGGGCTTCGGAGTATTTTGATTGTAGCTAAGAAATTGAAAGAACAGGACGGAAGGTTAATCTTTGTTGACATCAGAGAAGAGGTGCAAAAGATCTTTAGGATCTCTGGGTTCAGCTCCATGATTCCAACATACGAATCATTGGAAGTTGCCCTCGAGAATATTTGAAGCCATGCGTCATCTCTCAAAGCTAAAATTACCGGCTACGCTCAGTAACCTGAGGAAGTTCGTCGAATTGGTGTCGAAGTGTGCGGAAGATCAGGGGTTAAACTCTGAAAAGGTAACCGATATTGGAGTGGCAACGGAAGAAGCGTTGGTGAATATTTGTAACTACGCTTATCAGGGTAAGATTGGTGAGGTGAAAGTTACCTGCATGTTGGATGATGAGAATCGGTTTATAGTCGAGATTGAGGACAAGGGAGTCCCTTTTGACGTTAAGGCACTTGAGAACCCAAATCTTACCCTCGACATTCATGAGCGCGAGGTGGGAGGTCTGGGAGTATTTATTATTAAAGAATTGATGGATGAGGTTAAATACCGACGAGAGGGCGATAAGAACATTTTGATCCTTGTTACCTAAAATAAAATCGCAATCCCTACCCGGTCAAACTGAGACGGTCCGAGTCCAGGATCTTACGAACCAACTCCAATAGCTGCTTGGTATCATAAGGTTTATTGATAAAACCTGCCGCTCCGGTCTCGAGAGCGCCTTTGGTGGAAGCGTCTGGTGAATAGCCGCTAGCTATAAGTACCCGTGCCTGTGGCCCTATCTTGAGCAACTCTTCTAGGCACTTGCTCCCTCCCATACCGGGCATTATCAGGTCTAAAATGATCAAATCAACCCTATCCCGCTCTTTTCTGTAAACCTCGAGAGCTTGTTCACCGTTCCCGGCAGTAAGGACCGTGTAGCCAGCCTGTCCAAGGACATCTACCCCAAGTTCCCGGATGAATTTCTCGTCGTCTACCAGGAGAATAGTCTCATCGCCTCCCATGACAGGGGATTTTGATTCCAGCGGTTCCACTGCCTCTTCATGTTCTGTTGCCGCTTCTGAGGCTGGGAGGTAGATCCTAAAACTGGTTCCCGATCCCGGGCGGCTGTAGCACATGACGTAGCCCTCGTGATTCTTGACGATGCCATAGACTATGGCCAGACCAAGACCGGTCCCTTTTCCCACTTCTTTGGTGGTGTAGAAGGGATCGAAGATATGCTCGAGGGTTTCTTTTTCCATGCCGTGGCCGGTGTCTGCCATGGAAAGTAGTATGTAATCCCCAGGTTTGATTTCGGCATACCTTTTACAGAATTCTTGATCTAGGGTTATGTTTTGCGTCTCAATGACTAGCTTGCCTCCCTCAGGCATTGCATCTTTGGCATTTAAAGCTAAATTCATGAGAACCTGCTTCAGCTGTGTCGAGTCTGCTTTAATCATTTGCAGTTCAGGATCGAGATTGAATTCCACCTCGATCATTTTGGGGAGTGTTCGTTCCAGCAGTTGCCGCAACTCTCCCACCTCCTGATTGAGATCGAGGGGTTTTCTTTTGCTCTCCACCTTGCGACTAAAAGTCAGCAGCTGTTGAGTGAGTTCTGCTCCTCTCTTGGATGCGCGGATAACCTCCTGCAGTTCTCGGAATCCAGGCTCTCCTTCCTTTCTGCGCATTAGCAAAAGTTCCGTATATCCCTGTATAGCCTGGAGGAGGTTGTTGAAGTCGTGCGCGATCCCGCCAGCCAGGGTGCCAACGGCTTCCATTTTCTGAGCGTGATGGAGCTGGCTTTCCAGGTTCTTTTGTTCACTGATATCCCTTAAATTAATGACGCTGCCCACAGGGTTCCCGTCCATATCTCGAAGCACGGCTCCGCTTATACTGACAGGAATAATCTTATTTTCTTTGTTGTAGCGATTGCTTTCGATACCAGAGAAGCTCTCGCCGGCCAAAACTCTTTCGATCATCATTCTGGTTTCTGGCCAGTTTTCCTCGGGGACGAATGAGTCCATCTGTTTGCCCAGACGTTCACCCAGGGACCAGCCAAAGACTCGGGTAAAGGCGGGGTTGAAATAAACAACCTTACCCTCAATGTCGTAGACGACAACAGGGTCGGGATTGGCCTCCAAGACGGTGCGATATTTCTCTTCGCTGGCCCTCAATGCCTCTATGGCCTGTTTACGATCGGTGATATCGTGTACGATCGAATATAAAAGTTGCTTGCCGTTCAGCATGATTGGCCCACTGAAGACTTCAACGTCGACAATCTCATCTTTTGCCAAACGGTGACGGAAGAAAAAGTGCTGGTTTTCTTCTGATTTCGCTCTCTCTATCTCTTGAAAAACTTGTTCGTCAGTCAGTGTATTTATATCGGTAATCTTCTTGCTAGTGAGTTCTTTGTGGCTCCAACCATAAAAGGAACAAGCTGCAGGATTGGCATCTACTATGTCTGCGGTCTCAGGGTCAATAATTAGCATAACCGTGTGATTGTTTTTGAAAAGGCTCCTGTAGCGCTCTTCACTTTCACGCAAAGCCTCCTCTGCCTGCTTGCGTTCTGTGACATCTCGGACTACACCTCGGAAACCCACAGCTTGTCCTGTTGTATCCGTCATCAGGGAGGCAGAGAGCTCAAGAGTTCTTGTGCTGCCGTCCTTTCTGAAGATGTCGTAGTCCACAATCCTTGCAGGTTCTCCAGTCTCATAGGTTTTGTTGAACACCCGGTACATTTCTTTGGCGGTTTTGCGGGTTGTGTAGTCCCGGTTGTTCATACCAATCATTTCGTTCCGGTCATATCCTGCAATTTTGCACAGTGCATCATTTACAAAGGTAAAATTCCCGGTGAGATCGACTTCAAAGTAGCCTTCCTCAATGTTTTCTAGGATGCTTCTATGCCGCTCTTCGCTCTTGCGAAGCTCCTCTTCTGCCCGTCTGCGCTCCTCTATTTCTCTAGGCAGTTGCTCATTTGTCCTTGCCAGTTCACTGGTTCTTTCCTTAACGTGACTTTCCAACTCAGCGTGGATCTTAAGGAGTTTAATCTCTTGTTGCCACTTTGCCCCGAGAGCCACAGCTAGCTGCACTATCTCTTCCGCTGTAAAGGGCTTCCTGAGGTAGAGCAACTTGCCGGAGGGGGGAACCCGAGAGGCTATCTCTTCAGGGCCTACATCCCCGTAAGCTGTCACCATGACGATCTCGATGTTCGGGTCCAGCATATGGATTTCCCCTGCTGTCCATACACCATCCTTTCCTGAATCCATCCGGATATCAATGAAGGCTAAGGAAAAGGGGGTGCCAGCCTCGGTGGCCTTACGAACCGCTTCAACCGCCTCTTCACTCTGGCGGCAGAGGGTCAAATCAAATTTATAGTTGGATGTTGGGGAAGAGAGGAATTCTTCGTAGAGTTCACGAACGTTTTGCTCGTCATCAACAGCCAAGACTCGTACGGTTTTGGGTCGGTGCTCTGACATAAGAGGATTTCCTCTTTCCCTACGAGGAAAGTAATGCCACTGAGGGAACACTAATTTTTATGCAAAAAGCTTGCCCGACCCATCCAATCAAAATTACTAAGTGCGAATCACTAGGCTATGTTTTCAGTTCTAAGGCCTATCATTTCTGAAACCTGACACCTGAAATCTTAAAGATTTGATGCTTGGGGTTTGAGATTTAGGAATGCAGCACTAATAGCTGACAGTCGGCATTTATTAGTCTAAAGGAGGTTGCAAGTGTGTCTTCTCTGTAACTCATCTCCGATGAGTCATCACACGCCTCATGTTCCTCCATAGCCTATTTCTACTTTCTTACCTTCCACAATAACCGGCACTTTCCGCACTCCCTTTGAAAACTTCAGCATCTCCTCTAGCTTGTCCGGTTCCCTGACAACGTCCACATAAGTGGCACCATCACCATAAGCCGACCTGGCTTGGTTGGTGTAAGGTCAAGTGGATTTGCCGAAGATAATAACTTTGTCTGCCATCCTTCTATCTCCTTGTATTTGGCGTTTAGAGTTTCTTTCTGACTCCACTACTCCATTCATTCTAGTATGAAGCTTTCTTCGAATTTGGGGATCGTAACATTCCATCCCAATTTCTCGGTGATTTTTTCTGCCAGTGCTGCCGACGCATCAGGCTCACCGTGAACAATGAAGGTTTTTTTTGGAGCCCGGTTAAATCCGATTAGCCAGGCCAATATTTCATTGTAATCTGCGTGGGCCGAGAAACCGGATATGTTTTCAACCTGGGCTTTAATGGGAATATCACCCCCATGGATTCTTACCGTGGCGTTTCCATCCAGGATAGTCCTACCCCTCGTCCCCTCAGCCTGGTAGCCGATGAACAACATGGTGTCCTGGCTGCGGGGTAACCTGTGCCTCAGGTGATGCAGGATGCGGCCGCCGGTGGCCATGCCGCTGGCAGAAATAATAATAGCGTTCTTCTTTATCTGGTTGAGAGCTTTTGATTGGTCTCGATGTCGACAGAACTTAATCTGTTTCGGCTTGAGAATGGAGGTTCCTCTGACTTCCAGTACTTTTGCAACCAGACCATAATATCCTTTGTTTTTCTCGAAAACGGCCGTTGTGTCAATGGCCATGGGGGAATCCACGTATACCGGTAGCGAGGGAATCTCCTTGTCTTCCTCAAGCTCCCGCAGAGCGTAGAGTAACTGCTGCGTCCGGCCTACGGCAAATGAAGGAATGACAAGCACCCCTCCCCTGTCAACGCTACCGTTGATTACGGCCGCAAGATCTCTTTCTGGTGTTTCGTTCTGGTGCAACCTGTTGCCGTAGGTTGATTCCAGGATCAGATAGTCTACCTCGAATGGTTGAACAGGATCGCGGAGGATAGGTCTCGACGGTCTGCCCAGGTCACCGCTAAATACTATCCTCTTTGGGCTCCCCTCTATTGTTGACTTTACGTCCACAAAGGAAGAGCCGAGTATATGACCTGCGTCTTTGAACTTTACCCGCAGACTTTCATTCAAAAATATATCCTCGCCGTAATGATATGGCTCAAAGTGTGAAAGGGCGTTTTCTGCGTCCTCTACTGTGTAGAGAGGCAGGGCCGGTTTGTGTTTGGAAAAGCCCCTCTTATTGGCCCAATTGGCGTCTTCTTCGTGGAGATGAGCAGAGTCACGCAAAAGGATTTCACACAGGTCATGGGTGGCATGAGTGCAATGGATCTTTCCCTTGAAACCCTGTTTGCACAACCGGGGCAGGTAGCCGGAGTGGTCAATGTGAGCGTGGGTGAGGAAAACCCGATCTATTTGAGTAGGGGAAATTGAAAAGGGCTCCCAATTTCTCAACCGGTTTTTCTTTAATCCTTGAAAAAGGCCACAATCTATTAGAAGACTACTGCCCTGGACCTCTAAAAGGAAACGGGATCCTGTAACCGTACCCGTGGCACCGAGGAATGTTAAATTTGTCATCTCAACTCCCGAAGTTAGGGGACTAGGCACTAGGGACCAGCGCTTCCCTCGAATCGAGCTTCACGTCATATGGCTTCGCCGTCATTAGGTCACTACGCTGCGCTGTCATTTGCTGTGATATGAAATCCGCAATCCGCAATCCCAAATCACCCTATGCCCCATGCGCTATGCCCTCTGCCTAAAAGTATTTCGCATACTCATCACACAAATGCGCCAGGCCATCTTTTTCGTCCAGGAGAATTCTTTTAAGCTTTTGGCAAATCAACAAATCTGTTGGGAAAGCCATTTTTTCCGGCAAGCTATCAAGGGCAAAAAACTTAGCCTCCCTGGCGTCGGACCCTGGTTGCAGTTCACCGCCACGCAACTTTCCCATAAACCAAACGCCCACTGTCTGGTGCGCTGGATCATGGAAGTTGGAATGGACATCGAAAACCGGGCCTAACTCCACTTGCAGGCCTGTTTCCTCTTCCAATTCACGGCGAGCACAAAGCCGTATGTCCTCGTCCCACTCAACGTGCCCGCAGGGAATGCACCACATGCCGTCGTATGAACCCCGTCGTTTTATAAGGAGTACTTGGTCCCCCCTTAAGAGAATTACGGCGACGCCAACGGTTGGATTTTTATAATGGATGAAACCGCACTCGGGGCAATATCTGCGGAGCCGCTTGCCTTTTGGGTTTACACTCAAAGAACCGCTGCAAAATGGACAATAGTGGTAATCCATAGACAGAAGTACCCATTCAGTGTCATTTTCTAGGTAACAACTAATGGCCCTCCAGTGCGCTGGAGGGTCATCGATGTGGCAGGCATGCTAGAAAAGATTGGTTTCTAGACGGTTCTAAAAAATATGAATGCTTGTCTTTCTATAAATCAACAAGCATATCAGCCTCATTGCCGCAACTTGTGCAAGTGAAGGACTTTTTCTCTTGCTGTTCTACTCCGGCAGCTTTCTTCTGGAGATCTTCAACGGGTACGAGCTCGCAGGTTACCAACATTTCCGCTTCGTTCCCGCAATTTTCGCACTTGCAGACTTCCATCATTTGTCGTTTTTCCGCCATACTTCTCTCCTCTGAGTCAGAAAATAAGTCTGTCTTGTCTTTCGGAATTATAGTATCTGGGATGGGTGAAATCAACGGCTACATTTGATATAGCCACGGGGTGTCAATGATGTGTTGGAGTATGGTCTCTCTGAGAAGGTAGATTGAAGATCATAGATTGCGGAATTTCAATTGAGTTTTTGATTTGCATTTTGTTATTTTCAAGCCGAAATCTCAAATCTATAATCTACGATGTCAAGTCTCATATGATCATGGAATGGAGGGAATGGCGGGATGGCTGATCCAGAGCACTTGGCCAAGCTGAGACAAGGAGTGAAAGCCTGGAACACATGGAGGCAGGAGAATCCGGACACCCTCCCTAACCTCAAGCAAGCGGACCTTTCCAAAACCAACCTGAAAGGGGCATTTCTCGCAAGGGCCGATCTGGAGCAAGCCTCTTTGGAAAGAGCCAACCTTGAGATGGCAATTCTCTGGAATGCCAACCTGGCTAGGGCTAATTTGTGGAGAGCCAGTCTCAAAGGGGCTGATTTCCTGGAAGCCAACTTAAGGGGCACAGAGCTCATCAGAGCCAACCTGAGGAAAGCCGGGTTTTTAGGGGCTGACTTGGAGGGAGCTTCTCTTGCCGGTTCCGATCTAGAAGGGGCTGACTTTTGGAAGGCCAGGTTGGTTAGTGCGAATCTTTTCAGGGCTAACTTAGCAAAAACTAAGCTCTGGCGAGCCAACCTGGAAAGGGCCAACCTGGCGGAGGCCAAACTGGAAGGGGCAGTGTTGTGGAAAGCAAGACTTATAGCTGTCTTGAATCTATCCGTTGAGCAGCTTTCCACGGTTAAGACTATCCAAGGAGCGGAATTAGATGTAAAACTCAGGATGGAGATTGAACGAGATTGTCCTAATATTTTGGAGGAACCGAAGAGGTGATGTTTGGTTTTCATGAAAATTTGTTATATAAGGAGAGTATGAGGAAATAGTTTAACCCAGCACAGAACTATTTCATGCCAGTTTATACACCTAATGTGGATTTTCCGGATAGATAGTAGTTAAACCTGAAGCGAATAATTCGATCATTTACCTTAAGCGTTTGTTCCCAGAAAGGCTGAAAGCGGCACCGGTAGACAGGGCTTTATAACGTTTATTGGGCAGGAGTAATTAATGCAAAAAGAGTCATCAGTAGAAAAAGTTACTATTCGAGTAGCGGCCAAGACCCTGGGAGTGTCAAAGGGAACCATTGTCCACTATCTAAACAATGGAAGGTTGTCTCGTATAAAAGAGGGGTCGACAGTCTATATTTCCACCGACGAGATTAGCAGGCTGCTAGAGGCAAGGGAAGATCCGGGAGTCATCACCCCCAAGGCAAAGGTTGCCGAGGGTAAACATGTCGTTGTTACCAAGGTTAAATCCAGCGAAGGTGATGGTACTACTGTGACCGTTGATAGAAATCATTATGAGGAGATACTGACTCGACTGGGAAAACTAGAACTGGAAAACCGTAATCTCGTTGTTTATAAAGACAGTATAGTGAAGACCAAGAGCGTGCTAAACGACAGAGAAAGGGAGCTGCAGAAGGTCACGGCCAAATTGCACATGATGGAAGAAGAACTTAGGCGGCTGAAAAAGATGGGATGGTGGAACAGGGTTTTTGGCAGAAAGTGGCGGACGATCGGAGGATAGATAATCGTTGAACCTTGAAGCCATGGTTTGACCAATGATTATAACTGTGTTGGATATCAATCATTTACCCTAGGCCACACCTAATCTAAGGTTTTTTTCAGATAAAATTGATTTTTCCTCTCTCTTTAACCTTACGCTTCCACATCTCCAAGAACTTCTTTCCTTTTAGCAATTAAGTATATGATAATATGATAAAAGATTGGCTTGTGCACCCTTTGCCCAACCTCCTCTCAGTTGCTACCTTGAGTTTGGCACATATTCTGCTGTAACCGGTGGGAATACACTCAAGGTGGTCTGATGGCAGATGAAATTGAAACCAACGGCGATCGACGCAAGGGAAAGGACAGAAGGCGCGAGACCGATAGGCGCTCTGGAAGGGACAGGCGTAGTGGTGCTGAGAGAAGGAGTATTAAAGATAGGCGGGCCGGCTGGGGAAAGGTTGAAGAGGAAAGACTGCAAGGAGCCTTGACCGCAGCGGCCACAGTAGCACATCTGTTCAGTCAACCATTAACCATAGTAATTGGGCACGTGGATTTACTATTGACCAGGGTCGAAGACGATACCACCAGGAAAAAGTTGGAAATAATTAAAGAACAATTGCAATCTCTGAGTATGACATTACAGGACCTGAGAAGTCTTAGTCATTATAAGACAGTGGATTTAGATGGCCTTGTCCTCCTAGACATCGGACTGCGAAAGGTTAAGAAGTTTGACTAAGCCCGGAACGCATCAGGAAGAGATACTACTTTGCGAGATGCCAAGAAAACAGAAATACTGTTATGGGACAAACACACAACTGAAAGAGAACTAGTCGAAGAGATGCTCACAAACCTCGGCTTTAAGGTCACAGCCGTTAGCAGGGAGCATGACTGTCTCACAGAATTTTCTAAACGCAAATATGATCTGGTAATTTTCGATCAGGGCCTGCCGGACCTTGATGTCAGAAAATTTGTCGAAGAACTTGCAGACATAGATCAAATGACACCAATAGCAATGATGGCAACTTTAGCTGTTGAGTTCTATGAGAAAAGATTTGGAGATTCCAATATTGATTTTCTCATAGTTAAGCCCTTCGAGTTGGTTCAGCTTCAAAAGTTGGTTGAGGAAGCTGTGGAACTCGCTGAGCGACTAAGATGAAATGGTTAAATCAGTGGCGTGAACGTTTACCGTCGAACGGTAAAAACGAAGGAGGTGAGAAAATGGCTGGCAATGGAGGAGTATACGACAAAGTGGAGTCCATTTTGGCAAAACTCTTTGTGTTGAGGGATTCTTGTACAGGTGTTATACATAAGGGAGATTCCACTTCCAACCTCATCTGGTTTCAGGGTGCTGAGACTATATTGAAAGAGGCGGTGGATGAGCTTCAAGCGGCACTCCGCTCTATAGAGGAGGGTAGTTAATGAGCAACCACGGTGAAGTTTATGACAAGATGGAGAGTATCCTGGCAAAACTCTGTGTCTTGAGAGATTCCTGCACAGGTGTGATTCATAAGGAAGGGCCTAACCCTAACTCGATCTGGTTTCAAGGCGCCGAAGCCATGTTGCAAGAAGGGGTGGATGAACTCCAAAAGGCACTTCTAGCTCTGGAGGAGGGTAGTTAATGGCCAGCCAAGGTGAAGTCTACGACAGGGTAGAAGGCATAGTGGCCAAACTTTATGTGCTGAGGGATTCCTGTACTGGAATAATTCACACAGAGAGGTCCAATCCCAACCTGATCTGGTTTCAGGGTTCCGAGACTCTATTGGAGGAAGCCGTGGACGGGCTTCAGGGAGTACTCCGTGCCCTGGAAACCGGTGAGGAGATTGAGCCCGCCGTCGTAGAGGAAGAAGAGGCGGAAGCCCCGAGCGAAGGGGATGAAGAGAAAGAAGAAGCTCCAGCCGAAGAAACTGAGTAAGGAAGGGCTAGGCTCCATATAAGTGCCATATCGGAAGGTTTAGACTTCAGCTGAGGATATCTAGGACTTGAGTGACCGCTAGATTTCTTATGCTTTGGAGTTTTTTCCCTTTCAATTCTTCCTGGCTCAGCAGCTCTCCCACTGGTGAGTAGAGGCCTGGGCTAACAAATCCTTCCTCATAAAGCCCAAGGCTGATACCAAACTCCACTCGCTCTCGGTTGGTGGGCGAGAGATTTTCAATCACCTCTTTACTAGCCCAGATAGTTCCCCTTTGAGAAAATTCACTGAGTTTTACTGCTTCAACCAAGGTGTCCCCCACTACGGTGCATTCGAATGCCAGGGGCGATGGCACTATTCCCAACCAGTCGCTCCCGCAGTGGATACCTATGTTGACTCTCAGGGTGTTGTTCCAAGCCTGCTTGCTTTTCCACTCCCTGTCTATTCTCCTTACCACCCTGTGCAAATCCTGGGCACACAATAGGGCTTGAAATAGATGGTCATGTTCTTTCTCCGGCTCTTCGAGAAACAGACAAACAGTACCTTCTTGATAGGACCGGCCGGGTGTTCCGCCGTGGTCTCTAAAGCACCGGTGCCAAGCAAGGATGACCTGATTGATCAAAGCCAGGTATAGCGAAGGGGGAAGGGCTGTGCGTAGATGAAGTTCCGACTCGAGACAGGCGGCAAGAATGCACAGGGGTGTGGGAGAGGGAGTTTTTCTCAAAAACACCGGCTTGGGTATTTTGGCCCTTCCTGCGAAAAAATCGATCATCTGATCCAATTGCATGCTAGCAGGTGGGTAAAGCAAAAGTGTCCCTTCTGGCAGCTCCCACGAAAGGAGTGTATATTCCTCAGAGGTCCCATCTTGATATTTCAGTGAAAGTGCTTGTTGCCTAAATGGTAGATATGGTAACAACTCTACTTCATTCCACAACTGTCTGAGCTGGTTTAGCAGCTGGGAGTCTTCCTCCCGCTGTAAGGGTTGAAGAATTTCTGCTCCCAGATCTTTCTTGGCCAAGCGAATATGGGGTAGGATAATTTCCTTCCAGTTGGCAAAACGATCCTCTAATTCCCTGATAAAAGAGGGGTCCAGAAAACTTTGCTTGACCGGAGGTCGGACTCTTCCCCTCTTCTCTCCAAGAAGCAACTCCTCAGCCATACTGTTTAAGCCGATGATTTCCCAACTACGATTTACAAGAATGGCGGGAAATATAATCTGGTCAAGCCATTGGTAGGGCCGTGGTTCAGCAGCGACTTCCGCGGGCTCTTCTTTCTCGTCCATAAAGTGCATTGCAATTTGAGACATTCGCATACCTTGACCTTTGAGTTGGTGTACTTTCTCTATTCTGTCCACTACCCACTCTGGGAAGTAGCCTATCTTGGTGGGTCCTCCCGGCTCCTCTGGCGGCCTAACTGAAGGGGGTGGAATGAGATTCAAACCAATATAATTATTGAGTGTGGCTCTGGAAATGCCCGTCCGGGCCATCACTTCTTTGCTTGAGATCATTCCTGGTTGTAAGGGAGAGGGCAAAATGTTCCTTCCTCCTGAGACATCACCGCAGGTGAGTAAACGCTCACCATTATAGGATTTTCTCTAAAAATATTTTTGTGACACAGGCCACGGGGAGGCTACTCCACAACGATCATATGGAATCCCGCTAAAGCAGGATTCGAAATGTAAGGAAGATAGCCTATCTTATTGTACTTCGCTCGCAGTCCCCAGTCCCGCATGGCGGGACTAGGTTAGTGCTCGCTGATGCATTTTCGCATCATTTATTGGCAGAGTTCCTGTAGAGCAAGCACCATATCTTCATGCAGACCCTTTCGAGGCTGAGATTCGTGAAGACAGGTTGCTCAGATGCTCGTTGCTTTGCAGCCTCACCTTTTGGCCTTTGCTGATGTCTCTTCTGAGTGACTGCGGAAGGTCTGTGCCACTTCCCCGGCTGTGACTGGGGGAGCCCCTGGTCCGCCGCAGGCGGAAACAGGGAGGGGGTGCCTTCCCCCGGTCACAGGCGGGTTAGAAGTGACCAGACCGTGAGCCCTGGAACGACAGGAGAGACATCAGCAAATCTTCATTAGGATACCAAGGTAAACTGGCTCTTGAGCACGGGTTAGAAGAATGATTCACTCATTTTCGAGGAAACTCCTTCCATCGTTAAAGTTAAAAAAGATTCCGGAAAAGAATACATATTCAATTTACCAAACTGAAGCCGCTTGCAGCAAGCTTCCTCGAGCTTTATTCTCTAATAATGTCTTAGTAATCTTTTTAGATTTTTTGATATTTTCTTGACCTAGGTCAATGGATAGAATTCGAAGCTAAGTTAAATAGAAGAACCTTGAAGAGGAAAAATCACCCAATCGCAGAAAGAAGGAGGTTTGATGCACATGAAAAAGGTAAGCATGTATGAGGAAAACAGTTTCAAAGAAAGCGGATTGAGCCGTCTACTCGTCCATGATTCTCCTTACTTTAAGATTCTAAATTTTAACTTCAAAGCCGGTCAGGAGTTACCCCTTCACTCCCATGACATTGAAGGACAGGTAAGTATTGCTGTGCTCGAGGGAAAAGGAGAGTTCTTGGCTGCCGAAGGCGCAACCCTTCCGGCTGAGCCTGGGGATATTTTGATCTCTGAAATCGCCGAGCCCCACGGTTTGAAAGCTGAAACCGATATGCGAGTTCTGGTGACCATTGCCCCGCCCATATAAAAATACAAATCCCGCTGCCAGTAGGAGTGAGGCAATAATGTATCAGGACAAAGGACAGTGTAGCGAACCTATCTCTGAAGTGAAATCCCTCATCACTGAAATTCAAGGGTCAGGTGAGTGTGAAAGTCGAACAAAAGTGAAAAAACAGAGTTCGAGGTCCACAAAAAAGCTGGCAGACAAAACAAGGCCGTACTCGTGGGGCTTACGGAACTATGTCCAACTTGGTGTGTTCCTGGTGACCATCGCAATAGGAATCCACTTTTTCATCTATGTGCACCAGGCGGCGGGAGA
The DNA here is from genome assembly GCA_020353155.1 of Deltaproteobacteria bacterium. Lineage (GTDB taxonomy): Bacteria > Desulfobacterota > Syntrophobacteria > BM002 > BM002 > BM002. The sequence goes on along the minus strand of CP070689.1, from coordinate 1,458,350 downwards.
AGGCGCCATCACTGTGTCAAGACCAGCCGGGGTGGAGGGATTTCTCCCCATTGGAGCACTCATGGGCTGGAAGTTGTTTCTGTTGACAGGCATATGGGATCCCATCCACCCTGCGGCTATGGTTATCCTCGGGTTTGCCGCAGTCATCTCCTTTGCTCTGAGAAAGTCTTTTTGCGGATGGTTTTGTCCAGTGGGGACTTTGTCAGAATGGTTATGGAAATTAGGCAGAAAAATTTTGGGGAAGAACTACAGATTGCCCCTGTGGCTGGACTATCCCTTGCGCAGTCTAAAATACTTACTTCTGGCCTTTTTTGTCTGGACAATTTTCTCAATGAGTCGCCTGGCCATTCTCGCCTTTCTTAGTAGTCCTTATTACAAGATGTCCGATGTGAAGATGCTCTTCTTCTTTACCCAAATGTCTGGTACCACAGGTGTAGTTCTAGTCATTCTGGTTCTTGCCTCTCTGATAATTCGTAATTTTTGGTGTAGGTATCTTTGTCCTTACGGGGCCCTCATGGGACTGTTTTCGCTCTTGAGCCCTACTAGAGTTCAACGCAATCCTGAAACCTGCATTGATTGTAAACTCTGTTCGGAAGTGTGCCCTTACCATTTGACCGTTGATCGAAAGCTTCGAATCGTTAGTCCTGAATGCAATGGCTGCATGGATTGTACCTTAGTCTGCCCAGTTCGCGATACACTGGAACTGAAGACCATAGGGATGGGAAAAAGCATTTGGTCTGCTGCCAGACTAGGCCTAGTCATCATCGTGCTGTACATTGGTTTAGTGTATAGTGCTACAATTGTTGGACACTGGAAAAGTAGTGTTTCCACCGATGAATTTCGGCTAAGATTGCAGGAGATTCATTTGAGCAAATACACTCATCCGTGAGGCTATAAGTGCACGGGAGCAGGCTGAAGTGGCAGATAGTTCTATATTAGAAGAGTGGATCAAAGCCAACGAGGAATCCCTGGTAAATCAATCCCGCAGTTTTTCCCTCCCCATCCTCAAGCTCGATGATCGTTTTAAAATCCCCATAATGGTTGAATATAATCTGAACAAAACCATTGATACCATAGAAGACTCAACAGATTTGGAACCAGACGAAAAGATCTATCTAATTACCACCTTTTGTCAGTACTTGGAGCGAGATAGTTACTCGTCTGAGGTGCAAAAGCGTATGCTCGAGGTTACTCCGGTAGAGGAAACTTTCGTTTTCAATAACTATGAAGCCACCATAAGTCTCTACAACAACTTATCAAGTGAAGAGAAGAAACTGGCACGCAGATGGACTGGCGAGATGGCCGAAGGAATGTGTACTTTTCTGAAAAAACCCATTAACACTCACCGTGACCTAAATGAGTACTGCTACTATGTGGCCGGCACTGTGGGGCTCTATTTGACCAACCTATTAAGGCTGAAAGGCAGCAACATTACGGATAAAATCTTTGAAAAGCTTGCAACTAATTGCGTCTCTTTCGGGCTGTTCCAACAGAAACTCAATATAATAAGAGATTACGTTGAAGATAAGATCACCAAGAAAAGATCTTTTTGGCCCCAGAGCTATTTCGAAAAGGAAAAAGACAAGGTAAAGATATTGAACAGGATGTGTTTCGACGTACTCAAGAACGATATACCCCGAGCAATTGAATACTTCAGACTCCTGCCACCTGGTAATGACTCATACGATTACTTTATTCGCTTTATCCTTTGCTCGGGAATAGAGTACTGGAAGCTTCTCAAGGGCCAAGAATTGGTGTTTTCAGAGACCAAGATAAAATTACCGAGAGAATTCGTGCAGAACCTGTATGCTCATGTTTCCTCTCAGAGTCGTGAGGATTTTCTGGACTATTGCCAAAATTTTTATGCGGAAGAAATCTCGACCTGGTCCGATTATAAGCATGGAGCATAGGGTTTGAGGTTTCAGAGCTTGTGTTTTTTCTTCCTCACACCTGACACCTGAAACCTGAACAAAAAAACCCGACAGGGTCCTTACCCTGCCGGGTTTTTTACTTAATTGGTGCAACTCTTTAGCAGCTTCTATTCCTCACCGGCTTCCACTTCCAGAGCCTGACGATCCGCCATATCCATAAGCACACGCTCACGCTCACCCATAATGCCCAGAGCCTCGCGCTTCTTATCAATATGGTCTATTATCATGGCG
>CP070689.1:1409248-1456088 GCA_020353155.1 Deltaproteobacteria bacterium | reverse complement strand
AAAAATACAAGCATCCATTTCTATACGCTCACGATTCGGGGCAAGAGATCTGTCTGACAGGGTTCCACCCGCCACAAGAGTTTAGTGCAAGGAATATTATTCAGGTGTTGGAGGAAGGGTTCAATGCCTTGCTTCACGGCTACGACGCCAGGCGTCGAAGGGGATATCACAGCCTCGATGACCCAAGGCAATATGTCAAAACTGTGGAATTCGATGATTATAGAATATAGTCCGCATGGCGCATAGCGCCAAGCGCATAGCGAAAAAACCTTTTTATCGACGCTCTGCAGTTAAACATCCGTGGTGAATTAGATTAATGAATTTATTACAACAAATAAAGAGTGATAGGGCGCAAAAAAAGAAAAAAGAGTTCTTGAGGCCAACTCTTTTCAATCGAGTAAGTGGGTTGGTAAAGGAGTACGGTCTGGAAGAGAGTTTCCTCGAAAAACTTGAAAGCCCTGAAGATTTCCTCATCGAGGAAAAGGCAGAGTTTGCCAGAGTAAGGAGAAAGCAGCCTTTCAGGATTCCCTTGTTCTCTTTAATAGAGAAAAATGAATATGTTGTAACCCTAGCAATCATCGACAAGATTAATAACCCTTATCTGGAGTTCGCCCAGACACCAGAGGAAATTGCCTTGAGCAAACTCTTGTTTGATCTAAATCCCGCTCTCGGGGCAGAGAAACTGGAGAGTTATCATTTTGAAACGCTGTTGCTATATGAGCAGGCAAAGATCGACATAAAAGAATTGACTCATCGCAAGCCAATGGGTCCAGGTAGAGAGAAATCATCACTCGAAAACGAGCGCTTACTCCAGGACCCTTTAGAAAAACGCATTGAGCAGTTGCAGAACTTCATAACAAAGGTTGAAGGTAGCCAAGTAATATAGAGGTGGTGAAGATGTTCGACAAGGTATCAGACCATAGTCGCCAGCGCATCGAAACCAAGATGGAAGAGATGCGGGATCAACAGACAAGAGAAGCTGTGCAAGAAGTCATTGAGTTTAACAGCACTCCCTCTGAACTCAAAGGACTGATAGACAAATTTGTTATCGGCCAGGAAAAGGGAAAGAAAGTTATCTCCACAGCTATCGCCTTTCACTATAGGAGGCTGGGAAAAGCCCTGAAAGAGGCGATTGCTGAAAACGGTGATGATATTGACGCCGCTCTCAGACATACCAGCACCCCAAAGGCAAATATCTTGATCATAGGTCCCACTGGCTGCGGTAAAACCTACACCAGTGAGATAGCCTCACAATTGGTGGGGGTTTCATTCGTCCACGAAGACATGACCAGGTTTAGTGAGGTGGGCTACGTGGGCAGAAACGCTACCGATATCTTGGTGGACCTTTTAGTTGCAGCGGGTGGAAATCCACATGTGGCTCAGATGGGAGTAGTGTATTTGGATGAAATTGACAAGGTGGCAACTGAGATGGTCTCCTACAAAGATGTTTCCGGCAAGGGTGTCCAAAAAGGGCTACTGCACCTGGTGGATGGGGTGGAGAACGTTGTTGACCTAGGTAGGGAAAAAGTTTCCTTGTCCACAAAACACGTATTGTTTATTGCCGGGGGAGCTTTTGAGCACCTGGACACTATAGTCAAGGCTCGGATGTCAAGGCAGGGTATGGTAGGCGACTGGAAAAACTACCTTATGACAGAAGACCTGGCAGCCTTCGGCATGGAGAGGCAGCTGATGGGAAGATTTCCTGTAAAGGTTGTATACGACGGGCTCACAACTCAGGATCTCAAGGACATATTGAGTAAGAGTGCAGGAAGTCCCCTATTGGCCTACGCCAGCGACCTCAAGGCCTGGGACATCGATTTGGAGTTCAGTGATGATGCCTTGGCCGAAGTGGCAATACGTGCCCAGAGAGAGGGGACAGGAGCAAGGGGTTTGATAAGTATTCTCCATCGGGTTTTATTAGAAGATATGTACAGATTGCCTGGAACCTATAATGGTGAATTCCTGGTGGATGCAGCTTATGTGAGGTCAAGACTGGAATGAGATTCAGAAGCCTCTCAGAGCTTGAACGGCCTGAACCTAAGGAAGTGATCCTTGCGACCTTGCCGCAAGAAATCACTATGGCTAATTATGCCAAGGCTAAGGCTTTCAAAATCAATGAGCTCGTTCGTGAGATTCACCAAGAGAGTTATGTGTGGTATGGGTTCACAATTGCAGACAAGAACAATCCCGAACTAATAGCAGATGTTGGCTTGCCCAAAAACGATCAGAACCTGCAAGACTTTACCACCCTTGGCCCTGAAAGGATAGCTGAGTATCACGAATCCCTACCTGCGGACGCCATTATAAATGGCTGGATACATTCCCATGGCGCTCTCAAGTATAAACACTTTTCTCACACCGATGAGCAAAACCAGGCAACGGTTCTGGATTTTGTTACTGCCCGTCTCAGATGGGTTGTGGCCAAGAAGGAGGTTCCCATCCAGGATCTCCATTTGTTGGTGAAGGGTGAGTTCGAAGAGAGTGACCTGGAAAAAGGCAGTGTTTCCCTGATAACCGACGGGGCTATCTCTGAAGCAACTATCATGGAAACAATATACGGTGGCTTTTGTTACAGCATTGTCATTGACGATGAAGGTTGGCACGAGCAAGAGATCCACTACAAGGAAAGGGGAGTGCTCTCAGGGCACAGTATGGTGAGCAAGAAAAGCTCAGATATTGTCTTCATAGACACGGGAAGGTCTTTAACTGAGGCTGACATAGAGCTACTCAGCAAAGAGGTTGAGGAAAACATCCAGCCCAACATCAATCCGCCGCCCGAGCTCATCGAGAGAATGTAGAGAGCATAGGGCATAGGGAAATTAGCTTTTTGTCATTTACTCTATGCTAAGAGCTCTATGCTCATTTGACGGTGAGGCCATGTATTCTGTAGATGACGAAATAACCCCGGTGTATCCAGTTACGGAGAAGAAAGTACCGCTCGAAGAGCGCTTTGACCGACAACTGCGTATTCGGGGCTGGGATCAAAAAGTACTGGATGAGGCAAAAATTGGTGTGGTGGGCGATGAAGATCTTCTGGCATCCCTATATATAATGTCGGCGGCAGCCCTTGGTGTCAACAATATAGCTGTCGTCGCACCGGTATTGGACGAGAACCTGATCAACACAGCAAAAAGAATAAATCCTCGACTCAATTTGATTCACCTGCAAGGGTTTTACACCCATTCCCTCCTTGATGATATTTTCAATAACTGCAGGTTATTAGTAGACCTGTGTCAGTTCGGCCTGGCAAACAAACTTCTGCTGGAAAAGGGTCACAAGGAAAACATCCCCGTCATAAGGGGGTTTTGCTATGAGGAGAACGGACAAGAAGGCTTCAAGATATTTACTTATTTGAAGGGACGAGAGTGGCAGGAACTTTACCAGCTGATCTGTCCCAACAACCTACCCAAAGGTCATTTTGATGACGGCGTTTTCGACATTATTGTCTCTGGAATAGCACTGGAAGAGACCAAGAATATTCTAATGCATGGCAAAGTATCCGAGAGCATAATTTCATATGAGAGAAGCAAACTCGAAGTTTCAGCAAGAGACCAAAGGATACTGGTGACCGGTTCAGGGGCCTTGGGAGTTTTCCTAGGTCTCGGGCTTGCATATACAGGATTTCGGCGAAGCACCTTTATGGATCCTGATGTGGCTGAGACAACAAATTTGAACCGGCAGATTCTATTTTACGATGCCGTGGGGAAGAGCAAAGCAGAAACACTGGCGAGGAGGCTGCATAATTTATTTGGCATAGAGGCCGATTCATGGATTGAATATTTCAGGAGACAAACAGATATTTCATCCTATGATGTTATATTCGATTGCGTTGACAATTTTGAAACAAGAATCGTTATGAGTGAGAAATGCAAGGAACAGAAAAAGACAATGATCAGTGGCGGAACTAACGTGGATGCGGGCCAGGTTGTTATTTACGATCCAACAAAAAACAAAAAAACTCCTGCAGAACTATTGGGGCTTTACGACATAGTTGATGAGCGCGATGTCGACTCACCAGAAAGGGTCAGAGCCTCGTGCAAATACCGGCCTGACCCATCTGTTATCATGACCAATCAAATCATCGCAGGATTCATGGTTGATTCCTACCGAATCCTTCTAGCCGGCCAGGAGCCCAAAAACATCTTCTACGACTCTAAAAGGGATGGGAGGATGTAGGTAATCCCTGAATAATAATCCAGCAAGCCAATTTTCCCCCCACTTCACCCAGATCAAAGTTTATCCGGCCTATTACGATTTTCTGGTCAAACTTGCTATTCTTGGCTACAATGCGACTTTACTTTGCTATCGTCTAATCCGGATATTTCATGACTCTTCTTGCTCGCGACAAAGCTGCTGCCCCCTCCTATTCAACCCTACTATTTATCTGCTGTGGAGTCGCCTTTGGAGGCTACCTGGGTTCGCACATGCGGCTTCCGGTGGTTCCCCTTTACGCCACATCTCTCGGTGCTGATACAGTATTAGTGGGAATCATCAATTCCGCCTTTCTAGTTATGGCGGCCTTGTTGTCTCTTCCTTTTGGGATAATGTCTGACCGCTTGGGGCGTAAACGACTGGCCTGCTTTGGAGCCCTCATTCTGTCAGCCACCTCATTCTTGCTCTACTTCAGCAAAACCCCTTGGCAGATGGTCTGGATTTATCTCTTTTTTGGCATTGGCTTGGCTGCCTTCGGCCCAACCATGATGTCACTGGTGGCTGATATTTCTCCAGTCACTCACCTAGGGCGTTCCTATGGCTGGTATACCACTGCTCTCTACACTTCCATGAGTCTTGGCCCGGCATTGGGAGGGTTCTTGGCTGAGGAGTTAGGGTTCCTCCAGGTCTTTCTCATCTCAGGGATTCTTATCTTTATCACTTTTTGGCTGGTCCTTTTTTATTTGCCCCGGGCTCGCCATATTCTCAAAGACCGGGCCAAAAGGAATGAATCTGGTATAGCCAGGGAACTTTTGCATAATCGTCCCCTTGTGGGTTGTTGGCTGGTTACCCTCGGGGGCTGTTTTGGCCTGGGGATGTTTGTAACCTTCTTTCCTCTCCATGCCGATAATCAGGGCCTCAATGTGGCTGAAATCGGACTGGTTTTTGCGGTGCAAGGGCTGTGGAACGCCCTATCTCGTATTCCCTTTGGTTACCTGAGCGACAGGGTTGCCAGGCGTAGTACTTTGGTGATTATTGGTCTTCTTGGGTATACTGGGGCTATGGTTGGTTTTGCCCTGTCTGAAAATCTACTTCACTTTTTACTAACGGCTACTGTTCTGGGAATTAGTATGGGCTTGGCCTTTACCTCCGTGGGTGCTCTTATCGCAGAGGTTGTTGACCTGGAGTCGCGAGGATTGGCTATGGGGGGTTACAATACTTGCATCTATTTAGGCATGATGCTCAGCTCAGCTCTTATGGGTGGTATAATTCAGAAAATCGGTTTTGAAAATAGCTTCCACCTCACGGGACTGCTGAATTTTTTGTTAATTGGCTTTTTCTACCTTTTTATGAAGAACTTCAATCCAAATAAAGGAAAGTCAATCAATCAGTGAAACAAGGAGAACAAACCAACCAAAGATCAGGAGGTTGCTGATGAAAAAATCTTTAGGTGCAAAGACCTTGCTTTATCCAACTCCGGTTTTCATTGTGGGAACTTACGATAGCGAGGGGAAGCCAAACGTAATGACCGCCGCCTGGGGGGGAATTTCCTGCTCCGTTCCTCCCTGTGTGGCAGTTTCTCTTCGCAAGGCAACTTACAGTTACAATTGCCTGGTGGAACAGAAGGCATTCACCATCAGCTTGCCGTCTGAGGATTATGTCAAAGAGGCTGATTACTTTGGCATGGTTTCAGGGCGAGACGTGGACAAATTTGCTGCCACCGGCTTGACTCCGGTTAAAAGTGATTTAATAAATGCACCTTACATAGAAGAATTTCCCTTCGTCATCGAGTGCAAGTTGATCCACACTTTCGAGCTAGGTCTTCACACTCAGTTCATCGGCGAGATTCTCGATGTCAAGGTGGAAGAGACCGTGCTTGGTGAAGACAAGCTTCCAGCCCTAGACAAGCTCAAACCAATACTTTTTGCCCCGGAAAACCGTGCTTATCATGGAACTGGAGATTATCTCGGTAAGGCCTTCTCTATAGGAAGAGAGATTCAAGGAAAAAGATAAATGTGAAATGAGAAATTCACACCTTTTTGGCAACTTTGCGGAAGTGATAGCCGAAGACCATCAATTTTATCGCGTCGGGGAATAACTTTCGGTAGAATATCAAAGATTTGCACATCATCTTCCAGTAGTACCACTGGGATATTCCGTTTCCCACAATGCCGAGATAAAAAATCGATTTGCAAAAGGCTTTGATATCATGGCGCTGCATCGTGCACCTCCGGCGGGGCTGATAGTGCTCTAGAAAGTTGCAAACTCGTCGGTAATAATAACGTGGGCTATAAATGGTTCGGACGATTCTGCGGTAGCCGGTAATAAGGGTTTCCGTGTCCATCTTGGGGATGAAGTTAATGGTACCGTCGGTATTATCGCCCGTGGTGTCAACTTGCAGACGATTTTCCGCCATGAGTCGTTTCCATAGTTTAGTCTTCGGTAGGGCATTCAACAGTCCAACCATTGCTGTCACCACGCCGGATTCTTGAATAAATTTGATCTGCCGATGGAAAATTCCCTCATCATCACTGTCGAATCCGACTATGTAGCCACCAAGAACCTGGATTCCTTCTGCCTGGAGCTTCTTTACGGCGGCCACCATGTCACGACCGCGGTTCTGGATCTTGGCGCACTCGAGCAAACTCTCCTCGTTGGGTGTCTCCAAACCAATAAAGACGGTGTCAAAACCTGCTTCGGCCATCAACTCTATAAGCTCGTCATCATCAGCCAAATTGATGGATGCTTCAGTGGTAAAATGGAAAGGATACTGGTGCTCCTGCATCCATTTGATCAAATCGGGAAGCATCCTTTTGATCTTCACCTTATTGCCAATGAAATTGTCATCAACGATGAACACGGTGCCTCGCCAGCCTAAATCGTAAATTACCTGCAGTTCGCCAATAAGTTGGCCAGCCTCCTTTACCCGCGGTCTACGGCCATACAAGGTAGTAATATCGCAGAATTCACAGTCGTATGGGCAGCCCCGTGAACACTGAATCATCAGGGTGGCATACTTTTTTATGTTGATCAGATCCCAACGCGGGGTAGGTGTCATACTCAATTCAGGGTAGGTGTCGGCGCGATACACCTTCTGGGGATTGCCGTTTTCGAGGTCTGCTAGAAAAGGTGGAAGGGTAATCTCTGCTTCGTTCAGGATCAAATGATCCACTAGATCGAAATATTGTTCGGGGGTGCTGTTGAAGAGAGGTCCTCCGGCAACGACCTTCTTTCCCAAAGAACGGCATCTCTGTAAAATAGAGTGTACTGATGGTTTCTGGATTAACATGGCGCTGATCATCACATAATCAGCCCACTCCAGATCTCGGTCTCGAAGTTTTTCCACGTTTAAATCAACTAGTCTGAGGTCCCAGTCTTCAGGGAGCATTGCAGCAACGGTAAGCAGCCCCAGGGGAGGATAAGCAGCCTTTTTGGAGATAAACTTGAGGGCGTAGTCAAAGCTCCAGAAGGTGAGTGGATATTCAGGATATACTAGCAGGACCTTCATGACAATTTTCCATTATAAAAATTTGTTCACACTAGAAGATAGCTGGAGAAAAAGAGCGGGGAACCGAGCGCGATGGAATTATAAAAAATAGGGCTGGAGGAAAATAAACCATAAGATCCGAATGTCTGTCAAGTTATTTAGCCCGGATGTTTTATGAATCGCTTACTACGACCACGGATATGGCCGTCCTTCCGTGCGTCCTCGGGTGTCGGCCCCTGCGACGTACCATTCAGGTACGCCTCGGGATCAACACCCTGCGGGTGCCCGGTGGCACGCCCATCCTCATGGTCTCGTGACAGCAATTCATGAAACATCCGGGCTCTACTAATTTCCTATCTTTTGAAGAGTAAATATGGCTAGCCGTCCAAGCTTATGACAAAAGCTTTGAGTTGATATTTTTTGGCAAGGCGATCTGCCAGGGCATCGGCCTCATCACGACTCGAAAGCTGTCCAACTTGCACCCTATACCAGCGTCCTTTACCGGGCAGATCCACTGTCCTGACAAATGGTTTGGGCTTCAAATCTTGAAATTGGGCAGCAAATTTCTTGGCACTGTTTTGATCTTTAAATGAGGCTAACTGAACGGTGAAGCTACCTCTAGAGGGCTTTTCCTCTTTGGAAACTTCCGTGGTTTTCTGGGCGCCTGATGGGGGTTGAGCTTGGGTTGCACCATCTGGTTTGGGTTGAGTCTGGGTTGTATCGGCTGGTTTTGGTTGAACCTCGGCAGCGGCTGGCTCGTCCTTGACCGCTGTTTTTTCCGGGGTGAACTCTTGGAGCCGTGCCTTCTTTTTTTGGGCCAGCTTTTCGTAGAATTCTAGATCATTGAGGGGGATTTTTCTTTTGGTATTGGTGGTTCGGGTAGATTCCTCCTGCTGAACAGCTTTACCAGATCCGGGCCAGACGCCTTCGTCAACCATCCTTTTCTTGATTTCTGCCAAATTGATGTTGGCAGGAGTGATTCCTTTGCCCACAAAAACCCCGAGGACAAACATCCAGAGCAGGGCCACGAGGAGACCAAAACACCAGCCTGCGAGCGCCAGTTTGCTCAACTCGAAGCGAAGTACCTTTTTTCGACCTTTGGATCTTCTGCCTGAACTCATGGTATTAGAAGAAATGGATAAAGTGCCTCGAATGTCTAAAATGCCTAAAGTAAGCTAAGGTGCCTAAAGTATAAAGAAAGAATAATATTATGCAAGCCAAAGAAGCAAAAACAGTTTGCAAAACCTCTACATCTGTTCAGGAGCTGAGACACCAAGGAGCGCCAAACCATTGCCTACCACTAGGCGAATGGCCTTGACCAGATAGTAGCGGGCTTGCGCCATACCCAGATCATCCTGGATAATTCGATGATGTTTGTAGTAGCTGTGAAAGGCAGAAGCCAACTCGGTCAAATAATAAGGTAGCCGATGGGGTTCCAAAAAACGGGCACTGTTCTCCACTACCTCGGGATACAAGCTGAGTTGCTTGATAAGAGCCATCTCTTCAGGCAAGTTCAAGTGCTCAAGATCTAGGTTCTCAGGATTATCTAGATCTAGCTGTTGTTCCTTGGCCATCCTAATAATGCTGCTAATCCTGGCGTGGGCATACTGGACGTAGTAGACTGGGTTGTCAGCGCTCTTTTCTTTGGCGAGCTCAAGATCAAATTCGAGTGGGCTGTCCGAACGCCGGGTGAGGAAAATAAAGCGCGCGGCGTCGCGGCCCACTTCATCGATCACGTCTTTTAGAGTCACGAATTCACCGGCCCGAGTAGACATGGTCACCTGTTTGCCTTTGCGCAACAAGTTGACCAGCTGGACCAAGAGCAATCTGAGATCTTCTCTCTTTCTGCCCAGTGCCATAACCCCGGCGTACATTCGCTCCATATAGCCGTGGTGGTCGGCACCCCAAAGATTTATGACCAGATCGAAGCCACGGAGATATTTGTCCTGATGATAAGCCAAATCTGAGGCTAAATAGGTGGTCATGCCATTAGCTCTGACCACCACCCGATCTTTTTCATCTCCCAGGGCGGTGGACTGAAACCAGAATGCACCATCTTTTTCGTAAATGTTACCGGATGCTTTCAGGGTTTCTATCACCCGGTCCACTGCACCGTTCTCATAAAGACTCTTCTCACTGAACCAGCGATCGTAATGGACCCCGAAATCTTCCAGGTCCTTGCGAATACCCTCGAGAATACTTTTGGCCGCATAATCGCTGAATAATGGCAAGAACTCTTCCTCCGAACTATTTAGGTGAGAGTCGCCATGGACTTCCTGCATCTCCTTTGCCAGGGCTTGAATGTAGTCCCCCTGGTAGCAAGTTTCGGGAAACTCCACCTGCCGGCCTAGAAGCTGTTGGTAGCGGAGGAAGACGGAGCGGCCGAGAGTCTCGATCTGGGTCCCGGCGTCGTTTATATAGTACTCACGTTCCACCCGGTGGCCGGTGGCTTCCAGTATGCTGGCAAGGGCATCGCCAACAGCGGCTCCTCGCCCATGGCCCACATGGAGGGGACCGGTCGGATTGGCACTAACGAACTCCACTTGTACGTACCTGCCGAGACCGAATTCAGAACGGCCATAGTTATGCTCGAGGCGGTGAATTTCATCCAGAACCTCATACCAGGCTGCAGGACTTATCACTAAGTTAATGAATCCGGGGCCGGCGATTTCCACCCCGGTAAAGAGCCCGTCGCCGTCCGCTAGCTGTTCAACAAAAGATGTGGCAATGTCCCTAGGGGAGCAGCGGTTGGGTTTAGCAAGATTTAGGGCGAGATTGGTGGCAAAATCTCCATGCGCCTCGACTCTTGGAACTTCAAGCTGAACCTCAAATCCGGGAGGAATTTGGAAAAGGTTACGCTCGCCGCACTGTTCCAGAGTTCGATTGAGTTTTTCGAGAATTTTGTCTCTGATCATCGCTGTTTTGCTCGTTGAGCTGTCTTTGGACCGTTTTTAGTATCACAGGCAATTCCGCCTGTCGAGATATATTGCTGTTTACTGTCCGTTGTGAGGCATGGGGCATAGAGCATAGAGCATAGAGCATAGGGCTAAAACGAAAACTCCATGCGCCAAGCTCCATGCTCCAAGCGGTGAACTAAGTAAACCCACAACGGACAGGTTAGTTACATAGTAGAGCTGTTTAAAAACACTTTTTTACGGTTACCACCTAAGTTGCAAAATATCTCATAGTTAATAGTAGAGATCTTGGCAGCAATATCATCGGCGGTAATCTGCTCATCTCCCTGTTTTCCCAGAAGAACAACTTCGTCATCCGGCTGCACTGCAGGAATGTGAGTGACGTCTACGGTGGTGAGGCACATTGAGATACGACCAACCACAGGTGCCCTTCGGTTCCGCACCAAGACCTCACCCTTATTGGACAAAAGCCTGTCATAGCCGTCGTCATACCCAACGGGCAAGGTGGCAATAAGACTGGGTCGTGAGGTGGTGTAGGTGCAACCGTAACCAATAGGCGAGCCGGCGGGAACCTCTTTAAGTTGAAGCACCCGGGTTTTCAGGGTCATCACCGGTCGGAGTAGGATCGGATGATGGAGTTCATGTGATGGTGGTGCGCCATATAGCATCAAGCCCGGTCGTACTAGCTGGAGGTAAGAGTCAGGAAGATCAATCACTCCAGCAGAATTAGCAATGTGGGCATAGCGTGGATTCAAGCCAAGGTCTTGCGCCCAGCCTAGTATCCGGCGAAAACGTTCGAGCTGCTGATTGCTAAAGGATTTGTCATGTTCATCGGCAGAGGCGAAATGGGAGAGCAGTCCTTCTACCCTTATCCCCTCCAATGATTTAATCAACTCTAAAAACTTTTCGGCTTCTCCAAAAGGAACTCCTAAACGGCCCATGCCGGTGTCGATCTTAAGATGAACAGGTATTTTGGTACCCGCAGCCAGAGCCGTGGCGGAAACCGCCTTGGCCACATCACTTCGGTAGATTGCCGGGGTTAGGCCATGTTGGATAACAAGAGCAAGTTCATCCTCTTCAACCCCAAGCAGAAGGAGTATGGGTGCTTTTAAACCTCCTTGGCGAAGGGTCACCGCCTCCCGACAATTGCTGACTCCGAGGTACTCAACACCCAGGTTCTCGAGTTCTCGTGCCACAGGCAGCATTCCGTGGCCGTAAGCATCCGATTTTACCACACCTAATACTGCCGTACTTGGTCCCACCAACTCTCTTACTTTTGAGAAGTTGTAACGCAGGGCTGCTAAATCGATTTCGATAGTGCTACCAACCATGTTCCACCTTGTTCCCTAGAGCGTCCCTCTCCCCTTGAGGGGAGAGGAGATTTATTTGGTGATAGGATTCTACAGTGCGCCCAAAAACTAGCCCATTTCCCGGGCATATTCAAGTGCAAAGGAGGTGGCATAGGGCAGAGAGCGTGGGGCATGGAGCCAACCCATTTCGGATTTCTGATTGCGGATTTGAAAAGGCACAGGGAAATACAGCTGGCGGCTGGCAGCTAATATAGCAATTTGCGGTTTGTCAGCATTCAGTGGTCAGTTGTCCGTTGAAAAAACGCATAGCGCCCAAAGCATAGCGCAAATTCTTAAAATCATCGATTTATGGGTTATGGGATGTGTCTCACCTATGACCTTTGGCGACGCTATGGGCTCTGCCCTTAGCGCAGGGCTCCTAGTCTTTCTTGACATGTAACAAGGGCGCGACTTACAATCAACACTTTCAAAATTTCCGATACTCCAATACTCCATTACTCCAAATGCGAGGGGATGGCCATTCGGTTCAGGCTTGACCCTGTAGTCTTGGGTCTCGAAATGCACATCGTCGAACTCGCTAGGATATGCCATGAAGTTTTTCCTCAGTGTTGTGGGTATGGTTTTGATTGTTGAAGGTCTGCCTTATTTTGCCTTTCCCGAGAAGATCAAAGCTTGGTTGGTTAAAGTCAGCGAAATACCAGCGGCCCAATTGCGCACCTTTGGTTTTCTGGCCATGTGCCTCGGCATGGTGCTTATCTATCTGGGCCAGAAAAGTAACCTTTTCTGACGGACAGCAGTTGACTTCAACCAGCAACTGTGCTTAGCTTGCTTGGCTCGTCAATCGGTCTCTATGGTAGTAGAGTAATGTATTTTCTGGAAGACTATCAATATAATTTGCCCAAAGAACTCATCGCTCAAGTGCCGGCCCGGGAACGAGATGAATCCCGGATGCTGGTTCTTAACCGTATAGAGGGGAGCATCGCCCACAAGAGAGTCTCCGCTTTGGAGCACTACTTGGCAGCGGGCGATGTTGTTGTTTTGAATGACACCCGGGTTGTACCGGCCCGACTTTTGGGAAGGAAAGAGTCGGGGGGGCGGGTGGAACTCTTAGTGCTAAATCCGGCCACGGATCGAGATCCCTACCGCTGTTTGATCAAGTCCAATAAAGCGATAAAGATGGACGCAACCCTCTCTTTTGGCAACGGTCTTAGGGCAAGGGTTTGCGAAGAGGTGGTGGAGGGTCAAACGCGGGTGAGATTTTTGGATGATAGACCTCTGTTGGAGATTTTAGAGAGGGCGGGATCCGTTCCCCTACCACCGTATATAAAGCGAAACGGCGGTCCAGCGGAGGTCGACGATGCTCGTTCCTACCAGACTGTATATGCCACAAAGCCCGGTGCTGTGGCAGCACCAACGGCAGGATTGCATTTCACCAGCGATTTTCTAGCCCGTCTGCGGGACAAAGGCGTAGTCATTGTCACCTTGACACTGCACGTAGGTTTTGGCACCTTTCAGCCTGTTCGGGTAGCGGACATTCGCCAGCACAAGTTGCAGGAGGAATTCTTCGAAATTCCCCCGGAAACAGCCAGCGCTATTAACCACGCCAAAGGGAAGGGCAAGAGGGTAATGGCGGTAGGCACCACCACAGTGCGCGCTTTAGAGTTTTCAGCCAATGATGGGCGGGTAACGGCAGGCAGTGGTTGGTGCGACCTATTGATTTATCCCGGATACCGCTTCGAGATAATCGATAGACTACTTACCAATTTCCATTTGCCTGGTTCCAGCTTGATCCTGCTTGTTTCCGCCTGGGCCGGACGGGATCTTTTGCTTAGAGCGTATGATGAGGCCGTTCGAATGCGATACCGCTTTTACAGCTATGGCAATGCCATGTTTATCGAGTAGTATTTATTGTGGAGTTTTACCTCTGGAAACAAGACGCAACCGGAGCCCGCTTGGGAGAAATACGGACGGCTCACGGTGTAGTGCCCACCCCGGTGTTCATGCCGGTGGGTACACAGGGCACGGTAAAAGGGCTTACTTCTGAAGATTTGCACTCTCTCGGCGCTAGGATTTTGCTCGCCAATACCTACCATCTCTGGTTGCGGCCAGGGGCGGACCTGGTAAGAGGTTTCGGAGGGCTGCACAGATTTATGCACTGGCATGGCCCTCTTCTCACGGACAGTGGTGGTTATCAAGTATTCAGTCTGGCGCCAACCAGGGAGATTAGTGAGGAAGGGGTAGCTTTCCAGTCGCATTTGGACGGTTCTCGTCACTTTCTCACACCGGAAAGGGCGGTGCAAATCCAGGAGGCTCTTGGTGCCGATATCATGATGTGCCTGGATGAGTGTACTCCCTACCCGGCTGAACAGGAATACTTGCAAGAGTCTATGAAACGAACGCTGCGGTGGGCCAAGCGGTGCAAGGAGGCGTTGAGCAGTGAGGATAAAACTCTTTTTGCCATCGTTCAGGGAGGCATGTCCACCGAACTACGACGACAATGCATTGACAATTTGGTAGAGATGGATTTTCCGGGTTATGCTCTCGGGGGGCTGAGCGTGGGAGAGCCCAAGGAGGCGATGCTGGAGGTAACGGCTGCGTGCCTGCCGCAGCTGCCAGTGGATAAGCCCCGATATGTTATGGGTGTTGGCACTCCCGAAGATTTGGTGGATTTGGTTGCCCTGGGAGCGGACATGTTCGATTGCGTTTTGCCCACTCGCAATGCTCGCAATGGCATGCTCTTCACCAACCGCGGGCGCGTAATCATTAAGAACAACCAGCACCGGGACGAGGACATACCCATTGACGATCTCTGCACTTGCTATACTTGCAGACATTACAGCAGAGCGTATTTGCGTCATCTCTTTATTGCCAAGGAAATTCTGGCTTATCGACTCAATACCATCCACAATCTATGGTATTTTCTGGAGTTAATGCGCCAGATGCGGCGTGCGATTGCGGCCGGTACATTCGAACAATTTAGGGCACACTTTTATCAACTGCGACAAGTGCACATCGGGAGCTAGAATTGGAAACGGGGTTGGGCAGTAAAAAACCATAACTCCAAATCACGCCTGCTTCCCTTTAAGCACGAGGAGGCTTTCTATGAACTGGATAGGCGTAGCGTATGCCATGGGGACCGGAGGGACCGGTGGCGGTCAGGGAGGTGGCTTCGCCGCTTTGGTGCCGCTGCTGCTAATGTTTGCCATCTTCTATTTTTTGCTGATTCGACCGCAGCAGAAAAAACAGAAGAAGCACCGCGAATTACTGGGTACCCTAAAGAGGGGCGATCAAGTGGTAACTGTTGGCGGGCTGCACGGGAAAATCACCGGCATCACCGAGAAAGTAATCACCTTGGAAATCGCCGAAAAGGTAAGGGTAAAAGTGGGACGAGGTTACATTGCCGGGATGGCATCCCAGGAGACGGAGCCAGACAAGAAGTAGGGGAGCTTGGGGTTGGCGGCCGGACGCTTAGCGCTTGGCCCAGCAGGCTGCAATCTACTAGGCACTAGGCAGTATGCACTAGGCACTATTTCGATACTGCGGTTCCTTATTCTACATTATGCTATTTAAAGGTTTTAGGGGATTTTGAAGTCGTTATTATCTTACCCGAACTAAAAATTTATTGTTTGAGGAGAAATTTAGCGTGAAGGACCTGAGATGGCGTGCAGCTCTGGTGTTAGCGGTTTTGGTGGTGGCGTTGGTTTATCTGCTCCCCACGGTGGGCCAGGAGCTGCCTAGCTGGTGGGTGAAATTCTTTCCTGAGGAAAAGATTCATCTGGGTTTAGATCTCCAGGGGGGGATGCATCTTATTCTCGAGGTGGAGAATGCCAAGGCTGTGGAGAATACGGCAGAAAGATTTGCCCAGGAGTTAAAGGACGAACTGGGCAGTGGACATATTCGTTTTCGCTTGGTTGAGCGCCAGGGTGAAGACGGGGTGAGATTGCTCTTGCCGCAGGATCAGGACTGGCAACAGGTGGCTCAGCTTATCAAAGACAAATTCCCCTTGTTGGAGGTTGTAGATCGTAAAGTCAGCCAGGAACAACTCCAGGTCATCCTAAAGATTGAAGCAGACCAGGTCCGACACATAAAAAAGCTCGCTGTAGACCAGGGTCTTGAGACAATCCGTAACCGCATTGATCAATTTGGTGTTAGTGAGCCTGACATTCGGACTCAGGGCGAAAATCGTGTTTTGATCCAGCTCCCGGGGATAAAGGATCCGCAGAGGGCAATTGACTTGATAGGCAAGACTGCTTTGCTGGAATTCAAGCTGGTTGATGAGCAGCAGAGTGTCGAAGAGGCCCTCAAGGGCAAAATACCTGCGGGTGACAAAATATACTATGGCCGCCGGGTTGATCCGGTAACCGGACAGGTGAGTCGCAACGCCTACCTGCTAAAGGACCGGACCCTGCTTACTGGCGAGTACCTTACCAATGCCGAAGTGCGCATTGACACCCAGTACAATCGTCCCTACGTGGCCCTGAGTTTTGACGATCGCGGGGCTAAACTATTTGAAAAAGTCACCGGGGATCACGTAAAGGAAAGGTTGGCCATAGTACTTGACGACAACGTCTATTCGGCCCCTACCATCCAGGACCGAATCAGCGGCGGTAATGCAATAATAGAAGGACAATTCACCATGGAAGAGGCCAAAGATCTTGCCGTGGTGCTGCGGGCTGGATCCTTGCCCGCACCAGTGAAAATTCTTGAAGAGCGGACAGTAGGCCCATCCCTAGGAAGAGATTCTATCCGTAAGGGTTTGTTCTCCATGGCGGCGGGCGGCGTACTGGTAGTGGTATTTATGGTTATCTACTATGGTAGTTCGGGGATAATTGCCGATATGGCTCTTGTTCTCAACATTATTTTGATCATGGCTGGGCTGGCCGCTTTGCGCGCCACTCTTACCTTGCCGGGTATCGCCGGTATCATTCTCACCATTGGTATGGCTGTTGACGCCAATGTTCTGATTTTTGAAAGGGTGCGAGAGGAGTTGCGGCTGGGTAAAACGCCCAGGGCGGCTCTGGATAGTGGTTATAGCAAGGCTACCCTTACCATTTTGGATGCAAACGTCACCACGCTGATCGCTGCCATTGTTCTGTTTCAATTCGGCACAGGTCCGGTGCGAGGTTTTGCCGTTACCCTCAGCCTCGGGATTATAGCCAGCATGTTTACCGCTATTTTTGGTACCAGGTTGTTATTCGATTACTTGCTACAAAAAAGGCGAATGAAGACTTTAAGCATCTAATCACCCGTTAGATGTCTTGTCTTTGAATTTTAGACATTTTAGGCACTTTAGCTCACTTTAGGCATTTATCGTGTTGCGTAGACGGAGCTAGTAGAGAGGAATTATGGAGTTTATCAAACCGGACATTAACATTGATTTTGTCGGTCGACGCAAATTTGCCTTCGCCATTTCACTGGGGTTGATCCTCATTGGCATCGCTGCCCTTCTTTACCGCGGCGGAGGTCTTTACGGCATCGATTTTGCCGGTGGCACAGTGGTGCAGTTGCGGTTCAAAGATCCCACTGAAGTTAAAAGGATCAGACAGGGCCTCAAGCCTCTGGGGTTGGAGCGAAGTGCGATCCAGCGCTTTGGAGGAGAGGGGGAGGATGTCTTTCTAATTCGCACCGATATCTCCAGGTCGGAGTTGGCCAACCTGAGCAAAGAGGTGAAAGACAGCCTAGAGAAAGTGTACGGCGAAAATACCGTGACAGTTGAAAGAGTGGAGATGGTGGGTCCCAAAGTAGGTAAAGACTTGCGCCAGAAGGCGCTTTTGGCCATCTACTACGCCCTGCTTTTCATCGCTATTTACATATCAGGAAGGTTTGAACTCAAATGGATGCCGGCACTCATAATGGCAGGGGCCCTAATTCTGGGGGTGTATGCCCTTCGGACCGCGGGTGTGAGCATTCCCATGCTGATTTTGGCCGCTTTGGTTATAACTATGGCCTGCTGTTGGGTATTAAGGCTGAAGTTCGCACTGGGAGCGGTAACTGCCCTCATCCACGATGTGCTTATCACCCTAGGTGCCTTCGCCATTGCCAACAAAGAGTTCAATCTTACCGTGGTGGCGGCCCTACTCACTATCATTGGTTACTCTCTGAATGATACGATTATAGTTTTTGACAGGATCAGGGAAAATCTGCGCAAGAGCAGGAAGCGCGATTTTGCCGAAGTAGTCAATAGCAGCATAAATCAGACCCTTAGTCGAACTATACTAACCTCAGGAACCACACTGATTGTAGTCACCGCACTTTTCATTTTGGGCGGCGGCGTAATCCATGACTTCGCCTTTGCCCTCATAGTGGGGGTGGTGGTGGGTACTTACTCATCGATTTTTGTTGCCAGCCCTGTTTTGATTGCCTGGGAGGCAAGGTTTGCCAGCCCTCAAGGGCGGGCTAGGAGGCGGAGGTAAGCAATCGCAGAGCGCAAAGCACTCCGTGATACAACTAGGCACTAAGCACTAGACACTAGGCACCATTTCTCAATTGGCATTGCTCATTTCTTATTTGTCATTCGGCATTAACGAGAGTTGAAAATCTAAGCTAGATTGCTAATCTTCAATGAGAAATGCTAAATGTGAAATGCGAAATGATAAATTTCTTCGGTCTCCAGCGTCTAGTATGGAAATAGGTTTTCCAAGGGGCAACGTCAAAAGCCGCAGATTCATTCCAGAAGAAAATCAAAAACAGACTTAACACCGGACCGAGCCCTAATATATCAAAGCGTCTAAAAACTAATCATATCAGGAGAATACAGTAGATAGATTGATTTGGTCCCTGGTAAGGTATGCTTTTTGCTAAGTCATCAAGGTTGACACATAGAAAAAATGTGTGTATTGGTCACAGGTTAGAAGATCAATGGCAGCAGTCAAATAAAAGACTCCACCCAAACAAAGGAGAAGTCAACCGTGAAACGAACAGTCCTTGTTTGGATTATGGTGGGTGCGCTACTCTTTGGTTTCAGCCAAATATCACAAGTGGTGGCGCAAGAAGCAACTCCTTCCGCCGAGGCTGATCAAGAAACCTATATCCACGTGGTGGTAAAAGGTGACACCCTTTGGGATATCTGCGAAGGGCTTTATGGAAATCCCTGGGTCTGGCCAAAGGTCTGGCAGTTAAATCCACATATCACCAATCCCCACTGGATTTATCCAGGTACGGAGTTGCGAGTCTACTACGAGATACCAAAGTTTTTCGAGACAGTTACTGCTATGGAGGAAACAGTTCCGGAACCGGAAGTAGAACCAGAAATAACTCCGCCTCCACCTCCGCCTCCTCTGCCCCCTAAGGCCCCTAGCATCACTTTCTCAGAAATAGATCAGGTGGGATTCATAACCCCCTTCATCCCCAAAGGCGATGGGTTGATTGTGGGAGAAGAGAGGCAGAGGAAACTCATCGGCGCGGCTGATAAGATTTACCTCCAGTTCCAAAAATCAGCCGAGGTCGAAGAGGGTAACCGGTTCTTTGTTTTTAAAACCTCTGAAATGTTCAGGCACCCCGTCACCAATAAAGAAGTGGGATATCTCAACACAATTCTAGGCGTGGTGGAGGTAACCGAGGTAAGTGCGGAATTCGCAAAAGCAATGGTTAGGAGTTCATACGAATCCATCTCCCCAGGCGATAAGTTAATGCCTTACAGGAAAAGATCTGGGGAGATTACCTTTGAAGCCGGTGCTGAACCCATTGAGGGCAACATCATTTTAGCCAGGGGGGAAACCTTTCTAATAGGTGATAGACAAATTGTCTTCATAGATCTGGGCGAGGCAGATGATATTAAGGCCGGAAACCGCTTCGAAGTCTTTCGGGATCCGAAAGCGGAGGGTTCCTTTGCTCCGAAGGAGACCAAACTTGTTCTTTCGGCTGAACCTATTGGCGAGCTCCTGGTGTTGGCAGTGGAACAGGAAACAGCCGCGGCTCTGGTTACCAAGGCCCTTTTCGAGTTCACCCCGGGAGAACGCATAAGGCTGAAGACCGGAGAATAATAGACACCTGTCGACATAAGAAATCCCTGCGGGCCATGGAGCTGGGAAATCAGCTTGCATGGCCCCTTTTTTGGTTTAAAACTAGGTATTAGGTATGGACGGAGAAATCGGTTGGTTGGCTTTGAGCCTAGCGCCTGGTATAGGTGGCAGGAACTTTCATCGGTTACTCCGCCGCTTTGGCAGCCCCGACCGAGTGTTTACCGCTCGCCGCAGTGAGTTGGAGGAAATCAGAGGTCTTAAAAGTACTACTATTGATGCGATCAAGTCCTCCCTTTTGAGAGAGGCTGCCGAGAAGGAGAAGATTCGTCTTCATTCTCTTGGCATTGAAATAATTCAATGGGGCACGGATAAATATCCTAACTATCTGGCGAACATTTCAGACCCTCCACCACTTCTTTACCTGAGGGGTAAGCTGTTGCCAGAAGATGAGCGGGCTGTTGCTGTGGTAGGCTCGCGGCAAGCCTCAGCCTACGGCTTGAGCGTCTGCAAGAAAATCTGCCAGGAATTGGCCTGGCATGGCTGGACCGTTGTGAGCGGTATGGCCCGAGGTATCGACAGTGCTGCTCATAGGGGTGCCCTAGGGGGTGGTGGCAGAACCCTGGCGGTTTGGGGGACAGGCCTTGATGTGGTCTACCCAAAAGAGAATCTTACTTTGTCCAAGGAAATAGCTTCTTCTGGAGCCATTGTAAGTGAATTTCCCTTAGGCACCCCACCGGAGCCAGGGAATCTTCCTGTTCGTAACAGGATCATTAGCGGTCTTTCCTTGGGCGTAATGGTGGTGGAAGCTACGGTGAGAAGCGGCTCGCTTATTACTGCAAGAATGGCTTTGGACCAGGGCCGTCAGGTTTTTGCCGTACCCGGTCCTGTTGGCCGGCCCACTGTGGAAGGGTCACACCGGCTGATTAAAGAGGGAGCCAAATTGGTGGAGAGCGCAGAGGATATAATCGAAGAGCTCATTCCCATGGTGGATCGCAAGTTGCATAAAGAAGGCAAAAGCATGCCAATTGGCGAGCAGCCCGAACTGAATGAAAAAGAACGACAACTGTGGGAAGTGCTGGGCATGGACCCTTTGCATATAGACGCAATTGCTCGCGCGCTAAATCTTGCTTTAGCCGAAACAGCGGAACTGCTGCTGCGTTTGGAGATCAAAGGACTGGTAAAACAGCTTCCGGGTACATTTTTTGTTCGCGAATTTTATAATTAGTCCGGATATTTCATGAATCACGTGCTGCGACCACAGATATGGGCGTCCTTCCGGGCGTCCTCGGGTATCGGCCCCTACGACGTACCTTTAAGGTACGCCTCGGGACCAATACCCTGCGGTAGCCCAGTGGCCCGCCCATCTTTGTGGTCTCGCGACAGCAATTCATGAAATATTCGGACTAGATGGTTATGTTCTTTTTAGTAGTTATATTATGATTAATTTAGGATTCGAGTACTGGAAACTAGACAACGCATCGAGGACATTGAATGGGCAAGTCACTTCTGATTGTTGAATCACCAACCAAGGCCAGGACCCTAAATCGCTATCTCGGCGACCGTTTCGATATCCGGGCCTCCGTAGGACACATTAAAGATCTTCCGGAAAATGAACTCGGAATCGATATCGAAAACGAATTCGAGCCATACTACAAGGTGATCAAAGGAAAAGAAAAGGTCATTAAAGATCTGAGGAAGGCGGCGAAGGAGGCTGAAAGCATCTACCTGGCACCAGATCCAGATCGAGAGGGCGAGGCAATCGCCTGGCATATAGCAGAGGAATTGCGGTCCTCGAGAAAGGATATTTACCGAGTGCTGTTCAACGAACTGACTCGCAATGCCATCGAAAGCTCTTTGAAGAAACCTGGAGAACTTGATAAGCAGAAATTTGAGGCCCAGTTGGCCAGAAGGCTCCTTGACAGGCTGGTTGGCTATCAGATTTCTCCCATTCTCTGGGATAAGCTCCGTCGTGGGCTAAGCGCTGGTCGTGTCCAATCAGTTGCCCTCCGTCTAATATGTGAACGGGAAGCTGAAATACTGGCTTTCGACAGTGAGGAGTACTGGACGATTATTGCACTGTTGGAGGGTGAGGTGGAGCCACAATTTGAGGCTCGATTGTGGCGAAGGGGTAGCGAGAAGATCAAAATATCCAACCAGGAACAGGCCTCGGAACTAGTGTCGGCCCTGGAGCAAGCCAGCTACCAGGTGGGAAAGGTTGAAAAAAAGAAACGGTCACGAAATCCTGCCCCGCCCTTTATCACCAGCACCCTGCAGCAGGAGGCCGCTCGCAAGCTTAGATATACAGCTCAGCGGACCATGGCCATCGCGCAACGTCTCTACGAAGGAATCGAACTAGGCACACAGGGTGCCGTGGGTCTCATCACTTACATGCGAACAGATTCTACCCGGATTGCCAAGGAGGCGGTTGCGGATGGGCGCAGCTGGATCAGGGACAATCTGGGCGCGGAGTATCTTCCCAAGAAAGCCCCAGTATATCCCAGCCGCAAAGGAACTCAAGATGCCCATGAGGCAATTCGTCCAACCGCGGTTGCCAGGACTCCCAAGGAGATGGCAACCTACCTGAAAAAAGAAGAGTTGGCACTATATGAATTGATATGGAAAAGATTCGTGGCAAGCCAGATGAGTCCGGCCCAACTGGACCAAACGGTAATGCAAGTTGCCGCGGGTGACTTCATTCTAAGAGCCAGCGGGACTGTGATCCGTTTTCCTGGATTCATGAAGCTCTACATAGAGGGTTCAGACAATGGTGAAACTGGATTAGAAGAGGGTTTGAAACTCCCAGATCTAAAGGAAGGCAGTGCGCTGAAATTGATAAAGGTAGAACCGAAGCAGCATTTCACCCAGCCGCCGCCCAGGTTCACCGAGGCGTCCCTTATTCGAGAGTTGGAAGAGCAAGGAATTGGAAGGCCGAGTACCTATGCCAGTATTATGGGGGTTATTCAAAAGAAGGAGTATACCAAAAAAGAAAAAGGGCGGTTCACACCCACCGAGCTGGGCATGCTGGTGAATGATTTGCTGGTGGCCAATTTCCCCGAGGTCCTGAATGTTGCTTTTACCGCCCAGATGGAGGCAAAGCTTGACCAGGTAGAGAGCGGTAGTCAGGGATGGCTCCAAGTGATTGAAGAATTCTACCAGCGATTCCACCAGGCCTTAGAGCGGGCCCAAACAGAAATGACCGATGTTAAGAGGGAAGGAGTACCCACTGACATCGACTGTGAGCAATGCGGGAAAAAGATGCACATTCGTTGGGGAAAGAATGGGCTGTTTCTTTCCTGCTCCGGATATCCAAATTGTAAGAGTAGTAAGAACTTCGCCAGGGATAGTAAAGGAAAGATCCAAGTAGCCATAGAGGGTGCAGTTAGGGGAAAGTGTGAACTTTGTAACCGTGACATGGTGGAGAAGAATGGGCGGTTTGGAACCTTTTTGGCCTGTACCGGATACCCTGAATGCAAAAATACCCGCTCGCTGCAAGAGGATAAACAAGAAGGTAAAGATAAGAAAGTTCAATACACCGATGAAATTTGCGACAAATGCGGTGGACGCTTTGTCGTTCGCAAGAGCCGCCAGGGCATACCATTTCTTGCCTGCGAAAAATATCCCAGTTGCCGAAACACCCGATCTATTGGCACGGGGGTGGCCTGTCCCCAACCTAACTGTGAAGGAGAGTTGGTGGAGAGAGCATCCAAGAAAGGGAGGCGGTTCTATGGCTGCAGTAGGTTTCCCAAGTGCAGGTTTGTTTCTTGGTCGAGACCAGTGGACAAAGAATGTCCCCAGTGCAGCAATCCTTATATGCTAGTCCGTCAGAGCAAGGGGGAAGAATACTTGGCCTGCCCGGTGAAGTCCTGCGGATATAAGGAGAGCCAGAAGATTAGTACTTAATCTTTGGCAAGATTAGGCATGAAACTTGTATTTAAGATCCTTATTATCAAATTCCTGTGAGAGCGGCTTTTCAGCCGCGATTATGCATCCTCAGCACGTTGGCAATTCGCGACTAGAAAGTCGCTCCCACAGATTATTAGATTGCCGAAGAGGTCAGATAAGGAATTAACCTATGGATCTCGGCAGTGCGATTTTAGCTTTGTGGGTTTTCGCTGTGGGAGCGGCTATTGGCAGCTTCCTCAATGTTTGCATATTGAGACTTCCCAAAGGCCACTCTCTAGTCAAGCCCGGTTCGCACTGTCCAAGTTGCCATGCTCCTATTCGTTTCTATGACAATATCCCTTTGCTCAGCTACCTGGTTCTCCGAGGTAAGTGCCGTAAGTGTAAGACGTCCATTTCACCGCGATATTTACTGGTGGAGGGGCTAAGCGGCCTGAACGGGCTTGCCCTTTTCAGGACTTTCGGATTGAGTCCGGAGTTGCCGGTATACTTTATATTCT
Organism: Deltaproteobacteria bacterium; assembly: GCA_020353155.1. GTDB lineage: Bacteria > Desulfobacterota > Syntrophobacteria > BM002 > BM002 > BM002. The sequence goes on along the minus strand of CP070689.1, from coordinate 1,431,863 downwards.
TTTCCGCATTGTTGGTGATCATTTTCATAGATCTCGACACCTATACGATTCCCGACGTAATTACTCTGCCCGGAATTGTCATTGGTGTGGCCGCGTCTTTTCTCCTTCCTGATGTTAATCTCTGGCAATCTTTGCTCGGTTTGTTGGCAGGTGGGGGAGTGCTTTTCTTGGTAGCAATGGGCTACCAGTTGCTGAGGAAACGTGAGGGCATGGGTGGTGGTGACATCAAGCTTTTGGCTATGATCGGCGCCTTTCTGGGGCTTCCGGGGGTAATATACACCCTATTTGCCAGTTCCTTGGCAGGTTCGCTGGCGGGGTTGCTGTTCATGCTTAGGGACAAATCTGGAGGGGGAACTAAGATCCCCTTTGGACCATTTTTAGCCTTGGGGGCCATGAGTTATGTTTTTTGGGGACCGGCGCTGATTAACTGGTACTTGTACAGACTCAGCGGGCCAGTGTGAGAAAGATTTGTCTCTTAATTTCGGCTACTTTGGCCGGTTTAGGGTAATTTCGGCACTCATCTTGCTTACAATCTTCATTTGACTGATTGCCTATGGTGGTCGAGGGCCACTTTTGGGCTCAGTCGGCTTGGCCTGTTTCCATGAAACTGCGCCGTTTCTTTATTGAAGGTGAGCCTTTGAAGCCAGGAGAGAGGTTAGTAACTGGCAAAAGAGCTCACCATATGACTCGGGTCCTGCGTTTGGGAGTCGGAGAACCTGTCGTACTTTTTGACGGCAGTGGAAGTGAATTCCCCGCAGAGATCTTGGAGGTGGGACGACAGCTTGTTCGGTTCAAGGTGAATGCTGGTAAAAGGGTAGACCGCGAGTCGACTCTTAGCCTGATGTTGGCACTAGGACTACCCCGGCCAGGCATCATGGATCTAATTGTTCAGAAGGTCACCGAACTCGGAGTAAATGAAATTGTCCCGGTCCGGACAGAGAGGGCGCAACGTTGGTTGGCAGGGGAGAAAGACCTCAGCAGAATAAAAAGGTGGGGTAGAATAGCTCAAGAAGCGGCAAGACAGAGCGGGCGGAACATGGTTCCGCGCATATGGCCGCTCACCGATTTTCGCCAGCTGCTGCAGCAGGCGGCAGATACGGAACTAAAGCTCTTTTGTTGGGAGGAGGAAGAAAAAGAAAACTTGAGGCAGGTCCTCGAAGGGAAAGGTAGAGCTCGCCAGGCTTGTGTACTTATCGGTCCGGAAGGAGGATTCTCCGCAAAGGAGGCTGAAGAGGCTGCTGCTGCCGGCTTCCAATCTATTTCTCTAGGTCGGCGAATACTGAGGACAGAAACTGCTGCAATTGTGGTAATTGGCCTGATACAATATGAACTGGGCGACTTGGGTCTTTAGTCTTGACCTGAGGCTGGCTTCGGCTATACTGCCTCACAAAACCTACTCCGAATCCACCCAGCTCCTGCTTGCAGGCAAGCAGGGGGTGCGAGATTAAGGAGGGTGTCATGAGATGCTCCAAGTGTGGTTATGTCAGTTTTGATCATTTGAACAACTGTCCGAAATGCAGCAAAGATCTTTCTACTGTTCGAGAAGATCTCAATCTGCTGGATTTCAGGCCTGAAGTGCCTTTTCTTCTCGGCAGCTTAGTAGGGGAGATGGAAGGCGGTGGTGGTCAACAAGAGCTCAGCCTTACCCAGGAGACTGAACTGGAGTTGGGTGGACTGGGCATGGGTGAGCCTTCTGCCTCCGAAGGTATCGATATGGGAGATCTGGAGATCCCTTCTGAGGACAACTCCTCTGATGAAGTGAGCCTAAGCGAAATTGCCCTGGATGACCTGGAGACCATTGAGGCCTCTTCCATGGGAGATGCTGAAGGCGGGGAGTTGCAGCTGGATGATCTTGCAGAGCTTAGTTCTGGAGACTCTAGTGCGGCTGAAGAAGATGAAGGGTTTTTAGGGCTGGAAATTGAAGCAGATGGGGATTCCTTTGGAGATCTAGGTGGTTTTGAGGATGAGATATCTTTGGAGCCGGAAGCTTCAGCAGAGTCAGCAACTGCTGATCCCGGAGCAGAGCTTGAATTGGACCTCAATGACGATGATCTTTCTGCCCTGGCAAAAGAGCTAGAAGGTCACTTGGATTCAGAGGGCGGAGAAGAGAAAGACTAAGCCACTCTCCTTAAATCACAAAGATCGCAACTTGGCAGAGCGCACAGAGACAATTTGTAGATTTGTGGGTTATGGGATGTCTCTCACCTATGACCTATTACCCATAACCTATTACCTTTGGCCTTCGCGGCGCTATTTGTTCTGCGTTATTCCCTTTGAGCCCTTATTGGTGCACACTCCTGGCACTTTTTCCCCTTGACAAAAAATCGAGTGGATCGTATAAGTCGGGGCGCTCGGGTAAAAATGCCGAGGTAGCTCAGTCGGTAGAGCAGTGGACTGAAAATCCTCGTGTCCCCAGTTCGATTCTGGGCCTCGGCACCAGAGTTAATATTTGACCCCCACCTACTAAATGAGCGTAGTCGGTGGGGGTTTTTTCTATTGAGAACTCTCGCTTACCTCGCCGCCAGCTTGTTTGAGTGTAAGAGAACTGCCGTAGGTGCGGTGGTCTTCGCTTAATTGGGCAAAAGCCAAGGCACCGTAGCTATTAATAAGCCTCTCTCCCAAAGCCCCTGACAGCCGCCTGAAAAGCTCGAGCCCATTGCTAGGATCTTTTTCCAGTACGGTGCGGAACTTGTCCCGGTCGAATTTTACCAACTTGGTGTCTGCCATACATTTGGCGGAGGCGGAATAGTTTTCTCGGCCCACAAGACTGGACCAACCAAAAGCCTCCCCTGGACGTTCAAGCGTATAAACTAACTGTCTAATTTCACCAACTTCCAGCTTAACTCGTCCTTTCAATAGAATGTAGAAATACTTGGCCTTTCCTCCTTCGGGGAATAGTATCTCATGTTCCCTATAGGATTCTTTTACTGAAGTGTCATAAACTCTTTTTACGAAATCCTTGCTCATTCCCCGAAACAGATCGGTTTGCAGAATAAACATGGTATCCTCCTTTCGCCGGTGCCCATCTGGAAAGCTCTGTTTTCGATTGTCATTCCGAGGAGTCCCGCCAGTGGCGGGACTAGGAAGAATCCTTTGGTTCTGTGTTTTCCAGGAGATTCTTCGCTGCGCTCAGAATGACGATGTAGAGTTTCCGTATGGAAACTAGCTACTAATTGTAAGCCAAGGCAAGTGATCCTCTGCCAATTAAAGCAACCATGGAAGAACCGTGCGGGTGATCCAGAGTGGGGAGAATTATTTCTCCAGAAGAAGGTTCATCGCCCGAAGAGCAAGGAACGAGGGTGGAGGTATATCTTGAAGGGCTATTTTAGCAGATCTTCTGTCGAGAGCGAATAAGCCGAACTGTATTCGTTAAGTGTGGTTTGATTTGAAACTAATTATCTGTTGAATCAATCAGCACCAGAAAATGATTTGAGGCTGCCATGAACTTGTTTTAGCTCATCTATGTCACTCACCATTCTCGGCTCCCAACGGAAAATACACTATCCCGCCAGGAGCGAAGGCGGCCCATTTTCACTACCATCGGAGAAGCCTCCTACTATGTGTAAGCTATATAAATAGGTTAAGGGGAAGTATAGATGCTGTCAATAGAAAAACTACTTTTGTGATAGGAGTACTTTTCACTGGATTCTTTAGATGACCACGGATACTCAGCGGTCATCGGAGTATTGGAGTTGTGGAGTATTGGAGTAATGGTTAGAGTGGCTATTATTAGAATCGTTTAGCTTCCACTACTCCATCACGCCATTGCTCCATTACTCCAAGGGCGGAGAAAACTAGTGGAATCTGACACAATAGCCTTACAGATTTCGGAGAATTGCCTTTTTGCTAGATTTTGTAGGGAGTTAGGCTTTCATAGCCATTGTTGGTTACGAGGACTGTTTGCTCAAACTGGGCAGAAAGGGATCCGTCCCGGGTAACTGCCGTCCAGTTGTCATCCAGAATTTGCAGTTCTTTCTTTCCCAGATTAATCATAGGTTCTATGGTGAATACCATGCCGGGTACCAGGGGAACCCCTTCGCCTTTCCTGCCGAAATGGGGTACCTGTGGGGGTTCGTGGAACTCAAAGCCTGTTCCGTGTCCGGTAAATTCCTCCACCACCGAACAGCCTTCACCTTCGGCATATTGTTGTATAGCCCAGCCTATATCACCTATAGTATTGCCAGGTTTCACCATGGCCAAACTTAGTTTGAGACTCTCGCGAGCCACACTCACTATCCTCTTGGCCTTGGGTCCAGGTGTGCCCACGAAATAGGTCTTATTGGCATCGGCGTAGTAGCCATTGAGGATGGAAGTCACATCCACATTGACTATGTCCCCGTCTTGTAAAACTCGCTCTCCCGGGATGCCATGACAAATCACTTCATTTACAGAAACACAGACTGATTTAGGAAATCCCCGATAGTTCAGCGGCGCAGGAATGGCACCATTTTGAATGGTAAACTCATGCACAATGGTGTTGATCTCATCAGTTGAAATGCCCGGCCTGATCTTAGTCTCCACAAGATCAAGGGTTTTGAGAACCAGCCGCCCCGCTCGTCTGATACCCTTCACATCCGCTTTTTCTTTTAGCCTGATGTTAAAATTTTTAGCATAGATTTCCTTGACCCTTTCCCCTACTACTATTCTCTTTTTACCCAAACAGCATTTCTTATACTTCAGTCCGCTTCCACAAGGGCAGGGGGCGTTTCTTTTTATCTTATTCACAATTAAATTCCTCAGCAGCTTCCTAGTCCGGATGTTTAATGAATGATCTGGACTGATATAATAAGCAGCTAATATAACATGTCTTAACCAAGTGAGCTTCCAAAAAAATACAAATCTTGCCCTTTTCAAATCCTGTGCCATCACTCCATACTCCAATGACCCAGTAAACCAAGCCCACATGTTCGCACAGTCCCAAGGTCCCCATAAAATTGGCAAGAAATGTGCATAAGTTCCCCATGAGTCGGTGGACAAAGAGGGTTTCAAGCTCCTTTGGACCTGGATGGTTGACTTGAACGGGACCATTGCGCGAAATGGAGGCTCGCTGTAGCATTTTCAACACTTAGCCCGGATATTTAAACGATTGCTACATGTCTTATGCAGCGGACAGGAATGGGTTGATGAAACAGAGTTATCTGGCATTCGAAATAGGGTCTATGCAAAAGACGATCTACCCATTGCTGGGACCTACTACTATTGGCCGGTCCGCGGACAACACCATCACCCTTCCAGACCCCACCACCTCACGAAACCATGCCAGAGTAATATTCGCAGATGGTAAATGGGTTGTAGAGGATCTGGGAAGCGCCAATGGCATCCTAATCCGTGGTCAACGGGTGAAAAGAGTGGTCCTCAGGTCCGGTGATACCTTTAAAATTGGAGGAATTACTTTCCGCTTCATAGAGAAGGAGCTTTCGGGCAGTGGCGACCAACTTTTTGAGACAGTGCAAATCCTTGCCACCGCCTCGGAGGATCTGAATTTCCAGGTTTCTCCAGAGAAAAGGGAAGAGGAGGAAGTACAAAAAAGCAAGCCGTGGTCTGAAAGGCTTCAGGAGGCAGTTGCCGCTATTCCTTTTTTCTCCCCCTTGAATGCGGATGAGCGGAAGAAGCTCGCGGATGAAGCAACGCTCCACGTATTTAATGCTGGGGAGATGATCATTCGTGAGGGAGATCCAGGACGGTCAATTTATGTAATTCTGGATGGTCAGGTCAAAGTCTTCACCAGAGATCATCACGGAGAGGAACTGGAGCTTGCCCTATTGGAGGTAAGTCAATTTTTTGGTGAAATGTCATTCCTCACTGGTAAGCCACGCTCGGGTTCAGTGATGGCTGTGGATACCAGTGTCATTGTCGAGCTCAGTTATACCAGCATGAGAAGAGTGGTGAAAGAGCATCCCACGGTCAAGAAAGTGCTGGTTGAGTATTACCAAAAAAGATTGGGGAGCACTGAACAGAAACGTGCCGCCGTAGGAGTGGATGAACGTACGAGGGAGTCTCGCCTCAAGGAGCGAATACAAGTGAAGCTGGTAGTGTTGCCCCAAACCACTCCGAGTGGAGCGTTACAAGCGAGTTCCTGGACTGGTGTTGCCGTTGACCTCACCGAATCTGGAATCGTAGTTGGAGTATCGGGAGCATCAGCGGACGCATTTCTACCCCAAAGTGAGGTGCGGTTAGAAATCGAACTTTCACAACCATGGGGGGAGATAAGAACTCTGGGGACAATTCGCCGGGTTAAACCTGCCCGAACGGATCAAAAGATGACCATGCTGGGCATCGACTACACAGGCATGGCAGAGTCGGATGCCAAAAAGCTTAAAAAGTACTTATCTGGCTAACCCGACTCAGGCGAATTAATGAAAGATCCGGGATAGGGTAGAAAGGTTTCCTTTGGCTGTCAAAAAGCTTAGTAAAGAACAATTCCTCCAGGTTGCTCCTTTAAAGAGCATCAAAACCCAGATAATAGTGTTCGCTCTGCTTGCCACTATCATCCCATCGGTGACCATGGGTTGGCTTTCATATGTGCAAAATCGTAAATTCCTTAATGAAAAGATCAAACAGGAACTGAGAGTCGTAACCAGTCAAGTCTCCCGTGAACTTGATTTGTGGTTAAAAGATCGACTCTACGATCTTCGCGTTTTTTCTAGCTCTTACGTTGTCTTAGAAAATCTTGAAAAGATTTTGCGCGAGGGAAGCGCCCACATAGAAAACGTGGTAGCCCACCGGAGACTTAAAGATTACCTAGAATCGGTCAGGGGAAAAATCGTAGATTACCAGGAACTTATGCTTCTGGACTTGCAGGGGGCATCGGTAGCTACCAGCTCAGACAAGGTCACCACGGTCAAACTACCAGAGAGATGGCTGGAAAGAGCCCAGGCAAACAAGTACACCATTGGCAGTGCCTATTGGGAAGAGACCTTGCAAGCGGGTGTTATTGTGATTGCTCAGCCCATTCGAACTGCCAACGAGCGGTTGTTAGGCGTTATGGTGGCAAAGCTAAACTTTCGCACCATCAGTAAAGTCTTGGTCAAATACGCCCAAGGAGAAATAGGCGAGCTCTACTTGATCACTCAAGATGGCTTTTTGCTAGAGAGTTCCAAATCTATTTCAGCAAAGTTTCTGGAAACCAAACTGTTAAATAGCACGACGCAAAAACTCTTTTCTCAAGAAGGGGACCCCAATGCTTATCTAAGTTATCATAGCAAACCGGTGGTGGGAGCTCTTAAACGGATGTCAGAGCTGGGTTGGGGGGTTGTTGCTGAGAAAGAAAGAGCAAAGGCCTATGCTCAGATTGTCCGGCTGCGCAACCTCACTTTGGCATTAGTTGTTGGACTGCTGCTTATCATCGGTCTTGCAGCCTACCTCCTTAGCCTCAGCTTAGTCCGGCCACTCAATAGGCTGACCAGTGGGGCTGGTAAGGTGGCCGCGGGCGATCTAGATGTGGATGTGCCCGTCGGTAGTCGCGATGAGGTGGGCTATCTCACCGAGGTTTTCAATGACATGGTAGCGCGGCTGCGCCAAGGGCGCGAGGAACTTGCCGCAATCAACGAAACTCTGCGCGAAAAGAACGTCGAGCTTCACGAGATCTCCATTACGGATAGTCTTACTGGGCTCTACAATCGCAAACATCTAATGGAAACTCTTGACAGGGAGGTAGGTCGCTCTCAACGGCACAACCACACATTTTCATTACTCGTTATCGATATAGATCATTTCAAGAAATACAACGACACATATGGCCATCTGGCGGGGGATGAAGTGCTGAGCAGATTGGCATCAGTTTTCAAGGAGTCTATCCGCAGCAGCGACTACGCTGCCCGTTATGGCGGGGAAGAATTTATAGTTATGCTTCCGGAAATTGGTCCAGAGCAGGGCGTGGAAGCAGCTGAGCGCATTCGCCATAAGGTGGCCGAAGAAAGATTTGGTGATGACGGCGAGTCCATAAAAGTAACGATAAGCGTGGGTGTCGCTTCCTACCCGGAAAGTGGCGAAGATGCCGAGTCCGTCATCCGGAATGCAGATGAGGCCCTGTATGAGGCAAAAGAGCTGGGAAGAAACCAGGTCGTTCTAGCTGGCGCCCAAAAAAAGAAAAAGAAGAGAAAGAAGAGTAAGGCCAAATAAGAAATGCAGGCCCAGAGGACCTGGCCTTAAGCTGCCCCCAAACTAACGACCGCCTACCAAGGTTTGAAAAATCCAGCCGGTAATCCCATCCTCTCTGGCCACCCTCACCCACTGGTCCTTGTAAGAGTAACCGATGAGCAGAGTGCCCTTATCCAGGGTGGTGAGTATGTTACTCTTGAGATCCGGCATTTCCCTCAAATTACTATTTTTCAACACCTGTAGAGGAAGGGGCTGGGCGAACAATACTTCGCCCTCGATTGATTTCAGCTTCTTCTCGTCCCCAAGGCGCATCTGACCGCTTTTGATTTGTCCTTTGGCCTGGCTGGTAAGATAGAGCACGCCTCCGTAGTTTCCCTTCTCGAACTCCTCCACGCTCATCTTCAACAATTGCTCAGCCTTTGCCACCTCGGGATCCTCACCCCGAGCCGCTAGCTGAACCTTCAGGGCTTTTACCGCAATTTCAGCCTCAGCCATTTCCGAGGCTGCCTCAGCCTTACTTTCGAGACTACGAAGCTTGGCTTTTGCCCTTACCACTTCCTGAATGGCTTCATCCAACATTTTCTGTTGTGATTCTAGGCGATCCTCAAGTTCTCTGATCTGAGCCTCTTTTTCTAGTGTTCGCAACTTAGTTTTGGCTATTTCGCCCTCTAGAGACTCCAAACTTTGCAGCAGCTCTTTGTTCTCGCCACGGAGTTCTTTGTACTTTGGGTGCTGAAGGACAGACATGTCTGTTTCCTCAGCCCTCCGTTTACCGCATGCCGGCAGCAGCAATAAAGAAGCTGCTAGTAACAGGCACCAAGGCAGTCTCGCGTGAAAACTAGCATTTAAATTGATCATTACTAGGATCTCCCCTTGTTGACTGATGATGACAAAAACATGATAAAGGATAATAAAAAAGATATGGATTTGATATCATTGGATAACCATAGCAGATTTTGAAGTAACAAAAAAGAGCCAGTATTATCCAGCATTGACATGAGACCAAATACCGTTAAAATGTGGTAAGCAGGAAATAGCGTACGACACATACCTACCTCAACATTAGCTTCGAATAATTTCTCCAGTATTATTGATAAGGCGTCTCGACTGATGGAGGGATATTTATGGCGGCAGGCGGCAGTCCTCCTGTGGATCCCAAGACGGTAGCCCTGGAGGTACAAAAAGGAAAGTCAATGGAAGAGATCCAACGAATATTTGGGATCAAAATGAAAAGCCAGGTGCAGGACCTCTATGTGAGGGGCCTGCGACAGCTTGGTGAGATTCCACAATTCGAGATGCCAAAAGCCAAGGAGAAGGAGGTTGCCCAGATTACTGACCCGGGCTATCGAAGAAGTATCGGCCAAAGCGGCAGCATTACTTTGACTCGCTCTCTCCTTTTAGAGAAACTTGGCTTTCAACAAGGTGATGTTTTTCAGGTTCTCCGGCAAGGAGACGATCTCATACTCCGCAAAGTCGAGTAACAGTTTTCAGGTGTCAGGAGAGGAAACACACAAGCTGAAACCTGAAACCTGACACCTGCTATCTAAGCAAGTACCATCCTGCAATCCACTACCAGGCATCCTTGGCCCTTTGGTAAGACCTTGATGGGATTTAAGTCCAGTTCTTGGATCTGGGGCAAATCGCAGACTAGTTGAGAGATCCGTTGGACAATGTCGATGAGAGTTTCAAGGTCTCCAGGTGGCTGCCCTCTCACACCTTTCAGAAGCTGGCTGCCATGAATTTCGCCAAACATCTTCAGGGCTTCGGCGGCACTTACTGGAGCCACTCTAAGGGCCACATCACCGAAGACCTCAACGTATAAACCACCTAGACCAGCGAGAATTACTGGACCAAAGGAGGGATCCTGCTTGGCACCCACAAAAACTTCATGCCCTTCAAAAACCATTTTTTGCACCAGGACAACTTTTTCCTTGGGCTTGGATTCAGTCGTCTGCATCAAGGCAGCCAGACGCTCGTATCCCTCCCTCACCTCAGCCTCGGTGTTGAGATTTAGCAATACTCCTCCCACATCGGATTTGTGGATAAATCCCTCGCCCATCACCTTCATGGCCACTGGAAATCCCAAGGCCGCCGCTTGAGTCGCCGCCTCCTGACTACTCCTCGCCTGGCCCCATGGAGCCAAAGGAATGGAGTAGTTTGCAAGGATCTCAAAGGATTCAGCCGTGGTAAGCTGCCGTGCCTCTCGAGCTTCGGCCTCGGTCAAAATAGCTAAAGGTTTCTGCTGATCAACTGCTAAGGTTTCGGCCTCTTTAAAGCTGGTAATATTGCGGTGACAGAAATCTCTGGAAAGGGCCAGAGCCTTTGCAGCCTCCTCTGGATCGGTGAACATGGGAAAGCCAGGGTGATTGCGGCGGTTTAAGTGCCACTCCTCTCCGGTAGTTACGAGACATAGGGCCACTGGTTTCTTTCCTTGCAAACAGATCTCCTTGATTTTTCCCACCAAGCTCCGGCTATCATCCTGAAAAAAGATGCCGTTGTAGTTTAGGACAACCAGCATCCCGTCAATGTCCTCACGGGCCAGGGTGTCGCTCACGATTTGGTGAAAAAGGTCAAACTCGTAAAGGTCCCCCAGATCCATGGGGTTGCCGAGACGGATAACTCCGGCTCGGAGCCGGCTTTCCACCATTCTTAGAAAGTCTTCCGGAAAAGGTTGCAGGACAAAACCATATTTGGCCGCAGAGTCGGCTGCGACAACAGCGTGACCCCCTGAGCGTGAAATTACCGCGAGACGGTCGCCACGCATTGGGGGAAGACCGTGTGCCTTGATGGCTGTTAAGGTTGAGTTCATATCGGTAACCCGGTGGATGCCGCACTGTCGAAAAGCTGCGTTGACCACCTCCTCGGAGGCGGAGAGAGAACCAGTGTGTGACCGGGCGATTCGTGTACTGGCCTCGCTAGTATTGGACTTGTGTGCTAGGATGGGTTTGCTGGAGCGGAAAGCGATTTCCATTAGTCGGCGACCGTCCGCAATCCCTTCCAGATAGAGAAAAGCAGCCTCTGTGCCTTTATCTTCCAGGAAGTACTCGAGAAGGTCGTTCTCATCGGTGTCCAACTTGTTGCCAATGGAGGCGAATTTGTTAAAACCGAGGTTTTCACTTGCTAGCTCGTTCAACAGAGCACCCCCCACTCCTCCACTCTGGGAGATGATGGAAAGGGGGCCTGAATTAAAGGTGTTGCGAAAGGGCATGAATGGAGTTGCCAAGCCATTTTCCTTGTTGATTACCCCGATGCAGTTGGGGCCAATGAAGCGGATGCCATACTTGCGTGCTATGGTAACCAACTGCTCTTCCAACCCTTTTCCCTCATTCCCCAATTCACTGAAACCAGCAGATTCGATTACCACTCGCTTGATACCCTTTTGTCCACACATCTCCATGATTTCAGGCAAGGTAGAGGCTGGGGTAAGGATTGCGGCAAGATCAACCTGGTCGGGTATATGGGAAATTGTCGGATAAATAGGGTGATCCATGAAAGAGCCGCCCTTGGGGCCAACTAAGTAAATCTTGCCCGTGTAGCGGAATTCACTGAGATGATAGACAATAGCTCGGGCAAGGTTGTTGGGAGAGGGGGACACACCAACAACTGCAACACTCTCTGGGTAGAAGAAGTCTTTCACGGTGGCACCTCTAAGAAGCTGTTTAGGAATTCTTGCAATGGCTCTCCACGACAGCAGATACTAACGGGGGGATTTAGCCCTGTCAATTCTTAACATTTCAGGAGTTTCCTCAAAAATGTTTGCCACCTGACTGCGGACTGAGCCCATTACAGAGTTGTGGGTGATTTGGAAATGAAAATGGTTTCCTAGTGCTTCTTCTGTCGTTCCGAGTATCTTACCCTGTCCATACTAGCTGCTCATCATAGTAGGTCGGCAAATCCGAAAGAGAAAAATCGGGAAATTTCTGCTAACATCTCGGCATCAAGTTTGCAGTGAACAGATTTCGGATTGCGGATCTCGGATTGCAGATTCTATAGTTTAGACTTATGTCAATCTGAAATGTGAAATCTAAGACTAACGAAGAGGGGTTAGACTATGAACCTCAGTAAGGGTGCACGCCTGGCGTTAGGAATCTTCCTAATCCTTCTCTTCCTCGTTCCCTTTGGTTGTCAAAGCCTAAAAGAGCGGAGGAAATACCTCGCAGATGACCGCTGGGTCTGTCCTGAATATGCTGATTTGCCTCTCAGACAAGGTCGTTACGAAGAGGCCATTAATCAACATTTGCGAGTGTTGAGTCAGGAGCCCGGTAACGCCTTGGCCCACTATCACCTGGGCTACGCTTACGGCCAACTCGGCCTTCACCCAGACGAGACCTCCGAATACCTGCGAGCAATTGATCTTGGTATGGAAAGAGGAGATCTCTTCTACAATCTTGGGATGGCATACATGGAATTAGATGAATATGTGAGGGCAGAGCAGTCCTTTCAACGGGCCGTTAGAATAGAGCCCGAATGTGGTGAAAATTATCGTGGCCTTGGCATGGCTAGCCTGAGACAGAAACATTACCACGAGGCTATAGTCTCATGTCGGCGGGCCACCAGGTTAGAACCTAGTGACCCGGACAGTTGGCACTGCTTGGCACTGGCTGCGGCCAAGGCAGATCAGGTAGGCGAGTCTTGGACCGCAGTTAAACAGTTGCGCCAACTTGACCCCAATTACACCCTTGATCCACTACTGCTCCAAATGTTTCCATCAGAGGGGAAATAAGCCTGTCTACTCCTCAACCACAAAGAGCACAAAGTACACAATGAGTTGAAATTTCGGATTGTTGAATGTAGATTGCGAAATCTGTAGCTTAAATACCACTATAATCTACAATCTGAAATCTAAAATCTCAGATAGCCTTTGTGGCCCTTGTGGTAAAAACATAATCTGTAGCAAAATATCTAGTGGAAGTGCTGATAGCTGAATGCTGAGCAAAGGAGCGACCGATGGAAATAAAGATTCTAAAAGGTGACATAACCACTACGGCTGCGGAAGCGGTAGTAATCTTTCATTTTGATCAGGACGATAAATTGCTGCAGCCTGCGGCTGCAGTGAACAACGTTACTGGATCAATTATCAATCAGGTAATAGAAGCTGGTGATTTTCGCGGCGAGCACATGGAAAATGTTCTTCTCTTCACTCAGGGGTCTGCGGCAATAAAAAGGATTCTTCTCATGGGGCTGGGGAAAAGGGAAAATTTCACTGCCCAGACTTTGAGAGAGGCTATGGCTCAGGCTCTAAAAACCTTAAGGGATCGGCGCCAGCCCCGGGCGGTTCTGCCGATTCCACTGGACGACGAATTTCCTCTCGCAATGGGAGAAACGGCTGAAGCTTGCGTCCTAGGTGGAATGCTGGGCCTCTACCAATTCACTGAATTACTTACCAAAGAGCGGGACAAAATCAAGGACTTTGACTCCTTAACTATTATCAGCAAAAGGAAGACGAAACCATTAACAAGTGGTGTAGACCGGGCAAAAACTATGGCGGCAGGAATTTGTCTGGCTCGAGATCTAGTCACCTTGCCCTCCAATCAAGCTACTCCTACCTTCTTGGCTAAGAGGGCGAAGGATGTAGCGGCGCGGGCTGGCATGCGCTTCAAACTTATACGAGAGTCAGAGGCCAAGAAGCTGGGGATGGGCGCTTTTCTGGCAGTGGCCCAGGGAAGCGAAGAACCGGGTCTTATGGCGGTGATGGATTATCGGCCTTCGGGCGAAGAGAGCCCTCCCGTGGTTCTTGTAGGCAAAGGTATCACTTTTGACAGCGGTGGAATTTCCATAAAGCCGGCAAAGGACATGGACAAGATGAAGCATGACATGGCAGGAAGTGCTGCCGTAATTGGGGCCATGCAGACTATTGCAGCCTTGAAATTGCCAGTGAGGGTTGTTGCTTTAATTCCTTTTACGGAAAATCTCCCCAGCGGCAAGGCCTACAAGCCGGGAGATGTGATCCGCTCCTTGAGCGGTCTGAACATTGAGGTGATAAATACAGACGCTGAGGGACGAATGATCCTCGCCGATGCGCTGACCTACGCTGACCGCTATAAGCCTCAGGCCATAATTGATCTTGCCACTCTTACCGGAGCGTGTATCGTGGCACTGGGTGACAATGTCGCGGGACTTATGGGTAACAACGAAGAGTTACAAGCGAGATTGCAGGCTGCGGCGGAGGAAAGCGGTGAGAGGGTTTGGCCACTGCCCCTTTGGGATAGCTACTTCGAGTCGATGAAGAGCGAAGTTGCCGATCTAAAAAACGTGGACGGCCGCAAAGCTGGGGCAATTACTGCTGCGATTTTTTTGAAGCAGTTCGTACCCGAGGGAGTTCCATGGGCTCATCTGGACATTGCCGGTTGTGCCTGGGCGGATAAGGGGAGTGCTTTGGTGCCCAAAGGGGCCACAGGTATGGGCGTACATTTACTTACCCGGCTGCTTCAAAGCTGGAAGCCCCTTTCAAAGGACAACAAATAAACCACCTCAAGCGAAGGAACTACCTAGAGGGAGGTGGGATTTTTTACAGCCGGTCTTAAGTATTCAGGTTTCAGTGTTGACGCTTCAGGATTCAAATTTTAGCCTCTGTCTTTCTTTTCCTGACACCTGAAACCTAGGTTGGCAATCTACACTTCGAGCAGTTCCTTCAGTTCCTCTCCAAGGACAGTCTCTTTTTCCAGTAGAGTTTGAGAGAGAACCTCCAGTTGTTCTCTCTTTTCCATGAGTATTTTCTTGACCCGGTCGTGAGCCTCTGAAATTAAGCGTGAGACCTCGTTATCAATCTCTTTGGCGGTCTCATCGCTGTATTCTTTGGCGGGTGAAAAACCAGTATCCAGAAAGAGAGGCCTTCTCTCCTTGGCGTAGGTGACCAAGCCCAACTTATCGCTCATTCCATACTCTGTCACCATACTGCGGGCAATGTCGGTAGCCCGCTGCAAGTCATTCTGTGCTCCTGTAGATATGTCTTTGAAGACAATTTCCTCCGCCGCGCGACCTCCTAAAAGCACACAAAGTCGGTCAAGGAGTTCCTCCTTAGTCATGAGGTAACGGTCCTCGGTGGGAAGTTGCTGAGTGTAGCCCAGGGCAGCAATCCCTCTGGGAATAATGGAGACCTTATTGACGGGATCGGCGGTGGGCACGCTCATGGCCACCAGGGCGTGACCACTTTCATGGTAGGCCACGATGAGTTTTTCCTTTTGGTTCATCATCCGATTTTTCTTTTCCAGTCCACCAATGATCCGATCTATGGCCTCCTGAAATTCGGCCATGCCAACGCTTTTCTTTTCGCGGCGGGCTGAAAGCAGGGCTGCCTCGTTGATCAGGTTGGCCAGGTCCGCCCCCACGAAACCAGGGGTCAGAGCAGCTACCTTGGCAAGGTCCGCGTCAGGTCCAAGCTTTACACCTTTTACATGAACCTTGAGAATAGCTTCCCGACCGCGCACGTCAGGTCGGTCTATGGCTACATTCCGGTCGAAGCGCCCTGCGCGCAAAAGGGCGGGATCGAGAATCTCGGGACGATTTGTGGCAGCTAAGATGATGACCCCGACTGTGGCATCGAATCCGTCCATTTCCACCAAGAGTTGATTGAGAGTTTGTTCCCGCTCATCGTGCCCCCCCATGGGACTCATGCCCCGCGCTTTACCCAAGGCATCCAGTTCATCCACAAAAATGATGCAGGGAGCATGCTCTTTGGCCTGGGCAAAAAGATCACGCACTCTAGCAGCACCCACGCCAACGAACATCTCGACAAAATCAGAGCCGCTGATGCTGAAAAAGGGAACTCCGGACTCACCGGCCACGGCCTTGGCTAGCAAAGTCTTCCCCGTGCCCGGCGCTCCCACCAGCAAGACACCCTTGGGAATTTTTCCCCCGAGGCGAGTGAACTTCTCTGGAGTTTTGAGGAATTCAACAATCTCCTCAAGCTCTTGCTTGGCCTCGTCAATACCAGCAACGTCCTTGAAAGTTACACCCACCTCACGTTCTGCGTAAATTTTCGCCCGTGCTTTCCCCACCGAGAGGACCCCTTGTGGGCCACCGGCCATGCGGCCGATGAGAAACCTCCACACAATGATGAAAAAAGCGAGGGGCAGAATCCAGGCCAGGATGTTAGCCAACCATTTGCTTTCATAGTGACCGGTGTAGTCGATTTTTTTCTCGTCCAGCAGCTTTACCAATTCTGGGTCGTCAACCCTTACGGTAACAAACTGCCGATCCTTTTCTCCTTTGTCGTCTTGAGTGAGTATGCCGGTTATCTGCTGAGGCTTTATGGACAGTTTCTGGACCTTCCCCTCGGTCACGTAGCGTTTGAACTCAGAATAGGGGATAGTGTTGACCTGTCTAGCCATGAAATAGTCGTGAATGAGCGACAAAGCCAGTAGAGCCATTAGAAAGTACCAGAAAGAGAAGTGAAATTTGCGACGTCCGGGATCCCCCTTGGGCGGAATGCCGCCCAATGAAGACCTGAGTTTTTCGAATAAATTTTTATCCTCGGATGATGGACGACTTGTTCTCTTGGCCATTTGCTCTCCTCCTCGACCATTCAGTGACGTCCTTAAGTCTAATTTACCAGATAAGCTTTTCTTATGTAAAATATTAAGCACGCTGCGGGAAATATCTATATCTGTAGTCTCAAATTTATAAGACCATTACCCAATCCGAAATCCGCAATCTCTTAATTCTTCTTCATAATTTCCCTAAAAATTATCAATTTCTGCACGTCCTGGGTTCCTTCTCCCAATGAAGAAGCCCAAGCATCCATGGGAAATTTGTGCACCGGGTGATCCTCCATCACCGAAGCAGCGCCAAAGAGATCAGCCGCCCAAACCCCTATCAGTCGCGCGATTTCCACCGACATGTATTTGGCCATGGAGGCTTCCAGGCGAAAATCTTTGCCCTGGTCTTTTGTCCAACCAGCCTTCAGCACCAGTAACCGAGCTGCCTGGATGCGGGTGAAAAAATCAGCAATTTCGAAAGATTTTGCCTGAAAATCCGCGATCCTTTGTCCGAAGATTTCACGTTTTGTGGCCCGTTCCAGTCCCGCCTCAAAAGCTCCCACCGCTGTACCTAAGGTCAGTCCACTGATGGGTATTCTGCTTTGAGTGAAGGTGGAAAGTACATGGTGCAGTCCCTTACCCTGTTCACCCACGAGGTTCTCGTCGGGAACAAAGACCCTGTCGAAACGTAGTCTGGTCAGGTCAGAGGGTATCCAGACTCGTTTGCTCAATTTTTTTCTGGATACCCCGGTTGAGGAGAGGTCAACTAGGAACATGGACAGGCGGCGATTTCGACTGGCATCGGGGTCAGAGACCGCAGTAATCAGCGCGAGGTCACTGATTGCGCCGTTGGTGACATAGGCCTTGGTACCGTTGAGCACCCAACCGCCATCCACTTTCTCGGCCTCCATCCCGATGTTGGCAACATCGCTTCCGGCCTTGTGCTCTGTATTGCCAAGGCAAAGGAGAGTCTCTCCCCTGGCGGCCGAAGGCAAGTAAGTTGCCTTCTGTGATTCTGAGCCGAAAAGAAAAAGAGGGACCATGCCGAGAGAGATGTGGACCAATACTGCCACTGCAACCCCCGGGGAGACCTTGGCCAGATGTTCCATAAGAATGGTCTGCGTCAGATAAGGTTGTTCGACAAACTGTCCATCCTTCTGTTTGAACCCCAGCCAGCCTTCCTGTCCTAGATTTTGAAAAAACTCCCGGGGAATGATTTCCTTCTCGTACCACTCAGTGAGGAAGGGATCCATGTGCTTTTTGAGGAAATTCGCAAACTCCTCCAATTCTTTAGCCACATTTTCTGGCATGGCGAAATCCATAAGGTCCTCCATCTGACAAAGAGTGTATTAAGTGTCTATCCGGAACTCACTGAATTCCCTCCCCCTTAATGGGGGAGGGTTAGGGGGGGGGTGACCAAACGCATGGCGCATAGCACCAAGCGCATAGCAAAAGATACTTCCTCTCAACGCTATGCGCTATGCGATCTTTTCCCCTTTGTTCCCTCCCGCCAGGGGAGGGGAGAGGGTATTTGTGTCTGGACACAAACAGTCAGTCGTTAGTTTAAAATATAATTGCCCTTTAGGGCCCTAGCCACAATAAATCACCTTTCTCTTGCCAGGACTAATTTTTCCGGGTATTTTCCTCGGTGGTTAAAGCTTGAATTGCAGTTTGATTTCGCAAGAGGTGATTTTATGAGTGAAGAGATGGAATGCATGTGCCAACAGTGTGGAGTGTCCATCTACATTCCTACCGATTTAATATCGCTGGAAGATCCTGCCAACACCGAGGTAAAGATGCTGAGCAGCCTCCATGTGTGCGAGCAATGTGGGGGGCAGCTTGCTTTGGTGGGAAAGGCAGGCGGCGAGCCTTATTACAGGCTTGAATAGAGACCTAGAAAAAGTTTTTTCGGTAGAGATAAAAGATTTCTTCCTCTTCATCTTCCTCCAGTAGCCTCACCGGCCTTACCCCCATTCTGCAAAGGTAACTGGGAGATGTGCCGTAAAGGCGACATATTAAGGGCCTGACAGGGTAAATGGAGCACCCCCCTTCTGGTAAGGTTTCGTCCAGATATGGACAGGTTTGGCCACTAGCCTCCCCAGGTTGCATGGAGTTGTCCTTCAGGAACTTCTTTATTCGTGCATCTTCCACTTTGGTTCTGGAAGGCACACCAAAGTTCTTGCAGCACTCGTAGCAGCCTTCGCTGCAAATGAACTCTGGAATCAGTGCGTATAGGTCCTCAACGTCCACGGTAGCTCTCCGACCCTATGCTATAAATACGTCAACCAGTGCTGATACTCCTGCTCAGCGCCTCTTACCACTTGAAAGAAGGTGTCCTGCAGTTTCTTGGTCAAAGGCCCTGGGAGTCCCTCTCCAATTGTCCTCCGATCAACCTCCCGGATTGGGGTGATCTCTGCTGCGGTTCCGGTGAAAAAAGCCTCGTCGGCAACATAAAGATCGTCTCGAGAAAATCTCTCCTCGAGTACCGCAAAGCCGAGGTCGCGGGCTATGGTAATTACACAATTTCTGGTAATTCCCGCTAGGATGGAAGTTAGCGGTGGAGTCCTGAGCACGCCTCTGCGAGCGATGAAGATGTTCTCTCCAGTGCCCTCGCCAACATAACCATCTGGATCGAGCATAATCGCCTCATCGTAGCCGTCCTTGGTGACCTCCAGCTTGGCCAGGATTGAGTTTACGTAGTTGCCGCAAGTTTTGGTTTTGGTCATTAAGATGTTGGGATGGTGTCGGGTGAAAGATGAAATCTTGGCCCGAATCCCTTTGGTAAGTCCTTCCTCGCCCAAATAAGCTCCCCAGGGCCAGGTAATGATAGAAACTCTCACAGGGTTGTTTTGGGGATGCAGGCCCATGGCCCCCTCTCCAATAAAGGCAAGGGGTCTGATGTAAGCGGCTTTTTGTTCATTTGTCCTGAGAGTGTCGAGAATGGCCTGGATGATTTCATCCTGGCTGAAAGGTATCTTCATCGACATGGAATGAGCAGAGTGGAAAAACCGCTCAACATGCTCTGGAAGTCTAAATACTGCGGAACGTCCGTCTTCGCATTCATAACAGCGAATGCCTTCGAATATCCCCAGGCCGTAGTGCAGGGTGTGAGTGAGGATGTGAACATTAGCATCATCCCAGTTCACAAACTTTCCATCAATCCAGATCTTCTTAGCCTTCTCCACCATGGTTTTCACTCCCTCCTTATTTAGTAACTAGGCACTATGCAGTAGGCACTAGGCACCGATTTCTCTTAAGGAACTGTTTGAATACCAAGAACTCCCCTATGCCGGTAACGTAAGGCTTCTGAGTAGTGCTTAGTCCCTAGTGCTTAGTGCCTAGTGAAGGAAGAGAACGTTATGCGTTCTCTTCCTTCATGGCTCTCAGTGTCTTTTTGTAGGGCTCGCGGGCGATACCTTTCTCAGTGATGATTCCTTTTATAAAACGGTTGGGAGTCACATCGAAGGCCGGGTTCCAGGCGGCGACCCCGGTCGGGGCTATGGCCTTACCAAGACTGTGGGTCACCTCTTTAGGGTCCCTTTCCTCGATAGGGATTTCCTCGCCGGTTGGAACAGACAGATCTACGGTCGACAGGGGTGCGGCTACATAAAATGGCACCTTGTTTTCCTTAGCCAAGACGGCGAGAGAATAAGTGCCTATTTTGTTGGCCACGTCTCCGTTAGCCGCTACCCTGTCGGCACCCACTACAATTAGCTGAACCCTCCCCTTACTCATCAGATAGCCAGCCATGCTGTCCGTAATTAGGGTAACGGGAATGTTGTCCTGCTGCAGTTCCCAGGCTGTTAATCTGCTGCCTTGCAAAAAAGGACGGGTTTCATCAGCGAGGACCTGGATCTTCTTCCCTGCCTCACAGGCAGCCCTTACTACCCCAAGGGCGGTGCCATAACCCGCTGTGGCCAGGGCGCCAGCGTTGCAGTGGGTGAGCACTGTGGCCCCGTCTGGTATGACTATCTGGCCATTGAGACCAATGGCTCGATTAATAGCTTGATCTGCGGCAAGGAGTTCATCCGCCTTCTTTCGCAGAAGGTCTTTTAGTTCGGCCACTCCCGCCTTGGGATGTTGTTTGAGCACCTCCTGCATGGACTGAATGGCCCAGAAGAGATTGCTGGCCGTAGGCCTGGCTCTGGCCATTTGCTGACAAATGCGCAAGAATTGACGCTCAAAAGTAGAACGGTTTTGGGATTTGATCCTACTGGCACCCAAAGAGAGACCCATGGCTGCGGCCACTCCAATGGCGGGGGCACCACGGATCACCATCTTGCTAATGGCGCTTACCACCTGGGCAGGAGTTTTGCAAACCACATAGCTTTCCTTGAAAGGCAGCTTGCGCTGATCTATCATGACTACGTAATCATCTTGCCAGGTAATAGTAGGTACCATAGGGTTTCATCTCCACTTCGAGATTTCCCGGATGTTGTTGGCGCGTTACAGGCAGAGAACCGGTCGGACACCCAAAACGTTCCTCTGTGTTCTCAGTGTCTCTGTGGTTAGCGGCCCCTGTGAACCATCTCGAATCTATTGGTTTAACTTCTCTCTGAGAATCTCATTGACTAACTTGGGATTGGCCTTACCTCGGGTCTGCTTCATAATTTGACCGACGAAGAACCCCAAAAGTTTTTCTTTACCCCTGCGGTAATCTTTAACTTGGCTGGGATGAGCAGCCAGTACAGTGTCAATAACCTTGCCAATTTCGCCCTCATCCGTAACCTGTTTCAGTCCCTTTTCCTCAACAATCACCTTAGGATCTTTACCAGAGGAGTACATCTCCTCGAATACAGTCTTGGCGATTTTGCCACTGATGATACCATCATCTATTAGCTCGAGGAGATGGGCGAGGTGCTCCGGAGTCACCGGGCATTGGTCGATTTCTCGCTCGTCTTTGTTCAACTCCCTGAGCAGTTCTACCATGATCCAATTACTCACCTTTTTTGGCTGGGGAAAGCGGTCAACACAAGCCTCGAAGTAGGTTGCTAGTTCCTTGCTGCCAGTCAGCACAACAGCATCTTGCTCCGGCAAGCCATAATCTTTCATGAACCGCGCTTTTTTGGCGTCGGGTAGTTCGGGTAGCTCTGAACGGACCTTCTCTATCCACTCCTCATCCACCACCACCGGCACCAGATCCGGATCAGGGAAGTAGCGGTAGTCGTGAGCTTCCTCCTTGCCGCGCATGCCGTGGGTTACCCCTGCATCGCTGTCCCACAAGCGGGTTTCCTGGACAATGGTGCCCCCTTGTTCGAGTATTGCCCGTTGCCTTTTAATTTCATACTCTAGGGCCCTCTGGACGAAACGGAAAGAGTTCATGTTTTTTACTTCGGTCTTGACGCCAAGACCTTCCGACCCTTCTGGTCGCAAGGAGATGTTGGCGTCGCAGCGCAAGCTCCCTTCCTCCATGTTGCCGTCACATATGTCCAAGTAGCGGACAATATCCCGCAACTTTTTCAAAAAGGTGGATGCCTCCTCTGGAGTCCTGAGATCCGGCTCGGATACAATTTCAACAAGAGGCACGCCAGTGCGGTTGAAGTCGACATAGCTGAGTGGCTGTTTCTCATCATGGACCAGCTTGCCGGCATCCTCTTCGAGATGAATTCGAGTAATCCCTATTCGTTTGATCTCACCATTGAACTCTATATCTATCCAGCCCTGCTGGGCTACAGGCAGTTCATACTGGGAGATCTGGTAACCTTTAGGCAGGTCGGGATAGAAATAGTTTTTTCGGGCGAACCTACTCGTGTTAGCTATCTTGCAGTTGGTAGCTACAGCCAACCGGATAGTGAACTCTACTACCTTACGGTTCAGGACCGGAAGCACTCCGGGCATGCCAAGACAAACGGGGCAGGTATGGGTGTTCGGGGCCGCACCAAACTTGGTGGAGCAACCGCAAAAAATCTTGCTTTCGGTGAGAAGTTGGGCATGGACTTCCAGCCCGATCACGGATTCGAATTGCATGGGTTCAACCATCCGGTTTCAGGTTAAATCGTGTTTCTCAAAGCATAAAGCACCGGTAATGAATATCAATG
>CP070689.1:1353288-1409148 GCA_020353155.1 Deltaproteobacteria bacterium | reverse complement strand
GGGAGAGGAAAGTCCGAGCTCCACAGGGCACGGTGCTGGGTAACGCCCAGTCACGGTGACGGGAAGGAAAGTGCCACAGAAAGCAAACCGCCGGGGGGAACCCTGGTTTCCCGCGGTAAGGGTGAAAGGGTGAGGTAAGAGCTCACCAGCTCCAGTGGTGACATTGGAGGCTAGGTAAACCCCACCTGGAGCAAGACCGAATAGGAGAGCGCCAAGGGTGGCCCGTCCAAGCTCTCGGGTAGGTCGCTTGAGGTCTCGAGTAATCGAGGCCCTAGATGAATGATCATTGCTCCTTGGGGAGTGATCTCCGAGGGATACAGAACTCGGCTTATGACCTGCTCTATTCTCCCTTTTTTATTTTGGGAATCCTTATACCCATTCAAATTAGTCCCCATAGTTCTCTAACCGTATACAAGTCATGCGTGTTGTTGCCATAATTCCAGCTGCAGGTGTAGGGCGGCGCATGGGGAGCGCCGTTGGAAAACAGTTTTTACATTTGAGGGGAATCCCTATCCTCGCCCATACACTAAAAGTGTTTGATCAGAGCCCCGAGGTTGACGGGATAGTGCTGGTTGTGGCCCCTCAGCAGCGTCAAGCCTTGGCGACTGAGGTTCTTGGCCCGCACCCTTGTGAAAAGGTGCTTCAAGTTATAGATGGGGGACCTGAGCGACAAGATAGTGTGGCCAATGGTCTTCGAGCCATTCCACTGGAGTGTGAGTTGGTGGCGGTTCACGATGGCGTGCGACCTTTAGTGAGTATTGACTTGTTGGAGGCGGTGTTGGAGGTGGCCCGTCATCATGGGGCAGCAATAGCAGCCATACCTGCGGGCGACACGGTAAAACAGGCAGAGAATCAAAAGGTGGTTGCCACCTTGGAACGTGAGACCATCTGGCTAGCACAGACGCCCCAGGCTTTTCATACCAATCTCTTGCGAAGGGCTTACGACAAAGCTGCTCAGGATGGGGTAGTTGTAACTGATGATGCTGCGCTGGTGGAACGAATTGGAGTCGCTGTGCATCTGGTCCGCGGGTCCTCAGAGAATATTAAGGTCACCACCCCATCCGACTTAATAGTGGCGGAAGCTATTCTTGCAGGGCGGGAAGGGCAAAGAGCATAGGGCAGAGCGTGTTACTCTTAACTTGAAACTTTGAACTTTGGACCTGGAATTTAAAAGATGATTAGAATAGGCTTCGGTTATGATGCCCATCGTTTAGTGATTGGAAGAGACTTGATTATTGGGGGAGTGAATATTCCATACGACCTTGGCTTGCAGGGTCACTCTGACGCCGACGTCTTAATCCATGCGGTCTGTGACTCACTGCTCGGTGCTGCGGGTCTGGGGGATTTGGGGCGTCACTTTCCAGATACAGATCCGGAGTTGGAGGGAGTTTCCAGTGTTGTAATCCTGAAAAGGGTTGCGGGGATGATCCGAAATGAAGGCTTTGAATTGCAGAATTTGGACACCACAGTGGTGACCGAGGCCCCGAAACTTGCTCCATACATTGAGACTATGATTGCAACAATTGCTGACGCCCTGGAGGTAAACCCCAGGCAAGTGAGCGTAAAGGCCACGACCACAGAAGGAATGGGCTTCACCGGGAGAGGCGAGGGCATGGCCGCTTATGCGGTGGCCGCTCTTACGGTAGCGAGCAGGTAATAGGTGATAGGTCGTGGGTGGTTTTAGTTGGTAAGAACCTATCACAAATAACCCATTACCTATCCTCTGATGACTGGATTAATCACCAATTAATCTAAGGTTGAAAGAAAGGCCCAAGGGATTCGAAAATATGACTATCCGGATTTACAACACCTTGAGCAACCAGAAGGAACCTTTTGAGCCCTTACAGCCGGGTCGTGTTTACATGTACGTCTGTGGGATCACAGCCTATGATCTTTGCCATGTTGGACACGCCCGATCAGCAATTGTTTTTGATGTGATCTACCGCTATTTGCAATATCGGGGATTCGATGTGGTTTGCGTTCGAAATTTTACTGACGTTGATGACAAGATTATCAAGCGTGCCCAGGAAGAGGGCACCAACTCGCAAGCTGTCGCCGAACGTTACATAGAGGCCTTCTATGAAGACATGGATCAGTTAGGCGTGGCGAGGCCAGACTATGAACCGCGGGCAACCCAGTTTATCCCGGAGATGATAGAGCTCATCGAGATTTTAATAGAGAAGGGATTCGCTTATCAGGTGGACGGTGATGTTTACTTCGCAGTGGAAAGATTTTCGGGTTATGGAAAACTTTCCAAGCGCAAGCTGGATGACATGATTGCCGGGGCTCGAGTTGCAGTGGAGCCTGGCAAAAAAAATCCCATGGATTTTGCCCTGTGGAAAGCAAGCAAACCGGGGGAGCCAGCATGGGCAAGTCCGTGGGGAGAAGGACGTCCAGGATGGCACATAGAATGTTCTGCTATGAGCACCAAATATTTGGGCAGCACTTTTGATATTCACGGAGGTGGCAAAGACCTAATTTTTCCCCACCATGAGAACGAGATTGCCCAGTCTGAAGCTGCCTTTGGGAAAATTTTCGCCAGATATTGGGTGCACAATGGCTTCGTTAACATCGACCAGGAAAAGATGTCTAAGTCTCTGGGAAATTTCTTTACTATTCGGGAGGTATATGAACGTTATCAACCCGAGGTTTTGCGTTTGTTTCTTCTCACGAGCCATTACCGAAGTCCGGTGGATTTCTCCCCTGAAAGTATGTCTGAGGCAGAGAGAGGTCTCGAAAGATTTTATCAAACCATAGAGCAGGTGATTGAACTTACAGGAGATCTTAGCAGTTCAGGACAGCTACCTACTAGTAAAGACACTGAATTCAGCAGCTTGCGGGATAAAATCGATAGTATCTTGTCGAGATTCCAAAATGACATGGATGACGATTTCAACACTGCTGCAGCACTGGGGCAGCTGTTTGATTTGTCCAGGGCCCTGAATCGATTTCAAGACAGCCGGTCGCGTAAGCCAACCCCTGAAGAAAAAGAGCTACTCGCACAGGGAGGCCACCGCCTGCGTGAATGTGCTAACGTTTTGGGGCTTTTGCAACGGTCACCTGAAGAATTCTTCCAAGAGCACAGGCGGATGTCGCTGGCAACGTTGGGTATAGGTGAGGAAGAAGTCGAAGGGATGATCGCAGAAAGAGCCCAGGCGAGAAAAGAGAAAAACTGGGCTCGTGCGGATGAAATAAGGGACAAGCTGGCCGAGATGTCCATCATGGTGGAAGATAAGGCCGAGGGGACGCGCTGGCGGGTCAAGACAGCTAGCAATTAGCGCTTCGCGCACTAGGCACTAGGGAGTAAGCACTAGGCCTAGTTTATCGCTGCCCGCTGCTAGCTGCCTGCTCCTTGCTGAGTAGTGCCTTCCTTTATTTTCTTCTCAATCTTGGCCCAAGTGTCACGTAAAGTCACCGTCCGATTAAATACCAACTTGTTAACGGTGGAGTCCGAGTCAAGGCAGAAATACCCCAGTCTTTCAAACTGGTAGCGACTTCCTGGGGTAGCGCCAGCTACGGATGGCTCGAGACGGCAAGAGTGCAAAACCTCCAAAGAGTTTAGATTAACATTGCTTTTGAAATCGCTACCTTCTTTCACTTCTTCGGGGTTCGGCTTGCGGAAGAGATAGTCATATAGCCGCACTTCTCCCTCGATAGCGTGGGCAGCTGAAACCCAGTGTAGAGTTCCCCTTACTTTGCGCCCGTCCGGCGACCAGCCGCCTTTTGTGGCGGGATCATAGGTGCAACGGAGCTCAACCACCTCGCCAGTTTTTTCATCCTTCACCACATCTACACAGGTAATGTAATATCCGTAGCGCAGCCTTACTTCACGCCCTGGGGCCAGGCGAAACCACTTTCTTGGGGGATCCTCCTTGAAGTCATCCCTTTCTAGGTATAGGACCCGGGAAAAGGGAACCATCCGTGTGCCCATGGACGGGTCCTCAGGATTGTTTATGGCCTCCAGTTCTTCTACCTGGTCCTCGGGATAATTCTCAATTACTACACGGAGGGGCCGCAAAACACCCATGACCCGGGGAACGTTTTTATTCAAATCTTCCCGAATGCACCACTCGAGCAACTTTATATCGACCATGCTGTCTTTTTTTGCTAGCCCTATGCGCTCACAAAAATCCTTGATGGCCTCAGGGGTGTAGCCCCTTCTACGAAGCCCGGATATTGATGGCATCCGGGGATCATCCCAGCCACGGACATAACCCTCTTCCACCAGCCGTAGAAGCTTTCGCTTGCTCATAACGGTGTGGGTCAAATTCAGGCGAGCAAACTCTATCTGTTGCGGTTGATAGACCGCTAACTCCTTGAGGAACCAGTCGTATAAGGGGCGATGGTCTTCAAATTCCAGCGTACAAATTGAATGGGTAATTCCTTCGATAGAATCGCTAAGACCATGCGCCCAGTCATACATGGGGTAGATGCACCATTTATCGCCCGTCCGATGATGCTCAGCATGCAAGATTCGGTACATTACCGGGTCCCGCATGTTCAGATTGCCCGAGGCCATGTCGATTTTTGCCCGAAGCACATGAGTGCCGTCCTGAAACTCACCCGCCCGCATACCTCGAAAAAGAGCTAGATTCTCCTCAACCGAACGATTCCGGTATGGGCTCTCCTTCCCTGCCTCCGTCAAGGTTCCGCGATATTCTTTGATCTCTTCCGCGCTCAAGCTATCCACATAAGCCTTACCTTGCTTAATAAGGCCCACTGCATAATCATATAGCTGCTCAAAGTAGTCGGAGGCGTAATAAAGGCGATCACCCCAATCGAATCCTAGCCAACGGACATCCTCTTTGATTGACTCCACATATTCGACCTCTTCCTTAGTGGGGTTGGTGTCATCAAAGCGCAGGTTGCAAAGACCACCAAAAGTTTCGGCGAGGCCAAAGTTAAGACAAATGGATTTGGCGTGGCCAATATGCAGATAGCCATTCGGCTCTGGAGGGAAGCGGGTCATTACTCGACCATCGTATTTGTTTGTTTTCAGGTCCTCCTCGATGATTTTTTTAATGAAATTAGTGGGAGGGGCAGGATCAGTCAAAGGCATAATCGCGGCTCCTTTCTGTTTCTCAATTCAATATTGGCAAACAAAACATTATATTTCTCCGTGGCAGACTATTCAATGGGCAAATGGACAGGAGTTTCCCCAAAAATATTTCTGTGACATCGGCCACGGGGAAGCTACTCCACAACGCGCATATTCGCGCCATTTATTGGCAGAGTCCCTGTTGAGTAAGCACCACATCTTCATGCAGGCCCTATCGACGCTGAGATTCGTAAAGATAGGTTGCTCAGATGCTTGTTGTTTCGCAGCATCCCCTTTTGGCCTTTGCTGATGTCTCTTCTGAGTGACTGCGGAAGGTTTGTGCCACTTCCCCGGCTGTGGCTGGGGGAGGCCCTGACCCGCCGAAGAGTTGCGAAGGCGGGAACAGGGAGGGGGCGCTTTCCCCCGGCCACAGCTGGGCTAGAAGTGACCAGACCGTGAGCCCTGGAACGACAGAAGAGACATTAGCAAGGCCGCTTTCATTTACACACCAAAGGCAAAGTGGCTCCTGAACAAAGGTTAGAAGGATGATCCACTCATTTTTGGGGAAACTCCGGATAAAAGGATTAGGCGGAAGGTCTTGCCACCGTCTTAACCAAGTCCTATAATTTCTATTCATATCAAATATTTTTGTTAGAACAAGCTCTGATGCGACAAATGGCTAAGAGGTGTAGTCGGGATGAGGCCCTTTCAACTGGTGACAAACTTTGAGCCCCGGGGCGATCAACCCGGGGCGATCGATGCCCTGGCGGACGGTGTTATGCAGGGGCTAAAGCACCAAGTGCTTCTGGGGGTCACCGGCTCAGGCAAGACTTTCACTATGGCAAATGTCATTGCCAAAGTCCAGAAACCTACCCTGGTGATTGCTCCCAATAAGACTTTGGCGGCACAGCTTTATGGGGAATTCAAGAGATTGTTTCCTTACAATGCGGTGGCGTACTTTGTCTCTTACTACGACTACTACCAACCTGAAGCTTATGTTCCTCAGACGGACACCTACATCGCCAAGGATGCCTCAATCAATGAAGAGATAGACAAGATGAGGCACTCCGCCACCCGCTCCTTGCTCGAGCGGCGTGACGTCATAATTGTAGCCAGCGTCTCTTGTATTTATGGACTGGGTTCTCCTGAGGCCTATCAGGGCCTACTGCTCCACCTTGATCGAGGCCAGCAAATTGAGCGGGAGAAAGTGCTGAGGAAATTGGTGGAAATCCATTATCAGCGCAGCGACATGGATTTCCACCGAGGTACCTTTAGGGTCAGGGGCGATGTGGTGGAAATCTTCCCCGCCCACGAGGAAGAGCGGGCCGTTCGGATTGAGTTTTTCGGCAACGAGGTGGAGCGTATACTTGAGGTTGACCCTCTATGGGGAAAGGCGGTAGGGGAATTGTCCCGGCTGGCAGTTTATCCAGCCAGTCATTATGTCACTACCCGGCCGATGTTAGAGCAGGCCATTAAGAATATACAAGCTGAACTCCAGGAAAGGTTAGTTGAATTAAGGGGGCAAGGAAAGCTGCTGGAGGTCCAGCGGTTGGAAGAGCGATGCCGTTTCGATTTGGAAATGCTCCAGGAACTGGGATACTGTACGGGGATTGAGAACTATTCGCGCCACCTCACGGGCCGGGCTGCAGGGGAACCGCCGCCTTGCCTGCTGGATTACTATCCGGATGATAGCCTTTTCTTTATAGATGAGAGCCACATAGCTGTTCCGCAGTTGCAGGGAATGTATCGTGGAGACCGGTCAAGGAAGCTTACGCTGGTGGAGTACGGATTCCGCCTTCCCTCCGCCCTAGACAACCGGCCGTTATCCTTTGAAGAATTTGAGACTGTAGTGCCGCAGGTGATTTATGTGTCGGCCACCCCGGCGGATTATGAGCTCAGGAAGGCCCAAGGAGTTGTGGTAGAGCAAATAATCAGACCGACAGGGCTCATGGATCCGGAGATCAGTGTGAGGCCGGCTGAGCATCAGGTTGATGACCTCATCGGCGAAATCCGTCGCCGTGCAGAAAGAAATGAGAGAATTCTTGTCACCACTCTGACCAAGAGAATGGCG
Organism: Deltaproteobacteria bacterium; assembly: GCA_020353155.1. Lineage (GTDB taxonomy): Bacteria > Desulfobacterota > Syntrophobacteria > BM002 > BM002 > BM002. The sequence continues at coordinate 1,402,039 of CP070689.1, read as the reverse complement.
GAGGATCTCACCGAGTATCTCACAGACATGGGTATAAAAGTCCGCTACCTTCACTCCGATATAAACACCATTGAGCGAGTGGAGATCATACGTGATCTGAGACTTGGGCGTTTTGATGTGTTGGTCGGCATAAATTTACTCCGAGAAGGTCTTGACATTCCGGAAGTTTCATTGGTCTCAATCCTGGATGCAGACAAAGAGGGGTTTTTACGTTCGGAAAGATCACTGATTCAGACTTGCGGCAGGGCAGCTCGTAATGTGGCTGGCGAGGTAATTCTCTACGGGAGCGAAGTAACCCGGTCAATGAGCAGAGCGGTGGAGGAAACCAAGAGAAGACGTCTGATGCAGGCAGAATTTAATAAAAGACATGGTATCACCCCGGAAAGCATTAGGAAGGAAATTCATAATATCCTGGATTCTGTTTACGAGTCTGACTACGTAACCGTACCCACTGTGGAGGAGGATGTTTTAGAATATAGGACAGTTGAAGAGTTGGATCAGTACATCGCAGGATTGGAAAAACAGATGAAAGAGGCGGCCGCTAACTTAGAATTTGAGGAAGCCGCCCGGTTGCGAGATGAAATAAGGGATCTCAAAGAACAGAGGTTGGAGGTTTATTAAAGCGCAAAGCGCAAAGAGCATAGCGCATAGCGTCTGAGACCGATACAACTCAGTGCAGCTAATCTTCCAATGGGAGAGTTCAAGGAATATTCTAAGAATCCATATAGAATATCTTAACTACAAAAGATATTGGAGAACACGCATCGCGCAATGCACTATGCGTTTTGCGAACCTGAGATGAAAACACCTGCCACCTTACAAAATAAATTGGACAGCCTTCCTTCAAGCCCAGGCGTCTATCTTATGAAGGACTCCCAGGGCAAAATTCTCTATGTAGGCAAGGGGAAGGAGCTACGCAAGCGGGTTCTTTCATACTTCCGAGAAAAAGAGCACTCTTCTCCCAAAATCAGGGTCCTAGTTGAAAAGGTCTCGGATTTAGATTTTATTACTACAGGTTCAGAGAAAGAGGCACTTATTCTTGAGTCCAATCTTATCAAACACCACCGGCCCCGATACAATGTAGTCCTTCGGGATGACAAGAGATACCTGGTCTTGCGTTTGGATCCGCAGGAAGATTATCCAAGGCTAACCCTGGTGCGGCGTATCCGTAATGACGGTGCCCTTTACTTTGGCCCATACGCTTCTGCCCACGCAGTAAGGCAGACTCTCAAGGTGTTACACGGTATGTTCCCATTGCGTCAGTGCAGTGGTCGCAAGTTTAAGAGCCGTCAGCGCCCGTGTTTGAATCATCAGATGGGCCGTTGTCTTGGATTGTGCGCTGGCACCATCACACCTGAGGAGTACGCGCCGGTAGTGGAGCAGGCCGTGCTTTTCTTGAAGGGCCGTACTCGAGACCTGCAAATGAAATTGCGTCGGGAAATGGAGCAAGCTGCTGACGAGCTTGAATTTGAAAAGGCTGCTATGTATCGGGATCGCCTTAATGCTGTGGAAAAGAGCCTGGAGAAGCAGTTAATGGTCTCTTCCCGCTTTCGAGATCAGGATGTGATTGGCACCCATGAAGATGGCGAAAATCTAGGCCTGGCAGTTCTTTTTGTCAGAGAAGGCCGCATGGTCGGGAGTCGGGCTTTTGTCTTCAAAGACAGCAAGAGCAGCGCGTCGGAGATCGTGCGTGGATTTATTTTGCAATATTACGACCAGTCCAGGTCGATCCCTGAAGAGATATTGATAAGTGAGTCTATGGTAGAACAAGATTTACTGGCCGAATGGCTATCAGACCTTAAAGAGAAACGGGTAATTCTTCGGATCCCCAAAAGAGGAGAGGGTAGGCGCTTATTGAGCATGGCCTGTCAAAACGCAGCGAATTATCTAATGAGTGAGATGCCAAGGCCCACCGATCCTCTTCCTGCGCTGGAGCGATTACAACAAAAGTTGGACTTGGAATCTTTCCCCCATCGTTTGGAGTGTGTTGACATATCCAATTTTCGCGGTCAGTTTCCAGTGGGTTCGCTTGTGGTTTTTGAGGATGGAGAACCGGTCAAATCGGCCTACCGCAGGTATCGTATCCGGGATGTTGTGCAAATAGACGATCCAGCCATGATGGCTGAAGTAATAAGACGAAGGTTCACTGATGAACGAGACTCGAAAGTGCTGCCAGATCTTCTGGTGGTTGATGGTGGCAAGGCTCGACTTAACCAGACCATAGCGATTCTTGATGATTTAGAGTTGAAGGAGATGGTGCCGGTCGTGGCCCTGGCGAAAAAACAACGGCTAGCAAACCAGATTGAACCAGCTAAGAGTGACAGGCTTTATCTGGCGGGAAGAAAGACCCCTTTGCTTCTTGACAATGATCCACCATTAAAATTTCTCCTTGGCCGTCTGCGCGATGAGGCTCATCGTTTTGCCATAGAGTATTATCAAAAACGCCACCGCAAAAGTACACTTCACTCGCGGCTGGATGATATCCGTGGCATAGGACCTAAACGACGTCGCGCTCTGATTCAATATTTCGGCTCGGTAAACCAGTTGGCTAAGGCCACGACTGAGGAAATTAGTCAGGTTGCGGGTGTCAGCAGCAAACTGGCAGAAGAGATCTTCTCCGCCTTAAAAAGTAATTCCTCTGACAAAGTGACAATTTAGTATTATTATTTAAATGATTCAGGTTTCAGTGTTCAGGTTTTAGCTTTTAATTTCCTTTTTCCTGACACCTGGTCAGCTCAAAGCTGCTCTGGAATAATTTCATTGGTTGCCCAGGGAGGAGAACAGGCAAATGGAAGAGGTAAGAGTACGTTTCCCGCCCAGTCCCACGGGATACTTGCATATTGGTGGAGCCAGAACAGCTATCTATAACTGGCTTTTTGCTCAAAAGACAGGGGGAAAGTTTATCCTTCGCATTGAGGACACCGACATTGAACGCTCCACCAAGGAATCTATCAAGGGCATTTTGGACGGACTAACCTGGCTTGGAATAACCTGGGACGAAGGTCCCTATTTTCAATCGGCCTATGCGGATGACCACCAGAGAGCGGCGCAGAAATTGGTGGAAAGTGGCCATGCCTACAAATGCTTCTGCACCCAAGAGGAACTGGAAGGAAAGCGAGAAGAGGCAAAAAGGAGAAAGGAAGACTATCATTACGACGGCACCTGCCGAAACCTTTCAGTTGATGAAGTAAATCGCTTAGAGGCCGAGGGCAGACCGTTCGTGATTCGTTTTAAGGTGGTTCGTGGTCCAGGGGGTGTACTTTTTAAAGATGCCGTTTACGGTTTGATAGAGAAAAAGTACCGGGATATTGAAGATTTCGTTATCCTTCGCTCCAATGGCTCTCCACTGTATGTTCTTTCTAACGCAGTGGATGATATCCGCGATGGAATCACCCATGTGATACGAGGTCAAGACCATTTGGCTAACACGCCCAAGCAAATAATGATTTATGAAGCCCTTGGAGAGAACCTTCCCCAATTCGCCCACATGCCACTTACTCTGGATCCGCAAAAGCGCAAGATTTCCAAAAGGGCTCATGGGGAAGTGGTTTCTGTGCAATATTATCGCGAGCGAGGCTTCTTGCCCTGGGCTCTGGTTAATTTCCTCGTTCTTCTGGGATGGTCCACTTCAGATAATCAGGAAATTTTTTCTAGAGAGAAACTCATTGAGGTATTTTCTTTGGAAGGCATCAACCGGGCAAATTCCGTATTCGACATTCGTAAGGATGACCCCAAGTTCTTCACCGATCCCAAGGCGATAAGTATCAATGCCCATTACCTGCGAACTATTGAGATTGAAGAGTTGTTGCCCTACGTGCAGGCAGAAATGGAGGCTGCCGGGTTGTGGGATCCCGCCTTCGGCGCCAAAAAAAAATCCTGGTTTGCCTCCACCGTGGATCTCATCCGCAGCCGTTACCACACCACCAAAGATTTCGTCAATCAGGGACGATGTTATTTCGCCGATGACTTCCCAATTGAAGACAAGGTACTGCGCAAGAACATCTTGAAACATGAAGACCTCAAACAATGGCTACCCTTAATGGCGGAAAGGCTTGAGGCACTGGAAGAGTTCACGGTTGATCTTATTGAGCAGGCTATCCGTGATCTTGCTGCCGAGTTGGATGTTAAGGCAGGGATTCTCATAAATGGCGCCCGGGCAGCCGTTACCGGTCAGGCTGCCGGGCCCGGTCTTTTCGAGGTGCTAGCAGCCGTGGGTAAAGAGAGAGTGCTGCACCGTCTGCGAGAAACCCCCAATTTGTATTAACCCAAATATTTCATGAATCACCTGCTGCGACAGCAATTCATGAAATATCCGGGTTAGAAATGGCACACCGCTTGCTTCCAAATCCCCCATAATTTCCCCCTTGGGCGGAGTGGTTATACCTCACCAATCTTCCCTGACGCTGGCACGTTTCTTGAACGTATTATTTTCTGCGCACTAAGACTGTTAAAGACCCGGAGAAGAATCTCACGAGGAACTTTGCTGACCAGAGAGGAGTAGGACCTAAATGACACTCGGTGAATTACCTTCTGGCGGAATTTACATTGATATTGCCTTAGGGCTGATGGTCTTATTAGTGCTGTTCTTGCAGATGGCTGTTCAGCAAAGGACGAGGAAAAAAAATACCGAGTTGGAGAAACGAATCGCCGCCATTGAGCAAGGCCAGGCTGAAGTGTTCGCCAACTTGGACAAGAAGTCAAATGCATTGAAGGAAATAGTTTTTGAGAAAACAAAGCCCATGACCAACAAGCTCAATGAACTCTCAAAGAAAGCCAACAGCATGCTGGAGCGGAATGAAGCGGTCCGACATGAATTGGAAGATCAAATAGGACCCCTCAAAGCTTCAGTCGATGAAACAGCTGCCAAATTTAATTCCTCCCAAGATGCCATAAGGAAAGTGGTCCAAGATGGTAAGAATGAGATTGAGAGAATGACAAAAGAAGTAGAAGGGTTTAAAGAGGAAATCCGAAAGGTAAAAGACTTCATCCGAGACGGCATCATTGATATTGAGCTATAGCCCATGAAAGAAAGCAACGCCACCATCCTATTTGCCGACCTCATGAATTCTACGGAGTTGGCCAAAAACCTTACCCTGCTGGAATACGATGACATGCTCGTCGATTTCCAGAACACCATGTTCGAGGTGGTCTCTCACCATCTGGATTATTTCGGCTACGAAGGGGAGGGCGTGGACTCAGAATGGTCGATTTCTGGCGACGAACTTAGAGTTTTCCTCTATTCCGACAACATGGATTTCGACATTCGAAGCGCTCTGCTAATAGCCACCAAGATCAAACTTGCCTGGCTGTCTTCCGCCTTCAATCAGAGAGTGCTCAGCGAACAGCGATTGGTATCTCGCATCGGAGTTGGTATCAACTGCGGCAAGGTGATCAAAGATGTCCGGCCATGGAGGGTGAAGATAGGCAAGGCAGGGCAAAATATTGAAGGATACGCCATCAATCTGACCAAGCGTATAGAGTCAGCCTCGCGAGAAGGCAATGTCTATCAGATCATGGTAGGTGCCAGTCTTTACAAGCGATGTCAGCAAAACAAGCGAATCAATGTGGCTTTCAGTCATCCGAGAAGTTTGGTCTTTAAAGGTCTTGGGCAAAAAATACCGGTTTATGAGGTTGTCTCTTTTGTGAGCTTTGAAATATTGCCCTCCATGCCCGTTCCCTTCCAGGAGGGTCTTATGGAAAAAATGGAGAACACCGTTCGAGATGCTATGCCCGAACCTTGGATCTTTATCGTTCTCTTGCGTTCTTACATCTCCATGTTGGCCTTGAGTCGTGATGAACACGCCGATGTCAAAGCAGTAGAGCTTGCCCAACAGGCGCTGGACGTGGTGGATTACAAGCCGGTTATCTACAATATGCTGGGGTGGCTTTACACCAATGGCAGAAATGTTCGGAATTTGGAAATGGCCTTTCACTACCTTGACCAGTGTCTAGGTCTGGAGCCAAAAAATGAAGCTGCTCTCTTACACCGGGCGAGAATTTTGGAGGAGATGGGCCAGACCGATCTTGCCCGACACGCCTATCAAGAAATTCTATTTCAAAACCGACAACATCCCATAGCACGAAGAAAGCTTGCCCAGTACCAGGTCGCCAATTAGTTTCGATTAAAAAGTTCAAATCGTTCAAACCGTTGAAGTCGTTGAATTTGTTCCAGTATAAATGATAAACGGTAAGCGGTGAGTCGTGACGCTATGCGCTGTGCCCTCTGCGCTTTGCGTTCAAAAAGAGAAGGGCTCAACGTCGTCCTCGTTGAGTTCTACTGAAACCGCCTGCTGAATAATATCTATGGCCACTACCAATCTTGATTTCTCATGTTTTTTGCGAACCAAAATCCCTTCACATCCATAAAGAGGGCCATTGACAATCTTTACTCGCATTCCTTCATGCAAGTAGGGGTGGATGGTAAGTACACTGGCATTGTTGAGAAGTGTTATCAGACTGCTCATCTGACTGTCCGGGACTGGCAAGGGGCCGTCCTCGCTACAAACTATTCGAACAACTCCAGGTGTCTGCAAAATCTTCAATTGTTCGTAGTTGTCGAGTAAGGAGCGAACAAAGAGATAGCCAGGGAAAATCGGCACCTGGATCTTCTTGCGTCGATCCCTCCGTCTGCTCCAGCGCTCCATTTGCGGCAAGAGACACTCAAAGGACTTGGCCAATAAGCGTGAGTACACCTTACTCTCGTGTCGAACCTGGGCGTAGACGGCATACCAAGCTGGTGAATTATGAGAGCCCGGATCTGTCATTGCTTTTACCAATATGGAGATATTTATCCATCCACAATCTCTGATGGATACTATTAATGTAATCAGGAAAGAAGGGCCCCTTAGCCCGGATGTTTCATGAATGGCTTACTCCGACCACGGATATGGCCGTCCTTCCGGGCGTCCTCGGGTGTCGAACCCTGCGAGGTACCGTTCAGGTACGCCTCAGGACCAATCCCGCGGCACGGTTGCCCGGTGGCACAACCATCCTCGTGGTCTCGCCACAGCGATTCATGAAAGATCCAGGCAAGTGTTTGAAATGATGGTATCGTTCAGTTCTTCTGGTTGTCAAGAATTAATTGGCGACCGGACCACCCATTGAATACCTTGTCTGTTACCACTTGACAAAGCAGGCTAAATAAACGAAATAATAGGGACCTTCAGCTAGCCCCGTCACTCACGAATCCATTTGGAGTTACCCGTAGATCATTTACTTGGTAATCTGCCATTAAGGGAGTTGCCCAGATGGCTCAGTTGCAAGTTCAAGATCTTCACTTAAATTTTGGCGGCTTAACTGCTCTCAACGGCATTAGCCTCTCGGTAGATTCAGGTGAAATTTTTGCCATCATTGGTCCCAACGGCGCTGGTAAGACCTGCATTTTGAATTGCATCTGCAGATTCTATCATCCGGGCCAGGGCAGTGTTACCTTCGAAGGTCAGGAGATCACCAATTTTGCCCCCCACAAGGTTGCACGATTGGGCATAGCCCGAACCTTTCAGAACATTGAACTGTTTCAGGGAATGACTGTGCTGGACAACATTAAGCTCGGGGCACATGTCCACCTGCGATCTGGTTTCTTCGCCGGCGGCCTTTACTGGGGCAAAGCTCGCAACGAGGAAATGAAGCTCCGGCGGGAGGTGGAGGAGCAGATCATTGACTTGTTGGAAATCCAGGCTATTCGAAAAAAAATCGTTGGCACTCTGCCCTACGGTCTGCAAAAGCGAGTGGAATTGGCCCGTGCTCTTGCCATGAGGCCCAAGATTTTACTTCTGGATGAACCTATGGCAGGGATGAATTTGGAAGAAACAGAGGACATGGCTCGCTTTATTCTGGATATCAATGAAGAGCGGGGGGTGACTATAGTTCTAATCGAACACGACATGGGCGTGGTCATGGACATTTCAGACCGGATTTTCGTCCTTGATTTCGGCACCAGAATTGCCGAAGGGCCACCTGAGGAGATCCAGCATAACGAACACGTGATAAATGCCTACTTGGGCGGCTCGGATGCGGCATTTTCCAAATTGGGACTTTGAGACCTTGGCAAAAAACTCTTTAACTAATACCATAAAAGATATTGAAGGTAAGCCCCTTCCCGTGCTCTTGCAGAGCAATGCGCTCCGTTACAACGATAGCCGGGTAGCCTTGCGTGAAAAAGAATATGGCATTTGGCAACCGGTTACCTGGCAAGTTTATTACGATCACGTCAGGTATTTTGCCCTAGGTCTCAAGGCTTTAGGCTTCAGGAAAGATGACAAGCTGGCGATTATCGGAGACAACCGACCTGAGTGGCTCTATGCGGAGCTGGCAGCACAATCTCTTGGCGGCATCCCTCTTGGTATCTACCAAGACTCCATTCTCACGGAAGTAGCCTACATTATAAATCACTCTGAAGCTCGAATAGTAGTTGCTGAAGACCAGGAGCAGGTGGACAAGATCCTCGAGATGAAGGAGGATCTGCCCTTGCTCGAAAAAATCGTCTACACGGATCCTAAGGGTATGCGCAACTATGACGAGGATGAGCTCCTTTATTTTCCTGATGTGGGGAATCTCGGTAAAGACTACGAGAGTGAACACCCGGGGGAATTTGAAGATGGTTTGGGGGCATTAAAAGACTCGGACATCGCCCTCATCTCTTACACTTCGGGCACCACCGGATTTCCCAAAGGTTCCCTGTTGACTCACCGCAACATGTTGCAAATGGCCCTCAACCTGCACGCGGTGGATCCCAAATATGAGTCGGACGAATTTGTCTCATTCCTGCCATTACCTTGGATCGGAGAGCAGATGATGGCGGTGTCAAGTGCCCTGGCCATTGGCTTCACGGTGAATTTTCCTGAGGAGCCTGAAACTGCTAACGCCGATCTATACGAGATTGGTCCCCACGTTATGTTTTCACCTCCCCGGGTCTGGGAAGGACTTTCCAGATCAGTGATGGTCAAGCATCTGGATGCCAGCTGGCTCAAGCGCAGGCTTTACAAATTGGCCATGCCCGTGGGCTATCGGATGGCAGACTTCAAGTTCGCCAGAGCAAGAGCCCCCGCTGGTTGGCGACTGCTCTACGGTCTAATGCACCTGTTGGTATTTAGAGCGCTAAAGGATCGGCTGGGATTCGCCCGACTGCGCAGTGCTTCCACCGGAGGCGCCGCTTTGGGGCCGGACGTGTTCCGTTTCTTTCATGCCTTAGGCGTCAACCTTAAACAAATCTACGGTCAGACGGAGATTTCGGGAATCTCCTGTATCCATCGTGACGGGGATATCGATTTTGACAGCGTAGGAAAGCCCATTCCAGAGACTGAAATTCAGATCCATAACCCCGATCCCTCAGGAGTTGGAGAAATCATTTCTCGGAGCCCAGCTCTATTTCAGGGGTATTATAAAAACCCTGAAGAAACCAAGAATACTTTGCGGGAAGGCTGGCTGCATTCAGGTGATGCCGGCTACATAAATGAGAACGGCCATCTGGTCTGCATTGATCGCATCTCTGATCTGATGAGGCTGGAAGACGGGACTCAGTTTTCTCCCATGTACATAGAAAACAAATTGAAGTTTTGTCCGTACATTGTTGAAGCTGTGGTGCTCGGTCATGAAAAGCCCCACGTTACCGCGATGATTTGCATAGACTTTAAACACACGGGCAAATGGGCAGAGGATCGACGAATAGGTTACACCACCTATACAGATTTGGCTGGCAAAACAGAAGTCTATGACCTGATTGAACGTGAAGTGGTGCGAGTCAATCGTACTCTGCCTGAAGGAGCCAGAATCCAGAAGTTCCTTCTATTGTATAAAGAATTGGATCCAGATGATGAAGAACTCACCCGTACCAAGAAGGTGCGTCGCAAGTTCATCAATGAGAAGTACATCAAAGAGATCAACGGTCTTTACAGCAATCAACAAAGCTTGGCCATAGAGTCAATCATCCGCTACCAAGATGGCAAAACGGCCACCTTGAATACCACCCTGCAGGTGCGGACGGTGAAGCCACCTGAAGAGTATGCAGCAACAGAGAGGGTTTCTTTCTGGAAGAGGGTTTTTGGTAGATAATGCTTAACCCACATTATCCAGCGAGACGAGAGGCCGGGCGAGACGAGGATTTAAACCTGGAAGTCGGAACGCGGAACGTGGAATTATTTCCTGTGCTCAGAACCACCGGGTTAAACCTTTTACCATTTACGACTTTAACGATTTGACTAATCGACCAATCGACCAATCGACTCTAAAAGTTCTCAGCGTCGGGGAGTAAATATGAGTCCAGGATTGCTCCATTTCACTCAGCTAGTGGTAACTGGCTTGGTTATCGGTAGCGTGTATTCCCTCGTGGCCCTTGGTTTTGTTCTCATTTACAAAGCCACAAGTGTTATCAACTTCGCCCAGGGTGAATTTGTCTTGGTTGGTGCCTACATCTGTCTCGATATAATAGTGCGTTTTCAAATTCCCTTTGGATGGGCTTTTTTACTAACTATGGTTTTTTCGGTAGTCTTGGGTCTCTTGGTGGAACGGCTGACTCTGAGACCGCTCATAGGGGAGCCGGTTATCACTGTGATCATGGTGACCATTGGGCTGGCTACAGTGCTCAAGAGCATCGTAACCCTTTTCTGGGGAACACAGATAAAAGTGTTTCCTCCAATCTTTCCTCAGGATCCTCTGAATTTCCAGGGCATTGTCGTCTCTGAAGTTTATCTCTGGACCCTGGGGTTCGCCCTCCTATTTATGACGATTTTTGCCGTGTTCTTTAAATACTCCAGGGCTGGAATAGCCATGCGCGCCACCGCTGCTGACCAGCAGGCTTCTCAATCAATGGGCATTAGCGTCAAAAGGATTTTTGCTATTTCCTGGTGCATTGCGGCAGTGGTCTCCGGGGTGGGTGGCATTCTAATAGGCAACATCAATGGTATAAATATTACCCTGGCCGATTTCGGCCTTAAGGTATTTCCCGCGGTTATCCTCGGAGGTCTCGACAGTATTGTGGGAGCGATCATCGGTGGCTTGACCATAGGCATTCTGGAAAATCTCATGGGTGGCTATCTTGACATGTATTTTGGCGGTGGGGTTAAGGAGGTGGCTCCTTTCGTGGTTTTGGTGGTGATCCTGATGATCAAACCTTACGGCCTATTTGGAACGGTGGAAATAGAGAGAGTTTAAAAAAAGCAGAGCGCAAAGGATCAATTACTCAATTCGCTGGGTTGTGATCTATGGGTTTCAGTTTATGGGTCATAGGTCATAGGTTCTTACCCATTAGCCATCACCCATGACCTATTACCTTATGCGACTCTATGCGCTAGGATACGAATTTTTATGCCTACTGGTCTTTTTTATACTAAATACCAAGATGACGAGAAGATCTTCCATACTCTCTGGGTAAAAATCTGGATGTGGGCTCTCCTCATTTTCCTCTTCGTGTGTTTCCCCTTTGTTGCATACCCTTTGAGTGGGTTTTTCGGCTTTAGTCTGCAACATATGGCCAACATGATCGGTATTTTTATTATTGGAGCCCATGGCCTCAATCTTCTTACCGGTTTCACCGGCCAGATTTCCCTCGGTCATGGGGCCTTTATGGGAGTTGGTGCTTACACCTCGGCGATTCTCTTTATGAAAGGAGGATGGCCCTTCTGGCTTTCCCTTCCAGCTGCGGGGTTGGTAACTGCCGGCGTTGGTATGATCTTTGGAGTGCCCTCTTTGCGCCTCCGTGGGCTCTATCTGGCCATCGCCACCATGGCTGCTCAGTTTATCATCGGGTACGCCATGCGCAACTGGACCTCACTTACAGGGGGTAGTGCTGGCCTCAACGTTGACCGCCCCAGCATTTTTGGTTTTGCCCTGGATACTGATCTCCGTTACTACTACCTAATCCTCATATTGGTCATCTTTTCCACCTTGTTTTTGAAAAACTTACTGCGCACCAAAACTGGTCGAGCCATGGTGGCCATTCGCGACCGCTATCTTTCCGCCGAAATAATGGGAGTGAACTTGTTCAAATACCGGCTTCTTGCCTTCGGCATCAGCTCCTTCTACGTAGGGGTTTCCGGGGGGCTTTTTGCCCACTACAATCTGGTTGTCAGTGACGAACACTTCACCATGTGGCTTTCCATTCAGTATTTGGCCATGGTAATCATCGGTGGCTTGGGCCACGTTTTGGGGGGTATCTTCGGGACCATCTTTATGGTATTACTACCTGAATTACTGCGTATTCCAACTGAAATACTGAGCAACATCTATCCCAACATTTTTGCTATCTTCGGGACCTTAAGAGAACTGGTATTTGGCCTGGTTATTATTTTATTTCTTATTTTTGAGCCGGATGGTCTGGCTGCGCGCTGGCACACTATACGCGCCTATTGGAAGTTGTGGCCTTTTTCTTATTAGTGTGCGAAGATATGCAGCTTAGCACTGTTAAGAGAGGAGGTGAGAAAGGACTGGAATGTTACCTCCAGGGTGAAAAAAAGGCAATAGAGATGGAGCCAAAGTGGCTTCTATACTACCTATAACTGAAAAAGAGAGGGGGAGGGCGATAATGAAAAGGATAAAGATTTTCCAATGGGCCTGCGTGGTGTTATTGGTGACCGGGTTGGTGTTCTGGGGCTGTGCCAAGAAAGAGGCTGAACCCCTCAAAATCGGCGGCATCTTTGATATTACGGGTCCCACTTCGGCCGTGGGTAAAGACTATGCCCAAGCCGCCAAAGATGCTGAACGGTATATCAACGAGAATGGTGGGATCAATGGCCGCAAGATTCAGCTTATTGCCAATGATTATGCCTACAAGATTCCAGAAGCCGTCAGCCTTTATAAGCAATACAAGGATGTGGACAAGGTTTTCGTCATCCAGGGATGGGGTACGGGAGACACCAATGCGCTGAAGCAGCAGACTAACAATGATCAGATTGTTTATATTTCAGCGTCTTACGACTCAAACCTTAACGATCCATCCAAGAGTCCTTACAATTTTTATGTTGGAACCAGCTATTCGGACGCCATCCGGCTGGCAATGAAGTTTGTCAACGACTCTTTCAAGGAGATGTTTCCGGATGCGGGAGATCGGGCTCCTCGGGTAGTTTTTATCTACCCTGACCACCCCTATGGTAAAGCTCCTATCCCTGCCGGCAAAGCTATGGCCAAGGAGTTGGGCATTGAAGTGGGACCAGATGAGATTGTCGGACTGAGGGCGATTGACGCCACTAGCCAGTTGTTGCACCTGAAGGAGTTTGATCCTGACTGGGCCTGGGTTGGTGGCACAACTCCTTCCACTTCTGTAGTTGTGAAGGACACAGCCAAACTGAATCTCCGGACCAAAATCATCTCCAATTGCTGGGGTTTTGATGAGAATATCTTGAAGCTTGCAGGCGATGCCGGCAACGATCGCATTTACGGCATGGCACCCTTCGCCTTTTGGGGGGAAGATGTTCCCGGTATGAAAGCTGCCATGGAGACAGCCAAAAAGAGTGATCCGGAAGGTATCCACACAGTCCGCTACATCCAGGGCTGGACAGCAATGATGGTTATGTGGGAGGGCCTCAAGCGGGCCGATAAGGCGGGTCAGCTGAACGGACCAGGGCTTAAGGCGGCTCTTGAAAGCCTTCAGGATTTTAACACCGGTGGCCTAACTGCACCTGTTTCTTTCACGCCTACTGACCATCGTCCCAATACTGCTTTGCGGATCTTTCAAATGAGCAACAACCAATTGGTCCCGGTGAAGAGTGTCTCCATTGAGAGGGAAGATCGTTTCCTGGGCTGGTAATGAAGAAGTGCAATAGCACAAAGCTGACAGCTTGCAGCAGGCAGCAGACAGCCAGTTGGCAATATCTGCAAGTCACTGAAGGGGACAGTCGTACTTGAGACATGATAGGAGAAGTTGAAGTCCTGCCTGTTGCCAGCTACTTGCTGTCTGCTGGCCGGAGGCCCTTGCGCTCTGCCCTGGGCCTTCTTTGTTTGATATGTGTTATTGGTTGCGCTTACCTAAGGGTTCAGCTGACGTCAGCAGAATTGCGTGAACGTATTCAGTATTGTCACGACAGCTCTCTAGAGGAATTGGTTGTCATAGCCTTATCCCAGGGCCACAAGGCGGTAAATGGCGGAGGTCAAGCCAGGCAAATTTTGGAATTGATTACTGCGGATTCCAACACTGTCCATCGTCAGTTTTTTGAAGTACAACCTTATGGGGATGGGCTCTCGGAAGTATTCTTCTTGGAGAACACAGGTTCTGTAAAACAGTCGAAGTTAAGTAGATTTCCCCGTCATTCCCAAAGAGCCATCAGGGATTTTATTAATGGATTACCCGAAGGGAAAAGGAATAAATACAAACCGTTGCGGATCCGGCAGGAGAAGCTATCCCGTCGGATGATCTTTTATGAGAATGATAAGGGAAAAAAGACTTTTGAATTCACTCGGAAGGTGTCATCTTTAGAGATTAGTAATTTATACGGTCTTTTCCATCTACCAGATGGGCCTTTTATTTTTTTCGGGCAAAGGAGAGAAAAACTCTACAGGAAAGATTTTCTACAAGCAGACGATTGTTATCGAGATCTGGTGAACAGGTTCCTCAAAGAGTTTAGAGGGGAGATCAAGCTATAGTACTCCAACACTCCAAGGACCGTTGAAAAAGATTCGACATTTTTGTTGCTGTTTTTGAGCGCTTACATAGACTAAGATAACTTGAAAGTACCATCTATGGCTTTGCTTAACGTAAACAACATTGAAGTAATATACAATGACGTTATTCTGGTACTGAAAGGAATGTCCTTGATGGTCAAACAAGGACAGATCGTTTCACTCCTGGGTGCAAATGGAGCTGGCAAGACTACCACTCTCAAGGCTATTTCCGGCTTGCTAAAGACCGAGGAAGGGGAAGTCACCGATGGAGTTATAGAATTTGAAGGAGAACCCATTAATCGTCTTGAACCAGAGGAGATTGTTAGACGCGGTATCTTTCAGGTTATGGAAGGAAGGAGAGTATTCGAGGATCTAACCGTAGAAGAAAACCTCATAGCAGCTGCGCATCTGCAGAAGGGGCGTAAAAAAATTAAAGGATTACAGGAGTTGGTTTATTCTTATTTTCCTAGGATCAAAGAGAGGGAAAACGCTCTTGCCGGTTATTTGAGCGGCGGTGAACAACAGATGCTAGTTATCGGCAGGGCTCTGATGGCTCAACCAAAGCTTATGCTCCTGGATGAACCGTCTCTAGGACTTAGCCCCCTGTTGGTGGGTGAAATCTTCCACATAATTAAGAAGATCAACGAAGAACAGAAGACCACAATTTTGCTGGTTGAACAAAACGCTCGATTGGCTCTAACCATATCTGACTACGGCTATATCATGGAGAACGGACGCATTGTCCTGGATGATAGCGTGGAAAAGCTGCGCGACAACGAGGACGTGAAGCGTTTTTATTTGGGCTTGACTGAAGTGGGCACTAAGCGCTCCTATCGGGATGTTAAACACTACAAGCGCCGGAAGAGATGGCTGACCTGAGCCACTAGCCACTAGGCACCAAAGCGCTTTGAAGAAAGGACAGTAACCGTGACTCTTCACTCCTATGTGGGCAGCAATACGACTATAAAGGGCAATTTTCAATGCAAGGAAGATTTTCTCGTGGAGGGGACGGTTGAAGGTAATCTGAGTTCCGAAGGACTAATAGTTTTGGGGAAGGAAGCGGTGGTTAAGGGGGAGGTGTCGGCGAAGGAGATTGCCGTCTCAGGAATTGTTACCGGTACAGTAAGATGCTCTGATATGCTGGAAATATTCGAGTCAGCCAAGATCACTGGCACGATTCAGACGCCTGTCCTCAAAATGGCTCCAGGTGCTCAAATTAACGCCAGGATCATAATGTCCCGGAAGATTGAGGATGTTGAACTTATTTCTCACTCTCCGGAAGAGTCATATCCCTCACTGGTCAAGGCCAGGAAATAAATAGTCAGTATTCCGTAGTCGGTGGTCCGTTGTCTTTAAATCAATGATGCCAACCTAGGATCCATTTATAAATTACTGGTCCCCAGAGTCGAAGTCAGCAACTGACAACGGACGATAATCATTCTGGCATTGGTTTCAAAGTCAGTTCGTCGCTAATATCAATACAGCCAATCACGCTCTGTGCCGCAGGGCACAGCTCCAAGTAACTATTCAGGGCTTCCCTGGCATCTTCCCATTTTTCCTCTGGAGCCCTGAGTGTGTAGTGGACATTGATGCGAGTAATTTTCAAAACTCTGTCGACCTCTTCGATGTCACCTCTTACCTCAGCCTCATATAGATGTTCGAAGGTTCGAATTTTTTTGCCGGCCAGTACCACGGCCAGTGTGCCCATCATTCAGCCGCCAACGGCGCCGACTATGTGATCCAAAGTGGCGGCGTGCTCTCTTTCTGGTTCTACCTTGTAAAAATCCTTTATTCCGCCGTGGACTCCATAATAGACCGGCTCACCAAATCCTTTAATCAGGGCTTTCCTGTTGGGTCCCTTTTCTCTGGTGATGGTTATGAGTGAGCTGTGAACAATCTTTCCCATTATTTTCTCCTAATTTGATCCGGGTTTTGCAGCAGGTCATCAACTGGCGTAGATTTTCCGAGTATATCCCAAAGGCTCAAGGAGAAAAGCTGTTCTTTAAGAACATCGGTCATCCCGACCCAGATATCCCTCGTCGGACACTCGACAGCTCGATAACAGAGTTCTGGTTCTAAAACACAATCTACGACAGATAGCTTTCCTTCAAGGGTCTCAACAATCTCGCCCACACTGATCTTTTCAGGCTTTCTTGCCAGCATGTAGCCACCGCGTCTCCCCCTAACACTTCGAATAAGACCGGCCCCTCTCAGCAAGATGATTAACTGCTCCAGATACTTGGCGGAAAGATCCTGTCGTTTGGCGATCTCAGCCAGTGGGATAGGTCCATCAGCATAGTGTTGAGCTAAATCAACCATCAACCGAGTACCATATCTACCGCGAGTGGAGAGTTTCATAGAACCTCCATAATATATATAGATCAGCTAGAGATTAACAGGCTAAGCGTCGACTGTCAAAACAATTTTTAGAATTACTTTTCTCGATCTCTGCCTGCAGGGAACTGAAAGGCAAGACTTTATGAGAACTTAAACAGATTAAGGAAAGAGCTCTTCCTGAGAGTATTCAGAGGAGGGTTTGGACTTAAGGTGAATAGTGACCATAACCTTTTTGTTCTGTCCGGGAAGCAATCTAAGGGAAGCGGGAGAGAGTATCACGGGAACTTCCACGATTTTCTCACCCCTTTGAGGTTCCATGTCACTTACACTGATAGTTTCAGTGCTTAAGCTAAGCATACTGTTAAGTGTTGATAACGGACCGCTAACCCTCACAGAACCCGGCCTGACCCTTATTCTGTCAATCATATATCCCTCAGGAGGTGATCCAACTATATTTGGCTCTACCGCTATTGCTCTTTCTACCCGCTTTTCCATTTCTAATCTTATGGCCGCTGGGGTTATACGTACCACCTCCAAACCCAGGGGTAGTTCGATATTGTCTCCGTTCAATACTATTCGGTGAAAGCCCGCGTCAACCTCACTCAGATCCAAAAAAGCACCCACCTGTTCTGGTTTGACTGCACTGACAAGTCTACGCTTGCCAGTGATTTGCACTTCCACACTCTCAGTAGACGATCGTCTAAGTTCTAGACCCTCAGGTATGTTGCGGAAATCCACCGCGGTGGTAACATTGATAAGAGATAGTTGCTTGCCCGAGTAAATGGACCAGGAGGCTGAAACTAGCAGAAAGGTGAGTAACAGGCCACCAGCTTGAACAAGTAACTCCCTCACCCGGGTTCTTGGTTTTACGGCTGTGTAGGTCCCCAAGAGCAATCTGGCGAGCACCATCTGGAGTTGAGGCGGTTCAGGGACCTGTTCAACTTCACCTCGATGTACCACCGAGACCTCGCCGCGCTCTTCGGATATAACTACAACGACCACATCAGTCATTTCACTCAGGCCAATTGCTGCTCTGTGTCTAGTGCCGTATCGCCGGGGCAAACCTTCTCTTTTCGTCAAGGGTAGGTAGGTTCCGACTAACTTGATCCGGTCTCCTTGTATTATTGCCGCACCGTCATGCAAGGGACTTTCTTTAGCGAATATGCTGGCCATAATTTCAGGGCTCCACTTTCCCTGCAGAGGAATTCCTTCACTCAAGTGTTCTGCCAGCCGGTCTCTCTGTTGGAAAACAAGCATAGCACCTGTTTTGCTCTTGGCCATCTTGAAGACAGCCCTCTCTACCTCTGGCAGGTCAATAGTTCCTGGCTGGTAAGGCCGACCCAGAAAGAGACGGGCGGGACTGGTCTGAATCACAACGTCGCGTATTTCATTTCTGAAAACTACCACGATGACAAGTACGGCAATGGCGCCTAAGCCCTGGAAAAACCAGCTGGTGAGTACAAGCCCGCTTGCCTGCGCAATGGTGTGACACAACCAAAGGAATAGAAGGCCCAGAAGTATTTGTAAGGCAGTAGTTCCACGGAAGAGGAGAAACAGCCTGTGGATAAGAAAGCTGATTACTAAGATGTCTATAACATCTTGCCATTCGAAGGAAAAGAGGAAATCCATGAATGCTGCTTCCTGGCTCTTTGATATAGATCTTTAATATAGAAAGGTGTACAACCCCAGTGGGGTTGAACAATATATTCCTCCAACTGTAAAAGTTAAAGGACTAGCAAGATTCGTACTTGAACGCAATTATGATCCAAATACTTTTCGTTCAATCCACTAAAGCAAAAGAGAAACCATCAGTCTCCAAGTGGTTCATAAAATGGCAGACAACTACCCCCCTAGATGTCACCTCTATTTAGCAAAGTAAGGAAGAGAGAATGAAGTGTCAAGGATCGCATAGCGTTTTGCCTAGTTGGTTGGAGGCAGAGGATAGAAGAAAGAATTGCAAATCTCTAACTGGGAACCCGCCCAAAGGGTGGGAGTTCGGAGGAAAATTGCGAATTTGCTATTTGGAAATGTTTGGCAATTTTTACGATTTCAATGATTTTACCGATCTGACTGATCGGCAAATCGAACAATTGGCGCCATGCGCTTTGCGCTCTGCGCTCAAATAGAAACCTCTTGCAAACCACTGATCATTGGTGTATGAATTTTTCACGATTTTTGCCAAACCTCTCTTTGCCAATCCAACCCACATGCCCCCGTAGCTCAGGCGGATAGAGCTCCGGATTCCTAATCCGGGCGTCGCAGGTTCGAGTCCTGCCGGGGGCACCATCTTTGATTTCGGATTGCGGATTTCGGATTTAAAAGAATGAAATGCAAAGTGAAAAGTTGATTTTAATTCCGCAATCGAGTTACTGTAATACTCCATCACTAAAGTATCGGTTCTGGATCCTTATCCGAGATATATTTAATTTTTGATTTCCAGAAAGTAGTAAATTTGTCGATATTACTTGTAGACATAAATAGATTTCTTGCCGCTACACAGTCCTCGACGGATATTATTGCCCAGCCCACACTCTTGTTTTTAATTTCAAATATTGCTGAATAGTCGAAGAACAAGTCTGAAGGATCCCACCTTACATGTTCGGCTAAAGTAGCTGCAGCAATTATCGCAGCTTCAGTAAATTTGTCTTTATTGAACTTTACTTCAGAAGAGTATCTATTAATAAAGATTGCGAACTTGCCATGATGTTTTCGAGACTTAAAAATCTCCACATAACACTTATAGCCATTATCCTCCAAATACTTTTCAATGTAATGGACAGCGGGACCTTGCTCGGCTGGTATTTCTTCTTTGATTGCCTCTGTTAAAAGGACACTGCTGGCTTGAGCAGTTTCGCTGTATTTCTGTTTAATGGACAAGGTTTTCTTTTCATTCGCTTCTAGAGCAACCGGAACCTGAACTTCCTCGACAGGTTTAGTTATGAGAACGAAATGTATAATACGATCACCGGACTCACTCGACCTGCAAATGACTTCTGAGTCGTAATAACCTTCCTTTTGAACTTGATAACAGAGCGCCTCCCATGCTCTCCCATATATGGATCTTTCAAACGGAGTAACATAGTCGGTATCTACAAAATTTGACTGAGAATAGCCCCAATAAATATCTGCACCGGGCGGATCGGAGGTAATGCGCTCTTTATAGGTGGAAGCGCAACCTTGAATGGCTAATGCTGTGAAACACAAAAGAGACAGAAGTCTTTTATAATACATGAAACATCCGGGTTAGGTGGAAGATTGAGTGTGTTCACAGATTACAGAAATAAAAGGAGAAGTGGCAAGAAGAAAATACCCAAGAGAGAAATCAGTTTACCTCTTCAGTAGGTAGCATGTATGCTCTGGTTGATTCTGAACTTCTTAACGTCCCTCCATAACAAGGTTGGAAATTTGATCGAGATGTAAATGATCAGCAAGGTGCGCGCACCATGAGACGGGAAGCCATTATATGTTTGGTTTTGGTTGTATTTGTCCTTGGTGTTTACTGGCAAGTGAAAGACCATGAGTTTATCAACTATGACGATAATGTCTACATCACCGACAATCCCCACGTGCAATCGGGATTCACCAGCAAGACCGTAGTTTGGGCCCTTACAACCACCCAGGCCGGAAATTGGCATCCTCTCACCTGGCTCTCCCATATGATGGACTACCAGCTCTTTGGTCTCAATCCTTGGGGGCACCATCTAACCAGCGTCTTTCTGCACATGATAAACAGCATTTTATTGTTCTTGGTTTTGAGATGGGCCACCTCCACTCTTTGGCCGAGTGCTCTTGTAGCAAGTTTGTTTGCCATCCATCCGCTTCACGTCGAATCGGTGGCCTGGGTGGCTGAGCGTAAAGATGTACTTAGCACTTTTTTTTCTTTTGCGACTATTTTGGCTTACATCAATTATGTGAAACTTCCCAAAAAAAGAAATTATCTGCTGGTCCTTTTACTATTTACTCTAGGCCTTATGGCCAAACCTATGCTGGTGACCCTCCCATTTATATTGCTCCTGTTGGACTACTGGCCCTTAAACCGTTTCCAATTCCAACAAGAGCATGGTCCGGCAGATGATAATACCAGTAAATCCTCGGAGGTAAGTGGCGAGAAGTTGCCGCCCTTGAGATTGATAGCGGAAAAACTGCCAATGTTTTTATTGTCAGGGATTTCTAGTGCTATCACCCTTTGGGCTCAGGATAAGGCAGGAGCCCTGTCTGGGCTGGAGATAGTGCCATTGAAGTGGAGAATGGCAAATGCTCTTGTATCCTCTGTGTCATACATGGGAAAGATGATATGGCCCCGGGATCTTGCAGTATTCTACCCCCATCCGGAAAACAGTCTGCCCATCTGGCAAGCTGCATTGGCAGGCTTCTTTTTGTTAATTGTATCTATTGTAGTCGTTAGGTTGGCTGCTCGCTATAAGTACGGTCTTGTTGGCTGGCTGTGGTATCTGGGGACTCTGGTGCCGGTAATCGGCCTTGTGCAGGTTGGCGAACAGGCTATGGCAGATCGCTACACCTATGTGCCCCTCATAGGACTTTTCATTATCATTGCTTGGGGTCTTGCTGATTTAGGAAAAGAAAACCGCCGAAGAAGAAATCTTTTGATCGTATCGGTAATTTCACTTTTGTTGGTGCTTGCCCTAAGCAGTTGGAAGCAGGCAAGATATTGGAGGAACAGCGTTGAACTTTTCGAGCACACCCTCAAGGTAACCACCAACAACTATGTAGCCCACTATACCCTGGGAAATGCTTTGGCCCTGCAAGGAAATTTGGTTGGAGCAATGGTTCACTATGAGGAGGCATTGAGAATTAAGCCCAATCATGCAGAGGTCCACAATAATCTTGGAAATGCCTTAGCCCTACAAGGAAACTTGGCCGGGGCAGTTGCTCATTACAAGGAATCTTTGCGCATTGATTCCAGGCTGGGAAGGACGCACCGCAACCTGGGGGTCGCACTGGATCGGCAGGGAGAGTATGAAGAAGCGATAGGTCATTACTTGGAAGCATTGCGATTAAACCCCCAAGATGCCCAGTCTCATAACAACATCGGGGTAACGCTTGCCCAGCAGGGAAAACTCAAGGAGGCAATTGCCCATTTTTCTGAGGCCCTAAAGATAAACCCTTACTTCACTGAGGCGCAGCGCAACCTAGAAAGCGGTCTCAAACTTTTGGGCGAGCCCAAATCAACGAATCCTGTAGCCGGTAGCCAGTAGGGCTCTGCATGGCGCATAGGGCATAGGGTTTCGGGTGTCAGGTTTCAGGTGTCAGGTGAAAGAACACAACTGCTGAAACCTGAATACTTAAAACCGCAATCTCAAATCTGTTTTTTCTTGCCACTTAGCGCACGCTGCTGTAATCTAACCTGGTCTCGCTCTCAGCCCTGGTATTGCAGAATCACAGAACACCCTCTTATACCTTCAAGGGGTCAATGCATGGTTATTCCTCGGGAAAGACGCAAGCACCCTAGGGCAAGAGCCAAATGGTCTGTCACCCTGGAGACCGCTCAAGGGGTGATCAACACGGAAATACACGATATAAGCCCCGAGGGCGCATTTATCCGGTGCCTGGACCCTCTGGAGCCAGCTGAGACTTTTAAAATGATGATCAATATTCCCCAATCAGATCGTCGGCTGATAGTCGATTCTGAAGTGGTCTGGATAAACAGCCTTGGACCTGATCACTCTTTTACCCCCCGTGGTATGGGAGTTCAATTTACCGAGATTTCCGGAACTGATAGACAGTTTCTTAGCAGAATGATTTTGAATCGCATCTAGATTAATCACCGAAAATCTTCCCATCTACCACCTCGCCTTCTTTTTTCGCCAAACCTGTGCCCAACCAAGCTCACCAGCCTTTGTTGGTATGGATCATGCACTCGAGCTTAATGGTGCAAAGTATTCAGCGGAAGCTAGGAAAGACGGCCATATGATTCAGGCTCGCTGTGCTCTGCTCAGTCCCGCACCGCAAGCGGTATCTTCGACAAGCGGGTTCCCAGTTTTGTGGTCGTAGTCACGCCAGGGCGTGAATTCATGAAATATCCGGGTAAAGAACAGAAATGGCTTTAGGGTGGATTTTAATAGGCGGGTTCATAGTTTTTGTTTTACTTCTTCTGGCAAAAGATGAGTATTACGACAGGCAGGAGAAGAAAAGACGTATGGAACTCCGGGCGGACATAGTGTGGCCCGTTACTATAACTGCAGAGGTGGGCGTTCTCCAAGGCAAGACAACAAATATCAGTGCCAGCGGGGCATTGGTCTACTGCCCTGACCAGCTCTCATTAAGTGAGATCGTCCGTCTCACAATGAAACCCCCCGTGAGAACTCCCCTGGAAATCACTGCCGAGGTGGTAAGGACTAATGTTCAGTGTGCTGAAGACGAAGATCCCCCACAGGGCATTGCTGTTCGTTTCATCATAATCTCAGAGCAAGACCGCCAGTTCATTTCCTTTAGCGTCTATGATCACCTCCGAGAAGAGAGGTTCTCCGACCATTCGCTTTATTCTCCTGCCAACCCATCGCAGAAGGCTAGAACATTCGTGCCCAAGTCAGGAAGGTAGTAGCCCCCCTCGAGCACTGCGAAAAATTTCCCTTCACATAAACGCAGGGCTGCTGTCCTTATTGCCGATCCCATTACCAGATAATCGTCAGTTTCCAGAATGCCTCCCCAATCGCGCACATAGGTGTCGAAACCTGCAGATATGGCTAAAAGATCAAACTCGTCGCTGCTTTCTAGCTCTTTCTCCAAAGACTCAAGATAGGCTGTTCTTTTTTTTTCGCGAATATTCACCACCTTCACTCCCTGATTTCCCGCGAAGATATTTTCTGTTCCGTCACCGTGATGTAAGTCCAGGTCTAAAACGAGCGCAGTTGCAACTGATCCCTTTGCCATCAATTTAGTGATGGCTACCGCGATGTTGTTGAAAAAACAATAACCCCAATAGTGGTCAGGACCGGCGTGATGTCCAGGTGGCCGGAGAAGGGCTATGGCTGGCATCCCTCGAATCGCCGCCTGTGAAGCGGCAATGGCTCCGCCAACGGCGAGGAGGGCGGTTTCGTATGTGTCTCGGCCCTCAAGTTTTACCCGCTCCACCATAGCTCTAGAGTGGACTCTATAGAGGTCTTCGAGCTCTGCAGGTTCCGGCCGAATTACAGGGAAACGATCTTTCAGTTTTGCATAAGCGGCTTTTACTCGCTCGGGACATTCGACCGTAGAAGTATAGTAGGGAGTAAGATACCCATCATGGTAAACAAGCGAAAAAGGCGCCATTTCGAACTCGCATTGCTGATTTATCGGTCAAAGGTTATTGGCTTTAGGCCACTTGACAGATAGCTAAATCGCGATTATGCTCTGCCGACTTACAAACGAAACTGATTATGCCCTTAAGGAATTCTGCTTGTGACACCATCCATTAAAGTTTCCCACTCTACTTCGCCTAAGAAGCTGAACGTTTTCGTTTTGCACTGTGGCCTGGATATCAAAAAAGTGGAAAGGTCATGCGAAAAAGCAGATCTGCCGGTAAAGCTAATTATTTTCCGACGAGAAGAGGTTTTTTCTTACTATGTGCGCTTGGGCAGACCTAGGCCTGACCTGATAATTATCCGGAGTCACTTCCGTTCGTTGCTTACCTCGTTGAATCAGGAAAAACAGATTCCAACCATTGTGGTTTCAACTCATGGGAAACCCCCAGGCTGTCTCCATCCCTTTATTCGGGCCAGACAAGGCTACGATGGTCCCGACACCTTCAAGCTATATGCGAAGTTAGCTCTTCGTATGGGCAAAGAGCTTTCAGTCCATTGAGATCTCACAGTGCGCTCTTATAAAAGGCCACGCTGGCGAAAGTGACAAAGGAACCTTCGTTGTCTACCTTGGCATAGTCGTAGCGCAGAAGTTCTCCATCCAGCGATGGCCCCAGCGTTTTTAGCATGGTGTAGAGAGGAGGTAGTCCACAAATCCGGCGGCTATTGCGCTCGCGTATCAAGGTAGTAGCGAAGGCTTCAGCATCGGCCTTAGATACAATCTCAAGTAGACGGTGGTCGGCCTCCTGGTGTTCGCGCACAGTTCCCGCGTGGGGCCTAAAGTGATCTCCGTAACGAGGGCCGATATGAGCCAGATCTACGCTGGACAGAAGGCAAACAGGATGGGGATAGTGATATAGAGTCTCCTGGAGCGCTTGCACCGCATGCTGAATGTCATCGTTGTGCTGCTCAAGCTCCTCGACCCCAAATGAGCAAAGAATTGGCACAATCCGTACCTCAGGAAGCAGGAGACGAAGAAAAAGGGCTTGGAATTCAATTGTGTGTTCACGCCGATGAGCAAATTCGTCTGCAAAAAGATCTAGCTTACAGCGGCTGGATAATTCACCAATGAACTCCTTGTCAACAACCACGGATCCTAAGGGGGTTTCAAAGTCCTTACCACACAAAGCAAAGTAGTGGGGCAAAGGTTCATGCCCGGTACCTAGGACAACGCAGGTTTGAACAGCATTTGCCTCTCTTAATGCCTTGTAAGCATGAGCGAAACAGGGACCACCAGAGCGCAAATCGATATGTGGGGCAATCAGTCCCGCTATAGTTCTCCTGGGTTCAATGGGACTGGGATCGCCAGGCCCGCCGTTCTCGGGGGCAAAGAAACTTTTTAACTGAACGCGAAGGTCCTCTCCATTATTCTCATAGCTGAGTCCGGCGTGATAGGCAGGACGGGTGGGTTGATTATGAAACTCGGTGACTAATTGCTCCATGCGACCGCGGCTGTTGTCATTTTCAAGAAAAAAGTGGGTATCCAGTTTTTGCAGGAGACCGTCCAAGTTTTCCCTGTAAAGGATATCACCAAACCTTCTCATGTAGGCGGCTTGAATATCCACTACCGAGTTTGATCCATCCATGAGGGTGATTAGAAAGTAGGCCTGGGGACTGAGTATCAAGGTCTCCGGATTTAGACCCTCAAGGTCCCGGAGGGCAATGTATAACTCTCGCCCACGCCGAATGGGGATGGCTTCCAAACGATTACGTAATTTTGGCAACTCTTCACTCATGAAAATCTCTTCAATTGGCCTCAATATTGCTATAATCTACCGGTGATGGACTTACCCCACTCACAAAACCTCAGACCCGGCTGACTTCCCTTGGGGCAGCGTCAAAGGGGTAGTTCCTTACCTATAAGTATACAAAGATCCCAATTATCGCAGAGTGCGTGGAGCATAGCGTTTTGAGACGGGCCTAGAGTATAGTGAAAAAGAGGATCCGGAGCAATGTTTTTTTGGACAAGGAAATTGTTTGACTGCACAAATAAAATGTGTTATTTCAACATTATAAGTGACTTAGCCCAGGTTCGGCCTCGTCAGTGTGAACAATCCTTTTGAGGGCTTCAACTTAGAAGCTAGATGAGCTTGAGCTATAATTTCCCCGATGTTTGTTCAACCGATTCTATACAATATCTTACTATGATTAGGTATTTAAACTACAAATTGATCGCCTTGAGCCTTGTGTCATTAGCGTGGAGTTGTACCCATTTTGGACAAAATGCTCCCCTAGGAAATAAGGTTAAAGCCGAAAAAGCAGAAGGGGTATCCTACCAGACCTCCCGCAGTGAAGCTTATTATCATTTTATTAAATCTCGGCAACTTCTTTACCAAAACCGCGTAGAGGAAGCACTGGAAGAACTCGAATTTGCCGCGGCGGCAGACCCTGAAGCACCCTATCTTTTTGCAGAACTGTCCTCCTTTTATTTGCGCCAGGGCCAGAGTTCGAAAGCACTGGCAGCGGCAGAGAGGGCCAGAAATCTTGATCCAAACTCAATCAAAGCAAGGATGATGCTTGCCGGCTTGTACAGCAGTCTCAACCAGCCGGACCTTGCTATAGCTGAGTACAAAGAGGTTCTCAGACTGAATCCGAAAGAGCAAAAGGCCATGTGGTGGCTAGCTTCCCTGTACGCCGCTGAGAGTCGATATGCAGAGGCTGCTGAGGTTCTGAAAATACTAGTGGAACTTGACCCGGAAAATCCGGTGGCAAATTATTATCGTGCTCGAATGGAGCTAGAGCTGAAAAATTATGACGAAGCTGAGAACTATTATATGAAAGCCCTGGAAATCCGCCCGGACCTCGAAATGGCTCTCATGGATTTGGCATATGTCTACGAAGTGCAGAAACGTTATGAAGATGCCGAGAAAACCTACAAGAAGATTCTTGTCTTCGATCCAGAGAATAGGCAGGCTCATTCGCGACTGGGCGATCTATACTTGCGGCAGAACAACTACCGTGGGGCCTTGGCAGAGTATCAAAGTATAGCTGAGCCTGAGGAAAAGGGTTTGGAGATGAGGAGCAAAATCGGGCTCATTCATTTGGAGTTGGGAGAATACGACCAGGCCATAGAAGTATTCAGCGCTCTCCTGGCAGGACAACCTGACAACGGGCAGATTAGATATTATCTGGCAATAGCCTACGAAGAGAATGGTGATATTGAGGAAGCTTTGGCACAGTTCGAAGCGATTCCCTCTGATGGGCCTTTTGCTATTAAATCCAGAATCCATCGCGCCTTCATCCTGGAAAAGAAGGGTGATATAGAAGGAGCCATCGCTATTCTCCAGCAAGTGATAGTGGATCACCCCGATGAAGAGGATGGTTACCTTTACTTGGGAAATATGTATGAAACGCTAGATCGATTTTCAGAAGCAGAGGAAGTTCTTAAACAGGGACTGGAGATGGTCCCAGGTCGGGAGAGGCTTCATTTTCGCCTTGGAGTGGTTTTGGATAAATTGGGCGAACGTCAGGGTAGCATTTCTGAGATGGAGAAAGTAATAGCCCTGGATCCCAATCATGCCAACGCACTCAATTACTTGGGATACACTCTGGCGGAGTTGGGAATCAGATTAGATGAGGCGGAGGACCTTATTAAGCGTGCTCTAGAAGTGAGACCGGGTGATGGATATATCACTGACAGCCTGGGCTGGGTTTATTTCAAGATGGGCCGCCATGATGATGCGCTTCTATATATTGAAAAGGCCCTCGAGAAACTGCCAGAAGATCCCCTGATAACGGAACATCTCGGGGATATCTTCATGGCCCTGGGCAAGTGGCGTGAAGCACAAAAGGCTTATGAGAAGGCATTACGGTTGGGTCACGAGAATCCGGGTCAGTTAGAAACTAAAATCGAGAAAAGCAGAAGAAAAGCAAACAATAAAGAGGCCCGGTAATCCCGGACCTGTTTTATTGCTAGACAGGATAGCCGTGGAGCCCGAGCTAAGTCCCCAACAGTCAAATGATAAGGTAATTGTATCGTTGCCGATCAGAAGTCTGCTGCTGTACTCTTTCCTTGTCGTGCTTCTCTTCGGTTGTGCCAGGGAATTACCCACCTTCGAGCCGGCAGATATGCCGGCTTCTGTGGTTGTAGAACATCTAGAAAAAAGAAAAGAAGAGTTCCGAAGTTTTCGTGCAGTTGGTTCGATTCAGCTTCAGGGGGAGAAACAGCGCTGGTCGGGCAGGGCATTTTTCCTGAGCCAGCTTCCAGGTTCTTTGCGGCTGGAGATATTAAGTTTTTTCGGACAGCCGGTCCTTTATGCAGCGAGCGATGGCTATGAATTCATGATCTGGGAGCCCGGTCATAACCGTGCCTTTCAAGGGTTGGCTGCTCAAGGGACTTTGGCACGTCTTATCAAATTCCCGCTGCATGATCAGGAGGCATTGTTGGTCCTGGCGGGTGTTGTGCCGACATGGCAGCAGGCAGAGAAGAAGCTTTTCAAATTGAGGGATAATGGGAAAATGTTGCTCCAATTGGAGGACGGTTCATCGCAGCTCACACAGAGGGTTTGGCTTGAAGGCGAGAGCCTGATTGCCACAAGGATTGAGCGCAGACGAGGTGGTGACCTTGAGCTGGAGGCTGACTTTTCCGACTTTTTGGACATTGAGGGGTGGCTTTATCCAAAACACATTGTGATAAAAGGAGCCAAAACTCGTGTTAGTATCCACTATGAGCAAATCACCATAAACGAGAGTCTGGACCACAAAGTTTTTCAGCTTGATCTTCCTGAAGGGGTAGAGATCATTCCCTGGTAGTTCCAATCTCAACCATTTGACTGTCCTCTCTGCTCAAAGAGTGGGCAGGAAGTTGTCTAGAGTTGATGCAGCGATTTGTTGCCGATCGCATGCTTGGAAAATTGGCGAGGTGGCTGAGGGTCCTCGGCTGTGACGTAGTCTATTTAAAAAGGGCTACCGAGGAGGAAATTCTCGAGAAGCTTCAGGAGGGCCGAACACTGCTCACCAGAAACCGTAGGGCACGGTCATGGCTCGGAAAGGGTAAAGTTTTCATCGTAAGGGATAATGATCCACGAATGCAGCTGCGCGATGTAGTAAAGGGCTTAAGACTGCCGGTGTTGGATGGTCCTATCTTCAGCCGCTGCCTGAGTTGTAATCACCCTCTGGACGAAGTGAGGAGAGACGAAGTACGTGAGGAGGTTCCCGAGTACATCTACCAGACGCAGGAAGAGTTCCATCGGTGCAGTGATTGCGGAAAGGTTTACTGGCCCGGAAGTCATGCAAAGAGCATGCGTCAACAGTTAAGGGAAATACTAAAAGATTAAGATACTAAATGATGGATACTAGTAGATGCTGGATGAAGGAATCCGGTTATTCAATGCTAGCTCGCGGTAAGGTACTAACTGCAAATTTTAGACATTTTAGATCATCTTAGGCATTTGACATACAGGGAGGCCAAAAATGGCTATGGCAGGAAATATCTTACGTAAATCTTGGCTATGGCTGTACTGTTGGCTTAGTGCTTCCTTCTATTGGTTCGGCAATTTGGCAATGGGTGGCAGCATCCGATTCCGTCGTCGGCTTCTCAAAGTTAGGGAAAAGAAATCAATGTTGAAAATAGGTCGACGAATCCATGAGCTGCACCAGGACGGTCGGAATGATTGGCCCGGAGACAGTGAGGTTAAAGAAATTCTCCAAGTACTTGAAGAGAGCAGTCGGAAGAAAGAGGAGCTGAAATCTCTTCTGCAGGAGAGGCAAAGTCGTTTCAGGGAGAAGGTGCAGAAGCTGAGGGAGAAAGCATCTTCCCAATCGAAACTAACCGGGAGCGAGGAAGAAGGGGACAGCTCAAAATCGAATTCCAAATCCTAAGGACGAAGCACGGTAGACATTCTGAGAAACAGATGCGGGATATGCGATATGTGATGTGAGATTCAATATTTCAATTGGGAATCAATATCCCACATCTCAGATCTCACATCTCACAGCCAGCCTTGATTTGTTTTTACCTTCCAGGTTTAGCATCCTAGTTAAGTTTCTTACTCGGACATGCTTCCGCAGTCACTGGGATCGCCCTGGATCTTGTCCAGAGCATGCTCGAGGGCCGGCAGCAGTGCTTCCATGTTTTCTTGTGCACCTTTGACGCTACCAGGAAGGTTTACAATGAGTGTTTGACCTCTGATTCCCACCACGGCACGTGAAAGCATGGCATGAGGGGTCTTGGCGAGGCTGTTTGCCCTCATGGCTTCAGCCATACCTGGCACTTGGCGGTCTATGACCGCAAGCGTGGCATCCGGTGTCACATCCCGTGGACTAACGCCGGTACCACCGGTGGTGACCACCAGATCAAGGCAGGATGCATCTGCTAGGTGGCGGAGTCGTTGTTCCAGCAAGGGCTGATCGTCTGGGAGAACCTCGAGATTAGCTATGGAAAATCCAGCCTTCTCTAGAATTTCCTTGAGCGCCGGCCCACTTCGGTCCTGCCGCTCACCTTTGGACCCTTTGTCACTGATGGTCAATATTGCCGCTCGACGCATAGCCGCCACTTTTCACTTAACACCCTTTTTGATTAGAAACCTGTTCGCAGCAGCACTCAAAACGCTTGAGACACCCTTACTTTTTGACAGTCTTTTGAGATCTGAAATCATCAGTGTGCCGATAATTCTGAGTCCTATAGTAAGAGGCGTTTTCGGATTGTTTGCCAGACCTATACGGACTTGATAATTCTTCATCCAATCCCGGTTGCTGGCAATCTTGCGAAGTAGCTCTTCTCCCACGTTGCGTGAATTGGCAATAGCGACAATCTCAGGCTCTGTTATCCGGGGACTGTCCAGCACCGCCTCCTGAATCTGTTTGTTACTGTCCTTGATGAGAATGCTGCGCGCTTCTTTGTCGCCGCTCATGGCGAGCTTGACCTTCTCGGGGACCGGCAGGTCTCGTATCTCTTGATAGCGGCTTTTGGCCCTTTTTTCATCCTTTTCCTGCTGGGGAGTTGCAGGGGCGCGTTGAGCGATTGTCCGCTCGGCAGCAACTACCAGTTCTTCAGGCAACACTTTGCTCTTGGCTAGACCTGTCAGGTCAGCATCCCGGAGGGTGGTTAGCAGTTTGAGGGCAAGGGGAAGGGGGGTTTTGGGATTACTTACTAGAGCCAGACGGACTTGATAATTCTTTAACCAATCACGCTTAGCTGCAATCTTACTAAGTAAGGCAGGGCCGATCTTGGCCGACCTGGCAATGGCCACGACCTCAACTTCAGTGATCCGGGGGCTGTTGATCACCGCCTCCTGGACCTGAGTATTACTATCTCTGGCGAGAAGGACGCGCAGCTCTCTGCTGCCCGTTTGGGCCAGTTCTATTTTTTCGGAAACTGGTAAAGCCAGGATCTCCTGGATCCTGCTCTTGTTTAAATGGACTTTATCGGTCGCCGCCGGCTTTCCCGTCTCATCCATTTGTACGCCCTTTAATCTTCTTTCTCCTTCTGGGTCTCTGCTACCAATTGTTCCTGCAAGTGAGCGGGCACTTCATCGTAGTGGGAAAGCTTCATGGTGAACATGCCCCGGCCACCGGTTTTGGAGCGAAGGTCAGGAGCATATTTAAGTACCTCCGACATTGGTACGAGAGCTCTCACTATCTGGTTCTTTCCCTTGGAGTCCATACCCAGTACCTTGCCGCGCCTAGAGTTGAGGTCGCCAATTACATCACCCATGTTCTCATCCGGGACCGTCACTTCCACCTCCATAACCGGCTCGAGCAGGGTGGGTTGAGCTTCTGCTACTCCTTTCTTAAAGCACATGGACGCAGCAATCTTGAAGGCCATTTCTGAGGAGTCAACCTCGTGGGATTTACCATCGTAGAAGCGCACTCTGAAATCCACCACGGGATAGCCCGCTCTTACTCCGGTCTGCATGGCCTCCGTAATTCCCTTTTCCACCGCAGGAACAAATCCGCGGGGCACATTCATGCCCACTAGGGCTTCTTCGAATTCAAATCCCGTGCCACGATCGAGCGGAGTGAGATCAAAATGAACTTCTGCGAATTGGCCCCGACCGCCAGTCTGTTTCTTATGCCTGTAAACAATGCCCTTTACCGGCTTTTTAATGGTTTCAAGATATGGAATCTTTGGAGGAGAGAGATTTACCTCTACCCCGAACTTACGCTTGAGTTTGTCCATGGTGGCTTCAATGTGAATTTCACCCATGCCGGAGAGGATTGTTTCCCTGGTTTGCTCTTCACGGTGCACCTTTAGCGTGGGATCTTCTTCCATCAATCGAGCTAGAGACGAAAAAATCTTCTCCTCATCCCCCTTACTTTTTGGCTGTACCGCCATTGAGACAATAGGCTCCATGGTTTTTGTAACCGGGTAAAGGATAGGTTTATTGGGATCGCAAAGAGTATCGCCGGTAAGGGTGTCTTTCAACTTGGCAACAGCAACAATCTCTCCTGGTCCTGCACTTTGGATGGTGTCCTGGTTTTTGCCCTGCATGAGCAGCAGAGAACCAAACCGTTCCTTTGCCTCCTTGTTGGCATTATAGAAATTGCTGTCAGCTGAAAGGGTGCCTGAAAAAATACGTATGACTGTAAGCCGACCGGCATAAGGATCGCTAACAGTTTTGATTACTTGAGCGCTCAGTGGCTCTCCTGCCTCGGGTTTACGCATTTCTTCTTCATTGCTTTTGGGGTTGATCCCCGTTTTTTCGCCGCGATCCTGAGGGCTGGGAAGACATTGGACAACGAGGTCCAATACCATCTGTATGCCCATGTTCTTGGTGGCTGCGCTGCAAGTAATAGGAACTACCTCACCGGCAATGCAGCCGCTGCGCAATCCATTGAGCAGTTCTTCGTCCGTCAGCTCTTCGCCTTCTAGGTACTTTTCAAGCAGGGTATCATCGGATTCGGCTATGCGTT
Source organism: Deltaproteobacteria bacterium (assembly GCA_020353155.1). Lineage (GTDB taxonomy): Bacteria > Desulfobacterota > Syntrophobacteria > BM002 > BM002 > BM002. The sequence goes on along the minus strand of CP070689.1, from coordinate 1,368,962 downwards.
CAATTATCTGTTCACGGTGACTTTCCACCAAATCAGTCATATCGTCTGGAACACTGGTCTCTTTTATTTTCCCACTTCCATCATCTTGGAAGTCATAGGCCTTTCCTCTGAGGAGGTCGATAACACCCTTGAAAGTCTCAGCTGAACCAATGGGGAGGTGCACCGGGGTGGCCTTGTCACCAAAGATTTCCTTGATCTCATTGACGACTTTAAAGAAATCAGCGCGCTCCCGGTCCATTTTATTTATGGTTATTATGCGGGGCAGATTGAAATCATTGGCAAATTCCCAGACCTTTTCTGTCTGGACTTTTACCCCGTCAATGGCATCAATTACTACCAACGCTCCGTCAGCCCCACTGAGGCAGGTCTGGGTATCCGCTAGGAAGTTAAAATCTCCTGGTGTATCGATTATGGTAATGGGTGATTTCTTCCAGACGAATCTACAGAACGAGGAGCTTAAGGTTATTTGCCTGGCAATTTCCTCGGCTTCGTAGTCCAGTATGGAAGTGCCGTCGTCCACCTTGCCCAGCCGTTTGGTACTGCCAGTGTTAAAGAGCATCGCTTCCGCCAGGCTTGTTTTTCCTGCACCTCCATGGGAAATTATTCCTACTGTTCTCAGATTGGCTATGTCTTTGCTCATGGACACTCCTCTCCCATGCTATTGTATATTAGAGTATGCTTTTTTAGGGCGATTGACGAGCCTTTGGGATTGGATTCTGAATACGGAAGGGTATTCACAGGTAAACTGGTCCGTCTTATGTCGCCTTGCTCCTGTTTACTGATAAGCAATTGTTACCACATTTCACACAGATTTTGCTTGCTAAAGTGGTAACATGTGAAATTACCTCAGCGCAGAAATCAAAGTCAAGAAAAAGTTTGGCAACTACTTTTTCGTTGATTCTTTTTCTGGCACTGTGCTAAATATCAAGTTTTACACTATTTATCGGGAGAAATCCGTAGTGAAGAAAGCACTTCAGGACTTTCTCCAATACCTCAGGGTGGAGAAAAACTACTCGGACCACACTTTGAGAAATTACGAGAGTGATCTTTGTCAGTTTATCGGCTTCCTGGGCAAAAGGGGCGAGGACAAGGATTCATCAGGTCTTATGGTTCCGCAGCAGGTGGGCCATTTGGATATTCGCGCCTATCTTGCTTCGCTCTATCGGCGAAATGCCAAAAGTTCAGTGGCACGGAAGCTGTCTTCCCTCAGATCTTTTTTCGCCTACCTGGTCAGGCAGGGGGAGATCAAGCAGAATCCTGCAGACATGGTTTCTGCCCCTAAGATGGGAAAGGCAATCCCTGATTTTTTGCCGGTAGACGAAACCTTCCAGCTAATGCATGGTCCAGATACCGATAATGTTCTGGGAAGTCGTGATCGGGCCATCCTGGAAGTCCTGTATTCGTGCGGCCTGAGGGTCAGTGAACTTACGGCCTTGAATTTGGCTAGTGTTGACCTGGAATTGGGAATTATTCGGGTCTTGGGCAAGGGTGACAGGGAAAGGGTGGTACCCGTCGGCAGCAAAGCAAGAGATGCACTGTCCGGCTATATGAAAAGAAGAGGAGAATTGCTGGGCATGGAGATGGAAGATGAGGCGCTATTTCTCAACAATCGCGGTGGCAGATTGAGTTCCAGGAGTATATCACGGTTGCTGAAGAAACACATGCTGCGGTGTAACATAGGAAGGCCTCTGAGTCCCCACGGCCTCCGACACAGTTTTGCTACGCACTTGCTCGATGCTGGAGCTGACCTCAGGGCGGTGCAGGAAATGTTGGGCCACGTCAGTCTCTCTACCACGCAGCGTTACACTCATCTAAGCGTAGACAAGCTCATGGCTGAGTACGATAAGGCACACCCGCGGAGCCGGCTGCCGCGACGAGAACAGGAGAAACAAGAAGGGAAAGAGGACGAGTAGATATACCCTAGTTTACGGCATAATGCTCTTGGCGCAGCAGAAAGCCTTCTCAACTAGGCACTAGGCAGTAGGCACTAAGCACTACAAGGTCATAGGTTAATTTGGTGCCTAGTGCTTAGTCCCTAGTGCCCAGTGGCATAAGCCAAAAGCGCTTTCACAGGGGAATTGCTCATGAAAGGTACAACAATACTGGTGGTTCGTCGTGGATCCCAAGTGGTGGTTGCAGGCGATGGACAGGTAACTATGGGAGATACGGTGATAAAACACCAGGCGCGAAAGGTCCGCCGCCTTTTCCAGGGAAAAGTTATAGCCGGATTCGCCGGTACTACCGCAGATGCCTTTACACTTTTCGAACGATTCGAGGCCAAATTGGAGCAATACAGTGGAAATTTGCGCAGGGCTGCAGTTGAACTGGCCAAGGACTGGCGTACAGACAGAATGCTTCGTCGTCTGGAAGCTTTGCTGGCTGCGGTAGATCAAGACAGCTCCCTAGTTATTTCGGGCAACGGCGACGTAATAGAGCCGGATGACGGTCTACTAGCCATTGGTTCGGGTGGCCCGCAAGCACTGGCTGCGGCCCGTGCCCTGGCGAGACACACAGATCTCAGCGCCCGCCAAATAGCCGAGGCCGCAATGGAGATCACGGCAGAAATCTGTGTTTACACCAACAAGTATTTTGTTTTTGAGGAGCTTGAAGAAGGCAACGATGGAATTGACTCCACCTGAAATAGTCAAGGAACTGGACAAATATATTGTTGGCCAGAATGACGCCAAGCGGTCTGTAGCCATTGCTTTAAGAAACCGCTGGCGGCGGCAGCAAGTGCCAGAGCATCTGAGGGACGAGATTGCCCCTAAAAATATCATCATGATTGGCCCGACAGGTGTGGGCAAGACCGAAATTGCCCGGCGGCTAGCTTCGCTGGCCAATTCACCTTTTTTAAAAGTTGAAGCTTCCAAATTTACCGAAGTGGGATATGTGGGACGTGACGTTGAGTCCATGATTCGCGATCTCTGCGAACTTGCAGTCAACATGGTGAGAGGTGAAGAACAAGAACAGGTGATGGCTAGGGCTGCTGAGATCGCGGAAGAGAAGACCCTAGATATTTTACTGCCGCTCAAAAGAGATCAAGAGTACCCAGCAGAGACTGATGTTATTACGGCTGGACAAACTGATCGAGCTGAGACGAACAGTGCTTCGGGAACTCGGGAGAAGCTCCGCCGGCTGCTGCGGGAAGGCCGGTTTGACCAACGCTATGTTGACTTGGAGGTGAGCGATAGAAGTTACCCCATGATCGAAATCTTCAGCAGTGCAGGGCTAGAGGAAATGGACATCAACTTGCGAGAGATGTTGGGCAACGTCATGCCTCGCCGCACCAAGCGGCGCAAAGTTAAGGTCCCCGAGGCCCTGGAGATTTTGACCCAGGAAGAAGCCCAGCGGTTGATCGACATGGACAAGGTAGTCAAGTTAGCCATCGAAAGGGTAGAACATTCGGGCATTATCTTTCTGGATGAAATAGACAAAATAGCTTCCAGGGAGAGTACCAGGGGGCCTGACGTCTCGCGGGAAGGGGTCCAGCGGGACCTACTGCCCATTGTGGAAGGCTCTACGGTTAATACCAAGTACGGAATGGTAAGAACCGATCACGTTCTCTTTATTGCTTCCGGAGCATTTCATGCCTCCAAACCAGCAGATCTTATTCCAGAACTCCAGGGGCGATTCCCCATAAGAGTGGAACTGGATGCATTGGGAAAAAAAGAGTTTATCCGCATCTTGAAAGAGCCAGAAAATGCCTTGACCATACAGTATGAGGCGTTAATGGACACAGAAGGTATTGAGCTTGTTTTCCAGGAAGATGCTATCGAGGAAGTTGCCCAAATAGCCCATGACGTGAACTCACGTACAGAGAACATCGGGGCCAGGCGACTTCACACGGTAATGGAGCGACTCCTCGATGATGTCTCATTTAACGCTCACGAATTGAAGGGGCAGCAGATTCTAATAACCAGAAAGTATGTGCAGGAAAAACTTCAGGAAATTGTCAAGGACGAAGATTTGAGTAGGTATATCTTATAAAGACAACATGGCACCTGGCATGGAGCATAGGGAAATACAGCTCACACATCCATGAAACTTAATAAGCTTTTGTTATTTTAGGCATTTTAGTTAACTTTAGCTCATTTTAGGCACTTGAAATATGGAAAAATTAATTGAAAAAGCAAACATTCTCATTGAGGCACTGCCATGGATGCGGCAGTTCTATCAGAGAACCATTGTAATCAAGTATGGCGGCCATGCCATGGTAGACGAGCACCTTAAAGACAGTTTTGCTCAAGACATTGTGCTGCTCAAGTATGTTGGCATCAATCCGGTAGTGGTTCATGGCGGAGGACCGCAGATTGGCCAAACCCTGGAAAGGATAGGGAAAAAGTCTGATTTCCTTGAGGGTATGAGAGTTACCGACAGAGAAACCATGGATGTGGTTGAGATGGTGCTGGTGGGCAAAGTCAACAAAGAAATAGTAGCTCTCATTAACCAGCATGGTGGCCAGGCTGTTGGGCTTAGCGGCAAAGACGGGCGTTTGATTCAGGCCCGGAAGCTACAGCTTTATCGCAATCAAGAAGGGGACAAACCTCCCGAGCTCATCGATTTGGGGATGGTGGGCGAGGTTGAGGCCATTCAAGCCGGAGTAATTCAGACCTTAGAGGCAAGCCGGTTCATTCCGGTCATAGCTCCAGTGGGCGTGGGATCTCAGGGTGAGACCTATAACATAAACGCCGATCTTGTGGCTGGTAAGTTAGCCCCGGCCCTCAAGGCGGTCAAACTGATTCTGCTCACAGATGTGCCGGGCGTACTAGATGCTGACGGCAAGCTCATATCCAGTTTGGACACGAATCAGGCGGCCAAACTTATCAAAGATGGAGTCCTCAAGGGGGGGATGATTCCTAAAGTCCGTTATGCCATCGAAGCAGTTAAAGAAGGAGTGGATAAGGCCCACATCATTGACGGCAGGATTCAGCATGCCGTGCTCCTGGAGATATTCATGGACCAGGGCATTGGCACCGAAATAGTGAGTGGCAAGGAGTAAGCAGCTTCCGGCGGGCGGGAGGCAGCGCTCAGAGGTCAGAGATCAGAAGTCAGAGGTCAGGGGTAAAGCTGATCTCTGATCTCCGACTTCTGACCTCTGTGATGGACGACTTGAGCGACTCGGACTCCCGTATGCGGAGATAGAATATACCCATGGACAAACAAGATCTCATGCAGCAATCACAAAATCATATTTGCCAGACCTATAATCGCTATAATCTGGCCATTGCCAGTGGAAAAGGCTGCTACCTCTGGGATCAGGAAGGCCGGCAATATCTAGACTTCGTAGCCGGCATTGCCGTCTGCAATCTTGGACACTGCCCGATGGAGATTGCCCGGGTGATGTATGAACAGGCGCAGCAGTTGGTGCATGTGTCAAATCTTTACTACACGGAGCCCCAGGTCAGATTGGCCGCAGCCCTTACTGGCAGCTGTTTTGCGGATAAAGTCTTTTTTTGTAACAGTGGCGCCGAGGCTAATGAGGCAGCTATAAAGCTGGCAAGAAAATACTCCCGCAAAGGTTATGGCCCTGGCCGCTATGGTATCATCACCATGAAGAATTCCTTCCATGGGCGCACCCTGGCTACGCTTTCTGCCACTGGTCAGCAAAAGATTCAGGAAGGATTCGAACCTTTGGTTGACGGCTTTCGCTATGTGGAGTTCGATAGCGTGGATGCGGTGGCTAAAGCCATTGATGAAACCGTCTGTGCAGTGCTGGTTGAACCCATCCAGGGAGAAGGGGGAGTCCGCGTTCCGGAGAGGAATTATTTGGAGGGCCTGAGGGAACTCTGTACCAGACATGACCTACTCCTGATTTACGACGAGATTCAGGTGGGAATGGGGAGAACAGGAAAACTCTTCTCTCACCAGCACGAAGGTGTTACCCCGGACATTATGACCCTGGCCAAAGCACTGGCCAATGGCATGCCAATTGGCGCAATGCTTACCACGGATAAAGTGGCAGAGGCATTCGGCCCTGGAAGCCATGCCAGTACTTTCGGGGGTACACCATTGGTCACGGCAGTAGCTTTCGAGGTTTTTCGACAAATCAGTGCAGAATCTTTTTTGGAAAAGGTTCGGACTGTTGGGGAGTACTTCCGAGAGCGCTTGCTGGCCCTCAAGGATAAGTATTCATTTATCAGAGAGGTGCGAGGCCGCGGTCTAATTTTAGGGATTGAACTTGATTTCCCAGGGGGTGAGCTTGTGGCCCAATGTCAGGAGAGAGGTGTCCTTCTAAATTGCACCGCAGAAAAAGTACTACGTTTTTTGCCTCCACTGATAGTGACCTCCATTGAAGTTGATCGTCTTGTTGAGACCTTAGAAAGCGTTTTTAGAGATAAGCATTAATTTTGTTTTTAGTGATAAAGCTAGGCGCTTGGCGCTAAGCGCTATGCAAGCCGGATCAAAGAGCCATGAAAAGAGATTTTTTGACCATCCTGGACCTAAGCTTTGAGGAAATTGATGCTCTTTTGAGACGGGCATCAATCCTCAAGGAAGATTCAAAGAGGGGTGAGCTCAAACCCACGCTGGCGGGAAAAACCTTGGGACTTATTTTTGACAAGCCCTCCACCCGCACCAGGGTCTCATTTGAGGTTGCCATGTACCAGCTAGGTGGCAGGGTAATTTTTATGAGTTCTCAGGACACTCAGCTTTCCCGTGACGAAACTCTACGAGATACCGCCTTGGTTCTCTCCCGCTATATAGACGGTTTGGTGGTTCGTACCTTCGATGATGCTGATTTACAGGAACTGGCAAGACATGCTGAGATTCCAGTTATTAACGGTCTCACCGACCTTTACCATCCCTGTCAGGTACTGGGTGATATTCTAACAATCCAGGAGAAAAAGGGTGATCTCAAATCACTGAGAATAGCTTGGGTGGGTGACGGCAACAATGTGGCGCATTCCTGGATAAATGCGGCGGTCCGCTTGCCTTTCCAATTATTGCTTGCCTGTCCACCGGGATATGAACCCAAAGAAGAGATTCTGGAAACGGCGAAAGAGTTGGCCGGAGATCGAATCTTTTACGGAAACGATCCGCTGGCGGCTGTGAGAGGCGCAGATGTTATAAATACTGATGTTTGGACGAGTATGGGGCAAGATGAAGAAAGGCGAGAACGGTTGGCAGCTTTTCGAGACTATCAAATAAATGGAGATCTGTTGAGAAAGGCCAAGCCTGACGCTATTGTGTTGCACTGTTTACCTGCCCACCGTGGCGAGGAAATCACTGATGAAGTGATGGATGGGCCGAACTCGGCCATATTTGATCAAGCAGAGAACCGCATGCACTTGCAGCGCGCCCTTTTGGACTGGCTCTTGGGCGTTTGATATTTAGACTCTTTCACCATTTGCAAAATCAACTGCTTGAACGATAATTACCTGCTGGAGGAAATAAAATTGTCTGAAAAAGTAAGAAAGGTAGTTCTGGCCTACTCGGGAGGTCTGGATACCTCTATAATTCTCAAGTGGCTACTAGAAGAGTACAAATGTGAAGTCATAGCCTTTGCTGCCGATTTAGGCCAGGGCGACGATCTCGAAACTGTTAGGCAAAAGGCCTTGGCCACGGGAGCCAGTAAAGTTGTTATCGAGGATCTCCGTGAGGAATTCGTTCGGGACTACGTCTTTCCGGCCTTTAGAGCCAATGCAATTTATGAGGGACATTATCTCCTGGGCACCTCCCTTGCTCGTCCCCTTATCGCCAAAAGACAGGTGGCGGTGGCTGATGCTGAAGGGGCTGATGCTGTAAGTCATGGAGCAACTGGTAAGGGTAATGACCAGGTAAGATTCGAGCTTAGTTACACCGCCCTTAATCCAGATCTCAAGATCATCGCGCCTTGGCGACAATGGCAACTCAAATCTCGCCAGGATTTACTGGAGTTCGCGCAAGCACATGGTATCCAGGTACCTGTGACGCCTGAGAAACCTTACAGCATGGACGGTAACCTCCTGCACCTTTCATATGAAGGAGGTGTGCTCGAAGATCCCTGGCGTGAGCCGGATCCAAAGATGTTCCAGATGACAGTCGCACCGGAAGATGCTCCAGACAAACCGCGATATGTGGAGATTGATTTCGAGCGGGGCAATCCTGTGGCCGTGGACGGCAAGGCTCTTGCCTGCGCGGATCTCCTTGCTACCTTAAATGAACTTGGAGGGGCCAACGGCATTGGCAGGGTGGATCTTGTGGAAAATAGGTTTGTGGGGATCAAGTCGCGGGGAGTTTATGAGACGCCAGGGGGTACAATTCTTCGGATGGCCCATGAGGCAGTTGAATCGATCACCATGGATCGCGAGGTGTTGCACCTCAGAGACAGCCTCGTTCCAAGATATTCGAGTCTAATCTACAACGGCTTCTGGTTTTCGCCAGAGATGCAATTACTTCAGGAGACTATGGATTCTGCCCAGGAAAATGTCTGGGGTAGGGCACGACTCAAGCTCTACAAGGGCTCCTGTCAGGTGGTGGGGAGAAAATCTTCCCGATCTCTTTATCAGACTGAGTATGCGACTTTCGAGGAAGATACAGTCTACGATCAAAGCGATGCAGACGGTTTTATAAGACTCCTGGGGCTGCGCTTGCGCTTACAGGCTCTGCAGCGCAAAGCGCAAGGCAGATAGCGCCTTGCGCAGCGAGACGGGAGATCGTTCGTCTCGCCCGTCTCGCAAATCGTTTGTGTAGCTCGCAATTAAATAAATAGGATATAGATATGGCCGGAAAGCTATGGCAAGGTCGGTTTCGAGAAGCAACCAGTAAGCTGGTAGAAAGTTTTACCGCCTCCGTTAGATTCGACCAGCGGCTATACCGTTACGATATCGAAGGTAGTATAGCTCACTGCAAAATGCTGGCCCAGCAGGGACTGCTGAGCCGCGAAGAGGAAGATACCCTCATTCAAGGTCTGGGGGAAATCCTGCGGGAGATCGAGCGCGGTACTTTTGTTTTCGACGATGCCCAGGAAGATGTCCACATGGCCATTGAGCAGCTTCTCATCGAGAAAGTAGGTGAAGTGGGAGGCAAACTCCACACAGGCCGAAGTCGGAACGATCAGGTAGCACTGGATATCCGCCTTTTTCTCAGAGACGAAATTCAGGGTGTCGACGAGGACATTAAGGACTTGCAAAACAGTCTGGTTGAACAGGCCAAGGCCAACTTAGGTGTAGTCATGCCCGGCTTTACCCATCTGCAGCACGCGCAACCTGTGCTTTTTTCCCATCACCTCATGGCCTACTATGAAATGCTGAGACGAGATCGGCAGAGGCTTACTGCTTCTTTTGACAGGGTCGATGTCTCTCCTCTTGGCAGTGCGGCACTGGCTGGGACCTCTCTTCCCATCGACAGTGAGGTAACCGCTGAGTTACTCGGTTTTTCGGCAGTAAGCCGCAACAGCATCGATGCCGTGAGCGATAGAGATTTCATAATCGAATTTACCTCGGGTGCTGCCCTAATCATGATGCATTTGAGCCGAATGTGTGAAGAGCTTATTCTATGGAGTTCCACCGAGTTCGACTATATCGAACTATCAGAGGGTTTCTGCACGGGCTCTAGCATCATGCCTCAGAAAAAAAATCCAGATGTTCCTGAGTTGATTAGGGGAAAAAGCGGCAGGGTTTACGGTCACCTGATGAGCTTGCTTACGGTGATGAAAGGATTGCCCCTGGCTTACAATAGGGATCTCCAGGAAGACAAGGAACCACTGTTTGATACTGTAGATACTGTGCGCCAGAGTTTGAGAATTCTGGCGCGGCTTTGGGAAAACGTCAGGGTAAATAAAGAGCGCATGGAAAAAATGGCATCGTCGGGGTTCACCTTGGCCACCGACGTGGCCGAGTACCTTGTCAACAAAGGAATGGGGTTTCGCCAGGCACACAGGGCAGTGGGAAAAATGGTGCGATACTGTCTGGAGGAGGGCAAGGAACTGGAGCAAATGACCATACAGGAGTTCAAAGGATTTGCTTCAGTGATCTCCGAAGACATCCATGAAATATTGGACTTGAAACATTCTGTGGACAGCCGGAAATCCGTCGGAGGTACCTCGCTGCAGCTGGTTCGGGAAGCAATCACCCGCGCAGAGGAAGAGCTGAGTTCATGACCAGAATGAGGCTGTGGCCAAATTCATCAGTTTTCATCCTCTTGAGCTGCTTTGTACTACTATTGGGTGGCTGCGGGAAAAAGGGGCCACCCAAACCGCCGCTCAAAAAGACGCTGCCAAAGGTAAAGAACCTTCAGACAGCTGTTGTTGATGCAGGGGTTAGCCTGACCTGGACCATGGACTCAAGTGACGAAGACGCTGCTGGATTTAATGTTTATCGCAGCAAGGCCCAGCCTAAAAAAAACGACTGTCCGGGCTGTCCCAGGGACTTTGAGGTAATCACCACTGTAAGAGTAAAAGCGGGTGAGACCCAATTTCAATTAGTAGATCCAGATGTCGAGGGTAAGGGTATTTTCTATTACAAGGTAACCCCCTTCGATAAACGAGATCGTCCCGGCCCCGACTCCAATGAGTCCAAGGTTATTGTTGAGTAACGCATAGCGCAGAGGGTGTGACATTTTTGTGCCTAATCCTTTTAGGCCATGACCTCTGCGGTCAGCGGCTTATTGACAACTTGAGATCACCAACTCTTTGCCCTGCGAATTATTTGAAGGACCATAAATGCATCATTTCGAATATCGAGAAGGTAGGCTTTATTGCGAACAAGTTCCCATCGAAACTATCGCCCGAGAGGTAGGCACACCTTTCTATTGTTACAGCCACGCCACCCTAAGTCGCCACTTTCGCGCCTTTGACAGCTCCTTCGCCGAAGTTGATCATCTTACCTGCTTCTCGGTCAAATCTTGTTCGAATATAGCTATACTCAATCTCTTTGCCTCCATGGGGGCGGGCATGGACATCGTCTCTGGAGGTGAGCTCTACCGGGCTTTGAAAGCAGGTGTACCGGCTGAAAAGATTGTCTTTTCCGGTGTAGGGAAGACCGAAGATGAACTGGTTTACGGGCTCGAGGCAGGCATTTTGATGTTTAACCTGGAATCGCCCCAGGAGATGTTGGTTTTGAACAATTGCGCTGCCCGCTTGGGTCGCCGTGCCCCTATTGCCATTCGGGTGAATCCGGATGTGGATCCAAAAACCCACCCTTATATTTCTACTGGTTTGATGGAAAACAAGTTCGGCATTAACCTTGATATCTCAGAATCCATGTATATCCAGGCCAAAGAAATGTCCAATTTAGAGGTAGTGGGGGTCGGCTGCCACATCGGCTCACAACTTACAGAGGTTTCTCCTTTTCTGGACACCATAAAGCGATTGAGGCTACTAATCGATCGGCTGAGAGAACAAGACATAACCATTAGATATCTGGACCTTGGCGGTGGGCTGGGCATTACCTATTCTGAGGAAGCTCCGCCCCACCCAAGGGAGTACGCCAGGGCGCTTCTGGCAGAGGTCGAGGGCATTGATTGCACCTTGATTTTTGAACCAGGCCGCGTTATTGTTGGAAACGCTGGTACTCTAATCACGCGGGTTTTATACACAAAAAAAGGGCCGGTCAAAAATTTTCTCGTTGTTGATGCCGGCATGAATGACCTGGTTCGCCCCAGCCTATACGGCTCCTATCACCACATCCAACCAGTGGTTGACCACAGACGACCACAGCTGACAGCAGATGTGGTGGGACCTATATGCGAAACCGGAGATTTTATCGCTCGCGATCGCAGCCTCCCCCAGGTTGAACCCGGGGAACTGCTGGCTGTGATGAGCGCGGGAGCTTATGGTTTCGCCATGTCTTCCAACTACAACTCTAGGCCCAGACCGCCAGAGATTCTGGTCCGGGATGACAAGTTCGAGATAATACGGGCGAGAGAAACCTACGACGACTTGTTAAAGGGAGAGCGGGTTCCCGATTTTATCCGTTGATCAGTCCAATGGAAAAAGTAATTGATTTTTACAAGATGAGCGGCAGTGGCAACGACTTCATTCTCATTGATAATCGCGCCACCATAATAGAGCCAGAAGTAGCACCCGAATTGGCCCGTGACCTTTGTAGACGAAAGATCTCTGTGGGTGCCGACGGACTCATCCTCATTGAGAATGACGATGAAGTAGACTTCAGTTGGAATTTTTTCAATGCTGACGGGAGTAGGGCAGAGATGTGCGGCAATGGGGGAAGGTGCGTGGCCAGGCTTGCCAACATGTTGGGTATTTGTGGCTCAAGTCTCTCCTTCCGGACCCTTGCCGGGATCATCCGAGCAGAGGTCTCAGGAAGTCGGGTGAAGCTGCAGATGACCGAACCTCGCGATCTGAAGCTCGACATGGAGCTGGAACTCAACGGGCAAAGGTTCAATACCCATTTTGTCAATACTGGAGTGCCACACACGGTTTTCATCCTTGACGGCCCGGAAGTTCTCGAGCAACAGGAAGTTGTAAAACAGGGTCGCAAGGTCCGGTTTCACTCCCAATTTGCGCCTGCCGGAACAAACGTAAATTTCGTAGCCGTGCTCAACGAGCAGGCTCTTGCCCTCCGTACCTATGAACGGGGCGTGGAGGACGAGACCCTTGCTTGTGGTACGGGCGCTACAGCCGTTGCCCTGGTTGGCGCGGCAAAGGGGATGGTGAAGCCTCCCGTAGCTGTCCGCACAAAAAGCGGAGAGACTCTTGTTATCTACTTCGATCCTAAAAAGGAACTGCCGCAGGAAGTTTACATGGAGGGTGAGACCACAGTGATCTATCAGGGAAGGCTCTGGGAAGAAGCTGTCCATATTCCATTGTGAAGCCGGTTACTCGCTGTGGTTGTTTCCATAGGTTGTAGTATATACTAGTTCTAATTGACAATTCTTCATAAATCAGTACATTCTTTCAGTTAGCTATTACAATCCAGCATCTAGTATCGAGCATCAAGGATCCACTATCTAGTTTCCAGCATCCAGTATTTACAAAAACAAGGGACAACTCTCAAGGGATAGAAGAGGGAAGGAGGTCACCATGTTTTCCGGAGTATTGCCTGCCATTGTCACCCCTTTTAAAAACGGTGCGGTGGACGAAGAAGGTATAAGACAGTTGATCGATTTTCAGATCGAAAATGGAGTCCATGGTATTGTTCCCTGCGGTACCACCGGAGAGTCGGCCACCCTTTCACACGAGGAACATGAAAAGGTGGTGGAAATAACGGTGGACCAGGTAAAGGGACGAGTTCCCGTAGTCGCCGGGACCGGCTCCAACAATACGGCGGAGGCCATAAGATTGACGGCGCATGCCAAAAAAGCTGGGGCTAACGGGGTTTTAATGATCAGCCCTTACTACAACAAGCCTACCCAGGAGGGCATTTATCAGCACTACAAGAAAGTAGCCGAAGAGGTAGATATTCCCATTATCATTTATAACATTCCAGGACGTACGGCCAGCAACATTGAGCCCACTACTTTTGCACGACTCGCAGAGTTCAAAAATATCATCGGGGTCAAAGAAGCCAGCGGCTCAATGAAACAAATCACCGAGATTATTCGTCTTTGTGGACCTGAGTTCACGGTTCTTTCCGGCGAGGACTTTCTCACCTATCCCCTGATGGCCGTGGGCGGCAAAGGGGTTATTTGCGTGGTGGCGAATATTGTGCCGCGAGACATGTCTGAATTGTGCAACCTTCTCTTGGCTGGAGATTTCGACAAAGGTCGTGCCCTCTACTATCGTCTACTTCCTCTCTGCCACTCTATGTTCATTGAGACCAACCCGGCACCGGTGAAAGCGGCCCTTGCCATGATGGGTAAGATTTCCTCTGCTGAGGTGCGACTGCCTCTGGCCCCGATGTCCGACGATAGTCTGGCGAAATTACGCAATGCTCTAAAAGATTACGGGGCACTTTAAATGTGCCTAAAGGGCATTTAAAAACGAGACGGGAGTCCGAGCGAGACGAGCAGTCTGACACACCTGAGTTTTTATAGTGTAAGGAATGTCTGGAGTATCGTCTGTCTCGCCGTTTATTTTGGCTCACCGGATACCGTGCAGAGCTCTATTAAAGCTCAGCGAATGGGGGTATAGCCATGATTAGAGCAATAGTAGCGGGGGCAGCGGGAAAAATGGGCGGCCGAATTATCCATACTATTGAAACCACGGAGGGCATTTCACTTGCTGCTGCTTTTGAACGAGCTGATCATCCCTCTGTGGGTTCTGATGTTGGCGAGGTGGTCGGCCTGGGAACTAAGGGTTTGAAAATTGCTCCAGACTTGCAGAAAGTACTGGACGCAGGGGATGTGGTAATAGATTTTACTCACCATGAGGCTTCGGTAGCCCATCTTCGGCAGGCAGCGTCTGCCAGAAAACCTGTGGTAATAGGGACCACCGGATTTACTGGTGATGAAATTGAGATCATTGGCAAGTTGGCCAAGGAGACACCCTGTGTTCAAGCACCCAATATGAGTATGGGTGTCAATTTGATGTTCAAAGTTGTGGAGGATATGGCTAGGGCCTTAGGTGACGGATTCGATGTGGAGATTATTGAGGCCCATCACCATCACAAAAAGGATGCCCCAAGTGGTACGGCAGTAAAGCTAGCCCAGAATCTTGCCGCTGCGCTGGGACGTAACCTTGAGCAAGTAGGGGTTTATGAAAGACATGGCATGATAGGCGCACGGCGACCAGAGGAGATTGGAATTCAGACGATTCGGGGAGGTGATATTGTCGGAGAGCACACCGTGCTCTTCGCAGGAGTCGGCGAACGGCTCGAATTGACTCACAGGGCCCACAGTCGGGATAATTTCGCTCGCGGTGCTGTAAAAGCCGCCATGTGGATTGTGAGTCAACCCCCCGGGCTTTATGACATGCAGAATGTGCTGGGACTGAAGTAGACAGCTGCCAGCTGGCAGGTAGCAGAGGTCAGAGGACAGACGACAATCTTCCTGTGAGCTGTGAGCCAGCTTGACGACTTCAACGATTTCAACGGGTTAAACGATTTCAACGACTTGAACGATTTCTATGAGAAGACATGAAGCCTACATTGGATTCGGCTCCAACCTGGGTAATCGTTTGAATAACTGCAGGAATGCTATTCAAGCATTAGCAGCACTTCCGCCTTGCAGTCTGATCAAGACCTCATCCTTCTATGAAACTTCACCAGTTGGCTTGGTGGAACAGCCAGCCTTCATCAATGGGGTAGTTCTGCTGGAGACGGCTGAGGATGCCCATTGGCTCTTGCGCCAAATGCTGGAAATCGAGGACACTTTCGGTAGAATTCGTACTCTCAAATGGGGTCCCCGATCAATTGATCTGGACCTACTTTTTTTTGACGATCAGATAATCAATACACCCGAGCTGTCTGTGCCTCACCCCTTGCTTCATGAGCGGCGCTTCGTGCTCGAGCCGCTTAACGAGGTTGCTCCCAATTTCCGCCATCCTTCCTTGGGGAAAAGCGTTGCTGATCTCCGGCATGAGCTGAAAGACGGGAATCAACGGGTGGAGGTGCTCAAACTCTGATGGTTCGCCTTGCTATCTTTGTTCTTTTGGTCATTGTGGTTTACAAGCTGCTGAGTGTTTTGCTAAAAGGTCTTGGTGCTTCTGACAGAGGAGAGATCTCCGGCGATCGAAGTGCAGCAGATCTGGTCCAAGACCCCCAATGCGGTGCTTACATTCTGCCGGCACAGGGAGTTAAAGCCAAAGTGGGCGGCAAAAGCTTCCATTTCTGCAGCAAAAGTTGCAAAGACAAATA
>CP070689.1:1346600-1353188 GCA_020353155.1 Deltaproteobacteria bacterium | reverse complement strand
TCGCGGCAGTTGCCGGATGGCACGATGCTCAGGCCGCCAGAGATCATGGGACTCTACACGTATACGAAGAGCCACCGAAACTTTAACATACTACGCAAGGACGCGACAGGCAAATTCTTCTCTCAATCCATTGTGTCTACCTACAAGCTGACAACCACCGAGTACAGTGAGACACTCCTATTTAGCATCTTAAACGACCAGATCGGTGGGAAGGACATCGTCTACGACCTCTCGGAGAAGACACAAAGCGTCCCCGTGAAAATGGAGGGGGGCCGTATTCAATTCAAGCTGCCTTTCGAGCCACCGTCGCTGGTCTTCGAGGGGGACAAGATAACTGCAACCGGCCCAGGCGGAGTGGACGTGTGGGAGAGGGTGCCATAAGCTCCGCACCGAGTCGCCCCCACACAAGTGGTGGGAGAACAAACTGGGGCAGACGCGAATTACGCAGCGCGTCTCGCCTAACCAGGCATTCCAGCCGACGTCCGGCTCGTCGCTTCGCTCCTCACCGGCCGCGGCTGAACTCCAACGTTGGGCCGCGTGCCAGGTAGTCGAATCATTCTCCTGAATATCTTTTGTATTTTCCCGGCGATTTTAGCGTCTGGCGCATTCATATTTTTTGGAGGAATTGTTGTGAAGCCTACTGAAATTACGATCGGAGAATATCTTATTCACAGGCTGTATCAGTCCGGGTTGCGCCATGCCTTTGGTATTCCGGGCGATTACGTGCTCGGCTTTTACAAGCAATTGGAAGAGAGCCAAATCAAAATTATCAACACGTGCGATGAGCAGGGGGCAGGGTTTGCCGCTACCGCTTATTCGCGCGTGCGCGGCCTGGGGGCGGTCTGCATTACCTATGGCGTGGGCGGATTGAAGGTGGTGAATACCACCGCCCAGGCCTATGCCGAAGAGTCCCCGGTGGTGGTGATCAGCGGCGCGCCAGGCGTCAAAGAACAATTGGGGAATCCCCTGTTGCATCACAAGGTCAAGAACTTCGACACGCAGCTAAAAGTCTTCGAACAGTTGACCGTTGCACAGACCGTGCTGGACAACCCGGCCACGGCCAGTCAGGAGATCAACCGGGTGTTGGACGCTGCAATCTGCTATCGGCGCCCGGTCTATATTGAGCTTCCGCGCGATATGGTGGCGATAAAAATTACCCCGCACGAGACGACGCTCCAACCGCCCGACGTAGACAAGGGGCCGTTCAAGGAAGCGTTGCTGGAAGCGGAAGCGATGATCAACCAGGCGAAGCAACCGATCATCATAGCTGGCGTGGAATTATTGCGCTACGGCATGCACCAGTTCCTGCAGAAGCTGGTGGAAAAAACGAATATTCCGGTCACTTCAACCCTCTTGGGTAAATCGGCGATTAGCGAGCGCCACCCGCTGTATATTGGGCTATATAAAGGGGGTTTGAGCCAGGAGAATATCAGGCAATATGTGGAGAGCAGTGATTGCATCATTCTCTTGGGGGTGCTATTGACCGACCTCGACCTTGGGATTTTTACTGCTAATCTCGACCAGGGGAAATCAATCTACGCTACCAGCGAAAAGACCTCCATCCGCTATCACACGTATCCCGGCGTCTATCTCAACGGTTTTCTGCTGGGGCTTTTAAAGGCCAATCTCCAGCGCCGGGAGACAACCGAGATACCACATGCGCCGGCGTTGACGCCGTTTCAACCTGTTCCCAATACCAAGATCAGGGTGGAGCGGTTGTTCCAACGTCTGGAAACCTTTTTGGACGACCACACGTTCGTCATTGCCGATACTGGGGATGCACTGTTTGCCGCGGCGGACATCTCGATACCCAGGGCCACGGAATTCATGTCTTCGGCTTATTATGCTTCGCTGGGGTTTGCTGTCCCTGCCAGCCTTGGCGTCCAATTGGCGCTTCCCACGCTGCGTCCACTTGTTTTGGTTGGCGATGGAGCTTTTCAAATGACGGGGATGGAAGTCGCAACGGCCGCGCGCTACCACCTCAATCCGATCATCATCGTGCTAAACAATTTGGGCTATGGGACTGAACGGCCGATGCTGGATGGGAGCTTCAATGAAGTGTATCCCTGGCAATATGCGCGTCTCCCCGAGGTGCTTGGCGCTGGTAAAGGTTTCGACGTTCAAACCGAAGAGGAATTCGAAGCGGCTTTGGAGGCGGCCCGGGACTACCAGGAAGGCTTTTGCATCCTGGATGTTCGGCTTGATCCATATGATTTTTCTCCTGCTTTACGGCGAATGACCAATGTTTTGGGGAAAAGGGTGAAGTAAATCACTGCAGTAAGGGTTTTGCGTGGTATTAACCACAGGATATTCAAACGGACAGGTTGCGTTCAAGGCCTGGCGGCCCAACCACCGCATGCAGCCGGACCGGGCTAACAGCTCCGTTGATTCACTATACAGACTTTGCATTACATACTTTAATCAACACTTCAGCGTTTGAATGGACGCTACTGTATATAGTGGTGACTTCACTAAAGCCAGGTATAAATTTCTCTGCTATATACGTTTAGTTCCTGATATCCAGGAAAACTTCACATATGCTGATCATATCTGCATAATTTCAGTGCTTAGCGCTAAAGTGGTTACCTCAAGTCCAAACTGCCCTACCCGAAATGTGGATTACATACTTAAATCCCCACTTTTGCCATTTAGAAACAGCCACAACATCTGGGGTTGTGGAGACATTCATTTTTCAAAAAGTCCCAAGGTTCGTTAATCTTGACTACCTACACTGCCTTGTGCCAATATGTCGACTCTGACCGAAGGAGGAAAGATGAGCCGAGTTATCATCCTTGTCACGATAACATTTGCACTTGTTACCTCGTTTGCCTTTGCAGACGAACAATACCGATGCACGGCCGACAGCGCCTCTGGTTTTTATTTCAACAGAGCAGCAGAGAGTTGGCAGCGCACAAAGATTAAGGCAGACTCTAAGTACACAATATCGAAGCCCGAGGGCAGTAAGTGGGCATTCGTGGTTCGCGAGATGGCAAACTTCTCTCCAATCGCTACCTGCCAGTATGGGTTCGATGAGGCGGGATTTCTCTTTTGCAAGGGAACGGGTTACGATTTCAGATTCAACCGGAAGAACGGCCGTTATCTTGCCGCCTATCTCCTCGGCTACTATAATGTCCTCCCAGGGGACAAGGAAATAACCGATGCAAAAAGTGCTAGGCCATATATAGAAATTGGCACGTGCTCCCCAATTTGAACACCAGCCAAAGGCCGCTCCAGCCGCGTACCACAAACAACGTCCCTGGCCACAATACACTCACTTTCTAGGACCACTAGGTGCGATAGAAGCGTAATGAGGGTGACTTGGACAACTCCCGAAGTTTCTTTAAACCAACTGCAATCGTAGGCTGACGAACTTGCACTTTCTTGGATAGCTTTTTGGATTGCTGGGAAACTAGATGGCGGGACTGCTCATAATGTGGTGAAGATATTAAAAGCAGATAGCAAAAATCCTCTGATGATTAAGACTCCACATACATAGCAGTAATCAAAAGAAGCACCAATTATCGATAGGGGCAAGCTATTGTGGTTGCATCGCAGCTGGAGTGCCTTTTCGACTATAGAGTCGGAAATATCCTTGGACTTGGATCACTGGAGATTACCAACTTTTGAACAATCCTCCTTACACTCGGCCCAGTTGTCCTTGCATTGCTGAAAGCAAAGATCCAATTTAGGTCCTATGGCGACAGTTTTGTCGCACTCGAGAATGCAGGAAGAGTAAGTATTCAGGCATCCGTTCACACATTCTTCCTGGAGGGAAGGTGGACCTTCCGGCTTCTGAACAGCTGAAGGGGAGCAGCCGAAAAATGATACCAGGGCAATTACCAGCAGAAGTTTTCTCATGACATTTACCCCACCCCTGCCTCTAAGGGGGGATTTGCCCCTTTTTTCTAGTTACGGCTTGTACCGGTCTTTCCTGTGGTTGCCTCACGCCGGAACTGCTGCCACGCCGCCACAGTTTGCCGGGCTAGATCGGAAATGGTCTGTTCAATTTCTACACGTAACTTTTCCAAAGTGCTCGCCAGTGTGGCCCTTAGTCCACTGCTGTCCGTATCCGAGATATTCCTGGGATGGCCAAGACCGAGATGCGCGCCCACGTCAACGGCAATGTCGCGAAGATCTTTGGGTGTCTGGAAAGAGGTGCGGATGGAGAGTTCATGGTAATTGTCATACCACTCATGAACCCAGAAGGTCTTACCAGTCCTCGATCCTTTGTTTCCGGCGACGAAGATGAAACCGGTGTAAAGGTATGGTTCGTGGGCGAGGCGAGCCTGAATAACAATAGGGCGCATGGGGTTTACCTTGCACAAAAGAATGCAGGAGATCCCATGAAGACCACGGGCCTCCTTGATCTCCAGCATCAGGTCGTCCTCGTTGGCTTTGGTGGCTCCTTCCACTCTCAGGAGATATTTTTCATCAAGAGCGCTGCCAATACCCATTTTCAACCGGCCGGCCTTTTTGATGTCAAAGAAGTACGATGGAAGGTCCGAATGCTGCACCTTCATCTGGTCGACGTATTGCTTATATCCAGATTTGAAGTTCTCCAGAGGCTCCCCCAACGGCTCCATGAGCTCTTGCCTCTCTGCCAATGCACGCTCTCTGTCTGTGCTGAAGCGGGCACGGATCCGAGCAACCAGCTCGGGAGGAGGAATGGTGAGAAGAGGATTTTCGAGGGCAGCGCCATAGCTCGAGAGGAAGCTGTCAACAATCTCCTCGGCATTGTCTTCCCAGCCATTGGCTCGACAGGCCAAATGTATGGACACTCCGAAGCGCACCAGATCAAGAACCATGGGTCCTATGGTCGCATCATCGAAGTCCGTTAGACCACGTCCACGCTCAGTGATGGCGTAATTCTCCACGTGCGCGTCGCCTTGGAGGTTCACGTTGGGAATCTCACCCAGGTATTCCTGGAAACGTATACAGACTGCTTGCGCAAATGGTGTGTTGATGTAACGAAAATAGACGTAAGGGTCCTCCAGAATGCGTTCCAATAGCTTCGGATTCTGCACTAATTCATCGGAGTCAGGCGAAATGGTGAGACTCTGTTGCAGGTCTTTTCTTGGCTCGAAGGTGCTTGGTCTCGAGGAATATCCACTTTGCACGAAATGAATCGTTGAGCCGTCTGCTGAAGGGTGAAACAAAAGGGCTATAATGACAGCAGATAAAATCAGGTGCAAGAGGACAAAAATAGCTCTGCTAAATGTTCGCATAGTATGGGTTCGAGGCACAGTAGGGCCTCTCCACTTTCTTATTCGAGTAACGCCGTCCTGAGCCTCTCGAGGGTTTGCTCGTCTATGCCAAGCCCCTGGTCAAGGTAATTGTCAAAGGAGCCGTAATGCTCGTCTATTGCCGCAAAGGCGGCCTGCAGGTACTCCGGCCTTACCTCCATCAGGGCCCGCACCTCGCTTCGTGGGGTGCGGAAGCAAGAGGCGCAGTTGGCGAGACACGAGTAGAGTTCAGTTTTACTCTCCCAGAATTTGTTGCTCAACAGGTAGTCCTCCGTAACCTTTTCCCTGGGTACGCCGAGAGAACGGAGGATTATGGCCACTGCAACTCCCGTTCGGTCCCTGCCATAGGTACAGTGAATAAGGGCGGGCAGAGTTCCGGGTTCTGCCATGCCCTTTAAAAGCAAGGACCACTGGGAGCGAAAGTCCAGGACATATGTCTGGTAGGCTTCAATCATCACTTGCTGGAAATCACCCTCCTCTACATCGCCACTTATTACTATCCGACGGGCCATCATCCTCGGATCCAACCCTTGGTAGAAGACAGGCAGGCTAACCACTTCCACTGAGACAATTTCTGGCAGCCGCGGGGGATCGCTCGCACGTTCCTCTTCACTGCGGAGATCGTAAACTGTCCTCACACCCAAGGCTGCTACCATTTCGACGTCCCTTTTGGTAATTTTGTCCAGATGGTCGGAGCGGTAAAGTACCCCCTTCTTAATCTGTCTCCCGTCCATGGTGCTGTAGCCGCCAAGATCTCGAAGGTTTCGGGATCCCCCGAGTTCGATGCGACTGGGATGCTGTGGCGGCGCAGCAGCACAGCCAAGCAGGATTAGCAGTGCAGCAATTACGAGTGTAGCCCGTTTTTCAATCTTCAATCTCCAATCTCCAATCCGCAGTCCCAAAGACTAAGGTTTCAGGTTTCAGGTGTCAGGTGTCAGGAAGTTAAGGCAAAAATGCTGAAATCTGAACACTGACACCTGAAACCTAAATACTCAAATCCCCAATTCGAAATTCGCAATTCGAAATCCCTACTCCGTCATATCCCTGAACTTGCGTCCTGCGTAGCGCGCTGCGAAGATCCAGACGATGATAATCGGAATGGTGAAACCTGAGAGCCAGCGGATGCTGGAAAACTCTTTGAACACGACTGTGATCCCGAGGCTTACGCCCACTGCCACCGCTTTGGCAAAGCGCTGCACGAACATGTCGATGAAAGCCTTGGCTTTGTACTTTTCGTCCTTGGTGGTTGGGACGTACAGGGACTCCTTGGCCGACTGATTGATGGAGTAGCTGAAGCCGTTGTCCAACGTGTTCAGGGAGCAGCCCACCCAAAGGATGGGAAGGA
>CP070689.1:1343860-1346500 GCA_020353155.1 Deltaproteobacteria bacterium | reverse complement strand
CTCCAAAGTAGCAGCTACCAGGTCGGAAGCAACGACGTTTTTTCCCCCCAGACCCACAATATAATTCGCTATGGAGGGGCGCAATCCACCTTCAAAAAGAGCAGCTTTGGTCTCGGTGCAGGTGGCTCCCTCATTTCCGTAGCTGATGTTCTTGTCGAAAATCACTATATGTTTCGCACCTGAAAGCGCTTTTCGCAATTGCTCGGCCGGAAAAGGCCTAAAAACTCTTAGCCCCACTACGCCAGCTTTATAGCCTTTCTCCCGCAGCATATCTGCCGCGAGGGAAGCCTCATTGGCAAGGGACCCCATGGTGAGAAGAATGGTATCTGCCTCTGCAGTTAGGTATTCCCAGAGCAAGCACTGGTAGTTTCGGCCGAAAATCTCTCCGAATTCGCCACCGACTTTGGCAATCACCTCTCCTGCACTTTCGAGGGTTTCCTGTAGCCTCATACGAAATCCCATATAGCTGGGACAGGCAACACCTTGAGCGTTGGCTCTCGGTTCTGCCAACATCACAGGGTTGACATTTATAGGTTCCGGCCCGTCCACCTGCAGATGAGGCACATAGGGTGGCAAAAATGCGTCTACTTTTTCCTGATCAGGTATTTCTACTGGCATAACCGTGTGCGACAGTACAAAACCGTCGAAACAGACCATCATGGGGACGTGGATCTGCTCACATATTTTGTAGCCCATGAGAATACTGTCCAGAACCTCTTGGTTATCTCTACAGTAAACTTGCATCCAGCCGGTATCCCGCTGGGAAATGGAATCTTGCATGTCGTTGAAAATTGTCCAAGGCGCTCCGAGTCCTCGGTTCGCCAGGGCCATTACTATGGGAAGTCTTGCTCCGGCAGCCCAGTGAAGTTGCTCGTGCATGTATGCCAGACCGTTTGCTGCGGTTGCAGTGAAGACTCTGGCTCCCACGGAAGAAGCAGAAATGCATACGGTTAGGGCACTGTGTTCGCTCTCTACTCGAATAAATTCGGCTTTTAATTCGCCTGACTCAACATATTTCACCAGGGTCTCAGGGATCTTGGATTGCGGGGTTATGGGATAGGCAGCTATGACTTGTACCCGGCTAAGCTTGGCCCCCATGGCTGCTGCCTCGTTTCCATTTATAATTTCTACCTTGCTCATAGATTGTCACCACACCATTTGTCATTTCTCATTGCGCATTTACCATTTCACCTTGAAGAATGACACGCAAGACGTTTGGTAAACGGTGAACGGTAAACCGGCTATGCGCTGGCTCATCAACCCTTTACCGTTGACCATTTACCGTTTACTCTTTTTATTATCTATTCACCTTCCTCCTGGATAGCACATTCACTTAAGACGAATTTTTCCTCTACTTCCATACGGATTGCCTTTGTCGGGCACACCTCGGCGCAAACACCGCAGCCCTTGCAATAGGTTAAATCTATCTCAACCGGGATTCGCCTCGTAACCGTGCCGTCAGGACAGTATAGCCAGCACAAGAAGCAGGTTTCTTTTTGCTTCTTACAAGGAGTGCACTTGCTAAGATCGATGACTGGACGCTTGGCCCTCCATTCGCCTGTTTTCCCTGCTTCACCCCGCATCAAGGTGGCACAGGCAGAAACAAACTGGTTCTTTTCCGATGCCATATTAGAGTTTCCTCTTTTCAACTGTGATCCTGCTGGCCACTTTAATCTCTAAACGAGTTTTGCAGCCCCTGTTTAAAATCCGATGTATTATAACACCAGCCAGCAAGAAAAAGGATCAGGCCTAGCCCGGATATTTCATGAAAGGAACTCAGCCTAATAAGATTTGTGGCGGCAAAACCTCTACAGTATGGATTTCTCCTTAAACTGCCATAGACGGTTCATCCTAGTTGCTTCGTAGGTGAGTTGGGCGCCTCTAATATTGAGTTGAGCCGCTTTCGGGTTGAAGTTCTTGCTGATGGCTTTTTCCAGACTCTCCATGCTGACTAGACTGCTAGCCCTGGAAAAGGCCCCAAGCAGAGAAGTATTGATCAGTACTGTCCCCGCAACCATCAGGCCCACTTCTTCAGCAATTGAGTTGGCATCAGAGGTTGCCACCGCAATGTCCATGTCAGTGCAGAACTTTTCGGGGGGATTGCTGGAGTTCAAAATAAGGAGTCCATCCGGCTTCAGGCCCCCGAGTACGTCAACCGCTTGCATCAATCTTTCATCCAAAACCACCACTACTTCGGCTTTGGCCGTTGGAGTCAGCGTACGAATGGGTATTTTAGAAAACCTTGTCGTAGCGGTAATTGGCGCCCCCCTGCGCTCAACCCCAAAAAAGGGTGCGGCAGTAACCCCTTTGTACCCATCAATGTAAGCCGCCTCAGCAAGTATCATTGCAGCGGTTACAGCGCCCTGGCCGCCACGGCCGTGCCAGGTGACATTGATGATTGCCTGATCTCTATCATTTAGGACCATAGTGGGCTTTTTCCCTCGGAACCATTTTGCCCTGGGGTTTGTTCTTGCCGGCGACTAATTTCTGCGATAGTCTTTCCCCGTATAAGAACCACTTAGCCTCTACTTGTGCTCGTGAGCATCGAAAATGGACAAGACATTGATTGAGACAATTACCCTGCCGAACGGTTTGATTCTGGAACTCTGGGACAAGTCAAGACCAATGGCTGGCGACAGG
>CP070689.1:1339656-1343760 GCA_020353155.1 Deltaproteobacteria bacterium | reverse complement strand
TCGAAACAGGATGGCGGGTTTCAACGACATCAGCCTTCCAGCTGAACTTGTTAGCACCCAAAGCAACCATTTTTCTACAAGATTGACCGGTAAAGTGGGGGTGGGAAGAAAATCGATTTTTGCTTGCCTAGAGCGCACTAAATCAGGGCAAGAGGGAGAAAAGCAGGTAAAAGTCTCGGTGCGATATTGGGAAATCTATTAGTTTATTGCATGGTTTTATACTGCTGGCGGTCGATCTAGTGGCAACACATTTGCATAAACCACAGAGTGCACAGAGATCACAGAGATGGCAATGTTTGTATTTCTCCTTCAAAAAAAGTCTCACTAAATTGACAACAATACTCTGTGCTCTCCGTGGTCTCTGTGGTTCAATCCTGTGTCCCTACCGGATGCTAGGGGAGTGATTTAAGGTATGCCGGAGAAAATTCTCGGAATTGATATTGGCAGCAGTAGTATAAAGGTGGTTCAGGTAAGCCGCGGCTTCAGAGTTAGCCAGATGACGGGCTATGCAAGCGCCAGGTTGCCAACGGATGCTGATCCCCAACAGGTGGCCGCCGCCCTCGTGGGACTCATCTCGGAGCACAACCTGGAAAGCGAACGATATCTAGTGGCTCTGTCCACTAATGAAACCTTTCTGAGACGGCTGAGCTTTCCCTTCTCCGCTGAGCGCAAGATTGCCCAGGTAATAGGTTTCGAGATGGAACCAGGTCTGCCTCTACCCTTAGATGCGGTTCAGGTTGACTTCGTCAAGACGGAACCCCGCCCAGAAGGTACTCATGGAGTAGTCGCGGCTGCTTTCCCAAAGGGTGTCTTAGATCCCTTGCTATCAGCGCTCCAGGAAGTAGGAATCCAGCCGGAAGTGGTTGATCTGGACGGCAGTGGTTTGTTTTTCATTTCCGACCTACTGAAGCAAAACCTGCCGGATAAGTTCGCCATTCTGGATGTTGGTCACCGCAAGACCAATCTTTTGTACCAGAACCGGGGAAAGGACACCTACTTGCGGTCACTTACCATCGGTTGTGGCCAGATGTCCCGGAACGTTGCAGAGGTTTTAGGGATATCGGTTGAAGAGGCTGTGGAAAGACTTTTTTCCACCCCTTTGGATGAGGAGGCAAGTTCAGCAGAGCAAGTTTCTGTCCGAACCGCTGTTACTAACCAAGTTGAGTTATTAGCCCGGGAGATTGAGCTATCATTGATGGCAGCTGAGTTGCAGGATCGTGACTTGTGGCCAGAGCTATTTCTATTGAGCGGAGGAGGCTCACTTATAAAAAGTTTGCCGGAAGCTTTGGAGAAAGCCTTCGGCATTCAAGTACGTTGCCTAGTTGATATGGACAATCTGGGTTTGCTCGACCAGTTTGGCGACCACATAGCTGATGTGCCTGTGTTTTCAGTGGCAGCTGGTTTAGCCTTTAAAGGTATAAGTCGTAGAAGGGGATTTAACTTCCAAGCTGAAGAGATAAGGGGGCAGAGCCCACTGGTAAAGTGGCGGCACCAGGTGAGCTATGGTCTCGTAGCATGCGCACTCGTGGCTTTTGCCTGGCTTGGTTCAACTGGGATTGATATCTATGCGAAGAATAAGAGGCTAGCCCGAATCAACCAGAGTATCGAGGAGGTTTTTCGGCGCACCTTGCCGGAATTTAAGGGATCAGTTAGGCCAGAACAATACGCTAGTGTTGTCAAGAACAAGATTGCCGAATTGAATCAGTCAGTAGCTCTTTTTGGGGCAGAGGCCAAACAACACTCGTCGGCTGAGTTACTTCGAGTTATTAGCCAAGCAATTCCGAAAGACCTCGATGTAACTATAAGCTTGTTGACGGTAGATAATGAACGCGTCAGGTTGAGCGGACGAGCAGATGGTTTTAACACTGTTGACGGAGTGAAAAATCGGCTAGTGGCTTTAGAAAACTTCGATCAAGTCACTATCACTGGGGCCAAGGCGGCGACAGATGGTCAGGGGGTGCAGTTTGGTTTGGAACTACTCCGCCAGCAACTCACTGGAGAAGGCTCATGATGCGGTTTACCCGTAACCAGTTAATTGTAGCTCTGGGCACCATTTTGGTCCTTCTGGCAGTGAGCCTATGGATAGTGCGCCCAATTTTGGGACGCCGCAAGAAGTTAGCAGTAAAGATTGAACAGAGCGAGAAGCGATTCCAGGAACTAATTGATCTCGAGCGGCTGTACCGAGGTATGAAGGCAGAAAGTGGACGAATAGAGAGTAATTTGAGCCAGCGCCCGAGAGACTTTACCCTATTTGCATTTCTGGAAGGGTTGGCTGGCCGTGACGGGATAAAGGGGCAGATCGAATTCATGCGACCTTCTGTGAAACAACTTAGTGACAAGCACCAGGAAGAACAGGTGGAGATGCGGTTCAAAGGTGTGTCACTCGAGCGGCTAATCCCTTACCTCTACCATATTGAGACCGCACCGGAACAAGTGCGCATCAGGAGACTTACCATTAGGCCGCAACAGCGGAATCCATCTCAGCTGGAAGTAAGCTTGGTGGTGGTAACTCGTAAACTGAGCGGAGCGGCCCAGATGGTGGGGAGTAAGGAGGCGTAGGGTAGATTGCGGATTGTGGATTGCGGATTGCGGATTTGGAAATACGTAGAATTCAGTATTCAGTAGCCAGAAGTTAGAAGGGATAAATGGAATAATGGAATGATGGAAGGTTGGAATAGTGGCGAGTGGAAGAGACACTAACAATTTGTGGTGAGTGTAGGGGCGGGTTTTATACCCGCCCGAAAAGTTTTTAGATTGGCAGTGCGGCATGAAACGGTTTCTGACTAAAAAAGTAATTGGTTACTTTCTCTGGGGAGTGGTTCTCGCCATGGTCTTGGTGATATGGCGCTTTCCCTACGAGAGCTTGCAAGAAAAACTGGAGGCGGTTGCAAGCGCGAGTTTGGGATTCCAGTTTGATCTCACCGACATGTCCCTCACCATACCTCCTGGGCTTAAATTTGCTAAATGTACCGTTAGATCAATGGATATGGGAAACGATACACTTTTTGAGGCGACCAAGGTACGTACCCGGTTTAAACTCCTGTCACTGCTAAAGGGAGATCTTGCCTTCACCGTTCGTAGCGAGGCCTATGGAGGGTCTTTGAGTGGCGACTTCCGCTTGGCGCCAATCCATAATTTTCAAAACTATCGGATGCGGGTATGGGCTCAGACGGTTCGGCTGGAAGGTCAATCCGGTATTTCTCTGCTCCTCGGCCGTCCACTAGAGGGAGAGATTTCTGGAGAGATCGAGTTGGAAGGGGTGGTCGGCGATCTGGTTAATTCTGCCGGCGGTGGGAATTTCAAGCTTGTAAATGGAAGTTGTCCAATAGACTCTCCCTATCTGAGGGCAAAAACCTTGGAGGGGCTCGAGGTGTCGGCTACCATTGAATTAGCTGATGGGAATTTTAAAATAAATGACTGCCAGTTCAACGGCAAGGGCTTTCAAGGCACTCTGACTGGTGAAGTGAGACTCCAACCTGGATTGTCTAGCAGCGTTCTGAACCTGACTGGGCGAAGCCAGCTAGAGGCGGAACTGATTAACCTCCCCGCCGATAAAAGTCGGGTGGCAGAAGCTTTTCTAAATCGAGGTAAACCTTTACCATTCAAAGTAAGAGGAACAGTGGCCGAACCCCGCCTGGTTTTATTCTAATTAACCCCATACTCAATGCTATAACTGCCTGCTGGCCGCTTGCCCTGAGCGACTCGGCCTGAGGACTTCGAGTGAGCCTCAGTAGAACTCCTCGCCGACAGGTCTTGGCGAAGGGCTGTCTACTGATAGCCGAACTCTTTAAGAGCACGAGGGTCCTTGCGCCATTTCTTCTGGATACGCACCCATAATTCCAAAAAAACCCTAGCGCCAAGAAGTTTTTCCATGTCGAGGCGGGCCTGTTTTCCGATCTCCCTTAGCATGGAACCTCCCCTGCCAATGATGATGCCTTTCTGGGAAGGTCGCTCAACGTGAATATCAGCCTGAATGCGGATAAGATTCTTACGCTCATCTTCCTTAAAGGAGCCAACCGTAACTGCCACGGCATATGGGATTTCCTCTGAGGTCAAGTTCAAAATCTTTTCCCTGATTATCTCGGCGCAGAAAAAGCGCTCCGG
>CP070689.1:1336978-1339556 GCA_020353155.1 Deltaproteobacteria bacterium | reverse complement strand
TAAAATCTGAGGAGGAAAAATAAAGAGAAACGCAAAAAAGCAAGGGCGTCCCTCTTTTGTTAAAGCGAGGCAGAGAAATTTTCCAATTCCTCTGCTGAAAGACGGGCTCCTGCAGCGAGTCGAGGGAGGACTGCTATTTTTGGCGGAGTTGTACCTGCGCGCATCTCTTTGAGAATTTCTGGCAAATCAAAAAGTGATCTTCCTTCTCTCACCAGAGAAAAAGCCGGTACCTGCGAATTCTTAACAAACTCCAAGGCTTTGCGGACCGTATCGGGGGTATGATGAAAAGAGGCGTATATACTAATCTCGTCATAATGGAGGCGGGTGGTGTCGACGCGGAGTTCAGTTCCACGTGGGCAGCCGCCGAAGAGGTTCACTCGGCCCCCCGGCCGCAGCAACTCGACCGCATGATTCCAGGTTTCGGGCTTTCCCACCGCTTCAATTACGCAGTCAAAGCCCAGTTTGTAAGGGGTGAAATCATGGCGCAAGCGCTCAATTAACTGGAGTGAGAGCCTCTCTGCAACAATGTTGGTTACGCCGAGTTCAGCAGCGACAGCAAGGCGATCTGGCTGGTCGTCAACGGTGGTGACTTCCGCACCGGCCAAAACTGAAAGCCGTGCAAGCATCAAGCCCAAGGGCCCTGCACCTATTACCAGGACCTTTTCACCTGACTTTATATGCACATCCTCCACACCCTTGACTGCGCAGGCCAGTGGTTCAACCAGTGCGGCTTTTGCCGCTGGGAGATCAGGGGGAAGGGGAAGGCAGTTCTCCTCCACAATCCGAGAGGGAATCCTTAAATATTCAGCGTAGGCGCCATTGGCAAAGAGGAGATCACTGCATAGATTTGGCTTGTCCAACCCACAGAAATAGCAATCCCGGCAGGGGGCTGAATTGGCGGCGACTACCCTGGTACCGGCGGGAAAGCGTCCGTTCTCGCTAAGAACGACTTTACCGGCAAACTCGTGACCGAACACAGATGGAGGTTGGATCATACGCTCATGATAGCCCCGGAGAAAGACTTTCAAATCAGTACCACAGGTCAAAGCCGCCTCTACCCTCAGCAGCAGGTCGCCTGGCTGCAACTTTGGCACAGGTATCTTTTCCAACCTGGCGTCTTCCTTGCCGTGAAGAACGCAGGCCAGCATTTTTTCGGGTACGGTTTCAGTCATGATCAATGGCTACCTTTCTCATGCCAAGCGCCATTCTGTAAGCAAATCTCCCATCTCCCCTTCCAATATCCTAAGCATCCTTTAGTGCCTCTGGATTCGGGGCCACCGCGACTTTCAATGAACCTCCTTGAGGACGCCTTGCCAAGGCTAGGGCGCTATTGATTTCATTTAAAGGAAAAACGTGAGTAACAAACTCTCCCCAAGGAAAGCGATTGTCAAGCAGAATTTCTCTTGTTAAAGAGTTCAGCTCGATGGAGGACGAATAACTACCGACAATCTGCTTTTCGGCCATGCCAATTTGCCCGGCATCAATCTTGAGTTCTTGTCCCAAGCGGGTATGGGCAAAAAGGATCATTGTCCCGCCCGGCCTCAGAAAAAGAAAGGAACCATTTATTGCTTCCTCAGATTCGGTCGCAGCAATAACCGCATCATAACCCAAGGGTGCAGCAACATCCTGAAGCCTTCCGGCAAGGTCCTCTTTAGGGTGAAAGACCCCTTGTGCCCCAAAAGTGAGAGATTTTTCCTGCCGCTCTGGCAGCGGCTCCACCGCAAAAACCTTCCACCCATCCCTACTGGTCAAAGCAGTAAGCATAAGTCCCACAGGACCTTGTCCCAGGACAACCAAAGTACCTTTCGATTCCGGCAGAGCGCTCATACACTTCAGGCATGTATTGAGAGGTTCCATTAAAATGGCGATCTTAGCCGGCAGCAATTCCGGAATCTCTACCACACCGCCACCGCTCGCAATCCAGGAAGCAACATTAACGTATTCAGCCCACCCACCTCCAGCAGGTGAGAATCCAGCGCTGGTGCCCGTTTTTTTGTAACCTTCACACTGGCTGTATCGACCAAGTTCGCACAGTCTACAGCTCCTACAGGGCACATGATGATAGACGACTACCCGCTTGCCGAGAAATTTCTCAGCATTTGGGCCCGCAGCCACCACCTTGCCCACCATCTCATGCCCAAGTATTACAGGCGGCTTTGTCAGCCCCATGTCTATTTTTTTGATGTCAGTGGGGCACAGTCCGCAAGCCTCAACCTGAACTAGAAGTTCACCCTCGTTTATTTCAGGTACCGGTATGGTTTCAACCTCTACCCTGGTCCCTCCCCGCCATACACAGGCAGTCATTTCAGCCGGAACGCTTATTTCTTTCACCGGACCGATACCTCTCTAAAAGTAAGCCCTCGTTTACCAATCGCCCCACTCCTCCATACAACTAAAGGGTTGGAGATATTCCTGAAGCGGCGTATATTGGCAGTCTTTGCCAACTAGAATTACTATCGTCTCCAACTTTCAATAGCAGAGGCTGGCAATATCCGCATATCGGGCTGCCATAACCTCCAGCCCTGAGAGACTTCTTCCCGCAATCAGAGTAGAGCGAGCGTGAGCGGTAGGAATCTCC
>CP070689.1:1331726-1336878 GCA_020353155.1 Deltaproteobacteria bacterium | reverse complement strand
GCTGGTAATCCCAAAGAAGGAGCGTGACATGTAAAGAATGGCCGTTTCCTTATTACTTTTAATTTCATCATCTCTGGCGGGTTAAAGGAGGATGAACCGTGAAAGAGCAGTGCGAAAATTGTAGGTTTTGGAGGAGACCTCAAGCTCAAGCAGAAAAGGCTGCCGGTAATTGTCGTCGCTATGCCCCTAGTCCTTGGGGCTCCGGTTATGTTGGGGTGGATATTCGTGAAGATGAATCTATTGAGAGAAAACTCTATTCTATTGCAATGTGGCCGACCACCCAAGGCGATGAATGGTGTGGCGAGTGGCAGAAAAAATAGTGGGTTTATCTTGAGCGGACTGCTTAGAGATACGCCTCCTAGCAGCTCCCGGCACGGTCTATTCATTACTTAGAGAACAGTTGCAGGGACGGTGCCCCGCTTTTTATTTGACGGGGGGCAACCACTTTTAAGCTATAATGCTTGACTGTGTCTTGATGACAGGGTACAGTGAAAAGTAAGTTTAAGCTAGTTTGCCTTGTACTTTATTTTGACTCGTTTCCCCTGCGGTATTGATGATTGGTAGCTCCTTTTTGAATCAACACCTACAAACGGGGGCCCTTCCTTGGAACGGTGTGCCGCATCGATTAGCTCGAAGCGCCTAAAGGACCAACAGGGACCCCACCTTGTTATGCCGGGTTCAAAACAGCCCCCAACACCTCCTCCGCGGGGGTTTTTTTATCCAAGAGGACAGTTCCTGCGTCAACAGCTAAAAAACACCTCGTCTTCCTGACCAAGCATTTATGGTTGTTACTCGAAGACGGACCAGGCTTGGATAGAGTGGGACGAACGAAAAAAGCAAATCCAACTAGTGCCCAAGCCATACGATTATTCGCAAATATTCTTCTTCTAACCTTGATCCCTGCCTGCACGATCTCTACTGGACGTACGCTTCTCACAAGGTCAAGATTAAACATACTATTTGCAGATTCCTGCTATGAGATGGGCGTTGTCAGTGGCAGAGATTCATCGTTGTCTTGAGAGGAAGATAGTATGCTCTACTTAATTGTTTTCATTCTTATACTGGCGATCCTTTTTCTGGCCAGTGCCATTCGTATTCTCAAGGAATACGAGCGGGGGGTCATTTTCCGTCTGGGTCGAGTTATCAAGGCCAAGGGGCCGGGGCTGATCATTCTTATCCCCGTAGTGGACCGGATGGTGAAGGTCAGCCTGCGGTTGGTGGCCATGGACGTACCTTCTCAGGATGTGATTACCCGAGATAACGTATCCGTGAAGGTCAATGCAGTGATCTATTTCCGGGTGATGGATTCCATCAAGGCGGTGGTGGAGGTGGAAAATTATCTCTATGCCACCTCCCAGATGGCCCAAACCACCCTGCGCAGCGTTTGCGGGCAGGGGGAGCTGGACGAACTGCTCTCCGAACGTGAAAAGGTCAACAGGCAGCTCCAGGAGATTTTGGATGAGCATACCGACCCCTGGGGCATTAAGGTCAGCACTGTTGAGGTAAAGCACATCGACCTGCCCCAGGATATGCAACGAGCCATGGCCCGCCAGGCTGAAGCCGAGCGGGAGCGCCGTGCCATGGTTATAAACGCAGAGGGGGAGAACCAGGCTGCGAATCGCTTGGCCGAAGCGGCCCGGATAATCTCCGACCATCCCATTGCCCTGCAGCTCCGCTACTTGCAGACCCTGCGAGAGGTCGCTGCGCAGAGCAAATCTCGCACGCTCTTTCCCATTCCCATTGATTTGGTTAACCCGTTTCTGCAGTTGGAGGAAAAGGTAGAAAAAGAAAGCAGTGGCACCTGATTGTGCGGGGGGGGAAAGCACTGGTGCTGGCTGCCGAGAACAAGGCGGCCAGGATTAAACTAGACTTAGCAGGGACAGTTTTCTGTTGTTATTCACACCTCTGCCAAAAAGACTTGCCCATAAATACTCCACATCTTCTCCTTGGCCAAGGAAAGGCTCTCCAGGAAGGTTGCAACGGGATGGCGGCACTTTAACGGCACAAGTGTCGCTCAGAGGAGATTTGCTTCATAATTTTCATCTTGCGTGGATAAGCTGTTCACCACAATGCACACAGTAATGAGTTCCTCCACGTCGACTTATAGCGTGTTCCTCTTCTCTACAGCCTCTCATGAGGATGGCTTCATTAACCACCGCACCACAGAGCGGGCAGAAGCGCACCGGAGCATTTGCTCGCCTATGATTAAAGTTGGGGCACCTATTGGGCTTCGTTATCATTAATGCCTATCCTCCATTTATGATTGTGAACTCTCGGGAAGCTCTGGTATTTCTATAACTCAGTTCTTTCTCACAAATACCATTATGAGTAACGTCCAATCCCGTCCTTTTGCTAGAGGGTGGATCTTTTTGCTCTACTTGTCAATGATTTCTTGTATGAATTCATACAAAAAAACTATCCCCGCCAGCTGTAATCCAAAATTGCCTTTTGTCTTTCCTCTAAAAATTCCGCAATCCGAAATCGAAAACTGCCTAGTGCCTACTGCTTAGTGCCTAGTGACTTCTGACCTCCGATTTCTGACCTCCGACCTCTGTCTTCTCTCTCTTGCCTCCAACCTCAAGGCCTGAGCCTGCCGAAGTGCCGCTCCTCCAACCTCCAACCTCTGACAACCTAATGACAGCGAAGCGTAGTGACCCAATGACGCCGAAGGCAAGTGACCTGGGGTGCCTTGTGCCTTTCCTCTTCATAAAATTATTAGTTCTTGCCATAGCAATCTTCCACGACTGAAATTTTTGGCGGCGCATGCCTTATCCACTGAGATTACTCTTGTAAAACCTATTCGTGAGGTATAAAATGGCGTTTAATTAGGGTTCTCCTTCCAACTCCTACTCATCCACGTGAGACAAATTGTTGCTTCTGAGGTTCACTTTCGGATCAACAGAGCGGTTGCTGAGTCAGGATGCTCTATCAACAGAGTTATTGCTGGCACCTTTTCACTTTGGGTAGCAAGCCGATTTTGTATGGTTAGGCAACTTTCCAACAATTTCAGAAGACTTCAGAAAATTAAGGAGGTGGGAGTATGCGATACGCACCTCGGATTATGATCGTCGTCTTTCTCGTGTTGGCTGTTACGGCTTGTGTTTCCGACAAGAGTTACAATAGGGCCCTACTCCAGCTAGAAGGGGCATGGAAGGAGGTGAACGACCGCACCTTAGAAAGCGATGGTCGTCGCCTTTTTAAGGCCACCAAACAACAGGGATTTATGGCCGCGCAGTTGACCG
This sequence comes from Deltaproteobacteria bacterium, assembly GCA_020353155.1. Classification (GTDB taxonomy): domain Bacteria; phylum Desulfobacterota; class Syntrophobacteria; order BM002; family BM002; genus BM002. Next base: position 1,333,636 of record CP070689.1, on the reverse strand, counting down.
CCAGTCGGCTCGGAATGGTCGTGGAGGAACAATCTTACCAGACCGGGTTTATGTTGGTTACCGCCACGGCGCCGGTTCCGTTGACCATGTCGGAATGGGAACTAGTACAAAAATCTGACACCCAAGAAATGCGGTCAATACTTACTGACAACCTGGGTGTCATGGGTAGGTGGGCCACCTTGGACCCGTCCTCCAAGGAGGTGTTGGCCAACGTATTCGTTACCGAGAAAGGGGAGGATATCGAGGTCTCGGTTGGCTTGCGGCTAAGGGCTAAAACACGTACCTCAAGTAAAAAGATCCGGTTGCAGCCGCCACCGACCGCGGTGCGCATGGGATTGAGCAAGTTCTGGACCACCTACGAGAAAGAACTTGGTTCGATTGTCGAAAAATATTCCACATCAGGGGCGGAACCGGTCGCTTCCTTGTCTGCTCAAAAGCCTGTTAGCAAGTCGAAAACCTCTATTGTTCCAGCCAAGCCGTATGCTCGCAATCCGGATGCCGTTGCTGTTATTATCGGCAACAGCAAATACGGTAAGCGCCTTCCAGCAGTCGATTTTGCCCATAATGATGCAGAAGCAATAAAGCTTTTGGCTGTCGAAATCCTTGGAATAAGCGAAGGCAACATCATCGATATGCGTGACGTGACCCTGGCTGACATGGAAGGAGTGTTTGGTAACTCCAGAACCTATAAGGGCACCCTTTGGCGATGGGTGCGGCCGCGTGAGTCGGACGTGTTTGTCTTCTATTCCGGGCACGGCGTGCCTGGATTGAACGACGGGCGCCAGTATCTCCTGCCAGTGAATGGGGATCCGGATAAGGCCGAGATTGGTGGATACCCTGTGGAACTACTCTATAGCAACCTGAACAAGTTGGAGGCGCGTTCTGTGACGGTTTTCCTGGACGCCTGTTTTTCAGGCGAAAGCTCTAGCGGGACTTTAGTCCGAGATGCTTCCGGGATTCGCGTGACTCCCAGGGAGATGCCGGAAGTACCCTTGACTGTTGTGTCGGCGGCCCGCAGAGACCAGGTTGCCAGTTGGGACAAGGAGGCGCAGCACGGCCTCTTCACCAAATATCTTCTAGAGGCGCTTTACGGAGCTGCCGACGGCAAGCGCTACGGAAATGGTGACAGCCGGATCACCTTGAGCGAAGTAAAGGTTTACCTGGACCGGGAGATGACATACGCTGCCAGGCGAAACTTTGGCAGGGATCAGCAAGCGACGGTCATTGGAAATCCCGAAAAGGTAATTGTTATCCTTAACAGGTAGTAGGAGGATAAGAACTTTATATTGCCAATCAGATAAGGTAACGAGCAAAAGGCTTTTGACGCCTCGGAGAGTCTGGCGGCCGTAATTCGCAATCAAAGAATCTAGTAGCGAGTAGTCAGTAGTTAGGGAACAGGGTTCAGGGTTCAGTGTTCAGGGTGCAAGGCATCATGCCTTTTTTGTTCTTTACTCCTCCCTGTACCTTGTACCTTGTACCTTTCGTCAATCCTAAATCCGCAATCCGAGATCCGAAATCCTCACTCCTCCCTAATTTCTTGACACAGTCGAGCATGAAATGTAGGCTAATTTAACAAGCACCGGGATTGCCCCTCCCTAGTGCAAAGACACTCGACAACTGGTCGGTACGTTAGCAGAGCTCTATCTCTCAGATACGAGGGGTAGGGCTTTTTTATTTAGGTAGACGGTGAACCCTTCAACCCATTCGACTCCGCTCAGGGCAGGCAGGCTCAGGGCGCTTCGCGCGGTAAACGGTAAACAACTTTAACGATTTTCCTTGTGCCTTGCGCCTTGTGCCTTGCGCCTGACAAGGAATTTAAACCATGACCCGCTGGCTCCGCCTTCTGATTATTATTATCGAAGCGCGATTCCGAAAGAAAGTAAATCCAGATGATGAGATTGGTCTGAATT
>CP070689.1:1327822-1331626 GCA_020353155.1 Deltaproteobacteria bacterium | reverse complement strand
CAACTACATCCGGCCCAAGATGTTCTTGTTCCGTTTGAACAAGATCATGGACGAGTACGCTGGTGGTACCTCCATGTGGTACACTACCAACAAGGCCATGCTGAACCGGGCCTTGGAGGAGCTCAGGATGCTCTATGAAGACTCCAAGTTTCTGGGCGCCTCGAGCCTGCACGAGTTGATGCGGGCCTGGGAGAACTACCATCGTCTGTGGACCTCCGAGTGCCACGTGCGGCACCTCATGTTCCGCGAGGAGACCCGTTACCCGGGTTACTACTACCGCGCTGACTTCAAAGAGGTCCTTGACGAGGCCAACTGGAAGGTCTTCACCATCTCCAAGTGGGATCCTGCCACCAGAAAGTGGTCTATTCGCAAGGAGCCCGTAAAGGAGTGGTTGACCTAAGCTAACTACCTGAGATTGTTCCTGCTCCAGGCGCCGAGCGGGCGCCTGGAGCAATTTTCTGTTTCCAGTGGCTTTCCGTTACATCTTATTGAAATAACTTCTTATTATCCCCGTGGAACTGAGACAGAATTAAGCTGAATACCAACCCACTAGATGGGAAGAAGAAAAAACCAAGCCGATATTGAGGAATTGCTGAGGCTGGTCCAAGATCCTTTCAAAGAGTATTAAGGGACGGAGAGTCCCGTCTTTTATAAGACTTGAATCCTGTGGTGATTGCCCGGCATAGTGGCGTGAAATGTTGGTGCAGATTTTTGCGGTGGCGAAATGCTCAGTTGGGCCGGGCAACCTCCAAAGGGTTTAGTCGTAACCTTTCCTACTTACAATCTTGCCTTAAAGTAAAACCAAATACCTTGGAGGAATGCGATGGCTGAGGAAAAAGGTTTGACCCAGAGTATCCTGGTGGTCGGCGGCGGCATCAGCGGCCTGACCACAGCGGTGGAGGCGGCCGAGACGGGCCGCGATGTTTTTATTGTTGAAAAGCGGCCGTACCTTGGCGGTCGGGTGGCGCAGTTGAACCAATACTTTCCCAAACTCTGCCCGCCCAATTGCGGCTTGGAAATCAACTTCCGTCGCATAAGACAGAATCCCCGGATAAAAACTTTCACCATGGCTGAGGTGGAAAGTATATCCGGCGAGGAAGGAAACTTAGATGTGACCATCAAACTCAAGCCGCGGTATGTGAATGAGAACTGTACTGCATGTGGAGACTGTGCTGAGGTGGTTAGCACTGAGATTCCCAACGATTACAACTACAACATGGACAAGATCAAAGCCGCCTATCTCCCCCACGACATGGCTTACCCCATGCGCTATGTGATTGCCCCGGAGATAATCGGCACGGACGAGGCAACCAAGGCCAAAGAGGCCTGTAAGTACGACGCAGTGGATTTGGAGATGCAGCCTGAGAGCGTGAGCCTCAAAGTGGCGTCCATTGTCTGGGCCACAGGCTGGAATCCTTACGATGCCAGCAAAATAGAGAATCTGGGCTTCGGCAAGGTCCCCAATGTGATCACCAACGTGATGATGGAGCGGTTGGCAGCCTTTGATGGTCCCACCAAAGGGAAGATTGTCCGGCCCTCAGATGGCAAGCCGGTGGAGAGCGTTGCCTTTGTGCAGTGCGCCGGCTCCCGTGACGAGAACTACATGGCCTTTTGCTCTCACATTTGCTGCTTGGCATCGCTGAAGCAGACTACTTACATCAGGGAGCAGCTCCCCGATGCCAAGGTTACCATCTTCTACATTGATATCAGAGCCTTGTGCAAGTATGAGGAGTTCTACACCAAAGTTGCAGCTGAAGATAATGTCACCCTCATCAAGGGCAAGGTTGCAAAGGTTGAGGCAGATCCGGCCAGCGACAAGATTCTAGTAGAGGCCGAAGATATTTACGGCGGTGGCAAGAGCCAGGCCAAGGTGGATCTGGTGGTGCTGGCCACAGGCATGGAGCCCAGTACAGCCACCGACAAGGTGCCTACTGATGTAGCCTACGACGACAGCGGCTTTGTTGTCACTGAAAAGCCCGGGATCTATGCTGCTGGATGCACCAGAAAGCCGCTAGATGTGGCCACTGCCAACCGGGATGCAACTGCTGCGGCGCTCAAAGCCATTCAATCTACGGTGAGGAGGTAATCCGATGGAGAAGAAGATAGGAGTTTATATATGCAAGGGCTGTGGCATCGGGGACTCCTTGGATATGGAAGCCCTGGCTGCAGTTGCCAACGACGAATTCAGTGTGGCGGTGTGCAAGGACCACGAGTTCCTCTGCAGCAAAGAGGGAGTGCAGGTCATCAAGGAAGATTTGGCTGGTGATGATGGGGTAAACACAGTAGTGGTTGCTGCCTGCTCCCCCCGGGTCATGCAGGATGTTTTTGACTTCGGGCTGAGTGTGGTGCTTGACCGGGTAAATCTTAGGGAGCAAGTGGTTTGGTGCCAGCCCGCGGGGGAAGAAGACACCCAGATGTTGGCCGAAGACTACATGAGGATGGGAATAACCAAGGCGCAAAACATGGAGCCCCTCGAGCCTTTCAAGCCGGAAGAGGAAATGTCTAAAAGGCTGCTGGTGGTGGGAGGCGGCCTGGCCGGGATCACCGCCTCTGCTGAAGCGGCCAAGGCCGGTTACGAGGTGGTGCTGGTGGAGAAGGCAGCCCAGCTGGGCGGCTGGATGAATAAAGTGTTTAAACAGGCTCCCCTTAAGCATCCTTACACTGACCTGGAAGATGTGGATATCGCCGAGCGGATCAAGGCGGTAGAAGGGCAGGAGAATATCAAGGTCTACACCGGGGCAACCATGGAGAAGATCGAAGGTGCTCCCTGTCTCTATACCGCACACATCAAGCAGAACGGCAATGTGGTCAGTGAGAAAGTCGGAGCCATTGTGGTGGCCACCGGCGCCAAGCCATATGAGGCTAAGAACCTCGGGCATCTTGGCTATGGGACCTGCAAAAATGTGGTTACCAATGAAACATTAGAAGAGCTCGCCTTAAAAGGTACCATAGTGCGACCTTCTGACGGCCGTCCGGTGAAATCAGCGGCCTTTGTCCTCTGCGCCGGCTCCAGGGATGAGAACCATCTACCGTATTGCTCTTCCACCTGCTGCATCGAGTCTCTAAAGCAGGCCAAATACTTGAGACTTCAGGATAAAGACGCCAAGGCCTACATCATCTACAAGGATATGCGAACTCCTGGACACTACGAGTACTTTTACAAGAGTATGCAGGAGGATGAGGGCTTATTTCTCACCAAAGGTGAGGTGGGCTCAATCAGCGAGGATGAGAACAAGAATGTGGTTCTCGAGGTTAATGACAGCCTGCTTGGTGAGAAGATTCAGCTGAAGGTGGACATGCTGGTCCTAGCAACCGGCATGGTGACAAGAGCTGCCATCGGCGAGGAGATAGATCTGGGTCTGGATCTGGAAGAAGAGGGCGCTGCCGCCGAAAAGGAGGAAGTCCCGGTTGATACCATCATAAAGTCCAACATGCTCAACCTGGAATACCGTCAAGGACCGGAGGCGCCACCTTTGCACAATGGTTTCCCGGACTCACACTTCATCTGCTTCCCCTACGAGTCGCGGCGCACCGGCATCTACTATGCTGGAAGCGTGCGTGCTCCCCTGGACGGGCCCAGCACCATCGATGACGCCACAGGCGCTGCCCTCAAGGCAATCCAGTGTGTGGAGCTTACCTCCCAGGGTATGGCCGTCCATCCACGTGCCGGAGACATGAGCTATCCTGATTTCTTTATGGATCGCTGCACCCAGTGCAAGCGCTGCACAGTTGAATGTCCCTTCGGCGCCATCAATGAAGACGAAAAGGCCAACCCCCTGCCGAACCCCACCCGCTGCCGCAGGT
>CP070689.1:1325048-1327722 GCA_020353155.1 Deltaproteobacteria bacterium | reverse complement strand
TGACCAGAGCCGTCTCCAGCTCTTCCGCCGCCTGCAGCCCCATCACGGCAGTATCAATAGCTGAGGTGAAAATATGGCCTATCCGGTATGTGTACCACATCGCCACCAGGCCACCAGTCACGGTGGTTAGCACTAGGGCAGCAAGGATCAAAAGAATTCGCATTCGGAGGCTAATCCTTTTCCAATCCATAGCTATCCCCACTAAGGAAAGAGCTGTGTCGTCCTAAGTCATTTGGGCAGTACCACAGGCATGCCCAGAATAGGCCAGACGACCAAGGCAGCTACACCTACCAAGACCATGAGCAAAACACTTGCGGGAATACCGTAAACAAAGAACTCGCCCGTGGTGAACTGCTTGGAATCATAGGCAATAGCATTTGGTGCCGCTCCCACCAAGAGCAGGAAGGGCATACCAGCGGTGACCAGGGAGGCAAACAGAACAACCTCGGGAGCGACTCCTAGGTATGGAGCGATCACCAGGGCCACCGGCAGTGAAATGGCGATGGCTGCAACGTTCATGATGAAATTGGTCATTATCATCACGAAAAAGGCAATGCTCAAGACGAAAACGAACCAGTTTGCCTTCTGGAACATAATCAGCCAGTTCACTGCCAGCCATTTGGCCGCGCCCGTTTCCCACAAACAAAAGCCAATGGACATGGCACCGCCGAAAAGGAGGATAATGTTCCAGGGAATTTCTTCCAGGTCCTTAAGGTCTAGAATCTTGGTGAGATAGAAGAGGATGGTGGCAATGAGGATGACCGCGGACTTGTTGAAAGGTTTCAGGGCTGGAATGAAAGATTGCAGCGACAGAAATATGATTACCGCCACCACGATTAGAATAGTCAAAACCTCCTTGCCGGTGATGCCACCCATTTGAGCCTGTAAAGTCTTTGCCTTCTCTCGCAGGCCGGGAATGGTCTTCTTCTCTGGTTTGAAAAAGATCATAAAGAAACCCCAGAGCACGAACACCATAATCCAGCCAATGGGAAACATATAGTAGGTCAGTTCAAAAAAGGTGACCTCCCTGCCCACAATGCCCTTGAAAAAGCCTATGGCCACCGCCCCGCGGGCTGCGCCCAGGAGAGTGACGATGCTGCCTGCCCCAGCCACGTAGGCCATGCCGATAAAGAGGCCTTTGCCGAATTTTGTCGGTCTTTCACCTTCACCGTAGAGTGAATAGATGGTTAGCAGCAGCGGGTAGACTGTGGCTGCCACCGCAGTGTGGGCCATGACGTGGGTGAGGGCTGCCGTTACCAAAAAGCAGCCGAGATAGATCATGCTGGTTTTCTCGCCCACAATGGAGAGCATTTTATAGGCAAGCCGTCTGGTAAGTCCCGTTTTTGTGAAAACCATACCAATCACAATAGAGCCAAAAATAAACCACACCGAAGGATCCATGAAATCCTTAAAGGCTTGCGAAGCAGTTCGAATCAGAAACATCGACTGCATCACCCCGATGGTAATGGAGGTGACACCGATGGGGACCACTTCAAATACCCACCAGATCCCTGCCAACAAAAACACGGCCAGGGCACCCTTCGCCTCTTTGCTAAGGGGGAAATGTTCTCCCATGGGATCAACCGCATCGGGCCAGGGAGGTGAGTAGTAGACGATAGTAAAAAGCACCACTCCCAAGACAATAAAAAAAGTGCGCTTCCAATTTATTCTCGCCAACAGGAACGAAAACCCTGCTTTATCGTGGGATGCTTCAAGGGCCAATTCCTGAACAGGTGTATCAGACATTTTCCTTCCCCATTATGAATGAGATGTAGTTCAACCCAGCGGGATTTCTCTCCAACTCACCAGGATTTGGATTTCATCAGCTCTTTGATCCTCTCTTCATGCCTTTTTTCAATTAGAAGCATTCTTTTGTTTTTAGCTTTTTTTATTTTCTCTAAGAGCTCCTTGAAATCGGCAGGTTTTTCCACGAAATCCATAGCCCCCAGCTTCATGGCCTCGACACCTTTATCAATAGTGCCGTGACCGGTGAGAAGAATAACTTGTAGGTCTGGGTTCATTTCTTTGAGCTGCTTTAGAGTCTCCAAGCCGTCCATGCCTGGCATGAGAAGGTCAAGGATTATAGCATCGTAGGGCTCTTCTTTGGCCTTGTCGATGGCCTCGGAACCTCCACCGGCTGTTTCTACGTTGAACCCCCGGCCCTCCAGTCTTTCCGCCAGCAATTTGACAAAGTGCGGTTCGTCATCAACCAGGAGTACCTTAATCTCTTCTGTTGAAGTCATTACCTCCCCCCTGCCTAATCATCTTCATCCATGATTTTCTTGGCGGATTCGAAGTCTCCGGCCTCGGCAAAAGTCGCAGCCACCATGGTATCTTCCATTTTGCGCCTGTAGGCGGCTTTCATCTTTTTTACCAACACATCCAGATTCACTGGCTTTTCCAGGTAGTCAAAGGCACCCAGCCGCTTGGCTTCCTCCTCGTCCTTTTCGGTCCCGTGGCCGGTAAGAATGATCACCTGGATTTTCGGATATGCCTTCCTGACCTGGCGCAGGACCTCCATCCCGTCTATACCGGGCATCTTCAGATCCAGGACCATGACATCTGGCTCCTGGTCTTCCACATAGGAGAGCGCCTCCTCTCCGTCAAGCACGGTATCCGAGCGCAGCTCGCGCATCTTTAACCGTTCTGCCAAAGCCTTGACGAATTCCTCCTC
>CP070689.1:1321991-1324948 GCA_020353155.1 Deltaproteobacteria bacterium | reverse complement strand
CTTTTAAAAGGACTGATGAGGAACCAACTCGTATGTTTGCTGGTGAGGGTGATCCGGCGAGAACAAACCGTCGTTTCAAATTGCTTTCGGAACACCACGAGGCCAAACGGCTGTCCACTGCCTTCGATTCGGTTACCTTATATGGCTATGATCCAGACGAGAGGCCGGACATATATGGCAAGGTGGGCACCTCTGGGGTTAGTGTGTGTACCTTGGATGATATGAAGGTCCTCTATGACGGTTTTGACCTCTGCGGACCCAACACCTCGGTTTCTATGACCATAAATGGGCCGGCACCTATCATTCTGGCAATGTTTTTGAACACCGCAATCGACCAGCAGGTGGACAAATTCAAAGCGGAGCAAGGTCGGGAACCAGATGAAGAAGAATACCAGAGGATAAGCGCCCACGTGTTCCAAACCGTACGGGGCACAGTACAAGCAGATATTCTCAAAGAAGACCAGGGACAAAATACCTGCATCTTTTCCATCGATTTTAGCTTGAAAATGATGGGTGATATCCAAGAGTTCTTTATAGAAAACAAGGTGTCCAATTTCTACTCAGTCTCCATCTCCGGGTACCACATTGCCGAGGCCGGGGCAAACCCCATCAGCCAATTGGCATATACACTTGCCAATGGCTTCACTTACGTGGAGTACTACCTATCCCGTGGCATGGAACTAGACAACTTTGCTCCAAACTTGTCCTTTTTCTTCTCCAATGGTATGGAGCCTGAATACTCTGTGATCGGCCGGGTTGCCCGACGTATCTGGGCCATTGCCATGAGAGAAATGTACGGTGGTTCTCCCCGTTCGCAAATGCTCAAATACCACATCCAGACCTCGGGGCGCTCCCTCCACAGTCAGGAAATCCAGCTAAACGATATCCGCACCACCTTACAGGCTTTGGTTGGCATTTACGACAACTGCAACAGCCTTCATACGAACGCCTATGACGAGGCCATTACCACCCCCACCACAGAGTCGGTGAGAAGAGCCCTAGCTATTCAGCTTATAATTAACCGAGAGTGGGGTTTGGCCAAGATAGAAAACGTCAATCAAGGAAGCTTTATCCTTGAGGAACTCACCAAGCTGGTGGAAGAGGCGGTACTCATGGAATTCGAGCGGATTACTGAGCGCGGTGGGGTTTTAGGCGCTATGGAGACCGGCTATCAGCGGAGCAAGATTCAAGAGGAGTCTATCTACTACGAAACTTTGAAACACAGTGGCGAGTTGCCCATCATAGGTGTCAACACCTTTCGCAATCCTGAGGGCGAGCAAGAGCAAACTACTTCGTCATTGGAGCTTGCCCGTGCCACCGAAGAAGAGAAAAGGTCACAGCTAAACCGTTTAAGGGAGTTTCAGCAGCGACATGGTAAGGAGACTCCAGCTGCTCTCGAGCGCTTACAACAGGTGGCCCTAGAGGGAGAGAATATCTTTGCCGAGCTTATGAACACGGTTCGGTACTGCAGCCTGGGACAGATAACCCAGGCTTTGTTCGATGTTGGGGGTAAGTATAGGCGTAATATGTAGAGAGGGCATAGGGCATGGAGCAGAGGGCTTAGCGTGAGGAGCCAGTAGCCAGCGGTACTCGCCTAATAGGGACTAAACACTATGCACTAGGCACCGCGCAGTCCCAAAAACTGTTGAGAATAATCATGCTATTTGAACTGAGCGAAGAAGAAAAATTGATTCAAGCGGCGGCTGTGCGATTCGCCAAGCATCAGCTCGAGCCTGTGGCGGCAGAGCTGGATCGCACTAAGGATCGGGATATCCTGCTCGCAAATCTTAAGAAGCTGGCGGAGCTTGGTTTCATGGGCGTAGATATTCGGGCTGAGTATGGGGGAACCGATAGCAACTCGGTGGCCCTGAGCCTGGTCCTGACAGAACTGGGTCGGGCTTGTGCTTCCACTGCTGTGACCACCTCGGTGACCAACCTCGTGGCTGAGGCGATTCAGTCCATGGGCAGCGAAAAACAGAAACAGAAGTATCTGCCGAAGATGTGTAGTGGGGAATATGCTGCTGGTGGCTTTGCCCTAACTGAGCCTATGGCCGGATCAGACCCCTCCTCCATTTCCACCGCAGCAGTGCTTCGAGGGGAGGACTGGATTCTCAATGGCCGGAAAGTATTCATCACCAGCGGTGAGTATGCTGGGATCTTTATCATTTGGGCCGTAGTTGACAAGAACGCCCCCAGAGGTGAGGGGATCGCCGCTTTTTTGGTGGAACCAGAGTTTCCAGGTTTTACTGTGGGCAAAGACGAAGACAAGATGGGGCAGATAGGCGCCGCTACCAACGAACTCATCATGGAAGACTGTCGGGTGCCCCGAGAAAACCTGCTGGGCGAGGTGAGCAATGGTTATCGCATAGCGGTTTCGGAATTGGCTGGAGGGCGAATCGGCATTGGCTCCGTGGCCTTGGGCATAGGGTTGGCGGCGATGGATTATGCCAAGGAATACGCCAAGGAACGAGTACAGTTTGGACAACCCATTGCCAAGTACCAAGCGATCCAATGGATGTTGGCCGATCGCTATACTGAATTGGAAGCGGCACGGCTTCTTCTGTTGCAGGCAGCTCATAAGAAAGACCAAGGCAGGAATTTTATGAAAGCGGCTTCAATGGCCAAGCTTTTCGCCAGCGAGGCAGCAAATCGGGCCTGTTATGACGCCATGCAAATTCTTGGGGGTTACGGTTATTCTCGCGAATACCCCTTGGAGCGAATGGCCCGAGATGTGCGAGTTTGCACCATCTACGAGGGCACTAGTGAAATTCAGCGGCTGATAATTGCTCGCGAATTGTTGCTGGAACTATAGCCCGGATGTTTCATGAATCACCTGCTGCGACCACGGATATGGCCGTCCTTCCTGGCGTCCTCGGATGTTGGTTCCTGCGACGTACCGTTCAGGTACGCCTCGGAACCAACACCCTGCGGTTGTCAGGTTGCACGTCCATCTTCAT
>CP070689.1:1318649-1321891 GCA_020353155.1 Deltaproteobacteria bacterium | reverse complement strand
GATTGAAGGATCTCTGATTGCAAACCGGGTATTGAGTAAAACAAGAATGCGCGTTTCACTTCCCACCGTCCACTTTGCTTTACTCAGTCTTATGCAATCTCAAATCCGCAATCCACAATCTGCGAACCATAATCGTCCTTCCCGGCGTCCTCGGATGTCGGCTCCTGCGACGTACCGTTTAGGTACGCCTCGGAACCAACACCCTGTGGTTGCCAGGTGGCACGCCCATCTTCATGGTCTCGCGACAGTAATTCATTAAACATCCGGGCTAGGATCCTTAGAGCCAGAGGAATCTGGAGTTACTTGAGAACTTTCAATAAACTCTTGTGGATCACCATGGCGCAGGCGCCCTATCACTCTAATTATAACCGCAACAATGACCACAACACTAATTAGTATGATCAGGTTGGAGGCGAAAAAAGTGAGGATAAATTGATGGGGATGGTTGAGATTGTAAGAGGCTATGCATAGACTGATGCCCACAAAAAGAAAAAAAATTGACAGCATTGCACTGGCACCGCATGCGGTCCACCAGAGCAACTTCCTCACCATATTATTCTCCTGACTGGCTCTTCGTCATTAGTCACATCGACCTTGTCATGTCTTTGCGGCAAAATGAAGTAAAAGGTGTTTCCATACTTTTGAGGTTCCACTCCTACCTCCCCGCCATGGATCTCGATTACGTGTTTGACAAAGTGGAGACCGTGACCAGTGCCTACCTCTAATTCGCTTCCAGCACTCCTGTAGCCCTCGTCAAAAACGCGATCACTCTCGTCAGGGTCAACTGGTTTGCCGGTGGTGAAAACAGTGAATTTAACCCCGTCTATTCCCTGACTAAAATAGTCTTTTAAAAGTTTTTTTCCATAGGATAAGAACTTCACCTTGTAGCCGTAGTCGTCTTCGATCTGCTCAGTGTATTTCACTGCATTGGAAAAGAAATTGTCATAAACTTGGGCGAGAAGCCCTTTGTCCACGACCACTTCCAGTAGTTCGTCCGAAACTTCTTCCAAGCGGTTGTCAACCTTGATTTCCCTTTGCTTGAACTGAGGTAAGTAACGGGCCAAGGTTGGTTCGATGATTTCCGTTCTGAAGTTGCAACGCTGTTTACGAAGAACGTAGGTGCCGTGGCGGAAGTGCTCGCGTCTAAGTAAGGTTTCCAGGTAAAGGCTGGTACGCTCGTAATGCCTTTCCATCTCTTTTCTTGACTCATCCAGGGCGGTGATGTTGTCACCCAAGGTGTGGTATATTTCCCGCAGTTTTTGACAAGTCCGATCATCGATCTCCGGACAGAAGGATACAAGCTCACGTACTTTTTCCTGGATAGCAACATCCTCTTTGATCTGCCTTTTGAGCTTTCTCAAAAATAGCCGATAGTAGAGATTGGGGGAGATAACATTGTGATCAATGTCCGCAACCAGCTGGTTGATGAACTTGATGTGGTGCAGGTTTTGATGGATTAGCTGCTTTTGATGCAGATTGTAGCCAATGCGATTGGTGAATTTCTCCAGAAAAAAGCGTTGCTGTTCGGTAATTCTTTCCGACGGATATATCTCAAACATGCCGAGGATATCTTTAAGATACTGGAATGGCAAAAGTTCCCCAACCGCCTTGTTGCCTCGAATGGGAATCACATATGACTCCCCCGTAAAGTAAGGGTTTTCTTGGACCGTTACCTCAGGATTTCCAGCTGAGGAGTCCTCCTCGAGGCCATTATTACTAGAGCAGACAAGACTGAGGGTTATACCGTCTTCATCCAGCAAGTAAAGACGAGCATCGAGATTGAAAAATTCCTTAGGCACGAGGGTGCAGACAAGATAGAGATTTTCTAGGGTAGTATATTCTTGGGCCAAATCAAAGAAGGAGGCAAAGGCCTCTTCCTGGAGACGCTCGAAGTTGTACTGGGTATAACTTTCCCGCTTTTCTCTGACCCTCTCTCGAACTCTTTCCATCTTGCTCTGGTGCATTGGTTCCTCTGATTTCAAAACTCTGGGGCTAAATTGAGGTTTATCTTAATTTAATTACAGATGCGATTGAAGCAAATATAAAGAGAACTCTCTAGACAGTTTAAGTTATAAAGTCACAAAGGGAATAATTCAAGCCTTAACGAGCTAGGATTTCATCAAGAATGTCTGCCTCGTGCTGTGTGGATTCAGCCCGTTACAGTGTAACTCTCCCAGGCCATACCAGATGGTCACCATAGTAGATGGTAAATCTACAAGGAGAAAATGGTGAAACTCCTGCTAACGGGCTGACAGGGAATGGTTGGGTGCTGAGATAAGGGGTTATTTACTTGGGATCTGGCGAGGCATTGGCAAGGTGATCACCAGGCTTGCCTGTTGGTCAGAGCCGTTTTTGATAACTAAGTTGCCGCCATGTTGGGCGATGATTTGCTGCGAGAGGGGAATTCCGATCCCGCCATCAAATGCTGGTTCACGGTAAAAGGGAAAGAATAGCTGACATTTATCGAGAGGACCGGGATTGAGATTCCAGCCACTGATCTCGATCACCACATGACGATGGTTGGGGGCGGTGGTAATGGTGAGTTCACCACCTCCTTGCATGCCTCGTAAGGAGGTCTTGATTATGGAGCGGAGTCCTTCCTCGATAAGATGTCGATCCAATTCTATTTCGGGTATCCTGTTACTCATTTTGGTAGTGAGCTCAATGCCCGTATGATGAAATTCGTGGCTCAGCTGATTGAGGACCCTGGCGAGGATTGCATTTATATCAGTTGGCACCGGGTGCAAGCGGATTCGCTTGAACCCGTCCAGAACTCGATTGACCGTCTCTTCCAGGCGGGACACCTCCTTAAGGATAATCTCAAGGTGGGAACGATTGGGATCGCTTTGCGCCATCCTGCGCTCCAGCAAACGGGCAAAACCACCGATGGAAGTCAGTGGGTTCCTGATCTCGTGGGCTACCCCCAAAGACATGTCATTGAGTACTTTTATCCGTTCTGTGAGTATGAGCTGATCTTCCAGGTGTTTTCTGGCTGTGATGTCAAAGACAAATCCGTCAATCAAGCTGATCTTGTTGTTGTGGGTGATGGGAATTGTGTGATTGATAATGTGCCGCACCGTTTGATCTCGGTGGATGATTCGATATTCAATATTGAAACTCTTGCCCTCTTTTAGGTAACGTTCTCTGCGGAGGTGAACTCTCTCCTGATCTTCGGGGTGTATGTGTCGGTCCCAGAAAAGATGATCTTTTTGGATTTCCTCGTCACTGTAACCAAATGTCTT
>CP070689.1:1312312-1318549 GCA_020353155.1 Deltaproteobacteria bacterium | reverse complement strand
CTTTGCCGGAGGCAACAGCGTGGACAACGCTTTTGATGCTCGCAACCAAATCGCCCCCGTAAACCAGGACGGGTTCCCGACTCCTATGAACCAGGACACAATTGTTCAACCTGGTCACGCCCCTTCTCTTACTGGGGAGATCGTACCAATCCTCGGCAGCTGAATTGCCCACCGCAATAAACAGGTGTTGGACACGAATCTTTTTCCTTTTCCTGCCCGCGGGCTTGATCCGAGCTTTTCCCTGAAGATCCTCTTGCGTCACCCGCATCTCTTGTAAGGTTACCACTAGATCTCCCTTTTGCGATTCTATCTCTACGGGAGTTTCAAGTTCTCGAATTTCAATACCCTCTTCTAAAGCCATCTCCACTTCTTCAGCGAAGGCAGGCATGTCTTGTTGCCTGCGGCGATATATGAGAAAAACCTTGGCACCCAAGCGGGCCGCTGAGCGGGCCGTGTCTATGGCCGTGTTACCGCCGCCAATGACTGCCGCTGTTCCCCGAAGAGAGGGGATATCACCCCTCCGTATTTTCTTAAGAAAGTTGAGGCCCTTTTCCACCCCAGGCAGATCTTCGCCTGGAATTGAAAGGGGGATGGTCTGGGAATGGCCACAACCGAGGAATATAGCGTCGTAGTTATTTTTTGCTTCCTTTAGGAACTTGCGAGAGGCGGGCTTGCCGCAGTGAATGCGAACACCGAAATCCTGGAGCCGAAATATCTCTTCATTGAGAATGGCTGGAGGTAATCGATAGAGTGGGATACCCCATCGGAGGACACCACCAGGCTCCGGCAGGGCTTCGAAGACATCAGACTGATATCCCAAGAGTGCGAGAAAATAGGCAGCGGCCAAGCCACTGGGTCCTGAGCCTATTACAGCCACTTTTTGCTTTTTTGCCGGCAGTTTATCCAGCCCAAACTTGAGTTCATAGCGACTTGCGGTGTCTGCAAGAAAACGTTCTATGGTGTGAATGGCAACAGGTTCATCGAACTCCCGGCGGTTACATTGCAGCTCACAAGGGTGGTAACAAACACGCCCACATACGCCAGGGAAGGGGTTTTCCACTAGGATTGTCTCCCACGCCTCCTTAAAAGATCCTTGTCCGCTTAACATTTGAATGCGGGCTATATCCTCACCACTGGGGCAGGCAGCGCTGCAAGGGGCGGTTTTCTCCTCATACTTGGGCCTGAGAAAACGCCACGAGCCCGTCTTGTTGCCCTCCGTGGTGAGATATGAACAAGGAATGATCAGAGGAGAGCGATTGTTCAATGGTTTTTGTGAGGCCATATGTTTCTGTTCTCGTTTCAATTAAATTGAGGAATTCTGGAATTGAGGGATTGAGGAATTAGGTCTCACAATTCCCCTATAGCTATATTGATTAATCCCTTAATCCCTAAATTCCTCAATTTGTGCGTTCTCCTCAACAGACTCCAACACCCTAACTTGCTCATAGGCCATCTCCGCTGCCCTTATGTTTGCTTTTGGCTTGCTCGGCACCTCTCTTTGGATTGCTTTGGAGATGGCTTCCATGCTCGGCATGCCCAAAACCCGGGCAAGTCCTCCCAACATGGGGGTATTGACAATAGGATGTGTGCGAGTCCCTAAGCCATTATTGAGGGCAATGTGAGTGGCGTCGACAAGGGCGAGTTTGTAGCCAGGCCATGAGTTCAGGTGGGTAGGAAGTTCGGGTGCATTGACTAGAATCCAGCCCCCTGTTTTGAGGCCGAAGGTGACGTCAATGGATTCCAGAAGAGTTTTATCAAGGACGACAACATGGTCGGGCGTGTAAACATTGGTTCTTATAAGGATCTCTTTGCGGTCGAGTCGCAAATAAGCTTCTACCGGAGCTCCTCTACGCTCAACCCCAAAGAGAGGGAAGCTCTGCACGTAGTAGCCATCTCGGAAAAAGGCCTTAGCCAGGAGAATGGTGGCCACCACAGTACCCTGGCCACCCCGTCCGTGGAAGCGTATCTCCACCATGCTTGGTTCGTCCTCACTGCTGCAGTAGCACAGAGAGCAGCAAAAGAAGAGCTAGATTCGGCCAATAAGAAATGCAAAAGACATACCCGACAAAAAATGGCCGTTACTGGCCAAGATCACCCAGTCCAGACTACTACGATTGCTCTCGCCGGTTTTTCCCCAAGACAACGGAAGCTGTGACTAAGGTCTGATTCAAAATAGATACTATCTCCCGGCTCTAAAACCTCCACCCGATCAATACTGCGAAACTCGAGGTTACCCTCGAGAACGTGCAAAAATTCCTCTCCCTCGTGGTTCATGAAAATCATTTCACTGGTGTCCTGGACGGGGAATTCAACCAGGAAGGGTTCCATGTGCTTGTTAGTCTTCTTGGTGTCGAGGGCCTCGTATATATAATTCACTTCACCCTTGCGGTGGTGAGGCCTTTTCTCTACTCTGACCCTTTCATCGCGCCGGGTGATGGCAATCCTGTCGATTCCCACTTCGTCCTGGAAAAAATAGGCCAAACCGACATCGAAGGCCCTAGCCAGCTTGAGCAGGGTGGCCACGGGAGGCACAACATGATCATTCTCGATTTGTGAGAGGAACGGTTTAGACAGCCCTGTTTTGGCAGCAACATCCTGTAGGGTGTAATGTTTCTTTTGCCTCAGTTCCCTAACTTTGCTGCCGATTTTAAGAGCTTTCACCTCCAGACTAATGTCGTCTTGAGATCTCTTCATCTTTTCTCCTCACAGTGATAGTTCAAACTCTCAACATGTGTCTGTACTTTTTCTATTTTACACCAACTCCGGTTTGCCTAAAACAAAAACTGTTTGTCTTTGTAAAACAAGGATTGCAGTTTTGCATTCTAGAATGATGGAATGGAGAAATGAGAAATCTGAAATGTTATGGCGCTCTGCGAAATTATGGCCTGAAGCGAAAGTTTTTTTCCGTGAGCAGCTTGACACAGGCATCTACCACATCTGGTTCATAAAGCGTACCCTGATTCTGGGTGATTTCTTCTAAGGCCACCTCACGCCCCAAGGTCGGGCGGTAAGGTCGGTGTGAGGCCATGGCCTCTACCACGTCTGCCACTGCAAGGGTCTTAGCCTCAATTATGATTTCATCACCAGCCAACCCCGCGGGGTATCCAGAGCCATCAATTCTCTCATGGTGTTGAAGAACAATTCGAGCGACCGGCCAGGGGAATTCTATTTCCTTCAGAATCTCATATCCCACCTGGGGATGATCCTTGATCAGGGTGTGTTCTATCTCGGTCAACTGCCCTGGCTTACTGAGAATTTCTGCGGGCACGCAGATTTTACCCAAATCGTGAATCAGGCCGGCCATACGGATTCCATCTATCTGGTGGCCCGGCAGACCCATTTCTGCCGCGACCCCGCGGGCCAGATCGGACACACGCCGCTGATGGCCGGCAGTGTATGGATCCCTTCTTTCCACGGTCAAGGCCATGGCTTGAACAACCCCACCCATGGCACTGCGCAATTTGACTAAGGTAGACTGGAGTTCTGACTCTGCCCTTTCACGCCTGGCTATATCTTTCTTTAACAGCTCGTTGAGTTTGATTAGTTCTATAGTCCGCTTTTCGATGCGACCCTCCAAATCGTTACGGATCTTTCGCAGCTCTCTTTCCCCAAGCCACTTGGTACTCAAAGAGGCAGCGAAATGCTGAATCTCGAGGTTGTGAAATGGCTTCTGCAGATACAGAAGCTTATCGGTAGGTGGCACGCGAGAGGCTATTTTATCGGGAGTAGTGCTGGTATCCGAATAGCCGGTTACCATTACTATCTCTGTGTATGGATCCAGAGCCCGAATTCTTTCTGCCAACCAAATTCCATCGGGGCCAGGAGGCATCCTCAAATCAAGGAAAGCAACGGCGAAGGGCTTTTCCTGCTCCACCGCTGTGCGAAAGGTTTCGAGGGCTTCTTCAGCTTGGCCGCATAAAGTTAAATCAAAAGGGTTGGGCTTCGACCTTGGCTGGAGGGTCTCCCGGTAAAGGGTCAAAATTGACGACTCGTCGTCCACAACAAGGATGCGAATTGAGTTGGGTTTAGGCATAAATGTTATGTCCTATGGGGAAGAAAACTCATGAAATTAATTGCAAGAAATAGACCAAGAAAACAAGGTTGTAACGGATGGCAAAGGCTGTTGAGAAGAGACTGGATGCTGGATTCAAGATGCTAGATACTGGATAAGCAAAATGAGAGAATTTTTATATTTATTCCTGTTTTTAATGTCGTTAAAAACTGTGTCTGAATAAAATTATGATAATCAATCGTCTTCTTTTGTTGGTGTTGATCCTATGTCCAGCAAAGTAACACCGGCAAATTCTATGGTTTTATATTCTTTAATGTTTCTCAGATCTGTCATATATCTATTGATCAACTCAAGTTGCCCTTTTATTATCGATAGTTTCTCTCTGGTGTCATCCTCCCTGGTGCTGGTAGACAAGAGGTCCACATATCCGGTAATTACAGTAAGAGGCTGGCCCAGCAGATGAGAGAGTGTCGCAGTTGTTTTCATAACTCCCTGGAAGCGATGTTCTTTGACTGGTCCCCAGCCTGACCTTCTGTCTTTGCCACTTCTTCTGTCGACACCACTCCTCCTGTCTACCCCCGACCTACGATCTACGCCGGCGCGCCTGTCGCTTTTTTTTCTGCGGTCTTGAGAATTTTCCGTCATTAATTATACCCGTGACCCTACAAACAGAATCATTCTCGTCGAGCTTACCAAGTGACCTAATGAGCACAATTCAAGGTCAACGCAAATGGCTTTTATTATTAAAAGATCGTGCCAACCTGGTTTCATGCTATAAGTGCTGTTATTTTAATTAGTTATGTGGTGAGTAGATAGGTAGGGACATTGGAAATTGGGTAATTAAAGCCAGACATTGGGTAAAAAATTACCACTTTTACTTCTCCCCCTGCAGGCGGCGAAGGGTATCCACAAAGATTGCTGCGGTTTCCTTCACCTCCTCTGCTGTGGTCATCTTGCCAGTGGAAAAGCGAACAGTACCCATGGCGTACTCCAGTTCCAGCTGCATAGCCTGCAGGACCGAAGAAACCTTGACAGCATCGGAATGACAGGCGGCACCTGCCGAGACAGCAACCGTGTCGATTTCGGCTATAAGCTTGTTTGCCTCAATATTTCTGAAACTCACACTGAGGGTGTTGGGAAGCCTTCTCTCCGGGTGGCCATTCAATTTGATCTCATCCCATCCCGCCTTCAGCTCTTGGTAAAGTAAGTCTCGCATCTTTTGCATGTGCTCCATGTTCTTGTTCAGATCACGTTTGGCAATTTCACAGGCCTTGCCCAAACCAACAATTTCGAGAACATTTTCAGTACCGGCCCGCCGACCCTGTTCGTGGTCTGCTCCGTGTATGAGTTTTTCTAGTTGGGTTCCTCTCCGAATGTAAAGCGCCCCAATTCCCTTCGGCCCATAAAGCTTGTGACCAGCGATGGTGAGGAGATCCACACCTAGGTCATCAACTCTGGTTGGTATCTTGCCCACTGATTGCGCTGCATCAGTGTGGAATACTATGCTATGGTCTTTGGCAATTTTTGCTATCTCGGTGATGGGTTGAATTGTTCCAACTTCGTTGTTGGCATGCATGATTGAGATCAGCACTGTATTGGAGGTGATAACCTTTTCTAGTACCCGTGGATCCACCTGGCCTAACCGGTCTACGGGCAAATAGGTCACTTGGAAGTCTTTCTCTTCCAGATATCTGCACACTTCGATTACTGCGGGATGCTCTATAGAGGAGGTAATGAGGTGATTGCCCTTATCTCGGTTGGCAAATGCCGCACCCTTGATGGCGTAGTTGTTGGATTCGCTGCCACCGCCGGTGAACACAACTTCATCTGGACTGCAATTCAATAGATTCGCTACCTGATCGCGGGCTTTTTCAACGGCCTCTTTGGTCTGAACTCCATACCAGTGAGAACTCGAGGGATTACCGAAGTGTTCGAAGAGATAGGGGCTCATGGCCGCAGCCACTTCCGGGTCAATGGGTGTGGTGGCATTATAATCGAGGTAAATTGGTTTCATCATCTCCAGTACTAAATAATCTGCCAAGAAAACAGGAAGCTTGAAAGTTGGTTGGACTCCTCTTATATAATTGAGACTAGCAGAATAACAGTAAAATTTTCAAGGTATGATCAAGTGCCTTTGTTATTTCGTCGGTTGTGGGGTTGACTTTTTTAAAATCCTGCCGAATTTTAGGCATAGGTCATGCACCGGCTGAGTGTTAATAAAGTGG
>CP070689.1:1308257-1312212 GCA_020353155.1 Deltaproteobacteria bacterium | reverse complement strand
TGCCACCTGGTAATGACTCATACGATTACTTTATTCGCTTTATCCTTTGCTCGGGAATAGAGTACTGGAAGCTTCTCAAAGACCAAGAATTGGTGTTTTCAGAGACCAAGGTAAAATTGCCGAGAGAATTCGTGCAGAATCTGTACGCTCATGTTTCCTCTCAGAGCCGTGAGGATTTTCTGGACTATTGCCAAAGGTTTTATGCGGAAGAAATCTCGACCTGAACACAAAAAAACCCGACAGGGTCCCTACCCTGCCGGGTTTTTTACTTAATTGGTGCAACTCTTTAGCAGCTTCTATTCCTCACCCGCTTCGACTTCCAGAGCCTGACGATCCGCCATATCCATAAGCACACGCTCACGCTCACCCATAATGCCCAGAGCCTCACGCTTCTTGTCAATATGGTCTATTATCATGGCGGCCATCTCATAAGGATCGGTGGCAAAACCCCACTTGCCAAATCCCTGCTTCTCCAAACCGTCAAAGAGTAACTTGTGGAACTTGGTCTCTGCTATGGTGGGAAAAGTAACGCCAAAGACGGTAAATATCCCGGAGGCCACGACATACTGACCAATGGCTATGGCCTTCTCACTGTACCACTCAGGGGCAACTCCAGCCACCGGCAGATCAGCTATGCTATCACCCAAACCACCAGTCTTAACCATCTCAGCACAGGCAATCAGAATCCGGCTGTTGTCCACACAGCTACCCAAACCCAGTACCGGCGGCATACCAACGGTCTCACAAACCTCCTGCAATCCATCACCTGCCAGCACCGAAGCATCAGGCTTCATCAACCCGGCCTTGGCCAAAGCTATCTGGGAACAACCCGTCTGTACCACCAAAATATCGTTTTTGATCAGCTCTTTCACCAACTCCACATGCACATAATCCTGACGTACCCTGGGATTGGTGCAACCAACCACACCGGCAACTCCCCGGATCCGACCATTGATGATGTTGTCATTCAAAGGCACATAAGATGCCCTGAAGGTTCCACCAAGCATGTAGTTGATGTACTCGTGGCTGAAGCCGTGAATCCCCAAGGACTTGTTCTGAGGAATCACTATCTTGGCCTTGCGATTCTTAAACCGGCCTATCGCCTCTTTTACCACCTTGTCCGTGCACTTCCTCGGCTTGTGCTCCTCAAACTCTATGTGCTGAGCACCCTCCATCTTGGCCCGGGGGTTGGTGGTGAAAAACTTGGTGCCGTAACACTCGGCCAAAGGTGCCAGAGCAGGCATGATACACTGTACATCCACGGCCATGGCATCCACTGCACCGGTGATCAATACCGCCTCGGTGCTCATGAAATTACCCGCATGGGGAACCCCATGACGACTCAGTACCTCAGCACCTGAACAACACATACCCAAAATATTGATGCCCTCGGCCCCGGCTCCCTTGGCCTCTTCCAACAGCTTGGGATCATTTACCGAAGCAATAAGGGACTCAAACAAATTGGGCTCATGACCGTTTACGATGATGTTCACCTGCTTCTCATCCAAACAGCCCATGTCAACACCAGCAAGTACCGGAGAGGGGGTACCAAAAAGGATGTCTGAGATCTCTGTGGCCACCATGGAGCCACCCCAACCATCGGCTAGGGCCGTGCGGGAACACTGCTTTACCATGTTCTCGTAGTCCTGATCCACTCCCATGTGCGTCCGGTGCATGATCTCCATGATCTCGCGCATGGCTCCACGGGGAACTATCCCTGCCTCACGCCACTTCGCCAAAGTCTTGGGCGGGACCCGGTTGGCAAAGGGAATCTCACCCTCAACCTGAGTGTAGGTACGCTCCAACTCATGGTAAAGATCCGTGGCTACCTCCTTGACCTCTCGACCAGCAGTCTCGATCCCTAAACCTTCAGCTACATCAAATAGCTTCTGCTCGTCTTTGATCTGATAGTCCTTGATCTCACCCTTTACCACACCACGAAATACATCCAGCATGGTCATGCCGTGATCTGTGTGGGCCGCCGTACCACAAGCTACCATCCGGGCAAAGTTCCTCGAAGCAATTACATCTATGCTCGCACCGCATATGCCCGTCTTGCCATAAGGATCCTTGCTCGACAAACGGCAGGGGCCCATAGCGCAGTGCTTGCAACAGGCAGAGTCTGCCCCAATGGGACAGGCCTTCATGTCCATCGCCCGGTGAAAGGCAGTCTCTACCCCGTCTTCAGCTGCCTTGCGCAACATCTGCTGCGTCGATTTGCAGGTGGTTACCTCCATAATCGGCAACTCTTTCTTCTTCTTCTCTTTTACCTCTTCTGCCATAAGTTTTTCTCCTTAAAGGATTTAAATAACTTTTGTCCCTGGATCTTATTAACCAGAAGCTTGTTGTGCTTGGAGAGATAAAATTACAAGAGCACTAATCGTGCCAGGAGGATGTATTGAAAAAAACCATTGGATATTAAAGAGTTATGATCTAAGGGTAAATTAATTTCTATCTAGAATATGCCATTATGGAATATTGCTATTCCATTCTGGAGCTATCATGGTAAAAAATAATTCCGAGGCCGTCCTCACCGGCCTACAATCCCGAACCAGCAGAATCTATAATTCTCCTATCGAAATTTTTTCTCCCTTGACTTAAGTCAATGCCGGTGACGATGTGATTCTTTACGGTTAGAATCAATATAACTTAAAAAGCAAAAACGCTCTTTGGTCAAATTAGTTCAGCTTTAGAAAAGGAGGATGTCTATGTTTTGTTACCAATGTGAGCAAACGGCAAAAGGTGAAGGGTGTACCAAGATAGGGGTTTGCGGTAAAGAACCTGAAGTTGCCGCCCTTCAGGATTTATTGACTTATTCCCTCATCGGACTGTCACAGTATGCGGTTGAGGGCCGAAAGGTTGGCGTTAGTGAGCGGGACGTCAATGTGTTTACAGTCAGGGCCGCTTTTTCCACCTTGACTAATGTGGACTTCGATCCCGATCGTTTCGTGAAGTTGATCAATGAAGCGGTGGAAAAGCGGGAGCAGCTGGCGGAGAGAGTCAAGGCCGCGGGAGGTAAAGTCGATTTCCCTAGCGGCCCTGCCACATTCAAACCTGAAACCACCCTAGATGGACTGATTCAGCAGGGAGAGGGAGTGGGGATCAAATCTTATCCCACTGGCAACAGTGATATTCTCTCGCTCAAACACACGGTGCTCTTTGGCATCAGGGGGGTTAGTGCTTACGCTGATCATGCTCAGATTCTGGGGCAAGAGGACGACGCAGTCTACGGTTTCGTCCACGAAGGTCTTGCGGCCCTCTGGAGAGACGACATCGGACTCGAAGATTGGGTTGGCCTGGCCCTCAAATGCGGTGAAATCAATCTTAGGACAATGGAACTCTTAGATGCGGGAAATACTGGAACCTACGGCCATCCAGTGCCAACAAAGGTCCCGCTGGGGCACAAAAAAGGCAAAGCGATTCTGGTCTCGGGTCACGACCTCAAGGATCTTGAAGAGCTACTCAAGCAAAGCGCGGGCAAGGGCATCTATGTCTACAGTCACGGCGAGATGCTACCCACCCACGGCTACCCGGAGCTGAAGAAATACGATCATTTTTATGGTCATTACGGCACAGCTTGGCAGAACCAAGGCAAAGAGTTCATTCAGTTCCCTGGTGCTATCTTGATGACCACAAACTGTATCCAGAGGCCCAAGGAGGAGTATAGGAATAACATTTTTACCTGTGGCTTGGTTGGCTGGCCGGGAATAGCCCATATATCCGACCGCAATTTTCAGCCGGTCATCGATCGAGCTCTTGCCCTGCCGGGCTTCCAGGAGGATGAAAACGGTAAGGAAGTAATGGTGGGCTTCGGCAGAAATACCGTTCTGGGTGTTGCCGATAAGGTCATCGAGGCGGTAAAGGGCAAAGCCATCCGTCATTTCTTCGTGGTTGCAGGCTGTGATGGAGCCAAGCCCGGCCGAAACTATTACACCGAGTTTGTGGAGAAGGTTCC
>CP070689.1:1305387-1308157 GCA_020353155.1 Deltaproteobacteria bacterium | reverse complement strand
TAGGCACTAAGCACTAAGCACTAGGAACTCCTAACTTAGCACTAGTCACCAAACCATTTAAGAATTCAGGAGTCATAATCCAGAAGATAGAAGTCAGAGGTCAGACATCAGAAGTCAGACGACAGAATTGCGGATTGCAGAATGCGGAATGTTTTACGATTTCTACGACTTCTACGACTTTTACGATTTCAACGACTTGAACGACTTTAACGGTTTACCGTTTACCGCTTACTGCTAACCCATATGAGATGCGAGAACGGATATGCTATACTCTTGTTATGATTCGTATAACCGACGAACTCACAATTCCGGCAGACGAACTTCGGTTCACCGCTTCGCGCAGCAGTGGTCCAGGAGGCCAACACGTCAATAAGGCAAGCACTCGCGTGACACTCAGGTTTGATCTAGCCAACTCACCTAGCCTTACCCCAGATCAGAAACAGCTTCTAATAGAGCAACTACCGACTCGAATAAGTAAGCAAGGAGTGCTGCGGGTTGTCTCACAGAAAACCCGCAGTCAGGCAACTAACAGGGAGATAGCTTTGGAGCGCTTTGCTGAGCTTTTACGGCAAGCATTGGAAGTGAGGCCTAAACGGAAGCCAACTAAAATACCAGCCACAGCAAAGGAAAAGCGGATTGCCCACAAGAAGCAAAGGGGGCATTTAAAAAGGGAAAGGGGTTGGAAAATTTCCCGGGAAGATTGATTGATTCAGAGTCTTAGCCACCGTCAAGATGACGTTTTTCCTTCATCCGGTACCATCCCTCAGGGTCCTTAAAATAGTCATAGGTGTCTTCAAGGGAAAGACGGTGCTCCCGCTCCATAGAAGCCAACATCCCATAGAACTCCTTCTCAATGGGATCGTCAACAGAGTCGCGGAGATCGTTATAGAACTTCTCACCCTTCGACTCGAAATCTATAGCTATCTTAACAGCCTCCATGTCATCGGTGTCAACTTTGGTGGAAGTGTCTACGGAGGCAACGACCTTCTTGAGGACCGCTTTCATATCCACCCCTTTGACCTTCAAGGGTATGGTCTCTGGCCACTTACCCTTTTCCTTCAGATTCTTGTGAAGTTCAAGGATCTTTTGGTAGTGTTCGTCCTCATCCTTAGCAATGGACTGAAACATCAGCTTACCAAAAGAGTTGCTCGTTCTCTCTGCGTGCTTCAGATAGAAATCTCTCTCCCTCGACTCGTTATTGAGGGCTACCTCCAAGGCCTTTATCCTCTTTTCCGTCGAGCTACTCATTTTTGCTCCTTTCGAGACAAATTACTGAAATACTGATTCGTACCTCTCCGTTCCACGACTTGTTAGGATTACACATTGTGGGAGTGGCTTTCAAGCCAAGATATAGTTCTCGCCCAAGGAAAATCCGTACCGGCTACCCTTCGACAATACCTGTCGACGAGATCAAGTCGAGTCGCTCAGGGCTTGGAAGCCGCTCCCACTGAAAAGGGGCCACTACCTCAGATAGACTGGTGTTAACCGACGACTTTTAATTGGATTTGGGGAACTTGAAAGTAACTGTCTCCCCATGATCATCCCGCTTAACCTTGATTCCGATCTCGAGATTATCGTTGCGAACACCGAGTGCTAAGGGGCTTTTACCTTTGTCGCCCTCGAAATGAGTTATTCGACGTATTGCCTCAACCACGTGTCGGCCAATATCTCCACCCGGAGACGGAAGTTCTGCCTCCCGATATTTCGCCCGCACCGTTGTAGTGCCATCGGGTGCCGTTCTGATTGAGATTTTCTTGGCATTGAAATTGATGCCGTGCAAAACTGCCAAGGCCATCCATTTCAAGGCAGCCTGATCTTGATCAGCATCCTTGGTAATCTCGGACATTTCTTTCAGTGGATCTGTATTGGCAAAACAGTCTATATGTTCTTGCACCTCAAGGTGCAAATTTCGCTTATCTTTCATTTCTTATCCTCCTGTCCACACAGGGTGGAAAGTTTTCAGTTGTTTGAATTCAAAAAATTATCCTTAAAGATAAGCACAAATTTGCACCAGGCAAGAAAGTTCAATTAGAATCTTGTGGAAATATTAGAAAAAGCTGAAAGTCAGACCCAGATATCTTCAACCCCATTAATCGGCCTGGGGATGGTCTTTCCACGCCAGCCAAATGGTCCGGCTGGACATGAGTAAGCTGGTCCCTACGGCGGCGTAAATTAGACCTAGGAGGGAATAAGATATACCGGCGCCGCGGAGTATTCGACCCATAAGAATCATAATTACCACAATGACCCAGACTCGCAAGGAATAAAAGCTCGCCAAGCATCGACCTTCACCCCGTAGCTCGATGCGTTTTACAATTCGGCTCGCCACCCGGTCTAAAACTAGAAGCGATTTGCCAAGTCCTAGACACAGTGAAATTGCCAACAAGCCTATGATGTGATCAGAGGTGCTCACCACCCAGTAGGTGCCGACAGAGATCAATCCCATACCAACGGTGCTCCATATCACTCCGGCCAACAGAAGTTGTAGCCGGCTCGAGGCCACGGGTTTATAGGTTTCTAACCAAGAAGACATATGCAGCTGTTCCTCTAAAATGATATGAGATGTGCGATATGAGATGAATTTCAGCTTTCATATTCCACAATTAATTGCATATTCTGTATCCCATATCTCACATCCCATATCCCATATCTGATCTGATAACCCAGATGCGAGCAAAATCAAGCGTGATTTCTGAGCTTAAGCTCCGCGGGATGAGGGTTCAAATAAAGCTGTTGCTTCAGATAGGGCTGTTCGTACTTTCGAACATAG
>CP070689.1:1296642-1305287 GCA_020353155.1 Deltaproteobacteria bacterium | reverse complement strand
CGCAATCCGAAATTTCCAAAGTGCTTAGTTCCCAGTAGCACAGCCGGTGCGGCCAGGATTATTGTTCTTTCGGTTCTTCTTTGCCCAGCTCAATAATGCGTTTAGTGTACTCTTTTTTTAATTGTTTAAGGAATTTTGGATCTATTGGTCCCTTCCAGGTGGTAACTTCGGTAAAGCGCTTGGGAATCTTTACCGCTGCCGGATCAAAACCGGTGGCCAGCCGAAGTCGCCAGCGTAGCTTTTGGATATGCTGGGCCACCTGCTGCATATTGTCGGCGAGAGTTGTGTACCCCAAAGAACTCAGGCAATCTGCCAGCAAATCATCCTTGTAGACCTCACGGGCAAAAAGGCAGGCAACCATGGAGGTCAAAAGTACCCTGCCCTGTTCATCCTTCACCAGAAAATCCACCGCCTCTTTTACCTTTCTCTCTGTCGTGTGTTTCTGATCGTAAGAGTAACCGCCGCTGTCTAAGTGGGAATGTCTAAACCCCAAGGCCTGTGAGGTGAAAAAGACCTCCCCAGTTGCATAGCCGGCCATTTCCTGTCCCAGCACACAGGCAAAATCTTCCCCGCCGTATTGCGCAGCCGCCTTCATGGTTCCTTGCGCCAGGAGGCGATAGAAATCATTGGAGCCCAACCCTAAATGCTGTATGGCCTCCTTGTATCCTGCAGCATCGTTAAATTTCAGCGGAACGAGAGTTTCTTTCTCTGAGATCAAGCCCTTTTCCAGCGCTTCCGTTGCCCAGGCCAGTGCTACCCCCGCTGACATCACGTCCAGACCCATCTTTTCCACCATGTCAATGATTCCCAGGACACTAAAAGCATTGGTAATCCCCAGCATGGAGCCGGTAGCGAAGATGGGCTCGTGGTCATAGGAGACCTGGCGATAGAGATACTGGTTGGGTTCCATAAATTTTTCTCGGACAAAACCGATATGGATGCAGCCCACAGGGCAGCCGGCACAAGCGGTGTTGCGCAAAAGGGTATCGTCAGCAAAGGTTTCTCCGGTGATGCCTTTAATATTTGGATCAGTGGTTTGCTGGAGATTTCTGATGGGCAAAGCCTTGAGCCCGTTGAGAACGGCCACATTAACGGGAGTGCCCAGATTGTGATATTTGTCCATCATGTCGGTGGTGGTAAGCTGCTTGTGCACTTCCTCGAAGAGCTCTGCGTACTCTTTCCCCTCAGGTAGTTGGAATACCCCGTCGCCCTGAATCGCAATGGCCTTGAGATTTTTGCTCCCCATGACAGCACCACCGCCGAGCCTGCCGAAGTGACGGTAGGTATCCACGGTTATACAAGCATAGGCTGAGAGATTTTCCCCTGCAGGGCCTATACGAAAGATTGACCGGTGGCCTGCGCCGCCAATCATCTTGCGAAGCATTTTGCCCGATCTCTGCAAGTCAATTCCCCACATGTAGTGAACATCCTTGACCTCGAGATGGCGCGAGCCAATAGAGATGTAGCTTGGCCTAGCAGCCTTGCCGGTAATCACCAACCCATCCAGGTCAGCAAAACGTAGGGACAGGGCTGAACGCCCCCCAGCGTGACTCTCTCCGTACTGATTATGGTAGGGCGACTTGAAACCACATACGGTCTTACTCATGAGGGGAAAGTATCCTGTAAGTGGTCCGATAGTAAAAATGAGAGGTTGCTCCGGAACGTCCCAAGGTTTGTCCAGATGACCATATTTATCAAATAGCAGTGCTGCCAGCCCACTACCACCAGCTTCTGTATCGCGACCTTCAATGGTCACAATTTTACCCTTGCCAGAGGTAAGGTCCACGGTGAGTATCCTGAAATGATCCCTGATCATGACGCCACCTCCTCTGCCTCTTTTTCAGTTGAGGGCTCAACAACAACCTCTGCCATCTCCAGGCAATCATGGGGGCAGTATGGCACACACTGGCCGCAGTGGATGCAGACAAAGGGTTCACTGGTGGCGTCGAGATAAATGGCTTCAACTGGGCAGGCTTCGGCACAGTCTCCACATTGGATGCAATGCTTACTCTTGAAAATCACTCCCCCGCCTTTGCGCTGAGAGAATGCTCCTGTTGGACAGGCCAAAGCGCAGGGGGCAGGATTACAGGCCAGGCAGGACTTTGCCTCAAAGCCCGTTGATAACCCGCCTGAGGATATTATTCGAATACCCGCCGTGTCCCAGGACAATTTCTTATGTACCAAGCGCGCACAGGCCAATGAGCAGGAGTGGCAGCCGATACATCTTTCCATCCTGGGAGTGGTTAGTACCTTCGCTGTTTTCATAGTTGGGCTCCTGGAAAGTTGATTTTATTTTTAAAGTAAAATATTAAGCGCAAAACATTTATTCCCGTGTAATTAAATATTTGTCATTAACACAAAGGTTGTGTTTCTCAAAGTCATTTCGAGGAGTTCTTCGGCAGGATCAGAGCCTGTCCCGAACCTGTCGATGGCATGAACTCCGCGACGAAGAATCCTACAATTACTAGTTCCGTATAGATTTTTTTGGCAAAGATTTGCATTGTAGCACAGCCTCTCGGGAGGATTTTAGAGCTAAAAATAAAATTCCCTCTCCGCCATTGACGGTGAGAGCGATTTTGGCAAGTAAAGCAAAATCTCTGACGAAGAATTCCCTGGTTTAAGAAGTCCCTATAGATTCTGCGCTTCGCTCATCAGAATGACAAGGCGGAGATTTATATCGCTAATAATTGGAACTAGCAGTATAATTCCTGATATTCTCAGCGTTCGATACGATAATTATCAAAGCTGAGTCGACTCGCTAACATGCTGACGAAAAGGTCATGCAATTATTTGAGGTGATAAAAGATGAAAAAGATCATGGTCATGATTTGTACTGTTTTCTTGCTTCTAGCTAATAGTGCCATCCCTGCTGATAATACTGTCTATGTAACAAAAAAAGATTATCCCATGGCCCTAACCAAAGAAGACCTGGATATTTTTCATCAAAGTATACTCAATGATGATGCTGCCGTATTCCTGAAACTCAGGCAAGAAGGTAAAGCCTGGATGTCAAGGGCAGGAGTGCAAGTCTACATTATCGAAACTGAGGAATCAGGCAAAGTCAAGATAAAATCACAGAATTCAACCCAAGAAATCTGGACGTTGCAGGAGGCATTAGAGAAGAAGTAGCGAGGTTTCAGGTGTCAGGAAAACAAAAACAAATGGAAAAACCTGAAACCTCACTGCATTACTGCACGAATCCAACCCGCCTAGGGTAGTTTCGTCAACCATGAAGCGTCCTCAAACCAGCGTTCTGTCAAAGCGTCCAGTTCACCTGTTTCTTCAAGCATATCAAGAAAGTTTTCTACCCAGTTGACCAGGTGGGGGTCGTAAGAAGGCATGGCAATACCTATGGGCTCATAGGTAAGGGGGGTAAATACTGAAAGTAGCCCTGCATTTGGATAACGAAAGAGGGATACCACGCAGATGGGATAGTCGGCAACCATAGCGTGCACCTTGCCCTTGAGCACCAAGTCTACAGCTTCAGCATAGTCTTTTGCCGGTATGAACTGGGCCTTTGGTAATACTGCCTCAACGAAATATTGACTGGTGGAGCCTTTGAGGGCGGTCAACCTGGTGTTTGGGCTGTTTACTTCGGTGGCTTCTTTCGCATTTGCTATTGTCTCAATTTTTGTAAGAAATGCTTTGCCGGAGACATAATAAGGACCGACGAATGCAACCTTAAGATTCCGTTTGGGGGTGATGGTCATCCCCGACATAACCATATCCACCTTGCCGCTCTCCAGGGCTGAGAGGAGCTTTGAAAATTCCATAGTCTCAATTCTGAGCTTTACCCCCATGCCGTCGGCCATCAGTCTGGCCAGATCCACTTCGAATCCTGTTACCTCACCATCCTTGGTTGTCATGTTGAGAGGGGGCATGGTTCCGGCTGTCCCCAGCACCAGTTCGCCTTTTTGTAAAATGTTATCAAGTGCTGGCGTGGGCGTGGGCTTGACTACCCTTTGGGTACAGCCGAACAAAAGAAACGAAAAGATCAGGACAACAACTGCTATACCTCTTTTCATGTTATTTCTCCTCTAATTTTCTGTTTTGCCGAAAGTGTGATTTTTTGCCTAGCAAAGATTGACTCCAGTTAGATTGGCTTATCTTGATCTCCACTGAAACTAAGACAGGTACAACTGAGAGTCAACAAAAAGGAGGAGAATTCTTGACAGAAACAATAAGTTAAGCAAGAATCGATGATCAAATCTTATAATCTCTTTATACTTACAAAGGAAGGGCTGAAAATGCGTCACCCCATTAAACTAATTATCTATTCTACTCTTATTTTCCTCTGTCTTCTTATTTGGGGGCAAAGCACCTGGGCAGTGACTCCGCAGCAGCTCAAGAAGTTAAAGGGGAAAGAAAAAGGAGAAACTACCGAAGCGGTCCAACCACCGGAAAATATCCCCAGCGACCAGATCGACGCCTTCATGGCCACCCTCAGCGACGAGCAGGTCAGACGTCGTCTCATTGAGGAACTCAAGAAAAGGGCAGAGGAGAGACCAGTAAGCACAGAGGCTGGAGAGCCCACTTATAGAGGGAACAGAATACAACAAATCTTCGACGAAGCCGATGGGCAAACTTTAATGATTTCCAAGCGAATTAGGGGAATTTTTCGTGGCTCAGCTGCCGTTTTGTCCCAACCCCGTGCCCTGATCGGCATATTGACCGATGATAAGGGGACCGCCGGTCTGCTCTTGACTCTTGTCGGGTTGGCCGCGGTGATAGGAGCGGGTCTTTTTGCCGAATGGCTGCTGATAAGGTTGTCCCGTGACATTCACCAGCAACTGCTCACCGCGGTGCCCCGGGGAGCACTGCAAAAATTAGGTAATATTTTTTGCCGTTTGCTTCTGGACGGTCTTGGAGTGGCCATTTACATACTGACAACCTTTGGCCTCTTTGTCATTATCTACGATAAGGGAAAAGCTTCATATACCATAATTCTTACCTACCTGATTATCGGCTACTATTTCCGAGCCATCGTCTTCCTTGCCGGGGTTGTGCTTTCACCATCAAAACCATCACTACGTTTAGTCCCCATGGCGGACGAGGACGCAGTATTCCTCTACCGCTGGTTTTTCAGAATTTCTTTGGTCGCAGCCTTGATTGCGGGAGCGAGCATAATTGTCCAAAACATGGGGATCAGCGAAGAACTCTACCTGCTACTTTACAGTGCGGCTGGCCTCAGCGTTTTTTTATTATTCATCATAATGATTTGGCTAAGCCGACACAGAGTGGCCCAGGCCATCTGCCAGGATGCTGCTGACGGGACCTGTGACCACTCTCCATTGCGGGCTGGGTTCGCCAAGAGCTGGCATATATTTGCCATTTTTTACGTGGTTTTTGTCGGATGCTTCTGGCAAATCAACGCCCTGATTGCAGGTAAAGGCAAGATCATCAAACTCATTGCCAGCCTTTTTGTCATTCCCATATTCATCGGAATTGACCAGTGGGGCCAACGGTTGTTGAAGGCCGCCTCCGGCGAGTTGCCTGAAACCATTGATTTGAGTGGAGAGGATAAAGAGAAAGAGCCGGACACAGATGGCGAAGTCACTGCCGACTTTGAACCGCAAGTGCATGAAAAAGCGCCTATGGGCCAGTATGTCCCTTTTGCAAAACGACTTTTCCGTATCGTGCTGGTAGTGGGTTTATTCTTCGTCGTTCTCAGGTTGTGGGGCATTGATATTTCCATTACCAGGGTCTTCTCATCCACTATCCTCAGCATTATTGTAGCTCTTCTACTCGGCCTAATTGTCTGGGAGTATTCCAAAACGCTTATTGACAGAAAACTCGAGGAGGAATTTCCCGATGACGACGAGGAGATGGAAGAGGGCGGCGCCGGCGGCACCCGAAAGGGCACCCTGCTGCTGCTCCTGAGAAAATTTGTCCTTGCTGTCCTGGTGGTAATAGTAACTATGATTGTATTGTCGGAAATGGGTATCGACATCGGGCCCATGATTGCCGGCGCAGGAATCGCCGGACTGGCCATCGGTTTCGGTGCTCAGACTCTTGTTAAAGATATCATCTCAGGGGTTTTTTTCCTCATTGATGATGCCTTTCGCGTCGGCGACTATGTGGAAACCGCTGGACAGAGAGGCACGGTGGAACACATATCTATACGTTCAATGAGGCTTCGCCACCATCGCGGTCCGGTAATCACAGTTCCATTTGGTGACATGAATACGGTGACCAACTACAGCCGTGACTATCACATCATGAAGCTTAATATTCGGGTTCGTTACGACACCGACGTCGATAAAGTCAGAAAGATTATCAAAAAGATTAACAAGCAAATTCATAAAGATCCGGAACTCTCAGCAGGCTTGCTCGACAAGATAAAGTCCCAGGGTGTGCGAGAAATGGATGATTCCGCCATGATAATGCGGATCAAATTCAAGACAGTTCCCGGCCAGCAGTTCATAGTCCGCAAGGAAGTCTATAAACGGGTTCAAGAGGCTTTCCGTGAGGCAGGCATCGAGTTCGCCCATCGAAATGTTACCGTATATCTGCCGCCGGAGACCGATTCCGCTGAATCTGAAGAAAAGAGCGAAAGCAAGGATAAGCCCGCAACCGCCTCCGATCAGAAAAGGCGAGAGGCAGCTGCAGCTGCGGCACTTGCAATAACCCAAGAGGAAGAAGCTCAAAAGGGTGGAGGGAAAGCGAAAGACGACCGCTGAAGCGATTTTTGATTGTAGATTGATGAATGAAAGGTTTCAGGTGTCGGGTGTCAGGTGTCAGGGAAAAAAATAAAAAAGGCATAATGCCTTGTACCCTGAACCCTAACTACTTACTACTGGATGCTTTGATTGCGGATTTAAGAGATTTTAGATTGAAGATTTAAGATTGTAGATTGAAGGTTAGGTGCTGGTCCGATTTCGTCCCTTTTTCTTGGCGCGGTAGAGTGCCTTGTCCGCCGCCTGGATCACCTGGGCCGGGCTACCATATCGGTCGTTCCGTTCAGCTACCCCAATGCTTACGGTGATCTTGACTCTTTTTCGAGGTCCCCCCACCCTCTTCCGGTTCGCCGGCTTCTTGCGGCGTCGATCACCACTGCGCACAATAAATCGGGTCTTTGCCACTTCTTTTCTCAATCGTTCAAGATGGGGGCTAGCTTCGCTAACACTCTTTCCTGGAAAGACAACCGTGAACTCCTCACCACCGTAACGGTAGGGCTTACCCCCGCCAGAAACCTGGACAAACCTTGAAGCTACCAAGCGGAGAACCTGGTCACCAACGTCGTGCCCGTATCGGTCATTGAACCTCTTAAAAAAATCGATATCAAGCATTGCCACGCTATAGTTGCCCGTTAGTTTGAGCAGGGCCTCGTCCAAAGCTCGCCTCCCAGGAATCCCGGTTAGCTCATCCCGAAATGCCATGCTGTGGGAGGTCTCAATCACCGAGATGACCAGTACCAGACCTGCGGTGGCGAAGTAGATGGTGGAAACGGCCCCAATCTTTCCTACAGCCAGAGCAAAGAACACTGACAGCAGGGCCCAGAAAAAACCATTCTCTATGACGGTCTCGTGTCGGAGAAAGCGAATAGCCAGGAGAAAAAACGCTACACCGAAGGCCAGTATGGCAGGCAGAGCCAGAGGCAGACGGGAGAGAGCGCTACTGCTTGAAGGTTGGTAGTCGAGATAACCGGCTACACCCAGTTGCGGGAAGAAGCATATGACGTATACAAATACTACTTGAAAAAAAATGATACCCAAACGGACAAGGCCACGTACATTAACAATTCCCCGTTCCTGGGTAAAAGATAGGGCCGCAAGATTCAACGGCAGCAGGAAGGCAATGGCATTGTAAACTGCAAGTCCCATCCCTGCTGAGCCAGAGCTCCCTTTGGAAAAGATCAGCAACGTTCTGTCGGCAAGAGCCAAAATCAGAATAGCGAACACCAAACGGGTGCGATTGAATCGCCAGCCAAGGAATATCCCGGCAGCCGCCACCAGAGCTGGATAAATGTGCACCAGAGATGACACAGATTGTTTCAACGAGCTAAACTGCAACAGGATTATCGTCGCGAAAAAGACGAGGCCGCCGGGCACGATCAGCGTGAACAGCGATCTTATAACCACTGAATTCAACGGACTAAATTCCTTTCATAAAAGAAGTGGCTGATGGAACCATGTTCTCGCAACTCACATTACAGCCGATATAGGGGGCTGGGACTGGAGGGGTGCAATGCAATCCGCATGCCGGGGAGGGTTGGTTTGAGACGTTAGATGTGGGATACGGGATAGCGGATTTTAGATTGTAGATTGAAGATTGATGAATGAAAGGTTTCAGGTGTCAGGTTTCAGGTGTCAGGGAAGAAAAATAAGAAAGGCATGATGCCCTGCACCCTCTACCCTAACTACTGGCTACTGGCTACTGACTACTGGATTCTTTGATTGCAGATTTGTTCTATCAGAGTGCCAGCCTTGCCCTCAAGCCAAAGACCCATATCTGATCCTCTTCCGTATTGAGGGCTGGATTTATAAGTAGCTGCACATCCGGGGTGATGGCGAACTGCGGGGTAAGCTGCCAGCGGAAGAAGGCCTCGGTGGTGTACTGGTCCCGGAGCCCCGGGCCGAAAGTGTCTTCGTTGGGCTCACCCCAGTTGAACCCGAAGCCAAGGAGATCCCCCTTGGGCACCGGCT
>CP070689.1:1290362-1296542 GCA_020353155.1 Deltaproteobacteria bacterium | reverse complement strand
TGCGCTCTGCGCAATTATAGGAGATCTGAAAAAATGAGGAAGGCAATGTTTATTTGGTTTGCAGTACTAATTATGGCCGTGAGCACTCCAGCTCTTTCTCAGAATCATGACTTGCAGCTGGTCGATATCGAGGCCTTGGCTCTACCACAAGACATGGTTGCGCGAGTGAGTAATGTGCTGCCGTCAAAACCGGGCGATACCTTTGTGCAACTGCTAAACGGCATGACTATCCTTATCCGAGAAAATCATGCTTCCCGGGTCGTTTCCACTCAGATACTGGTAAAGTCGGGCTCTATCTATGAAGGCAAGTATTCTTTTGCTGGCCTCTCTCACTATCTCGAACACGTGGTTTCAGGTGGCAGCACCAGATCGTTCACTGAAGTGGAAGCCCAGAAAATGCTAAAGTCGCTGGGCGGTGCCAGCAATGCCTACACCAGCTACGACCGAACCGTCTACTTTATCGACACCACTGGAGAACATTACCGAGAAGCCCTAAAACTGCTTTTTTCCTACGTATCTGAATCTCTGTTGGATCCTAAGGAGGTTAAAAGGGAAAAAGCAGTAATTCAACAGGAATATAAACTGGGGGAGACTGATGGAGGCCGGCAGTTGTGGAAGTTATTTTCCCAGACCGCCTATCTCGAGCACCCTATTCGGCATCCAGTAATTGGTTACGAGGACGTGTTCGTGACCATCAGTCGTGATGAGCTCCTGGACTACTACCGGCAGCGCTACACTCCGCAGAACATGGTAGTAACCATTGTTGGCGATGTGCAGACTGCGGAAGCTTTGAAAACGGTGCTGGAGCTGAGCAAGAACATGGTGCGGACTTTCGATCCACCAATAGTGCTCCAGACGGAGCAAACTCAGACAACACCGAGATGGGCAGAAAAGTCATTTCCTCCCGCCAGATTAACAACCATGATCATTGGTTTCCATACGGTCCCTCTGAGTCATCCAGATCTTTATCCACTGGATGTTATGGCGATTATCCTGGGTCAGGGGCGAACGAGCAGACTCTACCTTGGCCTCAAGGATCGAGAGGATTTGGTGCTCTCAGTGAGTGCTTCCAGTTGGACCCCATCTTATGCACCTGGGCTCTTTAACTTTTCTTTCACCCTAGATGGTGAGAAACTCGAACCAACTCTGGCAGCAGTCTGGGATGAGGTCGCTCTAATAAAGAAAAACCTGGTGAAAAAAAGCGAGCTGGAAAAGGCCAAGCGTCAGATTATTGCTGACTTCACTTTCTCCAAGCAATCTTCTGCCGGGATGGCCTCCAGTCTGGCGACTTCCTATGCTGCAACAGGCGACCCCTATTACGACAGTTTTTATGTAGAGAGGATCAAGGCAGTTAGCCGAGAAGACATCCGGCGGGTGGCCCGTACTTACCTGCGCCAGGAGGCTAGTACGGTCTCTATTCTGTCTCCACCGCGAGAACCAGCAGAAAGGGCGGAAGCTACCCTCCAGAGGACGGCGGCAAAAATCAGCAAGGTCACTCTCGACAACGGGTTGACCTTGCTGTTGAAACGCAACCCCTCAGTGCCAATTGTCAACTACCAGGTATTCGGCCTCGGGGGACAAAGGTTCGAGCCAGAAGATATGGAGGGCATCAGCACTTTCACCATGGAACTGTTAACCAAAGGGACTCGTAGCAGAAGTAAGGGCGATATCGCTGCAACCATAGAAAGTTTAGGCGGTAGTCTGGACGCGGGCTCAGGACGGAATACCTACTATGTTTCACTATCGGTACTCAAGGATGACGCTGACATAGGACTGGAATTGCTGGCAGATGTGCTGCAGAACCCCAGCTTTCCAGAAAAAGAAATCGAAAAGCAACGGACTGATACTCTACTGGCTATCCGCCGTCTTGATGAGAGTTGGGAAAATGAAGTGGCACGGGTTTTCCGCAGACATTACTATCAGCATCATCCCTATCGAAATGACATCATTGGCACTGAAGAGGCGATCAATAAAATGAGCCGCATGGACATCATGAACTTCTACCAGCAAATGGTCATGCCCAACAATGCGGTGCTGGCAATTTTCGGTGATATTGATCCCGACAAGATGGTGACAGAGGTAATGTCTGCCCTCGGCAAATGGAGGACAGGAAAGGTAGCTGAACCTGTCATCAGTAAAACGGTAGCGCCACTCACTCGCAGTGAGCGCATAAAGAAAAAGACAGACAAAGTCTCAGCTGCCATTTATCTGGGCACCAATGGCATTACTTTGGAGGATCCCGAGAGGCCGACACTAGATGTAATCGACGCAGTTTTGTCTGGTATCGGCTACCCCAGCGGATGGTTGCATGAGGCCTTAAGGGGAGGGAATCGGAGTTTAGTTTACGTTATTCACGCCTTCCCTAGTGCTGGCATTGATGGTGGTCATTTTGGGATTATCACCCAGACCACTATGGCCAACTATGAAAAGGTGGTAGAGATAATTTTGGCAAAGCTGCAAAAGATTCAGCAACAGCCGCTGACCAGTGAAGAATTGGCAGCTGCAAAAGACATGGTTGTCACAATGCATGAGATGAGTTTGGAGACCAATGCCGCTCAGGCCCGTAGTGCGGCAGTAAACGAGGCATTGGGATTGGGATACGATTGGGACGCTCGCTACCCAAAGGTTGTTGAACAGGTAAGTGCAGAGGATGTCCTCAAAGTCGCCCGGAGGCTCTTTCAATACCATCTACTTGTGAGCGCCATTCCAGAAAAGCCGGTGGAAGCAATTATTCCTTCAGAGCAAAAGCAAAGAATGCATGACCAATAGACGAGTTTTCGGATTTCGGATTTCGGAATGCTGAATTAGGAAACCTCAAAAGAAATTAGAGTTCTCCATTACCAACAGAGATGAATCCTCGATCTGGGATATGAGATATGGGATGTGGGATGGAAGATGCACGTTTCAGAGTTCAGGGATCCCACATCGCACATCTCACATCCGTCATCTAGATTTTTTTCGAATTTCGGATTTTATATTGGGCGTTCTCTGTTCTCCATTGCCCGTCAGATGAGACTTCTTTCTTGTCAAAGGAGTTGCTCAATGGTAAATTGAAAAAAAGATCGAGAAGGTCTTTCCCTAGGGGTCACGAAGGCCACAGCGCAAAGGGTTGTCGTGGCCCTATTTTATGTAAAAGTTCACCACGGAGAGACACGGAAGATCACTGAAAAGATAGGAAGATGTGCGGGTAATTTCATTTCGCTCCATAAAGTGCAAGAAGCGAAAGAGAGCATTCTGCTAATTTGGTCTAACTCCGTGAGACTCCGGGGTGAAATAATAATTTTAGTGGTTTCAGGAGGTGAACATCATGTGTGAGGCCAACGCCTATCTGCTCAAGGAAGGTAAAGAGGAGTTGATACTCGAGGCTGTGGACATTTTGGAGCAAGCTGAAGAGGGAAAGATTCGCTTGGCAAACATCTTCGGGGAGCAGAAGGTGCTGGATGCCAAATTGAAGAAGATGTCACTGGTCAATCACAAGATCGTCCTCGAGTAAGGAAAAAGCATTTCTCGCCCGTTCCCCCTCGGTGAACTCGGGGTCTCTCGAGCTCTCTGAGGCTCTGTGAGCTCTGTGAGAGGTGAAATCTCTTGGCTTAAATCTCGATTTCCCTAGCTTCGGCCCGTGAGGGAATGGTCTTGATGTCTAGGTCGTGGTAAGCAGTCACATATCGCACCGTGGTAGTTTTGACCCGCATGGCAACAGAATTGGTGATGGCAATATTGCCTTGATACCGAACCCCTGGTAGAAAGTCACCACCGGTAATACCGGTAGCACAGAATATGATACTATCTCCCTTCGTTAAATCCTCGGTTTCGTAAACCTCGGCAAGATCCCCTTCAGAGTACCCCATGTCTAAAATTTTCGTTCGCTCCTCATCATTCTTTGGCCACATCTTAACCTGCATCTCGCCCCCTAAACACTTGAGGGCGGCAGCGGCCAATACTGCCTCAGGAGAACCCCCTATACCGAAGAGGATGTTCACCCCGGAATCCTCCATGGCAGTTGCTATGGCCCCGGCAACGTCACCGTCGCTGATAAGCTTGATCCGAGCACCAGTCTCGCGAATCTGCTCTATTATCTCCGAGTGACGGGGACGATCAAGCACTATGGCGGTCAAGTCTCTGGTGCGAGCGTTGTAGGCCTTGGCCACCCTCTCCAGGTTGGCTTCTACGGGATCATTTATGTCAATGCTTCCTTTGGCCCGGGGGCCCACAGCGATCTTGTTCACGTAGTGGCAGGGAAAAGAGGTAAGAGTACCCTCGTTTCCCACTGCAATTACTGAGATGGCGTTTGGAAGCCCCTTGGAAGTTAAGGTGGTGCCATCTATCGGGTCCACGGCAATGTCCACCTTTGGATCTCGCAAGCCACCGCCACCCACTTTCTCGCCGATGTACAACATAGGAGCCTGGTCCTTCTCTCCTTCTCCAATGATTATGGTACCGCGAATACTGACAAGATCTAACATGCCGCGCATGGCATCCACTGCTGCCTGGTCAGCTGCCTCTTTATCGCCTCTTCCCATCCAGCGGCTGGCTTTAAGAGCAGCAGCTTCCGTGACTCGAATGAACTCCAGTGTAACTTCCCGACCCATGTCCATCGCCGTTTCCTTTTCTGCAGCCTTGCTGATTTTTGCCATTATTTATTATGCTCCACCGTCATTTGGGCATGGGGAGACTATTTCGAATTACGAATTACGCCTATCGGTTTTACTCCGCAGATAAGTTATAATATGTGTAACATCAAAAACTTATCGCGGAGGGCACCCTAATGAGTAAACGCTATCAAGACATGAGTCTCTTCCATTTTCAGAAGAAGTTTGCCACGGAGAAGGCCTGTTGGGAACATTTGGTCAAAATGAGATGGCCCAATGGCTTTGTCTGTCCCCGATGCGGCCATGACAAAGCAAGTTTTCATACGACAAGGAAACTTCTTCAATGCAAGGGCTGCCGCTACCAGGCTTCTGCCACGGCTGGGACTGTTTTTCATAAGACACGAACTCCCTTAAGAAAATGGTTTTGGCTCATCTTTATGATGAGCACTCACAAAACCGGTGTTTCGATCCAAGGCTTGCAAAGGTTGCTCGGCATTAAGTCCTACGAGACTATCTGGACTATGGCACACAAGGTGCGCAAAGCCATGGCAGAGCGTGACGCCAGTTATCAATTGGCTGGCCTGATTGAAATGGACGATAGCTACTTTGGTCCCTCTGGCCAAGGTCTGGGAGGCAGAGGCAGAGGCACAAAGGGTAAAGTGCCCGTTGTACTGGCCGTAGAGAACCGAGGAAAGAAGCCCGGTTTTGCGGCCATGAAAGTAGTTGATAATGTGAAGAGCGCTCATATTGCTCACTTTGCTGAGACCAAGATCAAAAAACAACAAACCGTAAAAACCGACGGATATGTCTCCTATTACTGCCTGAGTGATCGCGGCTATGAGTTAGATATGCGCATTGTGGGCAATGGCCCAAATGCCTCAAAAGAGCTTCCATGGGTTCATACTCTCGTTGCTAATGTGAAGAGTATGCTCAGAGGAGCACACCATGGAGTTAGTCGCAAATATCTTCAGAGATATTTGGATGAGTTCTGTTATCGTTTCAACCGAAGATATTGGCCATCAGAACTCTTTAATCGCCTATTGAAGGCGGCTATCGTGGCAGCGCCTGTCAGCTGTGCGGAGCTAACCCGATAGGCGTAAAACAAATTCATTTTTTTCCGTCATGCAAGATTACAGAGACCCCTTCCGCCTCCATAACTTCTTTCATCCGCTTGATTATGTGTAATATGAGATCGTCTATATTCAGATACTGATAGAGAGACTGACTTATGTCCCAAAGCGTTTTCATCACACCAGCTTTAGAGCTAACTGGGCTGTCGCTTTGCTTCTTTGCTTTTCTCTTTCTTGTCATCGTAGACACCTCAGGAACTCTATCGAAGTAATGGAGTAAAGGTATTGAACTCTGGACCTGGCTCCCCTGGCCGTAAGTTCAACCCTTTATCTAAACCGCCATGGCTATACCGTATAGACTTCCTAAATGTGCCCCTTGATCCAGGAGGTGAATGAGGAACCAGGGCCATATCTTGCCCATATTCATCTTCTCTGCATCCCTGTTCTTTCCAGATATCCAACCAATTAACTCTGAACGTTTCACATGGATCCTGCCAGGGCCGTATAGCTTGACTTCGACT
>CP070689.1:1281733-1290262 GCA_020353155.1 Deltaproteobacteria bacterium | reverse complement strand
AGTGGTAGGGTTCGAAAATCCGGTAGCGGATATCATTTTAGTCGAGCTGGATAGAAAAAAAGCTATCGAGCTGGCGATTAAAAGTGCCGCAAAAGATGATATTATACTAATCGCCGGCAAGGGACATGAAACATATCAGATAATCGGCCTCCAAGTCTCACTCGACCTCCCGCCTCGCACGACCTCCCGTCTCGCGGCGCAGAACAAATTGTTCTGCCCTTGCTCGCGAACGAAATTCTTTTCACAAAAAACCGTTGACTTTCCCCAGGTGCTGTGGTAGGGAAGTACGTGAAGTTTTACACGAGCTCTATTGCTGCCTTCAGGCAGTTTATATTCGTGGGTAGAGGCCAGGCCGGGAAGAGAGAGGGGTGGCCTTCATGAAAGAAGACACCAGAAAGGCTCTCAAGCTGGTCGGGCTCGCCAGCACTCTGGGACTCACCATAGTCATTGCCACCTTTATCGGACTGGCTTTGGGACTCTGGTTAGACAGAGTGTTTAATACCAGCCCTTGGCTTACCGTAATCTTTCTCATAATTGGTATTATTGCAGGATTTCGTAATTTTTACCGCTTTATGAGCAGACGCGCTAAGGAGTGAGGGTCATCTCTGGCCCAGCCACTATGCTTATAAAAGATGAGGCCCTGATAAAGAAGGTTGAACTATTCAACTGGGTCCTGCTAGCGCTTCTAACAAGTGGTAGTTTTGTTTTCTTCTCTCGAGAAATTGGCTTTGGGGTCCTGGTTGGGGGGATATTGGCAATCGCCAATTTCTACTTGATGAAGCGCAGTCTGTTCAGGGCTCTCGATCCACAGAGAAAAGGAAAAACCCGGTTTTTCTACTTGCTCAAGTATTACCTGCGCTTTGCAGCGTTGGGATTGATTATAGCCTTGTTGCTGATCAAGGGGTGGGTAAGTCCCTTTGGCATGTTGTTGGGTTTGTCTATAATCGTTCTTGGTATTGCGCTGGTAGGTATTCACGAGGCGCGAAAATTCTTTTTCAAGGGGGTAGTCTAGGCCATGGAACACCCGATAATCTTTCTAAATCTCCTGTTTACAAAACTTGGTCTACCTATTGTCCACGATTTCGGTGCAGCTCACACCTTTCTGGAGAAGATACTTCTGCCCTATGTGACCTATACCTGGTTGATTATGATCGGTTTGGTGATCCTGGTCAAACTGACGGTACGCAAGATCGAACTGGTTCCCAAGGGAGGCCAGAATGTCTTCGAGGTTGTGATCAACGGCATCGAGGAATTCATGGTTGGCGTTACCGGTGAGGAGGGCCGTTACCTGTTCCCTTTGATAGGCACGCTAGCGTTTTTCATTCTCATCAGTAACTACATGGGAATGATCCCGGGCTTCTTCGGTCCCACAGCTAACGTCAACACCACCCTGGCGTGTGCCATAATAGTAGTTTTCTACACCCACGTAATCGGGGTCAAGTTTCATGGACCTGCATACATAAAACATTTCATGGGGCCGATTTGGTGGCTGTCACCCCTCATCTTCGTGGTTGAGGTAATTGGCCACCTTGCCCGTGTTCTCAGCCTGTCCATCCGACTTTTTGGCAACATCTTCGGGGAGGAGCTGGTGCTCGCCATCCTCATGTTTCTGGCGGGTCTTTATTTAGCACCTTTACCGGTGATGTTCTTGGGTCTCTTTACCGGCGGCGTGCAGGCCTTTATTTTCTGCCTGCTTTCCATGATGTACTTCGCTGGCGCCATTGAGCATGCCCACTAAATTGTCAAACTTTGCCAAGTTCAAGGACAGGGCGATATCAAAAAGGGTTGGGAAGAAGGTCGTTTTAGGAAGAAGGCCAATAAATAATTAAAAACAAGGAGGGCTTTTTGCATGAAAAGGAAAGTTCTGTTTCTGACATTGGTGCTGGTTCTGGGTTTCGCCGCGTTGGCTTTTGCGGCAGAGGCGACGGAAGCTGAGAAGGTTGTGGGTCTTAGGTTTTTCCTTTACTCTGCCGTGGCAGCTGGTTTCTCCATTGCCATCTCTTCTATCGGCTGTGGTCTTGCTCAGGGAATCTCCATTAAGAGTTCGGTGGAAGGTGTTGCCCGTAATCCCGAGGCTTCTGGTAAAATCACTGTTACCATGATGATCGGTCTGGCGATGATCGAGTCCCTTTGTATTTATACCTTGGTTATCTGCCTGATTCTCATCTACGCCAACCCGGTGTCCAAGCTCATCCAAGGCTTTGTGGGGCTAGTTGCCCACTAGTAGTTAAACTGCGGATAGACGGCCGGGGGATTGATCAGGAAGTTGGTCATTCCCCCGGCCACCCTTATGAATTGAGATCGGCGTGGCCGCCGATATTACAACAGGATCGTAAGGTTAT
This sequence comes from Deltaproteobacteria bacterium, assembly GCA_020353155.1. Taxonomy (GTDB): domain Bacteria; phylum Desulfobacterota; class Syntrophobacteria; order BM002; family BM002; genus BM002. The sequence goes on along the minus strand of CP070689.1, from coordinate 1,287,920 downwards.
GAAGTTCGCTAAGATTCCCATGGCCACGATCAACCGGCTGTCTATCTATTTGAGAAACCTCGACGAATTGATGGCCAATGACATAGAGGTGATTTCTTCAGAGCGTCTGGCTAAGCAGTGTGGGGTCAATCCAGCACAGATTCGTAAAGACTTGGCCTACTTCGGCGAATTTGGAGTGAGAGGCGTTGGCTATAGAGTCAAGGACCTCTACTCTCAAATCAAGGAGATTCTCGGTCTCAATAGACCGTGGAACATGGCCCTGTTCGGAGTGGGCAATCTTGGTTCAGCCCTGATCCGCCATGCCAACTTCCTCAAGCATGGATATCGGTTCGTGGCTGCCTTTGATTTGGATCCTGAGAAAATTGGTAAGACTCTGCCCAATGGCCTTGTCATAGAGCACGTTGACCGCTTTGAGGAGTTAGTAAAGGAACGCAACGTTGAAATGGGCATTATCGCTGTGCCGCCTGCGTCCGCCCAGAGTGTGGCAAACCAGCTCATTCTTGCTGGCATCAACGGAATTTTGAATTTCTCTCCGGTTCAGATTCAGGTACCTGACTGCTGTCGCGTGGAAAACGTTGATTTCTCAATAAGGCTAGACAATCTCGCCTATCATATTTCTTCGACCAGCACCTAAGTGTGGAGGCTCGAGGTGTGCTTAAGTGCATAGCCTTCTTGGGCTTGGGGTAGTGAAGACTGTCAACCTGCGGTCAAATTCCAAATCCCACATCTCACATCCCTAATAACTTTCCGTCCAACCCACTAGCCTAGAACCTGTCTTAGGTACCTTCCCGTGTAAGACTCAGGAATCTGGGTAATCTCCTCCGGCGTCCCGGTTCCCACAATCCGCCCACCCTCTGTCCCTCCTTCGGGTCCAAGATCAATGACGAAGTCAGCCGTTTTAATAACGTCTAGGTGATGCTCTATTACTACGACTGTATTGCCCATTTCCACCAGGTGATTGAGTACGTAAAGGAGCTTTTTTATGTCGTCGAAATGGAGACCCGTGGTGGGTTCGTCTAATAGATACAGGGTTCTGCCGCGACTACGCTTGCTCAGCTCCCGGGACAGCTTTATTCTCTGAGCTTCACCGCCAGACAATGTTGTGGCTGCTTGGCCGAGTTTGAGATAGCCAAGCCCGACTGCCTGCAAGGTAGAGAGCTTGTTTTTTATAGCAGGGATGTTGGCAAAAAACCTGAGGGCCTCGTGGATAGTCATGTTTAAGATTTGCCAGATGTTTTTCCCCTTGTAAATGATTTCGAGGGTGTCACGGTTAAAACGGAGACCATTGCACTGATCACAGGTAACATACACATCTGGCAAAAAATGCATTTCCACCTTGAGGATACCTTGACCGCTACAGGCTTCGCAGCGGCCGCCCTTGACATTGAAACTGAAACGACCGGCCCTGTATCCCCGTGCCCGAGCCTCGGGCACCTGTGCCAGGAGATTGCGGATCTGGTTGAAGACACCGGTATAGGTGGCTGGGTTCGACCTGGGAGTACGACCAATTGCGCTCTGATCAATGTGAATAACCTTATCTATTTTTTCAAGACCCAGAATTCGTGCATGAGCGCCAGGATGTTTCCGTGCCCGATAAAGAGATTTTGCGGCGGCAAGATAAAGGGTGTCCAGGATTAAGCTGCTCTTGCCCGATCCTGATACGCCAGTAATACAGGTTAATAAACCAACGGGAACAGATGCGGTTATGTTTTGCAGATTGTTGGCCCTGGCTCCTTCGATGGTGATAAAGCCCCGTTGGGGTGTGCGCCTCTTAAATGGCAGGGGGATGGTCAACCTACCTGAGAGGTATTGTCCTGTAAGAGAGTCGGGGTGTTGACTAATAAGTTCCGGCTTGCCACTAAAAACCAGATGACCGCCGTGATCACCGGCACCTGGCCCAACATCAATGACATGATCCGCCGCCATAATGGTCTCGGTGTCGTGTTCCACAACCAGAACCGTGTTGCCCTGATCCCGAAGGGTTTTGAGGGTGTCCAGTAGACGGTTGTTGTCCCGCTGATGTAGGCCAATACTCGGCTCGTCAAGGATATAGAGCACACCCACGAGTCGGGAGCCGATCTGGGTGGCAAGACGAAGGCGCTGGGCCTCTCCACCCGATAGAGTAGTGGAGGCGCGATCAAGACTCAGATAAGAAAGTCCCACCTGGGTAAGGAATTCCAGCCGCTGCCGGACTTGGCTGATCAACCGGTTGGCCACTGGAGTCTGCTGAGGTGAAAAGCGCAGTTTGCTGAGCCATTCGATCAGGCCAATAATGTCCAGGCTGCTAACCTCATAGATATTCATATCCTCAATGGTTACTGCTAAGGATTCCTGCCTCAATCGTGCACCTTTACAACTGGGACATACTTCTTCTCTTTCTATCTCTACTCCCAGGCCTGAACAGTCAGGACAAGCGCCAAGCCCGCTGTTGAAGCTAAATAGTTGTGGAGAAGGCTCCACCATTTTCAGGTTGCAAGAATGGCAAATAGGTAGGTCAGTGAAATCCCATTCGTCCCCGTCAAGAATGGCCACTCTGGCTCTACCTTCAGCAGTCCTGAGTGCAAGTTCCAAAGAGTCTGTTATCCGCCTGATACCATCAGGCCGCACCATTAAGCGGTCCACGACTACTTCGATTTGGTGATCTGGATCAGGGTCGAGCTCAATGGGTTCGTCGAGATCAAGGACAAGGCCATTTACCCGGACACGAACGAATCCTTCCCTCCGCAACCGGCTGAAGAGGCTTTTTAACTTACTTTTACGACGCCATACCATTGGGGACAGTATGAGAATTCGGGTGTTTTCTGGCAAGGTAAGGATCCTGTCCACCATTTGCTGAATGGTCATGGCCTGGATCTTCTCGCCGCAGCCGGTACAGTGAACCTGACCTACCCTGGCAAAAAGGACTCTCAAATAGTCATAGATTTCTGTAATGGTTCCGACGGTGGAGCGGGGGTTTTTACTGGCGGTCTTCTGTTCAATGGCGATGGCCGGACTCAGACCCTCAATTGAGTCCACATCCGGCCGGTCCATCCTTTCCAGAAACTGCCGAGCATAAGAGGAGAGTGATTCCACATATCGCCTCTGGCCCTCGGCATACAAAGTATCGAAGGCTAGGGACGACTTACCGGAGCCGCTAATCCCGGTGATCACCACTAGACTGTTGCGGGGTATATGGACGTCAATATTCTTGAGATTATGCTGTCGCGCACCGCGAACTACGATATTTTCCATTTCGCCTTTCTCTTGCGCGTCTCAAATTCTTCATTTGTAATTAGACGGGGAATGATGATTATACAGAATAAGGTTGTAAAGAGGAATCGGGTAGTGGTTGGTCATTTTTTATAAGAAGCAAAATCTTCCTCTCTCCCTGAGCAGGGAAGACAAACAGGTGGGAAGTAGGCTAACTACTATATAGGGTAGCAGTTTCTCGAGAGACAAAGCTTAGATAAAAGTATGTAATCCGCACTCGGCTGAAGTTTGCTTTGGTACGATGTATTGAGAACTGTCAAAGAAGTGTTAGAGAAGATAATAAATCCTACGCTGACCAATTTTGCCACTGCCCACAAGAGCTAGGACGACATGGGTGAGGTGATGAAAGGTATCAGTGGAGCGGTGGTTTAGTCATTAGTTCTAAAGGAGAGGCTATAGTAAAATAGAAAGATAGAGAAAGAGAGAACCGTGAAAAGAATTGTTGTTGCAACATCGGTATGCTTATTTTTGACTGCTGCAGCGGCTCGGGCCCAGGACGCCGTTGAGCTATACAACCGCGGTCTTAGAAGCTCTCTGGCATACAAAAAGATAGCATACTTTACCAAGGCCCTCCAGTTGAACCCGAACCTTGCGGAGGCCTACGAGAAAAGAGCGATACATTACTACTTTCAGGAGAAGCTAGACAAAGCCATCCAGGATTATACTAGGGTCATCGAGCTAAAGCCTGACAGTTTAAATGCCTACCTGGGGAGGGGTCTAGCCTGCTTTAAAAAGGGACATGGCGAGGGGCTAATCGCTGAAATCAACCGCTTGGCCCTTCGTTACACCGGTCTGGGAAAGCCGGAGGATAGCAAAGCACTAGAGCGTGCGATTGAGGATTTTAGCTACGTAATTGAGCTAAATCCCCGGCAGGCGGCCGCCTACAGCTATCGCGCGGAAGCATATCGTCTCTTAGGAATGATAGATGAGGCTATCCGAGACTCAACTACGGCTATTCAGCTGCGGGGAGATCAGAAAAGTACCGCCTATGCCTATGCTACTCGGGCCGAAATCTACCGGTGGCTGGGCCAAAATGAGCTGTACAAGGCTTACCTTAGTGAATCTGTTGAGTTGGACCCCTATACCCCAGATTATCCTCCGTTACATGTTCCACTCATGTTACGCTACTCTGTCAATATCGCCAGTCTGAAAACTGTCAGTTGGTTGGGGCTCCTAGGTATCATCATCCTCACCTTTGTGCTGATTTTCAAGCTGACTTTGCGAAAACCTGAAAAAAGAGATGAAGGCTGATTGCGAGGTACCAGTCTGAAAGTGAGTAGTCTCCCCTTCTTGGTTCAACCCCAAGATATGGGTAACTGGATCTCAAGCGGAAAAGTGCGGATTAAAGTATGTAATTCACAGTCCAGGGGATCAGCCTGGACTTCAGAACATCAGGCCCACGCTAACAATCGGATCGTTCAACTATGTTGAACATATGTTAAAGATCTAAAACTAAATTAGATTTAGATCAAATAGCAGAGAACTAGACTTCAGTGTCAGGCAGTTTATGATCTTCCCTATTAAACCTGCTATTTCTTGACAACTTCCATCCCCAACCTAAGCGCCTCAAGGTAGGACAGAACCATCTTGCGTTGTTTAGGGTCAAGTTCTAACAACAGCTTTCGATGGAGATCAGTAATGATAGCGCTCACTTCTTTCGATTTTTTCTGTCCTTTTTGGGTAAGGCCGATTAGTTTAACCCTGGCGTCTTTGGGGTCTTCAATGCTTTCAACCAACCCCTTCCGGATTAAGCCGGTAGTGATCTTGGTCACGCGGCTTCTGACCACATCGAGTTTTTGAGCAATGGATTTCGCCGTAAGGTACCTCTCGTCGCCAAATAGCAATAAACAATCAAGTTCTGCTTCGGGAATATTAAACTTTTTCGATAGATCCGATGTTTGCTTCTTACAGCATTGAATGATCTCTTCAATGAGGTCCTGTAACCTCTTAGTCTGATAATCAAGCAATACATCGTTGGTTTTGTTCGTATTATTGTTCACAACGTGGCGGATATTAGCGGTCCGTATATTATATATCAAGCACTAAATAAGCCAGAAAAACACTACTACAACAAAAGTTTAATGATAATAAACATATACATTTGTAGTAATTATATTTTTGGATGGCTAGTAGAGTAAGCAGTATGAACAAAAATTCAGGAGGAAGATCGTGCGACCTTTCGCTCATAACAAAACTAGTACAAGGCATGGGTCGAGTAAGAAAAAATTCACCTGCTATAGTATATAGTACGACACCGTAGCGGTATAAAAAAATAGGGAAAAATCCGGCCCACCCGAGGTCCCGCCCTCATGGGGAGGAAGTGACTTTGTCACCCCCTGGGGGGGTTGCATTTTCATCCGAATGGAATAATGGATTGTTGTAATTATCCGCTCAACACATCATAATCCTGACCCGTATATTTCAATCAGACAAATCTACCTTTTGTTTTGACCTTGACACTGGCATCGCCTTTGCAGTATAGAATTCAATAACTTAACTGGATCGGGCCACACCAACCACAGCTTGTAACACTAACTTCCCTATATTCTTGTGGTCACGGGACTATCCTAGGAGTCGGCCCACATCGACTCCACCCAAAGTAATTCAAATTGCAGGGCCGTGGGCGAGCACGAGTCTGCCTATGGCTCTTTTCTAAAACTTTCAGAGGGGAAGCTTTGCGCTTTTGTCGCATTTAACCCTTTTCATTTCTTCGAGATTTACAGTGGGGAGAGATCAATAGGCTTTGGAGAAGAGGGGAGTTGCTGGGTAGCGCTGTTTCTTGAACTTGTGATCACGGTCGGGAAAGGAGAATAGAAATGAAATGGACGACATTATTTAGATCGAGTAAACTGGCATTGTGTCTAATCTCACTCAGTCTTGTTGGTGGCCTTCTGTGCACGGTCCCAGCCCAGGCCTACGATTTACCAGCTGTAAATCT
>CP070689.1:1239842-1281633 GCA_020353155.1 Deltaproteobacteria bacterium | reverse complement strand
AATCTTCCCTACGCAACAACCATTGCCGGTGCAAAAGCTTTTGCCCAGGCGATTGCGGCAATATGTGAAGGAGAATTGGAGGTCACTTCTTTACAGGAGTACCATGCAAATAACTTGAGAATTTAGGTATGCTGGAATTGAGGCATTTTAGATTTTGGATTTCGGATTGCGGAATGCGGATTTGAGATATGAGATAGATGCAAGGTGCAAGGCAGTGCAAGATTAAATATTTTTCCCTGTGCCCTGAGCCTTGAGCCGTATGCCTCTCTGAATTCTGGCTACTGGCTACTGAATTCTTTAATACAATGGGGTTGCATGATTCGGTACGGTGGTGTATAGAGATTGCACCCGCGAGGGATAGGACGTGGGCGGGTAACTCAGTGGTGAGAGTGCCGTCCTCACACGGCGGAAGTCGAGAGTTCGAATCTCTCCCCGCCCACCATCCAACGAAACCTATCGAGCCGCCTCTCCAAGGGCGGCTTTGTTGAAAGGGGCAGACGCTGGTAGCCGCTCCCCTCTCTGCCAATATAAATGGGACAGTGAAATCCGGTATTACCAGAATACCTCGGCGCCTCATTATCAGCTCAGGGAGGCTTCTGGGGCTGATCTTCTATTCTCTAGCTGTACCTCATAGACGGCTGGTGCAGAGGAATTTGCAGTTTTGTTATCCTGAGTGGTCCTACCAGGAAATCCGTGAGCTCAGCAGACGTGTCTTCATGAATTTCGGCATCAACCTGGTGGAAATGTTCCAATCTTCTTTCATGTCCCATGATGAAGTCTTTAACATGTGCCGAATTGAGGGGGAGGAAAATTTCATCGATGTCATAAAAGGTAATCAGGGTGTAGTCATTGTTTCCGCCCACATGGGGAACTGGGAAGTTGGTCTTCATTTCACCAATTATTACAGAAAGCCCATGCTTGGTGTGGCGGCAAAGATGCGTTATGGCTGGGCCGATATCCTGCTGAGTCGCTCGCGCAACCGTCTAGGCAATATCATCGTAGACAAGAAAGGCGCATTGCCGAAAATTACCGAGGGCCTCCGCAGGGGCGAAGTAATTGGTATGTTGATAGACCAGAGTAGGCGCAAACAGGGGGTTGAGGTTACCTTTTTCGGCCACAAGGCCACTGCGTCCCCTGCAGCTGCCTTACTGGCGCTACGATGTAAGAGTCTGGTATTACCAGCCTTTTCCGTCCGCGAACCTGACGGCGAGCTCACCATCCAGGTGAAGACACCTTTTGAATTGACGAGAACGGGCGACTTGCGCCGTGATATCCAAACGAATACCCAGCGTATGATTGCTATAGTTGAAGAGATGGTGAGGAAATATCCAGACCAGTGGTTTTGGCTCCTCAAACCTTGGAAAGTAGCCTATCCTGAGCTTTATTCCGATTGGGATGCGCGACGACGCAAAAGAAAGACAAAGAAGAAAAAGAAAAAAGCTGTTTAGAAGTTGAAGTGAATAGTGATCCAAATCTCAGAGCAGTTGATCGAAGATTAATCAGCATAATCAAAAAGGTATCTTCACTCTTACACTCCACCTGAATTTGTTTCACCCGCCAAATTGCCCACAAGTGGAATTTCTTTTACCAATCTATGAATTCATTTGCCACCATCCTGCAACAAGCTCAAACCTGCAATAGATTTAAATGGCTGTTAATATTATATATTATTATAAATTGGCAAACTGGTATGGTTCTTGTCTAGCCAAGGTGGGTAAAGGTAAAGGGGTCAAGGGAACATATGATTTCAGGTTCTAAATTTCCAAAGGCTTTTTTAGTATTTTCGCTGGTCATTACCATCTCTCAGCTTCCAGCTGTGACAACCTTTTCCAAAGCCCTAACATCTTCTGCTGGCGAATATCACGGTAAGGGAGATGTTGATCGTGAAGAAATTAATGATTTTAGCCCATATGATTCTGCTGCAACTTCTTTCTCTAAAGGATTGAGCTATTATGATCAGAGGCGGTGGCATGAGGCCATCGAGGCTTTCGAAAAAGCTGCTCTAGCCGAGCCCGATTATGCCCTAGCCTATTTCGGTTTGGGCATTACCTATTCCCGGCTGGAATTATGGGAGAAAGCTCTTGCCTCTTTTGCTAAGTCGGTTGCATTAAGTCCCCATCACGCCGAAGCCTACTTAGGACTCGGAGTGGCCTACACTGTGCTTGGTCGCAACAACGATGCTTTGGAAGTTTGCAGAAAGGCGGTTCAGATCAAGCCTCAATACGCACAGGCCCACTATGCCTTGGCATTGATCTATTTAAAACTCGGCGACCAAGCTTCAGCCTTAGAGGCATGGGGGGTTCTCAAAAAACTAGACCAAAGTTTGGCCGATGAGGTCATCAGGTTGATATCCGATGGTGAATAGGGAAGCCGTCCAAAAAAAATCGTTTTCAAACCCATCTAATTATTACCAGTCAACTGAGATTTAACTGAACTCCCTTTGATAATTTTGCCTTCTCTCTATATTTTATGGTAAAGTTGTCCGTCAATTCCTCTCCCCATAGTGCCATTGTTAAGTTTTTAAATGACTCAGCCTCTATGCCGACTAGATATTGAAAAAGGATAAGGAACTAGAATGAGAGTTACCTTCTACGGCACGAGAGGATCTATTCCGGTCCCCGATCCTGACTTTGTGGAGTTTGGGGGTAATACTTCTTGCATTCTGGTAACTTTCAGCACCGGTAGAGTCGCCATTTTAGATGCCGGCACAGGGATTCGAAAGCTGGGTAATGATCTTCTGGCCGCGTCTCACGAACAATATAGTGAGATGATAATCGGTTTCTCCCATACCCACTGGGACCACATCCAGGGTTTTCCTTTTTTTAAACTTGCAAATGATCCGCGACGTAACATCACTTTGGCTATCTGTGGCAAAGGTAGAGGTTCAAAAGATCTCAAGTCCGTTTTTGCCACCCAGATGCAGTTTGATTACTTCCCTGTTCCCTTGGATAAAATCGGGGCGCAGTTGACTTTCTGGCAACCTGACCTAACAGAATTTGTCCACCCCATGGGCATTGAAATAGTAGCCTCCAAGCACAATCATCCTGGGGGTGCATACGGTTATCGCATTACGGAAGGCGACAAGACCCTAGTTTATTGTACAGACGTAGAGCATGGGGATGGATTAGATAAAAATGTAGTGGCCCTTTCCAGAAATGCCGACCTCCTCATTCACGATGCGCAATACACTCCTGATGAATTAAAAGAGAGAAAGGGATGGGGTCACAGCAGTTGGGAGCAGGCGGCAGAGGTTGCAGAACGGGCAGGAGCGAAAAAACTTGCCCTATTTCATCACGACCCAGAACACTCGGATAACTTTCTTTTTGAGGTGGAATTGAAGGTTCAGAAGACTTTCCCCATGGCCTTTTATGCAAGAGAGGGAATGACGATCGAATTGTAGAGCAACAAATCACAATTCTAAGGTTTCAGTGTTCAGGTGCCAGGTTTTACCCTTTATTTTTTTCCTTGAAACCTGAAATCATAACATTTTGCGAGGCTGTCTAAGTCCTCGGGACCCGCACTTTTTACTCTGTCTTGCCGAACTCAAAAATGATCTGCCCCGCCTTGTTCCCTGGGCGCAATTTGCCCTGATACTTCAAACCACCAGAGAGCTTGCCGTCCACTCTGCTCTCCTTGGTTTCTAGAAGCCACATGTGCCCCTCTTTCGTATCTAGGATGAAGATGTTGTATTCACTCTTCTTACCCACACTTATCTCTAATGCTTGATAACGCCCTGCCTCCGCAGCCAGTGTAGGTATTACTGTGACCAAGAACAATAACGATGCCAGCGCTAACACCAGACAATAAAGTTTTGACTTCATCATTGGTTCTCCTCTAACACAAGCCCGCTCATGCCAGTTGTCTCGCGACGGCAATTGATGAAACATCCGGGCTAGCCGACAAAATGGCACAAACCTTGCTGATTTCTGTTAAGCGTAATATTTGACAAGCAGTTTACACTAATTACTGGGGTGTAGGCTACGATCAATGAAGGACAGTTGAATAGTATTTTCCTTTTCCTGAAAGCACACCCACAGTAGCTGTTGGTCTACAGGAACATCATTGCTAAGGATTCAACATGTTCAAATTCCTCTTCAGAAAAGAGCAGCAGGTACAAGAGCTCATATCAAAATACTTGGATAATCTCAGAAGCACTCAGGAGCACTTTGAAAAGGCAATGGATTGCTATTTCGACTTCGGTCTGGGAGAGAATTGCGATTTTCTAATTGAGCAGACTCATAAATTCGAATCAAGAGCTGACGATTTTCGCAACGAAATCATAGAAATGATGTATTCAAAAGTACTGATTCCCGAGTCACGTGGTGACATATTGAGACTTCTAGAGTCAATAGACCTCATTCCCACTCACTTCGAGACGGTTCTTTTTATGATACAAGGCCAGAAACTCAAAGTTCCGGATTTCATCACTCCCGATCTTAGAGAACTTATGCGGGTATCTCTGGAATGCTGCGAGTTAGTGATGAGACAAGTAGAAGCCTATTTCAAGAAAACCGAGGATATCAAGCCTCTGGTGTCCACCATTGACAAGCACGAAAGTAGATGTGACCACATAGAGCGAGAAATAGTTAGAAAGATTTTTGCTTCAGACGTTGAACCTTTTGAGAAGATGCAGCTCAAAGAATTAGTGGTCCAGATGGGCGAGATTTCGGATCAGGCTGACCGTGTCTCCAGAAGTGTCTACATCATAAATATTAAACGTCGGGTGTAATGAATTCTCTTCTCGGTGGCATATTTCTGGGCTGGTCTTTAGGTGCTAATGATGCAGCCAATGTTTTTGGCTCAGCTGTTTCATCGAGAATGCTCAAATTCTGGACGGCTGCTATTCTAGCCGCTGCCTTCGTCCTGGTAGGTGCGCTGGTTGCGGGCCGATCCGGCATAGAAACACTTCAGGGCCTTACTCAATTCACCGCTAATCAAGCTATTATAGCATCTGTTGCTGCCGCCTGTACCGTAACCCTCATGACGCTGTTGGGGCTGCCAGTTTCCACATCCCAAGCGGTGGTCGGAGCAATTTTGGGAGTTGGGCTCTTGAACCGCCAGCTCAATTTTGCCGGACTGGAAAAGGTTGTGGTTTGTTGGGTTGGGACCCCCGTGGGGGGTCTAGTTCTAGGAATAATAGTCTATAAACTGTTGGCTGCAATAGCCAACAGCATGAACCTAAATATCTTCCAGTCCGATATACTTCTGAGGTTGTGTCTAATTGTTGCTGGTTCCTACGGTGCCTTTGCTCTCGGGGCCAACAATGTGGCAAACGTAACTGCAGTTTTTGTAGGTGCTGGAATGTTGAACCTTTCTGCCGCTACTCTCATTGGGGGATTGAGTATCGGCTTAGGTATCCTCACCTTCAGCAGGGGGGTAATGGAGACCGTAGGGAAAAAACTGGTGAAACTGGATCCTTTTTCTGCCTTGGTCGTGGTGCTGGCCCATGCTGTAACCGTCCATATCTATGCTTTGATTGGGGTCCCGGTTTCTACATCTCAGGCAGTGATCGGCGCTGTTCTGGGGGTGGGAATCATTAAAGGTGTCAATACAATAAAGCGGAAGACCCTATTGCATATTTTTCTAGCCTGGTTTCTCACTCCTTTTGTAGCATCCCTTTTCGCACTCTTCCTCGACTTTGCCACACATTTGCGCTACATTCCAAGCCATTAGGCCTTTCTCAGCGAACATTAATTGGCTCATTTTAGGGGCTGGCAGGCCGTCAGCCTTAAGCGATAAGGGAAAGGCCATTTTTCAATTCGCATTTATCATTTATCATTTCGCATTTTGGTGACACCCCGCTTCAACTCTTTTGCAAATGATCAATGAGAAATGTGAGATGCGAAATGCGAAATGAAAAACGTGCTCAGCACTTAGCGGAGGACTCTGAAAACTGGAGATCTATGGCTACTCGGAAGCTAATAGAGGATCCGCCGCTTGGTAAGGCGGGGGAAAGAATAATTACCCTGGCGGTGGTTTGCTTTTTTGCAATCTATTTGTCCATGCACAGAGCCACCTCCGGCTGGCTGCTCGCCATATTTCTGTTGCTAACTTTCACAGCCCTTTGTACCAGGTCAGTTCAACCATTTCACCTTTGTCTTTTCTGTACCCTGTGGCTCCTAGTCCCCCTCCTCATGCCTCTCCTTGGCACATGGCCTCTCTACAAAGTCACGCCTCTGGTGGTTTATGGCGTCATCGTTGGGATAAGTCGGCATCTTAGGGAATCAGTCCTCTGGATTCGTCCAGGTCGATTGGGAGTAGACATTTGGTTGTTAGCATCAATCGTTGTGGTAGCTTCAAGTGCAGCTCTCCTGGTGTGGACCTCAGTTTGCCAGCCGGATCTTACTGCCAGTCGGGATAATATACCTGCCATGCCTATCTGGCTTTTGCCCCTGGCTGGTGTGGCTTTTGCCCTGGTTAATTCAGCGGTTGAGGAGGCCATCTTCAGGGGTATTTTTTTGCAGGCTTTAGACAGTGCTGTGGGCTCTGGGATCATCTCCCTGGTGATTCAAGCAGTTATTTTTGGCTGGTTGCATTACTCTGAGGTCGGTTTTCCCAAGGGTTTGGCAGGGGTGGCAATGGCTTCTGTTTATGGGTTTTTGCTTGGGTACCTGCGCTATCGGTCTCGCGGCATGTTGGCACCCTGGCTGGCTCATGCAGGGACGGACATTGCCGTCTTTACCATCGTGGTACGTTCTTGATATGCTCGCTGGCGTCTCTTAATTATTGCGTTCGAGCTGTGGTATATGACATATGAGATGGAAAACAGACCTCCCTTCAATCCCTCTTTAGCCCTCATCAGTGGCGTTTTAGCCGTTTCCACTGGCGCTATCTTTGCCAGACTCGCCGAAGCTCCCGCCTTGGTGATCGCAGCATATAGAGTTGGTCTGGCCTCATTGATACTGGCACCTGTAGCCTGGTGGAAGGTGAGAGATGAGATCATGGGGCTAGAGATGAGGGATTACGTCCTGGCCATATTGTCCGGCCTTTTTCTTGCCTTGCACTTCACCGCTTGGATTTCATCTCTGACTTATACCTCTGTGGCCAACAGTGTGGTGTTGGTTAACACAAATCCGCTCTGGGTAGGGATTCTGACACCTGTAATCAGCAAGGACCGGCTTACCCTGATGACTAAAATCGGCATTTTTACTAGTGTAATTGGCGGCGTCATTATAGGCGCTGGGGATTTTGCCACGGGTGGTCAAGCATTATGGGGCGATTTCTTGGCATTGTTGGGCAGCATTTTCGCTGCCGTATATCTTTTGCTGGGTCGTAGTTTAAGGCGCAAACTTTCCTTGCTCGCCTACGTAATCATTTGCTACGGTAGTGCTGCAATAATCTTGTGGGGTTTAGTTATTGCCCTGGGATTTCAGGTTGTTGGTTTCAGCTCGGGTACTTATGCGGCTTTTGCCGGGATGGCCCTTATATCACAGATCATTGGCCATACCAGCTACAACTGGGCGCTCAAGTGGTTTAGCGCCAGCTTAATTGCCGTGAGTCTACTTGGAGAACCCATTGGCGCAACTATTCTGGCCTATGTAATCTTTGACGAAGGCTTGACCTGGACCAAGTTTATCGGAGGGAGTCTAATCCTGGCAGCAATTTACCTCGCCGTCCGCGGGGAACAAGGTCGTGGATAACCCATAGAGAATTTTGTACACGAAGCATATCCCATATCCCACATCTAGTGACTTCTTAACTGCGATGCGGTGAAAAATCCATTGAGGATTGCGCTATGCCTGTATTAGCCGAATCCAGCTATATTCCTCCCCCTGGATTTAGTAATGCCCATATCCAGACACTTTTTCCTTATCTGTTTAGAAAAGTAAAGGGGGTTAGATATAAAAGGGAGCGAATTTGGACACCGGACGAAGATTTTCTCGATCTTGACTGGTCTTCTGTCGGCGCGAGTAGAGTGGCAGTTGTTTCCCATGGCTTGGAGGGAAACTCAGGGCGGTGGTATGTCTTGGGGGTTGTAAGGGCACTCAACCGTAGCGGCTGGGACACACTGGCTTGGAACATGAGAGGGTGCAGTGGCGAGCCCAACAAGACAATTCGATCCTATCACAGCGGGATCACCGAGGATTTAGAAGCGGTTGTGGAACATATAATCCAAGGGGGAAAATACCATGCCATAGGATTGGTGGGCTTTAGCTTGGGTGGCAATTTGACCTTGAAATATCTGGGAGAGCGAGGTTCGGAGATAAATAAAGCTATTATCGGGGCCGTGACCTGCTCGGTGCCTTGCGACCTGGCCTCAGGAGCAGAGGAAATGGCGAAGAGGTCAAACAAGATCTACATGAAACGATTTACTCGGATGCTTCATGAGAAGATAAAGGCAAAAATGCGCATCATGCCCGGCAGGATTAGTGATGATGGCTACAATCTGATAAAGACATTCAGACAATTTGACGACCGCTACACTGCACCGCTGCACGGCTTCAGAGATGCGGAAGACTATTACAGTCGAGCCAGCTGCAAACAGTTCATCCCCCAGATCACCATTCCTACCCTGCTGGTGAATGCCAAGGACGATCCTTTTCTCTCAGAGCAATGCTATCCCTTGCGGGAGGCAGAGGCAAATCCGAATTTCTTTCTGGAGATGCCAAGATCGGGTGGCCATGTGGCTTTTATCTCCTTCAATAAACGGAAAGAGTACTGGTTTGAAGCGCGAGTGGTATCATTCTTGAACAACCCAGTGGGGGAGAATGATGAGATTTAAGATTTGAGATTTAAGATTGATGCAGGTGACGGACGTCTTCCCCAATCTACAATATAAAATCTTAAGAGTTGGCACGATATGTGCTCCTGCAAGTAACATCTTTCCTGAGTAAAAGGAGCAAACCATGACACGGAAACAACATATGTTGGAACCTTTAATGGCAAGCCTTCTTACTCTAGACTGGGAAATCAGTCCGCAAACTATTGGCAAGTTTGAGAAGGAATTAGAGGTTCTTAAAGAGAAAGTCGGTGATGACTCTCACAGCAAGAAGTTGATTAATTTAACCCTGCCAGTCTGCAACTACTTGAGGGTAAGAAAAGGTTCAGCCGACCCCGCCTCCATGCAGTTTCTTCACCAGGCGACCCGGACCTTGCATAGCCTGAGGCAAAAATCGAAGCTTGGGGGTGCGGAGCGCAACGAGAGAATAAAAAAATTGGTAAATAGCTTCAGAGCTCTGATGGTTGATGTCCAGAGGATTAACTCAACCCTGGACCGGGCTACCACAGCGAAATCTTCGGTGGCAACTGCTAAGGCTGCTGCCGGGAAAAAAGGCCTAGCGCGAAAGCCCCCTGTCCGAAAGACGAGGAAAGAATCTCCCAAGGACGAGGTTTTGAAAACAATAAAGAGGTACAAGAAAGGCATAGATATAGCCAGCTTGATAAAGGCAACCGGCCTTAACGACAGTACCGTTAGGAACATTGTCTACAGGGCCGCCAAAGAAGGAACAATCAAGCGGGTGCGAAGAGGCGTCTATGCAGTTGCGTAGTTTCGCTGTGCTTTGACAGGAACTTCAATCTGGTAAGCTACTGAGAGATTGCATAGTCGAATACGGAGATCTGGCCGAAATGATCCAATCATACCTCATTGCCGAGGAAGGGCTTACAAAAGGTATGATCTTTCCTCTGGACAGCCGATTGACCATAGGGCGGGGAGAGGAAAACGACATCCGTCTTACCCATTCTACCGTATCCAGACAACACACCGTAGTCTATCTGGAAGATGGACAACCATTTGTCCAGGATATGGAAAGTAGAAATGGAACTTTCCTAAACGGTGAAAGGGTTGAGAAGGCTGCCCTGTCCAGCGGAGACATTGTCTGGGTTGGAGATGTGGCCCTGCGATTTTTGCAAGAGAATGATCAGGATGGAATAGATGTTGGCGGTGAGACTCAAGAACTGACCCACACAGATGTTTCTCGAGGTCCGGCTGGTGGTGAACTGCCGGCCCGGTTTAAGGAAGCGTTTTCCAAAGTTCCCTTTCTGTCCAATTTCCCCCAAGAAGAGCTTACAGAAGTAGGCCAGGCGGCAAAGCTGCGGCTTGTCAAGCAGGGGACAGTTATTGTCCGAGAGGGGGATATGGGCCGATCAATGTTCATCGTACTGGAGGGCAAAGCCGAGGTGCTGACTCAAGACGACGAGGGTAAAGATATTCATGTATCTTACCTAGAGGATAATGAGTTCTTCGGAGAGATTTCCTTCCTAACTGCAGCGCCAAGGTTTGCAACTGTGCAAGCTGCAGAAGATACTCTCTTATGCGAACTAAGTTACGAGAGCATGAAAGAGGTGGTACGACAGTCGCCAGCTGTAAAAGACATCCTCAATAAATATTACCGCGAACGGCTCAGAGAGCTCCAGGCAAAAAAGAGAACCCCAAAGTCAACATAATAAAAACTTTTTCCTAATCAGTTAGCCTCTCCTTTCTTCTTCCTTTATTCTTTGCCGAATTCGTCCTATCACCTCGGATGGTGTTTCATTGCGGAAAAGAGCATGAAACTGCGCTCGATAATTCATTACCCCGCTGATCCCCAAAATGACAAGATCATAGACTTTCCAAGTGAAATTGCGTTTCAACATCCGCACTTCCACTGGAACTTCCACCCCCTTCCACAGCACGTTAACTCTGACGAGAGCTATACGACTGCCTACGAGGTGCTGGCTCAGATAGATGACCTTTTCATCTTTGTATCCCTCCTGCAACCTAGTGATATAGTACTTGCAGAGAAACTCGGCGAAAACATCTACGAATTCATCCCTCTGTTCCGCAGTGAAGCTCTGCCATTTTGAAGCCAAAACCCGCCTGGAGAACTCCCTGAAGTCGAAGACCCGCCCTGCAGTGTCGCAGAGCAGTTCTCGTTGTTCCTCCTTTTTGCCTGCCACCTGATATTGGGGATTTTTCAATATGCCTATTCCCAGGGTAACGGTCTTTTCCAGCACATCTGTAGGCTCTTCGCTGTGAGCTAAGGAGGGTATGGCAAACAGTATGAGTAAGCAATGGAGAAGACTTTTTTTCATCAAAAGATCCCAAGTGGAAGATGCAAAAATCATAAGGACAGCCCATTCTTCTAGATGTCCGGCTGTGGCTGGATTGTTATCTCCCAGTAAATTGACCCGTTTAAGTTCTTTGTGCTAACCTTGGTCCATGACAAAATATTTCAGAAATTCTCTCCTAACGGGTATATGACCGTTATTTTAACATATCAAAGAACGGCTGTAGATCATAACCACCTAAGCAGGGAAATGAATAGAGCTGACTTTAAGCGATTTTGCTCGCCCATACTTTTTCTGTCAATTTTAGCTGTCTTGCTCTACTTTGACCTTGGCTGCACAATGGCTCCCATAAGGGGGGCAGAAATTGAAGAGGGAAAATTAGCAGATGGAATATATGAGGGCGGTTACAGACATGGGCCCAATAGCGCCAAGGTGAGGGTGATAATTTCCCAAGGAAAAATTGTAGACATAGAATTGATCAAACATTTTGCCTCCTGGAAAGGCGATAACGCTAATGAGATAATTCCCCAGAGGATAATAGCTGAACAATCGACCGCCGTTGATGCAGTTTCGGGGGCGACAAACAGTAGCCGAGTAATTATGAACGCGGTGCAAGAGGCGCTAGAAAAGGCCTACAGAGAGTAGGCATGAGAAAAATTGAGTTATATCTCCTGCTAACAATGCTGGTTTTAGTGTTTTTTTTCGGTTGCCGAGTCTCGTTTTTCGTCTCCTTCAACGGAGGATCGAGCACTTTGTTTGTGCGGGTAACAGATGCACGACCCTCTCTTCCTCATGGAGTTGAGGCGGTTTTTATCACATTTGAGGAGTTCTTTGTCCACAGTGAGGCTGGAGACTGGATATCTTTGGAGTTGGTAAATTCGCCCTATGCCATTGATTTGCTCGAGTTGCATTCAGGTAACACCTCTCATTTGGTGAAGCCAGCGAAACTGGAGGCCAGTAAATATGACAAGATTCGAGCCTCAGTTAGTAGCGTGGCTGTGCTAAGTGGGGGGGTTTTTTATTCTGTTGCTTTACCCTCAGGGAGCTTGAGCATCGAAAGGGAATTTCACTTCGAGTTGAAGGGTGGCAAGACGCTGGATCTCACCATCGATTTTGACTTGAGCCAGTCACTTTCAATATCTGGTCCACCGCCAACTCATTCATATAAGCTCGAACCTGTCTTGCACATCAATCCCACCAAGGAGGCGGCTTCCATACGAGGAGAAATTGCTGCTGGGACTTTTGGGGAATACAAGTCAGTCGAAGCCATGGTCACAATATTTTTAGACAAAGACCTCAGTGGAGACCTAAGTGAGGCTGATGAAGAATACACCCGTATAATCGTTGATGTGGAGAACCCTGACTTTGAGGTCTTTTGGTTGGTACCTGAACAGGGCTATATAGTTCAGGTAGAAATGGACGGGGCGGAACCTCGCGAGTTCGAACAGTTTGTCTTTCCTGCCGATTTACAAAAAGGCAATACCTTCCAACTCAACCACGGCTATCCCATTTAGATTAAAAACGGTATTCAACCATTGCGGCAATGGAGTTCTGAGTTAGGATTTGACCCTCCACGTTTATCAATAGCCCTGGAGTCAGATGAAGGGAAAGACCGCCGTAGGCGCCGAAGCTGTTTTCCTCTTCCAAGTCGTCTTCATATACAACAGTTGGTGGTGTGTTTTCCAGCTGTTTGCGATCGGTGTCTTCGCTGTACATGAAATAAGTCGCCCCAAAGTAGAGGGCAAAACGATCACGCACAAGTCCTAATTCTCCCTTGCCGGAAAATTCCCACCAATCAGCTTCTTTGGAGAATTTGTTTCCCCCCACTGACTGATAATCAGTTTCCAGCTTGCCCTTATAATACTCCGCCTGAAGGGTAGAGTAAAATCCTCGCATGGTGCCATTTTTTACTTCGAAAAGATTTAGCCGGGCCCCTCCTCCGTAAGCCAAATTGATGTCGTCAAAGTCGTCATAACAGACACCGACATCGGCAAACAGTCCCAAGAAATCAGTAATCCCGAAGCCGATCCTCAACATATCCAGGTGCATTTCAGTATCGAATTTATATTTTTCATTGCCTGAAACCGAACCATTTTTACGATCGGTTACCTCAGTCTGGACTTCTCGGTAGGTGTGCTGCCAAGCAAGTGAAAACTTGCCCCCCGCAACATTCCTGCCGTATCCTCTCTTCTGCCACAACGGTCCCTCCTCAAGAGGTTCTGCTTTGACTTTGACTGGTGGCGGCTTGGCAGGGGGCGGTGTAGGTGAGACAGGAGGAGCTTTTTTGGCCTCTGCTGGGGTTACCTTTTGGGGCTGTATTGCAGTTGGTTTCTTTGCAACCGATGGTTCAGTCTTTGGAGGCGGCGGCGGAACAAGAGCTGGCCTTTTTTCAATCCTAGGTGCTTTCGCCATGTCCTCCCTAATGGGAGAGTCCTTACCATAAATGGCAGTGTACTTGACAAGCCCTCTCTTCTTCAATTCGTCACTTCTTATTTTTGCCTCCTTGTAGGTGGAGAAAGGGCCAAGGTATATGCGATACCAGTATCCCAGTTTGGGGACCTCTTCGCCCCTGACCACCGCACTGTATCCTTTTTTTTGTAAGTCCTCTGCGACTCTAACTGCATTGCTCTTAGCTCTGAATGAACCGACATGGACATAATAATATTTATTCTTCGCCTGAGCCAAATGGGGGATGAAAGAAAGGCAAAATAAGGTGGTCAAAAGTATTATTAGCCACAGCCGGATTTGCTCTTGTTTATCTAGCAAAACTCCTGGCCTTGAATTCTTGCAATAGAACTCTGTCATTGTTCCTTGTTCCATTTCTGAGAAATTCCCAACAACTGGATTAATATTCTTGCGCGACTTTCTTGGCGTGCACCAATTCATCAAATATTCGGGTTAAACCTCTCGCAATAAGAGTGCCAAGTTTAAAGATGGGGCCCCTTTCTCGAAAAAAAAGTAGAAAGTGCGCAATTTTAGGGAGATAAGATGATGCTTGCCCACTGTTTCGTTGCAAGGGCATGATATTCTGCTACATCTCAAACACCTTATGCAGCAAGCAAAGAAGGAGGTCTTCTTGACAAGTACACTTTAAGTGGTCAGTATTAGACATTATTGTTGGAAGAACAGGGTGAAAGGAAAGAGACGTAGTTTCACTATGCCATATAAAACTAAAATCGGTGTTTATCTGAAGAAACTAATATGGGAACGAGAATTATCAGCCTTGCCCTGGTGGCAGGCCTGGCTGACGAAATCGGTCCAGATTTGCTATGTTGTCGTGCGGGATGTTGTGGACGGGCAACTAACACTCCGAGCCATGAGCTTGGTGTATACCACCTTGCTTGCCCTGGTGCCCTTGCTTGCTGTTAGCTTTTCCGTGCTTAAAGGCTTTGGAGTGCACAATCAGATAGAACCCCTGCTGTTGAACTTCCTGAGCCCCTTAGGAGAGAGAGGGGTCGAGATCAGTTCACGGATCATAGGGTTTGTGGACAATGTAAAAGCAGGAGTTTTGGGTTCTCTGGGTGTGGCCCTTTTAGTCTATACGGTTATCTCACTGATTCAGAAAATTGAATCGGCTTTCAATTACACCTGGCGAGTCAAGCGGAGCAGGCCATTTGCCCAGAGGTTCAGCGACTACTTGAGCATCATTTTAATAGGCCCGGTCCTAATATTTACTGCTCTCGGCATCACAGCCACTCTGACGAGCACGGCAGTAGTTCAAAAGTTGGTGGCCATCGAGCCCTTCGGTAGTTTTTTACAGATAGGAAGTCATTTGCTCCCCTACCTGTTGATCATTACGGCGTTTACCTTCTTTTATGTATTAGTGCCAAACAAAAAAGTTCAGTTCATCTCTGCTTTAATCGGCGGAATCACCGCAGGTGTTCTCTGGGAGGTTACGGGTTGGGGTTTTGCTTCATTTGTAGCCAGCTCTACCAAATACACAGCAATTTATTCCGGTTTTGCCATCCTCATTATGTTCATGCTCTGGGTGTATTTGAGCTGGCTGATTCTCCTGGTGGGTGCAAACATTGCCTACTATCACCAGCATCCAGAGTCTCTGACGCCCGAGCGGCGGCGTCTGCGGTTGAGTAATCGGCTTAAGGAAAGGCTTTCGCTCTTGGTAATGTTCATGGTGGGGCAAAACCACTATCACAACGGCCCGGAGTGGAGCCTTGACGATCTCGCTCAGCAACTGCATGTGCCCGCCGATGTTCTGGAGCCCATCATCGAATCCCTTGAAAACAAGCGAATACTCGCCAGTGCCGCAACGGATCCCCCTACCTATTTACCCGGGCGGCCCTTGGATACAACGGAAATAAAGGAAGTTCTCGATGCAGTTCGCACAGCCGATGAACCGCACAACTCCAGTTTTAACGACCTTCCAGCTGAATTTGTTGTGGACCAGGTGATCAACGATCTCGACCAGGCCATGGCTAAAGAACTCAGGGGTCTTACTGTCAAGGAGTTTGCCCTGGCAGAGCCCTCTAGTGTTATCTTGGTCTCTCAAAAATCCGAGAGGCAGAAGGCTTCTGCAGATGAAAGTCATTAGGTCCTCATTTTTTCTCTCCCGTGCCGGTACCGAGATTTACCAGAGAGCAGGGGAGCCCAGCCGTCGTGGAGTTTCTGCCTGAAGGCTTCGCTGATGGAGGTGTATTGTGAAAAAAATTGCCGCGGTAGTGGCTATTCTGGCGGTCTTGGCTTTTGGAAGCTTGAACTATCACTTTATTTTGCTTGATAGCAATATAAAGATATTGAAGAAAGTGGATCTCACTTTCAAAGATACCTTTGTGAATGCAAGAGGATCGAAGAAATATAAACTCCTTCTCAACCCCGCCCTGGTAAAAGCCGGAGTTAAAGATCTTTATGAGAAAGAGGGTATTACTATTGGCAAATGATGAGCTAGAGAAGATATCTCAATCGATCCGGCTGTTCCCTTCCTTTAACCAGGCAGACAGTGGGGGACTAAATTGTCTTTGTATGTCTCATGAGACATATATGTTTCATAAATTAATGTGATACACTTGGGATTATCTGCTTTTGTAGTCCACTTAAATTGTTTTTAATCTCAATAAGATAAATTTTTCGGTTATGTAACAAGTCTAAAGTGTCTCAAATATGTCTCATTGTCTGTGGGTAGTACACTCGGGATCAATTTTGGTATTTTAATTTAAACACTTAATATTACTTAATTTATTTTAATTTACTTTGGGAAGTGCCCTTGGCATGAATCCTGATTAGGTGGTATTAATAAAAATTCTAGTGGTGAAATTTAGGAGCGGGAAATGGCCGAGTTAAAATGCCCACTTTGCGGCTCGAATAGTTTCTATGCCAAAGACCCCACAGATCCATATGAAATCTACGAATTTGATCTGTCAGAAGGAAAAATGATATTCAGCTCGGAAGTGGATGAATCCGATTTGCCAGAAGTAGACCAAGAGACGGAGACATACTGCAACCGGTGTGCTTGGCATGGCAAACTCAAGATCCTAGGCTAATTTAAAATTTCAGATTTAAGATTTCGAATACAATTACCAGTTCTTAAATCTGTAATCTGCACTCTTTGATCTAAAATCGCAAAGGAGGTTTCGACATGAAGAAGGTACTGATTGCCTACGACAGCAGGACTGGCAAAACGGAAAAAATGGCTGAGTCTATTGCAGAAGGAATCCGCATGGCAGGTCACGAGGCGGAACTCAAAAAGATTACCCAAATCAAGAGCGAGGCAGAATTGCAAGGCTATGATGCCTATGTCCTGGGTTCCCCCACCTACCACAGGGACATGATCGGTACGATGAAGACATTTCTTTTCTTGGCCCAAAAGGCAAACCTAGAAGGCAAGGTAGGCGGCGCATTTGGTTCATATACCCATAGCGGAGATGCGCCCGCGATAATTTTCGACACCATGGAGCACGTGTTCAGGATGAAGATGACCCATCTAGGTTCGTTCAATTTGAAGGAGGGCCTTGTTGAGGGCGCAGAAGGTTTGCGCGCCTGCCAGGATTATGGAAAGGGCATCTGCGAGCAACTGGGTTAGGAGGGTGCTGAAAACCCAGAGCCTTGTGGGTGTTGCAATAAGCCTTGGTGTTAAAGCCATGCCATTTGGGCATGGCTTTTTTTATGGGCTAACCCATGACTCCCTCTTTGACCATTTTTGGCACGAGTCGTGCTAAGTGTACGTGGTTGAAGAGAAAAAAATCTTGGGAGGAATGAAGAATTGAAGATATTGATCAGCCATGTTTCAGACGAGGCCTTGTTTGCTTTACTTCTGAAGGACTTCATTGAATCTACCTTCCTTGGACAATTTGAAGTGTTCCTTAGCAGCAATTCTGGCGAGAGGGGGGTGGGAGATAAATGGCTGGTGGAACTGGATGGTTCACTGACCAGTGCCGAGCTCCTTTTGGTAATATGTAGCCCGAAATCAATCCGTCAACCGTGGATACACTTTGAATTCGGCTGCGCCTGGACCAAGAGTATAGCGATAACTTGTATCTGCCACTCGGGTTTGAACAAGGTTGGTCTCCCGCCACACCTTCGCACCTTCGACGTGTTGGAGGTTGAAAATGAAGATTTTATGGAGCAGCTCTTCAACGACTTGGCAAAACGATTCGGCATCAAGCGACTTCCAAGACTCTCCTATGACACCATGAAAGCCGAGTTGCGCGCTACTCTGGTATCGATTGCATCATCAGCTCAAGCCAGCGATAGAGAAATTCCAGCCGTTCATATAAGTGAAGGGCAGGTTGAAGTTCGGGCTGGAGCTGAAACTGCTCCAACGGCGGGCCAAGATTATACTGCATCTGTGGCAAGCGAAAAGGCAAAGAAGGTTGATGAGACGCCCCCGGAGATACAGCTGGTCGAGGAAGGGTTAGATGAGGAAATAGATGGCGCTATTGAAGAGAGATTGAGGGATAGAAAGGAGACCAGCGAGCCGAAACCCAAACCTCGGAGTTCCCCGGGAGTTGTAATCAAAAAGAAGAAGAAACGTGGCAAGAAGAAAGATGAAGCAGCTGAACCGGAGAGCGTTCAGAAGAGAGTTCTCACGCTCCTTTCTGAAGCCGGGGACACGGGATATCCCTTGGAAGATTTGTCAGATTTACTGGGTATAGTTGGCCCCAAATTAGAACCTTATCTGGATGTTCTCAAGGAACAAGCATACATAAACATATCTGTTGAAGTTGGCAGACCTCCCGAATACAAGATCGCCGCAAAAGGTGAGCAGTACTTGGCAGAGAGCAAGACTGCTTGAGCAACTTCCTCTGGGGTTCTTAGCGGTCGCTGAAGTCTTCCCCAGCAATCAATGTCAATGCTCGACCAGCTTTCTGGCGAACCATTCTGCTCTTGTCTGTCAGGGCTGCAGACAGAGGTTCTAGAGCGCGGGGATCCCTGATCTTGGCCAGTGCGTCCACCGCATTACCCCTCACTGTGACATCCTGGTCCTTCAATGCACCAATAAGCGGTTCTACTGCAAGGGGATCCTGAATCCTACCCAGCGCCTCAGCAGCGTGACTTCTCACTTCCCAGTGTTCGTCCTCGAGGGCCACAATCAAAGCTTCCACTGCCCTGGGATCTCCCAGTGAACCCAGGGCTTCTGCCGCGCTCATTCGTACATAGGGTCTTCTTCTTCTATCCTCCAGAACAACAATCAGGGGTTCTACCGCCCGAGGGTCATTGATCCTTCCGAGCGCTTGTACCGCCTGTCTTTGAATGAGAGGATCTTTGTCTTTCAGCACCTTAATTAGAGGCTCCACTGCCCTAGGGTCCTGAATTGCGCCCAAAGCCTTTACCGAATTACTTCGCACTAGAGGATCACGGTCTTTAAGGTCATATATTAGAGGCCTCACTGCCGCTTTGCCTATTTTCATTGCGATTTCTACGGGTTGCCGACCGAGGGAAGCAGTACGGGGCAGATCATAATCTTCGTCCAGGTAGAGCAAGACTTTTCTCCTGCTCCATTGCAGGCTCTGGGCAATTTCTTCAGCATCCAACCCCTCTTCCTCCAGAGACCTCACAGATAGCAGTTCCGCCTGGGGTTGGGAGATTTGCAGGTAGCCCTTGGCCCGCATGCAGTAAGCCAGCCTCCTATCATCCTGGGGGTCAGTTGTGCATGATTCAAGGTCGGTATGCATCATCACGCTTGAAATGTCTTCCTGATACCATACATTCTTTGTTGGAGCACAGCTTGTAAGCCACGCAGTTAGTAAGAATAACAGGATGATTTTTCGCGGAGGAGTCGGAAGCACAAGTAAATTATCATTTTGCATTTGTCATTTCTCATTTATGATTTTGTATTTAGCATTGTATTTACCACTTAAAGTTATGATTTCCAATTTTTTATTTTTACTTACCACTGCTATTATTTTAATCTCAAGTTGCAATTATAAATATGTAATTCGCATTGAAAAAGGGCAGAACTTTGATTGCAGACTGAGGCATAGGGTCAACGGCCAGAGAATTCGCAAAAGTTATTACAAAACAGATCCCATATTCCAGATCAGATGTTCAACTCGAGTCGCGTATCAAAATCCAGTATCCAGCATCGAGCATCAAGAATCAAGCATCCAACATCAAGGACCTATTTTATGAAAACTTTTTACTATTTCAACCAATTACGCAACCTGGCTGTCCTTTGTTACAAAAGCAAAGCGCTGAGAGTACGTGAGAGAGACGTGATGTGGGGCCCTTCGAGAGGTTCAGAGCGGGCGAGAGGAGGATTTGAGAGCGGAAGGAGGTTGACATTCTTGCCTTAGTACTTATGGATAAAAAGGAAGTTCAATTCAAAGAAATCGACTGACTATAAAAAAGGAGAACAAATATGGCTTACACCTGTAAAAATTGCGGAGCCGTTGCAAGTGAACCTGGACATTTATGCAATCCCTGCGGAGAGGCGTCCAAGTGCAGCTTTTGCGGCACGCCGGAGACGGATACCAAACACATGTGCAGGGACAAACTGGCAGCCATGAAGTATTCCTGCTCGGGTTGCGGCAGGGTCGCCATGGAGCCGGATCAACTTTGTCAGCCCAGTGCAATCAAGTAAAACTCACCTCTATACGATTCCTCTGTAGAGACTGTCCGACAACCTCTTTCCCCTCCCCTGTAAAGGGGGAGGGGAAAGAGTGGTTAATGAGGTGAGGCTAATTTTTTACCTATAGGGAGAGGAGGGTGTACTTATGGGGTTTTGGATTGGGGAGGTTATTTTTTTGAGGAATTGCTCTGCCCACCAGGAATGACTCTAAGTTGACTTCTCCGCTGACTTGCTCTCAAATCTCTCAATAGTTGTTCTCGGGCCTTCTTGTTTTCCACTAGCGACTCAGCAAACTCCTCTCGCTTCCTTTCCTGCTCGGCATCCATTTCTTTTACTACCTCCCGCGTTCTTTTCAGCCGTTGGTAGGCGAGGGAGCCGACCCAGAACTTTTCGTTGAGAGGTCTACCGTAAGTCTCTTCAAGCTCTTCTTTAAGAGCATGAGCATGGTGGTCCAGTAAAAAACCTTCGAGGTCGAAGAGTTCTTCCTTCTCCAAATAATAGGTTGAATATTCCCACTCGGCCACCTCGTGGGCCAGTTTTTCGATAAGCTCCTCGTTGTCCATAATCACATCTTTGCCATTAACTACCCGCGAGATTTAAATTGGTCCGGGAGTGATCGCCTTCTGAAGACTCGAGTATCTGCTCCCGGTTTAGCGATATCCTTTCGGCTGAGACTCCTCCGGTTTCGACCAGGTGAGTCTTAATTTGCCCAGACCGGTCCTGAGCAAGCAGTAGCAGCCTTTCATCATCAACTGCCTGGTTTTCAATTTTAGTCAGTACAGACCGATCATTTTCCTTGTCGGCCCTACCTGTAATCTCAAGCCGCAACCCGGGTCGCTCCTGAAGTGCCTTGACAAGTTTATCCAGTTTTTCGATCTGTTCTGGACCAAGGGTCGCACTGCCGAATTCAAACTCTATATAACTCAGTTCCTCCCCATTTCCTCCAACAAGACTGCCGAGGGCGGCAAAAGGAGAACTCACCACTTTGGTGATTGTATTACTCAAAGTGTGCGCTATAACCTTGCCAAAGTCGAAATGGGGGTCGTTGATGTCACCCTTCACGGGTACATCTAGTTTAATATTGCCATTGGCATCCTTGAGCAAGGCTACTGCAAGGCTCACCGGCAGTTTGGTGGCATCAGGGCTTTCCACCCGCTCACCCAGGGTGAGTTGTTCCACAGTAATTCTGTTTTCACCAGTGAAAACGTTTTCAGACACCTGGTATTTCAGATCCAATGATAGCTTACCTTTTTCGATGGTGTAACCAGCAAACCTACCTGAGTAAGGGGAGGTTGAGCTAAGGTCGAAGTTTTTGAATGACATTGCCAGGTCAGCATATTTGTCTTTGATGAGAGGATTTATCTGGCCGGATATTTTCACCGGAGAGTATTTGTTTACCTCGCCCTCCAGCAAGACATCTGCCCGAGTCCCAGGCTTGGAGGACAAACCTTTTACCCTTCCCTTGAGGTTTCTGACGTCTGCAGCGAAATTCGGCTTTACAAAAAGGTCGGAAAAATCTACCGCGCCCTTTTCAACCCGGACAGTATCGACGGTGATTGGCATGGGTCCTTCTATTTGGAGAGTGATATATTTAACCACCTTATCTAAAAGTGTTTCCACCTTCTTGCCGTTCTCCGCTTCCTTGGTGGAATCATCCTTCATGGATAAAATGGTTGCCACATTGATTTTTCCATCGGGCCAGATAGCGACCTTGAAATCAGGTTGGCTCAGAAAAACTTCAGACACTCTCAGCTTGTTAGGATCAAGATCAAGTGCCAGTCCTTTGATCGCCAATTTCTTAAGGGAATAAAGATCCTCTGATTTACTGCGATCAAATGTCCTGAGATTTTCAATATCAGCCTGGCCCTCAAAACGAATTTTAGGTCCATCACCACCCAGGGCTTGATACCATACCCGGCCCTCGAGATTTGTTGTGCCACTCGCCAGTTCAACTGGGGCAACCGCATCAACATATGGCTGCATGGGTTTAACGGGATTCTGAGCCACCTTCAGGGTAAGATCGGCGGACACAGGATTAATGGTGGCGAGCCCCTTGACCTCCACAATTCCAGTCTGATTGAGTTTCAGGGCAGCGTTAATTTCTGCCTGCGCCCCCTTTTTATTGCTTAAATGCTTTAGGTCAACCTCTATGGAATCTAGGTTAATCTTTTTCGGTTCCTTAAGAGTACGGTCCTCGAAATAAACTGCATAGTCTTCAAGATTCACCTCATCAATGTTGATGACCCAAGGCTGGGTGTCCTCTTTTGGTTCATCTCCCCTTGCCGACCAATTATCGAACCTCTCCTCGAGAGCATCCAAGGCAAAAACCGTCTCATGCATGAACTTGCCATCGGGTGAGAGCCACCCATTAGCCCTTGCCCCTTTTGAGGTAACCGCAGCAACCACAACCTGCT
This sequence comes from Deltaproteobacteria bacterium, assembly GCA_020353155.1. GTDB lineage: Bacteria > Desulfobacterota > Syntrophobacteria > BM002 > BM002 > BM002. Next base: position 1,259,208 of record CP070689.1, on the reverse strand, counting down.
TGTTGATTAAATTTGCCCCGGCAACACGTATGGACAGGGAAGGTACCGAGAGGATCATGCTTTCGCTTTCTTTAACGACTAATATCAACTCACTGAGTTCAAATTCTCCTTCAGTCAATTCAATATTTGGAGCACCACCAGTTAGAGCAAACATGTAACTGCCGGAGATATCCACTTTGCCGCTAGTCAGTTTAAAATTGACGTAATCCTGAATGTACTTCCACAGATCGACTGTATCTCCTTTGTTGATCGCAAACCTTCCTTGCGACCGTAAGGGGGTAACCGAGAGATCTCCCTCCCAGCTAATAACCGCGCTTTCACCTAAGGAGGCAGTGAAACTATAGGGGCTATTGGCTTCCTTACGGGTGTTGAAATTGTTCAAAGTAAGTTGTATGGGAAAAATCTTCTCTTCGTAGGGGGTGGGCATGGACAGATCACTGAAGACTAATCGTCCCCCGTCGATGTGCAATCGTTGGATTCTTACAGGAGGCAACTCGCCACTTGGATCTTGCGGGGATTCCTCCCGTGCCATTTTGGCAAGGAGATCTGAAAAATTGAGCTTACCGTCTGCCAAGATCTTCACATGCCCGTAGGGTGCAATCAAGCTGACATCGGCGAAGGTGAAGGCCAGGCGAAAAAGGGAGGATAGCTGGAAATTGACATAGAATTCTTCAAAGCCGGCGAAGGGCTCGCCATTTGGCTCCTCGAGCTCGAAGCCTCTGACAGTGAGTGAAAGCACGAACGGATTGAGCCTAACTTGCTCTACCGTGGCTTTTCGACCCAACTGCTCGGTAATGATTGCTGGTGCTTTGTATTTGATGATTGCAGGCGCTACTAGAAAGCCACAAATTGCATAGATACAGAGTAAGCCCAGAGCTATTATGGCGTGCTTTTTCAGACGTAATAGGTTGACACTAATAATGCTCCAAGACATTCCTTGAGTCTCCCACTTTCGAAATCAACAGTATGAGTCAATGCTCTATTGGTCATTTACCTGGTTTGTGTAGCAAGATAAGTTCAAAAGATTTCCAATGCAATGAGGAGAGTTGAAAAAGGAGGAAACAAAAGACCACCTTCGTTTGCTGAAGATGGTCCCTTATTAATTTCAATTTATGCAAGAAAATAAATCTTAAGCTGATCCCTCAAACTTCTCCATCATAACTGCTTGCATCTTTTCAGTCACCTGTGCTCGGTTGTGTCCCTCTTTGAGCCTCTGGCCCAGTTTTTTACCTGCTTCAACTGCTGTCTGCATTACCTCTGGTTGTTTGCTCACATCGGGAATAATATCATCGCCAATCTTAACTCCTTCACCATGGAGAAAGTATGGTATGCCTACCTTACAGGTTTCACCATAGCCACAGGAAAAACAACTGGCTGCACCTTGCCCTGGGACCTTGGCCACTGTTTCAACAAAATTGTAAAGGAAGAACTTCTCTATTTCATCCGCCGGATAGTGACCTGCAGTGCCCCCGACACCCACTGCAACTCCCAATTTACCCCAGAGGATATCGCCTTCCTGGTGACGGAACTGAAACCATCTCTCCAGGAAAGCATGAGTGGTAGCGTTTATCCCCGAGTAGTAATTGGGTGCGCCAATGACGTAAGCGTCGGCCTCAACGATTTTGTCACGAAGGGACTGCAGATCGTCCTCCACTTTGCAGACGTTGTCTTTGACGCAGCCGAGGCAAGCAATACATCCCGAGATCTGCTTCTTTCTCAGGTGAACGAACTCGTACTCCAAACCCGTTGCCTCCAGGACAGTGTTGACAAGCTTGTAAACCCCAGATGTCTTTTCCTTCCGGGGACTTCCGCAAATCCCTAAGACGAGCATCCTATTTCCTCCTTATTTCGAAGCTTTACAAAAATGGTTAGGTGGCTGGCAGACTGATCTGGGGGCGAACAAACTAAACTGTAACCGATCTGCATGAGGTTTTGTAGGGCCCTTCTATGGCAAGTCGATATGCAAGTTGATTATTGATTTGACAGGGTTCAAGAAGGTTGGCTGCCGTTGCCCTCGAAGCGAGCCACGGCTTGGCGGAAACTCTCTGGTGCGCGAATGGGCTTGGATGTAGATGGATCAACGGCCACCGCGACAATATGACCGTTAGCAATGAACCGTTGAGATTCAGGCTCGAAGATGGAGAATTCGAAAGTGAAACTGGAATTGCCGATTTTTCCTACCCTGGCATGAACATGGAGAATTTCGTCAAAAAAGGCCCGGTCGCGGTACTGGCATAGTGACTCCACGTAATAAAAATCAACCCCGGCTTGCAGAAATTTGTCGTAGCTGTAGTCAATTGCTTTTAAGTACTCGGTGAGGGCCACGTCGAAGTAGGTGAGGAAGTGACCAAAAAATACATGCCCCTGCTGGTCCGTCTCGATAAAACGGACCTGGATGGGGTGAAAAAAGCGATACAGGTAATTAGACGGGCCCATGTGAGTCATAGTGGCGACTGTACCATAAACAGTGGTGAGGGCAAACCCCGAAAAAGCAACTAGACACTCGGCACCGGCCACTATTTAGAAGCTAGGATTGACTAGCCTCGAGGAGCCACTCATGTAGTGACCCTACGCACTCTTTGATGTCCTCAAAGCAGAAACGATAGGCTTCCAGGTTGCCACCGTAAGGATCATTGATTCCCCGCTCCCGGGAACCATAGCGAGCAAAATGCCGAAGGAGATATATCTTGTCAGAAGCTTGAGGGTAGCGGTCAAGCAACCGCTGTCGGTGTCCGGGTTCCATGACCACTATCAGGTCTGCATTGTCAATGAGTTCCGCAGTGACTAGGCGGGCTTGGTGCTCTTCCAAAGAAACTGAGTTTTCGAGGGCCACCCGTAAAGAATGGAAAGATGAAGGACTGCCTGGCAAGGCTGTAAGGCCCGCCGAGCCAATCTCCATTTCGCCAAGGGAATTCCTTTCCAACAACTTTTTCAGAAAGCCTGCGGCCAAAGGGCTGCGGCAGGTGTTGCCAGTGCAAACAAAAAGGATATTTCGGATGTTCGTAGGAGTTATGGGTCCCTTAGAGGATCCTGCCTTAGATCCTGCAGTATTTTCCCTCATCCATTCAGACCTCGAGCGAAGGGTGAAATTTTGTTAAATGTAGTCTAACCGGGCAGGTAACACTTAACATCATTGCAAGGGTGTTGGCAAGGATTAGGCTTGTCAAGCCATGTTGGCATACTTGAATGGTCAGTCTACGGGGCTGCCCGCAGGTCTCTCCCCTCCATTGTATTGCAATTTGGCGCAGGCAAGGCAAGTCTTTTCGGATTGTCGAAGCTCACGAATAGGTAATAGTTGGGGTATGAGATAGACCCTCTCCATCTCAATCTGGTGAGGGCATATTCCTTGTTCAAATGCGGGACACGATTTTATTTTGCTGTACGTCAAAACAATCACCTCCCTAATCTATTCCAATGGCAACCTTTGTGCCAAACCTGGTTCTTGATGAACTTGGCTTTATAATTGTTTGATTTTACTGGATATTATTCTAGATAAAATGCGGGCAACTTGCGGATGATCTGTAGAGAAAAGAACAACCTAATTAGCAGCTGGTTTGGGGCGAACAAGAATAAGTCAATAGTTTTAAAGAGTTAAGAAGTGTAAAGAAGGTGCGCAGCATGGTGGTAACTTAGTTGGCACTAATCAGGAAAGGGACTACTAAGCAATTCCTTTGATTAGATCAAAGAAGAATCTCGAGTCTATGTCTATGCGAGTTGATTCTCCACCCACTCAAGTAACAATAAAGCTGTTGGATCTGTCATCTGGACGGATAGCTGCAGCTCTATGGCATACGTTTCAGTTCCACCCTCCGGTTTTGGGCCCGTCCTTCTTCAGTGGCATTCGACGCCACCGGCCGGGTGGAGCCATATCCTTTGGCTTGCAGACGCTCAGGATCAATACCCTTGGCCACCAAGTAATCCATTACTCTTTTGGCTCGTCTTTCAGATAGCCACTGGTTGTACTCTTCGGTCCCAGTGTTGTCTGCGTATCCTTGGACTTCTACCTCTATCTGAGGATTTTTCTCCAAGATGGAGGCCACTTCATCCAAAAGTGGGTGGGCCTCAGTTTTTATGTAGGAGCTGTTGGTATCGAAAAGCATTGTCGCCTTAAGGGCCCAGCATCCCACCTCGTTCACCGTGGCCCCTTTGGGAGTCCCGGGACATTGGTCCAAGTAGTCAGGCACACCGTCACCGTCACTGTCGGGAGGACAGCCGGAACTGTCCACAGCCACCCCCGGCGGAGTGTTGGGACACTTGTCTGCATAGTTGACAACGCCATCAACATCGCTGTCCAGAGGACAACCTTGTGCGTCCACTTCCATCCCTCTTGGCGTATTGGGACATTTGTCCGCCTCATCAATAACACCATCGCCATCGCTGTCCAAAGGAGCTTGAACGAGATAAAATACCTCTTTGACAAAACGCTCTAGTGCCATTTTATTTGAAAAGAGATCGCTGCCCTCCACGTAAATACCATCGGTGCGGTTGCTCATTTCCCTGAGAGTTGCTCTTTCTTTTTCCTTATCAGACATGGAAACGGTGTGAAATGATACATTACTAAATTTTGCTCGCAATCTGTCTTGTGCCTCCAGTGCTTCGACACCCAAGTTTTCTCCGCCTTCGGAGAAAATGATAATCGCGGTTTTTCCCCGAGGCATTTCATTTAAAATTTCGGCAAGATCAAGGATGCCGGTTCCCAAGGGTGTCCGATTGCCAAAGATGGTCCCCTTTACCGGCAAATTTTCTATGGCCTTTTTGAATGAATTGCGGTCATATCTTTTCGGTCCAACCAGGATGTTATTAGGAGGAAATGACTGTATCGCACCTATATAGTCGAGTTCAGGAATAAAACTGTTCATTTCAGTCAGTATTTCCTTGGCCAGTTCAGCTTTGGTTGGACCTGCGCCTTGTTGCGTTAGAAACATGGAGCCTGATTTATCTATGAGAAGGATGAAGTTATCGACCTTTGGTACTAGCCTCTCCTGTGGCAGCACTGCCCCAGTTAGCGACAGAAATACAATCAGAGTCAAACTGGCAATCCTCAATGTCGTGGTTTTTTTCTTCATAACCCCTCTCCACTTTTGTTTGCTTAAAATTAAAAGCGTATACCTCAACAAGAAGTTTTGGAAACTCAACTTAATTTGCCTGCGAGAAGCACGCTAATTCGAACGAGCTGTCATGTACAATCAAAACTATTGGATAGAACCATAAAGCCGGAATTAGATTTTGTCAATTATCCATTAGATAGATAAACCAACAGAAAATTACTGAATTGGTAACAAGGTGATTGTCAAGATGGGATTTTGAAAGCTGGCAGAAGATATCGATTAGTTCGGGCTGTTGGGGCTGGAAAATTTCATTCTCAGAGTTCTTCCATCGCCTCGTATGCACCCTTTAGCCTGTCTCGAAGTAAAAAGCAGAACCTCTGTAAAACATTAAATCCGAGCTCATTGTCTTGAAGCATAATCTTTCTCAGATCCGGGCCCTTGATGGCCAAGACTTTTGTTGGTTTCCGGCAGACGGCCGAGGACATGAGGGTGTGCTTTTCGTTGAGAAGTGTAGACCAGCAGCCAAAAACTCTTCCTTTGCTGAGCATTCCGATAAAGGCAGTTCCTTTACGTGTGCCGAGATCTACGGATCGTTCCAAAAAAACATTGCCTTCGGCGACAATGTAGATTCGATCTCCCAAATCGCCTTGCCGAAAAATGTGATCTCCCGCTGCATAGGCTTCCACACTGCAAAGATTTGCCATTTCCTCGAGGTCATCTTTTTGCAGCCCTTTGAAAAACTCGCAGTTTTTCAAAAGGTTGATAATCTCAGAACGATCCATGAGCAACCCCTTAGGTTTCAGAAGGATGAATGCTGGACCCGATAATTCATTATAGTATGTAGACTTGAGCGGTTTTGTTGCATCCTCTCATCATCACTCATTTACTTCATATTTAAAAGACAGATTTAATCTTACTCTATAGGCGACATCTTTACCTCCTTCGATTTTCATATCCAGTTGCTTGACCTCAGCGATTCTCAGATCCCTCAAGCTTTTGCTGGCAGTCTCCACAGCGTTCTTGGCTGCCTCTTCCCAAGAAACATCACTTGTCCCCACCAATTCAATAATCTTGTAGGCACCCACAGACATGATCTCCCTCCTTATAAGAGTTGAGTCGCTTGCAGCTCACCCCTCCATTCCATTTCCAGACTTCTTAAAACACGATATACTCGATCAAGAAATCCCGTCAATCAGAAAAACCATTACCCTCTTAAAAAGAATACCCTTAACTGGTCAGTCACACTCAGGTTAGCAGGGGTTTTGTTGACATGGAGGGAGTGGACAAAGAAAACCCCACCTTTCATGTTGCCTTTATGGTCTGGCGCGGTCGAACGGTGGGGTAAGGAGAAAAGAGTTGCAAAACAGGTGGTGATTTTACACCCCTGAAGACACTATCATGATAGCGATAATCAAGTGGGGATTTCAATAAGGCAAAGGCAGTATTTTTTCGCGATAAACTACCTAGGTATTTTTCCTAGCCCTGAATTAAAAGGGTAAAAAAATAAGAGGCTACGTAATAAGCACCCATGGCCTCTCGGGGTTATTTGAAAGGAGAAAGAGAGTGAGGCCCCAGCCTCATAAAGATAAATAACCAGACAGATGTTTCAAGTCAATACCCCCCAACATTTCACATTTTTCATCTCTCATTGCTCATTTATCATTTCTCATTTTGACTTAGACTAACTTGTAATTTTGGCCTTTTTTCCATATGGAAAATGATAAATGCGAAATGAGAAATGTGAAATGGAATGGTGCCTAGTTTTTCTTCTTCGGAGCTGCCACGTCGATAACCTCTGCAGTGGTGAGTCTCAACAGTTCATCAAAGGTGGTGCTGAACATGTTCTGGGTGGTGCCGGCTGCCGGAAAGATTTTCATGAAGCGTTTTAGACTTTCATCCAAATAAGTGGGGATTCTCTGCCTGTGGGCCATCGGGGGGACAGCTCCAACCGGATACCCAGTCACGGTAACAACCGTCTCTGCATCGGCAATTCTAACTTTTCGAACTCCAAGGAGGGTTTTGAGTTTTTTAGTATGGACGTTCATATCCCCCGAAATGAGAACTAAAACCGGCTTTCCATCTGCCAGAAAGACTACCGATTTGACAATCTGGCCTAATTCCACTCCCAAGGCCTCAGCTGCAAGATAAGCGTTCTCAGTGCTTTCAGTAAAACTATGAATCTGCCTTTCCAGACCGTGAAAAGTCAGAAATTGCCGTACCTCTTCGTCTCCAAAATGTTTCATCTTTGGTTCCATCCTATTCGCCTATGATTTTGACCAGGGCACGTTTGCGCCGACGCCCGTCGAATTCGCCGTAGAAGATCCGTTCCCAAGTACCAAAGTCCAGCTTGCCGTCTGTTATCGCCACGACCACCTCACGCCCCATGATTTGTCTCTTCATGTGGGCGTCAGCATTGTCTTCTCCCACATTGTGGCGATATTGAGAGACAGGCTCATGGGGTGCAAGTTTTTCCAGCCACACATCATAGTCATGATGTAACCCTGATTCATCGTCGTTAATGAAGACTGAGGCGGTTATGTGCATGGCATTAACCAGAACGAGTCCTTCTCTAATCCCACTCTCCCTCAGGCATTGTTCAACTTGAGGAGTAATGTTGATGAAGGCCCGCCGGGAGGGCACTTCAAACCAGAGTTCCTTACGATAACTTTTCATTACCACACCATCCCTTCTGTTTTGAGGCCAGGCTACAGTTTGGCCATCTTAGCGGCATACCTTGCCAGACACAGTTTGAGGTGTCAAGGCAAACACTGCCCGGTTTTTTCATAAACGATTGGCAACTTCAGCTATTGTGTGCCAAGGAGGCAAATTATAACAGAGTAAAGGAGGGTTCTGGAGGTTGACAAATTTTAAAACAAAGGAGATAGAACTATCAATTATTGGCGCATTTCGTGCAATCTAGCGTGACATCTGGAGCGAAACTGATTAACATCTAGCCACCTTAAAGCGGATCTGACCGGACTGGAGAGAAATTATATGGCTACTAATAAGCTGGCAACGATGATGGAAAATTGGATGAGAACTTGTGCTGCCGCTATTTTGTTCCTGATTCTGCTTTCTCCTGTTGCAGTCTGCGGTTCAGAGAGCCTTTTCGGCAATTTACAGGAGAGACTTATCTCTGATGGCATGGATCCTATTCTAGTAAGGTCGATTTATCAGAACCCCAAGGCAAAGGTGGAGCTCGAGGTAGTAGCTGGGAACCTCGTTCGAAGTGAAGCGACCCTTGATTATGGTCAATTTCTCTCCCCTTATGCGGTAAATAAAGCAGCCCGTTACCTGGAACGATACGGACAAACCCTGGAGGGAGCAAAGCAGAGTTTCGGGGTGGAACCGGAGGTGGTGGTTGCAGTTCTTATGGTAGAGACTGCCCTAGGCACTTACCCGGGCAAGTATGTTGCGGTCAATGTGCTTTCAACCATGGCAGCTTCAGAAGATGGAGAGATTCGGGAAAGGGTCCTTGCCAGCCTCACCGAGGAACAACGTAATATGCAATCGCCAGAGGTCATAGCCAAACGTTTGACAAAGAGGGCTACCCGCGGTTACCGAGAACTCAAGGCCTTAATCAATTACGTTAACAACAATGACATCGATCCTTTCACTGTGCAGGGATCCAGTGAAGGGGCAATTGGCATACCACAATTCTTGCCGTCCAATATTGAACATTATGGTCAGGACGGCGATGGGGACGGCCGCATAGATCTCTTCAACCACCATGACGCCATAGTTAGTGTTGCCTCTTTTCTTCGAGCTCATCGCTGGGGGAAAGCCCAGGGTGATTCTGGGAAGAAAAAAGTGCTCCTCTACTATAACCGCAGCACCTATTACGCCGACACAGTCTACACTCTCGCCCAACGACTAAATGGCAAAAAACCTCTCTAATAGATTTTAGATCGCAGATTTGGGAAGGCATAGAGCATAGGGCATGGAGCATAGAGTAAAAACTAGAAGTCACAATTAAATTTAGAATCCAATAGGGTAGTTCTCTCTTCCTGCCAAAGAGTGATCACCAGACTAGCATCTCGAATCTAGTATCCAGCATCCAGAATCTGAAATCTAAAATCTGCAATCTCCAATGCCAAACCTCTCGACTCTCCCAAAAGTATCTGCTATCTTTGCCGCGATTGAAATTAGCCTGGACATGTCACATTTGGCTTTCTCTGACCGCGAAACTGAGAACCCGCTTGCGGGACTGAGCGGAGCGCAGCAAGCGCGAATGATATAACCGTGCTTACGCAAAATTCTGGGCTGCAAGCTCCCCGCGAAGGCTCAACTCATTTAGTGCAGAGGTGGTTAATGATTGTTGGTCTGGATGTTGGTGGAACACACACTGACGTGGTGGTCCTACAGGGTAAAGAGATCGTCAGCAAGGTCAAACTCCTTACTGACGAGGAAGATCTTCTCCAAACCGTCTGTTTCGGAATTTTTGAAGCTATACAAGGCCTAAAGGTTCAATCCATTGAGCGAGTGGTGGTGAGCACTACCTTGGCTACGAATGCCATCGTGCAGGATAAAATAGAGCCAGTGGGAGTCCTTGTTGCCAGTGGCCCAGGGATTAACCCCTGGGCTTACGAAATAGGCAACCACTACTATCCGGTAAACGGTGCCGTTGATCACAGAGGTATAGAGGTGGCGCCCCTCAGCGATGACGAAGTATTGGGGATTGGCAAGGAATTGAGCTCCAAAAATGTTCGCAATCTGGCGCTGGTGAGTAAATTCAGCGTACGCAATCCGGGTCTCGAATTAAAAATGGGTGATTTGTTGGCGGACAACTTTAGCAGTGTTACTCTAGGTCACAAACTATCCGGCCATCTCAACTTTGGCCGACGGATTGCCACCGCATACCTAAATGCTGCCGTAACCACAATTAGCCGCAAATTCTACCAAGCAACTAGAAGGTGTATGGATAAAGAGGGAATCCAGGTACCATTGGAGATACTCAAGGCAGACGGCGGCACTATGGCCCAGGAGGTTTCAGGGCAATACGCAGTGGAGACCATTCTCTCTGGGCCAGCGGCCAGTGTTATGGGTACGCTCACTTTTGCAGACAGGACAAAGGAAGAGGTGGTTTTAGACATTGGTGGCACCACTACAGACATAGCTATACTGGTGGATGGGGTGCCTTTACTAAAGCCTTTGGGAATAAGGATGGGTGGTTTTAACACTTTGGTGCGGAGCCTCCGAACTTTTTCCATAGGTGTCGGCGGCGATAGTTGGGTGCGATGGGAAAGAGGCGAACTTAAAGTCGGGCCCGAGAGAAAGGGCCGGGCTCTTGCCCATGGAGGGCCGGAGCCAACCCCGACTGACGCCCTGATCACCCTGGATTTAGCCCAAGGTGGGCAAAAGCAAAGAGCTATCGATGGAATGCGCAGGCTGGCGGAACGAATGGGTAAAAACTTAGAGGAGACCGCGGAAGAAGTGGTGTCCAAAACCTGTGCTCTTATTCTCGAGGCGGTGTACGCACTGGTGGAGCGAGTCAACCAGCAGCCGGTTTATACCATTCACGAACTGCTAAAAGGAAGACAGGTGAAGCCCTCAGGCTTGATAGTTATTGGGGGTCCCGCAAAAGAGCTCGCTCCAAGGCTGGAGATCATGAGCGGTTGGCAGGCTCGAGTACCGCCCAATTACGATGTGGCTAACGCTATTGGCGCCGCCATTGCCAGAACCACCTGCGAGGTAACAGTGATGGCGGACACGGATCGTCGCTACGTTATCGCTCCGGAGGAGGGCTATGTGGATAAAATCGACTGGAGAGCCACCAAGAAGGAAGTAACAAGAATCGCTTTCAACCTTTTACGGAAGAAAGCTTTGCGGCTTGGAGCCAACGAAGATGATCTGGAAATGGAGTTGTTGGAGGATCACGAATTTAAGATGGTAAAGGGATTCTACCCCGTGGGAAGGAGTATCCGGGTGAGGGCTCAAGTCAAGCCGGGTCTCATAAGTCCCTATAGTGAGGCGACCGCATGAAGGCGAAGATAAGAACGGGTCTGGTCTTTTTCCCGGCCTTTGACTGGGCTATCAGTGACACTCACCCAGAAAGGGAAGAGCGTCTGCTCTACACTCAAGACCAGATCTTCGAAGAAGGTATATTGGACATCGAGGGGTTGGTGGAATTCAACCCTTCGCTCGCAAGCACCAAGGAGGTGGAGCGTGTCCACTTTTGTGTGCCGAAAGTGGAAACTGTTGTTACCGAAAGCCACTACATTTCTGCCGGTGGATGCATGACCGTTGCTGAGGCGGTGCTCGAAGACAAGGTGGATTGCGGTTTTGCTTTGGTAAGGCCGCCTGGACACCATGCCATGCGAGTGGTCCACGGTGCTCGAGGGTTTTGCAATATTAACATCGAAGCCGTAATGATAGAGCACATGCGCCAAACCTACGGGGTGGACCGGGTGGCTATTGTGGACACGGATTGTCACCATGGAGACGGTACCCAGGACATCTATTGGCATGACCCGGACACTCTCTTCATTAGTATGCACCAGGACGGTCGCACCCTATATCCTGGCTCCGGCTTTCCCCGTGAGATGGGTGGCCCCAATGCTCTTGGAACCACGATAAACATACCGCTGCCACCCAAAACCTCTGAGGAAGGGTTTCTCTATGTGATAGATCGGGTGGTTCTGCCTATATTGGAAGAATTCAAGCCCGAGATCATCGTCAATTCTGCAGGCCAGGACAATCACTACAGCGACCCCATTACTGCAATGAACTTCTCCGCCCAGGGTTATGCAAAACTAACAGACAAGCTCAAGCCCCACATCGCTGTGCTTGAAGGGGGATACTCTATTGAGGGGGCTTTACCTTATGTGAACGTCGGGATTATTTTGGCACTTGCCGGGATTGATTATTCCTGGGTGCGGGAGCCCGATTACAATCCGGCAGAGATTAGTCAGACTGACGAGGTGAGAGGTTCTATAGCAAGTACCTGTGATTTTCTGTTTGAGGAAAAGAAACAGTGCGGACCAAAACGTGAGAAGTATCTGGAGGGCAAGGAATTTGTCGAGCGCAGCAAGACCATCTTCTACGATACAGACAACATCATTGAGGAACAAAAAGAAGTTGTTCGAGTCTGCAGAGAATGTGCCGGCGTGTTAAAGATCGACTCCTATGCTGATACGGGGAATCACCTCCTAGCGATCCAGATTCCCAGAAAAAGTTGTAACACTTGCCAGGAAATTGGCAGAAAATGGTTTGAGGAAGGAAGTGTCGCCAGGTTTGATCTGGTTTGTCTGCAAGACAGAGTAACTGATGAATATCACGTGAAACGGAAATGAGCGAACCTGTTTTTCTGAAAGATTTTACCCCGGCTGAGCTGGAAATCTGGGCCCAGCAAGGGGGGCAGCCTGCTTACCGAGCCAGACAACTACTCAAATGGCTCTACTCTCAGAACGCCGAAGATTTTCAGGTAATGACCGATTTAAGCAAGGACTTTCGAAGTTGGCTCGCCGAAAACACGCATATCTCCTCGGTAAAGCGAGAAAAGGTTCTGACCGATGCTGATGGGACGCGAAAGCTTTTACTGCGACTTCAAGATGGGGAGCGCATCGAAAGCGTTCTGATCGATGAGGGAGAGAGGCTTACTCTTTGCCTCTCCAGCCAGGTTGGCTGTGCCTACGGTTGTCGCTTCTGTCTGACTGGGAGAGACGGATTCCGCCGAGATCTCACGGCCGGTGAAATAGTTGATCAGATATGTGCAGCACGTAAGGAGCTCGCTGAGGGGGAAAGGCTGACCAATCTGGTATTCATGGGCATGGGAGAGCCTCTTGCCAATCTGGAGCAGGTGCTCAAAGCTCTTGAAATAATCACCTCAGATCGCGGCCTCAATTTCTCTACCAGGCGAATTACCCTCTCCACAGTGGGGTTGATCCCGGAAATGCTCAAACTTAGCAGTCTTTTCCCGATAAAACTGGCAGTATCCCTGCATGCCGCGGACAACGAGACAAGATCTCGTATCATGCCCATCAACAGACGTTATCCTCTGGAAGAGTTGCTGAAGGCCTGCCGCGACCTGGAACTGCCACGGCGTAACCGGATCACCTTCGAGTACCTTCTGCTCGGGGGTGTGAATGACTCACCAGAAGCAGCTGGAAAGCTGGCCAAGCTTTTAAGAGGTCTTCGGGCCAAGATAAACATCATTCTATTCAACGAGTACCCAGGGGCTAAATTCAAAGCTCCTTCACCTACCAGTGTCGACGAGTTCCAAAAAATTCTCCAGGAAAAGCATTTCACCGCCACCGTGCGCCAAAGCCGTGGTGCTGGAATCATGGCGGCCTGCGGCCAGCTCAGCCATTGTCATTAGTCATTTCATTTGAGGCCACCAGACATTGTCCTCCAGGGCAAGTCAGAGTTGAATGCCTTTGCGCCGCATCCTTTAGCCAAATATTCGTACTACAAACTATAATTATATATAGTGGCTGAATATAGAATGACATAGTGAAGATTAAAGTATGTAATTTACATTTTCCAAAACAAAAAGGCAGAGCCATTTCTGACCCTGCCATACAGTTTAGATCGTTAACTCTTTCTCTGTTACTCAGATCGCTTTCTTTCTTACGAACGCCGTTAGTTCCCACATTATGGCTGGTTATTCTTTAGCTCCGGCATCCTTGAGCAATCGAGTGATCTTCATGTGACCACATCTCTTTGCGCAGGTCAGGGCCGTCTCTCCAAATCTATCTCTCGCGTTCAGATCAGCGCCTTCGGCCAGTAAAACCTTCACTGTGTTGGTGTGACCACGGATAACTGCTAAGGTCAAGGCGGTCCTGCCAAACCAATAGGGATCTTTCGCGTTAACCTCGGCGCCTTTGGCCAGTAAAGTTTTTACCACGTCGGCGTGACCATTATTAGCCGCTAAGAGCAAGGCGGTCTGACCTTCCCGACTTTTCGCGTTCACCTCGGCGCCTTTGGCCAGTAAAGCTTTCACCACGTCGGTGTAACCATATTTGGCAGCCAATATCAAGACGGTCTCACCATCTCGATTTTTAGCGTTTACGTCTGAACCCGTGGCCAACAAGGCATTGACGGCAGCAGTGTCGGCCTTCAAAACTGCGTTAACAAGATCAGAATCTAAATCCGCTGTGTAGCCAGTGAGCGGGATCAGCACTGCAAGGAACAAGATTGAGAGCATCCGTATTTGCTTGAAAATTCTCCCATCCATTACTTTCTTTTGATTGAACATGGGAACCACCTCCTGGTCTTTGTTACTCAGCCAAGGACTAAAGATCTATTTTTGTCCTCCACCGCATGTTTTGACCTAGACTTGGCTACCGTGTTCTAAATGTAGGAGAGCTTTGGATTAGAAGGGACAGAGATTTTCTAAAACTAAACAGTTTATCGTATTCTCGGAGCGATTTAGCTTTACCAAGGATCGAACGGTGAAGAGGCGGAAAACGATAAATCCACTGGAGGACAAGGGTCTGAAGGGAGGTGGAGCGTTTGGGGGGTAAATAGAGTTAGTATCTTGGGTGTACTGTCAAACTTAATGCCACACCAAGTCCAGGAGAATCTCAATCAATATCTCAGACTCCCAACAGAATAACAGATGTTCCGTTGGGAGCAAGGTTAGCCCACTTTGAGGTTCATTTATGGTCCCTTGGCTTAACTGATTGTAGATCGAAAAGACATTGTCTAGAGTCAGGATACCACAAGGCAAAGGATCCTACCAAGAAAAACCATCAACTACATTCGATCTGGACTATTAAGAGGGAAAGGCCAGAGTTCATTTTCGATGATAGTAAGAGTGTGAATTACATTTCTTAATCTAAACTTTGACCTCAAAGAAATGAACGCAATATGTTGGGGAAAATTGAGAGTTAACAGGTCAGCTCAACGCTGCTGTAATTCTTTTTTGTGCCTCATTAAGATTATCGCTGGTAATTTGAATTGGGGCAGTGATTTTCATTTTTACAGTGGAAAAAGGATAGGGCCATTTCTTACGATCCCAAGTCTTAAGTTCAAAAAATTTCGATGCACTAAATTGTATCGCAACAATTGGAATCCCACTTTGCATGGAAATGTGGAGAATACCCTTTTTGAGTATGTAGGGAGGCCCATCTGGCCCGTCCGGCATCAGAAGAGTGGAATAACCTCCTCTCAGATAATCAACAAGCTGATCCGCGGCCTCGCGACCAGAATGTCCGGTGGAACCCAGAATTATCTTATCTACACCCATCAATCGGAGCACAACATGAATTGCTTTCATGTACCAGCTGGGGTGCTGCATCCAGGCATGAGAAGCTCTATCGAAGGTTCTCGGGATGCTCGGTAATGAGCTTATCAGGCCCAATGGAACAAAGGTATGCCAAAAGCAAAAGATGTAGTTGGCATGTTTCCTGAGGTTCTCTAGGCCTGAAATCTCAACCTTAATCATCTTTCTCAAGATAAGGCAGCCGATAAATAATAGGATAGCCACTCCGTAACCATAGAGATAGAAGATTGGCCGAAGGATAAGGGGCACGTTATCGACTCTATATTGGGACAGAGACGATTTAATCATGATTTCTCCGTACCTACTGGGCAAGATTAGTTGCAACTTACGGGAGTGAGAAGTCCAGGGCTAAACCGTGGTCGGGGAACTTTAGATTCGAAGGTATGATCTCTTGAGGTTGGACGAGAACGGGAAGTTGAACTTAACTTAATATTAGGTGAAGGTGTCGGCTCATGTCAAGGCAAGGAACGTAACAAGATGTTTTGCTTAGCAAGAAGGAAAAGGGTCAAAGTTAAGGCTACATTCCTTAATTAACAGTCAGCTGGAATTAATTCTGGCACAATATTTTGTGGATTGTTGACACGAGAGCACCGGAAGGAAGACCCTGACAGCTGCTGACTTAGGGTTCCTAACAATGACAGATGATAAATGATAAATGCGAAATGTAAAATGACTGGCTTGACAAAGCCAAACGGGTATAATAACAACAAGTGCTCGGGTTTGAGATCTCGCTGTTTTTCAACAAAAGGGTTTGACCTGGGAAGGAAAAACATGCTTGACTTCCAAAAAACTGGTGGTCTTGTACCGGCCATCGTTCAAGACGATGACACTGGACAGGTATTGATGCTGGCATATATGAATGAGGAGGCCTGGGACAAGACCCTTAGCAGCGGAAAAGCTCATTACTGGAGCCGCTCCCGGCAAAAGCTGTGGCTCAAAGGAGGAACTTCAGGCCATATTCAAGAAGTTCGTGCTATTTACGTGGATTGCGACCAGGACACAGTGCTACTCAAGGTTCACCAGGTAGGCGGGGCCGCTTGTCATGAAGGGTACGGGAGCTGTTTCTACCGCAAGGTTGAGGATGGCGAGCTCATAACCACTGCGACTAGAGTATTCGATCCCAAGGAAGTCTACAAGTGAGATGTGGGATGTGAGATATTTGATGAGGGTTTTGAAATTCTAGTTCCTGATCCTACATCTAATGATTTGTATTCGTTTCGAATTTGACTGCGGCTTAGCCGCACTAGAAGAGGAGGTAATTTACACCGTGCAACAGTTAAGACTAGGCGTGCCTAAGGGCAGCCTTCAGGACGCTACAATAAGTTTATTCCAAAAATCCGGCTGGCGAATTTCTCTCAGCTCTCGCAATTACTTTCCGGAGATCAATGACTCTACAATCAGTTGCTCCATTTGTCGGGCTCAAGAAATGTCACGCTATGTTGAGAGTGGCACCTTCGATGTAGGGCTGACTGGAAAGGACTGGATACTCGAGAACGGTTCCCAGGTAAAAGTTGTTGCCGATTTAATCTACTCCAAGGTGAGTCAAAGACCAGCAAGATGGGTACTGGCAGTTCCCCTGGAGTCAGAAATCAAAGAACTGGCCGACCTGGAGGGCAAAAAGATCTCCACGGAACTGACGAACTTCACCCGCAGTTACTTCAAGGAAAAGGGTGTCAATGTTACGGTGGAATTTTCCTGGGGTGCGACAGAGGCCAAGGTGATTGACGGATTGTGTGACGCTATCGTTGAGGTTACTGAAACGGGCAGTACTATGCGGGCCAATGGCTTGAGAATAGTCCATGAGCTCATGCAGTCCAACACTCAGTTGATTGCCAATGTGGACTCCTGGAAGGACCCGTGGAAAAGGGAAAAAATAGAGCAGATTTCCCTTCTTCTGCAAGGTGCGTTGAAGGCTGAGAATATGGTTGGTCTGAAGATGAACGTACCTGAAGACAAAGTGGGCAATGTGATGGAAATTCTTCCCAGCCTCAATGCCCCCACAGTGTCGCACCTCTACCAGAGTAACTGGTTGGCAATTGAGGTCGTGGTCGACAAGGATCAGGTACGTGAACTCATTCCCGCCCTGATGAAGCGCGGGGCAGAGGGTATTATCGAGTATCCTCTGTACAAGGTAATTTGAAAAAATATCAGCTATCAGCAGACAGCCAGCAGAATTACGGATTTCAGATTTTGGCATGCGGATTTTGAGAAGTACGACGATTTCAACGATTCGAACTATCCATTACCTATGATCCATGACCGCTTACCCAATTTTAGGCTCTTTAGAACACTTTAGCTCATTTTAGACACTTGGCCATGATCACCAAACGCGCCGAAGAAATAAGACCTTTTATAGTTATGGACGTGCTCGAGCGCGCCCAGGAGCTCGAAAAACAGGGTGAGCACGTAATCCATCTGGAGGTGGGAGAGCCGGATTTTGATACTCCGATCTGTATCCGAGAGGCTGGCGAAAGGGCGCTGAGAGAAGGAAAAACCCACTACACCCACAGCCTGGGGCTCCTGGAACTGCGCGAGGCCATTTGTGAACAGTACAAGAAACTTTATGGAGTGCAGATTAACCCGGATCAAATCATTGTCACTTCTGGAACCTCACCTGCCATGTTACTGATTTTCGGAGCCTTGCTGGAAGCAGGAGATGAGGTAATAATCTCGGACCCACACTATGCCTGTTATCCTAACTTCATAAGATTTGTCGACGGGGTTCCAATCAGGATACCCGTGGCCGAAGAGGATGGTTTTCAGTATCGGCCCGAAGAGATTCGCAGGAAAATAACACCTCGCACCAGGGGGATCTTCATTAACTCCCCTGCCAATCCTACCGGAAACCTTCTGTCCCCAGAGCGGATGGCTGAGATTGCCAATCTTGGATCGATGATTATTTCAGATGAGATTTACCACGGTCTAGTTTATGAAGGGGAAGAACATACAATCCTAGAATACACTGACGAATGTTTCGTCTTGAATGGCTTCTCTAAGCTATACGCCATGACTGGCTGGCGGTTGGGCTATGTCATTGCACCGCCACGTTTCGTTCGTGCCATGCAGAAAATGCAGCAGAATTTTTTCATCTCTGCCAGTGCAATGGCTCAATGGGCTGGAGTTGAGGCCCTGACAAGCAGAGAAGCGGCTGAAGAAGTGGCTCGCATGGTAAGCACCTACGATGAACGGCGACGCTACATGATCCAGCGACTCAAGAAAATGGGCTTTGGTATTACGGTTGAACCGACTGGAGCATTTTATGTGTTGGCCAATGCTAAGCGATTTAGCAGCGACTCCTACAGCTTCGCCTTTGATATTCTGCACAATGCCAAGTTGGGTGTTACTCCAGGAGTTGATTTTGGCCCGAACGCTGAAGGGTATATCCGACTTACCTATGCGAATTCTTTAGAGAACATCACCGAAGGCATGGATCGACTCGAGCGTTACCTGAAGACTCGCAAAGCGGAAAGCGTATAGCAAAGGGGAAACTAAGCACTATGCACTATGCACTAGGCAAAACTAGGTTCGCCTTTATCTTGGCACTGCCAACTGGTGAGGCTAAATCATTTCCAGCTAATAACCTTCCTGTTTGAGCCCAATGATAATACGTTCAGCAAAGTTTATCTGTAGTGCGGTTACCCCAGAGCAGTACCCACCCGCGGACCTGCCGGAAGCGGCCTTCGCTGGCCGTTCAAATGTAGGAAAATCCTCACTTATCAACAAGATACTAAATCGCAAAAAACTGGTGCGTACCAGCAAGACACCTGGTCGCACCCAGCTCCTCAATTTTTTCGAGATCAATGAGATTTACCGTTTTGTGGACCTACCCGGATATGGCTACGCAAAGGTGCCTGCTGAAATACAAAAACGCTGGCGTCCCATGGTGGAGACCTATCTGACCAGCAGGCCAAATCTGAGGGGAATGGTCCTTCTTCTGGATATTCGCCGGGAACCTTCCAAGGAAGACTTAAACCTCTGGCATTGGCTACAGACGACCTCCATCGAGGTCATAATCGTGGTCACCAAAGTCGACAAGCTTTCCAAAAACAAACGGAATAAACAGATGGCTGCTATTGCCAGACGTCTCGGATGT
>CP070689.1:1234162-1239742 GCA_020353155.1 Deltaproteobacteria bacterium | reverse complement strand
TCGCTGGGACGCCAGAGACGCATACGGGGTCCCCAGGTGCCCGTACCGCGACAGACGATGACCGTCATGCCGTCCACTTCATACCGCCCCTCAAGCAGCGGGTAGACGCTTTTAACCAGATAGTCGAAAGGCCAAATTTGACCTCCGTGGGTGTGGCCGGAAAGCATCAGGTTTACTCCTGCTTTCGCTGCTTTGTCGGCCTGCCACGGCGTGTGGGAGAGAAGGATGGTTGCACCCGGAGGTCGACCCGCCAGCGCCTTCGATATGGGATCGCCACCCTGACCAGAGCGGCGGATGGCTGTAAGATCGTCTATGCCAACCATGACCAGACCAGGTCGAACTTTGACCCAACGGTTGCGCAGCAGCTGAAAGCCGGCCTCCTCGATCAGAAGCGTACTCCCATTGCGACGATGGTGGAACTCGTGGTTACCGGGGACAACCCAGACACCGAGAGGTGCAGAAAGACGGTGCAAAACCGGAAGTAGTTCACTTGGGGACTTGCCGTGCCCTTCGAAGAGATCTCCCAGCAGAACCACGAGGTCAGGTTTTTGCGCTTGCACCTGGGCGACACGCGCTTCCAGCCAGCGCTCGTCGAGTAAATTACCAAGGTGCAGGTCTGACATGACTACGAGCACGGTGCCATCCATCTCATGGGCAAGACCGGGCAAATAGACCTCATAGTCTTGCACCACCGGCGGCCGCAACCCCTGAAAAAGTGCGATCAGCGAAAGCACCAGACCGGCAACCAACGCTATGCCTCGTAACGAAGGTGCTTGCCTGGGCATGAGAAAGCCGAATCCGGTAATGAAGTCCATCGCAAGAAGGCAGACAAAGACAAGGAATAGCACGGCCATCCAGTTCATGCCAAGTAACTCTAGGGCCTTAGCCAGCGGACCTATACCGTGGTGACCGTGTACGCGGCCCAAGAGAAAGGTTGCCCAGAGAACCAGGCCTGCTCCGATGAGAAGCTTTCCGGAAACGTACCGCTTAAGAACAGGCACCGAGGCGGCTCGCCAAAATACGTAAATATGCATCAATGTGATGGCGGAAATAAGAACGAATCCGAACACAGGCCCTCCACCGAGTGAAATCGAAATCTCATGAATCTGGATATTTTATCTAGCCGGTTAGCCAGTTTTGTCAGTCTTATAAGATCTTAAACGAGGTCAGACAGCCCGAGCCGCTCGAGTGTTTCAACCTTATGCGAGCCTGATTCAGAGTCCCAGCCTCGCAGTTCATAAAATTCCTTTCGCATATCTTCGAATACTTTTCTATCCAACGTTTGGCCCTTTCGACTGATTACTTCTTCGCCCGGCCCTGGTACGATCACATTGGGGTTCATGAACACGGTTTCAACCGGAGCAACAAAATTAAATTCTTCCGGAACATCATCTACTTTGGGTCGCCGTCCTTCCCGCAAAAGAACGCGCCGTTGAAGATTGAATATTCTTTCACCATACTGACTAAGCCCGGTTTCATCAGTTTCAATGCCGGTTACGGCGGAAAAAAGTCGACTCTCGAGGGTTGGATCTCCAACGTGATCGGGGGTATTCCAGGAAACCATCAAAGGCCAGACTGAATCACACAACAGCAGGCTATCTTTTACGTAGGTTCGATCGATGATTTTAGTTGCCGCCATGGCCTTTCCTTCATGGGTATTAAGATCCCACGCCTTGTCGCTTCCCCAGAATTTAGTGGCCGCGGCCCGAAAGACCTCGGACGTTACCGGTGAAGATTTGGGATCCGCTTGATTCATGACCCATAAACCGGTTAACCAACTTACTTCGTGAAGCATGGCAATTGGCTGTCTGGGTTCCAAAGCGTACAACAACCCGTTCATAGGATATTCCCGTGCAGAGTAACTGGCACCATCACCAACACCGGAAACCTCGTTTGAGAAATAAGCCCTGGCTTCCTCCCCAAGCTTCTCGCCAGCACGAAGAAGACCTTCGGCCAGAATATCGCCAAATCCTTCCCGATGAGCAATCATCTTGGCAAGATTTTCAAAAAACTCACGGGTGCCCAGCTTTGAAATATCTAGCCCCGTCTGCTTGTCGGTAAGGTAACCGGACTTGTAGCAGGTATCCAACCACTGAACGATATTGTACATTTCCATTGTGCAGAGCGACAAATCATTACAGATCCCTGTGGCATCAACAGCGGTCTCCGTGGACTCTCCCGGTCTTCCGAAAACCCATGGCAAATAGACGAACATGGATTGGCATTTTCTCACAACGTTCTTCCCGGACGCCGTTCGAAAAGCGTTTCTATACTTACAATCAAGCCCACATTGGAAACAAGACGACTGTCCGGTTCGACGAACCTGTTCCTCAGGAAAAGGGGCCATGAGTGGGTCACGTTTATTTAAATGGATTGTCAATTTATTGAGTTCTTTTAATTCCTCCGGTTTTGCCACCAATGGGCTTCCCGTACCCAATACGGCTAGGGCCTTGAGGTTTTTAGATCCCAGCACCGCACCGAACCCACCGGTGGCGCTCCCTTCATTATCTGTCATCAGATTGGCACTCCGGCACATGTTTTCACCGGCCACACCAGTCGTTACAAATCGCACATTTTTTCCATGCGATTTTTTCAAGATGTCCCGAACCTCATAAACACCCTTTCCCCAAAGCAAAGAACCATCTAAAATCTGGGCTGCTCCGTCGTGGATCCAGAGATAGACCGGCTTTGCAGACCGTCCTGTGATGACCACACCGTCATAGCCCGCTTTTTTCAAGAAGGGACCGAAAAATCCGCCAAGGTTTCCGTAACAGAACCCTTCCGGCATCAACATTGGGGACTTCCCAACGACTTCAAAACGGGAAGCACCTTGGGCACCGGTAGCCCCCAGAGGACCAGTCATGAAAATCAGATGATTCTCGGGATCAAAAGCACTCACATTAGGTCCTACTTCCTCCCAGTAAATCCGAGTGGCAATCCCTCGCCCGCCAAGGAAGCGGTCCGCATAGTCCATGGTCTTCAGTTCGCTGATTCGTAATTCAGAGAGATCTATCTTAAGTATCTTGCCACACCACCCATATATGTTCGTCGTCATTTGTTCCTCCTCACTCTACACCCCATGCTCCATGCCCTATGCCCCCACAAATCCGAAATCTGCGCTCCGACCACCGACCATCTGGCCGTTTACTCTACAGCCTGACCCCCCGTTCTACTTCGGCGTATTTACTTAGCTCACCCACAAGGAACTTATAAGCATCGTCCACCGAATCGGTGCGGTGCAGCAACATGACATCCTCAGAATTGATCGTGCCATGGTGGATCAAAGTATCGAAATTGATCACTTCGCTCCAATATTTCGTACCGAACAGTACCACAGGCAGGTGCTTGCGCATCTTTCGGGTCTGCAGCAGAGTCAACAGTTCGAAAAGCTCATCCAAGGTGCCGAATCCGCCGGGGAAGACAATGACAGCCTTGGCTAGATAGGCGAACCAGAACTTGCGCATGAAAAAATAGTGAAAGTGGAAGGCTAGCTCACGGGTAACGTAATGGTTGACGAATTCTTCGACGGGGATGGAGATTGTCAGTCCCACGTTCATTCCTTTTGACTCAGAGGCACCGCGGTTGGCCGCTTCCATAATACCTGGCCCGCCTCCAGTGCAGACCACGAAGCGGCGTTCCTCTTCGCTCAAGCTCTTGGACCACTGCGTAAGTCGTCGAGCGAGCTCTCGAGAAGCCTCGTAATAAAGCGACATCTCCACTTGCACCCTGGCACGCTCGATGTCGCCCTCCCCCTTCTCGGCTGCCACCAGAGCCTCATGGGCCTGTTCGCTGGAGACGATGCGGGCTGACCCCATGAATACGATAGTGTCGTTGACCTTATAGTGGGAAAGACGGCTGTCTGGTTCCAGGTACTCGGAAAGGATGCGCAGGGCCCTGGCGTCCTTGCTGTTTAAAAACTTCTCGCTTTGATATGCCTTGACCTGATGAGGGTTTTTCTTGCTCATAGAATATGGTCCTTCTCTCAGTTTGGGGTCGGATCAAAATATCTAATTAATAGCTTTGAATAAACTTTTTGACAACACTCCATATCAAAACTTGTATGGCCTTTTCTGATGCCCTTACCTATTGCAACAAATCACAGAGCAGCCAAGATCCGCAATCCGAGATCCGGAATCGACAAGTGGCTAGTGACCCTCTGCCCCATGCTCCATATAAATACTCCATTGACAAGGTACCGATTAAAAAAATATAAAGCTCAGTTATCAAAAAACACAGAAAGTATAACTTTAATTTGTAAGTCAAAGCATAATTCACCTTTGAGGAAAAAGTAACTTTGAATAAAAAAACTACAAAATTTAACTCAATTTTTATGTTAATTACTTTTACGGTATGTTGTTGTTTCCCTGCCCCTATTGTTCAGGCTCAGAAGCCACTACCTAAAGATTCTGGTTTTTCTGGATACATCGAATTACTTGGCGCATACATAAGCAGTAATTCGCAATTTAACACGGACAATAAAAACGAGAGAACGGATTCATTGGAGAAGTCTGGCAAGCGTGTTGATAACGTCAAGCCACTGCCATTGGGACTAATTGCTTATACCTTTGCTGAATTACGTACTCAACTCTTTTTGGGTGTGCTGCCAGAAACTGTAGTGCAAGGTCAGTTCCGAGTTGAAGCAGGAGTGCGGCACGATCTGTTGGATGGCACGAGTTTGCGTGCTTCAGCTATTCCCATTACACCCTTTGAGAAGGAAACCTGGGAGGACCCATTTGTAGTCGGCCAGAATCGCAAAGAGACTGATATCACATCCTACGGTTTTAAGCTGGCGGCTGAGAACATCCGGGCATCTGGCATGGGCTTGGAATATAGATGGAAACAGAAAAAAATTGATAAAGAACAAAGCGGTAAGTTTTTAATATCACAGCCAGCTAGCCCACTTACAACAGATGACCTAGACGACCTTAAGCGAGATTCGAAATCTCACCGCTTTTCGGCTGAATATTCATTTGAGTTGATGCCCCGAATGAGTTTAAAGCCAATTCTCAGATACACCCGCGTGGATGCCAAAGGCAGTGCAAACAGTTTCCACGCTTTGGCCACGCAATTGTCTTTTTCATATTTAGGGGATAAATGGCGGGCATTCGTAAATGGGATTTTCAAACGTGAATGGTATGATGACACTCATCCAGTATTTGACAAGACCCGTAGGGACTTCAATTTGGGTATGTTCGCAATCCTTGCTTACAAAGATCCCTTTGGACTAAAAGATTTTAGGATCGACTGGTTAAATGGTTTTTTCGTGTCGAACTCAAATATCGATTTCTATGAGTCAACCAATTACCTAACTGCCCTTGGCATTGCCTACAACTTTTAATCTTTTTAGCCGGTTTAGCCCGCGGCAAATCCGCAATCAAAGATTCCAGTAGCGAGTAGCCAGTAGTTAAAAGGAACTCAATTTTGACTGCTTTTCTCCTGAATTCTGGATTCCTGCCCTGAGCGGAGTCGAAGGGCTGACTCCAGTCTCCTTTATTTTAAATCCGCAATCCGAGATCCGAAATCGAAAAGTGCCTAGTGCATAGTCCCTAGTGCCTAGTTGCCTTCTGTCATCTGTCCTCC
>CP070689.1:1230685-1234062 GCA_020353155.1 Deltaproteobacteria bacterium | reverse complement strand
GAGAGAACGATGACGGAGCGGTTGAAAAACGAGCTGCTGGACGCGGCCGCAAATCGGGGAACCGCCGTGAAGAAGCGGGAGGACACGCATCGCATGGCGGAGGCCAACAAGGCCTTCTCGCATTATCGCTGGTAAAAGCAGCGATGTGGCATGTGAGATTTGAGATGTGAGATTTTGTTCCGCCTTGATTGCCTTCTCTCACATCGCATATCCCACATCTCACATCAATAGATGTGACGTTGTTGGGCAGGGTTCACGTTAATTCTCTCGATGGATTTAAGAAGAGTAAAGAAATGGCTCGGCAGATTCCATTGGAAAAAGTTCGTAACATCGGCATCATGGCCCACATTGATGCCGGGAAGACGACGACCACCGAGCGCATATTATATTACACTGGGGTCTCTTACAAAATGGGGGAGGTCCATGAGGGAACGGCGGTGATGGACTGGATGGAGCAGGAGCAGGAGCGGGGGATTACCATCACCAGCGCTGCCACCACCTGTTTTTGGAATGATCACCGCATCAATATTATAGACACCCCCGGGCATGTGGATTTTACCATCGAGGTGGAGCGATCACTGCGGGTTCTGGATGGGGCTGTGGCCATCTTCTGTGCTGTGGGAGGAGTGGAACCTCAGTCGGAGACAGTTTGGCGCCAGGCTGATCGCTATCGCGTGCCACGGATTGCTTTTATCAACAAAATGGACCGGATGGGAGCAGATTTTGACCGCTGCCTGGCTATGATGCGAAGCAGATTGGGAGCATCTCCCGTAGCAGTGCAAATTCCCCTTGGCAAAGAGCAAGACTTCAGAGGGATCATTGACTTGGTAGAAATGAAGGCGGTTGTTTGGGAGGAAAGCACTCTGGGGGCCGCTTACCAGGTGGTTGAAATTGATGATGAGCTAAGGGATGAAGCGGAGGAGTATCGGCGAACACTGGAGGAAGCAATAGCCGACGTTGATGAAAACATCCTGGTGAAATACCTGGATGGTCACGAGATCAGTAACCAAGAGATCCGGGCAGCGCTACGCAGTGGTACCCTACAATTGAGGTTAGTGCCGGTGTTTTGCGGAGCAGCCTTCAAAAATAAAGGTGTGCAATTACTTTTGGATGGCATCGTCAAGTACCTTCCCTCGCCCAAGGATGTTGAGGCAATCTCAGGCATTACACCCCAGGGAGAAGAGGAGATGCGCGCAGCCGATGATAAAGCACCCTTTGCAGCATTGGCCTTCAAACTGATGAATGATCCCTATGTGGGACATCTTACTTTTCTCCGCATTTACTCCGGCGGCCTCACTAGCGGAGCCCAAGTGCTGAATTCGACCAAGGGTGTGCGGGAAAAGATAGGTCGGCTGCTGAAAATGCACGCCAATAAAAGGGAAGAGATCAAGGAAGTCTATGCCGGTGATATTGTGGCAGCTTTGGGGTTGCGCAATAGCGCCACTGGAGATACTCTTTGCGATCCGGCCCGGCCCATCGTGCTTGAAGCTATGGATATCCCAGCACCTGTGATCTCAATTGCGATTGAACCCAAAAGCAAAGAGGATCAAGAAAGACTTGGGGCGAGCCTGGCCAAAGTTGCTGCCGAGGATCCCACCTTTGTGGTGAAGGTGGAGCAAGAAACCGGCGAGACCATCATATCAGGCATGGGGGAACTCCACCTTGAGATAATAGTGGACCGGCTTCTGAGGGAGTTCAAGGTTAATGCCAACGTGGGTAAACCTCAAGTAGCTTATCGCGAAACTATAACTCGGAAAGTGCGGGCCGAAGGTCGTTTTGTCAGACAAAGTGGCGGTCGTGGGCAGTATGGTCATGTCTGGTTAGAGCTGGAGCCCAATGAACGCGGAGCTGGCTTTGAGTTTGTAGACCGCATTGTAGGCGGAGTGGTCCCCAAAGAATACATTAACTCTGTGGGACGAGGGGTGAAAGAGGCTTTAGAGCAAGGGGTTCTCGCTGGCTATCCTGTAGTGGATATTCGGGTCACCCTGGTGGACGGCTCCTATCATGAGGTGGACTCCTCAGATATCGCCTTCACCATAGCTGGATCGATGGCAGTTAAATCAGGTGTCAAGGATGGAGCACCAATCTTGCTTGAGCCGATCATGATCGTAGAAGTTGTGGTGCCAGAAGAGTACATTGGCGAGGTGGTTGGAGACTTTAACTCTCGCCGAGGCCGAATCTCACAAATGGAAACTCGTGCCAATGTTCAGGTGATTGAATCTCGCGTTCCTTTGGCACAAATGTTTGGCTATGCTACGGATTTGCGCTCAGCCACCCAGGGGCGGGCCACATTTCATATGCAGTTTTCTCATTATGATCCGGTACCGGTTTCCATCTCAGAGGAGGTGAAGGCCGCGGCTGCCGGCTAAAGCGTCAAGAGGAGAATCAGGTGTTATTGGTCATCGGGGCGGCAAGATAAACTCCCCGGTGATTGCTTAAGAAGAAAGGAATAAAAAGTCCAAGGAGGAACCGCCATGGCGAAGAAGAAGTTTGAGAGGACGAAGCCGCATATAAACGTAGGAACAATAGGTCACATAGATCATGGTAAGACGACATTGACGGCGGCGATAACTAAGCATTTATCGAAGAAGGGCATGGCGGAGTATGTTTCCTTTGACGAGATAGACAAGGCGCCGGAGGAGAGGGAGCGTGGGATCACCATAGCGACGGCGCATGTGGAGTATGAGACGGGCAATCGGCATTATGCCCATGTGGATTGTCCTGGTCATGCGGACTATATCAAGAACATGATTACGGGTGCGGCGCAGATGGACGGAGCGAGATTGGTGGTTGGAGCTGATGATGGTCCGATGCCTCAGACCCGTGAGCACATACTTTTAGCCCGTCAGGTTGGTGTGCCGTACATAGTGGTATTTTTGAACAAGGTAGACATGGTGGATGATGAGGAGTTGATAGAGTTAGTTGAGTTGGAGTTACGGGAGTTATTGTCGAAGTATGAGTTTCCTGGAGACGACATACCGATCGTTCAGGGCAGTGCGTTGAAGGCTTTGGAGAGTGACGATCCTGAGAGTGGTGAGGCTAAGTGCATATTTGAGTTAATGGAAGCAGTGGACAGTTACATCCCTGAGCCTATGCGAGATATAGACAAGCCGTTTTTGATGCCGATTGAGGATGTATTTAGCATTTCTGGTCGAGGCACGGTGGTGACGGGTCGTTTAGAGCGTGGTTTGATCAAGGTTGGAGATGAGGTAGAGATAGTAGGGATTAGGCCGACGCACAAGACGGTTTGTACGGGTGTGGAGATGTTTCGCAAGACCTTGGATGAGGGTCAGGCAGGTGACAACATAGGGGTGTTGTTGCGTGGGGTGAAGCGAGATGATGTTGAGCGTGGTCAGGTGGTAGCCAAGCCTGGTTCG
>CP070689.1:1211432-1230585 GCA_020353155.1 Deltaproteobacteria bacterium | reverse complement strand
TTACGTCCTTTTTTTCGTAACACTGTGGGACTTTGAAACGGATTGGTACACGGTTGACTTCACTTACTAAGAAAAGTTCTCATAATTCGTTTATTAGTTGACTACTCAAACAATAGGCCAAGGGGGTTGTGAGGCAATTACTAACCAATTGGCTTAATTCAACAACAAAGATATGATATCGCCAAAACGACCTGATCGCACTGCGGAACAAAGGCGGAGGAGACGAGAAAGAATCATTATTATCGTCTCCCTGCCCCTCATAGTTCTTCTTACCTACCTTGAGAGCCACTTTCTTCAAGTTGGTAGCAAACTTCCCATGGGCAGTAACATAGTAATTTTCGCCCTAATGAACATCAATGTCATCCTCCTGCTCTTCCTTCTCTATTTGATCGCCCGCAACGTGGTTAAGCTCATATTTGAGCGGAAGCAGAATATTTTCGGACATCGGCTGCGCACCAAGCTTGTGATCACCTTTATAGCCCTTTCCTTGATTCCAACCATAGTTCTCTTTGGGTTGGCCACCCAGTTTATCTCCACCAGTATGGAATACTGGTACAATATACAAGTAGAGCAGTCGCTAAAAAAATCGCTCGAAGTGGCACAATCTCTCTATCAGAAAGCTATTGATTCCGGCACCATCGTTAACGCCCAGTTAAGCGAACTGATCTCCCGCCACAGCATGCTCAATAAAGATAAAAACAAGCAATTAATGGAACTTGCGCGGGAAGCCCGGCGCGCCCATGATCTCCATCACATTGCCATCTACTCACCCGACCTGCAGCTCATGGCCAGTGATACCAAAGACAAATATCCCTCAATTACTCTCGACGAGACCATGGGCAAGATAATACAGAAAGCTGCTGAAGATCGCCAATCCTTGAATCACATCAACTCCACCTCAGCTGGTGATCTGGTCTGGACTGTAACTCCCATTGTCGTTTCAGGGGAGTCAAAAAGAATAACAGGCTTACTTGTTATCGGACGGTTGCTACCCCAAGATCTTCTCAGTGACATGGCTGAAATAACCACCGGATTTGAGAATTACCAACAGATGAAGATGTTGAAGAAGCCAGTCAAGATTAGTAATCTCATTACCCTTTCTATTGTAACTTTACTGATTCTCTTCTTTGCCTCCTGGTTCGGCTTCTATCTCGCCAAGAGCATCACCGTACCTATACAAGAGCTGGCTGAAGGCACCAGGCGTATTGCCCATGGCGATCTAGACGTTCACGTTGACCAGGATTCAGACGATGAGATTGGCACCCTGGTCAATTCTTTTAACCGGATGACCCTAGATCTCCAAGCGAGCAAGGCGGCCCTGGAAAAGACTAACTTGGAACTGAAACTCACCAGTGAGGAAATAGAAAGAAGGCGGCGGTACATGGAAATAGTCCTGCGTAACGTTGCCGCAGGCGTCGTCTCGGTAGATGCGGAGGGCCATATCCGCACCATCAATAAATCTTCCGAGTCCATGTTTGGCCTCAAGGCCGAAGACGTTTTGAACCACCACTACTCTGATGTACTTCAAGCAAACCACATGGAGATTGCCAGCAAGTTTATTGAAATGCATCAAATGACCAAGCAAGGTACCCTGCAAAGACAAGTCAGATCTTTGGTGGGTAACCGCTTAATGACTTTACTGGTTACGGTCTCTATCTTGCAGGACGAGGAAGGACAATATCTGGGCATTGTGGTAGTGTTTGATGATCTTACCGAATTAGAAAAGGCTCAGAGAATGGCTGCCTGGCGGGAGGTGGCAAGAAGGATCGCTCACGAAATAAAAAATCCCTTGACTCCCATTCAGCTTTCAGCTCAAAGGTTGAGACGGAAGTATCTCCAGCGCTTTACTGAAGATGGCAAGGTATTTGACGAATGCACCCGCACCATCATCAATCAGGTAGATGAACTGAAGCTTCTAGTCAATGAGTTTTCCAACTTCGCCCGCATGCCAGCCGCTGATCCTTCGCCTAATGATCTAGCGGAAATAGTCCAAGAAACTCTATCGCTTTTTAGCGAAAGTCATCCGTCCACCAAATTCATATTCGAACAGCAAGATGCTCTTCCTTTGCTGGATCTGGATAGGGAGCAGATGAAAAGGGTTATGATCAACCTTTTGGACAACGCGGTGGCGGCCGTGGATGGAGACGGCGAGATCCGGGTAAATCTCTCTTTCGATGAGATTCTCAAGATTGTACGTCTTGAGGTCTCCGACAACGGGCCTGGCATTCCGGCTGAGGACAAAATAGGCATGTTTGAACCTTATTTTTCTACCAAAGAGAAGGGAAGCGGGCTCGGCCTTGCCATAGTCAGTAATATCATAGCAGATCATCAAGGTTTCATCCGCGTGCGGGACAATCAACCGAGGGGGACCACCATCGTAATCGAACTGCCGGGTGGAAGCCGCACCTCCGCCGAACCGGTTACTGAACTGACTTAAATGATAGATTATAGTGAAGAGTAGTTTAACTATGCCTAGGACCATAATGATAGTCGATGATGAGCCAAGCATCCGGACATCCTTGGAGGGTGTCTTGGAGGACGAGGGTTTCAAAGTTGTCTGCGCAAGTGATGGTCATGAGGCCTTAGAGACCATGGAAGAGGAGATGCCCGACCTGGTTCTACTGGACATCTGGATGCCCGGGATCGATGGGATTGAAACTTTGAAACGGATGCGGGAACTCCACCCAGCCCTCCAGGTGATTATGATCTCTGGTCACGGAACCATTGAGACGGCTGTAAATGCCACCAAGCTCGGGGCTTTTGATTTTATTGAAAAACCCCTTTCTTTGGAAAAGACCTTAGTCACCATTCAGAACGCTCTTAATTTTCATCGGCTTCGAGATGAAAATATTATCCTGCGCCAAAAGGCGAAGGGGAAGCACAAGATCACCGGGGAAAGTTTAGTTATCAGACAACTTCGTGAAACAATTGAGCGAGTTGCTCCCACTCAGGCCACAGTCCTAATATTCGGCGAGAACGGAACCGGAAAGGAACTGGTAGCTCGAGCCATCCATCATCTCAGTTCTAGAAATACCCGTCCTTTGGTTGAGGTCAACTGTGCTGCCATCCCCGAAGATCTCATTGAGAGCGAGCTATTTGGGCACGAAAAGGGTGCATTCACCGGAGCCAATGAACGGCGCCGCGGACGCTTTGACCTAGCAAATAATGGCACCCTCTTCTTGGATGAAATTGGCGACATGAGCCTAAAGACCCAAGCTAAAATTTTACGAATTCTGGAAGAGCAGCGTTTCGAAAGAGTGGGCGGCAGCAAGACCATCCAGGTTGATGTCCGCATCATTGCGGCCACCAACAAAGATTTGAAGCGGGAGATCGACGAAGGCTGGTTTCGGGAGGATCTTTACTATCGATTGAACGTTATTCCTGTCTTCGTTCCACCGCTGAGAGAGCGTACCGAGGACATCCCGCTATTGCTGGAAGATTTCTTGGTAGAATTCGCCCAGGAGGGCAAGTCGACCAGAAAGATTTTTGCCGAGGAAGTTATCCCTGTGTTGCAGAATCATCCCTGGCCAGGCAATGTCAGAGAACTCAAGAATTTCGTCGAGCGCTTGGCAATCTTAGTCCCCGAGGAGGTTATCGAGCTTCGCCATATACCCGCCTCTTTCCACCAGTGCTTCGAAGAGGTCAGCCCAAGTGCCGCTATGGAGCAAGACAACTTCAAGACAGCCAAAGTTCTGTTCGAAAAAGACTACTTGCGCAAGAAACTTGAAGAACACGATTGGAACATCTCGAAGACCGCCGGTGCCATCGGCATCGAGAGGAGCCATCTGCACCGCAAACTTAAAGCCTACGGCGTTTCATCAGAGAAATCCAAGGAATAAAATAGGAACCAGTCTCTTAATCTGCCCCTTACTGAAACCTCTTCTTCTCTTCCTCGATAACATCCACGAGCTCGTACATGATTTTCGGCAACCTCATGTTGACCCTGTCCCAAGATACGGTCTGGGGGGTTTCGTAGAGTTGATCCTTCAGCTTTAGTCCGGCCTTGTCAATGGCGCGAGCGAGGCCACTTTCCATGAAAGGCTTAAACTCATCATTGGTACTGACAAAGCTCAAAAAACGGTCACTCAAGCGGTAGGGTGTAATCAGCAGATCGCCAGCAAAAAGAATAGCATCCTTAAATACTGTCCGCACTGCATTCTCCTCCTCGTTGCGATCGTATTGAAGTCCGGAAAATGCAGCGTTGTCAGCGTACATCTTTATTAGTTGATCGGCCACATCCAAATAAGTGATGGTGAGGTCCCGGATGAAGTGATCGGAAATCTCTAATCCTTCTTCGATGACCAAAGCGCTAAGAAGGGTAGTGACGATGTCAACCCCCATCTTGTGGATTCCACGACTACGATCCTCTTCCGATATGGGCTGGTGTTTGTGATCGTAGGCGCCATCCAGGACTTCCACCTGGGCAATGGTACTAGCCTTGCGATAAACCTCGATGAGGGTAAAGATTTCCACTCCCCAGTTGGTAGCAAAGTGCATTCGGCGCAGCAAGCTGTTTTCGAAGGCAACCTCGCCGGAAAGTTGATAATGGAAATTGAGAAGAAAATCCACAATCCTGAGGACCCTGTCCTCCTGCGTGTCGGTGAATTTTCGCTTAAGTGCAATAAGAAGGGGGTCTAGGAGCAACCTCTTGGCCCGACCGTAAAGTTTGTCATCCTGAAGCCTGGCGTAATATGCCTTTGAAAACTGATAGTTTAAGACAACCAAGGGGAAAAAGAGCCGGTCGATCATCTTCCGATCAAAGGTCCTGATATCAGCATCAACCACACCAATGCACTGGGCGCCTAAAGCCAGGGCTATACCAAAGGAGAGAAACATGTTTCTCCCCTTGCCCGGCTGGTCCAGTCTAAAACCCGCCTCTGAAAGTTTCGTGAAGATTGAAGCGAACCCCGCGCCGTTATTGTGTTGAATGAGAAAGTTATTCAATCCCTTTGATTTCAGGATATCAGCCAACTCGAGTGCTTCTTCGTCGCTCGCACTATCCAGGCCAAAAATAATACGAGAGAGATACTCTACTGATGCCAGCTCTTCGACAATGTTCTCGAACACTGGACGATTCTCCTCCTCGGTGAATTCAGTTGCAAGGAGCGGCACTACAAGCACTGCTTTTTTCCACTTGGTGTGGAATAGGAGCTTTTCACCCATCTCATCCGGCTGGGAACCTAGGAGATGAAAGGTGGTAATTTTTGTGTGTTTCTGGGCAAAGAAAGACATCAATCCTCCTTCTGGGTAAGCACTTTATGGAGAATCCCCGGCAATATGCTTCTATCAGCTTACTAAATTAATTGTTGACACACAAGGAGTTAACCTTACCTAGGACACAACTCAGGATATATGCGGAGGGTATTAAACCTAAACGCGGGTGGCCACTTGATCTGCGATGTATGTCGTAGTGCTCACTGCTTAGTGCCTAGTGCCTAGTAAGCATTACCCCATACTCTATGCTCTATGCCCTCTGCTAAATCTCGATACCAAAGAAATTGGCAATCAGGAAGGCCAGTCTCTTACGCAGAACCTCGTAGGAATAATGTCGGGTTGCCACCAGGTAGTTGTGATCAACCATCCTGTCCCGTCTCTCTGGCGACTCCAGGACCTCCCGCACCTGATTTACCACGCTATCTGTTATAAAGCCATCCATAACGATCAGATCAAACTCTTGTGGTTCAATATCCCTGACAAAAACCTCATAGCGATTAACCAGGAGGGGTTTTCGAAAATAGACCGCCTCTAAGAAGGCATTGCCGAAGCCTTCATAAAGACTGGTGTAGGTGACGAAATCTGCGTGTGGATATACATCCCAGAGAGTATAAACCTTCTCTCCTTTTTCATTGCGGCCACGAGTTTCACCAATGTGGCAAGAAACCAGTCTGAGATCGACATTGTGGTCACGGGCATGTTCTTCAACAAAATGAGCGTAGTCATAACCTTCGTCACCTGCTTGGTGGGAGATGACAAGTTTATATTTTGGATCTCCTAGTTGACTGACCAACTCGATGGCATGTTCGATCCCTTTTCTCTGGACTATCCTGGTCGGTTGCAGAATTAGGACGTCACCTTGCTCTAGGCCGATTTCTTGACGAAAATTCCTGCTATATTCAAGATCTACTTGTGGTTCATTCTCGAAATCCAGCACATTTGGAATAACTGTGGCTGAGATACCGGTACGCAATGCCAGTTCTTCCTGGGCTAGGGTACTGATTACAACGTGCTGGACGCTTGGAAGCTTTGGCGGAAATGCCATCTGTAAATAATCTTGCACTGCGTTCAACGAAAACCGCAGCCTCTCCCAGAAAAAATCATGGTGATGGGCTATGGTGGGAATGCCGGTTTCTGCTATCAGTTCAGTAACCGCCAGTCCCAAAGGAATATGCATAGGGATGCTCAGGACGTTTTGGGGAACAATGATATCGATGTCGAACTTCTCGACGAACTCGTAAAGCCTACCCTTGAGATAGTTCCGCATGGCATGGATGTGACCGCTAATCTCTGAAGTCCTGTATTTTGCGCCAAATACATGTTTGTTAATCCAGCGGACTTCTTCATGGTCAAAAAAGGCCTCAGGCACCAGCATGCTAGCCTTGGGGTCCCGGTCTAGCTCCCCAGCAAACCAATAGGAGACGTGTTGCCTATCCCAAAGAAGCTGAGCCCATTTGGCAGCTTCCAGGGAAACGCCATCTGTCCCAGCAAACCTGGTGGAGATAAAACCGATGTTCTTACCCATATCAGCCGCTTCACATTGCGAATGTCTTTAGCAATGCTTCATAATTGGTCACCATAGGTCCTTTACCAGCTGTCCTGCCCAAGCGCACGCTCTGAGCATCACCCCAGAATAGTAAGGCCTGCAAGCCATGTGCCGTGGCCGGCAAAACATCATTCTCACAGTCGTTTCCAACCACCAGAACTTCCTCAGGTCTTAGACCCAAGTAAAGCGCCCTTGTCCTGATCAGTCGAAA
This sequence comes from Deltaproteobacteria bacterium, assembly GCA_020353155.1. Classification (GTDB taxonomy): domain Bacteria; phylum Desulfobacterota; class Syntrophobacteria; order BM002; family BM002; genus BM002. The sequence continues at coordinate 1,223,614 of CP070689.1, read as the reverse complement.
AAAGTAAGGTGAAGGCTTAGAAAAACCCAGGCGGAAGGAGAGAAAAGTCAATTCGGCGTCGAAGAACTTTTCAGGTTTGATGTCTAAAACCTTTCCAAGAATGGGCAAAGTGTAAAACTGCGAATTAGAGGCAAGGCCCAGCATTATGCCCTTTCCCTTTAGTTTCGCCAGGGCTTCCGCCGCTCCGGAAAAGGGTCGAACCGGATTTGCAATCAATTCACGATAGGCCGCTAGCATGCGCGGTGGGCTGACAGTGGGATCTCCTCCTGCCCTGGCAATCATCTCAGCCCAAATCCTATCTACCAGAACCTCCGCTGGAACAATTCCCTTTCTTTCCTGTTCTTTGTGTTCTGCCTTTATGGCCTGGAAGAACCACTTATGCCATTTGAGCCCCATTTCCTCAGAAAAGCCGAAACGTTCGGCTGTTGCTATAAAGCTTTCCTCCCCTGAAGCAAGTTTCGCCTGTTCATCGAGATCCCCTGCTCGAGGACAGACCAGAGTTCCGTAAACATCGAAAAGGATGGCTTTTGGTTTTGGCTCTAAGGCGGGAACGTACCCTTCCGGATTGGTGGGTGCGGGTTCATCTACCTGAAACTCTTGCAAAATAGAAAGCCAGCTGACCATTACCATCCTCCTATCAAGGGCCGATGAAATCGGGGGCGAAAATACAGGTCCAGCAGCCGGTCGCTCACCTTTTCAGTTTTCTCATCCTGGTTTTCCTGGTCAAAAAGTTGTTCGAATGCTGCCGTTAGTTTTGCGGCGTGGGACTCCAGACCGAAATGCTCCTCCACTCGCTCAGGAAAATTAGGGGGAAACTCTGCTGGTTCCACTACTTTCGAGTTTAACGACTTTAGTTCCCCTGGCAACTCCTCTCCCCGAAGAAGTCCAGTGAGATGGATTTGCTGGCTTAGTTCCAGAAAGCCGAAGTCGACAGCGGCGTCTGAAAAGATTGTCTTTACCTCCTCACTAAATCTGTTGATTGTTGAATTTTTCAGTCGCAACAATCTTCCTTGTTCTTGAGCGAATCGCTGACCCTTGTTGATCATCTCCTTTCTTGTTTGACTATCTATAGGGACTAATAGCTGGTCATATAATGCCGTTACCGGGAAACCAGCGTCGGTAAAATCAGAGGTTACATCAGGAAGATTTCTCCCTATCAAAGGCCGGCCTCGATTAGCCCCCTCCAGAAAGGTGAACCCGAATCCCTCTAGAAGCGAAGTGCTGACTACAACATCGGAGGCCAGTAGAAGATCGTCAAAACTAAAGGCACTTCCCACTAGTTCATGCCCAAATCCTACGACTGCGGCGTGTTTGCCCTTCCTGAAGAGATTTTTCACTGCCTCAGCGTAGGGACGTTCTGGCTCTGAGTTAGCATCTAGAGTGATGAGCAGTTGGGGAGAATCCTCTGCAATGGCAGCCAAGAGCAAGGCTTCCACCACGTTTTTTCTTCGAATGAGTCGAATGGGTAGAGTCCACCATGGTCGTCCGTATTCAAACTGATAGCCTCTTACTTGTGCATAGCCCTGCAAATATTTACTTATTGATCTTTTATCCTTACCTTTTTCAGGCCGGATAAAGGGTATTGCGTTTGGGAGGACAAATATGTTCTCCCTGGGTATTCCGGCTTGGGCCAATCTTTTGGAGTCTGCCTTGTTCAGAACTCCGTAACTGACATTTCTGCAAACCGGGTAGAAATCGTCCAGACCGCCATCGCCCCAACATCTTCGCAGATTTTTCATGTTCCAGAGGCGGCCGCATTCTGCAAAGTCATGAATGTGGTAGAGGAATCGGTGCGGAACTCCACTGATAACCGCTTTTTGAGCCGCTGTCATCAGTCCAGCAGTGACAAGTGCATTCTTGCCCAGGGTAGGATTATGAGCCCAAAACAGAGAGGCATCACCTACTTGTTGAAGAAACCAATGTGCTAGGTCGGAGGCCTCCTGCCAAAATGCACTTCTATCGGGCCAAACTCGTTCACTATAGTCCAGTCTTGCATCCACTTCAATTTGGACCTTTAAGTCCCGCTGGTCAAGGAACATCCTAAATTCATCAATGCCGGCTCTTCTGCCCGTGAGAATTTTGACCGATCTCTTGGAAAGCCAGCCTGCCTGGTCCAAGGCGACCAGACTGTTCTTGACGGCAGAGCAAACTCCTCCTGGCAGAAGATGATAATGAACAACCACCAGACTTTCTGGGTGCGACATGGGCTCAATTCCTCCCATCAGTTACCTTATAATAATATCAAGTGGTTGGCAATATGAGAGAAGACGGTGAGCGCAAAGCGCTAAGCGTAGATCGACGCTATGCGCTATGCTCTATGCGCTATGCGAGATGTCATTAACCTTGTACATCTTCGCTGCATATGATATACGCTTGCGCAAAGTTTTTGGGCTCAATTCAGTTTATTGTGATGTTGCTCTTGGGGGGTTCACAGAGATGGCAAAAAATGTAGGCTTCGTCTCAACTCGTTTTTCCGGAACAGATGGCGTTTCCCTTGAGTCTGCCAAATGGGCCGAGGTTTTAGAGGCCAACGAACACCAGTGCTATTGGTTTGCCGGAGAGCTCGACAGGGACCCAGCAAAAAGCCTGTTGGTGGAGGAAGCTCACTTTGACCACGAATCGGTCAAATGGGTGCAGGAAAAGGCTTTCGGCCGCAAAGGTCGGAAGGCCGTGGTTACAGACATGTTGCATGCCCTCCGCAGCCTCCTCAAAGTGAGACTATATGAGTTCATCGAGAATTTTCACCTGGACTTGCTTATAGCCCAAAATTCACTGACAATTCCTATGCATATTGCCTTGGGACTAGCGATCACCGAGGTAGCTGCAGAAACGGAAATTCCTATAATCGCTCACCACCACGACTTTTACTGGGAAAGGGTCCGTTTTTCGGTTACCAGTGTTCACGATTATTTGCAGATGGCCTTCCCCCCTAACCTGCCAAATATTCAACATGCCGTGATAAACTCTGCCGCTCAGGAGGAACTCGCTCTCCGCACTGGGATTGCATCTATTGTTATCCCCAACGTGCTGGATTTTGAAAATCCGCCTCAGGTTGATCATGAGTATACCTCTGACTTCCGTCGGGAAATTGGTTTGCAGGAAGGTGACATTATGATCCTCCAACCAACTCGTATCGTCCAGCGCAAGGGGATTGAGCACGCCATAGAACTGGTTAAAATGCTCCGGGATTCAAAATACAAACTGGTCATCTCCCACGAAGCAGGTGACGAAGGTTATGATTACGCCGAGTGGCTAAGAGATCATGCTCAGGATCACGGAGTCGATCTCAGGTTGATCGCAACTCGCGTGGCGGATAGACGGTCCGTCAATGATAACGGTGAGAGGCAATACACCCTTTGGGATGTTTATCCCCATGCTGATTTTATTACCTACCCCAGTCTGTATGAAGGCTTTGGCAATGCCTTTCTGGAGGCCATTTACTTTCGTAAGCCCCTCCTGGTAAACCGTTATGGGGTTTTTGTCCGCGATATAGAGCCGCAAGCCTTTGATGTGGTGGTAATGGATGGATTCCTGACCAAAAGAGTGGTGCAGACGGTTCGCGAGATTCTTGAAAATCCAAAACGGTTAAAGCAAATGGTCGATCGCAACTATGAAGTAGCCACCAGGCACTACTCTTATGCGGTACTGCGCAAAAGACTAAATTTCCTCCTAGGAAATTTCTTCGGTATCGAGATGTAAGAACTATATTCCGAACCTTCACTATCCAGCCGATAATAAGCCTTGTCTCGCCTTTGGATTAGCAGCGGTTATTTACATATTGATGTTACATTAGATAAGCTCCATGTATAATAAAACAGTGTAGACTGGTGTTCTCCCCTTTGCATCTTTGGTTCTATTGCTTAACTTGATGACAATCGCCATCCAACTGAGATTGATAAATGACAAATACGCAATGACAAATGATAGATGAGAAAAGATAAGGAGGCGCAGTAATGAGTAAAAGATTTCTCTTTGGCGTTGATGATTCCGAGAACACCCTTCAGGCTCTCAAAAATTTTGCTGAACTTTTCCTGGAAAGTGATGTTATCTTGCACCTATTTCACGCCGTGCCTGAGAGTTCCCTTCTATATCCCGGAGAACTTTCTACTCTAAGTGGGGAGGTTTCTGAGTGGGAAAAGGTGCAGGAAAGGCAAGCCCAGCGAGTTTTAGACAAGGCTGTCGAATTGCTGGTGGAAATGGGCTATAAGCGCTCCCGCCTTGAATTTGAGCGCATGTTAAAGAGCGTAGACACTGCGCAAAATATTTTGGCTGCCTGCGAAAGCAACGAGTTTGCCGCTATTGTCCTTGCCAGAAAAGGTCGCTCTGCTGTAAAGAGATTCCTCCTGGGAAGCACCACCACAAAGATCTGTCAGTATTCAGAGGCGCAGCCTGTTTGGGTAATCGGTACTCCTCAACTGAAACCACCCAACATCTTGGTGGCCCTGGACGACTCCGATTATGCTGAGCGCATCTTTGATCACCTGGCTAAGTACCTTGCCCCATTTCCCGGAACGCGGATAACTTTGTTCCATGTGATGCCAGCCAAGCCTCCTGAGTTCTGGGACGACGGCCACATTCTGGACGAGGTGGAGCGGAGCGAACGTGACTCTCTGGTAGCGAAGTGGCGGTCATCTCATGAGGAACGAATGGCAGGTATTTTTGCCAAGGCCAAAGAGGTTTTCACCAGCGCCGGAATTAATCAAAAGCAAATTATCAATCAGATGCCAACTCGAATGCGTGGCATCGCTCGCGATATCATTGCTGAAGCCAACCGGGGTGATTACAATATCCTAGCCTTTGGCCGAAGAGGTGTGTCTGCAATCAGTGAGTTTAACCTGGGGAGCAGGGCAGCAAAAATGCTGCAAAGCGCTCGTGAGTGCTCTCTCATCGTGGTTAATTGACCATTCAGATGCTTACTACTCGCAGAGCTCTTAGCGAAAAACATTACCCCCACGAACGCTATGCGCTTGGCGGTTTGCGCCAAATAAAAAAGGGCGAGAATGAGCTCGCCCAGTTCCATTGTCTAGTTTGAGCGGTGTGCGATTATTCCTCCCCTTCTCGCTCTTCTTTCTCTTCCTCCAATTCCTTTGCCAGCCCCTGACAGACTCCAGCCGGGCATACCTTCTGGTCCACATGTGTATCGAACTCAGAGCGAAAATGTTTGAGGATGGTAACTACAGGGTCACTGGTCGTCCTGGCAAAGTCGCAGTAGGGGGCATCTTGCATGGCCTTGCAAACTAGATCAAGCCTTTGGAGATCCTCTGGTTCGCCCTTACCTTGAATGATACGCTCCAGGATTTCGCGAAGCTCTAAGGAACCAACCCGGCAGGGTACGCATTTACCACAGGAAACACCCTCCTCAAACTGGAGGAAATACTGGGCAACCTTAACCATGCAGAAGCTGTCGTCGATAGTGGCGATGAATCCGGATCGGTCAAATAGAATTCTACCGGAGGTGGCCTTCAAAGGATCTATGTGCAGGAGATCAAAAAGGATGTGGCCTTGAGCCAAGGTCCCACTCACCACTTCCTTGGCCTGCTCTCCATCAACCTGCTCATAGAAAAAGCCCCTCTGGGGAAAGCCCACCAGAACCCCATAAGGACACTCACCGTTGCAACCAACCTTCATAGTACCTACGGACAAACCCAGATTCATGGCGGCGATCTCGTTTTCCAGTACCCGGCGAACCTCTTCGCAGTCACAAGTACAGGTTTTGGAGGGTGCGCAGACGGTTATGCAGGCTCGCTGCTCATTATTTCGGCAAAAGTTTGGGACTTGAGGTTCCATTCTATTTAGCTCTAGTTAATTTTAGACATTTTAGGCATTTTAGACAATTTAGCTCATTTCTATAGCAACATCCTGGCGGCTGCTCTTGCCACCTCGAGCAAATGATGGGGAAAAATTCCAAACACTACCATCAAGGCTACCAGAGCCCCGGTAAGCACCTTGGTTGGGAGGGAAACTGGTAGCCTGGGCTGCTCAACATCAGGCTCCATTAGATATGCTGCTTTCACCACCAAGATGTAGTAGTAAAGAGAAATGGTGGCATTGATCATAGCGATAATAACCAGGGTGATGTAGCCCTTCTCCATGGCTGCGGCGAATACCAAGAATTTTCCGGTAAATCCTATAGTGGGTGGAATACCTGCCAGCCCGAAAACAGCGAGCATAAGGGCCATTGCCAATATGGGCGAGCGGCGATGCAGCCCTGCCAGTTGAGCAATCTTCAAATCACTGCCGTCCTGGGCAACTTTGACAACCACCAGAAAGCAGCAAAGATTCATCACCAAATAGGCCAGGGCATAGAATATGGCACTGGCATAGCCAGTTTGGCTCATACTGAGAATTCCGATGAGTACGTAGCCTGCATGGGAAATACTTGAATAGGCCAAAAGGCGCTTCATGTCCTTTTGCACAATAGCAACCAGATTCCCCAATGTCATGGAGGCAATGGAAAGGGTTACCAGCACATCCACTAGATATTTACTGTCGCCGCCGACAAGAGAAACCATTCTCATAATAATGGCCACAGCCGCCACTTTAGAGGCAGAGGCAATGTAGGCGGTCACCTGGTTGGCAGCTCCCTGATAAACGTCAGGGGCCCAGAAATGGAAGGGAAACACGGCCAACTTGAAAAAGAAACCACAAAGGGTAAGAAGTAGGCCCACTATTGCAGCCGGATTGCTGATAACATTGGGGAGAACATTGATAATCTCTACCACGTAGGTAGTATGGGTTACCCCGAAGATAAAGGAGAGGCCAAAGAGCATCACAGCTGAAGATGTAGCCCCCACCATGAGGTATTTGATGCCGGCCTCCACATCGATTCCGTGTCCCCGGCGCAAAGGCACCAGAATGTAGAGTGAATAACTGGAGAGCTCCAAGGCGACATAGATGGTCAAAAGCTCGACGCTGCTCACCAGCATCATCATTGCCAAGGTGCAGGTAGTGAGGAAAAGATAAAACTCGGGGTGGTGTCGCTCCTCTATACCGTTAAGCTCTGTGCAGAGGCAGATAACCAAGAAGAAGCCCATGGCCAGCATGACTTTGAAAACCTGGGAAAAAAGATCGACCCTGTAGGCCTCGAAAAAGAGGGTTCCCTCCAGCTTTACAGAGGCCAGAGCTATAACTACCCCGGCTGACCCCAAGAGAAGTGCTACGAAGTAGTCACGCCTGGGGTTGGGGCGGGCAACCATTGCCAAGCCAAAAAAGACCAAACCCATTAACAAACAGTAAAGCTCAGGAATGAATAAAATCCACAATTTCATTACGGCAACCCGTTAATAAAGGGAATTGAGGCGACCTGTATCACATCAAGCATTACTGACGGAAAGAGGCCAAAGAAGACAATCACCGCAACCAGGATCATCCTGGGAATACCCAGGCCGAATGTGACATCTGGCAGGTGGTCGAATTCCTCTCTTTTTTCACCATAAAAGGTTCGCTGCACCACCCGCAACATGAACAGGGCACTTACCACCAGACCACAGATGGCAAGAGCACCCCGAATCGGATAAGTCTTAAAGGCAGAGATAAAGACCAGTAGCTCGGCCCAGAAGCTGGCCAGGCAAGGAACGCCGATTCCAGCCAACGCCGCCACGATGAAATAACCCGAGGCAATGGGCATTGTTCTACTCATACCACCCAACTCTGGAATCATTTTGGTGTGGGTCTTATCGTAGATATAGCCCACGGCGGAAAAGAAGAGTGCGGTCATGACCCCGTGGGCGAACATCTGAAATACCGCACCATTTAGGCCATCTACGGTGACCGTGGCCAATCCCAGGCCAACGATACCCATGTGGGATACACTGGAGTAGCCAATGACGTACTTGAGGTCCGTCTGGGCCAGCCCCACGAAGGCACCGTAGACGATGCCGCAGGTGGCCAGCACCGCCATGAGTTGGGCCCAGTACTGCCAGCCCTCGGGGCAGAGGAATATGGCCACGCGCAAAACCCCAAAAGCCCCCAGCTTCATGAGCACGCCGGCATGAATCATGCTCACTGCAGTGGGCGCGGCCACGTGTCCCACCGGAGACCAGGTGTGGAAGGGCCACACACCCGCCAAGATACCGAAACCGAGATAGAGTAAAATGAAGGCGAATTTCTGTTGGAATGGAGTAAAAGTGCCCGGTTGCATAAGAGCGACTAGATCGAAGGTGTTGAGACCCGAATTCACGAAGAGATAAAGGATGCCGGGCAGAATCAGAGCACTTCCCGCCAACAGATAAAGGGTGAGCTTCATGGCGCCGTATTCTTTGCGGGTACTTCCCCAAATGGCAATAAGTGGATACATGGGGAAGAGAGAGACATCGTACCAGACAAAAATGAAAAAGAGATCCATGCTCATAAAAACGCCGAACACTCCGGCAACCAAAAGGAAGGTGAAAGCGAAGAACTCCTTAACCCGGGTCTCTAGTTCCCACATGGTGAGAACTCCGGTAAAGAGCACAATGCCTGTAAGCATCAACATGGGCAGGCTGAAGCCGTCGACCGCATTGAAATAATAGATGCCCAGTGATTCGACCCACAGAACTTTCTCGACAAACTGGAGGCCTCCCTGGGTCTTGTCGTAAGCGAAAAAGAGGTAGATGGAAAGCACCATGGTGATCCCGGAGAAAACCAGGCTAACCCACTTGATCAGCATCTTACGCTCATCTGGAATAAAAAGGATCACCAGCAGGCCCACCACACAACTCAAGAGGATGGCGGTAAGATAGGGAAAATTGGCAAACTCCATACTCATGTGCCCTTAACCTTAAAAGAAGAAGTAAAGTGCCACCAGGGCCAGCACAGCAAACATCACCATTAAATTGTACTGGAGCATTCCCGACTGCAGGAAGGAAAGCGCCCAGCCACTGCCAACTGTGGCCCTGCAAATTCCGTCGATGCCGCCGTCGATCACCCGGCGGTCGTTTCTGGTAAACAGGTTAGAGACAATTCCGTAAATGAAATAATCGAGAAAGCGTCGATAGAAATGGTCAATGTACCAGCGGTTAGCAAAAAGCGCGCTGATGGGCTCTACCTTTTCGATAAAACCCACCTGGGAGGCCCCTTTGCGGCCAAACTCGAGCCAGGCCAGACCCACACCCGAAAGGGCCAAGCCCACTGCTACATAAAGCAACCAGGCGTGGTGACCACCGTGAGCCTCACCACCACCGTGATGGCCAACCAGGAAATTCTCTAAAGGCGTCTGGAAGAAACCGAGCACCAGGGTGAGAGAAGCAAGGATGATCAGAGGCCAAGCCATCACCCAGTAAATACCAGCATGATGATGGCCACCATCGTGGCCATGACCATGGCCGCCATGCTCCCCGTGGTGAGGTTTTTCGATCTTTTGGGGAAAGAGAATAGCAAAAATCAGGCGGAAGGAATAATAGGCGGTCAGAAAAGCACCCAACAACCCTGCCCACAGCCAGACGGGGTTGTGAAGTCCGGCCAAGCCGCCCATGATCGCCTCTTTGCTGAAAAAGCCGGAAAGGGGAGGCAGGCCAGACAAGGCTGCCGCGGCCAAGGTTATACACACCATGGGCACTTTAAGGCCACGCCCTCCGTATTTACCCATTTCGAAAAAGTCGTTGGTTTCATACTCGTGGATAAAAACTCCCGAGCAGAGGAAGAGCAAGGCCTTAAACCCGGCATGGGTGGTTAGATGAAAAATTCCGGCAAAGTAGCTACCCGCAGCCAGTCCCATGACCATGAAACCGAGCTGGCTGATGGTAGAGTAGGCCCAGACCTGCTTGATGTCCCTGGTCACCATAGCCATGGTTGAGGCCAGCAGCATTGTAATGGTCCCAATGGCCAGGAAAGTGGTCATGGCGGCGGCCGAATTGCTGAAAAAGGGGAAAATCCGGGCGAACATGTAAACCCCTGCCGCCACCATAGTGGCCGAGTGAAGCAGGGCGCTCACCGGGGTGGGACCCTCCATGGCGTCGGGCAACCAGGTGAGCAAGGGGAACTGGGCGCTCTTGCCGGCAACGCCACCGAAAATCAATATAGCGGAAAGGGTTATCAAGGCTGGTGACATGCGCGCGGTCACATCAACGGAATTCATATCCAGGATATTCAGGTTGCCGAAATTAAACAACACCAGAAGCAGTCCAAGGAAAAAGGCAATATCTCCGAAACGGGTCATGACAAATGCCTTTTTACCCGCCTCTGAGGCGCTAAACTTTTCATAGTAAAAGCCGATGAGCAGATAGGAGGCCAGTCCCACCAACTCCCAGAAAACGTAAAATTGCAGCATAGTGGGCGCTATGGTCATGGTCATCATGGCCCAGGCGAAGAGGGACTGGAAGGCATAGTAGCGGGCAAACCCCGGATCTCCTGCCATGTAGCCTAAAGAGTAAACCTGAACTAAGAATGAGATAACCGCAACAATGGTGAGCATCAAAAGACTGAGTTGGTCCAGCAGAAATCCGAATGGAATGTAAATATCCCCTGAAATCATCCACTTGGCGGTGTACTGTATGGGTTTTTCCAAGTGCCAATGGCTGCCGAGAAGGAAAAGTGCGCAAAAGAGGGAGACACTCACAGCTGCAATGGACAGAGCGGCCGACAGTTTCGGATATGGCCGGGTGAAGATCATGATCAAAGCAAAAGTGACGAAAGGCAGCAGTGCTGCCAGTGCGGCAGCCAACAGAGTTGGATCTTGGAACCAGGAAGAGGTCATGGTTAGCCTCGTAGTTCTTGGGCCCGCTCGATGTCAATGGAGCGGAGCCTGCGGAATAAAGCCACTATGATACTAAGGGCAATGGCCGCCTCAGCAGCCGCAATGCCCATAATGAATAAAGTATATATTTGACCGACAATCGGATCAGGTGCCAGAAATCGGTTGAATGCCATGAAATTTATGCTGGCGGCGTTAAGCATGAGTTCGATGGCGATGAGCATACCGATGAGGGAGCGGCGCTGGAATACACCGAAAATCCCGAGACTGAACAGCAAAGCCGCTATAAAAAGATAGGTATAGAGACTGTTCACGACGGCCTCCTGCGGGCATATCCGGAAATTACAATGGCGCCGAGGATTGCCACTAGCAGCACCAAAGAGATTGCTTCAAAAACCAGGTCGTACCGGGTAAGTAGATAATGACCCAGGGTAGTCACCGACCAATCACTGCTGCGACTCGCGGCTGGCTGCCAGGAGGTGCGGCTTACAATCCCAGCCAACATGATGAAAACCGCCGCACCCACTCCCGCAGCTAACCCCACCTTGGGCAGACGCCTTTTAGGGATGCTCAGGTGAAGGGGTCTGGACAGCATGATCGCGAAGATAATGGAGATACAAATTGCTCCCACGTAAATGAGCAGCTGCATGAGCGCAATGAATGGGCTTCCCAGGTAAACGAAAAGGCCGGCCACCCCAGTGAGGCAGACAATGAGACCCAAGATATTGTAGATAATGTTCCGCGGAAATACCGCTATAAGGGCTCCGGCAAAAGTAAGTGCAATTACGGCGGCAAAGCCTGCCTGAGCTAGAAGATGTGGCTGGATAAGGCTCTGAACCGAGTTCATGCCGACTCCTCTAACCGCTGGAGGAGGTCCACTACCCCGCCCCAACGGCTATAATGTGCTAAATCGTATTCGTCTGAAAACTTCAGAGTCTGGGTGGGGCAGTTGGCCACACATAGACCACAGAGACTGCAATGAGAAAAATCGATGAAATATAGGCTGGCTCGTTTTTCGCTGTGGGTATGAGTCTTTTCGCCCTGAACCTTGATCACATTGGTAGGGCAGAATCGCATGCAAGTACCACAGGCAACGCAATTATGGGTGCCGGTTTCCGGGAAGCTCTTGAACTCAATATGCCCGCGGTAGGCGGGGCTCATATCCAGATATTTCCGTGGGTATTGGACCGTAACCACAGGCCGATAGATACGCCGGATAGTCACCCCCATCCCTGCGATCAGGCTCCAGCCACCCAGCAAAATGTCTCTGATCATACCCATAAGAGATTTAGCTCCGAATCAATTCTCTATTAGTGATGCAGCACGGTAAATCTTGTTTAGCCTGTTCGCCAGTTTTGCCGGTTTAGCCGTCAAAGGATTTTTCTCCTTTGATCAATACCGGCCCACCGGCATAACCGGCTAAACCAATTAACGTATTAGCTTTATGATCCCGGCATAGACGATCAGATGAAGCAGTGCCGCCGGAATCATGATCTTCCAACAGAAGTTCATG
>CP070689.1:1197954-1211332 GCA_020353155.1 Deltaproteobacteria bacterium | reverse complement strand
TGGGATTCTTCATGGCCAGAGTTGTTAAAGGATCCTGAGCGCGATCGTTTATTGGGATACCTCCGCCATCGCTTCGGCATCTCTAGAGCGGTTTTTTCCAATTATTACCTTTACAAGAGAAGGCGCACTATATGGTTGTTTAGCGAGGACGACCGCTTGAGAGATTTGGCTTCACTGCAGGTGGAAGCGGTTGGCATGCCTTTGCTCCGCTGGGTGGGGACTTACCTCAAACCAACTTCGGTGGCATTGCAGCTCTTTGGTGCTCATGCGGACAAGAACGTAGTCAATCTGACATCGGATCAATTGCGTGATCTGGTTGAAAAAAAAGAAATCAAGAATGAGTTCGCTGGCAGTTCTGGTTATGTCATTGTCGCCAGCAACTCTGTAATAATTGGTTGTGCTCTCTACTTACCCGGTCGGCTTATCTCCCAGTTCTCCCGACATATGTTTACATCTCAGACCTGGGAGTACTTCCTGCAGGAGAGAAAAATAGACGAGGAGTGAAGGCGGAGGGGGGAACCTAGAAATAATGCTTTAGACTTAAGACTCAGTAGCGCTCTTGGTGCTGCTTTCGCTGGTTTCCGTTTTGCTAACCTTATCCACCTTGGTACCACTATCGCTAGAGCTTGTATCCGCCTGGCTGCTAGGTTTTCTACCAGCATAGTCGGTTACATACCAGCCATTACCCTTAAGGTGAAAACTATTCAAGGACATAAGCTTCTTCAAGCGCCCATTACAGTGCGGACAATCATTCAAGGGAGGGTCAGACAATTTTTGCAATGCTTCAGTTGTCTGGTGACATCTACTGCACTCATACTCATAAATAGGCACGTTTAATCACCTCCAGCATATAAGTCTAACTTGTGATCGCGTTCGAGATCTGATTTTATATAATCACCGTCCGTAATTTGTCAAGCGAGAGTAGCAAGCTTGTGGTCTTTGAGTTGTTCCATGAATTGGTAGTCGCCGTAGACTTCCAAAACGTAATTCAGTTGAGGAAGTCTCAGACTGCCGAGTACCCCTTGGGTGATCTCATGAACCCTCATTTCCTCCTGTTGACGCTCCAGGGGTTCAGCATCGAAGCGTTGGAGAAATTTACAGAAACGAACAATGTGAACCAATTCGTGAGTAACCACATAGACACCGAGGGGTAGCAGTTTCACCCCTTGATCCCGCTCTACTGCCGCTATTATGTTCTGGTCCTGCAAGCAGATCTTGAAGTAATCATAATGCCGTTGCCTGGATAGGTCAGGTTTGCCACTGTAGCGAATGATCTGAGCAAAGGCATAGTCTGCTATCTCATCGGGGCTGAGCTCAGCTAGCGTGCGAATATCATAGCGCACATGTTTCCACTGAGCGGTGGAAATCTTGAAATAATTGGCTGTCACATCTTCAGCAATTTCTACCGCCTGGGAGATCACCTGGATTTCTGCTGGGCTGAACACGACCTTTAGCCTACTTGCCTGCCGCTGCTATTACTTCCTCCACCCATCCCATAGCGGCAATCATTGCCGGAAATCCTACCGTAGTGAGAGCGAGCAGTAAGGCATGATATAGTTCTTCTTTTGAAGCTCCTTGCTCAAGGGCTTTGCGGGCGTGAGACTTTACAGCTCCTGGAGAGACCGCCCCCACAGCGATTCCCAAGTTAATTAAATACCGTGTCTTGGCATCTAAAGGTCCGGCTTTTTGGCATTTGGCTCCCAAATCTTCATAAAGTTTGGCAATGTCGGGATACTGACTCTCAAACTTCTTAAATGGCTTTGGCAAGTACATTACTATCTCCTTTCATTTTCGCACATAGCAGTTAAAACTAGGCACTAGGGACTAGACACCACAAATCAGAACTAGGAACTTATGGGCAATTCCGAAATCCGCTGCCCGCTCCGAGCTTACCCCGAGTCTGTCCGAGGGCTGCCAGCGGGAAGGTGCCTAGTGCTTAGTCCATAGTGCCTACTACGCACAGCGTGTAGCGCTGTGCGGAACTAATCCGGCCATACAGGATCCCGTTTGTCCAAAAAAGCAGCCATACCTTCCCGAGCCACTGGCATCACCCCGTTGACCGAAATAACCTCGCTGGCGTAAGAATAGGCCAGCCTTTCAGACATCTCAATCTGTCTGTAAAAGGCCTCCTTTCCTACCCCAAGGACTGTCCGGCTAAACTGGCAAATGTGCTCAGCCAGATTGTTTACAGTTTCATCCAGCTCCTCGGTTGGTACTACCCTGTTGACCAGTCCAAACTGTAAAGCTTCGTTAGCTGAGATGAACCCCCCGGTGAACAGCATCTCTAGGGCTTTTTTCCGACCTATTACCCGACTCAAAGGCACCATTGGCGTTGTACAAAAGAATCCTATCTTCACTCCAGGTGTTGCAAACCGTGCATCTACGGTAGCAATAGCCAAATCACATGCCGCCACTAGCTGACAGCCTGCCGCGGTGGCAGTTCCGTGCACCGCCGCAATCACCGGTTGCGGAATCTCACGGAGCAAGAGCATCATATTCATACAGGTTGCAAAAATCTTACGATACTCATTCAGGTCACCATCTGCGAGTTCTTTCAGGTCATGCCCGGCTGAAAAAATCGGCCCGCTGCCCCTGAGAATCACTACCCTCACCTCCTGTCGTCTTGCCAAATCTTTGAGAGCATGGCTCATCTCCTCTAGGGTGTTTAGTGACAAAGCATTTCTCTTTTTCGGCCGGTTTAAAAGGAGAGTGGCTATATGACCGTCAACTTGGACCTTTATATCCCTGTAGTTCATTGTTACTCCTGTTCACAGACGAAAAGTCACTAACTCCTGATGACAAAGGTTAAATTATCTATATTATTTCCCTCTAATCTCGGTCAGATAATCGATGATGATCTCAACTTCCTCGTCGCTTATTCGATCACCAGCATAGTTTTTCATCCTCGTCACCGTTTGTCGCCATTCATCGCCACTCTTGTTTTTGCTCAATGGCCTGCTGGTAGGGTGACATAGAGAACAACGTTTTTCAAAAAGGGCCTGGGCATCACTTTCTACTGCTCTTATGTCCGCCCCTTGAATCAAGCCAAATGCAACCAATGGAAAAAAGAACAATCCCATTTTCAATAAACTTCTCATTACAAATCCTCCCGCTTTGGTAAGCTAAGTTGGTGCAGTCCGACAGTGACCACTTCCGGTTGACATGGCAAAAGTTTGCTTGTCTTTTTATGGAATATTCAACAGTTGCACAGAATTAACATTGGGAAGATCCATAAGGTCTTCCATGGTCTGCTCATCCACCGGGTTGTCAACCCTGAGGAGCAGAACATTCTCTCCCGTTTCAATGATCTGGCCGGCTTTCCACATTGAGATATTGATATTGTGATTACCGAAGCAAGTGCCGATGCTCCCGAAGGTCCCGGGCACATCTTCGTTGTAAATGAGCACCAGATTGCCCCTCATATCTGCCTCCAGAGAAATGTTGTTGAAACGAACGAGCCTAGGTTCCTTTTTTCCAAACAACGTTCCCGAGGCCGATGTTTCTTCAGCCGTACTTCTCACCCGAATGGTAATAAGATTAAGATAATCCTGGGCCTCCTCACTCCGGGAATCCTTGACAAAAATCCCCCTTTCCCTCGCCAGAATCGGCGCGTTCACATAGTTCACTTCGTGTTGGAGGATAGGCTCCAAAAGCCCTTTCAGCGCCGACAAAGTGATAGGTGCTGTGTCCAACTGAGAAACACCGCCCATGTATTCGATGGTCACCTCCTTCATGGCACCCTGAGTTATCTGTCCCAGAAGAGACCCCAATCTCTCAGCCAAGGTGAGATAATGGCAAATCTCGCTCATAAGTTCGCAGGTTATCTGGGGAGTATTGACCGCATTGCGGATGCCACCAGCTAGAAGAAACTCTTTTATCTGCTCGGCCACGGATACAGCCACATTTTCTTGGGCTTCACCGGTGGAGGCACCTAGATGGGGAGTACAGATCACTTCATCTAATTTGAGTAGTGGATGGTCCCCGGGAGGTTCTTTTTCAAACACATCGAGGGCTGCCCCTGCTACCTTGCCGCTGGTAATTGCCTCGTATAGGGCCTGCTCGTCGACAATTCCGCCCCGAGCACAGTTAATTATCATGACACCGTCCTTCATTTTGGCGAAGGCCTCACGGTTGAGCAGTCCCTTTGTCTCCCTGGTTAGAGGTGTGTGTACGGTTATGTAGTCTGAACTCTGGAAAAGCTGATCTAAAGAAACTGAAACAACCCCCAGTTTCTGAACGGTTTCAGGCTCCATGTGGGGGTCGTAGGCAATCACATTCATCCGCAGGCCAAGGGCACGTTCGGCCACAATCCGGCCGATGCGGCCGATGCCGATTATTCCCAGGGTTTTGTGGAATACTTCTTGTCCAAGAAATCTCTTTTTCTCCCATTTTCCCGTTTTCATCGAAGTGGTGGCTTGATGGATATTCCTGGACAGGGCCATAAGCATGGCTATGGAGTGTTCGGCCGTGGTAATCACATTTCCATCAGGGGTGTTCATTACCACAATACCCCGTTTGCTCGCCGCCGGAATATCTACATTATCCAACCCTATTCCGGCTCGACCAATTACTCTAAGCCTCTTAGCCGCCGCAATGAGCTCCGTGGTCACCTTGGTGCCACTCCTGATTATTAGTGCCTCAGCATCACTGATAGCACTCTTGAGATCTTCTGGAGAAAGTCCAGGTTTGAATTCCACCTCGAACTCAGGGACACCGCTCAGCAGATCGATCCCTTTCTGAGCGAGGTTATCACTAATAAGGATTTTCATTTAATCTTGTCCTCCTGAAACTCCAATTCAGTTTTTTCAAAAATTCTTAGTTAAAAGATTAAGCACCTCATAGACTTTTCCTACCATGTTAGTTCGTAGCCTAACTAGCTAATCTTTCTAAAGAGCGCAAGAAAAAAGTGATCATTATGTCTCAAATCTTGTCTCCAGCTTTGTCGAGGGTAGCCGCCGGCGCATAACATAAACAAGAAGGTAAACAAAAGGCGTATCTAGTAAGGCGATCCCCACCTTTACAACCCATTGTCCGAATATGAGGGGCATCACCGGCATGGAACCATAGAAAGCAATGGTAATGAACACCACACTGTCTAATAATTGCGAGACCATGGTAGAAGCATTGTTCCGTAACCATAGAAATCTTTCAGTAGTCAATCGCTTCCAGAAGTGGAAGGCCCAAACATCATGATACTGACTGAAAAGATAGGCGGTTAGACTGGCTACCATAATGCGCGCGCTACTGCCAAGGATGGTCTGGTATGCTTGCTGATGGGGCCAGAAAGAAGCTGGAGGCCATAATATACTTACGGTTGTAAGGACAAAAACCAGCACCAGAGCAATAAATCCCCCCATAACCACTGTCTGAGCTTGCTCCTTGCCCCAGATCTCACTGATGACATCCGTGATCAGGAAAGTGAGGCAATAGGCTAAAACCCCGGCGGGAACAACTAGTGGCCCCACCGTAATAATTTTGCTTGCCATCACAGCAGCAAGCACCAAGCTTCCGGCATAAATGCAAGCCAGAAGAGCCAGGTAGTTTAGTCCTCGCTGCGCATCCCTAGGTTTCATCAGCTTTATGCTCCACCCTTACAGTCAAACCTATACCCCCTCTTGGATTCATTTCACTTTCCAATTCCAGCCAACGGGGACGGCATATTTCGACCAGATCATTAAGGATTCGATTGGCCATATCCTCGGCGAACATTCCACTTTGCCGATAACTAAAAAGATACAACTTCAGTGACTTGGATTCTAGACATCGACGATCCGGAATATAGGTGATGGTTAGTCGGTAAAAGTCTGGTTGACCGGTGATTGGACACAGGCTGGTCACTTCACTGGTGGTAAAGGTCACCTTGTAGTCCCGATCCGGGTGGGGATTGTCAAAAGTCTCCAATAGCTTTGGGTTCACTTCATATTCATATCTGGTCTCACCACTACCAAGATGCCGCAATTTATCATTCATAGTTTTTTCCCTCAATCCCTAGGACAACAAGAGCTTACCATAGAGCACAGAGCTTGTTTTCTTTTTGCCTGATAAAAGTACTGTCCGTTTTATAAAACTCATAGGGCGTAAACATATCGCAAAGGGAATGACAACATGAAAACTACACGCTATGCGCTCCAGGTTTGGCGCTTTGCGCGGTATCCGAATTGTAGAACCTTTTCTCCTGATGAGCAAGGATGTTCCCGGGTGCTTGAACATTTGTCAGCATTTTTGCTTCACACATGTTTGGCTAGTAATTATCGAAATGAATGGTTGTTCATTGTATGAATTATCTTTTTGCGTTGTTGATTGAAATCACATCTTTTGATTCTGTTTATATATAAGTATATGTAAATATTTGTTTTATAGACATTAACACAAAGCCATTGACATATTGATTAAGCAAAATGTATAATACTAATAATGAATGAACATTCATTCATAAATTATACGGTTAATCTCTGTAAGACTAGATTTGCTGAGGTTTCTCTTGATGGGGCGAGTAAAGAAAACTAACGACAAGCGCGACCGGATTATGAATGCGGCCATAGCCTCCTTTGCTCAGCATGGATATCATCAAGCAACAATCGCCGATGTGGCCCGAGAAGCGGGAGTAGCTGCTGGAACCATCTATCTCTATTTCAAGAACAAAGATGACCTCCTCGTCAGTATCTTCGAGGAAAAAGTTCAAGGCTTTATCCAAGAATTCCATCGACGGTTGAGCCAAGAAGAGAATGCAGAGGTCAAACTGAGAAAGCTTGTCCACCTTCACCTTGTCGAGATGCAGAATCATCCTGATCTTGCAGCAGTCTTTCAACTCGAACTCCGCCAGAGTCGTCATTTTATGAGCGCCTACCCCAAGACGGATCTCAAGGTTTATTTCGACCTCATAGGGGACATTATCGAGGAGGGCCAGCAACAGGGGCTTTTTCGGAAAGATCTCTTCTTAAGTGCGGTTAAAAAGGCCTTTTTTGGGGCCTTGGATGAAACGGTCACTTCATGGCTGTTGGCCGGTAAAAACTATGATCTCAGCCAAATGGCGGATCCAGTGGCCGACTTGTTTATCCGGGGATTCAGAGATTAGTTTTATTTAACTTTCAGCAAAAAGGTAGAAAACTTGCATTACTAACAACGAATTCTTTCGGACTACTTTATATCAAAATTTTTCCGGAAAGCTGATCGTTAATTACTGATCGCTGCGAAGGAGAGCAAAATGGCAAATCCAGTGGTGGACAAAAGAGACGTCAAATTCGTGCTCTATGAGCAACTCGATATCGAACAGCTGAGCAACACTGCCAAATATGCAGAGTATTCCAAGGAAATGTACGATATGGTCCTGGAGCAAGCATGGAAATTGGCGGAAAATGAAATGGAGCCCGCTAATAGTAAGGGCGACCGGGACGGCTGCGTCTGGGAAGACGGCAAGGTGAGGGTCCCTGAGTCCTATCATCGTCCTTATCAGATGTACCGAGAAGGTGGTTGGCTCCCAATCTCAGAAGATGTAGAGGCCGGTGGCCAGGGTTTCCCAGTGGTCATGGGATTATCGGCTATCGAAGCCTTCGGTGCCGCAAACTTGGCTCTTTTTTTGTACCCCGGCCTTACTCATGGGGCAGCAAGGCTGCTTGAGGTCTATGGAACCGAGGAGCAACAGCGCAATTTTATGGACAAACTCTACAGCGGTGAGTGGTGCGGTACCATGTGCCTGACTGAACCTCAGGCTGGAAGCGACGTAGGCGCCTCCCTCACCAAGGCCGTCCCCAATGAGGACGGCACCTTTAGCATTTCCGGCACAAAAATTTTTATATCCTGTGGCGAACATGACCTAACAGAAAACATAGTACACATGGTGCTGGGCCGGATCGAAGGTGCCCCCCCTGGTACTAAAGGTCTCTCGCTATTCATCATTCCCAAACTACGCCCAGAAAACGGACAACTGGTGGACAACGATGTTAATTGCGGCGGTATTGAGCACAAGATGGGCATTCACGGCTCCTCCACCTGCACTTTAAACTTTGGCGAGAACAACAACTGCACTGGCTACCTCTTGGGCAAAGAAAACCAGGGAATGCGCATAATGTTTCAAATGATGAACGAGTCCAGACTCTTCATAGGGATGCAGGGCCAGAGCCATGCCAGCGCCGCCTATCTGTATGCACTCCGGTATGCTAAAGAAAGGACCCAAGGTCCTGACATTAGCCGAATTAAGGATCCTACTGCACCCAAAGTGGCCATCATCAATCATCCTGACGTGCGGCGAATGCTGATGTTTATGAAGTCTGTAACCGAAGGGTTGCGGGCTCTACTATATTACGTAGGCTTCTGCGAAGACATGGTTCGTTCCTCCACCAGCGACGAGGAGAAAGAGAAGTATCAGGACTTTATTGATATCCTCATCCCAGTCTGCAAGGCCTACGGCAGCGACATGGGATTCAGGGTTTGTGAAACCGCTATTCAGGTACTCGGTGGCTATGGCTATTGCCAGGAACATCCGGTGGAGCAATTTTTGCGAGACTGCAAAATCGCTTCTATCTATGAGGGTACCAACGGAATACAGGCCCTGGACCTGGTAGGTCGTAAATTGGTGATCAAGAGAGGACAGCTTTTCAAAAGACTCATAGGAGAAACAGAAGACTTCCTCAAATGGGCCCGAAAAAATTTTGAACTGCGGGAACTTGTGGCCACCTTCGAAGCTGCCCGGGAGCAGATGATTCAGGTGACCAAGTACTTTGGTCTCAAAGGAATGACGGCAGACTACGTGGTACCCCTGCTTTATGCTACTCCCTATTTGGAATTGTTTGGAGATGTTGCCATAGGTTTTATGCTTCTGTGGCAGGCGCTCATCGCCCACCGGCGTCTGCAGGAGATATATGTTGATGCAGGAGCCAAAGATGGAGAATCTCAGAAGGAGGTCTTGGCCACAAACCGTAGCGCTGCCTTTTATAGAGGCAAGGTAGCTTCAGCTGAATTCTTTATTACTAATGTCCTCTCTTTGTCTAGGGGCAAGGCCAAAGCAATTATGAGCGGGCAGCGGGCAGCAGTTGACATCCCGGAGGAGTCATTCGCCCTGAGTTGAAAAATAGCAACGGGGTTGTATTAACCACAAAGAGCACGAAGATCAATCTATGCTTCAAAAATACTTCGTGATCTTCGTGTGCTTCGTGGTGTGATACTTGCCTTTGTTCTTTAAATAAGGAGTCAAGATATGAAAGCACGAGAAGTGGTCCTGGTGGATGGCATTCGCACAGCCTACGGCAGGGCAGGGGAAAAAGGATTCTTCTGGCACACTCGCGCCGACGACATGGTGGTGAAAGTCATTCGTGAGCTTCTCCGCCGCAATCCCCAGGTTACCCCTGACATGGTGGAGGAGAATGTCTGGGGAGCCACAACCCAGGAGGGAGATCAGGGCCTTACTTTGGGGAGAACATCGGCCATACTGGCTGGACTCTCTGAGAAATGCGCTGGTGCCTCTATAGATCGTATGTGTGCCAGCGGCATGACAGCTGTAACCACTGCCGCCTCGGAAATAGCCCTGGGAGCTTTTGATATCGCCATAGCAGGTGGGGTGGAGCATATGGGGCATCACCCCATGGGCGCTACTGCAGATCCTAATCCCAGGTTTCTTGTGGATCGTCTGGTTTCGGAAGATGCCATTGTCATGGGAAAAACAGCAGAAAATCTACACGACATGTTCCCTGAGATAAGCAAAGAGATGACGGATGAATACGCCATGCTTTCTCAGCATAAAACTGCCAGAGCTTATAAAGAAGGAAAAATCACCAAAATGATCGTACCCATGACAGTCTATACCCCCGAAGGCTGGGTGGTTGCAGATCGTGACCAACAGCCTCGTCCCGATACTACCTTGGAGGGTTTACGTGATCTGCACACCCCTTTCCGTCCCATGGGAAAGGTTACACCTGGCAATGCTTCAGGTCTGAATGACGGCGCCTGCGGCGTCCTGCTCATGTCAGCTGATAAAGCTAAAGAACTGAACCTCCAGCCCAAGATGCGTCTCGTAGCATTCACCTATGCTGGGGTCAAAGCTGAAGTCATGGGACTAGGGCCCATCCCAGCCACCCACAAGGTTTTCAAAATTTCAGGTTTGACCATGGATGATATTGATTTTATTGAACTCAACGAAGCCTTCGCCGTCCAATGCATTGCTTTCATGCAGGAGTTCAAACTCAAGTGGCCGGATGAACCGAGGCTGAACCCATGGGGAGGAGCAATTGCCCTCGGCCATCCCTTAGCATCTTCTGGCCCCCGCTTGATGATTCACCTTATGCACGAGTTTGCTGCAAATCCCAAGGCCAAGTACGGTCTGGCCACTATGTGCGTGGGCCTAGGTCAAGGGGGTTCAGTAATCTGGGAAAATCTTCAAGGCGACGGCAAGAAGACACCTAAGAAAAAGGCTGCAACCAAGAAGAAAAAGAAATAACTGGTCTAGCGGGTTGTCCGGCTAAACAGGCATAATCGGCTCAACCGGCCAATCTAATTGGTAAGGAGTAAGCCATGGCCAAAATCGTTACTCAATTTTATCCGCGCTTCTATGAGTCCAAAGTGGGCAAGATTGCTCTGCTTACCATGGACAACGGAGAAGATTACAAAAAACCAACCACTTTTGACGAAGAGGCACTAAATTCTCTAAACAAAGCCCTGGACTTCATTCAGAGGGAACCTGATGTCAGAGGTCTGTTACTTACTGGAAAGCATTACATTTTTGCCGCCGGCGCTGATCTTACCCAGATACCCTTCATCAACACTTTTGACCAGGGAAAAGCCATTGGGCAGTTCGGCCACGCAACCTTCAAGAGAATAATGGACCTGCCTTACCCCACATTGGCGGCCATAAACGGAGCTGCCCTCGGAGGTGGCCTGGAGATATCACTTTACTGTGACTACCGGACGGTCTCCAAAGGTGTCACTGCCATAGCCTTCCCCGAGTGTTTTTTGGGTCTCATTCCTGGCTGGGGTGGCTCCACTTTGGCACCCCGGTTAATTGGTCCAGAGAAGGCGCTGGGACTGATCATTTACAATCCCCTAAGCCAAAATCGCATGATCAAAGCTTTCCAGGCCTTCGAGATGGGAGTGGCAGACCGTTTGTTTGATACTGCTGAGTTTCTCGACGACTCCATTCGTTTTTTAGAGGGTATTATAGATGGCAGGGAAAAGGTTGAACGGGCCCCGGTTGATTCCAGCAATTTGAAGCCCTTACTAAAAAAGGCTCGCGATTTTGTCGACAGTAAGGTACATGGCGCCGCCCTTGCACCCTATCGAGCCCTGGAGTTGATAGAGGGGGCATTCAGCTGGGACCTAGATCAGGGTTTTGCTGAGGAAGATAAGGCCCTGGGAGACCTGCTTAAAAGCCGCCAATGCAAGGCTAGCATCTATTCCTTTGATCTGGTGCAGCGCAGGGCCAAACGCCCCGTCGGCGTTCCCCAGGTAGAGCCCCTGAAAGTTTCCAAAATCGGCATTATCGGAGCGGGCCTCATGGCCTCCCAGCTGGCCCTTTTATTCCTCCGGCGATATGAGGTGCCGGTGGTGATGAAGGACATCAAGCAGGAATTTGTGGATAAGGGTCTTGCATACATTGAGGCGGAACTGACCAACCTGGTGGAGAAAGGAAGGCTGCTCGAGGCCAAAGCGCGCTACCTTTTCACTCTAGTGAAGGGGACTCTAGATTGGACCGACTTTTCTGACTGTGACTTCGTCATTGAAGCGGTTTTTGAGCAGATGGAGGTAAAACAACAGGTATTCGCTGAGGCCGAGGAGGTCGTTTCATCGAATTGTATCCTTGCCACTAACACCTCTAGCCTTTCCATTACAGCCATGGCCTCCAAGCTCAGACATCCCGAGAGAGTTGCAGGGCTTCACTTTTTCAACCCAGTGGCCGTACTTCCTCTTGTAGAAATTATACCTGGCAGCAAAACCAACGAGATTACTCTTGCCACCACCTTTGCCGTTGCCAAAAAGCTCAGAAAAACAGCAATACTGGTTAAAGATTCAGCCGGATTTCTGGTCAATCGCATCCTGACCAAAATGCTGGTGGACTGCCTCGACATGGTTGACGAGGGAGCCGATTTTCAACTTGTTGACGAGGCCGCCCTCAGCCTGGGATTGCCCATGGCACCCTTTGAACTTTTGGGATTTGTCGGACCTGCCATAGCAGCTCATGTGCAAGAGACTTTGAACCGCGCCTTCGGACCTCAACGCTTTCCCATTAACGAGAATTTGAGGCGAATGGTTGAGGCTAATATCCCGGGGATCTATGTGGGTGAGCCTCCAAACCTCAAAGTAAATCCAGCTCTGAAGGAGCTATGGCAGAAAAAGGGAGAAAAGGATTTCCGCAAAGAGGAGATCATCGAGCGTCTCCTTACCAGCCTTACCCGCGAGATTGATCTCATCATGGAGGAGAAAGTCGTGGGAGATACCAGGGACGTGGATTTAGCCATGATTATGGGCGCGGGCTGGCCATTCTTCATGGGTGGTGTAACCATGTACCTTGATTTGGCGGGCTATACACCCAAGGTTTTGCAGAAGGTGTTCTTTACTTTTTAGCCCCTTGGTGACCTCTAGCGCCGTTTATTTCTATGGACGCGGAGACGCGATGACAAGGTGACACGAAGAGACACGCTTTTTCGCCCTTTCGCCGCGTCCCCCCATCTCCCTGTCATTCCTCCCTGCCTGCTGCGGGCTGTTCAGCATCCTCTCCACAAATAATCGTTGAAAATCCATCGGCTATGTGCTAAAAATCTCACATTTCTTCTCTGGGTATCCCCATTAGTTGAAAAAGAACGGATTCCGTGTTAGATGTCCGACTTCTGGCTTTCCTGTTGGACTTGATTTATCTCTATTAAATCAGAAATTAAGCGGATGACGGGAGGATGGCGATGAAAAAGAGTTGGATTCTTATTGTCTCGTGTTTGGTGATTGGCCTGGCATTTTCACCTTCTGCCTGGTGTAAGTCAAAAACCATCAAAATCGGCATCAACGCGCCGATGACGGGTGATATACCCAAAGTGGGAGAGGGCTCAAAGTTCGCAGCCCAAATGTGGCTTGAAGACATTAAGGCTGCCGGTGGTCTTAAAGTTGGAGACAAAACCTATAAGGTCGAATTGGTCATTGAAGACAACGAGTCCAAGGCTGAGTCGGCGGTAAAGGCCGCTACCAAGATGATTGTCGAAGACGAAGTTCTGGCTATTGTCGGGCCTCAGTCCTCCAAGCAGGCTGTACCTGCCGGCTCTGTGGCCAACGTCTACAAAACACCCATGATTAGCCCGTGGTCAACAAATCCGGATACTACCAAAGGTCGTCCTTTTGTTTTCCGTGGCTGCTTCCTCGATCCCTTTCAGGGGCCGGTTTTGGCCAATTTCATCACCCAGGTAGC
>CP070689.1:1193347-1197854 GCA_020353155.1 Deltaproteobacteria bacterium | reverse complement strand
AAGCTTGGCATCCACCTCTTTTATCTCGGCGTAATCCTCATCCACTACTTTCACCTCCACAGTATCACCCTTTTGCATGCGATTGAGGATGTCCAATCCCCTTCGTCCTCTAGCCCGCTTGAGGTTGTCAGCGGAATCAGCGATGTGCTGAAGTTCCTGCAAAACAAACTGGGGGACCACTAGTGGCCCTTCCAAAAAATCGGTTTCACAAATGTCGGCAATGCGCCCATCTATAATGACACTGGTATCGAGAATCTTGCCGCCACTTCTTTTTAGCGACCCTTTGGTAAAGAGGCTCCAACCCGGCCACTTGATTTCCTCTATTTTCTTGCCCCCCAACACCAAGCCGATGTAACCGAAGGAACAACTCAGAATTACAGAGGCTGAGACGCGGATGGCATGATTCTGCAGGCCGCTGAAAATATAGCCGAGCAGTTGAGCGATTACCAACCCTAAAACGAGACCGAATGTACCGCCCAGGATCACCTTGAGGGGTGCTTTCTTAATTATTTTTTCTATGGATAATGCTAGGAGTGCAAAAATGAATCCGGTAAGTGCCCCCGCCAATTTGATCCAGATGCCCCAGGTCTGCAGAGGTTGCAGGTAAGAGGCAAGAATATAGCCGCTCACCGAACAAACAACGACCAAAAGCAAACGCAAGATAGTCTGGGCAATGCTCACTCTTCACTCACCTCCTTTCCTTAAAGAGTTTTGAAGTCTATCTACATCGTCAAAGCTAGCTGGTGATTTCTCCGTGCCGAGCTGTCGACCAGTTTCTGGAATAACGTGATATTCGAATCATGGAATCTGGTGGAATTAGATACAAGAGTAGGCTTACCCGCCTTTCCACTATTCCATCATTCCAGTCTAAGCGAAACCCCTAATTATCGTCAGGTGCGAGTCCCTCTCAAGAGCCGAAAATACCCTGGATGTCTTCTTCTACCTGGCTTTCATCTAGCTCTTTTGCGATCGATATTTCCTTCACCAGAAGACTGCGGGCAGTGTCCATCATCTTTCGCTCCCCAAAGGAAAGCTCTTTATCTTCACGGAGAATAAAGAGATCGCGCAAAACCTCGGCCAATTCATAAACAGAACCGGTTTTAATCTTCTCCATATACTCACGATAGCGCCGATTCCAAGTCTGGTTATCCGGCTCAACCTCTCTTTCCTTTAAGATCTCGAATATCTTCGGAACCTGCGTAGCATCTATCACCTGACGCAACCCCACGTTGTTAACGTTATCGAGAGGAATCATGATAATCATGCCGTTGTCCAGAATGCGCATGATATAGAATTCTTGTTTGTTGCCGGAGATCCACTTACTCTCAATGGACTCAATCACCCCAACCCCATGGGCTGGATATACGGCTAGGTCACCAACCTTAAACATGACTGGTTTCATCCTCCTGCGCAAATAACTGCCAGCAGATCGAAAGCCTGGACTTAGAAATCGAGGATAGCCTCCAAACCATCTTGTTACTGAGTGTCTGGCCAGGGCCTATAATGAATAATCCGGTGCGAAAGATCTGTATGGCGTTAAGATTCCTTTGCTCAAATTTGTCCGCACGTCCCCCACGGCCCAGAAAGGGGCCGCCCTTTGAAGAATGAAGGATGTGGGAATACACTCAACGTATTTTAACATAAAATGATACCATTATCAGCCGTCTCCTCAAAGGTAAAAAAAGGCAGGACCACTCTACAGGGTAGGCAGATCTAACCACAAAGGAAATAACGCATAGCGCAGAGCGTATTTAGTGTATACATGCTAAATCATCGGGTACGAGTTACACTGTCGCACAGCGTATAGAAAAGTTCCTATTTCTTTTTAGCTTTATTCAGTCGCGCCATGCTCTTTGCGCTTTGCGGCAGTTGTAATCTTTGTGTCCTTTGTGGTTAATAATGTTCCTAATGGTCACCCATCTTAACATCCTCGCAAAAAAAGGGGGCGGCATTTTCACGCCGCCCCTGTAGTTCTGAGTCCAATAATTGGGGCCAGGCCCCGTCATCTGACCACTACTTGACTCCGTGGATCATGATTAACACCGGTGCACTAACCAGCGAAACCACTGAGACTAGCTTGATCAGGATGTTCATCGTGGGTCCGGAGGTATCCTTGAAAGGATCGCCTACGGTATCGCCCACAACCGCGGCCTTGTGATTGTCCGAACCCTTGCCGCCGTAGTGACCCGCTTCAATATACTTCTTGGCGTTGTCCCAGGCGCCACCGCCGTTGGACATGAAAAGGGCCATGCACACACCGGTTGCGGTACAGCCCACCAGCACTCCGCCGAGGGCCGTGGGGCCGATGAGCATTCCCACCGCCAAGGGGGTGGCCACACCGATAATACCCGGCGCCATCATGCGCTTGAGCGCACCCTTGGTGGCAATGTCCACGCACTTGGCCGAATCGGGTTTGCCCTCGCCCTCCATCAGTCCGGGGATCTCCCGGAACTGGCGGCGGATTTCTTCCACCATGTCAAAGGCACACGAACCAACCGCGGTCATGGTGAGCGCCGCTACGATAAAGGGCACAATGGCACCGATCAAAACCCCGATGATCACGTAGGGATCGGTGATGTTGATGATTTGCAGGCCCACCGCCTGGGTATAGGCGACAAAGAGGGAGACCGCGGTGAGCGCCGCGGCGCCGATGGCAAAGCCCTTGCCGATGGCGGCGGTGGTATTGCCCAGGGCATCCAGGGTGTCGGTGATCTTGCGGGTCTCGGGTCCCAGGCCGGCCATCTCGGAGATGCCGCCGGCATTGTCAGCAATGGGGCCGTAAGCATCCACGGTCATGGTAGCCCCCACGGTGGAGAGCATGCCCACGGCAGAAATGCCGATGCCGTAAACCCCACCGGTCTTGTAGGCGATGAAGGTGGCAAGGCAGATGCCGAGAACGGGCAGGGCCGTGCTCTCCATGCCCACAGCCAGGCCGGCAATGAGCACCGTAGCCGGTCCGGTCTCGCTCTGGGCCGCGATTTTCTTCACCGGCCCCATGGAGGTATAGTACTCCGCCAATAGCCCGATGACAATACCGCAGAAAAGGCCGGAAATAACCGCATAGAAAACCCCGGTGGGAAGCCCTAGGGTCTTGACAATGTAGTAGGTCGCAGCAATGAGAATGGCCGCGGCCACAAAGGTCGTGTAGCGCAAGGCCGCCTGGGGTGAAATGTTCTGAAATACCTTGATGGACATGATCCCAAAGAAAGAAGCCACCAGGCCTCCCATGACCACCAGCAGAGGGCAGACCATGTAAGCCGATCGCAGATTCTCAGACTCAGCCGGCAGCACCATGGTGGCAGCAATGGCTATGGTAGCGACAATGGCGCCCACATAGGATTCAAAGATATCGGCACCCATGCCGGCGATATCACCCACGTTGTCGCCCACGTTGTCAGCAATGACACCGGGGTTTCTCGGGTCGTCCTCAGGAATGCCCGCCTCTACCTTGCCCACCAGGTCGGCACCCACGTCAGCCGCCTTGGTGTAGATGCCGCCCCCCATACGGGCAAAAAGGGCGATGGAACTGGCACCCATGGCAAAGCCGTTGATGATGTTAGCTGTAGCAGGGTTGTGGCCGACGAAATAGTACCAGATGCCCACACCCAGTAACCCCAGACTAGCCACCGCCACTCCCATGACCGCCCCGCCGAAATAGGAGACGTTCAGGGCCTTGGCCATACCAAACTCGTTGGCTGCCGCAGCCGTGCGCGAGTTGGCCCGGGTGGCAGCACTCATACCGGAAAAGCCGGCAACGCCCGAGCAGAACGCACCCGTGACAAAGGCTACTGCAGTCTGCCAGTTGATGCCATACCACAGGAGCGCGAAAACTACGGCAATAAAAATCACCAGGATGGAGTATTCCCTTTTGAGAAATGCCATGGCTCCCTTGTTAATCATGTCCTCAAGCTCTATCATGACTTCGTTGCCGCTGGGAAAGGACTTGACGTAGGCGAACAGGAAAAATGCGAAGATCACCCCCGCTACGCCGAAGAACGGTGCATAGTTTACCCAGTTTTCCATACCTGTTACCTCCCATTAGTTTGTGCCAAAAGTAACGTATTAGTGGTTTAAAAAAAACTTGAACTGCTGGTTAGGGGACTTGCTTCGAGTTGAACTCGGTCATGGCCCTTTCCAGGCCATGAGCCAAAATGGCAGTGACAGCCGCAGCAGCAGAGTCTACTATCTCGACTATCTGATCCCTCTGGTCCTCGTACCAAGGGCTCAGCACATAGTCTTCTACAGCCTCACCAAATCTCGGCCTGCCAATTCCCACTTTAACTCTGGCATAACGGTCTTGCCCCAGTGCTTGGTGAATGGACTGCACCCCTCGGTGTCCGCCATCTCCGCCGCCGTGAACAATCTTTATTCTGCCGAAATCCACGTCCAAATCATCATGAATTACCAGCAAGTCTTTCACGGCAAGCTTAAAATAAGACAACAGGGCATGCACCCCCTGGCCACTCCGATTCATGAAAGCCTGCGGTTTGGCCAGGATCACCTTGTT
>CP070689.1:1190209-1193247 GCA_020353155.1 Deltaproteobacteria bacterium | reverse complement strand
GCTCAATTTGCGCAACGGCCTCGTCCGCAGCGAAACCCACGGACACCAGCAGGTCGGCAGCCTCCTCCTTAGTGAAACGTTGCAGGGCCAAACCTGAGTCTATTAGGCAGCGAGCTGCGCGCCAGAGTCTGCGCTTGCAATCCACTAGGAGCTCTAACTCGTCCTCCACGTAGCCAGATTCGGCCAGAATTGATTCAGCATAGTAGGCCCATCCTTCGTAGAAAAGTGGCGACTCAACTTGGCGTCTCACCTGGTTGTCCAAATAACGTCGCACAGTGTCCAATAAATGGTGTCCAGGGTATGATTCGTGAGCAGAAAGAAAGCGAAACTCACGGTGTAGCCGTTGCCTTCGCAGAGTATCCATTGGTGAATTACTGGATGGATCACCGGTGGTAACATAGAAACAGGCCAACTCACGAGAGTCTGCTGTCAAAGGCGCGCTGTAGGATGCGCCACTTCTTACTGGACGCAAATAAATTGGTGTCTCGGCTAGGACCAACTCCTGATCCTGGAGGCCATTCATAAGCTCGAGGTTGCCGCAGAGCTCTCGCAACCTTTCTATTTCCCTACCGTAGAGTCGGAAAAGGTCAAAATCTCCGCCATTGCCGGGTAGGTAGCTCTCATAGACCTGCTTCCAGTTATGGTTAGGATTTATGCTTCGGCGAAGCCTTTCTATTTCTTCCAGGTTATTCTGCCATTCTTCCTCGGCAATACTATAGATTTCCTCTAAAGACCTGGTGCAACCAAAATGGCGCTTTACCAGCTCTTCTACCGGAATCGACGGAACCGACGCCGCAGGTGTCGGACCAATTTCTCCCAACCTGAATCCAAAAGCAGAAAGTGCCTCCTGGACCTCCGAGATTGGCAGGGCCAGCTGTTTCCGCCGGCTATCGCCATCCAATTCTCGAAGAATTTCCTCTAGATACCTTTGCCCGTGTTGCACCGTATCCAAGGCAACCCTGTAGTAAGGACCCGGGATGGTACTCAGATTCTTACAGCCCTCGTCAATCAGTTTTCTAAAACCAGAGAGCCGCTCAGCGGTGCGACCTAACCTTTCTTGTCCATCTCGGTGCGGTTTGTTCAGGGCGTGATCGACGCCGATAAAACCAACTTTTAGGTAAAGTAGAGGATTATGGCGCCAAGACTTGACCTCCTCAAGCTCAATGAGCAAACCCGCCATATTATGGAGGAGAAGTTGCCGATCAATTTCATCCTCGAAATCTTGTGCCCTTAGTTGTTTTTCCAGCTCCGCCTGCAAAGCATGCACTGAGTCGACTGCGGAAGCAATTGCTTCCTGGCTCAAGTCGTCCATAAGCTCCAGAAACTCTGCCGCCTCCTGTACTCGCGGCAAAAAGTGGAACTCATCACTGGCACACATTACTGGAAAGGCTCTGGCGAGCAAGGAAAAGTATTCACTGGCTATTTTGCTTACTTGGCTTGCTAGCTGATCTGACATAGATTCTAGTATTCCCCTGCGACCATAAAATCGGAAAAGCGTTTCAGACTATGGATGTGAGATGTGGGATTTGGGATGCTTAAGTTTACCCTAGATTTATGTCGGAGGGTACTTCCCAATCGTCCCCCAGGAAAAGGGGCAATTCTGCAATGCACAAAGGACCTACCTTAACCGGACATTCTGCTTCCTGCTCCAGTGGCTCTTTCAATGGCGAAGCGAACCCTGGCAACACTATTTCTCTCCCTAGGTCCACTGGTAATTGTTTCAGGGCGGCCATTATCTTTTCCACTTTAAAAGATTCATAAATCATCGCCATATCAACGGTGTCACCGCGGCAATCCACGAAGAGTAGCCAATATGAACTTAGCGTGTAGGCCATCATGGAGGAAATTACCTCCTGGGTAAACTCGCTGTTACCAGAAAGAAGGACTAAGCTCTTATCGTTCGGGTGGTTTATCTCCACCAGGCCGGTAGTGGCTGGACGGGGCAGCTCCAAAGCAGGTACCTGAGGAAGAATTCTTTCACCTTGAAGGGCAAGGTGAAAACCCTTTATTTGCCTGTCAGTAAGAAAAGTGCAAGCTGACGGAGTCCGGATTCTTCTTTTCAGTTGCTTTACGAATTCAGCGCAGGAAACTGCACCGCACTCCTGGCAGTCAGTCTGCGGCAGGTATTTTAGAAAGTTTATTTTGTTGAGATACAGATCAGCTGCAATCATTCATCTGGGGTGGCATCGGTTTATGGTATGAACAGAGGAAAAGCACGCTAGATTGCAAAGGGAGGTCTGGTTGCAAACTCTGGGATGATCTCAGGCGATTCTAAGTCAGGATTCTTCCCAATGGCGCACAAAGTTGTCTAGCCTGAAAACATCCGTCATGCTGAGATCGATCCACTTCAATCCTACACCTTGGTCCCCGCAGGGCTCGGGCTTCGTACATATCCATACGACCTCAGCCTGGGAGAGAACCGATCCATGATATTGTGGTAAATTAACGGTGATGTGTACCCGATCACCCACGCGCCAATTTTCACCGGTACGGACAAAAACCCCAACGGGACTTATGTTTTTGGCTTTTCCCTTAGCGGAACCACGTTTGCCTAACAAACAGTAAGGTGTATCGATCAAAGCGCGTGGAAATCTTCTTTCGTCTCTCATGGTAGAATTTTCTCCCAGTTTTCGTTTCTGCTCTTATACCATAAAATCAACCGTTTGCATAGGAAAAACAGACCGAGATCATAGGAAAGGATAACCAAGTAGTTTTTGCTTCCTGGCCCGCGGTTACTGTGCCGTTTACCTCTCAGCGTACACCGGCCTTGCTTGTCATTGGTCGCTCCTTTGACAAACATCGAGCATCCATTTTCGCAGATATTTCTGGGTCTGGGAACAGGAGTTTCCCCAAAAAATATTTTTGTTACATTGGCCACGGGAAGGCTACTCCACAACGATCATATTCGCGCCATTTATTGGCAGAGTCCCTGTTTATTAAGCACCATATCTTCATGCAGGCCCTCTCAAGGCTGAGATTCGTGAAGACAGGTTGCTCAGATGCTCGTTGTTTCACAGCCTCCCCTTTTGGCCTTTGCT
>CP070689.1:1187318-1190109 GCA_020353155.1 Deltaproteobacteria bacterium | reverse complement strand
CCGTATAAGCGTACACTCTGCCGTTGGGGAAATATCCGGACTTGTGCAGTCTTATTCCACAGTGTGGACATTGCCTCCATTCAAGAGCTGATATTAGCCACACTTAAGATTGGCCATAACGATTCCACCCTAGAGCCATCCTTCCTCATTTACCTGCTTTTTCCAGATTTTATTCAGTAATCACAAAAAGATAACTTCTACACTCCCTCCTTGCCAAGAAAAATAAAACACCTCATTTATGTGTAGTATTTGTCAACACCATGATGAATTTTACCTCATTTCATATTTATATATAAATATCAATGGTTTGTAGCAATAAAGAGCATTAAGAGTAGACATTCACCACACTTTCAGTGTTTCACCGATTTTCAGCATTGGACAAATAACAAGTATTTTCATGCAGTTACGGTAAAAAAACAGGATGGCACAACCCTTGCTCATAAGAAAGTCAAAACCCGGAAGCAATAATTGAATGTAATATGATTTTTCAAAGGAGGTTTCGCCATGTCAGAGAAAAGCAGGATGTCAGGTTTTAAGTCTGTGCCCAATGGTGAGGAGAAGTGTATCTGGATGGAGGCTGGAGTTATTGACTACAAGTTGTGTAACTACTACTACAATTGCCACGAGTGCCCTTTTGATAAGGCCATGAAGCAGACCGTTGATAAGAATGCGGCAGCGCGTCTCCAGGGCCTAGAGCCAACAGGGAAGAAGGCAAACATTATTGCCTGGCAGGAAAAAATGAAAAGGCGGCCGGGGCTGCAGCGTGAATGTCGTCACACCCTAACCGGCCGTACTACTTTTCGGCTCTGCCCCTATGAGTATGAGTGCTCCACCTGTGATTTTGACCAGATGCTGGAAGACAGCTGGCAGTTGCAGATCCCAGCCCGCATAACCAACATCGCCCGGGTGGACGGCTATGGACTCCCTGTAGGCCATTTCTTTCACATGGGCCATGCCTGGGCTCGGGTTGAGCATGGTGGTCGCATACGTATTGGACTGGACGACTTCGCCTTGAAAGTTTTTGGACCCATGGATTCTTTAGATCTGCCGCTGACCGGTGAAGAGGTCAAGTTTAGCGAGGTCGGACTTGCCTTTAAGAGGGGCGGTAAGGAAGCTCAAGCACTTTCTCCTCTCACAGGTGTGGTTGCGGCAGTTAATTATCAGGTAACCAAAGAGCCCTCCGTGATCAAAGAGCAGCCCTACAACGAGGGTTGGCTGATGGTTCTTGACCCCTCAGCGATGAAAAAAGACCTGAAAAATCTTCTCTACGGACAGGAAAGCAGCGAGTGGATTCAGGGGGAACATCAAAAATTGGTGGAAATGGTCAGTTCAGTGGGTCTGACTTACGCAGACGGTGGTCCCATTGATGACGTTGTCGGCAAGGTGCCGGACCTTTCCTGGGACAAATTGACCCAGGAGTTCCTGCGAACTTAGGTGTCCCTCTCTGAGAGACAAAAACCCGGCTGTAATAACCCAGCCGGGTTTTTTCATGCAAGATACCTCATCTACTAGGCACTAAGCACTAACTGACTAATAAAATGATTTTTTTGAAGTAATTTACAGTATTTAATTTCTAATCTTACTGCACGTTTTATGGGACGATTCTCTAGTGCCTAGTGCATAGTCCTTAGTGCCTAGTAGCGCATTACGCTGAGCACAGTGTGTTCAGCGTAATGCGCCTTCCCACTCACCTTCTTTCCAAGTAGCGGCGTCAGCTAGTTCATAGAGCAACTGAGCCGCCTTTTCGTCTCTACGCTCAAAGGCCTGATCGCGAATAAAACTGTACATCTCTTTGCTGACTTCGTCTTTGCTCTTGGAAGACTTTTTTTCAAAAATGCAATAAGACAGGTAGGACTCGAAATCACTAACGGTGGGCTCGTTTTTACATCTTTCAAAAAACACCCTGAATTCCATAGAACCTCCCAATTAAAGAACTGACGGCCAATTGCTATCCTTCGGCGAGTATAGCAGAAAGCCAAGTAGGTCTAAAGAAAAAACCTGTCTGTCCTTTGTCAGTAGTCAGTAGTCCGTTGGATATTTTGCCCATGAGGCATGGAGCATGGAGTTTTAATTTTGGCCCCATGCTCTATGCCTATGCCCCATGCCTCACCACGGACAACTGACCACAGACCACTGATAAAAAAAGCCCCTAGCCTGAAAAGACCGGGGGCTTGCATTAGGCAGATCTTCTAGATAGTAGCTACCTTACTCGTCTACTCCTTCGATCACCAGAGAGTCTGCCACCAGTTCCCACAGGTACTTAACTTCTACATCCATCATGTCATACTCTTTGCGCAGACTCTTCATGATCTGGTCGCGGCAGTTGTGACAGGGGGCAATAAGCATCTCGGCTCCCGTATCCCTTATTTGTTTGGCCTTCACCCGGCCATAATAAATGCGCTCCTCAGCATAGGGCATAGCCCAGGCACCACCCCCTGCACCGCAGCAGAAGTTATTAACCTTGCTCGGGTACATTTCTACGTAGTTTTCCACGCACTGCTGCACAATCCAGCGGGGCTCTTCATAGTAACCATGACCGAAAGTGCGTTCGCTCTTACGGGCATAGTTGCAGGGATCATGGTAGGTGGTGAGCTCTGGATGTTTGGACTTGTCCAACTTTATCCGCCCGGTTTCGATGTACTCCTTCATCAGGTCATGAATGCTCATAAACTTGACGCCTTCATCAGCGAACCAATTCTGCAGACCAAGCCTGGTCGCAAAGTAGGCGTGGCCTCACTCCGGCAAGAGGAGATACTCACATTCAAGGGTCTTATAGTTCTCCACAATTCTT
>CP070689.1:1183576-1187218 GCA_020353155.1 Deltaproteobacteria bacterium | reverse complement strand
TGAATATACCAGAGGATTTCAGCTATATTTGCCCGGTCCAATCCCAAAGCTATGGGCCTGATGATTTGGGCTGTGCTGTAGCCCATAAATGCCCATTGAACCTTTGAGTGGCACTGGGCGCAAGTCATATCATGGGCTTCCCTACCCGACTTGAGGAGTTCCTCGTCAAAGGGAGCTTTTACCCTAGGAGAGACAACGCCAAATTCCCTGACCCAATAGGTTTCCAAGGCTCTGAGTTCTTCATCGTCAGCCGCAACCGTGTACTCTTCCACCATCTCCTGGTACCTGGAATAAGAAGTTATCTTGGTGGCCTCCAAGAGAACGCCAGAGATCATAATCACGGCAAGGATGATGAGTCCGTAGTAGTCCTGGGTACCAGTTCGCAAACGGGGTAACTTCATGATAAAGCGGCGATAGAGCGCAACAGCTATGCCAGCGATAACCAGGAAACCAAATAGATCCCTTAAAAACATGAAAGGATTGATGGTCGAGTAATATTCAGTAAAGATTACAGAGGTGATGAACTTGTCCAGGGCATGCATCAAAAGGAGGAGCATGAAGCCAACATACAGACAGATGTGCATGAGCCATCTGAGAAAGTCCTGGCGCAACACTCTTATCTGGAGAAGTACATCTAAAATAAAGACTCGGAAGAGGGTAAAAACTTTACCGCTTAACAGGGTTGAGGTCATCCCTTTGATGGCAGCGGAAGTCCTTTCTGTGGCGGACAATCCTCTTCCCTCTAAACCGATTCGGTAGCGAAACCAGGTTGAAATTTTATAGAGCAAACCGAGTCCGAAAACTGCCAGAGCAAGGTATAACGATATGTTGAAAAACATAAGCGAATCATCCTTGAATTGGGTTGAATTCGAATTGGGGCTGAAAAGCCCGGTTTGTCCTTATTTTGAGGGCGGCAGTGAGTGGACTGTTGAGGCGTAACCGCCTGACCTCGACTAAGGGCGGTGAGACACGTCGGATGGCGGATTCACAAGTGAAGGGGGTGTTGTCAATTTGTGTCATTGTTCCGACCATGACAGGCGACTTCCCCAGTAAAGTGGAAGGGAACGGGAGGTCTGATCGCAGAGAGCAGAACAAGAGGAGAAATAAGAAGAGGATCGAGAACTGTACTCAACGTACCCTGTTAAATAGGAGCACTTGATGAACCAAAGCCCAGCACGTTAAAGTCGTCGAGATGAATCTCATCGCATGTACTTAAAAAATATTATATTATAATTACTATGTCAGTATAAAGAAAAATTCAAATATCCATTTACATATTACATATCAATTGAATCTACAGTTTCCTGTCCAGTGGCTGCAAAACACTGGTCCTAAACCGGTTAAAAGCCGGCATTCGGCCCAGATGACTCGTTTCAGCAGAATGAAGCGGGATGAGCTGTGAAGCTAATTTAGCTATTATAATTGAGATAACAAACGGGAGGGAGGACACCATGGCTCGGATTCTGGTAGTAGATGATGTCCAGGAGGCCGTAGATGCAATCCGTAAAATATTGGAGAAAAGAGGGCACGAAATTCTTGGTTATACGGATGAATTGGCGGCCATCGATCATGTGACCAGCCATCCGGTTGACCTCGCCATACTAGACATAAAACTCAAAAAAATAGATGGTGTTGAGGTCTTGGGCAGACTAAAAGAGGTTCAACCTGAGATTAAAACTATTATGCTCACAGGTTACCCCACCCACGCAAGCGTCGAGGAGGCCATGCGATTAGGAGCTAGTGCCTACTGCATGAAACCCATCGACCGAAGCGAACTCGAAAAAAAGGTGGACGAGGTGTTGAGTAAAGGAAGTTAATTTTTGGAAGCATTCAGCTTTCAGCTCTTCTTACATTCACTCCATGTTCAGGTGCTTCGTATCCCTTCCAACGCTGGCGCTAAATCGGTCGATCTATTTATGAAAAGGCTGAGTGTGTCCCTAGCGGATAACTTAGAATGGAGACAGTGCATTCGTCCCCCCCTTACATAGTTTTTTCCGGACAGACACTGCAAGAGGTAAGATTGTCATGAAATACTCAGATCACAGTACCTTGCAGGAAAAGATCAAAGGGCTTGAAGATGAAATTCTCAGGCTGAAGGCGGAAATGTCCAGGTCCAAGTTGATAGAAGAGGCCCTGAAGGAGTCATTCGCCAGTTGCGAGTTATTGCTCAATACTATCCCTGGAGTTATCTACAAAGGATACGAAAATTGGGAGGTTGATTTTTTTGACGCTAAGATTGAGATGTTAACCGGCTATCCAAAGGAAGTCTTTAATTCTCGCAGGATGAAATGGTCTGATTTGCTCATTGAAGATGACATGTATGCTGTCAAGTCCGCAACTAAAAAGGCTCTGAAGGTAAATAGATCCTATCTCAGAGAATATAGAATAAAGATCAGAGATGGCCAAACAAGATGGATTCAGGACAGGGGCACCATCGTGTGTGATTCGTCTGGCGCCATTCAGCATTTGAGCGGTATTTTCTTTGACGCCACTGAGAGAAAGCAGGCCAAGGACGAAATCACCAGAACCAAGGTGGAGTTGGAACAAATCTTCCGTACAGCAGCAGACGGCATGCGGGTAGTGGATAAAGAATTCAATATGCTCAGGGTCAACGAAACCTTTGTAAACATGTTTGGCGTGAAAGAAGAAGACCTTCAAAAAAAGTGTTATGAGGTTGTGTCCGGACCCTTCTGTCACACCCCCGAATGTCCGGTTCAAAGAATCTTCAGAGGTGAGGACAGGATAGAGATCGAAAGCGAGAGGGTACGGAGGGACGGCACCCCCATTCAGTACATTTTAACGGCAACGCCGTTTCGAAATGAACGGGGTGAGATCCTAGGTGTTGTAGAGAACCTCAAAGATATCACGGATCGCAAGCGAATGGAGGAGTCTTTAGCCCTATCTGAGGCAAACTATCGACTGTTGCTCAGTACCATTCCATCTATTGTTTTTAAGGGATACGAGGATTGGTCCGTGGACTTCTTAGATGACAAGATCGAAAAACTGACCGGCTATCCAAAGGAAGACTTCAATTCAAAAAAATTGAATTGGTACGATATTGTTGTTGAGGAAGATATTGAACCGATAAAAAAGTTATTTAAGAAAGCGCTGGAGGCAGATAAAGTCTACCTTAGAGAATACAGAATAAGAACCAAATCCGGCGAGGTTAGGTGGATTCGGGAGAGAAGCCAGATTGTCCTGGATGAAAAGGGCGAGTTCGCCTATGTCAGCGGTATTTTTGCTGACATCACCGAGATGAAATTGATGAGTGAGCAGCTGGAAAAATCTCATAAGGAACTGGAGGCTCGCTACCAGGAGATCAACGAGTTGAATGCCAATCTGGAGATGATGGTTGAGATGCGCACAGCAGAGCTTGTCAACTCGGAGAAGAAATACAGCCGACTTTTCGAGGACTCAAAGGATATGGTCTATATATGCAATAAGAACGGGGAGATTATGGAAATCAATCCCAGCGGTTTGGAGCTGTTGGGCTACGACTCCCCGGAAGAGTTCCAACACGTGACCCTTGAAGATGTGTTTCGGAATCAGGATGAGGCTTACAATTATCGTCAGACCCTGAAAAATCACGGCTTCATCAAAGATTATGAGGTAGAGTTCAAGAAAAAGGATGGCGGAATCCTT
>CP070689.1:1168170-1183476 GCA_020353155.1 Deltaproteobacteria bacterium | reverse complement strand
CGACTGTAGACTAGAAGGAGCACCTTCATGAAGGCGGTAAAGGTGAAGGACTTGGTGGTGCCGCTTGACCAATATGCAACAATCTCAGAGGACGCTAGTCTCTATGATGCCATTCTGACTCTTGAAGAATCACACCGACACTACGACAAAAAAAGATACAAGTATCGAGCTATACTCGTGCACGATAAAAATAAAAAAATCGTTGGTATGTTGACCGATTTAGAGGTGCTCAGCGGACTGGAACCTGCATATAAAGAAATTGGCGATGTTCGATCAATGGCACTCTCCGGGATGAGTCAGGATTTTTTGAAGTCTTTGGCCGATAACTATCAGCTCTGGCAAAAACCTCTGGGTGATATATGCGGCAAAGCTTTTAAGATAAAAGTGAAAGATATCGACTACACCACGACCGAAGGAAATTTTATTGAAGAGGATGCCACACTCGATCAGGCAATACACCAGCTCATCGTCGGTTATCATCAGAATGTCTTAGTGACACGAGGAGAGAGTGACGCTATTGTCGGTGTTATGCGCTTGTATGATGTATTTAAAAAGGTTGCCAGCATTATAAAAAAGTGCAAGACAGAGGACTTTTAAACCACGCTGGCATGAAGGGACAGGATACCAAAAAGACATTGATCGCCGGTTCAACACCACCTTCCAGCAAGATGGAATCAACGGATAGACTCTTTGACTACTTTCTAGATAAAATATTTGATTACTCTCTCGCGGCCCATACTTATATTTAGCCATATTTCGCATACTTCGTGGACAATAGTGCCCCTTCTTCAGACTCTCACTTCTACCTTGCCCTTGCAATAATTCTTTGCCTCGCC
This sequence comes from Deltaproteobacteria bacterium, assembly GCA_020353155.1. Classification (GTDB taxonomy): domain Bacteria; phylum Desulfobacterota; class Syntrophobacteria; order BM002; family BM002; genus BM002. Next base: position 1,182,640 of record CP070689.1, on the reverse strand, counting down.
GATGTACGCTTCTTTTCGGTGAAAGATACCGGAGGCCAGGGCTGACTTTGTTGACTTGGTATCACTCAAGGATAGTCTGAGTAAATGAAAGTACTAGGGACTGCCGTCGAGTTCGGCCATTAGGCTGCACGAATGTCAGGAAGATCTACGAGTACACTCGAACCTGATATCCGAAGAAAGATGCAGCGCCGCGATCGATGGGACTACACCAGTTGGTGCTTACATCAAAGCATCTCGGGGGTGAGGGTGCGGAGCTACCTCTTGCAGTCTAACCACTCGCTGCAGTCGGACGGGGCAAACAGTTTCTTTAATTTTTTGGTGTGACTGAATATTACATACTTTAATTCACACTTTTGCCTCTTGAGGAATAGCTACCATATAGTGTACCAGGTGTTTGGGGGATGAAGTGTGAATTAAGGGATGTAATCCACACTTTCACAATCGTTCTGATGGGCCTCTGCTTTTTACTAAGAATAGATACCAATTTCGTTGCACATCTCCTTTTCATATCTTTAGTTCTGGTCAAGTTCATATCTTGGCAAGATATGTGAACTCGCGAGCCACAGGAATTGCCCCTATATTTGGCAGTTCACATCCCGGGTGAGCAATCCCTCATTCCGATCCTATGGTCAAGTCTTCCGACCACCTTGATATTGACTGATAAATAGCATTAGGATAACTAAGTTCGTTCAAGATGGATTTGGCACAAATTTCCGAAAGACTGCATAATGCCCTCTCAGAATGTGAAGACAGGCCAACCCAACCTCTTTCAGCGAGTCTGGTATTCGATATTCCCTCATACTTACAAAGAACAGGATGAGAGACGGCCTTACTGGGGTTGGTTGAATACCCTGGTTTTGCACTTTCGTTTTAAAGTTGTCCATGAGCGAACGCTGCGATTCACTCTCACCTGGGGCCTGGGCGGCTTGTCTCGCCGAAGTCCAGCTGAAAGCCGGACGAAGGCGGAAGCGGAGCAAGCGCCAAGAGTATGGACGTGCCACCCCGGGCAGCCGCAATCGTATTACTGGCTTGGATTGAGATGAAGATGTATCCAGAGGCGACAGAGAACTGGTGTCATTTACTTGAAAGCTATGAAATACGGATGGCCGGTCGTTTGGCTGAGAAACAGTTTATTTTGTTGTCCCGAATACCGCTTCGAATGTTAAGGGTTGATACAGATAGCTTTAAATTTAGTTTGACAAAGAGTATGATTTCCCGTGATCTGTGAGAAAATTGAAATAAGGTCAATATCGCCCACATTGAAAGTTTTCACCCAGTTCACACCATACACAATGACCAGGTAATTCATCCGCTAAATCCAGTTGCGATTCACATGCCCCACACAACCGTTCCTCTCCGGGCTCCATATATCCAATGCAAGGCTGGATGCTCATGGGACAAAGCTCGATACACGTATGGCATTCCACGCAGAATTCTGAGAGTGAACCAAATGGAGAATCCACTCGGCGATTCTTGCCTCGGCCAACAAAGCCGATTGCATTTGCCCCAGCACATTCCGAGCAGACGCGCACACAACGCCCGCACAACACACAGTTTTCGTTCCTGAAAGGATAGCGGACTTCCTTCACCCCGCAACGCACGGCAATATCCTGAATGGCACGGGAGTTAGGAGCATGGGCAACGAGGAGTTCCGCGAGGTTTCGCCGCAGTTTTCTGATTCTTTCCGTATTACTTTGGATTACCATATCCTCCTGCACCCGCAGGGTGCAGGAGGTGGTGATCTTTGATCTGCCGTTTACTACATGCTCTACAATGCAGAGGCGGCAGGAACCGATGTCTGAAAGATACCGAACATGACACAAGTGGGGGATACAGATACCGTGTTCTATAGCGGCATCGAGGACACTCAGCCCTCTCGGCACAACTATATCAGCGCCGTCTATTTCCAGGGTAACATATTGAAGCATTTCTCACCTCGTCAATTTATTTGAACCGCTTCAAATTTACATTCACTCCGACAGATCCCGCATTTCTGGCATAGCTGTAAATCAATTGTATGGACCTCTTCCTTTGCACCCATGATGGCCTCGTAAGGACAGGCGAGCTTACAAACACCACAGTATGTACATTTTTCAGGGTCGATTTCGTACGTGATCAATGCCTCACATACACCGGCAGGGCATTCTTCTTTGCTAATGTGTGCCTCGTATTCGTCTCGAAAGTAACGCAGCGTCGAGAGCACGGGATTTGCCGCCGTCTTTCCCAATCCACAAAGAGCCGTTTGGCTGATCGTATGACCCAATTCTTCCAGGAGGCTGATCTGCTGGGACTTGCCGCGTCCTTCGGTGATGTCGGTAATGATCTCAAGCATGCGGTCGATCCCGAGTCGACAGGGCACGCACTTGCCGCAAGACTCGTCCTGCAGAAAGGTGAGGAAATACTTCGCCACATCCACCATGCAGGTACCTTCGTCCATTACCACCATCCCGCCTGAACCCATCATCGAGCCCGCTTCGGCAAGAGCATCGAAGTCTAGCGGAAGGTAGAATTTGTCTGCGGGCAAACATCCGCCTGAGGGTCCGCCGGTCTGTACAGCCTTAATCGGTATTCCGTTTGCAGGACCGCCGCCGATATCGAACAGCACTTTACTGATAGGGGTCCCCATAGCGACTTCCACCAGCCCTGTGCTCTTAATATGTCCGGTAAGTGCGAATATTTTGGTTCCTTTGCTGCCGTTTGATCCCTTTGAAGCAAACCGGGCTGAACCGTTTAGGATTATTGAAGGAACGTTTGCCCATGTTTCAACATTATTCAGAGTGGTCGGTTTATGCCAGAGACCGTCGACCACCGTATGCACATCCTTTGGTCGTGGTTCGCCGACTTTGCCTTCCAAAGATGCCATAAGCGCTGTCGATTCGCCGCAGACGAAGGCACCGCCGCCACGGCTAATCTCGACGTCAAAGCTCCATGATGATCCCAGTATGTCCTCGCCCAAAAGCCCGAGATCTCTGGCCTGCTGCACAGCTATCCGTGTATGCTTTACCGCCAAGGGGTATTCGTTCCGGACATAGATAATGCCCTCTCTGGCACCGATTGCCCATGCGCCGATCATCATGCCCTCGAGAACCAGGTGTGGGTTCCCTTCCAGCACACAGCGGTCCATGTATGCGCCGGGATCGCCTTCGTCCGCGTTGCAGATGACATACTTTTCATCGCTCGGCGCTTCCCGACACTTAGCCCACTTGAGGCCGGTGGGAAAGCCTCCACCGCCACGTCCTCTCAAACAGGATGCTTCGATTTCTCGAATGACTGCTTTGGGAGCCATCTCAAAAAGGGTTTTCGCAAGAGCCGAATACCCACCGATAGCAATGTAATCCTCGATAGAGCATGGATCGACCTGCCTGTTTTGAGCCAGCAATTGGCGGTCTTGAGCACGGTAGAAAGGAATTTCCGACTCAGTCTGAATTGTCTTGCCGGAAACCGGATCGGTGTAAAGCAAGCGTTCGACAACCTCGCCATCACGGACGGTTTTGGTAACGATCTCGCGGGCGTCATCGGGTAAAACATTGCAATATAATGTGTTGCCCGGCTCTATGACACACAGGGGACCTTGCTCACAGAATCCGTGACATCCCGTGACACGCACATGGACGTTCTCATCCATTCCTTGTTTGATGAGTTCGTCTTTGACTGCAGTACTAACCGCTTCGGAACGTGATGCCTGACACCCGGTTCCGCCGCATAAAGTAAGCACTACCCGAGCTTTCTTGAGGTCATTGAGAATCCTCTTTCGAAATGCCTCCAGTTCACTGACAGTTTTTATCTTGATGGTAAAATCTCTACTCATCAGAGGTTTCCTCCATCCCCGCCCGCCTAATTGATTTGATGAGTTTGCGCAGCTTACTGGGGTTCATGTGGTGGTGACATGCTCCGTTTTCAGTCACAACCGGTCCAAGCGCGCAAGTTCCGAGGCAGTTCACCTGTTCAATGCTAAAGAGTCCATCGTCGGTCGTTTCTCCTGAATTGACTCCGAGTAGGCCCGTAGCCTGGCTTAGGAGAAGTTTTGCGCCGCGCACATGGCATGCCGTGCCCATACACATGGTGATCACGTTTTTGCCGCGCGGTTGCATTGAAAAAGCCTTGTAGAAGGAGGCCACGCGGTAAACTTCCATTGGGGGCACTCCCAACTCATTCGATATGGCCCTCATCGCTTCTTCAGAGATATAGCCTTCCTGCTCCTGGACGTCCTGTAAAACCTCGATAAGCTGATGGGGCTGGCTTCTGCGCCCTTCTAAGATTGAATCAAGTCTGAGAGGCAACATAAGAACCTCCTTCGGCTATGAGTGAATTTTTGATTGACAAAATCTGGGCTCTTTCTATAGGGTAGAGCAGTCAAAGTAAATACCATTATATTGCACTGTTTATGCCTATTATTTGTGGGTAAAATAGTGCACATTATTTGCATATATAATGCCTATATTAATTGGGAGATAGCGAGGAGGGAGCCGTGAAAAAAAAGAGATCTCCTTCATCCCAGACTAGCCGTAAGACTTCTCAAAACCCCTCGAACAACCCATCTCGCTTCTGGCGAATTCCGTTCAGTAACGAAACCGAACCTTCGAAGGTTGAACGTGCCCTCCGCGAACGCATCAAGGAGTTGAACTGCCTGTATGGGATAACGCAGTTGGCTGAAGTTCATTCTGAATCGATTGAAGATCTATTGCGAAACCTTGTTAACTTTTTACCCTTTTCCTGGCAGTACCCAGAGATCACTTGCGCCCGGATTGTCTTCAATGAAGAAACATACAAAAGTGACAGATTCAGAGTCACGAAATGGCGGCAGATGTCACGCATATATATGTATAACGAGCCGGTCGGCGAAGTGGCCATGTTCTATCTCGAAGAACGTCCACCGGCGGATGAGGGGCCATTTCTTTCAGAGGAGCGTGCCTTGCTGGATGCAGTGGCTGAGCGAATCGGTGCTGCTGCAATGCGGATTTTCGCTGAACAGGAATTGCAGGAAACCAACCGGCAATTGACCGTCGAACGGAAGGCGCTGCAGGAAACCAACATAGCTCTTCGCTCAGTTTTGGCAAGAATCGAGGAAGAAAAACAAGAAATATATATGAATCTGCATGCAAACGTGGATAGGATTATAATGCCGATCTTGCATGCGCTCTCTTTGGATTTGTCGCGCCCCCAGAGGAAGTATATAGAAATGCTGAGGACCAACCTAGAGGAGATCACCTCCCCATTCGGCAGCCATTTGTCAAAAACCTCACTTTCCTTGACGCCCACGGAAATCAATATATCCAATATGATTCGAAACGGGTTGCAGACAAAAGAAATCGCTCAGATTCGCGGGGTATCAGAGGCTACAATCAGCCGCCACCGCGAACATATCCGAAAAAAGCTAAAGCTTACCAAAAGCGGCATCAATCTTATGACATATCTGCAGGCACATCTGGGGAAGGTCGAACCCTCGAGCGGGAAACACGCATTGGAAAAGCTGCGGAAATTATGAAGATATCCGTGTGGCTTTTGCGTAAAGGGGTCAAGTCTGCTTTTTACTCGATTTAATTATCTCGTCTATCCTTTACTTGGTACTATATCGAGTGCTGCTCTGGAGAATACTTAATCTAGCGTTTCTTTCACTTAAGCCGCGGTTTCCTGTATCTGCTATATATGTTTAGTTCCTGATATTCAGGAAAACTTCACATATGCTGATCATATCTGCATAATTCCATTGCTCAGTGTGAGGGTATTCGTCTGAAGTCTGACCAGGCCCACCTGAAATGTGGATTACATACTTTAATCCACACTTTTCATTTTAAGACATAACTACAATATTTTGAGCCGGAGCAAATCTCAGCAAAGTGTGATTAAGGGGTGTAACCAAAACTTTCGTATCATTAGTGCCTTTTTGGGCATATTTTTCTTTGTGCTTTGCCAATTGCTTGGTAACCTGATAATAACCTGAGGTCCCTTGGCTAAAGCACCCTAGTAATACTTCTTCCCTTGCTGCTCTAATTCTTCAATCTCTTACTACATCAGGGCGCTAATAATCTATGCACAAGAATTTTGGTCTGCAGCTACGCCATGAGGAAGCTAATTTTGATAGCATTAGCCCTGTTTATATGTGCATTTGACAGTTCTAAGGCAGAAAACAATACCGAAACTTACAACATTTGATGGATTGACTACTTCAGTTTAGATCAACCTGATCGTAGGTGCTATGAACTTCAGAAGGTCGGTGAAATGGGCCTTTGTAAAGGATTAAGTTGGCTGAGAGTAATGGCATTTGCTGATAAGAAATTACTGATTTTGATAATCGCCGGTTTTGTGGCGTTTGCTCTCGCAGGGTGTTCCACCTCCACTCACCTCTACCCCACAGTAGAAAGTATGAACGCTAAGGGTGATTTTGCTGGGGCTTATCGCTATGTGAAAGAGCACTCTAAAGACTACGGCATGGGTAATCGACTGCTTTATGAGTTAGACAGGGGCATGCTTGCCTTCGCAGCGGGCGATTATCCTGGTGCGATTGAAGCTTTCACCGAGGCTGAACGCCTCATGGACAACCTTTATACCATCTCACTCATCAACGAGGCGACCACTTGGGTGATCAACGATAACATGGCACCCTATCGTGGAGAGGACTTCGAGTCTGTAATGGTAAATCTCTTCCTGGCTATCAGCTATGCAAATCTTGGCAAGATAGAAGACGCCATGGTTGAAGCGCGGAAGGTTGATAGCAAACTAGCGACCATCAATCTACAGTATGACGAAACCCACAAGAATATCTACCGGGAGGATCCTTTTGCTCGTTTGCTCATGGGAATTCTCTACGAAATGGGAAAAACCAATGCTGATCTCAACGATGCATACATATCATACTACCGCGCCCTTAAGAGCTATGAGTCCGAATACAGTCGCTACGGCACTGCTTTTCCCGAAGTGCTCGCAGAAAACCTCCTTTCTTTAGCTGCATTTATGGGTGAAGAACAGCTGCGACTGGTGCGGAGTTCTTTTCCTAATCTTCCTCATCCATCCCTGGCAGAGAGAAGAGAACTGGCGGAAGTCTATTGCCTACATTTCAAAGGTAAAGCACCGGTAAAGGTGGAAGATCAACTCATCCTGCCATTAATTGGTGGACACATTGTCAAAATAGCTTTCCCACGATATCAACGAATACCAGAGCAGTTAACCAAAGCGATTCTGCATGCCAGCTCCCTTGAGGACCAGCATGTGGTCCAGAGCGAGTTCGTATTGGCTGAACCCATAGACAGCATTGCAGTAGAAAATTTGCAAAACCGTCAAGGGCGAATTTTAGCCAAGACCACCATTCGGGCTGCCGCCAAATATCTTGCGGTGAAGATGGGAGAGATCATGGCGCAGGCAGACGGAGGAGAATGGCCTGGATTGATAATTGCGGGTGTAGGGAATCTACTGATGCTGACCAGTGAGCAGGCTGATTTGCGTTCTTGGCGGACCCTTCCCGCTGAAATACTCATTAGCAAGCTCGCCATTCCTGCAGGGAGCTACCGTTTTTGGGCAGAGTGCGTTGACAACTCTGGCAGGGCTATCGGACAGCTAGAACTGGGGACTAGGCAGCTTCAGGCTGGTGATATGGTGTTTCTCCAATTAACCAGCAGATCCAGCGGTACCTTCCGCCAGGAAGACAGGGGGCGGCTTTATGTAGATGCATATCCCTCAGATGCTATGGTAAGAGTTCTTAATATAGGTCCTAGATTTCACCAGCAAGGAATGAGACTTGAACCTGGGAAGTACAATCTAGAGATTTCTGCACCAGGCTACGAAACCAAGGTAATCTGGACGGAAATTATTCCTGGAGAGGATGAAATAGTTACTGTTGACCTGGAAAAAATCTGGGAGTGAGATTTTGCCTCAGATGAACCAGGGCAAAAGGAAGAACTTGAGGGTGTTTGCCGTGTCGCTATCTGCAACTACTTTTTGAGGGGACGATGGGTGAATTTGCGGGTCCCGTCTGCATAGTCCCGAACAATTTGTCCGGAACCCCTTATTTGCCACTTGTAGATTACCAGACCTTCCAACCCCACAGGTCCTCGAGCGTGGATCTTGCTGGTGCTAATGCCTACCTCAGCGCCGAGCCCGTAACGATAGCCGTCGCTAAATCGAGTGCTGCAGTTCCAAAACACATTGCCTGAATCCACAAGGCTCATGAAGTGATTTGCGGTATTTCGGTTAGAAGTGACGATCGCGTCCGTGTGTCCGGAACCATAGATGTTGATGTGCTCTATGGCCTCATCCGTGCTAGTCACAACCTTGACTGAGAGAATGTAGTCCAGGTATTCGGTGCGCCAGTCCTCCTCTGTGGCGGGCTTCACCTCGATGATCGCCCCTGTCTTCGGGCAACCCCTCAGTTCCACCTCGTATTGGGAAAGGGCTTGCTGAACCATGGGCAGAAAATCGCCGGCCACTGCTTCGTGGACGAGGAGAGTCTCTGCAGCGTTGCAGACGGCAACATACTGACATTTGGCATCCACCACTATATTACTTGCCATGGCCAGATCTGCTTCTTTATCCACATAAACGTGGCAGATGCCGTCGGCATGCCCAAGGACAGGAATGTTGGAATTGTCCATAATAAATTTGACAAACTCGTTTGAACCCCGAGGAACCAGGAGATCAATACTCTCGTCCATCTTGAGCATTTCCCTCACATCCTCACGGGTTTCGAGGAGTTGCAGCCAGCCTACAGGTATACCTGCCGACTCGCTCGCTGTAACAATGACATCAGCCAGAGCGCGATTGGTGTGGGCAGCCTCACTCCCGCCCTTGAGCAGCACCCCGTTGCCGCTCTTCAGACACAGAGTTGAAATCTGGACCTGGGCATCAGGCCGCGATTCAAAGATCACGCCGATCACGCCAATTGGACAGGTTATTTGATAAAGCTCCAGTCCTTCATCCAGTTCCCGGGAACTAAGAGTTACTCCCACCGGGTCCGGCAAGCCGATAAGGCTCTTAATCCCGCTTATCGTCTCAGCAAGCTTTGTTTCGTCAAATTTCAGCCGCTTCAATAGTGGTTGGGCTAATTTATTTTTCCGACTGAAAGCAAGGTCTTTCTCGTTGGCTTCAAGGATTTTTTCTTTATGCGCCCACATTTCGTCAGCGATTGTCTGAAGTGCCTTGTTTTTTAAATCAGTTCCGCTGGCGGCCAATTGAATTGCAGCCGTTTTTGCGGCTTTTGCAGCTGTCCTAATATCCATGATATGTCTTCCTCTCAAACCAAAAAATCATGACCGAGGTCACGAGCCTCTGATGAATACCCGAATTCACTTGTGCAAGTCAACCAGGGCCTCACAGTATTTTAATAACCACAATTGTAATGTCATCCTCTTGAGAGCGTTTGCCGCGGAATTCGCTAACTGCATCTAAAACGGCGTCCTGGATTGCCGCGGCGGACTCATAAGCGTTCTCACGGATTATCTGGTACACACGGTCTTTGCCGAACAGCTCTCCTTCGGAGTCGTGAGCCTCCCAGATGCCGTCTGTACCAATTAGAATGATTGTACCAACCGTCTCGATAAGTTTATCAATTTGTTTATAAGAATAGTATTCCTCCACCCCCAAGACCATACCTGGTCCCACTAGTTCTTCCACTACATCTTCGGCCGGATTATAAAGTATAGCCGGATCATGTCCGGCTCTTACCCAGCTAATAGTGCGGGAGCCTTCTTCTATCATAAGAAAGAAGAGGCTCATGAACCTTCCGCTATCTCTCACATCGGCGGAGAGAAGGGTGTTCACCTGGGTGAGACGCTGGGCCAGATTCTCCGGACTCGTTACCAAGCCCCTGATGAGTGCCCTGGCAGTGGCCATGAGTAGGGCCGCTCCAACGCCATGGCCGGTCACATCACCGACTACAATGCCAAAGCGGGAGCAATGCTCGTCCTCACATGGGAAAAAATCAAAATAATCCCCACCGGTCTCGTCGCAGTAGACACTTTTGGCGGCAATATCGAATCCGGACAAGTTTGGGATCTCTTGGGGCAGGAGGTTTTGTTGGATCTCCTTGGCCACTTCCAGAGACTCCCGCATTTGCATTCTGTCCTCGAGCTGAGGAACCATTTCATTGAAGGTTTTGGCCAGCAGATCGCGTTCGTCGCCGGTGTTTATGTTCATTCGAGCTGAAAAATCGCCTTTGGCCAGACGCTTGACCGCCTCTACCATGACGAACAAAGGCCGAATCATTGCGTGAGCGAACCAAAGACCAGCCAAAAGAAGCAAAAGGATCACGCCAATGGCTGCTATTCCACTAACCAGCCACTGCTTTCTAACCAAAGAATGTAGAGTTTCGCGAACCTGTTCAAGCTTTTTTAAAATCACCTTTTTGGGTACGATGAGTACAAGATTCACATTCTCAACTGCGTGGGCGTAAGCCCACACAGAATCCATCCCATAATAGTCCATCTCTAAATACCCTGACTTTAGGGCCCTAATTTCTCGCTCAAGGTAATTCACTTTACTCAGATCAGAAGAAGCCAACCGCTCCATGCCCATGACACCACTCCAGGCAGCGGCATTTTCCACATAGTCTTTTCGAGCCACTACCCAAAGGCCGTGTTCGCCGGTGTCTTCTCTTATCCCTGACCAGACAACGAATGAGCGCATTGAGGGCGACCATTGCGAAGAGAGTTCATTGATTTGCAAAATCTCGGAGAGAAGGACGTCAATTGCTGTAACTCCCGCGAATGATCCGTCTGTATGACGGACAGGCAAGGAGGCGCTCATGATTACCTCGCGAGTGGTGGCATCTATGTATGGGCGGGTCCATACCAGAGCACCTCTCTTCCTAGCGGAAGTGTACCAGGGACGATCTTTTGGATTGTAGCCGGCAGGGTAACCTCCGTGGCCGGGATAGGCTGCGTGAACCCCGCTCTCGAGGCTAACATATTGCCAGTAGAGGATGTCGCCCAATTGACCCTCGAACTCTTTGTGCAATGGAAGAAGCTTGCTCAAACGAGAAGCGTCTCTTGCCGCGGCTAGTTTGTCAGTTCCCGGCGTGATCAAAAAGACCTGATGATCAAAGCTTATAGACAGGGGTTCACTCTCCCCGCCAGAAGCACCCGTTCTATATTTATCCGAGGTTGTCAGATCCTCAGGGGCTGTAACCGGGTTGTCGTAGTCCCCAGCAAAATAAAGCTTTGCAACCCCGCTTGGCGGTTCAGAGAGAAAGCGCTCTGCGTCTCTGGCAATTATTCTCAATGAGAGTTCCAGAACCTCTTTCTCGCGTCCCAATATTTTGGCGTAATCCTCAGCAGTCTGCTGAAGTTCCCGGCTGACGATTTCAGTCCGGTTCTTTTTTGCAAGATCGGCGATGGTGTCACCCATACGCAGGATTCCCCTTTGGCCCACGATGGTAACAACCAGGAGAGGGGCAAGACTAAATATCATGAAGAATATCATGAACTTATAGCGAACGCTCATCGGGTCACTCCCGTGGACTAGGCACTATGCACTAGGGACTATGCACTAATTCTTCTCCTTATTGGTGCCTAGTGTGACTTGCTTGCTACCAATGCAACAAAGAGGCTGCCCAGGTGAAGCCGGCTCCAAAGGCAGTGAGGAGCACGAGATCGTTCTCTTTCAACTTTTTTTGTCTAAGGGCTTCGTACATACAAATGGGGATAGTGGCTGCCGTGGTATTTCCCGTCCAGGAGATGGTGTTCACCACGCTATCTTCGGGAATACCCAGGTGCGATGCCACCATCTGATTGATGCGGATGTTGGCCTGGTGGGGAAGTAACAGATCGACCTCTTCAACTCTTTTACCTGCTTTAGCCAGGACTTCGTGACTTACCTCTACCATGCGGGTAACCGCGTGTTTGAAGACCATTCTTCCGTTCATCTGCGGATAATGTCTCCCCTGGTCGAGGACTTCATGACTGACTCTAGGATTGTGAGCGCTAGCAGGATACTCTGTCCAAAGTTCCTTGGCATACTTGCCCTCCGAATGTAGAGCGTGGGCAAGAATGCCTGAGTGACCCTCGGGAGCGGGCCCAACTACTACAGCCCCGGCTCCGTCCCCGAAAAGTACGGTTACGTCGCGACCTGCAAAGGTAAAGTCCAGAGCTGTGGAGTGAATCTCAGCACCGACAATGAGTATACGTTCATACTGGCCGGTCTTTATCAAACTGTCTGCCAGAGAAAGACTGTAAATAAAACCTGAACATTGGGTACGGACGTCAAGAGCGCCAATTGTTCGATCGCCAAAAAGCCGGTCCTGCAGAAAGCAGCCATTACCTGGGAAGAAGTAATCTGGACTGAGGGTAGCATAGATGATGAAGTCTATATCATCAGGGCTTAGACCAGCATTTTCTATGGCTTCCTTCGAAGCTTCCACAGCAAGATCAGTCCCTGATTGGCCTTCAGAAGCAAAGCGCCGGGTTAGAATGCCGGTCCGCTGCCTGATCCATTCATCAGAAGTCTGCAACTCTTCCATGGCCTCGAGGTCCTGGTTGGTGATTTCTCGCTCAGGCAAGTACATTCCCACGCCCAGAATCTTTGTACGTCTCATATCTTTCCTTCCTTAATCCCTCAATCCCTTAATTCCTCAATTACTCTTACAGAAGGGCGAGAATAAACTCGGTCATTTCTTTAATTACCCTGTCTCTGGCCTCCCTATGAGGTGTATGAGCACAATTCGGAATGAGCAAGGGCTTAGACTGACCAGTTACCTTATTGGTTATCGCTTCAACTTGGGCGGCCGTGCCATATTGATCATCTTCTCCCTGTATCACCAAAACGGGGCACTTAATCTTTGGTAAGCAGTCCTGGATATCCCAACTCTTAAAATCTGGCTGCAACCAGGTTTCATACCAGGCCCTGAAGATCTTTTCTGTATTGTCTCCATGATAACGGGCCAACTTTTGTTTCAGGTCTGTATTATTGTAAATATCTAAAGCTTCCCGGATACCTTCTAGGGTTATCTCTTCTACAAATACATGGGCTGCCTCGGTAATTATTCCTCGCACTATTTCAGGATATTCTGCTGCAAATATCAAGGCAATGGAACCGCCATCGCTGTGACCGATAAGAATTGCGTCATCTACGTGGGAATGGTTAAGAACCTCGGGCAAGCTTTCCAAGGCTTCATCATGAACATAACGCAATGTTCTTTGGACATCTAGCGGATCAGATCTGCCGTGACCCCAGCGGTCATAAATGAGACAATCGCATGCAGTAGTCTCTGCCAGGATTGCCGGAAAGTCTTGCCACATCTCAATAGACCCCAAACCCTCATGAAGAAATACCAAAGTGGGACGGCCGTCCTGACTATACGGTTCAGTTCGATTCAGCTTTCGAACGCGGAGCCTATGGCCTGAGGCAGTGATATAGAAATCTTCCGTCGATATACGGTTATTTTGCTGCACAGTGTTTATGATGCTCCAATATCAGATTTGTCTCGACATGATGAAACAGAGAACCACTTTGTCAATATTTTAGGCATTTTGGTGCACTTTAGTTCATTTTAGACATTTACTGTTTAGTAACTTGTTCTAAAAGCTTTCGATAATAGACATAGTTTTCAAGCGGAACATCAGCCCTGACCCGTCCGTCTGCCAGGGGCACGTAGCCGCCCTCAGCAATCAGGGGTGGGACCTTTTCCTCCACCTCCCGCCGTATTGCTTCTTTATCCCGCCTTAAGGTGTCAAGATCTATGCCGCCGATCAAGCGCAACTCACGGCCAAACTCTCGGCGAAGATCGCGATAATCCATCGCTTCGACGTTGACTTCGCAAGCCCACAAACAATTAAATCCCCACTTCAGAATACTGGGAACCAGCACCCGGGCATTAGCATATGTCACAAATACTATGTTTTCTACCCCATACTCAGCAAGGACACTTAAAACCGGCTCGTAGCTCCTGAGTACCATGTCCTCGTACATCTGGGGTGATATCAAGGGGCCGTAATTGCCGCCGATGGGCTCACTGAACAGGACTGCGTCCACGGCAACATCCTTAAGCACCCGTTCCGCCAGCCCAGCTGCAAATTCACCTTGAATGGCCATGGCCTCGCGGACAAAATCAGGATCATCAACAAGGAGATCCATCAATTCTGAAAACCTGTTCCAGTCGTAGACGCCCATGGACAGGAAAAAGCCCCGGTGAATCCTGAGCATCAATACGTGATCTCGGTTTTTCCACCCGCGGACTCTTTTGGCCCAACCCCTGGGTAAACGGCCACGGCCGTATGGTATCAACCGTCGAAATAGTTCCTTCAAATCGGACCGCGACGTTGGCCACTTGTTAAATTTTGGGCTAGGCTCCAGATCTCCTACGATCACTTCGCGATGGTCCGAGGGAAACATCTGGGAAATATCAGCATCTTTAGGTAATCCCTGCTTGCGCCATACCCTGAGCACTTCTCTCCGGATGCCCTCTTCGAAGTAAGGCACTCGGTCGGGCTTGCCATAGCGCATGGTTTCCAGGAATCTTTCTCGACTGTTCATGGAAGAATTCCCT
>CP070689.1:1164209-1168070 GCA_020353155.1 Deltaproteobacteria bacterium | reverse complement strand
GAACCCCTGGCAGGAATTCATCGATAATTGGACAAATGAAGAATTCCAAAAATTCGTGGACTGGTTGGCCAGCACCTTAGATAAAATAGCTTTGGGTAAACCGGAAAGCGAATTAGAGAGAATGGAAGGTTTGTTTCTGATAACAGCACGTTACGAGTACTTGTTCTGGGAAATGGCTGCCAAAGAAGAAATCTGGCCGGTCTAATGCACTACGCAATTATCACCAATCCCGTCTCAGGCGGAATGACCGTGGAGCAAAAGCGTTCTGCCCTGGCAAGAGCTGCGGAGATCCTCAAGGCAGACATACACGGGCTTGATACTGCATCAGCCGAGGACTTCAGCAATTGTGCCAGGGATCTTGCCGGCCGATGCGAAGTATTGGTGGTCGCTGGGGGAGATGGGACTCTCTCCGACATTATTAATTCTATTGATACCAGCAAAACACCAATAGGCTTTCTCCCTCTGGGAACCGGTAATGCCATGAGGCACTGTTTGAAATACAGGGGCGATCTAGCCGACATTGCCATGCGATTGAGAGACGGAAGTATTCACCAGTTCGATCTAATCAGTTGCGATCAAAAAAGGCGCGCTTTCATAGCCTCGGTGGGGATTGAAGGTACGATAATAAGGCTTTGGCAGCATTCCCGGGCTCGAGGGAGTGCAGGCTTCAAAGCATATTTCCTAGCCACCTTGAGCTCGTATTTTCGCGAATATAAGCGAGCCAACGGCATAATTGAAGTGGATGCGGAAAGGTTTGAGGCCAAAAACATTTTAAGTCTGATGATAATGAAACAACCGTACTTTGGTTTCGGCATGAAAGTCGTGCCCAGAGCCCGATTTGATGATGGACAACTCCACATTCGCTGTGTCAATTCTGGTCTTCTCAAGACTTCTTTTGGGATACTAACTGCATTTACTCTCGGCAATCTAGTTGGCCAATATCTCACTGGTAAAGAGTTGAGCCTTAAGTTGGACCGTCCGCTGGTTTTGCAATGCGACGGGAACGAGGGCTGGGAGTCTGATTCATTTTCCTTTAGGATTCTACCCAAAGCTTTAAAGATCAAATGCTAGAATTAGGGATCAAACCGGAAGAGATCCCCTCCCCTTGGGAAGAGTTGGATCTGTCTGAAATCAGCGGAACCCTGATGATCGTGGGGTCTTCGGATGTGGGTAAATCCACCTTCTCCCGTTATCTCTTCAAGCGACTATGTTCGATCTATCCTCGGGTGGCCTATCTGGATGGTGACATGGGCCAGTCCACTTTGGGGCCTCCCAGCACTATGACTCTGGCCATGGCTGCCAAAGGCGATGACACCTTTCCACCTCGGGGACCCAAGTGGCGGGCATTTGTCGGCTCTGTTTCACCGGTTGGTAACATGCTAGCCGTGATTACCTGCGCGGCCCGCTTGCTGGAAGCAGCTAGAAAGGCAGAAGCGCAAGTGGTAATCCATGACACTACAGGCCTGGTAGAGCCCGCCAGGGGTGGAATCCACCTCAAACTGGCAAAGATTGATCTCTTGCGTCCCAAGGTGCTTTTTGCCCTGCAGCGCTATCAAGAATTGAAGACCCTGTTGCTGCCCCTGAGACGAAGACGCCGCATCTTAGTCTTAGAGTTCTCCCCCTCCCCGGCGGCACAACAGCGTGACACGTCAGTTCGCAAGGCCCACCGTGCCGCCCAATTCGCCCAATACTTCACCAACAGTTCTCAACTCCGGGTGAACTGGACCCAATTTGCTGTGCTGCCTGCGCCACAATTCAATCTCCATCGCTTGGTGGCATTGGAAGATGCAGATGGTTTTACCATCGGCCTAGGCATTGTGGAGCAGATCGATCGCATTTACAGGCAGGTCATATTGTACACACCGGTAGATAAACTAGATGGGGTAGATGTTATACGGCTTGGTGATTTGCTGGTTGATCCTCTAACCTTCGAAGATCGTCCTCTCAATGCGTAGAGACTGAGTCCGGGACTTCCCATATTCTTTCTCCTCTGGGACTTGACCATTTACCATAATGACTGTCTGGTAAGGGCAGCTGAAATTGCTGATATGGGAGAAGAAATTAGAGGGCTTTAGCTTTTGTACTCCGAAACCAGACCTGTGTACCTTCCGTCATCGGCCCGGATTATGTCGTCTTTACTACTATCGTCCGTCAAGACTGGTGCACTCGTCCTGTCTTTGCCCATGCTGAAAAGGTCGAAGTCATCATTGAGGGGATCCCCTCCACCTCTACCTCTGCCACTGTTTCCTTTTGTCCGCCTCTTTTCTTCCGCATCAGGTGCGGTATCGAAATTAATGTACTGATAAGGGGTCTTCCAAGGGTCCAGCATAACTGCGCGATCCAGCTCACTAAGGTTGTCTGGTAGCCGTTCGTTGGTGTTCCAGAAATCCAAGATCTCTTTTTCCAATCCCCGGATCTCCGCTATGGCTCGGGTATTTTTTGCCTTGTCGATGAAATGAGAGTAGACTCCCATTCCTATAATAGTGAGAAGAGCAAGCACGCCTATGACCACGATTAGCTCAACTATGGTAAACCCGCCAGACCATCGAGTCTTTTTATAACAGCTAAATAGAAGGGGCTTTCTATTAAGAATTGGCATATACCCTCTCTTGGAGTGTCACTAGTCTGGATGTTTCTCCTCTTGCTCCCCACTCTCCTCAGGACTAACCCGAAAATACTTGACCCGATCTAAAAGATCTTCAAGAAGTTTGCGGTGTTGTTTAAGGAGCTCTTGATCCGGATTGCGTCCTCCATGCTCATTGTTTGACCCTTGCTCCAGGGCCGTCAATGAATCGAGGGCTCTTGAGCCTGCTTGCTGTATGGATTCACACTGATCCGCCAGAGCATTAATCATCTCATTCAGGGCCTCATTTTCTTTGTGTAAGTAATCGCTTTTTCTTATTTGCACCCGGAAGTTCAAAGCCCCTTTAGCAATTTCTGCAAAGGCCCAACGAAACCGATAAAGGGGGCCTATGAGTCGATGGAAGATGCGTACCGAATGAATGCCCAGAACGCATACCATGGCAATGATTGCCGGCCACACTCGTGAATGAAGAGTAAGAAGTTTTTCGGCGGCTAATCCACGAATTTCCCAACTCAATTCTTCATTGCTCATGGCCAGTATGTCGGGAACAAATAGGCAGATTACAAGAAACAGCACGATCACCAGACTGTAAGTGACGATTATGGCCAAGACTCTGTATTGGAGTGACCGATCGACGATAGAATATTGTTGACGTCTCGTCTTTGTTTTCATAACTGCTCCTCATGGGCATATTGCTGAGCCCACGCCCATTTGCAAAAATGCAGAGAGAGAACTTGTAGTTAGTTGTGTAGTCCTTGCTTAAATGCAGAACTTATGCCAACGCAAGAAAAATATCGTGGTTTTGTTTAGTCTTTGGCGGGCTAGATCAGTTTCCAGGAGTTTCCCCATTTTCTCCTTTTGGAATTGCCCATTTACTATCTATAATGACTATCTGGTGTGGCCAGGGTAAGCTTCCCGGTAAACCAGCATAGTCGCCGCCATCCGATGTCTAGTTATGAGCCGATAGATCTCTCCTCGCGCCGATATAGATGGCGGTCCTTCCAAGCAGCGGAGGCCCTGCACCGGTTGCTCCGATGTTGTTTGCCTCGCAGCTCACCCTGCCCTTCCTTGTGACTGGCTGATGGTTGGAGATGAGTCCTGTCTAAGGATGGTCTATGAGCTTAGGCTAAATCTTGCTCTTGTATGTAAAAATAGGGAGGAAAAATGGCAAAAGCGATTATTATGCATGAGACTGGGGGTCCTGAGGTTCTACGCTGGGAGGAGTATGATCCGGGGAAGCCGGGGCCGGGGGAGGTCTTGCTTCGCCACGAAGCTGT
>CP070689.1:1161546-1164109 GCA_020353155.1 Deltaproteobacteria bacterium | reverse complement strand
TTCTCGGCGAAAAGCGCAGTGGGTTAGGCCGGGAGTTTCTAAAATGCCTGAGGAAAATATTTGGCGGAGATGTCTATGTCCAGGATCCCGGTCAAGCCTCAGTGCCAGATGAAATGGCCGGTGGTATCCATGTGCAGAATCCAAACCGAGAGAGCGCTTTGTTCTGGATAAAGATGTTTGAAGAGAAGCTAGTCCAGTCAGTGGAGGGAGATCTTATGGATCTGGGTGAGGACACTACATCTGAAGAACTTGAAAGGATAAAGAGAAAATTCGCACCTATTTATCCTCATCTCCAGGAAAGTATCAGATAAACTATGATTGTAAGGGTCGCTAAACAGGAAGATTTGACGGGAGTGATAGAAATCGACAAGCTCTCATTTTCAAACCCGTGGGATCGTGAATTCCTAGAAAACATATCAAAGGCAATTTTTCTTGTCTTTGGTCAACAAGAGGTCAACGGTTTCCTCATTGCTGGTTGCGGTCATAGAAATGTCAGTGCGTCTCTTTTGAAGATTGCTGTTCATCCTGAACATCGACGTAAAGGCATCGCAACAAATCTAATCAATAAACTAATAGAAATGTTGAGGGACAGGCAGATTGACGAGCTTGAGGTCATCGTTCTGAAAACATGTGAACCGGCGATATCGTTGTATAAAAAAATCGGCTTCAAACTTGTGTCCACAATTCCACAAATTTCTAAGAATAATGACCTTTGCGTAATGAAACTCGAGATGACATAAGATTAGCTTTCAGCTCTCAGCTTTCAGCAAAAAATTCCCCAATTCCCAAACCGCAATCCGCAATCCAAAATCGAAAAGTGCCTGGTGCTTAGTCCCCAGTGCCTAGTTGCCTTCCGACCTCTGATCTCCGTCCTCCGCTCTCTGTATTCTGGCTGCCTGCTGAACATCCCCGTCTCTCCCGTTTTCCCGCCGGGTGAAATCACCGATCAAATTTGGTCATTTCACCAAGTATCAGCAAGGCAGAGAAGTGCCAAGAAATGCTAAGCAATTGTTTTTAATTGCATTTCAATTCAAAAACTTTTCTGGCACATATATTGATATTCATCTTGATGGATTACCAGAATAACTTTTCGTAATTATCAACCACTTCGTTAGTTAGGCAAATTTGTCGATCACCGCCGGACTCTGGATGATTTCAGCAGTCCCACGGCGCGGAGGGTGTTTTGCGCCATCACCTTATTTTTTGATAGCGAGAGACCATGAACATCAATAAAACCATCACGGTCCTTAATGAGAGGCCATGGCTTATCGTGATTACTGGCCTTCTACTGGTAGCTGTTATTCTAGTAGCTGGCTATCAATCTTTTAAAGCCACAGAGCAGGCGACTTTGAAAGAGTTCAACCAGCGGCAACTGGTTATGGCCAAGGGAGCAGTCGGCGGGATCGAGTTCTACTTCAGAAATCTGGCAGAGGCCATGCACGCCATGGCGAGAATGGAAGGAGTTCTTCGCTTTGATGAAATCACAACCAGACATGTATTGGCCCTGGAAATCCATGAACTTGAACGGTTGGGAGTAAAGGACATTGGAGTGTTGGATGCCAATGGAGTTTTGAGATTCAGCGCAAGCGCTCCCCAATCCGAGGGTGCTGATTTCTCCCAGCAAAGGTATTATCAGGAAGCAAATGAGACGACCTCCTCCGAAAATTACATTATCCGGTTCATCCACTCCGATCCCGTTGACACCGATCAAGCGGGGATGGTAGTAGCCGTTCCTATGTTTGCGGCCAGGCCGGACAAGAGCCACCAATCTAATTTTGGCCGTTTTGCCGGAGTGGCATTCTGCAGCCTCGATTTAGACTACCTGATTGACAAGTTGATCGCCCCTGTCAAGTCTACCGGAGGAGGACACGCTTTTCTAATCGACGACGTGTCCAAGGTACTCTGGGAGCCTGACGGCTCGCTCTTCAGAAAAAACCTTTTGCAAGAGGCCGAGGGGTTTCCGTCATTTCAACAGATATTGGAAAAGATGACTGCCGGAGATACCGGCACAGCAGAATATTCTTACTATCGATTCGATTATTCTACTGGTCAGTATTCAGAAGAAAAAGAAGACAAGCTTATGGCCTATATGCCGGTACGCCTCGGTCCACAGCTGTGGGCACTGGGGGTATGGGCACCGAAGAAAGATGCAACCAGGTCGATCCGCTCGGTCTATGTTAAGCACCTTTTGCTGGTGGCACTGGTTACCGTATCTATCCTTCTTGGCTGCTCTTATGCCGTGGCAATGTCTTTTCGCTATAACAAGACTCTGGAATCTCAGGTGGAGGTCAAGACCAAGGACTTTCAAGAATCTCATCGTAGACTTCTTACGGTTTTGGACAGCCTGGATGCCGCTGTTTATGTGGCGGATGTGGAAACATACGAAATCCTTTATGGCAATAAGTATGTTCGAGATCTCTTTGGCGAGGTGGAGGGGAAGATCTGCTGGCAGGTTATGCAGGACGGTCAATCCGGTCCTTGCGATTTCTGTACAAAGGAGAGACTGCTCACCCCTGATGGTGAGCCGGCCGGAGTGGGTGTTCGAGAATTTCAAAAGAAGGCA
>CP070689.1:1158739-1161446 GCA_020353155.1 Deltaproteobacteria bacterium | reverse complement strand
GTTGTTTCGCGCCGCGGCTCATGCCGAGACCGTCCATGCCCACGCTCACCTAAAGGCTCTTGGTGAGATCGGCTCCACTCTCGAGAATCTCAAGGTGGCTGTTGCCGGTGAGACCCACGAGTTCAAGAACATGTATCCTGATATGATCGAGGAAGCCAAAGCGGAGGGCAACAAATCAGCGGAGAGAAGCTTTGTCTTTGCCAATGAGGTGGAGAAGGTCCACGCTGAGCTTTACCAGAAGGCAATAGACAATCTAGACAATCTCGAAGAGGCCGATTATTACGTCTGCAGTGTATGCGGCATGACTGTTGAGAATGAGCCGCCGGATAAATGTCCGGTATGCGGTGCCAAGGCCAGCGCCTTCTCCAAAGTAGACTAGATGTCGTAAGGGACCCAGCAGATAGATTCACTTGCTGGATAAATCTGCGGGATCCAAAATTAACATATACATTCCACCTGCCGCTTGCAGCAGCTTGTAGACAAGGAATTAGGCGATGTTGAGCATGGAAGATATCAGGGAAAACGGGGAGATCATGGACTGCCTGAATTTGGAGATGACTCCGGAAAAGGCGGTAGCCCTTTATCTGGAATGGGGGTCATCCTGGGCCCATGGCCGGGACTTTGCCCGATCCGCCAGCGATGTGAGTTGCTATTTCACCCTTGATGCCTGGAAGACGCCGGCAAAGGTTTTTCTAGTCAGGCAAAGCATGGCAGAAGACGAAATTCTAGGGGAGGTGTCCGTCCCGCCTGATCTTCTTGCAAGGGAAGTCGAATCCTGGGGCGGAAGGAAGGGTACATACGGGATTAGTGAAGAGCTTAAAGGCTGGATTCGCAATGAACTGGATCTCAACTGACTGGCCAAGGCTCCTTGGTGACAGTTGGTATCTTTAGCCCATGGCTGCAGGTGGCGAACAAAAGCCAGTCTCCTCAGGGGGACTGGCTTTTTGCTATTTAAACACTAATAGATCTTGACGTGCTCTGTCAGGAAAAACTATTATTTAGCCTGAATATTTAACTACAGGCAACTGCTGGAGGTTGGCATGGAAAAAGAAGAACTGATTGTGATGTTGAATAAGGACATGGCTGAAGAGCATGCAGCCATACTGCGTTATCTGGTTCATAGCTATCTGGAAGGTGAGGACACACCTTTAGGAGCCGGCCTACTGTCGCGAGCCAGGGAAGAAATGTGGCACATGCACTGGTTAGGTATGGTTGTCGGGAATTTGGGAGGGGAGCCCAATATGACTCCGGCACCTTATCCCTTTGACCCCACCAACCGGGCGACCATTTTTAAATCATACGTTGATTATGAGCTTAAACTAGTACCCCATTATATGGGGGAGGCTGAGAGAGTGGATGATCCTCACATCAAACGGGTCCTGCAGAGAGAGGCTTGGGAATCCGAGTACCATGCCAAAAAGTTTCAACGAATTCTGGACAAGCTGACACCCGAACTAGCTGAGGGTCTTCCGGGCGAGGAAAACGAGCTTCCAGAGGACTTTGTGGAGCGTTTGCAGAAACTGGTAGCAAGCAAATACACAGAGATGTTGCAGCACATTCGGAGCTCTTGGGTTTTTCAAAAAGAAGGCATGCTTGGCTGGCAAATGATGGATTTTGCTATGACCAAGATGAAGCAGCTTGCTCACTTGGCCGAGGAAGTAGCTGAAAACGGTATTACGCCTCGATTTGAGGCAAGTAAGATAGAGAAGAGCGATTCTGTTCCCGCTGCTCTTAAGAAGGGACTTGAGGATGTGCGAGCAGCGCGGGAGGAACACCTCAAATTCCAGGGAGAAAGTGAAACCCAGAAACACGCTGGCCTTTTGTTCTCACTGGACCTTGCCCTGAAGCAGGAAGAGTACGAGGCTGCGGAGATTGCAGATTGGGCCAAAAAGAGTTGAGCTCATAGAATTACCACCAAAGGGAAAAACAGGTCATGGAAGGGGGTAGAAGCAAAAGAAGAAGTTTGAGGGTACCTGTTAATCTGGATGTGCGTTTTGATCTGGCTGACGGGTCCATTTTGAAGGCCAAAATCATCAACCTTGGTACCGAGGGGATTTTTGTTAAGTCGGCCGAACCACTGCACCCTGGCGAGAGCGTAGGCCTAGAGTTCCTGTTACCGGGCACCCTCAATTCAATCCAGCTGGCTGGAGAAGTAATGTATTCTCGCACTGAAGAAGAAGGAGAAGGCGGGGATGTAGAATACCACGTGGCGGGTATAAAGTTTTCCGACCTAGAAGAGCCTTATCACGGGATGATCCGGGATTACACCCTAAAAATGCTGGACAACGAGGAATTGTTACGGGACGGGGGGATCCTCTTGGTGCTGGATGACCTCCGCAATCTACCTCCAGAAGACAGACTTAAGGCCTATCATATCCTGATTAAGAAAGGTACGGGTCTGATACGCTAATTTGTAGTTGGAACATTAGAGTGATGGGGCGTTGCAAAATTTCAAATTCCAATTAACTAATCTCAGAGTTTAGGCGTCAGGTTTCAGGTGTCAGGAAAGAAAGACATAAAAGCTGGAAACTGAAAACTGAACACTGAAACCTTGCTCTCTCCAGTACTCCATTACTCCAACACTCCAGGACTCCATCTATAGAAGCTTAAAAACCTCCAGCCAGCCTTCCTTTTGAGCAGCTGCACCTTCAATAGCGCTGGCTGAGCCTATTATTTTAACCAATCCGCTTCCCTTGACTCCGTCCAG
>CP070689.1:1155933-1158639 GCA_020353155.1 Deltaproteobacteria bacterium | reverse complement strand
GGCCAGGTTGGCCTGAACATACCCCGACGCAACCCCTGTGGTTGGAGTTCTCCATTCACCGGATCTAATAAGTGCACGCAACTCCGCAGGGGACAAAGGATGGGTCATCTTGGATTCCTCGCCGGCTGTCATATTGCTTCCTCGATATTAGCCTTGCTGAGCCATAAAATCAATATCTAGATACCTAGAGGAGTTTGCTAGGATATTTTTACCCAAAATTTGCCGTACCAGAAATGGGTAATTTTACCCAAAAGTGGTACGGCAAGAAATGGGTAAAACAAACATCAACTGTCAATTTTGGGGTAAATTCCTTCTGGATAGAGTAGGTTTTGCTTGGCTTTTGGAGGTACTGGGGTGTTAGAGAAATTCTATGATGTAAATTTTAGACTAACTCAGTGTCATCATGTGAATATGGTGGTGCGCAGCAGCAGAGAACTTTGAGGGGCTCTTTCCCAGTATTGTGAAGTCTGTGAGATGTTTGTGGTGGAATACAGATAGTGTCGCCAACCGCCACTTCAAAGCTTTTGTCAGCCAAAGTCATTTGTCCATTTCCAGCTGTAACGTGATAGATTTCCTCGCTTCTTTGATGGTGATGGAGAGCGGTGGCTTTACCTTGTGGAATCGTTGCTTCCGCCAAGCTCTGCTTGGAGTTGCCGTGCACCTCAGGATGCATCAGTTCTCTTATTATGGCACCGTCTTTGGTGACGTAAGGATGGCTTTCGTTGTAGGCGCTTTTTAGAATCATCTTCTCCCTCGAGGTAAGCCCTCAATGGGCCAAAAGGCCACCATCAACAGCCAGAGCATGCCCGGTAACGAATGATGCTTCATCTGAACAAAGCCAAAGTACTGCCCCAGCTACCTCCTCTGGTGTTCCCATACGGCCTAAGGGTTGTTGGCTTAGGATGTACTTTTCTACTCGCTCATTCCCTCCGGTGAAAAACCGTGCCATGTCTGTTTGAATGATGCTGGGACACACTGCATTTATTCGTATACCGGCACTGGAATATTCCAGGGCCGCTGACTTCGTCAGCCCAATCACACCATGTTTGCTGGCGACATAAGGAGACCACCCTTGCAACCCTACCAGTCCTGCCACCGAAGAGGTGTTGACGATGGCCCCACCACCTTGTTTGAGCATTTGGGGAATCTCGTACTTCATGCATAACCATACGGACTTGAGATTGGCCTGGACGGTGCGATCCCAATCTTCCTCAGTGCATTCGGCAAGAGGCGCCATAGTACCCGCGACTCCGGCATTGTTACAAGCACAGTTGAGGTGGCCATAGGTGGCCACGGCCTTATCGATCATGGCTTTGACCTGCTCTCCCTTGCTAACGTCAGCCTGCAAAAAGATTGCCTCAGCGCCAACCTCGGTAATCGCATGGGCTGTCTCCTCACCAGTGGTGACGTTTAAGTCTGCCACTGCCACTCGAGAACCTTCTTGAGCAAATGCCAGTGATATAGCCCTGCCAATACCAGAGCCACCACCTGTAACCAAGGCCACTTTCCCCTCGAAACGTGCCACACAACCCTCCTGTGCAGAATGTCTGGAATTCTAATCCTATATTGTTCTAGCTCTCGCCCGCTCCCCAATATCAGCGAGCAGCTGACAGCACACGGCGAGCAGTCATCTCTACTAGGCACTAGGCATTAAGCACTAAGCACTGCGGGATGACGCGACGAGACGGAGAAGCGGCGACACGGAGATTAGAGATTTTTAAAATCCGCAATCCGAAATCCGCAATAACTTAGCCCTATGCTCCATGCTCTATGCCCTATGCCCGTTAGCCGATAAGGTTTCTTTTCAATATGACAAGGAAATCCTGGATGTTCGTCACAATCGAGGTCACCCCTAGGGTACCCCTGTCTCTCAATTTGTTAACCGCAAATTCTGAGATATCCACGGCGTAGATATACACAGGCCTCACCCGCCCCCTTATCACCTGGTAAGACGGCGTCATGTTGCCGGCAGCAATTGTGTGGAGCTGGGTAGCCAGTCCTATGAGCGTCGTGGCCTTGCGGGTATGAACTCTCATGGCATCCTGGGCTTTACAGGCATCTAAGATTACCCCAGGAAGAGGACCATCATCTCTGATCGAGCCCGCCAGGACCATGGGAACCTTCATCTCCAAACAGGCGTGAATGACTCCGCTATCAATCTTTTCCCTCTCCACCAAAGCCTCTATGGACCCGGCGCCTCGCGCCATGTTCATTACGTCCAGGTGGTGATAATGGCCGTGTAACAAAGGACTCTGGGTATATATATCCTGTCCAAGGGCAGTCCTGAATATAGCCGCTTCCAGATCGTGCGCAGCAAGGGCATTGCCAGCTAGAAGGGCGTGGACATATCCGCTGCGGATGAGTGCTACCATGGAATCTCGGGCATCCGAATCAAAAGCTACCGCTGGGCCAAGCACCCAAACAACATAACCATGCTCTTTTTCATGCCTGAGGAGATCGTAGGCCTTATCGTAATCTTGCGAATATGAGGTCTCCCTGGATCTCCCCAAGCGAAAAGCAAACTTATCGCCCAATTCACTTTCTTCAACAAAGCCGGTGGTGTGCACATAGATTCCCTCTTCCCCGCTCTCCCCCCGACCCACAATAACTACTTCCCCTTTCCGCAACCTTCGTTGATCCACCACCTCCAGACCACACTCCCTCAATACAACAGCGCAGTCCATCCGGCTCTCTTCTACAAGAATC
>CP070689.1:1150996-1155833 GCA_020353155.1 Deltaproteobacteria bacterium | reverse complement strand
CTATCCGAGCTGTCGCCCCGACTCAATCAAGCATTCACTCTACGGGAACTCGATGGGCTCAGTACCGAGGAAGTCCGTAAAATTTTAGGGGTTACCCCGACTAATTGGGGCGTTATGCTTCACCGGGCCCGCATGCGTGTGACAGAATGCGTGGAACTAAGATGGTTTGTGGAGGAAAAGAGGCAATGATGTACTCTTGTAAGCAAGCTACTGAGCTAATGTCCCTGTCTCTGGATGGTAAATTGTCTTTATATCAACGTGTAGCCCTGAAGATGCACCTCCTGATGTGCAAACTTTGCTCACGTTGCTGGAAGCAGTTGTTGTTTGTCAGGGACGCTGTGCACAAGTGCTCGGAGCGAGCTGAGGAGATTGATTTTATATCCGACCTTTCTCTATCGCCCGAAGCCTGTGAGCGGATAAAAAATGCTCTCAAAAAGGAGAGTCCTCCCTAAGAGCTGACCGATTGCCAAAGTACCCCTCCTCTTAATCTAACTTCCTTTGGTTCTATTTCCCCAATCTTCTCCAAACAATAAACTTTTCAATCGCGGCTAAAAGCCGCTCCCGCAGGATGGGCGGCCTAATACCCTATTGTGGGATATGTATACTTGACTTGGGTTTTTCTGATGAACTATAACATCGGACCAAGCCGGTGTTGAACTGCTCCTCACCCTCAGGACATCCTACCAATCCAGGGGGTTGTCAGCCCATTCGAGTCCGGTAATACTTTTCAAAAAAGATATGTCCTTAAGTGCAAGGTAATGGCCTGCCTCATGTAGCAAGGATTTCCTATCGTGATCTGCTCGCGAGCTAGAGCAAAACTATTCCATGACCATGACCTTCTCCTTCAACAGAGGGAATGGAGAGTGTAATCGACCTGGTTCAAGGTTATCAAAATATTGGTTCAATTTCAGATCTGCAGGAAACGGAAGTTCCAGTGAACACTCGTATGGACAATCAAACAGAATGGGGGGTTGGGAATGACTGCTGAACAAAAGGATTTGGATCTTCTTTGTATCAACACTATTCGTACACTTTCCATGGATGCGGTGCAGAAGGCAAATTCCGGGCACCCGGGGACTCCCATGGCATTGGCCCCTTTGGCCTATGTGGTTTGGACTCAGTTCCTCCGTCACAATCCAGGCAACCCCAAATGGTTTAACCGAGACCGATTTATTCTCTCCTGTGGTCACGCATCCATGCTTCTCTATGCCATGCTCTATTTGACAGGCTACGATCTTTCCCTCGAGGAGATCAAGAATTTCCGGCAATGGGGAAGCAAGACCCCGGGCCATCCAGAATATGGGATCACCCCAGGGGTGGAGACCACCACCGGGCCGCTCGGCCAAGGTATTATGAATGCAGTGGGCATGGCCATGGCAGAGGCTCATCTCGCCAAAGTCTTCAATCGTGACGGTCATAAAATCGTCGATCACCATATTTATGCATTTTGCAGTGACGGAGACCTCATGGAGGGAGCTTCACACGAGGCAGCCTCTTTGGCAGGGCATCTGGGGCTGGGCAAACTAATCTGCTTTTACGATGATAATCGTATAAGTATTGAGGGAGACACCGCCCTCACCTACTCTGAGGATGTGGGCAAACGTTTTGAAGCCTATCACTGGCAAGTACAGAATCTTGGCGATAAGGCAAATGACCTGGAAGCCCTGGCAAGTGCCCTTGTGAAGGCCAAAGAGGATAAAGCAAGGCCGTCATTGATCATAGTTCGTTCCCACATTGGTTACGGCTCTCCCAATAAACAGGACTCTGCCAGTGCTCATGGCGAACCATTGGGTGAGGAGGAAGTGAGACTAACCAAGAAGGTCTATGGCTGGCCCGAAGATAAGACTTTTTTGGTGCCAGAGGAAGTGCTGGTCCATATGAACCAGGCTGTGGGGCGAGGGGAGAGACTGGAGAAAGAGTGGCACGATAGTTTTTCCGCTTACCAGCAGGCTTACCCTGAGCTGGCGGAAAGGCTCCAAATGGCTCTAAAGAGAGATCTTCCGCCTGGGTGGGATGATGACATCCCGAAATTCAGCAGCAGCGATGGTCCTATGGCCACCCGGGTTGCCTCAGGTAAGGTTCTAAATAGTTTTGCCCCCAAGCTACCCTGGCTCTTAGGCGGGAGCGCAGATCTGGCACCCTCCACTAAGACACTGATTGATGACTCAACCTATTTCTCCAAAGAGCACTACGAAAGGCGCAACATTGCCTGGGGTGTCCGTGAACATGCCATGGCAGCCTGCTGTTCAGGCATGGCACTCCATGGCGTGATACGTCCCTACGCGGCCACCTTTTTTATATTTACAGACTACGCCAGACCAGCTATCCGTTTAGCGGCTCTCATGGAATTGCCGGTGATTTACGTGATGACCCATGATTCCATTGGCGTAGGGGAAGATGGCCCCACTCACCAACCAATAGAGCATCTGGCCTCATTGAGAGCTATGCCTCATATCCTTGTTATCCGCCCTGCTGACGCCAATGAGGCCGCTTATGCCTGGCGAGCAGCTGTGCAGCGTACCGACGGCCCTACCATGTTGGTTTTAACCCGGCAGGGACTGCCGATTTATGACCGAGCAAAAGTGGCGGATGCGGAGGAATTGTTTAAAGGTGGCTATATACTTTCTAAAGAAAAAGGTGCAACTCCCCATATTATTCTCATGGCCTCGGGCTCGGAAGTGCAACTAATAATGGAGGCTCAAGAAATTCTGGCCGCTGAGTCCATTGATGCCAGGGTGGTGAGCATGCCCTGTTGGGAATTATTCTTGGAGCAATCGCAGGAATACCGTGACCAGGTGTTGCCGCCTGAGGTCAAGGCACGACTAGCCGTCGAGGCGGGAGTAGAAATAGGTTGGCACCAGTGGGTAGGAGATGGGGGTGACATCATCGGTATAAACAAATTTGGTGCAAGTGCCCCCGCAAAGGAAAACTTCAAACAATACGGACTCACCGTGGAGAATGTGGTAGAGAGAGCTAAGAAATTACTTGGAAAGTAAGAAACCGTATAGCAAGAGCGACTAGGC
Source organism: Deltaproteobacteria bacterium (assembly GCA_020353155.1). GTDB lineage: Bacteria > Desulfobacterota > Syntrophobacteria > BM002 > BM002 > BM002. The sequence continues at coordinate 1,152,810 of CP070689.1, read as the reverse complement.
ACTAGGGACTAAGCACTAAGCACCAAAATACAAAGAAGTCAGAGGTCGGAGGTCAGATGATTGTGAATTGATAATTTCGCAATCCGCAATAATTTGGCTCCATGCTCTATGCGACGAACGGAGTGAGTCACAAGGGACAACTGACTACCGACAAGGGACGGTGAACTAATGGTGAAACGGGTGGCCCTTGCTGCAGACCATGCTGGCCTAGAGCTCAAAGAGAGAGTGGCAGATTTTCTCAGAGGGGCAGGCTTCGAGGTCATTGATCTGGGCACTTATGACAAGGACCCGGTTGATTATCCAGATTTCGCTCTTGCCATAGGCGAAGCTCTAAGTAAAGGAAGAGCGGAGAGGGGCATCCTTGTCTGCGGTAGTGGGGTGGGAGCCTGTGTTGCTGCCAATAAAATAAGCGGCATACGAGCTGGACTCTGCCATGACACCTACTCTGCCCATCAGGGTGTTGAACATGACGATATCAATGTTCTTTGTCTTGGGGCCCGGGTTATAGGCGAGGAACTGGCCAAGGAACTGGTTACAGCCTTCCTCTCCGCCAAGTTCACTGGCGAGGAAAGGCACGTGCGCAGGCTGGCAAAGATTCAGGCAATGGAGAGAGACTTCCATGGTTGAAGACCAGGACAGAGATGAGATAACCAGAGTAAAGGCGAAAGCACCTCCAGTGGATATTCCCCCACAAGAGTGCGTAGTGATTGGCCCTCTGGATCCCTGCACCATTGTCATCTTTGGCGCTTCGGGCGATCTCACCGCCAGAAAGCTGGTGCCGGCTCTTTACAACCTTTTCTTGAACGAGGGATTGCCCAGTCCCTTTGCCATTGTCGGCACCAGTCGCACCGAACTAACTCACGACGAATTTAGAGAAAAGTTAAAGACCAGCTATGGGGCCACGGAGAATTCAGATCTTTCTCGCTGGGATGAGTTCGCCGGCAATCTTTACTACAAACCGGTGGTCTACGATTCACTGGACTCCTATAAGGAATTGGCAAAGTTTCTAAGGGAGCTTGACGAAGAATACAAGGCAGAGGGAAACAGAGTCTTTGATTTGGCGGTTCCACCGTCTCTTTATCCGGTAATTGCCGAGATGCTTGGCAAGGCCGGCCTTGCCCAAGAAGGTGAAGATGGCAAAGGCTGGTCGCGAATCGTAGTGGAAAAGCCATTCGGCCGAGATCTGCAATCAGCAGTGGAGCTGGATCAAACGTTGCACCAAAGTTTCAGGGAACACCAGATCTTCAGAATCGACCACTATTTGGCCAAAGAGACGATTCAGAATATATTAATGTTTCGTTTTGCCAACGCCATTTTTGAACCAATTTGGAATCGCAGCTATATTGCTTATGTGGGAATCATTGCAGCGGAAAAGATAGGGGTTGGAACCCGAGCGGGCTATTACGAGCAAGCTGGTGTAATCCGGGATATGTTTCAGAACCATATGATGCAGGTTCTGTCGCTGACCGCAATGGAACCGCCTTCCCTTTTCGAAGCCGAGCGGGTTCGAGAAGAGAAAGCCAAAGTGTTTCGATCGCTTAAACCCCTTGATGGGGATAGACATAGAGATAATCTAATTCTAGGACAATATGGGCCTGGAATTATTGATGGGGTAGAGGTTCCTGGATATCGTGGGGAGTCGGGGGTGAACCCCAAGTCTCTAATCCCAACATTCGCTATGATGCGTCTGTTTATTGATAATTGGCGCTGGCGAGGAGTCCCATTTTATCTTGTCTCCGGTAAGAGGTTAGCCCGACAAATTAACCGGATTGAGGTTCAGTTCAAGCGCGTACCGCATTCCATGTTTCGAAATG
>CP070689.1:1147432-1150896 GCA_020353155.1 Deltaproteobacteria bacterium | reverse complement strand
TTATTACGGGCGAGCGTGACCGCTACTTCCCTCGCCGAGTTTTTGATGAGGTGGCCAAGGTGATGCCGAGAGCGGAAGTCATAGACGTTGCCGTCTCAAAGCACAAGGTCCAGCTCGAGCGGTCCCAAGCGGTCAACCGTGCTATCGATCGCTTTGTCTCTGGCACTAAGGAGGGGCAGCGTATCTCCTGGCGCGAGCACACCGCTAAACGCAAGCTAGAAGATGATCGCCCCTGGCTCGCGAGTTACAGCAAATACACTCCTCACACCATTCCCATTCCACGCCAGCCGCTCTACAGATTTCTGGAAGCTGCGGCGGACAACTTACCGAAGAGAACAGCGACCATATTTTACGGCACTGAGCTGACTTACCAGCAACTAGAATGGCAAGTTAACCAGTTCGCTCATGCCCTGCACGGCCTGGGTGTCCAGCCAAGAAGTCGAGTTATGGTGGTGTTGCCCAACATGCCGCAGATGATTGTCGCCTACTACGCCACGCTCAAGGTGGGCGGTGTGGTGGTGCTGCCCAACCCCGACGCCGACGGGCCGGGCATAATCGGGCAAATCAAGGAGACCCGTGCCAGAGTGTTGGTTACCCTGAGGGAGTTTGGTGAATTAGCGAGGAAGATTCGAGAGGAGATTCCGCTCACCGTCGTTTTTGCCGACATACGCAGCGCTCTATCCGCCAGTGTGTATCGAAAACTAATGGACCGCTGGAAAGCGGCGGGGCTGGGCGAACAGGAGATAGCCGACAGGGATTATGGTGGCCATCTCATGAGCCAATTGATGATGGATGCCCCCCGGACTTCGCCGGAAGTCGAGGTCTCCAGCGATGACCTGGCCGCTATTCTCTATACAACAGGAACCACTGCCGAACCCAAGGGGGTCTGCCTGAGCCACGGTAATCTGGTGGCTAATGCCCTGCAGAACCGCCACTGGTTTCCCGATACGCAATACGGCCAGGAAATTTTTCTCTCGGTTATCCCTTTTACGCACAGCTATGGGATGACCATCGCGATGAATATCCCCATTGCCATGGGCGCGACCATGCTGCTGCTGCCCGTTTTTGAAATGGGGCAAGTGCTGCAACACATCAAGCAATATAAGCCCACTATCTTTCCCGGTGTCCCTTCCATTTACATGGCGATCAATCAAACTCCAAATGTTCACAGTTATGGATTGTCATCCATAAAGGGATGCATCAGCGGTGCGGCCCCCCTGCCTGTGGAGGTGCAGGAGGCCTTTGAGAAGATCACCAGAGGTCGGTTGGTTGAAGGCTACGGATTGACAGAAGCGTCCCCAGCAACGCACTGTAATCCCCTGGAAGGGGTACGCAGGGTCGGCTCCATAGGCATTCCCATACCCAACACGGACGCCAAGATAGTGGATCTTGTGACCAGGGAGGATCTTCCTGCGGGACAGATAGGTGAACTGGCAGTCAAAGGACCTCAAGTCATGCTGGGTTACTGGAATCCCACCGAAGAGGAAGATACCGAGTCAGTTCTGAAGGGGGGCTGGCTTTACACCGGGGACGTGGCGGTGATGGATATTGACGGTTTTGCCAAAATCATCAGCAGAAAGCGGGATACCATCCTGGCAGGGGATTACAGCGTTTATCCGCGGGACGTAGAAGAGGTGCTCTACGAAAACAGCAAGGTCATGGAAGTAGCCGTGGTTGGTGTTCCGAGAAGGGCGAGGGGACAAAAAGTCAAGGCATTTGTGGTGCCACGTCCTGGCACCAATATTACCAAGGAGGAGTTACTGGCCCTTTGCCGAAAGCGCCTCGAAGAATATGCCGTACCTTGGGACATCGAGTTCCGCGAGGAACTGCCCAAGTCCTTTGTGGGTAAGGTGCTTCGGCGCTTGTTGGTCGAGTGAGTAATGAGGAGAGTAAGGGCCAGATGGAAACGATTCGACAGCAGATCATTGCACTATTAATCGACAAAGAGATGGATGCCAGGGAACTCTCACAAACCATGGGGATCCGTGAAAAAGAGGTCTATGAGCACCTACCGCATATCGCACGCTCGGTAGCAGCGCAGAAGAAAAAACTCATAATCAAACCTGTCCAGTGTCTAGCATGTGGATACGTTTTTAAAGATCGAAAGCGTTTCACCCGTCCGGGTCGCTGTCCACGCTGCAAAAAGTCCCACCTCGACGAGCCAAAATATAGGATTTTTTGAAAAGTAAAAATCTCAGTCTGAACCCTCTGGCCACAGGGTAAGCTCCATTGGAGGTCAGGGGGTTTTCCTTATTATGGCATAAATCCTGCACTTTTATGCTAACCGAGGTCAGATTGCCGCTGCTTCAGGGTGTTGACGACCTTGTGAGGGGGAGGTAAAGGATGTTGACAAAACACGCACGTATATTCACTAAACCAAAGCCGAAATGGCCGATTTCCGCACAAGTTGGCGGTAGAGTAATCCACGGAGAAGCCAAAGACATCAGTCCATTTGGGGCTTTTATTCGCTGCAGAAAACCGCTCAACCTGAACGAAGTCTTTGATATGGTCGTTGATACTCCAGAAAAGTCTCTAAATATTCAAGCTGAGGTGGTGTGGTCTAATATTTATGGCCCCGACGATAACATTACACCCCGGGGAATGGGAGTTAGGTTCGTGAAAATCTCCCATGAAGACCGCAAACTCATTGAGAAAGAACTCGGCCAGTATGAAATAGGAAAAGAGGCAAGTGAGTTTCTGGATACCTTGGAAATTGAGTTGGGCATGGATTAGTGGTTAACCTCCCGCCGTTACAGACAAAAATTCCATCCACTAAAAGAAGTTTAGTTGTTGCCGCAGGTTAAAATTTTTTAAGCCTTATCCTTCCAAATTGGTTCAAGCATTTACAATTACTACTGAATTTATTTCACCCAATCCATTGCTGCCCTGGTACAGACATTGCATCGGCTAAAAATGATTCCCGCAGCCCTTTGGCACAGGTTGGTTTACTAAAACTTATTTTGGAGAAGCCGAAAGATGTTCGAGAGGTCGCAAACCATCAAAGCCGCTGCAATGGCAGTCTTATTTCTCCTCAGCCTCTTAACCAGGCCAGCACTGGCCGTGCCGGTGACTGTTCACGGGGGGAAGGTGGTCCAACTGAATAAGCGACAGGTCGAGCTGTTGAAACGACAGCCCACCGTTTATTACCTCAAAACTGCTCCGGAAAAATTGTTTAAAGACTATTTTCTTGTTGAGTTGCCGGATGAGCTCGGAGGTGGATTCTTCCTTGCCAAACCTGCGGATATGGCGGCAGCGCTAGAGGAAGTCGGTGCCATTGAGAAAGCAGAGACGGCGAGAATGGCAGCTACTGCTCCCAGCAAAGAAAGGTGGTTTGCGGACCTCTACTTGGGTGGGGTTGTGCCGGAGGACGGCGATATCAATGGGGAAGCATCCCCATTCGGTGTAAGCATCAATGACTCTGCCAAGGCCGATTACGACAACACCTATATTGTTGGCGGCAGGGC
>CP070689.1:1144120-1147332 GCA_020353155.1 Deltaproteobacteria bacterium | reverse complement strand
CAAGGTGGTGACCACCGGTGATCTGGAAGTGGGCAACGCCATGACCGCCTGGATGCGTAACACTATCAACCCCACCCTGATGTGCACCGCTGAGTATCAGCCCTGCATGGTCCATGCCGGTCCTTTTGCCAACATCGCCGTGGGCCAGAGTTCCATCATTGCCGACCGGGTAGGTCTCAAGGTTTTCGATTACCACGTGACCGAGTCAGGCTTCGGTGCTGATATCGGCTTCGAGAAGTTCTGGAATGTCAAGTGCCGTTACAGTGGGCTGATACCCCACGTTTCCGTGCTCACCTCTACCATTCGCGCGCTGAAGATGCACGGTGGTGGTCCCAAGGTGGTGGCAGGTCTTCCCCTGCCGGAAGAGTACAAGAAAGAGGACCTGGGATTACTGGAGAAGGGTGTCCAGAACATGGTGCACCACATCAACACCATCAGGATGTCGGGTATCAACCCGGTGGTCTGCATAAACCGCTTCCACAACGATACCGACGCTGAGGTGGCCATGGTGCGCAAGGCAGCCGAGGATGCCGGGGCCCGTTGTGCAGAGTCAACCCACTGGGCCAACGGTGGTGACGGCGCTCTGGAATTCGCTGATGCGGTCATCGAGGCCTGCGAGGAAGAGCCCGATTTCAAGTTCCTCTATCCAATAGAGATGAAGCTCCGTGACCGGGTTGAGACCATTGCCAAGAACGTCTACGGTGCCGATGGTGTGGCCTGGACTCCCGATGCTGAGGCAAAAGCCAAGATGCTCGAGGCCGATTCCAAGTACGATGACTACACCACCATGATGGTGAAGACCCACCTCTCCCTCACCCACGATCCGGCGGTGAAGGGTACGCCCAAGGGTTGGACTCTTCCCATTCGCGACGTGTTGATCTTCTCGGGCGCCAAGTTCCTTTGCCCCTGCTGCGGTACCATCAGCCTGATGCCGGGAACCAGTTCGGATCCAGCCTACCGCAGGGTGGATGTGGATGTTGATACGGGGAAGGTGACCGGGCTGTTCTAAGGGAGTTTGCCTGAGAAGGCAGTCCCTCAGGGAAGATCAGTCCTGAACTTGGACAAACAAGGACAGAGAACTGGAGAACAGAACCAGTTCAAGGTTGTCTGAATTTGGCAGGCAGGGCACCATAGCCCTGCCTTGCCTGTTTTTGAAGGAGGAGGTTATGGCAGCAAAACTGCTCAAAGGCGCAGAGGTCGCCAAAGAGATCCGTGAGCAACTCAAAAAGGAGGTAGACGAGCTAAAGGCGAAGCATGGTGTCACCCCCGGATTGGTCACCATTTTAGTGGGAGAAGATCCGGCTTCCGAGAGCTATGTCCGCGCCAAGCAGAAGACCGCCCACGAGCTCGGTTTTCATTCCATCCAGGATAATCAGCCTGCTGACCTGGGCGAGGAAGCCCTACTTGCTCTCATCGACAAGTACAACAAGGACCCGGAGATCCACGGAATTCTGGTGCAGCTACCCTTGCCCAAGCATATTGACGATCAGAAGATTCTTCTGGCTATTGATCCGGACAAGGATGTGGACGGTTTCCACCCCACCAATGTGGGCAAACTTTTGATCGGTAACCCCTATTACAGTCCCTGTACTCCCTTCGGTATCCAGGAGTTGCTCGCTCGCTCCGGCTCGCCGGTTGAGGGGGCGGAGGTAGTAGTGGTTGGCCGTTCCAACATCGTGGGCAAGCCCATTGCCGCCATGCTTATGCAGAAGGGCCCCGCTGCCAATGCCACCGTCACGGTTGTGCACACCCGCACCAAGGATGTGGCCTTCCATACCAAGCGGGCCGATATCCTGATTGTTGCCGCCGGCGTGCCGGAATACATCAAGGGTGACATGATCAAGCCCGGTGCGGTGGTCATAGATGTGGGTGTCAACGAGGTGGGCCGGACCGAAGACGGCAAGCGGATTCTTAAAGGTGATGTGGCCTTTGCCGAGGCCTCTGAAGTGGCCTCGGCAATCACCCCGGTTCCAGGCGGCGTAGGACCCATGACCATCACCATGCTGATGAAGAATACAGTACACGCCTGCAAGGTTCACAATAAGCTTCTATAGCGCCGAGCGCATAGAGCATAGCGTAGTGGCTGGAGTGCGTTGTTTGAGAGCTCCAATTGCTGCGCTATGCGTATAGTATTTTCTTTACATACACCCTAAGTGAAGAGACTTTGTCTTGCGGGAGCGGCTTACATTCCTGGGCGCAGGCCCTGTATGGTGGAGGCTTGCAGCCACTTAGTGTCAGCCAGCTTTGCAGGCTTTTCCCTTGACAGCTAAGGGGGAATTATCTATTAAGTAGAAGGCCGTTTCACCCCAAGAACGCAGGCCAGACAAGCCCCGGTCTTTCCAGGAAAGACAAGAGTCATGCCGTTGCAGGGAGGCTGTACTCGAGCCTTTTGTCAAAGTGCCATTCCGCCTGCTGTGTATCAATCATTTTATAGCTTTTGAAGACATTCAAACAAATCATTTTGTGCGGAAAAGGCCTTTGACGATCGCGTAAGAGACTTGTCGTTTTAATTTACAAGTAACATATTATGTTCTTTTCTTCACGTGTGTTTTGAGTTATAATAGAGCGCCTTTCAATAATGCCCCTGAGTAGTTTGGATAACACCTTGATATTCATACCTTATAACCCTCAGCCAATATTAAGACTTTATAGGAGTGTTGCAGATGTGCGCTGAAAAGGCCCGTTCAGGAAACGGCGTGGTAGGCTCGGTTATGGTAGCAGGCGGTGGCATCGCCGGAATCCAGGCGGCATTGGACCTGGCAAATTCCGGTTTTTTTGTCCATTTGGTGGAAAAGTCACCCGCCATCGGCGGAATTATGGCCCAGTTGGACAAGACCTTTCCCACCAATGATTGCTCCATGTGCATCATATCCCCCAAATTGGTGGAATGTGGGCAGCATCCCAATATCAACCTGCTCACCTGCGCCGAACTAGAAAGCGTCAGCGGTGAACAAGGAAACTTACAAGCAAAAGTTCGGCAGAAACCCAGGTACATAAGTCTGGATAAATGTACCGGTTGCGGTGATTGCACCGAGGTTTGCCCGGTGACTATGCCCAGCGAGTTCGACGAGGGTATCGGCCCCCGGAAGGCCACCTATAAACCATACGCTCAGGCAATCCCGGGGGGATACATGATAGACAAGCGCGATCGCTCTCCCTGTACCAACGCCTGCCCTAACCATGTAAACGCTCACGCCTATGTGGCCCTCATT
>CP070689.1:1114815-1144020 GCA_020353155.1 Deltaproteobacteria bacterium | reverse complement strand
CCTGGTATAAAGGACAATGTTATTATGTAGAGTCCATCCTGAAACCAGAGGTTTCAGGATGGAGCTGTCAGCAGACACCTGTCAGCGTAAGATTTTATTATTATCTTAATTTTAGATGAAGGCTGAGCTCTGAAAGCTAAGGAGAATAAATTCTCATGAGTCGAGGTCGGCTGGATTTAGATTATTTGATCGGTGTGCTGAGCAGACGAGGGCTGATTAGTGAGCGCCAGGGGAAAGTCATCTCTCAAAAGGCGCCTGCCCAAAAGGAAAAGCTCACTCAGCTCTACAAGGTAAAAAGAGGGGGATTGTCGTCTCTGAGGAGCGGGGACGAAATCACACCAGTTGATGTTCTGGCCTCCATGGGACTGAGGCTAGGGAAGAAAGCAGATGGCCGTCTCAGTGAAGAGGGTATCATGCGGATGGTGGCCGCCGATCTGGGTATGACTTTCAAGAAAATCGACCCGTTAAAGCTGGATCTAGAGTTGGTTACCCAGACCATTCCCAAGAGCTTCGCCCTCAAGCACATGGTCCTGCCAGTGGATAGCTCCTTGGAAACGATCACAGTGGCAGTCTACGATCCTTTTAATCGCCAGGTTTTGGAGGACATAGAGCGAGTTACCAAAAAGCGGGTGGAGGCTCTGATCAGCACCAAGAGTGACATTGTCAAAACCATCTCGGAGTTTTATGGGTTCAAGAGCTCAATTGTTGCCGCCGACACTCAGATGAGTAGGCCCTTAGTTGACCTGGGAAACCTGGAACAGCTCACTCACTTGCAGGCCACAGAGGATATCTCCTCCAGCGACCAGCACATAACCAATGCGGTGGACCACCTTTTCAACTACGGTTTTGATCAGCGGGCCAGTGACGTTCATATCGAACCCAAGCGTGAACAAACCATCGTAAGACTTCGCATTGATGGTTTGCTGCACACTATTTATCGCATACCCAAAAGTGTGCACCCGGCGATTATTTCCAGGATCAAGGCCCTGGCCCGGTTGGACCTTGCAGAAAAGCGAAGGCCGCAGGATGGACGGATAAAGGTGGAACGCAATGGCAGGGAGGCGGAAATTCGGATTTCAACCGTGCCGGTAGCCTTCGGTGAAAAGGTGGTCCTTAGAATCCTGGATCCTGACATTCTCCTGCAGGATTTAGAAGGATTAGGATTTTCATCGGCAGACCTCATCAAGTACCGCAGACTCATAGAGGTACCCCACGGAATTGTCCTGATAACCGGTCCAACAGGAAGTGGAAAGACCACCACCCTTTATTCCAGTTTGCGCTTTCTCGCCTCCGAGGGCAACAATATCACCACCATTGAAGATCCCATTGAGATGGTTCATGAGCAGTTCAACCAGATAGGCGTCAAGCCACGGATCAATCTTACCTTCGCCAATGTCCTGCGCCATGTTCTCCGTCAGGATCCCGACATCATTATGATCGGAGAAATGCGGGACCTCGAGACAGCAACCAATGCCATTCAGGCAGCCCTGACCGGCCACCTCGTTCTCAGTACTTTGCATACCAACGATGCACCCAGCGCCATAACCCGCCTCATAGATCTGGGAGTGCAGCCCTTCCTCATCAGCTCAAGCCTCACTGGTGTGGCGGCTCAGAGATTGGTTCGCAAGATTTGCCCCCACTGCGAAGAGTCATACAAGGTAAAGGTCGCTGATCTTGCTCCCCTGAACTTGGGCAAGGACCCGGAAACCGAACTGGAACTCAAGATGGGCAAAGGTTGCCAACAGTGCCGCAACACTGGCTATCTTGGACGTAGCGGCATATTCGAGGTACTGCCTATGAGCGAAAAAGTGAGGCACTTGACCAACCGTAAGAGCTCACTGGCAGAACTGCAAAAGGTCGCCTTGCAAGAAGGCATGTCAACCCTGCAACAATCAGCCGTCGACAAAATGCTCCGGGGGATTACCACCTTTGAGGAAGTGGTCAGGGTCACACTGGGGGAGAGGTGAAAATAGCGCCGGGCGCTATTTTCAGCAAGCAGCCAGCTGAACTACCATCTTTCCCATTTGGAACCATGGTGATGCCAGAGCTGGGTCAGGCAGTTGTAGCGAAGACGAATGGCGAAGGTGCGACCCTTAGTATTGTGGAGGTAAATAGTGCCAGTGCTGCAGGTCCCGTCGGGATTGAACTTGATTCGGTTCTGTGCAAAGCTAACCCCATCGCCACCACCGGCATCGATCTTGGTGTTGTTTGGCCCGCGCTTTGGCCCTCCAAGTTCGGCAGGAAAGGCTTTTAGGTGGACATTAGGAAATAATTCTAAATCAAATACCCTATAGCTTTTCTCTAAGAGTTCCTTGCGTCGATTTCTGTTGCGATCCCCCCACAAGCAGTAATCTTCAGATTCCAAATCCCCGTTGTCGTCGAAATCGAAGTCAAAATAATAAATAGAAGATTCGTGTACGGCTCTAAGCTTCGCTCGGTGGATTTGAACCACTAGGGATCGTGCTGCGGTGGTAAGATGGTAATTCGGGAGCATTTCTGCAAGGTGGGGGAGTCCCCAAGCGGCTGCAACACCGATCACCGTCAGAGTAACCACAAGTTCCTTAAGCGTAACGCCTATTTCATTGAGTTTCATGGTAGTCACCTGCCTGAAAGCAAGCGATACCAGCAGGGGAAGGTCCTCTAGTCATAGGTGGGTATGATAGAAGGTATAAATGTGCCCCTGGGTCGCTGTGTTAGAGTGATGAAGTGCGCCATGTAGAACTGTCTTAATAAAAATATGAAAAAGTCATGGTGATTGTAAACAAAAAAATACGATTGAATTTACCTGGCTATTATGACAAGAAAGAAAAAGAGGTTGGGAGGAGGATTCATTTTGTTGTCCGAGCTGCAAATCAGTAACTTTGCCATCATCGACAACCTCTCCGTCTCCTTTGGCCCGGGACTCACCGTGATAACCGGGGAGACAGGAGCTGGCAAATCTATTTTGGTAAACGCCATCAATCTCTTGTTAGGCAGCCGGGGCTCTGCAGATCTGATCCGCAGCGGTAGCCAGGAGGCCACGGTGACTGCTTTGTTCAACTTGGCCGGAGAAGATGATTCTGTTAAAAGCTTAGAAATGTTAGATAAATTTGGCAGTGTCGAAGTGTTGGTCAAGCGTACTCTTTCTACCTCGGGCCGCAATCGGGTGTTTATTAATGACCAGCTCACCACAGTGGGGTTGTTGACCGACTTTTGCCGTGGGTTGGTGAGCATATCAGGACAGCATGAACACCAATTGTTCCTAGAACCCGAAGCTCATCTTGAAACAATTGATAGGTTCGGCGGCCTGGAAAAACAGGTTCAAACTTATGCTCAGACATTTGCTGAACTGAAGAGGGTGATGACCGAAATTAGGCAACTGCGGCGGCAGGCCCAAGAGCGCAAAGAGAAGGAGGAACTGCGGTTTTTCCAGCTGGAAGAGATCAACAAGGCCCGGGTTAAGGTGGACGAGGAGATCCAGCTGGAAGAGGAACGGGAAAGATTGCGGCACGTGGAAAGTCTCAAGGAAGGTGTAGCCACGGCCCAACAGATTCTTTATTCTGACAGCGGCGCAGTTGTGGAGGCTGTGAGTAAATGTCAGAAAATTCTTGCTGATCTAGGTGGCCTGGACCCCTCCCTAAAGCCCTTGGCCGAGAGCCTGGAGGATCTCAGGCATGGGGTGGAAGATGTTTCCTTCAGCTTAAGAGACTATGCCCAGAGGATCCAGGCGGATCCAGCCAGATTGGAGTGGGTGGAGGAACGCTTGCACACTCTCAAGAGGCTGATGCAAAAGTATGGCGGCAGTACTCAGGCGGTAATTGAACATGCGGAACAGCTCAGGCAGGAACTTGAGGCCACAGAAAGTGACGAAGTGGAGATTGAAGAAAAAGAGAAGGCTCTGGAAAAGATTCGGCAAAAGGCTTTAGAAGAAGCGCTGGACCTGTCGAAAAGCCGCAGGAAAACCGCAAGTTTGTTAGGCAAGGCGGTGGAAAAGACCTCGGCCTCTCTCGACATGCCCAGTTGTCGCTTTGAGGTCCAATTTGCTCTGGAGGAAAACTCGACTCCCAGTTCGACCTCCCGGGCTGCCAGGTCAGGCACGGAGGCCATACGGGTAGGTGAACACCTCTTAGACGAGAAAGGGTTGGACAGAGTTGCCTTTTTCTTCTCGGCCAACCCGGGCGAGGAGGTCAGACCTATGGCCAAAATCGCCTCGGGCGGGGAACTTTCCAGAATCGTCCTGGCCCTGAAAGAATTGCTGGCCCGCAAGACTGCCCAAGAGACCCTGATCTTTGATGAGGTGGATTCCGGCATTGGAGGCCGCACCGCAGACAGGGTGGGCCGCAGTCTCAAGGCCCTTGCCCAGCGACATCAGGTAGTCTGCATCACCCATCTGCCGCAGATCGCCTGTTACGGGGATCACCATTACGTAGTAAGCAAAACTACTCACCAAGGACGAACCATCACAGCCATGGATGAGTTGACCGGTCAAGAACGTTTAGAAGAAATTGCCCGAATGCTGGGAGGGGAGAAGATTTCTGCGAAAACTCGGGCTCACGCCAAGGAGATGCTCAGTCGAGCTCAGAAGACAGCAGGTAGATTGCAGCGGAAAGGATGAGCCCGGAAGGATTACCAGGGATACTTCACAGAGAAATCCTGGAACTCGCCCGTATAATCTTGCCAGTTCACATCTACCCCAGTCACCTGGGACATGGGTGAGCCTTGGTGGCACCAGCTGATCATATCTTCGACTTGCTCTTTTTCTCCTTCCAGTACTGCTTCAACTCGCCCGTCACGAGTATTCATGACCCAACCTAGAATATTTCTTGCCCGGGCAGCTTTTTGAGTGTAAGCCCGGAAGAAAACCCCCTGAACTCGTCCGGATATGAATATGTGCGCTCGTGCTTTTTCCATGGACGACTCCTCCCCCCATGTCCACTAATGCCAATTTTACGACTTCCCTATCCTTCTTGACTCATTCTGCCTTTTCTCCGATGAGGGCAAGGAATTCCCTTTCATTCAGGAGCTGGATGCCTAGCTGCCGGGCCTTCTCTAACTTCGAGCCGGCGCCTGGGCCGTGGACCAAGTAGGTTGTTCTAGAGGAAAGGGATGAGCTAGCCCTCCCTCCCAAGGACTCAACTCGCCTTTGAGCTTCAAGCCGGGAAAACCTCTCCAGCGTACCGGTGAAGACAAAGGTTTTTCCAGTAAGCTCAGCCCTGGAAGGTTCCTGTATTTCAATTTCCTGAGGGCTGACCTCATCGAGCAAACGGTCCAGCTCAGCACTTACCGGTGGACTGGCAAAAAAATCTACGATGGACTGGGCAACAATGGGCCCCACCCCCTCAACCTCCAGCAGCTGTTCCCCAGTGGCCCTGCGGATTGCGGCAAAAGTCCCAAAATGGCGAGATATGTCTGCAGCGGTTTTCTCACCCACGTTGGGAATGCCAAGGCCGTAAAGGAAACGGTGGAGTTCTGGCTTTCTGCTTTTTTCTATTGCCCCAATCAGGTTTTGGGCAGAGAGGTCACCGAAGCCATCGAGAGAAGCGATTTTATCCTGGGAAAGGTTGTAGATGGAAGCTAGGTCACTAATGAGCCCTTTGTGCAGGAAAATAGTTATGGTTTTTTCACCTAAACCTTCGATATCCAAAGCCATCCTCGAAGAATAATGACTGATACTGCCGTGGATCTGGGCAGAGCAACCAAAACGGTTCGGGCACTTGTGATAGGCTCCCTCGGCAACTACTAGGCTGTCGCACACGGGACAACTCTTTGGGGGCAGAAATGGTTCACTGCGGGGTGCTCCTGGTTTTATGACCTCCATCACTTGAGGAATGACGTCTCCGGCCCGCTGAATGCGGACGGTGTCTCCGGCGCGAAGGTCCAGCCGCTTAACCTCGCCGAAATTATGCAAGGACGCCCGTGATAAGGTGACACCACCAACGTCTACCGGCAGCAAAAGAGCTACAGGTGTCAACTTTCCGGTGCGACCTACCTGGGCAATAATTTTTGCCACCCGGGTTACTTCCTGGCGGGGTTCGAACTTGTAGGCCACGGCCCAGCGAGGGGTTCTAGTTCGACTACCCATTGTCACCCGCAGCGGCAGCGAATCAACCTTGACCACAATACCGTCGACCTCATAGTTTAGTTGGTCGCGACTGGTTTGGTAACGATGATGGATAGCCTCCATGTCCCGCGGGGAGGCTCCCTTCTCCGTAGCCTCAGATGGTACTGGCAGCCCCCACTGTTTTAGGTCTTTCAAACAATCACTTTCAGCCATGTATCCCAATTCATCAGCATTGGTCAGTTCGAAGGGAAATAGCTGTAGAGGGCGACTGGCAGTAATGGCAGGGTCGAGTTGCCGTAAAGAACCAGAGGCGGCATTACGAGGATTTGCAAAGGGTTTGTTATTCTCGGTGATAAGCTCTTCGTTTAGCGTGCGAAAGCCCTCCACCGGCATGAATATTTCTCCTCGCACCACCACAGTTGCAGGCGCCGACGGAGAAAGGGTCTTGGGAACTGTGGAAATGGCGCGAATGTTAAGGGTAATATCTTCCCCGGTAAAGCCATCTCCGCGGGTAGCAGCACGGCTCAGCCTCCGATCCTCATAGACCAGTTCGACGGATACTCCATCTACCTTAGGTTGGATCAGGTATTCTGCAGTTTTCCCTGCCGCTGCTTCGAGAACCCTTCGGTGAAAATCCTCTAGAATACGATCTTCATTAGATGACTCGAGGCTTAACATGGGGCGGTGGTGGGTGACCGGCCTGAAAGCCTCTAAAGGCTCGGCTCCTACTTGCTGGGTGGGGGATTCAGGGGTGACTAGTTGAGGATATTCTCTTTCTAATCTTTGCAGTTCTTGAAAGAGTTCATCGTAGGCTGAATCGGAAATCTCCGGGTCGTTGAGACGATAGTAACGATAGTTGTGGTAGTGAATCTGCTCTCGCAGCTCTGCCACTATCTGGCGTACGCTTTCTGGAATGATCTCAGTGCTCTTTTTCACGGTCTTGCCTACCTCGATACCATCTGCTCCACGAACCAGCCGACGCGGACACTAAGCACTAGGAACTATGCATTAGGCACTACAAAGAAAAGCAAAAAGTAATCGCTCTTGGTGCCTAGTGTTTAGTGCTTAGTGCCTAGTTAAACCTGCCCCATCTCCGTTTCGCTTTATTTCCGCATCAATGCATCGTTAAATGGCCCCGGTAGCTGCCCGGATTAGACCGAAGCATCCGGAAAGCATCATGTCGCCATAAGGTGCGGCAAAATAATAACCGAGGCTTTTTGCCAGATGTCTTTGAGGACCTGTTACCACCACAGTTGCAAAAGAACTCATATCTCTTGCTTGGGGCAGGGTGACACAGCCATGTCCGTGGTCAGAGAAAACTTCTTCATCAGACAGTGTACCTTGACAAAATCGTTCTATATGGTCATGAAGCTTGGCCACGGAGAGACAACCTGTGTGATGCTCATAAATACCGACAATTCTCGACCTGAATACCAGGGAGGCTACTGCATGTTGGTTACCCAGGTTGAGCACCACCACCCCCTCTTCGGTCTTTTCCGCTACCAAGGGATCGCATAGGGCTCCCAAAATGGCAGCTGCACCGGTATCCATCACCAGGGCACCGGGCAAATCACGCTGTACAGCAATCATTCGCGTCAGATAATCTGGTGGTTCCCTGTACCACAGCTGATCCAGACTACCTCCCCGATCAAGGAAGTCACGCCAGATGCGAAAACGAAACAGTCGGTTACTCCCGAGGGGAGAGAATCCATGATCCTGAACCGCCACGGCATGGGAATCCGGGAGATCCACCTCGAATGGAGCAAGGGCTTTTGTTAGAGCGGTAAGGTCTACATCACCCATGATCAAGGGTGTTGCTTCAGGTGGTGAATTTTCCACCAAAGTAACTCCCATGTTTTTCACCCGATCAAGATTGTCATAAATAGTCAGAGCAGCTTCTAATGAAGCATACACGGGATAGCCCCTCTTTAGGTGTTCTTGAACGGCCTGGACGCAGGCGCCACCACCCATTAGATTTCCCGTGAGGAAAATGGGAAGACCCTGGGAGGTGCAACGACGAATGCGTGTAGCCACCACCACGGTCTGGGAAGGTAGGACGAGTTTCACACAATTCTCTATGGGAACGTCGGGTTGCCAGAGGAGAATATCCTGAGTCCCACCACCTACGTCGATGGCGAGGGTAGGTCTTGCATTAGGTTGCGATCTGTGTGAAGGCATATTCTTGGTTCTCATGCAGATCGATGAAGTCACTAGGCACTAAGCACTAAACACTAGGCACCAGGGTTTATTATTCAAAGTTTTTTGTGGTGCATAGTGCCTACTGCCTAGTGCCTAGTTGCAGACTTCTCTCTCCGCTTCACCGTGTCTATTATGCATCAGGGCTGTCACCAGTACAAGGGACAAAGGATCTACTTTGATTTAGGGTGTGCCAGTAAGAAACTCTGGGGGCAGGCTGGAGCAGAAGTCGAGGATGGTCTGACACGCCTGGTTGCACGAGTGTTTAAAGCTGGTGCTGCCAAAGCCTGGTTGCCACTTTAAGGTGAAGAGTTCATCCGACACCACAAGCAATCCAACCAGTCGTATTTCCCTGTATGCTGCCACGTGAAACAAAGCAGACAACTCCATTTCCACAGCAAGAAGTCCCTCTTTTCCATAGGCGCGAACCTTATGCACAGTTTCTCGCAAGAGGGCATCGGTGGTCCAGATCGGTCCTAAATGAACGGGAACCTCTTTCTGCTGGCAGTGTTCCTGAAGGCGAGCGAGCAGGTCTGTGTCGGGACTAAACTTCTCTGACCTCATGGGATAGTGGGTCGATGTTCCTTCTTCGCTGCGGGCATAGTTGGGCAGAAGCCAATCACCAATTTTGACATCTGGTTGCATCGAACCACACCAGCCAAAGACAATAATGACCCTGCTGCCGAGGGCGATTAATTTTTCGAGGACGAGAACGGCCTGAGGTGCACCGAGAACCGGTCCGGCCAAGGTTAAAGAACAGTCACTGTGGATAATCTCTTGCAGGCGAGCGTTATATACTGTTCGCACGCTGGTGGCAATAGGGGTTGCCAGGCGGCAAAATCTCTGTCGATCTGCTTCGGTACAAGCCAGAATCGCCACCGGTTGGCAGGGCTCTTCCCTCGAACCTTTGCGGGATTCGACTATCACGCTGTCATCTTCAAATGTCATGATCCCATAGGTGAAATATGCTGATGCGATGGAAATTTTTTACCACAAAGAAAAAGAAGTACACAAAGAAAATGTCAGTCGTCCGTGGTCAGTTGTCCGTTGTACAAGACTTACCAGTGATATTGTCCTGCAACGGACCACAGAATACCGACTACTGACGCGTAGCTAGATGTTTCCAGCTCTCAGCTACATATTCCCTGTGCACTATGCGCTTTGCCTCAATTAGGACCTCTGGGATTCTACTCGTAGGCGTCTGTAAAAAGGAAAAGCGGAACAGACTACCGTCTGTTGGACGGCATTTTCCTGTTCCGCTTAGGATAAGGACTCTTGAATCTGCGCCAGAATTTCGGCAGCTAACTCTTAAAGAAAAGCTGGTCAAGTCATACAAACGCTTACTTGACCATTGCTTTGAGCTTGCTCCCAGCCTTGAATTTGACTACCTTGGTAGCCTTGATCTTAATTTTTTTGCCGGTTTGGGGATTTCTTCCCTCACGAGCAGCCCGCTTGGCAACACTAAAGGTGCCAAAGCCCACTAGAGTGACCTTGTCCCCTTTCTTCAAGGCACCGCTTACACCCTTGAGAAAGCCGGTCAAAGCCTTTTCGGCAGCAGCCTTGGTGATCCCAGCACTGCTTGCCATTTGCGCAACGAGATCTGCCTTGGTCATAGAATCCTCCTCTTTTGTTCAAAATTATTTGAAAATCCCACCCCCCTGAGCCCGGTAAACCCGCTTCTATTGCGGCTGCACAGGGGGACCCTCCGTAGAACTGCATGAATAGGGGCATTATACATAAGTTGGTTTCAAAGGCAAGAAAATATTTAAAAAAAGTGAAGGACTTAGAAAAAAAACTAATGGAGAACCCAAGTATGGTATCGATGAGGTACAAATGAGGCCATATATATAGTTTTATAATGATTAGAATGCATTTATGTTGTGGTTGAGCTGTAAGATGGAGTGAATCAAGGTTAGGAGAGAGGAAATTAGATAAAAAGGAGCATTGACAAATGAAAAACGCGCAATGATAGATGAGAAATGACTAGGATTCCATGGCCCATTTGATATTCAGCTTGATACCGTTTCTTTCAAAAAAGATTTTGAGAATTCGGGCAGTGGCACCCCAGATCCGATAGTTCTCGTAAGAGATGAAGTAGGCATCGAAAGGCTGGTCACCCGCATGGTAGGACCGTCGGGACCAATTGTTGTCATCTGCAAGAAAATGCAAAGGAACAGTCAAAATCTCCGCCACCTCTTTGCCATTGGGCTGAAAACCATAAGGATAAGGAATGAGACCTACGAAGCTGTGCACTTGGAAGCCTGTGGTTACTGTGGCAATGGGGTCCAGTGCTCCTAAGATCTCCACATCTTCAGGTTTTAGACCTATTTCTTCCTGGGCCTCTCGCAGGGCAGTGGCCAGGAGGTTCTCATCATGGGAATCTTGCACTCCACCCGGAAAAGAAATCTGGCCTTTGTGGACCTTGACCGTCTGAGTCCTCTTAGTAAAGAGGACGTGCAACTCGTTGTCTTTGAATAGCAAGGGAAAAAGTACCGCGGCAACCGTCAGGTTTTCTGAGACTGCAGATGCTAGGGGTTCAGTAAACAGGTTGTTGCGTATTCTCTCCAGCTTCATAACCATAAGAAATTGTAAACCATAAGAACCCACCTCGCAACAACGAAGCTCACGCCATATATCTCTCGCCCGCTCCCCCTTAGACTTCGCTCAGGGCTCGCTCGAGCCCGCGGATGCTTGTTCACACTAGGCACTAGGCACTACGCACTAGGCACCAAACACTTACATCGGATAGGTAGTCTGCTATTCTAGGGTATTCGGTTATCATCCGTGAATAGTCTTATTAATCGGTCAAAGAAAAAACAATAATTCAAACTATTCACTTTGTGCTTAGTGCTTACTGCCTAGTTCTCTAACGCATTATGGGTCGGCTGTGGCTCTGTGAGAGACAAGAAGATTGTGGTTTGAGTTATGGCAGGAGATCAGGAGGTGAGTTCCAGCATTACCTTTTGGTTGCCGCCGTTGTTCTTGGCGAGATATAGGGCTTGATCCGCTTCTCTGATCATATTATCCAGGTCTTGTTCCAGATTATTGCTGGAGTTTTTCAGTTTAGCTATGCCTATGCTCAGGCTGGTGGGAATCAGATTTTTTTCGTTATATTCCCGGCAAAATCTCTCTGCCACCATTATAGCTTGCTGAGGGTTGGCATGGAGCACTGTGACAGCAAACTCGTCACCACCATAGCGGTAGCCCGAATCCACATTGTTGCGGATGTTGCGTGATATTATCTCGGCCAGTTCTCTGAGGAGCCTGTCTCCCTGTTGGTGGCCGTATTTGTCGTTATAAACCTTGAAGTTGTCAATATCGATTAGGAGTAAGTAAAGATCGTAATGTTGTCGGGAGGCACGAATAGCCTCATTTCTAAGGTTCTCATCCAGGTATCTGCGATTGTATAGTCCCGTGAGGGCGTCACAGGTTGAGAGCCGTCTCAACTCAGATCTCATGTTCCGTTCCCGGACGATTCGTTTTATCTTTGCCTCAAACTCGTTGATATTTATCGGTTTAGAGATAAAGTCACTTGCTCCCAGGGCTATTATGTCAGTGTAGTTGTACTCTGTCTGAAAGCCAGTGATGGCAATTACGTCCGTATCGCTGTAGTCAGCGGTAATCCTCTTGATCAGACCTATACCGTTCAGGCGGGGCATATTGATATCGGTAATCACGATGTCAAATTGCTCTTCCTCCATTTTTTCCAGAGCATCCATACCGTCCACTGCTGTTGCACTGGTAAGGCCCATGTCGCAAATCAACTCGTGGAGTAAGTCCCGCAAATCCCGATCGTCATCCACGGAGAGCACAGATTGTTGAGCTCGATTTTCTTTATTCATGTTCAACTCGCGAATATTCCAGCAGTTACCCCAGTACCATATCTGCTACTCAGTGGCTGGATGAGAGTCACCTCCTTTGGAGGAAGATTTTTCGCTGGCACCAGCCCCCACATCTGGGGACCGGTCCCAGGGGGCAAGAAATTCAAAGATTTGCCGGTAAGGGGGCAAGGGTTCCTCTTTGAAATTCTCTTCCGCCTTCTTAGTCCTCATAATGGCTTCCACTTCATCTAAGCTTTTTCTCTCCATGTCAACTATCTGCGGGGTAATCAGTAAAACCAACTCGACTTTATCAATTGTGCGACCTCGCTGTCCGAACAAGAGACCCAAAAGGGGAATGTCGCCCAAGCATGGCACTTCACTCCTCGTTCTGGTCAAGTTGTCCTGGATGAGACCACCAATTAAGACTGTGTCTCCACTCTTGGCCAGCAGCCAGGTCTCAACAAAGGCAGTCCTGGTTACCGGGATTCCCTGCTCCAACTCGGCTGAGGTGACGCTTGGTTTCACATTGAGTAACACATTACCATCATCATCGATGTAGGGAACTATTTCCAGGACGATACCCGTGTCAATGAACTCTATGGTCTCGGTCGACACCCCTAGATTGGTGGTGGTTACGGCGTAGCCCTGTTGTCCCCCCACCTGCACTTTGGCGGGCTGGCCGTGGATGGCAAGAACTTTGGGGGTGGAGAGGGTGTTTACCTTGGTCTTTTCTTGGAGGGCATCGATGGCAGCTGCAAACTGACGAGAACTGGAACCAGTCAAGACGTTGAAAAAAAGACCCGAGCCCGTTTCCGGTACGGGAGAGATATCCTCGCCTTGAGGTAGAACCGCGTTACTGAAACTCGATGTGCCGACCCTAACATCTCCCAAGATAGCAGACCATTCAACGCCCAGAGACATATCATCGGTCAGATTTATCTCTAGAATCTTGGCCTCGATCATCACCTGCTTGGGAACAGTGTCCCAATGAGTAATGATGGTCTCTATCTTTTTAATGGTTTCGGGAGTGTCTTCTAAGAAAATGGTCTTGGAGGGCTCATGAAACTTGATTGTCCGTATGCCAGGAAAAGTACTCAGAATGTCTTTAACCTTGTTTATATCAGCGTATTTGAGTTTGAAAATCCGTGTCTGCAACCTGTCTGTTTGCGGATCTTTGGCCAGCTTGGGCTTGTACACGTAATAGACGTCGCCGTGTTTGTGATAGCTGAATCCTCCCGCCATGGTGATGGCGTGGAGGGCTTTTTCTAAGGTTACCTGGTAAAGGTGAATGGATATTTTCCCGGTGACCTCTTTGGCTGTTGCAATGTTGATCTCCTGCTCCATGGCGAGGGCGGAAAGAGCGTCCCTTATGTCAGTGTCAATCAGGCTTAGGTTTATCAGTCTCTGGGAAGGCACGTACTTGTACTGGTAGGGACTTTCCTGTGTTTGGGACCGTGCCGGACCCACGCCTATGATCGTTACAAGACAGCATAGAAATGTTAATTTTTTAATCATTTTTCGCCAACTCTAATCTGAAAGTTCTGTTGCCTGATCTCAAGAAAACCTCTTTCTCCTCAATCCTAACTACTTGATAGCCGTCAATGCTTTCGCCCAAACGGAGGAGTTTGCCATTAATGATTGCCACAGAATTCCCCCCACCGACAATCACTCCCTTGAGCTTAAGAGAGGGAGCACTGTGAACACGGGGTTGTCCCTTCATGGTGATCCTCTGCTCCGCTTTTTTCAAAGGTCTCATGGGAGCAAATATGTCTCTGACAAAATCTCGCCTGGGTTCCTTGACCTTAGCTCTCGCTTGCTGGATTTTCTGTAAACTCTCCGTATTCAGTGGGGGAAGATCAGCTATCTCTCCCAGTCCTTTGGAGACGCTTGGTAGAGATAGAGCAGCATTTCCGGAAGGTTTCGCCTTGAAATGGCGATAAACCAACGCCGCCAGTACCAAAGCCAGACCGACTACAAGATAAATCCGGATCCGCTCGCCGGCTTTTCCTCTAAGGAGAGCAACAGAAGCCACTAGTTTACTCCCTCTGGTAAACGTTGGCTGTCAATTCAGCCTGGCAATCTTCAGCAAGATTGCTTCTAGAAATTCTCATGTTCTCAGCAACCAACATGCGGTTCATAATTTCAAAATCATAGAGTAAGTTATAGATATTGACAAAAGACCCTTTTAACATCAATTTAATTGGAATTTTGGTATATAGTTTCTCTTCAACGCTAGGCATGGGTTGTAAACTTATTAAGCTAATTTTTCTTTTTTTCATGGCATAATCTATTTCTTTTAACACTTCACCAATATTGACTGCCTTTGGAATGCGTTTGTCCAGGAACTCCAATTCTTTTTTTGTCTGACTCATGAGTGCGTTTATATTTTTGAAATTGTGCTCTGTCGACCTTAGTTGATCTAAGCCCTTAGATACTATTTCGTTCTCTTGACGTATTTGGCCATGTTTTCTTAAACTATCCTTTATTACCCAGTAACCACATGTAAATGAAATGGTGATCACCAAGAGAAGCCCTATACGATCAAGTGTTTGAACCTTAATATTCATCATACTTTTGAAATTTTACATTCAATGTTGAATTGGATTACGCGAACTGCTTTGCCCGAACCTCTACTAAACTGTGAATTAACGTTCTCTCGAGCACTTTGTAACACTACCTCTCGGAAAAGTGGTTCGTTGGTAAGTTGCTGCAAGAAACTTCCCAGTTCATCCGCAGAAAAAGAGAAACCTGTGAGCTTCAACCGGATGGAGGATTCTTCCTCGCGTCCGCTCTCTATGGTCAGTTGGCTTAGCCAGGTGTCTTCGTTCATAATATCTGCCAGTTTGGCGAATATTTGCGAATAGGGAGCAGCGAGAGTAATATTTTCCAATCCCGCCTGTTCTTGCCGCATCCTGTCCAATTCTACTTGAATTAGTCTGATTTCATTTATTTTGACACCCAGATCTTGATGTTTTTGCTTCAGTTCTGCCACGGTGCGCTTTTTACTCTGTAGTAAATGCATTTGGTAAAAATAAAAGCCCCAAATAAGGCTAAGAGAGATGACGATGCAAGCCGCCCAAAAAGACAGGTGCCGCAGGAATTGTCTACGGGCCAAAATCTCAGGTGGAATCAGATTTGTCTCTCTTAAAGCCATTTTACCTTTCTCATGGCCAAGCCCAGAGCCAGGGCAAAGGGCCCACCTTCGGATAGGTCCGAAAGATTACCTTCCTTGGACAAGCCCACTTTGTTGAGTGGATTAATCAGGTTGGCTGGCATATTTAGTCTTTTCTCCAGATAACGATCTAAATGGCGAATAAAGGTTCCCGGCCCATAGATATAGATCCCGTCCAGAACCGCATCCTGTTTCTCAGAGCGCGCATAGCCGATCACTTTATGAAATTCATGAACCAATTCCTCAATCTGTGGGTTTATGATCTGGTAAATGGCGCGGTACATGTCCCTCATTTCGTCAGGGTCGGTTTTGTCGTCGTCCAGCTGACAGTCCAAACAATCTTCATAGAAAAGGCCGTATTTTTTTAAAAGAACCTTGGCCTTATCACTGTTGGGTGAGAGTTCGAGGTTGGCCCGTAGATTCTTTAGCGCTGTTCGTATACCTCGGGCAATACTGCGTTGAACCAAGATGGAGTCTTTGGTTACAACCGAGAGGAGGCTTTGAGAGTAGCCTATGTTACACAAGATTATTGAATTCTCGATAGTCTGCTGGGGGTAACTGTGCAGCCGCAGTAAAGATGAAACCCCGAAATCAACTACCTCCACGGTCATACCGGCCGTTTTTAACATAGAGAGGTATTCGGCCATCTGATCTTTCCGAGCTGCGACCACGCTGGCCCTGTATTTATTCCCTTCGTCCCCGGGGACAAGGGTGAGTGACGGGTAGTCTATTATGGCTTCTTCCAGGGGAAAGGTAAGATACTGCCTCGAGTTACGCATGATGGCTGTTTCTAACGTTTCTTCTTTACCGAGCTGAAAGCTTATGGGAAAGCTGAGGATGTATTCGCTGGGAAAGTGAACCACAACTCTTTTGCCTTTTAATCGTTTATCCTTAAGAATATCCTTTAGCAGAGGAATCAAAACACTTTTTGCCTCAAGAATCCCACCGGTCTTACTCTCATATTCTTGATGCACCAACCCCCTGACCACCAGACCCCGCCTGTTTTCTTTTAGCTGGGCAGCGTAAATGTTGTTTTTGCCTATATCAACACCTATAGGGTATTTGCTGTTTAGGGGAACCATATTGTCCTCTGGAAATCTTAATGACTACAGACCCAAACTATTCCACTCGACAATTGCACTCTGCAAGCCTCATGCCATGTAGCTTGGTAATAAGCTGGGCGTGCTACTAAACTAGCTGCATCACCGGATGTCATGAGATTGGAGCGGTCAATTCTCAGTTCGACTGCCGGTAAATTTGAGGTAGCCTCTCTATGGAAGAAGGCTCATAAACAGACACTTCTGATGGATAATAGAGGGCGGCGTCGGTAGCCGGTTTGTTACTGCCGTTGTAGCCGCACCAATAAGTGCCGGCAATAGTAGTTATAATAGCTGTGGTGCCATCTACCATTCTGACTCGGCAATTCTCAGTGTCGACAATAAAAATGTTTCCCGAGCTATCTACCCATACGCCTTCCGGATAATCCAGTCGAGCTTGGGTGGCCAGTCCACCGTCGCCTGAAAAACCGGCGATACCATTTCCGGCAACGGTGTTTATGATCTGGGTTGTAGCGTCCACCTTTCTGATTACATCGTTCTTGGTGTCCGAGACGTAGATGTTTCCGGAAGCATCCACATGCACACCAGTGGGTGTATTCAAACGAGCGTCGGTGGCCAGGCCACCATCGCCTGAAAAGCCAGCAATCGTACCCTGGCCGACCACGGTGTCTATGATCCCTGTGGTGGCATCCACTTTTCTAATGCAGTGACTGTGACTGTCGGCAATGTAGAGGTTGCCTTCTTTGTCCACCGCCACATCATAAGTTTTCATGATGGAGGCATCTACGGCCAACCCTCCATCCCCTCTAAACTTGGCAGAGCCATCGCCAACTACGGTAGTTATTATCTGAGTCTGACCATCCACTTTTCTGATACGGTAATTATAGGTGTCCGCAATGTAGATATTCCCTGCTGAATCTACGTAAACGCTGAAGGGATACCTGAGCCGGGCGCTGGTGGCAGGTCCACCGTCTCCGGTAAATCCTTTGGAACCGGTACCGGCAACGGTAGTGATGATTCCGGTTTTGGCGTTTACCTTTCTGATCCGATGGTTGTAGGTATCGGCAATGTAGAGATTGCCGGAAGCATCCAGATGCAGGCCAAAAGGGTAATTTAGTCTGGCCAAGGTAGCCAGTATGTTATCCCCGTTGTAGCCTGACCAAATGGTGCCGGCGGCTGAGGTGAGAAAACCCTCTTTGAGATCCACCTTTCTGATCCGATAATTAGAGGGATCGGCAATGTAGAGATAGGTAGGGGCAGGAGACTCATAGACGCAGACTCCGTGAGGTTTTTTGAGTGAGGCATTAATGGCCAGCCCGTAGTCACCTGAGTAACCCTCACTTCCATTGCCTGCGGCAGTGGTAATATCTTTCGTGGTAACACTTACTTTTCTTATGCGGTGATTATCGGTATCAGCGATGAGTAGATTTCCTATTTCATCCACCCAAACGGAACGTGGTTTATTGAGTGAAGCAAGAACGGCCTGGTCACCATCTCCCGAATAATTTCCTGACCCGTTGCCCGCTACGGTAGTGATTATACTGGTTGTGCCATCCACTTTTCTGATGACATTATTGTCCGTGTCGGCAAGATAGAAGTTCCCAAAAGCATCAACAGCAATACTGTTAGGTTTGTGGAGTTGGGCCAGAGTAGCTGGCCCATCATCTCCAGAATAGCCACTAGTGCCATCGCCAGCGATGGTACCGATTATCCCAGTTGTTGTATCCACTTTTCTGATGACATTATTGTCCGTGTCGGCAACATAGATATTCTGAGAACTATCAACAAAAACCCCCCGAGGTTTCTTGAGTGAAGCCAGGGTGGCCTGGCCGCCATCTCCCAAATAATCTGCTGAGCCATTGCCGGCGACGGTAGTAATTATCTTGGTTGAGCCATCCACTTTTCTGATGACATTATTGTCCGTGTCGGCAATATAGATGTTCTCCAATACGTCAACAAAAACACCGCGCGGTTTGTTGAGTTGGGCCAGAGTAGCTGGCCCTTCATCTCCAAGATAGCCACGGCTGCCGTTGCCGACCACGGTAGTGATTTCCCTGGTTGTGCCATCCACTTTTCTGATGACATCATTTTCCGTGTCGGCAATATAGATGTTTTCGAAACTGTCGACAAAAACTCCCCGAGGTTTGTCTAGTCTGGCTTCCACTGCCGGCCCATTGTCACCCGTATGGCCGTTGTCGCCGGTGCCAGCAATGGTATCGATTATCCCGGTTGTTGTATCCACTCTTCTGATGACATTATTTTCCGTGTCGGCAATAAGGTAGAAAATTCTGGTCTGATGAATCAGCTGAAAAGAAGTTGAGAATGTTTTGATCCCTCCGCCGGGGGCCGTAACCGTAACCGTTACCACATCATTGAAGCCGGTGATGGAGGCGTCCACCACAGTGCGATTGTAGGTGATGCCCTCGAATACATAATCCTCACCTGAGCTGCTTGTTCGCCAGGCAGGATTACGGCTCAAAGTCCAGGCAGCCTCTTCAAGGGCTGCTATCTGACCCAGGTGGACCTGACTGTTCCGGGTTTGGTTGGCCGTCACCCTGGCCTGCATGGAGGCGCGCCTGTTCATGCCCGCCGCCATCGCAGCCATGACAAGCATAATCAGGACGACCACAATGAGAACGTAGCCCCGGTTGTTCTTATGTTTGTTTATTGTTCGTAGCATGCTTCAGAATTCAATGGTTTCCAGTCAAAAGCAAATTCTTGGAGTGTTGGAGTAGTGGAGTATTGAGAAGACCGTATAGAGGTAAAGGTTCCCTTTTCCATCACTCCAGTACTCCATTACTCCAAAAAACCTTTGCAATAATCAGTTGTCACAAACCTTCTCCAAGGCTGCCCATATTCACATGGGCTTTCTAATTAACGTAGAACCCTCTCGCCCTTGTCTTCAGGCTCACCTCGCGTTCGCCGTCATTTAGGGTCAGGAGAATCTCGACCAAATTTGGAGCCAAGAGGGTGCATTGGAAAATGGTAACGTGCTCGCAGAGCACCTTTTTCTCCCTTGAGTCCTCAAGATCTGAGGTGCCGTAGTCCGGCATCTCTTCCATTAGTTTCCAGTTGTTGCCATCAGTCTTGTCCAGATCAAAAGTGATTGGATCTGGAGGATCTCCAACCCCTTCGTTGACAAGACCGTCCTGGTCATTGTCAGCATCCAGGTATCCATCCCCCTCAGCTTGATAAAATTGGGTGTCATTCCTGTAAGTATCGAGGAGGCGCTCGCTCACAACAAGTCTATCCACTGAGGGCACTTCAATCTGGTCTGTTTCCTGAACAAACATCACCATACGTTCCATGGCATAACGGGCCTGGGCCAGGATTTCGGTTTTCTCTGTTGTCTGGCGATGGGCAGAAAGGGCGGCTCCCATGACTTGGTGGAGACCAATCATGATGATGGAAAGAATGGCAATGCTAATGAGGAGCTCGAGGAGGGTAAAGCCAGATGAGCTATTTATCCCTCGGGGCTCATGCCAGCCATCAAAGCTAAGAGGTTTTTCCCTAGTTTTCAATCTTTTACTCGCTGCCAACTCATCATGCCAATGTTCCATCATTCCAATATTCCGAATTTGGGACCCTGTGGGTAGATTGAATCGAGCGGAGCTAGCTCCAAGAAGCTCGAGGAGGGGGCGAAGTTCTAGTATTGTGATTTGAGAGTGGCGAAACGAACCTGCTCTGCTGTGACGGTCAGCTGCAGCAACCCGCCTAGGCCCCCGCTTGCATCAGTAATAGCCACAGTGGGGGTATAGTTTTTCCCCTTGTAAGTAAAAGTCTCCTTATCTGCCTCGGCGGCCGAGCCAAAAAGGACCGCCAGGTCAACCGGGTCGCCCTGGTTGCTGTCGAGAGTATCGAAATCCAGGGCCATGACCCGATGCAGAGTGCCCCTGGCTTGATTGGCTAAAACCGTTGTCTCTTCATCTGTGCTGGCTGTTAGGACGGCAGGGGCAAAGGCACGGACCATGGGCACAATGGCAACGGCAAGAATGAGCACCACCAGGATGATTTCAAGAAAAGTGAAGCCCCTGTAATTCAAGGGTGCGGGGACTCTAGTAGAAATGAAATTTCGCATAAATCTACTCGACCCTGATTTTGCCGGTGGTTCCATCCACGGTGATGGTTTTGGTGTCTCCTCCAAAACTCAGGACAAAAAAAGAGTCGTCCAAGGAGGAGTGCCCATCTGGATAAAATGAGATCATCCCGTCAGTGGACTCAGTGGACGCTGCATCTATGCTTACCCCTTCATATGTGTGGATTGTGTCCAGATCTATTATGTACCAGTTCTTATCGAAAGGATTGATTACCACCCCGTAACCGTCTACTGGTGGTGTCTCACTGTGGTGAGGGTTGCTATCATCTCTGTACTGGTAGTCGAATACCCTGAACCAGTTCCCGTCCACATCCGCCTTGAGGCCAAAAGGGCGCTGATGGGTCACAGCCAGGCTCTGGGCATACTGCAGCCCGGAGACCATCTCCCTGGCGGCCTCGTTCAACCTAGCCTCGGTCATCATCGAGTACAGCTGGGGTGCCAAAATTACCCCCATGATCCCGAGGATCATGAGGACAATAAGCAAATCGAGGAGGCTGAAGCCCCTGTTTTTCTGCCTGGCAAACACCGGTCTATCCCGGACAGCAAACAACTACATGGCCGCGTGGGCATCACTGTCGTTGGCGAAGAAGAGCCCAAGGGGTGCGTAGTATCTCCAGCCGGCGTTGCTTGCACCGTCCCTCACCCTTGCAGCGGTGATGTCGTTTTGATCGAATACGCAGACCACGTCCACCGCATTAGCTGGATCGGCGACGTAGGGATTCTGGGGCAGCTGTCCCAGCTTCAGATAGGGACCATATTTAAAGGTAGCATCTTGGGTCGCCTGGGTTCTGCCGTTAATGTCTGAAAACTGGGTAAGTTGCGCCAGCAAAGCGGTACGGGATGTAGCATTGTCGGCTACAGGGGTTGTTCCGTCAGCCTCCGAATAGGTACCAGGATACCTGTTTCCGTGCTGGGCCGCATACACTTCGATGGCACTTCTTACCGCGGTCAGATTGCTTTGCAGCGTGTTCAGCCGGGCGTCTTCGGTGGAGACGGTAATCTGAGGAACAATGATCATGGCCAAGATTCCCAAAATAATTACCACCACAAGCATCTCAATCAAGGTGAATCCCGACTGATCCCTAAGCTTTTGAGTCCTAAACTCCCTAATCATCACTACACCTCCTCTTGTAACCATCCTTCAACATTGGGATAAATAGTTGAAGTTTTGCATTATGCAATCTGCATGCCTAATGTATGGCATGTGCTAATCTAAACAACGGCAAGATTACAGAGCCTACTATGAGGCCCACTACACCTCCCAAGAGAATCAGGGCAATAGGTTCAATTAAAGAGGCGATATTCTTTAGCTCCCGATCTACTTCAATGTCGTAGTATTCAGCGAGTCGGAGCATCACTTTGGGCAGATTGCCAACTTCCTCTCCCGTGGCCACCATCTGTTTGACCGAGTCCAGAACGTAGGGATAGGTGGTGAAGGGCTGGGCGAATCTTCCTCCCTTCTCCACGTGGTCGGTAATTTTGTCTATGAACCGCCTGAAATATCGATTCTTGATGGTGGAGCGGGTTACTTCCAAAGCCTCAAGCAAGGGGACCTGACTTTGCATCAAATGTCCCAAAGTTCTGAGTAGTTGGCAGGTATAAATCTTGTTATAAAGTCTGGCTAAAATAGGTCCGCTCACACAGACTCGGTCTATCACTGTCTGCCCAGACACACTCTCCTTCCAGAGCTTAACCCCAATGACCAGTCCTATGGTAATGGCGATGTAAGCCCACCAATAGCCTCGCAAGGAAGCGCTGAGAGCCATCAATAATCTGGTGCTGACTGGCAGGATCTTTTCTTTGCCGGCGAAAAAGGTGGAAAACTTGGGCAGCACGCCCACGAGGACAAACACCACCACTAGAAAACCGACGAGGCAAAGAATAGCGGGATAAGTCAAAGTGGATCTCAACTGGGCGATGAGGGCCAGACGCTTCTCCTGCATTTCCGCCAACCTTTCAAGAATCTCTTTCAAAAAACCGCCCGTCTCTCCCGCTTTGATCATGCTGGTGTAAACATGATTGAATACCCGGGGATGGCGCCGCATGGCATCGGATAGCTGTTGCCCCTCCTCGATGTCCCTATGCAAGGCTTGAATCACTTCCTTGAATGCCGGATTCTTGGTCTGCTTCTCTAAGGCTGCGAGACCATTTATTAGGGGTGTGCCCACTTCGAGCATTAAGCTTAGCTGGGAGGTGAAAAAAATCACCTCTTTTGGTTTGACCTTAGACCGGCGGAATATATCCAAGCTCGGTTTAGGTATACGGCTGGCCAGCGGGGTAGAACTCTTCGCAGCCTTGGGGGAGACCCCTTGATCATATTGCTCATAACTTATGGCCATGAGAATTCACCCCTTAAGGATTCAATTTCAAAGTTACTATCGCCAGTATGTTGCTTCACCGGCTAGGTCTCCACCGATGTAACCCGTTTGACCTCTTCTATAGTGGTGACCCGCTCCAACACCTTTTCGTAGCCCACTGATTTCAAGGTTCCGTGACCGTTTTTCCTCAGGTATTCCTGGAGAACATCGATAGTCGGGTTCGTCAGGATGAGAGATTGCAACCCCTCGTCCATTTCAAAGAGCTCATAAAGGCCGGTTCGGCCCTTGAACCCGGAGTCATAGCAGTTAGAGCATCCCTTGCCCCTCGACAACTTGACCTGTTTGCCCTCATCGCAACCCAGTGACTGCAAAACTTCTTTGGGGGGATAGTAATCCGCCTTACATTCGGGACATATGGTACGGACCAGACGTTGTGCCAGGGAAGCCAGCAACGAGGAAGATAGGAGGTAGGGCTCTATTCCCATTTCCAGCAGACGTGTTATCGCACTGGGACTGTCGTTGGTATGTAGAGTCGACAGCACCAGGTGTCCAGTGAGGGAGGCCTGGATGGCGATTTCGGCAGTCTCCCGGTCTCGAATCTCGCCCACCATGATGATGTCAGGATCCTGTCTCAGCGCATGCTTCAGGAAGCGGGAAAAGGTCAGGCCAATGTACTCTCTCACCTGATTCTGATTTATTCGATCCAGTTGATACTCCACAGGGTCTTCAATGGTGACCAGGTTCTTTTCAGGTGCGTTAAGTATGGTCATAGCCGAGTACAGGGTGGTAGTTTTGCCACTGCCTGTGGGGCCGCAGACCAGGAGGAGCCCGTGGGGTCGTCTTAGGAGAGATTTGAAGCGATCCAGTATCACTGAGGCAAAGCCCAGGGTATTAAGGTCCAGCATTGCCTTGCTTTTGTCCAGAATCCGCAAGACCACTTTTTCGCCGTGGATCCCCGGCATGGATGAAAATCTCAGATCTACCTTGCGCCCCTCGACATGAACCTGTATGCGGCCGTCCTGCGGTATCCGTCGCTCTGCGATATCTAGATTGGCCATAACCTTCAACCTAGAGACCACGGCCGGATGCATCTCTATTTTGGAGGTCATTAGCTCATAAAGGACTCCGTCTATGCGGAGTCGGACCCTGAATCTGCCCGGTTCCGGCTCTATATGGATGTCACTAGCTCCATCTCGTATTGCTCTCAAGAGGACCATGTTGGTCCAGTTGACTACCGGGCTCCCTTCAGCCATCTCAGCAATTTCACTGATCTCTCTCTCGAAGGACGATTGGACAAGCTCGATATCAGACTCATCAATGTGAGCCATGACCTCATCCATGCTAACCTCTTTCTGGTAGCATTCATGGATGGCATCTAATATATCGTCCGCCCGGCAGAGTACCGGCTGAACTTCTAGACCTGTGATCTTGGAGACCTCATCGAAGACAAAAAAAGCATGGGGATCGGAGGTGGCAAGGGTCAAAAGGTTGTTGATCTTGAACATGGGGATAACCTGGAAATGCAAGGCCTTCTCTTTGGGCAGGACATGGACAATCCTGGGATCTACCAACCCCTTGCGCAACCAGATGTGGGGGATACCCAACTGCTCCCCTATGATAGTGGTCAGTTCCTCTCTACTGAGAATATCCTCCTCCAGCAAGAGTTGACCAAGAGGCTTGGAGGTTCCCTTCTGGGTGCGGAGAAATTCGGCCAGCTGTTCGGCTGTGATCAGACCCTTGCTGACCAGAATCTCACCGATTTTTTTTCTTCTGGGCACTAAACTGCTTTTCATCGCTCACTTCTGATGGCTTCGTGAATGTCTTCGTAAACGTGCAAATGGATCAGCCGGGTGGCAAAAAATATGTCACGGCAGACGTCGTTCAAACCGATTATTTTTAAACGGGAACCTTGATTTCTCAGCTCTTCATGCATGCTCACCAGGAGTTCAAGAGCCTCGCTATCCATGTAGCCTACCGCCTTGCAGTCCAGGATGATATCGCTCCTTTGTTGATTGATACACTCATCAAAGACGGCCTGAAGTTCTTCACGATTCTCATAGGTAAGGGATTTCTTGGGCGCGAGAACCGTTCTGCTGCCTACTCGGGCTATAGAGATTGCCGATGATGTTTTCATGGTAAAGACTTCACTAGTGAGATCTGCATTCTTCCTCAAGATCTTCCCTGAATACCTCTTTGAATACCTCCACCAACTCAGGATCCAGTTGGCTCCCTGCTACCTTCTCCATTTCCTCGAGGGCTTCAGCCGGAGATTTACCAGGGCGATATGCTCGGTTCGAGGTCATGGCATCGAAAGTGTCGGCAACGGCAATGATCCGGGCTTCCAGCGGGATCTCTTTCCCTTTCAGTCCCCCGGGATAGCCCTTGCCATCGTAGCGCTCGTGGTGGTGCAACATGCCCGGCAGAGAACTGGCCAGCTGCTCGAGGGGCTCGAGGATGGTATGTCCTTTAATGGGATGGTTCTTGACAATCTGATACTCTTCATCTTCCAAACGCCAGGGTTTGTTCAAAATGGACTCGGGAATGCCGATTTTTCCACTGTCGTGCAGAATGGATGACCACTGAAGCACCTTTTTGCGCTCTTCGTTTAGACCCATTCGGTCCGCCATGAGGAGTGAATATCGGCAAACCCGTTCGGAATGACCTCGGGTGTAATCGTCTTTGGCCTCAATGGCGTAGACCAGTGACTTGACCATGTTGATCACAAAACGTTCCAGGTCACGATAAAGATCTGAATTGGTAATGACTACAGCTACTTGCTCCGCCATGGAATTGAGAAGCCGTAATTCACTCCGGCGAAAGATCTCATCCAAATTGAAAGATACAAGTCCCATCCATCCGTAAAAGTTACCCTTGTGTCTCATCTTCACCGCAAGAAAACGATAAGGCGCCGGGGCCATGTCTTCATATCCCGGGGTTGTTCTTGAGTCATTGACGATAAAGTAGTTGTCTTCTAAAGAGGGTGAATTTCCAGGGATTGAATCTATTAAAGCGTCGATAAAGGCATCCTGATCGGAAATCATCTTGGAGGCTGCCGGGGTGCTCATGGAAGAATTGTACTCCGGTCTCTCCGGGAGCCTGGCGAAGGCAATGTCTGTTCGCATTGTGTCCATTAGATCTACAACCAGATCCTTCAGCGTCTCACCTGAGAAGGTTATTGTTCTTACCCGGCCGGCAATCCTGGCATAGAAGCAGAGTTGTTCGAAGTTATCGGTCAACTCTATGGCCATCTCTTCCATTTCTTGTTGGGTGGTGAGTCTGTCTTCTAAAAGCGTTGCCACCTGGCTCAGAAACTTCTCCATCTCGGCGGCAGAAGATGAATTATCCTCTGCCGCTTTTTGTGTTAGAGGGTGTCCGTGAGAGTTTGAGCCGAAGGCAACTAGAGAGCCCACCACCAGGTCACCATCTTTAATAGGAACGCCAAAAAGCCCTTCCCCACCATTGGACTGAGCATGATGGAATTTAGCCTGATTTATGATTTCCTCGGAAAAATCCTCTAGCTCCTGCAGAGGAGGGGCCTGGTACTGATCAGGGTCAGCAGAAAATACAAGGCCCTCTTGGATGTCCCAGATCTGGAAATTCAGTTTGCTGATCTTGGCAAGGCTCGCCAGGAATTCTTTTGCCGGGCCCATATTTTTCACCCTTGGTCGCTAAAATATTGGTCGACACATTTCAAAATGGTCGACAAACTGAAAGGTTTCTCCACGAACACCGTGTCCTGCATTTGGTCAATCCAATCTTGCTCGGTAGGAGAAATCCGGCACGTCATCACAATAGTTAGGAAAGGTCTTTCCTCCTTGAATTCATTGACCCTTTCGCACAGTGATTTGCCGTCGAGCTTGGGCATCATGATATCGGTGATCACCACATCCGGCTCCTGTGCTTTGATCAGCTCGAGCCCCTCCTCACCATTTGTAGCGGTAATAACTCGGTATCCTTGGTTTTTGAATTTGAGCTCGATCACTCGCCTGATGTGGGCTTCATCATCGATGACCAGAACCGACTTATTGTTTTCCAAGGTAGTATTCCTCCTTGGGCAGCCTAATAACAAAATGACTTCCCTCGTCGATCTTGCTGCTGACTTCGACCTCCCCACCGTGCAGCCGAATAATCTCGGAAGTTAATGCAAGGCCCAGGCCACTTCCGGTCTGCTCGGTTACGCGAGGGTCTGTTGAGCGATAGAACTTGTCGAAAATATGGGCGAGATCTTCCTTGGAGATGCCGTAGCCATTATCGATGACTTCAAAAACGACAACGTCATCCTGCTCGTTAAGGGTAAATTTAATTTGACCCTTTTCGGGGGTATATTTGACTGCGTTACCCAGGATGTTGATGATGCCAACCTTGAGCAACTCTTTGTCTCCGAATAAGGATGGGAAGTGATCTGGCAGGTTTCTCTCTATAGTAATGTTCTTCTTTTGAGCCGCCCCTTCCACCGCGGTGATGCAATCGTCACAAAGCCAGTCAGTTTTCACCAGCCCTTTTTTCAGGGTCAAACTTCCCATTTCAATTTTAGAGATGTTCAGAAGATTCTTTACCAGACGCGTCAATCTTCTCGTTTCATCACTAATGGTGTTATAGAATTCCTTTTGCATCTCAATATTGTCAATCTCGTCCTCCATTAACATTTCATTGTATGAGTTAATAGTCGTCAATGGTGTTAACAGCTCGTGAGTAATATGAGTGATAAACTCGTGCTTTGCTTTTTCAGATGATTTTTCACTGGTTATATTTTTAAAAGAAATTACCTTTCCGATAACACCTTCTTCTTTACCTGTAAGGTAGCCAAGAGAAACTTGAAAGTACTCTCCTGATGCCAGCTCGGGAAAAGTAGCTTCTATGTAACTACTACTTTTACTGTGTTTCAGTTCTTCTTGCTGCAAAATGAAAGCAGTAATTTGATCATGACCCAATATCTCAGCCAAGGGATGATCCACGACATCACTTCGGCTCTTTTCGAGAAGATTCAACATGTATGAATTAATGTGAGTTATGTTGTCTTGAATATCAGTTACAATTATGCCGTAGTTTATGGAATCGAGAATGCTGAAGACGTTATTCTTTTCAAAAGAGATTATTCCACACTTGGTTGTCAGATCGATGTTTTCCGTCTGGATCTTTTGATATTTATCCCTTAGTTTTACTACCGATTGTTCTAAATCCCTTATGATCTCCGCAACGCCGCCATTCTTCACTTCAATGGAAGATGCCGGGGTTGATTCCAGGTAGATGCTTCTGAAGTTTTGATTTACTTCTTGGAGTGGGCGAAGTGCCAGGGTAACGCCGTAGTAGACCAGGACTCCCATAGCAAAGGTAAAAAAGGCCATCATGGCCATGAGCTTGACCCGGGCTGGAGAGAATATGGTGATAGGGGGAAGGTCGAACCCCATTCTTACAGTGCCGCTTTTTTCCCCGTCTTGATAAATCGGTTTGGCGAATTCATTGATAAGATTGTCAGTTCCGGTCATCTTGAAGGTTTGGTGAATTAGACCATTCACATAGAGAGATCTTTGCTTGACGTCAGGCGGTATTTTGTCGACCACCTCACGGTGGGCCAGGGAGAGGAGTGGTGCACCGGTCTGGTCATGGACAATGCAATAGACCAGACCTTCCGAGGTGACGTACTCGGCAAGAGTCTTGACGATAAAATCACGCTTGCCCGTATTGAAATCCTCCATTGGATGAAGAGCCATGAGACTGACAAGATAGTTTCCTTTGTGTCTGAGGTCTCTCGTTCTCTTATTCTCTTCGTGCTGGATTAAACTTTGGGCAAAGATAACAATGCCGACAAGGAACATGACGATTGTTGCAATACCGAACCGTGAAATTCTCATGGGACTTTCCTTTTTAACCGGAGACCGTCGTGGTCTTTCGATTAACCTGTTGATTCGGGTAGATGGAAGAACATGTTTATTTCCTGTAGGTTAATGCAAAATTTGTGCTCAACTGCTGTATGAAAATAAAAATCTATATCCCGGTGAAGCTTTCAAAATTATTAGAATAAATGCTGCTTGCCAATATCCGACTTACTCAATGGGAGTATACAAAAAGTGCCCTCTCCTCCTTGGGAGGAGAGGGCTTCGGCCCACCTATAGCCGATGGTTGGGGTGAGGGGGGGGATGAACAGCCCTATTCATGGGCTTCATAATCTGCGGCGTACCGCAGAAATCTCATAATCCTTAATCCGCAGGAGGGGCGCCCAGTAATGTGGGGTCATCACCACCATCATCTGCGGCTGATAAAGGGGTTTCAACAACCACCTCTTGAGGCTCTTGGCCGCCGGAATCTTCTACGGCATCTGTTTCGACGGTTTGGGTATCAACGGTGCCGCTATCCACAGCAGGTTCGGGCTCCACAGGGGTTTCAACAACCACCTCTTCGAGCTCTTGGCCGCCGGCATCGTCAACGACATCTGTTTCGGCTGTTTGGCTATCAACGGTGCTGCTATCCAAAGCAGGTTCAGGCTCCACAGGGGTTTCAACAACC
>CP070689.1:1031333-1114715 GCA_020353155.1 Deltaproteobacteria bacterium | reverse complement strand
AGAAGTCAGCGTCTCAAAAACGATGTGGGATTATTGAGCATAGACCCAAGCATCTTTCCGACACGCGTACATCTCTCCGTCAGTAGAGTGTGATCATTTTTTTTCAAGTATCCACAATCCTTTGCAAAGTCCAACCAGCTATCAGTCTCACTATTCTCACCATCGGAATCAGTTAATTTGTTGACAAAATGTGCTTCATACCTCCTCTTCGACCATGCCTCCCGGAGATTTGTGCAGACTGAGCGAGATGATCGCCTGACTTGATCTGTGAGAGAATACTTCTCTTCAGGTGGCCATTGCTTGCTGAGTTCAAATATCTCCATCGCCAGGCTGTAAGCTTCTTGATAGACCTTCAATTCTTTTGCAGAATTAATGCGCATTTTTGGTCACCCCTTGAGTTCTGTCCTCTGACCTCTGATGTCTGACGTCTGATCTCTGTCCTCTGTCGTCTGCCCGCGCGTCCATAGTAGACCGCCCCATTACCATAGCGGCGGCGGATTTGATCGACAGCCCGTAGTAATTTGACCTCTTTGCCCCGGTCGGGGTCGTCCCAGGGAAACAAGGCCAGCTGGCCGAAAGGGATCTGGAGATGGGCGACATTTAGAGACAAACGCCTTAAGCGTATACGTCGCTGAACAGCCCGAGTAAAAAGCCGCAACGCTGCCTGATATAGAAAACTATCCAGATGAAATTCACAGCCGGCAACAGCAAGTCGCTCCCGTGCCCTGGCCTGGACACCGTCAGCATAGGTCGCTGTCAGGGCCAGTTCGCCGGGACAGCGATTTTGGGAACGCAAACGGCGGCCCAGTGCCTCAACGAGGCCATAGAGATAACCAAACAACCTATGCCGGTGATTATCATCCTCCGGCAGTTGAACCTCTTCCCGCAACATGGGCAAGGATTTGGGTGTAACCACCGGTGAAGGATCTTCACCCAAAGCCATGCTCCGGAGCCTTTGCCCTGCGGTTCCAAATATCTGACTCAAAAGCATTGGGGAGACGCGGGTTAATTCTCCCGCGGTTTGGAGATTAAGCTCAGCGAACAATCTGGCAGTGGTCACTTCCCCCACCCCGGGGAGAACATTTACCGCCAGAGGTGCAAGGAAAGAAGCCTCCAGGCCGGGGAAAACATCACACAATTCCCGTGCCTTCACCACCCGGGAGGCAACCCGGCTTACTAGTTTGTTGCTGGCTACACCCACAGCAGTATCCAGTTGAAATTCTGTATCCACTAATCGCCGCATCCGATCAGCCCTATCGAGCAACCCCCCCCAGAGGCGACGGGTCCCGGTGGTATCAACAAAGAAATGTCCCAAGGAGGCCGGCTCCACTAAGGGTGAAAACCTTCCTAAAGCGGTCACTATCTTTTCCTGGGCTTGCCGATAGAGCAAAAAGTCCGGAGGCAGAACAGTAAGACGGCGGCAATGCTGTCGGGCTCGAGCCACGACCATACCCGGATGTATGCCTTCCTCTCGGGCTTCGGGAGAGACAGCCTGGACTACCGTTCGCCCCTGCCCCGGTGCGACGACTACCGGCCATTCCCTCAGATCAGGCCGTCGCTGTCGTTCCAGGGCAATGCAGAAGTCGCGGATGTCTAAATGAAGAATTTCGCGTATCATCTTTTCACATAGCGCATAGCGCCAAATAGTTGATTAGTGATTAGTTGATTAGTTGATTTGTTATAAGTAAAGGGTAGACGGTAAATGGTTAACGACTTGACTATTAAACTAATGTTCTAATTTTCAATTAACTGAACTGCCAGCTGCTTGCTGTGCATTATCTCTTATAATGCCGGACTAGCCCTACAACCACACCGATGATTTCTACCTTTTCAGCGGGAACCACGAGAGGTTTCAACTCCTCATTCGCCGGTCTTAGCTCCACCCTGCCGTCCCGCTGGTAAAACTTCTTTATTGTGGCCTCCCCTTCGATCTGTGCCACCACGGTCTGACCATTGTCGGCATGGTCCTGTTTTCGGATTATGAGCACATCCCCGTCGCGAATCCCCTCATCGACCATCGACTCCCCTTGCACTTGAAGGGCGAAGTTGTTACCGCCGGCAAGCAAGCTCTCGGGCACTTCCACCGCTTCGGTCATCTCCACAGCCTCGATGGGAGCTCCGGCCGCTACTCTCCCGAGAAAGGGTATAGTTGCCGCAGTTGTTCGAAGAGGTAGCAGGCGAAAAGCCCGTTTCTGGTTTCCCCAGGGACTCTCCAGGTAGCCCTTGCGTTCAAGCTGCTTGAGGTGCTTGACCACTGAGTTGAGGGAACGAAAGCCAAAGTAATCCTGGATTTCTTGGTAAGATGGCGGCCTACCTTTTCGGCGCAGATAGGTCTCCAGGTATCTATAGACCCGGGTTTGTTGTTTTGTCAGTTGCATGTCCACCTCTCATGTTCGCAAAGCGCAGGACGCAGAGCGATCGTTCAAGTCGTAAATGGTAAAAGGTAAACGGTGGCGGTGACTGGGGAAAATCCCAATATCTAAATCCTAAACAACGTGAGACGATGGATGTGTGATGTGTGATCCCCCTCGTCAACCCTATCTGTCATACATCTCATATCAGGCATCTGAATTGTTTCGTGCTCAGGATTTTAGGATTTACAAACTACGTTTGAATTATAGGGTGAAAGTTAGGTGAAAGTCAAGAAAAAAAGAGGACGGGTAAGAAGTGACGGGTAAGGGGTGATGGGGCGGGCGGTGAATATTTTCGAAAAAGATGATTCAAAAAATGCGAATTATTTTCTATACATCCGACACTTGTGGCACACTGATTGCATAAATATACCATCGTAAGGCATAAAATAAAGGTCAAGAGAGACGATCAAAATTTAGATAAAATCGTTTTATTTGTTTGCCTTTGACCAAGCATTGATTATATGCTCGGGAGTGGCGCAGGTAGAAAACCTAAATCTGCAAAGCAACAAAACCTAGTGTGGGGAATTTCTTATGGCCGAGGAATCATTGGATATCGAAAGCAGACGTCGCTATCCACGCTTGGAATTTGGCATCAGGGTCTTCGAAGAGAAAGACTGGATGATTAGGGATTTGAATCCTCTGGGGTGCTTCATTGAAACAGCCAAACCTCTTCCAGTGGACACCGAGGTGAATCTTCAGTTCCAAATTCCACTCGAGTCCGAATACCTCCCCATTGTGGCCAAAGGTGTTGTAAGAAGAAGCGAACCAGATGGTATGGCCATTGAGTTCACCGAGATGCAGCCCATCTATTATGCCTACCTAGAGAAGTTTGTCGAAACTTATTATTAATCGTTCAAGCCGTTCAAATCGTTAAAGGCTTTGAAGCCGTCCAATCAAGCGCAGCTGGCAGGTGGTTGATTAGCTTTTGAAGCGGAGGGTGAGTTGGTTGGTTGAGGTTTCATCGCTCACGGAATCAACCTCCGGTGAGGGCTTTAGACCCGCATGGCGTAAAATACGATTTACCATTTTACGATCTACTTGAATAGGCCTTCGTGCAGAGACCCGTCGCGCAATTTCACTGTCAGTCACTCCTGGCTCGTTGACATATTCTTTGATCACCTCCAGGCGCGTAACGTCATCAGCCTTCCATGGGCCTTTGGGACCGGGCTTGTCGTCCATCACGGCGCGCAGACCACGTTCCTGAGAGCGAATCAGATACCTTTCCAGGGTCTCCCGGTCAACCTGAAAACCAGCACAGAGTTCCCTGAAACTGGCAGCACCAAGACGAGCTAACTGGATCATGACCGCCTTGCGAAATTCCCTGTCGTTTTCAGCAAAGACCGCGTAAACCTCGCCGTCCTTAAAAACCTCCACCCGACCTTTGCTCTCACGCAATGAAACCCGCGAGTTGATTTGCCGCTCGCCTTCGCTCTGGGTGAATTCAAAGAAGTTGGACATGCCGTCACCTTACTTAGTCCGGGTATTTGGCAAACCGATGCAGCCAGACCGTGAAAATGGGCGTGCCGCCGGTGAGCCACTGGGGGGTTGGAGCCGAGGCGTACTTGAGACGTACGTCGCAGGGTGCAATCCCCGAGGACGCCCGGAAGGACGCAAATATTAACGGTCGGATTAGGCGATTTGCGAAATATCAGGATTAAAGTAATATACCGCAAATCATGCAGAATTACAATGATTTACTATTGGAGTATTGGAGTTTTGGAGTGCTTGACGAAAAAAGCGGGAAAGGCCTCTCCGGTTATGGGTTATAGGTTATAGGTCAGGGGTCATAGATTGTTACCCATTACCCATCACCCATTACCTATGAATCGCTTACTGCTTACTCTTAATGCGTAATTGGAGTGACGGAGTGCAGGGGTATGAGCGGAAAGAACCAACCAATTGGCATGGATAGATTATTTCCTTTCGAACAAGGATATTACTTTGCCTGTATCTTTTTCTGGGGTTGGCTTTTTCTTGGCATCTCTTCGAGACTCCCGCCCCTCATCGGAGGGAGGCTCTTTGGGAGGAGACACAACTTGTTCCATCACCACCCTTTTGCCCCCCATGGTGAATGAAGTTCCTTTAATGTACTCCTCTTTCAATATCCAAGTAACCTCAACTAGAGGAACCTGGAGAACCAGAAGGGTTACCTGGTACCAATCAAGCTTAACATCTGGACTTATGCACTCAATTCGGGCGAAAAAGGCCGGACTGTCTTCTACGTGCACCAGCACCAAATCACCTTCTTTGGACATTGATTGCTCCGCCCTTAATGACTATTTTTGTACGATTTATCATAAGAAAAAATAAAGGGACCCGCAGCGCTGTGGGATTGTCCCTTATGGTTCCTCCATGTTTTGGATGGGAGTGTTTTATAAGTGATGAATAAACCAATATCAAGAGTATAAGATGAACTATAACATGCACCAAAAGTCCATTCAAGGCATGGAGGCAAGTCTTTACCACGCTATAGGCTAAACAACCGAGGTCTCGAGTGATATATTTAACTTTTGCTTGACAACAGTACTGAAGTTTAATTAAAGACAATGAACTTAGATAGCAAACTTTTCAACCTAGATAACCCCGCTGTGGTCCTGCCATTAGGAGATACCCGTGTCTGCTGAAGTTTCAATCTTTGAAAAAAAGTTCACCATAGGAGCTAACAAGGAAGCTACGGTGAGCCTACTTGAGTCCAAACAGGGTCTTTTTCTCCAGCTGCAAACCCTGAAAAATGGTGATAATGATGCAGTGGTAGAGTCAAAGACATCCATTCCAGTCGCTCTGCTCCCTGAGATGAAGCGAGCGATAAATGAAATAGAAACAATACTATCCGATAGGGGCGAGCATGACGACTACGATAATGCCCAGGCTTATCAGCTAAGCCGCACAGTTCCCTTCGCTAACGAAAGTGAGCAGGAGTTTGCCCGCATTCTTGATTTTTACAAAATCAGCTGGGAATATGAACCTACAACTTTCCCGATTGCCTGGGACGAGGAGGGTTATGTTCGTGAATCTTTTACACCCGATTTCTATCTTCCCGATTACGGCATTTTTATCGAACTAACCACAATGAAACAGTCCCTGGTAACTAAAAAAAATCGAAAGGTCCGCCTTTTTGAACAACATTATCCTGACATCCCTATCAAATTGTTTTACGGTAAAGACTATAAAGCTTTATTGGTTAAATTTGGGATTCCTGCGGACAATACTGGAGCGGACAGGCCAAAAAAATAATAGGACGCGGGAAACCTTTGAAGCCGGTCTTACTGCCACCCTCTTACGAACTCACACGCCAATGAGGGAAATACCATGAAAAAGGATCCACTAGGTGAGGTCTACTTGAGCGCTGCACAGATCCAAGAACGGGTTAAAGATCTTGGCAAAATGATTTCGACCACCTACCAAGGCAAGGAGTTGGTCCTCTTGGGTATACTGAAGGGTTCTTTCGTTTTTATGGCTGACTTGGTCAGAGCCATTGAGATTCCCCACTCACTCGACTTTATGGCAATCTCAAGCTACGAAGGTGTTGAGGGCTCTCCTGAAGCTGTCAAGATTTTAAAAGACTTAGACGAGTCTATAACTGGTAAACACGTTGTTATAGTAGAAGACATCATCGACACTGGCCTCACCCTCGGATACCTCATTCGACACTTGGAAGCCAGAAACCCTGAGAGTATTAATATTTGCACACTACTGGATCGGTCTATCCGTCGGATAGTCCCCCTTCCCATTAACTTTACTGGCTTCGACATTCCTGACGTCTACGTGGTGGGTTACGGTATGGATTATCGCCAGCTCTATCGCAATCTACCATCCCTCCATTTGTGTGATATCAGTGTCTAATCGTCCAAGTATTTGAGGTAATGGGTGATAGGTGACAGACAACAACCTACAACCTATTACCCATAATCCATAACCTAATATGCCCTGCTGTCATTTTTTGCGGCTATGACTCAGCTACTTCTACAGTGTGACATGCTTATTGTAACTAGTCATAGTGCGTGCTAAACTAGTTAGTTTGAATGTATAAACATTCCGAGCTAGATTAGGAGCCCTCAATGACCAAATTGATGCTGGAGAATACTTTGCGGATCCCTCTGCTTCTATTCGCTGCGTTCTTCCACCTTTTTGTTGTGCAGATCTCTTTAAGTCAAGCTCAAGAAAAAGGACCTCCAGCAGCTCTGGTTAAAGTCGCTGAAGTGACTCAATTGGAAATTGCCCCTCAGGTTCAACTCATCGGCACGGCTCAACCAAAGTTGACCAGCATAGTGGCCTCAGACATTGAGGGTATAGTGGAAAAATTCGATGTGAGTGAGGGAGATTTTGTAAAAAAGGGAGCTGTCCTTGCTCGCCTAGAAGACAGTCTCCTGAAGATTGAACTAAAGGGTGCTCAGGCAAATAAGGCCGACACCGAAGCCCAGCTGCGCAGGGCGCGTTCAGATCTGGAAAGGTCATCTAAGTTGTTGGCAACAGAAACTATTTCTGACAAACAGTATACAGACGATCTTGCCGAGGTCCAATCCCTCGAAGCACGGGTTGATCGACTAGGGGCGGAGATTCAGCATAAGCAGGACTCTATCGCCAAAAAAGTCATCCGCGCCCCTTTCTCTGGATTTGTAGTGACAGAACATACTGAAGTTGGCCAGTGGATAGAAAAGGGCGGACCGATAGTCACATTAGCTGATCTTAGCATCATTGAGATTCTGGTGGAAGTGCCTGAACGCTACGTGCCTAAGCTCGTCTTGGGAGGAAGTAC
Organism: Deltaproteobacteria bacterium; assembly: GCA_020353155.1. GTDB lineage: Bacteria > Desulfobacterota > Syntrophobacteria > BM002 > BM002 > BM002. The sequence goes on along the minus strand of CP070689.1, from coordinate 1,107,545 downwards.
CCAAGTTACGGTTGATGCCCTCAACCCAGAGAAATTCACCGGCAAGATCGCAGCTATAATACCTGTAGGCGACTCGGCCAGTCGGACTTTCCCAGTCAAGGTCGCGGTTGAGAATATTGACAACCACATCAAGGGCGGCATGCTTTGCAGGGTAAGTTTAGCCATAGGTAAACCCGACTCGGTCTTGGCAGTGCCAAAAGATGCTGTGGTAAACATAGGTCAAAGCCACCTAGTCTATGTGGTGCAAGAGGGACTAGCAAAACCTCTACCAGTGCAACTGGGTATTGCTTCCGACAGTATGATAGAAATCAAAGGTGCCATAGAACCCGGTATGCAGGTGGTTACCAGAGGCAATGAAAGGCTCCGTCCTGGACAGCCTGTGCAAATTATCAAATAAAAAAATAACCAGACGGCAGGTCGAGTGAAAAAAGGATTTGCTCATCCTCATCTCGCCCTTCTCGCCCGTCTCGCATGCAGGAAATCTTGAAACTGAACATAAAGTGAAATTAGTAGACGCTTCCATAAAGAATCCTATCACCGTTATCGTAGGGGTTATCCTCTTGGTGATGTTCGGCCTTATTGCCCTCCTGCGTATTCCAGTGCAACTCACCCCCAATGTGGACAAGGCAGAAATCACCGTCAATACCCTCTGGCCTGGAGCAAGTCCTCAAGAGGTGGAACGGGAGATCATCGATGAACAGGAAGATGTTCTCAAGAGCGTAGAAAGTCTCGTGGAAATGAAAAGCGAGAGCTTTTACGGTCGAGGCACAGTGGCGCTTAAATTCCAGGTGGGTACCGATCCCGACGCCGCCCTACTGAAAGTATCCAACAATCTCAACCAGGTCCCAGAATACCCCGACGAAGCGGAAGAACCGGTACTGGTCTCTTCCGGAAGCGAGCAGAATGCTATCGCTTGGATCGTTCTTGAACGCCTCAGTGGTGACAACACCGGGATTGCCACCGAGTACCAGTTCGTTAAAGACTTCATCAAACCCCGGTTCGAGAGAATCCCAGGAGTCGCTGAGTCAGAAATCTATGGCGGTGTCGAGCCTGAGATGCAGGTAGTTTTCGACCCTGACGCCCTGGCTGCACACCGGATCACTATAGCCGAAGTCTCCACCGCGCTGAATCGTGAAAACGAGAATATCAGTGCCGGAGATTTTGACGAGGGCAAACGCAAGTTTATTGCCAGAACTGTTGGTCAGTACCAGTCGCCAAAAGATGTGGCGAGTGTGGTGATTAAATATATCAATGGCGCTCCCATTTATGTCCATGACGTTGCCGAAGTTCGGCTCGGTTACGCCAAGCCTACCGCCACTGTTCACGAAAAAGATCGGCCGACCATAGCGGTGAACTGTAAACGTCAGACCGGGGCCAATGTTATCCAAGTAATGAAGGGGGTTCGACAGGCCATTGCCGAACTAAACGAGGGTCTTCTGAAAGAGCAGGGCTTGCGGTTGCGCCAGGTCTATGACGAGACCGAATACATAGAGAGCGCTATCGATTTGGTGCGACAGAACCTCTTTGTAGGGGGTAGCCTCGCAGTTTTGGTGCTTATCCTCTTTCTCCGTTCCTTCAACAGCACTTTGATCATTGCCACCGCAATTCCCATAAGTGTGGTGGGCACTTTCTTGATGATGACCTTTTTTGGTCGCAATATCAATGTGATCAGCCTCGCAGGACTAGCTTTTGCTGTGGGCATGGTGGTGGACGCAGCTATTGTAGTTCTGGAAAACATTGACCGGCACAGAGAACTGGGAGAATCTCGAGTGGTTGCAGCTTACAGGGGGACCACTGAGGTTTGGGGCGCGGTGCTGGCCAGCACCCTGACCACCATGGCTGTCTTTATTCCCGTGGTCTATGTGCAGGAAGAAGCCGGCCAGCTCTTCAAGGACATAGCCATTGCCATCAGTTGTGCCGTGGCCCTGAGCCTGATCGTTTCCATAACGGTCATCCCCACCTTTGCAGCTAAAATCCTTGGGTTTTTCCGTGAAAGACGCAAAGCAAAACTGGCTGCAAAGTATCAAAAGTTAGCAAGTGCACCTTCCAACCCAGATGGTGGAGTGCATGGCGGAGGAGAATATCGCCAGCTCTCTCCATTTAGAAGGTTGGTCTCTGGTATGGATCTCTTTGCTCGCCGGATTACTGAGGGGGTGGCCAATTTCAACTACAAAGTTACAGGGTCTGTGTCGGCAAGGCTGGGTGTAGTTGCTGCTCTCACCGGCTTCTCCCTGGCCATGGCAATTTGGCTATCGCCGCCCTCTGAATACCTACCTGAAGGCAACCGGAATTTCGTCTTTAACTTTCTCCTCCCCCCACCCGGTTACAATCTTGAAGAACTGGACGCAATTGGCAATGAAATCGTTGAAAACCTGCAACCTTACTGGAAGGGAGTGGAGACTAAGGAGGGAACGGTCGAATTCCGTGATCCCCAAATTCGTAATCTTTTCTATGTAGCTCTCGGTCGTCTAATGTTTTCCGGTGCCTCCACTGAAGATCCCCTTAAAGCCAGAGACTTGGTTCCGATTTTCAAAAAAGAGCTGACAAAGATACCTGGATTTTACGCTACTTCCTATCAGAGCAGCTTATTCGGTCGGGGCATCAGCTCGGGCCGAACTATCGATATAGACATTACCGGCCCAGATTTGGTGCAGTTGGTACAGATCGGAGCCCGTATCTTCGGCCAGTCCATGCAATTGGTTCCAGGTTCCCAGGTCCGCCCCATTCCCAGTCTCGATCTGGGAAATCCAGAAATTCAGATTACTCCTGATCGAGTGCGAGCCGCCAGTTTGGGGCTCGCGGCCAGGGACATCGGCGAAGCGGTAGACACCTTGCTGGACGGTAGGAAGGTTAGCGACTACCAGCACCAAGGGAAAGAGATCGACCTCACTCTAATGGGCCGTTCCTCCTCAACCCAAAGAACACAGGACTTTGACGATTTGTTATTGCGAACTTCCGACGGCCAATTGATCACACTGGGTTCAGTAGCAGATGTTCGTTGGGTGGCAGGCCCCACCCAGATCAACCACATAGAGCGCCAGCGAGCAATCACCATTCAGGTGCGGCCGCCGAAGGAGACGCCTCTTGAAACAGCCATGCAGATCATAGAAAACCAGATAATTGCCCCCCTTAAGAACAGCGGTGAACTCGCCAGCTTATATAGCATTAACCTCGCGGGCACGGCCGACGATCTCGTGGTCACCCGGCGAGCTTTGCAGTGGAACTTTGTTCTGGCTCTGGCAATCACTTACTTGCTCATGTCGGCGCTATTTGCCAGCTTTCTCTATCCCTTCGTCATCATGTTTAGTGTGCCCTTGGCGGCCGCTGGAGGTTTCGCCGGCCTCTGGTTGGTTAGCACTTTCATTGAATATCAGTCCCTGGACGTGCTCACCATGCTGGGCTTCATTATCCTAATCGGCACGGTGGTTAACAACGCCATTTTGATAGTGCACCAGAGTCTTAACCACATGCGGAACGAAGGATTGGAGAGGCGGGAGGCGATCCGCGAAGCAGTAAGAAACCGCATTAGACCTATATTCATGAGCACCACCACCAGTGTCTTTGGCATGCTGCCCCTAGTGCTTTTCCGCGGCGCCGGTTCTGAGCTCTACCGGGGTCTGGGCAGTGTGGTTGTGGGTGGCCTTGCCCTTTCTACTATATTCACCCTTTTCCTCATTCCAGCACTTTTCAGCCTGGTCTTGGATGCCCGAGCCAGGATTACAGGCAAGGTAATCTAGCCTGGATGCAAGCTGCCTGCTGCCTACAGGAACCTCTTGAACCAATCCATGGTGAGGCGAATGGCCTCTTCTCTCCATTTTGAGGCAGTGAACCGGTGATCAGCCTCCTCTAAGATATGAAGAGCCTTGGGCTCTTCCAGCACTTCATACAATCTCAAACCGTGTTCGGAAGGAACCTGTTGGTCCAACTGGCCGTGCACGATGAGAACACGCTGGATATTTTTTAAGCGAGGAAGGAGCTCCACTGTGAGTAGATCTTCGTAACATTCTTGGGAGAATTCCACCGGAGAAACCTCAGGGAGGCGTTTAGCCAGATCAAGGAGGTGGGAAGGGGTGGACCAGACCGCAGCACAGCGAACTTTAGAATTACGACTCGCCTCTAGGAGAGCTAGATAACCACCCAAGCTACTTCCCAACAAGCCCAGACGTCCATCATAATCCTTCAGGCCTTGGCTCTCATCAATCACCCTCTGCAAATCTCTCCACCGTCTGGAAATCGAGCTTTCAGACAATAACCCTTCACTTTCACCGCAACCTCTGAAGTCAAACCTAACCGTGGCTATTGATTCTAGGGCAAATACCTGGGCCAGCTGTCTGTACTTTGAGCTATCTTTGTGGCTCAAAAACCCGTGACACAATATTACCAGGGGCCAAGAAGCAGCATCCGGGGTATGGAGTACACCCTGGAGTTTCAGACCATCCGAGAGTATTTCTAGAGATTTTTCCTTCATGCTTGAAATTCCAGGTTCATAGCTGAGGTGAAAAGGCGAAGAATAATATTTAGGTTATGGGTTATGGGTGTTGCCTATTACCTATGACCTCTAGCCTTGCACCCATGACCGGCGATCACACGGCTTCTGCGTTATGAACAATCGCTGTGCGCCATGCCCTTTGCCCATCAAATAGCCACCGTGAGTCCATCATGGGCGACCTGTACCGGGATATTTATGCCGCTGTCTTTAAAGACTCTCTCAGCTACCTGTTGCCATTCCGCCTGACAAGTCGGGATGGGATATGGAACACCTGTTTCCGGATCCTTTAGGGGATCTTCAGGAGGTATCTTTTTGAGGGAATCGTTGGCCGAATCCCCGGGGACTTGATCAGCATCGGATATATGAACAAGAAAGACCTTATCCTTGGGTTCCCAGGCACGTATCATAGGTAATGCCCGTTGCAAGCTGAGGAGCGACGGCCGGTTAAGCTCAGGTTCATTGAGCCAGTGAGACTGAATGACTAGCACATCCGGGTGGCGTAGTATGTCCTCTCTCTCATCGAGATGGAGAAGATCAGAAGTGTAAACCAAGCGTTTTCCTCCGTCCTCAAAAACGTAGCCCACCGCCCCCTTCGCCATCGGCCCGTGGTAAGTTTTAAAAGGAACCACCCTGGTCTGCAATCCAGGCAGCGGTTCACCGGGAACAGTCAATCTTTTTTCCAGGGTTTTATCTAGAAGATATCCGAAACGAAGCTCAATGGTCTCCCAGGAAGCCTCCGTGGCGTAGGTGGGAATGGGACTCCAGTTATGCGGAGCAGTGGAACGTCGCAAAGCAACTAACTCATCGAGGCCCAGATAGTGATCTCCATGCTCGTGAGTTATGAGAACTCCATCAAGGGACTTCAAGCGGTTAGCCCACCATTGCTGCACTATGTCGGGCCCGCAATCGATTAATAACTTCTCTCGCGCCTCCAGGTAAAAAGAGGTGCGGAGACGCTTCTCTTTTTTTTCATGCATTTGCCTACATATCAAACAATCACAACCTATCTCAGGCAGGGACCAGGCAGAACCAGTTCCCAAGAAGGTCAATTTCATTGATCTCCCCAATGTCCAGCTAGCAGCCTTAAAAGAAAAGAGGTCAGAGATCAGATGTCTGAGGTCAGGGTGAAGCTGATCTCCGACTTCTGACCTCTGTTGTGGACGGCCTCAACGACTTGAACGATTTGAACGGTTTTAACGACTTCCCACTCGTCTCGCCCGTCTCGCCCGACCTCCAGCCTGGCAATACAAAGCACCTTACGCTTCGCGCATTACACTTCTTCCTTCCTCTTAATGGCATAGAGACTTATGGCAAATTCTTGGTCCCCAGAACGCATTACTTTGTCCAGTTTCTTAAACTTAAAATACTGAGTGAGTTTTGAAAAAAAGACGTTGGCCGGTAGACTGGTGCTCTTGGCGAGAAAAATAGTACCGTTAGGCTTCAAGGCCTGATTAAGAAACTGCACTAGGGAATCATAGGTTGATCGGTGGTATACCACCTCCGAGCCCACTATCCAATCGTATAGTTGGTTTGAGGTTGGTTTGGCCCAGTCCACATTAATAACGGGCACATTGTCCAATTTGTTCAACAAAGTATTTGCTCTAATGAATCTGATGATCTCCTTTTTGTGATCAGATAATGTTACATCATGACCGCATGCGGCCGCAAAAAGACCACTAACCCCAAGGCCTGTGCCAATCTCAAGGATCTTTCGCCCTGGCATCACAGGCTGAGCTACTAAATAAGCTGCCAGGAGGATACTCGCCTCCCAGATTTTTCCCCAGAAGGGAAGCTCTGCCCCATCGAGGTCACCCGTGTCTAGCTGGTCGAGGATTATCTCGTCTAAGTCGGCTAGGCGCAGACAGCGCAAGGACCGTCCGGACACTGTTATAGGAACAACCTCTGTCTTATAGTCCTTCTCGATATCCTCTAGGATCTCCTCCAGATCACTCTTGCTCATTTAGCACTTCCTTTCCACAATAGTGTCCATCTTAAGTAGCATAGGTATACGGATTCGTTCAAGACCCACCATTCCAATCCTGCAAAACAATCCCACCAGTCACGCATTTTCCCTTTGGCAACCCGCAGAGCTTAGGATCACCCAGTGGGAACCTTGCTGTTGGCATGAAGGTTGCTTTACCTGATTAGGTGTATAGGCAATAACAAAGGCAGTGGATCGCCCATGGATGAGCTATTCAAAGAAGTAGATCTGTTACCCACCCACACTAATTCACCTGAAGAGAGCTCCATTTACATTCAACAGCTAATGACCTGCGTTGAGATTGGGAAAGCACTCACCTCAACTTTTAATATGGACCAGATACTAATTATCATACTTAAACGATTAAGTGAGCTTATTAGGGCGAAGAATTGGACCTTGTTTCTTTTGGATCCTGAGACCCAGGAGCTATATTTCGAGGTGGTGGTTGGTTTGGACAAAGGTTCCTTGGCGGACGTGAGAATACAGCTCGGTGAGGGCATAGCAGGTACCGTTGCGCTCTCGGGTGAGCCAATGTTGGTGCCGGAGGTTCGACGTGACCCTCGCTTTAGTAATAGAGTAGACGATCTCACCGGATTCGTCACTCGCTCTATTATATGTCTTCCTCTAAAAATGCAGGGTGCGGTGATCGGCGTCATTGAAATAATAAACCCTGAGGACATGTCTCTATTTCAAGACAATTTCATGCCCCTCCTCTCCATACTAGCCGATTATGTAGCCATTGCTATCCATAATGCTCGCACCTACAGAAAGATCGAGTCACTGAGCATTACCGACGACGTGTCAGGTTACTACAACACCCGCTTCATGCACCAGCATTTGGACCAGTTGCTGCACCAAGGGCAGGAAGTTTCGCTGGTATTCCTTGACTTGGACAACTTCAAGGAACATGTGGATAGACACGGACACTTGCTCGGAAGCAAGATTTTACGAGAGGCTGCTGAGGTTATAGCCTCCAGGCTAGAACAAGATGATCGGTTGGTGCGCTATGGTGGGGATGAATATGTAATCATATTGCCGGGCCAGGACAAAAATTTGGCTTTTGATAAAGTGGTTGCCATCCGTAAGGCATTGGCGGATGCCACTTACCTAAAGGACCTGAACCTAACTATCAAATTGACCGCTAGCTTCGGTATCGCCAATTATCCTACTGATGCATCCGACAAAAGGGAACTCTTACAAATGGCAGACAATTCCCTCTATCGAAGCAAGGATGTGGGGAAGAATTCCATCACGGTGGCCTAAGGCCGGATGTTACATGAATCGATTACTGCAACCACGGATATGGCCGTCTCGCCGATAGCTTGCTATTCGTCACTCCACCAATGGTCCCTCCCCTCGAACCACCAGGCTGTAAAATCGGTCTCTAGAATCTGCGCCGCCAACCGCTTACCCAAATCCGTTTTCAGCCGTTTGAGGGCGAAATGGATCCAATCCTTGGCATAGCGGTTTCCTAAATCCTGATGTTCCTTCAGTTCCAAAATGAGATCTAATTGATCTGCGTCCCGAGCCAATCGGGCCTCGCGCGTTTCTCCTTCCTTGAACTCTTCCAGCAAATCCTGAATTTCTGTGCCGAAAGGAAGTGTCTCGGCCAGATCCTTTACAGCTTGGTCCTCCTTAACTTTAACGTAGCGCTTGTTTACATAGTTTAGGTCACCCGTGCGGGATTCGGGAAGATCATGAAACAAACACATCCGCATTACGGTAAAGACGTCGGCTTCCTTGTCCAGCCTCGCCATGGTGAAGCCAATTGTCGCCACTCGAAAAGCATGATCAGCCACAGACTCAGTTCCAGAACCAAGAAATTGGTACCCACTCCTTGGAGTTTTCTTCAACATCCCCAATTCGAAGAAGAAATTGATAATTTGTTTCAAGTCTTAACTCCTATTTCCATTGATTGCAAAAAGATAACTCATAAAATCTTATTTGCGGTTGAAGGTAAATGGTAAACCGTGAACGGTAAACGGTACGAGATGTTACCCTTTATTTGTTATAGGTTATTCGTTATAGGTAAAAGATCAGCGTGGAACTCGCTTTTCTCTTGCCTCTGATTTCTTGCTGCCAGCTGCTCGCTGGCTGCTGCCTGCTGTCTTCCGACCTCTGACCTCCGACTTCTGATTCCTTACCCTATGCCCCATGCTCTATGCCCTATGCCTTATTGCCGAAAAGGTCCTGGTACGCGGGAAGGCCATCCACCCCAACAGCATGTACAACACCGTTGACAATAGCTTGGGCCATTAACTGGGCAGCAAGGGCACCAACAACGCTCGTGTCAACTCCCCCATGAAACCCCGTACTCAAGGCAAAGATCGTGTCACCATCGTAAAGAGTGTGGGAAGGAACAACGGCACGAGCAATACGATCATGAGCCATTTGAGCCACCCTGGTGAGTTCAGCTTTTGAAAGGGTGGCTTTTGTGCCCACTACACCTAGGACAGTGTTGGTGGGCGAGAAACCCCTCAAAACCTCCAATTCAGTCAGGCGTGCGGCTGTATTTGCCAATCGCAGTCCGTCTTTAGTGCGCACCCCTGCCAGTAACTGACCATTTTCATGGTTGCGAATGTCACCGAAAGCATTGACCACTGCCAGGGCCCAAAGCTTGAGTCCATTAGGCGAAATCAGAGAGGCGAATCCTTGTCCGCCCTTCATGGCACGTTCAAGTCCGAAAAGCTTTCCCACTGTAGCGCCGGTGCCTGCACCCACGCATCCCTGCTCAGCTCCCTCTATTGAAGAGTTTTCACATGCTCGATAACCCATATCGGCGTCAGGAAGAGTTTCACTCTTGTTTAGGCCGAGATCGAAGATTACCGCACCGCTCACAATAGGAACCACTCCGTATTCGGTTTGGAAGCCACAATTTCTTTGACGCAAGTATTGCATAACTCCCTGTACCGAGGCCAAACCGAAAGCACTGCCACCGGTAAGGATCACTGCATGAAGTTGTTCTACTAGGTTTTCCGGTCTCAAGCTATCGGTTCCGTGTGTCCCTGGTGCTCCTCCTCGGACATCAACCCCTGCAGTGGCACCATTCTCGGCCAGCACAACGGTGCAACCAGTGTTATGCTCTTTGTCTGTCACCTGGCCTATGCGTAGCCCTTCGATGCCTGCGTTTTCAGTAAGAGTCATCTCATCCCTTTCACCCTGGACAATCTTGCCCCCCGTCTTGATTTCTACGTTAGGACTAGTCTCTAGACTCTGTCTTCAACTCTACCTCTATTGAATTCAGGTATCGCTGGAGATGTTGATAAATCTCCTTGCCGATCCTTACTCCTAAATCGATGATCTCCGGGCCGTACTGAACCCCTATGTTAGTCCTGAAGGTATCCTTTATCTTGAGGATACCATCCACACCCCAAGGGAAACGGCCACACAGTTCGGCTATGCCCACTTGGTGATAGCTCATCATATACCAGACTGTATGGGTAAAATTGTCGGGCCCCCAGCGGAATTTGTCTGCGTCATAGAGCGAATCAGCTACCAGCTGCCCTGTTAGCGTTTCGCACGTCTGGGGCTTGGAAAATGCTTCGTGATTAGCTATGGCCTCTGCTACACAGTTTACCTCTAGGGGGCTTAGAGGAAAATCATATAGTATTTCCCTAGCCGCTCTTGCACCGGCGGAAGCGTGTTTGTTTTCCATCCTTTTTATATCGTGGAGAAGTCCTGCGAGCTGAACCAACACAACCGCTCGCTCTAATTCTGCTTGGACAGTAAAATACTTCTCGCCTTCCAAAAGAACGATGGTACCTGCATCAACACTCACCTTGGTAGCATGTTGCAGTCCGTGACCAAAGTCACCGATATATTGCGGGGTAATCAATTCTCTGCAGTGAATTAGCAAGGGGTTATTAAAAAAGATACGCCGTGAAATTGTCAGCGAGGGCTTGAATCGCCGGTAGAATTCAGGTAACTCGTAACGGGATGCAATGCATCGCGCTTCGTTCATCAAGCGTACGTAAATTTCTTTCATAGGTCTGAGCACAATTCCTTCTATTCGTTTTCAAAAGGTGGCAGAGTGCATAGCCCTAAACGCAGCGGTCTCTTCAGCCAGGTCATGGGTTATGGGTAATAGTCCTTCGTCCTACCTTTTCGCCCCGGCACTCTAGTGCAGGTGATACTTCTCCCTTAGCAAACGGCGAAATCTTGGAAGGTAGATCAGGTCGAAGGTCTCCTCCTTTTCTGGAAAAAGGCGCAGGGCCTGTTTTTTAACTCCTTCCACCACAGCCTGCGCCTCTTCTAGAGGCAATTTAGTCTGGGCGAGGTAAGCCAGGGAGAAATCCACCAAAAGTCTTAGTGTTCGTATGCGGCGGTTTTCCTCCTCCATCTCCTTTTTGTCTGGTTTTGTCTCACGCGCCATTGCCAAACCGATCTCCGACTTCTAATCCTCTTTCCGAGGCGAAAGCCGCAGCCTCCATTTTGCCCCCAGTCTCCGGCCTTACTTTACTGACAGCCAGTTTTCCTCCCTTTAGAGCAACCTGAAAGCCTTCCGGATAAACTTTTGAAACCGTACCGGGCGTCTCTTCCGTTGTCTCCAGCAAAAGCCTTGCACCGTAGAACCGAATTTTCTCTCCCTTCAACTGGCCATAAGCCCCAGGTTGTGGATCACAGCCTCGCACCAGATTGTAAACATCTTGGGCAGATTTTTCCCAGTCTATGGCAGCCACACGATCATCACATGGCGGCTCGTAAGTGGCTCCCTCTTCTGCCTGTTTAACCCTGGGGGCCTTGCCCTCTTTGATCAGATCGACAGACTCGAGGATGGCATCAACTCCCATAGGGAAAAGATGATTGAAGTAGATGGATCCGGTGGTATCATCCGCTCCGATCTCCACCTCTTTCTGGAGAAGAATTGGGCCTGTATCTATTCCACCGTCCGGCCAAAAAATAGTGAGACCGGTCTTGGCTCTACCCATAATGATCGCCCAGTTTATGGCGCTAGCGCCACGGTGAAGTGGCAGAAGAGAAGGATGGTAACAAATGGTACCGCGAGAGGGTTCAGTAAAAAACTTTTCAGGGATAATGTCAGTTACAAAAGCTAAAATCGTCAGGTCAGGTTTTAGGTCTTGGTATTCGGCGAAAACTTGATCATCCTTATAGGTTGCGGGTTGATAGATCGCAATTCCTTTGGCTAGTGCCGCTTCTTTTAGGGGGTCCAGCCTACTCCCCCTGTCAGGTGGGGTATATGCTGCCACCACCTCTTCTCCCTTTTCCAGAAGCCCTTCCAGTACTTTAGCACCAAAAGGCGCCTGCCCAACCAATACTATACGCATTGTACACCTCCTCCCTGGTCAAAGGGGTTTACATGGTGCCGAGAGGTTCTCCTCTTTGTCAAGTGGATTTCTCTCTGTCCTCCTCGTGGGGTGATCGTAGTCCAATAAGACCCCGCTTACCAAGTTCGCGAAGAAATCCGGTCGTTGCAACTTCGGCTTCCCTACGGTTTAGTTTATAGCGGCGAGATAAAAAGTCCACAACATCTTGTACAGTGCGTTTGCCGTCTAAAAGACTCCAGGTGAGACTACCCATTTCATCAAGTTGAAGCCTTCTGGTTAGAGGTTCTCTGGATCGCAACCCAAGCCTCTGAGCAACACCTGCCAGCCAAGGTCGTATCACTAGGGGATAGGTTAACACCATTACACCCCCCTCCAGCCTCTCTTCCAGCACCTCTTGATTTTTCACCGGAAAATAGGCAAAAGCCTCTGATCTAGTGGAAGGTTCGCTCATAAGGTGATTCTTCTGCAGCTTTTTTCTTTTAGGCCATATCATAGTTTCTGCAGATTTCCTCAAGCAAGTATTCATCCAAAGATTTCAAGCCACGTGCCGCCACACCCAGAATCTGGTTTCGAGAAGAAAGGTGCCAGATGCGAAACCACACGTGGGGTAATTTCCTTGATATCCTTGCCCAAAGCCTCACTGTGAGGCTATTCGAACCTCGGCTTTTTCCATAAAGAGCAGGGCTGCCGTGATAATTACGCTCTCGGATGCCTGCCGACCTGCACCAGTCTAGTTCCTTGCACTTCTCTTCAAACCAGTGGCGAAGATCACTCTTCCTCAGAAGCAAATCAGCTGGACCCCAGCGATTAAGTTCAACACACTCTTGACGATCCTTAAACTCTAGTTGGTAGCGGCCCGGCTCAAAACGATATCGTATCAACTCAAACGATTTGGGCATTAGCGCATTCAGGCCAAACAATGACCATCTTACCATGTTTTGTTCACATTGATCCCGAAATGAGTCCAACACGCCCAGTTGCACCTCAGAGCCCTTTAAACCCCGCTGCTGATAAAATTGCAGCAGGCTGGCCTGCTTACTCGCCGGACAATACAAAACAACCCCTTTCCCATCTACTTCCCCACTCTGCCACTCAAAGTACTGAGTCTCAAAATGACGCAAAGCTTGATGCCACTCCTCTGGCAGAGAAGTTTGCTGAAAATTTAGTTCAGGAACAGATCTGGAATGACGAGCCAGCTTCTTCAAATGATCTTGGTGGGAAAAGACACCTCTCACCTGCTGCCACTTGAGCTCAAGTACGGGGCCTATGCCGTCATCCAGCTGAAGGTAAGATTTTGTCAAAGAGCTTACCTCCCACTGCGAAGGCACTCGCATACTGATTCCGTTCCAGGCCACCGTTTGCCATGACTCCAAATTCCTGCTATCCATTTGATCTATGTCCTATTAGGGCAAGTGCGGCACCCGAGAGGCTAAAAGCATAGCACGACGCAGGAAGAACGAATTTTGTTAGGGCGGCTAAAGCGTCCTTCTACATTTATCCCCAGAAGACCTTAAAGGGCAAGAGCAAAATCAACTTAAATTGAGCCGCAGCTACTGTTGGCTGGCACAAGCATTGCAAACGAATTGGGGGATTACTATTTACCTGTTGCTAAAAATTCCTAATCTTTGCTAGTATTTTTGTCTAATCAAATCCGTTGGGTTCTGGACAATGGCGAAAGAAATTATTTTTCCTGTTTCAAACGCGTATAAAACTAGATACCTTATTTTACCCAGTTTAGAAGACCGACTTCACCGAATTGTGGTTGGCTGGTCCAAGTCCGGACCCTGCGATCTCAGCGTGTTTTGGGCTGAATTGGCTAGCGGTTTCATCGATCTATTGGTGGTCGGCGGCGACACAGGTCTTCGCATCCTGGCCAACTCGGAGGAAACTGTCCCTTTCAATCCGGATGAAAAAGACCTTCCGCCTGGATGGATGCTGAGCCACATGTCTCTAGAACCTCGTGACCTACCACCCGATGTTCTAAAGATTGTCAACACCTTTTTTTACGACGTTGGGGTAGACACTTCCAGGAAGGAAAAAAAGGAAAAAGTTCGTCTTCTCTCCGACATTCACAAGAGTGATGAAGTGTGGCTGATCCTAAGTAAAGATCAGAAGGAGCGGCGCGTCATTGGCTGGTCCAAAGAAGGAGCAGCCCAAGTAAATATCTTCTGGGCCCGCTTCCCAGATGACCAGATCTCAGTTTGTGTGGCAGGTGGAAGTGAGGGAGTTCGGATCATCACCACCGAACAAGCACCCGGGGATCTTGTAAAATACGACAAGAATCGCCCGCCCGGTATTGGTGCTCCTTATCTTCGAATTAACTACGGTGCCTTACCCGATGATGTCAAAGAGAACATCGGCCCTGAGCCCGAGGTTGAGCCCGAAGAAGATGAAGATTACGCCAAGACCCAACCGCCTGATTTGGACCTAGACTAAATCTGCAATCTGCAATCCGAAACCGGGAACCCGCCCGAAGGGTGGGAGTCCGAAGGACAAATCCGCAATCCTTTCCCTTCTTGACAGAACCAATCTCATTCTTAATGTAATTTATATTCCATTTGCATAGCGCATGGCGCATAGCGAAAAAAAGAGTAAACGGTAAATGGTAAATGGTTGCGGAACTAGCGAATAATCGGTTTACCCATCACCGTTTACTGTTTACCAGAATCTCGGGATGATTCACAAATATGGCGGGGAACACAGATTACTGCATAAAATGTAGCCATTGCGGCGCAAAAAATAAGTTGCCATCAGCTAGGCTAGGACAGAATCCCAACTGTGGCAAGTGCAAGGAACATCTTTTTTCGGATACATCACCTATTCGCAGTGGAACATTTATTGTCTCCTGCAAGCAATGCCAAACTAGCAACAAAATCCCTCTCAATAAGGTTGGAGATCAGCCGATCTGTGGAAAATGTAAGTCTCCCCTCATTTTGAACTTTTCTACTCAAGCTGGACCTTTGCTGCTCTCAGATCAAAACTTCACTGAAACCGTATTGGGCTCACCCCTGCCCTTTCTGGTCAACTTCTTTTCTCCCGATTGCGGTCCATGCAAGCTACTGAGTCCCACCATAAACAAAATAGCCAAGGATTACGAAGGCCGCCTTAAGGTAGGTTCATTAAATGTTGATGTGGATCAGCATGTCCCCGCTTTATATCGAATAGGTGGAACTCCTACTTTAGTCCTGTTTCAATCTGGCAAAGAACTAGGCCGGCTTGAGGGTTACCAGTCTTCGGGCGCTGTTAAAAAGTGGATTCAACCGCATGCGTGGTGAAGGCGGAGGGCATGGGGCATAGGGTAAGGAATCAGAAGTCGGAGGTCAGAGGTCGGAAGACAGCAGGCAGCAACAAATCAGAGGCAAGAGAAAAGCGAGTTCCACGCTGATCTTTTACCTATAACGAATAACGTATAACAAATAAAGGGTAACATCTCGTACCGTTTACTCTTCACCGTTTACCATTTGACGATTTAAACGATTTGAACGACATGTGCTTGCCTTAGTAAGCAAGTTTACTTAATGATTTTAGAATTAGGGTGACACCCATGGCGAACATACCAGTAAGACCCATTCCACAGGAAAATCCCGCCAGTAGTACAGGTGCATACTGGCGCCACATTTTGCCGTAACGCTTGAGGAAAAAGAAGCGACCCAGTAAAGCTCCCACCACCTCGAGGATCATGCTATGGGGAGTAGATTGACCCAAACCACGAACCACCCCGTACACTAGCAGCACAGGTAAGCCCAAGATATTCAGTAGGATATAGGTCACTACGCCAAAGCCCAAGCCACCCAAAACGTAACTTGCCTTCAACGCCTGGAAGAAAAGAGAATTTCCCTCCAAAGTCGAAGTTTGCATCAGCAAGGTGTTTAAAGCCTGTAGATGCCAGAGCTCCTGGGCATAGGGATAGCTACTGGAGGGTATGGGCGCTAGACGCCAGATAAACTGAGAGAAGAGAAGGCTTGCCACCATAACAACCGGAAATACCACAATCTCTGCCTTGATGATACCCCTGATGCTTGTTCCAGTGAGTTCTATCTTGCGAAACTGGACAGTGGCCTCCCCGTAGTTGTGAATGGGAATGGGAGCGTACCAGATCTCAATTCCCTGGTAGCCAAAGAATTTGGCCCCTGCAATGAAGCTCGCCTCTCTCACCAGGGGTAAACTGACGAACTGTCCGGCAATGCCCTCCATGCGGGCAGTAATATACGAGATAACCGGAGTATAGATGAAGCCGTAGCCAAGAAAGAAGATCCAGGGAAATTTAGGAACCAGCCACACACATAGGCCCGTATAGGCCAGAGTAGAGAAAACATAGATCCCTATGGAGATCCAAAAATTGAAATCACCCCTTCCGGCTGGGGGCTTGAAGAGTGCTTTAAAGCTAACCCGTTGACCTCCACCGCCATTCCAAAATGAGCGCAGGACATACCACACCCCTATAAGACCAATAGCGAGTCCAAGGCCAATACCAAAACTCATATAAAAATCAAAATTGTTGGCGAAAACCGTGTCAACCGTCCCCATGCCCGGACGCCAGCGGTGGAGTATGCCATGTTTGTAGAGAACCGGGTTGGCTCCTACGGTGATTAACAATCCCACCAGGCCGCCCATTACTGCCCAAAATGGCAAGACCATGCCAAGGAATATGAGCCCTAGGTCGAGCTGTAACCCCGTGGCCACAGCTGGCAATACATCCTCAGTATGGCGGGTTAAGTCAATCCACGGTATAGGAATAAGACGGATTGGCTCCGTCAATAGCAAGCCTGAAACAGCAGGCAAAAGCACATATAGAGAGCCAAAGGCCAAACCAATGACCCCGCCGATGGAGAAAACGCGCCATTTCCAACTCTTTTGCTTATCTTCTGTTGATTCGGCCAGGGCCATCGTCCCTAGGGCTCCCACCGGCGCCATGGGGAAAGGAAGCTTTTCCACATCGGAGGTGATCCTGAACAGAGCATAGCCAAGACCAAAATGATCGATACGTTGAATAATCTGTGACCCAACCAGAAGTAAAATTGGGATCATCCAATCCCGGTGAAAGAAGGTGCGTTCGAGGAGAGAATCAGAACCTACTGCTGGTGCCACCCACGCAGGGATGAATTCGGTGAGTCCCAACATTTTGGCTGCATCTGACTGGACCAGGTACTGGTTCCAGAGCAGTCCCTGAAAGGGTGATGCCAGGGCAGCCCCCGCCATATAATAAAGGAGGAATATCTCCTGCTGTTTTAGTTCGGAGTAGGACCTTTTGGCCAGTTCAGCAAAAAGAATTATGGTCACCCAACGAGCCGCGGGGCCGATGCCTGTACCTATTACAAGCTGCAGGTACATGCTGCCCGGCATCATGAGGAAACCGATGAAAATGGCGCCAATAATTGTTTTCCAATCGAAACCTTCCTCAAAATGATCCGGCACTTCTAACAGGTCTCGATACTCTTTTAGCTCTTTATCGTCGTACATCTTTCCAGGTGGGAACTCGGAATTCGGAATTCGGAATTAACACCTTCCAAGTTCCCCACTCCGCATTCCCCGTTCCGCCTTCCAAATTATTTACGTGGGCAAGACCTGGTAGCTTGCAAAGGTGAAGAGACCTACCAGAGCCCAGGAGCCTGCCATGAGAAAATCTCCAATAATCAAGCCAATGAAAAAAAATCGCACCTTGTTGAATAACGATACTCCTCCGTATCTAAGACTCAAATGGTTACAGAGCCAGCCCACCATGAAGCTGAACCATAGAATCCTCATTGCCGAACTGTAGGCCGTCAGATAGCCTATAGGATGTATTGGCCACCAGTAAAAGCGTTGATAGAGAATGACCAGAACCAGCATAATAAGTGCACCCACAGCTGAGAATATGAGCACCCACTGACGCGGCTCACCTGGAGCATCTAGGAGGCGCTGGACATTCTCGTATACGCCAAGTGTGGTACGGGTGGCCCAATCCATCTGCAGCCCGCGGATTCCGTACTTGTGACAAAGGGCGAGCATGGCCACGAAGGAGACCACCACCCCAGCAATAACCGCTAGGATAATTCCCATGAAGATCAACCGCCTGGAGCGGACGCCTTCGCTTACCTTGGCACCATGAATCAGTGAAGGCATCATTGATTCCCGTAAATCCAAAAACATCACCTTTTGCATAACCGCTGCCATGGCCAGTCCCAAATTGGTAAAAAAACGGGAGCCAAAAAACGAAAGTAGGCCATCTGTGGGAGCGGCTGAAAGGGTGAAATATGGAATACCCCCTTGGCAGATCACCTTGCTGGACACCAACATGATAAATAAGAAGGCACCTAGCAGGAGGAGTGCCACCTTCAGAGGCATGCCGAACTTTAGACACCAAAAGATAAGTATCGCCGTTCCCAGCCAAAATCCCCAACCGGAGATCCTCGGAGAAGTCCATTCCACCTCGGATTCTCTCCTTTTACCAATAAACAGGCACTGCTTCGTAACATCCAGCAGGTGATAGCGAGCCAACCAGAGGATGAAGATAAAAAAGACAGCGTAAGCGCCGATTACCTGCGTTTCTTCTGGCCGCGAGAGGGTGGGGCCAAAGGTTACACCCAGGGCAGCAGCGGGTATGTTGTAACCTAACACGCTCAACAACCCATACAATAGACCGCCAAATAAAAAGAAAAACCAGAAACTGAAAGATATTTGTCTAGAGGTTAAAAAAGCAAAACCGATAAAGGCTGGATAAATGAAGATTTTTAACTTGTGGAAACCAGAAAACAGACCGTGTTTGGGGAAATAAGGACCGGCAAGGATCAGCGTCGGAACCTGGGGTACTGAAGGGAAATAGAAATGGAGTCCATTAATTAGATGGAGGGTAAATGTGGCCAGCAATCCCACAAGCAGAAAACGGTTGGCAAGGAAGCGGAATAGCCTCTTTTCGGCCAGAGCCTCTTCCATGAGCTGGGGCACACGAAGGAGTGGGAAATTCATCTTCTCGTTGGCTATCCACTGCTCACTGAAAATATCAACCAAACAGAGCATCACCCAATAGCAGAGGAGAACAAAGCCCACCCAGGTCAGGAGGGGCGGCAGCCAGCAGTCCCAGGGGATTTTCTGGACAACTTGCCACCAGCCCATCTGACTGCCTCCCTCTAATCCATTGTAGAGGAGACTAATGGAGTTCGGATCCCCTGGATACCAAGCCCGAGGTAGTATAGGCTGAATCACTTCGCCCCAGCGATTGCCCAAGCTGGCAAAATGGTAAGGAGCTGTGAGGTTAATGAAGAAAGTGCGAACCAGACCAGTGTAGGCAATCCCTGAAGCTATGACCATGAGAATCCAGACGACAAAGAGTTCGCGACCGCTCAACCAGCTGGCAGAAAAGCGAAATCTCCCTAGAGCTGCGATAGCAATGGAAAGCCAGAAAAAGACGAAAAATGCGGCCAAGGGAAAATGTCCGCCTCCAAGAGGCGTTGCATTAAGGTAGGTGTTGTTATAAGGGGTAAGGGCGCAAATTATGATTCCTAGTATAACGCCTAGAATTATTGCCCGGAGTCTTACCCTGTTCTGATCCATTTTCACTTCTGTTTCTGCTGCCAATAATCACTTCAACAAAGAGACGAGAGGGTGCCTGTGGACCACATTAGCAGACTAAGCGCGCAATACTGAGCGCTTAATACTAGGTCCATTTCAGCTAAGTGGTCCCCTCATAAGCTTGTTCAGTTGCCAACAATTTAGCATAATGGGCCTGGGCTTCGTTGTCGAGAGATCTCCAAACTAGCAATTGTTTTCTCAAATCGTTTAAAAAGGCCTTGTTGATTCGTCTCCAGGAGTTGGCCTCTCCAGCCTCACGCTTCAAGGTTACTTGAATTTCCAGGTAGTTCTCAGGGTACTCTGTTGACGGGCAGAAAATTAAATGAACGAACTGCTTTACCCCGAAATCAAAAGGTGCAAGCCAGACCCTGCTTTTGACCTGGATGCAGTCCTTTTCACAGTGATATGGACCGGCGAGCCCTGACAATTGGTCGTGGGGGCAGTAAAACTCCAAGGAGATGTCATCGGTGGTGAACAGGCCGTGTGACACATCTTTGTGGGAAAAGTAGTATTCCCGCAGATACCCGCCAATTCCCAGTTGCTCCTTGTATTTCATCAAGAATGGCAGGGTTAGTTTCATCTCGGCACCCTTAGGTTCTGGTAGGGTCCAAGCACGAGTTACATCGGGGATGGCAATGGAGGCCGCCACCCGAGACGGATAAATTACTGACACCAACACCACTAGGATCACTAGGATCATGGCTGCCACTCCGGCCAGGGAGGAATAGTTCACAGTAATTCCCCCCCAGAGCGAAGTACCAGCGAAAAGGCCAGCACTTGTCTGCGCCAGTAGATAACCCAAAACCACACTTAGAACCGCGAATGCCAGCGCTTCAGCGATGAAAAGAAAAGAAACATGAAAAGGTGCTAAACCTACCGAGGTATAAACGGCAATCTCTCGCTTTCGTTCATAGACGCTGCCGATCATTGTGTTAAGCACTATGAGCACGGATATCAATAAAGGGATGAGGATGTTGGGTACCCCACTGTAGCTGAGAGCATCAGAGGCGTAATACATAAAGATGCCTTCTTCTTCACCGGCAAAAAGGGTCAAACCGAAACGGTCAACCAGATTTCTGGCAAGTCCGCTGGTAACTTCAGGGGAGTACGGTTGGATAGCGAGAGCCTTCAGCTTACCCCCTAATGCCATGAGAGTCTGAAAGGGCATTATTGCGATTAGGTCGCCAGAAATATGTTGATAGCGGCTTTGAAAGACCTGTACATCCTCCCCGGCCTCTATGGCCTCCATCTCCACCTCGGTGACCTCCATAACCGCCTCACTAGGAAATATAGCTGGTGTAAGGGGCTCACCATCGAGGTCTGGGTGACTCTCCAATCCTTCACTCCTGAAACAACCCACCACTCGAAAATCAGTACCCCAAATTGACACCTTAGCCTTCTCAGCGTCCCCCAGTGAGACTCCCAGGGTTCTTGCAACTCTCTCAGGAAGAAGCACAACCTGCCGCTCATCTGATCGAAACCAGCGTCCGCGACTAACTATGCCACCAAGATTGCTGACTCTCGGCTCCTGAGCACTCAAACCCACCAGACCTTTTGCCAAAATTTCTTTTCCCCCCAATCGAATGGGAACCACAGGCGCCTGAGTGCGATCTTTATTCTCCAGCCAAACTCTTGGCACCACAATGGCCTCGTCTTTGAATTTGTTCTCTGTGCTAGCCAGTGCTTCAGGCGGCAGGCTGTCCCAATTGAGGATCTTCATAAGCAGACCTTGATATGGAGATTTATCCTGCAAGCGAAGTCGACCACGATGACGCAAACTTTTAACAGTGGTGAAACTCATGATGGTGAAAGTGAGTATAATCAGGGTGACGCATGTGAGGAGTGTTCGTATAGGCCGACGTCGCAAATTACTGACGCCCAAGACGAAGGCAGCGACGAATGCCTTGGTCCGGGTTATCTCTGAACCTCTCATCTGACGGGCCCGCTGCTGAAGCATTACCATTTCTTGCTCGAAACGACCAATGATAATAAGGGCCACCAGAACCGAAAGACCGAGGATAAAGAAGGCAAGTATTACCACCAAAGGACTGTAGGTTAGGCGAAATGCCGGATGAACCAAGTAAATCACGGTTATAATCAGGCCCAGAATTGCTAAGAAGGCAATGATTCTCTTGTGGATATCAACCAAGGCAAAAAGTAAACGTTCCAGGCAATAGGCAAAAGGAACAAAAAGGGCTATGTAGAAGAGCACCCCGAAAAGAACATCTTTCTGTGTTTTTTCTATGTCATTATATATGCGGCTGGCCAAAGCCCAGGAGGTCCTGGACTCCTCCATAAAGCGATCGTAACGGCGATTTTCCAGTGCTGTCTCGGCTCGTTCCAGAGCTTTAATGCCTTCCTTTTGATGGGCGCGAATACGTTCATTCCTGATACCGTGATTCTCCAAATTGACTATACGTGGCAGCAGGAGGTGCCACATATCCCTTGCAACCCGGTACTCTGTGGCTGGAATGATTGGCCACTGCTCAACCCGGTATCCTCTGCCCTCTGGTTTGCCGGCCTCGGAATTTAGCAAAACAAGTTTCTTTTTGAGCACTGTATCCGACAGAGTCAACTTGAATGGAGTGATGGGCTCCAGGAATATGTTGGCCAGAGTGGAGGCGCGGGTATCGATGCGGCTCCACCAGTAGCGCAGTGGTTTAGCCTCACTTCTCCCGTCTATCAGCTTAATCTTGGACATATAGCTGAAAGTCCGGGGCTCCAAGAGATCGAATAAGGTGGTCGTCCGACAAGCAAACATGACCAGATCCGTCTCCATAAAACTTCGTGTCATCTTGATCCGGTAGGCGTCTTTGCCGGTCGTGGCCTTATCAATAGCCCAAATGATCTCCCCGGTGTTCTGGCTGAAGCGAAAACCTTCCAGAATAGCTTTGTGGATAGTGTGCTTGCGGTCGGCAATTCCTCGAACATGAAACAAGCCGCCAGAGTCTACCATGGTGTAAAAGAGGCTCGGTCCTTGATAGGCGAGAACGAGAGTTCCAGGGGCAGGTTGGTCAGGAAAAAGCTCCCCCTGGCGAATGAAGTTTGCCCGTCCGACAAGGGATGAAAAGCCTGTCAGTGGAAGCCGGTCAGAACCCAGCTGCGGTTCATGGCTTAGCTTCTCAATAAGACCGGAGATCAGTCGACTTTGTTGCTCGAGGTAAGGTAGGTTCAACTTGTCTGGCTTATCATAGGGTGTTCCCCAGAATGGACGGGCATCGTTCAGGGTGGCCAAGGTTAGTCCCAGAAATCCTGCCAATGCACTTACCTCACCACCAAGGGCAGGTTGGTCCGGAAGGTAGCTCTGCCAAGGACGCAATGGGCTAGGCTGCAAGGTGTCCTGAAAGAGCGCGCTAAGGCCCAGCTCCTTTTCAACCTCTTTACTCAGATTATGCAATATGCGGCTGATCGGTGCGTAGATAGCTGTGCGATTAATTTGAGGTTTCAAATCGTACATAAAACCGTAATTAAAGGCGCCAACTCCGTCGCCATGGCTAGAAAGGTGCAGCGAAATGAAGGCAGTGAGGTCAAAATTGCTCATAAGGCTTCGCAACCGATCCGTGCTCCGCAAACATTTCATTTGCTCCCGACCATCCTCAAGAATGGTCTGGTTTTCCTCGATTGCCGCCGGGACTAATGCCTCTAATAGCTTTAGCTCTTCGCCCTCAATACCCTGGTAAGAACTACGCCAGCCAAGCCGTCGCAAAAGGAGCCGCCGTCTGGCTAGCTCATCTATCAGTCTTTGATTTTTCTCACCACTCTTCTCCAAGCGAAGCTGCATCAGCCTCTGACTGAGTGAATCCACCTCGCTTTTGATCTGCTCTGCCAAGGTCTCGTGCAAGCGCTCAGCCGCCTCTTCACTCGTTTGTTCAAAAACCAGCGGTGCCTTTAGGACTTCCAGAGCCTCCTGGGCTCGTTTGATGCGGGTTTTAAGTTCACCCTCCACCTTTTTTCGCTCTCTTCTTCTGGATCGAAGAGGCCAAATAAACTCTCTCATCCCAGCAAGGGTTTGGGCATGCCCGCTGGTCGCTAATAGAAGTACCGATCTGCCTGGAGGGTTATCACGCAGACGGCGGGCCAGATCCAGCAGGGAAAAGATACTACTGGCCTCGTCGGCACCAGGAGACATCCCCGGTATTAATCCAGTGCTGTCATAAAACGCTTCCACCACGAGTAACTGCTCCTTGAGCTCTGGACTTTTACCTTCGATGAGAGCGTAGATGTTTTCCCCCTGAACTCGACGCCATCCGCCACTGGAGCTAAGCAAGACGCGTGAGGCAATCAAACCATCCGCTGCGGTTTCAAAAGAGCCAAATAATGATCTTGCTTGAGAAAGTGGCATCCAAAAACGAGGGAATTCCAAGGAGGTAAGCTCACGCTTGTCTTCAAAAAACCATTTAGAAGTGGGGCCCCGGTCAACGTAGATCAGCCCCTTTGCCCCCAACATGGGAGCATTGAGCCAATTCTTACCAGAATCCAACTCCATGAGGATGATGCTGCCTTCCACCTTGATGGAGTTGAAATCTTGTAGTTTTCCTGCTCCTACATAATAGAGTGGACCTTGGATACCCGCTGCCGGGGTAGATTGTGGGCTCAATGCATTGAGCCGAAGTGGTTTGACGACCGTACGTTGACCTTTTATGGTGAGATAAGCAGACTGGTATTGGGTGACCGGCAGGAGGAAGCGTTGCCGACCCACACGTTTAATTCCCAGCGTTTTGAAAGCCTTTTCAATCCGATCTCCAGCCTTACTACAGCCGGGAGTCCCCGTACTCCGGTCTTCTATTTCAACCAACTGTCTAATCAGATCTTGACTAACATCAGCGGCCTGGGCAAATTGGACGGTAAAACATAAGAGTGCACCAATCAAAAGCAAGGACCTGATTATTCGCCGGAGCTTGGGCCTGCGAATTCTCTCAGCCAGTTCTTTCCTATGACATGCCCATATCACAGTCATTGGTATCCGGGATCGCTCCCGTCTATAAATGATGGTCAGATATGACTAAGCTTCCTGCCTCAACTAAGGGCGGTGGGCGATTTCTCCCACCGAAATGGATAGCTGTTCTCGCTCCTCGACCTTATCTATCCGGCCATCTCGAATCCAGACGACCCGATCTGAGACGCTGAGCATTTTGAAATCATGGGTGGCCGAAATGATGGTAACATCTTTCTCTTCACTCAACCTTTTAAGCAATTCGATAATCTCTTCGCCTGTACTCAAATCAAGATTTCCTGTAGGCTCATCCGCCAGGATAATGGCTGGGTCGTTTGCCATGGCCCGGGCAATCGCTACACGCTGCTGTTGACCCCCGGAAAGCTCGGAGGGTTTGTGTCTGAAGCGCTCTCCTAGGCCCACTAGGTCCAATAACTCTAAACCTTTTTCTACCGCCCCATCATTATGCATTCCGCCAAAGATCATCGGCAGAGTTACGTTTTCCAGCGCAGTCATAACCTGAATCAGATTAAATGTTTGAAAAATGTAGCCAATTTTTCGACAGCGTAGCCAGGCTAATTCGTAGGCATCCAGTTGGGCGATATCCACTTCATCTATAAAAACCTTCCCCGAGGTGGGCTTGTCCAGACCTCCGATCATGTTGAAAAGTGTGCTTTTACCTGATCCCGAAGGCCCCATAATGGAAAGGTACTCACCGGAACGAATTTCCAGATTAACACCGCGGAGCGCCTCCACCCTGTGCTTTTTCAGTTTAAAGACTTTGGTAACTCCTGAGACTCGAACTATGTTATGCATTTCGTTCATGGCTTTTGTGCCTTAAATTTTGGCCTTTTTCCCCTTATCTAGGTTTAGCCTGTTTAATCAGGCTAGCCGGTCCGATTGGATCTCTGGCATAACCGGCTAAACTGGATAACCGGACAACCAGCTTATTGTTCCACCCTCATGGCTTCCACTGGTTGCATTCGGGCGGCTACCATGGCTGGATAAAGGACGCCCACCAGGCTCAGAAGGCAGCCTATCAATGTAGCCAGACCAATGGACTGAACCACCGCCATCCAGGAGATATGCTGCCATGCCGAAAATCCGAAGCGTATAAGGCCGCTAAACAAAGCAGCCACGCCTCCCAATAGGGAACCAAGACCAGCACCTGCCAACCCCTGCATCCCTGCTTCCAAAACAAAAAGTCGTAGGACAAAACTGTCCAATGCTCCCAGGCACTTTATAGTGCCGATCTCACGAAAGCGTTCCGTTACTGCCATGAGTTGGGCATTTACTATCCCCACTACACAAACGAGCAGGGAGAGAATAACTATCCATCGTTCCTTGGCACTGCTTCCAGTGGAGGTGGCTCCTGGTTCAAGGTCATAACCAGCATTTAATAAAGTCTGATGCAGGTCAGGATCTCCCGTCGCCAGCAGTCCATTGGCTGCATCAGTACCAACCCACACAAAACTCAGAAATGAAACAGCCAGCACCAGACTCATGGTAGTTATCATAGAGCGAAAAAACCTAACCCGGATGTTTTGAAAACTTATTTCCAAAGATTTTTTAAAAGGAAGGACCACCTGCCTGGAGATATCTGTTTTCTTATGTGCCAATGTATTTAACATGATCCCTTTGCCACTGCTTTGCTCAAGATGATAAGTCAAAGGTGTTCAAAATAACACAAATGGATTAAGGGGGAAACAGCGAATCAACAGCTTCCCTCCTGCAGTTTACCATCTTCCTCCAGCAGAGTACCAAGATGGACAAGTCGTCCGTACTGCCAACCCTTGAGCTTATCCAAAAGCAGATCCAAAAAACCAAGAGCTGCATAATTCATTCTTTGATGGTGAAGCATAATACCACAGAGGCCATTAGCCAGATTCGCACTTAATTCTCTCAAAAGGTTCTGCCAGCCCAAGGCAGCATCTTGTTCTTTTCTAGTGTGAAGGTCTACACTCACAGGATACTCAGGAAGCGAGGCTGGAGCAGGTGGTTGCACACCCAAGCTTCTGGAAAGGGCCTTGTAACCCAACCCTTGGAGAGCAGTGAGTGTTTCCTCGTCGCATCGGTTCCAGGGCGGTGTAAAGGCGGGAACGAAAACTTCACCCATAAGTTTATTCAGCCGCTGAAAACCCAACCAAAGATCCTCTCGCTTTTGGGCAGCTTTTCTACTTGGGCCAAACTCCAGCTTCTTTCCTCTAGGCTCGTGATTCAAATGGCGCCAGCCATGCTGAGTCCAACACCACAAACGGTGGTCTTTACCACAAATGGTCAGCAACTCCTGCCAGCGAGGTCGTGTTAGCCAAGCTGGAACTACAGAGAGAGTTAATGGAATTCGGTGACTACGAAAAAGGCTGACTAGTTTGGCAAAGCCTTCTCCAGGCACTCCAATGTCATCTGCCCTGAAAAAGACAAACACCCTTCTACCATTTTGGAGTTTGGCAGCAGCTTCCTCTAAGCATCTGTGCAAAAGCTTCTCGATGTCTGAAGGCACACTATGCCATAAAGGGAGAATATTGTCGTTCCAGCTCATGGGGCTGTACTTTCATGCCAGCGCTCAATCCACCGTGCTGTCTCTCGAGCTCCATTCAAGTTGATTGGAACCTTGACAGATTTTATTCCTGAATTGAGAACTTTAGCCATGAGGGTTGCTAAACGTGAAGGTTCTAGATCCTCTTCCTTCAGTAGTTTCAAACCACCAAGGGCCGCGAGCCTTTCCGCCCTAATTCTCTGCTCCCTATTCTGAGCAAATGGAAAGACCAGCGAAGGAACCCCAGCTGCCAAAATATTCATACAGGTATTATAACCTGCCATACTTATAGAAAGATCTGCCGCCGCCAAATATGAAAGGAAGTCGGCAGTGAATCGCTCCAACTGCACTCCAGGCAATGAGGCTACCCGATCTGAAAGGGCGGAGAAATTCGTTTCTGCCATAAAGGGCCCGGTGAAAACGCAGAGGCGTAGTCTTCTCTCGCCCACCAAGCGAGCATAGGCTTCAACCGTTGCCCTGAGAAGATCCTCTCCTACCCTTCCTCCCCCGGCACTAGCCACAATTAAGGCTTCTTTCCTTTTTAGGCCTAAGCGAGATCTGACTTTTTGCCCTCCACCTGCCATTGGCCGAGCAGTGACGAAGCCTGTGTAGGCCAAAGGAATTTTGATTTTATCTATGCTCTCGAAGGTCTCGCCCAGTGTCACCAGAGATTCATCGGCATGCACCAATAGTCCATCAAAATATTTGTTGAGGAGATGCAAAACCCTTTGTTCGTAAGTTTCCTGATTTTTCTTTTCCACCAGAATATCACGCAGGCTGCAGATTATCTTGGTCGGCGGTAAATCGCCTCGGTGAACTGATTCCAATACAGGCTCTATCTCAAAGCCAAAACTACTACGCCCGAAGGGGTAGAGCTCAATCAGAAAAAGCTCAGGTGCGGTTTTTTCAAATAGTGAATAGAGAAGTATCTTTCGCTCCTCCTTCACCTCATCCAGGGCGCGGGCTTTATCGGTTGGGGAAACAACTGTGAATGTTCCATCCATCTGCAATCCCGGCAGCCTGTATTCGCTTACATGAGGTGGCAACTGAACCTCCACAGGTGGGCCACCGGTCACCAGAACAAGCTTGTGACGGTGAAGAGCTCGAGCAATCTCTAAGCTACGGACATAGTGGCCGATTCCCAGGACATGTTGACAGTAGTGGACAATCTTCATCCGCTTCCTTCTAATCGGCGATTGATTAAGGCAACCAAACTCCTGTAGTTGGACCTCTTTTGTTGCCAAGGCGGGATCTATGCCCCCAACCTTCGCTTAGAAAACAGAGTAAGCAAAATGTCCGCTCGGTTGAGCACTTTCTTAAATTTCTTCATTCAGCCGATCAATTTTAAAACCCTGACCATCGTAACTCAGCCAATGCAATCGGTATGGTTCTATTAAGGGTGGTTCTTCCGGCAAGAAAGCTCTATGGGAAAGCCGGTAAACAAGACATTTAATGACTCCTCCATGGGTGACTACCAGAACCCGTTGACCCTCCAAGCGATTGGCAGCATCAGCCAATGCCTGGCGGCTACGCTCAAGGACTTCCAGACGACTCTCACCCTCAAGAGGACGGAAATGCCATCCCATTTTTTCCTGTGCTCTGAGTTCGCTCACCCCGAGAAGATTGCGAAAATCGAGACCTGCCCAGCGACCCCAGTCCTGCTCTCTCAGTCTGGGTTCTTCGGAGCGAGGGAGATCCAGATGCAGGTTGATCAAGGTGCCAGTGAGACTCGCTCTGCCCAGATCGCTGGTAATCATATGATCCAATTCATAGCGTCCAAGAGCTAGCCCCCAGCGCTTTGCCTGTTGTCGCCCGTAAGATGTCAGGGGGGCATCCTGCTGACCCTGGATGCGTTTTTCTCGGTTCCATTCGGTCTCAGCATGGCGCAGCAGGGCGAAACGGGTAACCACTGAGATCACTCTCCTTTCTTCAAAAACCTTAAATCTCTGCGTCTAACCGCTGGTCAAGTCGTCCATCACAGAGGTCAGAAGTCGGAGATCAGAGATCAGCTCTACCCCTGACTTCAGACATCTGATATCTGATCTCTTACCCCTTGCCCTGCGCAAGGCCTAACAAAATATCCTCCACGATTCGATAATTCGTACGTAGATCGTGCCGGCTCCGCACATAATCGCTCGCAGCTTTTCCCATCTGCCTTCTCATGGCGGAATCCTCCACTAGCCGAACAATAGCCTGATTGAATCCGCTGACATCGAAGGGCCGCACCAGATAACCGCTCACTTCATCCGCAACCACCTCCGGCACGCCTCCATCAGCAAAGGCCACTACCGGTAAACCGCAGGACTGAGCCTCTAAGTACACCATGCCCAAGGACTCACGAATACCGGGAAAGGCAAATAAATCTCCGGCGCTGTAAAAACGGTGCATTTCCTCTCGTGGCACCTTGCCAAGAAATCGAACTCGCCCCGGGAGCCACTGGTCTGCCATCTGGCGAAGACGGGGGCTTTCTTTTCCATCGCCAGCTATCAGCAGATACAAAGGAACATTCTTTCTAAAGAGCTCTCCACATGAGCGAATAACCCAAGAAAGCCCCTCGGTCTTGACCCCTGGTCGGAACATGGCAGCGGTAACTACCACCAATCCGTCAGAGATATCCATTTGCCGCCGCAGCTGTTTGCGAGACTCTAAATCAAAAAAGAACTGTTCCGTAAAAATACCAGGCGCTACATAGGTAAGACTTTTTTCAGGCACTATTCTTGTCAGGTTGACCAAATCTTCTTTCCTGTTGGTGAAAACGTGGTGCGCAGTTAGGAGTGCTTGCCGATTCAGGACAAATCCAGCCCAAGTGGTCCAGTGCTTCCGCCGCTTGGTCGAGTAGATGCCTTGAAAGATAACATAGGGTATACCGAGACGGCGGCAGCAGGAAGGACCGAGTAGGTCAGGTGCTTTGTAGTAACTGTGATAGGTCAGCCAAAGATCAGCTGCCATTGTTTGGCAATATTTCAAAGATCTATTTCGATTTCGCACAACCTGGGGCCAGAGCCAAGGTTTCCAGTAAATCCAACGAGCCCGGAGGCGGCTTACTCTGCCTATCTGATGGCCCCTGCCTCCAAGGAAGTGATAGAGACCTGTTCCTATGACAAGGTCACCGGAAGGATGGGGATGGTCCAACGGTTTTAAAGGGGCATAGAAAGCTATACGCATTGAATGAGACATGGTTCAAGTTCCAAGTTCAAAGTTCAACGTTCAAAATTACAGTGCACAGCTACAGAATTTCATCACCAGGTCTATCTGACCAATACCAGTTTGATCTTCAACTTTGGAGGGTTAAGAAAACTTGTAACCTAGAACTTGAGACTTTGAACTACTCTTTCACTCCCCTCGCCTAAGTCCTGCCTCTTCAAATACCTCTGCCAGCTTCTGGATGAGTTTTCGGTTATCGAATTCTTCTCTGACCCGTTGGCCCGCCGAGTCTATTATCCTATGCCGAAGCTCTGCATCGCACAACAACTTAACCATGGACTGAGCCATTGCCTCGGGTTCACCAGGGTCCACCAGAAGTCCAGTGCGGCCATCCTCGACAAGTTCCGGGATAGCCGATACTCGGGTGGCCAAGACTGGTACTCCCATGGCCATGCTTTCCAGAAAAACATTGGGAATACCATCCCGGTCACCGTTGCTTGCCACCTCACATCCCAAAACAAAAAGGTCAGCTTTCCTGTACTCATCGATGACCCTATGGTGAGGCTGGGTCCCCAACCAAGTGCAAATAGCCTCGAGGCCTAGACTACTTATTTGTTTCAAGGTTGAACGTCTCTCTTCTCCATCGCCGATTAAAGTGTAGCGCAGCTCATATCCCTGGTCGAGGAGATTGCGCAGGGCGTGAAAAACCGTTGGCAGACCTTTCTTCTTAACCAGACGGGCAATGCTGAGGATCCGATATGGAGGTGAAGGCTTACGAGACTCAAATGGCCCTGAAAAAAGTCCGGCATCAATGCCATGGTAGACTCGGTGAATAGAGGACCTATCGACAGCTAATTCTTGCAGAAAACGGCGATTGTATTCAGTGCAGGTAACGACGAATTTCGCTAGGGCAATTTTCTCCTGGAGCTGCCGCTGATCGGAAGTATAGATATCCTTGGCATGAGCGCTGAAGCTGAAGGGCAGACCGCACAGTTTGTGGGCAAACAATGCCACCGATGTAGGTGAATGAGCAAAGTGAGCGTGCAAGTGGCGGACATCTGTATTTCCTAGCAGAGCATGGACGAGGTAGCCTGCCTGGAGCAAATGCTTAATGGTGGCGATTTTTCTGGTTCGCCGGAAGCGGGTGATCATCAGCCGGAAGGCCTCAGAATAAGCTTCAGGACGCTGTCTAGCCAGTTTGAAGTTGTGGTAGAGCAGGCGAGGTAAAGGCAATAAAAGAGAAGAGGGAAGATAGTCCACCCTTGCTCGAATTTGGCTGACACTCTCATGAGTGAACGATTCACGGGGCTCGCGCATGGAAAAAAGATGAAGTGAGAAACCGAGTTGTTCAAGCAAATAGATTTCGTTGGAGATAAAGGTTTCACTAATACGGGGGTAACCCTTGAGGATGTAGCCAATAGTTGTCTTTGTGCCAGTGCTCAACTTCCCTAACCTTTCTCATATCTCACATGGGGCATCTGAGTTAATTCGTTATGGGGATTTGGGATTTACGAACTCTCGCCTTACCATGATTGAAAGCACAGTCCTCGATATTATCACGCAGTGAATCTCCAGTCTAGGCGGGTGTCAGGTTTCAGGTTTCAGGAAAAAGAAACATAGGGCTGAAACCTTCACTGCAATGAAAAAAGTCCGCAGCCGCGGACTCTGTATACAAATTTGTTATCTATAAACAATTAAAATTTCACTGCTAAAGATGTAATACCTTCTTCTCCCCGGGAACCTCGCCGCGAAACTCGGCCAATCGTTGACTCATTACTTCTAGACCTGTGAAGCGGAAATTGCTTATCGCTTGATGATAGGTTTCTGGCTTTTCGATCATTGCAAGCAGCTTATTGCGCAATAGATCGGGATCCACCTGATACCAAGGAATGAAATCTGCCAGATTGTGCTCATACAAAATTTGAGCTCTAATTAGCTGCTCCCGACGGGGTTGCTCCCTGGGTATGATAAGCGAAGGTTTCCCCTGGCTCAGAATCTCAC
This sequence comes from Deltaproteobacteria bacterium, assembly GCA_020353155.1. Taxonomy (GTDB): domain Bacteria; phylum Desulfobacterota; class Syntrophobacteria; order BM002; family BM002; genus BM002. Next base: position 1,075,628 of record CP070689.1, on the reverse strand, counting down.
AAACCGTGTTGTATCCCCCCATGCACACTACAACATCGGCAGCCCCAATTAATCTCTCCATTCGCCTGTAGAACCGGTAAGTGCGCACCTTAAGCCGCCTTGCTCTATTGAAAATCTCCATCCTTTTCTTTTTGGGCATGAAGGGTCCCGTAACCATAACTGTTCGAAATGGAGGCGACTCTCCCCATTTTTCCAGCATTCTGAGATAGGCGTCCATATGGTCATAGCCGTCTCCGCCGCCTCCAGTGGTGACCACTACTAGTTTTTGGTCACGCTCAAGACGCTGTTCTCTCCTCACCTCCTTTACCTCTCCTGTTTTAGGCACCGCTCGAGGTATGTACCCAGTAAAGATCATTTTCTCACTGATCTCTTCTGGGATATCGTATTCACGGATTGGATCGTAGAAGTCCTGATTGCCATACACCCAGATTTCCGAGTAGTATTTATCCAGCACATCATAGACTCCCTTTTCTTGCCAGTCCCTCTTTGTACTTGCGGCGTCGTCCATGATATCCCTGAGCCCTAGTACAGTCCTAGTATGCCCATGACAACGATTAAACCACTGCAAGGTTGGAACAATTTCCCTTTTGAGACCCAAAGGCGCTTTATCCACGATAAACAGTCGCGGTTGAAAGGCCTTGGCTGTACTGGTAATTATAGTCTGACGTATTTTGAGGGCGTGCCGAGTGTTGATTTTGATAGAAAGGGGCAGGTATTCTTCATTGGTCATTTTAATCATGCCAGGGACACGAACAAAATCGATCTGGGGGGGAAAAGAGAATCGGCCAACTATCGGAGATCCTGTGATGATGAGGATATTGACATTGGGGGTCCGCAAGTGGGAGGCAATGGCCAAGGTCCGACGAATATGCCCCAAGCCATAAGTGTCGTGGGAATACATGAGGATGTTATAGGTGGACTTGCGGGCCATGCTACTTCCAATTAGACATCCGTTGGCGGAGTATCACTAAAGTGGTGTTTTTCAGAGGCCCACTCAGCTCAGCCTTGAAACAAGGCGACTCTACTAGATAACACCTAAAAGGTCAAGTAGTACTCCCTTTCCAGTAGTAATGGTTTTCCAGCAGTTTCTCTAAAGATTTTGGCTCCATGGCTGTGGATTGATGAAACGTCCCCAAAGGATCAGCTAGTCATAGGTAAGGCCAGATAGTCAAATAGCAGATGGGAAAATCCGAAAGGGAAAAATAGGAAAACTCCTCTCGATACACCCCTTGACTGCAGAAGGAGCTTCCCTATAATGACTCTGGACGTGGCAGGCGCATTTTAATCACCAAGACGGTGGCCTGATTGGTGTGAGATAGTTCAACCTACCTTGTACTTAGAGACTAGGGAACCGCCCGCGGGGCGGGGAGTCTGAAAGAGCAATTTCGAATTTGATCTTGAGTGTTCCCCCTCCCAAGTTTTAGGGTTGGATGTCTAGTTCTTACTTGCATGGGGAGTTTAACGTATGGCATCTGTCCAGCTCGGCATAGATAGTTTGCTGGCAACTAAACCAGCCTGGCTAAAAACCGCCAGGATTGGCCTGCTTGCCAATCAGGCCTCAGTTGATGGCCGTCTTCGCCACAGCCGAGACCGCCTACTCGCAGCCGGGGCCAGAATCACAGCACTTTTTGCTCCGCAGCACGGTTACTTCGGCGAGCAGCAAGCCAACATGATAGAGTCCGATGATTTCATTGATCATCACCTTGGTATCCCGGTTTTTAGCCTTTACGGTCAGACCCGCCAACCCACGGAGGCCATGCTTTCATATATTGATGTCTTGATAGTTGATCTCCAGGATGTAGGCACCAGGGTCTATACTTTCGGTACCACTTTGGCTCTGTGTATGGAGGCTTCTCGTAGACACGACGTTTTAGTGGTGGTTCTCGATCGACCAAATCCTATTGGCGGCCAACTATGCGAAGGGAACCTCCTTGATCTCGAGAGACGCTCATTCGTGGGACATTTCCCAATTCCTATGCGCCATGGCCTTACCATGGCTGAAATGGCTCGTCTTTACAATGAAGCTTTTGACATCGGCGCTCCTTTGCAGTTATTTACCATGCATGGCTGGACACGTGACATGCTTTACCGCCAGACGGATTTGTATTGGGTGCCTCCCTCCCCTAACTTGCCCACCCCCGAGTCAACCTTGCTTTATCCCGGCCAAGTTATTCTGGAGGGAACCAACCTTTCTGAGGGGCGCGGTACCACCACCCCCTTCGAACTATGGGGTGCACCGTACCTCGAACTAGAACAGATTCTGGAGTTTCTCGCCGATAAGGAACTTTCCGGCCTTGTATTGCGTCCAACTCGCTTTACACCATCTTTTGACAAATGGAGAGGTGAGAGTTGCGCTGGGTTCCAGATCCACCTCACCGATAGTGAAGTTTACCGACCCTTCAAAAGCTCTCTCACCCTGCTTCAGGCTGTTGTTATTAGCCATGGGAAAAACTTCCAATGGATTTCACCCCCTTATGAATATGAGTTCAACCACCTTCCCATAGAGATCATACTTGGTAGCACCAACCTGCACACGCAGCTGGAAGCAGGTGTGCCGATAGAGGAGTTGGAGCGAAGTTGGAAGCCTCAATTAGAACAGTTCCGCCAACTTCGTGAGCCTTATTTACTCTATTCATAGCCCCTTTTAGAAATCAGCTGGCAGCTGCCCGCTGTTCCCTGAAGCCGATGGCTTGCAACTTGCAAAGACTGCCCTTTGGCTTAGGCTTGCAGTCACACCCTGACTAATACAGTTTGACGATTTGGCGCAAGAAAATTGGCCGATCGAACAACTTATTGATTTTGCCCATAATATTTGTTAATAGCACCAGTTACGTCTCTTGATGCATTCTGAATCCCGGGCTGGACCTATGAGCTGTGTTTATCACCCAAACAGAGAGAATATTGCCTTCTGTGATCATTGCGAGGCCGCCCTCTGTGAAGGCTGTACCATAAGCCTCGAAGACGGTCGTAACTTCTGTCATAGGTGCATGCTGGCAATTTCCCTCGAAGATGTGAAAAGTGAAACGACTTTGAGGGAGCAGGAAGAAGAGGATCGGCGTGTGGGTCTGCAGAAGAAGTGGCGGCTCACCTACATTAATGCCGTTCTCGCGGTTGGATTAGTAGGGATACTTGTTCTCTTAGCCCTAAGATTACATTGGAGCCAGAACGAAACCAGGCCCCAGATTATTTTGGACATTAGTGCCCCGGTGGAACTTCTTGCCGCTTTGCAGGGTGCACTGGCTCACTATTCAGTTGATCACGGAAATACTTATCCCGATAGTCTCTACGAACTCATACCAGCTTACTTGCCTGATTTAGGAGATAATAGGACGGTAATCCGCCATCTTGAATACAATCTCGACGAGAAGAAAGGTTATTTACTTCGAATCAAGGCGGATTCCCCTCTATCGGGTGAAGATCTGCTTGCCACCGAACTGGATATCCACTCTGTGGAGAGAGAAAAGTAGTTTACCATGTCCAGAGAACAGCTTTGGCGCCAAAGAAGTGACGGTTTTAACATATTGGAACTTCTGGTGACCCTGGGAGTGATAGGTCTGCTTGTGGCACTGGCAATGCCGACTTTCACCGCCTATTCCCTCCTGCAGGGGAAGATTAAGTGCCGCGCTTCGGTAATTGAATTTCTCAGTGCGCAGGAGATGTATTATCTTGACAATAAGAACTTTTACCCTCTCAAGCCCGGTGAGAAGACCGGCCAAGAAGGGGTGGTAATCGATATTGGCTGGAGTCCGTTCGAACGACCCGATTCCCCTGGCAAATATATGCTTTCGGAACTTGCCATGGGATTCCAGCCTGATAGCCATCGTGGCTACAGAATAAGGGCCACAAATGTCCAAACGCCACAGCTATTCGATCAGACCCTGGTATTCTCATTAAGGACCAACGAGGGTTTTCACAACAACGGCCTGACAGATTACCAGTACGATTTCAAAATGTTTAACCGGGAGAATCCAGAGGGCCATCCTGAATGGAGTACCCATGGCCAGTGGATGGTCCGTAACGGCTTTTGGTTTGCTGTCTTGGGTTGTCCGGCCTGGCAGTGGAGTCCCGCCTGCCAGAGGTGATTTCAGTTAGATTTATTTCCCAGAAGAGTCAGCTCCGAATTGCTTCCCTGAGGATACTGTCCAAATTCCAATCGACCGGCAGTCGGACCGGCTGCCCATCTCTCGTCTGATAGACTAAATAGCCGTTGTTGAGACCGAAGTCGAAGAGATCTTTGGTAATGGTCACATCATCTTTACAGTATTCAACTACTACATCAAGTTTTCCTTCTCTGAGCCAGCGAACCGCCTGAATGCCATCGGCAATCTTGGCTTTCCCTAGAGTCTGCTCAGCCAGGTGGCCCAGGCTTAGACGAAACCCCAACCGTTGGTAAATATCTTCTAAGATATCGAAGGTGGGTAAATGGCGGAAATCGAAACCAGTGTAGGCTGCCAACACCCTATAATCGAACCGTTTGATATTAAAACCCACCACTAGATCGAACCCCTTTAACCTTTCTATCAAGTTTTCGACCTGCTCCTCTGCAAAGACCTCGAATCCAGTGGAACTTTTATCGTAAAGTACCCCCACCGCCAACCGCATCAGGTGGACGTTACCCCACCCACCCACTTCATCAGCCAACCTTTGTGTTTCAAGGTCAAAAAAGGCAACATTCGGTTCACTGCTCCTTTTTGCTGCCCCGATTTCCTCGGCCACAACTAACTGACTGTCCTCTTCTGCTTTCAGTTCTAGGGAAAGCTCACCAAGCAAGCCCCTGGCAAGAAATAAAGCCGCGGTCTTATCCAGAGGCTTGTTACCTGCGCCGCACTTTGGTGAATGAATACAGGAGGGACATCCAAGATCACACGGACAGGCTGCAATGAGTTCTACAGTCTTTTGCAGAAGTTCCTCTATCAGCTCGAATCCTCTTGCCGCCAAACCCACCCCTCCAGGGTATCCGTCGTAAATGAAAACAGCACTCTTTTGTAGCTGCAAATGGCGGGGGACGGCAATGCCCCCGATGTCGTTGCGGTCGCATAGGGCGAAGAGGGGAAACATGCTAATCAGGGCATGCTCAAGTGCGTGGATGCCCCCCATAAAATGGAGCTTCCGTTGCCGCACCATCTCTTGGAGAATGTCCTCGATTTCCAGCCAGAAACCGATGGTCTCAAAACTCTGCGAAGGCAGGTCCAGAGAAAGGCTATCCAAAAGCTCTCCGCTGAAGCGATTGCGCTTTTCATATCCGACAACCTGCTCGGTAACTCGGACACGACCCAACCGGGCGATGAAATTGGCAATTGGTCGGCTCCTATCTACCGCCAGGATTTCAGTCTCCTTCTCACTGAGGGCCCGAGTATAATAGCGAACCTTGGTGGGCTTAACAAAAACGTTCTTCCGTTCTAGGTCTAAGTGGGTCACCAGGTGCTGCTGGCCTCTGTGGAGATAGATTGCCCCTTTATGACATTCCTTGAAAACCCTTACTCCATCGTTCTTACCTATCGCTTTCTCATTGGACCCAGCAAGAATGACATAACCTTCGCCTACACTCCTAATATCCACCAAACGCTGAGGCCGTTTCTTGGCTGCATACCAGACATCGCCCTCTGCGCTTCTCAACAGAGCACCGCTTGCCTCAAGCACCGGCGCCCGAGAAGCTAGAACACCTTTATTATTGTAGAGGTCATCACTTCCATTCAGAGGAATCTCTGCAGCAGCGCAAGGCAGATGGGCGTCCAAAACTTCAGAATTATTTGGATCCACCACTGCCGCCTCGAAAGGACGTTGGAAAAAGTCTGCAGGATGGCGCATAAAATACTGATCGAGAGCATCGGGCTGGGCTATAAGAATCACCAGTGAATCGCTCCCTCCTCGTCCAACCCTGCCACTGCGCTGCCAGGTGTTGATGATAGTGCCGGGATATCCAACTAAGATACAGGCGTCCAGACCGCCAATGTCAATGCCCATTTCCAGGGCGCTGGTAGAGATTACTCCAGCCACTGAGCCGCTAGCCAAACCTTTCTCTATATCTCGCCTCTCTTCAGCGAGAAACCCAGCCCGATACGAGCTGACCTTAGAGGCAAGCTCCGGAATTGCTTCAGCCACGTTCATGTGGATGATTTCGGTAAGCTTGCGAGCCTGGGTAAATGCGATTGTTTTGAGGTTTCTTTGCAGTGCTTTGACGAAGAGACGTGCTGCTACAGTAGTAGCGCTTATATCAGGATTTACGAAAAAGAAATGCCTTCCTGCCTGGGGTGCGCCATTTTGCTCCACCGCCCTGAATTCCATGCCGGTTAACCTGCTAGCGAAATCCCTGGCGTTCTCAATAGTAGCAGAGAGCAAAATGTACCTAGGCTGGGATCCATAGAGCCGGCAGACCCTTTGCAGTCTCCGCAGTACTTGCACCACGTGCGAGCCAAAAATGCCCCGATATGTGTGAACCTCATCGATTACCACAAGACGTAGATTTCGAAAAAATTTCTCCCATTGTTGATGGAAGGGCAAAAAACCCAAATGGAGCATGTCAGGGTTCGAAATAATCAAATGGGGCAATTTTTCTTTGATTCTGCGCCTTTGACTCGAAGGGGTATCTCCATCATAAACGGCAGCCTGCAATTGGAGTTCCTCAGGCAGTGCTTTATTTATTGCGACAAAGGCCTGGTATTGATCCTGCGCCAGGGCTTTGAGAGGAAAGAGGTAGAGTCCGTGGCCAGCAGATTTCTCACTAAGCAACTCTACAAGGGCCAAGTTGTAAATGAGGGATTTGCCACTGGCCGTGGGTGTGGCTACCACCACATTTTCACCCTGGCGAAAGCTGGTGAGACTCTCTACCTGATGGCTATAAAGTTTGCTGATATTTAAATTTGCAAGAGCGGAACTCAGCGGCGGGGCAAGTGGCGGGTGGAGATTACCATATACGGCTCTCCGACTTGGAATGAACTCATGATGTACCAGGCGCGCCCCCGGAAGCTGGGCCGTTTTCAAGAATTCAATGAAACTTTGCATATGCACCGATCGTTCAGGTCGTCTATTCCAGAGGTCAGAAGTCGGATGTCAGAGATCAGCTTTAACCTCTGACCTCTGATCTCTCTTAGCTGCCCTTTGGCGACTGCTAGCTGCAGGCTGTCAGCTATATTTCTCTATGCCCTACGCTCTATGCCCTACGCTCTATGCCCTATGCCCTATGCTCCATGCCCTAAACAAACAATGGTACATGGTTGAAGCTTTCAACATTAACCAGCCCTTGATCTGTTAGCTTCAATTTAGGTATTACTGGTAGGGCCATAAAGGATAGGGCCATGAATGGTTGTTCCAGAGTGGCCCCAAGCTCTAGGGCGGCCTGGTCGACCTCTTTTTTCAACTCCACCACTCGTTTCAGGGAAGCATTAGACATCAGACCGGCAACAGGCAGCGGCAGCAACGCTTCAACTTGGCCATCCCTAACCACTACTAGTCCTCCTCCCAACTCTCTTAAAACATTTGCTGCAACTACCATATCCGAGTCATTGGCCCCAACTACAATAAGATTGTGAGAATCATGGGCCACTGTTGAGGCAAGTGCTCCTTGGCGGAGACCAAGCCCGCGGATAAAAGCAAAACCCCTACGACCGCTGCCACGGTGTCGCTCGATCACAACCATCTTGAGTAAGTCTCGCTCCGGCTCACTCACGGCCGCACCTTGCCTTTCCGCTACCGGGAGAATCTCCTCTTCGGTTATCAAGGTGTTGGGCACAGCTCGGATAGCCCTTACCCTAGTACCTTCGATCTGAATGTGCAGGTCGTCTTCTCTCAATTCCCCTAGTTTCATAGAAATAAGCTCAGTTTTTACTCCGGCTGCTGGGTCGGGTAGCAAGCATTTACCCTCTTTGGCAACTAGTTGACCTTTTTTGTATACTCTGGACACTTCCAACGATTCCAGCGATCTGAGGACCACCATATCCGCCTGATAGCCTGGAGCAATCGCACCCAGTGTGCGCAAGCCAAAGTAGCGGGCTGGATTAAGACTTGCTAGTTGGATGCCGCTTATTGGGTCGATGGACAACTCAGAAGCCCTCTTGAGAACCCGGTTCATGTGCCCGTGCTCGAGGAGGTCTTCCGGATGGCAGTCGTCGCTCACCAACATGCAACGGTGTTTCGTTTTTGCGGTTACCAGAGGAGCCAAGGCTTCTAGATCTCGCGCCTGACTCCCTTCCCGCAACATGATGTGCATCCCTTTGGCGAGCTTCTCCCTGGCCTCTTCCAGTCGAGTACACTCGTGATCTGACCCAATCCCACCACACAAATAGGCGTCCAGTGAAGCGCCGCTGAGACCCGGAGAGTGTCCATCAATTACCTTGTCCCGAAAACGATCAAGCTTGTCCAAGATTGCGGGATCACCAAAAATCACACCTGGAAAGTTCATCATCTCCGCGAGTCCTATAACTCTTGGATGTTGGGCTAATCTTTCAATGTCATTGGCAGTCAATTCCGCTCCGGCTGTCTCCAGGTGAGTAGCCGGTACACAGGAAGGGGCCATATAGAAAATTTCAAGCCCTATGTCCTCGCTGGCCTCGAGCATAAATTGAACACCGTCGACCCCTGCGACATTGGCGATCTCATGCGGATCAGCCACCACCGTAGTGGTGCCGTGGGGAAGTACTGCTTTGGCAAATTCTCCTGGTACCAGCAGACTGCTTTCTAGGTGAAAGTGGCCGTCAATAAAGCCTGGGGAGAGAATGGCACCATTTAGCTCAACAACCTCCCTTGCCTGACGATCCTCAAAGCCAACGATCACGCCATCGAATACGGCAACGGAGGTTGAGACCAGCTCCCCAGTAAAAACGTTGACCACCTTTGCCCCCCGAAAAAGGAGATCCACTGGCCTATCACCCCTGGCCGCTTCAATCCGCCTGGCCAGTCTCTGTTGCCATTCTGTCATTTTTTTCGCCCTATCAGAATTTTCCAGTTTTAAAGATTAATCCGCGAAGGACGCTAAGGCCACTAGGTAGCTTATCTCCATGTGCCCTACTAGCTTAGAGCGGGCTCACTATAACAAAATTGCCCTGCCCTAACAATACAAGCCTCTACTGAAATAAATTTAGCCTTTTTGATCTCATAGGTCTGGTTGTCAGGTTTCAGGTAGCAAGTATGAGGAGTAGGAAATAGGGAGGCCAAAACCTGAAACCTGAATACTGAAAACTTAGTCCATGTGGTGTTTGCTCTTTTGTTTTTATTGACAAGAATAACAGGTTTGCTAAAATGAAAAAAGATTAGATAACCGCGAACCCCAAGCTCGCACTGTGGGCGAGAGGGGGTGAAAATGGACTACAATGAAAGGATGATCATCAAGACCGTTGAGAGTCCCTGCCGCGGCTGCGCTAGGCTAGATGAAGATCGAGAAGTGTGCATGAGAGAGTGTGACAAATTAGCGGCCTTCCAAAAAGCCATGGTCAGGTTTCAAGAAGAGAAAGTACACTGGTTTTCCGCCCGTCTACGTGCTGCCTAAAGCTAGCAATTGGCTCAGCTAAAATCTTTGTTGATATTTTTTCAGGCCACCTTTTCTCTGGAACTGCTTACCGCGCGCAGATCGCTAAATTGCGTATTAATCCGATTTCACTTAGTGAAGAGTAACCTCCTTTTCGACATCTTCCGGCCTATAATACGACCACTGATGCTCGCAATGAGGACAGGCTAGAGACACCTTCTCACCTGGTTCAGCTTTCATACCCTCCAATTCCATATCAAAATAAAAGCTTTCGTTGCACTGGGCGCACTGGAATCGATCCATTTTCCTCTCCTGTCCTAACCCGGATGTTTCATGGATTGCTGTCACGAGACCAGGAAGATGGGCGTGCCACCGGGCAACCGCAGGGTATTGGTCCCGAGGCGTACCTGAACGGTACGTCGCAGGAGCCAACACCCGAGGACGCACGGAAGGATGCCCATATCCGTGATCGTAGTAAACAATTCATGAAACATCCGGGTTAATCCTCTTCCAGGCACTCTTTCACTAAGCGTGCCGTATGTTTGCAATACGCTAAGCCCACGTGATTTACAATTCGAGTCTCCAAGTTCTTCACTCCATCCCAGGTAAGCTTGGTAGATTCGTTGGGCAGAACCATGTTGTCCACAAGTGTGTAGATCGCATAAAAACGACCATCTTGTGGAATTTGGACACCCTGGTTCAGTGATTCCAGAAATGCACTCCCAGGAACCATTTCCTTTGCTGCTTGACCCAGGCCGAAAACTGCTAGCTTTGAGCCTCTATGAGGGCTACCAAGGGTGACGACTCTGCGGATTTTAGCTCGGCCAGAGTCTTCCGCCAGATAAGATCTGATCACAAGTCCGCCCATACTCTGACCGACCAAATCCACCTTCTCGCTTTGGGTTTCAGCCATTACTTTTTCGACTTCCTCCGCCAGAATCCGGGCAAACTCATTGATCGATCGAAATTTCCCCTTTAATTTAATTGCTTTCATATGGCTCCAACCCCAGCGGCGAAACCAGCGAAGATAAAGGTACCAGGCCGTGTGGTTGTGATACAGTCCATGGACAAAGATAATCGGAGTTCTATCGGCCGGGCCAACTGGCAAGCTATAGTAATCGCGGTGTAAAGCAGTTGTTGCCGTCAGTAAGACGAGCAAATGGCTGTATAGACTCCAGAAAAAACTCCTGAGAATCATAATGGGCACCGAACCTCTTGAGCGCAGAACCTCCAGGTGCCGACCATTTGCCGATTCGTAATAGAAAAGCAAATAAGTAAATGCAACACCCATTAGCCAGAATAATAGGAGCAAAACAAGCCAAAACATATACACCTCACTCTTACCCTAATGTTACCTGCCTATGACGACGAAAAACGCGCCAGAGTACGTCAGATATGGCTGCGCACAGGCTCGGACAGGTCGATGCGTACTTGACCGTACGTGACGTCCTGTCCGAGCCGAGTACAGCCACAGATGACGTGCTATCGCGCGAGCGCAGCGGTTTTCCGCGGTGTAGGCAGGTAACATTAGGGTTTACTCTTGGTTAGTTACTGCGTAAACTATTATCGCATAGCGTCTAGCGAAAAAAAGAGTAAACGGGAAATGGTCAGCGGTTGTGGACCCAGCGCATAATCAGTTTACCGTTCACCCTTTACTGTTCACCAAACGCTTTGCGCTATTCGCCTTGCGGCAGGCCACCATTGATAAATATCATAGGCACCCAATGAAACTAAAGCCTCTTTATATCAAAAATCTCAAAGTGGATCCGCCTTTAATTTTGGCCCCCATGAGTGGACTGACCCACACTGTTTTGCGCCAGTTGGTGGCTGAATTTGGTGGTTGCGGTCTCTTCTATACTGAGATGCTTAGCGCCCGGGCTCTTCCCTCTGAGTCGCCTGACTCATCACCCTGGCTGCGGGGTACTCCTCAAGAGCGGCCCATTGTTTACCAGTTACTAGTATCCCACCCTGAGGAAGTAGCGGCTGCCATTGCAAAGATCGAATCCTGCGGCGGAGACGGCATCGATCTGAACATGGGATGCACCACCGCTTTGATAGCCAAAAGAGGAGGCGGCATTGCTTTAATGAAAAAACCAAAACGAGCAGAGGCGATAGTTAGAAGTAGCCGTAAAGCCACCAACCTGCCGCTTACCGCTAAAATCCGTTTGGGTTGGACAATGAGCTGGAACGGGCTGCGCGATTTTTGCCTCATGCTTCAGGACAGTGGGGTGGATGCGGTTTGTCTGCACCCACGGCTGAAAGAGGATAGGCTCAAAAGACCGGCTCGCTGGGAGTATATTGGAAAGATAAAAGAGCTTCTGGATATCCCTGTCATCGGAAACGGTGACGTCAATTCACCTCAGGCCGCCAATCGAATGTTCGAGCTAACCGGGTGCGACGGAGTTATGATTGGCCGCGCTGCGGTCAAAAGTCCCTGGCTATTCCGTCAAATAGCCAATTCACTCTCACCAGGAGTTTGCGACAACAACTATCCAGACCCAGCCGATGCCTTTAAACGTTTTATTTTAATCTTAGAAAACTCTATGGAACCTGAATATACCCTACCTTTGCTCAAGCGATTCACTTTTTACTTCTCTCAAAACTATGCCTTTGGTCACACCTTATGGACTCTGGTTCATAATGCAGATTCACTGGCCACTGCAACTGTTATGGCCAACGAATTCTTTCAAGGAACAGCCTAGGTGGAATTTAGCAGTGGATGTTGCCAAATCCCGGGTATTGGCTGGCCACACCGGTCACAGCGGTCTTTTTTTAGATGCAACACCTGGACCTTGTATCCCCAACGCTGAATAATCCTGGTTTTGCATCGGGGACATTCAGTGTGTTCGCCAGGATGACCGGGCACATTACCAATGTAGACAAAATGGAGGCCCTCCTTGAGGGCTTTGTCTCGAGCTCGCTCCAGGGTAGATACCGGGGTTGGTGGTAAACTTTTTAGTTTGTAGAGAGGATAAAAACGGCTGAAGTGCAATGGCACATCTGGCCCTAGTTCTTTCTTGATCCACCTGCACATGGCAGCCACCTGTTCCATATCATCATTTTTGCCTGGAATCACCAAATTGACAATTTCAGTGTGAATACCCAAACTCTTCAGCCCTTTAAGTGTCTCCAGTACAGGCTCGAGAGATCCCTCGGTAAGATTTCGGTAGTAGGACTCACTGAAACCCTTGAGATCGATGCAAGCAGCGTTAAGATATTTACCCAGTTGCTGTAGGGGGGCCCGGTTGATGTATCCGTTGGAATGCATTACCTTCAAGACGGACTGCTTTTGAGCAAGTATACCAATGTCGATCATGTATTCGGTGAAGATTGTGGGCTCCACATAAGTGGAAGCGATGGATTGACATTTGTACCTTAAGGCCAGCTCTACCGCCTGTTCAGGGGGCAGGTCGTAATTGTGGGTGTCGTCCGGCCGAGCCTGTGAGATTTCCCAGTTTTGACAAAACTTGCAATCGAAATTGCATCCCGCAGTGGCAATAGAGAAAGAACGACTTGTGGGGAGAACATGATAAAAAGGCTTCTTTTCTATGGGGTCCACATGAACTGCACAGGGGTTACCGTAGACCAGCGAATAGTAGCGGCCACCAATGTTTTCCCGAACTTCACAATAGCCCCTTTCACCCACCTCCACTTCGCAAAGGTGGGGGCAAAGCTCACACCTTACGCTACCATCTTCAAGGGGAGTGAAAAAAGGGGAAAGCTTGCGGCCCAGGAAACCTTTCTTCAAACCCAAGGCCTGCGAACGGGAGGCAGTCGTCGTCAAGACAAGGGACTCAAGAGTCAAACCCAGCAGGGCACAACGGCCGCATCGTTTCAGGAAATCTCGCCTGCTAATGCTTTTTTCCATCTGCTAAAAACCGTTGAAATCGATTATATCGTAAACGGTAAACGGTAGCCGGTAAGCTGCGGAATTCTTGCATTCTTAGCTCTTAACTTTGAACTTGGAACTTGAATCGTCTGACCTCTGATCTCCGACTTCTGACTTCTGTCGTCTGTCCTCGGTCGTCTGACCTCTGCTTATAAGTCGTCTGGCGAGAATACATCAGCAGAAAAGATATATATCTCTGTTTTTTTGTCCTTCCAGGCATCCTCCGGTAACCCAGCCTTGGTGCAGGTGTGTTCCAAAAAAGTGACGCGGTCCCAGCCCCATTCAGTTGCCACTTGCGGCAACAGCAGTCCACTCGAGGCGCCACGTTTCATGTAAATTCCATGTATTCCAACTTGTATTTCTTCCACATTTTTGATTCGTCTAAGTGGGGTGAGAACAGAAATCTCATACTCCAGCTGACCTAACTCCTTTGAAGTTACGGGGGGAAAACGGGGATCCTGAAAGGCAGCGGCCTCCGCCATCTCGACAACAGTCTCAACCAAAGGTTTTTGCGCCCGAATGTGACCTATGCACCCCCTGAGTTTTCCATCCTTGTGGAGGGTGACGAATGCACCCCTTGGCTCATTCAAGGTGGGAGAAACAACTTCAGGCTTAGGGGGCTTCCCGCCCCGGCAGCAGGCCTCCACAACATCTCTAGCAATCTTTAGCAGTTGCACTTTCTCCTCTGAGGTGAGCCCCAAATCCACCCCAAGCCTTTGATCTCCCTGGTGTTGCCCTCTGGGTTTTTTAGGGTTCGTCCACAAAGCAGCGGCCATGTAACCCACCACGCCGCTATGATCACCAGTAACATCGCCAGAGTTAGCGTAGTGCAGCACGCGGCTCTTATTTGCCCCTAATTCGCGGGCAAGCAACATGGCAGTAACCATAGGACCGCCCCCGCAGGCCTCGCATTTGCCCCCGGCCAGATCATCGCTCAACCCCCGCGGATCAAATTCATTCACCCTGTCAATCACCACCTGATCCAGTCTTTTTGCCTCTTTGTACGGATGGAAATGGGACAGATCAGAACTTGCTACCACTACTGCCGACTTATCCCTAATGCAGTGCGCCAGCGCTTGGGCTAACCACTGACAGGTGTCAAAACTCTGATCCCCCATGACGAGAGGAACAAGTTTGCCTTCAGGCATAACAACCTGAATAAAGGGAAGCTGGATCTCAAGGGAATGTTCCTGGCTATGGGCCTTGGGAACATAGCTAATTCGACTTTCACGTTCCTTGAGTTCAGCCACCAACTGCCTGTCTAGTGGCACTACTCCAAGTGGCGTGCGGTAGCCTCCTCGGTCATACACGGATACACCTTTAAAGTAAGCCCTATGGCTCGGAGCAATTACCACTACAGTATCGAATTTTAGTGTTTCCAGGACCTTGTAAGCATAGGCAGCAACCTGTCCAGAATAGCGGTAACCAGCATGGGGTGATATGAGCGCAATCAGTTGTCCTTTGAAATCCGCAACCGAAGCTTGGCTGAGATAGGCTTGGACTTCCAGCTGCAGACGAGAAGCATTCCCCGGATACCAGGATCCGGCAATCACCGACTCACGGATTTGTTCCAACTCCATAGTATTACCCTCCATGGCGGCCGCGTCGGAAATATTGGCGCTTGTACACAACAGAAACGAGCCGGCCAGGGTGACAACAATTAGAATTCGGAGAGCCATGTTATCAGCGCAACCTTTCGTGTCTTTGAGGGCAGTCTACGAGCGAGGCGAGATAAGGTAAATTATTCTTCAGCGCTGATGAATCGATCCTATTCTAGTAAAGAGGCCTGATCCCTGTCAACAAGGTCTCAAATCGTTAAAATCGTTCAAGCCGTTCAAATCGTTGAAATCGTTAGGGCTCAAGGAGACAGGAGTTAGGAGCCAGTAGCTAGAATGGAAAAACGATCTTCATGTTCTTGCCTCCTGAATTCTGGATGCTGACTCCTGAATTCTTCAATAATTTGGTGCCTAGTGCTTAGTGCCTAGTTTCCCTGGCAGTCTGCTGTCAGCTGCCAGCTCTCTTCTGTCCATGGAAGGCCAGAGCCTCTGGATCTGCAACCATCTGGGCTCATGGCTTTAAAACAGAGACGATACTGAGGTATAATACCCCCTACCACAGCTTACCTGCAGTGAGGCGTCCATGAAAGAGTCCGCATCTTACCTCGACCACATAGCCATTGTGTTGCATCGTCCGCAAATCTCCGAAAACATAGGAGCTGCAGCGCGGGCAGCCGCTAACATGGGAATCTCCCAGCTTATCCTGGTTTCACCCAAAAATTGTGACCTTACCCGGATCCTTAAAATGGCCACCCTTGCCGTAGCTGATCTGGTGGAAAATATGGAGCTATTTGAAGATCTACCCACCGCGCTGCAACCTTTCAATTATGTGGTTGGCACCACGGCCCGTACGGGCGGTCAGAGGAGGCAGTTAAAAACCCCAAGGGAAATGGCAGCAGAGGTGGTACCAATTTGTCACAACAACAGAGTTGCCTTGCTATTCGGCCCTGAGGATCGGGGACTCACCAACGCTCAACTCCATTATTGTCACAGCTTGGTTACGATTCCAACTTCAAGTTTTTCATCGCTGAATCTGGCACAGGCAGTTATGATCCTTTGCTATGAACTCAGGCTAGCAGCAAATCAACCGCTTGAGCAGTTCGTCCCCCGGCTGGCAACCCGACGGGAGCTTGACGGTATGTATGAACATCTAAAGGAGACCTTCCTCAAGGTCAATTTTATCAATACGGAAAACCCGGACTACTGGATGCAAAACATCCGACGTTTCTTTTCCAGGGTGGGGCTTCAAGCTAGGGATGTGAAGATAATTCGTGGTATCTGCCGTCAGATTGATTGGCACACAACACGAGTGGTAGAGGATATAAAGCAACTTGAAGATGAGTGATGATGGTTAAAGACTTTATTTTTAGTAAGCCAATCCTACCTTTTTTCTCACCATCTCCAGGGTTGGAAGGGCCTTGGCCCTGGCCTTCTCAGCACCGGCCTTCAAAATGTCGCGAATCTGGCTAGGATTCCGCTGCAATCTCTCACGCCTGTCACGGGCCTCCCCAAAAAAATCCCAAATCAAATTGAAGAGTTCTTTCTTGACATCACTGTATCTTAGCCCGCCACGACGATAGCGGTCCGCCAGCTCAGCCTTTTCCCCCTCAGTTAGAAACAAAGATGCAATAGCGTAGAGGTTACATTTGTCAGGGTCTTTGGGATCTGCTACAGGAGTGGAATCGGTGACTATGGCACCGATTTTTCCACGAAGGATTTCCTCTTCGGCGAAGATTTCAATGGTATTGTCGTATGATTTACTCATCTTCCTGCCGTCTAGCCCCAGAACCGTGGGTATATTGGGATTGATCTCCGCCTCGGGAATTACGAAGGTCTCCCCGAACAAATGGTTAAACTTGATGGCGATGTCTCGGGCAATCTCCAAGTGCTGTTGCTGATCTTGCCCCACCGGAACCTTTTCTGACCGGTAGAGAAGAATATCTGCGGCCATAAGCACCGGGTAAGAAAGAAGACCATGATTTGGCGATATCCCCTGAGCGATCTTATCTTTGTAGGAATGGCTCCTGAGTAGGAGGCCAACGGGGGTTACATTGTTGAGGATCCAGGTCAATTCCGTCACCTCCGGCACATCTGACTGTACCCAAAAGATTGCCCTGTCAGGATCCAGGCCGAGGGCGAGGAAGTCGAGTGCCGCCTCCATTGTCCCCGAAGCAAGTTGCTCTCCGTCTATAACCGAAGTCATGGCGTGATAGTTTACAATGAAGCAATAGAGCTCGTTTTCCTCTTGATAAGCAATCATGGGTTTCATCATGCCGAAATAGTTGCCTATGTGCAGGCTCCCTGAAGGCTGAATACCTGAAAGTATGCGCATTATGAGTCACTCCTTATCATGTGCAAATAAAATCCCGCTCCAAGTCAACTGTTTCTTTTACCCCATTTGAGAAAATATTCAACCATTAAGTAGAGAATCCAGGAGCCAAAGAGTAAACTTTGAGTCGACTATTGCGGTAGGTTCTAAGGTCTTTCCCTTATGCGGAATTAATCTGGAGTAATGGAGTGCAGCGATTTTAGATTCCAGAATGTAGATTTCAGGTGTCAGGTCTCAGAAATGATAGACCTGAACACTGAAACCTTCCTCATTACTCCAGGACTCCTAAACACTACGTCATATTTACCTGCAAAACCATTGAAACTTGACTTGGTTCCGAGGATCAGTTTTTCTCTGATCAAATATAAGGTCGAAATCTAATTGCACGATTGCATTAACCTGAGGTAAACTTCCTCGGACCTCGGTTGACAAGTATCAGCTTTGGCACTCGTCTCCTTATAGTAGTCTCTCTGGAAAAAATATCGCTAACCACATTGGCCAACGAAAGGACTAATGGTTATGGCAGCACACGGATGTAAAGCATGTCTGGTCTATTGTATGGATTTTCGTCTCCATGATTCACTGGCCAACTTCCTTGCTGAACAAGAACTTGTTGGGGCTGGGGCAGATATCATCCGCGTTGCCGGAGCAATAAAGAGTCTTGCCCAGCCGCAAGATAGAAGAGACCGTGACTTTTTGTTGGAAATGTTAAATGTCGCTTATGATCTCCATGGGGTGCGCCAGTTCTACCTCATCAATCACGAGGACTGCGGGGCCTACGGTTTGGAGGATGTCGCCGACAGCGAAGAGGAACTCGCCACCCATAGAGAAGATCTCAAAGCTGCACGAGCTCTGGTCAAATCCCACTTCCAGGACGTCGAGATCTTTACCTACTTCATGTGGTTGAGCGGCAAAGCAGAACTCGTGGAATAACTTTGCATAAGAATTTGAAAATTACCGCAAAACCCTGTCACTATTAATAGGTCTCAATTCCCTCTTTAGATGCACAAAAGAATACCTCTGGTATTTAAATGTGTACCAAGGTGATCTTCTTTTCCCTCCTTACTTTTTGAACCCAGGGGCATACGAACTCCTTTGACCTCATTTTTAACTTATTAATTTATCATTATTTTTTCTCCTCACCTATTTCAAATCCACCTATGACTGTAACCTTTAGCGGCGCTATCCCCTCTCTCAATCCATGGCATGTGGCTTGCTTGAAAGTTGGGAAAATATCAAAGAGGAGACCTTGTGAAAAAACATGGCTTTTTGCTCACTATCACCATGCTGCTACTCGTGCTGACCGTTTTTGTAATCGGTCCTCAGCCAGGATCTTTTGGTGCAAAAGCCTACGCCAAGGAAAGCGATTCTCAAAGTAAGATAATCTCCGACACCCTCGCTGCCCACCAAATCACATGTCTGAGCAGGGATGGTTCGATTATGACTGTCTTGCTCGACGGCAAGTGGGTGGATGTGAGAGAGGTGGAGTTAGTCGGCCGCACTCTTATGATCAGAACCAATGCAGGCACCCTTAGCCTTGCAGCAGTAATAAATAAGTAAATTGCCCCTAATGCTGTTCTACCCTTCGCTTCGGAGGCGGTCCTGAAGAAGGCCGCCTCCTTTTTTTCATTCCATGACTCCCAGCAAAAATTGGCTCAGCCCTACTTTTGGTTCTCTGAATAGATTCCGAGCTCTACATGTTATAATATATTATTTGTGTTGGGGTCGGAAGAATCCCAAGGCAAAAATGTTTTGACAGCTGTTGCAGTATTTTCTAGAATTGTTATAATTATCACGAGCTCAAAATAGTTGCCTTAAAGAATGTTTGGTGCTACTTTAGCGCGATTTAATCACCTCCATCTGATATGGAAACTTTACGCTTAAGGAGGACTTAGTAGCATGAATGAGTTGCTGGCACCCGGTGGCAGCCTCGAAATGGTGGCAGAAGTTTTTGCCAATGGCGCTGATGCTGTCTATGTTGGCGCGAAGGGATTCAGTCGAAGAAAATGCGCCTGGGAGTTAGAGGACAGCCAGATTAAAGAGGCAATAAGCATTGCTGCCGATCATGGTGGCAAGATCCGGGTTGCTATTAACACCGATGTTCCAGAAAACAGCTTCTTTCGTGTCCTTGGCAAAGCATCCAAGTGGGCCCAATGGGGGGCGGAAGGTGTCATCGCCAAGACCCCCGACCTAATGCGGCTCATCAAGCGCGATTTTCCAGGACTGGTTATCCACGCCAGTGTGGGCTGTAATATTCGTTCCAGAGAGGAAATGGAGTATTACCGCGAGGCAGGCGCTTCCCAAATTGTGGCCTCCACCGAGATCAACACGGTGGAAAAATTGGCTCGTTTCAAAAAAGAGGCCGACGAAGTCGGCGTCCTAACCGAAGTGCTGATCCACGGCAATCGTTGCATTGGTGGAGTAGGCAACTGCCTGTTCCACGAAATCACCAGCGACTCATACCTTAAGAAAGTCTACAAGGATGAAGAAGGCCACGATATCGTCGAATACGAGGGCTGGCCTGACCGGAGCGGGAGCTGTTTCCGCTTTTGTCTCCTCAGCGAAGCACAAAGAGAAAAATTGATGCGCCGTAAAGGCAAAAGCTCCAGAGAAATCTCTGCTATCAATGAAAAGATTCGCAGACAACCTAACGTGGCCTTTGCCATCCAGGGCGAAGAGTTTAAACAATACGTCGATTTAGGCCTGCAAACACTCAAAGTTCAGGGGCGGGAGTATCCTGTTGCACTCATCGGCCAAATGATACGTGCTTACCGGACCCTTATCGATGCTCATCTTCAGGGTAGAGATATCACAGAAAGTGAACTGGTCGAGGTGGAAGAAAACCTTCTCCGTTTGGTGAAAGATCGTGATCGAGCTAGGACGGAAAAGACTAAAGAGTTGCACCAGCAGATCAAAGATCTTTCAGAAATGGAGGGGTAGATAGTGTCCAAAGTCTACCTGGTCCGCCACGGCCAGACTGCTTGGAATGTAGGCGAGATTTTTCGAGGGCGGGCGGATATTCCTTTAGATGAGACCGGAAAACAAGAAGTGCACCTAGCCGGGGAGGCACTTAAGGACGAGACCCTCCATGCAATCTACAGCAGCCCTCTCTCCAGATCTATTGAAACAGCTGAAAACATAGCGAAGTTCCATGACATCCCGGTTACTCCCTTCGACGCCATAATCGATATTAGTTACGGAGAATGGGAGGGACTGGAGAACCAAGAGGTCAAGGAAAAGCATCCAGAGCTCCATTCCTTGTGGCACCGTGAACCCCATAAAATCAAGTTTCCTGGTGGTGAAAGTTTAGAAGAGGTGCGAATTCGCACTATGACGGGACTAGAAGGGCTTTTACTTCAACATAAAGATGAGAATTTCGTCCTGGTGGCCCACCGGGTTCCAAACAAAGTAATCTGTTGTGCCCTGCTGGGATTGGACAACAGTCACTTCTGGCGCATTCAGCAAGACACCGCCAGCACCAATCTGTTTATTTACAGGGACGGTCAATGGATTATCGCCTTCCTCAACGACACCTCTTACCTAAAGTCATTGGGAAAACCTTCTCTTTCTGACTTCTAATTGATTTGCCTTGCTAAATCTCACCGACAAATGGCCCTGCAGAGGTTGTCCGACCACCTCAAAATCCCCTCCCCTGCAGCGTTTAAGAGCTCGCCCTTGGACAAGAGGGAGGAATTTATGTTATTTTTTGACGTAAAACACATAGAACTTTTTTTGTTCACTGTTGTCTAATCCCCATAAATGGAAACGGGACCGTTGGCTCAACAAAGTAGATCTTTTAAGCAGGAGGAGGAACAGCTTCTCGTTGATCGATGTCGACAAGGAGACCGGGATTCTTTTGCCGAGTTGATGCGGCTACATCAAAAACAGATCTACAATTTCACTTATCGCATGTTGGGAAGCGAGGAGGAAGCTGAGGATTTGACCCAAGATATATTCGTGGCTGCTTTCCGGGGTATCCGGAGATTTCGGGGCGAGGCAAAGTTTTCTACCTGGCTCTATCGGATTGCCCTAAATCAAACACGCAATCGCATCAAATACCTAGCGAGAAGAGACTTTTTTGCCAGACAGAGCAGGCGATTACGACCCGGCGAAGAAAGCCCCTGGCAAAATCCCGAGTTATTGGCTGACATTGCTCCAACACCGGAGCAATGGACACTGAGCAAAAGCTTGGCCATCCAAGTTCAGTCGTGCCTTAATCAGATGGCTCCTCAGGCAAGACAAATATTGCTTTTGAGAGATGTGCAGGGCTTTTCCTATGAGGAGCTGAGTGAAATGCTCTCTCTAAATCCCGGCACAGTGAAATCGAGATTACATCGTGCTAGAGCCGCTTTACAGGAATGTTTGGCCGATAAACTAGAGTAGGCTATGGAGTGCCGCAAGTACGAATCACAGTTCAATGATTATCTGGACGGCGAGCTTTCTTTGCAAGAGAGCGAAAAGCTGCAGTTCCACTTGAGAAAATGCTTGTCTTGCTATCGCAAATGGAACTCCCTGCAGAAAACCAAGGAGATCCTGAGCCGACTGCCAAATCTGCACCCTCCCGCACATCTCAGTGCCGTGGTGATGGCAAGGTTGAAGGAACGTCGCCTCCGTAAAATTCTATGGCCTTTTGATTATATCCCCAGATGGCTGCCATTGGGGGTAGCTGCTGCAGGGTTAATCGTCTCCCTTACCTTCTGGCAGGTTTTGCCGCCATCCTTTTCTTTCCGGTCTTTCTTCTCAGGCCAAGATAATACCTTGAACATGAGTGGTACTTCCAGCCAGTCAGCAGCCAATTTCTCAGCCCGACGGGGAGGTAGTCAAACTCCTGTCCCGGTTATGGTCCTCAGAGTCAAGGACTTCTCCAGGGCTGATCGCCAGCTTGAATCTATGCTCCGTTCTATCTCCGAGCCAGTGGTGCAGGAAAGGGAGCCGACTCGTTCCCTTAATTCGAGTTCAGCTCGTTTGATCGACGTCAAAGTGCCGGAGCAGCGTTTTCCCCATCTGCTCCGCGAATTGCACAAGATAGGCCATCTGGATCAAAGTGAGGTGGAGGTTCATAGATTGGCCAATCCCCAGAGGCAAAAAGCCATTTCCCTTCGTATTGTGGTGGTAGGTAACGGATCGGATGTTGAGATACACCATCTGAGGAAATGATATTTAGGGCGAGGATGGTTGGCTCAAATTAATGGAAATGTCCGATTAGCTCGACTACCTTATGGGCAGATACTTCTGAACCCTTGAGTGATATTTCCTGATCTTCTTTTATTTTAACACTCAACTGTCTCTCCAACGCTTCAACTAGTGCCTTCCGAGTAACCTCACTTTCTCTTATAGGGTAAATCAAGTTGGGTCTCGCCTTACTTATCTTACTTACATGTTCGTCCTGTTCTTTGTCGTTCATTTCCCTGACTATGACGACGGATGGAACCCCTGCCGCCATGATGTCTGTTAGGCTGTTGTAGCCTCCATAAATCATTGCAACTTTTGAATTTGCAAGGGATGCTAAATATTGATCACTAATATTTTCAACCGTACAGGCAGCAAGATCATCAAACTTAAGTTTAATCTTCTGGTCCTCTGCTTCTAGCCTGTTCAAGTCGGTGAATATTCTCCATCTGCCATGATGGTCACCCACCTCAAGGAGAGCTCCATGTAGATTTCGCAAAAATGTCACTGACAGTTCACTAAGCCAAGGAACTGCAATCGTACCGGCAAATCTTTCGGAACTGTAGGATGCCCAGTGCTTCAGCTCTAGGAATCGCGATACATATCCAGTATTAATTGGTTCCTTATCAAAGTACTGCCCAATGGCTTTGGGAATCTCCTCTCCCAATATATGCTTATCTCCGTACCATAATAGCGAGTGGTAGTAATCCTTGAAAGTATTCTTTGATAACTCCGACCAAATTGTGGCAACTTCACCAACAACAGCGCGAATACCAAGGATCCAAATGGTGTCAGTTCCTTTTGCTAATCTCAAAGAAGGCAGTAATTCTTCTCTTTTCCCCAAAGGTTCATGATCTACTAATACGCAGCGTGGTTTAAAGTTAAATATTATTGATTCTATCATGTTCGCTCTCGCGGGCCCTAAGTAACAGTTTTTGATGTTTATATTTCCCCTTCGGCCTCTGGAACTCCCCTCGATGATATTTGTCTCGTAGGAAGGCAACTTTATCCATTCCAACGGACATGCGCCAATCAGCATGGCTGTCTGTTTGAATCCAGACAAAAAAAGGACTCTGAGTTCGGGGAAAAGTCTTCTAAAGGTCATGCCAAGGGTCACCCCCCGACTAACATGACCAAGACCCCGACCATCGTGCGAATATATGAGAATATCCAGTCTCGATTTATCCAAGGTGGAGGGATAGGCCATGGACAAAGCCTCCGCATAAACTCGAAATCCCCAAAAGTTCCCTTTCAAGAAAGGGGACTTTACCATTCAGTTCCAGCGGAATTCTATTGTAAAATAGTCCCCCTTTTGTTTAAAGGTGGTTGGGGGAATTTGCCTAGCTTTTAAAACACCTCAGCCAGCACCATAAGCCGCCGCAAAACTCTCAGCGAATTCCTCGAATGGGGTTTCCGTAGTGTTTTCATCTGTTCGTTCTGTTCCGACAATTACAATTCTCTCGTTGATGCTCCCATATAGTTGCAGTAATGATTGAGCCACATCACGAGAAAACCCTGCCTCAATCATTGAGCTCTCTGCTTCTTCAAAGGAGAATTGGACATATTGTAAGTTGTTCAGGCCAATGGCTTTTCCTAGAATCTGAGTCATTTCATTCATGCTAATATTTCTCTGACCCAGCAACTCACGAACCACTATCCCCTTGAATCCCAGTTCCAGCAGATACTCGCTTGCCACCCTCGCAATGTCTTTGGTTGCCACCATGGGAAGGGCAAGGTCACCCCTTAAAGGGGTTCCATTTATTCCCCTAGTCTTAATTAGGTGAACATTGCTGAGAAGGTTTTCCATAAAAAACGTTGGCCGTAAGTGGACTAGATTAGCTTTTTCCAGCCAATTCAGTCGTTGCTCTTGATCGTACAATCCCAATACCGGTCCTGTTTTATCAGGCCGGTGTGCACCCAAACTGCTCAAATTGACAATATAGTCTACCCCTGCGTTCTTAAGGACGTTGAAGATTACGTTGCCAACTCTATTCTGGTAGGCTCTAAGGTTCTCAGCCTGATGGTTGGGGGGAATCATTACATAGGCAGCCCTAGCTCCTCGAAATGTTTGCGCTAGAAAGGCCTCATCCTGCAAAGATCCCATACATACCTCTGCCCCTCTGTGAGCCAGCGGCTGAAGCCGGTCGACATTTCTGCTGACAACTCTAACTTTCTTCCCCTCGGCTAGCAGTATCTCTGCCAACCTTCTGCCAACGTTCCCATTTGCACCGGTGATAACATACATGTAAGTTGCCCTTAGATAAAATGGGGTAAGACCGTCACCGTTGACTCTTCAGGTGCAAGTCTCAAAACCCTAGTCCCTCGCAAAAGCCGGAGAGACATATAGTCAAATGTCAAGAGTGGTGATCTTACCCCATCTAATTTTCTACCCGTTTCCAGCGGGTTCCCTCCGGAGTATCAACAACCCTGATACCAAGCTCCAGAAGTTCGTGCCGGATTCGGTCAGCCACTTCCCATCTTTTACTCCTTCTAGCCTCAGCTCTGGCTTCAAGAAGTCGACAGGTTTTCTCATCCAGGTCAGCCTCTGCGCAGTGAATAAGGTTCAACACAGAATCCAGTCGCTCCATCGCTGCAAGGGCTGCTTCCTTTTGACCCTCGCTCAGACGACCCTCAGAAATGTATGGATTGAGTTTGCGGACAAAACTGAAGATAGCAGCAAGGGCTGATGAAATGTTCAGGTCGTCGCCCATTGCCTCGTCAAAATTCTGCTCAACTTCATAGATTAACTGATCGACTTCGCCGGCATCGTCACCTGCAACTACATATTGCAACCTTTGGACAAATTCATCCAACCGTTCCAGGCTCCGTGCAGCCTCATCTAATCTGCCCTCTTCATAATGCAGGGGCTTACGGTAATGGGTAGCCAGCAACCAGTAACGTATCTGTCTGCCACTGTACCCCCGATTTAGCAGTTGCTGCACCGTCTCCCTACCCTCACCTTCTCTCGACATCTTCTTGCCATCCTCAACCACCCGCTCGCAATGAATGAAGTAGTTGGCGAGAGGTTTGCCCGTGGCTGCTTGGGCGATGGCTATTTCGTTTTCATTGTGAGGAAACAAAAAGTCCAAACTGCTTACATGAATGTCTATGGTAGTTCCCAGCTGTTTCATGGCTAAAGCTACTGTCTCGAGATGCAGGGAGGGCAGCACGTTTCCCCAGGTAGTTTTTAGATATATTCCCCTTTTCAGCTCGGCCAGAGTCGCCCGTCTAAGAAGAGTAAAATCTCGCGGATTCTCCTTCTCATAAGCTTCGAGATCAACTGTCTTGCCGAGCCTGATTTTTTGCAAATCCACGCGAGACAGCTTTCCATAGTCAGCAAATTTGGAAATGTCAAAATATACCGAACGGAGTTTTTCGTAAGCTATACCTTTCTCCATTAAGATCTTGCTAATCTCTAGGATATCATCGACGTATTCGCTTGTACGGGGATAGTAAGTGGCGGGTTGTACCCCCAAGACTTTTGTATCCCTCCGGCAGATCTCCATATACCGCTCGGCGTCAGTATCTAAGCCGTGACTAGAATCCAATATGGCCTTTTCTCCCATGTCGGTTAAGTTGATAGCTTGACTTACCTCAAAACCCTTATATTCCAAATAACGCCGGAGGAGATCGGCTACGACCAAACGGCGACTCTCAGTTAGCTCGAGTGATTCCCCCACCGCTGGACCGGTGGTAAAAATAGAGATTTTACCTTCCGAGATCGGCTTAAATTCTTCTTTTTGACGTGAGAAGGTATTGTAAAAGCGAAAATCTGGCTCCGACAGGGTGGTGAATAGGTTCGTGCTGAGATACCGTTCACCACCATCGGGAAGGATGGCCACAATGTTTCCCTCTTCCAACCTAAGTGCAGTACGGAGGGCCGCTGCCATGGAGGCCCCACCGCTCATTCCTACAAAAAGGCCCTCTTCCCTGGCCAACCTCCTCGCTGTTTCGAAAGCCTCGGCATCTTCTATATGAACTATCTCATCCAAGAGCTCTTTAGCAAAAATCCCTGGAACATATGACTCTTTCATATTCTTGAGCCCTTGAATTTTATGTCCCATATAGGGCTCGACCGCAATCACACATATGTCTTGGTCGTACTCTTTCAGGCGTCTCGTTATGCCGATAGCGGTACCGGTAGTGCCAAGAGTCGCTATTACGTGAGTAACCTTACCCTCAGTCTGTTCCCAGATTTCTTTGGCGGTTGTGTAATAGTGAGCCTTCCAGTTGTCTTCATTATTGAATTGGTCAGGCATGAAATAACGATCAGGAAACTGGCGGGCCAGTTCATAAACCTTCTCTATAGAACCGTCCGTTCCCAGGGCCCCAGGGGTAAGCAATATCTCAGCCCCAAGTGCTTTGAGTATCTTCTGGCGCTCTTGACTGGCAGTCTCAGGCATGGCCAGGGTAATTTTATATCCTTTTACTGCGGCTACCACGGCCAAGCCAATGCCAGTATTGCCACTTGTGGCTTCGATTATGGTCTTTTCCGGCGTAAGCTCTCCTCTGAGCTCCGCCTGTTCAACCATTTGCAAAGCAATGCGATCCTTGACTGAACCGCCTGGATTTCGAGACTCCAGCTTGGCATAAATACTCACCTTTGGATTTGAATTTAGGCGGTTTATCAGAATCAAAGGTGTGTTGCCAATCAGCTGGAGGACGTTCTCATAAACATTTTTCATTGCTTTATCCCTGCCATAAATACCTTCCACCGTCGCACAAAAACCCTACGAAAGGATTATATGAAGGTGTTGGTAAACAGAAAAAACATACTCAATAACAAAATCACATGCAACCACAAAAATGTAATTATATTAGTGCAATTTTTAGGGAAATACCTTTTTTGAGGCTTCTTGACCTAGACAAAAAGCTATAAAAAGATCTAGAGTGTTCTACATTTAAATTCTAGCCCGGATGTTTCATGAATTGCTGTCGCGAGACCGCGAAGATGGGCGTGCCACCTGGCAACCGTCCCGCGGGACCGCGGGATTGGTCCCGAGGCGTACCTTAACGGTACGTCGCAGGGGCCGACACCCGAGGACGCCAGGGAGGACGGCCATATTATTCGCGCTCGCTGCGCTCCGCTCAGTCCCGCAAGCGGGTTCCCAGTTTCGTGGTCGCAGCAGGTGATTCATGTAATATCCGGGCTCGACGTCTTTCCTTGTGCTTCAGCAGCTATTATTATAGTCTCTGTTACCCGCTCTAGAGAACAAGGAGATCGATGGTTATGGATAGGAAGATTTTTAGTTTAAATTTGTCTGTGGAAGCTACTTCGGCTTACATATTAATCTGCAATCTGGCCGAAAGCGGTACGCCAATCACCATTGAGTCGGCGGGAACATTTTGGAATGACAAACCCGAGGCGCTTTTAAGTGCTCTGGAAGAACTTAACCGCCACCGCATAATATTCGAGGCACTCGATGCCAACCAGATGCGCCAATATTACCTCAATCCATCTGACCGCTGGAGGAAACCTGCCAAGGCCTAGTGCGGAGAGCAAAGAGTAATCCAGCAAGGCACCATGTAATTTCACATTTCGCATTTAGGATTTTTCATTTCTCATTTTTGTATAGTGCTCCTTAGCTTCAAATGTGCAATGAGAAATGAGCAATGAGAAATGACTCTATGCTCCATGCCCCATGCTCTATGCCTCGGGAGTATGCTCACGTCGGTATATCTGGGCGAGCTCTATGTAATGCGAGGCAGAGTACTTAGCCCGGGCCAGTTCCTTTTCGGTAATCGCTCGGCGAGGTTCTGCAGGTAATCCCATGGCAAGAGTGCGGGGGGGAATGTGGCTTCCTTCTGACACCACAGATCCTGCAGCTACTATGGCTTCACTACCCACGTGACAGCCATCCAATAACACTGCCCCCATGCCAATAAGACAACCGTCTTCAATAGTGCAACCGTGAATGATAGCCCTGTGTCCTACAGTAATCCGGTTACCCACATTCAGTGGGTGGGTCCCACCAGTTACATGCAATATACACTGGTCTTGGATATTAGTTTGGGCCCCGATGCGAATGTAGTGCACGTCGGCACGAACTACAGTTCCAAACCAAATGCTCGACTCTGGGCCGATGACCACATCCCCTATGATGACAGCTCCAGGGGCCACATACACGCTGGGATCTACCACCGGCTCAACACCTCTGAATGAAAGGTTCATCGGCTACCCCGACCCTTTCTCTTTCAGATCAAGTTCTCGGGCAATTTCCCTGGCGGTCGCCACCACGAATTTCTGAAACTCATCTTCAGATAAGGGCTTTCCCGGTGCGGGCAGCCTTTCCACCCCAGGAGCTTCGACCAAGGTGGGAAAATTCCTCAATTCATCTTTGGGCACAATTTCATAGGCTCCGTTCAAATTGTCGCCAAAATAACTCTCTTGGAATCCGGCAAACTTGAGCGCATGAGCGGTGGCATCGAGAACCGCCACCTCCTGATCTGATACAATCCCTTCTTTTCGGGCTCTGAGCAAACCAGCCAAACATTCTCCCCCTTGAGTACAAGCGATATGGCCATTTCGGTTAGCAATGAGTTGGCAGTCCATAATCTCCTGTTCACTTACCTGCACTACAAAAACCCCGGGACTGTTTGGAACCTGTTCGTAAGCTTCAACCAAACGTATTACCCTGGGCATGGAAACCGGATTGCCTATCATGGCCGCTTGGGCCACACTGGGTTTGACAGTGACGGGGCGAAAAATACGCTTACTTGGGTCGGTCTCTCTGTAGTATCTGTAAACTGGATCGGCATGCTCCGACTGGACGCCAATAATCTTGGGCAGAGTATCTATCACTCCAAGGTCGAGCAATTTTAGAAACCCTCCCATTATTGCGGTAATATTGCCGGCGTTACCGATGGGCACCAGCACCACCTTGTTTGCCAGGTCATAGTCAAAACTCTGAGCTACTTCAAAGGAGTAGGACTCTTGCCCTTGAA
The DNA here is from genome assembly GCA_020353155.1 of Deltaproteobacteria bacterium. GTDB lineage: Bacteria > Desulfobacterota > Syntrophobacteria > BM002 > BM002 > BM002. Next base: position 1,046,280 of record CP070689.1, on the reverse strand, counting down.
TGCGCCAGGCGTTTTTTGAATTCAGCAGTGCCACATGGTAATTATCAGCAAGATGCTCTACTACCTTCATGCAGTCGTCAAATACTCCCGGGATCTCGAACACCCGCGCACCGCTTCCCAGAGGCTGAGAGATTTGTTGGGGTGTGACCTTCTTGTGTGGCAATAAGACCGCTGATTTAACCTTTTTGCTCATGTAGGCAGAGTAGAGTGCTGCAGCAGCTGAAGTGTCTCCCGTGGAGGCACATATGGACAACACCTCGGTTAAGTTTTGACTGCGCACCAGATAATTCAAATAGCTCAGGGCACATGCCATTCCTCTATCCTTGAAGGAAGCGCTCGGGTTCTGCCCGTCATTTTTGAAATAGAAATCAACTCCCACCCAATCTCTTAGTCCATCGTTTGCTTGAACTACCGGGGTATGACCCTCCCCCAGGTAAATAATGTCTTCCAGCGGTATCACTGGAGCAATTATCTCGTAGTAAAGGAAAATCCCCTTTAAGGCAGGGTGGTTGAGCATCTTGCGGTAGTCAAACAGACGCCGCCAGAATGAACCGCTGAACTCTTTCAACCTTTGCCATTCACGATCTTCGATCAAGAGGACGCTTTTGCACTCAGGGCAAGTATAGAGTAGCGATTCAATGTTAAAGATTTCCTCGCACTGTAGGCAGCGATAAATCAGATCGCCTGAAGGCTGAGGAAAAAGATGGGGCTGAATGTCAACCGGGAAATCACTGACTCGCATTGATTGGCTCCTAAATTTTAAGCTTTAGTGTTTTCACAGCCTGTAATCTTAAATCTAAAATCTGAAATCTGCAATCAACAATCTCTAATAACTCTCGCTCCATCACTTCTGCAACTAGCTGCCATTGCTGCCCAACAAACTCGCTCTGAGACCAGATCAATGATTGGTTCTCCGGGTGTGTCTGCTTCAAGTTTGTGCTTTTGGCTTGAACAAGGGCAAGTAAAAACACTATACTAACTTGTATTCACCAGATTTAATGCCAAGGCGGAAGGAGATTCAAGTGATAGATCTGCTGTATATTCGTGATGAAGAAACGCACTCGGACGGGACGGTTATCTTTGATGAAGGAGGATTCAGCGATTGGGTGTATGTAATCATGGAGGGCCAAGTTAAGGTGACCAAGAATACTCCAAAAGGCAAAGTAACCGTTGCCAAGCTCGGCGAGGGGGAATTCATTGGTGAACTTGAGTTCTTGGACATGGGCAAAGAACCACGTTCGGCCACAGTGGTAGCTGAGGGAGAAGTCAAATTGGGGGTAATAGATCGCGACAAACTAAGGCGGGAATACGACAGTCTCTCACCCGACTTTCGCAAAATCATCCGAACCCTTGTGCAAAGGCTGCGCCGGATTACTTTGCAGGCTGCATCCTTGGCCAGTTCTTAGTTAAAGTGGAGCAATTTAACCAAATAGACCAGCCAAATCTTGCCTTATAGACACTAGACCATCGAGCTCATGAGCCTCCTTTCTGTTCTCTCCTCTTGTCTAGCAGTTGTGGAACACAGCAAACATGTGCACATAGACACTGAGGCCATATCAGACCTTCTAGCTGATAGTTCACATCTCGAGATCTCGCCCCTCGCCCTTGGGCCTGCCCCATACCACTTTTTTGACTCCACCGGTGCCACCGCAGAGTGGCTTTTCTTAGTTGATACTGTCAACCATTGCTTCTGGCCAGATGTGGACTCAGCGCTCTGGACTGTTCATTACAACGATGAAGCGCTCTCCGGTTACTGGGCACTGGCTGCCAGCCTTAAACGTGCCATGGAGGAGGGATTTCCCATCCACCGAGCAACAACTCTTGCCGACCTAGACTCAGAGACCTTGGCTCACATCTTTAGGGGGAGAGGACAAATTCCCCTCTTTGCGGAAAGGTTACAAAATCTTCGTCAGGCTGGACAGGTTTTACTCGATAGATTCCAGGGGAGCTTTATTCACGTGCTTGAGGAGGCCGCCGGCTCGGCCATAGTGCTAATTGATTTGTTAGCAGAGGAGTTTCCCAGCTTCAACGACACAGCCACATACGGCGGCAAGAAGGTCTATTTTTACAAACGGGCCCAATTGCTGGTGCACGATCTTTACACCACCTTCTCGGGTCAGTCCTGGGGAAATTTCCGTGATTTGGATCACCTAACCTGTTTCGCTGACTATAAATTGCCCCAGGTCCTTCGCCATCTGGGTATACTGCACTACAAACCAAAACTGGCGGATCTCATCCAAAACCTGGTGCATATACCCGCGGGTAGTCCTGAAGAGGTGGAGATCCGAGCGACGACGATTTGGGCTGTGGAACTGCTGCGACAGGAGCTCACCAGTCAGGGGTTCAGAGTAAATTCCCCTCAGCTGGATACCTGGCTTTGGCATTTGGGGCAAGAGGATGCCTATCGTGCCCTGCCCTATCATCGAACGCGGACAATTTTCTATTGATTGGCTACAAAAAAAGATCCCCTATCGGCCCGGCGCACGATGGCCGATAGGGGCAAGGGGCACCAAGGGAGACTGGCATCTCCCTATGTTGGACAATTTACATTATTGTGATTAATTGGTCAAGAAAATTATTATCTGGGTTTGTTCAATCTTTTAACCTAGACATGATACTTAGCCAAAGGACAATTCAGCAAATATCCGGGTTAGGAAAGCTCCTGAAGTAGTCGACAGAAGGAGGCAGGGCTGAAGAATTCCAGTTTGGTTTCGGGACCAAAGGATATCACATCTTCGTCCTGTAAGCTTGACTTAACTGACGGCGCTAGTTTGGTCCCATTGACAAAAGTACCGTTGGTGGAGTTCATGTCAACTAACTGGACAACTCCGCTGCCGGGAACTTGACGAAAGTAGGCGTGAAGTTTTGATACCATCTTGTTTGGTAGGACTATATCGTTATTGGCGGAACGCCCCACGAAAATCATACGCTCAGACGAATCAATGTCTCTCTTTTGCAGAGTTATCACTCGTGCCTGCAGGAGGGATTCGTCTTCTCCCTTGCTGCTAGACGGGTGGAGGTCATTCAATTCAAGTTCTGAGATTGTTTCCACCCTGGCTAACTTTATTTTGCTGGAGGGGGCCAGATAATTCTCTACCAAGAACGGCCGCTTATATGTTGCCAGAAACTGTTCGGGGCCCAGCCCTTTAAGGCTCTGCAGGTAGTCGAGCACCGTTTCATGATGAAATTCCTCCATGGGGTTCTCCTTCCCATTCCGCATTTCTTTTATAACTAAAGTAGAAAGCATGATTCGTGCCACAAGAAAAAAAGGAAGCCACAAGGTCTTCCTTCTTTAGAGTGTTACGATAGTTCTAAATTTTATAATGATGACGATAACTTAATTTGCCTACAAAGGTTATCTATCTATATGGCAATCTTACCGAATTGTTCAGTCAGTCCGTGAGTGAGGGGAAATTAAACCTATGTTCTCAATTTAGATATATATTGCTATACTTTTTAAATTGCGAAGTGCGCCAACTGGGACTTTAACCTCCTAGCAGTGCGGCTGCGATCCGCCAAGGCTAAAGGGATTGGTGATCTTAGCATCAAACCCAGACCTTTTCACCAAAACATGAAACATCCTGGCTAAAACTCTTTCACAGCATCTCCCACCGAGGAGGTTATGGGAAAGAGGGAAACAAATCCGGCTATCTCAAAGACCTCCTTGATGTAATCCTTCATGGAACAAAGCACAATCTTTCCATCGGAACGTTTTAGTTCCTTGGCCGCTTTTAACAGTACCCGCAATCCGGCACTGGAAATGTAATCCAAGCTCGCAAAATCCACCACTAAACTCTTAGTACCATCACCGATTACTTCAAAGATTTTTTTCTCGAATCCCGGAGACGTATTCGAATCAAGGCGCCCAAGGAGTCCCAAAATACAAATTTCTTCCTGTCTTTTCTCAACTACTTCCATTTATCCTCCCCTCCTTCTATCTTACTGCAACGGCTCCTCCCGGAACATGGGATCAACCGCTCCGACCTTGGCTGAAGCTCTCATAAAACTGACTCAAAATCGTAAATCTACAACTACGTGTTCTTTATGTCCTTTTTTAGGGTTAGCACGTTCTTGTTCCCAAATCTTTCATATATCATGTCATCCATAACCTTTTTGCAAAGGTGGATGCCTAGGTTGCCTACCTTTCGTTCCTCCAAGGGACATTCACAATCTGGCTTTTGCGCCCACAGGGGATTAAAAGGAATGCCGTCATCCTCCAACCGTATTGTAAGAATCCCTTTTTCATGTGAAATGGTGATTTTGATCCAGTGAACAGCATCGTCGGCGTACCCATAGGATATGATATTGCTGAAAATCTCCTCCAGGGCGAGACAGATTTGAAATAAGGTCTTGTTGGCCACGCCTAGCGCTTCTCCAAACTGCTGCAGGCTTTGGCCTAGGGTATCTAGTTCGGAAAGGCTGTTTTTCAGCTCTAATGAAACTCTATCCGCAATCATAACTGCAACCTTTTCATGAGTGTTCAACAATCAGCCTCTTCTTAGCCGAAAGCTGAACCACTACTACCAAGTAATGGATTTTAGCTTGTTTATATCAAGCTTACACCGACTTTTTTTCGACATTGGTCGCAGAGTCCCCCATGTTCAAGCAAGAGCCTCTTTTCCCACAAACGAACGCGCTTAACCATGGTCTCCATAACTCTTGGCACAAGTTCTGGGAATTGTTCTATTGCTTTAGTGAACTTCTCCCTGGTCATCACTAGGCACAAAAGGTCGGTGTGGGCCCTTACAGAGAAAAGACGACGCATGTCCCCCAATAGTGCCAAACCCCCCAAAAAATCTCCCTCACCGAATTCCCCCAAGTTTGTTTCACCTCTTTCATCCTGCCTAACTACAACGGCTGTTCCGGAGAGAATATAGAAGGCTTTGCCGTCATTATCTTCTTGATGAATGAGATGATCTCCAGGCTTGAATTTCTCCCTAGTGAAAAGATAGGCAAACACTTTGAGAGCTTCAATAGACAGGGCTGAGAAAAAATCCATCTGCCGTAATTCCTCCAGATTCTGCTGAAACTCACTGGACTCAGACTGCTGCCTTCTTTCCATAGATGAGTTCATACAACATCCCCTTCCTGTTCATCAGTTCTTCGTAGGTCCCTATTTCACCGATTCTTCCCGCCTTCATTACTGCAATCTTGTCATAGCCCTTGATGATGTCCAAGCGGTGGACAACGGCAATCAGTGTGCTTTTTCCCTTCCATCTGCTATCAAGCAGACCCTGGATGCGGGACTGAGAATTATTGTCCAGAGCCGAGGTAGCCTCATCCATGATTAGCACCCCGGGTGCCTTGAGGAAAATGCGAGCTATGGCTAGTTTCTGACGTTGGCCGCCGGAGAGCCTGTCACCTTTACTGCCCACCTGGAATTCCATGCCTATTTCAACAATGGTCTCTAGTAAATCTTCTTCTATAAGTACTTGAATTATTGACTGGTTGATTTTCTCCTCGGCATGTGGATTAACCGTTTTGGTCTTACCAAAAAGTATATTGTCCAGAATGGTTTTTGAATAGATGTACTCCGAGGTTTGATAAAAAGTGATAGCCTTCGGATCGTCCTCAGAAATCTTCTCTTTGAATAGGGCACGACTCTCGAGAATAAACTCTTCAAAAATGCTTGGCATTCTTACCATCTTGTGTATGCCAGGGGTAAAACGCAGCGCTAATCGTAAGAGGCTAGTCTGATCCTGGGAGGTTAGTTGGTGTAGTCTTTTCTTAGCAATCCGTTTTGCCAGCTCTTTATAATCCTCCAACTCATGTGGACCTATGGGGCTTTGTTCAAAAAAGACATTTTCGGGTGGCAGATTGCCCAAAATATCCACTGTTTGTCTGCAGAGGTCGGCTCCGAGAGTTAATAGCGGTCTGGTAAGATCGGCCTCATCTGTAAACTGCCTGAAGTAGTCATTTTCGGGCAATTTTTCCACTGTGTAGTTTTCCTTGTTGGCGGAGCCGAAAGTCAAATTTACTGCAACGTTGGAATGATAAAGGTATTCGTCCTCGTCGAAAAACTCCACGTAATCTGCCAACTCCTCGCCAAAATCACGCCTAAAGTTCTCGCGAACACGAACAAGTTTTGCAGCCAACTCCTGGTGTTCATCATATAAGAGAATGGTATTGAGGCCGAATCTTAGGACATCCACAAAGATCCCAGTCTGCTGCAGAGTTTCGATCATGTCGTCCAAACTGGGCATGGCCTCAACCTCAAGAGTTTCACCACCATTAACAACTGCGGCACACGAGTAGAGCAGATTTTCTCTGATAGTCCCTTCAAAGGTAAAAGGTGTTTGCGAGACAAAACCCGTGTTGTAAATCACGTCTTTCTTCGATAGATCTTTTACCTCCTTACCACCCAAGAGAACATGACCGCTCGTGTACCTGTAAAGCTGTCCAATGCATTGGGCCAGTGTGGACTTACCACTGCCGGAAAAACCAACCAAGGCAAGTTGTTCTCCTGGTTTTAAGGTGAGATTGATATTATCCAAGAGTTGAATACCACCCTCAGCCACAAAGGACAGGTCCTTGACCTCTATGCTCCCTGCCAACTCATAAGGCTCACGGTCTTCGGGTTCGAGAGTGTGCTCTGGCTGGGTGTCAAAGTACTCCATGGTCCGGCTGTAACGAACAGTGGCATCCTGATAAACCTGATAGAATTCTATCAGTTCTTTCCAAGGCTCATACAGCTTTTCCTGGGCGGATATAAAGGCAACCAGAGCACCCAAATCCAATCTTCCTTTTATGGCTAGGTAACCCCCAACGATAAAGATCAGAAAAGGGCTTAGGTTGTTGAAGAAATTGTTTAATACCTTGACCCCAAATTTATAAAGGTTCCAGCTCACTCTGACTTTGCGTAAGGCCTCGACCATCTTGTCGTATTTGCGGTTTTCTATTCGGTAAGACCCATTGCCGTGAATCTCGTGGATACCAGTGATAGCCTCTCCAATTTTTCCAGATAGGGTCCTAGTAACGTCCACTCGCTCCTTGTTGGCTAGGTTGGCTCTCCTCTGGACCATAGGTACCAGAAACAAGACCAGTGGATAGATGCTAAGAGAGATAACTGCCAGCAGGGGGTTCAGCCAGAGGAGGAAGGCCGCAAAGGCCAACAGGGTTAAAACACTAGTCACCGGCACGGCTATGGCCATACCTACGAAGTTGCCCGCGGTGGCCAACTCTGTCACCAAGGACGAGACTACCAAGCCGGGTTGGGTTTTTCTGAAAAAATTTAGGGGTAGAGTGAGAATGTGATGGTAGAGTTCCTTTCTCATATCTGCCAAAACGGTCTCGCCAATGAGATTTTGCAGTACGTTGATGAGGTATTTCAAACTGACGGCAAGAACAACCGCGGCGAGATACAGTCCACAGTAGCGAAAAAGCAACTCCAGTTCACCGAAACGAATAGCCTCATTGACAATTCTCTTCTGCATCTCCAGAGGAAGGACCCGGGTAAAAACAGCAATTACAATGACCACTAGCAGCAATGCCTGGAGTTTTAAATTGCTAGTTAAGATCCAGGACCAAAGCGACCTGTTTACCACAGGGGGTTTAACCTTTCCCATGACAGAAAGCTCCTCCCACGTTTAACTAAGGTACTAAGGCACGATAGTTACATGAAACATAATACCACACTAAAAATCTATAGAATCTTAAGTAGTATACAAGATTATTTCTATAAAGGCTAAAAGAGGTAAACTTTTCCTGAAACCAAGCAGATCCGTTGTTCTTTAATATAGTTAGAGTTGAAATCCGGACAGTTAGACCTTACTATTAATTTCGAGTCATGATTAGGATAGATGAGGTTAAGAGAAATGCCAAACCATAAAGCTGCTTTTCGAGCCTGAGGTCAGTTTTATGTTGCGAGTTGCTTTGCATTACATCTTTGCGGTTACCGTACTGACCGTATATGGCGGACAGGTCTGACCTTTTCTGGTGACTTTATCCCCCCTGGTCCTGGGGGTAATCCTTCTGACTGCCTTCCTTGCGGTACTCGCAGTGCGGATTCCCCTGGAAAGGTTGTTCGTCCTCACCCTACCCGAGCCTTCCCAGCCTAAAGGACAATTTATTCTCGATTTCATCCTTTCTCTTGCGGCCGGATCTACTGTCATGCTCTACAACATCTTTGTCTATAATTTTCCGGTCCTGAGCGGGCTCAAGGTGGTCCTCGGTTGCGGTATTGCCGGTTTTTTTCTCTCTCTGGACAGTTCGTTAGCCCGTGAGCGTGCCATTATCAACCAGGCCCATACTACCAATAGGGTTTTGTCACCCCCAAAGCGTCTTTACCCCATGACCCGCAAGTTTTCTCTGGTAGCTCTTGCCGCCTCTTTATTTGTCGCGGCCATAATCGGGCTGGTGATCTCAGGCGATGTAGTATGGCTTGCCAAAATCAGCCAAAGTGGAATGTCTGTAGCTCAGGCGCAGCAATCAGTGATCTACGAAGTATTTTTCGTTATGGTCGTGCTCTTGCTCTGGATAATTAACCTGATAGTTTCATATTCCAGGAATCTGAAACTCCTTTTTGACAATGAAACCAGAGTGCTGGTGCGGGTCAGCCAGGGTGACCTCTCCAAATTAGTCCCAGTTGCCACCAACGATGAATTTGGAGTTATAGCCGGACACACCAATACCATGATTGATGGACTAAGACATCGCATAGAACTGGTCACCGCCCTCAAACTGGCCGAGGAGGTGCAGCAAAACCTTCTGCCCCAAGAACCTCCGTCCCTGGTCGGACTAGATATTGCCGGCACCAGTAAATACTGTGATGAAACCGGTGGGGATTATTACGATTACCTTGAGCTGCCTAACGGCAGCTTGGGAGTGGTTGTTGCTGATGTGTCCGAACACGGCGTGGGAGCAGCACTTCTCATGACCACAGCCCGGGCCCTCGTACGCCAACGGGCGGCAATGACAGGTGACATCGCCCGCATTGTCACTGATGTTAATCAGGAACTCTATAAGGACGTAAAAGAAACTGGTCGGTTTATGACTATGTTTTTCTTAGAAATTGATGTATCTAACAAAATGCTACGTTGGGTTCGGGCTGGTCATGATCCAGCCATTTTTTACAACGCAGCGAATGGTAGCTTTGATGAATTGGTCGGGGAAGGCATGGCTTTAGGTGTGGACAAGAATATTGAATTCCACGAGTTTAGCCGTCAGGGCTGGACTGCCGGCAGTGTGATCGTCGTAGGAACTGATGGTATTCGCGAGGCCCCAGGGCAACAGGGCGAGATGTTCGGCCTAGATCGTTTGCGCAAAGTAATTCGCAAAAACGTCAGCCAATCCGCGGATGCTATTCAGAGGGCCATCATAAATGAACTTCTCATCTTTCAGGGAGACACTCCTCAACAAGACGATATTACGCTAGTTGTGATCAAGCTTCTGTGAAGGATGGGCTCGGTGATACCCTTATGGTCAAGGCTGCAGTTTCAGTTTGTTAGCTTTTTCATGGATCAGCTGACCTATTCGCACCTTATCTAAATCAGTCCTGCTACTGAGTTCAAAGACGAAATCCGCCAAAGATTCATATACCCCTTTGTATTTCAGTCTTCTACTTTCGGCCTCGATCTCCGCCATAATCTTTTGTGACATGAGATTTAAGCCCGCCACTATCTTTTGAGAGCTGAAAACCCCCATGGAGCTAGCGACTTCCCTGCAGTTGCCGGCAAGATTCAACCAGAACTCTTGCGGAAAGGTAACGTCTGTTTCAAAAAGATCATTCCCATTTTCATTTTCCACTTGGTAATAAAACTTTACCAGAGGATAGGACTTGGGCTTTACCTTGAACTTAACTGATCGGTTCCCTGCTGCCATAACACTATTCTCCTTTCCATCTGTTCACTTCGCCTTGGCCTCAAGCTTAAAGTGATAAGCCTGCAAGCGATCATGGGGTGACCAGTTTATCCCTTAGAATCACCTTGGATTCCTGACTAATCCTAATGACCAACCTGGACAGTGGATTTAAGAAAACCAATACTGGTAAGAGTGGAACTTGTAGGTTGAGTTGAGGCTACCAAACAGGATGAGAGAATGCAAGAAAGAATAGAGTGGATTTTAGATTGTAGATCTTTTTCTTTGTTCAAATAAAAGCAGTTTTATCTACTAGCCCGGATGTTTCATGAATTGGTGTCACGAGACCACGAAGATAGGCGTGCCACCGGGCAACCGCAGGGAGCTGGTCCCGAGGCGTACCTGAATGGTACGTCGCAGGGGCCGGTGCCCGAGGACGCACGGAAGGACGGCAATATCCGTGGTCGTAGTAAGCGATTCATTAAACATCCGGGCTAGCAACAGGCAGCGTTAGGAGCGCTTGTTCTACAATAAGCACGTTAAGATCGTGCCGACCTATTCTCGATACAGCGATACGCAAGGCTTCTTCCATGTCTGTAGCTGGAATCATATGCAGCTGCCGAACCACATCAGGTGTCACAGTTCCTGCGATAATGACGTCGGTCTTTTCCAGTACCTTGGCCATAATAAAAGCCCGTTGCCCTCCTGGGGGGTAGCCGGTGCGTCGCAGTTCAGCTAGTAGAGAGTCCATATTGACGGCACCTCTCATCGTTTCCAAAAAACATCCCTCACCGAAACCTTGGCCGGCCCCTTCCGGCGTGGGGGCAGGTACAATAAAAACACCTCCTTCTTTGACCACGCAGCGGGGAGCAAAAAAGAGCTGACTGGCGGCCCGGCTGGCCTGATAGAGGTTGGCATCTTTTGGAAAGCCAACTCCCGCCACGGCCACGTCGTATTGTTGTGGAATAGGGACCTCGTATAGCCGTTTTGCAACCTTGACCAATTCCTCAAAAGTCGCTTCCGGTTCGCCAGCGAGAATTGCGACTGCCTGTTTGTGATTGTCTTGAACCAGATTAAGGATGAACCTCAAGCCCGCACGCCGAGCAGCTTCTGTGATCACTTCGTGGAAGGGATTCCCTTCGATTTTGCCCAACCGTGTCCCAGGATGGTCAACCATCTGGGGACCGTGTGTATGGGCGATCATTTTCTCACCCCCAGCACCAATGGCCGGAGTTTTCCGCCCCCCGGAATAGCCGGCATACTGATGTGGCTCAACAATGCCTGTGGCAATAAGCAAATCGGCCTCATAGGCAATCTTATTCACAGAAAGTGGGATTCCGCTCTCAGTGGAACCCAAGTCTTTGAGTCCGGTCCGAGTTAGAGGATCGTGGTCCACTACCCTGTAGCGGTCGACGACTGCCTGTCCCAGTTTGATAACCTTCTCTTTCTGAGTGCTTGGCCTGTGCATGCCGACACCACAAAGTAGGGTGATATCCTTGTCACGCACACCAGCCATTTCTAACTCAGCCAAAAGTGCTGGTACTAACAGATGATCTGGGCTATCCCGGGTGATATCGGTGAAAACAATGCAGACGGTATCACCCCCTTTAGCCATTTCCCTCAACTTCGGGGAGTTGATGGGATTGGCCAATGCTTCGGCGATGGCCTCCTCAAGATCGGCCAGCGGCTCCAACGACCGGGATGTTACATAGGTGCCGCGCATTTGCGCTGGTAAATGAAAATCCAATTGGGATTTGCCGAAAGGGATGCGGTATACGGTTGTATTTTTCTTCATAGGTGCCTCGCTAAGCTCAGGATTCATAAGTATCATAAAATAAAGCGGAGACGAAGCACCGCGATGGTTCTGTTAGAAATTGATTCATCAGTCGCTAACAGGGTTGGAAATCGCCTGTTGCCGTAAAAAATAAGGGCTTAGAGTCTACCCCTAAGCCCTTGAATTGATTTGGTAGCGGGGGCTGGATTCGAACCAGCGACCTTCGGGTTATGAGCCCGACGAGCTACCAAACTGCTCCACCCCGCGTCAAATATACCAACCTCTATTTGTAACTTTATCTCCACAGGATTGTCAAGCGGAGGTTACAGGATTTCTACAATCCACTAATCCCTATCGCTCAGACCCCATGGCTCAGGGATCGAGATAGTTTTTTTGCCTTTAGCCTTATGCCTTGAGCCGCAGTAGCCTGGCAACTACTGTTACAAGACTCCCTTGGTAGAAGGTACGGTATCAACACCGGGCTCTATCTCACAGGCCTGTCTCATTGCCCTAGCCCAGGCCTTAAAAATGGCCTCGATAACGTGGTGGCTGTTTTCTCCATAAGAAGCATTTACATGCATGGTCACGCCCCCATTTACTATAAAGGCCCTGAGGAATTCATGGACCAACTGAGTCTCGAACTCCCCTACTCTCTCGCTCATCTTGGGGACGTTGTATACCAGAAATGGCCTATTGGATAGATCAACCACCACCGATGCAAGTGCTTCATCCATAGGAACGAATTGCTGGCCGTAGCGCCGAATGGATTCTCTTTTTCCCAGGGCTTTGTTAAAAGCCTTCCCCAGACAAATACCGATATCTTCAACCGTATGGTGCTGATCAACCCAGAGATCGCCTTCGGCTTTTATTTCCAGGTCAAAGCGGCCGTGGGCTGCCAACAGCGTGAGCATATGGTCTAGAAAACCAACCGTGGTCTTGATCGAACTTTTTCCAGTACCATCTAAATTGAGATTCAACTTGATCTTGGTCTCTTTAGTTTTTCTGGTGACACTTGCTTTTCTTGGCACCCCATTTCCTCCCACATCTGTTGGCGCGCTATTTGGGCAAATTAAAACCACCAATGTACATTTTGCCAGCGAACTATAGGGGAAATCTCTAACCGTGTCAATCCTAATGGCTGCCTACTGCTCGCTGCCTACTGACTTTTCTGCATCTGTATTTCCATCTCACGCATCTCTTTCTTTTCTGTATCTCGTAGTTCTTGCATGGCATCCAGAGTCTGACGCTGAAGACGGATGAGTTCTTGATTTTGCCGGTAAACCAATCCCAGGGCCTTTATGAGGTAGCGATTTAGAATCTCCGCTCTTTGATCACCATCCTTTGTCCGCTTCAGTGCTTGATCGAGAAAGAATTCGAGGGACTCGTAGTCGTCGTTGGCACTATAGACTTGTACCGGAAGTGTCATTATGCTCAATATAACCACAAAAGCCAAAACAGCAGTTGCCTTTCCCCTCATAACAATCCTCCAACCGTATGATTACACCCCTGCTTGAAAACTCCGCAGGGATAAAGAAAACCGCGGTCAAGGCCGCGGTTACCAATCGTTGGTGGAGACGATGGGATTCGAACCCACGACCTCAGCGTTGCGAACGCTGCGCTCTCCCAACTGAGCTACGTCCCCTTTTTGCAGGCCTTTTTATAAACTGTCTCTAAACCACTGTCAAGGATATCAAGTAAAGAAGGGATATACAATTGGCTAAAAAAAAGGGGCGCAGGGGTCAGTGCATCGGACCTTCATAGATATTCCTGAGCTTGCCCTCGGTATAGAGGCTGCGAAACTCGTCTAGCAACTTGTTTGTTGCCATTTCAATCTTTTCGATATCACGATTGCCCAACTGATTTACGTCCACCTGTTCCAATGCCGCCTCCAGCCGCTTGAACTGCTCAGCAATCTCAGGTTGGATTTCCTCTTTTAGAAGTGCTCTGTGCACCTCCTCAATGGTGGTGCGGCAGTGGTTAATGCGAAGCTGTAGTTCGCGAATCTCTTTCCTCTGTTGCCACCGTTTGAAGAACTTCACCACTCATCCTCCATTTGATTTTTAACCTGGACCGGAAGCGGGTCCTAAACAGCTGCGCCTTGACCTAATGGATGGGAGGGTAGGTTTTGGAGTAATGCAGAAAAGGAGTTAACTTGGACTCATTTGTACTCTAATACTCGGTGGAATGCAACCTTGTTTTGGGGCTGGCGGGATCAATGGATGCCTATAGACTTGACCAGATCCCAGTATACTTTGTAGAAGCGTCGGTGGTCCGCAATAGCTCGTTCAAGTACGAGTTTAACTTTCTGTATATCACTGGCATTTATCACTGCATTTACACTTTTGGCGAAAGCCATGAGGTTGTCCAGGGTCTTGACCTGGCTACTGATCAACATGAGAAATATGTTTCTTCGTGTGGACATGGGCATGGGTTGAAGATAACGGAGAATAGTATTGTTTTCGGCAGTTTCTCCGCAGAATTCCTCATCCAGCATTACTAAATCATATTGATTGTAGCGGAGCTTACTTAAAGCTTCTTTGACCGAAGAGGCCATACTGCTGTAATAATTAAGATCCTCAAGGGCTTCCTTTACAGCTTTGAGCCGTCCTGGTTCGTCCACACAAACAAGGGCGCTCCTGGCACCCTCTTCCAAAACCTCTAATGGAGAATCATAAGCGCTGCTAACGTCAAGATCTGCTGCAATAGCTGTTGGCGCATGCGCAACCTCTGAAAGGGATCCATCGACGCCTGCTAAGGAGCCCTGTCCTCCTGATTGCGGTTCCACTATGATGGTGCGCCTACATTTGCTACAGGTAGCCTTGAACTGTTGGCCCTTAGGCACTTTGTCAGCAGGTACATTAAAAACAGCCTGGCAATGGTTACATTGTATCCTCACTGGATCTTACCCCCGGCCTAATAAAAATTATTTTTTCCCTTTTTTCGGTCTTCCATATCCCCTATCGATTTCAAGGCCCTCGATGTCTGTCACCTTTTCGCCGCGAGCGGCCTTGATCCGGTCGATACCGCGCCTCATAATGGCTTTCTTGGAAGCAAATGCCATTGCAGTATCGTGGCTTACTTGTCCCTCCTGGAAAAGCTCCAATATGGAGTCGTCGAAAGTACACCAGCCAAAAGCTCGATTATCCTCGATGATCTCGTACAATGTCTTCCCCTCGCTTTCACCTTCGAGGATGACTTCCTTGACCCTAATATCGTTACCCATTATCTCGAAGGCTGCCACCCGACCGCCGCCCTCTTTGGGGAGAAGGCGCTGGCACACCACATAGCGGATAGAATCGGACAATCTGATTCTTATCTGCTTCTCCTCCTCGGTATCGAACATACCGAGGATACGGTTTATGGTCTGGCCGGAATCCA
>CP070689.1:1025515-1031233 GCA_020353155.1 Deltaproteobacteria bacterium | reverse complement strand
ACTAATATAGTAGGAAGATTAATTGCTAGCGATAAAAAGTTCAAGATGGGGCAGAATCGAGGGTTGTCCGCTATTACCATATCAATTAGGATTAGCAGACAAATATGGTTTCACTAACTAGTCCGGATGTATCATGAATCTTCGTCGCGAGACCGCGGAGATGGATGTGCCACCGGGTTAACCGCAGGGACTCGTACCCGAGGCGTACTTGAAAAGTACGTCGCAGGGTAGCGAGGCCCGAGGACGCCCGGAAGGACGGCCATATCAGCGGTCGCAGTAGGAGATTCATGATATATCCGGACTAAAAAAGGAGAAAAAATGGCAGGCCATAGGGTTGCAATGTTCCGGCCGTACCCTTTTAAGGTAGGGCAAAAGATACACATAGAGCAAGGACCTCGCCGGGGAGACTGGGAAGTAATCGGTGTCAGTGACCATAAAGTCAAACTTAAGTGTCCCGTGTCTTTTCGTGAGTTTGACTGGAGCCGATTCTGTTATTTTGTAGAAGAGCGCGAAATCCATGAATGGCCTCAAAAGCATTGAGTAATCTGCTTCAAATAACTCGAAGAATCCCCGCCCATTGTCGAAGATCCCGCTCCACATATTGCACGGGGCAACCATTCGGCCGTCAGTAGATCAACTGACCCAAACACAGGGGAAAAATGACCTTGACAGAATTGCTTTTTTCTTGGATTCTAAAAAGCCGACCATTTAACTAGGATTGCAATGGGACAAAGAGGTATTTCATCTTCAAGGTCACCGAAGGTGAGAGTTTTTTTGCCCTATGTCTGATGGCAATTATTCAAATTCGCATTGGCTTGAACGGAGATTCTAACCATGGGTAAGGATGACCAAAGCCCAGAAAATGGTCACGCTTCCCTTGCAGACAGAGGGAGGAATGAAGTTCTGACTGTGACAAGAGCCGAACTGGACAAAAGTGTAGATGAGTACCAGATGTTGTTCGATCTGGTGCCTTGTATAATTACAGTCCAAGACCGCAATTACAGACTTGTCAGGTACAACCGCGAATTCGCTGACAAATTTGATCCAAAGCCAGGAGATTACTGCTATCAAGCCTACAAGGGACTCAGTGAAAAGTGTCCTATCTGTCCGGTGGAAAAAACTTTTGAAGATGGGAATTCTCATTGGAGTGAGGAGTCGGGTCCCGACAAGGATGGAGTTACTAGGCATTGGGTGGTAAAAACTTGCCCTATCAAGAATTCTGAAGGTGAGATAGTCGCCGTTATGGAGATGAATCTCGATATTACTCACAGAAAGGAACTCGAAGAGAAACTAAGAATATCAGAAATGAAATATTACTCCATTTTCAACAACATTCCGAATCCTGTTTTTGTTCTTGATATAGACACGTTAGCTATCCTTGATTGCAATGAAAGCGTGGAGAAAGTTTACGGCTATAGCAAGGAAGATGTAACTAGAAAGTCTTTTCTCGACATGTTCAACGAAGAGGACATAGATTACTACGCTCTAAAACTCAGGACTTCCGCATTTCTGGGCCAGGCGAAACATAAAACTCAAGATGGCGGCAGACTGTACGTCAATATCAGGACCTCACCGTCAGAGTATAACGGCCAAAGGGTGCTTCTTGTCACCACTAGCGATATAACCAAGCGACTGGAAACGGAACAGCAGTTGCTGCAGGCAAGTAAAATGGCAACCTTGGGCGAAATGGCAACCGGTGTTGCCCACGAATTGAATCAGCCTCTTGCAGTGATGGAAAGTGCAAGCGGCTTCTTATTGAGAAAACTCAAAAAGAAAGAAAATATAGAGGATGAACATCTGCAAATTATGGCAGAGAAGATTACTACTAACGTCGACCGTGCCACCAAAATTATAAATCACCTAAGAGAATTCGGTCGAAAAAAAGATACAGGACTTGAAAAAGTCCAAGTCAACGATCTACTAAAACGGGCAAATGAATTTCTAAGCCAGCAGTTGAAGGTGAGAGGTATAGAGGTTGTCTGGCAACTTGCTGAAGATTTGCCTCTCATATTGGCTGATCCCGTAAGCCTGGAACAGGTCTTTTTAAACCTTTTGCTGAACGCCAGGGATGCCATTGAAGAGAAACAGTCGACAGCATTGATTAAGAAAGGCTTCGAAAAGATTACGCTCAGGACAAGCAGCGATGGAGATAAGGTGACTGTTGAGGTTGTGGATACTGGTGAAGGGATCCCTAAAGATCAGTTGGATAAGATTTTCGAACCTTTTTATACAACCAAGAGCATTGGTAAGGGAACAGGACTGGGTCTTTCAATAAGTTACGGTATCATAAAAGATTTCGGTGGGAACATACAGGTCAAATCAGGTAAAGGTGCTCGTTTTATCATCGACTTTCCCATACCGGTTGTTAAAAATGCAAAAGTTTTAGTGTAATTCGTTTTAATCAAACAAACCAGAGCCGTCTATTAACTTGAAACTTGAAGTGGAGGTGGACTATGGCGAAAAAGATCTTGGTCGTGGACGATGATCCTAACGTGGTTTACTATCTTGTAGGATTTTTCCACGATAATGGCTATGAGACTTGTAGCGCTGAAAATGCTCCTCAAGCCTTCGAAGTATTGCAAAAGGAAAAGCCAGATCTGATAACCCTGGATATTGACATGCCGGATGTGACCGGGCCTCAATTTTACCGCAAATATACCAAGATGGATGAGTTAAAGGACATTCCGGTGATAGTGGTGAGTGGCTTAGCCAAGCCGCATCTCGCAATAAAAAAGGCTGTAGCAGTGGTCGAAAAGCCTTTTGATCGAGACGAGCTGCTGAAAATAGTGAAAAATACCATAGGCGAATAATCCTCTTACCAAATTGGCAGAAAAAGAATCGCCGCTTAACATCAGGCGGAAATACTCCAACCACTTCCCTACTGGATATGACTACCATGGGCGAGAGAATATTAATAGTAGATGACGAAGAAGACATTCGCGCAGTTCTGGACATATCTCTGTCCGACCTCGGGTATAAAGTATACACCGCAGAGAATGGCCAGGAGGCTCTCCGAATTCTTAGTGAAGTCAATCCTCCTATAGTTCTCACCGATATCAGAATGCCGGTTATGGATGGCATTGAACTGCTCCGGAGAATTAAGGAGGCAAACCCGGAGACAGAAGTGATCATGGTTACAGGCCACGGGGATATGGACCTTGCCATCAAGAGCCTCAAGTATGAAGCAACTGATTTCATCACCAAACCTATCAAAGACGAAGTACTGGAAATAGCCCTTAAGAGAGCCCAGGAAAGAATTTCTATGAGGCGGCAGCTAAGGGATTACACAGAACACCTTGAAGAACTAGTGAGAGAAAAGTCAGCCAAACTGGTAGAAGCTGAGAGGCTCATTGCGGTGGGTCAGGTGGTCGAGGGATTGTCCTCCGCCATGAGGAACATAGTAGAGGATCTGGAAAGTGGCCTGACATACTTCAACGAGATGCCTTGCTTTGTCTCTATCCACAACAGTGGGCATAAGATAGTTTCGACCAATCAGCTTTACAAGATGCGTTTGGGAAACAAGATAGGAAGCAACAGCTGGGATATATACTCGGACAAGGCAGGGAGCAAAGAAAACTGTCCTGTCGGTAGAACCCTTAGCACTGCACAGGGGCAGCGAAGGAGAGAGAGAGTCAAAGATCTCAACGGTAGTGAGATCCCTGTCATTGTACACACTGCTCCCATCAGAAATCGAGACGGTAAAGTGGAACTGGTCCTTGAGATGGCAGCCGACTTAACGGAGGTTAGTCGTCTGCAGGAAGATCTTATGACCTGCCAACAGAGGTTTCAGCTGCTCTTTGAGGCGGCTCCCTGCTATTTAACCGTTCAGGACAGAAATCTCAAACTGATCACAGCCAACAAGCAATTCCTCGAAGATTTTGGTAGAGAGTTTGGCTCTTTCTGCGCTCGAACTTTTTCACACGAGGGTGAACCACACCCCGACTGTCCTATCCTCAAAACTTTTGACGAAGGGAAACCCCAACAGGCAGAGACGGTGGTAACTTCCAGAACCGGCGACCGGTACAATGTTCTAATCTGGACCGCTCCCATCAAGAATGCTGCTGGGGAGGTCACCCATGTGATGGAGATGTCAACCAATATCACTCAGATACGTCAGTTGCAGGATCAGCTATCTTCGTTGGGGTTGTTGATAGGCTCCATCTCCCACGGCATAAAGGGATTACTGACAGGTTTGGACGGCGGCATGTACCGGGTTGAATCGGGTTTTGAGAAAGAGGACCAGGAGCGCATAAAAGAGGGGTGGGAAATTGTAAAACATATGGTTAGCCGCATCAGAAATATGTCTCTCGACCTGCTCTATTATGCCAAGGAGAGAGATCTGCAATGGGAACGAACCGATGTCCTCACCTTCGCTAACGATGTGGCCCTGACCGTTGAACCGAAGGCACTAGGCCATAGCATTGAATTTGTTCGCGACTTTGACCAGTCCGTCGGAGAATTTGAGGTGGACGCCGGGGTGCTGGCGTCTGCACTGACGAATATTCTCGAAAATGCTTTGGACGCCTGCATAGAAGACAATGCTAACAAATCTCATAAAATCATCTTTGGGGTAAAGCAGAATGAGGATGACATCATATTCAATGTCTCCGACAACGGCATCGGTATGGATAAAGAGACCAGAGAGCAGATGTTTACCCTCTTCTATTCCTCAAAGGGAAGAGAGGGCACAGGCCTTGGACTCTTCATTTCTAACCAGATTATCGAGCAACACGGTGGATCGATCGTGGTAGATTCTTCTCCAGGTGAAGGATCGCGCTTTATCGTTAGGATGCCCAAAATACTGCCAGCAGATATTAAAATTGAAAGAGCTTACCCCAACGCCCGAGTAAAAACTAGCGTGGCAAAATAATGGTGAAGCAAGAACCCTTATTGAGCTCAGATTCAACCTGTATAGTTCCGCCGTGTTCGCGGACGATTTTATGAGTTAGAGCAAGACCCAAACCTGTCCCTCGCGCCCCTTTGGTGCTTACGAGACTTTCAAATAGTTGTTCCCTCATCTCCTTACTCATGCCCCCACCAGTGTCCTTTACTTGCAAGCAGACTCCGGCCGCCGGCTCTTCACGGCTGGACACTATAATCTGGCCCCCAATGCTGTCCTCTGGAAAGGCCTCGATAGCGTTAGTAACCAGGTTCTTCAGGCAGGTGAGGATACCATCCGAATCCAGGGTCACTGGGGGTAAGGCCGGATCCAGATCACTGATCAAGCGTATCCCTCTCTCCTCGGCTCCCGCCCTCATCTGTTCACAAACCTCTTCCGCTATGTCATTGAGGGAGCACAACTCGAAAGCGGGTGGACTAGTACTAGCTAGGCTCAGCATTTCTTTGGTCATTTTGTTTATTCGCTCGATATTTTTCCTCACCAAGTTCCAGCCCTTTCGCAGCGATTCGGATTTATCTTTTTCAAAACCCTCGTCTATCATGAAAGCTCCCAGTTTCATGCCATGGAGATAATTTTTCACTCCGTGGGCAATACCCGCTACGGTTTGGCCCACAGTGGCCATGCGCTCGCTTTCGCCAAGTTCCTGCTCCAGCCGGATGACCTCGCGCATATCTTTAAAGTAGCCCACAGTGGCTACCTCCTCACCCCTTTCGTAAAGTACAGTAGCCGAGAGGAGAATTGGCACCAATTCGCCCGTCTTGGTGAGAACCTCCACTGAGTAATTGATCAAGCGGCCGGGACCCCCATGATCATTACCG
>CP070689.1:965281-1025415 GCA_020353155.1 Deltaproteobacteria bacterium | reverse complement strand
AGAATGCTTTTATACTCAATCATGACTTCCTCCTCTTTACTCTAGGCCCCGACCGAGTGGGATTCGGGGTTCTCGTTCTCATTTCCGTCAAATTCTTAAGGCTGTTCCCCCTCTCTGTTGGGTCCGGAAGGCAGCAATAGCCGGAATGCGGAACCTTTGGCCGGCTCTGATTCAACCTCAATACAACCTCCATGTTCTTGGGCAATTTTCTGGACATTTAGCAACCCCAATCCGGTGCCATCTGCTCCTTTGGTGCTGAAGAATGTGGTGAAGATCTTCTCTTTGTCTTCAGCGGAAATACCGCAGCCGTTATCTTTGACTTCGAAACAGACCGCCCAGCCTGGATGGCGGCAAATCTGCAGCGTGACCTTTCCCTCTTCATGTCCGCAGATTTCCGGGCGACAGGCGTCTATGGCATTGCTGACCAAGTTGACCAAACACTGATGAATGCCACTGACGTCCATTGCCAAGGGCTCCAGCCCGTTTACAGTTTCAAGACTCAAATTGATTCCGAACTCCTCTGCCCGTTTCTTCAGAAGCTCCACCACCTCGGCAGCTACTTCATTGGCCTCTGCCAGGCGGTACTCCGGTTTCCTCTCTTTGGAAAAGGTGAGCAGATCCATGGCCAGGCTGGAGATCTTGCTAATGTTGCGCTGTACCATGTCCCAACCATCCTGCAAATAGTCCTGGTTTGATAGCTCGAAGCCCTTATTGACTACGAACATCCCTCCCTTAAGTCCTCCTACGATGTTCTTGATGGCATGAGCTATACTCGCAGCTGTTTGCCCGGTTGCTGCCAAACGCTCCGACTGGACCAGCTGTCTTTCTAAACGACGAATTCCCCGCAAGTCTTGAAAGAAGGTGACACAGCCCACCTTTTCGCCTTTTTGTCGTAGGATTGTGTGAGTTAAGCGAATTGGAATTCGCTCACCTGCCCGAGAGCGAATGGTTGTGTCCAAATGGGTGCCGAAGTCATCCCCTGAGTGATCTCCCTCTTTTCTCTGGCGAGCGAGCCAACGATCGACTATTTCTTTCTCATAGAGGTCTTCTAGAGTTATTCGCCCCACCACCTCTTCTTCCCTATACCCGGTCAGTCGCTGGGCGCTGTCGTTGAAAATGACAACCTTTCTCTCTTCATCTCCGGCAACAATTCCGTCCAAGGAGTTGTCGATGAGGTTGGCCTGGAAGTCGCTGATGCGCAGGATTTCGGCAGTGGCCTCCCTAACTTTCCGTTCTAAATTCTCTGTATAGTCCCGTAACTGCCTCTTCAGAGAGATCTTTTCCTCAGCCCTTTTCAGTGCTAAAAACAAAGCCTCGTCGTGGATTGGCTTGGTAATAAAATCGGAAGCCTCCAATTGTAGGGCGCTGATGGCCAGTTCCATCTCTCCGTGGCCAGTTATGATTATCACTTCCGAATCGGTTTCCATTTCTTTTATGCGCCGAAGCACTCCAATGCCGTCCATCCCCGGCATCTTGATATCAGTAAGTACTAACGCCGGCGTCTCTCTTTCGAATATTTCCAACCCCTGCTCGCCGCTTTCGGCGGTCCAAACCACATAGCCAGCATCCCTAAGGGCAATTGACATCACCTTGCGGATACCCTCTTCATCGTCAATCAGGAGGACGTGGCGCAAGTTGGCTTCAGCCACCGATCACCTCCATTTGTTCAGAGATCTCTTCCTCTGAGGCAGGGAATCTGACGGTGAATGTGGTCCCGCGCCCCTCTTCGCTTTCCACCTCAATGGTCCCGTCATAGTCGCGCACAATGCCAAAGCTGATGGAGAGTCCAAGGCCGGTTCCCTTACCCACGGGTTTTGTGGTGAAGAAAGGCTCGAAAATCCTATCCTTCACCGCTTCGCTCATGCCCAACCCGTTATCGAATATCTTCACCACTACCTCATCGTCTTCTCTCTTGGAGGATATTCTCAATGATTTTTTAACCTCTTGACCTTCCAGTTCCTCCTTGTCATCCAGGGCGTCGCGGGCATTCATAATTAGATTAAGAAAGACTTGCTCCAACCGATTGCGGTCTCCTTTGATGGGTGGCAGTGTTTCCTCCAGTTCGAGCTCAACCCATATTCCATGAACTTCCAACTGGCGGCCCAAGACGGTGAAGGTCCCACGGATACAGTCATTGAGCTGGACGTTTATTTTGCGAATATCAGTCTTGCGGCCAAATTGGCGGAGATGGTTGATGATTAGGGAGGCTCGATCCACCTGCTCGTCCATCTCTTCTGACAGAGCTCTAAGAATCTCAGTATTCACTGCCTCTTGCCTGTCTATCTTTTTTTTCAAAAAACTGGCAGACGTCTTGATCACCGAGAGGGGCTGATTCAACTCATGGGCAACACCAGCTGACATTTCCCCCAGAGTTGCCATCTTGCCTGCTTGGATCAACTGCTCTTCGCTCTTTACTCGCTCGGTCACATCGGAGGTGGTAACTATTACCGTATCCTGTCCTAGATCTTTGAGGCTGGAGAATCTTATGTTCACAAATATAGACTCATCATTTTTTGTGAGGTGTCTAACCTTGAAGACCGCGCCTTCCTTGTCCCAGGAGACCTTCCTCAGCCGATCCCACTCCAGGGGTTCAGCCAAGTCCAGAAAGCTTTTTCCTAAGAGCTCTTCTTTTTCATAGCCGTAGGAATTTAAAGCCCGGTCGTTGGCGTCTTGGATTTCCAAGGTATTGAGATCCAGAACAAAAATTGGATTCGGATCGCTATTGAATAGGGTCCGGTACTTCTCCTCTGATCTTTTCAACTCTTGCTCCAGAAGCCGTACTTGAGTGATATCCGTTGACATTTCTATGGCGGCCATTACTTCACCCTCTTCATTGAAAATGGGAGAAGTTGAAACCAGTATGTAAACGGGATTACCTTCCTTGCCCAGCACAACTTCCTCGCTGAACTGGGGCTGACCGGTCTTGAAAGTATTGTCTACCGGACATATGGCACATATTTCGTCTCTATCCTTATAGGCTCGATAGCAGTATTCCCCGAGGCGATCGCCAAAACGCTCTTGAAAGACTCTATTTACTTGGATGATGCGAAAGTCTCGATCCTGAACGCTGATCTGGCAGGGCACCTCTTCGAAAAGGGTCTGATATTCTTCCTTGCTCTTCTGGTAGGCAACTGCCTTATCTTTGATGTTGAGTCGCATCTCGTCAAAAGATCGGGCTAGGGCGCCGATCTCATCTTGGGTAATAGGAGCTATTTTCTGATCGTAATATCCGCCTGCAATCTGTTTAGTGGCCGAAACCAACCGCCTAATTGGCCGGTTCACAAAATATAGAATGCAGCCGGCCACAATGGCGGTAACGACGAGGAATATCAGGGAAGCGAAGAGGATGACCTTTTTCTTGGTGGCAAGAATTTCTTTATCTAAGGCCTCCAGGGAAAGACCTATATCCAAAACCCCCAGTACGGTCTGCTTCTCTGGATGGTAGTGGCACGCAGCCTGCCAACAACTGGGCTCATTATAAATCGGGTTGATCATGCCCAGTACTCGATAGCCTGCCGGACTCAGATAGGTTCGGCTGCGGTCGGTCATGCTTAATCGTTCCAGGGGTTGATCTCGCCGGTGGCAACCGTAGCAAGCCTCCGCTTGAAGGTCCACATGCTCACCGATCACATCCTTTTGACTCGAGAACATGATGGCGCCGGTTTTGTTAAAGATCTTTATATTTTCAACTCCCTGCTGAGCACCAATGGCCTCAATTATTTTGTGCAGGCTCTCGCGCTGATTCTTAAGCATGCTGTAATGAGTGCCACGTTTTACTGTGTCGCTAAATTGGTTGACATTCTCCACCATGCGATCAAAGGCCTGCTGCTCCTGGCTGGAGACTAAATAAAACGTAAGGGCGAGTACCGCTACCAAGAAAATGAGACCCACAGCAAGGCCCAATTTAAAACTAAGGCTTTGCCTAACGGCCCTCAAAAATTTCAGGCCAGTATCAACACTTTCTGATGCGGTCATAGCAAATACTCCTCAGGTCATAGCCGTAGAGATGACAATGCCAGGGTTGTGCCATCACGAAGCGCAATAAATAAATATTAGTAATTACAATTATTTGGTTGAGATTAGTGCGGAAATGTTGTCAGGATTCGAGGCGTGTTGTTGCTGCAGTTGTGCAACACTAGCTTTAGATTTTATTCATTAAACATGTGATAATTATATACTTTTTATTATAAAATTAATTTTGCAACATAATGCAACTCTTGTTGCATATAATGAAACAAAAATTCAAGGAGAGATGTTATACTTTTTCATTTTGCGCCATAAGGTGGTACGCTCCATGCCTAGGGCCTGGGCAGCCTTTTGTCGATGCCAGCGGTGTTCCTTCAATACTTCTATTATTCTTTCCCTTTCCCACTGATGCTGTGCTGTAGCAACATCAGTCCTGGAAATGAGTCCTTCCCCCAGATGGCTAATGGGCGTCTGAAGATACATGGGCAGGTGTCTGCGCTCGATTACCTCACCCTGACAGAGCACACAGGCGTGCTCAATGATATTTTCTAGCTCACGTATGTTGCCTGGGTAGTCATAGTTGAGCAGAATGTCCATGGCGTCTTCGGCGATCCTGGTTACCGAAGCTCCTTTGGTGACGTTGTACTGCTTAACAAAATTGTTGATCAGCAGAGGTATATCTGCCCGCCGCTCTTTCAGAGGAGGCAGTTCCAGCCGCATTACATTGAGACGGTAGAAAAGATCTTCACGGAAACTTTTCTGCCTAACCAGATCTTCAAGTATCTGGTTAGTGGCAGCCATGATCCGCACGTCCACTCGACAGAGCTTTCTCCCACCCAAGGGATAAAATTCTTTGTCTTCCAGCACGCGCAAGAGTTTGGCCTGAAGGGATAGGGGCAGGTCACCTATCTCGTCAAGAAAGATGCTACCCCCGTCAGCTTCCTGAAAACGGCCCGGTTTGTCCCGGTCCGCCCCAGTGAAAGCTCCCTTGACATAGCCAAACATCTCTGATTCCAGCAAGTTGTCTGGCAAGGCTGCACAGTTCACCTTGACAAAAGGTTTGTCTTTTCGCCGCGAAGCATTATGGATGATCTTGGCCAATAGATCCTTGCCCGTACCAGTTGGCCCTTCGACTAGAACGTTGGCTTCGCTTTCTGCAACCACGGGGAGAATCTCAAAGATCTGCTGCATCACTCCATCTTTGCCGATCATATCAGCGAAAGTGTATTTATTACTTATGGCGCGGTTGAGCTGCTGGATTAAGGAGAGATCCTGGAAAGTCTCCAGCCCGCCTATAATCTCTCCCCCTTCATTCCGGAGGGCCATGAAGTTAGCCCGGATCGGCAGTTTGCGGCCGTCCTTGGTAAATAATTTCCGGTGGAGGTTTGCCAGGATTTTACCAGTCTGGATTGATTCCGCCAGGCTGCAGACCTCTCCAGGGAGATTGCAGCCCGTCAGCTTGGCGTGATGCTGACCCAGAATCTCTTGACGCTGGTAACCTGTAATAGTCTCGGCCATTGAATTGAACGAAGTTATGTGACCACCCCGGTTTACTGTAAAGATCCCAATGTCCAAATTGTCCAGGATTAGTTTAAGCCTATGCTCATCATAGCGAATACGGTCTAATAGTTCACTGTAAACGGAGAGGTCCTGAAATATCTCGATGCAACCTGTGACCTTGCCGTCACCGCTGAACAGGGGAGAAACCAGCTTGGTAATGTGGCGTTTATTGCCACTTTCATCGTGGATCTCCATATCAAAGGCCAGGGGCTTGCCACTAGCCTTTACCGCCTCGCTGTACATACACTGGCCATGACAAAGGTCGCTAAAAAAAACCTCGTAACACTTCTTGCCTATGACCTCATCTTCCTTGAGACCGGTGAGGCGTTGCACTGCTTCATTGAACGAGGTAATCCTCCGCTCTATATCAACGGTGAACACACCAATCCCGAGGTTTTCCAAAAGCTGGCTAAATTGTCCGTGCAAAATACTGGTCTCGGACGGTAGAGCTCTTTCAGTCATGGCCCTGAAACCCTTTGCAGTTGCTCCCTAGCCATAGGACTAGAGAGTATTATAAAAATATCTCTGGACTACAGGATGAATGTTGCAACCTCTTGCAACAAATAATACCACACTAGAGTTCGAAACCGAAAAAAAGATGTTATCCAAGCTTAGGAGCCAGAATACAGGAGTCAGAATCCAGAAGGCAAAGAGCATAGGGCAAAGGGCATAGGGCACTATTGCGGATTTCGGATTGCGGATTTAGATAAGGCGCAATTCAAATTTGGAATTGCGGATTTCGAAATTCGAATTTCGAAATATGAACTCTATGCTCCATGCTCTATGCTCCATGCTTGGTACTACTGACTACTTACCTTAAGCCCTGCGCCTCATTTTTTGGAAGCGCCTTCAAGCCACAATGGCGCGTCGGTACTTTGCCTGGCTGAAAAACTTTGCACTTTGGACCATGATGATATAGACTGCAGGTAGTTCACTTGGAAGTGACCACTTCCACTCTAACTTTATCTCGATGTGCCAAATGATGTTTTCGCAGTAACTTTCACGGTAAATGAGAAATGTTGTCACTGCTTGTTTAAATACTTGAAACCGTTAAAGGAGGATCACTATGTCGCTACCAGAAAAGGTTAGTGTCACCGCGGTTATCGACAACTATCTCGACGTTTTTGAACCCTCCACCCCCTTAGTTGAACGTGCTGTGCCTGGAAAACTTAAAGGCTTTCTCTTGGCAGGGCATGGCCTTGCGTTCCTGGTTGATATCGACCAGGGAGAAAGCAAGTTCTCCCTGCTCATGGATACCGGCAACGCCTTTGCACCGCTCAAAAATAACATGGAGGCCCTGGGGAGAACCCCTGCCGAGGTGGATGCCCTTTTTCTGAGTCACGGCCACCCGGACCATTATGGCGGGCTTCTTGGTTTTCTGGAGTGGCGCGGAGCGCCCCTCCACATCTACTGCCACCCAGATGTATTCTGGCCTAAGTACCTTATGACGCCTCGCGGCAAGGTGGGTCCGTGGAAACTGGAACGCGAGAAAATTGAGGCAACCGGCGCTCAGTTGACCTGTGCCACAGAGGTCAAGGAGCTGCGAGAAGGTGTTTTTCTCACCGGCGAGATTCCTCGACGTACGAGCTTTGAGGGCCCCATGCCTGGCGCCAAAATTATTAAGGATGGTGAGGACATGGACGATCCGCTGGTGGATGAGCAGGCTCTGGTGGTAAACCTGGGAGACAAGGGGCTGGTAGTGATTTCAGGTTGTTCCCATCCGGGCATAGTAAACACCATCCAATATGCCCAGGAGATTACCGGAAACCCCCGCGTTTTTGCGGTCATCGGTGGCCTCCACCTTGCCCAGGTGAGTGACGAGGTCGTGAGCCAGACCATTAACGGTATCAAGGATTCTGGGGCTCAACTGGCACTCACCGGCCATTGCACCGGCTTCCGGCCCAACACTCGTTTGAGCCAGGAATTGGGTAGCACCTTTGCAGTTAGCTGTGTCGGATCCACTGCCACCTTAGCGGCCTAAGCCACTAAGGTGGCAGGTCCAAGGCGTAAGGCATAAGGCACACGGCAAATTTTCTTCTATACTGCCTCCTTGCGCCTTAAGCCTTTTGCCGAATTGCACTTGCACTATCCTAGTATATAGCCACAGACAATGACCTATGACAGCCGTTAACCTAGACACCCTAGACACGCCCGCTTTATTAATTGACCTCGATATTGTCCGGCGCAACCTAGAAGGGATGCAAAAAAGTGCCGACAAATACGGGGTGGCTCTCCGCCCTCATATTAAGACTCACAAGATACCCGAACTTGCTCATCTTCAAATGCGCCTAGGGGCAACTGGCGTTACCGTCGCCAAGGTTTCCGAAGCAGAAGTTATGGCTGAGGCGGGGA
The DNA here is from genome assembly GCA_020353155.1 of Deltaproteobacteria bacterium. Classification (GTDB taxonomy): domain Bacteria; phylum Desulfobacterota; class Syntrophobacteria; order BM002; family BM002; genus BM002. Next base: position 1,017,537 of record CP070689.1, on the reverse strand, counting down.
TCAAGGACATTTTTATCGCCAACCAAGTTGTGAGCGAACAAAAACTTGATAGACTCGCGGCTCTTTCAAAAAAAGTAAACATATCAGTAGGATTGGACAGCATCACGGCAGCGGAAAAGCTCTCAGCTATATTCGCTGCTTCTGGACTCACCATTGAATATCTCATAGAAATAAACAGCGGTCTCAATCGATGCGGAGTTTTGCCTGGCAGGGATGCGGTCGAGCTCTACCAGGCAATAAATGTTCTCCCCTCTCTCAGGCTAAAGGGAATTTTCACCCATGCCGGACAAGTATATGGCGCAGGTTCCCTAGCCGAAGTCATGGAGGTGAGTCGCCACGAAAGCAAAATAATGGTCGAGACCGCACGAGCACTTGACCAGGCCGGAACTTTTGCTGAAATTGTCTCTGTAGGGTCTACGCCAACCATGAAGGTCTGGCAGGGGTACGAAAGGGTCAATGAGATCCGGCCTGGTAACTACATTTTTCATGATGCCATACAGATATCCCTCGGAGTGGCAACCGTGGAAGAGTGCGCTTTGTCCATAGTGGCTACGGTGATTAGCAGACCTGCGAGAGAAAGGGCTGTCATAGATGGAGGAAGCAAGGCTTTTAGTTCGGACAGGGGGGCGCACGGTAAAGAAATGGCAGCCGGTTTTGGTATAGTTTTGGGCAAGAAAGCCACACTGGCAAGACTTTCCGAAGAGCACGGCATTATGATCCTTGACCCAGATGAAGATATTGAGATCGGCGACCGGGTTAGAATAATTCCCAACCATGCATGTGCAGTAGTCAATCTCTTCGATCGGGCATACGGCATCAGCAACGGCGAGGTGGTAGAGGAATTTTACATAGCAGCCCGCGGTAAGAGTCAGTGAGGAAGAATTAGCTCACAGCTTGCAGAAAACCTTCTTTTGGCCGAAAATTGATCCCTGTTTTTTGCTGCATGCTGCTCGCTGCTAGCTGGGAAACAGCACTTTACACTGTTTCCTTCATTCGGTGGTGCGGAACTGTAATATTATCTTCTCCCCTGGCCTCAAGTCTCTCTCTCCCAGTTCTACCTTTCGGATGATTATTCCTGAGGCGTCATAACACTCAGCCCAAAACTGATAGGTTCCCGGCTCCAAGGTCAGCTTGCCGATCAGGATCTCCGCTGGCAAGGTTCTCCAAGAACGCAAGTCCGCTTCCTCGCTGGCAAAGGCAAGTATGTTACCAGTAATCCCCGTGAGAAAACCAGCCAACGCCCCATAGTCCCGTCCACCCGCTTCTTCTGCTGCCTTCTGTGCTGCCTTTACAGCCAGATATTTGGCAGTAACTCTCGCAATGGTTTTCACTACAATACGACCCTTCCGGTCTTCCAGGTTCTCCTTTGCGATCTTGCCGATGGGCTCAGCAACGGTGAAAGTTCCTTGAAAGGCCCTATCTTCCTCCGGTGGTTTAGCGTAGAGTCGACCGCCGACGATACGTTTATCCACCTTCCTGTAGGTTGGAAAAGCCAGCTTCAGCAAAAATCCGTCAGGCATTGGGAAAACGATGGTAGCCGGTTCCTTAACCGGAGCTCTACCATTAAGATGCAGCCCATATACTTCCGCTCTCTCCTTGCGTTCAACCAAACTTGGAAATTGCTGCGAAGGAAAGCGCTCCCGCAATTGATCTTGTTGGTTTTCCCCCATGAACTCTGCAGTTGACAGGGCGTTTTCCGCAAGGATTTCAGGAACACGTAACCCGAAGCGTTGGTATTCCGACTCGTATCCATTAATGGCAAGGGAGTAAGATATATAGGCATCATTGAGATCGGCTCCAGTCTGTCCCATCTCATAAAAAATTCCAATCAGCATTCGAGCAAAGGGGTCTTCGCGGTAAGCATTCTGGTGTTCTTCGTCGTATTGCAGGTTGATTGCTGCCAGCTTGCTGTCAATCTTTCGTGCTTCCACCAGGGCGTCTTCAATCTTTGAAAGGTTAGCATACGAAAGGGCCAGAAAGAGATTTACCATGACTGACTCAAAATCCTCACCCCGGTATGGAGCCGTGTTGTCACTTATAAGGAAGGTTGTGGCCTCCCCAGTGACGGAGATGGTGTACAATTCTTCCATTAGCTGTTCTGCCGCAGTGAAAGCCTGAATAGCTTTTTCATAGTCTCCGATTGAAAAGGCAAGCATCCCCTCATCCAAATGAAACAGCAATCGATTGCGCTTTTGATAGTCCTCCTCGTGTTCCTCCACATAGCTGAGAGCCTGGGAAAACTCCCCCCTGGCGCTCATCTCATCAACCGTGGCGGTGAGGTGGCGCGGCACGCCGCAACCCGTGAGATAGACCAGAAAAATAACTGTCCATGTAAGTACTAGAAAGAGAGGTAAACTAAGGTTTCCAGATTTGTAAGGTTGCAGAAGAGGTTTGATAGAATTACCGCCCAGCATGGTCATAGTTTCAGATCATTCAGTCAAGTACTCGGGGACCTTTTGGCCACTGTCCGTGAAAGCGCATAGAGCTGAGCGCAGAGCGTTTTTTATAGAGACTTGAGTCATAAGGCTTCGCCGTCATTAGGTCACTACGCTACGCTGTCACTTGCCGTAAAAGGTAGAGGGCCATAAATCTTCGAATCTCAAATTTCGAAATGCTTTGCCTTCCGTCCTCTGCCGTCTGCCATCTGTCCTCTGACTTCTGACCTCTGATCTCTGTCTTTTTACTCTTTACCTTATGCCCCATGATTCTTGTTTTGCAACGGACCTCGAATCCGCCTTAGGCGGAACGACGGACTCTGTGTTCACCAAGTAAGTCGACTCCGCTTGACCACCTTTTTAATTTCCTTCTGCCCTATCCACGCTTTTACATTCGTTTCCAATTGAACTAGTTCAAGGTTCACCTGGTAGAGCATCACATATTTACCTTTTATTTCATCTTTTATGGCATTGATCGATCCCTGGAGCATAAAGTCTGCCCCCACTTCTTTGTACATTGATTTCTGGGTTTCAGGGTCAGTGAAACCTTGTTGTTGATCGGCCTTCTCTTGCCTTAATTCTACCCGTTCATCTTTGGAGGCCACGAATTGTACCCTCCCTGAGTTTATCAAGGCTCGCTCCAGATCTTTTGTGAAAACCTGGGTGTTGATGTGTTCGTAGCTTTGATTCTTAACGGTACCCACAATCACCGTTGGCATTTTGCCCTGATTTTTCACCTGATAACTCTGGAGCCACGGACGATTTAGGCAGTCTTCAATCATTTCCTCCGAGACCAACCTAGAATCGGTGTCGTTCCAGCGACCACTCAGATCTATAGTTTCATCTACCTCTGTGCGCTTTACCGATGGTCCCGCGCAAGAAATCAGCAAAAAAATCATGGCCACTAATGATATGCTCTTCTTAAAACTGTAGAGCTTACATCTTCTCTTCATGGCTTCACCTCCGCGACCTCTCCGATCAAATGAAAAAGTTGCCTTCTCCTTTAATCATTATTTTGGTTTTTATTAAAGCTTATATTCTTTCCGCTCCAAAAGGAATCCCAAAAAAAAGCCCGGCATGTATTCCGGGCTTCAATGGTCTTGATAAATTGTTAGTTGAGTTTACGTCTAAATTCCCTCCCGTCCCTTGGCGGGCAGGGGGAGGGATATCACCCCCACCTTGATCCTCCCCCTCAAGTGGGAGGATTTTCTGGGGAGTTGAGTAGTTGAAGTATAGGCGTTATGTAGCGGCCTCCACTGGATACCCGGCCTCCTTCCAACCGAATATACCCCCGAGACAGCGGTAGACATTTGTGTAACCAAGCTTTACAGCCCACATGGCACCGTTGTGGCTCCGCCCACACTTGACATAACCGCAGTAAACTACAATCATTTTATCTTTGTTCGGCCCTAGTAATTCCTGGTATTGCCTTTTCATTTCAGGATCAATTGTTGTCATCTCGGCAACTGGGAACTCGAACTGCACCGCCGTTGGAATGTGCTGCTTTTTGTAGCTGGCCTCATAGGGCATGGTGTCTATAACAAGAATATCCTCCTTGGCGTCCAATTTTTCCTTCAAATCCCCTAGACTAATCAACTCGTAATCGCCCCGTTCTTTTTCGCTAGCTACTTTCATCGCTAGAAATTCACTTTGAACGTTGGCCTGGCTCACGCCCACCTTCTGCGCATTATCGCACGCGGAAAGTAGAGACAACCACAAAGCTACAACAACCAACCAGAAAAACACTGCAATATTTCGCATTATTTCCTACCTTTCCCCCATTCATTTGAGTTTCATTAGTATTGGAATCTCGACCGATTGCATCTCGGCATTGGCAACCTCGATTCGAATGGATGACTGGGCAATTCCTCCAACCTTGAGATCCTTAACGCACACTTCAAAATCAATTACATCATCCCCTTTGGGAGCCACTCGCTTTGGTTCAGAGAGAAGGTAGATGTGCGGGTTCCCAGCGACCAACTCTTTTATCTCTAGTGATTTTTCCATGAAGTTGGTTATCTGCAGCCTTCGAGTGTACCTACGATTTAGCTTCAGGTTGGTCAAAATGAATCGACCAGGATGAACCTGCCATTGTCGGATCACCTTACCTCGTATCCGCAGTGGTTTCACTGGCACAAGGGGGTCGTTGCTCTTGACCAGCAAACTGATGTCATTGTCCCCGCCGTGCCCCTTGGAGTGAAATGTGGTCTTGATCGTGCCTCTCTCTCCCGGCTTTAAGGGATGGTTTGGGTAGTCTGCAGTAATGCAACCACAGGAGGTCACCGCGTCATGGATCACCAGGGTTCCCCCACCTTCATTGCTAAATTCAAAGTTAATATCAACGGATTCGCCCTCCAAAAGGGGCTTAAAGGTGAAGACATCCTCCTCAAAACGGATTTCAGGTGAGGCCCCAAAGAGATCAGCGGGGGGAAATAAATTAAGAAAAATGCAAGCTAGAGCTGTGGCAATCAGGAAGACTCGCATGAATCTTAACCCCTCTAAATGATTCATCAGGCATGGTTGCCCATCTCATTTGGCCAGAGATCCATGGCTTCAAAGGAATGTGAACATTTACACTATTACAGGGCCAATTCAAGGGAAAGTCAAATAGATAATTTTGATGTTTTCCGATAGATAATATCGAATACACCTATTTAAAAGGGCTTAGCTGAAGTCTATACGATCATTGAAGGTTATTTTGCGGGATAAGCAAAAATTTCTTTGAGGGTGAAGATCTATTTGAATAGCCGCTCGCGTATTTTTTTCTTTCGCGGCTCTGGGGTGGGAATTCCCAGGTGTTGGCAAATGGCAGTTTCAAGTTTGTCCTCGGAGACGTCAGTTCCTTCAACTACTATTTCCTCGCCCACCATCACAGCCGGCGCCACCGGCAGATCCAACTCAAAATACTCATCTGTTTGGTATTCTGCTTTGGGCTTGGATATGGTTTCAATTTCAATTTCGTACTTCTGGCCCAACCTGGGCATCATCTCCTTGAAATGTTTTCACGGCTTACCATTGGGCTCGTTCATAAAAAATCTTACTCTCAGCATGCTCTTCTCCATTCTAGGAATTGCCTTTATTGAGAATTGTCATGTGCTTTATAAACTGGTCGGGGGGCAAGAAATTTACCACCCGTAAGTCCTTCCGCTCCCTGCCTTGTCCGTCTAAAAACACCACCGTAGGAACCCCTCTGACATTATATTGTCGCAGGAGATTCTCATTAATCGGATTGCCCTTACGGGTTAGGTCGACTTTGATCATGACAAAGTCATTCTCTGCCAGCTTCATAATTTCAGGATGGTGAAAAGTTATTTGCTCCAGTTCTTGGCACGGAGCGCACCAGTCTGCATAGAAGTCCATTATAACCGGCTTTTTCATGCTGATTGCTTTCTTTAGGAGTTGCTCAGAGTAGGGCCGCCAGACAATGCCCGGGCCCATGGTGACCGCAGAGACGATCTGATAGGCCGCCAGCAAGATGAAAGCTGTACCGATCCCCTTTTTCAGCCAGCCAAAACCGCGGAAAGTGCCCGTTGTCCGATCTAGGAAGCCAAGGTGAACTCCTGCCGCCATAATGACCACACCGAATACGATCATTCCTGCCGAGTGTCCATGAAACAGCGGTTTGATGAAGTGAGCGGCCATGGCCACAAGTACCCAGCCAAAGAGTTTTCGCACCCATATCATCCATTCCCCCGAGCGGGGCAGCCTATCCAATCTGCCGGAAAAAAGGGCCAAAGTAGAGAGAGGAATGCCCAGGCCCAGGCTCAAGGTAAAGAAGAGGATGAATCCCAGATAAGGATTACCGGTGCTGGCCACGTAAGTCAGCAGCCCGAGGAGAAACGGGCCTATACAGGGTGCAGCTACCACTCCCAGGGTAAACCCCATAAAAAGGCTACCACCATAACCACCATAGGACCTCGATGCGGCCTGGGTCAGAAAACCTGGTAGCTTGAGCTCCCAAAGGCCGAAAAAGCTCAGGGCAAGACCTAGCAAAATGACACTAATACCTATGAGCACTGCCGGGTGCTGAAGTACCGCACCTAGTAGTCCACCGGTAAATGCAGCTACCACCCCTAGGCTTGAGTTGGTGATGGCGAGGCCGAGAAGATAGAGCAGGCTATGAACAGCTAGAAGGCCGGCTTTGTTCGCGCCCCTTCCACCGAAATAGGAAACGGTAATGGGAATTAACGGATAGACACAGGGAGTAAGGTTGAGAGCAAGGCCGCCAAAAAAGACTCCCACAATAGTAAGAAGTAGGCCTGACTGAAAAAGTGCCGAACCTGGCGAACCGATTCCTGATGACTGCGTCAGGGAGATTTGTCCTTTTACTGTGGGCAGCCCCATATCTTTCCACTGGGGAAGGCCCTCAGCATAGCGATAGACCTTTTGGTAACCGAGTTTAACGGCCAACCTAGCCGCCGAGTCACTGCGGACTCAGGTGAGGCCGTCTCAGTAAAATACCACGCTCTGCTTCTTGTCAGGTCCGAGCAGCTTTCTCATCGCCGAGCGGACCCAGGGAGAATACTGGCTCCACCAGGTGGGCCTAATCGGAAGATTCACCGCCCCTTGAATGTGCTCTTGCTGGTACTCCCAGTCCTGGCGGGTATCTACTAGAAGGAAGGAGGAGAAATTCTTGAGATATCCTTCTCTCATGGACTCTGGCGTGATGAGCTTGTAATTTCCCCTCCTGGCATCCTCTTGAACCTGGGCTAGCTGTTGGGTGCGAAGCTCGGCACCAGGGTATGCAGGTCTTGACAGAGCTAAAATGGTTACTGACAGAGAGACCATCATTGCTGTCTTTAGCACCTGTAGGCAGCAAACTCTTCTCCCCATGGGCATACCTCAAGGACTGTTCATATCTACTAAAATCGAAGTTTTTCCAGTAGCATGCACAAAAAGAAGCCGTCGCCTCTTGATGACGGTGACAGGGCATCCGTTCTAAGTCAGACCTTGTCAAACAGAGCAGTGAATAGAAAAATCCCAATCCCCATCTCGTTGCTAGTCTATTATAATTTCAATATCAAACCATCCAAATATCAAAAATACCAATATTGTTGAAGCTGGACTTAGCCCAGACAAAGATAATTTAATTTACTATTTCAATTAGTTATTAAAATAGCTCTGGTTAGAGACCAATTAGAATAGATGAAAATCACCTCGGGCGCTTGGGGACGTCCGCTACTCCAAGAAAGGTAGTTTCTCCCCTTTTCGGTAGGCAAGGGCCTGGCAGCTAGCAATGAGATTATCCTTATCGTCTTGCACGGTAATATAGTAGTTGCCTGTCTTCCGAGTCTTTGAGACTTCCCTGGCTTCTGCCCTGAGGGTGCTGTTTGGTGAAGGAGCCTGGTGGTAGGTAATGTTTACATTTAGGGCCACAGCCACTGTTCCGTGGGAGTTGCAGGAAATTTCGAATGCTTCATCGATCAAGGTGAATATGGCACCTCCATGAGTCATCTGGAAAATGTTTTCCATTTCCTCGGTGCAAACCATCTCAACCACTGCATAGCCTTCGTCAACCTCGATCAAACTCAGTCCTAGCTTCTTGGCGAAAGGTTCCTTTCTAACCTGCTTTCGCAGTGCCTCTTTGACTTTTGGGTCCATCTTTCCACCTCTCAAGAGTTCATTTCTCGGGACATCCTAGCTTATCTACCCAATCGGTCCTGTCAACAAGAATCCTACCCGTGGTGCTAAAATAGAAATTAATGCTGGCATTTGAAAGCTCTTTTCTGCTAGAAGTTCATCCAATACTTTCAAGGGAGGTAGGACAACGATCTTGGGCTCCATCGTTAGCGATCTAGATTTGAAAGCGTTATCAGACCTTGAAAAGTCCATCCTCCGGTTGGTGAAAAGACCCATCCACCTTACCATTACCGATAACATCCATTCGATGATCCACATTAGTCCCTCTAATCGTGGCTACAGAGTCCGGTTGCATCACATGTTCCTCGAGGCAGACACAGAGGTTTTGAGGTCTCTGGCCCGTTTTATTAATGGCCGTAACAGGAAAGCACCTCCCCTGCTTCGAGATTTTGTTGCCTCTAACCACAACAAGATCAGAAAAACCCCGGCCAAAGCGCGGAGAACTATTCTTCGTCACAATGGACATCACTTCAATCTCAAGGAAATTTTTGATCAAGTTAATCAAGAGTATTTTGCCAACAAAATAGATTGCCACATAACTTGGGGAGCCAGAAGGCTCGTGCGGCGACAAAATTCCATCAAGCTGGCAAGCTATTCCGACAGGACCAAGATTATCCGGATCAATCCTGTGTTAGACAGGAGCTATGTGCCGAAATATGTCGTTAGCGGCATCATTTATCATGAAATGCTTCATCACCATCTTGGGGTGGAATCTCGCAATGGCCGGAAAATGGCACACACCAAAAGGTTCCGCCAGTTTGAAAAACTATTTAGACATTACCGCCGCTTGCATGTCTGGAAGGAAAAGAATCTCCATCGGCTCCTTGGCAGATAGGTCCGACAATTCAGCGAATTAACCTTGTGAACATCAAACGCTGTGCGCCATGCGCTCAGCGCTGTGCGAATTAAGGAAAGGAGAGAAATAATGAGCGGCAATGAGAATTCCCTGGACGTTGCTGTGCAACAGCTTGATCAGGTCGCTGAACGCATCAAGTTGGATCCTTCCATTCACAGAAGACTCCGGAGACCGGCAAGAAGTTATATCGTCTCGGTGCCTATCCGGCTGGATAATGGGGAGGTCGAGGTCTTTGAAGGCTATCGCGTCCATCACAACACCTCTCGTGGCCCTGCCAAAGGTGGCATTCGCTACCACCCTGATGTTACCTTGGCAGAGACCACTGCCCTATCCATGTGGATGACTTGGAAATGTGCAGTAGTCAACATTCCATACGGTGGAGCAAAGGGTGGAGTTGCCTGCAATCCTAAACTACTGTCTAGAGGAGAGCTTCAACGTTTAACCCGAAGGTATACTTCTGAATTAATTAATGTTTTCGGGCCTAGGACAGACATACCGGCCCCGGATGTCTATACCAATCCTCAGATCATGTCTTGGATCATGGACACTTACAGCGTATCCGTGGGCTATGCCGAACCCGGAGTAGTAACCGGCAAGCCCATAGCAGTTGGCGGCTCTCTAGGCCGGAATGAGGCCACCAGCCGCGGCTGTGTATTTACAATCTATTCCCTTTTACAGAGACTGAACCGCAAGGTGGAAGACCAAACCGTCGCGGTTCAAGGATACGGTAATGTAGGCTATCACGCTGCCCAGATCATCCACGACGATGGAGCCAAGATCATTGCAGCCACCGACAGTAAGGGTGGGGTGTTTAATTCTAAAGGCTTAGACCCTCGGGCTCTTGCAAAACACAAAGAAGAGAGCGGCTCTGTTCTGAATTATCCAGGTGCCGACAACATCACCAATGAGGAATTACTCGAGTTGGACTGCTCCGTCCTGATCCCCGCAGCTCTGGAAAATCAGATTACCCAAAAAAACGCAGATCGGATCAAAGCAGACATTATTGCAGAAGGGGCAAACGGCCCAACAACTCCGGCCGCTGATGCAATTCTTTTTGAGCGGGGCAAATACCATCTGCCCGATATTCTTGCTAATGCAGGAGGCGTTACCGTATCCTACTTTGAGTGGGTTCAGGGCCTTGAACGGTATTTCTGGACAGAAGAAGAGGTTAACTCCAAACTAAAGGGCATCATGGATCGCGCTTTTGACGACGTTTGGGAGCTGGCACAGAAGGAAAAAGTTAACATGCGTATGGCCTCTTACATTATGGCGGTCAGGCGTGTAACCGAGGCCATGTTACTCAGGGGACTACATCCGTAGGAAGACCGACCGTCCCGAAAGTATTCGGGACTCGAGGAATCAGGATCGGCGCCAGGCGCCTTGAGGTTGGAGGCAAAAAGGTTTTTGGCCTCAGACCTTAAGCGAAGCGAGCCTCAAACCTCCAACTGCGAACGCAGTGAGCCGAATGGGAAACAAATTGACAGCACCCGAGGTCTATGCTAGTAGGAGTTGCCACCTGGTAAGACCAAGGGCATGGAAATCTCGGAACCGCTTTTGATTGTGACCCTTCTCTTAGCTCCATTTTAAAGCCTAGGAAAGGAGATTCATATGTTGGTGGTTATGAGCAGTTATGCCACCGAAGAAGAAGTAAACCAGGTTTTAACAGCCATCGAACGACAAGGCTACACAGCCCGAGAAATTAAGGGTGGAGAGCGCACCGCTATAGGCATCCTTCAGAACCGCGGGCCAGTCGATCCTGCCCCCTTCCTCCTTCTGCCTGGGGTGAAAGAGTGCATCCCTGTTTCAAAGCCCTACAAGCTTGTAAGTAGAGAGTTCGAAATAGCTGACACCATCATTCAGCTCGGAGAAGTGGCAATTGGCGGCGACAACTTCGTCCTGGTTGCCGGCCCTTGCGCTGTGGAGAGTGAGTCGCAAGCTCTCACCATTGCTGAAGCGGTCAAGAGTCAAGGTGCTAGCATTTTTCGTGGAGGTGCTTATAAGCCGCGGACTTCTCCCTATAGTTTTCAGGGTCTCGGAGAGGAAGGCCTGAAGATCTTGGCGAAAGTCCGGGAAGAAACTGGTTTGTACATCGTTACCGAAGCACTGGATCACGAGCGCTGCGACCTTGTGGAGAAATACGCTGATATCATTCAGATTGGTGCTCGCAACATGCAGAACTTCTCCTTGCTTAACCGGGCCGGCGAGGCCAAGAAGCCCGTTCTTCTCAAGCGCGGCATGGCGGCCACAATACAAGAATGGCTTATGGCTGCTGAATACATTATGGCCAAAGGAAATCCCAATGTAATTTTGTGCGAGCGTGGTGTCAGGACATTTGCTGACCACTCTCGCAACACTTTGGATCTCAGTGCCATACCGGTAGTAAAGAAAGAGACCCATCTGCCGGTCCTAGTCGACCCGAGCCACGCCTGCGGCCGTCGCGACCAGGTTATTCCCATGAGTCGGGCTTCTGTGGCTGCCGGTGCCCACGGGTTGATGGTTGAAGTACACCATGAACCTGAAATGGCTTTAAGTGACGGCCAGCAAGCCTTATTGCCCTCGCAATTCACCGAGATGGTAGAGTCTATTCTTCCTATTTTGACCGAGAAGCAGAGGGCAAGATTACTCGAAAGCCGCGATCAGCAGGCAGCTTGAAATAAGAAATGAGACGCTATGAGCTTAGCGCTTTGCGGCGAGCGAAGTGAGCAAGCGATGCAACGTCTTCGTATAGAGCTTAAAGCAGAAACCGATCGCTCATATGACGTCCTTGTAGGGCGAGGCATTTTAAATGACCTCCACAGAGAGATCAAAAAGATCGGTAGCTTTTCCTCTTATGGCCTGGTAACTGATGACTTTGTAAGACCATTGGTGGCCGAACGACTTCAAGCCAATCTCCGCTTACACAACATAAACTCCGAGTTGCTTTCCTTTCCACCTGGCGAAAGCTCAAAAAATATGGAGATTGTTCTCCACTTGTGCCAGCAGCTAATCGCCAGGGGATTTGACCGTAAGAGTCTCCTTATAGGAGTTGGCGGCGGGGTGGTAGGCGATGTTGCAGGCTTTACCGCTGCCATCTTTATGCGAGGCATCCCTTACATTCAAGTTCCCACAACCCTGCTCGCTCAGGTGGACAGCGCCATCGGCGGGAAAACTGGCGTTGATCTCCCCTCGGGCAAGAATCTTTTAGGCGCCTTTCATCAACCTTTGCTGGTGGTGTCTGATCCGGACGTGTTGCTCACTCTTCCGGTGGAGGCCAGACGCGAGGGATTTGCCGAGATCATTAAAGCAGCTCTTATTGCAGATCCCGAACTCTTTTCTCTACTGGAGAATGAAGGGACTCAGTTGCTCGAGAGTGATAATGAGGTGTTGGAAACCATCATCGCCAAGGCAGCTCAAGTGAAATGCCGGGTGGTGAGCCAGGATGAGCAGGAGAGCGGTTTGCGCCGCATTCTCAACTTCGGTCACACTCTGGGTCATGCTCTGGAGGCTGCTTCCCATTACAGCTTAACCCACGGTCAGGCGGTGGCCGCCGGCATGGTCGTGGCAATCAGGTTCTCACAGCAATGGGCCGGACTCGGCCAGGATGAAGTGGACCGCGCTTTGGCATTAATCCAAAGACTAGGGTTGCCCACTGGCGTACCTGGAGATATAAATTCGGAATCATTGTTGTCCGCTCTGGAAAAGGATAAGAAGATTCAAGCAAATATTTGCCACTTTGTCCTCATCTCCAAAATTGGCCAGGCCGTAATTCATCCGATTTCTGTGCAAGACCTCAAGGGGAGTCTTGACAAATTTGGGACCAACTGAAGCTAGTAAGCTAGATGTGAGATATGAGATCTGGGATGTGAGATAAAAGATTGTTTGCTCCTTCATCCCACATGGCAGATCAGGCTGTCTTATCTATTTTGTGCTCGAAGCTAAGGATCCACTCCTATGGTTAAAGACTTCGTCCATCTCCACGTTCACAGCGAATACTCTCTTCTTGACGGTGCCATACGCATAAAAGACATGCTAGAGACGGCTAAAAAATTCAGCATGCCTGCTGTGGCCATTACCGATCACGGCAACATGCATGGAGCTCTTGAATTTTATGTGAAGGCAAACAAGCTTGGAATAAAGCCAATTCTTGGATGCGAGGTATATGTAGCGCCAAAAAGCCGCCGAGACCGAGGAGAGAGTGAGACTGGAGGGCGAACCTATCACATTGTTCTCCTGGCAGAGAACAATACCGGTTATCGAAACTTACTTCAACTTTTGACCCTCGCCAACTTCGAAGGATTTTACTATAAGCCCAGGGTGGATAAGGAGCTCCTTGCCCTGCACCACGAGGGACTCATCGCCCTCTCTTCCTGCCTTCACGGGGAGGTAGCATCCCATCTTTTGTCTGCCAGTTATAGTCGGGCTGAAAAGGCCGCCCTCGAGTATCGAGACATCTTCGGTAAGAATAATTTTTATTTAGAACTACAGGCCACGGGAACAGACGAACAGGAGATCGTTAATCGCGACCTCATTCACCTAAGCGAAAAAACCGGCATCCCCCTGGTTGCTACTAATGATTGTCATTATTTAAGGGCTGAGGATGCCAAGGCACACGATGTCCTCCTATGCATCCAAACGGGAAAGACTGTTCTTGAGGAAAAAAGAATGAGGTTTTCCACTAGCGAACTCTTTTTTAAATCGCCGGAACAGATGTGGGCGAGTTTCAATGCTGTACCAAATGCCTTGCGGAATACTATGGAAATAGCTGAGCGCTGCCAGGTCACTCTAAAACTGGATGAACCACATTTTCCTCAGTTTCCCCTTGATCCAGGTGAGTCGGAAGAGTCCCGTTTTGAAAGTGAGACAACCAAGCGCTTTGAGAATAGGCTCGAAGAGCTAAGGAAAAAGCGTCCAGACTTTGGTCCGGAGCTGGTGGAAAACTATCGTCGCCGTCTGGCACATGAGATCTCGGTAATTCAGAAGATGGGATTCAGCACTTATTTTCTAATCGTTGCTGACTTTGTCAATTTTGCCAAGGAAAAATCTATTCCTGTCGGCCCAGGCAGAGGATCTGCGGCCGGCAGCCTTGTTGCTTACAGCCTCGGCATTACCGATATCGATCCTATCGAACATGGGCTGATTTTCGAACGCTTTCTCAACGTCGAACGGCTAAGTCTGCCGGATATTGATGTTGATTTCTGCATGAACGGTCGAGACCAGGTTCTTCACTATGTTTCAGAGCGCTATGGCAAGGACCGGGTGGCTCAGATTACTACTTTCGGGACCATGCAGGCACGGGCAGTCATTCGTGATGTTGGCCGCGCCCTCGGCATGGCCTACGGTGATGTGGACAAAATAGCCAAGCTTGTCCCGTCCGCTGTCAATATGACCCTTAAGAGGGCATTCAAAAGCGAACCCCGTCTCCAAGAGCTTCGAAATGATCCTGCCCTTCAGGAGCTTTTTGAAGTCGCCTTCGCCCTGGAGGGGTTGACCCGACATGCCTCTACCCATGCCGCCGGCGTAGTAATCTCCGATCAACCCATTGTGGCATACATGCCTCTCTATAAAGGTTCCAAGGGCGAAGTTGTGACCCAGTTTCCCATGAAATACGTGGAAAAGGCGGGACTAATCAAGTTCGACTTTCTGGGACTGCGCAATCTGACGGTAATAGACAAGGCAGTAAAGCTAATAAACGAGAACCACGGTATTGAACTGAAGATGCGTGATCTGCCGCTTGACGACCCCAAAACCTACGAACTCCTCTGCAGGGGGGATACTACTGGGGTCTTCCAACTGGAAAGTTCGGGTATGCGTGATCTCGTAGTCCGATTGAAGCCCGAAAATTTCAATGATATCACAGCACTGGTAGCCCTATATCGGCCTGGTCCTTTGGAAAGCGGCATGGTGGACGATTTTATTAGCGGAAAACACGGTAAGATCCAGATTACTTATGAACTGGAGGAGCTCCGTGAAATTCTTCAAGAAACTTACGGGGTAATCCTCTATCAAGAACAAGTAATGGAGATTGCCAGCGTCTTGGCAAACTACAGTCTCGGTGAAGCCGATATTCTTCGGCGAGCTATGGGCAAGAAGATTCCGGAGGTCATGGCAGCCCAGCGCGATCGATTTTTAACAGGAGCAAAGACTAACGGTATTGATCTCAAAAAGGCGGCTCACATATTTGATCTTATGGAGAAGTTCGCCGGCTACGGCTTCAACAAATCTCACAGTGCCGCTTATGCGCTCATCGCCTACCAGACCGCTTACCTCAAAGCTCACTATCCTCTGGAATACATGGCATCACTGCTTAACAGTTTTCTTAGCAATTCAGACAGCTTGGTAAAGCTTGTCAATGAATGTCGGGAGAAGGGACTAGAGATCCTTCCTCCAGATGTGAATCTCAGCCACTGGGAATTCACCGTGGTGGGCAAGACCATCCGTTTTGGCCTTGGTGCAGTTAAGAACGTCGGCGCCGCTGCAGTTGACTCTATTATCGAAGCTCGCTTAGATGGTGGTAACTTTTCTTCATTGTACGAATTCTGCGAGAGGGTCGATCTACAAAGGGTCAACCGGCGGGTAGTGGAAAGCCTTATCAAATGCGGCGCTTTTGATTCTCTTCACTCCGTAAGGAGCCAGGCCATGGCCGCCCTTGAAGATTCTATGGAGATGGCCCAAACCATTCAAAAAGATCGGCTCAGCGGGCAAATTAGCATGTTCGGAACCTTTGCCGGACAGCAGCGTGGCTCTGAGCCTCCCCTGCCCAATATTCCTGAGTGGAACCACCGGCAAAAACTTGCCATAGAAAAGGAGGCCCTAGGCTTCTATTTTAGCGGCCACCCACTGGACAGCTATGAAAAAGAGATAAAATCCTTTGCCATTGTGGACACGGTTAGTCTTACAGAAAAATCCGATGGAATCCAGGTCATGCTCTGCGGTCTCAACGCTGATCTTAAGGAAATAACCACTAAAAAGGGAGATCGCATGGCGTTTTTAACACTAGAGGACCGGCAAGGTACGGTAGAAGTCGTGGTCTTTGCTGACATCTACAAAGATAGCCTAAATCTTCTGGAGATGGATGAACCTTTGCTGATTGTGGGCAGTCTACAGCAAGAAGAAAAGGGAGCGAAGGTAATAGCACAAAAGATTGTTACTCTCCTTGAAGCCAAGGAGCATTTCACCCAAGCCATCCAAGTAAAATTGCCGGTTGATCAAGTCAGCAAGGAAAATCTAGAGGACCTCAAGGCTATTCTCGAGAGGCACAAAGGCGACTGCAAAGCCTACATCCATCTCTGTAGTGATGAACAGTGCGAGACCGTCATAAGGTTGGGTGACAGGTTGAGAGTGAAACCTCATCGCAATATGATCGAAGAGGTCAATCGCTACTTTGGCGCTGATGTCGTTTCCGCTATCCTCACCAACGGACCCGGCCCCGTGCAAAGCTCCCGGTTCAATAATCGAAATAATCGCCGTACCCGCCATTAAACAGTCCGTTTTCCGGTTAGGCCAGTTATGCCGCTTTAGTCAGTTAAGCCGGTGCAGTAGGTCCAACAGGCTAAGCAGGCCAAACCGGCAACCTGGCGAAACGAAAATGGCTTTGACAACCTTCTACGGACCACGGACAATTTGTGAGGCGAACAGAAGTCTAAAGATTGAAGCACTTTAGGCGAGGTTGTTTGGAGAGATGATGTATTAGAAAAAAGGGGGATCTTCCTAAGCTTTTAACTTTAGAATCAGCTACAGCAACCACAGCACAGGGTTCAGCCCAAAATTACCATCGCACACTCGCATTAACTCGAACTTGCAGCACTAACTGGGAAATGACAACCGCCAGATTGGAGCAGTCGCGCTTGGAAAGATCCCCCTTTTAGGCGGGAATTGGATGGATACTATGATAAGGTTTTTACACTGTCAAGAAAAAAATTAAGAAGTCAGGAGACAGGAGCTAGGAGTTAGTAGGATAGGAACATTTAAATTAAATCAGAAAGGGGCACAAGAGATTTAGGATTTTAGATTGTAGATTTCAGATTGAAGAGAGCCGAAAGGTGCAGGGCACAAGGCTAAAGGCAAAAGCCTAGCAGACAATAGTCAGTTGCCAGTAAATTTGTGCATGGGGCATGGAGTAAAATTCGCATTTTTAATTTCGGAATTTAAAATCCGAAATCCGAAATCCGCAATGCAAAATAATCTGACTCCTGGCTCCTATATTTTGACTCCTTGAGGTATAAACAATGAATCGTTTTCAGCGCACAATGGGCAAGATTTGTGACAACTGCCCCTTATGTAATTATGCTAGAAAGAATCCAGAAACCCCTTTTGGCAAGGTTATGTCGTGGCATGGCCAATACTGTCCTGCCTGGAAGGCGCAGCAGCGACTTGCGGCAGAATGCCAAGAACAGAAACGGCGAGACGGAGACACGGAGACGGGGAGAGACGAAGATTAGAGGTCAGAGATCAGAGGTCAGACGACAGGGGATTATTGATTTCAAATTTCAAAATTCTAATTTCGAAATTTCAACCCTATGCCCCATGCTCCATGCCCTATGCCTTTTCAAATCCGAAATCCGCAATCCGCATTCCGAAATTGTCAAAGTGCCCTGTGCCCTTAATTTATTCCGGTAACTTCCTCACACCCAGAGGTTCGTAATCAACTGATTTCGATAATAGTCTCTTGAAGATACGATTCTTTTCTCGCTGGTTTTTTACCTCGGCAGTTTGTTCTTCGTACTCTTTGGCTAACCACTCCCATATGGCGATCTCACGCTCAGGTTCTGGGGAATAGCAGAAACGCTCCTGCCACTTGTCGAAAGGCTGTTTGTTTATATAGGGCACATCCTGCAATGTCTGGTATACCTTGGCCAGTTTGTCTCTGAGGTTTCCTGGCAGATCATCATAGTAGCGAGGCCGTCTTGGCATCAGGTCTTTTAGCTTACCAGCACTCAATTCAAACCTCCTTCAAGAACTAACGGCGATTTGGGCTCAAGGCGCAGGGCGCAAGGCAGAAGGCTTAAGGGAAAAGCCTAGGAGTCAGTAGTCAGTAGCAAGTAGCCAGTAGTTGAGAGAAACTATAGCCTGATTGCTTTTCTCCTGAATCCTTTCTTTTAAATACGCATTCCGAAATCCGAAATCCACAATCGAAAAGTGCCTGGTGCATAGTTCCTAGTGCCTAGTAATCCCTGCCTGCTACTCGCTGCCAGCTTATTCTTTGACTGCAACTCCCAGAATGGCGAAGCGAGACTCCTTGTAGCCCGGCAGCAATCTCAACCCCTCCCTTTGCAATGCAGTCCGGTACTCTGGGCCATGGAAACGGTTCTCAGTGGGGTGCTCAAGTAATATGCGGGTGATTGGATTGGCGTAAAGGGGAGGGTAGATCTCCTCGAAATAGAAACCGCCCCCGCTTTTAAGCACTCGCGCAATCTCACTTATGCCCTGTCGCCAATTTTCCAGGTGGTGAATGATGCCGAAATTGAACACAGCATCCATGCTGCCGTCAACATAGGGAAGATTCTGGGCGTCGCCTACCAGAAAATTAAGCCGATCCGTTGTCCGTTTCCTCTGCCGTCGTAATGCCAGTCCGATCATAAACGGGTCAATGTCCAGCCCATCAAGGCGGGCCGGTTCAAAAGTATTGAGAATAATTCGGGCACCCGCACCATGGCCACAACCAATCTCCAGACATCTTGTCCCCGGCTCTAGATTCCTCAACCTCTTAAAAAACCGGGTTTCCCGCTCTTGTATCAAAAACCTTAACGGGCTATTTACCCAAAGTCTTTCGGCCCAGTTAACTTTCATCGATCACCTTGTCGTGTCCGTGGTCAAGAACTGCATAGCGCATAGAAGATAGCGAAAAAAAAGAGTAAACGGTAAATGGTAAACGGTGAACAGGGCGGAGCAAGCAAATAATCGGTTTACCGTTCACCGATTACTGTTTACCAAACGCTATGCGCTCTTGATCCCCCGAAAAATCTTGGCGACCCCGTAAGTGAGTTTCTTTACCCCCAGGGAAGTGAATCCTGCTCTGCCCATCTCCTGCAAAAACCCCTGTTCATTGGGAAAATCGTGTACCGAACTAGCTAGATAGCTGTAAGCATAATTTGTCCGGGAGAGCCAGTTGCCCAAAGGAGGCAATAAGTAGTCGAAGTAAAGCCGGTACAAATTGCCCAGCAAAGGATCGTCAGGGATGTCGAACTCCATGATAAGGAGTTGCCCTCCTGGCTTGAGCACGCGGTAGAACTCTTTCAGCGCCTGGTCTCGCTCCTGAATGTTCCTGATTCCGAATGCTATTGTGGCTGCCTCGAAGGAATTGCTCTTTAACGGCAGCCGACGGCCATCTCCCAAACTCAAGTGGATACGACTGGCGAACTTCTTGAATTTTCCCTTTCTCCGGCCAACAGTAAGCATCTTGGGAGAAAAATCCACCCCAATAACCTCGGTCTTCGGGTGGTGCCTGCAAATCTCTACTGCCACTTCACCTGTACCCGTGGCCATATCGAGTACAAGAGCTTTTCCCGGCAAGCGAAGACACTGAGCCATTACCCGCCGCCAGTATGAATCTCTCCTCAACGATAGAAAGCTGTTCTGGAAGTCATAGGAGAAGGCAATGCTCTCGAACATTCTTTTGACTTGATAGTCTTTCATGGCCATAACAACAATATAGGAGCTAGAATCTAGGAGTCAGAATCCAGTAGCCAATGAGTGATTTCTAATTCTTGATACTAATGCGAGTTTCAGTTGCGAATTTCGCATTTTGAAATCCGCAATCCGCAATCCCAAATCCGCAATAGCGTGCTCCATCCTCCATGCTTGTTATACTCCAAGTCCAAGCAGTCTGCCCCCCTGATAGATCAAGAAGGACACCACCCATGCCAAGGCCAGTGAGTATACGATGCTAAAGGCAGCCCACTTCCGGGAATTCGTCTCCCTGGAGATAACTGCCACTGTAGCCAAACAGGGAACGTAGATGAGGACAAAAGCCATTAAGGTGTATGCGCCTAAGGGGGTCATGCCTGAACCACGCAAGGAACGACGTAAGGCTTCGCTCTCTTCATTGACGTCCGCTCCGGCAACGTACAATACCCCAAGGGTGCTCACCACAATCTCTTTTGCCACAAAACCCGTTACCACTGCCACACTGGTGCGCCAGTCAAAACCAAGGGGGCCAAATACCGGTTGAATTACCTGACCTAGGCGGCCAAGGTAGCTTTGGCTTAGTCTGGCCAAAGCCTCCGCTTGAACCTCGCCTTTCTGTTCTGCCTTTAGCTCTGGCGAGCCAGGCATCTGCTCTGAACTTTCTGAGGCCACCTCTTTGGCCTGGATGTTGCTGATGGGCTCTTTATCTACCCCATAATTATGAGTAAGTTCGGGGTGTCTGGGAAAAGCTCCTAGAAACCAGATGAGAATGGAACCCACCAAAATTACCCCGCCCATTTTCCTCAGAAAAATCTTGCTCCGGTCCCACATGTGGATTAAAAGGCTTTTCAGTGTTGGTAGCCGGTATGGAGGAAGCTCCATGACGAAAGGAGCAGTTTCCCCCCTAAAGAGGGTCACTCGAAACAATTTGCCCATTGTGATGGCCAAGGCAATGCCAAGTGCATAAATACTAAAAATGACATTGCCTGCACTGGCGCCAAAAAATGTTCCAGCGAGAAGCACATATACGGGCAAACGGGCGGAGCAGCTCATCAGTGGGTTGATCAAAATGGTGAGAATGCGGTCACGCTCGCTCTCCAGAGTGCGCGCAGCCATAATTGCCGGAGCATTGCAACCAAAACCCATAAGTAAAGGGATGAAAGATTTGCCATGCAGGCCGATCATGTGCATTACCCTGTCCATAATAAAAGCTGCCCGGGCTAAATAGCCTGTGTCTTCGAACAAGGCGATACAGAAAAAGAGCAGCATAATGTTGGGCAAGAAGATGACAACACTCCCCACCCCGGCGATTACCCCATCAATCAAGAGGTCTCGTACCAATCCCGCTGGCATCAGGCCGGCCATTACAGCACCCAGCCAGCTCACCCCAGCATCAATCCAATCCATGGGATAAGCGCCTAGGGTGAAGGTCACCTGAAACATTGCCCAGATAAAAAAGATGAATATGGGAAAGCCCAGAACTCTGTTTGTCAGTATCAGATCAACTTGTCTGGATAGATCAATCTTAGTTTTTGTTGTGACCTTGAGAACTTCCTTGAGAGCACCATTGATAAATCCATAGCGCTGATCCGTAAGTATCATCTCGGCATCGTCTTGATAGAACTCTGTTAGCCGTTCACGGCTCGCCTCCGCTTGGGCCAAGATCTGCTTGCCGATTTCACCAAAGGAATTGACCCTGTCTTGCACAGCCGTGTCATTTTCCAACAACTTCACCGCCAGCCAGCGGGTTGAAAAACGCTCCCCTATTGAGGGATCCTGCCAGATAACGTCCTGGATATTCTTGATCTCCTTTTCCATTTCATGGCCATAGGAGATATGGATGTGTCGACTCACCGTATCCCGATCCTCAACCACCTCTACAACTCTGTCCAATAAGTCCTTTGTCCCCTCATTTTTGGTACCAACAGTGAAAACCACTGGCACGCCTAATAATTTGCCCAGGCTGCCAGCGTCGATCTGGTGCCCTCGGGACTGCGCCATGTCGGCCATATTGAGTACCAAGATTAGTTTTACCCCCAGTTCTATTAGCTGGGTGGCAAGATAGAGGTTTCGCTCTAAGTTGGACGCATCGACAATATCAACCACCACATCTGGCTTTTCATCCACCAGAAAGCGGCGGGCAACTATTTCTTCGATGGAATAGGCGGTTAGACTGTAAGTACCCGGGAGGTCAACCACTCGCAACCGATAGCCGTTATGAACTACGGTCCCTACCTTTTTCTCCACAGTAACCCCGGGCCAATTTCCAACATGCTGACGTGTACCGGTGAGATTATTGAATATGGTGGTCTTTCCGGAGTTCGGATTCCCGGTCAGGGCAATGGTAATATTATCTTGCTTCAACTATTCTCCAGTTTTTCCATCATTATCTGGGCCGCTTCCTCGACCCGTAAGGAAACGTGGTAACCCTTTAATACCAGTTCCATGGGATCTCGCAAGGGGGCGTATTTCTCTACGAACACCTCCGCCCCTTTAATAAAACCCATCTCCTGAAGTCGCTTGCGGAACCTACCTCTGCCGTTCACCCTGGCAATCAGGCCTCGTTCGCCCTCTTTGAACTCACTCAAGGGAATCATCGACATTTCTCCGGAGCCGACGAGTAAGCTCCTCTGTTGAACTCTCGTCATTTTAGGCAAAATAGAAAAATTCCAACTGGGAACCGGTCTGAGTGGAATTTCTCAGTCAGTTTCACTGGTAGGACCGCTATTCTCCGAGACTAGCACTTTATTGCTAAGGCCGCGCCCCAGAGCGATTCTGCTGCCCCGGAAGGCGACAATTAAAGGGCCGGGGCCGCTTGACTTTATAACCTCTATAGCTGTCCCGGGCGTAAGTCCCATGTCAGCCAGCCTTTGCTGCATCTTGCTGCCGCCCAATAGTCTATCTATGACAACTTTTTCGCCCGGAAGTACAAGGGTCAATGGCATAGCGGGTCGTCTTTGTTTTCGGCAATCTCCGCAGATGCCGTAAAGTTCCATTTTGTGGTGGAGAAGGGTGAAATTCCTGTTCACCGCGATCTGCCTTTGCAATGCTTCAATTTCGGAATCGTGAAATTCTTGAATTTTGCCGCATTCGGCACAAATTAGATGGTCATGATGCCAACCTACGTGTCTGTGCTCGTATTGGACATCCTGACCTTCGAATTCCTTCTTGTAAGCATAACCATACCTGTAAAGGAGATCTAGAGTTTCACCAATGAAATCAGTGTCCAATCGATGGCCTTTAGTTTCAAGTTTCTCTTGCAGGGACCTAATTGTGAGATGCTCAACTGTCCCTAAAAATTCCTCGAGCACCAACAACCGCTTATCACTGTAGTTTAGTCCGTGCTCTTTACAGATATTGATGAATTCTTCTTTTTCGTATTGATGCAGCCTTTCCATAGGCTTTCGTGCCTTTCTCAGAGTTAGATCACTGATGAACCTTACATTTGGCACAGTAACCGTACACTTCCAGTTTGTGCCCAGTTACTATAAACTCGTAAAGCTCGCCAACCTTCTGTTCAACCTCACTTACAGCTTCCTCGGTAAACTCTACCACCTTACCGCAATCCATACAGCGAAGGTGGCAGTGGTGCTCATGTCCATAAATATGTTCATAATGGAGATGACCGTCTTGAAAGTAAGCTTCTTGGATAAGACCACTCTCAAGTAATAGAGGTATAGTGCGGTAAACCGTGGCCTTAGAGATTTTCTCATTCTGCCTTCGAAGCAATGAGTAAAGCTCTTCTACGTCAAAGTGATCATGGATTGAAAAGACAGCCTTGACTACCTGTTCCCGCTCAATCGTATTTCTCAGGCCCTTGTTGCGAATGAATTCTCTAAATACGTCGATCTCACTTTTCATAGTTATCCTTATTGAGAACAAATTGCGATAATACTCAGGGCCAGCAATTTTGTCAAGGGGAAAGTCACTCAGAAGTTTTCCCATTTTCTTCTTTTAGATTTTCAATCTGCTGTGAAGAATATCTGGTATGGCCAGGGTAAGCTACTCGGTAAAACAGCATAGTCGCTGCCATTAAGGAACTTCCTTTGAGCGGCTTGGACTATCCTCGCGCCGATGCAGACGGTGGTCCTTCCGAGCAGCGGAGGCTTCGCCCCGGTTGCTCCGATGCTGTTTACCTCGCAGCTCACCCTGTCGTTCCTTCCGCCTGGTTGCTCTGTGACAATTTTGGCCTTTGTTGATGTCTCTTCTGAGTGACTGCGGAAGGTCTGAGCCACTTCCCCGGCGCTGACTGCGGGAGCCCCTGGCCCGCCGAAGCGTTGCGAAGGCGGGAACAGGGAGGGGGCGCCTTCCCCCGGTCACAGCCGGGCTAGAAGTGACCAGACCGTGAGCCCCGGAACGACAGAAGAGACATCAGCAAGACCACTTTCATTTGCAAATCAATGTAAACTCGCCCTTGAACACAGGTTAGAAGCATCATCCACTCATTTTTGGGGAAACTCCTGGAAGGTCACTCCGTCTGACTCCTTCAGCTCTTTGGTCTTGATTTCAATCTGAAAGAGCTCTAGCAGTGGCAAATTTTAGATTCTTGATTGCAGATTGCAGAATTTCGTCAATCTTAAATCTAAAATCTCAAATCTAAAATCCTTGGAATGCTTCCCTGAAATAGTGTATTCATGAGACCATGAAGCCTACTCTGGTACTAGCTTTCGTTCTCATAGGTTTTGCCGCCACAGTTGGCCAGATTCTCGTCCTGCGGGAATTGTTAACCGTATTCTCCGGCAGTGAGCTGGCAGTGGCTGTTATTCTTGCCGCCTGGCTTTTTTGGACAGCCCTTGGTGGTTTGCTTGGCGGAAAAATATCCCAATATAGATTCGCCAACCAATCCCTCTTTGGCTATCTTCAGAGTTTTGGCGGTCTCATACTCACCGCAACTATTTTCTTCATCCGGATCGCCCGTCTCTTGTTCCACGTCGGCGCCGGCGAGTTGGTCACCCTAGGGCAGATGCTCGCTATTTCCTTTCTCACTCTCGCTCCTTTTTGTCTGCTCTCTGGCTCTTTATTCAGCCTTGCCTGCTCCCTTTTGGCCGCTTTGATTCCTCATTGGACAAGATCTCCCGGTCTGGTTTATTTTCTTGAAGGTCTTGGGGCAGGCATTGGTGGTTTGCTTTTCACCCTCTTACTCATTCATCATTTCAATGCCATACAGATCACCGCTGCAATTTCTCTCCTCCTTTGTATTTCAGGCTTGGTTCTAACCCTGCAGGGTAGCCGTCGCCCTTGGCTTCACGCTCCTGTCTTTGTCATCTTTTTCCTAACTTTTCTCGTTGTTCAACAGCAAAACACAAGGTTGAATAGAATTAGCCGTCAGTGGCAGTGGTCTGGTTTCCACCTCATTACCTCAGAGGAGACTATTTTTGGCCACATAGCCGTGGTGGAAAAAGACAACCAGCTCTCCTTTTTTGAAACTGGTCTGTGGAACTTTGCAGTACCCGATCAGCTGAGCGCCGAAGAGGCGGTGCATTATGCTGTTCTTCAGCATCCTGCGCCCAAGGCGATTCTCCTCATAGGAGGGGGAGTGTCCGAATCTTTGGGCCAATTACTCCAGCACCCAAGTGTCCTCCAAGTAGATTATGTAGAATTGGACCCAAGGCTAATTGAACTGGGAAAGTCTCATCTTCCGATGCAGGTCACTGCCGCTTTAGAGAGCCCCCGGGTAGTAGTCCACAACCAAGATGGGCGAAGGTACCTTGCCAAAACATCCAAGCTTTACGACGTCATTTTGCTCAACCTTCCTGAACCATATACTGCACAGATAAACCGTTTTTACACCGAAGAATTCTTCCGCCTGGCTGCCCGCAGGATGGGCGCCGGCGGAGTATTTTTCTTTTCTGCTACCGCTTCCGAAACTGCCCTTGGCCCTACCCGAGCAAAATATTTGAAGCTGCTCCACCGAACCGCCCTAAGTGTCTTCGCAGAAGTGGTTATTTTTCCGGGGCAGACTGCCCGCTATTTTTGTTCAAACTCCCGCGGAACTCTCACTACCAGACCTGAAACCCTGGTGGAAAGGATTCAGCAGCGGCATTTGCAGCTCCTTTATGTACAGGATCACTTCATGCTCTGGGATCTTTCGCCCCTTCGGCAAAAAACATTTATGGCCATGATTGATCAGGCGGCTGAGGCAGGGGTCAACGGCGACCTGAATCTCAAAGCCTATTCATATAACCTGCTCATGTTGAGCTCTCAGTATTATCAGGCCATAGGCACAATCTTCGCCTATCTAAGTAAGGGCACCATTTGGATCACGATTTTGATTCTCCTCGCCATTGTTGTTCTGTTGAGCTTCAGGCAGCGGCTCAATTCCCAAGTCCCGCAGTCTCCTACAATTAGGGTGCTCTACGGTGTTGCCACCTTCGGCCTCACTGGAATCTCCCTTGAAATTCTAATCGTCTTTGCCTTTCAGGTATTCTTCGGCTATCTCTACTACAAGATAGGTCTGCTTTTGGCGCTTTTCATGGTAGGGCTCGCTGGGGGAAGTTTGATTTTTTCTTATTACCCAAAGAACAGGGCGAAGAGACTTAAAACCTTCATTACTTTTCAAATCATCCTGGCCTGCTTTTGCCTGGCCTTGGCCCTTGTCGTCATTCACTTTCACAATCGACCGACCTCGGGCTATGACAATTTTTTCTACAGAGAAACTTTTTCTTTTTTGAGTCTCCTTGCCGGCTTTATCGGAGGGACCCATTTTCCCCTTGCCAACCGCCTGTTCTTGAGAGGACAAACCCCAGTTGGGCCGGTTGCAGGTTTAATCTATGGTGTAGACCTCTTGGGATCTTTTCTGGGGTGTATCATGGTAGGTCTGGTTTTCATTCCTTCGGTGGGGATTCTTCAGACTCTATTGATTCTCGCCCTGTTAAACTTCACCGCCATCCTGCCCCTCATCATCTCTTGGCCAGCCCAGACCACTACTAGGGACTGAGCACTAGGCACCCAGTCATTTTTCAATTCACATTTATCATTTGTCATTTTGCATTGTGCAGTGACTGACAGTTGGTCTCAAAAGTTTTTCTTAATGTGCAATGCGAAATGCTAAATGAATAATGTGAAATGGCAAGAGTGAATTGCACAATTCACTCTTGCCCTGACCTGGGGCGGTTCATCACGAGGACCTTTACCTCGCGCTCAAAGACAATCTCGACTTTGGAAGCATCTATCACCCTGCGAACAAAGCCAAGTCCAAAGGTAGGATGGTCAACGGCCTGATGTTCCTTATATTCCTCACTTGGATCGTAGGGTAACGGTTTCACCTCAGCCAAAATTTCTCTGAAATTCTCCCAAACTCTCAGGGGTTCTTTCGGCGGAGGAGTTTTGCTTTCTTCCAGTTTTTTCAAAACCCTTGCCTGGCGTTCGGAAGGCAGTGGAGTCTTTTTTCTCATGGCGGCCAACGAGGGGCGGTATCGATGTTGACTGTTGCAACGGGTACAAATCACCAGGTGGATCTTACTCTCCACCATGGCCACCACGCGATGGATAGTCTCCTCTTTGCAGCGGGGGCAAATAGAATCGGCCTCGTCTCCAACTGAGGTAACTTTCCAAGGATGTCTTCTTAATCTATCAGCCAAGGAAGCTCCAGAGCACTCCAGCCGCAATGGCCGAACCGATCACCCCGGCCACATTCGGTGCCATGGCGTGCATTAGTAAGTAGTTACTCGGATCTTCCCTATTGCCTACCATTTGCACCACCCGGGCAGAATCCGGCACCGCCGACACGCCAGCAGCACCGAGGAGGGGGTTAATCTTATCATGGCTAAAGAGGTTCATCACTTTGGCAAAAAGTACACCGCCTGCTGTAGCCACCATGAAGGAGCAAGCACCTAGAATGAAGATTCCAATGGATTTACCAGTGAGAAATACGTCAGCCTGAGTACTGGCGCCCACGGTTAGACCAAGGACAATGGTTACTGTATCAACCACGGCGGTACGAGCAGTTTTAGCCAGACGGTCAGTGACCAGACATTCCTTCAACAGATTACCGAAAAAAAGCATGGCCAGCAATGGTAGGGCCGCCGGTGCCAAGAAGCAGCACAGTAGAAAACCAACAATGGGGAATACAATCTTCTCCTGGGAGCTCACTTCCCTGGGATCACTCATTCTGATTAGACGTTCTTGCCGGCTCGTGAGCAGCCTCATGATCGGCGGCTGGATGACCGGCACTAGTGCCATATACGAATAAGCAGCAATGGCTATGGGTCCTACCAGGTGCGGGGCCAACTTGGCCGACAGAAAGATGGCGGTGGGGCCGTCAGCTCCGCCGATTATGCCGATGGAGCCCGCCTCCTTCGGAAGGAAGCCCAGAAACAGCGCCCCGAGAAAGGTCATAAACACACCCAACTGTGCGGCGGCACCCAGCAATATGAGCTTGGGCCTGGCCAGGAGGGTTGAGAAGTCTGTCATGGCGCCAATGCCTAAAAAGATCAATGGGGGGTAAATGCCCTGCCTCACGCCAAAGTAGAGATAGTTGAGAACCGAGCCTTTTTCGTAAATGCCCAGGCCTAATCCCTTGAATACCGGGATGTTGCCAACCAGGATGCCAAAGCCGATGGGAACGAGAAGTAAAGGTTCGTAGTGTCGGGCAATGCCCAGATAAATGAAGATTAACCCAACAGCTATCATAACTAAGTGACGAAAGTCGGCCATGCCAAAACCGGTATTTTGCAAGAACTCAATTAGGAGTTCCATAGAAATTTCCTCGTATGTTCTCCCTAGCACCAATCAAGTAAAGTAGTGCGGTTTTGTAGTTGCTTGGTTAATAGACAAGGCCTCATTCGATCTCTTCAAACTTTTTTTCAACTGGACTCTTTTTGTCAGTTCCTTTAGTCCAGCGGAACAGGCCATCATCACCGCCAACCATGGTGCCTCTAACAATCAAACGATTGATCGTTGAGTGAACCCTTGTCAAGCCTCTCTGTTCTGCCATCTCGATAAGGCGGGGCAGTTTAAATGGTTCACCCATATGAGCAGTGAGCAACCTCAGGTCTTCTTCTGCGTCATCAATCTCTCCAGGCTCATGGCTTTCCCCGGAACCCAAAAGTGCTGGCACCTTTCTCCTGCGCTTTACCAGAAGACTCCTGAGCAGAGGGAAAACATACCTGGGGGTTTGAGCGTGATCATTCCACCAGCTGATTGCCCGGGGGAAAAAGGAGATGATAAATGCCAAAGAGGCCAAACCGAAAAAAACCACCGAAATTCCCAGTGCAGAAATTAGCCAGCCATTTCCAGCGCTTATTGCAGAAAACCCGTCCATGGGTTTAACTCCTTTGTTTCAGTATCCGCTTGTCCTTTTCCTGCAAAAAGGGAAGTCGCCTGCTGAGAACTTCGGAAATTTTCCTCATAATCTTTGTTCCAAATGCAACGTTCCTCTGGACCAACCGCAATAGTTCGCTTCCGGGAAAAGCTATCAGGATAGAATCCGTAAGGCATGTGACCGATGCCGTATAGTGAGTGGGACTTACCAAGGCTGACCAACCCACCACTCTCCCCGGCTTGTGCAAAGTGATGGCTCGGCCGTCAGGAAAGACAACCATCAGACCACCTTCTTGG
This sequence comes from Deltaproteobacteria bacterium, assembly GCA_020353155.1. Taxonomy (GTDB): domain Bacteria; phylum Desulfobacterota; class Syntrophobacteria; order BM002; family BM002; genus BM002. Next base: position 988,446 of record CP070689.1, on the reverse strand, counting down.
AGAATATATAGGGTCCGGGCGGGAGATCCTATTCTTATTAGCTCGTCACCCTCCCGTGCCTTCCTTTCCTCAGCCATGGCGGACAGGAGTTTGAGTTCCGTGAGGTCCATTTCGGCGAAAATTTCGTACCTTTTCAGTTCCTCTATGGTTATCACAACTATTCCTCATTTAGTATTCGAAGCAACCGCCAATCTTAATGTGGAAAAGCCCTTCTCCAGCACAATAATTGTGGGCACGGCTCGCCTTGTTCGGCAACAAATTCAGCCTGGATCTTACCAGGGTATGTTTTAATGATCAAATTAATGTTTTGTCCATTCAACCGTAAATGGTAAACAGTAATCTAGGGGAGGTAAATGTAGATCCCCTGACATTCACCCATAACATTATTGCCATCACCAGATAGTAATCGTAGAAAGATTAAGGCCCATTACAAGGCCCGTTCTAGAAAGTTTTGGAGAAAGGCATGAACCATACCAACCTGACCCTCTCATTGCTTCCGGAGCACTATTCCATCTGTCGTCTTGGACCTGAGGCAGATATTCCCCCTTGGGCGCTGGCAGGGGACTTTTTCTCCATTACCCGGACAAAAGACGAACTCTCCCTTGTATGCTCCCAGGAACTTGTGCCCCATGGCGTTCTGTGTGAGAAAGGCTGGTGCTGCATCATGGTAGGAGGTCCTTTGGACCTTTCCTTGACTGGAATCCTGGCCCCTTTGACCGCTTCTCTGGCTGAGGTGGGTGTTAGTATTTATGCAATATCTACCTTTGATACCGACTATCTATTGCTTAAGGTAGACAATCTGAAGAGGGCTGTATTGAAACTGAAAGAGGCAGGATACAGTTTTTCCTAGCAGGCAGTGTGCAGCTGCAAGCCTTTTTCGCTTATCAGTTGAGCATACTGCCAGCTGCGTGCTGGCTGCTGCCCGCTGAGAAGATGTTGTCTACTAATACTTTGTGGGATGAAAAGGTTACTTCTTTTCAACTGGATACTTGGCCCGAAACCATTCGTACCAACCGCCTTTCAAGGCATAGGCATTGGTGTATCCCTCATCTATCAGATTCAGTACCGCACGGGCACTGGTGTGTTCGTTGGGTCAGGCGCAGTAGACAACGATGGTCCTGTCTTTACCATAGCTACTAGCCCAGGAGTCAACCTTTCTTGGATCAGGATCAACCCGGACGGCATCTTTTATTTTATACTCACTGGCGTTCCAGTCCTTACTCCTTCGAACATCAACAATAACCAGTTTTGCATTACCCAGCATCGATTTGAGTTCTTCCTTGGTAATTCTGGGCGCGCTACCGGCCACTCCGTTGAAGGAAAAAGCCGCCAGCAACGTCACTGCAACTGATAGTTTAAGCAGCGTTGAGATGGTTCTTTTCATTCCTTGATCTCATCACCAGGCTGAGAGTGAATTGCAAAGCCTTGCAAGCTTGCTTGTTTACTTTTTGAGCCAAACAAACTGTACTATATCCTCTCAGCCTTTGCCTTACTAGACTGTTAAGGTAAATACTAGATAACATCTTAAGCACGAACTGAGTCACTTCAACCAGTTCGGCACTGCTCCACTGAGGCACCAGGCCACCTCAGGCGAAGCTGGTGTTGCTTTCAAACATGGTGTGTTAGAATAACAAATTCATCAAGAAGGTTGTCATCAAAGGGAGTTTACCTGATGCTGCCCTCCCAGACCACGATTTGACCTATTGCCCAAGCAAATCACCCAAGGAGCGCGGGGCAACTGCTTAATATTTGGAAGACAATTGCATCGAGGCTGAGGAAAACCTTTATGCCCCTTCGCAAACACTTGCGTATTTTGTTTATTGTCACCCTAGCCTGGTTGATTTTTTGGCTAGTAGGACTCCCCCATTACTATAGACAGTATTCTCCCAGGTTCATGGCCATCTTCGACGCGGCTATCCTTCCACCTTTGTGGCTTGTGGTTTATTTGAGTGCAAAAAGAGCGAGGAAAGGCAGAGGTCTCGCGGTCACTCTGTGGTTGTCTTTTTACATTACTGTCCCTCTCTTCATATACGATTTGATTTACTGTGGTATTCACCTTGGCTACGGCATCAGTTTTCTATGGGAATACTGGTACTTGACAGTTTACTACATTCTCCCCTGGCTGATCTTTCCACTAACGGGTTGGTGGGTTGATCGGCGAGGTTTGCTCCAGCTTACATCCAGGTGAATCATGTGTTTAAAGCGGAAGAGCCTCAGGCCATAAAGACTAGCTCTTATTAATCTCGGCTGACGCCTTTAATCTAAGTTCAAGGTGAGCAAATGGAATCCAAGAAAAAACAATCGGAAAAAGACAGGCTGGATCGAATCATCGCCGAGGCCCGGCGCAAGCGGGAGCAGGGTTATCGGGAACAAGCGCTCAAGATTTTCCCGTGGGTCTGTGCACGATGTGGGCGAGAATTCTCTGGCAAAAAACTTCGCGAACTCACCGTCCATCACAAGGATCACAACCACGATAACAACCCACCTGATGGCAGCAACTGGGAGCTAATGTGCCTCTACTGTCACGATAATGAACACTCCCGCCATTTGGATCAGGAATGGTATGAGGATGAGACCCCAGGGGGTGAGGAAGAAACACCCTCCAAGTACAAACCCTTCGCTGATCTCGCCTCCTTGCTCAAGGATAAAAAATAGCTGATCAGTATGGTGTTCGACAAAAAAGCACCACCGATATCTATGCTCGGAAATATCAATGGGTATAATTTCAGGAGGTTCCCCAATTTCTCCCTTTGGATTTGTCCATCCAATATGGTGACTATCTTAGAAGGACAGGGTAAGCTACTCAGTAATCCGGCATAGTCGCTGCCATTCATAATATAGATTTGTGCGGATTAGACTATCCTCGCGCCGATGCAGATGGTGGTCTTTCCAGCCAGCCGAGGCTTCGCACCGGTTGCTCCGATGCTGTTTACCTCGTAGCTCAACCTGTCCTTCTTTGTGACTGCTTGCTCTTTGGCGATGTTTCCTGGTGTTTCTTCTGAGTGACTGGCGGAAGGCCTGAGCCACTTTCGCGGCTGCGGGTGGGGGACCCCCTGGCCCACCGAAGCGTAGCCGAGGTGGGAACAGGGAGGGGGCGGCCTCACCCGCCCGCAGCGGCGTTCAAAGTGACCAGGCCGTGAGACTCGGAACGACAGAAGGAACACCAGGAAGCCGGTTGCATTTCCAAATAACCCACAACTCTGTAACAGGCTGAATCAATAGCCACGAGGAAAAGATTTTTGGGGAAACTCCTGTGAATTTACACTACTGAGGCAGGCCCATCTTCTCAGGGCTCGATCTAGAGAAGGAGTCCAAATATGCACTGGGGACTGGCAAGAACTATTATCGCGCTGCCTGGCACAGTGCTCGTCTTTATCCCCGCCATCATCCTCCTCTTAAGCAAAGACTCGAGGTTTTCTCCCAGACTAACAACTCCTAGTCAAATTTGGTTTTGGTTGGCTCTATTGGCAGCCAGTGTAGGTTTTACCCTGTGTGTCTTGACGGTAAAGTGCTTCATAAAGTACGGTGAAGGAACTCCCGCCCCCTGGGACCCCCCAAGAAAGCTGGTTATTAGTGGACCATATGGTTACAGCAGAAATCCAATGATCACTGGTGCACTGCTTCTGCTCCTAGCTGAGGCATTATTTTTTCATTCCTGGCCAATAGCCGCATGGTTGATTCTTTTTTTTGTTGGCAATGCAATTTATTTTCCCCTGGTTGAGGAAAAAGGCCTGGAAAAAAGGTTCGGAGACGAGTACCTCAAATATAAATCCCGTGTTCCCCGCTGGATCCCGCGACTGCGAACTTGGGGAAAGTCACAGACTGACGGACAAGACACTTAATGAAATTGCCCGCGGGCAAAAGATCCGTCGGGAGGATTAGTTGACAAAATAAGCTCTGTGAACCCGTGGGGGTGTCAGCCGATGAGACTGCTGTGTTAAAATTATTAAACAGCAGCAGGCTGTCAAAGCGAATTTTGGGGAGGTAATTGTGGAAAATATAAGAACAAAAATTAGTCAGGATATTATGAGATCCTTTAGAAAGAATCTCGGTGAAGAAGTAATTTTCATGTGCTTCTATATGGAAAAGGACCGTGCCGGGGTTGTTACCAATGAGCGTCCTTTTACTGGACAAGAAATGATAGAGCTTTTCAGTTCGGTTTTCAGTGCCAGCGAAGAGACCATTCTTCCTGCAATAATATACTCTCTCTTCAATCTCTATGGCCCCATTCGAGTATTTGATGTCATCAAGGCCTACGCAAAAGCATTTGACATGAAAGGTCCCTTCAGGACTGACAGTGACCTTGGTGAATCAGGCAGTACTCCACCCTCAGCACCTGATAATTAGACGGAACTGCAAGTGGCCGCCTTCCCAAGAATCCGCACAGTAATTTAGCCCGGATATTTTATGAATTCACGCCTTGGCGTGACTGCGACCACAGATAATGTCCTGCACCGGCAAAAAATATTTAAATAGGTTATACTTTTTTTCATCCTTCTATGGTTGGTTGAACCGCCTAAGGGAACTTATGAGAAGAAACCCCACCTTTTATAAGATTGGTAAAATACTAGTACCACTGCCTTGCCTTGTATTCGCCACGGTTTTCCTGTTGACTGTTTCCGTGGTGGGCTTGCCTAGTTTGGGCCAAGCTGGATCGCGGCATCTCCCATTCCGGGTCCCCGGTATCTTAACTTTTCCCAATCATTCCCTCTCTATGGTCAAACCTTCAAAGGGGAGATTTCTTATAGCCAGTAGACAGCTCCTGGATCCAAATTTCGCTGAAACTGTTGTTCTTCTCCTTGAATACAATAGACAAGGTGCTATGGGGCTAATCATCAATCGTCCTTCTGAAATGAAGCTCTCGTTAGTATTGCCGGAAATAGAGGCACTGCGGCAGCGACCAGATACAATCTACCACGGGGGGCCAGTAGCCAAGAATCAGTTACTCCTTCTTATAAGAACCACCAGTCCTCCTGAAGGGTCTCGTCAAGTATTTAAAGACATACATCTCAGCTCTTCTCAGGAGGTGATTCAGCGGATGATCAAGAATGCTGAAGGAGAAGAGAGATTTCGGGTTTATGCCGGTTATGCTGGTTGGGCCCCCGGACAATTAGACAAAGAAATTGCCACCGGCGGCTGGCATGTCCTGGGTGCGGATGCAGAAACTGTCTTCGATAAATCCCCTGAGGAAATATGGCCCGATCTCATTCACAGGAGCTCCGCTCAATGGGTCCGGTTGTGGTAACAATGATCTCAACCTAAGCGAAAAAATCTATCAACCCCCGGTCTCGCTTTGGGATGAATTTTGCATTGATCTCACTGGCGAAGATTTTGAGCAGCAGTTAATAGCAGAAAGGGGGTTGACTATGGCTCATGAAAATACCTGTTCCCGCTGTGGAGGTTCCAAGTTAGAGTCTGGGAGGGTTCAATCTACCGGTAGGATACACTTCCACTTTGAAAATCCGCGGTTTTTGACCGTACATACAGGCTACGTGCCGATCCTCTCAACCATGTGTCTTGACTGCGGAAAAATTGACCTTGCCGCTGAGGTCGACAAAGCTCGAAAGATCTCAAAACAGAATCAGAGTTAATAGCAGAGGCTAAGGTTTCAGTGTTCAGGTTTCAGGTTTCAGCTTTTGTGTTTCTCTTCCCTGAAACCTGATCCACCTCCGGCGGGACACCTGAGACTTGCTGCTTCGAATTTGACATTTGACAGTGCTTCACTGCCCCAAAACAGCTCACTTTGTTCACTTACAACTCCGCCAGGACAATTCATCAAACATCAGGGGCAAAACTCTTCCGATTATGCTTCTAAGATGGTAGAGTTTGGTTTATGAAGATCACGCGCCGGCATTTCATCAAAACCTCTTTAGTGCTCGGCAGCTCTCTTGTCCTACCTCGAACCATTCTCGCTGGCCCGTCCGGAGCAAAAGAAGGCTGGCATCCATCCTACGTCAAATTAGAGAAAGCGGGCCAATTGGCTCCGAAGATCGAGCAGGCCTATTCACTTTTAAGTGAGTGCGAGCTCTGCCCCCGTCAGTGTGGGGCAAATAGGTTGGAAGGCGAGCACGGCTTCTGTCGGGCTCCTGGCAAAGTTGTAGTTTATATTGCCCAGCCTCATTTCGGCGAAGAGATCTCACTGGTGGGCCAACACGGTTCCGGCACTATCTTTTTCTCCAATTGCAACCTCCGCTGTGTGTTCTGTCAGAACTGGCCCATAGCCCACGAGGGACAGGGCAGCGAATTCGAAGACGAAGACCTGGCGAAGATGATGCTCTATCTGCAGAAGCTCGGCTGCCATAACATTAACTTGGTCACCCCCACCCACGTAATGCCCAACATCATCAATGCCACGAGAATTGCCTGCAAAAACGGCCTCCGCATTCCTCTGGTTTACAACACAAGCGGCTACGAACGGGTGGAGATCCTGAAAATCCTTGACGGTATTGTAGACATCTATTTACCGGACCTGAAATATATGGACGGGGAAAAAGCGGCAAAATATTCAGCCGGGGCATCTGATTACCCGGCAGTAGCAAAGGAAGCTATTATCGAGATGAACCGTCAGGTTGGACAGCACTTGGTCGACAAGAGAGGGATCGCCCTTCGCGGACTCATGATACGTCACTTAGTAATGCCCAGCCGGGTGGCAGGAACAGATAAGTTTGCTAAATGGGTAGCAGAGGCATTGCCAAAATCCACCTATGTCAACATAATGCATCAGTACAGGGTGGAATATAAAGCCTATGAGCATCCAGAGATCTGGCGCGCCATTACCGCGCAAGAATACCTGGAAGCAATGGATTGGGCAGTAATTGAGGGTTTGACCAACCTGGATCCCAGGTCTGTTGCACTTTACCAATTCTACGCTCGCAAGGAGAATTGGAAGAGTCGCATACCTTGACAACTACGGCTATCAAATAGCATTGGAGTAAAAGACCGAAAAAATGCATACCCTGGTTTTCGCTATTCTAGGCATAGCTGCTGTCTTTTTCGGCCTCAAACTGGCCTATGTTATATGCACTGCCGTGGTTCTCCCCGCCACTAAAGGGGCACTCTACGTCTCGACCTCCCGAGTAAGAATCTTAGCCTTTTTGGAGGCCGTGCCCATGGAGTCAGGGCAACTGCTGGTCGACATTGGCTGTGGCGATGGGCGAGTGCTTCGACAGGTTGGCAGAAAGTACGGGGTCAGAACAGTGGGATACGAATTAAATTTACTGGCCTATATTAAGGCCAAAGTCCTGTGCTTCGGCCGCAAAAACATCCAGATCAAGTTGCGCAACTTCTGGACTGCAGATCTATCAGAGGCCGATGTCATCTTTTGTTACCTTTTTCCGGATGTAATGAAGGACCTGGCAGCGAAACTTAAAGCAGACCTCAAACCTGGAGCAGTGGTGGTCTCATGCAACTTTGATTTACCTGGTTTCATGCCTGAGCGAACTTTACGTCCGGGAAACTCCCTTCACAACGATCCCATTTATGTTTATCGTTTTTAACAATTTGTTAGACACACTTATCACCTTGCAGGTAATGAGATGAGTCGTTTTCTAATCCCTATTTTTGCTCTTTTTGTTCTTCTCCTTTTAGTAAAATCTATGCCGCTCTCCTCCTCAGCTTTAGCGGAATTCAAAGAGAGAAGTACCCAGAAAGATTCAACTTCACAGATTTCCTTGGAGCCAAAAATTGTCCATCGGGCTCCTATTTATGGCTACAGAGTGGTTAACCGTTACCCACACGACCCGAACGGCTTCACCCAGGGACTGGTTTTTGTGGACGGCTTCTTATTTGAAGGAACAGGTCTGCGGGGCCGGTCCAGCTTGCGTAAAGTTGATGTGATCACCGGCAAAATCCTACAGTATAGGAACTTGCCAGCACATTTTTTCGGGGAGGGCGTTACTGTTTATCACAACAAGGTGATTCAATTGACCTGGCGCGCCCATCAAGGATTCGTCTACGACAAAGATACTTTCCAGTTACTCGGAACATTTCACTATCCCACAGAGGGTTGGGGAATTACCCATGACGGCGAGCATCTAATCATGAGTGATGGCACATCAATTTTGTACTTTTTGGATCCCGATACCTACAAGGTAAAACGTCGGATTAAAGTCCGTGGCCCAGGGGGCCCAGTGTCTAACCTCAACGAATTAGAATATGTTCAAGGACTGATCTTGGCGAATATTTGGAAAACAGACATGATTGTCCAGATTTCCCCTGACACGGGGGATATTGTGGGCTGGATAGACCTCAGAGGTCTCTTGGCGCCGGAGGACCGTGTTCAGCGTGTAGATGTGCTCAATGGAATCGCCTATGACCAGAGGAATGATCGTTTTTTCGTAACTGGAAAACTGTGGCCCAGATTATTTGAAATTAAGCTTATCCTGAGAGAAAAATGATATGTTTATTGCCCAATAAATAGACCAATGGCCAACAACACCGGGGTCAAAATTATTACTACTACATTCCGGCCCATATAGGGGATCAATTTAGGTACATCATCTGCGAACCTCGCAACGCCTCTTACTGTGGGAATAGCGAAGATAATTGAGCCGAGGGCCAAGAAACCCTCCAGGGGCAACTTTCCGGCGATATAGCCTATGATTACTGTGGCATAAGCACCTCCCAGGAATGTTACGTAAAGGGTCACACTGGCCTTTCTGCCTATGGCAATAGGAAAATGGTGTCTGCCCACGTTTTTGTCGGCTTCCACATCTGGAAACTGGTTGAGGAGCAATAGGTCGCTGACTAGAAAGAACGGAACCAGGGAAGCCACAAGAGATGTCCAGGAATAGGTGCCGGTGAGAACAAAGTCAGTGCCCATAACCATTAAGGGACCAAATCCTAGTCCGGGCGCAACCAAGCAGAGAAAGGGATTTTTTGTAAGCCACTTTGTATAGGCGACAATGGTCATAAGGCCGAGTAAACCTAAAGGCAGAAGCCAAAATCCTCTAACATGGAGAAAATATACGCCTATTAGAGCAGTTACCGTAACACTGATGATTCCAGTAATTAGTGCCACATGAGACTTGTCAGGATTTTTAGGAAGGGTACCGCTGCCACCACTGAAGGGAGTTGGTTCAGTGTTGAAATCGAGACCGCTTTCGAAATCTTGATATTCATTGAGGGCGTTCACGCTTATGTGAGCTGCCAGAGCACCAATGAATGCCAAAGACAGGTAGCAGAAGTTCAAGGGGGTTCCAGACCAGTAAGCCGTGGCCGCACCCAACATAACGCAGGCGGGAGTCAAGACAAGAAATGGCAATCGCATGGGACCAAATATTACTTCCTTTAGAGTATTATCCATGATCGCCTTGCTGGCTGGAGGATGAGCTATCTTCCCTTGTGACTTACGACTATTTGTTATGATGCCAGTTTTATCCCCTGGTTGCAAGAATCTGCTCTGCAGGAGGTTCCCCAAGAGTATTATCGTGATATCGGCCACGGGGAAACTCCTTTCTCCTCTGAAGGTAAAGCCTAGTAAACTATTTCTTGACTGTACGGTTTAGCAAGAATAAGCTCCAGCCATGAAAATCAACCTTAACGAAAGACTACTAATCTGGAAACAAAGGTATGTCCAGACAAACTATCTGTTTATTATTTTCTGAGATAGGTAGAAACTATGACTGCAAAGACCTTTAGAGCAATGTTGGTGGAACAAGCAGAGGGAGGAAAGTTTATCAGGCAAATCACCCATAGATCTCTGGATGATTTGCCCGAAGGTGAGGTCCTGGTCAAAGTCCGCTATTCTTCCTTAAATTACAAGGATGGACTTTCCGCCACCGGTCACAGGGGAGTGACCAAGAATTATCCTCACACCCCGGGAGTAGATGCCTCTGGTGTGGTAGAAGAGAGCCTTAGTGATGCATTTTCCCCTGGGGACCGAGTTATTGTCACCAGCTACGATCTTGGCATGAACACCCCCGGCGGTTTCGGCCAGTACATCAGAGTCCCAGCTGACTGGGTGGTTCCCCTTCCTGACAACCTTTCATTAAAAGAAAGCATGGCCTATGGTTCGGCCGGTCTTACTGCAGGCTTTTGCATCCTCAAACTCCAGGAGCATGACGTCACCCCCAATCGAGGAGAAATATTGGTTACCGGTGCCACTGGTGGCGTTGGCAGTTTTGCCGTGGCAATGCTCGCCCAAATCGGCTACCAAGTGGTTGCGGCGACAGGGAAGATGGATGAGAAGCAGTTCCTAATCGATCTTGGCGCCAAAGAGGTCATCTCCAGGAGTGAGGCGACTGACACCACGGGAAAACCTCTTTTGAAAGGTCGCTGGGCTGGAGTGGTAGACTCTGTAGGGGGTGAGATCCTGTCAACAGCCATCAGATCCACCAAGCTGCACGGAGCAGTTACTTGCTGTGGCAATGTGGCATCGCCTGATTTGCACGTTAATGTCTATCCTTTCATCTTGAGGGGCATCTCCCTTGTGGGGATTGATTCCCAGAGTTGTCCCATGACCTTTCGTCGCCGGACATGGGAAAAGATCGCCAATGAATGGAAACTGCCTGATCTGGATCGGCAGACTTCCCAGTGCTCCCTGGAGGAGTTGGATGATGAAATAGACCGCATCTTAGCTGGCAAACAGAAAGGCAGGGTGATTGTGGATTTAGAGAGGTAGGAGTAGATGCGTAGAAAAGATAGAGAAATTATCGACATTGACTTGATTGAAGACATTATCCGCAACTCGTTGGTTTGTCGTCTGGGTATGTCTAGAGATGATAAACCCTATGTTGTTCCTCTCTGTTTTGCTTACAGCGATAACACGCTCTATTTTCACTCCGCAGGCGAAGGTCTGAAATTGGAGATTCTCCAACAAAATCCCAACGTCTGTGTCGAATTCGACATAGACCAGGAGGTCATCCAGGGCGACAAACCGTGCAAGTGGGGCATGCAATATCGGAGCGTCATAGGATTTGGTAAGGCCTCATTCGTTGATGATTTAGAAGAAAAGAGAAAAGGGCTCGATGCGATAATGAAGCACTATTCAGGCAGATCATTCGAATCTGTGGAGCCAGCAATTGAAAGCACCTGTATTATAAAGGTTGCAATAGAAAGTATGACCGGCAAAGAATCAGGTTATTCGTGAAATGTCCAGGCTACATTGGAATCTGGCAATAAAGAAACTATGGGTGGAAAAGTAAAATGAAGGTTACCCTGGCACAACTGAATCCAACCGTTGGTGACATTCAGGGGAATCTGGCCAAGATTGAGAAGACTCTTTCCGAGTGCAGCAAAGATTCGCCTGATCTGGTTATTTTCCCAGAGCTTTTTCTCGTTGGTTATCCACCTAGGGATCTCCTGGAGAGACCCTCATTTATCACTAGGACTGAGGCGGCAATTGAAGAGTTATTAAAGATCTCCCAAAATTTTGGCCAAAGGGGAATCATTGTTGGTGCTCCTCAGCCCAGCCAACAGCCCACAGGAAAGGGGCTCCATAACTCTGCCCTACTGATTTCTCAGGGAGGACTACTTTTTACCCACCACAAATCTTTGTTGCCTACCTACGATGTCTTCGATGAACCGAGGTACTTCGAACCGGGAATCGAGGATTCCGTGGTGAAATTCAAAGATAGCATTCTTGGCATATCCGTTTGTGAGGACGCCTGGAACGATCCGGCCTTGTGGCCTAGGCGGACTTATCATCACGATCCCATCGAAGCTATGGCAAAGAGGGGCGCCAAGCTGATAATTAACATTGCTGCATCCCCCTTTCATCGCGGTAAAGAAAGGCTAAGGTACGATATCGTCCGAAGTCACGCCCGCAAGCACCGAATCCCCTTTGTTTTCGTTAATCAAGTGGGAGCCAATGACGAGCTAATATTTGATGGTCGGTCAATATGCGTAGACGGATCAGGCGATCCCATCGCGGTTTTCCCCCCCTTTCAGGAGCACATACAGACTATTTCTCTCGATAAAGCTGAAGTACCTACTTCTTATGAACCGCAGGAGGAAATAGAATCTGTTTACCAGGCTTTGGTTCTGGGCGTAAAAGATTATATGGGCAAGTGCAGTTTCAAAACGGCTATTCTGGGTCTTTCAGGTGGCATTGATTCTGCAGTCACTTGTTGTATTGCTGCAGAGGCGCTGGGTAGTGAAAACGTTGTTGCCGTCACCATGCCAGGACCTTATTCTTCACCTGGCAGCGTTGAAGATTCCAAGAAACTGGCGGTAAACCTTGGGATCAAATTCGAGACAGTGCCGATTTCTCCAGTCTACGAAGCCTACATCAAATCTCTCCGGCCTCAGCTAAAAGGAAGAGAGGTTGATATCACAGAGGAAAATATCCAGGCCAGGATTCGGGGCAACATTCTCATGGCACTTTCAAACAAGTTCGGTCATCTGGTGCTTTCCACTGGTAACAAGAGTGAACTTGCAGTGGGTTATTGCACACTTTATGGCGATATGAGCGGCGGTCTCAGTGTAATATCCGATGTACCTAAGACCATGGTTTATGAACTGGCGGCATACATTAACCGGCAATCCCCTATCATACCTCAAGAGATTATTAACAAAGCCCCAACAGCGGAATTGAAAGAGAACCAGACCGATCAAGACACTCTGCCCCCCTACGAGATGCTTGATCAAGTTCTCCATTACTACTTGGACGAGCAGTACTCCATGGAAGATATTCTTCGTCTTGGCTTCGACCCCGATGCCGTAAGCTGGGTGATTCGGGCAGTTGATCGAAACGAGTATAAACGGCGACAAGGACCGCCTGGATTAAAGGTTACTTCCAGGGCTTTTGGCACTGGCAGGAGAATGCCAATTGCGGCAAAATTTGAAAGCTAACTAGGCAATTCCATGGCACCGGAAGACCAGAGAAGAGAAACCTTAGCGCAATTGTCAGCAGCCTATGGCGTCCTTACCTCTTACTATGACATCTGGGGACAATCCCATGAAATCCCCACCGAGACCCTGGAAACCTTGCTTGCTGCAGCCGGAGTGGATGTTGCTAGCCCGCAAGAAGCTTTGCAGCGCTATGAAAATCTTTCTTGGACTCAACTGGCTCAGCCGGTCTTGGTCGCATCCACTGAGGGATTGCCTGCCGAGTTCCCCTTTCAAATAAGTGCCTCCCCCTCTCCAGAAGAAAATTCTCACCGGGTGCTCCAAGTCCGCCTGGAAATTTCCGGAGAAAACGCTCCCCCTGTTAATCACTCCTTCCATTTTCAACAGTTAACTTTCGTCGAGGCAAGGGAGCTCAATGGATCTTACTACGAGCGCTGGTCCTTTCCTTTTCCAATTGGTCTTCCCATGGGATACTACCAATTCAAGCTCTGTGTAGAACACGGTCAAGAAAAGCTCGAGCAAAAAATCCTGGTCATTCTCTGCCCGGAGAAGGCCTATCTGCCCCCGGCTTTGCAGGGGGATGGCAAGACAGCCGGCATAGCTATTTCTCTTTACGGACTCAGATCAGAGGCTAATTGGGGTATTGGAGACCTGGGTGACCTCCAGGAATTTATTCGCTGGGCAGTGGGAAATCTCCATCTGGACGTGGTTGGTCTAAATCCTTTGCACGCCATCTCCAACCGAGAACCTTACAATATCAGCCCATATTTTCCTTCGAGCAGATACTACCGCAACTTCATCTACCTAGATATTGAAAAGATGGAAGACTATGACTCTTCTATTGCCGCAAAGGAATTCGTCCGAGAAGAGACAACTCAAAATCTCTTGGCTGAACTTCGCCACTCTCAGTTGGTGCAATACGAACAGGTCTCCACTTTGAAGCTTAAAGTTCTCAAGATGGTCTTCCAAAGTTTTCTTAAAAACCATTGGAGAGAAGAAGGACTGAGCGAACGGGGCAAGGAGCTCAAGGCCTATGTTAACAGGGAAGGATTTCTCCTGGATAATTTTGCCACTTTTTGCGCCCTGGAAGCTTTTTTTCATGAGCAACATCATGGGTCGTGGACCTGGCGACAGTGGCCAAAGGCTTACCAGAATCCCCATTCTCAGGAAGTGCGAGAATTTCGCCAAAACCACCAGGAAAGTATACTTTTCTACAAGTACTTACAATGGCAACTGGAGGAACAGTTACAAGAGGCGCAGGACCTCGCCAAGTCTTTGGGAGCCTCCATTGGCCTTTATCACGATTTGGCCTTGGGCATTGACCCCGGGGGTGCTGACTATTGGGCCTACCAGGATTTTTTTGTCGAAGGCGTTACCGTAGGAGCACCACCCGATGACTTTGCTTTAGAGGGACAAAACTGGGGCTTTCATCCCCCCCATGGGGAAAATTACCGTAATGACGGCTATAGTCTCTTTAGCAAAGAGATCAGCAGAAATTGTCAGGCGGGCGGGGCCCTGAGAATCGATCACGTCATGCGGTTTTTTCGACTCTTCTGGATCATTGCAGGACAGCCTGCCAAAAACGCAACTTACGTGGAGTACAATTACCACGATCTCCTGAAGATTCTGGCCCTGGAAAGTGAGCGCGCCAAGACCCTCATTATTGGAGAAGATCTAGGCACGGTTCCGCCTCAGGTAAGAGAGGCCCTTGCTCATCTTCGCATTTTCTCTTATCGACTTTTCTACTTTGAAAGAGACGAACAGGGCGGCTTCAGGGATGGGGAATCATATCCAGAATTGGCCCTGGCCTCGGTCGGCACCCATGACCTTCCCACTCTGGCAGGATTTTGGACTGGAGAGGATCTTTACTTACGTAAGAGCTTGAGTCTATTCCCTAGTGAAAGCCAGTTTCAAGCTGCTTGGCAAAATAGGAAACAAGAAAAGGACAACATTTTGGCGCGACTGGTAATTTCGGGTTTTCTATCGGAGCATTTGGCAAATAACCCTGAAATCTACACTGAATTGACCGGGGATCTCCATAATGCGATCATTGGCTTTATCTTATCAACTTCAGCTAAACTGGTCCTATTGAGTCAGGAAGATCTTTTCAGGGATGCAAGGCAACAGAATGTACCTGGAATAGTATCAGAGTATCCCAACTGGTCAACCAAGATGAGCTACTCCTTGGAGGAACTGTGGCAAGACCCAGAGGTGGAGAAGTGCGTAGGAGTATTCCGGCATTGGATTTACACTACCGGTAGGGGGATGCCACCAAACTCTTGATCTGGGCTTTAACAGGCACAAGATTTCGCCCTATGGCTGGCATGTTCCTTGCTTGTTTCTATCATTGCCTGGATCGACACGAAGTGAGTCAAATTGCGCAAGCTAATAATTTATACTGACCATCACCGTTCAAGGCAATACTTTTAAAGTCCAAACAGGAAGGCAGAGACCATGGGAGCTCTGACAGGCAAGCTCAATGAGATCCCACAGAGACTGAAGAAATTCATCACCCACGATATCCGTAAAAACCCCATTCTCGGGCTTTATCTGGTCATAGGATTGATGGTCCTGGGCTACGGTGTCTATTTTGCAGCGGTGATGTATAAGGATATCACCGCTACTGGTAAGGAAAAAGTTACTGCCAGGCCTCAAGTGGCTCAGGTGAAGAGACCTCCAGCGGCAAAGAAACAAGTTCCCACAAAGGAAAAAAAAGTTTCTCCTCCGCAGCAGCAAGATACTCCTGCTCCGGAAGAACCGGTCCAAAAAGAAGCGGAAAAAGAACAAGTTGCGGAAAAGGTTAAGCCTGCCGCTGCACAGAAGCTTGACATGAGTCAATGGAAGAGCGTCGAATTCGCAGACGGCTCCCGTATTTCTTATCCCCCCGATTGGAGCAGGAGCGCAGTTGACTCAGAGAACAGCATTCTTTATGGGATACGTTTACAAGCCCCCGATAGTGAGGCAAGCTTGAAATGCTACAGTCGCAGCAGAAAACTCGGGGACAATTATGCCGATTCTCTGAAAGAGACCATGAAAAGAGGAGGTTACACCAGTATCAAAAAAGAGACGAAGAAGGTAAACCAGCAAGATGTCACTCAGATAAGTGGGGCTCTTGCTGACAAACATATGGTTGTGAGCATTTTTGAGCCCCTGTCCGACAGATATTTTATCGTCAGACTAATTGCTTCAAGACAAGAGCTTAGCAAACTTCAACCATTTTATAGCGCAATTGTTGACAGCTATGGCGATTCCACTACAGCAACAACCTCGGTGGTTTCCATCGAGAAACTAGAACAGCAACTCGAGAAGAGCATCGAAAAGAAAACAGACTATTTGGTGGGCAGCACGGTGTACCTAAAAATGAAAAACGGCGCCGTCCACAAAGGTGTGGTAATTGCTGAAGACGACAACACTATTACTCTCGAGAGTTTTCGTTTCGGTGGAAGGTACAGCTTTAAGGTAGCCAGAAAAGATATCGTAGAAATCATCCGTTAGTCACTCCCCTTGCGATCAATTTCCCACTCTCTTAAGTTCAATTAGCGTCACCTCTGGAGGTGAGAGAAATCTCATAGGGGGACCCCAGGTACCGGTGCCACGGCTTGCATATAGCACACTTCCTCTATCTAAACGGTGCAGCCCTCTTTGCCTGGAATAAAAGAGACGTGTGATCAGATTGAAAGGAAAGACCTGGCCACCGTGAGTATGGCCGCTCAACTGGAGATCGAATCGGCCTATGGATTCCTCCTCTACCCTGGGTCGGTGTTTGAGAAGCAGGGTGAATTTCTCCGGGTCTGAATCCGCAAGTAAAATTTTTTCCTCTTTTCCCACCACACTGTTCTCCGGATACCTTCTTTTGCCAGCCGGATCGTCCACTCCCACGATGCTAATTAAACCGTTAAGGCTAAAACCTTCATTGCGCAAGAAATTAAAACCCGCTGTTCTTAGGAAGCGTCCACTCTGACGAATACCCGCATAGAACTCGTGATTCCCGGCGACGGCAAACTTGCCCAGTGGGGGATCTAGAGTGGCCAACATGGCCGCCAGGTTATTCAAACGGTCCATCTGCGCATCCACTAGGTCTCCAGTCGCAACCACTAGGTCGGGCTTAGCTCGCTCCAACAACCTAATAATGCGGGCCAGCCTCCTTTCACCTACCATGGGCCCGAGGTGTACATCAGATATCTGAGCTATGGTTAATTTTTCCATTTGAGCCGGTAACTTCATGGTTTGCAATACCACCCGTTCCAGCCGTATTTGCCATGCACTGTAACCTGAGAAACCCCCAAGAAAAACAACTCCCAGGATTATAAAAGTGAAGCTATCCCTGCCTTTCCATACCAAACTGTCAGTAGAAAATCCCGGCAGCAGAGCCAAAACCTTCATAGACAAATTGTATACATCCAGGCAGAGACTCAACCAAAAGAAAAAGAACAGCAGCCCCATCCAGGTATAAGTAAGGTAAGCAAGATATCGACCGGCCAAATGCATCCCATGTCGATCCAGTAGACGCACCGCTATTGGTCCTACGACCATGGCCGTCAGGAATAAGGCTATTGCCACACTAGTCCCGACACCTGCAGCAAAGGCAGAACGTGCCTTGACAAACAGGTAGAGGTGGAGAGCGCCATAAACGGAAAGGAAAGTTAGAAGAAAAAGGCTCATATTTGGTTTTTTAACATGGTTCTTTTGGTGTTTCTACGAGGAAAGCGCTAAATTATCATGGAAAAGGGTCTCAATGGAGGGTTTTTCGTTTTTCTTTCTAGTTGAAGGATTTTGGAAAGCGAGGATTTTGTTGCTTTTATTGGCTGGAGGTAAAGAGGGAATCCTCTGTTTTTCTTTACTTCCCAACTAGGTCCTTGACAACCTTCTTCCCGGGTGGTGGTTCCAGTAGGATTTCCCCGTGCTCAGGGACCAAGTACTCACAGAGAATGGCAGCTTTACCATTAACTTGTGCAACACACCTTGCGCAGACTCCGCGGGTGCAGGCGCTATGCCGATAATAACTCAGCGAACTGTCCAAATGAAAGTGTATGTAGTCAAGAGCATCAAGGACACTCCATTTCTCCCCGAAAGGTATAGGGATATGGAAAGTCTCAAAATGAGCAGTTTGTTCCACAGACGGATCGAATCTATGCACTCTAACTTTGAGAGTCATCGGTGATACCTAGATTTTTTTGTGCACTTGAAAGACTGCTGGAGTCGTTATTTTTTCATCTCCCTTTCGCACTCAATCGCGTAAGTAATAATGTTTTCTCGTTTCCCGTCGGGGAACGGGAGAGAAGTAGAGAGGGGCTTGCGCTTGGTGAGAATCATCCTTCCCCCATCGTTCTTTGCAACAATACGTTCCAGCCAAGTGTCATGGTCGACCTCGGGGTAGTCAGTACGGATGTGGTAACCCCGACTTTCTTTACGCATCAAAGCCGCTCGGAGGCCAATCTCAACGCAGGTAGCCAGATTTTCTGCCTGTATCGCTTGAATCCATTCTAAATTGTAAGCCCTTGAATGGCTCAAGAGACTCATTGCTGGTATATCCTCGTGGCGGATGGGTTCAAAATTCTTTAGAGACGAATTCAAGCTGGATTCTTCGCGCACAAAGCCAAGACCAGCATCGGCAACCTCTTCAATAACCTTATGTACCTTGGATGGACTGGGGCCGCCATTTTGGCTGAAGGGACGCAAGATACGTTCTTTTATCTGTGCTAGTTGATCGGCTTCAATTGCGCAGGTGTCAACTTGTCGAGCGTATGAGGCCGCTGATAGGCCGGCCCGGTGACCCTGAACTAGCATCTCTGTGAGTGCCCTCGCCGCACGGCCAGCACCGAACACACCGCTTGTCACCTCACCAGCAGCGAATAGTCCCGGCACGCCGGTCCACATTTCAGTATCAACAATGATACCCCCCATACTATATTCGCTTGAAAGACCGACTTCCCATGGAATCCTCCTTAAAGCCATTCTGTTTAAGTCAGCCATGTCTTCGCCCTGGTACCACCAATTTTTGCGATACCATTGTTTGAGCATCACGAGTGCTTTCAATGCACCTCTGATGTATCTCCACCTCGGAAGGTTTGAAAAATCAAAGTAGACACCGCCGTTTTTTGTGCCTCTGCCAGCAATTATCTCCTTGCCCCAATAATAGGTAAAGATTAATTTAAGCCACTCGCTGCCTTCAGCCATTTCGAGGAGCTCGGGCGACAGATGATCAGTAATTTTTTCGCCATTGCCATTGAGTACGTCCGGCCGAGCCAATCCTGCCACATACCATATAAAGGGGAATATGGAACCACGGTGGAATTGCGGTGATAGAAGCACTCCTGGCAGGAATAAGAGAAACTCCATATCTGCCAGTTTAGCCCCTACCCGATAAGCCACAGCCATTCCGTCCCCAGTTGTGCCGCTGTGTGTGCATTTGAAAGAGAATGGTTGATAGCCCCCAGTGCAGAGCACTACGGATTTGGCACTAAAAGCTATAAGCTCGCCCGTGTAGACATCTACGCCTAAGGAACCGACTACCCTTTCGCCGGATGTCAACAAATCACAGATCATCACATCTTCCATGACCTGAATCCCTTGGGTCTCGTGCACGGCCTGGCGGCAGGTCAAACCTATGGCCCTGCCTGAAGTGAACCAGGATCCAGGAGGCAAAAACATAAAACGCTGCTTAGCTCGCCTACCGAGGTTAATAAAATCCCAAACACAAGGTTCGGCTTCCTCAACATACTGCTTTACCAGATCCTGCTCGCTTAAGTAGAAACCGCTCTTCACTATCCTCTCAAATAAAACGTCTTTATTAAATGAACGGTCAGCCTTCTTTTCACCTAGGCGGTAGGCACTTTCACCATCCATGCCTATCGCAGCACTTGCCATGATAGTGTTGCCGCTTTTGCCCAACTGTCCTTTAGTAACCAAGGTCACCTCGGTATTGGCACGTCGTGCAGCAACTGCCGCACTTGCCCCCCCTCCACCGCCTCCCACTACCAACACATCGGTTTCGATTACACGATCCACCATACTCGCTATTGCTGCCATGGCTACACTCTCACTTACAGTAACCTTTTCTCAGAACTAGTTAGATGTAAATCTAAGATCAGATTTCAATTTTTAGTGAAATACAAAAAGAAGGATAATACCAGGTCCCAATTTAATGTTTACTTTGTGTTTACTGAACCGGCTAGGTATCAAATCTAAAATGGGGACAGTTAGCTCTGCGACACAATACTTCGCCAAATGGCTGGGTGGAGGGTTCAAAAAAGTCACTTCTCTAATTTAATAGCTGACTTTGGAAAGGGAGGCTTCGCCCCTGGTCTATTTATTATTATTTAGAAACTGGCCTCATTAGCTGTCTTGATCCAAAAAATCAACTAACCTGGGACAGACAGCCTCCGGCCTTTCATAATATGCAAGATGACCAGCCTTGTCTACCGCAAGAAATTCCGCCTGAAGAACACTTAGTAGCCTTTCACTACCTGAGAAGGGAACTATTTTATCTTCCTTTCCCCAGATAAGAAAAACCGGCTTATTTAGTTTGCTAATCTCCTTGTAAATCGCCAGTTGATCTTGGTTAGCAAAATTACGTAGGGTACAGAGCAGAGCACGGCGAAAGCCTTTATATTGCATCTGCTCGCGAAAACGTACTGTCCATTCTGGAAATCTTTCCGGTAGGTAGAAGTAGTCCCTCTGTTTCTTTGGAAGGGAAGGGGCAAAAAGAACCGCAGCTAGATATTCACCCAAAATTGGAATATTGAGCAGGGAGATATTAATCGGAGCGTGATGCGGAGCAATGAACACCAGTTTCTTCACCTGGGTTGGACACCTAGTGGCGAAGTCTGAAGCAATGGCAGCCCCGATGGATAATCCAACTAGATTTACCGGCTTCATTATTTCTAGAGCTTTTAAAAGGTTGTCCAGTTGCTGCACCAAAAATCTCCGCTCATATTTGGCCTTGGGCCGGTCTGAATATCCCCTACCAAACAAATCGTAGCGCAAAACGCGAAAACCGCTTGTTTTCAAAGCCTCGAAAGCTGGATCCCATACATAGTAGGGAATAGAGAAACCGTGAATTAGAACAACAACCTTAGCGTTTTCTGGACCACCTATCTCATAATGCACAAACCCTTCTGGTAAATGGACAAACTTTCCAGACGCGTGAGATCTAACCTCGGGAGAGAGAATGGTCTTTTCGGACTCCAAAATTTGAGGAAAACTCGCCAAGGCAATTCCGGCAACAACCAATAAGGTGAAAACTGCAATTTGCCCCAAGATCAAAGCAACTGTAACCAGAACGACTAGGAAAAATAATATTGCGCAAACAATAGTAATTTGCAATTTTTTCATGTGGATAGACTGCCCTGCTTATTATTTCCTGAGCTAAACTGTCGAGTCAAATGCCGCCTTTGTTGTCTCAAAATGTAGGAGTATTTGATTGCCTCCTTTTTGTCGGATTAGAAATCTGTTAATGTGCGAACTCTGGGTGAAAAAATGCAACTTTTGTACCCACAGAAACCTGGATATCCCAAAAATGCAATTCCATCGTTCTGCCCCTAAATCATCTGCCATGCATTTTTGGGCTACCAAAGTTCCCTTGATCTCACATTGAAGGATTTCCTCTGGACCTCTACTATGTCTAACCATTTTGCCACTCTCTTGTGAAAACTCCTGGGAAAAATCGTCCTTGACACCGTCCAAGACTGTCCTTAGTATAGGTCGTCTGTTGATTGCGCTGCAATTTTAGAGTCAGAAGGTATAAATGAATAAAGAGAGGTAATTAGTATGCTTGAAGTTACAGAGAAGGCTACTGAGAAACTGAAAGAGTACCTTGAAGAACGCGAACTCGAATCAGCTATTAGAATCTTTGTTTCCCAAATTGGCTGAGGGGGACCCTCTCTGGGAATGGCTCTGGATGAGCCAAATGATCAGGATCAGGTATTCGAATTTGACGGTGTAACCTACCTTGTCGATTCCGCCCTTTTTAATCAAGCTCGCCCCATCAAGGTAGATTTCGTAGAAGACGCACATTGCTCTGGTTTTTCCATCACTTCAATGTTGACAAGACCAGATAATTGCGGCTCTTGTAGTTGTTAGTAATTCTCAGTCCAATAATATACCGACCCTTTTACAAAAGGGTCGGTTTTTTATTCCTCTAGCCACTGCCAACCCGACTCCACCAGTCTCTGCCGCAACCAAACGAGCACTTTATCAAATTCATCGCGTAACTGCCGCAAGGCCTGTCCCCGGTGACTTACCTGATTTTTCTCCCTGGTGCTGAGTTGGGCGAAGGTTTTTTGCAAAGGCGGATAGTAAAAGACCGGGTCGTAGCCAAAGCCCTCGGACCCTGCAGGTTCTTTTGTAATTGCGCCCTCACAGCGCCCCTCGTAGATTAGAGCTGGCCCCCAAGGTACGGCAATGGCGATAACACAAGCGAAGGCAGCATTACGATTTTCAACATCTTCGAGTTCCCCAAGCAGCTTGGCGTTATTCTCCGCATCCGTGGCCCCTTCTCCTGCATAGCGGGCAGATCGCACTCCTGGTCCGTTTCCTAAGGCCTCCACCATGAGGCCAGAATCGTCGGCCAGCGCAGGTAAGCCCAATATCTTCGCGATGAAACGGGCTTTTTTTACCGCGTTGTCTTCAAAGGTCTCACCATCTTCTTCGATTGTCGGTGTGGGCCCAAAGTCAGTAAGATTCTTGATTTCCACCGGGTAGTCTGCAAGTAGTGCTCTGATCTCCTCGGTTTTGCCCTCGTTCCTCGTTGCCAGAACCAATGGTATTCGGGTCATATGAACCTCGCGCGACTTGATTTTTTCACAAGGTAGCTATCCTAAGTCACATGGGCCATTGAGTCAATGTAGCATCCTTCTATCGCCCCAAGTTGTTATGCTTACCGTTGACTTTTGGGTCGAAATTCTTTAACAATTGCAGATAACTACGATCTATAACTTTCGGGACCTTGGGTTAGTGAACCGGAGGTGATTACTCATGCCGATTTATGAATTCTACTGCTCCGATTGCCACATGATTTTCAACTTTTTCTCCCGTACAATCAATACTGAAAAGATACCGCCCTGTCCCAAGTGCAATCGTGCCAAGCTCGATCGACAGATGTCCTCCTTTGCTGTGCTTCGCGGTGCCAAGGAGGATCAGGACGATGGCCTCCCTGACATTGATGAGTCTAAACTGGAGAAGGCCATGACCGCTCTCGCTGGTGAAGCTGAGCGTATCAATGAGGACGATCCAAAACAGGCGGCCCAATTGATGCGAAAACTGACTCATATGACCGGCCTGGAACTCGGCGCTGGTATGGAGGAGGCCTTGCGCAGAATGGAGGCTGGTGAAGATCCAGAACAGATTGAAGCAGAAATGGGTGACTTGCTCGAGGA
>CP070689.1:961220-965181 GCA_020353155.1 Deltaproteobacteria bacterium | reverse complement strand
AGCAATGCAAGACCTCGTTTTTACAGTCACTTTTGTGGGTGATAAGGTTGTGGCCGATCCTTACATTGATTTAGGTATGCCTGGAATGAACATGGGTAGAAACAGGGTTCTTCTTAAGCCGGCCGGAAAGTTGGTTTACCAGGGTGCAGGGGTCATAGTTCGATGTCCCAGCGGCCGTCGGACCTGGAAGGCTAAGCTTACCGTTCCAGATGTGGGTGCGGTGGAGTTTGTCTTTAATGTTATCTACTGAAACGATATATTTCGTCATTTTTACATCAGGCCTCGCTGTTGGTTTCGGTCATTGCATCGGCATGTGTGGGCCCATTGTCGCCTCTCTTTCACTCAATTTGAAGGGTAGGTCGGTACTTGTCCCCCACTTGCTTTACAATGCAGGAAGGATCACCACCTACGGCTTGCTGGGCGGCGTCATGGGGGCGACGGGCTCTTTCACCCTGGTGACCGCCAAAATTGCCAGCCTTCAGAAAATCGTTCTGGTCTCTGCCGGTATCATCATCATAGTAATGGGTCTTGCTATGGCTGGTTGGCTGCCTCTCGGTTCCATATTCGGGGATCATTACAATCCCGAGGGTCTGCTATCCAGAGGATTCCGCAAGCTGTCAAAGGCAAAATCAACGGCTACCTATTACCCCTTAGGAATGCTTCTAGGGTTGCTCCCATGCGGGCCGGTTTATACGGCCCTGATAGCTGCAGCCCGGGCAGGAATGGAAGTCGAGTCTGCTATTAAGGGCTCATTGATGGGCTCAGGGCTTATGCTGTCATTTGGGCTTGGAACTGTTCCCTCACTATTGCTCGTTGCAAAACTTGCCGACCTAGGCTGGCTGAGGAGAAGAGATATGATTTACAAGATATCTTCGGTTCTTATGATCATGGTGGGGATTTACTTTGTTATCAAGGCCATAAGGTATTAAGGGATTGCAGAATTGGGATTTAAAAGGGCATGGAGCATAGAGTAAGAATCCAGAATTCGGGAGAAAAACAATCAAAGTTGAGTTCGTCTTAACTGCTGGCTACTGACTACTGGCTACCGGCTACTGTATTCATTGATTGAGGAATAAAAATGAAAGATTTGCTGAAAAAGTTTTTCGCAAAAACCACCAATGAAGCTTCTGGTGATAGGAAAGTACAAACCGCTCATGATGTTAGAATAGCAACCTGTGCTCTACTGCTCGAGATGGCAAATATAGATGGTGAGTTCAGCGAATTAGAAAAAGAGAGTATTGTTGAAGTATTAAAAAATAATTATGAATTATCAGCTGAACATGCTTCTGCCCTCATGAAAGCTGCCGAAGATGAACTGGAAAGAAGTATAGACCTATGGCAGTTCGCAAAACTTATAAATGAGAACTATTCAACTGAAGAGAAAATCAAAGTTATTGAGATAGTCTGGCAGGTTATATACACAGATGGAATATTAGATAAACATGAAGATTATTTGGTTCATAAATTAGCCAAATTATTACGTCTCAGTCACAAACAGCTAATTGATGCAAAGCTCAAGGTGCTTTATTAGGAATTACAAAGAATAAGGTTTTGAGTTTAAGGTGTCAAGTGTCAGAAATGATATGCCTGAACATCGAAACCTTGGAATTTGGTGTTTGAATTTTGGAGTTTCAACTAACTTTGGAGGTCAGCAAATGACAAGCACGGTTCAATCTCTTATGGAAGCAGGAACAGCCGTTATCTCTGATGTCTTCGATAAGATGGGATATGTGCCTCCCGTTTTGGACAACTCCCTTGTTGCCATACCTGGTCCGGGAGTGAGATTCGCTGGCCCAGCCTACACCATTACTGGAGAGTCTCATAGTTGGTCAGGAAAAGGTGACAGAGCAAAGTTGGCTGCCATCGATGCAATGGCTCCAGGGGTTGTCCCGGTATGGGCAGGGAATGATATTCGAGGTGTCTGCTGTTTTGGCGATTTGCTTGCCGAGGCCATGAAAGCAAGGGGCTGTGCCGGGGTAGTGGTAGATGGTGGAGTGAGAGATCTGGCCTACCTCAAGTCATTAGAACTGCCTATGATGGTCCGTTACCGCACTCCTGCCCAGGCCATAGGGCGCTGGCGCGTCTCAGATAGTCAGGTACCGATTCGTCTCCGTGGAGCCTTGGAGGATTGGGTGGAAGTGAAGCCGGGTGATACAGTTGTCGCCGATGACGACGGCGTGATCATCCTTCCAGTTGAATTGGTAAATAAGATCGAGACTCAGGTCATGGCATGGGCAGAGAAAGATTCCAGGGCAAGAGAGGATATTCGCCATGGTACACCTCTGCTCGAGGCTTTAGATAAGTATGGACACCTGTAGATTGCGGATTGCGGATTGCGGATTTATTTCAAAACTTCGCGCATGACTTTGTAAATATCGGTGTTGTCCAAAGCCCTCCCTAAATATTCGCTTCCCGGACCCTGGCTCCAAATTAAAACGTCTCCGGCTGTATGTCTTGTTGTGGCCCAGGCCCCATCCACCAAATCGCCGGGTTTGTAGCTTCCCTCGCCGGTATCATTAATGGCAAATCCACCAGTTTCGTGATCGGATGTGATAATTACGAAGGTGTGTTGCCTGCGACTTGGCTTCTCATTGATCCAATCCATTACTACCTGCACGGCATGATCAAAGGCAAGTGTTTCAGCTACCTGATAAGCAATATCGTTCCGGTGGTTTGCCCAATCTATCTGAGAGCCTTCCACGAGGAGGAAGAAACCATCTTTATCTTTTTCCAAGACCTTGAGCGCTGCTGCGGTCATCTGTGGCAGGGTTGGTTCCTCATTACTGTATTGTTCTGCCCGGTTGACGCGGAAGAGTTCAGGAGTTTTTCCTTTTGGGGTGAAAAGTCCAAGAATCTTTTTTGAGCCCTTTGCAACTGCATTTTCCAGTTCTTTTGTGGTGTAAACTACTTGATAGCCATTATTTTCAGCGTCTGCAATGAAGTTGCCGAAAGTGCCACACTCGTCGGCCTGTTTGCCATTGGAATTGAAACGACTCAGTCCACCCCCCAGGATGACATCTACTTCTGTGATCTGAATATACTGCCGGGCGATTTCGTTCTCGCAGTATCTCGATGAAACGTGGGCGCCAAAGGCGGCAGGAGTGGCATGGGTAACAGTGGAGGTGACCACCAGACCAGTAGACTTACCCTTGTCTTTAGCAGTTTCCAGGATCGTGGGGCTAGGTGTGGGCTCGCATTTGCTATCTTGATCATTGTCAAGACAGGAGATTTCTCCGTTGCGGAATTTGTCGCCACTAGCCCAAGCGGAGGCGGCAGCAGCAGAATCGGTGGCTGAACTATCGGCGGCGTGAGTTCTCTGGTAGCCAATGGTTGAGAGTGTCTCTAAATAGAGGTTTTCTCCCTCCGAGCCGTTTTTAAAAATGCGAGCTGCAGTGACATCGGCAAGGCCCATGCCGTCGGGGACCATAAAGATTATGTTCTTCGCTGTTGAGCGGGGTTCACTCTTATTTTGGTATTCCTTCTTCGCAGTAAAACCGGCAAGGACTAAAATAAGACTCAAGAAAAGCAGGGCCTCAAGAAATTGTCTTTTCTTCAAAGGTGTTTCTCCAAACATCAATAATACTCACTTGCATAGATTATGATTACTCATTTGATGCAGAGGTGAAACTAACTCAACCTAACCTTCCATACTATTATAGTCAACATCTTGGCGATTCTTGACATCTCACTCCTTAGAACTTATCCCTAATGTAATGATAATGCCCAGTGATTTCCGTAAGGAAGTATCATAAGGAATTAAAAGATATGAGAAGAAAAATACTAATGTTGACGAGTTTAGCGACTCTGACAAGTATAGTCTTACTCCTGGCCGCGCCAAGCTGGGCTCGATCAATTCGATGCGGAAACGAATTAGTACGGGTGGGGGATCCCACCATAGAGTTGCTCCAGAGGTGTGGAGAGCCGGATCTCAAAGAACTCTTGAACACAGATGGCCTGATTG
>CP070689.1:954697-961120 GCA_020353155.1 Deltaproteobacteria bacterium | reverse complement strand
TTTAACTCTCCCACCCGGCCAGAATAAATTCATCCTCGAGTACGGTGGTAGCATAAATCATCCCCTAGAGTCATATGGCAAAGAACAGGCGCGGGGCTTCAGGCAGACATGGGGGGTGATTTCCTCCGAAGGGGTCTATCTTGCGGGGAGCTCCTTCTGGTATCCCATATTTGCCGAGGGGCAAGTCACTTTCAATCTCCAAGTAGATTTACCTCAAGAGTGGGATGCAGTGAGCCAGGGCCAAAGGACCCTCCGAGTTCGCCGGGGAGGTAGCACCTCCGTGCGCTGGGAATCTCCAGAGCCCCAGGAGGAAATTTTTATGGTTGCCGCCCCGTTTATCGAGTATGCAAAATCTGCTGGCAGGGTCGATTCCATGGTCTTTCTCCGCACCCCGGATGACGAGTTGGCCAATAAGTATCTAGAAGCTACCGTCCGCTACCTGGCAATGTACGAAAAACTCATTGGGGTTTATCCATACAAGAAATTTGCCCTAGTGGAAAACTTCTGGGAGACAGGGTTTGGCATGCCTTCCTTTACCCTACTGGGACCTAAGGTCATTCGCTTTCCCTTCATTTTGCACTCATCCTACCCCCATGAAATTCTCCATAACTGGTGGGGCAACGGTGTTTTCCCTGATTATACTGAAGGAAACTGGGCGGAGGGACTGACTGCCTACCTCTCAGACCACCTCATAAAAGAGATGCGAGGCAATGGGGTGGCCTATCGCCAAGAAACCCTGCAGAAGTATCTCGACTATGTCCTGCAAGGCAGGGATTTTCCCCTCACCCAGTTTCGTTCCCGGCACAGCTCTTCTTCTGAGGCAGTAGGCTATGGCAAATCCCTCATGTTTTTCCACATGCTGCGCCAAGACCTGGGCGATGAAACTTTCGCTCGGGCCCTGCAAGACTTTTACCAGAAAAACAAATTTAAACTTGCCACTTTTGAGGATCTTCGCAGAAGCTTCGAACAAGTCTCTGGGAAAAACCTCAAAATCTATTTTGACCAATGGCTGAATCGAGTCGGTGGACCTGAGCTAAGGGTAAGTGGTGTCGCAGCTCGGCCCGAAGGTAATGGTTATGTTCTCAGAGGGCTCCTCGAACAAGTTCAGCCCCAAGATGGTTATCTGTTGACCGTTCCGGTTGCAGTCACTATGCAAGATCATGAGAGTGCCTATCAAACCGTCGTGACCATGAAGGAAAAACGGCACGAACTAAAACTCAATTTGCCTGCAAAACCTCTCAGAATTGATATAGACCCGGAATTTGATCTCTTTCGTAGGCTGGACCGAGATGAAACCCCACCAGCCTTGACCCAAGCCCTTGGCGCCAGAAAAATGCTAATACTTCTGCCCTCCTCCGCCGAAAAACCTCTCCTTCAAGCCTACCGCCAGCTTGCCATATCCCTGAGCCAGTCCGGACCCGATGAAGTGGAAGTCAAACTTGATGTTGAGCTCGAACTACTTCCTTCCGACCGGGCAGTTACCCTCCTAGGATGGGAAAACAAGTTCCGCGGCGAAATCAGCTCAGCCCTGTCAAGATATGATCTGAGCATGAAGAAGAGTGAAGTTCAAATAGGCCGGACAAAATTGGAGCGCAATAATCACTCCATTGCTCTTACAGCTAGGCAGCCAAGGAATAAGGATTTATCCCTCACCTGGATTGCAGTTGACCCTCCTGAGGCCTTTCCAGGTCTCGGGCGGAAGCTCCCCCATTACCACAAGTACAGTTATCTCGGATTCGAAGGAGCAGAGCCCACAAATATAGCCAAAGGTAGATGGCCAGTTCTTGATTCTCCCCTGACAGCTTTCGTAACCCCCGAGGACGGGACTATTCTCAGGGTTGAAAGAGGAAAGTTGGCATCCAGGCAGCCCTTGGCAACCCTTCCTCCCCTTTTCTCTGAAAAACGTATGATGGAAACTATTCGCTTTCTTGCCAGTGGGAAACTGGGTGGACGGGGATTTGGCACTGAGGGGCTCGACCAGGCTGCTGAGTTTATTGCCAGAAAATTGGAAGAAGCTGGTTTAGAGCCTGGCGGCGATTTACCAGGAAGCTTCTTCCAAACCTGGGAAGATCTTGGTGGAGAACCCGAGACCAAGGTGAAATTGAAAAATGTAGTTGGGATCATCCCAGGGAAAAATTCCGAGTTTGAAGGGCAGAGCTTAGTGGTGGGGGCCCATTACGACCATCTGGGTTTGGGCTGGCCGGATGCAAGAGGGGAGAACAAAGGAAAAATCCACTACGGTGCTGACGACAATTCTAGTGGGGTTGCGGTGCTCCTGGAACTTGCTAAGGTGCTTGGCAAAAACCTCAAACCCGAGCGCACTGTGGTATTTGTCGCCTTTACTGGGGAGGAGGCGGGGAAAAGAGGATCACGTTACTACCTGGATAAGCAAAAACAATTTCCTGCTGAAGAGTGCATCGGCATGCTTAACCTTGACACTGTGGGACGGTTAGGAGATGGGAAGCTTCTGGTGCTGGGAGGCGGTTCAGCCAGCGAGTGGGCCCACATTTTTCGAGGAGCCGGTTTTGTCACCGGTGTCCAAGTAGAGTTGGTATCCGAAGACCTAGATGCAAGCGACCAGAAAAGCTTTCATGAAAGTGGAATACCGGCGGTGCAACTTTTTTCTGGACCAAACCTGGACTACCACCGTCCCACTGACACTGCAGATAAGATAGATCCTGCGGGGCTCTTGAAGGTAGCTTCTGTCTCCAGAGAGGTCATCGAGTACCTGGCTGACCGCAAAGAGCCCATGACCAACACTTTGAAGCCTGGCAAAAAGTCAGTATTGCCCCCTCAAAGAGGGCGAAAAGTCAGCTTTGGCATAGTTCCTGACTTTGCTTACAGCGGTGAAGGCTGCCGGATTTCGGGTCTAGTTCCAGGATCGCCGGCAGAGTCGAGCGGGCTGAGGGAAGGTGATGTGATTGTCAGCATGGATTCGAGAGAAGTTCGCAACCTCAGGGATCTTTCAACTATACTAAAGTCACTAGAACCGGGTGACAGGATCCCCATTACCTTTTTGCGGCAGGGAAATAAGATGACCGTGGAGGCCGAGGTGGTTGAGCGGTAAATGTCTGACTTTCGCACATCCACAATAGCAACATTTCCCTGATTGCTCACCAGCATTTGATAAAGGACATCCTCTACTATCCCTCTATGATCTTATTAAAAATTCCTTGTCCCTGAAAAAATTTATGTTAAGATTCCTAGTAACCACATAGGATAACTGTCCTAAGATCGATCACTCTTTTATCCCAGAAAAATTTGAGCCAGGAGATAGAATTTCATGTTGCCGCGAAGCCTTAAGAGCAAATTGCTCTTTACAGTTTCAGCCTTGGTTATCGGAAGTGGGTTGCTCATCTCGCTCATGGTCACCCAGCGTTACAGTAAGAGCCTATTTGAGGCTTTAACCACTCAAGCTGAAAATACAGCTCAGGTGCTTTCACTCGAGGCTGTGGACAAAATCCTCGCCGACAATCAGGTGGCCTTGGAGAAGATGCTGGATCACCATATGCGTAGCAACCCTTCTCTGGCCTACCTATTCATCCTAAAAAGCGGCAAGATTCTGGCCCACACTTTTACCACTGCGGTCCCCACCCAATTGGTTAAGGCTAACAGTTCAAATCCTGGTCAGACATTTAACCTCAGACAAATCACCTCCTCCAAAGGCGAGCATTATTTAGACATCGCCTTGCCGATTCTTGCTGGCATGGGGGGAGAATTACGAGCCGGCTTCTTTGAAAAACCTTATCGCCAGCAAGTGATGAAGTTATGGGTGCAGATGAGCGGCCTCACCCTTGCCATTCTCTCCATAGCCCTCACTCTGACTCTACTCTTTGTCAGAAAAATAACTCGTCCTCTAATTGCCCTATCTGAGGCGACCCAAAAAATCGACAAGGGAGAATGGGACGTGAGATTACAAGTGCAGGGCCAGGATGAGATTGGGAGGCTGGCTACCTCCTTCAATCAGATGGTTGCTCATTTGGAAGACTACACCTGTAGGCTTGAAGAGCAAACATTAGAACTTGAGCGAGCTCACTTCCAGACCCGGACCGTATGCAGCATAGTTCAGGAAGTTGGTGCTTTGCGTTCACTCAATGAGATCGGATCATATCTGATAAAGACATTCCAGCACATCTTGAAATGCAGCCGTATGGCATTTCTGATTTTTAATGACAACCGTGATCTCCTCTTTGCCCTTACGGCCGGCGAAGTCGAGACTTTCAAAGAACCAAAGTATATAAAAAATGTAGCTTCCGTCTTAGAGGGGCAGGCAAGAGTCTCTTTTTTCAAAAAGAAACCTCTATCGCCCCCACTGATTCCTAAGGATTTTCACTCCGCAGCAGGGCAAACCATAATTCCCATTAGACGAGCTAAAGAAGCCTTTGGCTGCCTGGTAGTCAGTTGCCCAGCAGAGTGCCGCTGCAATGATAGTGAAATTGAAGTTGTGTCCGTAATGTTGGCCCAGGCTGCTGGGGTCATCAAAAGGGCCGTGTTGCAAGAGGAAGAAATACGTGATCTCCAGAGCCGGGTGGAAACTTCGGCAGAGTTCGGTGGTATCATCGGCAAGGACCCAAAGATGCAACTGATTTACAAGATGATTGAGGACATTGCCCCCACAGACGCCACTGTTCTCATCCAGGGAGAGAGCGGCACCGGCAAGGAACTGGTGGCTCGAGCCATACACCTCGAGAGCCCGCGCAAGGATAAGCCTTTCGTGGTCATTAATTGCTCAGCCTATCCTTCTACCCTTTTGGAAAGCGAACTCTTTGGTCACGAAAAGGGGTCTTTCACCGGGGCCATCCGCCAAAAATTTGGGCGTTTCGAGCAAGCCCATGGGGGCACCGTATTCTTGGATGAGATTGGAGAGATCCATCCCTCGGCCCAGATAAAACTACTTCGGGTGCTTCAGACCCAGAAATTTGAGCGCTTGGGTGGGGAAAAAACTTTATCGGTGGACCTGCGCATACTGGCGGCCACCAACAAGGACCTTCTCCAGGAAGTGAAAAAAGGTAATTTCAGAGAGGACCTCTACTACCGTCTCAACGTGATCCCCATTTACTTACCGCCACTTAGAGAGCGGCGGAATGACATCCCTCTTTTGGCCGGCCACTTCCTCCAACGCTTTGCCACCGAACAGGAAAAGGAAATTCAGGGCTTTAGACCTGAAGCCATGCGAAACCTCTTGGATTATCATTGGCCAGGCAATGTTCGCGAATTGGAGAACACCGTTGAACACGCCACAGTTCTCGCCAAGGGTGGAAGGATCGAGGCAGCAGATCTGCCCGCTGCCATCCGGGCAGACTCATCCTATAGCCAGATCTCCAGCCTACCAACGATGGTGGATCACGAGAAACAACTTCTACAGGATACCCTGGAGGAATGTGGCTGGAATAAGAAACAAGCGGCCAAACGGTTGGGGATTAGTCGCAGCACTCTTTATGACAAATTGAAGAAGTACCAGATTAGCAGGCCTACGGCACATTAATTCAAAGACAGGTGTCCGGATTTGGGACATCGTTAAGTGTTTATTTTATTTAAATAAAATGAAATTTGCCTAAAAATCTGTCCTTTATTCCCCCAGGCAACCACTAAGAATGCCTCCATCATTTACCGAAACAAAGGTCTGTTTTAGCTTAAATCGGCCACCTAGATCCATAAAATTTCACCAACAATTAATTAATTATTTCAGCATATTAACAGCTAAAGTTGGCTCTGGTCTGCAAATCTCTTTAATCCTTAGACTAGCTAATGCCCGCCCTTGGCATAGGACTTGCCATTATAGAGACAAGAGTCCTTGAATAATCGTAAGGGAATAACCCTCCCAAATTAATGGACTTAAGTCGGGAGCATTTGACATGGAGGAGCCAATTGTGGTGGTGAATGCCAATGAGGCAGCCTGCCTGGAACTGTGCACAGGTTTGCAGAGAGAGCACTTTCGCACCACTGCATTGCATTCGCTCATGGCGCTGGAGGGAGAATTTCAGAAAACCGTCTGTCGGGTGGTGATCCTGGACCTGGACAACTTGCCTGTGGACAACCGGCTGTTCCGGGATTTGAAGAGAAAAAACCCCAGGGTACACATCGTCGGCCTATCAAGCCGTCCGTTCCATCCAGAACTAGAAGAGGCCATGAGTCGTCACATCTCTTCCTGTTTAACGAAACCGCTGGATATGGAGGAACTCCTCTACTGGCTTAGGAGCGTTTGCCAAGAGGAAAACACCGTCTAGGCTTTCTACAATTAACCCAGATAATAGAGGTTGAGATTTGAGTTCACTAAGAATCATCCGGACAAGCGCTACATTGTTTATGGTGGTATTCGTCTTTCTGTCTATAAGCTCTTATGCTGAAGCAGCTGACAAAGACAACTGTCTCATGTGCCATAAATATCGCTTCCTCGGGAGAATCGATGAAACTGGGAAGACT
>CP070689.1:950527-954597 GCA_020353155.1 Deltaproteobacteria bacterium | reverse complement strand
ATCTATTTCAAACCAGCTAAGAAGATGCTCGATGAACTCTACGAGAAAGGTCTCCTTGACAAGACCAAGTTCTTTGATGAAGAACTTGAAGTGGAGTACTACGAGCTTTGGCACAACGAGGGACGTAGGGCTCGATTTGGCGCGGCCATGATGGCACCCGATTATGCTTGGTGGCATGGTTTCTATGAGTGCAAGAAACGTTACAGCAGCTTCATGGAAAAAGCCCGCGATCTCATCGAACACAAGAAGAAGGCTTACGTGGCTACCGACTTTCCCAATGCCACAGGAAATACTACTAGGCCTGCCGAGGTCTTCGACAAGTACAAGTAAGGCAGATTAACCACACAGCAACATTGCGGTAACGAGAAGACCCCGCTCTCCGGTTGGGAGGATGGGGTCTTTTTTTTGGGTTTCAGGTTTCAGGTGTCAGGGAATTAAAGCGAAAGAACTGAAACCTGAATAGTCAAATCCGCAATCCTAAATCGGAAATCCACAATTGCCAGCCCTTTGGCATGATTTGTGCTCACTTCAATGGCAAGTCTCTCCTCGAGATATCAAAATTTACTGAAACAACCTAAGTGATCCCAAAATCTTTACAGGGATTGCAAAGAGACACCCTCGTACTCATTGGCAGGGTGAAAGTTTGAGATGAAACTTAGGACGGTTTTGTTAGTTTTGGCTTTATTGGCCTTCCTATCCGCTGCAGCTGGTGGATACCTCTGCTATTCTCTCATGGGGTCAAGTTCAAGTCTGAGCGTGAGTTTTCTGACTGTTCTCTTGGTCATTCTCCTTTACAGAGAAGGGAAAAAAGCCATCGTTCGCGAGATCGACGAAAGCAGGAAATCCGAAGAGGGGCGGGAAGAGGCGCTGAGAGCATCGGAGAAACAATACAGAAATCTAGTGGATAATGCCCTTGTGGGCATCTATAAAACCGACCTTGAAGGCAATATTCTTTATGCCAATGATGCCCTAGTAAAGATGATGGAATTCGAGTCTTACAAGGACATGAAATCGGTTGGGGCCCTTGCCAGGTATAGCAACCCAGAAGACCGAGACACCTTTATCAAAACCATTAAAAAAACAGGTAAAGTTAATGACTTTGAGGTGGACCTTCTAACCAAGAGCGGCGCGGTGAGGAATGTGATCTTGACCGGGGTCCTGGAAGGAGATGTCATATCTGGAATGATTCTGGACATCACTGACCGCAAGCAGGCAGTAGAAGAACGCATACGTCTGGCAACAGCCGTTGAACAGGCCGCTGAAAGCGTCATTAT
Source organism: Deltaproteobacteria bacterium (assembly GCA_020353155.1). GTDB lineage: Bacteria > Desulfobacterota > Syntrophobacteria > BM002 > BM002 > BM002. Next base: position 953,323 of record CP070689.1, on the reverse strand, counting down.
CTCGGACAGAAAAGGAACCATCCACTACGTCAATCCTGCTTTCGAACGTCTTAGCGGCTTTACAAGCGAGGATATAGTAGGAAAGAATTTCCGCATTCTCAAAAGTGACAGACACGACGAAGCCTTTTATCGAGAAATGTGGAAGACGATCACCAGTGGCAGGGCGTGGGCCGGCAGGATAAGCAACAGGATGAAGGATGGATCACTACGCCAATTTGAGACGACAATTTCTCCTATAAGGGACAACAATGAAGTCATTGTTAATTTTGTATCCGTGAATCGCGATGTGACCCAAGAAGTTGCTCTTGAGGCCCAACTTTTTCAAGCTCAGAAGATGGAAGCCGTAGGTACCTTGGCTGGAGGCATTGCTCACGATTTCAATAATTTGCTTCAGGTTATTCAAGGCTATACTGAAGTATTGCAGGGCGAAGTCGGTCGAAATAAGTCTAGTCTTGAAGCTTTGAGAAAAATTCACCGCTCTGCCAAGAGAGGGGCCGAGCTGACCGGACAGTTGCTTACCTTCAGTCGTAAGGTACAAAGTGAAAGGAGGCCTCTAGACCTTAATCAGGAAGTTATTCAAGTGAAGAATCTCTTGGAACGCACTATTCCTAAAATGATTCAGATTGAACTCTACTTAAGTGAAAACCCTGCAGTGATAAGTGCCGATCCGATCCAGGTGGAACAAGCGATTATGAATTTGGCGGTAAATGCGAAGGACGCCATGCCTGAGGGAGGAAAAATCGTCATTGAGACCGGAAGAGTCCGGCTCGACGAGCAATTCTGCAAGACCCACTTGGGAGCAAGGCCCGGTGAGTATGTTCTGTTGAGCATTTCGGACACTGGGCATGGTATGCAACGAGAAATCCTTGACCATGTTTTCGAACCTTTCTATACAACCAAGGATGTTGGTAAAGGCACAGGCCTGGGATTGGCCATGGTCTATGGCATAGTGAAGAACCACGAGGGTTATATTCTTTGCTATAGCGAACTCGATGTAGGAACTACATTCAGAATCTATCTCCCTGCCTTGGAGCAGAGTGGAGAGAGGCAAAAAACGGGAGAGGAAGAAGACTATTTCAAAGGTGGGGATGAGACCATTTTGTTGGTGGACGACGAAGAGTATATTAGGGAGTTGGGGGTGGAGTTGCTCACAGACGCGGGCTACCAGGTCCTTGCGGCAACTGACGGAGAGGAAGGGCTTGATCTTTATCGAAGGGAGCAAGAAAAAATTGATCTGATCATCTTGGATCTGGTTATTCCTGGAATGGGCGGCAAGAAATGTTATGAAGAGATTCTCAAAATAAATCCAAAGGCGAAGGTCCTTATAGTAAGCGGTTATTCTGCCAACGGGCCCGGGGAAGAAGCTATAAAAGCCGGGGCTATGGGTTTTGTTGGCAAGCCTTTTGATGTAAGTCACCTGTTAAAGACAATCCGTGAGATTCTGGATCAGGACTCAGAGATGAGTGATAGAAGATGTGTCATGTGAGATGCCCACCTAAATACGCACTGCGAAATCCCAAATCCCAAGCACCAAATGCCAATGATTAAGGTTTCAGGTTTCAGTGTTCAGGTTTCAGCTTTTTTGCTTTCATTTCCTGACACCCGAAACCTGACACCTGAAACCCGATTACTCAGATTCGCAATTCGAAATTCCAAATTTGAAATGTGGCTTTTACTCCATGCCCCCTCCTCCATACCTCCTCAAATCTGCAATCTAAAATCTAAAATCTCAAATCACTTTATCCCCACGTTGCAAATAGGAATTATCTGTTATAATGATGAAAATCCGATGTGAGATTTGCGATGTCTGATGTGCCAAGGGATTTAGTATGGAAAAGCATATTCTACCGTTAGATTGCGCTGCTGCTACCGTACAAAAGCAATCAACAGAAGCATGTTGAGGGCCAAAGACCGTCCCCGGTGGGGAAGTGGTGGATGAAAAGGCTACCTGGTTCAGAGGTTGGATGGAGACCTCTATTGGCAGGGTGGCTCGCATCTCAACTCATATGGGCTTCTGGGACAAGCTGGGAGGCTGCAGGGTACGATGGGGAATTCGGCGCATGCATTACAATATACCCGCTGGCCTGTATGCTGTTGGCGAGCCCACGCCTGAGTCTCCGGTTTTGGTTACTGCAAACTACAAACTGACTTTCGATTTACTCAGACGTGAGCTTTTGGGCAATGACCTCTGGTTGCTAGTGCTAGAGACCTTTGGCATAAACGTCTGGTGTGCTGCTGGCAAGAGGACTTTCGGCACCGCTGAACTCATAGGCCGTGTCCAAAAAGTGCAATTGGACAAACTGGTCAAACACAGGACCATAATCCTGCCTCAACTGGGCGCCAGTGGAGTGGCCGCACACCAGGTAAAAAAAGCCACCGGATTTAGGGTTAAATATGGCCCTATTCGGGCTTGTGATATACCCTCATTTTTTAGTAACGGTCTGAAAGTCAGCGAGGAAAACAGGCGGATCCAATTTACCCTTCGGGATCGACTGGTTTTAACCCCTGTGGAATTGGTTGGTGCCTGGAAGCCGTCTTTAGTCATTCTGCTCCTCCTCTTTATTATAGGAGGATTGAGCGGACAAGAATTCAGTTTACAGGGGGTTCTGTCACGGAGTTTATCTCCAGCATTGATATACTTAGGCGCACTCCTCATGGGATCCTTAGTCACCCCTATTCTTTTACCCTGGATTCCCGGAAGAGCTTTCTCCTTGAAGGGAGCCCAGATTGGCTTGCTGTGGGCGTTTACAGTTAGTCTCTTTTTGGCCTCTAATTGGAGTGCGGGCAGTATCATTT
>CP070689.1:926858-950427 GCA_020353155.1 Deltaproteobacteria bacterium | reverse complement strand
GCTGCGCCCGTATTTGCCCGATTTTCGTCTCCAACGTTTCATTCTGCTGCCATGGATGGAATCTCAGTTCGAGCGGAGCATACCTTTGGCGCCAGGCCGGAGAGCCCGATGGAGCTCAGAATAGGTATTGATGCCAATTGGATCAATACAGGCCAGCCTATGCCTGTCGACGCGGATGCCGTCATTATGGTGGAAAACATACACCAAATTGATGAAGAGACTGTGGAGATCCAGGCTGCAGCCTATCCGTGGCAGAATGTCCGCAAGGTGGGCGAAGATATTGTGGCCACAGAACTCCTTTTGCCGCAGAACCACCCGATTAATGCCTACGACATAGGGGCTCTCTTAGCAGCCGGAGTGCTTGAATTGCAGGTCTATCGGCGGCCGCAGGTGTTGATTATTCCAACAGGCAATGAGTTGGTTGAGGCTGAAGCTTTAAAGGACAAGGAGAATGTTCCTGCGGGTGAGATCGTGGAATTCAACTCCTGGGTGCTAGCCAACCTTGTAAGGCAATGGGGTGGACAGTGTGATCGGCACCCGATCATACCGGATGATCCTGCCCTTCTGCGCCAGGAATTGTTGGATGGAGTTGAGGGAAAGTACGATGTGATAATCATTAATGCCGGGTCCTCTGCGGGCTCAGAGGACCACACCGCCAACCTAATAGCCGAATTGGGAGAGGTGCTTGTACATGGTGTGGCAATTATGCCGGGGAAACCCACTGTTCTGGGCGACATCAGAGGAAAACCGGTGATCGGCAATCCAGGCTATCCGGTTTCCGCTGTTATTAGCATGGAGCAATTCGTGCGGCCACTTATCTACCGGATGCAGGGGTTGGAGGAGCCCGAGCTCGAGATGGTGGAAACCTACCCAGCTCAGAAGATCCCTTCCAAACTTGGAGTCGAAGAATTCCTCCGAGTTAATATAGGTAGGGTAGGCGATCGACTCGTAGCCACGCCGCTAGCAAGGGGGGCGGGTTCAATAACTTCCTTAACCCAGGCCACCGGTTTTTTAAGAATTCCGGACACGGTGGAAGGTGTGACCGAGTCAGAATCACATTTGGTCACTCTTTTGACCAGCAGGCGAGGAATTGAGCGTACTTTAATAGTGGTGGGCAGTCATGACATGACCCTTGATCTAATCGCCAATCTATTAAAGAAATCTGACCCTCAAATCAACCTGGCTTCCAGCAATGTAGGTAGTTTAGGTGGTTTGCTGGCACTGAAAAAATCCACTGCTCATTTGGCCGGCTCTCATCTACTAGACACCAAAACAGGTGAATACAACATTTCTTATATTAATCGGTACCTGTCAGGTCTGGAGGTTTACTTGGTTAATCTTGTTCACCGAGAACAAGGGCTAATTGTTGCGCCTGGCAACCCCAAAGCCATTAATAGTTTGGAAGATCTCGCCCGGGATGGAATAAGCTTTGTCAATCGGCAAGCAGGATCTGGGACTCGTATTCTTTTAGATTGGCGACTGGGACAGCTTGGCATCGATTCTGCTAAAATCAGAGGTTACCAACGGGAAGAATACACCCACATGGCGGTTGCGGTGGATATCTTGACTGGTACTGCCGATGTGGGTATGGGAATTCACGCAGCAGCGCAAGCTTTGTCTCTCGATTTCATTCCCGTGACCACTGAAAGGTACGATCTGGTGATTCCGGCTGAACATTATGACAATGCGCTGGTGCAGGAGCTTCTTGAGGTGATTGCCAGCCAGGAATTCAAAGAACAGGTGATGGCGTTGGGTGGCTATGATGTGCGTGACACCGGGCGCATTATACTTTCCTGGCGAGCAGGAGAGGGGGAACCCTAATATTGCATGCCTACGCCGGAAAAAAACCGCTGCGCTCGCGCGATAGCACGCCATTTGTGACTGTGCTCGTCTCGGACAGGACTCCACGTACGATCAAGTACGCCTCGGCCTGTCCGAGCCTGTGCGCAGTCACATCTGACGCACTCTTACGCGTTTTTCCTCAACGTAGGCATGCAACATTATGGTAAGGGTCAAATCACTGTGACTAGAATTCTTAAAGATCAAATTAAAAGGCTAAACCAGATTGGTATTGCCTTAACCAGTGAAACCCACCTGCCAACTCTACTGGAGCTCATAGTTCGAGAGGTTCGCAACTTTACCAGGGCGGATGCCGGCAGCCTATACAGCGTGGATCGAAATCAACTGAGGTTCGAGGTGGCGCAAAACGACACTCTGGCAGCTCGCAAAAATGAAGTTTACGAATCATTCAGACCTTACCCGATGCCATTAGACAAAACCAGCATCGCAGGTTATGTGGCCATAACCGGCAAGACATTAAATATCCCTGATGTTTACGAGCTCACAGGTCGTGAGGAATACCGCTTTAACCCTGCCTTCGATGAGCGCAACCGCTATCGAACCCGCTCTATGCTCGTGGTTCCAATACGTAATCAGGGTGGCGAGATAATTGGAGTGCTCCAGTTGATTAACTCCCTGGACGAAAATGATAATGTGGTTGTCTTCGATCGCAGGCAAGAGGATCTGGTGGCTTCACTCGGTTCCCAGGCAGCTGCAGCCATAGAAAATGCTCGTTTGATTAATGCGGTCCATGACATTTTTGCTGCTCTGGTGCGTTACTCTGCCTCTGCAATAGACGCCAGGAGCCCTCACACTGCCGGCCACTCACGGAGAGTGGCCACTTACGCAATGCGTCTGGCTCGGGCAGTAAACGAAGAGACCGAGGGAGTCTTGGCAAATATGTTATTCAGCGATAAGGAGCTCGAAGAGCTCAACTATGCTGCCTGGCTGCATGATATAGGTAAGATCGGGGTGCGGGAGGAGCTGCTGGAAAGGGTAGATCGACTCTCTTCTTCGGCAATGGAACTTATTTCAACCCGTTTCGAGGCAATCAAATTGGCTGTGGCCAGAGACTTTGAGCGCCAGAAAAATGACTTAGAGGTCAGTAAAGAAACTGACCATTTTGAACTTGAACGAAGGCTTCGGGAAGTTGACGAGGATCTGGCGTTTATCAGAAGGATCAACAGGGCCAAGAACCTCACTTCTGAGGAAATACGGCGAGTCCGAGAGCTCCAAGGAAAAAACTTCCGCAATGCCCGGGGTGAGGTTAGAGCCTATCTCAGTGAGGAGGAGGCTCATCACTTGAGCCTACCCACTGGCAACCTCTCCGGCATGGAGTTCCAGGAGGTCCAGGGCCATGTGCTCCAGACCTTGAATATCATAAACAAAATTCCTTTTACAAAAGATCTGGAGCGTATTCCAGTGATCGCTGCAGCCCATCACGAAAAATTAGACGGCTCTGGTTACCCCCTCGGCCTAACGGCTCCAGACATCATGATCCAAGCGCGCATTCTAGGCATAGCGGATGTCTATGATGCTCTAACCGCCACCGATCGCCCTTATCGCGGCGCAATGCCCATAGAGGAGGCTCTCGGACACCTGATCGAAGAGGCCGAAGCGGGAAAACTGGATCGCGATTTGGTTGACTTATTCGTGCGCAGGAAACTCTATGAAGGAGTTACGTAGGGGATGCTAGGGACTGTAGTAATTTCGCATTTCGCATTTCGGATTGCGCATTTGAAAAGCAAGAGCATAGTGACTGGGGGTAGGCAGAGCCAAAGGGAAGATATATAATTTAGTGACTTTAGATCACTTTAAATAGTAGGTTTTCATAATGTCGAGACCTAGTGTTTTTGCAGCCTTGGAGCGTTTAGCAGAAGAAAGAATCCGCGATGCCATCCAGCGTGGCGAATTCGACAATCTTCCCGGCCGTGGAAAGCCCCTCAATCTGGAAGACGATCGACATATCCCTGATGATCTTCGACTGGCCTACAAAGTGTTGAAAAACGCTGATTGCCTCCCTCCAGAGCTGGAGCTAAAAAAAGAAATCAGGAAGGCTGAAGAACTGCTGAGTTCGATGGCGGACGAAGGTGAGAAGTATCGTCAGCTACAAAAGCTGAACTTCCTCATAATGAAGCTGAATGAAATGCGAAAAGGCTCGGTACAGTGGGAGGAAAAGCAGCTGTATTATGAGAAGATAGTCGACAAGGTGGGCAGGCGAAAACCATCTAAGAGGCTGAAATAGGAACCCAGGTCAAAAGAGGCGAAGCTTTTTTCCTGAATTACTGGAGTTCGGAGAATTTGGGATTTCGGGTTTCGGATCTCGGATTGAAAAAATAAGCTGCAAATCAAAAACTCAATCTGAAGTCCACAATCCGCATTCCGCATTCCCAAATCCGCAATAGAGTTGCTCCAACAATCCAAGAAAGGTCTTTCCGAACGCAACCACTGTAATACAACCAAAAGCCAGAAAAGCTGTATATGTATCGCCTAGTGACTTATGCACGAAATGTCCATAGCTCAGTCTGTATTGGATATCGTTCTCCAAGAGAGCCAGAATCACAAAGTCAACCGGGTGCTGTCAGTGGCAGTCAAAGTGGGTGAACTCAGCGCTGTAGAGACAGAGTCACTTCGGTTTTGTTTTGACTTTCTTACCAAAGGAACCCTGGCCGAAGGGGCGAGGTTGGAAATTGAGCGGGTGCAGGTGACTTGCCGCTGCCAGGAATGTAGTTCAAATTTTACCGTACAGGAGTTGATCTTCTCTTGTCCTGCGTGCAAGAGCCCCAAGGTGGAAATGTTAAGCGGCCGGGAATTGAGCGTCGAGAGTTTCGAGGCAGAGTAAAAGACAGCAGGCAGCCCTTCGGCTCCGCTCAGGACAAGCAGGCAGCAGGCAGATGACAGATGATAAATGCCAAATGATAAATGAGAAATGACAAATGACGGTGAAGGTACCTGTAGTACGTGATATTTTGGAAGCCAATGAACGGTTGGCTGAGGATAACCGTCGGGTTTTTCGAGATGCAGGTCTTTTTGTCATCAATCTGATGAGCGGCCCCGGTGCGGGAAAGACCTCCTTGCTTGAGAGAACCATCGATGCACTCCGCCAGGAGATTCGCATTGGCGTAATCGAGGGAGACATACAGTCCTCATACGACGCCGAGCGAATAGGGCAGAAAGGCGTCCAGGTGGTACAGCTCAACACTGGTGGATCTTGCCATTTGGATGGCAACATGATCAAATCCAGTTTAGAGGCTTTGGACCTGAATCAACTGGATCTACTAATGGTTGAAAACGTGGGGAATCTTGTGTGTCCGGCGGAATTCAACTTGGGCGAAGACATGAAGGCCATGATCCTTAGTGTTGCGGAGGGAGATGATAAACCCCTCAAATACCCCCTCATGTTTCAGGAATCTCAAGTTTTGGTCATCAACAAGATTGACTTGCTGCCTTACGTAGACTGTGATGTGGGGAAAATGAAAGAGCGGGCCTTGCAGCTGAATGTCAATCTGGAGATCTTCGAGGTTTCATGCCGCACAGGTGAAGGTTTGGATTTCTGGTTCGACTGGCTCAGAAGTCAGGTGAGAGAGCGCAAAGCTGAATTAGATGGCACTAAGACTTAGAGTTCACATCCAAGGCATTGTCCAGGGTGTAGGTTTCCGTCCCTTCGTTTATCAACTGGCTCACCGACACCGGTTAAACGGCTATGTAGTCAACACACCAAGGGGTGTTGAAATAGAGATAGAAGGGGCCCAAGAGGCCCTCCAGCACTTCCTGCGGGAACTTCCTAAAACGGCCCCACCCCTGGCAACTATTACTCAGATAGACACTGAAGAACTACCTGCCGCCGATTATTTTAATTTCGAGATCAAATCCAGCGAAGAGGGCGAAGAGCGAGCAGCCCTCATATCTCCAGACACAGCAACCTGCAGCGATTGCCTCAGAGAACTCTTCGACCAGCAAGACAGAAGATACCTTTACCCCTTTATCAACTGCACCAATTGTGGGCCAAGATACACCATAATTAACGACATACCTTACGACAGGCCAAAGACCTCCATGGCCGGCTTTACCATGTGTAAGGAGTGTTCCCGCGAATATTACGATCCTATGGACCGACGTTTTCATGCGCAGCCCAACGCTTGTTGGTCCTGTGGCCCTCAGGTGTGGTTGGCTGACGCCGCGGCAGAAGTACTGGGCATAAGCAAACCTATATCAGAAGCGGCTGACCTGCTAAGCCAGGGTGCTATTCTTGCGGTGAAGGGGTTGGGGGGGTTTCACTTGGCTGTTGATGCCACCCAAAAAGAGGCGGTAGAAAGACTCCGTTGGAGAAAGGGTAGGGAAGAGAAGCCCCTGGCCCTAATGTCATCCAGCCTAGAGCAGATCGAAACCTATGCTTTCATAGGAGAAGATGAGCGGCAGCTCCTCACTTCTTCAAGACGTCCTATCGTTATAGTTCCAAGGCGACCGGGTAATATAATTGCCTCAGAAGTGGCTCCAAGAAATCGCTACTTGGGGGTAATGCTGCCCTACACTCCTCTTCACCACCTGCTTCTTGCTCATCCCTTCGTAGCTTTGGTCATGACCAGCGGCAACATCAGCGAGGAGCCAATCGCTATTGATAATCTGGAGGCGGTAAAGCGGTTGGGAGATATTGCAGACTATTTTCTTTTTCACGATAGAGATATCCTTTTGCGCAGCGATGACTCGGTGTTGAGAATAGTGAGGGCTAGACCCAGACAAATACGGCGATCGCGAGGGTATGTGCCAGTGCCCATTTTCTTGAGAAAATCTGTTCCTGAAGTCCTGGCTTTGGGGGGAGAATTGAAAGGCACCATCTGTCTAACCAAAGAAAACCGGGCCTTTGTGGGGCAGCACATTGGTGACCTTGAAAATTTGGAGACCTTGGAGTTTCTCGAACAGACAGTAGATCACCTGCAGAGAATCCTTGAGGTGAGGCCCCGTCTACTAATTCATGATCTTCACCCGGATTATCTAACAACCCAAGTGGCCGAGGCCCAGGACGAGCTCCCCACTATGGCGGTTCAGCACCATCACGCCCACGTGGTTAGTTGCATGGCAGAGCATGGGCTGGAAGGCAAAGTCCTAGGTCTGGCTCTTGATGGAACCGGCTATGGAGAGGATGGCACCGTCTGGGGAGGAGAAATTCTAGTTGCGGATGAGAAGAATTATGAAAGAGTGGCCCATTTCGAATATGTGCCCATGCCCGGTGGGGCGAAAGCCATTAAGGAGCCCTGGCGAATGGCGGTGGCTTATTTATGGGCTACTTTTGGCAAGGAAATTTTCAAGGATGAACGCAGGCTGCCTACAAGGTGGGAGCGGGACCAGATAGAGATCCTCGTGCAAATGATGCAAAGGGGATTGAACAGCCCCCTCACCTCAAGTTGCGGAAGGCTTTTTGATGGTGTAGCTGCCCTTGCTGGTCTGAGGGACCGGATTGCATACGAGGGACAGGCGGCCATCGAATTAGAGCAGTGCCTAGAGCAGACCACAGAAAAATACCGGTATGAATTTAGACAGGTTGGGGAGAAGGTACTCCTAAGTCCAACAACAATCTTTGAGCAGGTGTATGAAGACGCAGTATCGGGAGTGGGGCCACCATTGATCAGCGGTAAGTTCCATCAAACTCTAATTGAGATGTTTGCCGAAGTGTCCCAGTATCTCTGCAAGCTTCATGGGCTCAACAGAGTTGTCTGTTCCGGAGGGGTGTTCCAAAATATTTTTCTCCTAGAGAACCTGGAGGAGAAGTTGGCAGGGTCGGGGTTGGAGGTTTATACGCCCGAGCTTATTCCAGCCAACGATGCTTGTATATCTTTGGGACAAGCTGTGATTGGGGCCATGCGTCTAGAAGGATAGATAAAACGATTGCGCTCTCGCGATGTGTAGTGAGGGATTTCGGATTTTGGATTGAGAAAATTCATCGCCTGGAAAATATATTTTTGAATTTAAGGAGCTAGGATTTAAATAGGGAGACTCTCCAAGATGAAATACCAGGATGAATATAGAGACCCGGAGCTGGCAGAGAAGATAGTGATGGCGATTAAGCAAAAATCCCGCAGGCGGGTGCGGTTCATGGAAGTTTGCGGTACGCACACTGTGGCTATTTTTCGCTCAGGTCTAAAAGAGCTCCTTCCCGAAACCATCACTCTGATTTCCGGACCTGGCTGTCCGGTCTGTGTAACTGCGTCCGAGGATATAGATAGAGCAATTTTACTTTGTCGGCAGCCTGGGGTAATGGTAGCTACCTTTGGAGATCTCATGCGGGTACCAGGCTCGGACTCCTCGTTACAACAAGAAAAAGCCCGGGGAGCTGATGTACGCATGGTTTATGCTAGTTTCGACGCCCTGGAGTTGGCTCGGCAACATCGGGATCGGCCCGTAGTCATGCTTGGTATTGGGTTCGAGACCACGATACCGACCATTGCAGCCGCGGTACACCAGGCAAACCAGGAGAAGCTTGACAACTTTCTGGTATTTTCGGCGCACAAGTTACTGCCTCCGGCGATGGATGGGCTTCTGTCTGCGGAAGAGGTGCACATAGACGGCTTCCTCTGTCCGGGGCACGTGACCACCATCATTGGCACCAACCCCTACCAAACAGTGGTGGATCGGTACGGGAAATCCTGCGTGATCAGTGGTTTTGAACCGGTTGACGTCCTCCAGTCCATTCAAATGCTGGTTAGCCAGATGGAAGAGGCGCGTTGTGAGGTGGAAATCCAGTACACTCGCGCCGTAAGACCGGAAGGAAACCCCAAAGCTCGACAAATCATAGAGGAAGTGTTTGAGCCGGCTAATGCCACATGGCGAGGACTGGGTTCCATCCCCGGGAGCGGCCTGAAATTGAGGGATCAATACCGTGCCCATGCGGCCGAGAGCCATTATGACCTCAGGGTTCCCCCTGGGCAAGAGATGCCCGGGTGCCGCTGTGGCGAGGTACTTCGAGGGGTTTGCACTCCACCAGAATGTGCACTCTTTCGAGAGCGCTGTAATCCAGCAAATCCCTATGGCCCTTGCATGGTCTCCAGCGAAGGTACCTGTGCCGCATATTATAGATATCACCAGGAATAGAAGATTTCGGAATGCGGAATGCGGATTGATTGTCGCAAAGCGCATAGCGCAGAGCGTAAGGAGTCAGGAGTCAGAATTCAGGAGTAAAGCAATAGAGAGTGATTTCTTTTCAACTACTGGCTACTGGCTACTGACTACTCATTATTTAAATTTTAGACACTTCAGCTCGTTTTAATTCACTTCTGGACCTTCGAGGAAACAACTCATGAAGACCGAGCGGATTCAAATGGACCACGGTGCAGGGGGTAGAGCTTCCCACGACCTAGTGGCCAAAACCTTCATGCCCGCCTTGGCTAATCCCATTCTCTCTGAACTTAACGACAGCGCCCTCCTAAATTTCCAAGATGTGCGCTTGGCCATGAGCACCGACTCCTATGTGGTGGATCCGATCTTTTTCCCGGGAGGAGATATTGGCAGTCTTGCGGTGCACGGCACAGTAAACGATTTAGCCATGCGCGGTGCCCAGCCCTGTTATCTAAGTGTTGGTTTTATTCTGGAGGAGGGCTTGGAGATAGACGATTTGGAAAGACTCTTAGCCTCCATGGCCGAGGCAGCCAGGGATGCTGGCGTGCAGGTAGTGGCAGCCGACACCAAGGTGGTGGAGCGAGGGAAAGCTGATCGAATTTTCATCAACACCGCCGGGGTGGGTGTTATTGCTCCCGGAGTGGATGTGGCCGGCCAGAATGCGAAGTCAGGAGATCTTGTTTTGATAAACGGGCCAGTAGGAGACCATGGCATCGCGGTACTGTCAACTAGGGAGGGGCTTTCTTTCCAGACAGAGATACAAAGCGATTCAGCCCCTCTCAACGGGCTGGTGAATGATATGCTAGAGGTGAGCCGCAATATTCACGTACTTCGAGATCCTACCAGGGGTGGAATCGCTACTGCCCTCAATGAGGTGGCAAACCAGTCGGCGGTGGGGATAGAGCTGGAAGAATCAAGTCTACCAGTAAGGCCCGAGGTCAATGCAGCCTGTGAAATGCTGGGGCTTGATCCTCTGTACGTAGCCAATGAGGGCAAAGTGCTTGCCCTAGTGGCACCGGAGGATGCAGAACAGGTCTTGCATAAAATGAGGCAGCATCCGTTGGGGAGGCAGAGCTGTATCATAGGGAGGGTTGTCTCCGAGCATCCCGGGAGGGTGGTTTTGCAGACGGGTATCGGTGGCCGCCGAATTGTGGACATGCTCAGTGGCGAACAGCTCCCACGCATATGCTAGTCTGATCTAAGATGTAAGATTTGAGATCAGATTCTGCTTCCTCGTTCCTTGGGTTAGTCTTTCTCTAAGGCCAGTTCGATTAAACGGTCCAGCAGTTCTGAAAAACTAATACCGGCAGCTGCCGCCGCCTGAGGATAGAGACTGGTAGCGGTCATACCAGGTATGGTATTGGTTTCGAGAATATAGACTTCATCGTTACTGACAATCATATCCGTCCGGCTGTAGCCTCTGCATTTCAACGCCTGGTGCGCTCGTACCGCATAGTCCTGCGCTTTTTTAGTGATTTCTTCACCGAGCCGTGCCGGACATATCTCTTCGGTGGCACCTGGTTTATATTTGGCCTCGTAATCAAAAAACTCATACTGATCGCCGGGAATAATCTCCACCAAAGGGAGGGCCTCGGGATTGAGATTGCCGAGGACCGCTCCGGTTATCTCGATACCCTCCAGGTATTTCTCCACCAGGACGAGGCGGTCATACTCACCGGCCAGTTCCAGTGCGGGCTTGAGTTTGCTTTCATCAGTCACTATACTGAGGCCTATACTGGAGCCTTCGTGCTCGGGTTTGACCACCACCGGAAAACCCAACATTTCCTGAACTTTGGCCTGGGCATCTGGGTCTGTGCGATCAAGGATAAGGTAGGGAGAAACCGGAAGACCGGCATGTTCATAAAGTCGTTTTGAGCAAATTTTGTTTATGCCAAGAGCACTACCAAGAACACCACTGCCGTGATAGGGAATATCCAGTAGCTCCAAGAGCCCTTGGATTGTTCCGTCTTCACCGTAACGGCCGTGGAGTATTATCAGGGCGACGTCGATCTCTCCAGCTTCAGATATTAGGCGAGCCAAGTCATCCCTGGGGTCGTAGCGGCGGATATGGTATTTGTCCTTGTTTAGAGCCTGGTAAACTTGCTCTCCACTTTTGAGTGATACCTCGCGCTCGGCTGAGCGCCCGCCACTGAGCAATGCCAAAGTGAGTTTTCCCATGGTGCTCTCCTTTTCTTGCAGATCGGCCTGCAGGTGCGAGACGTTTTATAGTAGTATTGCATTAATGCGACAAGCCCTAGCGAGCGAGTCGACAATGGTGTTGATATTTCGTCAATGTCTATGGTGGAAGGAAATGTATTAAGTATATTGGCAAAATCTGATTTTGAATTCAACGTCCAATTTGAGGTTTGTGAGGAAAAAAATAGATGGTGAAAAAAAAGAGAAAATCGGCGAAATCAGAAGATCATGAATGTTGATAACGGAAAAATCAGAAAAAATGCCTACGTAAGCCCTTGAATATCAGTCAGATTTCGCGAAAGCCTGAAAAAATGTCTGTTGCCGCACCCTTATCTGAATATACTTTAACAAGGTCCGGAAATCTGGATGAAATTTAATTGTTAACAAATGAGGCCTGATTAGAGTAAAATACGGTCATACAGAGTTTGACAGCAGAATTCGAATGGATTACAAAGCTAGCCCATGCGACGCTACGTCTCCACGCTTTAGCCAGGATAAAGCATAGTAGGTTTGACCACCGCTTTGCGCCCAATTAAAAGTTGGCAAATCAAGAACTCTGGAGACGGACTTGAATGTAGGCCTAGCATCTCTCTGGTATTCCGCTCCAGAGTAAACCAACCAAGCGGAACCTAAGCGAGAAAAAGAGTTGTCAGAACTATCCGGGCTTTCATTGCGGTCTTAACGCAAGAGGATTTTTGTTTCCGTGGTTTTGTCCTCGCTAGTGAAGTCTAATTCCTTGTGCACGAATATATGGGGCTAAAATGCAGAGGGATTTAGCATATCTGTAGAGGGTGTTTTATGGAAGATATCTGGAGACGGACCAAGGATGACCTGGAAAGTCGTATCTCCAGCAATTGTTATAAAATGTGGATTGCCCCCCTGGAGTTGGTAGTTTCTGAAGAAGGTAAGGTGTCCTTGGCCTGCCCTAACCGGTTTTTTCTAAACTGGGTCCGGGAGAACTATCTGGCTGATATTAAGAGCAGCTGGGAAAGACACAGCGGCACCTCCGAAGAAATCCACCTGCGTCTGGCAGCCACCCCCCGACGACTCCCAACAGGCGACGATGATTCCAGCCAACTGCCGCTTCCATTGCCCCCGCAAGAGAACGGACATCTTTACCGCTTGAATCGCAGATTCACTTTTGACCAATTCGTGGTGGGCTCGGGTAATAGCTTTGCCTTCCAAGCTTCCTATGCCATTGCCCACGGTGACCGCGGCCTCAGTAGTTCTCTTTATCTGCTTGCTGATACCGGGCTGGGGAAAAGCCACCTCTCCCATGCTATTGGCAACCACATTCTATCCCACAACAGCAACACCCGTGTTCTTTACCTCACAGCTGAGGAATTCACCAATGAGATGGTTGTCGCTATTAAGCAACGGCGCATGGAGGGATTCAAGGAGAAGTACCGTAACGGTTGCGACGTACTTCTTTTGGAGGAAGTGCAATTTCTCAGCGGCAAAGAGAAGACGCAAGCTGAGCTGGCCTATACACTTGATGCCCTGAGTAGGGATGATAAGCGAGTCATTTTTACCGGGACCCATTTCCCCAGGGATATTCCTAAACTCAAGAGCAAGTTGCAATCGCGGCTCACCGCGGGAATGGTTACCCACATCGAGCCGCCCGATTTTCAAACGAGGCTAAAGATTCTCGAGAAAAAAGCAGCCAACGAGGGAATCCGACTTCCTTCGGAGGTGGCAGAGTTGTTGGCCACCCACATTACCCGAGATATACGACAGCTGGAAAGCTGTATAATCGGTATTGTGGCTAAGTCTTCATTATTGGAGAAGCCTATTGATTTCAGGCTTGCACACGAGGTTCTGGAATCGGTCTGTGACAGCCGTGAGGCAGTGAGCATAGAAAGGGTACAACAAGTCATCTGTCAGTACTTCAAGGTTTCGGTTGAAGCACTGAAGTCAAACTCCCGGAAAAAAGGCGTGGTATACCCGCGCAACTTGGGGATGTATTTCTGCCGCAAGTACACTGATGAAACCCTGGAGTCCATCGGGCGGGCCTTCAATCGGTCTCACGCCACTGTCATCCACGCTGTTGATAACATCTCGCGGCAGATTCAACAAAAGAGCGGCGTACGTAACCAGGTTGAGTTTTTGGGGCAACAGCTCGAAAATCCCTCCTCTACTACCTCAGTCTTTGCCATGTAAGTTTCATGAATGGCCTGCTACGACCGCAGATATGGCCGTCCTTCCGGGCGTCCTCTCCTTAGATATATGAAAATACCCACTGTCCCAAGTATATCTAGAAAACAAGCTGGGGGAGAGAGCTAGGAGTTACTCTCTACCATTTGGTTGAAATTCAGAGGGGTAGATTAAAAGCGTAATTCCATTGGTTTCCGCAGGTTCGTACATTTTTCCAGCCGGCAGCTTTAGGCCAGATGCTAGGGAAAAAGCCACCTTTGGCTGCATACTTGGATAGCAAAGGCATTCCAGCCTCAGGTAGCGGCTAGGCTTCCCAGGGCCGGGCCAGAGCTGCCGAAACCCGTAGGCCTGCTCTTGCAGGTATCGCCTTGTTTCTTGCCACATTTCTTCTTGAAGTGGTTGACCCTTTAGTTGGTCAAGAGCGGCAGTGAGGGACTCCCGCCAGTTATCCAAAATTGACTCACCACTGAGCAACTGTCTGAATTCCAGGACCTCGGCCAGAGAAAGGGACTGGGGATCAGGTAGGATCGACAAAAGATGCTGTTCCGGTACCCCTGCTGACGATTCCCCTGTGAGAGAAGCAAACTGGGGTGGCAACCGTTCGGCAATCTCAGAGATGACTTCTGGACTGGTGGTGAGGGCAAGAAAAGATGTCATTTCCTCCTGTGAACAATAAAGCCGAGTCCAGGCCCTCAAACGCTGTAAAGCATATTGAGTTCGAGGCGGGTCCGACTCTTGCGGTAATACCGGTGCCCTCACCGTGATTTCATTTTCCTCCTCGATACCAATACCCACCTCCTCTTGGAACTTGGCTTCCAGTCCGCGGATTAGCTCCAGTTGGCGATCCAGTTCGACATGCTCGTGATCGAATTGATGAGCGAGAAGGATGAAGACAGCATCGTTGACAAATTCTAGCTCTTCTTCACTCAACCGAGGGTGAGCCTGCCTAATGCTTGCCACCAGACCAGTGCGAGAGGTTTCGAAATCCTCCTGTAAGGCAAAGGTCTGAAGCAAATGAGCCAACCCGACACCCTGGTGAACTCTTCCCAGTTGATCGTAGGTTTTCCGTGCTTTCCTAACGGTTTCAAATAAGGCGGGGTCGGAGATAGGGGAGTAGAGTTGAACCATTTGAGAGGACTCGAGCAAATCTGGCAGCCCTGGATCAGAATCAGGGAAAACTTGCAGGAGCCGAATGGTATCGAAGTAAGGGATTAACCGTTTAAGGTCATTCTCGTTCATAAAGGTGTAGGGAAAGTAGGTAACCGCCAATTTAGTTATCTTTGTGCTCATTATTGTTTTTCCGTTAAGCTAGTCGGTGAGAAAAAGACTCGCACTAACAGGGGGCAGGAGGTCACGTTGATGGGCCAACTCTAGTAGCTTTTTGATGGCGAGCCTGCCCTCCTCCCCCAAATCAATAGAGTACTCATTGACGTAAAGGTCTATATGCTGCCTTATTGCCTCGTCGTCCATCTCCTGGGCGTGTGTCTTGATATAGGACCAGATTTCTTCTGAGCTTTGGCGAGCGAAATTCAAGCTTCTCCGAATGGCATCCTCTATTACCTTGGCAACATCAGAACCGAGGTCACGGCGAACAAGAATTCCTCCCAGCGGAATTGGAAGATCTTGGGTTTCTTCCCACCAAGCGCCCAAATCCAGGACCTGGTGCAGTCCGTAGTCGTGATAGGTAAATCTCCCTTCATGGATGATCACACCGGCAGCAAACTCTCCCCGCTGCAGCCGGGGCATGATGGTTTCGTAGGACATTGGGTGTACATGGGGGAAACCGTCCCCGTAAAGCTGGAGAAGCAGGTTTGCGGTAGTTAACTCTCCAGGAATGGCTATTGCTTCTCCGCGCAGACTCTCCATATCCCTTGGTTTCCTTGCTACCACCAGGGGGCCGCAACCCCTGCCCAGGGCAGCACCGGAGTTGAGTAGGGCGTAGCGCTTTACCACCAATGCGAAGGCGTGAAAAGATATTTTGGTAAAATCCAGGAGAGCTTCCCTTGCAAGTTTATTCAGGGTTTCCACATCCTCGTGGATTATCTCAAGCCGGAAGCTGGGAACCTCAAGCTTGCCGGTGGCTAGTGCTCCAAAAATAAAGGTGTCGTTGGGACAAGGAGAGAAACCGAGAGTCAAGGTTTTCATACTGGCTTTACCTCGGTTGCAAGTAGAGAACCCTAAAATGACGGCCCGAAAGGTGCAGCTCGACTCGACGCTACAACCGTTTTGTTATTGAACTATGATTCAATAATAGCATAAAGTTGGAAGAGCAACTCACACCTTGTCCCAATTTTCGAGCAAATAGAGAACGGCTCGCTGGCAATTGTTCAAAGCCTTGCTCAGCTGCCATCTCTTTTTGTTTCGGTCACCGGCCCGATTGCTTAATCCCCTGATTTCCAGAAATGGTACTTGATAGCGAAGGCATACTTGGGCAACTGCTCCACCTTCCATGTTTTCACACAGAGCACCGTAGCGGTTAGATAGAATACGTGCCCTGGCCGTGCTGCCACTGACGGCTGAAACTGTGACAAATGGGCCCACATGTATTCGGGGTGCGGCGGGAAGAGACTCCCACTCGCCGAGCAACTGCCTGCTTCGCTTCAGCTCCAGCGGATCCACCTCGATTCGGTTAAAGACGGGCTTCCCTTTGGAGTTCAATAAGGGAATACCTATGGCATCGAGTGGTTGCCAACTACTGTTAGTTGCAACACCCTCGTCCCCGAGAATTTCTTCATTGGCCAAGGCCACATCATTGATCTCAATCCCCGCCAGATCATATGCCCCTGCAGAGCCCCACATCCAAAGACGTGAAACTGAGTAACTGGACAGGATGGCTGCTGCTGCCGCAGCAGCGTTTATTTTACCCAGGCCGCTAAAAGCGACAAGCACCTTTTTGTCGCCGAGAGTACCTAGAAGAATTTCCAAGTCACCATAAGTGATTGTCTGGGTGACCTGGAGGCGAGCGAGAAGAATCTCGCCCTCGCTGGGAAGAGCAGCCATTAGGGCGAAAGCTCCAGGAGGTCTGTCGTTACCCATCGCTATCTTTCCTTACATCTATCCTAGTAAAAAATGTTATAAAAAGCTGGTCGATAAATGTGCGATGTCAGATCTAAGATGTGACATACTAAATGGCAATAAAGATAATGAATCCCACATCTCACATCTCATGTCCCATATCCCATAGCTCTCATCACATTAGCTTTCCTAAATAATTGAAGGTGCTGTGCGGTTGCGGGCAGCGCTGACGTTCCAGTCCCCTCATAAGGCCATGGAAATCACGATTCTGAAACTTTTGCCCTCTCAAGTCTACGACAAAATCCACCACCCCCATTTCGCTCAGTTCGATTAAATGCTCAAATAGGCAAAGGGGAAGATCAGATCGGACCGAGGTCAACCCTGCCTGCCTGTAATGTTGCAGCCTGTTTTTCTTCGAGCCCCAGATGGCAGATCCTTCCCGTGGCTTTATCTCCAACCGGCTGGTAAAGAGAGATGGCCAGCCGAAGACCGTTGCCAAGGGGGTTAATCCCTTAATTGCCGGTGCCAATTTTTTTAAATTATTTTGGTCGCTTTCTAAAGAGAGAATCACCCGCTGGCAACCCATCTCATTGAGCAAAAAGGCAGATTGTGAGTTGAGTACATTGAAGGTGTAATCTGCAATTATGGCTTCGGGCGGCCGAGAAAATAAGCGGAAATGCGCCCAGTTGGCAACCAACCATCTTTCATGCCCCATTTGCTGCATTTTACTTACTTGCTCCCGGTAAAATTCCATATCCTTTTCGTGAATTATTGCTGGCAGGCCCCAGAAGATACGACTTCTCTTGGTAAAAACCATTTTTCGTTTGGACAAGGAGTTAAGATTGGACTTGGTAGCCTGCAGGAGGATCCAGTCGAAACCTGATTCAAGGGCGGCATTGAGCAGAGCTAAATTTGATAGCCTAAGGTAGAGGGTAGTGGGTTGCCTGTCTTGTCTTTGTCCTTTTGGTTTGGGGGCTATCTTGGTCTCCACAACTACTCTAGAGGCAACCACCTGAGGTGTTGAGGTTTTTTCTTTGAGAAAACGGCGAAGTTTGGCTGCTGAAGGGTTCTTCCCAGACTTGGAACCGGTTTTGAATACCCGATCTCCCCGGCGGGCGTCACGAATCCGAGGTAAAGAGACTAAGGTCCCGGTTGAGGCTACTGTCGGATGCTTACCTTTCAAAACCATCTCTCTAATAGTGAAGGCGGTTTTTTCCATTTCCTCATCCGAATCCAACCGGAGTCTATCGCCAAGTGACAGGGAACAACTCAGCTTCAGCCCCATGCGGTTGCCGCGCACCCATTCCACCTTGGCAGCAAGGCGACCACTGGCGCCGCTGCGATGGGGTGTAATGATCTCTCCCCTCTGAGGGGAAATAAAAAATCCCTGGGTGGGTTTCCGGCCGTATGCATCTCTGAGGAAGCGTCGGGCTTTGGCAATTGCCTCGGTCTCATCACCTGGTGGAGCGTCCAATACGAGTCGATAGGCGCGGACAACCGCTGCTACGTAAGATGAAGGCTTCATGCGACCCTCGATTTTGAAAGCAGCCAGTCTGAGTTGGCGCAACCTGGGGATCAAATCGATAGCCGAGAGATCGTTAGGGGAGAAAAAGTATCCTTGCTGTTTGCCTGAGCGATAGAGACGTCTACAAGGCTGAACACATCTGCCTCGCACGCTGCTCCGGCCCCCATAGAAGGAACTGGCCAAACAGAGCCCTGAGTATGAATAGCACAGGGCACCGTGAACAAAGACTTCCAACTCCAGAGTGGTGCTAGCGGCGATGCGCGCAAGTTCTTCGATTGTAAGCTCACGGGCCAGCACCACCCGCTGAAAACCCATGCTTTGCAGTTGTTCAACTCCGGCGGAGTTATGAATGGTCATAAGGGTGCTGGCGTGTAGTTTCAAGTTGGGAAAGTGAAGTTGGCACAGGCGAGCAATTGCCCCATCCTGAATGATGAGCCCACTGGGCTTAACCTGAGAAAGGCCGGAAAGGGCATTAACTACTTGTTCGATTTCCTCTTCACGTACTGCAGCGTTTAGGGCCACATAAAGTTTCACCCCCTGCCTGTGGGCGTATTCATTCAACCGAGCTATGTCTTCGAGGGTGAAGTTGGCTGCGAGGGCTCTGGCATTGAGGTGGCGATAACCTACATAGACGGCGTCGGCACCATTTTCCAAGGCGGCAAAAAAGCTTTCAATATTTCCCGCCGGTGCCAATAACTCTGGAGGGTTCATAGCGATTCGTCACCACCTTTGAGATCCTTGATCAACCGGACAAGAGCCGCAACTGAGAGATCGAACAGCTCCCTTCCCTTTCCCTCTGAGGCATGGCTGGCGTCACCCCAAACTCCACCTGGCCAGTAACTTAATTTATCCTTGACCAGAAGATGTTCAGGAAAACGAGGCCACTCCCGCGGTCTGGCCTCTCCCACCAAATGGGGACGTAAATGAAGCATAACTGAAGTCTCCACCTCACCTGCGTGGGAGTCATCTTTGGTGGTAATAACCTTCTTCCAGGCAGGCATACCTAGATCGAGAATGGAAAGCACCGCCACTTTAATGTCAGGATGAGTCTGAAGAAATTCTTCGCCGACCTCAATGAGACAAGACATGTGGAGGCCGCTGGCGTGTCCGGAGATCATGAGAAAATGTCGTAGTCCCTGCCGGTAAAAATCAGAAAGCAAATCAGCAATGACTTTGCGTAAAGTGGATGGTCTGATGCTCACGGTACCGGCGTGACTGCGCGTACTTCGGCAAACACCATAGAAAAGGGGGGGCGCAACAAATACCGGAGTTTCTTTCGAGGCCTCTTTGCAGACCTCGTAAACATGAATTGAATCCGTAGCCAAGGGAAGATGCGGTCCGTGTTCTTCGGTGGAACCAAAGGGGATGATCACAGTCCTTGTTTTTTCAAGGCCTAAAGCAAAATCATCCATGGTGATTTCTTCTATTATCACAAGCTTCCCTCCCCATTTGACATTGCTCATCTCTCATTGCACATTGATCATTGTAGCTTGATAGACAAGACTAATATATGCATTTTATCAAAATGAAAAATGCGAAATGATAAATGACAAATGTTCTCAGGGGTAATTGCCTAACTAGGAGCTTTTTGTAACCGCGGCGGGACCTCATCCTCCTTCAGTCAGAGGTTTCCAGGTTTCTCTCAAGATGGTCCACTGGCCGCCGTGCCAGAGAAGATGAAGAGTTTTAAGGCCAAAGTCCTGATGGATGTGGGAACGATATTCTTGCTTGCAGACCACCACTGCCCTGTTGCCATTCACCTGCGATTTGATATCGGTCAACTGAATGACTCGCTCCTGCGAGCGATGAAGAAGATTTTCTTTGTATCGTTTCCAGCCTTTGAGATCCATGCCACCCGCTTTGAATCGAGGATGATAACAGGCCAGGTATTCGGATAGAGTTCCTTCTTCCCAGGCGCGCCTCCAACCCTCGACAAAGCGGTGAACGGATCCTTCAACATTCTCTCTGTCAGCAGGAGGTTTAGCTGCCAGCTCTATAGGAGGAGGTGCTCGACGACCTGATTTCCGCCACTTCTCAGCAAGAATACGCCACTCCTCCGAATTCTGAACCAGATACAAGTGCTTGAGACCGGCGGAGGCAAATCGATCGGACCTATATACTTCGTCAGCTGTGGCCAGAACCATCTTTCCCTGACGGAAGAACCTAATATCACTGAACTGGACAGAAATTATTTTATAGCGATTGTTTAGCCAGGCTTTTTTGCTTCGCCAGCCCTGTAGGTCCAGATTTCTCCAACTGAAATCTGAAGCATAGTAGGAAAGATAGCGATCCAGATCTTTTTGTGACCAAGCCTGGCTCCAGCCCTCAATCCTGTCAAGCAGTAATTGGCCCTGGCGGATCAGATTGTCTCGCTCTTCATACTTAAGTTCTTTCTCAATAATAATAGGGGTGTCCCAGAGCTTGATGTATTTTTCCAGCTCAACCACGTCTCCATTAGCAAGGACAATGCAGCCATTGGTACTGCGTTCTTTTAGTTCTTCGTTGGTGCCATGGACCCAGATGTTGTTGCCCCCTTTGTTCATTTTTAAATCTAGGAGGTTAGGATAATTCATGGGAAAGGCCCTGGCGCCATAGGTGGGACTTAAATATCTGTCCCCCACGGCCCTGGTAAAAAAGTATACGCCTTCAGGAGTTTTCTGATCACCACTTACCTGTTTGTCCCCAGGGCTCTCACCCGTGGCGCACTTGAAGGTGGCCACAAGGTTATAGTCCCCGGTAAACTCATAAATGAAAAGTCTTTGAGTAGCCTTTTCTACTAGGATAACGTGGTGAGGGTTTGCCTTGGGAGAGATGAGCAAATTGGCTGGCAGTTTGGCACAAATACTGTTGGCAGGTTTGCCCAGGAGGAGAAGAGTCGAAACCAGCAGGGTGAGCTTTATTGATCCAGATAGAGTTGCCCGTCGCCTTATTTTGTGCATATCATTGCCATCTACTCGAATGAGATATCAGTTTCAGGACTTTCTCTCCTTCTCTGGTCCAAAAACCTGAGAGAAAATGGTATCAACATGTTTTAGGTAATAGTTTAAATCGAATAGTTCTTCCAGTTGGTCTGCCTGCAGGTGCGCCATTACCTCTGAATCGGCTGCTAGGCGGTCTTTGAAGGTGCCTCCTTCATTCCAGACAGCCATGGCATTTCGCTGGGTCAGACGATAGGCCTCGTCCCGGTCTACACCACTTTCCGTCAAAGCCAGTAGCACTCGCTGGGAGAAAAATAATCCCCCAGTGCTCTCCAGATTAGCCCTCATCCTGTCTCGATAGACAACCAGCCGGTCGAGCATTTTGGTAAGGCGGTGAAGCATGAAGTCGAGCAGGACAGTACTATCAGGGGCAATAACCCGCTCAACGGAGGAATGGCTGATGTCCCGCTCGTGCCACAGAGGAATGTTTTCCATGGCCGCCACTGCATTGGCACGGACCAAGCGCGCCAGTCCGGACAAGTTTTCACTGCCAATTGGATTTCGTTTATGTGGCATGGCTGAAGAGCCCTTTTGGCCTTCAGAAAAATACTCCTCTGCCTCGAGAACCTCTGTGCGCTGGAGATGACGAATTTCGACGGCAATTTTTTCCACGCTGCTGGCAATTATAGCCAAAGTAGAGAAATACTCGGCGTGACGATCTCGTTGAATAATCTGGGTAGAAATGGGTGCCGGCTGCAGTCCTAGCTGAGCACAGGCAAGCTTTTCAACTTCAGGATCTATATTCGCATAGGTACCAACTGCTCCGGACATTTTGCCTACACTGATGATCTCTTGGGCTCGGAGTAACCTTTTTCTATTGCGCTCCATCTCCGCATACCAGAGTGCTAATTTGAGCCCAAAGGTAATCGGCTCAGCGTGTACTCCATGGGAGCGGCCCATCATTATAGTCTCACGATGCTCGTAAGCCCGTCGCTTCAGAACTGAGAGCAAGGCCTGAATGTCATCCAGCAAAATGTCGGCTGCCTGCCTGAGCAGAATGGCGAGACTAGTATCCAGAATATCGGAGGAGGTCAGTCCAAGATGGATATAGCGGGCGGAGTCTCCTACATATTCCGCCACACAGGTAAGAAAGGCGATGATGTCGTGTTTTGTCTCACGCTCGATTTCGTCTATGCGATTCGCGTCAAAGTCTGCCTTTTGAGCAATCTCCTGAGCCGCTTGGGCAGGTATTTGTCCCAACTGGGCCATAGAGTCGACTACAGCTAATTCAACCCTCAACCACTGGCGATAACGATTTTCCTGCTCCCAGATGCGGCCCATTACTGGACGGGTATAACGTGGAATCATAACCTCACTCTTGGCTCATTGTGCACCATCGAAATCTTTGCCGCCAAAATATTGCCCGCTTATATCACAATAACAGTCATAGATTCAAGGAGTTATGCAATTTATGTGCTGAAAAGATAGGTAATTGAGAAATTAGGGGATTGGCATAGGGTATAGAGCAAAGGGCATAGAGTCAGAGGACAGAGCACAAAAGTCAGAGATCAGAACTAACCTATTACCCATAACCTAAATTTTAGGCATTCATAAGGGGATTAGAGAACTAGTCTTCTGACTTGTCCTGTTTCAAAAATTCATCCAACCGGATGACTTTGGCAGGGGAGGATGGCCGGGGGGTGAAACTGCCGCGCTGCTCCCGTCTTTTAAGCTCTTCCACGTGTCTCTTCAGCTTCTCATTTTTTCCGATTAACCTATCAATCTGATCTTCTACCACCTTCCATGAGAGGTCCAGTTCAGTGGGGTCCACCTCCAAGTCGAGCAGGAGATTAAGCCGTTTTATCAAAGCGCTGCAGAGCTTGTAATTTGTGCCCTGCAAGTAAGAGGCGGCATGTGCCCAAAGGCTAAATGACGCCATCTTCTCTTCTAGCGCTTTGGCAAGAAATAGGGAGTGGATGGCGCTGGGGCCGACATAATCAATGAGCTCCACAGGTTCTTCAAGTTCCCGAAGTCTCTGGATGTCATCCATGGATGCACCAGCAGCAGAGATCTTGGTCTCATTGTGAAGAACTTCGTCGTGAAGACCTCCCAGGGTTATGAAGGCTCTTACTCCGAAGCGGTGGCAGAGTTGCATGAAGGCATCTGCATATTTTTGCCAGCGTAACTGCGGCTCGGGACCGTAAAACAGAATCAAATCTCTACCTGGTGAATTTGTTGAAAAATAGAAACGGCTTCTGGGAAGATCCAAACTTTTTAAATGACCGTTGGCGATGGTTACCAGGGGCCGATTTGCAGAGAAGAGAAAAAAATCATCGGACTCTATAGTGGCCAACTGCTCTGCCTCCAAGCTCTCGACCAGAAAGTCCACAGTGCTGGTGGCCACCTCACCGGCATTGCCCCAACCGCCAAAACCGGCCACCAGCGCAGGTTTGCGGAGAGAAGGCTCTGATAGATAGCGGATCAATTCCATTTAGATTCGACTCCCATAGGAGATTCAAGTTTCGCAATCTCCAACAAGGGTGCGTCCATTGATGTGAGATGTGTGATGTGAGATTAATGATCCTTTCCTAGGGTTCATTGTCCCACCTCTCAAATCTCAGATCTCACATCTGAAAAGTCTACCCCCTTTTCCAAAACCAAGCAAGCAAGCACTGGAATAGAATTACCAATATAGGGTATTTTAGGTTACTCCTATGGGCCCAGAATATCCAGAAAATGAAATGGGGCGCCCGGCTAAGCCATTTTCCTAAACCCTTGACAGCTCGCAATTTGCAGCTTATTTCGAGCAGTC
>CP070689.1:919598-926758 GCA_020353155.1 Deltaproteobacteria bacterium | reverse complement strand
GTTCGAGGGGGAGAACAATACAGACTTTCTTACCTGCCTGAACACCAGCTCTTAACCAGACTGACTCTTTTCTTTTTACTAGTGATCCGAGTTGACTATAGGAAGTTTGCTGCCAGCCAGTAAGCCTATCGTGCCAACAAAAAGCCGGTGCTGTATTTTTTTGGTTACGTACAACAATATCATGGTAGAAATCGTAGTTGGCAAAAGGAATGCTTTTCCCTGGCCAAGAAAGAATTCCATCGTGACTCTCTTTGAGAGCCTGCCAAAAGGGTAGGGGGTTACGGTAGCTTTTTTCGAGCCAAGAAAGCACCCGTGGTGATTCCAGCCTCTCGAGACAGAGTTGCTGCTCAATCATGGAAATGTTTAAAGGCTCGGCCATGATCTCCACTCATATAAAACATTGCTTGCCAAGCTGTAGGGTAAAATGTTCTTCTCGGGGCCTCCTAGAAAGGCCACCACCAACTCCCATCTGCCTTTTCTGTCTCCAGTATCTCGCTTTTCCCCAAAGATATTTCGTATTCCTCACCCAGGGGCTGTTCCAACCTCACCTTCCATGGATCTCCCGGCTGAGTGAAAAAACAATAAAACCCGAGATCGTTCTGGTCTGGTTTGTTTATCTGTAGCTCTTGTTCATCTCCGGGCAGTATGACAATGGTGGCAAGAACAGTCGAGTCAGGTGGATTGGCAAATAACATATTGGCAACACCATCATAACCCTCAGTCAAAAATTGTTTGGCATTGACGGAGCGAATGGCGCAATGAAAGGGTTGACCGTCGTTTGCCTCGTTCTCGGACTCTATGGTGAAAACGATTTGCGGAGGTGGAACATGTTTATTTCCACAACCAGCAATTAACACCGAAATCAGCATGGTGGACAGGAGAACACTTTTAAATCTAGATATACAGTGTGCCATTCTTCCCTGTTGGATAGGGAATTCCATGTAACTGAACCTCTTTACTGCTCAATGAACCCCTTTTATTCGATCAATTTAAAAACTGCCCATGGATCGGATTTTGTCATAAATTTTACTTTCAGATAGTCGCTGGGATACTGGGGGCGCTCCACTTTCCACACAAGCACATCTTTATCCACCAGCTCCCCGTGAGCCAGCAGTCTGTGAAAACTCCAGTTGGATTCTGGAATGGTAATGGCCTTGTAGATACTTGGAGTATCAGGTGAGGTTCTGAACTCGAACCCCACGGCAGCCGGTTGTTCCTTCCACCACTCCAATTCGAATTTCTGCCACGCCGGCCTCTGATTAAAACCAAAAACTGAAGAATTGCCGAACTGCAGATATGATAGTACCGCCACCATTTCTTTATCTACCAGGGCAGGCAATGGAAAAGACTGGAAGTAAAACACCATGGGCTTGGGAAGTCCCTTTTCGTCCCACAGCGTGCTGCCAATCCTGGTTATATTATTTACCGTGTTCAGTAAATCTTGCGACAGCCGCAGGGAACCGAGAGGGCACTTGCGCTCAGTAAATACTCCCCCTGTTTCGCGGCACACCGGTGACATAAAAAGTTTAAAGGCCTTCCAAAAAGTCCCCTGCTGGGGATGGAGTACAGTTGTCAAATCGCTCGGGGAAATTGCGGACTCTGCCTTCCTATTGAAAGGAAACCTGGCAACCAGGGGTTGGATGTCAGAAAGATAAAGCTCGGACCATAGAGTATTTATCTTTTCCTTTACTTCAGGGCGCCCCAGTTGGTAGGCCTGACGGAAGGGTTCGAGGAATAGGTGCTTGTATTCCTCGCCAATACCAACATTTTTAATCCACTTCTCAGTAAGTTTTAAATAGGAATCTTCTTCGCCACGGAGAACGGTTAGAAAAAAACGGCCAAGTGGCGAAAGTTGCTTTTCAAATATGCTGCTGTCTTCTTTCTCATTTTTCGACTCAACAGGCTCCTTATTCTCCAAATCCCTCTGCATCTGGGCTAAAATTGCCCTATAATTTTCCAATTCCGGAACCGAGTCCTTTCGCTTCTCCATTACCCGGCCGACAAAACCAAAAGTCAGCAACTTCGACTCAAAAGGGGTGAAGTATGGATTTTCCCCCAGCTCCAACACCGTGTTCTCTTTTACGGTCATCAAAAAAGCTTGAAAAGGGGACGATGGTAGTTGCATTTGAGTCAAAACGTATCTGAGTTCCTCGAAGGATTCCGCCTTCACATTAAAATCCCAGTAATAATCACGCCATTGGGCGACGTACTTATCACCGTAGGCCTGTACTTCGCGAAAGACAAAATTGCGAAAACGCGCCTGCTCGCTCTTCTCAATAGGCAGCTTGTCCAAGAATTCCGGTAGTTCCAGTAGCGCCGGCTTGACTTGTGCCTCAAATGCCTGTCGGGTAAATCTGCCGTCAACCTTTCCCTGCCCGACAAACAAAAATCGACCTTCATTGAAGGGATTCATTAGAATGTCTTCAAAGTCGTCATACTCCTCGAAAAACAGCAGGCCATCGCCTTTCTCGTTCTCAGCAATGAAATCTCGAAGGGACGAGGTTATCATGCTGCGTATCGTGAGTTCTTTCCATGCTATTTCGTTGAATTCAAATCCCTCTCCGGCCAAGACAAATTTGAAAGCTTTAACCATTTGAGGTTCATGGGAGAATAAAGTCATCATTCCTCTGATGTTCTCCATTAATTTGCCGAGGCTCAGCTCTTTCACCGGGGGATACTCAATAGCCAGGCTCCTTAGAAAGGTAAGAAATTGTCGAATGGTTTCTCGATTGACCTCTGCACCTCTCCTTTGAATCCAGATAAAGTCAATGTCTACAGAGGGCTTCAATAATTTCAATTCCGAGTCCAACAACTCGGAAAACTTGGCATACAGATTGTAGCGCTCGAGTTTTCCGAGGAGTTCTAGCCCGGATTCTGCTTCTTTCTGCAGTTTCTGTAAATTGACCTTGGTAATCCAGGGCCTCCGGTAAGTTTTTCTGAGTTCCCGAAAGTAAACCAGCCATGGCAGTACATCCGGAGGCTGGCCTTTGGCCCTGAGACTGGCCAAATTGAGTTTGGCAAGATCGCGGGCTACCCCACGCAGGTCGGTGTTGTTGGTCACATAGTCTTCAATGAGAAGTTTAGGCAGGCCAAGTCTTTTGGTCCATTCTTCGCTCTCTTCTCTTAAATTCTTAAGAACCAATTCTCCCAGTTGGTTGGTATTGGTTGCACACATCAACGACAACAGGTAGAGGGTTCTTTCTGGCACCTCCTCTATCTGTCCCTGATCCGCAAGTCGTTTAAGCTCTGGAATCAAATAGAACCTTCTGATGCTACTCACCCACCGGTCATTAATTTTCTGATGAAAATTTGGGAAGAAGTTGGGCAGAAAAGCCAGCAGTGGATCTTTTTTCAAGTTCATACTGAAGTCCAAAAACAGCCGGTGCAACTCTCTATCGTAATCTACAAGTGTAGGTGGCGAAACTTGCATCATACCCATCTGGCGATCTGTCTTGTTCAAAAGATGGCGTTCGTAAAAATATCCTGACAACAAATAAATCAATCCGAGCACCACGATGGCAGCGGCTGCAACCTGGTGTTTGAGAAGGGGTGGCGTCCTCCGCAAATCCTCTGCTTTAAGCGCTGAAACAAAGGGATTGGAAATTGTGCTATCCCCCTCTTTCTCAGAAACCAGACTCAAGCGAACCACCTCAGGCTCAGAAGAAAGGGGGTCAGGACTTTGCAGGATTCTAGTAAATACGGAGACCCTTGAAAATAGATCAGGGGACTGTCTTAGAAAGGATATTATCTTTAAAAAGTCCTTAGCAGCCAGAGAGGTCAGGGCATTGGATAGGTAGTCCTCATAATGCAGAAGACAATTAGACAAGTCCTTTAAGTCAGTTTTGGAGGTAAACCTAAGATCTAAAGGTATGTTGTTTTTCTGAAGAAATTTAGAAAATTCGAGGAATCCTTCCCAATGGTCCATATGGGTCAGGGCGATGCAGACCTTCACCGGCTTTTTACGAAGACGGGAAATGATGTTAATTTTCCCCCTGATCATCTGGGCATGCTTTTTTAAGGATTCAATGGTGTCGGACTGTAAAGCGGTACTATTGAGAACCACAACCACGGTTGGCTCCGCCCTGCGGAAAAGTGGTTTCCAGAGCCTGCGCAGACCATTGAGTGCCGGTTTGGAGGAATCATTCAATAGAGCGGGGGGTATTTCCTGCACCACAACCCTGGAGCCGAGATAAATCTGCAATAGGGGGTCAGTGGTGTAGCTGGGATAGAATTGACGTGCTTGTCCCTGCCAGTCCGTGCAGAGGTCTATTAAACTGCTTTTGCCGACCCCTGATTCCCCGAGCACCACAAAGGGCTCGTACATCATGATGGACCGGCGGAACTCCTTGGGGATTTGAGCCAAAAACTCTTTCCAAATATTGAGCAGGGTGGAGGAGGGAAATGGCTTTTCCTTTTTTTCTTCTATGGGTGGCTCAACCTTTTTTGCCCGCCTTCGTTTGATTAGAAACACCAGAAGAACTGCGAGGGCAGCAATGACAATAATCCCCACCCAGTAGGGCCAGATTTCCAGGCCCAGAAATTTTTTCAACAATGGGTTGGTGGCTATTTTCTTGACAGGTGCAACCTTCTTAAGAGGATCCATAATCTAAGTCAGCTCCCTATTTACCCTCTTGGTGGTCTAGTCCTCAATAGAAGAATCATCACTCTTTTGCGCTGGCGATGTTTCGTCCACATCGGTTGGTTCAACTGTTTCATCCTTTAGGGATGATGCAACCGCACCATCGGTGTGGAAGACAAACTCACCATCCACCGCCGAAACAACAACGGTCTGCTCTTCTTGAATAGCACCACTAATAATTTCCTCAGCCAGATGATCTTGAAGTCGAGCCTGAATGACCCGTTTCAATGGCCGGGCTCCGTAGAGGGGGTTGAAACCCTCTTCGGCCAGAAGGGTTTTCGCCTCTTCCTTTACCTCCAGCTGAATCTGGCGCTCCAGTAATAGGTTTCGTAGTCGCTTTAATTGAATGTCCACAATGATAGGCATTACTTCCGGCGAGAGTTGCCGGAAAACCAGAATGTCATCCAGGCGATTCAAGAACTCGGGCCGGAAATGACCCCGCACAGCCTGCATGATACCTTGGATCATTCGCTGGGTTTCTTCCTCGGTCTCCGCAGGCTCAATGTGCTCTGCCCCTAGATTCGAGGTCATGAGGATAATGGTGTTGGTATAATTGACCGTCTGGCCCTGACTGTCGGTCAATCGGCCGTCATCGAGAAGTTGGAGGAAAAGGTTAAAGACGTCAGGATGTCCCTTTTCCACTTCGTCGAATAGAACGACACTGTATGGCTTGCGCCTGACACTGTTGGTCAAAACACCTCCTTCATCGTAACCAACGTATCCGGGCGGCGCTCCCACAAGTCTGGCTACCGAGTGTTTTTCCATGAATTCGCTCATGTCAATCCGGATAAGGGCACGCTCGTCATCAAACATGAACTCGGCCAAGGCCTTGGCCAACTCCGTCTTGCCCACTCCTGAGGGCCCAAGCATCAAGAAAGACCCCAGCGGACGGTTGGGGTCCTGCAAACCACTACGGGACCTCCGGACTGCTTTGGCAATGGCAGTAAGGGCTTCATCCTGACCCACCACTCGCTTTCTCAGGTGATCCTCCAGATGGAGTAGGCGATCCCTTTCTTCACCCAGCATTTTCGACACAGGGATACCAGTCCAGCGGGAAACCGTAGCTGCTATGTCCTGATCGTCAATGGCCTCCCGCAAGAAGCCACTGCCGGATATATCTATATCTCCATATTCCTCCAGCACTTTTTCACATTCGGGGATGATTTTGTACTGCAACTCGGCGACCCTTGAAAAATCCTCCTCCCGAACCTTTTGTTCCATCTCCCGCTTTGCCTCTTCCAGGGCCTTTCTGGCTTCTTGAACCTCAGTAATTGCTTGTTTCTCCTTGGCCCATTTTTCAGTTAGGTCCTTGCTTGTTACCTTGAGCCCTGAAAGTTCTTCTTCTAAAACCTTCAGCCTTTCTATGGACTTTTCGTCGGTCTCATTGGCCAAGGCCCGGGCTTCGATCTCCATCTGGATTATCTGGCGATCTAATTTGTCGATTTCTTCTGGTTTGGATGCCAAACTTATCCTAATGGTGGCGGCCGTTTGATCGATTAGGTCAATGGCCTTGTCCGGTAGAAAGCGGTCGGTGATGTATCTCTGGGACAACTTTGCCGCAGCGGTAATCGCAATATCTTGAATTCTCACCCCATGGTGCACTTCGTATTTTTCTTTCACCCCCCGGAGAATGGAGACAGTATCGTCAACTGAGGGTTCTTCCACCAGGACTATTTGAAAGCGGCGCATCAGGGCAGCGTCCTTTTCAATATGTTTGCGATATTCTTCTAGTGTGGTAGCCCCGACACAATGAATCTCTCCTCTGGACAGTGCTGGCTTAATAAGGTTTGAAGCATCCATAGACCCTTCGGAAGCCCCGGCGCCAACAATTATGTGAATCTCGTCAATAAAGGTTATTACATTGCCGGCAGCGGCAATTTCATCCAAAACTCGCTTGAATCGCTCCTCAAATTCCCCCCGGTACTTCGCTCCTGCTATCAACTGCCCCATATCCAAAGAGAGAACAGCAGTGTCCTTGAGATTGTCCGGGACGTCACCCTGAACAATCCTCTGGGCCAATCCTTCCACAATAGCCGTTTTCCCCACCCCGGGCTCTCCAATAATTATGGGATTGTTTTTCAACCGGCGACTCAAAATCTGAATGGTCTGTCTAATTTCTTCATCCCGCCCGATAATGGGGTCCAATCCCCCTTGGCGGGCACGGGCTGTGAGATCGGTGGTATACTTTTCTAAATATTCAAACTCCCCAGGTGCGGCTTCGCCCGGCTTGTATCCACTCTTTGGCGCGTGCTTGAGAATGGTAAGCAAGACCTCCTTCTTGGTACCCGCCGCTTCCAGGGCGGCCATGATCTCCTCTGATTCAAGCATTGCCAGCATTATGTGGTTAATGCCTATATACTTATCCCCCATAGAGGTGGCAGCTTCTTCCCCATTGATTAATACCTTTTCCATGTCCCTATTTATGGGAGTTTGCTGGGAGTCTACTTTCGCCTTGGGCTGAGTCAGAAGCTGGCCGTCCAGCTTGGCGCTGAACACCTCCAGGTTAATCTCCGCCTCAGAC
>CP070689.1:916668-919498 GCA_020353155.1 Deltaproteobacteria bacterium | reverse complement strand
GTGAATGAGCCCATGTACACAGGGCTCAAGGCGATCGATTCCATGACCCCGGTGGGACGGGGCCAGCGGGAACTGATCATTGGTGACCGCCAGATCGGCAAGACCGCTATCGGGGTAGATGCCATTATCAACCAAAAGGGTCAGGATGTTATCTGTATCTACGTTGCCTGCGGCCAGAAAAAGTCTACGGTTGCCCAGGTGGTAGAGACCCTCAGAAAGCATGGCGCCATGGACTATACCATCATTGTTTCGGCCTGCGCCAGTGATCCTGCCTCGCTGCAGTTCATTGCTCCTTACGCTGGCTGTGCCATGGGGGAGTACTACCGCGACAATGGTCGTCATGCCCTCATCATCTACGATGATCTCTCCAAGCAGGCAGCTTCTTACCGGCAGATCTCCCTGCTCCTCAGGCGGCCGCCGGCCCGTGAAGCATACCCGGGTGACATCTTCTACAACCACTCCCGTTTGCTGGAGAGGGCTGCAAAGCTGGCGGACAACGCACCGGAGCTAGATAGCCAGTACGCCAAAGGCGGTGGCTCGCTCACGGCCTTGCCCATTATTGAAACTCAGGCCGGTGACGTCTCCGCTTACATTCCTACCAACGTTATTTCCATCACCGACGGCCAGATCTACCTGGAGCCAGGCCTTTTCTTCGCCGGTGTACGTCCAGCCATCAACGTGGGTCTTTCCGTGTCCCGGGTGGGCGGTGCCGCCCAGGTCAAGGCGATGAAACAGGTTGCCGGCCGTCTCCGTCTGGATTTGGCCCAGTTTCGCGAACTGGAGGCCTTCGCCAAGTTCGGCAGCGACCTGGACAAGTCCACCCAGCAGCAGCTAAATCGAGGTATGCGGTTGGTCGAGCTTTTGAAGCAGCCCCAATATGTGCCCATGTCCATGGCCAAGCAAGTTACCTCCATCTACGCTGGTACCCGGGGCTTCTTGGACAAGTATCCGGTAGATAAGTTGGCGGCATACGAGCCGCAAATGCTGGAGTTCATCGAGCAAAAGCATCCTGAAATCTTTGCGGAGCTCGAAGAGAAGAAAGAGATCGGTGACGAACTGGACGGGAAAATGAAAAAAGCTCTCAGCGAGTTCGACGAGATCTTCCAGGCCGCCGTTTAGAATCAGACAAAGGGAGCGAGAGAAGCGACCTATGGCAACCCTACGTGATATAAAAAGAAAGATCGAAGCGGTCAAAAAGACCCAGCAGATCACCCGGGCGATGAACATGGTTGCAGCTTCAAAGCTTCGCACTACCCAACAGAAGCTGGACCAGTTTGTGCCTTATGCCAATCAACTTACGGAGATTATGAACCGGGTGGCGGCCGGGGTTGAGCCCGAGGGTTTTCCTCTGCTAATGGACCACGAGGAAGTGGTCAAGGTGGAGCTGATCTCCATTACTGCCGATCGAGGTCTTTGCGGCGCTTTTAATACCAACCTGATCACTGCCGCGGAGAAGTTTATGGCAGCAAAGGAGCAGGAAGGTTTGGAGGTTTCGCTCTCCCTTATCGGCCGCAAGGGCAGGGACTATTTTCGCCGACGGAAGCGTCCCACCCGTGCTTTTCATGAGGGGCTGCTCAACAATCCCAACATGGGTGACGCCACCGCCATTGGCCAGGAAGCAATTGACCTGTTCCTTACCCATGAGGTTGATGAAGTCCATCTTTGCTACGCCCAGTTCATCAACATGGCCACCCAGAGGCCCGTGGTCAAGAAGCTGTTGCCCATAGCCCCTGTGACGGTGGAAGAGGAAGAACAGGAACTTCTGGAATATATATTTGAACCTTCGAGAGAGGGGGTCCTAAATGATCTCTTGCCCAACTATATCCATTTGCAGATTCTGGAGGCGTTTTTCCAGACCGCGGTGAGCGAGCACGCCGCCCGGATGGCCGCCATGGACAACGCGGTCAGTAACTGCAAGGAAATGGTGCGGGATCTTACCCTTATTTACAATAAAGCCAGGCAGGCAGGCATCACCAAGGAACTTATGGACATCGTTGGCGGTGTGGAAGCTTTGAAGAAATAAGAGTTTTTTCAGCACTTTGTGAGGAGAATCTATGAATATCGGAAAAATCGTTCAGGTCATCGGCAATGTGGTGGACGTGGAGTTCGCTGAGGGGAAGCTGCCGGAGATTTTGTCGGCGGTTGCCATCAGCAACCCCAGCATTAGTGATGAGGAAGGCAATATTATCGTAGAGGTGGCCCAACATCTGGGCGACAACGTGGTACGCTGCGTGGGCATGGACACCACTGACGGTTTGGTCAGGGGTATGCCTGCAAAGGACACTGGAAAGCCAATTCAGATGCCAGTGGGCAAGCCCAGCCTCGGCCGGGTGCTCAATGTGGTTGGCCGGCCAGTTGACGGGCTTGGGCCGGTTGATGCCGAGAAGTATGCCGACATCCACCGGGCGGCACCGAGCTTCACCGAGCAGGATACCTCGGTTAGGGTTTTGGAGACCGGGGTAAAAGTCATTGATCTTTTGGTGCCATTCCCCCGTGGCGGCAAGATGGGGATGTTTGGCGGTGCCGGCGTGGGCAAGACGGTTATCATGATGGAGATGATCCACAACATCGCCATGCAGCACAAGGGCATCTCGGTATTCGCCGGGGTGGGGGAGCGCACCCGCGAGGGTAACGACCTCTACCTGGAGATGAAGGAATCGGGCGTGTTGCCCATGGCAGCTCTGGTCTACGGCCAGATGACCGAGCCTCCTGGAGCCCGGGCGCGGGTGGCCCTTTCAGCCCTGACCCAGGCCGAGTATTTTCGGGATGAGGAGGGTCAGGACGTGCTCCTTTTCATTGACAATATTTTCCGCTTCACCCAGGCCGGTGC
>CP070689.1:913558-916568 GCA_020353155.1 Deltaproteobacteria bacterium | reverse complement strand
TCTAGAAATTCGAGGTAGCCCTTGGTGGAAACTTCGAGTCGGGGATCGTCTTTCTTGTATGAAGCCTGAAGTCTGAGTTTCTCAGCAATCTCTTCACCTCTGGCGTTAACCCAGGTGGGATCAAAGATTTGCAGGTTATAATTGTAGATAGTGGCTCTGTATCCCCTCCGCAGGGCATGCACGGCAAGGTAGACAGCCAGTGTACCGCCGGCCTCTATCTGCGGGACCTCGGAAACAACCTGGTGCAGAGAAATATCGTCGCCAAAGTACCGGTAAATGGCATGCAGACAGGTGGGGCCGCAAGTGATATTGTCCGGCTGGGGTGAAATATCCAAATAGAGCTTTGATGTCATACTACAAATCTATTACACCCGAAAATGTATAGGTCAGAAATAGGTAAAATGACTGTTTTATACAAAGGTGACCCTTCCTAAGGTTCTTTCTTATGCCGCACTTAAGTATCT
This sequence comes from Deltaproteobacteria bacterium, assembly GCA_020353155.1. GTDB lineage: Bacteria > Desulfobacterota > Syntrophobacteria > BM002 > BM002 > BM002. The sequence goes on along the minus strand of CP070689.1, from coordinate 916,104 downwards.
CACAACTGCAGAATTTGACATTATTCTCTCGATAACGACGGGTAAGAGACCCGAGCAAGCGTCTTCGTCAACTTGGGCGCTGTGGTGAACAGTAAATTTTTGAGAATAACCGTTTCCTAACTTAACTGTGCACTCCATATAGGCCGTATACTTAAGTAACTTATTTTTTACCTCAGCGTGTGTCACTTGTACACTTATTTTCTTCTTTGCCCTGCGGTCAATCTCTGCACCTCTGTGCTTGAGATTATACTTGAGTCCGTAAGCCAATTGGTTTCCCCAGTCTCTGAGATCTGAGTGCAGATTGATACCCACTTTCTCTACTCTACTCGGAGTAGCATTGTGCACCCAAACCCTGTCTTTGACTTTGAATGCTGCCCCAGAATAACTGCTCAAAGAGTACCCTGATGGCACAAAATCACGGGTAGCACATCCTGTAAACATCAAACATAGAATCAGTAGAAGTATCCTTTTCATCTCTCCTCCCCCTAACTCCAAAGACTATCATTGATCATAATTATTTTCTCCTTTTACTAGTTGTTTAAGCAAAAATGATACCCAACCAAAACCGACCCCTCCTGAATGAACAAATTTACCCATTTCCGGTCAAACCACTTTTGGGTAAATTTACCCATTTGAGGTCAAACCAGAAATGGGTAAAAAGTTGTAAAAGAGTATGGTTTTGCCGAAGAAAAAACCCCAGGAATAATTACCGGGGTTGCACTTCTTGTAGATAGCACAGGTGAGGTCTAAAGGGTTTATCTTGCCGCCTGCTTTTTATCCTGCGCCACATGGTTCGAATTGTCAGCAGCCGGTTCCAGAGATTTCCAACCGCCGCCGAGGGCCTTGTATAGGCGCACAAGGTTGGAGGTCACGGTGCCTTCGCTCTGGGCCAGTTGATCCTGTAAAATGAGGAGGGCGCGCTGAGAATCCAGGACATTATTGAAATTCACCAGACCTGCTTCGTATTGGTCCTGGGCCAGCAGTGTTGCCCGCTCGGCTGCAGCCTCGGCTTTGGCGAGGGAATCTCTCCGGTCCTGTTCCTTGGCGTAGGCCACCAGCACGTTTTCTACTTCCTCCAGGGCTTGAAGGACCGCGGATTCGTATTGAATCAGCGCCTGCTCCTGCTGGGCAGTCTGCACTTTGATGTTCTGGCGGATGGCGCCAGCATCGAAGATATTCCAAGAGACGCTTGGCCCAAAGCTCCAGGCCCGGCTGCTGGAAGTAAAAAAATCACCCGCTGAGATGGACTCAAGCCCGATGGTGCCGAATAACCGGAACTTGGGATAGAGATCCGCCGTGGCCACACCAATCCTTGCCGTCTGGGCCGCAAAGAACCGCTCGGCTCGACGGATGTCGGGCCTATGGCGCAGGGTCTCAGCCGGAATCCCTACAGCCACTGTTGTCGGCACTGCCGGGAGGAGTCGTTTCGCGGCCAGTTCCTGATGAAGTTTGCCAGGCTGCTCCCCCAGCAACACAGCCAGACGATTTTTGGCCGCCTCAAGTCCCGTCTCCAGGGCCGGTATCTGGGAACGAGAGGTTTCCAGGAGTCTCAGGGATTCTTGCACTGCAAGCTGGTCGATGATTCCTGCCTGGTAACGGGATTCATTCAGCTCATAGCTCTTTTCCAGGGTCTTAATATTGGCCTCGGTCACCGCCAACCGGGCCTGAAAGGTACGCACTTCCACATAATTCAGGGCCACTTCGGCAAGCAGGCTCACCAGCACGTCGTGCAGATTCTCCTGTGTGGCTTGGAGGTTCGCCTCGGCCGCCTCCACCGAACGCCGCACACCGCCGAAAATATCCAGTTCCCAGCCGGCATCAAACCCGGCTGCATAGAGCGTGTTTCTCTCTCCTGTGTTGCTGTTTTCGCTAAAACGACGTTCCGTGACTGTACCGCCACCGTCCACGGTGGGGAAAAGATTTGCCTTGCTAATGCCCCGCAGGGCCCGGGCTTCCTGGATTCGGGCCCGTGCCTCTCTAAGATCAAGGTTACCTTTGACCGCGCGTTCCTCAAGGCTCGACAGTTGCGGATCATTGAGGGTGGTCCACCAGTGGGCTAGAGTCTCGGGGTTTAGCCGGTCGGCGGTCAAACCACCTTGGAGTTCGCTGTGCCATTTTTCCTGAGGCTCGGGCTCCACGGGAATATAATCGGGGCCGACTGCCGCACATCCAACCAAAGTCAGAACCATGATTGCCGCTAGCAGGACGCTCCGCGGGCAGCGCGCCCCCTGGCCAGTGTGATTCAATTGATATCGTTTAAACATTATGGATTTCATCTTTCGTTCAGCTCGCAGCAAGCTATTCATGAAACATCCCGGATACATTACTATTCTCCGCTGCCCCACCGACGTACACGCCAGCCACTGGCCCTTTCACGAAATGACTGAAAAGCGTAATAAAGGGCCGGGATTAGAAAAATGCCAACCAACGTGGCCATCAACATGCCAGAAAACACTGTGGTGCCGATGGCCCGGCGGCTGCCTGCGCCTGCGCCGCTGGCGATGACCATGGGCGCCACCCCCAGAATGAAGGTGAAGGCAGTCATC
>CP070689.1:910065-913458 GCA_020353155.1 Deltaproteobacteria bacterium | reverse complement strand
CAAGGCAGCACCTGCCAGCCATGGCAGAAGGGAGGCATTTTCTACGGGATCCCAACCCCAATAGCCGCCCCAGCCCAAAACCTTAAAAGACCAGTAGACGCCAAAGATAATTCCGGCACCCAAACTCACAAAGGCAAAGACCGTCCAAGGCAGGGCAGGTTTTATCCAGCGGTCGTATTCCCTGCGCCAGAGGGCGGCGATAGCATAGGCAAAGGGGATGGTTAAGGCGGCATAGCCCAGGAAAACTACCGGTGGATGGATAACCATCCAAGGATCCTGCAAGAGCATATTCAGCCCCTGCCCGTCAGCGGGGGTGGAGGGGAGCAGTTTAAAGGGGCTCTGTTTGATCAATAGTATGGTCAAAAACAGGTGGTTCAGATTGTAGATGAACATCACCTGAGGTTCCATCTCCTCAGATCTGTGCATGAGGAAAATACCAAGCCAACCCCCCAGTAATACCCAGAGGAGAAAGCTTCCTTCCTGGCCGGCCCAGAAAGAACTGATCAGATATTGCAAGGGAAGGTCGCGGGACGAATAGTTCGCTACATAACTGTACTGAAACTCGTGTTTTAGTATGGCAAACATTAGTAAGGCAGAGGCGAGAGTCATAAAGGCGACAAAACCGGTAAAACTGTAACGAGCTACATTCTGGGCGAGAGTGTCATCTTCCCTGGAATGCACTAGCCAGTAGCACCCTGTAGAAATACCGATAGTGATAAGGCCCAACCAGATTGTAACTTCACCTAAATTAATCATTGACCTTGAACCCGTCCCTCGTATTTTGTTGGACATTTGACCAGTAGTTCCTTGGCCATGAAAACCTGCATTTTGGGTTCATATTTGCCAATGGCCACCACCTTGGTGACGTTATCGAAATTTCCTGGTCTTGGTCCGTCATATTCCACCCGCATCTCGTCACCGCCGTCTTCGCGCAGAACGAAAATCAGGTTGTTCCTCTCCAGATCATATCTGTCTGTGCCCGTAACCACTAGACCCGCCACCTGCACGGGCCGCTTGCTTGCCTTGGCCTCGCTGACGGTGACGTAACTGGTTAGGGTCGATTTAAATGAATACATGGCCATTATCATGGCCAGGGCAACCACAAGCCCACCAACAATGTACGACTTTTTCATTTTATCCTGTCCGTAGAAGTCTCTTCTAACTTCTTGATCTTTCTATCAAGAATAAACAGATAAAAGGCTAAACCGGACCAGATGATAAGATTGACACCCAAGACAAAGTTTAACCCATCTTTCATTATTCTTCTCCCTCTAGGTCCATTTTTTCTGTGACCAAAAATTCAGGCTCCTGCATGCCCTCCAAATTCAAGAGTCTTAATCTTAACCTAAGAATCCAGATAAACAACCCTGTGTAAGCCAGCAAGGAGCCCAAGAACACCTTCAGGGTTTTCGGGTCCATACCCGGCTTGGCTGGGTTCATGGTGTCTTCCGGATGAAGAGAGGCTGTAATCCTGGGCACCACAAAGACCAGGAAAGGCACGGTGACAAACGCCAAGATCGAATAGACCGCGGCAAAAACGCGTCTTTTTTCCGGGTCTCCCACGGCAGAGCGAAGGGCGAAGTAGGCCCCGTAAATCATCAAAAGTATGACAATGGAGGTCTGCCGAGGATCCCAATTCCAGAATGAACCCCAGGCGGCCTTGGCAAATATGGAACCGCTTGCTGTGGCCAGCAGGCAAAAGAGCAAACCTAGCTCTGCTGCGGACAAGGCTAGATTATCCGCCGTGACCCTCCGTCTAGCCAAATATATGCAGCTTGCTATCATTGATAACAAAAAGGAAAGGGTTGCCACCCAAGCCTGAGGAACATGAAAAAAAAGAATGCGAGATGTCTCACCGGGGAAGCCAACGGCTGCGTCAGCATATAAGAAGGCTGCCACGATGATGGCGGTCATCCATATAGTGAGAAGCACTTTTGCGATCATTGCATTGACTCTTCCCAAATAAGGGGGAACAGGAAAAGTGACATTACAATCATAACTATTGAATAAGCGACAGCAATTCTGACCTCGGGCCAGCCGGGGTTGTTCGTCCCAACCGCAGACTTTTCACACCCTTTGATTGCGGTGATCATAAGGGGCAAAAGAAGGGGGAAAGAAAGCACCGAAAACAGCGCACCCCGGGCGCTGGCCTGGGCGATCATGGCCGCAACAATGGTGGTGCCTCCACCCAAGCCAATTCCTCCACTGACAACCATAGCGGTAAAAAGGCCCGGCAGCTTTATTTCGTAGTTCATCAGAAGAATAAATGAAGGCACGATAATTAACTCCAAGGCTCCCAGTAAGGTTAGGTTAAAAAAAAGTTTTCCCAGAAACACCGCCTGAGGACGAGCTGACAGTTTCAACACGTCCATGGTGCCGGCCTCCTCCTCTTTTACAAAGGAGCGAGAAAGACCAGAGAGGGCGGAAAACACCAAAATGATCCACAGGAGCACGGCGTACAAGAAGGGCTGTTCGTCATCTCCGATGCGGAAAGAACCAATTGAGAAGCTCACGGCAATCAGGGTAGTCACGGCAAACATCAATATGGAATTCACCGCATAGCGCGTCCTGAATTCGCCGCGGAGATCCCGAAGCCAGATTGCTACGGCCTCACTCAGATAGGTTGATGACCCTGTCTCCGTAATCCACCTCCCGCTTTTCATTGGATGCGATCACAGTCATTCCCAACTGTCGCTGGGCGGCAATGATGTTTTCGACAATTTTCATCCCTTTGCTGTCAAGGTTGCATCCCGGCTCATCCAGCAGGAGCAGGGGAGGGCTGTGGAGCAGGGCCTGAGCCAGCTTCAACCGCTGTTTCATGCCGGACGAATAATTTCTGCATAACTTGTGTGCGTTCTCGCTCAACCCGGTCCGCTCCATCATGGCCAGACAACTCTTTCGGTCGTAAGCAATTCCGCGGACTTTGCAGAAAAATTCCAAATTCTCTAAGGCCGTCAACTCTTCGTATAAAGAGAAGGCCGGGGCAACCATGCCTACAAATCTACGCCTGGATTCTTTGGGTATGGACTCACCCTTGAAAAACATTTCAACCTTTCCAGTTGTTGGCCTCACAAGCCCTGCAATTATACGCAGCAGGGTACTCTTTCCGGAACCGTTCCACCCGGTAATGGCTAATACCTCTCCGGGGTGCAACTCAAAAGAGATGTCCTTAAAAAGTAAAGTCTGACTGTAATGTTTGCAAAGGTAGCTGACTTTCAGGGAATACATGATTTTTATGAAGTGTTCTTATTTTTGTTAGTGTAATGGGCCAAAACTGAGTCCACCCTAAAGATGGAATAACCTTGAAAGTTTAACATATTCCACCCCTTGGGAGAAGTTTCTTCCGCTATCTATACCAACTCTTGCCAAGCCACATTTAGTTGTGATAAAAAT
>CP070689.1:906501-909965 GCA_020353155.1 Deltaproteobacteria bacterium | reverse complement strand
GTGGGGGTAAACCCCACCCCCACGGTTATCAATAAACGTATCTGATGCAGGGCAGGGAGCCACGATAAAACATGGACCTCCCCTCTTATTTCCGTAATTCCGGAATCCACTGGCGGCGGATATCCGGAATCCAGATTCCAGCTCCGCGGCTAACTCCCCTATTCTTGTCTGCTCATCTCTCTGCCACTCCCAATTTTTGAATAGATTTGTTACAACTGAAACGGACCACCCCCACCCTGACCCTCCCCCGTCCCCGCGACGAGACCTGTCGACGAGCTCAGGTCGAGTCGCTCGGGATCTGCGACAAGGGGGAGGGGATTAAAAGGTTGCGAAAAATTACAATCGGTGTAGCCGAATTAAACAGTTGCGCATGCTACCAAAATTACAATCATTTTACAATTTTTTATGCGTAGTACCTTCTCGTGCTGTAGCTTTTTTAATCAATGAGCTTGCCGCTCGCGCTTTTCTGTGATCGATAATAATACTTAAATTTCAATACCTTACAAGAATAATGTAGATCATAACAATGATGGCACTCTTGTTGCTCTTAAGAGTAATCACAGGACAACAACTCCAGACAAAAGGAGATGGCCATGAAAACAAGAAAGGATAACAGAGTCAGAGGGAAACAAGTTGGGGTGCCCATTTGTATCTGGTCCGAAGCCGGGGCAGTGAGCAAGCGAGACTGCACCAGAAGGCTGGACTGCGAGCGGTGCCTCTTTGACCAGAACATGATGGACTTTTTTGCCTACAACTTAACTCCGATACCTGCAGTGCCGAGAGCCGCATAAAAATAGAATAGTCGGCACTCCGGCTATCTGCAATAAAGTCAAGTGAAGGGAGGTGTTACTATCATGGCTGGTGAAAGCAAAAAGCTTGGCAAGAAAAAAAGGGTGCAAGGTTTCAATATCCTGGAAGATGAGTGTATCTGGATGAAGGCAGGAGTGATCAACTTCAGACTTTGCGATAATGCCTTCGATTGTACTAACTGCCCTTTTGATACGGCCATGACTCGGGCCCTTGAAAAAACAGGGCTGCATGTAAAAGAAAAGGTTCAGGAGAGTTGGCGGGATCGAATGCGGCTTCGCTATGGGGATGAGCGCGAGTGTCGCCACATGCTTTCAGGGCGAGTGCATTACAAAATCTGTACTAACGACTTTCGCTGTGACGTCTGTGAATTTGACCAGAGCCTGGATGAGGCAGAACTTCACGAACATCTGGGCAGACCTGCTGTCCATCGAGTTTTGGGTTACCAGGTGCCAGACAACTACTACTATCATCGCGGTCATGGTTGGGCCCGGGTAGAGTACGGCGGCCGGGTGCGTCTGGGCCTTGATGATTTTTCCCTGAAACTAGTGGGAACGGTGGATGAGTACCGCCTTCCAACACTCGGCCAAAAAGTTGAGCAGAGCGATGTAGGCTTCAGGCTTGCCCGAGAGATTAATGAGGCCGAGGTGCTCTCTCCCATAACCGGGACCATTGTAGCGGTTAACCATAAGGTTTTAAGAAAGCCCAAATTGAGTAATCAGAAGCCTTACACCGAGGGCTGGCTGGTGGTGGTGGAGCCGAAGAGGCTCAAGGGCAACCTGAAAAACCTGCTTTTTGCCAAGAAAGAGGTGGATGGTTGGATGGAACATGAGGTGCATCGGCTGCACGATCTGGTTATGGCGGAACACGGACCACTAGCAGCCACCGGTGGTGAGCCAGTTGATGATATCTTTGGCAACGTGCCGGAAATAGGCTGGAAAAAGCTGGTGAATGAATTCTTGCTGACCTAGCTGGATGTCGGATTAGAGCGGACCTACAAAAATGTTTTGGCCGAGCGACTTGCTCGGCCAAAATGTTTCAACCTGGCCTTTATCTATTTTCTCGTCTCACCAGATTATCTCTATGACCTATGGCTTTTCAAATCCGCACTCCCAAATCCGAAATCACTAAAGTGCCTAGTGCTTAGTCCCTAGTGCCTAGTTAAAAAGGCTGCCTCCTGACTCCTTGCTTTTCAATTCGCAATCCGAAATACGCAATCCGAAATTACAGCAAGTGGTACGTTCTTCGACTCCAACCGTAGTAACCCTAGTCCACCCTTCATTCTGGCAAACGCTGAATATCGTACCTCCGGTAAGCTTCCTCAAGAAAGGCCTCGCAATATTCACAGAAAAACAAAGGTAATTCATCCAGATCGCTCGGCCCAGAGGAAAACCTCATTATGCATTCAGGTTGGCTGCAATGAACCAGATCGAAGGTGTGAGCCACTTCATGGAGGGCCACTTTGACCGCCCGTTCGTAGAAAGTATCCAGAGCTATCCGGCTTCCTTCTTCTTTCTGCCTGAGGCGATGGATCGAGACCACCGCCGCGCGCCCGCCCATTTGCGCTTCTCCGAACACATGGGTCAGCACCGGAATGAATAGATCGACGCTTACTAAGGCCAGAATTCGGGGATGGGGGCGTCTGCTCTCAGCGAGATTTTTCAAAATCAAGGCAGCGTGGTACTGCTTACGGCTATCACTATAGGCAAACTCGGGTGTTTGACGGGCGGGGAGAATATCCACCGGCACATGTAAAATCTCCTGTAGGTTGGCGGCAACAATGTTCAAGACCGCTTCGCCCACAGACCCCAACCGCACAACACCAACAACTCCATGTTTTGGGAGTGAAGTGGAATTGTTTGCTCCAGGGTTCTCTGTTGGCGTTCGGGCCCGGGTGTTCACAGGAGACATCTCAGCTCAGCTGCTGGCCCGGTCCGGGCGTAAGTCATATCTCTTTATTTTTTTGTGGAGGGTGACCCGATTAATTTCCAAGGCCTGCGCAGCTTTGGTGATATTCCAGTCAAAGTCCTTGAGCACTTTGACAAGATGAGCGACTTGCGTCTTTTCAAGGGAGTGGGTTTCGGCTGCTGCCGAGAGATGGGGGGCTAGAAAGGAAAACTCCTCCAGGCCAAGTCGTCTCTTCTTGCAGATGACCACCGCCCGCTCAATGGCATTTTCCAACTCGCGAACATTGCCCGGCCAATCAGACTGCTTGAGAATGGCCATGGCCGCTTTATTGATAGTATCGATATCCTTGTTGGTCTCGCGGGAATAGCGATCAAGAAAATGTTCGGCTAATAAGGGTATATCATTCCTTCGTTCTCGTAATGGCGGGATGTGTAGAGAGATCACATTGAGACGGTAGAAAAAATCCTGGCGGAATTCACCTTTTTCGATGGCCTGGTGCAGATCTCGATTGGTTGCGGCAATGGTCCGAAAGTCCACCTCGATTTCCGCGGTTCCACCCAAGCGATGAAATTCTTTGGTTTCCAAGACGCGTAGAAGATCAACCTGCATCTTGAGAGGGACTGTGCCCACTTCATCCAGAAAGAGGGTCCCGTGGTGGGCCAAATCCAATCGCCCCTTCTTTGCCCGATGGGCACCGGTAAAAGCGCCCCGCTCATGCCCGAAAAGCTCGCTTTCCAATAAGTGCTCTG
>CP070689.1:902847-906401 GCA_020353155.1 Deltaproteobacteria bacterium | reverse complement strand
TTGATTTCACCGATGGGAGATGTGGGATTTCGGATTGCGGATCGCGGATTGCGGATTTGATAAGGCATGGAGCACAGAGCATAGGGCATGGAGAAATACAGCTGGCAGCCAGCACCTGGCAGCAGGCAGCAACTTTTTATTTCTAGTAAAAGTTTTTAGCTGTCAGCTGCAAGCTGTCGGCTGCAACATTGCTCTATGCTAAAACAAAGGAGAAACTCAGAATGGAAGAGTGGATTGAACAATTACAGAACAGTGTAAACACACTGGAGAAACTCAAGGAATATATCAACGTTACCCCGCAGGAAGAGGAGGGTATTACCACTCTCAATACTCAGTGGGGTACGACGCCTTACTTTGCCTCTTTGATGGTCCGCGATGATCCCAACTGTCCGATCAGAAAGCAGGTTGTCCCCTCAGTAAAGGAGAAAGAAAACCGCTACGGTATTCCAAACTATTTGATCTGGAAAGAAAATCGCGCCACAGATGAGATTAGACCGGACTCCATTGCCAGACAGTACTTTGACCGCATAGCCTTTACTGTCACTGACGTCTGTGCCAATTACTGCCGGCACTGTTTCCGCAAAGAACTGGTTGTGGACCGAGATCTCAAGCTGAGAATGGACGTAGAAGAAGGTCTCGATTGGATCCGAGAACATGAAGAGATTCGCGACGTCCTCGTCACTGGTGGGGATCCTTTTATCCTCTCAGACGAAAGGATCGAATACCTCATCCGTAAGTTGCGTGAGATTCCCCATATCGAAATGATTCGTTTCGGTACCCGCACACCCATCGTGCTGCCCCACAGAATTACCCAAAGTCTGATGAAGGTGCTGAGTAAATACCACAGGGTTCCCTTGTGGGTGAACACCCAGTGCAATCATCCCAATGAAATCACCGAAAAAACAGCCCAAGCAGTCTACGACCTTCTCTCTTGCGGGGTTAATGTGGGCAATCAGGCTGTGCTACTAAAGGGAATCAATGACGACGTGGAGTCTTTCAGGAAGCTGCACCAAAAACTACTCACTGTTCGGATTCGGCCTTATTATGTCTTTTATTGCGAACCGGCTCCGGGAATTGACCATTTCCGCACCCCAGTCGAGAAAGGAGCCGAACTCATTCGAGACGCCCTTCGAGGCCATACCACCGGCCTGGCCCAACCCATGTACGTCATAGCCACAAATATCGGCAAGATTCCTTTAATGCCTGACTATTACCTAGTGGATAAAAACGAGAAAGAATACACCCTCAAAAATTACAAAGGTGAGATAACCACATTGCCGAATATTCCGGATTAGTGGCATGGAGCATAGGGCATTGGGAAAAACAGCTGACAGCGGACAGCAGGCAGCATGATTACTAGGCACTGCAGGGCGATGCGGCGAGCAAGGTAATAGGTTATAGGTGAGAGACATCCCATAACCTATCACCCATAACCCATAAGATGAATTTAGCTTTTATCTATTCGTACTCTTCGCGACCTTCGCGGATAAATAAAAAGAGGCCCAGCTGCGCTGGGCCTCTTTCTCTTCTCTATTAGAACCCAATTAGCTATTGAGCACTTCCATGGCTTCCTCTAGGTAGCACTCGGTGAGGAAAGGTATACCCGTGACCTTGGCGCACTCCTCGGTAAGCGACATGAGTTCTCTTCGGGTGATGGCTGGCAGTGAGAAGCACCGGGCACCAGCTAGAAGTTGTTGGAGACCCACCCTGAGCCTGTCAGCGTAGCTGAAAATACCCACGGCCCCAAGGGGGATGTTCTTCATCTCGTCTTGGCCCACGATATCAGCAACCTGCTCCCAGCAGACGAAAATCTCCGCAGGGGTACTCCCAAATTGACTCACCGTCTTGGGAAGATCGCCTTTCTCAATCCATTTGGTGATGTTCTTGCCGACCATGCCGGGAATCATCAAGGCCCGGCCTATACAAACCGCTTTCGCAAATGGCGCGCCCAGCGCCAAGGCCTTGAATATACCGTCTTCACTGGAAAATCCTCCTGCGAAAGCCAGGTCATGAACCCTCTCGCCCTTGTCAGCCAGAATCTTGCTGAACTTGTAAGCCATGGAGTGAATGTAGAGACTGGGGATGCCCCACTCTTCCATCATTCGCCAGGGAGACATGCCCGTGCCGCCGGGTGCCCCATCAATGGTAAGCAGGTCTATTTTCGCTTTGGATCCCCACTTAATGGCCATTGCCAATTCGCGCAAAGGGTAAGCGCCTGTCTTGAGGGTGATGCGCTTAAATCCGAGTTTCCTGAGGCGATCGACCTCGGCGTAGAAATCTTCCTCGCCGATGAACCCCAGTCTACTATGACGCTCGAATTCCTTGATGGCGCCACTAGCGAACGCTTTCTGGTGCGTAGGTGAGGAGGGGTCCGGAGTTACAATGTAGCCCCTCCTCTGGAGTTCCTGAGCCCTTTCCAGGCTGTCAACTTTAATCTCGCCACCGATGCACTTGGCCCCTTGACCCCACTTGAGCTCTATGTTGTCGAGGCCGTGCTTGTCAATGATGTATTCGGCCACCCCGAGCCTGGTATCCTCGACATTCATCTGCACCAGCATTTCGCCGTAGCCTTGATGATAGCGACGATACTGCTCAATACGCCGGTCCATATCGGGCGATTTCGTTATCTTTCTGTTCTTGTTGAGCTCTAGTGCCGGGTCGATACCGCAGACGTTCTCCCCGCAGATGAGAGTTACACCGCTGATAGCCGCGCCCACGGCGAAATGCTCCCAGTTTGCGCGGGCTATCTCTGTGGAACCCAGGGCACCGGTGAATACCGGCACCTTCATTTTCACCTTGGTGTCCCAGCCATACTCGGTTTCTGTGTCCACCGAGGGAAAAGTGGCGGTGTCCGGGTCGCCGACAACGCCTTCCGGCAGGCCCGTGGCACCCATGGCGTATCCCTGGATGTTAAGATGTGAGTAATCAACAGGATAGTTCTTGTCTGCCCCCGCAGTTACCTTACCGAAGGGCCCAGGGTAGATCACCTCGCGGCCTCGGAAAGTAGATTTAAACACCTCACAGTTCCCGCGGCAACCGTCAGTACAGCGGGAGCAGAGGCCCGACATGGGTACCACCGATTTAGACCTGTTGAATGTTCTGGTTGCGTCACTAGCATTTGGACGTTGCAGGTTCATCTTGCTACTCCTCCTTACAGAATATAAAAAAAATAGCCCTTGCCCGAAGCACGACACTTCGGAACCATAAATACAAAAGGCGCCATGTTCATGGGGGTTTCCCATGGAACTGACGCCTTTGTCGAAGTTAAAAAACCGCACGCCCTTGTGCGGTCATTTATCTCTACTTATTAGTACAAAGTCCTTTTTAGCCGCACTAATGAAATTTGTCAAGGGATTTTTGGAAAGAGCATAGAGCATGGAGCCAAATTATTGCGAATTTCGAATTGCGGAATTGGGATATGAAATGTGAGATGTGAGATTTTAGATTGCCGATTGCGGATTTAAAAACAAGGAGCCAGAGTACAGCGGGAAGAGGTTGGAGGCAATATGGAGTAGTCAGTAGTCAGTAGCTAGTAGTTGAAAGGAACTAGATCT
>CP070689.1:899621-902747 GCA_020353155.1 Deltaproteobacteria bacterium | reverse complement strand
TCCGGGGAACAAAGATAGACCTTGTCGTCCTGCGTTCCTGAACGACCTGGAAAGTTCCTGGGAAAAGTTCGCAGGCACACTTGTCCGGTGCCAGGAGCCTGACCCATGCCCATACATCCCAGACAGCCGGATTGGTGGATCCGGGCTCCGGCTGCCAGCAAATTCATAACTCCGCCACGCGCAGCCACGTTTTCCAGCACCTGTCTGCTGCCCGGGTTGATGTGAAAAGAAGTATCCGGATGGGCGATACGTCCTTTGACGATCTCCGCCACTACCATGAGATCTCGGAAAGAAGAGTTGACACTACTCCCCACAATTGTCTGATGCACTTTTATCCCGGCCACCTCGCGCACGGGGACCACGTTGCCAGGAGAAGAGGGACAGGCGATCAGCGGTTCCAGGCTGGAGAGGTCAATCTCCTCATACTCATCATATTCAGCACCTTCATCGGCAGATAATTCCACCCAGACATCTCCCCTTCCCTCGGATTCCAGGTAAATCCGGGTGTTTTCGTCTGACGGAAAAATCGTAGTGGTTGCACCCAACTCCGTACCCATGTTGCCTATGGTTTCGCGGTCAGTAGCAGAAAGGCTCTTTACGCCCGGCCCATAGTATTCAATGATCTTCCCCACACATCCCTTGACATCATAGCGCCGCAGCATTTCGAGAATGACGTCTTTGGCGCTCACCCAGTCGGGAAGTTCACCGGTTAGTTTCACCCCCAGGATTATCGGGCAGGGGAAGTAATAAGGCCGGCCGGCCATTGCCAGAGCCACGTCCAGACCTCCCGCACCCATGGCCAACATGGAAACACCGGCAGCACCGGGGGTGTGACTGTCTGCGCCCAACATTGTTTTGCCCGGCACTCCGAAACGTTCCATGTGAACCTGATGGGAGATGCCGTTGCCGGGACGACTGAAGTGAATCCCGTACCGGGCACAGGCCGACTGTAAGTAAATATGATCGTCGGCATTCTTATTGTCTGTTTGCAGCAAATTGTGATCAACATACTGGGCGGAAAGCTCGGCCCTAATCCGCTCAAGACCTAGGGCCTCGAACTCCAGCATAGCCATGGTTCCCGTGGCATCTTGCAGTAGTGTGTGGTCGATAATGATACCTATCTCTTCACCCGGAATGAGACTTCCTTCCACCAAATGTGCCTCTAGAATTTTGTGTGCGAGGTTCTTTGCCATCTCTGCTACCCCTTTCTCCAGACGTTGACGAAGCAAGACTTTTAAATATATCAAAAAAGATAACTCTCGACCAATAAACCTCCGGCTTTGACCATTAGGACACTAATCGAAAAACCGATAGTAAAAAGAAGATGAAACCGCCCAAGCTAAGACGGCAACTGTCAAGACGACACAGATACTACCCAAACTTTTATGAATTAGATTTTCCCTTTTTCTCTCCTCATAACCCAACAAGTAGCCGACAAGGATACCTCCCACAATCCCCCCACCGTGGCCCCAGTTGTTAATACCAGGGACTAGAAAACCAAAGAGGAAAAGCCCCAGTACCCATCCACTAACTTGTTTGTAAACCGCCTGCCCATAGGAGCCGCCCCTGCTTTTACCGTAATAGAGGCTGGCACCTATGAGACTACAAACTGCCGCAGAGGCCCCTAAGGTAAAGCGGATCCCAACGAGATATGACAAGAGGAAACCAATTACACCACCCAGAGTGTAAATGCTTATAAATCTGCCAACTCCATATTCCCGGAGGACCAATGGGCCGATCTGGGACAAGGCAATCATGTTGAACAGTATATGGAGAATACCACCGTGGAGATAGTTGGCGGAAATTAGGGTCCACCAGCGGTGCATCTGATCTATGGGGATTGTTCCCGTGGATCCCAGCAATATAAGGGCATTGCTCGAGGGTGAGAGGAAGGTAAATGGATTGGTGGACAAGCCCATCCTAGTTGGATTCATCAAAAGAGATACTAAGTACATCCCCACGTTGGCATAGATAATGGTCTTGATAATTCGGTCTCCCCTGAAAAGGTCCTGCGGCAGCAGTAAAGATTTCCACCGAGACCCTGGTTTAGACACGCCGCAGTGAGGGCAAAGGGGCTCATCAGCACTGATCAGCTTGCTGCAATTGGGGCAGAGGATTGATTTTCTTGGATTTTCCTTCATGAACAAGCAAATGGTTAAGGTTAACTCTAGAGCATGTTAGTGCATACCGGCAAAATTATAGACCAGCTATAGATAATCATTGAAAGCAACTACCACAACGCAAAACTGACAATACTAGGTAGAAAAATGGGGAACGAAACCGTATTTTTCGTAAATACCTTGAGCTGCAGAAGACTGGATGAACTTCAGAAATTTTTCCCCGTTTTCGGGATTGGCTGAACCTTTCAAGGGGCAGATGTAGTAGTTTATCTTTTCTCTTTGATCCAGACCTTCACCGGGTTCGACCAAATCTACCGGCAGCTTGTTCTGTTTGGCATGCTTGATTTCCGTGGACCACACCGGGCCAACATCGACCGTTCCTCTTTCTATCCTGAGGGGAGTTTCCCTGTGATGAACAACTGTTAGGATGGTTGTTCCCTCTGCTCGTTTTTCCTCCATGATGCGGTGAACTAGAGCGTCGCCCCCTGCATCACGGTACATATCAATAATGTGGAAGGCGATGTCTTCATATTCCGGGTTAGGCTGGGAAATTCGCACCTCTGATCGCGCCAGGTCTTGAACTGAATTGATCTTGGCGGGATTTCCCTTGGGAACCATTAAAACTATCCGGTTGTGCAGATAGAGAAAGTAGTCCTCAGCAGATATCAGATCTTTTTTTACAAGCTGCTTCATAGCAGTCTCGGACACAGATGCGTACACATCGGGCCTCACATCTAGGAGTTTGTCCCGGAAAAGAGCACCCCCTGCCAGGATCTGTTTCAATTCTAGTCCAGGTGGCAGAGTTTCATAAAAAATTCTATTGATACTAGGATGTTGTCTCTGAAATGCCCCCAGCAACTCTCCCATTACCATGAACTGGTTCCCGGCCACAAAAAGCACCAGATCGGCGGAATCGGCAAATTCCAAGTTGTGCAGGTCGTCTCCCCTATCTGCTGGGATTACTGGTTAGGATGTTTCTGTTTTCATTTGGTTCTCTCCTAATCCG
>CP070689.1:896374-899521 GCA_020353155.1 Deltaproteobacteria bacterium | reverse complement strand
GGTGCGTGGCCGACTTCAATGTGGTGAAGAAGTGCTACGCCTTTGAGGCGAAGAAGAAGTAGCCGTGGATGACAACGTCCTAAAGGAACTCGAAACCCTCAAGGGGATGGTGCTCAACTGGAAGAGAAGCTTTCTCGGTTGGGCATCCCCCGAGGGGGATAATGAATATGTCATCCACGAGTTCTTGGATGAGATTCAGCAGCAGGTTTACCCTTACGTGCGAAGGATGTTCGAGACAGACCATCTCACAGATTCCGAGGCCAAGGAGTTCATGAACTTCTGCTACAGCCAGGTCGAGGATCTTCGCCGACAGATGGAGGAGATGGAGACCAGCCAAGGTGACAATGAGTCCGCACATAAGCAGGTGGAGTATTCGAACTACAGTTGGCAGAAATAGTGCCAACCTTATGCTGCGGCATTAGTAAAAAGGAGGTAGAGCATGCCAGAGAAATGTCGTGTCGGTGTCTGTGGCTTCGACCCCATGCTCGTGAAAGGATATATAAAACTGGGAACGAGAGCGTTATGGTGGCACGTATCCGACGAGCTGTACGAGGAATTTGACATGAAGCCGGGGATGAAGGTCTCAGGCAAGCTGCATAAAATTTACGCAGGCAAGACCGGGCAAGAGATCGCAGCCCCCGAGGAAGCCTTTGAGTGGGAGTGCTCTAAGGAGACGGGGCTTGTTGTCTTGCTGCCGCCTGAGACAATTACCAAGTACAAGCTTACAGAAATGCACTTCCTCGAGATGAGCATTGAGAAGATTGGTGGTAAAGAGGTGTACCCCGGCGAAGAGAGGATGAGCACCAAATGGTGGCCCGAGGAAATGATGAAGCTTGACTTCGTGCTGGATTACTTAGAGTAGCCCGTACCCACTGAAGGCCACCGAATCCATTGATAACCACCCTGGAGGGGCGATCACCCCTCCGATCCTAACCCACCAAGCGGCGGGGGTTTTCGGCCTGCTTTCCCCGCCGCTTATTTTTTAGCTATCGGCTGTCAGCAGTCAGCGAGCAGAGATTACTAGGCACTAGGAACCAGGCACCAAAGCTTAGGGTCATTAGGCTTCGCCGCCATTAGGTCAATACGCTGCGCTGTCATTTATTGTAAAAGGTACAGGGCCATAAATTTTCGAATCTCGAATTTCGAAATGTTTTGCCTTCTGTCCTCTGCCGTCTGTCATCTGTCCTCTGACTTCTGACCTCTGATCTCTGTCTTTTTGCTCTATGCTCCATGCCTTTCCAAATCCGCAATTCTAAGGTTTTCTCCCACAAAAATATGGATTACCCCTATTTACACGAAACGGCCTTTGAACCTACACTTAAATGAACGCAAGCTCCTCGCATCAGACGTCCTCATTAGACAATCTTTTGGTTCTGCCTTGGTCTGGTAAGTTTCAAAATCACAGAAAATGAGGACTTTCCATTAGGTTGCCAGATGTAGGTCTCAAAGTCGATGAAACTTTCCAAAAATCGGCAA
Source organism: Deltaproteobacteria bacterium (assembly GCA_020353155.1). Lineage (GTDB taxonomy): Bacteria > Desulfobacterota > Syntrophobacteria > BM002 > BM002 > BM002. The sequence continues at coordinate 898,045 of CP070689.1, read as the reverse complement.
CATAAGGAGATTTTTAAATGAATGAAGATCTAGCCGCATTTGGAAGGGCTTTGGAGGAATTCCTCAAAATATTCAGGGAAGATGTTTGCAGGATCGTTGACAGCGGCTCACTTCCTATAGCCTACCTCATTGCATTCAGAGAACCCAAGTTTGACGAATACGAAACCATACACTATATCGCCCGAAGAACTAGAGGGGGCCCGCCAGGTTTAAAAGAAGCTTTGAGGGAAGTGGTGCACAAGTGGGCAGCCAAGACCTACGGTGAGTTCACCCTGGTGGATGACGTGCCCTTAAAGCATTAGGATCTTGAGGTGGATTTTCTGTGTTTAATCCACCCTGAGGGATGTTAAATCCGAAATCCGAACCAAATTCAGGTTGGATGTGAGATCTGTTGTTCACGATTTATTTCGTGATTCGGATTACTTCGTGTTCTCTTTAATCCAATCCAGATACGGAGGACTTCCAGCCAGAATAGGTAAAGCAATAATTTCCGCCACCTCGTAAGAGTGCAGTTCCACCACCCGATCTCTCAAAGGCTCAAACAGGTTGCTCCGAGTCTTCATAATGCAGAGCACCTCGGGTTCATCCTCGACGTTCCCCTGCCACCAGTAAATTGACCTCAGTCCTGGCACTATGTTCACGCAAGCCACCAACTTTTCCTCCACCAGGGTTTTGGCCAACTGAGGAGCCTCCTCCGCCGGCGCGGTAACATACACGACTATGTAATCTTTCATAGTTCAACGTCCTCCTCACTCAAGATTACCAAATACCGATGAGCTACCCGACACGGCGATACGGTGACACGGGGACGGGGAGATGATTTTTCTGCCAGGTGAGTTCTTTTATTCGCCGCATCTCCGTCTCTCCGTTTCTCCGCGTCTATATATCTGGCCTAAACCTGGCATCATAACCCGTTAGTTCAACATAACCCCGTCCACGAACATCCTTGCCTTCAAGCCTTCCCAGAACTCGGACACCGCCTTCCCAGTAATTGACCAAGGTGCTCTTTTTTGTGGTTAACTCCTGATCTTGTATGGTGGGAGTCAACTTCAGCTCCAGTTCTTTGCCGGCTACCTTCAGCCTCCACCCTGACGGATAGATAGTTCCGCTTTTTTTGCTGTGCCAGGAACCCAGTATCTCCACCTGAAAACTAGCTAAGGGTAAGTGCTCAAAACTGCCGTCCGGGTAGACCAGGGTGCCACTGGAGGCGGGATCAGGTTTACCGTCTTTATGGCGAATTATATAGAGCATCAGTTCGATCTGGTTGTCCAATTGCACGCTGAACCAATCCCAGCCAACCTGGTATTCACGCAACTGATTGGACCCGAACTCGTGGTCCATCCAGGCCATTCCATCCACTTCGTAGGACCGGCCTTGCCAGTAAAGCTTACCTCTAGCTTTCATCCGGGTCAGCGAATAGTAGTGCGAAGCGTATCCCTCGCCCATCGCCTTCTGGCTCACTCCGTTTTCACCATGAATAACTGCGGACTTGATAGGCACCAGAGCTAGATTGATGCCCATGTCCTCCTTCCCAGCTTTGAGTCTATGCTCTCTTCCTTGCAGACTGACCTCCCAGTCCTCCACCCACACACGATAGACCTTAGGATCAGCCCCGGCCACATCCAGAGCCCCCCTGCTCACTTTCTCTTGAAAGCGGTAATTGTCCTCTTG
>CP070689.1:892975-896274 GCA_020353155.1 Deltaproteobacteria bacterium | reverse complement strand
TGATGCGACCCGCCTCGTTGGGCATGGCCTGAGCGGCGTTCAACAAGAGGTTGAGGAGCACTTCTTGCAGCTTTTGACCATCTGCAATGATATCCAGCTCCTCGGGAATCTCGGTGAAGATTTCCACTCCCGCCGGCAACTGGCTGGCAATAAGTCTTGTGGTCCTGATTACCAGGTTTTCAAGGTTCACCCAATTCTCCTGGAATTCCCGCTCCCGGGAAAATTCCAATAAACCCTTAACGATGTCACGAGCTCTATCCACCTCTTGATCAATGTTGTGGAGGAGTTTTCCGATAAACTCTGAATTGCCGTCAGGGATTTCCTCTTGTAGAACCTGGCATGAGGTGGAGATATTGTTCAAGGGGTTGTTGAGCTGGTGGGCGATTCCCGAGGTCAAAATTCCCAGGGAGGAGAGCTTCTGAGCCTGGACGAGCTGGTCCTGCCGCTTCTCGAGTTCGCTAATCATCTTGTTGAATGCTTCCACCACAGACTGGGTTTCATCCCTAGTCTGCACCACCGGCAACGGTTTGAAATCCCCCTTGGCAATCCGCTGGGTGGTTTTCTCGATAACCGTGAGGGGCTTGACAATTTTCCGACTCACCAGCACATTGAGAAACACACCGAGAAGCAAGAGAATGAAGGCGAAAAAGAGAATCTTGGTCTTTAGGGACTTAACAATTTGCTGGACCCGGGTGTGCTCGAAATCGGATAGACGTAAAGAGAAATCAACCAGGTCTTTGCCGACTTGCCTGATCTCTGCCTCGATCTCCTCTTCAGATCGCGGGTTTGGATTGTCCTTGCCTTTTCCGGCCATGAGCTCCCGCAGAAGCTTGCCGTAATGCTCCATCTCGCTTTCGAGTCTTTCCAGATAGGTAATGCCCTTCAACCCCTCCACGTCAGGGTGCAGGCGCAGATAAACCTTCTTTCCTCTTTCCAGGAATGTAAGCGCTTCTTCAACGTTTTCTTTGTCTCCGTAGAGAAGAAAATTCTTTTCATACCGCCTGGCTTCCAAGAGGGTATCGTGGAGTTCGTGTCCTCTCACCACAAATCCAATTTTGCGCTCAACTGTTAAGAGGTTGCGGTAGGCAATGATGCCCACAGCCACAAAAGCAATAATGGAAAGGGCAAAGCCCAGGATGACTTTATTCCGAATGGATAGATATGCAGTGTAAGGGAGTTTTGCCATAGGTCCTAGTACCTTGTAATCAGGCTGTTTTTACAATATAGAGTAGACGGGTTCAAATAGCAAACGGCAAGATTGAGCCAGGCGGGTCAAATATAGAACTAAATCTTTAGGACGAGAAAAGGTTGATTACTCTTTATAGGAACTATCTTTTTTGCAGTGCTCAGTGCGTTACTCTTCGTGCCCCAGGATTTTCATGCGGAAACTGGCTGCCTCCTGTCTTCTGAGATCCAGTTCTTGCCACTCTTCCCGCAATGTAGCCATTAGTTGGTTTTGTTCCAGCCACAGTGCCTGATCTTCACTAACTCTGTCACGACCGCGCGCGTCTCCGGGGATTTGGAAACCATTTTTGCCTTCAATTTCGTTCAAGCGTTTCTTGACCGCAGCCACCTTTGCCTTGACTTCTCTCATTCGCGCCAGTATTGCTTCTTCATCTCGGGTCAGTGGTACGTAGTTTCCCCAACACTCATCCTCTTTGTCGAAATATTGATGGCAAGTTGTGCAAAATTCGTCTATGTCAGCCCCGGTTAGGCTATTGTTCTCATCAGATTCACTGGGCATATGGTCATCTCCATGTTTAATCAGAAACTTATTACCGCGTACTATGCTCAATGCGGCAAATTTGTCGTGAGCAATATTCTATGTGGTAAATTCAAAATCTACAATCTGCAATCCCAAATCCGAAATCCCACATCCCATATCTCACATCTCTAACTATAGACACTGATGAGTCCTTTTGCAAATTCTCACAAAAAAACCCGGCCCATTGGACCGGGTCGTGCATTACAAGATGACTGTTGGAATTACTCTTTCTTTTCCTCTTCCTCTTCAGCCGGTTTCTCTTCTTCAGCTTCCGCCGGAGCTTCAGCTGCAGTTTCCGCCTCCTCGGCGGGCTCTTCCGCAGCGGCTTCTTCAACTGGAGGTTCTTCCTCAGCCGGAGCAGGCTCAACTGCGGGGGCAACTATTGGTGCAGCCGCCACTGCTTCTACCCCAAAGGGACGATTGATGTGGGCGGCATAGCCCATGGCCACCGTCCGATAGACCAAGTGGGCCAGCTTGCTATAGGGTAGATAAGCAATTATGTAGAAGACGCACACCAGGTGGAGGAAGTAGATAGCGTAAGCGAACCAGCCAGCGTCTCCCACCCGGGAAAGCCAGGTCAAAAAGCCGGTGGCTACAATGCCCAGGATAGCAAGAATAAGACACCAATCCAGGTAGGTCGTAGTGCTCTCTGCAGCCTTGTCTTTGTAGCGATTTGAGATCACCAGAGCGATTCCTATGAGCAGGGCCACCCCCGAGGCCAAGGCAAGCAACTTCACCGGGTTTATGAAAGCGTAGGGAGGTGCCAAAAAGTCAACCCGGATAATGTAAAGGGCGAGAAAGCCTATGTTGGTCACGATGAACAGACCAATGAAACCCAGAAAAACCAGGAGGTGAGACTGGTAGCGATCCCGGTTGGTAATGCACTGCTTGAACTTGTTGTGAAAGAGGATGGTGGGGATCACTGAGACCAGGCTCTTGACATAATCTCCCATATTCAAGGGCTTGTCTTCGGCGTAGCCCTCCCTGACCGCATTGGCGTGGATGCCCTGGAGGAAGTTCCACACTCCGAATCCCAGAGAGACTGCGGCCAAGGCAGTGAAGGCAATAAAAATCACATCCACTAGGTAAAGGGGAAAGAACTCCCGCAACTCTACCGGTCCCTCAGGAATGTGAAGATGTCCGGTGACGAGGAGTCCCAACAGGAGGACCACCACCGGAATGGCCACCATGATTGGCCAATATTTCGCTTCTCCGACAATTTTTCCCATGAAGTTTGGAAAGGCAAAATGCCTGAAACTCATGGCTCGAATTGCCCTTAGAGTGTCTCCGGGCCGGGCACCTCTGGGGCAGTGGGCGGAACAGTCATTACAGTAGTGGCAAAGCCAGACGTCAACACTATTAACCAGCCTGTCCTTTAGGCCCCACTGTGAGTAGATCATCTCTTTCCGTGGATAAGGTTTTTGCTCAGGAGCAAGCTCGCAAACCACCGAGCAGGTGGCACACTGAAAACACTTCTTCAGGGTGTCTCCCCCCGCCTCTTTGAGCTCCCGAACGAAATTCAGATCGGGCTCTA
>CP070689.1:889709-892875 GCA_020353155.1 Deltaproteobacteria bacterium | reverse complement strand
GTGGAGGCAGACGGTTCAGAAGAGGATCTGTTTCAGGGTGATCTGATCAGCTGCTACCTCCAAGAGATTTCTCGCTACCCTCTACTCTCGCCGGAACGGGAGATTGAACTGGCCAAAATCATCAAAGAGGGACAAGAAGAGTTAGTTGCCTTACTTTGGGATGATCGCGCCAATAACTCCCATTTTGATGGTATACGAAAACAGCTGCGCAAGTGGCAAGGTGAGTTAGAGAGTTACCCCGGGCTAAGGGAAAAGATGGTGGGGTATGCCTTGAGGGCATTAGAAAAGGTTGCCAGCAAGGAGGGAGCTACAAAGGGTCACCGGCAATTACTGGAAAAGGCTCGCGAGATTGCAAGAAGAATAGATTTTGCTAAAAACGAGATGGTGGAAGGAAACCTGCGCTTGGTCTTGAGCATCGCTAAGCGACACCGGGGTCGAGGTTTGAGTTTTCTCGATCTCATTCAAGAGGGCAATATGGGACTGCTAAAGGCGGTTGCCCGTTATGACTATACCAAGGGAAATCGCTTTAGTACCTATGCCACCTGGTGGGTGCGGCAGTCCATCATTAGGGGGATCTACGACAAGACACGCACCATCCGGTTACCTGTTCATTTCATTGAGATGAAAAGCTATTTCTTCAAAATCTTTTATGAGTTGGTGAAAGATCTCGGGAGAGAACCAACTCCTATAGAGATTGCCGAGCACAGCGGTTTAGGCCTAGACAAGGTGATGATGATTATTCAGCTTTCCAGTCGTCCAGTTTCCCTTGAGGCCCCCCTTGGAAGTGAGGAACAGCGTTTGGGTGATTTCATTGCCGATGAAGGGGCGGTCTCACCCCTTGAGGATGTTAGCAAGCAGGAGTTAACGGAGGTAACCGGTGAGGTCTTGGGAACGCTTTCAAGCCGGGAAGAAACTATTCTCAAATCCAGATTCGGCATTGATGGCAGGCCTACTGAGACCCTTAAGACTATAGGTGAACGTTTCAGTGTATCCAAGGAGCGCATAAGACAGATCGAAAAAAAGGCTATTCGCAAGCTTCGCCACAGTTCTCGGGGTGAGCGTTTGAGAAGCTTCCTCGATTAATGGGGGCTAGCAAAGCCGGGTATTGAAAATGTGCAGGCAGAGCTTTTATAGATGACTCCAGTGGGAGTCGAATTTCCTGAAAGAAAGACTTAAATTTAGACACAAATAAATTAGGCCACGAAGGCTTACCAAGGTGAGGGTAGGCGCTGTGGCCTTTTTCATTTTTAGTTTGGCAAAATGGCGTGATTAAATCCAAGAGGTTTCCCATTTTCTCCTTTTCGATTTGCCCAGCTACTGTGGTGACTATCTGGTAGGGCCAGGGAGAGCTACTAGGCAAACCAGCATAGTCGCTGCCATTCATAATGTAGTTTTGAGCCGATCGGTTTGTCTTCGCGCCGATGCAGATGGTGGTCCTTCCAAGGAGCGGAGGCTTCACACCGGTTGCTCCGATGCTGTTTACCTCGCAGCTCACCCCGTCCTTCCTTGTGACCATCTTCATTTCAAGGTCACCCACAACTCTGAAATGGGCTTGATTTATAGCTACGAACTAAATATTCTTGGGGAAACTCCTGGATTAAATCTCCTTGACTCCCTTTCAATGAACTACTAGCATGGCCGTAGAGTAAGGGCCTTCCCTCCAAGGTTCATTTTCCTTTGTCTATCCAAGAATCGGAGTTTTTCATGATGAAAAGGGTGTTGACCATTGCAGGATCGGACTCTGGGGGTGGTGCGGGTATTCAGGCTGACCTGAAGGCCATTACCCTGCTGGGTGGTTTCGGGATGAGTGTGCTTACTGCGCTTACTGCCCAAAATACTGTGGCGGTGACCGCCATCCATGATGTTCCTTTGGACTTCATCGCAGCCCAGATCGATGCAGTCTTCAGTGACATTGGGGTGGACGCGGTAAAAACGGGAATGCTCTCCAATGCCGAGGTGGTGAGGCTGGTGGCCTCAAAGTTGTCTGAATACAAGCCGTCAATTGTGGTAGTGGATCCTGTGATGGTTGCCAAGAGTGGCGATCCCCTTCTGGCTGCTGACGCCCGCAAAACACTAGCTGAATTTTTGCTGCCTGAGGCGACTATGGTTACACCAAACTTACCTGAGGCTTCTGCGCTGATAGGGTGGAAAGTTGCGAATGAAAAGGAGATGCGCCTGGCGGCAGAGGAAATACATCAATTAGGGCCAAAGTACGTTTTGGTGAAGGGAGGCCACCTTGAGGTTGAGGCTGTGGATTTACTTTTTGATGGCCAGGTGTTTCATGAGTTTCGCTCTCCCAGGGTTGAGACTAAAAATGTACATGGCACCGGATGTACCTATGCCTCTGCCATCGCCACCTATCTTGCTCAGGAACTCGATGTGGTCGAGGCGGTGGAGGCGGCAAAGCGTTTCATAACTGAGGCCATTCGTCATGGACTTTCACTGGGACGAGGACATGGCCCTACCAATCCCTATGCGGCAGTGAGGCAGCACTTGAGGAATTAGGGACCAATCAGTCTGAGGTAAATCCCCGTGGCAATGGCGCAGCTCCATCTCATTCGTGATTCCACCAACCACAATTGAACCTCGAGCAAACCGGAAAATAACCCACCCTTGACAAACTTCTGGCGATTCCATATGAACGAGAGGGATTCGGTGCAGAGGTAATCCCAACTGCGTGCTAAATAAACAAAAACGAGGTGAGAGATGGTTTGGCAAATTAAGAATCTGAGCCGGATACAATACCTCATCAAGTGGCTGGCGGTTCTGGCGTTGAGTATGTTTTTCGGTTTGTTGCCGAATAATCTGCCCGCCCAGCAGAGAGGACGACTGCTAACCCTAGAAGAGACCATTCAAATGGCGTTAGAGAGAAATCTGGAAGTTCAGCTTGCCAAAGAAGAGGTCAGCTTTGCCCGGGAGCAAAATAAGGAAGCACGAACCGGCTTTTTCCCTAAGCTTATTACAGAATACAGCTACCGCCGTCCGAGCGAAACTACAACACGATTTGGCGGTGTTACCTTTGAAAACGAGGACAGAAATCAATATAGATTCACCGGCAGAGTTCAGCAGCCCCTTTTTACCGGGTTTGAAACCCTATCCACCTATCAATTGGCCAACATGGGATTGGATGTGGCCGAAATCCAGCTGGAAAGGGTCCGACTGGACC
>CP070689.1:882352-889609 GCA_020353155.1 Deltaproteobacteria bacterium | reverse complement strand
CTCGCGAGCCATGGACGATCGTTCTTCAGCTTCGATTTGGCGGTTTGCTCACGCCAAGAGATACGTCGCCCCTCCACATCGTCAGAGGTAAAGCGATCAATGGCTCGGTTAACCGCTTGGTGCCGCTCAAGCTGGACCTTGTGCTTGGACACACCAACGTCGATGACCTCTGCCCTCGGCATCATTTTACTCACGCCATCGAAAACATGGCGGGGAAAATAGCGATCACGCTCACCCGTAATGATCAGGGTATCCGTGCGGATATTCTCCAAAAGCGGCCAGCCCTGCCACTTACGCATGTTGTTTAGCATCAAACGCTTCATTACGTGGATCTCAGCGTTCCAGCGCGGACGGTACTTCCACCATGGTCGAAAGGCCGCCGCCGGGACGCGGGAGAGGATTGAAGCCCCGCGAGGAAGAGGGTACTCGCCAGCAGTGGCAATGAGAACCAGCTTTTCCAAACGTTCCGGGTGTGCATGGGCGTATTCAATGCAGATGGAGCCGCCAAAGGAATGACCGACCAGAACGAACTCCTTTGGCAGCTTTAGCACTTCAGCGATCGTATTGATATCGTCAATGAACTCCGACATGGTGTACTCGGTGAAAGGAGCATCGCTCTGGCCGTGCCCGCGCAGATCGGGTGCAATAACGCGGTACTCCCGGGCAAAGTGGTTGATCTGGTATTCCCAGGTCTCGGCGCAGCCGGCGTAGCCGTGCACGAACATAATCGTCTTCTCGGCCCCCTCCGGCCATAGATCCGCGACACTCAGCTTCATTTCAGACAACCCCCGGATGGGCACGCCAACCCGGTAAAGGCTGAGATCCAACTGAATTTCCCTATGCTTGAGTCCTCGCAGTTTTCTTTTCATCAATTATTCTCCTACAGTCCCGCTCAACCAAATAATTAGGAGCTCTTAGTACTTGTACAGATATGGTCTTACGGGAAACAGAGTAAGCAAGGGTCAAACGAAAGCTCAATGCGCTTTTGTTCTATGCCTGGTTTTACAGGTGACATAGGCGTGGGATTTCTCTGGTTCGAATGATGTAGGTATGTTTATGCTGTGAAGATCTTTGCAGTTAGCGCAGTTTTTTCCCAATGGGCATCCCTCGACCCATAATTCATTCACAACTCGGAGTTTTGCTGAGGCCTCATGTTGACAGATTAATTGTTTGAGATCCACACCGTCATAACCCAAATAGTTACAAATCGAGTTGACTCCCTCTTCAAGGCGAACGCAACTTGTCCGAATCGGACAATCATCTGCTATGAGTAGCTCAATTTTGAATTGATCGCCGGCCAAATTAGGGGTGACCCTCATTTCATCAACACTAGATTCCCCATCGATTATTACATTTCGGTCTCCTCCCTGCGCCACTGCCTTATAGTTCACTGAGATCATCCCCTTATTTCAAATCAACACTATAAAGGCTCCTTACTCCCTAAACTCTGTCGGTTGAGCCGGTTTCATTCAGCCGTCAGCGATCAGCACTCAGCTGTCAGCTAAAAATTCCGCAATCCGAAATGGGCAATCCGCAATCAAAAAGTGCCTAGTGCTCACAAAATCCTACAAAATATTTCCTTCCTACGCAACAAAACAACACCCTTCCCCTTTCATCATTCTCACAAACTTGCTAGAATCGTTTTCATGATCGAGACAGAGGTTGATAGAGCGAGGAAGCTCACCATTTTCACTGTAAGTGGGAAAGTAACCGCCCGTGAGATCGCTGTTGCCATACGCTCCTTCTATGCAGGTCAGGTCACACTTCACGCCTTATGGGACTTCCGCCAGGGAAATGTAGAGTTGACCGAAGAAGAGATATGGAATCTTGCACGCTCTGTGAGCACCCTCAACCTCTCTACCCGGAGAGGTGGCAAGACAGCCTTTGTCGCTGAAGAGGGCTCGCCCTTTGGACTGGCCAAGATGTACCAACTGATCACAAAAACAATGTCTCTCCCTTTTGAGATAAAGGTTTTCACCAACCTGGAAGAGGCAAACCACTGGCTTGGCGGTGGGGATGAACCTGCCTCGTAGCTCCCATTCCGATCAATAACTAATCAACAAAACGTTCCGCGGTGCCTAGTGCTTAGTCCCTAGTGCCTAGTTGAAGCAGGTGCCCGCTGCAATCTGCCAGCTGTCTTTATGCTGCTAGCTGGTTTCCCCCGGACGCTGGAAGAGAAAATTTTTGGGTAGAGTTACTGTGAAGGCTATATGGTCCTTTGCTTGTGAAAAAGAAAGAAGGCCGCCCATGTCTTTGAGCAACCGATAGGAGAGCGGCAGCCCGATACTTTCACCTTCGTCAGCAAAAGGCATAAAAAGCTGTTCGGGATGTTTGACCTGAAGTCCTGCTCCTCGGTTACCAAACTCTGTGAGAATATCCTGCTCCGTTTCCCAGGTCTTTATAACTATATTGCCCCCCCTGATCATGAACTCCGCCCCTTTGCGGATCAAATTGATAAAGACCTGCTTCAATATATCCGGGTCCGCCCGAACCTGCGAAAGTTTTGGATCAAGATTTAACCGGCAGATTACCTTCCTTCTCTCTAATTCAGACGATAGAATATCTTTGCAGTCGCTGACAATAGTATTGATGGAACACTCCTGAAAGCGAACTTCGACCGGTTTTAAGTAATCCACTATGCGGAACAGAATCCTCTCCAACCGTTCAGATTCGCGAAGGATAATCTCGCTTTCAGTCAAATCTGGGAATTTTTGCCTGAGGCGTCTGGCGAAACCACCGATAGCTACCAGAGGATTACGAATCTCGTGGGCCACCTCAGCTGCGATGGCTCCCAAAGTCTCAAGTTTCTCTTTCTGGGTCAGGATCTTCTCTAGCCTCCTGCGCTCTTCTATCTCGTTTTTGAGCCTGTCGTTGGCCTCAACCAGTTCCCGCGTGCGCTCTTTAACCCGCCTTTCCAACTCACTATGAGCTCTTCGCAGGGCCGCCTCCGCATTTTCTTGCTCGACCCGCGCTCTCAGGGCAATTATGCCAAAGGATAGATCACCGGCTAGTTCTCCGAGAAGATTTACCTCTTCCCTATCAAATGCATCTGGTTCTGATGCGTATATGTTTAAGGCCCCAAATGTTTGCCCCCGGCTTGCCAAAGGGAGGGCAACGGATGAGGCAAAGCCACGCCTCAGTGCTTCATCTCTCCAGGGAACAAAACTGGGATCATTCAGAATGTCTTTAGCAATGCTCGGTTCACCACTACGTATAGCCCTGCCCGTAGGGCCGCGACCTCGTTCACGATCAGCCCAGGTGATGTGCAGGCTCTCGAGATAGCCTTCCTCATATCCTGCCTGCGCCACCGGACGCACGGTTTTCTTCTGGTCTTTTTCTCTAAATCCAACCCATGCCAGCCTGTATCCACCTTCCTCTACGATGATCTGACATATACTGTTTAGCAGGCTTTCTTCGTCCTCGGCATGAATCAGAGCATGGTTGCAGGCACTCAGCATCTTAAGTGATCTATTAGCCCTCTGGAGCTCCTCTTCCAGCTGTTTACGTCGGGTGATGTCCCGGTTGCTAGCACGTCTGCCCAGATAGCTTTGATCCTTACCGTAGACCGGTTGGCAAAAGTGACTGATCCAACGTTCCTCTCCGCTTCGGGTAATTATGCGAAAGTCAACATGCAGCACCTGGTCGCTTTCCAAGCTTTCTTCCAAGTGTCTAGAAACCGCGTCTTTGTCTTCTGGATGTATTATGGTGCTGAGAAATTTTGGATCCCTGTGGAATTCATCGGCGGAGTAACCGGTAATGCGCTGGCAAGCTGGCGATACATAAACGTATTTGCCATCCGGGGCAAGCCAATATTCCCAATCATAGGTAAAATCAGCAACCAGTTGAAACAATTCTTCACTCTCCCGCAGTGCTTTCTTGGCCTGCTTACGGTGTTCTTGTGAGAGCTCAAATTCGGCAATCCTCTGCCGCAGTTCCTTTATCTCGTCTAGCAGCTGCTCTGTGGTCTTGTCCGTATTTTTCATCTTCTTCGGGATTAGTGGAAGATTAATTTCCGCTATCAAATTGGAGCGTGTGTGGGAAGACTTCAGCCCTGAGGGAGCATCGAACAACTAGAGACTGCGAAAAATACTATGATAGAAAATATAATTTATAGAATAGGAGATGTGGATCAAGCTGGCAAGATAAAAGATGATTAGGCGCGGGCTACTCGGCGAGATTCAAATCAAGTTACCCTCTGGAGGATAAGAAAAGGTCACAGGTCTTCGAACTACCCCCTTTTCATAAGAGCTCGGAAAATGGCAGGTTGTCTAGGGAATAGTCAAGACGAGTGCGCCTAATGTCGATCTCGAGATGATTTATCATAAGTTTCATCATTCCACGGCACAGCTTCTTGTAGCTCTCACCGTCTCGATCCAACTTTATGCCTCTCTCTTTTAATAGACGATCGACCGCACCGCTTCCCCGGCTATAGTTACCTATGGCAAGTTCCCGGCGACAGTCATGCTGTAGATAGGCCATGGCATCAACATGCTCGTCCGGATCCTCCACACCTTGCCAACTTTTTTTGCCCTCCATAGATCTATCTCTTTCATCCTCGCGCAAAATCTTTTCAAGATAGCTCTTAAGCAAAGCTTCAATCTGATTGTCGCTCAATTCTGCCATTTTCTCTTTCATTGCAAAAGGCCCACCGAAAAGGCCAAGATACCTAGAGAATTCCGAGATCCGAAATCGAAAAGTGCCTAGTGCTTACTGCCTAGTGCCTAGTTGAAGCGGCTTTGAGCTCCCTGCTGCCTGCTTTCTTCTTTCCCTCTCTCATGGCATCAGATAGAAACCGAGACACTTTTGGTGGTGCTCATCCATCCCTATAAAATCTACACCTATCTGATTACCATTAACCCGTCTGACCAGTGCATCTGATTTAATCCAGATCTTATCACTGTTTTTGAGCAAAAAGTTCAGCCGGATAGTTTCGCCGGAATTTAGAGAAGGATTTCGCTGTCCTGATTCAAACCCCGCACCGGAAAAAGACAGAGTTGTCACAGTCATCAGATCCTTCTCGCCAAAGGTATTCCAATACATCCCAGGCAGTCGCACCTCTTTGCGGTAATATTTGCGACTGTCGAAAAGAACAGGAAAAGACTCCCCACAGTTACATTTTCCCATAACCGGTTTGTTGTGAAAATGTTTAGGGACTGTGGTGTGATGGCACTTTTTACAGAAAGGGCACTTCACTGTGGTTTTCCCGCTGTCACTCAAAAATACTTTCAATGAGTCCCGGCTCTCCCTTTGAGCTGAGCAAATCATAAGACTGCTCTCCTTCTTGCTAATGCTATTTTTCTCTGCCGAACTTAAGTCTTTGCTGCACGGTGCAGTGGCTAAAAGCGAAGCGCTGTAAAAACATTCCTGCTCTGAATTAAAATTGCCCTTTGGTTTGCTTTCGAGGCATACTGGAGTCTCTTTCACAAAGGGTCTTTGTGCCCTTTTTTCTGCCAAAAATTTAGAGATAATCCTCAAGAGCGAACTTCTAGTTGATTCACTATGATCGAGAAATCGTACCGCTAGGCCGTACGGATCTCTACGAACCACCAATCCGGTGACGGAAAAACAAATTAGGGGTGACTTGATCGACAGTCTGAGCCTTGACTCAGGCTCATATTGTTCTTTTGTTATGAGGTAAGCCCCGTCCGCGCTAAAATTGCTAATTTTCGCTCTGGTGTTCTTCGATCTCTCATTCGATATGTAGGCTTCCCATCCTATGGCCGGAACCCGCACTGACAGCCGTCTTACTTTACTTTCTTTCATGAGCCTCTCTAGTGATATTCTTCTGCAGCTCAAACATTAGTGACAATGACTGCTGAAAGCTCTGTAAACAAAGATCATGCCAATGGGCAATATTACAAATTTATATTTAATTTCAATTATTTATTGCATTTATAATTAAAAACTAGGATTCAAAAATTAGGAAGTAAAGGTAACATATTGGAAATAAATTACCACTTTACCTGGTGTGGTTCTGAAGCAGGGCACAATCCGCAAGCGAATCATCCAGCAAGCAGTTGACAGCAGGCAGCCGACAGTAAAAATTTATCCAGTCTAAAGGATTATTGCTGCTTGCTACCCGCTGCAAGCTGTCCGCTGACTGCTGGCTGATGTTCTTTGCCTACTGGATTCTGGCTACTGACTACTGGCTACTTCTTTTATTTATTTATGTTGACCTACTCATAGGGAGTTAGTAAATAGGTCTAGCCCAGATGTTTCATAAACTGATGTCGCGAGACCATGAAGATGGGCGTGCCACCGGGCACCTGCAAGGTATTGGTTACGAGGCGTACCTGAACGGTACGTCGCAGGGACCGACACCTGAGGACGCCCGGAAGGACGCCCATATTATTCGCGCTCGCTGCGCTCCGCTCAGTCCCGCAAGCGGGTTCCCAGTTTCAGGGTCGCAGCAAGCAATTTATGAAACATCTGGGCTATGAAAAAAAGCGGAAAGGGTGTTAGAGCATGTCAAGAAAAGGCTGGTCAGCTAGGGTTGTGCTGCGTTACGCACTTCTCCAGATTCCCTTCACAGCCCTGGTAATTGCTGTCCTGATAATGGTGCGAAAATGGGTGGATCTCCCCATCTGGTTTATATGTGGCCTGGTAGCATTTCTGGTAATAAAAGACATAGTTATGTTTCCCTTGGTCTGGCGGGCTTACGATCCGGATAGTCCTGCCACGACAAATACCATGGAGGGAGCGCGGGGAATTGCCATTAATGACTTGCACCCCTATGGTTATGTCGAGATTGGGGCCGAAAAATGGCAGGCAGAGGTGATTGAAGGTAGCCCCCCAATCAGGCGTGGACAACGTGTTAGGGTACATGGAATCCGGGGTTTAACCCTCCTGGTTCAGCTTGACCCCAAAAACTAGCCTGCATTATTCACGAATCCCGGGGATTCGTGAACCAGCACCTGCAAGAAAGCTGTTGGCTTTCATTCAGGTTTCGACTGGGTGTTTCACACCTTGCCCTTCGACTAGCTCAGGGTCCCGAGCAGGGTCGAGGGACTCAAGGCTAGCCCTGAGCGGAGACCTCTAATGGTCGAAGTCGAAGTCCTTCGACAGGCTCAGGACCCTGAGCAAAGCCGAAGGGCCCGCAGGGCGAATAATTCATGAAATCGACAGCCATTCATGAATTATTCGGGTTAGGATAGACTTTCTTCAACCCCCAATGCACAATGTTGAACATGAGAGTCCTGTCAACATCTTACTTCAGCCAGTAGGAACTCACCTCTGACCACATTTAAAAGAAATGTT
>CP070689.1:878374-882252 GCA_020353155.1 Deltaproteobacteria bacterium | reverse complement strand
GGCTCGATCAGTCGCGGAGAACAGCAAATGGTTACCATAGGGCGGGCACTGATGACCAAGCCTAAACTGATCATGCTGGATGAGCCCAGTCAGGGATTGGCACCAAAGCTTGTGGGTGAGGTTTTCGAGACCATTGAGAAACTGAAAAACGAGATAGGGTTAACCATCCTGCTGGTTGAGCAGAACGCTGAAGCCTGCCTCAAGGCCGCAGACCATGTTTACATTATGCACGAGGGCAGGATAAAGGCAGAGGGAACAGCAGCCGAGATTGCAGAATCAAGTGATATAAGAGAAGCTTATTTGGGTATATAGCTGAAACCCTTGACAGTTATACTCTGATTGAGTAGGAAGCCTAATTCTGGTTAATGCCCCGGCTGAAGAAAGGCCGGGGCTTTCAATTTTAATAAAGGTCTATAATTCTTAGCTGTGCGGGTTTATAATCATAAGCGAATATCTCCTCAAGTGAATCCGAGAAGTTGTTTTCTCTCCCCCAAGAGGTAAATATTTTCGCGAAATCCCTGCGATTACAGCTGTAAATGGAAGTGACACTGGAACAAGGAGATATCTATGAATCGCCTACCCATAACTCGGGAAGGATATGATCGTTTGCGAGCAGAGTTAAAAAGGCTGGAGCAAAAGGAACGGCCGAAAGTGATTCAGGCGATTTCAGAGGCCCGTGAACATGGTTATATTACCGAAAACGCCGAGTACGAAGCGGCCAAGGAAAAGCAGGCCATGCTCGAAGGCAAGATCAACGACTTGCATTACAAGCTCAGCCAGTGCGAAATAGTTGAGGTGGCACAGGGCTCAGCTGAACGGGTGACATTTGGCACTACGGTAGAGCTGGAGGACCTGGACACGGGCGAGGAAGTACAATACCGTCTAGTAGGACCCTATGAGGCGGATCTGGCTCAAGGTACGATTTCGGTGACCTCACCCATAGGTAAAGCCCTTATAGGAAAAGAGCCCGGGGATGACGTCAAGGTCCAAACTCCTGGTGGAATAAAAAACTTGGAGATCCTTGATATTCGCTATGCAGCAAGATCCTAATCCACAGATTCGTCTGGAGAATTTAAGAGAAATTCTAGAGACGCTCACTGAGGAACTGTCGCCCCTGTTCAAGGAAGATTCAGCCCAAGTGACTTCGTGGCGTCGCAGTCTCGCAGCGGTCTCTGAGTCTCTAGAGGATCAGACGTTAAGAATCGCTGTTGTGGGGCCGGTGAAATCCGGCAAGAGTACTTTCATCAATGCTCTGCAAGGGAGAGATCTGCTCCGGCGGGGAGCCGGAATCATTACCGCCTTTATCACCCGGATTAGGGCGGACTCCGAGGAAAAAGGATGGGTCGAAATAAAGTCTTGGGAAGAGATAAATGGTGAAGTCAACGAGGCCCTATCAATGGTTGGTCTAACCAGAAACTCTGAGAGTCCCGATCTTGTAGACTTGAGGCGAGAACAGAATAGGAACAGGCTACACCAGTTAATCCAAGAGTTGAAGCTAGACAATCTGGCAGGGGGGGAGACATTTGATCCCAACATAATCCTGATTAGCGCCTACTTGAGCGGCTACGATACGCTCAGTGCATACGTGAAAGATAAACCGGTTTTGCTTGAATTCGGCGCAGAGGAACTCCATAAGCATCAGGATTTTGTCAGCCAGGAATCTCAGTCAGTATACCTCCGGGATATGGAGCTGCGGTTGCCCATCTCGTGGCTGGGTGACCTGGTGGAAATAGGTGACTGCCAGGGCAGCGATTCACCCAATCCCCTCCATTTTGCTCTGCTCCAAGAGTATTTACTCGGCAGTCACTACATCCTTTACCTCATAAGCAGTCGGGTAGGGCTGCGACAAGCGGACCTAAAACTCATCGAAGCCATAAAAATACTGCGAATGTTGCCACGAACCCTCTTTGTTTTTAACGTGGATTTTGATGAACACGGCGATGTTGATGCTCTGAAGCAACTGCAGGAGAGAGTGAGAGCAGAGCTCAGCCTGCTCATAGGGGAAACCAAGATCTACACTTTTTCTGCCCTCTTTCAATTGCTCGAGGCAGAAGAGAGCCTAGATCATCTATCCTCACGAGAGAGGAGGCGATTGGAGGGTTGGTACGAAGAAGAAGCAATGGTAGAGATGTCGCGACGGGACTATGAGAATTTTCGCAATGATTTAAAGACTCTTGTTAATAGCGAGCGAAACAGAGTTCTCCTCGGGGGGGTGTTGAGCCACTTGCAGAGGGTTAGCAAGAGCATGAAAGATTCAGTCCACACTCGACAAGAGCTGCTGTCCAAGGATCAAGAAGAGTTGCAAGTTTTGGCTGAAGAGATCAAGATGAGCCAGCAATCAGTGGCGGCGGCACTAAGCACCGTGGAACACACACTCAAGGGCCTTCAGGACACACTAAAGGAACAAATCCGTAAAGCCGTTGATTCCTATTTTGACACTAAGTACGGTCCGATTATCAGCGACACCATGCAGCTGATAGAAAACTATCAGGTAGACAGCTTTAAACGGATCAAAGTGACTGAGACCAGGAAGCTACTGGCGAACCTTTATCTGTTCTACCAGGATTTCAGGCAGATGCTCTCTCGTCACCTGATTGACAAGGTTAATCTGAGGATTATCGATTTTGCCAAAAACGAAGAGGAAAATATTGAGAAAAAACTCATGGAGGCTGCCGCGGGCTACTGGGATCTAGTGGGGCAGGCACTCCGGCAATACCAAAGTACCCTGGCAGAAACCGGCCTGACACTTAGCTTGGTCGCTCCTGAAAGGCTACCTGAGCCAAAAAGGCCGGCCATAGCACCGCCGCCTTTCTCTGCCTTTATCCAGCGTTCGGAGGCCTTGGGACGGAGCTCTTTACTGTTGAGGTTCGGTCTAAGACGATTGGGTCACCTCTTTTCAGGATTTAAGAACCGGGTTCTACGTCGAGATAGAGCAGGGATTGGAGAATCAGGTGAAGAGGCTTTTCGAGAGGCTGTCACCCTTGTAAAAACTGAAACGCAGAACGAGTTGCTTACTTACTTTAAAGATTACCGCCAGAACTTCAAGTTTGCCTATCTCTTCTCCTACACGGAGCAGTACGCTCGAGCCCTTCTTCAATTATTTCAGGATATTGGTGACGCCACAGTGATAGATATCAGCCATCTCCAACAGGTTGCCCACAAGAAAGCCACCAGCCAAGAGGATACCACTGAGGACCTGGCCATCGTGGAACACCGGCTAAATTACGCGGAGGAGGATTTGCGCAGCCTCGAACAGAGTCTGGATATGCCTCGATAAGGCTAAGGGCTTAAGCTTAGGTCCAGAACTGCCTGCAAAATAGTTGGTGGGTATGATCAGAAAGGTCCGGCCTGAAGACTTTGATGAGCTTCTGAAGATAGAAGCTGAAGCCTTTCCAAAATCGCAATACGATCTTGGACAATTCTGGATGCTTCATCAAAGTTATCCAAACACTTTCCTGGTAGAGGTATCTGACCTTATCACGGGGTATATTGTCTTCAGCCCGGATGGACATCTGATCTCCATGGCCGTGAGATCGGAGCGAAGGCGAACTGGCATCGGGACCCGATTGGTGCAAGAGGCCTTAGCCAATTGTGCTGGTAAGCCCCTGCGTCTTGAAGTTAGAGTAGGTAATGTGGGGGCGCAAGAATTTTACCTTGCTCTTGGTTTCAATTGGATTGGAAGGGCAAAGGGTTATTATCACGACGGCGAGGATGCCCTCCTCATGGAGCGGCCGGCCGCTCTTTCAAGCCGTTGAAATCGTTCGAATCTAAAAGCTTAAGTAGTCAGTAGCCAGTAGTCAGTAGCCCTTAGCATGGAGCATGGGGCATAGGGCATAGGGTGAGATTTCGAATTGCGAAATTTGAATTTTCACGCCCTG
>CP070689.1:868646-878274 GCA_020353155.1 Deltaproteobacteria bacterium | reverse complement strand
TACCGGTGGAAATGGGCGACATAATGCTGGCAACAGCTCACGTCCTCGAGGGACAGGCTCAAAAGTATATTGTGGATAACGATCTGACTAGGGAGGACTTTGACGTCGACATAGACATTTACGTGGGTCCAATTGTGACAGTGCTCGGCACCTCTTTACAGAACCGCGACATTCTGGATAAATTTCAGACCACGACATGGAAAGCAGTCGGATTGGAGATGGAAGGCGGTCATTACCAGCGCGCCATAAATGCTGCGATTATCAGAGGCCATATCCCTAAGGGCGTCAAAGTCAGGTATGCCTATTATGCTTCTGATAACCCTTTAAAGAGCGGGCAGACACTGGCTGCCGGTCCAATGGGGCTGGAAGGAATACGACCGACCTATATGATAACTAAAGCGATTATCCAAAAGATATTAAGCACCTAGGGTAAAATCAATGACAGGGGAAATCCTGTTTGTTTTTGGCCTATTGCTGATCACCATAATCCTATTTGTTAGTGGCCTCTTTCGGCTGGATGTGGTGGCCATCATGGTCATAGTAGCTTTGATACTCAGTGGCTTGCTTTCGCCGAGCGATGCCCTGGCGGGTTTTGGTGATCCGGTGGTCTTGTTGATTGCAGGTCTATTTGTGGTGGGAGAAGCACTTTTTCGTACAGGCGTGGCATACGCAATTGGGGACTGGCTGATGAGCGTGGCTGGAACCAGTGAAAGCCGCCTATTAATTCTGTTAATGTTGGTGGTGGCCGGCCTTTCGGCTTTTATGAGTTCCACTGGAGCTGTTGCTATATTCATTCCGGTAGCCCTTAATTTGGCAGCCAAGGCCGGCTCAAGTCCATCACGGCTGATGATGCCCCTGGCTTTTGCCTCGCTCATTGGCGGAATGTTGACTTTGATCGGTACCCCTCCCAACCTGGTTGTGAGCACCCAGTTGACCAAGGAGGGTTTAGAATCCTTCGGATTTTTCGACTTTACCCCCATTGGTCTGCTGGTTCTGCTTGTTGGGATTGCATACATAATGTTATTCGGGCGTGGCTTACTTCCCCGGGAGGAAGGGGAGGAAGGCGCAGCAAGAGACCGTCTTTCTCTGAGAGATCTTGCCGAGATTTACAAAGTTACCAATCAGTTACACCGTTTGCGCATATGGGCCGGTTCGCCTTTGGAAGGCAAGACTGTGGGGCAGGCCCTGCTTCGAACCAGATATGGCATAACCGTGCTCGGGATGGAACGGCAGCAGCGCCGCACTAAAACAGTAAAGCCCGCCCTTATCGGCACGGAGTTCAGGGCGGGGGATGTAATCTACGCGGTTGGAACCAATGAGGAGATAGACAGACTGGTAAAGGCCGAAGAATTAGAAAGGCTAGAGTTCGGGAAGGGGCAGGGTAAAGTTGCGGCTAAAGAGCTTGGGCTAGTGGAAGTGCTGTTGGCACCGAGGTCCGAATTCATTGGCAAGACTCTAGGCGAAGCCCGCTTTCGCGAGCGGTTCGGTTTGTCTGTGATTGCCGTTTTACGTCAGGGTGAGCCGTTGGAGAACAATTTGGTTGAAACGCCCTTTGCTTTCGGAGATTCACTCCTAATGGGCGGTGGCTGGTCTCAAATCGACCTTTTGCAAGGCCAAAAAAAGGACTTCCTGGTTTTGAATCTGCCCAGAGAAATGAGCGAGGTTGCTCCAAATCGAAGCAAGGCCCCCTGGGCCCTGGCGGTGACCTTGGGCATGATGCTTCTGATGACCTTCAAGCTTGTGGATGCAGTTACCGCGGTTTTGCTGGCAGCATTGGCCATGGTCTTGACAGGCTGCGTCAGCATGAAGCATTCGTACACAGCGATTAACTGGGAGAGTTTGGTTCTTATCGCCGGAATGCTACCCATGGCCACAGTTCTGGAGCAGACAGGAGGAGTGGAGTTAATCGTCGACGGCCTTTCGCAAAGCCTGGGCGAGTTTGGTCCCATAGCTCTGATGGCGGGTTTGTTTATCATTACCTCTATTTTTAGTCAGTTTATTTCCAATACCGCTACTACTGTATTGGTTGCACCCATTGCTGTCGGTGCTGCCATGGAGGCGGGGGTGTCGGTCTATCCTTTCCTGATGACTGTGGCCCTGGCCGCCTCAACAGCTTTCTCAACCCCAGTGGCATCGCCGGTGAATACGCTGGTTCTTGGGCCGGGCGGCTACAGATTTAATGATTTTGTCAAGGTAGGCGTGCCCTTACAGATTCTGGCCATGGCGGTCACCTTGCTGGTTGTGCCCTTGCTGTTTCCATTGAGATAAGAGCGTAATTCCCCAAGAGGCTGTTCGCCAACTCCTTTGAATATTTATATTAAGAGGAAAGTGCATGACACTTCCGCCCAACAAGACCAAGATCGTCTGTACCATCGGCCCGGCGTCCCAATCTCCTGAGATTATGGAGAAGATGATTTTAGCCGGTATGAATGTGGCCCGCCTAAACCTCTCCCATGGAGACTTTGCCAGTCATGAGAAAGTAATTGAGAATGTGCGCGCTGCTGCCCGGGCCGTGGGGCGACGGGTTGCCATCATGGCCGATTTGCCTGGCCCGAAGATGCGCATTGGAGAGCTTGCTGAAGAGCCTATTGAGCTGACAGCAGGTGAGCCTTTCACTCTCACCGTGGGTGCAGGGGTGGGCGACAGAACAGGGGCGTCAGTTTCATTTGATCGCTTAGCTCGGACTGTGGAGCCCGGAGACACACTCTTTCTCAACGATGGACTTGTTCAGCTGGAAGTTGTCTCCGTAGCGGATAATGATGTCTTGTGTCGAGTCTTGGTGGGAGGTGAATTGTGGTCTCGAAAAGGGCTGAATTTACCTGGCATAGATCTCGGTATAAGTGCCTTTACCGAGCGAGACCATGAATGTCTGAAGTTTTCCCTGGAACAGGGGGTTGACGCGGTCAGCCAGTCTTTCGTGGAGTCGGCTGCAGACATTATGGCTGTTAAGGAAGCTGCTGCCGCCCTGGGACACAACCCCTTCATTATCGCCAAGCTTGAACGCTCGAGGGCGCGGGATCACTTAGAGGATATATTAGAAGCTGCAGATGGAATCATGGTAGCCCGTGGGGATTTGGGAGTAGAAATACCAATAGAGCAGATAGCCATAGCCCAGAAAGAGCTCATACGGAGAGCAAACCTCCTTGGAAAACCTGTCATAACTGCCACCCAGATGCTGGAGTCAATGACGACAAACCGACTTCCTACCCGGGCAGAGTCCACTGATGTGGCCAATGCCATTTTGGACGGTACTGACTGTGTTATGCTCTCCGAGGAGTCAGCCATGGGAAGTTATCCCGTGGAGGCAACGGCCATGCTGGCAAAAATAGCCGCTGCCACCGAGCCACACCGTCCAGGATATAGGGTCCGTGAGGAGCTCAAACAGTGCGGCCACGATTGCAATGTCAGACTGACAGATCTTCTTGCCTTGAGCGTTGAGACTGCAGTGGAAACGGTCTCCCCGGCAGCTGTGATGGTTCCCAGCCTAACGGGTGCGTCCGCTCGCAGTATAGCCCGTTTCAGGCTTCCGGTTTGGATAGCGGCTGCTAGCTCAGACGAGGCGACCTGCCAAAAACTGCAATTTTCCTATGGCGTCCATCCTCTGCATGTCCCTGAGATGGTGGAGAACTGGAATGCTTTTGCCAGGGACTGGGTGCAAGCGCACGGATTGGAAGGAGATCTGGTGATCCTTTCCGCTGGACCGTCGCCCGAGCATCCGGAAGCAAATAATCGAATGGAGATCATTGATTTAAGACGGAGCTCTTGAGAGAGAGGTTAGAGGTTAAAATAATTTTTATGGAGATGATTCAGAACAGTAGGGGCGGGCTTTACGCCCGCCCGTGTGGGCTCCGCAAGATTCATTTTTTCGGGCGGGGATAAACCCCGCCCCTACGCAAGGACGCAGCGGTGCCCAATGACCGGTGTAAAAACATCTTCTTTACCTCTAAAGTGAGGGGATACATACCATGCCACCCGTGACCCAATTACAAGCTTGGAAGGATCTAAAAGAACACTATAAAGAGATCTCCGCCCTACATATGCGGGATTTATTTACGAGTGACCCCAAGCGCTTTGAGAAGTTTTCACTGCGGTTCAATGACATTCTCTTTGACTACTCCAAGAACCGGATTACCGAAAAGACCATTGATCTTCTTGTAGAATTGGCGCGACAAGCGGGCCTTGCTGAGATGATCGAGGCCATGTTTTCCGGGGAGAAGATCAATAACACTGAGGGTCGAGCTGTCCTCCATGTTGCCCTACGTAACCGTTCAAACAGGGCAATCTTGGTAGACGGCGAGGATGTTATGCCGGAGGTAAATAGGGTTCTCGAAAAGATGCGGCTTTTTAGTGACTCTGTGCGGTCGGGAGAATGGCAGGGGTATACGGGCAAGGCCATTACCGATGTGGTCAATATTGGCATTGGAGGCTCTGATTTGGGGCCCCAAATGGTAACGGCGGCTCTGGCCCACTATTCTCATCCCAACATACGCTCGCATTTCGTGTCCAATATCGACGGTACCCATTTGGCGGAAACGCTCAAGCGAGTGAACCCTCAGACCACCCTATTCGTTATTGCCTCCAAGACCTTCACTACTCAGGAGACCATGACCAACGCCACCTCCGCCAGGGAGTGGTTTCTAGCTGAAGCCATGGATGCAGGGGCAGTGGCCAAGCATTTCGTCGCTGTTTCCACTAACACTGCTGAAGTGTCCAAATTTGGCATAGATCCCAATAATATGTTTGAGTTTTGGGACTGGGTAGGAGGTCGCTATTCATTGTGGTCTGCCATTGGCCTGTCAATTGTGCTCTCAATTGGCATGGCCCGATTCGAAGAACTTCTGAGTGGGGCTCACAAGGTTGACGAGCACTTTCGCACCACACCCTTTGAGAAGAACATTCCGGTGGTTATGGGATTGCTGGGAATTTGGTACAACAATTTCTTTGGCGCCGAGACCCATGCCATTTTGCCCTACGACCAGTACATGTACCGATTTCCAGCCTATTTTCAGCAAGGCGATATGGAAAGCAATGGAAAAGGTGTGACCAAAGATGGGGAAAGAATAAACTACTCAACCGGCCCCATCATCTGGGGCGAGCCGGGAACCAACGGACAACACGCTTTTTATCAACTTATTCATCAGGGTACCAAGCTTATCCCCTGCGATTTTCTGGCCCCGGCTCTGAGCCACAACCCTGTGGGCAAACACCACACTATTCTCATTGCCAACTTCCTGGCTCAGACCGAGGCGCTGATGAAAGGAAAGACTGAAGAAGAAGTGAGAGCCGAACTCACGGCTTCAGGCCTTTCTGGCAATGAGCTGGAAAGGCTGGTGCATGCCAAGACTTTCCAGGGGAACAGACCTACTAACTCATTTCTTTTCAAGAAACTCACACCAAAAACACTGGGCTCGCTCATAGCCCTCTATGAACACAAGATCTTTACTCAGGGTGTGATCTGGAAGATTAACTCATTTGACCAGATGGGTGTTGAACTGGGCAAACAGTTGGCGAAAGTAATTGAGCCGGAACTCGAAGGAGACGGTTCTATAGCTTCCCATGATTCTTCCACCAATGGCCTGATCAATTACTTTAAAAGAGTGCGAACTGAATAAGGAGATCAAGATAGAATAAGGCATTTGGGGCAAGCGTGGTGAAGCAGTTGTCGAGGTAAGGATTTACTGATAGGAAAGAATTTTACGCCGCCCCTTATAGAATGCTTGAGCAAGACGATCCACAATGTCATCTACTTCACTTTTGTAAAAACTTTGTGCTTGATGAGCAGGAACGCCCAGTGATTT
Organism: Deltaproteobacteria bacterium; assembly: GCA_020353155.1. Lineage (GTDB taxonomy): Bacteria > Desulfobacterota > Syntrophobacteria > BM002 > BM002 > BM002. Next base: position 872,476 of record CP070689.1, on the reverse strand, counting down.
TTGCATCAGCCTTACTTCCCCGAAGGTCTGCGCTCCAAGGCTGTTAATTTTTTCCCGACAAAATTCTAGAAAGGCAGCTGTGTAAAGATAGTTCAGACAACCGCTGGCAGTCTCGATATCCTGACTTGAAAGGAGAAAGGCGATGCTCTGATACAAGATGTCAATCCATAGATCCCGGCTGACCCCCAGGAATTCAAAAGGATCAGAATCGTCTCCGGAAACATTTGTCATCCGGGCGTAAGCCTGTCGAAGCGTCGCAAGAGTTTCGGGATTGAGAACCTTCTCAATGGCTTTCTGATACGGGGGAAATTTCTCCACCAGGGTTGCTCGCTTGCGGTCCACATCGAAAACATCAGTATATCCGGGATCGATAAAGTCAATTACCGTCCTCTCCGGCCCCCAGACATAGGGACGTTTCAGGGTAATTTCCTCACGGATCTGGCGGTTCACTCTACCATCCTGATTCTCATAATGAAGGAGTCTTGTAAGTGCCGAACCGATAACTTCCCTTGGCATCACTGACAGTTTGGCTTCGTCGGTGATGTCGTGAAGTTTTGCTCCCAAATAAACCTCATAGATATCGGTTTCTGGATCGGCGATATTGTCAAAAGTGGTTGCGATATCTGTTCCGTAACGACGGCGGTGTTCATCCCATTGGGCATCCCTTTCGTGCCGTACAGCTCCTGCTGAGAGAACGATGTCGCCCGAGATTCCTCCTGGAACGTATTCTCCCATGAGAGTCGTGAGAGGACCCACCACAAACCGGGTTAGAGAAGCATCTACAAAATGGCGAGCGTACCGTGCCGTAATGAAGAAGTCCCGCTGCCCCCTATGGGCGCGATGAGCCTTTTCCACACTCAAAAAGACATCGAACCACGGCTTCAGATCATTTCGGAGGTCTCCATCCAAAAGAATCACTTTGCGAACCGTGGGACAGAAGGCTAGTTCATCAAATATGAGTTTCAAAGCGCTTCCTTTTCCGGGTGTTCGGTCCCCCCGATAGCCGTCGTATGGAGATATTGCTACAAGAATGTGATCTCGGGCTTCAGACCTCAGTTCCCCTAAAGTTCTGGAGGCTCCGTCTAATGCAGCAATCATGGTCGACTCATCTGGTGAGTCCATTCGACATGTGCCATCGGACACGACAAAAGCTACCTTTTGCCCGGAGTACACCTCATTTGCTGCCTTGATACCTTTAGCAAGTTCCTGACCGATGTTGTCCTGGTTCCGGAAGGTGGGATGACCGACAACGACTTGGGCTCCAAATTCGTCGAGTAGCATCCCTAGCGAGCCTTCCTTTGGAGCACAACCACCTCGAAAAAGTCCTTTCTCCACTTTATCCAATGACATTTTTTACTCCTTAAGCAAACAATCCGGGCCTAGAAGACTCGATTACGAAGTGACCCCTAGGGACAGATCAAAAGCTTGCCCCAAAGGGGACAAGGAAACAGGTGCATCCTAGCGATTATCTCATAGGTAATTCTGTAGACACTAAGATTGCCAACAAACCTATTTGCAGTGCGTCCTTTATAGATATGTATTGAATCCTGCATTGGCGGCTTTTCAAAAGTCCATTCTATTTAGTTCGTATGTTGAGCGATTTTGTACTGTAATAAATTGATATGCTATATTAGCTAAATATTTATTTATCCTATCATCTTCAGTTTGCCTTTGGTAGAGCTGTGCGGTAGGTAATTGTTCGGGGTAGTTCCTGCGAATTTGCCGCCATTGAGACCATATCAGTACGTGTGGTTGAGTGCGACGGGATGGTGAAATGTCCAAGAGAGAAACCCTTCTAAAAAAAGCAAAAGCCGGCTTCGCATCCCTGGATGTTGCTGACAAGTACAAAACCTCTGCTCTGGAATGGCTGGAGACCTGGCTGACTGAGGAAGCTTTTGAGGACTACGTGCCGCAAATCCAATATCTGATTGAATCGGGGAAATGGGAATTCTTACTGGATTCCTTTTATCAAATAATCCCCTTTGGCACAGGAGGGCGCAGAGGCTTGGTGGGTATAGGCCCCAATAGAATAAACAAATGGACCATTCAAGCCTCGGCTCAGGGGCACTCACAGTATCTTCTCAAAGAGTACGGAAAGGAAGCCTCTGAGAGAGGCGTGGTCTTGAATTATGATGTCAGGGTTTACAACCAGAAAGGAGTTTATGATTACAAACTGCCCAATCCGGTGATGAATCTCGATTGCAAGCTCCTGGCTATTGCCGCCGCCGAAGTGTACGCAGCAAATGGCATAAAGGTATTTATCTTCGATGGGGTCAGAAGCACGCCAGAGCTTTCCTTTGCCGTCAGGCACCTCGAGGCAGTTGCGGGCGATATGTTCAGTGCAAGCCACAACCCGCCCACAGATAATGGCAAGAAGGTCTACGACAGGTATGGAGGGCAGCTTATTCCACCCCATGATCAGATCCTGGTGGATGAGGTGACTGAACAGGTAAAAGAGATAAAAACACTGGGCTTTGCTGAAGCGAAAGACAATGGCTTGATAAAGGATATTGGCGAGGAGATAGATGAACCTTACCAAGAAGCCGTGGGTTCTGTCTCCTTGTCGTCCGCACGAGATGTAAAGATAGTGTATTCACCATTACATGGCACCGGCATTACCTCTATCTATCCCGTGCTCAAGGGTTTGGGCTTCAGGGTAAAACTGGACCCAAAGACATCCAATCTGAGCGGCGCCTTTGAAAATGTCACCTTCAATATACCCAATCCTGAAGTAGTCGAGTCTTTCCATGTTTCTCTGCCATACGCTGATAAGATCGATGCTGACATCATCATTAATTCAGATCCCGATGCCGACAGAATAGGTGTCATGGTCAAGCACCAGGATCAATGGCTATTCCTCAATGGCAATGAAATAGGGATTGTCCTGACCCAATACTCCATTTCAAGATACAAAGCAAAAGACCTTTTAACTCGAGACTCTGTGGTCATAAAGACTGGGGTAACCACCTCTCTAATCGAACACATTTCCAGAGAAAACTCGGTTCAATGTATCGGCGATCTCTTGGTGGGCTTCAAATACATTGGCCACGAGATGAACAGGCTTGAAAAAGAAAATAGAATCACCGGGTTCATCATAGGTGCCGAAGAGAGCCACGGGATCATAATGGGGAACTATTGCCGGGATAAAGATGCCGCCGGTGCGGCTGTTTGGATTGCAGAACTAGCGGCTGAACTCAAAGGGGAGGGCAGGACCCTTTTTGACTATCTCGATGAGATATACAGCAAGTATGGATATTGTCATAACTACTTGACCGAAATCAGGCTTCTAGGTGCCAAAGGCATGGAGCAGATTCATCTCATAATGGAGCACCTGAGAAACAATGCCATCGAGTCTTTTGGAAATTTTACAGTGAAAGAAAAAGTGGACAGATGGAAAGGAGAGCCTCAACCACATTTGTCACCTACTGACACGGCGTCGAGAAATGTGTTGATTTTCAACTTTGATAATCTACCCAACACCAAAGGTCTTAAGGTTACGGTTCGACCTTCGGGCACCGAGCCCAAGATAAAAATGTACTTCGAGGTTTTTGGAAGACCTTGCCATCTAGAGCAAATACCTAGGGAAAAAGAAACTATTGCAGGGATCAGAAAAGAACTGGAAAAAGCTTTCATGCTGCATTGCTATGAGTTGTTAGGGGTAGATTTTCCGGAGAGGGGATTCTTACTTTTCTGGCAGCTGCCGCTCAATGACAAGTTGAAATATTTCGACATTGAAAGAGAGATCATCAGCTTGAAAACGATTGCTGAAAGGACCGAGCGAGAGGAAGAACTCTATAAACTGCTGGATTTCCTCGGTGCCGACCCAGTTG
>CP070689.1:861603-868546 GCA_020353155.1 Deltaproteobacteria bacterium | reverse complement strand
GCGGATGAAATGCGGTATAGGAATGTGCGGCCGCTGTAATATCGGTAGCGAGTACGTCTGCAAAGACGGGCCCGTTTTTAGTCTGACCCAACTGTCACAATTGCCCAGTGAATACTAGTGGCCTCTCATTTTGGTAACTTTACCCTTGGTCTAGGTAGAATAGTTTTGGTAAGTTGATCTACTTAGAAAAATTACACGAATCAAGGAGAACGCCGTGGTCGAGCTTGATGATCTGAAATCAATTATCTTGTTAAGCCATCTGACGGATACCATGCTGCAGAAGCTTGCGGACATTACCTTGACAGCCGAATACAAGGCGGGTGACTACATCTTTAGGGAAGGAACCTATGCCAGATATCTCTATGCAATTATTGATGGGAAGGTCGGGCTCGAGCTCGAAAAAACCGCCAACAATGTCATCCTCATCGACACCTTGGGCCGCGGTCGCACTATTGGTTTCTCCGCCCTTGTAGACACGGAGCAGAAAAAATACACAACTCACGCCAGGGCTCTAGAAGATACCAAGCTCTTTGTCTGGGACGCAACTGAGTTGGAAATGCTTTTTTATAAAGACTACGAGATGGGCTACTTGTTTATGAAAAGAATTGCCAAGATCGCCAAAACCAGGCTAACCATCAGAAACCTTCAATTTCTTGACATTTATGTCTAGCCTCCCTGAACACCTTGCGCTCCTGAGGTCACACCTCCCGGGATCAAACCCAGATTGACTCTTTAATGAACCCACCTCTACCGTTATGGACCGGGTTAAGCTAAATTAGGTTGATAAGTGTTGGTAGAATTTGTTAATATGCCTGGAGTTTCTGTCTCTTCATGGTAGGGTAGCATCTTTGTTGAGATATTCTGATTATACTTTATCAATTTGCCTGATTCGCAGAATTTTTCTTCACCAGTTTCGTTGGCCCGTGAAAACCTGCATACCTTTTTGCGAAATGGGGGAAGAAAAATACGATCAGGACGGTACCGTATCATGAATGTAAGAAAAATACATTGCGGTAAAAAACTTGAATGTGCTGTAACTTGTCACCAATGCGGCAAACCTAACAGAATTGATACAAGAACGGCAACACTCGAGCAGCCAATCCAAATTGAGTGCAAATGCGGAAATTGCTTTTCGATCCAATTAGAACAAAGGGAGTATTATTGAAAAGAGGTCAAGTTAACAGGGAACTACCAGCGATTATTACCTGAAAATCAAGAAGAAGGTAAACTTATTATTGAAGATATATCTTATACTGGAATTGGTTGTAGAACAGTTAAGAAACACAATTTGAAGGTGGAAGACGTTCTTCAAGTTGAATTCACTCTAGATGATGTCCATAACTCTCAAGTTGCCGAAAACGGTATTGTTAAAGACATAAGAGATAGATATCTGGGCATTAAATTCCGAGACCTTAGTCAACACAGCCGCAAAATAATAGGTTTTTATCTTCTTCCTTCTTCTAATTCCCCAAAGGAGTATACTGAGCAAGAACTAATCGAGACGCCCCACAGCCGTTATGAATTCAACGAGCGCCATGTTTGGAATCCTTTCCGCTTCCCAGAAATCCCCGATGCTGCTGATCTCAAAGGGAAGCTCAAGTCCCTGGGGCTGCCGGGTATCTTTCAAGTTCTCTCACTGGAGCACAAGAGTGGCGTCTTGCATTTCATCAGGGGACAAACTGGTAGAGCCATCTGTTTCAGAGAAGGTAAAATCATTGCAGCCACTGGTGGCGAGTGTCTGCGGCTGGGGCACATTCTCCGCAACAAAAGATTGATTTCCTGGGAAAAGCTGAAAGAGGCCCTGGAAAAAGCCCGGGACTCAAACAAAAGGTTGGGCGAGGTCCTCCTTGATCTGGGACTGGTAAGCAATGACATACTAAAAAACACTGTCCGCTTCCAGATTCAGCAAACCGTGTCGGATCTTGCCTCTTGGGGAGAGGGTGAATTTGAATTTCGAGACTGTTCAGTGGATTTTGACAACCGCTCTGTCGATGAAATCGACACCAGAACGTTAATTTTCGAGGCAGCCCGTAGAGTAGACGAATCAAGACGCAAGCCGAGAGAGATTACCCCGACGAAAAAGGCACGTGAGTACGCCAGAGCCAAAGTTTCATGGCCCCTCAGCATACTCACGGTACAAGGCCCGCTGGAAGGAGAAGTGCGAGATATAAGCCTGACCGGCGCACTTATCCACTGCCGCGAATTACCCGATCCTGACAAACCCATGCCTATGGCCATTGAAATACCTGAGCAGCAACACTCTATCTTCGCCACTGGAGAAATGATTAGACTGGATATAGTGGATGTAGAAGCAGACCGACCCTCGTTTCTCCTTGGGGTACGCTTCGCAGAGATTTCAGACGATGACCTAGGTTTTCTTTCCCAAAAGATTTTGCATTAGAAACACCCCCTAACTCAAACTGCCGTACGCTGAGTAAGGCTTTACTCGAACCACTTTACTAGGGAAAGAAGGGGTAGAATACAAGCCTCAATATTGAGGCTATCTAAAAAACCCTATCATGAGACGGCACGGCAAATCCGCCTGAGGTGCACCACATGGAATTTTGACGAAGCCGTCAATATTTTTTGGAAAGGATTAGAAGGTGGACTTGGACACGATACTCGAGAAACTCGAACAACAAGAACGGGAGTATATTTCAACTCTCATCGAAAAAGATCCATTGACTGGAGTATATAACAGAAGAAAGTTCGACAATGACATTGAACTTTTGATTTCAATGTCAGATCGGACAACAAAAGGTTGCGGCTTGCTTATAATAGATATTGATAACTTCAAAGATTTTAACGACAAATATGGCCATTTTGAAGGCGATTTATTGTTAAAAAAAGTTACAGATAACATTGAGCGGAGCATAAGAAATTATGATAAAATACATATCTATAGATATGGCGGAGAAGAATTTGTAATTATCATTCCTGATACAACTGCTAGTGATGCGCTGACTATTGGAGAACGGCTGAGAAAGAATGTAAAACATGCCTGTGATGTTACCATCAGCGTAGGAGTGTCGCATTACAAAGAGCTGGCTGGCAATATTAATGAACTGATTACTAATGCAGATAAGGCATTGTACAAAGCAAAAAGAGCGGGTAAAGATAAAGTGGCACTTTATGAAAAAATTTCTTAACTCCCACCCTTTTTTATCCATTTTTCTCACTCCCATTATGCATCCTTTAACCCTAATGTTGCATCCCCCCCGCTGGACTAAAAGGTCCAAGCGTGTTAGTTTGTCCAATCGCCAAATTCTCTCGCCACGCCCTAGCACGGTTGTTTAACGAATTGCTGCCGCCAGACCACGAAAGTGGTCGTAATTCAGGAAACATCCGACCTACATGGATCCATTGGGAGATTTAATGGAGCATAAAAGAAAAATCGCTAATGGGACCCGCTTCCTAGTTGCTACAGCCTGCTTTGTTGTTGTGGTCGCCGGTATGCGTGCTGCCAGCTCTATTCTGGTGCCTTTCCTACTTTCTTTGTTCATCGCCAAGATTTGTACCCCCTTTCTTTTCTGGATGCAGGGAAAGCGTGTACCCAAGGCACTCGCCGTTTTGCTGATCTTTGTAGCAATCCTGGGCATTGGCTTGCTCCTGGCCGTTTTTGTCGGCTCTTCCTTGAATGGCTTCTCTAAATCTCTTCCCCGCTATCAGGAGGGCCTGAGCCAGAAGACCTCCGCCCTGCTATCCTGGTTGAGTAGCCATGGGGTGGAAGTTTCATATCAGCTACTGGTAGACTATTTTGACCCAGGGAAAGCCATGACTATGGTCGCCAGTACCCTGACCGGACTCAAGCTTGTGCTGACAAAGACCTTCCTGATTATGCTCACCGTCCTTTTCATTTTGCTGGAAGCATCTGGTTTCCCCAAAAAACTGCGTGCCGCACTGGATGACCCTGATGAATCATTGGCTAATATCAGTAAAATAACCGAGGTAATCAATCGCTATCTGCTCATTAAAACCCAGTTCAGCTTGATAACAGGAATTGCTATCGGCATCTGGTTGTATATCCTCGGAGTCGACTACCCGTTGCTTTGGGGTTTACTTGCTTTCTTGCTAAACTTTGTCCCCACCATAGGCTCTTTCATTGCTGCCATACCAGCGGTCCTCCTGGCTCTAATCCAGCTTGGAACCGGCTCTGCCCTTTTGGCGTGCTTGGGATATCTGGTGGTCAATGTTTCACTAGGAAATATTATTGAACCAAAATTCATGGGCCGCGGCCTTGGCCTATCGACACTGGTGGTTTTTCTATCTCTGATCTTTTGGGGATGGGTTTTGGGTCCCGTGGGCATGCTCCTCTCTGTACCCCTTACTATGGTCATCAAGATCGGCCTGGAGAGCAACGAGGATACCCGTTGGATTGGTATAATCTTGGGCCCTGGGCCACGGGCAGACACTCCTCGAACCAAGGAAGCCCAGCAGGAGAGTTAGAACAACCTGGTGTCCAGGCTTATCAGCTGGCAACTCCATTCGGTCCAAAGTTCCATGTTCAAGGTTCCAAGTTTTCTGATTAATCTCAGGAGAATTTTCAATCTTTGAACTTGACCCCATGCCCTATGCTCTCTGCCCTATGCCTCCCCAAATCCACAATCCAAAATCAAGGAATCCAATAGCCAGTAGTCAGTAGCTAGTAGTTGAAGGGAACTCAATTTTAATTGTTTTTCTCCTGAATTCTGGATTCCTGCCCTGAGCCCGCCAAAGGGCTGGCTCCTCACTCCTTACCCTTCCTTTTTCCTTGGTCTCAGATGGTATTTTCTTTCCATTTTTGTAACCTTAATTACCCAGACCATCAAAAGCGATCGTCAATAATTACTTTAATAAGTATACGATTTCTCTCAATAATATAGAAAAATCTAGTTTGGCACGATCCTTGTGTAACCCAAAATTGTCAATCCATTTTTGGGAGTGCCTATGAAATTAAGCTCTAACCTTCTCTTTCCAGCTCTAACAGTTGCCCTCCTTAGTTTCACCCTCGGTATTTCCACTTCTTCCATTTCCATGGCTGACGTTAGTCCAAAGAACTTCGGGGCTTGGCTTTCACTACTTAAAAAGGAGGCGCTGGGCAGAGGTATTCCTCAGCAAACATTGGAAAGCGCTCTCAAGGATCTCGAGCCCGTCTCTCGAGTAATAGAACTCGACCGTAACCAGCCGGAAGCCAAATTAACCTTTGACCAATACCTTAGCCGAATCCTCTCAGAAGAGCGTATTGCCAAGGGACGTAAAAAGCTCACCGATTCCCGAAGGCTTTTGGCAAAGATTGCTGAAGCGTACGGGGTGCAACCAAGATTTCTTGTGGCTCTGTGGGGGCTAGAAACCGATTTTGGCAGAGTTACTGGATCTTTCCCTGTAATAGACTCCCTTGTATCCCTAGTTTATGACGGGCGGCGCAGTTCTTTTTTCAGAAAGGAGCTCTTTCACGCCCTGCGCATACTGGATGAAGGCCACATTTCTCTTGCCCGCATGAAGGGATCTTGGGCAGGTGCCATGGGGCAGCTACAGTTCATGCCCTCCACTTTTCGAAACTTCGCTGTAGACTTTGACGGGGATGGCCGGATTGATATTTGGGAAAGTCAAGAAGATGTCTTCGCCTCCGCCGCCAATTACTTGTCCCAGTCTGGATGGACAAGGGGGCAGACCTGGGGGCAGGAGGTGCTTTTACCCGATGGAGCCGATTTCGCACTTACCGAGTTCAAGCAACCAAAGTCCCCTAGTGACTGGTGGGCCCTGGGGGTAAGCACTCTAGATGGCAGTGATTTCCTCTCGGCCGGCCCACTTTCTTACATTGTGCAGCCGGAGGGGTTCAAAGACAGAGCTTTTCTGGTCTATAACAACTACCATGTCATCCACAAATGGAATCGCTCAGACAATTTCGCCCTTTCAGTCGGCATCCTGTCCGACCGAATCGGGGACCTCTGATAGCTCTACTTTTACCACTTGCAAAATGGTGGTTTTCCCGATTGACAAGAACCGGCTCACCTATGGTAGTCTGCCATAATAATTAACCCAGCACGCCTTTAAAGATCCACATATTCTTTCACAGTAGCAAACGGCGCATAACGGTGTCAGAATTAATCTTTCTGCTTCCGAGTCTGGAGCAGTAGGCCAATATGGGGCAGCAAAGGCTGACGGCCCGTGAAAACCTCCCCCTTTCTAAAGGGTTTATAGACAGTTGACTATACAGGAATACAAACATGCCTACTCATCAAAAGAAACGTCAATACTCCCGCGCTGACGTTAGCTGGCCTGTTTTTTTGTTGACCCCGCATTGTATAGTCAAGGGAGAAACAAAGAATATCAGCCTCGGCGGTGCCTTCATTCATTTTTTATCCGATCCGGTGCAGGATAGATCTTTTCGTCTAGTCATCAAACCTCCCAACTATGAGGGGCTTTTGGTGGTTTCCGCTAAAGTGGCCTGGAAGACCCATCGCCAGGAGTCTCAGCGCCTATTGCCGAGCGGAATGGGAGTGCAATTCACCCAAATTTCCAGCAGCGCCCGCAACTTTCTCGACAGCGTATTTGCTTGCTCTATTTGAAGGGCTTACAGCTCGAACACACTGCTTTCTCTTTATAATTAATCACCCGACACCAAAAATTTTCTCTTAGCTTCCCTCCTTTGGGCCTTCCATGGTCAACCTGAAAATCACCACAGTTATTTTCCCACTTGACAAAATCCACCTCGTGTGTGTTAAAGTCCAGTTGCTGCGCTTTCTAGCTTTTCTGGTCCTTGGGTTTGTCACAGCCCCAGTGGGCTTCTCACCTACCCTGCCCTTCGCTGGCAATTACCTTATTCAACTCTAGGCTTACATCTAAATCAACGGGAGGGAACTATGGCTTTGCGCATACGTGACAGGCTCTTCGGCAGTGTTACATCTAGGTTCCACTTTGAACATCCTAGACAGTGTCCAGAGGGTCATAGGCAGATTTCTTG
>CP070689.1:855687-861503 GCA_020353155.1 Deltaproteobacteria bacterium | reverse complement strand
TTTGCCAAGAGAAATGTTGCTCATATTTCACTTTGAGTTCGGGGCTGATCTGAAATCTAAAATGATACTTGCTCAATTACACCAAGACAGCTCACTATCTCTACAGGCATAGCCATTGAGATTAGACTGCCGCAGAGCAGGATCTTTGACTGGTCCGGAGGACCAGATATGTGAAATTTGAGATCGAGCCTGCTAGACTATTCTAACCTACCATTTTCGCAGAGGATTTTGTTCTTGATCACTCTAGAATTCGAGTGTAGAGTTACATAACTTCGAAACCCTTGTGAGGGTGAGCTTCAACTGACCCATAACCCATAAACCAAAGATTTGACGAATTTGCGCTATGTGCTCCCCGTTATTTTCTTTGTGCTCTTTGTGTGCTTTGTGGTTTAATCTTTCCATGCCAATGCTTGCGTGTGCGGGGATACCCGGACGAGGATGAATCGATCTATGGGAGATTCACGGAATCGAGCAGCATTCCGCAGAAAGAATCGGCTGGGTGTTCTGATGAAGCGGATGACAAGAAGTCGTACGTATCCGGTTATCGCGGTCATTTTGCTAGTCTTTTTAATGAGTTCTCTGGGAGTGCTGTTTTTTGAATACGGTGCCAACCAGGGTTTTACAAATATGTGGGACGCCGTGTGGTGGACCCTAGTCACCGCAGCCACCGTGGGCTATGGCGACAAGGTACCATTGACGACTGGCGGCAGGTTGGTAGCCGTTCTTGTTATGCTATTGGGTATTGGCCTGTTGGGAATGATTACCGGCCGGATCGCATCCTGGCTGGTGGCATGGAAGATCAAGGAGGGCAGCGGCTTGGCCGATCAAAAAAAAATAAAAAAACATTTTGTTATCTGCGGCTGGAAAAATGAGATGGTTTCCGTGCTGGAAGACATTCTCTCTATCAACCCCCATTTCTCAGATGAGGACATAGTTGTGGTGAGCACGGTGGAGCAGGCTAAAATGGAGAATCTACGCTCTAATCCGAATCTGCAAAATGTGCGCTTTGTGCGGGGTGATTACGTGGATGAGAACGTGTTGCTCCGGGCAAATATCAAAAAGGCCGCCAGAGTGCTGGTGCTGGCAGACAAGAGTAGCCAGGCATCCGATCAGGAAGTAGATGCCCGTACTGTAATGGCGGTTTTGACCATAAAGACATTATCCAGGGACATCTACACTTGTGCCGAGCTTATTGATTCCAAATTCAAGCGATACTTAGAAAATGTTCATTGTGATGAAATAATATTGAGCCGAGAACACAACAGAATTCTTCTGGCCACTGCTACGGCAGCTTCGGGGATTGCACACATAGTACAAGACCTGCTCAATGTGGAGGGAGGCCGGCTAATTACTAAGAATTTTCCAGATCGATTCGTGGGGGACTCTTTTGCCAATCTCAGCAGTTATTTTATGGAAGGAGAAAAGGGAATTCTCATAGGTTTGCTGGAGAATACCGGAAATATTTTTGAGCGTAAAAGGGAAGCCTTGCACGAAGCTCAGAAGACTCCGGACATCTCAAGGTTGGTAGCAAATCTTCAGGAAGTGAAAGAACTGCGCGGAAATCTGCCGGTTTTCAACCCCGGGCCGGATTATCGGATCAAGTCCTATTCCCGGGCTATCTTGATTCAAAGCTGATGTTTATAAGGAACTCTGGCAATTGCAGATTTCGAATTTGAGATGTGAGATATGGGATGTGGGATGTTGCGGAAACAGAGTTTTAACCCAGATCTCACATGGAACATCCTTCGAAAACGGTAAATACTTTTTATTTTAGGCACTCTAGGCATTTTAGACACTTTAGACATTTTAGGCATTACACATAAATGGGATTGAAGAATGGCTGACCGGGATGTAGTTGACAAACTGAGAAGGGTTAAACTGTTCCATATCCTCGATGGCGATGAGGAGAGCCTGGCCAAGCTGGCCAGCATCGTTACCTGGCAGCAGTGCAAGGCCGGAGACGAGGTTATCAGTGAAGGTATTGAAGGCAGCGAACTGTATATTCTTTACCAGGGGGCAGTGAAAGTTCAGAAAAGAACTCTCGACCAGGAACTTTATACAATTACAACTTTAACGGACCAAGAGGATGCTTTTTTTGGAGAATTGGCCCTGCTGGATAGAGAAATGCGCTCCGCCTCAGTGACCGCTGAAAATGATTGCGAGTTTCTGGTAATCAATCGTGAAGATTTTAACCGGTTAGGAGAAGAAGACCCACGGCTAGGCCTTTTGGTGACTAGGGCTATAGGAAAAGAGCTATCCAAAAGGTTGCGTAAAGCAAACAAGGATATGATCATTCTGTTCCAAGCCTTAGTGGAGCAGGTGGCCGAGAGCGGAGGGCTGGAAAAAGACTAAGGATAAATGCGTGGCCCTGCCTGGGAAGAAAGAGCGGGCGGGGTTGACCCCCGCCCGTAATTACACTTAAACATTATTGGCAAAGTACCGATTGAATGCATTTAAATATGCCCGGGCGCTCGCCTCGATAACGTCCGGGCTGGTGCCCAGGCCGGAGTAGATTCTTCCTTCTATCTCCACACGAACCATTGCTTCACCCAAGGCATCTTTTCCTGTGGTGATTGCCTTGAGGTCATAATCTAACAATTTCCCCTGATGTCCGACGAGACGCTCAATACAGCGATAGGTGGCATCCACCGGCCCGTTCCCTATTGCTGCGTCTGTCAGGATCTCGTCTCCCTTTTTGAGCTGTACGGATGAAAGGGGCGTAGTCTGGTTTCCGCTCATTATCTGCATTCCGAGAAAATTGTAGGTTTCGGGTACCTTGGAGATTTCAACCTCTACAATGCTACTGAGGTCCTTAGCAGTGATTTCCTTTTTTCGATCTGCCACATTGATAAAGCGCTGGAATACCCTTTCGAAAATCTCTTTTTCCAAGTCAAAACCGAGTTCCTTCATTTTATGACGCACGGCAGCGCGTCCGGAGCGAGCAGTGAGAACCATGGTGTGTTCTTTAATGCCCACATCTTCCGGTTTCATGATCTCGTAAGTGCGTCGATCCTTAAGGATACCATCCTGGTGGATCCCAGATGAATGAGCAAAGGCATTGGATCCAACAATGGCCTTGTTGGGTTGAACCGGGATGTTCATCAGCCTGCTCACCATTCTGCTTGTTCGATAGATCTCTTTGGTATTTATGTCAGTATGGGCTTGGAAAACTGTGGGTCTAGTGCGCAAGGTCATCACTATCTCTTCCAAGGAAGCATTGCCAGCCCTTTCGCCGATTCCATTGACGGTGCACTCTACCTGTTGGGCTCCGTTGCGGATGGCCGCAACAGAGTTAGCCACAGCCAAGCCGAGATCATTGTGGCAATGAACGCTCAAAGTAACTTTATCCAGAGCAGGCACCCCTTCCCGCAGCCTAATGATGAGATCGCCAAATTCATCAGGGGTGGCATAGCCCACCGTGTCAGGGACGTTTATAGTGGTGGCGCCTACTTTGATAACTGCTTCGATCACCCGGCAGAGATATTCAAAGTCGGTGCGTGAGGCATCTTCGGTGGAATACTCCACGTCCGAACAATAGCTTTTGGCGTATTTGACAGATTCCACCGCAAGGTTCATGGCTTTTTCCCGGTCCATACGAAGTTTTTTCTGGACATGGATGTCTGAGGAACCCAAAAATACGTGTATACGCGGACTCTCAGCCTCCCGCACGGATTCCCAGCAGATGTCGATATCCTCCCGGACGGCTCTGGCGAGGCCAGCGACGATAGACTTTTTGACTTCTTTGGCCACATTCTTGACGGCCTGGGAGTCTCCAGGTGAGGAGCAGGGAAAACCCGCTTCGATAACATCTACGCCAAGCTTCTCCAACTGGAGAGCGATTTCCAACTTCTGTTTGGCGTTGAGTTTGGCACCGGGCACCTGCTCGCCATCCCTCAGGGTAGTGTCGAAAATCATTATCTTCCTTGTTGCCATGATTGCCTCCAAAAATAAAAGGGGTAAGAGGAAGGTCCGATTCGTCAGCCGTTTCGTTAGCTATAAGAGCCAGCCCCATGTCCACCACCTCCTTTCGGATTTTGAATTTTAGATTTCAGGTTGCAGATTTTGTCTTTTAATTTATCGTGTTCTGACATTTCTGGAAAAATCTTCAATCTGTATTCTGCAATCTAAAATGAAAAAGGCCATGGGCGGTTCGCCCATGGCCTTTGTAACTTTCGACGTCTTGGTGGTCAGCGACCGTCAAAGGCAATGGGCGGGCCGTAAAGGCACAAAAGGCCCAGCAGGAGCAAGAGCTCCAGGCTAAGAAGACCTTCCCACTGCCGTATATTATTCATGTTTTCCTCGTGAAGCTATTAAGGTCGAGGTATATATATCGGAATCTATAACAATTTTCAATAAAAAATTGTCTACAGCGGACAACTGACAGTTTGAACCAGGGTTAATGACCCCAAGAAAAAACATGCAAAATCTGTGTATAAGTAATTATTAACCGGAAACTACAAACTCAAGTGGCTTTTTGAGATCCTCCAATCTAAGCATACCACTAGAGTTTTCATGGTTATAGGGCCACTGCAACCCGCCCGCTTGCAAAAGCTCATATGTGAGCCCTTGGTAAAAAGGAACAACTGACATTATTTCCTCGTACACGGATTCGGCGTTCTTGTAGGTGGTTGAGGAATCCAGCTTTGCCAAAAGATCTGCCAGAATTCGCCAGTCTGGCAGGGAACTGCCCGGGGCAGCCAAAGCTGGCGTGAGTTTTTGAGCTCTCCGCTCGGTATTGGTAAAAGTCCCCTCCTGCTCCGTAGGAGCTGTAGAGGGTAGAATCACATCTGCCAGCTCCCCACATTGGGTAAACAACATATCCTGCACCACCAGAAATTCAACCTGCTTTAGAGCATCTTGAATTTTATCTCTCTCAGGTTGACTGGCCATGGGGTTTACTCCCATTAGATAAAGTCCCTTAACTTTCTTCTGCAGCGCCGCTTCGATAATCTCCCTGTAAACTAATCCAGCCTCTGAACCGCTGACATGGCCTGGATGATAGGATGGTGTCATGCCCATGTCCATGGCACCCTGGGCATTGATCTGGCGATATAGAGGATAGATGCCGCTGTGCAGCTGACCAATCCGAGCAGTGAGTAGAGCCAGATTGGCTATTGCCTCTACCATCTTGGCTCCCTTGGCATGAGTGGTCACATCTTCTGAGTAGACTAAGGCAAGGGAAGAGGTGTTCGCAAGGGTTCGGGCCAGCTCTTCGAAAGTGCTCGGCCGCATGTCAAGTTTGGCCAACGTATCCAGGTAATCGAAAGATGCCAGAGACTTTTCCAGGTCCTCTATTCCCTTGGTATGAGCAGCTACGAAGTCTTTATTGTAGAGCTTAAGTTCAAGCATAATCTTGACTAGGCTTTGAAGGAAATCAGCCATGAATTCCTTGGGAAAAACAAGGGCAGTTTCGGCAAACTTGCCCAGTGCCACTTCTGTAGAGCTTAGAGTTATGAGACGGCGAGCATTGGTTCGGCTGGCTCTCCTCATCGCAGTAGCTACGATGGGATTGCTTTCTTCGATTGAGTTGCCCAGAGCGAAGATGACCTCCGCCTTTTCAATTTCGCTCAACGAATTGGTCATGGCTGACTTGCCAATAGCCTGGGAAAGGGTAGACAAAGTTGCCCGATGAGACTGACCTCCCGGGTAATCCAGATTGTTACACTCCAACTGGTTGCGAAAAATCTTTTGAAGGAGATAATTGGCCTCATTGGTTGCTCTCGGGGAAACAATGGCAGCCAGAGCACCGGGACCGTTCGCCTCCTTTATTCGTTTGAACTCAGAGACCACTCGCTCGAGCGCCTCTTCCCAGCTGG
>CP070689.1:834090-855587 GCA_020353155.1 Deltaproteobacteria bacterium | reverse complement strand
TAAACATGAGCTAGCCAATATTGTCACCACAAAATGTGGTAGGAGATCCGCGGATGATCAGGCGTGGATTAACGCAGGTTAGGTGAAGTACCAGACCAATGCCTCAGGACCGTGTTGCAGGATTTAGCGCTAATCACAGGGTGCTTACGAGAAAGTCGCAGATCTTATGGCGCATCCAGTTGAAGCCAAGGGGGGTCATTGACAGGAAGGACGTTTTGTGTCCGTGCAAAATGCTAATACGCTCGGGCCTCCCCAGCACCTCCCACAGATCTTCCCGTGCATCCTGAGGTATGCACTCGTCTTTATGGGAGTCGAAGATGAGGATGCGACTGGGGTCTGTGCGGCCCGGATAATTGGCGGCGTCGATGGGCCGGAAAAAAGGTTCAATGGCTTGTTCGTAATCTGCGGCTGTCCACCCGAAGCGTTGCAAAATCTTGTCGCGCGTTTGGCCGACGTGGTCGTCACAGACCGCCAGGATACGATGAGGATGTGCTCCGCCCAGTACCAAAACAGCGGCTGCAAGGCGCAGTTCGTTTACGGCCGCCATGCCAGCCGTGATAGCGCTGTGGCTAAAGCCGATCAGGCCGATGCGCGCGGCATCGACTTCCTTGCGCTCCTCAGCCCAGTCAAACAAACGGCTGATGTCGACAACGTTAACAGTCTCCCGCTGCGCCATGCGGGCCATGATCGACAGAAACTGCTCCTCGGTCTCGGCCTCGCCAACGGCCTTCCAGTCAATTAAATCGCGCTCTCCGAGCACATGGATGATGTGCATACCACCACGACTGCGAAGCTTTAATGTAGACGTGATCTTCTCAGGTGGATATGTCAGGCCAAAGCGGTCGCCCCAGATTGGCATCACAATGACCAGCGGCAGCTTACCGGCGGTATTGCTGCGGTAGTAAATGGCCTCGATGAGGTTGCCGTCCTGGCCGTTCTCCCCGATGGACGGGATCTTGAGATGCCGCACCTGGTAAACCAATTTCGGGTCTTGCTCAAGAATACTGTTCTCGAAGGGCACCGGCCCCTTTTCGTAAGCCAGAATCGGAGGCCCGGACTGTCGTTCGGGCCCCGTATTGATGTCGAGCTTAAATGGCGTGTAAATGTGCGCGGTACAGCCAAGCATCGTGCCAACCATCAAGAAGACCAGTGTCAGGCGCCGCAACCTCTTCTTGATTATCGACTCACCATAGGCCGAAATGATCGGAACCATTTTTCTCACCCTAGGCATAAAGGAAGCCATGCCCAGCAGCTCAGTTCATACAAAAGTGCTCAGTATTCAATACAGTACAGTAACAGCTGGGTCCTAATACTTTTTATGTTGCTCAGGAGTCGAGAAAGGATAGGAAGTAAGAGCACCGTAACGGGTTTTAATTCTATCTAAGAGATTTTTGTTTGTAAAATGAAAAAAAGAACTGTGATCTTAGCAGATCCTTTGGGCCACAAATATTTGCATGGCTTTTCCGAATGGTATGGATTCGTTTCCATAGACGAAAACTTTTGGGAGAGAATATGTCCAGCTATGGCAGCTATTCAGGCTAAAGGAAAAAGATGGATCATGTCAGTGTGAAAACCCACTCAAGACTTGGCTTTTTTCTTGCAATCGTTTTTACGGATGGCGTGCGATCCCCAGAGCGGATCGGTCGGGACGGAGAGTGGAGGATGGATTTTCTCTACATCACAAAATATGGAAACACCGCAGAAGCCTACCTCATCTCTATTGCCATCTTGGTGATAAGTTTGTTTGTCTCGAGATGGGCATACACAATTTTGCGGAAGACACTCTGCGAGTGGGCATTCAATATTCAAAACACTTTCGACAAACAGAGCCTCTACGGGTTGACCAATCTATGTACGTGGCTAATTCCCATAGCTGCATTTTATCTTGCCAAGGGCAGATTATTTTTCGAAAAGGAACTTTCCACTTGGCTCAACATTGCTGCATTAGTTTCCGGTCAAATTGTTTTCCTACTCATTCTTGCCAATGTCCTTGAACCCATGGCTGAAGTAGCCTTGATCAAATCCATGAGAGACGTTCGCAGGCGAGACCAAAAGTATCTCCAGGCTCAAAAAAAATCAATAGACAGAATAAAAAAGCACATTAGATTTCTGGCGCGAGCACTTCTGCTCCTCATTCCTGCACTAACAATAGCTTCCAATTTCACCACTGTCCCCATGGGTGCGTGGGCAGCCCCCCTAGGCATAGTACTGTTTGAGCTTGGCATCTGCTTGCGGATCATCCGGACCACTAAAGGTAGTTTCAAAATTGAACCAGATGTTGAAGATCGATCGGTTAGTGACACACCTGTCTCTGAGGAGGTTTCCAAACCTGTTGATGATCCGGACCTGGAACTGAAAGAGACGATCGTTAGGTTCTTTCTCGATATATACAAACATAGTGTGCGAGCATCAAAAGACAGCCCCGCAGAAATCCGACTCTTGGACTCCCGCTCTTTTGCTCCAAACTACATTTATGAACTGCGAGTAATGAAGGACGGAGACTGGCAGTCAAGGCGCATGACAATCGGCCCTATAGGAGAAGATACCGGCAGCAGAAGCAAGTGTTTTTATGTAATTTACGATCATCACCTGGTCATCAAGATCCCTCCAACTCCGATAAATGATCTGACTCAGTACATGGACATTCTCAAGAATGAAAGACGTGTTGTAAAAAGACTTGCCATGAAGGAATGCATTATTCCAAGTGCCGCGGCAATTCTCAAGTTGATACAGCGATTTGAACAAAAAAGGGATTTACCTCCCGAGGACAATGAAGAAGATTACTTAAGGTTTCTGAACATATTTTCGGAACTGCAAAAATATTTGCGCATAGGCAACTCCTTCGTTTTTTTTATGGATTTGTCCAAATATTATTTTCTCAGTCATATTATCGACGCTTTTCACGACACAGAGAAAAGGGTCTATGATGAGATCACAAGGCATTCTGAAGTTGTGGGAGACTACCGGAAGTTTGAGGACAGTTACGGCAGTGAGAACATTCCTTTTTTTCTAGAGATTGAAAAACTATACCGCAAATATGAGTCTGAATTAATTAAACTAATCAAACAGTTTAATCTTCAGGCTTCTCCTCCGCCCGATCAAGCAAAAAAATGGTTTTTTGCCCATTTAGTGGGAGAGAGAGTGACGGAGGTCGACAAGGGGTTGAGTGCAGAATTCATTGTCGGGATGAATAGACTCTTGGACAGAATCATCAATGAGGACTTGGAGGGTATTCAGGGCTTCCGTAACAATGTAAGGAAAGCAATCCATCAAACGGCATTCGTCAAAAACAAAGCTTACATGGAGGGAATTATTACAAGTCTCCTCGAGTTGTTGGCACACTTGGGTGAAAAAAAGGTGGCAATGAGAGATCTCAAGCCAGACAATTTGTTAGTGGCAGGCAATAAAGACAAATACCCGGGTTTCCTCTCCTATCCCAAGGAGTACAAAATAGGACTTATCGATGTTGAAACTGCAGTGATTCTTGCAAAATCAGGCAAAAGGATTACAGATCAGCCACCATTAGGAGGCACGCCTCAGTATGCCACGCCCTCCCATTTTTTCGACAATAACCTGCTAGCTAGTCTCTATGAAGATTTGTCCGCTGTATTACACCTACAGGATTGGTACGCCATTATCGCCATCATTTACAGGGCGACTACCGGACTTCCCTTGTTCGAAAGGACCGGCAGGATGCTGCCTGGCATAATCAAAGCAATGAGAGCCCATAAAGGTAGAGAGATAGACTATTTCCACAGTGCAAATGAAGCCTTTTGGAATAGTGCAGCAGGTGAATTTAAAGAAAAAATGGCTCAGAGGGAAGAAACCCTTAAATCTTTGAATGTCCAAATTTTTGATAAGGCCAAGAAAATGTTCAGGGACGCTGCCTCTGATGAAAGGCAGCACATACTTGAAGAGATTGAGCAATGGGTTAATTCCCAACATCTACCTATGAGTGCCAAGGACCGTCAGCTGTTGATCTCCTTCTCGTACCAAAAAACCAAAGAGCTTAGAATGAAGTGGGAGAGTGGCCTTGCTGCCAAGAAAAAGAAAATAGATAGGTCTCGAGTTATTTTACTGCTACGAGATTTGGAAGAACTTAAACTGCAATTGGAACTACAAAAACAAATGCTGCAATTACTGGATCAATCTACACCCAACAGCTCAGCCTACGAGCTATTGGAATTTATGTTCAGACTGGTATTGAATCGGATGCACGGCCTGCAATGGGGATGCTTGACATCTCAAGATTTGGTGGATTCGGCAGGTCCTGCCTGTGAAAGCGGCGAGAGTTCCTCACAGACTACCCTTGCTGTCACAAGCGAGGCCTGATCTCAGGGTGTCAGGTGTGAGATTTCAGGTTTCAGGAAGAAAAAACAGATAAGCTAAGCTCTAACCTGAATAGTTATACCTGAACACTGAAACCTTACTTCCTAGATTCGAATAACTTCTGCTAAAGTTAGAGTTTTCTGGCCCTTCTTATTTCTTTACCTATTGATTTGCCTAGAGACTGCCCCATATCGACCGCGGAAGCGCTACCGGTGATCCGGCTCGGTCGGAAAACTGTAACTATCAATGTTTCGCCGGTGGCAGTGTCCAACAAGCGCACTGTGGCACTTGAGAAGGCAACATTTCCGACCAGAAGAAAATTGACCTCAGCTAGTTGGCCAATCTTGTTGTAGTCGGGGTAATCAATTTCCAGATAACTGATTCCTTCCTCCTGAAGAATTTTCCCAATACGGGTGCGATCCACAATTTTAAAACCCGATTTGAGTAGATTGGCTCCTATGGTATCGCTCACGACCTTTCCGACCTCGGGAATGTTACTGGAGAAAGGCATTATGCCTAGGCTTTTACCTTTAAGCTGAATGTCTGGCTTAGAATAGGATTTGACCAAATGACCACAAGAGCAAAGTGAAAATACAATTACTGTCAAAAGCAAGACCAAGACACAGCGCTTCATGTTCATCTCTTTTCTCCTTGTTTAAATTTTGGCCATGGTGTGCCACCGTGCTGAATTGTGTTACTCTACTTCTGCAAGTGGTTTGGCTGGATTAGCATAATCGGGCTAGGTAATAATCTATTGTAGCAAAGACCTCCCGTGGGGTTAATATATATTTTACTTGAGGTACTGGAGTAATGGAGTAACGTTATTTGAACTTAAAGATTTAAGATCGAAGCAAATATAAACATTAGAATTCCGAAATTGTCCTGCGGACTCCCACCCCTCGGGCGGGTTCCCGGTTTCGCAATCCGAAATCGAATATCTTAGGTTGAGGAGCAGGAAATGAAGGAAAAGAGGCGAGAAATCCCCTACCCCGCCAGATTGAATCTGGCCCGGACACCGACGCCCCTCGAACCCCTCTCCAGGTTGAGCGAGGAATTGGGCGTCGAAGTGCACCTCAAAAGAGACGATCTCACCGGCGCAGAACTTACGGGCAACAAGGTGCGAAAGCTTGAATTTCTCCTTGCTCAGGCTCTGGCAACAGGCTGCGACACAATACTGACTTGTGGGGCTGAGCAGTCGAACCATGCTAGAGCAACGGCAATTGCCGCCGCTAAATTGGGACTCAAAGTGCGTTTGCTACTCCGTACCCGCAATCCCGCAAAGCCACCGCCCCTTGAAGGAAATATATTACTCGACCGGTTAGTTGGTGCGGAGATCGCCTGGCTCACCTTTGAGGAGTATGGCCAACGCGCTGAGATGCTTCAGCGTGAAGCGGAGTCACTGCGAAGGTCGGGTAGAATTCCTTATATAATACCCGAGGGGGGCTCCAATGCCCTGGGCGCTTGGGGGTATATCCGCGCGGTGGAGGAACTGGCTAAAGATCTTGAGGATTTGCCGGGAAACAATCATAAATCTACCACCATCATTCATGCTACAGGTTCCGGGGGCACCACCGCCGGACTTGTTCTAGGTGTAAAGCTGGTTGGACTTGACGCTCGGGTCATAGGAATTAACGTTTGCAACGATAGGAATTACTTCATGCACGTGGTTGGTGAAATCTGCAAAACCGCCATAGCCGACTACCAGTTGGATCTCCCATTTTCCGGCCAAGATGATATCCATATTGTCGACGGTTACGTGGGCCAGGGATATGGTAAAGCAAGTTCACAAGTACTCTCACTTCTTGTAGAAATAGCACGCACCGAGGGTATCATTCTTGACCCCGTGTATACTGGCAAGGCCTTTTACGGAATGACCCAGGAATTGAGGCGGAACCCGGAGACTTTTGGCGACAGAATAGTATTTATTCATACGGGAGGCATCTTCGGCCTACTCCCCATGGCACCTCAACTCGAGCCGTTTTTGTAATATCTGATGGGCAGGGGTCGATCATTTGCAGTTCAGCTTTTTACTCATGGCCAGCGCCGCCTGACCTTTGGGATAATAATAACTTTCAAACCTTTCGATTTCGAAGCCCGCCTTTTGAAAAAAGGAGAGAGCCGGTTCATTATCAACTGCAGTCCAGAGATTCATTTCAACTGCATTGTATTTCCGCGCTACTTCCTCCATGTGCTCCAACAAAGCTCTGCCAACTCCTCTTCTCTGATGCTCCGGCAATATCCCGATGGCGAGGAGGTGCGCTGTTCTGGACCCAAGTACTTTTTGCCGGTCCAATACTAGCATGGCAAAACCCAAGTTATAATTTTGCTCCATTATGATTTCCGTAATCACCGCCCCTTGCTCGAGCCAGGCCAGGACAATTTCCTCATAATTCCCGTATCTTGAGAACACCTGTGCCGAGAGCTCTCTGATGAATTCGAGGTCTTTTTGCTTCGCAGGGCGATAAATGAAAGATTCCATTTTGCACATACTGCAACCCTAGCAGAAATTACCGCTGACTGACAATCCTTGACCTTTGCCCTTGGAGTTTCCTCAGCGGACCATTACAAGGGAAAGCTAAAGTGAAAAAATAAGGTCCCAAAAAACAGATTTTGTTGATTCTAAGGGGAATAGTGAAACAGGAAGGATCAGTGAAACAGGCTATTCCTAGCGAGCCTTTTTCTCATTAGTAAGGCCTTTTACGAGCTGGCTCAAAAACCTACGATCTCCTGGGGTGATATTTGTGAATTGGACACCCACCCCTAGACTTTTGCCACTCTCATTGGTGTGAAGGATAGTTGACCACACAGCCCTTCCGGCAACACTGATGGTCTGACGCTCTGGAGGTTTAATGATTATGAAAAAACTTCCCTCCAATGGGAGTGCATCCCTGTAAGATATAAAAGCTCCCGATGGACTTAAATTGTAAATTTCTGCTTCAATTGTCGTCTGAGTGGTTAAGACTGTGACAGGCCATCTAATCTCGATGCGGGCTTGTAGTCGCCTTTCAACTCCTCGCGTCATTTCCAAATCCTCGACACAGAAAGCTTCCTACTGAAAGCAGCATTTCACTTCAACTCTTTGTTGAAACATTAAGATATTATGTAATTCTTAGACTGTAGCTTGGAGATGTTCCGGGGTCCAAGTGTCGAGGAACAACTGCTCATAACTTAGGGTATCTGTGAATTGAATTCCTATTCCGCAAGAACTAACGTCATCGGTATTGGCGATGTTTGACCACGCCAACTCTGCCGTTACCACAATAAGTTTCTGGCGAATTGGATCCCTGAAGACGAGACGCAGAGGTTGGCCCCGGTCAGGTTCAGTAAAGCAGTGGAAGAAGGCACCTGATGGACTTAGGTTTTTTATTTCACCTCCTATGCATGCCCCAGGGGTTATGACCATGGCGGGCCAATCCACGGTAGTCCGGGGATGTGAACGTCTGTCTTGCATAGCACCCATGAGCAGTATCTCCTCGCAATCTACCTCAGCCATTATCAATCGCGACAGGACCAGGTAAAGTCGCGAATGATCTGAAAAAAGGCGTGATTCCCTTCATTGAAGCGTATTTGCAGGAAGCATGCCAGAGTGGCTTAGTAGCTGCTTTTGTTAGGGATATTGTGGAAGAGAAAAGAAAAAAGGACAGAGGAGCAGAAAACTCCGCTGTCCTTTTTTGGCTTAAATAGTTGAATAAACTCAATGTAACATCTCAGCAGTTTGGTCAAGGTCTATTTCTGGAATCTCCGACACCTCTTCAGCCCTATTCTCCTCTTTGATCGTTCTGATCAGCTTTCGGAGAAATTTCTCCTCCGTCTCCGGCAAGCCGGTAAATCGGACTCCCATACCGCGGGGACTGAGTTCGTCGTCCGGGCCATAAATGTTTGTCCAAACTACCTCTGCAAGCACATCCTGGATCTGGCGGTCAGCAGATTCGATAGTGAGCTTACAGGTTTCAGTCAGTCGCAGCGGTTTGCTGCAACGAATAAAGGCTCCATTATTGTTGATATTTGTTATGACCCCATCTGCAGATCCCTCGTCAGTATTCATGATAACAGGCCATTTAACCTGTGCTCTGCTTGTTGAACTCGTTTCTGGTAGCATTTTTATTTCCTCCCTTGACACTTGGAGACTTTCTTGTGAGTCTCCACCTTTTCGACTCTTGTCTTTGTCATTGAGCACAATTGATGCCAAAGCGAAAAATTATCTTAAATTTCAATTATTACAGGTATTTAAATATATGGAACGATTTCCGTCAGACTGGCCTTGGTGGGCAAATTTGGTCCCAAACCGCCAAATTTGGTCAATGATGGCTGCAGGGTAGAAGTGTTTTAGCCTGCATAATTTTTACTCTATCTCCTCGACTTTTAAGAAAATTCCTCGTCTTTCAGAGGCTTTTTCTTTGCTTCCGGACCAAATTTTCGAGCCCTTGTCATCCTGCCTTTGTTGAATACTCCCTAGTTCGATCCACTTGCCCAATTGGCCCTTAACGCGTGTGGTAGCGCTCTGGTAGTCAATGCTTTTTTCCTTTCCTAGGGTGGATCTCTGGGGACTAATTTCCAGGATAACCCCATCCCCTACAATGCGCGGCAGTACGTAGAATCCGGAAGTCACGTCATGATAACGAGAGCTACCCATGACGGTCACACCATTTGTATTGCGCACAACAGTGCGTTCCGGTAGAGGTATACTGCTACCTATTTTTATGAGTGCCTGGCTGCCTTCAAGTATGCGCAATCGTTGGATATCAGCGGTTTGCGCTATCCCAGTAGAGCTTTGCCCTTGGACCTTGAGAGTATCCTCGTCCCGGCTGTATTCAACCCTTCCAGTTCTGTCGCCCCTTTCATCACTGATAGTTAACCGATTGTTATTGCTAATAGTTATCTTACCTGATGCAGCAGCTATTCTTTCCAACTGTTCACGGGTGACGTTCTGGGCCACTGTGATTATCAACTGCCTTAATGGTGTGTCGATTCTAGCAATAATCTCTTTAATTCTCTCGAGCCGGGCGGCCGTGGTCTGAACAATTAATTGATTGTTCATACCGCTGATGACTCCTTCACTTCCTACACAGGGGCGGAGAACGGGTATTACTTCCTCGACAGTGCGGTGATTTAGGCTTATCACCTCTACGGAGTTGGTATCTCCATGGATTTTCCCTGGAAACAAAAAAGCCGTGATTAGCAAAAGCAGAATATATCTTTTCATAGGTACCTACCCTCTCCCTGGCAAAGGGCAAGATGATCATAAAATAATGACCTACAAGCTAGGTGCAAAAAGCAAACCAGGGCTAACATTTGGTTGTCAATCAAATTGACATACCCATCATTGAACTGATATCTCATCGCTTATGATGAACATCAAGATCAGAAAGGAAATGCAATGAAGGATCTCTTTCCGGGCACCTGTGTCGCCCCCTCGGGTGAATTCATCTACGGAATTCACAAGCCTCGTTTCAAGGCCACCAATTTGCGGAAAAATGACTACATCGTGGACCTAGGACGCACCTCGAATCAGGACACGGTCAATAATGCGGAGAACTTCCCCAAAAGGGATGTAAAAGTTTCTGCTGGCGCATGGATTTTCGAGATTCCCAATGCATTTCCCTTTATGGGGGCCACTTTTATTCTCAAATCAAAGGCTGACCAAACCGTAGACGGCTGTAACCCCTTCAGAGAACTCAGCCAAAGGGCTGACCCTAAGAGCCCCTTACCCGATCTTCAGACTCAATCGCGCCCAGCAATGTTGTCTCTTGCTTCTTCCTCTACCGATCCGAAACTCTTGGGAGCTCTGGCTGAGCGATCATGCGAGTTTATCTATGACGAGAGCACTGATATTGTTTCCGGCAGATTCTACCAACAGGATGACGCAGGCCATTTGTCTCCTGCCATCTCAGACCACCATTTATTCCAGCTGGTGTCTAATAATCCCTTTCTGCCCGACAGCTACAAGCGACAGATGGTTTTGATCCCCGGCGTGCAAGGGAAAAGCCCCATTGTTGGCGAATATATGGAGGGTGACACACACATTTGGGAATACCTACGCGAAAACAGCTATATTCCCTGGGGTCATTATGCGGCCAACATGGCTCACGATGCTGTCCGCTACAGGATCAGTTCACTCACTTCAAAGGATGTTTCTGGTCTTCGCCACCTTTATTACCAACGAATTTATGTTCAACTTGCGGCGGAGCTGGGGTTGCCCGCACCGACTGGCAGGAAAGTCCTCTCAGGAGATGAGTTGGAAAACTTGCGATTGTCGCTTCTCGGTGAGTTAGAGCAGCGCACCAAATCAGGAGGTGAGTTACCCTTTAATACAGTTATTTGGGGACAAAATTATGGCTTTGATCTCTCTGTTTCGGGGTACAGGCTTGGTGGTTCACATCAGCAGATACACCAGCAGTTTGCCCTGGTGCGAACTGATATGCCTTTGTATGTCGGTGGTGAAAACGAGAAAAGCTCTCGCTCCATGCCTACCTATGCCCAGGGTGACAGGATAGCTCAATTCACCAAGACGTATAAGGAGAAGATAGGTAAGGGTTTTTTTGAAACATACCTGCAAGCGATTCAAAATAACAAGAGGATGGATGGTCGACTGGACAAAGCAAGCGATCTAATTATTTACCAGGATGAATACGTTTTGGTCTTTGTCCCCAAAGCCCAGCGTTCTCAGGGAGAAATCCAGATTATGTCCAAAGTCCGGTGTGGCAACATTGTGGATGCTGAGACGAGGGTTCGTCATTCTCTGGACCGTGCTATCATGCTCACTATGAAAATATTGGAGAACCTGGGTGCAGAGATATTCACTGCTTTCGAAATATCAAAGAGGTTGGACAATTTGGATCGGGACCAACGTCTTCTCTATTGCTTTTTTCCCAGGCATCCCCAGTCTCCTGGAGGCTTTAGTGAATTCCAGCAGCGCTGGATAAACAACCACTATCCCGAGGACTTTGCAAAAAGCTGCCGAGACGAACTGGGCAAGATAATGGAGCAAGGCTGAGGCTTGTCTTTATCGCCATAGTGTTATAAGAAACTCCATTGCTCGATCTTTCTCTGGAGGGGGTATATAGGATAGAAAATGATAGCTTTTCTGGATTACGGTGCTGGAAATGTGAGGAGTGTCATCAACGCCATCGAGAGCTTGGGCGAGAAGGTAAAGGTTGTCGAGACGGCCGAAGATATCGTGTCTGCCGAAAGGCTGGTTTTCCCTGGAGTAGGAGCCTTCGGCAGCATGATGAACATCCTCAATGAAAAAAACTACGTCGAGCCCCTAAAAGAGTACCTCAACTCGGGTCGGCCGTTTTTGGGAATCTGCCTGGGTTTGCAGGCCCTATTCGAAGGCAGCGAGGAGGCCCCCGGAGTCCGGGGTTTAGGTTTCGTTTTAGGAATGGTGAAAAGGTTCGACATTGATCTTTCGGTTCCCCACATTGGCTGGAACGGTCTAAATATCAAAAAACCCTCCTCCATTTTTACCGGGCTTGGCGGGGATGAAAAGTTTTATTTCGTCCATTCATACCACGTGGTTCCCGAGGATGACGGAGCTGTCCTTACAACCACCGACTATGGATGCGAGTTCGTTAGCTCAATTCAACTAGGCAATATCATCGCCACCCAGTTCCACCCGGAGAAAAGCGGCAGTTCCGGGCTCAAAATACTGGAAAATTTTCTTAAGACCAGAGGGGAACAAAGCATCCCCGTGAAGCCGGCACAATCGACCAGACTGGCAAAGCGGATAATAGCCTGTCTGGATGTTCGCACCAACGACCAGGGGGATCTGGTTGTAACCAAGGGCGATCAATACGACGTGAGAGAAAAAGGCGTGGTGAGGAACTTTGGTATGCCGGTTGAACTGGCGCGGCGATATTATCAAGAAGGGGCCGATGAGATTACTTTCTTAAATATCACCGGATTCCGAGATTTTCCTTTGGAAGACATGCCCATGTTGGAGGTTCTGCGTCAAACTTCCAAGAATGTCTTCGTCCCCCTTACTATAGGAGGGGGAATCAGGGACTACATGGACAAAAACGGCCGGCAATACAAGGCCCTCGAGGTTGCTTCCGAGTATTTCAGGTCTGGGGCAGACAAGGTATCCATTGGCAGCGACGCAGTGCTGATTGTGGAGGAATATCTGAAAACCGCCGAGAAAACGGGGCAGAGCTCCATTGAAGAGATATCCCGCGTCTACGGCAACCAGGCGGTTGTGATTTCCATCGATCCGAGAAGGGTATATGTAAAATCGCCGGATGAGGTCAAACATCAGGTTATCGAAACGACCATCCCAGGACCAAATGGTGAACTTTATTCTTGGTACCAATGTACGATCAAAGGGGGTAGGGAAGGAAGGGATTTGGACGCTATCACCCTTGCCCAGGTATGCGAAAAACTTGGGGCAGGCGAAATCTTGTTGAATTGCATCGACAGAGACGGAACAAACCTGGGTTTTGACCTCGAACTGATCAATGCAGTGAGCAAGGCTGTATCAATCCCGGTCATCGCATCTAGTGGTGCCGGCAGGGTGGAACACTTTCACGAGGTCTTTACCCGAACAGAGGCCGAGTCGGCCCTGGCTGCCGGAATCTTTCACCGAAAAGAGGTTCCCATTGCTGAGGTCAAGAAGCACCTGAAGGGTAAAGTGGAAATCAGGGAGTGACTTAACATAGGGCAGCCTGCAGCTGACAGCTCGCGAGATGTGGAATACGGTTTACCGTTTACCGTTCACCGTTTACGCCTAGACGAATTAACTAATCGACCAATTAGACGCTGCGCTGCATGCTCTCTGCCTGATTTCTCACTTTCCTATGACCTTTATCAGCATGCCTGCGGCAATAGTGTCATCCAAAGTTTTTCCATTCATCAAGGCCATTTTTTCCAGGTCATTCTCGCCTACGCCCAGTGTAAGAAGTGCTCCTCGCACTGATCCTGCTCGAGGAGCGGATAGAATCCGAACTCGGAGGGGTTTGACTTCAAGCTTTTTCGGGTCGGTAAGTTCCCTAAACCGCTCCATGGTACTGCTAAAAGTAGGAGAGTACTGATCGAAGCGGACCGGAGAGGTGAAGCCGTGGAACATGTATACCTTACCCTCTTTCTCAATAAAGTAGGACTTTATGGTCAAAACCCCCTGCGAGGATCTGGCCTCCGAGATCAACCGGTGAGCGGGCAGACCATTTACCCTAGTTGGGCTCGACTCAATCACCTCGATCTTGTTTTGCTGAGTAAATTGCAGCGCTGCCTTCTCTGGGGGCCCCTCCGGCGCAATGGTGAAAATAATTAGTGCATCTTTCTGGGGGCTGATCATGCGAAGGAAAGCGGGAGTGTTTTGCAATGTCCACTCCTGAGGTACAGGGAACTCGAAGCGCAAATCAGGATGATAGAAAATGTTGTTTTCAACAAAGCCTTGGCGGGGGTTTTCTCCAAAGACTAGGCCGTCGATTCTCTTAAGGTATGCGTCGCGGTTAATCTTCGGCGCAGTAAGGCCAAGTTTTTCCTGCCACTCTTTTGCTCTCAGGCTGACCGTTTCGTTTCGTTCGGCCGGGTTAGGATGGGTGGAAAACCAGTCAGGTAATGGACTTCCATCTGAGCTCGGACGCATCCGATCCAAGGTGTTAAAAAAGTTTGCCATTTGCTCGGCGTCATAGCCCATCTTGCTGGCATATTCCACCCCCAAGTCATCCGATTGCCGCTCATTATCCCGACTAAACTTTAAAAACAGCATCTGCACACCAAGCTGGGCCACATCTCCCGCAATAGCTGGGAGATAATCCAGAAAGATCATCCCTACCCCCAGCCCTACCTGGGCTATCTGGGCTCTGGTGTATTGCTGAGCGGAATGTCTTGCCGTAACGTGTCCAAGTTCATGCCCCATTACGCCGATCATTTCCGCCTCGTTGTTTAGGTAAGCCAGAATCCCACGGGTGAAGTAAATGTAACCCCCGGGCACGGCAAAAGCGTTAACCACAGATGAGTCCATGACCTTACATTCATAGGACAAATTGGGTCGATGGGAGATCTTGGCCAACTTCTGGCAAAAATCATTGACATAGGTGCTCAACTCTGGATCGTCGTAGATTCCGAACTCTTGAACTATCTGGGTATTCGCCTGCCGGCCGAGCTCGATTTCTTCCCGATCATCCAGGAGCATCAGTTCTCGTTGACCGGTTACAGGATTTATAGCGCACGACATCAAAAAAGAAATTAGAAGTATGATTAGAGCAAATGTTGTGAAGTTTTTTCGGACCATAACCATTTCCTCGCTCCTTTATAAGATTCGGCCCTACACTATTGAGCATATTCACTTTGTAAAGGTGGAAAGTACTTGAGCTTGCAAGTCAATAAGTCAACTAGGCGGCCTCCCGTAGTAATTCAAGGCATCCTTCTTTGCCTATAATTTGTATTCTGCCGAAGGTTTGTGGCTTGATTCTGCCACCCAGATGTTCGATGTATTCAGCTAGGACATCTCTTTGAAACATCGAGCTATCGTAAGCATCCATGGCCTTCAGCAAGATCCTGTATCCATCACCGCCTGCCGCCAAATAGGAGTTGGTGGCAATCTTATAGGTTCTGGTCGTATCAAGGGGCTTGCCGTTTATCATAACATGTGTGCATTGCTTTCCGCTCGTGTCGATTATTATTGATACTCCTTCCGACACCTGCGGAAATCCTCCTTGACCACTTGAGATAGTGGCCATGTATTCGAAGAGAGATTGGACACTCTTACCGTCCAGGGTCAACACGACCACCGTACTGTCAAAGGGAAGTGCCTCGTAAATCATCCTCTCTGTAAGCCTACCTTCAGGTAGGTCGGCCCGTATACCACCACCGTTTTGCAGGGCAAAATCCGCCCCTAGATATTTAGTGTGCCAAAGCATGGAATCAGCAACCAGGTTGCCCAAGGGATTTTCTTCTTCTCTTACACCATCATAAAAAAAAGTTGCTTCCGCCTGCCCTATAACCTTAGAGAGAACCGATTCCACTTTGGCAACGTATGGCTCCAGCAGGTCTAAGAGTTTTGGATCCTCGGCGATCTTTTCGCCGATGGAATGATACGGTTTGACTCCATCCGCTTTTTTCGCCACTTCTTTAAGATTAATGGGAATTGCCTCAAACCTGTAATCAATGACTCTCTTGTTCTGAACAAATAGATCTACTCTACCCAGAATCAGGCCCCACTTCCACGCCTGCACTATTGGCGTATTGTGGCCAGTTAAGGGATGTGTAACAACTACGGGAGAATCGAGTTTAGTGTGGCTGTGGCCGTCAACAATGAGATCAATACCGCTTACCTCACGAGCCAATCTCTTAGAGCCTCTGCTGGTGGAGTCGTATATGCCCAGGTGGACAAGTCCGATTACAAGGTCAGCTTTCGTCCGCAACTTCGGTACCAGATTCTTTGCAACTTCAATCTCATCCTCAAACACTAGATCTCTAACGTATTCAGGGTTTCCTATGACTTCAGTCTCCTTGGTAGTGAGACCGAAGATGGCTACTTTAAGGCCAGCAAATTCTCTAATGATGAAAGGCTCAGCCAGGTATGCACCCCCTTTGGCCCTGATATTAGCAGAGATAAAAGGAAAATTAGCCAGCTTCATTTGCTCTCGCAGTACACTTATCGGGTTATCAAATTCATGATTACCTATAACAATTGCATCGTAGCCGATGTAGTTGTAACCCTCCAGGTCCGGTCTGGCCTTAAAAAGGTTAGACTCCGATCTGCCAGTGTTCAGATCGCCACCATCCAAAAGCAGCACATTTCCATGCTCTTCTCTGATCCTATTTACAACCGTTGCCCGGGCAGGAAGACCACCAACGTCTGGCGCAGGATGATAGAAAAACTTGACCGGGTGTCCGTGGGTGTCATTGGTGTGGAGAACCACCAGATGATGGATGCGAGCGTCGTCCTGTTTGTCATGGTATCTATTAGGAGTGCAGGAGAACAACAGTCCCACAAGAAAAACAGCGGTAGCCTTCACATATATTTTCAATCTTGGCCGCATAAGAACCGTCCCCGGCTTTTCTCCAGATAGTATAAGGGTAAATAGTAATAGGGAAACAGTAAAGAATAATCAAAAAAAGTTGGACGAAATAACATTCAAGCCGAGTTTATATAGAGATGCAAAATGGTGGTTTTTCGTATTGAACCTTCCGTTGCTATGATTATCATCAATAAACTTCTATTTTTTTACCAGAGTATGGGCTTTACAGTTTACTAAGTGCTGGATGAGGATTAGATATCGATCTCAAAGATCTGTAAGAGTGGAAGGAGAAAAAGATGTTAAAAGAATTCAAAGAGTTTGCCATGAGAGGTAACGTAGTTGACATGGCTGTAGGCATTATCATTGGTGCGGCCTTTGGTACAATTGTCAAATCACTCGTCGCCGATATCATCATGCCGCCCATTGGCTTGCTGTTGGGCAATGTTGATTTCAGCAACCTCTTTGTCGTCCTGAAACAGGGCACTATCGCCGGACCCTATACTGCCCTTGTTGATGCGCAGAAGGCCGGAGCGGTCACCATCAACTACGGCATGTTCGCCAATACTGTCATAAGCTTTATCATTGTCGCTTTTTCGGTTTTTCTGCTGATCCGCGGCATTAACAAACTGAAACGCGAAGAGGAGACTCCACCAGAGGAACCGACAACGAAAGAGTGTCCTCACTGTCTATCGACAATACCCATCAAAGCCACACGTTGTGGACACTGCACCTCGGAGTTGTCAGCAGAACCAGCATAGAAAATGACTGACCACTCGCAAGCATAGAATGCGGGACATTCAGAACCTTTTCTCGGTCTTACAATAACTAAGGCGGAGTCACCCCGGCTCCGCCTTTTTACAGTCAGCCCTGTCGCTCGATTTCGAGACCCTTCGTGTCCGAAGCCCATACTTTTTTGCCTTAAGCTTACATGTCACACGTCAGTTCACACTTTTTCATTCGAGATCCCGCCACCATAATATAGCTATAGATTCTGGCGCAGCCGGTGAGTTCCCTGAGCTATAGGGTTACAGCTGTAAGGATTGGTCTTTGGAGCCTGCCTTTTCGTACTTTTGAATGAGATCTTGGAGGGCTTCTTCCAGTAAATCCTTAAATGAACGTCCGCTGTCCATGGAAAGCTGCTCCACGGTCATAAGCAGACTGTTGTCTATTCTGTTAGATTTTTTTGTGTCTTCCTTTTTCTCCTTGATTGTTGACCGCTCTGTTCTAAAGGCACGGTCAATAGCCTCGTGGAAAACTTTACTGTCGTCTTCGGACATATCCATGAAACGGATTGCCAGATCATAGGAAGGCGATTCATCGCTATCTTCACTGTCATAAATGTTAAGTCTGACTTTTTTTACTTTCGCCGCCACCGGGAAGAAATAATGGGGGATCTCGATAGTCAAATTGAACGTTTCATCGAGGTCGGGCAGACTCTTACAGACAATGAGAGCTCCCCCAATGCTGATGTTCTTGATGCGCCCGTCTATTAATCCCGCAGAGGTAAAGATACTGACAGGCCAAGATACATCAATTCTAGAATACTCTCGTCGGCAGTGTTCCACAACCAGCCCTTATCCTGAAACTCCCATGATCGTTTGCTGCAACCTCAGCTGGTGAAATATCCAGATTAGTGCAATGTAGCTATTTATGCAAAGCCGATGCCAATCATGAAGGGAAGTGCTCCAATTGCTGAAAACCCGAGCCATCCCACACTGCAGATTAAGGCTGACTGAAGCCTGGTCGGATGCTCAACAACAAAGAGCCTTTGCAACAGAATGCCAAGAAAAAGGGAAAGGGCTGAGGGCAACAGGAATGCTTCCAGAGTGAGTAAATCTCTATGGAATTCACCATAAATAAGAACAAGTACTAACGGAATCGTAAGGGCGCAGGCAAGGGCGATCAATAAGGGCCCGCAGTAATATAAGACAACCTGTAAGGTTCTTGCTATTCGGCGCATGGATGTCTGTGGCAAAGCGCTTAGCGCTTAGCGCATTGAGTATATGATCGGTCATAAAATTAGTTTGTTGTCTGCTATATGGATCAGATTCTGAATTATAGTGAGCCGAATGTTCTCGTGCACTTCTATCTCAAAATATAAATAGACTGTAATATTAATCATATATCGTGCCATGGACATAGCAGAGAATACTCTTCAACAAGACGGCGAGTAATGGCAAATAATAATGGTTATTGCAAGGGGTCAGCTCTCATGGCCTCGTCATAGTCGGATTGGATTATTGGAGTTGCCCCTTGGGGGTAATAGCCTTGGTCGGTACTGCGACGCCTTACGGAACCAGTAACCACTCCTACAACTTGGCCGCTTCGCTCAAGAGCAACTGGACTTCCGCTAAAACCGGGTGCCCCCTCCAAATCTAGTAAGAGCAATGGGGTGTCTTTCTGCGCATCGGTAAATTCGGTGGAAGAGATAATAGCCCTTCTCACTATCGGATAATCTACTGTTTTTGAACCCAGGCGTGGGAATCCACCTATAAAAACGATTTCTCCACCCAGAGAACCCAGACTATCCAGCTTCTGGATGAGAGAAAGTGGTCTCATTTGTGACGGACAATTTATGGCCTTGAGAAACGCCAGATCTTTGATTTCGTGCTGATATATAACTTTAGCTTTAAGTATATGGAATTTATTTCTATTTCCTATTGGAATGTACTTTATGTATAGTCTGTCTTCGTCTGCGTTCTTTAATAGATGCTTGGCTGTTACAACTGTGCCCTCATGGTCTACAAAAAAGCCACTCCCCAATAACTGTCCAATTTCACCATCACCACCCTGAGTGAATTGCCCGACATGTACCACAGCATCTCTCACTCTACTAAAAACATAGTGTTGCTTTGACGAAATATGGGGAAACGTACATCCCGTCAAAAAAATCAGTGAGATTATCAAACAATGATGTTTTGCGCCCTGATTTTTGACCATGATTCGTCGAGCAAGGCGACATCTGGTTAGGAATTTATCGCCTCTCAGCAAAGACCATTAGTAGAATAATACCATTTCAAGGGAATAAAGCGATCTTGTTTAATCAGGCTTAACGACCTAGATTAGAGCCCTTCCCCGAACTTGTGGGAGAGTCTTTGGCAAGGGAAGCTTTTTCTTCAGCAGAAAGGCCAAACAGAGAGACACTTGAAGGTTCTGATGCGATGAGATTCTCGTTTTCGTAAGAGAAATTGACCAGGACCATTCCCGAAAATTTATCGTCCTTATAGACTTCCACCCGAAAGATATTTCCGTCCTTATCCACAGAGAATCGCTTCATGATATCTTCTTGCCCGATCATGACACCTGATTCATCTGAGATACCCCTTTTTTTGAAGCCGATCACATTTACCCGGTAGCCGTTTTTCGGCACGATCATAAATGATTCTTGTACTCCCAACATGTCGCCGAAAGCTGCTTTTCTCTCTTCGCCGTCAATTTGCATGGTAACGTTTTCGGTACTGAAGTCATATTCAAAGTATTGGGGATAAATGCGAGTGATCCTGCGGTTACCATGAAAAACTCTGTAGCCTTCACCCGATTCCACCAAGGCTATGAGGGGGTTGCTTGGCCTGTAGACAATCTCTGCAGATCTTCTCAGAGGGATGTAGCTGAGTCGCTTCCTCGCATTGGTCACGTCCAGAAAGATCCTGTTGTCGTAAAATGCTAATTTCACGTTATCGTAGATAGCCCCCTTAACTCCACTCGCCGATAAGCTGAAGGATCTTTCATACTCAATTCCCAGAAGGTCCATATAGGCTTCCAAAACTCTAAGGTGATAATAGGCTCGCTTGTGGGTGGGAAAATTCTTGCTCACTTCTACGCCGAAGGCGGGCTTAAGGTTTCTCACCGCATAGTAGGTGAGAGTTTTAGCCATTTCCATGTCACCCAACTTCGTCCAAGTATTCTTTACGTGATAGGCATGTTCTTCGGAAAATAAATGGCGATTTACTACCGCTGTGATTTGCTTTGCTATCTCGCCGAGTTCACCAAATCGCACCGACTCTATCTTTTCCTCATCGATTATTATGGACTGACCCCAGCGGTGAGGGTTACGGATTCGATCCATGTAGGTGGGGCGGTAAAATCCACTTCCATCATGGAGATTAAGGACTAGGTCCACTTGCTCGTCAAGAATGATCCTTTTCACCTTTGAGATTGTGTCGAACTCCGGGTCGCTCCTACCTATTTTGGCAAATTTGCGATTCAGGTCACCGTGCACACCCCGTGAACGTTTGATGATGCTGATGAAGTTTAAATTGGGCACCACCCAGACGCTGCCCTTTTTAATCTTGTATTGGGTGGCTAATAGGGCTGCAGCATTGAAGCCGCCTGGTTCGTCGCCCTGAATGCCACCAATTACCAGTAGGGTGTTGCCCGGCCTGTCCGACCCCATCTTGTGAATGGTAAAATCGATGTGCCTGCTGGCAAAAGCAGGGCTGGCCAGGAATAGCAAGCAAACTAATACTACTGGAAGAAGTCTTTTCATGCCTGGGAATTTACCTTAATGTGCCAGGGTTCGAAGCGAACCCCCAGCAGGTTGTCCAGGGGATAACGTATTCTCACATATCCTTTTTCATTCAGCCTTTTGTAGACGGAAGTGGTGGTGAACCGCTCAGTGAAATTGTCAGCTCCCAAGCCCACCTGTCCCACATCAAAATCGCCGATGCCGTGATAAGAATAGCCGGGTGGCGCAAGGGAGCGAGAGGCCAGAGAAAGATTCCCTTCACTTCCATATGCTTTATTCAGAAATAGCAAAAACTGCTTAGTGATGCTACGTACTCCGCTCGTGAGAACCACCCCGTCTCCAATTCCTCTAATTATTTGCTTGTAGGTTTGAAGAGGCTGCCCTCTATAGAGATAATTACCGGTGTAGGGAACCTTGACCACTTCCCGTCTTTTAACTTGGTCCGTGATGTTCTTTACTGGCTTCTTGCCAAAAAAGCCGTAATTCGCAGCATCAAAATAAAATATCATTTCGAGAAAATCCAGCTCTGCTCTTGTAAACCGGCCCACCCTGGAATAGCTGCGGGCGATCCTTATGGCTTCGTCGAAGCTCAGCAGGTAAAAATTACCGTGACCCACGGTCCGCTGAACCCGCTTGAATCTATTGACACAGGACTTCAGTAATTGGAACTGTCTGGTGTCGAGACGGACATCTCCATGGTGATGGACGTTGAAATTTCGCATTTTGTGGAGATAGTCTTT
>CP070689.1:819290-833990 GCA_020353155.1 Deltaproteobacteria bacterium | reverse complement strand
CTATGGAAACAAACCATGGGGGTGGAGCAGGGACAGTCTGAGGTGGAGTGGCTGGAACAAGTCGTAGAGTACGCCAAAAGCGCGGAAATGGAAATATCGATTAGAACCGATGAGGGTTCTTTACTGGAAGAGGCTCTTAAGCAGG
This sequence comes from Deltaproteobacteria bacterium, assembly GCA_020353155.1. Classification (GTDB taxonomy): domain Bacteria; phylum Desulfobacterota; class Syntrophobacteria; order BM002; family BM002; genus BM002. Next base: position 833,845 of record CP070689.1, on the reverse strand, counting down.
GATTTCCTTCGGAGCACTGTTTACTCATTACCACTGACACCATCGACAGACGGAGAAGCCTTTACCGGCTTATGGAAGAAATAGGGGTTGTAGTTGATTTCAGTGTGACTACAGGTGCGGGCCGAAAAGCTCGCTCTCAGCAAGAAGCAGTCTTGCGAAGCTTGGCTGAGGAAACCTTGTCCGCAGCAGGAAAGAAAATTGAGGCTGAGGCGCTCTCCCTGCTCTTGGAGAGGACCGGATTTAATCTCTGGGCCCTGAAGACCCAGCTGGAGAAGATTATATCTTTTGTGGGCGAAGAGTCCCTGGTGACTATAGAACAAGTTGAAAGTATGAGCGATCAGTTTCGGGAGGAAGCCCTTTATGAATTAAACAACTCAGTTGCCGATCGAGACTGCGAAGCCGCTTTGCAGGTATTGAATCGACTTTTGGATCAGAACTACCACCCACTCCAGATCCTCGCCTCTCTGGCCACAGAGGTGAGAAGATTGCTTTTAGCGCGAGAATTTATCGAAGATCATTTGGCAGGAAGTCTGGATCCAAGCATCTCCTACGGCAGTTTCCAAAAGACGGTGCTGCCCATTGTAAAAGAGCAGACCGAGAAAGGATCACCCCTGGGTAGTATGCATCCCTTTGCTTTGCATAAGACCCTGGTTCGCTCCCGTGCTTATCAAACCGCAGACCTGATCAATGCTCTGCAACATCTTTTCCGAGCCGATCTTACTTTAAAGAGCACTGGTATTAGTGAGCGTGCTGTAATGGAGAGTCTGATTATCAAGCTCAGCCGATAATGCCAGCTTAGGTAATAGGCCTTTATTCTAATTAGTGCTTATCCGAAAACTGCCGTTTCCAGATGGAAACTAATTATTAAATTTTCTAAAAGCCAAGCAGGCGTTGGTACCGCCGAAACCAAAAGAGTTAGAAATGGCGACATTAATCTCTAAAGGTTTAGCCTTGCCGCGCACATAATTCAGTTCTGCATATTCCTCAATGGGATGCTCCAGGTTTAATATGGGTGGCACGATGGAATCGCTTATGGATAAAGCGCTAAGCACTGCCTCAATAGCACCAGCAGCTCCCAAGGCATGCCCGATTTGAGATTTGTTCGCAGTGATAAACGGCCTGCCATTGTTAGAGCCGAATAACTTACTAATTGCTCTGGCCTCATTGACATCACCTTTGGGAGTGGATGTGGCGTGGGGATTGATCAGGTCCACCATCTCTGGAGAGATTCCTGCATCCTCCAAGGCCAAGTTCATACAATTAACAGGGCCATTAATGTCAGGCTCTGTGATGTGATAAGCATCAGCTGTTTCGGCATAGCCAACAATCTCTGCATAAATTCTTGCCTTCCGTTCTCGGGCACTCCGTAAATTCTCAAGAATTAGAATGCCTGCTCCCTCTGCCATGACAAAACCGTCGCGACCAATGTCGAAGGGCCGGGAAGCTTTTTCCGGGTCACAGTTGGCAGTTGACAAGGCTTTGAGCGAATGAAAGCCGTAGATATTCAAGGGTGTTATGGCAGCTTCAGAGCCTCCGGCGATGACGATATCATTAAGGCCCAGCTGCACGGTCCTAAAAGCTTGACCTACGGCGTGAGCGCCAGCCGCACAGGCGGTAGAGGGACACAAGTTGATTCCCCGCGTACCCAGTAAAATACTGACGTTGCCACTGGCCAAATTTGCTAACTGCCTTGGAATAAAAAAGGGTGACAATTTTTTCCCAGCCATCATTCTTCTATGTTGTTCCTCCCAGGTTTGTACGCCACCCTGACCGGAGCCAATGGAAACGCCAACTTTAGCACTATTGGCGAAGGGCAGGGCAAGCCCTGCATCCCTCACTGCCTCAAGACTGGCGGCGCAGGCGTAGCCAATGAAGGGATCAATCTGCCTGATTCGTTTTAAATCTTCTCTGGTGCTATTAATCTTGCGCTGTTGAATTATTTCCTTGATTTTAAAATTTTTCGTTTCACCGGCGATGAGAGGAAAGGGATTGGGTAAATTGTATCTAGCTATCATTCCGTCGAGGTTTTCCCATTTACTGATTCGGGAAATGCCTGATTTGCTCTCCAGGATTCTTCTCCAGGTTGTTTTGACGTCATTACCAAGGGATGTAACTAATCCCAGACCAGTCACCACAACCCTATTTTTCTCCCCATTTCCCGTCATTCCCGAATCTCCAATGATTGAGAAGGGTGATGACATGAAATTGACTATCTGAATGGTAGGCTCAAGCTCTTTAATTTGCTGTCACAGGTTGATCTTCTCATAAATGACAGCAAGACGTTGCAAAGCCTCTTCATTAATGCTTATGCCAAGTCCATATCCTGCCAGTGGCCGGGCCACCCCGCCCGGCCCGAATTCCACAGGCTCGTTTACAATGTCCTCCTTGAGTATATAGTTAGAGTAAGATCCCTCGAGATAGAGCAGTTTTCGGCTCATGGCAAACTGTCGCCCAGCTGCGGAGAGAATGGCCGTTTCTCCTACTTGGCAGCCTAGCTGTGCAGCAATTCCTTGCTCTTGCCCTATTTCAAACATCCGATCGGCAGCTAAAATGCCACCGCACTTGGACAATCTCAGGTTGAATACTTGACAGGCGCGCAAGGATGCCAAATCTTCTGCATGATGCTCGAGACACAATGATTCGTCGGCAATGACGGGGATATGCAATCGATCTGCAATCCGCTTCAGCCCAGCGAAATCATGTTTGGGCACCGGCTGCTCCACTGCGCTAATGCCATAGACCATCATAGCATCGAGGCGCTCTTGAGCTTCTTCAGCACTCCAGGCACCGTTGGCATCTACCCGGAGGTCTACCTTGTGCCCCAAGATCTCCCGGACCAAGGACAAGACCGCGAGATCTTGATTGTTTCCCACTTTGATCTTTACAAAAGACATCTGCACGTCCCGTATCAACTGGAGAAGACGATGGAAACTTGGCTGGTTCATCATGGGTATAACAGCACTGTAAACCAGCGGTTCCTCTCCACCCCCCAATAATTGCGCTACGGACTGGCCCCACGTTTTGCCTGCTGCGTCAAGGATTGCTAGTTCCAGGGCACAACACGCGGCCGGCGCTTGAGCCCGATTGGGTTGTGAGATCAATTCACTCAGTTTTTCAAACAAGTTTTCTGGATCATCCCAATGGACTCCGTTACTCTTGGGGATCAAATGGTCTCGTAGGAAGGTCAGACTGGTAGCGGTTGTCTCCCCTGTAACGTACTGCCTAGCAATGCCCTCACCGTATCCAACCACACCCGAATCTGTAACCACCTTGACTACAAGGTTTTCACTATAGGTGCGTTCAGCTAGGTAGTGTTTGATAGGCATGCACAGCTCTATCTGCAGGAGATAGAGATGAATGTTCTTGAGCCGCATTTATAGATTCCGTTTCCTCAAAAAGATTATTTCCCAGAGCGGTGCGTACTTCCTTCCACTGGTACCACTGCTCTGGAAACACGTAGATGTATCGTTCTAAAAGCTGAAGCGCCCTCTGGGAAACGCTTTCCCTTGCAAAATTCTGCTGGATTCCGGTCAAAGAATGAAGTTTGAGCCCATAATGATCTTTCCCCTTTCTTTGGACAAGCCCCATTATCACCGGGGAAGAATAGCGACGGCGGAGGAGATCCAGGGTGCGATCTAGTGGACAGGAGCAGCCGAGAAATTGAGTGGACTTATTTCGATGAGGTCGATAAGCCTTAAACTCATCACATTCAGTGATTAATATCTCATTTGATTTCAGGGCTTGAAGGGCGCTGAAGATGACGTGCTCGCCATTATTGGCGTCCAAAAGGGTTATACCTTTACTTGCCCCTCGCTCAACCAGGGCCCGCTTGAGGCGGGGTGTTTTGAAACGGACAACCATAGTAACTCGATACCCCTTGAGAGCTAGAAAGAGAGGCAAAAATTCAACGGCTCCGAAGTGGCCTGTAACCAGAATAACTCCCCTGCCTTGGGCGAGAGATTGGTCTATGAGGTGTTGCCCCTCTAATTCGACGCGCTCTAGGAGGAAGCGACACACTCTACCGAAATGGGCATAGGCGATGATCAGTTTTTCGTAGTAATGATGATAGATGCCACGGAAGGTCCGGCGGACGATCAGATCCGTGGATTTACTTTTGGAAAAGCGACGAAGAATAGCTCTGAGGTTTTTCCTTATCTCTTCCTTTTCTTCGCCCTTGAAGAAGTGGTAGATGCGCCCCATAAGAGCAAGATAAGGCCGCACTACAATTCCAGGCATCCAGCGAATCAAGATAGTGTTGAACCGCCATTGCAGAAAACGGCTGAGTCCAACTCTCCCCACAAGGTGCGCACATATTCGTTTCATACCATTTCCCCTTAATCACGCCCTGGATGGAGTATTTAAGATTTTTTTGGTCTATCGCCTGAAGGCAATTACCTTCCTAGTTCCCCTTGACCTCCCACGATTGTCACTGCCCGTGTCTCCACCAATGTCAAGCATTTTTCTTACAGCATAAACCAGTTCTTCAGGCTTGAATGGCTTGTGCACCAACGGTGTTTGACGATCTCCGTCTAGCAGTTTTGAATCAGGTTCCCTGGAGCCGTAGCCACTACAGATCAATATCTTTAAAGTAGAGTCAAGTTGTCTGAGCCTCTCTAAAGTCTCTTTGCCACTCAGCTTAGGCATAAGAAGATCCAAGATTACCAGGTCAATCTCAGCTCTCTTATGCCTGAAGATCTCTAGTGCTTCCAACCCATCAGCGGCCTCGACAACCTGGTAGCCGTAACCTCGCAAGATCTCAGTACCCAGATCCCTAACCATTGGTTCGTCGTCTACTAACAAAATAGTCTCGTCGCCTTCCAAACCAGGCCTCAACTGGCCCAGTGTTGGCTCTTGTTCTTTGCCACTTGCCACGCGGAAGAAAAGATTGAACTCAGTGCCCTTTTCCTCTTCACTTTGCACTTGCACGTAACCGCGGGCGTTCTGAACGATACCGTAAACCATGGCCAATCCCAGACCTGAACCTTTTCCAACTTCCTTGGTGGTGAAGAATGGATCAAAAATCTTATCCAGGTTTTCCTCAGGAATGCCGCTTCCATCGTCAGCCACCCTAATCCGGATGTATTTCCCCGGTTCTGTTACAAAATCTTGGCAAGCAGAGGCAAGGTCTCCATCTAAATCAACCTCAGCTGTGGAAATCGCTATTTTTCCGCCGTTAGGCATAGCATCTCGAGAATTGAGGCAGAGATTGAGTATTGCCTGCTGCACCTGGGTAGCGTTTGCCGCTATAGGAGGTATGTGGGGGTTTAAATCAAGATCCAACACCACATCTTTACCGAGAGAACTTTCGAGCAATCTAGCAGTCTCCCGAATGAGGCGATTGGGATAAACTACCTGCAGGTCCTCAGGTTGGGTTCCGCGGCTGAATGCCAGCAGCTGTCTGACCAGATCGGCAGCTCTTAAACTGGAAGTTTCGATAATTTCGACAAAGCGCTGGGTTTCCGGTTCCTCTTGGAGTCGGTGTTTCAACAGGCTGGCGTATCCGAGGACCCCAGTTAGAATGTTATTGAAATCGTGGGCAATGCCCCCTGCCATGGTGCCGATGCTTTCCATCTTCTGTTGATGCAGAAGTTTGGTTTCCATCCGCTTTTTATCAGTGATGTCAGTAACCATGGCAAAGCTGCCCTTATAGCGATCCCCCTCGATAACAGGAACGCTACTTATAATGGCTGAGACAGGCTTACCGTCATTACAGAGCATCTCGATCTCTTCTTGAGCCACCAAACCTCTCATGTTCTGCACAAGAAGATTCAACAGCACCCTCTTCTTGTCAGAGGGCACGAGCTCATTAATATTTCGACCGAGCATCTCATCATAACCAAGAATGGCGGACAGCCGCTGATTAGCAAAAGTGATGAGACCATTTTCATCCACTACCCATATGCCCTCGTGGGCGTTTTCCACCAGTTCACGATACTGGCGCTCTGATTCTTCAAGTTTTCGGTATAGATTGGCATTGTGAATGGCAATGGCTATTTGGTTGGAAAAGCTTATAAGAAAATCCTTCTCCGTTGAGATAACTTTACCGCCCGACTTTTCCTGGTCGCCAACTAGGACCCCCAAAACTTTGCCTCTGACCTTGAGGGGCAGAGCTATGAAGGCCTCTGGCTGAAAGCGCTTGATCAGAGGGTTCTCTTTATTAATGTTCGAGGTGACCACATCATCCACCAGTTCAGGCTCCCCGGTTTGAACCACCCGGGCCAAGATGTTTGCCTCCTTTGTCAGGGGAACGCTGTATGACCTCACATCTTTCACATAAGAAGGATCAGTACCCACCGCATGAGCGAAGAAAAGTTCTTCTCTTTCTTCGTCCACCAGAAAAATGGCGGCCCGATCCAAAACCGAGACATCGACTAGACCTTGGAGAATTAGGGTCAAAAGCTCATCGATGTCTAAGGTTGAGAGAATTGCTTTGCTAGCTTCCTGTAGACTAACAAGTCTGTCCAGTTGGGACTTGAGTTGGATGTTGAGCCCGCGTACTTCTGCGTATTTTTCTCGCAGAAGTTCTTTGTCTTGCTCCAACTCTTGAATGGTGGCCTTGGCTAGTCTCCAGGGAGCGATTACCTGTAGTAAAAACCGTTTGAGCGACGGCCTTCGCTTCCAACTCAGGTGATACTCACAGTAATCGTCGCCCTGGAAGAAGCATTTGCGCTCCTCGAGGTGTAGGGGCGGTTCATTCCATACTACCGGAACCGCTGTGTATATTCCCCGGTTCATGAGGCAAAAGTCGCGGGTCATGGGGATATCCCTAAACCACTTGAGGCGCACAACCGCTCCATCGCGGCTGAGCTTTGTAAGTTCGACCTCTTTGCTGCGGTTAAATTTATCGTTGAGACTCTGAAGCCGCTTGAGGGTGCGACCGTGGTTTCGAAAAGCGAAAAAGAGGATACGTTGAATATAGCCCAGTCGCTTTTTGGCCACGGACTCGAAGCCGATGTCGAAGACCACATCTTCCTTGCCAAGAAGTTCTTTAGTTCTCTCGTAAAGAGCAATTAGTATGACACTAGGGACCCAATTGTTTGCATCAGAGAGGAACTTCTTTACATCCACTACCCCATCCAGTTGCTGACTCAGGCCATTTAGCAACGGCTCTACGAGGGAAGGATCCCTCTCCGCGACATAGTCAATCACGGCTTTGGTGTTGATGCAGTTGTTATGTCTTTCCATGGGCCATGAACTCGGAAAACAAAAAAACCACACTGCCTTAGACGTACGATCTCGCTTCTCGTGGATTCTCTCGAATCCCGAGACCGGTTAGCTAAAACGTGTGGTTGATTGATGCGGGTAGAGGATGGTTGGTCAGTGGCCCAAAAGGATCTATATGCTTGACCACTGGCCTACATCTCTAGCCTCTCTTATACTTTTTATTACCTTGAAATGTCAAGAAAAAAAACAGTGCAAAAGGGAAAACTTCACTCTCCACCAAGTTTTTTGAACTGCTTATCGAAGCGAGCTGTTACCAGGTCTTCGAACTCCTTACCCAGGTGGCGCCGGTTGTTAACCAATTCAGCCCGTACTTTTTTCCACAGTCTTAATAGCTCTTCATTATTGATGCAGTTACTGATCTCTCGGTAAATGGACTCGAGTCTGGAACTGCGCAAGCGATCCCGGTTGAATTCGGACATGTCTTTAGCCAGTTGTATTTGTTCTTCTGAGAAACTGTTCTCTTCAGCCAGCACCATTAGTTCAGCAAAGACACGCTCAATGCCGGCAAAGCTCCTTTGCTGTCGCATTCTTTTTTGGGCCTTATTCATAGCGCGATCGATTAGTTCCTGTAAACGTGAATGGAAAGCATCGCTGAGGATCTTTTGGTAGTCTTCGGTATGGTAAGGATGGTTCTTGAGTTTTTTTAACTCTCGATGATAGAGGTGCTTGAGTCGTAAGATGTCATCCTCCTCTCTGACTTGTTTAAGAATGCGTTGAACCTCAAGACGATCTTGAAAAAGAACCTTTAATACCGCCTGGTCTGGATTGACCTGAAGAATAATTCCTAACCTAGACCTATTGAGACTGGAGAGCAACCGGCCGTCCTTGAATAAGCGACCTGTGGGCAGTTTGGCCAACTCTTCGGCAATGGCCTGGTAGCGTCGGTCAATGATTAGACTGAGGTCATGAAAGTCGAGCACCCTGGGTTTGTCGTTTTCAGGGCAAAACCGATCCAGGGCACGGAAGCCAAGAATCAACAGTTTAAGCCAGGTCTCAGGCTCCAAGTGTTGTGCCACGTATTCCAAGCCATAAAGGCGGACGAAGTCGTGGGCGGGGCTAAGTTTGTCCAGCAACAGTCGTCTGATTTCCTCATCGAACCTCATGAAGGCTTGGTAGACCACAATGGCTTGCTGAAGATCTTTTGCGAATTTGTCCAAGCCAGTGCTTTTTAGACCTTTCTTGTGGTAAATGAAGCTAACCGGCATGTCCAAAATCTTCATTTGAATATCCACAAAACTAATCTCTGATAGCCCAACGAGTCGTAAGAGTCGTTCAATGGCAGCCGCATCCTCTCCCTTGCGGGTGTAACCTTGCTCATCCTTCAAGCTATACCAGTTGGAGAAAAGGACAGGCTGACTCTGAGCAGTTCTGGCTGTATCCATTTCAGTCAATAGGGTCTTGCCCTTTATACTGAACTCATTCTGTATGTGGCTTTGCCATGAAATCTCACCCCGCATGATGCTCAAGGCCAGCTGTCGTAGATTTAGGAAGCGATCTAATAAATCTTCAACCATAATCCCTTCGCGATAAGCCGCGGCAGCAAGGACGGAGTGGAGGAAGAAGGCCTCAAATAGTAACTCGTCACCACAAGAGGTAACCAGATCTAAGGCTGGCAGGGCTACTTCTCCCTTGAGCACATGTCCCATCAATCCATGAACCTCCACGAGGAAATCGGTCAGTTTGCTTTTTTCCTCGTCCATGCCGAGACGCTCTAGCAGATCCTGACGCCTGAGGATTTCAGCTCCTGCCTCCCCGTGAATATTACTCTGAGAGAGAGATCTGTATTCTTCCAGATACAATGGCAGTTTGCCGATCTCTTGGAAAATCAGCGCTGCGCTCAAGGATTCCATCAGTTCCGCTCGAGTTTCGATGCGCTTAACTACCTCCTCTAGCAAGTCAATCTGTACATTGCTTATGCCGATGGACTCACCCGTCATTGCACCAAATTGCTGTTGCGCAAGCTGGTAGAAGATCTCAGTATTTTGCAAAGCTTCGCGATCCCCAGTGACAAGGGCTTGGAACTTCTTAAGGCAGCGCAAAACGTATCTCGGGATTGTCTCCCCCGAGTGAATTTTCTTGCTCGGTTTTATCTTATCAAGCTCCCAGAACTCGGTAAGAATATGACGGCCGATTGTAGGGCAATGTTCGTGGATTATCTCCAAAGTGTCAAAAACTCGTTGGGGAATCAGGAGCTTTTGGGCGAACAGTTTCTCCAGACGTGAACAACAGCGATCAATTTTAGTTTTCTGCTTGATCAGAGAGTCAGTGTCAACGGCGGTTTCCGAAGTGAACCGCTGGAGATGGTCGTGGTAGGTGTTTAACTCTCCAAAGAGTCGATCGGTTTCTTTTAGCTCTGATACTGCAATCTCAGGAATCAACTGGTCGCGAGCCGATTGCAGGATTGTTTCGACCTTTCTGAGGTTGTCCTCCACGTCAATGAAGACCACCTCGGTAGCCTGACTCACCGGATTGTGCCGCAGTTGAATACCACTGTCGAAGATAAAGACCGGTCTACCCTGAGACAGAGTCTGTTGTATGCCAATCAGGTATTTGAAATGTAGCTGCTCCGGTTCCAAAGATTCCAGAGCCTTTTTCACCCTTGCCAGCCTCTCTTCATTGCCGTGGAGCTCGTAGCTGATAAGTGGATTAAAATTAATGACACTTCCCGGCGAACCGCTTATGGTAATCCACAGGAGGATAAATCCAGCCCGGGTACCAAGCATCGGAAAGATATGACCTGTACCGTGGAACTGGCAGTTAAGGAGTTTGCGAAAGAAGTATGGACGGCTGAAAAGTTCGCGCTCGTAGAATCGTTCCTTGAATTCGTTCGTAATTCTAATAAGTTCTAGGACTTGATCGATCTGTGCCAGTTTTTCCGGGCGGTAGTCTGCCAGGGCTTCTTTTTGAAAAGGACCCTTCTCGGCGATATAAGTCCATGAGTCTAAGTACTCAAAAAGATTAAAGAGCTTGAGCATTTGGCGCACAGCCAAATTCTGCGCTCCGCCCAACGCTGCTATTTTCTGATCATGGAGAGTCTCCCAATCCAGTTGGGGATCAGCAGCTATCCAGATGGCCTCGTCATAGAGGCTGAAAAGCTCGCTTCCCTGTTCCTTGGTGAGTTTATCGCCCAGAGATGCGGCAATTTCTGCCATGCTGATTAAGCGGATCGTTCGGAGAAGATCAGCCACTTCTTCGAGACTTTTGCGCCTGGCCTGGTCAGTAATGGATTTCAGCGTCTTTTCCGGAAGCTTTCCAAAGGTGATTCGTCCCATAGTGGTGTGGCCGACCACAATCAGATATATCTCTCTAAGTAAAGCTGGCGATAAGCCCAAAAGAGACAACTTCTCAATGTTTTCAAGAACTTTAGTGGTGGGTCCCTCTATGCCTTCAGGGTTGAGGAGGGATTTAATTCGGCTCACCTGGCCGCTCTTCTTCATCAGTTGTCTCATATGGTTAAAAGCGCGATAGCGGTTTTTGGGAGCCGCAAATGGATTGTGTAAACGGTTAAGCTCGAGTTCCAACAAGCGGTCGAATGTCTTCTCCCGAATTTCGGCCAAGACTCGCAGGACCGTAAGAACATACTTGAAAGTATTCTTGTAGCCTGCCACCAGAGCCAGAGAGCATCCCGCCATGCCACTTGCCCGCTCTTCTTGCTCCAGTAGGGCCAACCGCACTACGGGTTCACGTTTGCGGCCAAGGTAAATCTGCAGATTGTCCGGGAGCTTGCCCTCGACTATGTAGTTTTTCTGCCAGTCTTTCTTGAGTGATCGAGCGATTTTGCTGTGGGAAGTAATTTTTTCAAAGAAAGGATTGAGTACCATGTCCCAGCGGGTTTCCAGGTCGACGGGCTTACCGCTAGAGATTTTTAGATTAAGGCGAGGTAACCGGTCAATTTCCTCTATGGCGAGCTCCATGGGATCCCTTTCGCCAACTACTTTCTTCAAATCCTCACGATAGACGAAAATGCCGCTGAGATAATTGTAGAAGTCGGCAAGATGGACACGGAGGAGACTGCCACCCTTCCCGCGGTAGCGTTTTTTTGAACGAAAAACGTGAGTAAAAAGTAAAAAATTTCGCAAATCGGCTTGATTGCGAAATTCCACCCAAATCTCTTGGTTGGTAGGGGGAAAGGGTTTGCTTGAAATAACGCAGAGCTCACATCCTTTCCCGAGAAGGTCATATATTTTCGCCGCCACATAAGTGCCGTAAGTTGTGAAGGTCTCCTGACTGAGGGTCGAGCCCACCAATCCTTTGATTCCCATTGACAAGAGGAGATCATCAATGTCTTTAGGGATCACCATGAGATCGAAAGGTCCGCTAACTTGAAGGAGCTTGTCAATGGAATCGATGACCACAAATTTCTGTGTCGGCATTCTGCCGGTAATCTCGTGGAGGGAGAGATCGTTAGGGGCAGTCAATAAGCCCACGTTTAGCCTTTCCTTCTTCTGCTGGTAGACTTGTTTTATAAGCACTCCCTCGATCTCGTCTACTTTGTCCTTTATGTCTGCCAAGGAATGGCTAACCCAGTTTATAGGAATGAGGAAATAACGCTTGCCCTCTTGGCTAAAGCGCATGAGCAACCCCAGTTTCCGGTAGATGCTATTGAGCCGACGGTAATTCTTCCTCAGAGTCTCTGGGTCGCTGAAATCGAGTCCCTCTAAGAAGTCAAGCTCACTGGCCCCAAGCTTGTCCCGCTGTTCCACGATCCCCATACCGTAGGCGTTACCACCGAAGCGGCTGGCGAGAAAAGGAGGATGGTCTTTTGCCACGAAGGTTCCCACCGGCACATCCTGGGGGTCAATTCCTAAAGAAGCAAATTGCTCAGGGCGGACAATTTGATAGGAGATATCTACGGTACGAATCCGATCGGGAAGCGGCAGACCTGATGGTGGGCTAGTGGTGGGGGTTTCGGTTTTAGAACTCATTCTTCGGCCGATCCAAAAAACATGTTTTTTTCCACATTACAGTAGGATGTGAGATATGAGGTCTGAGATGTGGGATACCAAATCACTATAGAACTGTTGAATCTCACATCACACATCGCACATCCCACAGTTGCTACTGAGGATTTGTTTCATCTCAGGCCATGTTTAGCCTTGAGGCGGAGCAAGCCCGGACTCTTGTGGAGATACATCAAAGGGCTGTCGAAGCCAGCATTGAGAAAAAAGACCTCCAACTGATCGAACAGTACAGGTCGAGTTGGCCAGGTATACATTCGTTCTCTCCGACGAAGTCCTGCCCACTGGGAGGCCAAACTTTCGTTGTCGTTCAGCACTGAGTTTTTCGCATGGTCGCAGAGGAACATCTCACAGACTATGGGTTTAAAACGCCAAAGACAACCACTTTCATTCAAATAAACACAATTGAATCCGCCACGATCTCGCTCAAGGACCTCCAATAATGTGTCGATTCCCTTAGTGGTCGACAGGAGTGCATTGATGACCACATCGGCGAAAAAGGTGATAATACCTTCGCGACCACAACAAGCGCTCGTTTGGCTGGTGAAGCATTTCTGCGAACAAATATCAGCAAAATGTTGGTCTTGAAAAGAAGCAACAGTCTTTCTAAATTTAAGATATGATTTTATTCTTTTTTTGAGCCAACAAAGTTCTGATTCTGGAAGGTGCGAAAGGTGCTGACGAACCATGAGGATCGCGTCCTTCTGCTGCTGATTGTATTCACTCAATGGTGCCATTCAATTTTCCGGAACAAATCAGGTTCAGTGTTTAGCGTCCACTCCGAGTTCGACTATGGCATAAGGCCAAAGGCACAAGGCAAGTGGAGATTTTCTTTCTTTCCCGTGAGCCTTACGCCTGATGCCTTGCACCGTACTATAGTTCATACAACTTATCATCTTTCCGAGGTGACCTTTTACGCAAAGATCCTTTCTTTTGTCCTTGAAAAATCAAGGGATCTTCTTCCTCGAGCAAGTCACCCATTTCTGCTTCAATCTGTTCTGGATCTTCACCAGCCTCCATTCTGCGCAAGGCCTCCTCCATACCAGCGCCGAGTTCCAGGCCGGTCATATGAGTCAATTTTCGCATCAATTGGGCCGCCTGTTTCGGATCGTCCTCATTGATGTGCTCAGCTTCACTGGCGAGAGCGGTCATCGCCTTCTCCAGTTTAGACTCATCAATGTCAGGGAGGCCATCGTCCTGATCCTCCTTAGCACCGCGAAGCACTGCGAAAGCGGACATCTGTCGATCGAGCTTAGAACGATTGCACTTGGGACAGCCCGGTATCTTTTCAGTATTGATTGTACGGGAGAAAAAGTTGAAAATCATGTGGCAATCAGGGCAATAGAATTCATAAATCGGCATAACAATGTACCTCCAGTCCGCTCTCCCATGTCACAAAAAGGAATATTTGCTTTAGTCCTCTACATTTGGTAAAGAATTTCAGCACAAAAGTCAACGGTAACGAGACAAAAGATGGATTAATGGATTAATGGAGCGTTGGAGTATTGGGATGAGGAAGGAACGGCTTGATGGATTATCTTTGGCTTTACATTACTCCATAACTCCAATACTCCAAACCTGTTGCATTGACTTGATGAACGATGTGACTTAGGATAGCCACCTCCCATGACCAAACATTCACGCGAGGTTTATATGAATCGAATACCATTGGTTATAGCCACGAGGAATAAGGGTAAAACCGAGGAGATCAGAGCGCTGCTGACCGACTTCCCTGTGGACATAAAGAATCTGGCTGACTTTGGGCCAACGCCGACAACCGAGGAGGATGGCGAAACATTTGAAGACAATGCAGTGAAAAAGGCACGCTTCACCGCCAAGATCTTGGGATTACCTGCTCTTGCCGATGACTCGGGTCTGATGGTAGAGGCTCTGGGTGGTGCTCCGGGAGTTCGGTCTGCCCGCTACGCAGGAGAAAACGTCAGCGATGAAGCAAATAACGCCAAACTGCTTCAAGAACTTGAGAGTACAGAAAATCGCAATGCTGCTTTTGCTTGTGTTATTGCTATAGCAGTTCCTTGGGGCCCAGCTCTCGTATACCAAGGGCGCTGCGAAGGGATGATTGCGAAAGAAGGGGTTGGCAGTCAGGGGTTCGGTTACGATCCGGTCTTTTACTATCCACCTTTGGAAAAGACCTTTGCGCAACTCAACACCGAGGAAAAAAATCAGGTGAGTCATAGGGGACAGGCTCTGGGTCACCTACACGATGAGTTTGATAAGGTACTAACCTGGCTGCGGCAAAGGCTGGTGGAATCCGGCTGGCAGTGGTTGGAGGAATGAAAAAAAGCCGACTCCCTGCAATGGAGTCGGCTTTTCTAGCGTTAGCGTATCTTAACAGCTGCAAGAACCACAAGC
>CP070689.1:796933-819190 GCA_020353155.1 Deltaproteobacteria bacterium | reverse complement strand
GACTCAATGCTTGCACGCCTCCCTGCACCAGGCCGATGGCAACGGCTAGGACGTAAAACTCGCCGCTGTTGTCCATGAACCTACCCCAAACCGTGACCCCAATGTAGACTGCAATTCCCAAAAGAATCGCCCTTTTAGTGCCAAGTTTTTCACCAAGCTTGCCGTAGAGGATGGCGGCGGGAAAGCCGACGAACTGAACAATGAGCAAGGCCAAAATTAGGCTATTTGCTGAAAAGCCCAGGGACATGCCGTAGTCCACCGCCATCCTTACTATAGTGTCGACCCCATCTATATAGAGCCAGTAGGCCAGGAGAAAAAGAAAAACAATCCGAAGTTTACGGATTTCTGCAAAGGTGGTTTTGAGCTGTTGAAAACCGCTAGTTACCATTGCCCAACCACTTTTTTTCTGTTCCACAGGCGGTTCTTTCACCCAGATGGCTACGGGCAAAGAGAAAAGAGCCCACCAAGCAGCAACACTTAGAAAAGAGACTCGCACTGCTGCGCTGGCGTCAGGCAATCCGAAAAGTTCAGGCTTAAGGGTCATGAAAACATTGAGTGCGAAGAGTAGCCCACCTCCAAGATAGCCCAAGGCAAAGCCAAAGGCTGAGACCATGTCTTCCTTACCAGCGGGAGCGACACTTACTAGGAGAGAGTCATAAAAAATGTTACCACCCGAAAAGCCTATTACTCCCAGAACAAAGATTAAAACCGCAATTTGCCAGGCTCCTTGAGCAACAAAAAACAAACTGCCCGTCATAATCACACCCATGGTAGCAAAAAAGAGGAGAAACTTTTTTCGAGCCCCTCCCCGGTCACCGATTGCGCCGAGGACCGGTGCCAGGGCCACCACGATGACGCTGGCTATTGAGTTTGCCAAACCCAAACGAAAGGTACTGGTAGTTACCTCCACGTCCACATTCCAGTATTTTTTGAAGAACAGGGGGAAAAAACCTGCCATCACCGTAGTGGCAAAGGCGGAGTTGGCCCAGTCATAAAGGGCCCAGGAGATCACTTTTCTGTTGGCCATCGAACTGTTCGTTTTCACACTGGCACCTTTGCTCGCCTATTTTATGAATTTTTCTAGCAAGCCCTTACTAGGCATCCCTGGGCTTCCCTGAAAAAACCGGATAACCTCAACTGAGTTCAGTAATGTTTATAATTCATGCATCCATATATGCCAACAAATAAGAGCTTTGCCTGGAGCTGCAAAAAACAAAACCCTCTCTTAGACACCTGCGAAAGTAATGGTTATCATTAGAATCTATTGGTCATATGGTAATTTGCTGAAAAGGAGTCTGATGTGAGCGAAAAAGTGATAAAGAGCGAGGAAGAATGGGCCCGGATACTCACACCGGAGCATTTCAAAATCACCAGAAGAAAAGGAACTGAACCAGCATTTAGTGGGAAGTACCACGATCTTAAAAGTGAAGGAGTATATGAGTGTGTATGCTGCGACAATGAACTCTTCAGTTCAAAGAGCAAATTTGACTCCGGTACGGGTTGGCCCAGCTTCTGGGAACCGCTCTCGGAAAAAAGCACAAGGACCGAACCGGACAATAGTTTTTTCATGAGAAGGATTGAGGTGTTGTGCAAGCGATGCGATGCGCATCTCGGCCATGTTTTCAATGATGGCCCACCTCCAACTAATCTGCGGTATTGTATCAATTCACTGGCACTCAAGTTCGCTCCTGCTAAAACAAAATAGTGGTCTATGGCATCATCTGAGAAAATAGCCCTAATCGCAAGGGCTGAAGAACACGGTTTCCGACCCGCCATCATCTCGTCTGAGGGTACTTATAACTATAGACAGCTACTGGAGAGATCTAGGCAAATTGCGCTCACCTTGTTGGATGGCCGGGAGGATCTAAAGGAAGAACGGGTTGCCTTCCTAACACCGAGGGGTTTTGATTACGCAGCTTTGCAGTGGGGGATCTGGCGCGCAGGTGGAATTGCCGTGCCCCTTGGCGAAATGCATCCAGTTTCAGAACTTGAGTACCTCATTAGCGACTCCGCAGCCAGTATGGTTGTGGCCCACCCAGAATTTGAGGCCAAACTCCGGGCCATTGCCCGTAACTTAAGTTTGCCCTTTGTTCTTACAGAAGAGCTGTTATCTCCATCCCAAGGATCACTCCCCAAAATAGACCCTGCCAGACGGGCAATGATTCTCTACACCAGCGGCACCACAGGGAAAGCCAAAGGGGTTGTGAGCACCCATTTAAATATTCAAGCTCAGGTCAAGTCACTGGTTGAGGCCTGGGGATGGACTTCCGAAGATTACATTTTGCACGTACTACCCCTGCACCATGTGCATGGCATAATAAATGTTCTCACCTGCGCTCTGTGGGCAGGGGCAAGATGTGAGATTCTGCCTCGATTTGACCCCTTGGAAACATGGCAGAAGTTCGTCGAGCGAGACCTCACTCTTTTTATGGCGGTGCCGACTATTTATGTGAAACTTATTGCTGTCTGGGAAGGAGGCACTCCACAGGAGCAAGAACTGATGGGAAAGGCTTGCCAAAAATTTCGCTTGATGGTTTCCGGTTCAGCCGCCCTACCAGTTTCCGTTCTGGCAGAGTGGAAGGCTATTACGGGACATACCATTTTGGAGCGTTACGGAATGACAGAAATCGGCATGGCTCTCTCCAATCCACTATACGGTGAACGGGCGCCCGGCTCTGTGGGCACCGCCCTTCCCCAGGTTGAGGTAAGGCTTGTAGATGACGGTGGTAATCCAGTGGGGCCTGGGGTGAGCGGTGAAATTCAAGTCAAGGGTCCCAGTGTATTTCTCGAATACTGGCAAAGACCAGAAGAGACCAGAGCAAGTTTCCATCAAGGGTGGTTCTCTACTGGTGACGTAGCTATAGTTGAGAAGGGAATTTATCGCATATTGGGACGAAAGAGCACAGACATTATCAAGACAGGGGGCTACAAGGTCTCTGCCCTGGAGATCGAGGAAGTGCTCCGCAGTCATCCTGCTATTAAGGAATGTGCGGTAGTAGGCATAGAGGATCCCGAGTGGGGTGAGCGAGTGGGAGCTGCCCTCATCCTAGAGAGCGGAGAAGATCTTACCCTGGCAGAGCTTAGAACCTGGGGCAAAAGGAGGCTTGCTCCCTATAAAGTCCCCACTCGAGTTGTGATTGTGGATGACCTTCCCCGTAATCCTCTGGGCAAGGTGACAAAGCTTCTGCTGAAGAAATACTTTGAAATAACGCAGAGATAGAATCTTTAGGGCAAATTATGGGTTGCAGGAGTGTAATTTTTTTTGGCTTCTCCGACTATTACTTCTTCGACAACTCAACCAGGGTAAATTTCAAGGGGTTGATTCAAGCAGAAACCGGGTGAATTAAAAAATTCTGCATACCGTGGACATTTTTTAAAATGATGCATATTTTTTCTTTAACAGTTTGGCGGAGATCTTACCTCCGCTTGCGGAAAAGCGGTTTAATTTTGAGGCTAATTTTCTTGGCAAACATTACCTTGCTGACTTCCTGCGATAGCTTTCACGGAGAGTTTCAAGGAAACGAAAGGAATAAAATGGAACTAGTAAAGCAAAGTTCTGCGAGCCGTGTTTCCCGACCACCAATGGACCTCAGTCTGCCAGCAAAAGTCGAGACAGCAACTTTTGCCCTAGGCTGATTTTGGGGCCCGGATGCTCAGTTCGGGAGCATTGAAGGCGTTGTTCGGACCAGGGTTGGATACTCAGGAGGAAAAACAAAGGATCCCACCTATTACAACCTGGCAGACCACACCGAAACGATCCAGATCGACTATAACCCTGCCAAGATCTCATATGGGCAGCTTTTGGATATTTTCTGGCAAAGCCACAAGCCAGGCAGAAGAGCTTGGTCGAACCAATACAAAGCGGCGGTCTTTTACCACAATGAAGAACAGAAAAGGCTGACTTTGGCAAGCAGGGATCAGGTTGCAGCTACTTCAGAGGGTAAAGTCCACACTGAGGTCATTTCTTTTTCTGCCTTTTACCTGGCGGAGGATTATCATCAGAAGTATCGATTGCAGCAGCAGCGTGATCTTTTCCAAGAGTTCAAAACCATGTATCCCAACATGGAGGATTTGGTGAATTCCACTTCTGCAGCTCGGGTAAACGGCTACCTAGACGGCTATGGGAACTTGAAGGAGATTGAGGAACAGGTGGGCGCTCTCGGGTTGTCCCCGGAAGGTGCAAACAGACTTGTGGACATGGTTAAAAGGTCCAGAACAAGATGGGGACTGTGGTAGGCTGTAGATGGTCACTTTCTCAGTGCATCCTTATACCTACCAGGCTGGCTGATCCAGATGGAGGTTAAGTTTGTTGTTTTGGCCTATTACATTTGGTCTCTTGGCAAGATTTGGTGATTTGACCAGAGATGCAAAGAGAGGAAAGATCTGTAACTATACGTTGTTTCATTGCTTTTGATATTCATGATCTGTTGGCATCACTTCTGCACAACCAAGATGGACTAATCAAGCCTATGCAGGAGGTACGGGATGATCTCAGCAGTTAGTATCTTTTTGGTAATCGCCATTGTTCTATCCCTGGTATTGATCTTGAGGCTAATATACTCGTTTCACCAAGACGACGGAACAGTTGAGATAGACATACATGACAAGGGGAAGAGAGGGCCACTGTAAGTTTTTACAACGAAGCTCCAGATTTAAAAATGTGATCCCAAAAAAGGTGGCGCCCATGGGCGCCACCTTTTTTCCTGGTTTTTGCCAAGGATCACTGCTTCGCAGAACCGATACATTTGGCTAAAGTTTCAAGCAGCTCATCACTCTCCGGAGGTTTCTCTATGTAGGCCTCCGGCTCCGGCACGGTTTGGCCTCTGTAGCTATTTAACATCTTCATGGAGTGTAAAAAGGTTTTCTTGGCAATGGCCGAGATCATTATCACCGGGGTAGATTTTAAATTCTCGTCCGTTTTTACCTCTCGATACATCTGGATACCACCGGATTTGGGCATCAACACATCAAGGATGATAGCAGCTGGTTTATGCTTGCGGGCCTTCTCTATGCCCTCTTCGCCATTAGAGGCAATAATTGCTTTGTAACCACTGGTCTCTAAAAGGGTGGAGAGGAAGATGCGCATATCCATCTCATCGTCTACTACCAATACTTTCTTGTTCTGCATTAACGGGGACCTCCGATCAGTTAATCTCTTCTCTTCTCCTTTTAGGATCTGAAGATTAAACAGGTGGTAGTACCGTGTGCATAAAGTTTGCCATTTTTGTCTGCTAGCTTTCCTTCAGCCGTGGCAATGCGACCACCGGAATGAATTACCCTAGCCTCACACAGCACCTTTCCCGTATCGGTGCTAAGAGGGCGAATGAAATTTATCTTTAGTTCAACCGTAGAGTAGCCGGTGCCGGCAGGAAGAGTTGAGTGAACTGCACAACCCATGGCAGAGTCCAGCACCGTGCTGGCAACTCCCCCATGGACCATACCTATGGGGTTATAATGATGTTCCCCGGGTTCCAGTTCAAAGACCGCCTGACCCAAATCGACGCGCGTTAGCCTGAAACCGAGTAGTCTTGCAATGGGAGGGGGCGGGATATCACCACTTTCAATAGCTCGCAAATAGTCCAAGCCAGTCATGGTCTTGGAGGTTTCGGCTCCTATTAGAGGATCATCCCAGGTAACTGTGAGCTTGCGCTCCATGGTGTGAGATTCCTTTACGGACATGAGTACTCCTGAGTAAGATTTATCCGCAGAAATGTAACAGGATTGCCTCCGTTCAACAACCCTTATATAGCCAGGAGTGGCCAGATTGACTCATCTGCATGTGGAGGCTTGGGTATTCGTTAGGCCTAATTAAAAATTAGAGAAAAAAGCCGTCTGTTAAGACAAACAGACGGCTTAGGTGGCGGATTAGTAACAACAAAGTGACCGATTCTATTCACTCTTTAAGTTTTCTTCTTCCTTCGCACCAGGAGATATAGGCCAAGAAAAACCACAGCGGAGACAAATACAATGCCCCCGAAGACCTCGACATTTGCGGCGAGGTAGAGCGCTCGACCGATGAGTTTTTGGTGTTCTTTATCGCTCTTGGGTATGAGTCCAACAACGCTGCCTGCTCTGCTCAGCACTCGATAGGCGAATTTGCCGGTTGGAACATCCTTGTGGCATGAGAGGCATACGCCTACTCGCTCCATGTTATCCCGCATATCTTTGGTCAGGGGACCGTCGAGAGGCCAATGATGCCCAACAGTTTGAAGTTGCTCACCTTCGCGAGTTACTAATTGATCGAGATCCATGGGCAAATCGGGAATGGGGCTGATCTGGAACTTGGCTGTTCTAGTTACCAGCTCGCCTTTCTCGTTCATGATGTCCACGTAAATGCCCTTTGTGTACTGCTGCAGGTAGCGGCCGTCGTGCGTGCCGTAGCCTAGTGCCTTGGAGGTTGCGTGGCAGGAAGTACATTCCCGGGCCTGGCGATCTACGGTGTGCGGAGCAGCAGGAGCCATATCTGTTCCTCGCTGTCCCTGACTACCGCCGCCCTCTGCATCGGGCGATGTTCGCCAGATCTTGTTATGAATTATGGTTTGGCCGTCAGGTCCGACAACCGTGGTAATCTGCTGACATCCGGGGACGATCGGGCTCACCCGACCTTCGCCGTTTAAACCTAGGACGGGGTTTTCCCACCTCAGATAGGAGCGGTTTTCCGAGGTCTTACCGAAGGCAACGCCCGGCGCCACAGGAGGCTTAGCATTCCGCATGGACTCGGCCGTGTGGCCATCGGGAAAATGGGTATTGCCAGCAGCAACCCAGTCCGTGGCTGTTTTATCGCCTGAAAAGTCGACCTTGACGTGGCAACCATAACACTGGGGAGCCCAACCAGAATGGCAACCATAGCATTCAATCTTTTCCAAATGTCCCGGAGTTCTGATTTTGGCTGCAACTGCCGCCTCCTTGTTCTGCCATTTGTTCTGGAGGTTTAGTGATTTAAGGGTAGGAACTTCGAAATCCAGACCGCTGGCCGAGTGAACCGTAACTTTATCTCCTTCCCGGACAACGTTGCCAAAAGGATTGCCCCGGGCCGTTAGCAAATAGCCATCCTTAACCGGATAGGCCGTGCCGAATTTCTGCTGGTTTTCTAGGAGTTCGGTTGTCAGTCCACGAGGTTTGTTTACATCAAGTTTGCGGCCAAATTCATCGCCCCAACCCAGAGGCAGTTCCCAGGGGTACTGAGTTGCCGTACCGTGACAGTCTGAACATTCAATCTCAACATTGGCCAGCAAGGTGCCGGTGATATTGCCATTGCCGTGCAAAGAGGTGGTGGCGTGGCAGTCTTGACAGAGAAGTCCGCCTTCGGGGTTACCATCGCGGGACTTGAGCTTGTGGTGAGTATCATCCTTTATAAACTGGTAAACCTTGGTGTGCAGTTGGGGCTGTTTTTGTCCGTCTGCTGCAAAAGGACTACCATAGGGGAACTCCATTAAACCCTGGAAAGAGACACCGATGCGCTTGCCGCGATTGTGGCATGACACACAGGTTTCATGGGGGATGCCGGAATAGACCATGTTGTTCACCACGACTTTGGCCTCACGGGTGGACTGGATGGAATGGACCATGGAATGGCCGGTTTCGTCGCGTTTCACCGTTTGGTCATTGCCTTCATACAGTCCGGCATTGTTGTAAGGGATATGGCAGGCTGCACAGCCCATGCCGCGAAAATCACCCCTTTTGTCGCGGCCCTTTACCCCAACGTGGCATCGTTGGCAATCAGTGCGAATATAGGTGTAGATGGCTTCGGCGGGATTCTCCTTGAGCATTTCCACATTGGTTTTGGGAACCTGCTCTAGTTTTACTGGGAAGTTGTTCGGGTGAGCCTGCATTAGGGCCTTGGTGTACTCCTTGTATTCTTTGGTGCCAAATACAGGGTCGGGGCCGTCAGGATCATCTACGTCGTAGTTTCCATATTTTTTAGCATAGCCAGTACTTACAGGCCCCCAACCCCAGAGAGCCCCTTGAATCTTACCAGCTTCGGTCTGCATGATGGAACGGTACTGGGCATAAACCCAATCTTTGTGGCATTGGCCGCAGATCTTCTCATTCACCCAAACAGAACCGGAATGGAGAACAAAGGTATCCAGAGGGCTTCCATCGGGTGCTCCGGTGTGAGCTATTTTTGCCTCCTTCTCTTCAGTGGGATTGCCCCCGTGGCACACTACGCAGCCGTTGGGATCCCCTAGTTTTGCACCCAAGTCATAAATCTGTTTCGCCATCTCTGAATTGTGTGCTCGAATGGGCTCTATTTCTGCATGACATTTGCCTGGGGCAAGACAGCCAGTATTTGGCGCAGGATACCCTTTGGGGTCCATCTCAGGAACGGGGTATGCAGCACTGACCGGGAAAACCGGGTAGAGCAAGAGGACAAAGGCAAGAAGTAGGAAAGGGTAAAGTAAGCTAATTTTCCTAACCGATAGTTGCATGGCCTCCCCCTTGATTTGATAGATAAAATAGGTCTCTAATAACTTGCAGGATGGTATACGACTTCATTCACCTCCCTTGATGCAAGCTACTCAAGTAAGTAACCGCCGGCTACAATAGAAAGGTTCTTTAGACAAGTGATGTTGTATATAAAGAAATTGGATAGAGTAGGTAAGTGTCAAATTATTTTTTAAAACTAACAAAGGTTCCAATGACTTTCAAGACTTAATAAAGTAAGAATTATCCTTTTCCTTCCATCCCAGCCCTCATTTGTAAAACTAGAAATCCTAAGGAAGGTTCACTCTTGAGATTCTCCTTGGCCCTATTCTTAGGCCCTGGCCATATTTGTTACTCTGAGACTATTTATATCTCCTCCAGGCTGGGCCCGAAATTTGCAAAGATCCTTCAGGGGCGAGGTTCTTTTTCGGAACCACGCTTCTCTTGTGGGAGGCGAGTTAAGCTTTACTCTGGTTTTTTGAATCGTTACAAAATGGAGTAAGAGGGTGAAAAGGTTTTATCTGGGGCTGAAGAGGGAAAACCTGCAAAAAAGTGTCTATCCCCTCGAAGGTTCTGTCAGCATCGGTCGAAATCCGGAAAATGACATAGCCCTGGTGGACTACAATGTCTCCCGCACTCACGCCAGAGTCAGCTTCCAGAAGGGTTCCTGGATCATTGAAGATCTTGGTAGCGCAAATGGAATCATTTTTGCGGGGGAGCGTGTTGTTTCCAAGGCCTTGAAGCCAGGTGATATCTTTCAAATTGGGGAATCAATCTTAACTTTTATGGAAGAGGGTGCTTCGGATAAAGCAGATCAACTCTCAGAGACGATGCAGATGTTTTCGTCTCTGATTAACTACCAATCTCCATTCGTAGACCCCAATCGAACCAATCCGGGGTCTATGCGGCTACAAGGAGCCCTCCTCTCTACCCCCATTTTTAGATCTCTGGGGAAAAAGGAACTTAGGGGGTTGGAAGATGTTGCCAATCTGCACTATTTTAGTGCTGATCAGTTAATCCTCCGCGAGGGGGACCCTGGTCGCTCTATTTACATCGTTCTTGATGGCCGGGTGAAAGTGTTCACCAAGGACCGCGAAGGCAAGGAGTTCCCACTGGCAACTTTAGAACCCTATCAATTCTTCGGAGAAATGGCACTTTTGACCGGCAAACCGCGGGCCGGCTCTATTGCAACCATGGAAGAAACCCTGCTGGGCGAAATCAGTTACAATAACATGAATAGACTTATGATGCGCTATCCCCAGATCAAGGGGGTTTTGCTAAAGTATTATAATGAAAGGGTTGAGGATTCGCGGCAGAAAAGGGCAAAGGCAAACATTTCAGAGCGGAGGCAGCAGCCACGACTAAAAGAAAGGCTACTAATTAATTTTGGAGTTTGGCCCACGGAGAATTTGCCTGCGGAAATGATCAACCATAGCTATAAGGCAACTTCATCGGATATTTCCCTTTCTGGTATGATGTTGGTGGCCATGGGTCCAGCCATGGAAGCCTTCCGTGAAGGCTGCCGATTGCAGTTGGAAATAAATCTCCCCAACCGCCATGGAAGAGTCGAAACTCAAGGCTTGGTGCGCCACGTGACCAGAGAGAAAAATACAGTAAAACTTGGTGTTGTCTTTGTCGACACCTCGGACCGAGACAAAGAGAAGTTGCAGCGATTTCTCTATGGACAGACTAAGACCATAGAATGAAATCTCGATTTGTCCATTCTACTAATCTAAAAAATAGACCTAACATTTAAACCCACCTAATATCAGTTTTCTTAGTGAGTTTCTCTACAGCAAGGCCATGGCCATAACAATTACGACGTGGCCAAGATCAGCTATCCAGCAGAAGTCCATATTTTCTTAGCGTGGCCGTAGTTCCAGAATGAGGGGTTGGCTGGTTTTAACTGGAGCACTGGAAAGAACTCCAAATACAAGGAGAAGTGAGAGGTGGTGGTTTTTCGGATTGACACAGATTTTCAGGTGAGCCTATGATAATAATTAGGTTGTTTTTTCACTAAGAGTGGACAAAACTTGGGGGGTAGAGTTAGTAAATATAATTTAGCTTCCAGTGCCAAGTTGGCTTGTCTCCATGGATTTTCCTTTCCTGGTCGCTATCCTTTGAGACCGTATTTATGATTATCCTGCTTTAGCACACGCACCTGTTCCCCTTCCACCGGTAACGCACTGACTGCCTTTATCTCTAGTGCAATTTCCAGCATGAGGCGGACTAGGTTCGCACCCTGAAACATAAATGCAAGTTGGTGCCATTGGAAATGGTCTTTGGCTCCTGTTGGCGATAATGACAGTTTGTCGAGGGGCAATGGCTCGAGAAAAAAGAAAGGAGGATATAGATAGAAAATTGGCAAAACGATTGTGACTTGGATTTGAAGTTATCGAAGTAGTAGTTTTTGCTACTTGCAAAAGAGAGGGGATCGCTATGGCTGAAATAGGACATGGGGGCAAAGAGATTGTTGAGAGGATTTTAGGGCCGGCAGAGGCAGTTGCCCAGACTAAAGGGCTAAAATCAGTAGAGGTTAGAAGCCAGATTGCAAATGAGATCATTGATATTGCCTATGGCTGGTTTACGCCTCTCGTAGGGTTCATGGGGAAGGCGGACCTGGATTCTGTTTGCAAGAAAATGAGGCTCACCAACGGAGCTGTCTGGTCCATCCCCATATTGTTCGATTTGTCCGAGGGGGAAGTATCTGACAATGGTATAAAGGAAGGAGACTCTCTCCTCCTAACCTACGATGAAAACCCAATGGCAATTTTTGAGGTGGAGGAGATCTACGACTACGACAAGGGGGAGATGTGCCAAGCCGTCTATGGCACAACCGAAGACAAACACCCCGGGTGCGCTAGAACTTATCAATACAAGGATAAGTTTCTAGGGGGTAAGATTACCTTAGCAAATAGGCCAAAGATAAATCCACCGTATGCCCCCTACTTCATACCACCACTGGAGATGAGAAAAAGATTCAGAGAGAAGGGCTGGGAGAGAGTTGTGGCCCATCAGACCAGAAATGTACCTCACACAGGGCATGAGTGGCTAATGAAAGGGGCTTGGTTCCAGGCATATGCTGAACTGTCCATTGAAAAACCTCTTGTTGGTGTTCTGGTGAATGCGATAATTGGAGCAAAGAGAAAAGGCGATTACATTGACGAGGCTATCATCTTGACCCACGATGAGTTGAGAAAGTCAGGCTATTTTGGCGATCACAACCACCTGACCTCCCTTACCTTCTGGGATATGAGGTATGCAGGTCCCAGAGAGGCCATCTTCCATGCAATGCTCAGGACCAATTTGGGACTAACCCATCACATGTACGGGAGAGACCATGCAGGAGTTGGTACCTACTACGGGGCTTACGATGCACATCGTCTTCTGGCCACTGTTCAGGATGAGTTGGCCATTACTCCTGTGTATTCTATGAACTGGCTCTACTGTCCCCATTGCGGCGAAATCACTTCGGAGGGTCTGTGCAACCACAGACAGGAGTGGCAAATGTTCAGTGGCACTCTCATTCGCAGTATTGTTCAGGATGGTGTCAAGCCGCCGCGGCTGATATTCAGGCCTGAGGTATTCGATTTAGTAATGGAATGCGCTGAAAAGTACGGTTTTGGTTCGCCCTTTGTGACGGATGAATATTTGGAAAAGAGAACGCCTGTTTTCAACATTCCGCCCCTGAGCGCATAGGAGGAGGTGAAGTTATGGCCGAGGAAAAATTCCCCATAAATATCTGGGTCAATGAAGAACGATACGAGAAACTGCAAACGGCCGGACTGGCTGATATGTGCGAGGAGATGTTGGCCGGGCTGAAGGTGATAAGAGTCTATGCCAATAGCGCGCAAAGGGATAAGATATTGCAGGTTTTTCCCACAGCAAAATTCGATTCTGCTACCACCAAGAGCATCGAACTCCTACCCCGTGAGGTGAAAGACGCGATTTTCGGTAAGGTCGTGGAAAAAAGGAGCATAGATATATTGGAAGAGTTTCTGGGTCAATATTAAGGCCAGTGTCCAGGGATAGCTACGGGGGAGAGCCCCTAGGGCCTCCCCCGCTCTCAACAGAGGAAGTGACCGTGAAAGATAAGGATTTAACCTTGGTGGAAATGATAGTCAATCCCAGGATGTCAATTTGTGAAGCGAGCGAATTGACCAGGGATGGGCACTACTACATATATCGTTACGATGGAGTGGAAGGTAAATTCTATCGAGCCACAGTACCTTCGGGCGCTGGAGACATACACTTTCGTATGCTAAAGCCAGGCGACCAGATTCCACTTGGCGGCTGGACAGTGGTTGAGTCAAGTGAGCTTACTGATAGCCACCTGAAACTAGTGACCAAATAACCTAAGCCTGCTTTGCAGGGGTTTCCACTGATCAATTCCATCTCTCTGGATGCCTTTCGCAATTAGGAGGCTGCTCCTGCCAAACAAAATAGGCAACCCTATGGTTGGCATGGCCCGCCAACAGATCAAAATAAAAGGTTAGCCGGAATTATCCGAAAAAGAAATGGCGCCAATAGGCGCCATTAACCTGGAGTATATTTTTGTTGATCAGCCTAGGTGATCCTGGTTGGCGGATCTTGTCTTTTCATAAGCTCGATATCCCGTGGATTGCAGAGCTGACCCGGGAGTTCTGCCACCCTACCACAGGCTATGCAAACAAAGTTGATATTCTGGAGTTTGGGCTTGCATATATGTCGTGGGTCCGTAGATGCTTGGCCACAATGGTCGCAGACATAGGCTTCATCTACCTCTATTGGATTGCACAAGTGACCGAACTTCTCCGTAGTCTTGCCGCAGGTCTCGCACATGTGAACTTTGTCAGCCATAATTTCCTCCCCCTTCAATCCCGTTAAAGTTTTCCACCCTAGTATGCTTCAGCATAAGTGTAAAAAAGGCTATGGTCGGGTCAAACACGACCAGGGTTATTCGGGATTCTTATGATTTGCACCAGGAGATCGATCCTCGATCTCACAACTTCCACTCATTCAGGTTGAAATGCCCAATTTGGGTAGTACCCATTTATTCAGTACTATCCATCCTGCTACAATTGCCAGTAAGATCCAAATGTTGTCCATGATTATTGCTAGCCTTTCCTACCATGCCTATGTGGTATAATTCCATGGCCACTGGCCAAGATAAGGAAAAGAATCATATGGAATAAAATAATCATTCTACTGATTTTTTCATCCCCCGCAATGGATAAATAGCAGAAAAGTAAAGGCAGATTTTTATAACTAACTATTTTTACAATCATTTCAAAGCATGACCATTTAGATTGAATATGATTAAATAAAGGTCAAACTAACAATCAAGGAGATTTGGCATGATAGAAGGTGCAGTTCTGGAGGATGTACGGGGATTTTTTAAAAGTAGGGTTATTCTGACGGCTGCGGAGTTGGATCTCTTTACCCGGTTGGAAAAAGGGCAGGCCACGGCAGACGATCTGGCCAAGGAGCTTGGGTGTGACCAACGGTGTTTGATCCGACTTCTGGACTGCCTTGTGGCCCTCAAGCTTTTGTCAAAGCAGGACAGTGTCTACCAGACCTCTGAGCGTGGCTCTCTACTCTCGGCCACACATGGCGAGACTGAACTCCCCATGGTGCTTCATTTCAATGGCCTGTGGGAAACCTGGAGCGGTCTCACCGAGACTGTAAAAACAGGGAGCAATCCAAAAAGAAAGCCGGTCAGCGAAAGGGGTGATGATAGTCTTGAAGCCTTCATTGGGGCCATGCATGTGGTTGGTCGTAGTTTGTCCAAAGAGATAGCCGACTTCTACGATATTTTCCCTTTTAAAAGGCTTTTAGACATCGGGGGGGCCACAGGGACTTACGTCGTGGCATTTTTGGAAAAGAATCCGAAAATGACCGCGGTGCTCTTTGATTTGCCAGATGTCATACCCATGGCTGAAAAGAGGCTTGAGGGGAAGGGTTTACTGGAACGGGTGGAACTGGTGTCAGGAAATTTTTACAAAGACGAACTACCCAAGGGGTGTGATCTTGCTCTACTTTCAGCAATAATCCATCAGAACAGTCCCCAGGAGAACCTGGATCTATACAGCAAGATACACCGAGCCCTTGTGCCGGGTGGCAAGGTGCTCATCCGCGACCATGTGATGGATCCAGGTCGGACCTTTCCTCCCCAGGGCACACTCTTTGCCATAAACATGCTGGTGAACACTGAAGGGGGCGACACTTATACATTTGATGAAATAAAGGATTGTTTATCGGCAGCAGGCTTTGGGGAAGTTAAGCTGCTTAGAAAGGGTGAACGCATGGACTGCCTGGTTGAGGCTACAAAGGTTTAAAGAAAGTTTCATCAGAAAGGGCTAACAATTGTGGCCAATAAAGTGTCGATTGAATTAGATGGCGTCAGTCTGAAAGTCCAGGCTGGGATAACGGTCAAAAAGGTCATGGAATTAAATGGTTATAAGGTTGCGAAATATCCTGAACCTGCATCTCTCTTCACCCCCTGTGAAACAGGCGGCTGCTGGAGTTGTGCGGTTGAGGTTAATGGTCAGCCCCAAAGAGCATGCGTCACCTCTGTGAGTGATGGACTAAGCATTAGAACGGTATTACCGGATAACTACGTTCCCCGAAGAATCGTCACTGGTTTCAGTGGGCATCAAGTGGGCGGGGTGGGAACTCCCTGGTATCTCAAGAGCGCTGGCGGTTATATAGAAACCGCCTGCTTTGCTGCCGGCTGCAACTTTCGCTGTCCCCAGTGCCAGAATTGGGACATAACCTACCAAAGTCAAGGCAGACCATTGTCTCCGCGGGAAGCAGCAGAACGTATGACCGAGGCCAGAGACAAATTTGCAGTGGACAGGATGGCCATTTCTGGAGGTGAGAGCACCTTGAACAGGAGATGGTTGCTGGAATATGTAAGGGAACTAAAGCAGTTAAACAGTGATCCTAAAGCCCGGATTCACGTTGATACAAACGGTTCTATTCTCACCAAAGATTACATAGATGAACTGGTTGAGGCTGGAATGACAGATGTGGGCCCTGACCTCAAGGGCTTGCATTTGGAATCATTCATGAGGATAACCGGCATTGAAGATCAAGATCTGGCGGAGAGATATCATTCTACAGCCTGGGAGGCAGTGATATATTTGACCGAAGAATATAAGGGCAGGGTGTTTACAGGGGTAGGGATTCCATACAATAGAAAGCTCATATCAGTCCAGGAAATAGGAATGATGGGGGAGAAGTTGTCCAAAATTGATCCTGAGCTACAGGTTTGTGTTTTAGACTACAGGCCAGAGTTCAAGAAATTGAATCTGGTAAAGCCGAGCTACGCTGAGATGGTGGAGGTTCACAGGATCCTGAGTGGGAAAGGGCTAAAGACCGTAGTCTGTCAGACTAAGTATGGACACATTGGGCCTAGCACCTAGCAAAAAGTCCATAGCGAACGAGGGGTGTATGACTGAGAACCCATTCCAGTGTTTAGAGTGCAAGAGTCCTCTCCATTTACACAGGTCCTGACGGAAGGTTGATTTGCGCTGCAGGTCTTGCGGCGAGAGATACCCTCTGGAAAAATTCGTTGAAGCCATGGACGATGAATTTGAGACTGAATTGTCATACATTCGTTGTGATAGGTTTTAGCCTTTCGACCTCTCAACCCTACCTGCCCCAAGAACGTAATGAAGACTGTTTCGTCTCTCAGTAGTTTCCCAAAAAATGAATGGATCACTTGTTTAATCTGTGTTCAAGAGCCAATTTACCTTGGTGTGCAATTGAAAATGGCCTTTGCTGATATCTCTTCTTTCGTTCCAGGGCTCACGGTCTGGTCACTTCTAGCCCGGCTGTGGCAGGGGGAAGGCGCCCCCTCCCTGTTCCCGCCTTCGCAACGCTTTCCCGTGGCCTATGTCACAAATAGATTTTTGGGGGAACTACTGTACCTCCTGTCCATTGATGCTTTTGAGTTTTTGCTATATATTGAGAAGTTATTGTACCGGCAGATAGACTTTGGTTGTTTAGCGGAGTGTGACCATGGCCATTCTTCACATTTGCACCTATCCCGAGGAAATACTGCACCAGCGAGCCGAACCCATCACAGAGATCGATGAGGAGGTGGTCAAGTTAGTCGACCATATGGCCGAAACCATGTACAGTGCTCCGGGCATCGGTTTGGCGGCCACCCAGGTGGGAGTGGCCAAGCAGGTGCTCGTTGCCGACATAGCTCCTCGCAGGCCTGAATCGGAACTTATTGTCCTCATCAACCCTGAAATAGTGGCTGCCGAAGGGGAGGTGATCTTTGAGGAAGGATGTTTGAGTGTGCCGGATTACCAGGCCGAAGTAAAACGACATGAAAGAATTACGGTACGGGGGCTCAATCTCAAAGGAGAAGAGGTGGAGATAGAGGCCGAGGGTCTGTTGGCCATTGTACTGCAGCATGAAATTGACCATTTAAACGGAGTACTGTTCATCGATCGTTTGAGTAAGTTGAAACGCGATCTTTATAAGAGGAGAATGAGGAAAAAAGTCGCCAAGGGGCAGTCTTAAGGTGGAGATGCTCGAATATTTGTCCTGCTATCCATGGAGCTGATAGGGTGTACGATTTACCAACCCTAGTTTTTTTGGGTACGCCAGCTTTTGCTCTACCAAGCCTGAAGGAACTTCTCGCTGCAGGAGCCTCTATCTCACTTGTGGTGACTCAGCCAGACAGGCCCAAAGGGAGGGGCAGGAAGATGGTAGCCCCACCGGTGAAATTGCTGGCCGAGGCAAAAGGAATTCCAGTTTATCAGCCGCAAAAAGTGAAAAGTGATGAGGTCATTGAACGCATTGCTGCCTTGGCTCCTGCTTGCTTAGTGGTGGCGGCCTACGGGCAGTTGCTGTCAGCAGAAATTTTGGCATTGCCCCAGTTGGGAGCTGTAAATGTTCATGCATCCCTTTTACCAAAATACCGGGGACCTGCTCCTATTCACTGGGCCTTGATCCGTGGCGAAGAGAAAACCGGGATTACCACAATGCTCATGGACATCGGTATGGACACCGGCGATATTCTCATGCAGAGCGAGATGCCAATCGAGCCAAAAGATACGGCCGGTACCCTTCACGATCGTTTGGCCGAGGAAGGGGCCAAGTTGCTGGTGAAGACCCTTCATTCGTTGAAAAAAGGTACGCTAAAGCCAAGAGCACAGGACGATTCCCAGGCTACTTACGCGCCCATGCTTGTCAAAGAAGATGGTGAGATAGACTGGAACGAGGAGGCATCGAAAATCTGTTGTCGCATTCGCGGGCTGGATCCCTGGCCTGGTGGTTACACCTTGTGGAAGGGAAAGCGGTTGAAGCTCTTTGGCTGTCAACCTTTATCGATATCAACACGGGCCCGGCCGGGCACGGTGATTGCAACGAATGAAGGGGGCTTGCAGGTCGCCAGCGGAAAAGGGGTGGTACTCATCAAAACTTTGCAGCTAGAAGGCCGCCGTTCTCTTCCGGTGGCAGATTTTCTCAGAGGATATTCCCTTCAAGTGGAGACCAGATTCGGTGAGTAAAGTATTAGAGTCAAAAGAAAAATTCTCAACTACTACCAAAGAAGCACTTAGCGGAGCTAGCCAGATCCCGGAAAAGCCGCAAAAGCGTATTTTTATCGGATTGCTGGCGGTGACCTGTATTATTCTGGCTGGCCTGGCCTATGTGCTGTGGTGGGTCCCCTATGTGGGACTGCGGAATATCCATCCATATTTGCCGCTCATCTTGGCAGTAATACTGGGCTTGGTAGTGCTCGCGGTAGCTGCTGGCTCTCTTCTCTTGACTTTGACTATTCTGGCAGGCCGCGATTTTATCCTCTCGCGTAAACTCCGGGGAGCGGTGGTCAAAATTCTATTTCCGCTCCTTGTTGTAATGGGCAAACTTTTCGGCCTTTCCAGGGAAAAGATCAGCCATTCATTTGTTGCCATAAATAATCAGCTGGTTCTGGCTCAAAACCTTAAGATGGGGCCATCCCGTCTACTCTTACTAATGCCCCACTGTTTGCAAAACCACGACTGCCGCGTGAAGATTACCGGGAACGTGGAATATTGCGAGGGTTGCGGTAAATGCCCAATCAAAGAGCTTCTGACTACCGCGCATAAATATGGCGTGGAGCTGGCAGTAGCCACCGGTGGTACCATTGCTCGACGCATCGTGGTTCAGAAGAGACCTAAGCTCATTATAGCCGTAGCCTGCGAACGCGATCTTACCAGCGGAATACAGGATACTTATCCTTTGCCGGTTTACGGTATTTTCAACCGCCGCCCCTTCGGTCCCTGTTTTAATACCGGGTTGCCCCTGGAGGAGGTGGACATGGCTATCCGGCATTTTCTGGACACGTCAGCATCATGAATGCCAGGGCCATTGCCATGCACACCCTGATGCAGGTGGTCCGACGCGGCTCCTTTCCAGACGTTCTGCTCGACATATACTTTAAAGAACACCCTAAATTGGACTCTCGCGACCGTGCACTTGTAACCGAATTGGTCTACGGAGTGCTGCGGTGGCAGGGACGGTTGGACTGGATAATTAACCAGCACATCAAGATAAAGCCAGACAAAGTAGACCTGAGTGTCCGATTGAACCTTCGTTTGGCGGTGTATCAGCTTCTTTTTCTAGATCGAATTCCCGCAGCAGCTGCGGTGCACCAAGCGGTGGAGCTTGCAAAATCGAGCCAGCCAGAACATGTTGTCCGTTTTGTAAATGGGGTCTTGCGGACAATTTCCCGCAAGAGGATGGAACTAAAAGAAGCCGTCCCGGAGGGAAGTACTGATTATCGCCTGGCAATACTCTATTCATATCCAGAATGGCTTGTACAACGCTGGCTGTCAAAGTTGGGAGAAGAGGAAACCGAGTCCTTTTGCCGGGCCAGTAACCAGATTCCTCCCACCACGGTCAGGATTAATACTCTCAGGACAACGGTGACAACTGTGGCCTCCTCTTTCAGAGAGTTCGGCTTCTCCGTAGAACCTGGAAACTTTGTCAACGAAGCACTCCATCTGAGAGCTATTCGTAGTGATCTCTCGTCCCTTGACCATTATCAGCGGGGGGAGTTTCAGGTACAAGATGAAGCCTCCCAATTGGTTGCCCACTTGCTTCAACCGCAGCCAGGCGAGCGAATACTGGATGCTTGTGCAGGTTTGGGGGCAAAAAGTACCCATCTCGCCCAACTCATGGAAAACCAAGGAGAAATAATTGCCTTGGACAATCAAGGCTGGAAGTTGACTCGTCTTATGGAGAATGCTCAACGACTTGGAGTCTCATGTATTGAGCCGATGGAAATGGATGTAGTTGAAATTGTTCCCCCTGGAGAGGAGTTTTCCTTTGATCGGATTCTCTTGGACGCACCCTGCACTGGTTTGGGAGTGTTAAGACGAAACCCCGACATAAAATGGAAGGTAAAGCCAAAGGATTTTCGTAGACTACACCTAGTGCAGCAACAAATGTTAGAAAGATTGGCTCCTTTGCTCAAGCCTGGTGGTGTTCTATTATATGCTACCTGCACCGTGAGTAACGAGGAGAACGAGGAGACTGTGCAAGGTTTTCTGTCTGAACACTCAGACTATCAGCTAGAGTCGGCTCGTTCCTTTCTTCCACCAGGAGGTGCTGGCTTGGTGAACCGAACTGGTGCTGTGCAGACTTGGCCCCACAAGCATGAAGTGGACGGTTTTTTTGCTGCGCGACTCCGACGTACTGGCTGACAGCCCCGAGACAAGCTCGGGACAGGCGGGCAGGAGACAGCCCTTCGACAGGCTCAGGGCTTTCAGCAGGCAGCAGAGAGCTTGCAGAGGAGACTAGGCACTAAGCACTAAAACTCGGAACGGGGAACGGGGAGCGCGGAATAACAGAACTTAAGACAAAAATGATTGGGGTTTGCATTGTTGAAACATTCCGAGTTCCGCGTTCCGAATTCCGCGTTTTCATCCATGGTGCCTAGTGCTTAGTGTTTAGTACCTAGTTGAGTCTCGACGGCGTTGCTTTATTGTCCAGATTTCGATATGGTGCATGACCGATGGCTATCTTAAATAAATTGCTTAGATTCGGGATCTACGCTGTTATATTTTTGGTGGCACTAGTGTGTAGTCTTTACCTCACTAGCAAGTGGATAGTTCAAAGTGAGGAAGAAGTTTTAGTCCCTGACTTGGTTGGGCACGATACGGTTTATGCTTTAGATCTCCTCACCTCTCTAGGATTGAATATCAAGGTAGGGGGATTCATGTGGAGTGAAAGCGTGCCCAAAAATTTCATTGCCTCTCAAAAACCTGATTCCGGAACCTGGCTAAAGCAGGATCGAGATGTGAAAGTAATTATTTCTCGGGGCTCAAAAAGGGTACGTGTTCCGAAGTTGGTGGGAACGAAACTGCGAGAGGCGAAGCTGGTTCTTGCCCAAAATGGCCTGCAACTCGGTGGCATATGTAGGATCCCCGCAACACAATATCCGCGGGGTACCATAATTGCTCAAAAACCAGAGTTTTTGCAGGAAATAGAGCGGGGGCAGTCGGTTGATTTTTTAATTAGTAACGGCAGCAAATCTGTTGCAGTGGCTATGCCTGAACTGCGACAGCGATCAGTGGGACAGGCCTTGAAAATACTCGAGGGACTGGGTTTGCTACCCTCAGAAGTCAAGGAAGTTCATCAGCCTGAACAACCTCTAAATACTGTTGTTGGTCAGCGACCTCTGGCAGGGTATCGTGTTGATAGCGATAGTTCCATTGTCTTGACCATTAATAGGCTTCCACAGCCCAAAGGCCAGGAGGCCAAGCTATGGTGGATCACATATCAGTTGGCGGCTGGCTATTTCAAAAAGGAGATTACTCTAAGCCAAAATCAAGACGGCGAGAATATGGACCTCTACCGCAGGATCCACCGTCCTGGTGACCAGCTGGACTGGCTCATATGGGTTCGTTCTCCAGACGAGGTGAGTATTCTAGTAGACGGTTTGATCCAAAGGCAAGAAACAATTGGTTTTAACTGGGTAGGCTAAATTACTTTTCAATTGGCGAAGAGCTTGTACCTGTTCCATTTGACAAGTCACGGAGAGCAATATGAAGAAACTGGCGCCCTCAATTCTGTCTGCCGATTTTAGTAGACTGGGAGAAGAAGTTGCCGCAGTGACTGCTGCCGGTGCTGACTACATCCATGTGGATGTGATGGATGGCCATTTTGTTCCCAATATAACCATAGGGCCGCTGGTGGTGGAGGCTGTACGTCGAAGCACCCACTTGCCATTGGACGTACATCTTATGATCAACCAGCCAGATCTGTACCTGGAGGAATTCATTAAAGCTGGGGCGGATATTGTTGGAGTACACGTGGAAATTCTGCCTCACCTACACCGCACACTAGAGCGTATCAAGGAATTGGGTGCAAAGGCTTCAGTAACCCTCAATCCCTCCACACCTTTGGTGATGGTGGAACATGTCTTGGGCCTGGTGGATCAAGTGCTGCTAATGACTGTTAATCCTGGCTTTGGTGGACAGTCATTCATTGAGGCAGTAATCCCTAAAATCCGAGCTCTCCGGAAGATTGTTGATGAGCGCAAGCTGCTGGTAGAACTGGAAGTGGATGGAGGCATCAATGGGGAGACCATAGGTGAAGTGGCTCGAGCCGGGGCTGATGTTTTTGTTGCCGGCTCGGCAGTTTTTTCCACTTCCGACTATGGCGAGACCCTGAGGTTGTTCCGGGAGAAGATTAGAGAGGCACTTGCTTAAAAGCAGCCTCCCAGCCCATGTCGTAGTTATCCTCCTCCATAGTGATGCTGAATTCATCAGCCAGAGGAATTGGAAAATCTGTGGAAACCGAAACGGCCTGAATCTTGCGACGCATAGCCTGAATTTTATTATGCTG
>CP070689.1:780475-796833 GCA_020353155.1 Deltaproteobacteria bacterium | reverse complement strand
GCGGCGGGATGTTCCCGCCGCCTGTTTGAATGCTCGCTGGTTTACATCAAACCTGCCTCTTTGTAATACTTCATGGCACCTGGATGTATGGGTGCCGACATACCTTCGAGCATGTTCTGCTTAGTTAGGTCCTCGTAAGCTGGATGCAGCTTCTTGAATTCCTCGAAGTTGTCGAAGACCTCTTTGGTAACGGCGTAAACCACCTTATCATCCACCTTAGCGGAGGTAACGAAGGTGGCCTTCACTCCGAAGGTCTGCACATCTTCTTTGTTGGTCGCACCTTCATAGAGCTTGATGGGAATGACAGCTTTGGCATAGTAAGGATACTTTGCCAGGAGCTTTTCTACGCCGACGATCGGCACGAAGTGGACCTTTCTCCTGCCTGCAGTTGCCTCCTTGATTGCACCGCTGGGATGACCCACTGTGTAGAAGAACGCATCGATGCGGCCGTCTTGCAGCAATCCGGGGGCCTCAGCTGCCTTGACTCCCTCCGCGGTTAGATCTGTCTCGTAGTTGATCCCTGCATTTTCCAGGGCATCGATGGAGTTCTGCCGCTGGCCGGAGCCGGGGTTGCCGATGTTTACCCTTTTACCTTTCAAGTCCTGAATAGTCTTGATCCCAGCGTCATCTGCGGCCACCAGGGTAATGGACTCGGGGTGGATGGTGAAAACGGCCCGCAAATCCTTTTGAGGACCTTTTTCTTCCCATTCTGCCAGGCCGTTGATCGCTTGGTATTGACGGTCGGACTGCACCACACCAAATTCCAGGTCGCCCGACATGACTGCATTGACGTTAAAGACCGACCCGCCGGTAGATTCCACTGTAGCGCGGATCCCATAAATCTTTCTTTTCTGGTTGACGATCCTGGCAATGGCGCCGCCTGTTGGATAGTAAACCCCAGTGATACCCCCCGTTCCAATGGTTACGAAGGTGGTCTTGGCCACAACAGGTGTTGGATTCACCACTAGCCCAAGAGCTAAGCAAATCGTTGCGATTAGAGTAATTAATCCGATTCTCTTCATAGATTTTCTCCTATCTCTTAAGGTTGGACGAACAAAATACGCTTCGGCCCGCGAGCCAACTCCCTCACCTCCTTCCGTCAGGGCCTCACTCAAAAAGAAAATTGATGACTGATATTCTTAGATTGGGATGGTTTCAAAGAACCCCCATGGGGGGGTAAATAGCGTTAAACGCTGCCTTATCTTACCCGCGAGATAGATGATGGTCAAGTACAAAGGGTGTTATGATACTCGCACGATCCCGCAGAACTTATTTGAATAGTTGACAATACCCGAGTTGAGAGTTAGGGGATTCTTTCGCTCCTCATGGTTTAGGACATCTACTTGTAGGACAACCCAGACAAAATTCCGGTCAATTTCATCAGTGGGGCAAACTTTTCTCTGTGCTCTTCGCGCTCCCTGTGGTTTAATCTTTGCAAGCCGCAAGCACAACAAAACTCGGTCCAGGGGTTGCTCATGACAGAGATAGTGGGAATCATTCCTGCCCGTTACGACTCTAAACGACTTCCCGGCAAGCCACTGGTTCTAATCCAAGGCAGGCCAATGATTCAACACGTTTACCAGCGTGCCACCCAGGCTGCCACCCTCGAGAGACTGGTTGTGGCCACGGATGATCCTCGCATCCAAAAAGCAGTTGCTCATTTTGGCGGGGAGGTCCTGATGACCTCTCCTGAACACCAAAGTGGTACGGATCGAGTGGCAGAAGCGGCTCGCCAATTAATGCTAACAGATGATGCCATCGTGGTGAATATTCAAGGTGACGAACCTCTACTCAAGGCTGAAATGATTGATAGCCTAGTGCAGAACCTCAAAGAGAACAGTGATTTTTCCATGGCCACTCTTGCCTATCCAGACACAGACAAAAATGATCTTACCGACCCTGGAGTTGTCAAGGTTGTCATCGACGCAAGGGGGCGAGCACTGTATTTTTCTCGTTCTCCCATTCCTGCCTGGCGGGACAAGTCTTCACCCCCACCCTATTACAAGCACCTGGGCTTTTACGGCTACCGCAATGGTTTTTTGCAGGAGTTCACCAAGCTCTCTGTTGGAGTTTTGGAAAATCTGGAAAAACTCGAGCAACTTAGAGCCTTGGAGCATGGTTTTCCCATTTCGGTGGTAATTACGCCTTTTGACTCCATCTCCGTAGACACCCCTGAAGATCTCGTCCGGGTCCAAACAATCATGGAACAATAGCACGGCGGAAAAAATCCTAATCTTTAAGATTCTTTCCAGTATAACTATCTATAAACGTAGCAAATTTAGCTCTACTGAAAAGATTTTTTGTCCAGCTAAAACACTTGCTATACTTCACCAAAACTATTATGTTGTTGGATTCGTGGACTCCGTTAGTCAGGTGATTTGTAATATCATGAGGTGACCGGTCACATGGGTAGTTTCAACCAACCTAGGGTTACTTTGGTTTTGGAAGACGGCAGGACCTTTTACGGCAGGGCCTTCGCCGGCGAGGGAGAAACCCTTGGTGAAGTGGTCTTCAACACCTCTATGACCGGATATCAGGAAGTATTGAGCGATCCCTCCTATAAAGGACAAATAGTGGTAATGACCTATCCCCTGATTGGCAACTACGGTGTCAATGATGAAGACATGGAATCAGTAACCATTCAGGTAGAGGGGTTTATTGTCCGCGAATATATACCTTATCCTAGTAACTGGCGAAGCAAGAAAAGTCTCAAGGACTTCCTGGAGGAAGCTAACATCCTCGGCGTTGAGGGAATCGACACTCGGGCCCTTACCAAACACATTCGAACAGCAGGGGCCATGAAGGGCATTATTGCAACGGGGGACAGGCGACCTGAGGAGCTTTTAGAGAAAGTCCAAACCTATCCTGGACTTGTTGGCCGGGATCTGGTTTCAAATGTCACAACCTCCTCTCCATACCTGTGGCAGGGGGAGAGGCGCCCCCTGGAATTGAAACCGGGCATGAAGGGAGCAGACGTCTGGCCGGACCCAAGACACGCTTACAAGGTGGTGGCCTTGGACTACGGCATCAAATATAA
Source organism: Deltaproteobacteria bacterium (assembly GCA_020353155.1). Taxonomy (GTDB): domain Bacteria; phylum Desulfobacterota; class Syntrophobacteria; order BM002; family BM002; genus BM002. Next base: position 793,796 of record CP070689.1, on the reverse strand, counting down.
CATATTGCGCCATCTGGCTAACCGTGGCTGCCATATTACCGTCCTGCCCGCTCAGGCTAAGCCAACTGACGTCTTGGCCCTCAAACCCGATGGGCTCTTCCTCTCCAATGGCCCGGGAGATCCCGCCGGCGTTACTTACGCTATCGAGACAGTCCGTGCTCTTTTAACCCAACTGCCTATCTTCGGAATCTGCTTGGGTCACCAGCTCCTTGGTCTGGCCATGGGGGGCACCACCTTCAAACTTAAATTTGGACACCGCGGCGGCAACCAGCCAGTCAAGGATCTGCTCACCGGCAAAGTAGAAATCACCTCACAGAATCACGGTTTCTGTGTGGACATAAATTCGCTCAAGAATAAAGATGTGGAACTCACTCACATCAACCTCAACGATCAAACTCTTGAGGGCATGCGGCACCGGAAATTGCCTATCTACTCGGTCCAATACCACCCAGAGGCCTCTCCGGGCCCCCACGATTCAACATACCTGTTTGACGACTTCCTTGCCTTGATGAAGGGGAAACAATGGTAATGCTCCGTAATCCTGGACACGGCGACGCGTCTCCCTTTCTCCCTATCGCCGTGTCGCGTAGCTACGGGGCTGGGTGTCGCACTGCAATGATAAAGACCATACGCCAGGCTTGTTGAATGCGAAGCTAGGTCTATGCCTAAAAGAACAGACATTCAAAAAATTCTCATCATAGGTTCAGGCCCTATCATCATAAGTCAAGCATGTGAGTTCGACTACTCCGGCACTCAGGCCTGCAAAGCTCTTCGGGAAGAAGGTTTCGATATTGTTCTTATAAACAGCAACCCCGCCACTATCATGACCGACCCGGAGACAGCTCAGCGAACCTACATTGAGCCTATTACCCCTGAGTGTGTCGCCAAAGTCATTGAGCGAGAAAGACCGGATGCCCTGCTGCCCACACTTGGAGGCCAAACCGCTCTTAACGTGGCGGTTGCCGTCGGCGAGATGGGTGTCTTTGAGCGCTACGGCGTGGAGGTAATAGGCGCTTCTTTACCGGTGATCAAAAAAGGTGAAGACCGTGAGCTTTTCCGTGCCGCCATGGAGAATATCGGTCTGCGAGTGCCTGCCAGTCGCATTGCTCGTTCCATGGAAGAAGCTCGCCACGCAGCGGAGGAAATCGGTTATCCCCTAATTATTCGTCCCTCTTTTACCCTGGGAGGAACCGGAGGGGGTGTTGTCTATAACAGGGAAGATTTGGAAAAAATGGCACGGGCCGGCCTGGATGCCAGCATGATCGGGACAATTATGCTGGAAGAATCGGTTTTGGGATGGAAGGAATTCGAACTGGAGGTAATGAGGGACCACATGGACAATGTGGTTATTATTTGCTCCATAGAAAATTTCGATCCCATGGGCATTCATACTGGTGACAGCATTACGGTGGCTCCGGCCCAGACCCTTACCGACCGTGAATACCAGGCCATGCGGGATGCATCTATTGCCGTTATCCGCGAGATCGGGGTCGAGACTGGGGGATCTAATATTCAGTTTGCCATCAATCCGGATAACGGTGACATGGTCATTATAGAAATGAACCCTAGAGTTTCTCGCTCCTCTGCTCTCGCCTCAAAAGCCACTGGTTTTCCCATTGCCAAGATCGCCGCAAAACTGGCCGTCGGCTACAGCCTGGACGAGATTGCCAACGATATCACTCGAGAGACCCTGGCCTCATTCGAACCAACCATTGACTATTGCGTGGTGAAGATCCCTCGCTGGACTTTTGAGAAGTTCCCTCGGACTGAAGATATCCTGACCACATCGATGAAATCGGTAGGCGAGACCATGGCAATTGGCCGGACTTTCAAGGAAGCGCTGCAAAAGGCAGTGCGTTCATTGGAAATCGGCCGACACTCTTTGGACAGCGGCCTGTCGCCCGAGTATCGGAATGACCCGGAGTGTAGGAGCTTGATCCGTAAAAAGCTGCGACAGCCAAATTCGGAAAGGCTTTTCTTTCTAACTGCTGCTATGCGAGCAGGAATTGACCTGGATGAAATATATCAACTCACCAAGATTGATCCCTGGTTCCTTTGCAATATCAAACAGATTTTGGATTTTGAAGACCACTTGCGGGGACAAGCATTGACTGAAGAACTCTTGCACCTTTCCAAGACTTTCGGCTTTTCCGATCGGAGGTTGGCGGAGCTCACCGGCAGTGATGATGAGACCATCCGCCGGCGAAGACATAAGGCTGGTATTCTTCCGGTTTACAAGCTAGTGGATACCTGCGCCGCCGAGTTTGAGGCTTACACACCCTACTACTATTCCACCTATGAATCAGAGGATGAATCGAGCCCCAGCGAAGGCAGGAAAGTAATGATCCTGGGCGGCGGTCCCAACCGAATCGGCCAGGGTATTGAATTTGATTATTGCTGTGTCCATGCCTCTTTTGCCTTGCGTGAGGAAGGGGTGCAGTCCATCATGGTCAATTCCAACCCGGAGACGGTGAGCACCGACTACGATACTTCTGACAAGCTTTACTTCGAGCCTCTTACCTTCGAGGACGTTCTGCACATAGTCCAGCGGGAACAACCGGAAGGCCTCATTGTCCAGTTCGGCGGCCAGACGCCACTGAACCTAGCCGTTCCTCTTGCTCAAGCTGAGGCACCTATCATAGGAACCACCCCGGACAGCATTGATCGAGCTGAGGATCGCCAGCGCTTTCAAACTCTTCTCAAAAAGCTTGGACTGCGGCAACCAAAAAATGCCATTGCCACCACCCCTGCCGAGGCACTGAAGGCAGCAAGCCAAATCGGCTACCCCGTGTTGGTGCGTCCATCCTATGTCTTGGGTGGTCGCGCCATGGAAATAGTTTACCAACGAGAACAACTGGAGGCATTTATACACGAGGCGGTCCATGTCGCACCCGGCCACCCCATCCTAGTGGATCAATTTCTTCAAGACGCCATAGAGATTGATGTAGACGCCATCTCTGACGGGAAAACTACTGTTATTGGCGGCATCATGGAGCACATCGAGGAGGCAGGCATCCACTCTGGTGACAGTGCTTGCGTGCTTCCACCTATTAGTGTTTCCCAGGAGATCATTGAGGAGATAAAGGTTCAAACCAGAGCTCTTGCCAAAGAACTCAGGGTCGTAGGATTGATGAACATCCAGTACGCGGTTAAGGATAATTTGCTTTATGTCCTCGAGGTGAACCCCCGGGCCTCCCGAACGGCACCATTTGTTAGTAAGGCAATTGGTGTGCCTCTGGCCAAGCTCGCCACCAAGATCATGTTGGGTAAGAGCCTAGCTGAACTAGGATTTACCCGTGAAGTGGAGCCTAACCACCTGGCTGTGAAGGAGTCGGTTTTTCCTTTCATACGGTTCCCTGATGTAGACATTCTTTTGGGACCGGAGATGAAATCCACTGGCGAGGTCATGGGCATCGACAAGACCTTCGGCATGGCTTTTGCCAAAGCTCAGTTAGCGGCGGGTTATTCTCTACCGCTGGAGGGCAATGTATTCATAAGCGTTCGAGATCAGGACAAGGCTGCCATATTAAGCGTTGCCGAAGATTTTGATAAACTAGGCTTCAAAATCTACGCTACTCGGGGCACTTCCGCTTTTCTCTCGGAACAGGGAGTCCAAAACCAGATGGTGGCAAAATTAAGTGAGGGACGTCCTCACGTCATAGACCATATTAAAAACGAGGAGATCAACCTGGTCATCAACACCAGTACAGGGAGAAAAACTGCCTCCGACGCTTATTTGATTCGGCGAGCCACCTTGGTTTATAATCTTCCCTACGCAACAACCATTGCCGGTGCAAAAGCTTTTGCCCAGGCGATTGCGGCAATATGTGAAGGAGAATTGCAGGTCACCTCTTTACAGGAGTACCATGCCAACCACAAGAAGACAGAGGTCAGAGGCCGGAGGTCGGAGGTCGGAGATCAATGATTTCGAATTGCGGATTGCGGACTTGAGGAAGCATAGAGCATTATCCAGCTAGCAGCGGACAGCAGATAGAGGTCACTAGGCACCACACAGAAATAGCCAGTACAGTTCAAAGGAATTCAATCTTTATTGCTTTTCTCCTGGATTCTGGCTACTGGCTACTGGCTACCCGGTTCTTTGATTTGCGATTTTAGACACTTTAGGCACTTTAGGCATTTGAGGCACTTAACCAGGAATTTATCGTGCAGAACCGCATAATAAGCCCTGACGGCAGGCCAAAGGAAGAGTGCGGCATCTTCGCTATTTATGGACACGAAGACACGGCTCGTCTTGCCTATTTCGGACTTTATGCTCTCCAGCATCGCGGCCAGGAGAGTGCTGGCATTAGTGTTTCTGACGGCCGAATCATGCGCCATCACAAGGGCATGGGTCTGGTGAGCGAAATTTTCGACGAGGATATCCTCGCCGGTCTTAGGGGCTATCTTGGTATCGGACATGTCCGCTATTCCACCACTGGCTCATCAGTTCTCGTCAATGCCCAACCCTTCTGCATCACTCACTCAGGCTGCAGCCTCTCCATTGCCCATAACGGAAACCTGGTCAATGCCCACAGCTTGAAATGTGAATTGGAGCAGCGGGGCTCGATCTTTCAAACAACCATGGACAGTGAGGTAATCGTTCACCTCATTGCCCGGCAGCTTTCCTGCGGACTGGAAGAGGCGCTTATCAGCGCCCTGAGTGAGATTAAAGGTGCTTACTCACTGGTAATCGCCGCAGAAGACCAGATCATTGGCGCCCGCGACCCCTATGGTTTTCGTCCCATGTGCCTTGGCATGATCGATAACGACGCCTATGTCATAGCTTCAGAAACTTGTGCCCTTGATCTGATAGGAGCTCGCTACGTGCGAGACGTCCAGCCAGGAGAGGTAGTCTTCATCGATGGGAATGGACTCAGGTCCCAATATCTCCCTACTCCTGGTCGAACTGCCTTCTGCATCTTCGAGTTCATCTACTTTGCCCGCCCGGACAGCAATATTTTTGGACAAAATGTCTATATGGCCCGCAAACGCCAGGGGCACGAGATGTCCCGGGAATATCAGGTGAACGCCGACATAGTTATGCCCTTTCCTGACTCTGGCAACTATGCCGCCCTTGGATTCGCAGAGGAATCTGGCATTCCATTGGAAATGGGCGTAATCCGTAATCACTACGTGGGGCGAACTTTTATCGAGCCTACCCAGGCCATGCGTGACTTTCATGTAAAAGTAAAACTCAACCCCGTGCGTCCTCTGTTGAGCAATAGGAGACTTCTAATCATAGAGGATTCTATCGTTCGGGGCACTACCACCAAAAATCGTGTCAAGACACTTAGGGAGGCTGGAGCCCAGGAAGTTCACATGGCAGTGAGTTGTCCGCCGCACCGTTATCCTTGCTTTTATGGCATTGATTTTCCTACCCGCAAGGAACTCCTTGCAGCCACCCACTCTACTGAGGAGATCAAGAAATTTCTGGGCCTTGACAGTATTCACTATCTCAGCCTAGAGGGACTCTTGCGCGCAATAGACTTGGATACCGCAGGCTTTTGCCTTGCCTGCTTTAATGGAGATTATCCGGTCAGTTTCACCGATGACCTTCATAAGCACTGTATGGAAACAAATTCGGTCTCACTCCAACAGCTTTGAAATGTCAATCTTCCACTAAGAGAAGAATCAGTGAGTGCGTATTATGGTTAAACCCAATAAGAGTAATCAACGCCGGGGTGCAGTCAAAATCATTCGCGAAGCGAAGGATGTGCTCCGGATTGAAGCAGAGGGCATCTACAGTCTCATCGACCGGGTAGGGGCTGAATTCGCTGAAGCTGTACAGTTGATATACAAGGCTCGCGGCCGAGTGATTGTTACCGGTATTGGTAAATCAGGAATCGTTGGTCGCAAGGTTGTCGCCACCCTCAATAGCACTGGGACTAAGTCGCTTTTCTTGCATCCAGTGGAGGCCATGCACGGTGACCTCGGAATGGTTAGCCCAGACGACATTGTCCTGATTTTATCCAGCAGTGGTGAAACTGATGAACTGAAGATGATTCTGCCGACCTTAAAAGATTTGGGGACACGAATTATCTGTATCACAGGGAATACCGACTCTACCCTCGGTAGAAACAGTGACCTGACTGTTTACGCCGGGGTTGAACGAGAGGCCTGTCCTTTTGGTTTGGCCCCAACCGCCAGCACCACCGCCATGCTCGCCCTGGGAGACGCTCTTTGCGTGTCACTAATCAATAGGCGCAGGTTTCAGCCCGCGGATTTCCATCGCTGCCATCCTGGCGGAGTGTTGGGAGAAAGGCTGCGAGTGCCAATTGAGATGATTATGCGCACCGGCTCCAGCATTCCAAAAGTCCAAGAAGAAACTCTGGTCGGTGAGGCCATAAAGGAGATGGATGACAAGACTTTAGGGTCAACCCTTGTGATGGGGGATGCTAACAGATTGGTAGGGATTGTAACCGACGGTGATCTGCGTCGTGGATTATGTAGATTTAAGAGGTTGTTGGAAAAGCCTGTCAAAGCCATTATGACCAAGAATCCCAGGACTGTCTACGTTGGTGGCTTTGTTGCAGACGCCCTAGAGATCATGGAACAGAACGAAATCACCGTACTACCCGTGATTGGGCCAAAGGGTGAGCTATTGGGTATTATTCATCTCCACGATCTGCTTGGTAAAGGACACATAAAGTTCACTATGTAACTACCTAGTGCTCTCACGACCGCAGGATAATAGAAAGTATGGTTAGTGCTGCGGGAAACAGCGACCCGGAGATAGGGAGACGCGGCGACACGGCGAAAAGTAAAGGCACGCATTCTTCTCCATATCTCCTTTTCTCCCCTTCTCCGTGTCGGCCCGCTACTTCTCGCCGTGGGTTATCGTTTCATCACTCAGCTATAGCTGAACCATGGATTCATAAAACCAGCCCGGCCGGAGCTGCATAAATGTCAACGACAGTCACCCCCAGGGGACTCATCTGCTCCTTGGCCCTGGTGCCAAACCCGAAAAACCGTTCCGTTTACCGGGGTCTTGAGTCACTCATAGCTCGATTGCAGCCAGCAGTAGCGGGGCTCTTTTTGGATCCCATGTTCTGGTGCCCCGACGCCAACCACTGCGGCCCGGCTTCTTCCTCCTTGCTGGAAGAGGCAATTGACCTAGCACCTAAGGATCTTCCTCTTTGGGTACGTATCACGGGCACATCGGCAGAGCAGACTACACACATCTGCCACCAACTCGAAAATGTCTGTCGTCGCTTGAAATACCGCGGCCCCCTCGCCTGGGTGGACACACCACTCTTCTATCACAGTAATCGTGGCCTGCCCGAATACTACCAAGCTCTCCTTGCAGATACGGAATTCAACCTTATTATCGACAACAATCCACAACTGATAAGAAAAATAGGAGACACGACTAAGCGGAAAAACATCCGCACGGCCGTTTTAAAAAAACTTGTTCAAGAGCCCCGTCTGGTAGCACTTGTACATCGAGGTGATCTTCGACGGGGCATAAATTACCAGAGAGCAGTCCGGAGCAGATCCGATTTCTTAGTCTATGACGGGGAGGAGAGCAATTTCCTTAAGCGTCCCAGCGCCAGCGGAGTGATTTCAATAGGAGCCAATCTTTTGCCCCACGAGTGGAGGACCATTACCCTAGCTTCACTTAACCTCGAAGACAGCCATTTAGGCAAGGCCGGCAGCTTCCGCCATCTGTGGGAAGCCGGCCAGCGAGTGCGAACTCTACAAAAGCACTACAAACAAGGTCCAGCCAGTATAATTCCGGCTGTACTGGCTGCCTGGGGCTTGATATCGGAGAAAAGCAAGGGTTTGATCCCGGAAGAAGAAAGGGCGACAGAAAGAATACTGGAACTTCTTCCAGAGCCATAGAATAGAGCGGGAGCTTGAACTCCCCTGTCTTCTCTGGGTCACCTATATGCAAAAGCGGCTGATGTCCGTTGTCAGTTGCGTTCTTCAAGGTGTAATTGCTCATTTACCGACTAACGGGAGGCTAGCTCGCTTGAAACTCTGCGTCCGTGCCGGTAAGATAATCCTGAGGTATACGAGAACTGACCACTGATTCGCCTTCGGTGGAACAACGGACAAGCCCACATGTACACAAACTTTATATACTTCATCGTTGTCCTGCTTATCTTCTCCACCCAGCAGCCATCCCCAACACCACGGCTTTCCCTATTGTTTACCCTTGCCTCCAGCCTAATTCTGCTGTTCCTCTTCGGACTCATCAACAGACAGATTTTCAGGGGGCTGGTAGCAAAAACGTCGGGTGCCAGGATGAGCACCCATTTAGCAGTCCTCTACCATCGCAGCGTAACCCGCCAATCGCTTTTAGCTCTAGTCTTCTTTTGCGCCCAGATCTATCTGCTGGATATAAAATATTACCTCACCACTGTTGCCCTCATTCGTGCTAGTTTCACTCTCCAGGGGTTAGCTGGTTTGGTCCTATTCCTACTCCACCTAGCCACCGTCTGGTTTTACAGTTACGAATTTCACTGCCGCTTCTCCCCCGGCACATGCTCCAGGGTGTCCGTGGTAACGGCTAACCTTAAGTTTAACCTCGCCATCTTGTTGCCCTGGCTATTAATTTCAGGCGGCTTCGATCTTATCCAGCTCTTGCCCCTAGGGACCATACCAGACCAACTCAACACTCCTGTGGGCCAGGTTCTTTTCTTCGCCCTGCTGATGATCGTATTCATGATATTTGCCCCACCCCTTGTGGTAAGGCTGTGGAGTTGTCGGCCTCTTGGACCGGGCTCGAGGAGATCGCTCATCGAGAGGTTTTGTCAGAAAGAGAATTTCCAGGTCAGGGAGATAGTTCTCTGGCCCGGCCAAGGCGCCGTATTCATAACCGCGGGGGTTATGGGGTTGCTGGGTCATTACCGCTATCTTCTGGTAACCCAAGGGCTTCTTGATATTCTCGACGACGAAGAATTGAGTTCGGTTTTGGCCCACGAGATGGGCCATGTGAAAGAAAAGCATTTATTTTTCTATCTTATATTTTTGCTTGGCTACCTTGTCCTCGCTTACCCCCTCTCTGGCGTTTCTTTCTTGTTGGTTCTGACAAGCGACCTGCCTCTGACTCTGATGATTATGACCGATTCTGAATTCATGACCTTAATTTCCATACTCTCCGCCCTTCCTTTGTTGGCCTTGCTGGTATTCTATTTTCGCTTCCTTTTTGGCTTTTTTATCCGCAACTTCGAAAGACAGGCTGACCTTTATGGACTCTCGGTCATGGGTAGGCCCTATCCGTTGATTTCCGCTTTGGAAAAGGTGGCTTTTTACAGTGGCAACATTCGGGATGTCCCCAGTTGGCATCACTTCAGTATCAAAGAGCGGGTTGATTTTCTTGCTGAGGCAGCAGGTAATCCTTCCCTTATCAGAAAGCACCGTGGCAAAATTAGAAAGGCATTAGCAGGATACTTGGTGGGAATCGTTGCGGTTGGTGTTTTCGGCTATCTTTTCTACACAGGGGCTGTGGGCAAAAAGTTCAATGAGCAACTGAATTTCAAGATGCTCAGCAGTCTGGTCCAGCTGGAACCTGACAATCCCCTACTCCAATTGAGACTCGGAACACTTTACTACACCCGCAATCAGCCTAATAAAGCGATTTTTCATTTGGAACGCGCCCTGGAGCTAGAACCCGACAATGCCGACATCCTTAACAATTTGGCCTGGGTCTTTGCCACAAGTAAAGAAGCTCCGTTCTTCCAACCCGAAAAGGCACTTTTACTGGCTGAAAAAGCCGCAGCCAGTTCTCAACAACCTCATATTCTTGACACCTTGGCAGAGGCTTATTACGTCAACGGCCAAACCATAAAAGCTCTAGCCGCGGCCGAGGAGGCATTGGCAGCTGTATCTGGAGACTCTTCTTATTATGTCAAGCAGGTGGAAAGATTTCGTGCCGAGCTTCAGGAGCAGCAATTCAGATAGAACCATGGTTTCACGGCCCGGAGGGTAACGAAAGGGCGGGACGGCGAGTTAAGCATTTATCTCCGTGTCCCCGTGTCGCCCTGTCTCCGCGTCACTTAGTTTAAGGAGAAAGGGTATTTGCCCGGATATTGAATGAATTGTTGGTTGTTAATACCTTAGCATGGTGCTCATATTGTGCAAAGCGGCGCTTATAGAGGCGGCAAGATTATAGCGATGGTTTGCCAAAATATCATCATCTTGGCTATTGGTAATTAGCCAGGGGGAGCACTCCGAAGCCCGTTTTAAATTCTCCACGATCTTGTCCATCAGCGCCACCGCATCAATGGTCTGCAACTGTTCGACAAAGCCCACCCGAACCGTTTTGAGGACTTCATACATGACGTGGGCCACTCCCTGACAATAATAAAAATAATTGTCAGCTCGGAAGTGGCTAACTCGGGACCCATCTGGCTCCGTCTCCTTAACCAGATTCTCGTGGCAATTACCAAGGAGATCCTTGTAAGAAGCTATTAGTGAAAGCAAGTTGTCTGTGCGGTAATAGAAGCGACTTTTGCCCTGCTTGAGATTTTTGAGGAATCCCTGCAGTTCTTTGAGAGCCTCCTTGTACTGGCTCTCGGTTGACGGAAACCAAAATTGATCCGCTCTGTTCATTAACAAGTTCACCGCCTCTACCAAGTGGGGATCATAGGCGTCGGCATCGCCGAAACGGGTCAAGGTCTCCTTTAGTTTGATTGCCGTGTAGCGAATCGCCTCGAGCGCCCCCAACTGAAACTCATTGACATTGTCGGTAAGTCTTCCGACGAGCAAATCATTTGGCCGCCAACCCCAAAAACGCCCTTTAAGCTCATATTCTAATATTTCGGTGAGTTTTTCGGTAAAAGCCACTCCGGCAATCTCAGTGGAGACCAGCTTTTCGGTTGTAGGGCTGGGCGTGACGCTGGGCTCAGGAGTCTCCTCTTGCTTTTCGGCGACACCTTCTTTTACCTCTTTTACCTCATTTTGTGGTTTTTCAACCTCTGTGGTGATTTCGGCACTTGATTCAACCACTTCCTTCGACGGGGTATCCTCTGTACACCCTACAAAAAATGCGCAGGAAATAAGAATCATGCTCAGAAACAAGGGAAAAATTCGAAATAGGTAGTAGCTATTGTTGGCTCTGAAAAACCCTTTTTTGCGCTGCACAAACCTCACTTAGCTCTCACTCCTGGAGGGAGCCCAATCACTCCGGTTTAGATTGATAGTAAAAGCCCAGCTATTCTTACCTGCTGGCCCAAGTGGACAGATATAACTCAATCGGCAGATTCACCCAAGTAGCTTGCGCAGGCATCCTGAGACTCCCAGGCAGTCACCCGTATAATCCGCACTCGGCTGTTATCGACCTTCTCCTGGAGCCTGTGGAAAATATAACGGGCAATGTTTTCGGAAGATGGATTGTTCTCCGTAAAAAAAGGTAGGTCATTGAGATATCGGTGATCGATCTCAGACATGATTTCACTGGTGGCGGCCTTAACTTCGGCAAAATCTAGGACTACGCCGCTGTCGTCCAGATCCTTGCCGCTGAGCACGACCTCCACTTTCCAATTGTGCCCGTGAAGGGCTTCGCATTTGCCACGGAAGTTTCTTAAATTATGTGCAGCAGAGAATTCCGTTATTATCTTTAGTTCGTACATCTAATTCCTCAATGCGCTAAGGGTTTGACCCCATCATATATTAACTAGCCGACGACTATGTTCTCTCCCCTAGTCCTTGACCTTGAATTACCCTTGAAGAATTAATCTATCTCCGGTTCACCTGTGTAAAGTTTGCCGCATTCTTTGCAAAGGCCATCAGCTCCGATCACCCCGATACAAGTGCCGTCGCTACATAACTTTCTGCTGTTAAAATCAATCGTACCCTCATCGTCACCTTCAGCCGCAGCATCGGCCAACTCTGCATGAGCCTCATGGGCGGTCCCACTTACTTTTTGACCACACCAGCAGCAGTACTGGCTGTCTTCGGGCAGCGATCGCTCGCATGCCGGACAGGTGTCCTCCCCTAGTGATTCACCGCAGTGTGGGCATTTCAAGGCATTTTCCTCCTCAGGAATTTAGTGATTAAGGGATTCATTGACAGGAAAAGAAGAGAGCCTAATTTTTATCATTAACTAATTATTCTCTAATTCCCTAATTCCTCAATCCTCAGGTCCTCAATCCGCACTCGAAGCACGCGCCTGAGGGTCGACCTCTTGTAACTTAATCTCTGGTGTTTGTCAACGCAACAGGGGCGCTGGAAGCGGTCTGTCTGCTATATTCATGGGCATGGCGCATAGAGCATTGGTCATGTTTACTAGGCACTAGACAGTAGGCACTAAGCACTACAACTCAGAAAGAGGAACCTGAATTTCAAATCAGAAATCCCAAGGACGAAGTAAATTCTGAGCAACAGGTGTGGTATGTGCGATATGTGGTGTGAGATAAAATATTTTTTTGAGATTTAAGATCCCACATCTCCCTTCCAGCTTGGAATTGTTTCAAATTGGTGGGGTCTCGCGCTCCGCACTACGCCTTCTTGCCTCCGGTGCCTAGTCCATAGTGCCTAGTGCCCAGTGGAGGCGCAACGGACAGCGGACTACTGACTACTGGCCAAGGCTTTGGTGCGGCCTTCTCTTTTTTCTGTTGACAACAGAGTCACTGTTGAGTATGAATCCACTACGTTCTGGCGGTGTAGCTCAGCAGGTCAGAGCATGCGGCTCATATCCGCAGTGTCCGGGGTTCAAGTCCCTGCACCGCCACCAAACTAGATTACAATATCAGCTTGTAAGTTGATTATGAGGGAACAAGTTGCTGGTTTTACGCTGGCAATTGTTCCCTCTATTTTTGGTAGTTCGCTCTCTAACCCCGCAGTCCCGCTCTGTGAGCGGGACTGGACGATGCGCTCGCTGCAGTATTTTTATGGTTGGAATTCTTTCTCTTAAAATTCTATGATTTTTTTCCTTGAAATATTCAGAATTATCCTGTATTTACTAAAATAGTCCAGCCAGAGAGGAAATTCACTTAGGGAAATTGAGGAGGGGGGAGTCATCTATGACTTTAACGAAGGCGCATATTGTAGAGAATCTGTTTGCAAGGAATATCTTCACCAAGAGCGAGTGCGCAGAGATTGTCGAAACCCTCTTCGAGATAGTCAAGAAGACATTGGAGGAGGGCGAAGACGTTCTCATCAGCGGCTTCGGCAAATTCAGTGTGAAGGACAAGAATCAGCGGCGCGGTCGTAACCCCCAGACCGGCAACCCCATCATGCTTTCACCGCGCAAGGTAGTCACCTTTAAATGCTCCGGTGTTCTGCGACAAAGAATTAACAGCCGCTAAGCTCGTGTCTCTTCCTGTGAACAGGAGAATAGTTGCTCTACCTGTATTCTCTTTCTATTCTCCAGTTG
>CP070689.1:760389-780375 GCA_020353155.1 Deltaproteobacteria bacterium | reverse complement strand
AATCCACCCTGGCCGACCGCTTCATCCAGTACGCCGGTCTGGTAAGCGCCAGGGATTTCAGGGAACAGGTCCTGGACACTATGGATCTCGAGCGTGAACGGGGCATTACCATCAAGAGCCACACCATTACCCTGCCATACACCAGTCGGGCCGGGCAGGAATTAGAGCTCAACCTGATCGACACCCCCGGGCACGTGGACTTCTCCTACGAAGTGTCCCGGGCCCTGACCTCCTGTGAGGGCGTGCTATTGCTGGTGGACGCCTCCCAGGGAGTGGAGGCCCAGACCGTGGCCAATGCCTACCTGGCCATGGAGCAAGACCTGGTTATTATTCCGGTGATCAACAAAATAGATCTACCATCCGCCGACGTGGAGCGGGTCAAGATAGAAATCGAAAGGGAACTCGGCCTTGATCCGGACGAAGTCATCCTCTGCTCCGCCAAGGAGGGCCAGGGTATAGAGGAAATACTAGAGGCAATCGTGAACCGGATCCCGCCCCCAAGGGGAAGAGTGGACAGGCCCCTTTCAGCAATCATTTTTGACGCCACCTACGACCCCTTCCGGGGAGCGGTCATCATTTGCCGCGTCTTCGACGGTTCGGTGAGGGTAGGGGACACCATCCGGCTTATGTCCAACAAGAGAACCTACAGGGTTGAAGAGGTGGGTATCTTTCGCCTGCACCGGGAGCCTCGGCGCGAACTTCCGGCAGGGGCGGCAGGCTACATTATTTGTGGGATCAAGACAGTGAGTGCCACCCGCATCGGAGACACCATCACTCTCGACTCCAACCCGACTCCGGAACCCCTGCCCGGGTTCAAGCGGGTGAAGCCCGTGGTCTTTTCCTCCGTGTACCCCATCTCATCGGATGACTATCACGCCCTAGCCGAGGCGCTGGAGAAATATGTGCTCAACGACGCCGCCCTGGTCTATCAGAAGGACTCCTCCGCGGCCATGGGGCAGGGTTTCCGCTGCGGCTTCCTGGGATTGCTCCATTTGGAGATAGTTCAGCAAAGACTCGAGCGGGAATACGATCAGGCCATCATAATGACCGTGCCCAGTGTCGAGTACCGGTTCAACCTCAGGGGAGGCTCGACAGTCACTGTGGAAAACCCGCAGTATTACCCGGATCCGGCCAATATTGAAAGCGCCGAGGAACCTTACATCAAGGCGAGTATCTTCACCCCCGAGAAATACATGGGCGCGGTGATGCAGCTGTGCACAGAGCGCCGCGGCCTCAATCCCCGATTCAATTATCCTGCACCGGGGAAGATGGAGATCAACTTCGACATACCTCTTGCCGAAGTTATCTACGACTTTTACGACCGACTGAAGACGGTCACCCGCGGATATGGATCCTTTGATTACGAGCTCATCGGCTACCGGGAGAGCCCGTTGGTTAAGCTAGACATCCTGGTGAACGGCGAAAAGGTCGATGCCCTCGCTGGTATCGTCCACCAGGACCGTGCCCGGAAGTTGGCGGTACAGCTGTGCGATCGCCTCAAAGACGAGATTCCCAGACACCAGTTCAAGATCGCCATCCAGGGGGCCGTGGGCGGTAAGATCATCGCCCGCTCGACCATCAATGCCTTCCGCAAGGACGTGACCGCTAAACTCTACGGCGGCGATGTTACCCGCAAACGCAAGCTCCTGGAAAAGCAGAAGAAGGGCAAGAAGCGCATGAAGATGGTGGGCTCCGTGATGATTCCCCAGCAGGCCTTCGTGGCGGTTCTGAAGTCGGAAAAGGACTGAGGGAAGATGATTGCGGATTTTGGATTTCGGATTGCGCATTTGAGCCGTGGGGGTTTTCCCCTTCAATAAAAAGGGACTTTCGTGTAGAACATCTAAAGCACTGTATTGCAGCTTCCCTGTAATATCTGACTGAAGAAATGAGTACAGAACAAGATCTGAAGCGAGCAGCTGAAATTATCTATAATGCTGGAGCGCTATTTATCTGTGCCGGAGCAGGCATGGGCGTTGACTCGGGTTTGCCCGACTTCAGGGGAAATGAGGGGTTCTGGAGAGCATACCCGCCCCTGGCGAAACTGGGAAAATCTTTCGTTGAAATGGCAAATCCGGTGTGGTTTCAGCGGAACCCAAAGTTGGCATGGGCATTCTATGGCCATCGGCTGAACCTCTATCGGGAAACAGCACCGCACAAAGGTTTTGGGCAATTACTGCAAATCGGCGAACAGAAGTCAGGGGGATATTTCGTCTTTACCTCAAACGTGGACGGTCAGTTCCAAAAAGGAGGATACAGCGCGAGCCAAATTGAGGAATGCCATGGCTCTATTCACCACTTCCAATGTATGCGACCATGCAGTGACAAGATTTGGGACGCCAGCGATATTGATATTTTCGTAGATGAAGATCTTTTCGAAGCCCTGGAACCACTGCCTCGATGCGAAAACTGCGGCAGTATGGCTCGCCCCAATGTTCTGATGTTTGGTGATTGGTCATGGGTTGCAGAACGGACCTTGTCGCAGAGGAAGAGGTTGGTCACCTGGCTGGAAACTATATCTTCCAAAAACCATCCACTGGCAGTGGTGGAAATTGGTGCGGGCGAGGCAGTTCCAACCGTTCGTAACCAGGCGGAGCATTTAGTAAGAAAATTTGAGGCTCGGCTCATACGAATAAATCCGCGGGATTACCAGGTTCCAGACAAAACACACGTCTCACTCCCTTTAGGGGGCGCCGAGGGGGTGGATGGGATTGCTCAAAAACTTCACGGGTAGCAATAGCAGCAAACTCAATGCAGTAAAGGGGGCAGCATGAGGGACAGAGCTATGCCAAGGCCGAAAATTCTGCTGTTCTTTCTCGCCGCGTTCTTCGCCATAGCCCTTATGGTTATTTCTCCTTGTTCACCATGTCTAGCCGAACAATCAGACACTGCAGGCGAAGAGCCTGGTGAGGCAGTTTCGACCCAGGAGGACATCCCGGCAAAGGAGAAAGAGTCTGCAATTAGACGGAGTGAAAGAAAGGAGAGAAGGATAGGAGACGGAGTCCTTTCATTGAGCACCCATCGGCAAAATTATTTTCTCCCTTTTACCTATAACAGCAATCCGAACAGGGACACCTATGGTGATGCTGGTGAGAATAAGCCGGGTAATATTGAGGTAAAATTTCAGCTCAGTTTCAAGGTGCTGCTGTGGGAGAAAATATTTTGGGACAGAGGCGACCTCTTTTTCGGGTATACGCAGCTTTCTTTTTGGCAGCTTTACGACAAGAAGTTGTCTTCACCTTTCAGAGAGACCAATTACGAACCTGAGGTATTTTTCAAATTTGACACGGATTTCAATGTTCTTGGACTGACGAACCGATTCATTACCTTCGGATTCAACCACGAGTCAAACGGAAAGAGTGGAGATCTCTCACGAAGCTGGAACCGCATATTTGCCGTGATTGCCGCCGACCACGGAAACTTTGCGATCGCACTGAAACCCTGGTACCGGATTCCTGAGGATAAGGATGACGATGACAATCGAGACATTGAAAAGTACATGGGATACGGTGAACTCTTTGGCGCATACCGGTGGAAGGGGAATGTTTTCTCGTTCTTGTTCCGAAATAATCTGCGGCAAAATAACAGGGGAGCTGTGGAACTCGGATGGAGCTATCCAATTACGACTAACCTGAGGTTATACGCACAGTACTTTAACGGTTATGGAGAGAGCCTGGTTGACTACGATCACAGCGTAAATCGTATCGGATTCGGTGTGATGCTGAACGACTGGCTTTAATCCGACATCTCCTGATAAGGCTTTGTACTGATCTTTAGAAAGGAAGCTTAAGCCCACCCTTGAGGGCAGAGCCACCAGGGAGCTTTCTGGAGACTTTTCCGGAAAAGTCCTTACCGCCTTTACGAAACCCACCGGAGAAACCCCGATCACCCTTAGAATTTAGGCTGGATGACCTCCCCTCGCTTCCCCCGGGAGCCGTAAGAAACCTTGCAGGGTCTCTCTGGCCCCTCTGAAAGTTATGCCCTGGAGAAGTCTGCGCCCTCACTCCCGTGCGATCATTGAAAGTCTTTATCTTTCGAGCTGTTTCAGAAAAATCTCTTCCGCCGGCAGGAGGATGGCCGAAGGGTCTCCCTTCATTTCTCCCAGGAGCTGTGAGAGGCCTTGGAGACCCTCTGAGGGCTCTCTGAACGTTCTGCCGAGGAGAAGTCTGCGGCCTCTTTCCGGTGTAATCACTGAAAGCCCTTGTCTGTGGTGTAATTGTAGTCCTGGTCCGGTCCTTGAAGGCTCTGGGCGCTTTTATAATAGGGACATTTCTATTCACCGGCTTTCTCTGGGATGCCATCCGCTCATGGCTGCGCTGCAAGATGGACCAAGCTCCTCTTTGCGCCTCAGCTCTGGTAAGGGCTCTTCTATGGGAACTTTTCGCCACGCCTACCAATGATTTTCCCCATCGCCGTTTAACCGGATCAATTTTGTAAAACCGGCGATGGTGACGGTGAAAAACGTGATTGCTAACCACCACAACACGCTTGTGAATAACGGACATCTTGTGGAAGTCATGGAGGATGAAGAATCCAGAGAAGAAAAACCTGCAATACCAGAAGGGATAAGGAACCCAGGCATACAGATAGAGGTAATCCGACGGTGGAGTATAGTAAGTAACTACAGGCGGGCCTTCCCTGTAGTAATAATTGTTGATCACCGTAGGTTGGGTGTACTGAGTGCTTGCCGGCGGTGAAGTTGCGGCGTAATCCTCAGAACTATGGGACGAGACATGCAAACCAAGGTCTGCTGAAAGGTTGTCTAATACCGCCAAAGCCTCATCCTTGCCCATGGGCAACCTGTACGAATCCGCTGCGGCAGCCACAGCATCCTGTAATTCCACGAGAATATCCGGTGTGACCGGATAATCAGAGATCCAACCGTTTTTCGGGGCGATTCCGGCCGAGGCCAGGATGTTTTCTGCTTCTGTCTCATCTTCAGCGGTGCCGATTTCGAGGGCGCTGACCAGCCTGGTGGCAAAATCGCCTTCGCGCACAAGAGCAGGTGCCACTGGCGGAGGGGTCGTTGTTGTCTGCTTTGCTTGGGGGTAAACTGCAGGCGACGACATGAGGAGCAAAGCAAGTGCCATGGCTATAGCTGACAATTTCTTCATTTGTCCTCCCCCCTTTCTAAAATTCAAATGAACCATGAGCCAAGGGCAGTTTAAACAAGGAGACGAGATGGTTACTCACGGATGCGTTTTGCGTCTTTCACTCGTCTGTGTTTCTTAAAGCTTTTTCTTAACTCATCTAATTTTTCTTTCTGATTATCATCTAGTTCTTCTTTGATCTGTGCAAAACCTTGATCCATTATGGTCTTAATTTCGGGGCGGGTCTTGCGATAGTACTCAATTCGTTTTTCAATCATCTGATTAACGATCGGTTCTATCTTGGTCTGCTGATCCGGAGTCAAATTCAGTTCTTTAGAAAGTTTTTTCATAATGAAGGCCTTCCTGGCCCTAGGCTTTTTCATAATAGGGTCAAGCCTGTGCTTTAAGTAGAATCCTGTACCTACTGAACCAACCAGGATCCCAAGGACAAAAACAAGTAATAAGCCCGAAATCAACTTCCATCTAATCACTTTTGCACTCATTGTTTCACCCTAGAGTCCAAAGAACTGGTTAAGAGTAAGTTCCTCTGTGCCGTCCATGAGCAACTGAATGATGTCATAGCCCGAAATGAAATCCAAGGAAGACAATAGAACTGCCAACCCAAGTATCAATACACAGGTAAGCGGGGCAAGTCGCCATACAAGTTGTTCGAACATCACAAGAGAGCTTGGAGCCGCTTCGATCGCGCCTAGCTCTCGTATGCGACGCATCGCCTCTTCCTGCCACCGGTCGCCTACCTCGACGTTTTCCTTCTCGAGATAGGCTTGCCGGAGTATTTCTCTCAGCGCTTTCTGTTCATCTTTGATTGGAGTCATCCTTCAGTCCCTCTGGGTTAAAGACATTTCCTTGATTAACTTATGAAGTTTTTTGCGCGAACGAAATGACCTCACTTTTACCTTGGCGGTGCTCCAACCCAAAAGGTTGGCGGCCTCCTTTACCGAATACCCTTCCAGGTAGACCAGCTCCAGCACCATCCTGTCCTCGGGAGACAACCTGTCCAAAGCCCAATCCAGTATTTCTCTTGCTTCTTCTTGTGAATCTCTCTCGTCGAAGGATTGACTCGACCTGGCAGCTGTGGCCTCCTCGAGCCACACCTGATGTTTCTCAGAGAGAGAGCTCACTGGTACCTCGCGATATCTGTAATGTTTTCTCCAGAAGTCATAACAAGTTCTTATGGTTATAGTTGACAGCCATTGTTTGAAGCTTTCATCTCTTTTAAAATTCGGTAAAGATTGGTAGGTCCTGACAAATACATCCTGTGCGACCTCCTCCACCTTATCGAATGGAATGTGCTTTTTAACTATTCTCATGACATGAACTTCATATCTCTTCAGTAAACGTTCAAAAGCATTCACGTTTCCTGAGACAACCTGATAAACTACTTCAGCATCAGTAGAACTATGAGAATCAATATTCATGAGACCTATCAGCGGGATTTTATCTTTTTAAAGAACCTTGCTCAGCGACCGAGCACTATTGGCCACAGGGTTCAGGAAACTACCAGTGTTTCCGGACCCCCCTCAGTTGGCGGTATCTTCTGGCCGTGGACCGATCCGAGCTTTCAGCCTTTCAGTTCTATGGGCTTTGCGTTTCTCTAACAATTGCAATTGTTCGGGAGTAAGCACTGTTTTCAATTCAGCCACCATTTTAGCTCTCATCACAAATAGCTCTTCCTTGATTGGTGCCGCCCGGCGAAGAGCACTTCTGATTTGATTTTCATCGGCTTGTTCAGTCTGCATCACTCTAGTGAGGTTTTTTCTTGCCTCTCTCAGGCTCTCTTTGAGCCTAGACCTTTCATTATCGTATTTTTCTATAATACTCATTATTTTTAGTTTCTGTGAATCCGAGAGGTCAAGCTGGATAATGGTTTTCAGGCCACGCAGGTCCGGCCCCATCATGCCGGGAGGCCCATGATGCCGCCCTGAACGGCCTGCTTCCACTGCAACAGCACCTGCAAAAAAAATTGCCAAGAACAGCACGCCGACCAAAGCTTTGTTGAGTTTCATTTTGCCCTCCTGCCTCTGCAAGATTGATTATAGGTCAAAAGAAGAATTACGCCTTTACTTATTATTATCGCTGGAACTGCTGAAAAGGTTACAAGTAAGGAGCACTTTTCGATTTCGGATTTGTCCTTCGGACTCCCACCCTTCGGGCGGGTTCCCAGTTTCGGATTTCGGATTTCGGATTTAAAATAAAGGAGCCAGGAGTCAGCCCTTCGACTCCGCTCAGGGCAGGAATCCAGAATTCAGGAGAGAAGCAATCAAAATTGAGTTCCTCTCAACTACTGGCTACTGACTACTGGATTCTCTGATTGCGAATTGAGGACCGGCTAAACTGGCCTAGCCGGTTAAAGAGATTGACACCCCTGAGTATCTTGTGCCAGGGTAAATTTTGTGCAAGTTTAAATTTAGAGGTGTTGTGGGAGTGTTACCAAAGGCTGGCGAGGACTTCACATAACTAACACATTTCTGAAGCAATTCATCTCTGCGGGTTTGTTGAAAGGAAATAACTATGAAGTTGTTGCGAGACTATTTTCTTAGAGGTCTTCTCATCTTTGTGCCTGGAGCGCTGACGATTTTTGCCGTTGTTTGGGCGTTTAAGGTGTTGGATGGTCTTTTTAGAAATCTACTTGGGGCAAAGATACCTGGGGTAGGTGTGGTCATAACTATAGCGCTCATTACGGGGATAGGTTTTCTAGCATCCAATATATTAGGAAAAAAGGTCTTTGACTGGCTTGAAAGCATTTTTACCAAGCTGCCTTTGATGAGGCTGCTCTATTCTGCCAGTAAAGATATGATCGGGGCATTTGCCGGAGAAAAGAAAAGTTTTGACAAACCGGTACTAGTCGAGCTTGTCGTGGGCGGGCCCATGGCAATGGGTTTTATTACCAAGGAGAGTCTTGGATTTCTGGGCCTTACTGATCATGTCGCGGTATATTTGCCTCAGTCTTATAACTTTGCCGGATCGGTTCTCATATTCCCTACAAAACAAGTCAAGCCACTGGGCATAGGGAGTTCTGATGCGATGGCGTTCATCGTTTCAGGCGGGGTCTCAGGAAAATAGTTAACTGAGCGGCTTGAAAATCATTGTTGAAAGTGGCGGAATTTTCAACTCGAGTGAATAGGGTTGATTATGCCAAGCCAGTTCATCGCTCCACAAGCCACCGTAGTTGCCTTTATTGCTCCCCCAATAAATTTCAGAATCGCTATTTAAGAGTTCTCTGTATTCGCAGTGAAAAGGCACTCCCACGCGATAGTTCTCGCGATATACGGGCGTGAAGTTGCAGACGAACACCAGTACGTCTTTGTTATCGCTGGCTCTGCGCATGAAGGTAATGATGCTGTTATCAGAATCCATGAAATCGATCCACTCAAAGCCAGTGTAATCGAAATCGACTTCGTATAGGGCCGGCTCCTTTCTATACATTCTATTCAAGTCTGCTAAGAAGCGCTGCAGCTTTTGATGTGGTTCGTATTGCAGCAGATGCCAATCCAAACTGTGGTTTTCTTTCCACTCATCCCACTGGCCGATTTCTGTGCCCATGAACAACAATTTCTTGCCTGGATGACCAAACATGAAACCGAGTAAGGCCCGCAGATTGGCAAACTTTTGCCACATATCGCCAGGCATCTTGTCCAATAGAGCACGTTTGCCATGCACCACTTCGTCATGGGAAAGGACCAGCATGAAATTTTCGTGAAAAGCGTATAAAAGCGCAAATGTGATCATGTTGTGATGGTACTTCCGATGGACCGGGTCTTTGGAAAAGTAGGTCAAGAAATCGTTCATCCAACCCATATTCCATTTCAGGTTAAAACCGAGGCCACCGAGATAAGTTGGCCGCGAAACGCCCGGCCAGGCTGTGGACTCTTCAGCGATGGAGAGTACGCCAGGGTGGTAACTGAAGATTAATTCATTGAGCCGTTTCAAGAAGTCTATGGCTCCTAAATTTTCGCGCCCACCAAATTGATTGGGAATCCACTCTCCTTCCTTTCTCGAGTAATCCAGGTAGATCATGGAGGCCACTGCATCAACCCGGATCCCGTCAATGTGGTAGTTGTCGAACCAAAAAAGAGCGTTGGCGATGAGGAAGTTGCGCACCTCGTTGCGCTCGAAATTGAACACCATTGTGCCCCAGTCTTGGTGAGCTCCCTTGCGTGGATCAGCGTGCTCGTACAGATGGGTGCCGTCGAAAAATGCCAATCCGTGGGCATCACGGGGAAAATGTGCCGGCACCCAATCGACGATGACCCCGATATTATTCTGGTGAAAGTAATCGACAAAGTACTGAAAATCTTCCGGCGTCCCAAAACGCGAGGTGGGCGCAAAGTAGCCCAAAACTTGATATCCCCATGAGGCATCAAAAGGGTGCTCTGCCACCGGTAGAAGCTGAATGTGGGTGTAGCCCATCTTTTTTACATATTCTACTAGTTGATGTGCCAGCTCGCGGTAGGTTAGGAAACGATTGCCTTCTTCCGGCGCCCGCATCCACGAACCGAGATGCACTTCATAGACTGAGATTGGCTGTCTTAAGGGGTCCGTAATTCGACGTTTCTCCATCCATTCCTGATCAGCCCATTCGTGCTTGTTTATGTCCGCAACAATTGAGCCGGAGTTGGGGCGAACCTCAAACTGGAAACCGTAGGGATCCGACTTTTCAAAAATATTTCCAGATTGATCTTTTACCTCGTATTTGTAGACTTCTCCCACCTCGATATCGGGTATAAAGAGTTCCCAGACCCCGGAGGAACCCAGGACTCGCATCTGGTGTTTGCCGCCATGCCAGACATTAAAGTTGCCAATGACACTGACGTTGCGTGCGTTGGGGGCCCAAACCGCGAAATAAACGCCTTTTACGCCGTTGACCTCTATGGGGTGCGCCCCGAGCTTCTCGTAAATCTTATGATGATCGCCCTGTCCGAAAAGATGTAGGTCCAATTCACCCATCTGGGGTAAAAAGAAATAAGGATCGTGAACAAAGCGCTCATGACCATTCATGGCCACGATTCGGTACTGATACATGAAAATTTCTTGTTGCCCGGGCAAGACCACTTCGAAAAAATGCTGATTATGTGCAGATCGCATGGGGTATTCTTCGCCAGTTCCGGGATTGAATAGGTATACTTCAGTAGAGTCCGGCACAAAGGCACGGACCACCCAATTTTTGCTGCCATTGACTTCAATTTCATGGGGTCCCAATATTTGAAATGGATCATGATGAAGATTGCGTACGACTGATTCCACCTGTTCTGCGGATATTGTCGGTTCCATTTTTCAGCTATCCTCTTATTAGGAAACTAGTATTAACGATATGACCGAAGGTTTTACCTATGAGACTAGGCAAAAATGAGTTGACTAAACCAATGTTAGCTTGCTTCATTTAAGAACAATATTATTACTCGAGATTAATTTAAGTCAAGACAACTCGGGTTAAATTACCCATACCCCTGAAATATACGCCGTCACTTATCTTCATTTAGTTTCTTCCTATTTATCAAAACCCTTGCACCCTGTATTCTTGCCATGTTTTTTTGACGGCGGATACTTTCTGCAATGGCTGGGTTTCACCTGGTGAATTCTACACACATACTTATTCTTATTCGGTAGCTTTCTCAACCAGGGGCACCTTTCGACCTCCTCTCCGGTAATTGGGCTAGTCCAAAGGTCATATACCGGTGCACCAGCTGTAGGAATAATAACGACCCAGGCCAATATGTCATCTCTACCTAATTTCTTCCAAAGTTCGATATCTCGGGGATGAGCGTAGGTGCTGTAGGCGTCAGGGAGATTCAGGCAACAATTCCCGCATTGTTTACAGACAAAACTTTTTGGCGGCACATCAATTCTCCATAAAGTGGGAGAGTGTTGCTTCGCAGGGTTTTTTATAACATAGAGCTATGGTAGAGTCATAAAAATTACCTATGTATGTTCCTGTGGGGAGGAATGCTATGAATGAAGTCATCGAAGTTATAAAGAAACGTCGGAGTGTCCGCAAATTTGAGCCCGAGCAGGTGGACAAAGAAGTGATCAATGAGATTTTGGATTGTGCGCGGCTTGCCCCTACTGCAATAAATATTCAACCCTGGCTTTTCGGCGCGGTGACCGATAATGAGCTGAAAAGGCAGATTGCTGATATGACCGATCATGGAAAATTCATCAAAGATTGCGCTGTTTGTTTTGCAGTCTTTGCCGACTCCACCCAGAAGTATTTTCTGGAAGATGGCTGTGCCGCCACAGAGAACATCTTGTTGGCTTGCACGGCTTACGGAATTGGCAGTTGCTGGGTGGCAGGTCACAAGAAAGCCTATGTGGATTCCATTAGAAAACTTCTGAATGTTCCTGAGCCTTACACGCTTATTGCCCTTGTTGCTGCTGGATATTCAAATGAAAAAGCATCGCCCAGCAAGAAGTCCCTCGGTGAGGTGGCCTTTTTCAACAAATTCGGCGAATGAGGAATATCTGGAAGCTGATAAGTTGATTAGATAATTAGTTAATTTGTTAAAATCGTTGAAGTCGTTCGGTCCAGAAGTCGGAGGTCGTAAGTCAGACGACAGAGGGCAGAGGTCTGAGATCAGAGGACAGATGAAAGGGTTGTGGGATTTCTAGCTGAAAGCCTGTCCTGAACTTGCCGAAGGGCTGATGGCTAAGGGTGGGGGAGTTCTGAGCATTTCAAGTAATTCAATGGCTGGCAAAGTCTGCATGGTCACGGGGGCCAATGCCGGAATCGGCAAGGCGACCGCTCAAGGACTGGCAAATATTGGCGCTACTGTTGTTATGGTATGCCGCAGCCGAGAGCGGGGTGAAGCGGCCCTGAGCGAAATCAAAGAACAGAGCAGTAACGACCGTATTTCCTTGCTGGTAGCCGATCTTTCCTCTCAAGCCGAAATCCGCAAGCTGGCAGAGGATTTCAAGGGACAACACCCTAAACTCCACGTCCTGGTCAACAATGCCGGCATCATCCCCAGAAAACGTGAGGTAACCGTGGATGGTTTTGAAACCCAGTTTGCCGTAAACCATCTGGCTCCATTTCTGCTCACTAACCTGTTGCTGGATGTACTGAAAGCCAGTGCCCCAGCAAGAATTGTGACCGCGGCTTCCGATATGCACAGAGGAGCGACCATCGATTTCGATGATTTACAGTCCGAACACTCCTATGGACCGGTTCGGGTGTATTGCCGCACCAAACTTGCCAACGTCCTATTCACCTATGAACTTGCAAGAAGACTTGAAGGAACAGGGGTCACTGCCAATTGCTTACATCCGGGTGCGGTCGCAACCAAGCTACTTGCCGATGCCATGGGGCTGCCCAGCGCCCTAAGGTCAACAACCAGGCTGATAGGCTCCAAGCCTGAGAAGGGGGCCACAACATCAATCTACCTGGCAGCCTCACCTGAGGTGGAAGGCATAAGCGGGAAATACTTTATTAAACAGAAAGCCGTCGAGCCCTCGAAGGCTTCCTCTGATGAGAACGTGGCAAGTCGGCTGTGGAGAGTGAGTGCAGAGCTGACAGGGATATCTGCATAATTCAGGGTCTCGGATTGCGGATCAGGGAGGCATAGGGCAGAGAGCATAGGGTCAGAGGACAGAGGACGGAGGACAGATGACAGATTGAGGATTTGGGATGTGAGATTTCGGATTTCGGATTTAAAAGCAAGAAGCCAGGAGTCAGCCCTTCGACTCCGCTCAGGGCAGGAATCCAGAATTCAGAAGAAAAGCAATTAAAATTGAGTTCTTCTTAACTACTGGCTACTGGCTACTGGCTACTGGCTACTGACTACTGTATTGCTTGATTGCTTAATTTCATTCCTAGATGAAAATTAAGTCACACACCCAGATTAAGGCTAAAAGCGAAGAAACACCAAAGACCACTGATTCCACCATGACATAATCTTTAAGAGGTCGATAACTGTCCGCAAGACTCCATCTCCAGGCATTCCACCACTTCAGCCCCTGATGCTCTTCGGCTTGCACGTGATACTTGGGCAAGTCTTTGTGGTTTCTGTAATAAAGAAGTCCGATAAGAAACACCACCCAGCAAACAAAGCCCAATATCACCAAGAGTCCTAAGGCCAATTCTGCTACAAAGTGAGCCGAACTAACTATCGGTCTCCACATGGGGCTACCTCCTTCAGTCGTAAAAATTCATCTCCTACCTGTCCAAGTATTTCTCGCAGTCAGGGCTAAGGTTGCCATCTGCTAACAAGCTGTAGATTTACTTTTGTGAGACCCTATCCCCAATGCGAGACCGGTATAGATCTCTGGCAGGCAGCACATCGAACTGGTTGTTATGCAGGAAATAAGCCAACTGCGGATTTCGGATTGCGGATTGCGGAATGCGGATTTCGGGTCGAGGATCTGGTATGTGAGATTTGGTATTTGGCATGGGGCACAGGGTAAGGAGTCAGCCCTTCGGCAGGCTCAGGGCAGGAAGTTAGAAGCCATAATTGAAGCTCCCTGCAGCTTTCGCCTTACATTGACATTTCGATCATGGTATGGTCTCAGCAAGTATTTGCCACCAAAAGGATATCTGGAGGTAGCTATGGCAAGAGATGGTTACAAGGTCTTTATCGTTTACTTTTCGCCAGCAGGATCAACCCGTCATATCGCTCGGGTAATGGAGAAAAGGTTTAGAGAATTGGGAATTGAACCATCATTGTTTGATTTGGCTGAAAACAGTGAACTTTCGCAGGCAATCTCTGAGCAGATTCGAGGTCACAGTTGCCTGATTGTGGGATCTCCAGTTTATGTTTCTCATGCGGCGCCGCCGATAATGCAGTTTATTGCGGGATTGCCCCCTGATACCACCGCCTACGCAGTACCCTTTGTAACTTGGGGAGGCGCCTCCAGCGGCATTGCCTTGTTTGAAATGGCGAGGGAACTGCAAAGGGGAGGGTTTAGAATCCTGGGCGCAGCCAAGGTCATGGCAGTTCATTGTCTGATGTGGCAACTCGAGGATCCAATGGGAAAGGGGCATCCAAATTCGGAGGACGAGAGAATGGTTCAGGAATTGATAGATGAGATCAACAAGAACATGCAAAGTCGCAGCTCGAGAGGAATCGACTTATCCGATCTGGCGTACCAGAAAGAAGAGGTTCACGCAGAGATGGAAAAGATGACCCTAGAGATTGCCAAAGCTCACATGCCGATTCGGGAGGTTGATGAAGAGTCTTGCAATCAATGCGAAATATGCGCGGAAGTTTGTCCGACGGCATCTGTTGCCTTTGCGCCATACCCCGTATTTGGAGAGAGCTGTATCTATTGTTTCAGCTGCATGAGAACCTGCCCAGAGGGAGCAATAAAAGCGAATCTAAGTGAGATCTGGCAGCGTATTAGAGACAGGGCGGAATTCTTTAAAGAAAGGCCTTACACCAAAATTTTCCTTGCTTCCTTGTCAGTAGAGCAAGAGGCATAAACCTTGCAAATAATTAGTTTGAACCTAACAATTCAGTGTGCGGGGCACCATGTTCAGACTCGAATTGAAATGCCAAAATCTCACCGTGAGAGAGTACAGGCTCCAAGATGGAGATATCCGATTTATCGGCCGTGCTCCCGACAATCACATTGTCATTGATGATCCAGGAGTCTCCCGCAACCATTGTTTCATTATCCAGATGGATAATGAGTTGCTGCTCGGGGATAGGGGAAGCAAACACATGACTCTGGTAAATGGGATGCAAGTTATATGTGCAAAACTCTATCATGGTGATACCATCAGAATTGGTGTGCATCATACACTCAAGGTCTCTGTCATGGCCAAAGATGGCAGCGGAACCGTATCTGCCATTTATGACCAACAGAAAAAACTAATGACCACAACTTAAGCTGATAAGTAAAATGCGAACGGTCGTGGGTTTTTTTCTTGCCTTTTCCGTATTCCTTTCTGTAATGTTCAAAAAGTTTAAGACCTTGTTGAGAAGTAGATGAAACAACCCTCTCAAAAGTAGCTTCTGATTATGGCGGAGTGGCAATTATGAGAAAGCTTCCCACACTGCTAGTCGCGCTTCTCATGGCTTTTGCAGTCCAAATTCCCATGGACTCCCCATCAGAGTTAACACCGTGTGAGTCACGGTGCAGAAATGAATACGCCGAGTGTGTATCTAACTGCCAGAAACTCCGTGCAGGGTGGTCTGCAATAGATTCCTGTGTAAACCAATGCACCCAAATATGGATTCGGTGTAACCGCCAGTGCCAGTAAAAGCGCAGAGCGCATAGCGCCAAGCGCATAGCGAAAAACGTCCTAAAAGGTGAATGGTAAACGGTGAAAAGTTTTAGAAGCATGTCCCAATCCTTTCACCGTTGACCGTTTACTGTTTACCAAAACGCTATGCCCTATGCTCCATGCCCTATGCCAACCTATTTAGGTCCTGCACAACCCCTCATGATGTTTGCCAGGGAAAAGATCTTCCTGGCACGTCCATTGCATTTCTATCTCATCCCATGATGTTAACGAAAGTCTACTCCAGCAGCACAAATTAAGGTCCTTGTCTCAGTGGGAGCGGGGGCGTCCGAGGAAGGTCCCATGAAGTGTCCGAAATGTGGTCACCAACAGGACAACACTTTCGAATGTGAATCTTGCGGAATCGTCTTTGAGAAATATGAGCAGATTCAGGCGAGACTCAGAGAGCAAGAGACTTCTAAACCGATTCAGATTAGCAGGCGGATGGGGTCTCCGAAAAGCAATAATTCATATTACACCTTATTAGGTGTGGCATTTGGAATTATTGCCTGCCTGGTTTTTTACCGAATTTTTCTGCACTCAGATAATAAAGCAATCAAGAACGAAGAATTTACGACAAGCTCAAGTGGTTTGGAAAAAAGTTCCACAGAAGAGCAGAATATTGGAGGAATCAAAATAGCTCCCGATGCCTCGAGATCTACCGGTGACATTATAGCCAGAGCTGCCAATGCCACCGTCTTTATAGAAACTGCATGGGGATCCGGTTCAGGATTCTTTATCGACAGTGGTTGTAAAATTGTCACCAATAGTCATGTTGTGCACCTTGATTCCCAGCGTGTTCAATCTATGGAGGCCCAGCAGGACCGGTTGAAGCAAATCATTGAATATGAAGAGCGGGAAATTGCGAGAGCAGAGGATGGAATTAGGTATATCTCCGACAGGGGTAATCGCCGGGAAGTGGAAAAATTCATAAAGCTCAAAAAGGAAAGGCTTGAACAGTTGAAAAGCAGATATCAGGCCTTTACCTCGACTTTGGAGAGCATTAAATACGGATCCGGGCTGTCCGATTTAAGGGTATCCTTAATTGATGGGAGCCAATATACTGCTATTATTTCACAGTTGAGTGAAAGTTACGATCTTGCTTTGCTCGAACTGCTGGCGCCGAACTGCGTATTCATCGAGCCTGGCAACTCAAACACTTTAAGGCGAGGTGATCCTGTGTATACGGTTGGCCATCCAGTTGGCCTGAGATATAGTGTAACATCTGGCATTGTTTCTGGTTTTCGAGAACACGCAGGTGTTCGATATATTCAGACTGATGCACCCATTAATCCGGGTAATAGTGGGGGTCCATTGATTGACCGCAGTGGAGAAGTAATAGGTGTAAACACCATGATACTCGCCGATACAGAAGGTATTGGCTTCGCCATCCCCATCGAAGTTGTTGTTGACGAGTTTCAGCTGGACATGGATTTTGAGGAATAGCAAAGGCAGAAGGCGATTTGGGATTTCGGATTACGAATTTCAAATTGGCAACAAGTAAGACCGGCAAAGATGACTCAACTGGCTAACCGGCTAAACTGGCCAAACAGAAAGGGGTCGGGCCCTAGGAACTTGGCTTGTCTATCAAATCTTTGAAAAAAAGGAAGACTTCTGGAGTGGCCCAGTTTATTGGGCCAATAATTTTTTCGACAACAATTCCTTTTTTGTCGATGATGAAGCTTTCTGGAACTCCGGTTATCCCATAAAGAGGTCTGATAGTTTCTCCAGGATCCAGTAGTGCGGGGAAGGTGAGACTCATCTTACGCATAAAAGGCGCCACCGCTTCACGCCCCTCAGAGTCGATACCGATCGCTAGGATTTCGAAATTCTCACCTTTGAATTTTTCATAAAGTCTCTGCATGGAAGGCATCTCTTGCCTACAGGGGGGGCACCATGTGGCCCATATATTGACAAGAACCACTTTGCCTCTGTGGTCAGAAAGACTAACCTCTCTGCCATTAAGGTCGGGAAAGGTAAAGTCGGGAGCTTGAACTCCAGGTTGAATCGGTCTTGCGGTTTTTATGGTTGAACCTCTATCCTCTCGCAGAAAAACTATGAGAACTACGGAGGCAATGAGAACAAAGAGGATTGTCAATACAAGTTGAATGTTTTTTCTTGGTTGGGCCTCGCCAGCATTCACTTTAACTACCTCAAAGGATTTGGTCACGGCTCTTCAATTTACAGTTTAGATATGGCAAAGTCAAAATTTCTCTGCTCCCAGCAATGAAAGCAGAAGGTCAACATGATCAGCCTAATTGATTGTAAAGAGCACCGAATGCATTGCTGCCGACAGGGGAGAAAAAGGATTGTGCGCGGACTTCTCCTCTTGCTGTTTGTCGCACCATTTCTCCTGCCAACAGCCTGCGGCTCCCCGGACGTTCCACTGCCTCAATCCATTGGAAAACTCCGGCTGGAGAAGGTTGAGTCCGGAGAAGAGGCAAGGCAAGCAATTGATCGACTGCACGGAAAGCAAATAGGCTTCCAGCGTGGATATATAGGTCTTTATAGGGCTGAAAATGGCAGTGCCCAGCTTTGGCTTTCGGAGCATAAATCTGAAAGAGAGGCAACCGAGGCGGTTGAGAGGATGGCACGCAGCATGATCCAGGGGAAGCAGCAGAGCTTCTGGCATTTTCGCCAAATTGTGATCGAAGAGCGGACAGTGTATTTTGCTGTCGGAATGGGTCAGGTACACTATTTTTTCCCAAAGGGATCCAAAGTAGTATGGCTTGCTGTTGATCCTAAACTGGCCAGAGGAGCCGTTAGGGACGCTGTGAGGAAGTTTTAAAGGCAGCGGCCTCAAACCTTGCCAGGAGCAGCTCAGCTTCATAAAGTTCAAGAACTTGGCCATGAATTTCGTAGCGGTCGACACGGCCTAATGCAGCAAGAAACAGTTGTTCCTGTTCCATGCCTGCTGGGCAGGCCATGCGGGTTGAACCCAATTGAGAGAACCGTAGTGTGTCCCCCTCACGCATAAAGCCGCCGAAAAAACGGTTGCATCCGGCGAAACCATGTGCGCGATCGCCTTCAGATGCCAAGACCAGATGCGGTTCTCGCTCTTGCCCCCCGCGCTTAAGTGGCCGACCCTGCAGCTCTAAGACCTTCCAATGAGTGTCGGTTAGGCTAGCCTTCGATTTGGGTAGACAGGCTTCATCTGGCCAAATTTTTCCGGACTTATCGACAACCAGCACCTCTACTTCACCCTCGCCCTCCATCTTTGGACGTAAGGCTATGTGTCCGGTTAGGATCACTAGCACCTCCGCACCGGGCTCCGGTCGGGCAGCTATGTAACCTCTTTCCAAGGCTGCGTTGTCTCCTTCATGGGCTACAAAGTAGCTTTTCCCTGTATTGCATTCGACAAAAAGCCCCGCGTCGGCCATGTATCTGTACATACCGCGAAATTGCATGGGCTCAGGTATAGGATCAAATTGCGCCGTACGGTTCAGCTCGTAGTTGAGTTCCGAGCGAATGGACTCGCCCTCGCTGGTCAGCAGGCGGAGGGTTTCAACAGACTTTAAGGCGAAGCGCTGTGGCGGTTCGCTGCCGCCAAAAAGCACTAACATCCGTCCCTCATCAGTTAGCGCCCAGCGCCCAAGGCGGTGAAATGTGTCGTCCTGACCGGCTTTAGCGCCAATATAGATCTGTCTGAGCCTGAAAGTGTGGTCTGGCATTAGGGTTAGTGTCATGCGTATGCCAGGACAGGAAGCACAGGGGATGGTCCCGGCATAGGAGACGGGCGGCTCGATTGTTTTCGACCACTCTCCGCGAGGCGAAATCTTGGTTGCCAGCTGTTCATTTGTGCTTCCATTTTCCATGGCGCAACCAATAGTTAGAGCAATAATCAAAATGAAAGCTCCAAAGGTTACTGCTCGCATCTAGTAAACCCTCCTTCTGGTGAGATCCGTGGTCAGACGAAGCTATTTAGCCTTGCAAAGTAATAATACCTCTCAGACTTTTGTCAATATGGCACTTTTATTGCTTAACTAAACAGAGGCGGTTTTTTTGGAATATTGGATGCATTCAAAATAAAATGAGACACGGATGATCTCATTTTGCCCGTGATGAGAGGGTCTGGCTCTGACATGGAAGAGAAAAATAAGAATCAGGACGAGATTCTACCCATGAAAGACTGCTTCTTGTTCTTGACCAAGGGCTCAAGTCCAAGCACGGGCTATCCTTTGCTGGACGAAGTAACCATTGGTAGCAGTCCAGACAATACAATATGTCTTCCTGAGGAAAATGTATCGCCTTACCATGCCAGGGTCAGCTTCCAGGAGGGAGCCTGGACCGTGGAGGATCTGGGCAGCGTCAGTGGCATTATCTTCAAGGGCGAGCGAGTGAGTAAAGTAATTCTAGTCTCCGAGGATACCTTCCAGATAGGTGATTTTACTTTTCGCTTCACTGAGGCGGACATTCCTGAAGCAAGAGATCAATTTTTTGATACCATAACGATTTTATAAGACTAAATGTGAGGCCTGGGTCGGATTTTTGCGCCTGAATTGTGGCTAAAATCAAGAAAAACCGCTGGGTCTCGCGGAGAACTTGCCTAGTTTTTGGGGTCAAGCTGAACCAGGAGGGTTAGACCTCGGATTCCATGTACCCTAACACGTTGTCCACGCCTGATTGGGGGGCTACCTTCAATCACCTCTGCCTGCCATTTTT
>CP070689.1:652689-760289 GCA_020353155.1 Deltaproteobacteria bacterium | reverse complement strand
TCAGGAATACCCAAGCGCAACAAGCCACCGGCAACTGACTGAGCCTCAAATACAGTTGACTCATAACCCTCCAGCGCAAGAAAGTGGGCGGCAGTAAGCCCCGCAGGACCGGAACCAATGATGGCCACCTTCTCATCCCTTTTTTCAATCTCAGGCACAGGTATATCTTCAATATCCACCTGATCAGCCACAAACCGCTTCAGCGCACAGATAGATATAGGCTCATCCACCTCACCCCGCCTGCATGCTGTCTCACAAGGATGAGGACAGATGCGACCGATGGTTCCCGGAAAGGGCAGGGTCCTGAGAATGACCTCCATGGCCTCCCGATATTTGCCCTGGGCAATGAGGGCCACATAGGCGTGAGCGTTTACATGGTTAGGGCAGGCGTTGGTACAGGGAGAGCGATCGCGCTTGTCTATCATGTATCCCCCCGGGATTGCCTGAGCGTAAGGTTTATAGGTGGCCTTCCGGGGGCCGATACCCTCGTCGAACTCGCTGGGCATAGTCACCGGGCAAACCTCGGCGCAATCACCGCAACCGGTACATTTATCCAGGTGAATATAGCGAGGCTGTTTCCTCACAGTGACCTGGAAGCGGCCCATCTCCCCGGATATGCTCTGCAACTCTGCGAGGGTCAGAAGTTCTATGTTGAGATGCCGGCCGACCTCGACCAGTTTCGGCGAGATGATTCACATGGAGCAATCATTGGTGGGAAAGGTCTTGTCCAGTTTTGCCATGGCGCCACCGATGGCTGGACCCTTTTCAACCAAATAGACCTTGTAGCCGGAGTCTGCCAGGTCCAGGGCTGCCTGCATGCCGGCGATGCCGCCCCCGATGACCATGACTGAACCAATTATGGTATTAGTCTCCACTTGTAGCGGTTTGTCCATGAGCTGAAAAACCTTTGCGGAATAGACCTCTTAAGTGTACGTGAACTTTTTCACTATATCCAAAAACAAAATTGAAATCAACAGTATGATAGCATAAAATTAGTTCAGTCTTTCCGAGTCAACTGCTCTTTAGGAAATCCGGTACTGTGGGGCAGGTCAGATGGCATAGAGCATAGCTGAGAGTCAGGTCGGCTGTGCCTGGATTCTTTACTGATAACGCTCTTCTTTCCAGGGATCGGCGGAGTTGCTATAGCCCCGGCTCTCCCAGTAGCCGGGCTCATCCTGAGCTGTGAATTTGATGCCTTCAAGCCATTTGGCGCTCTTGTAAAAATAGAGGTCAGGCACCAATGCGCGAAGGGGAGCACCGTGGGGTATGGGTAAATTATTGCCAAAAAAACTGTGAGCCAGGATTACATTATCTTTGCGGGCCTCCAAAATGGGAATGTTGCTGGTATAACCCGCCGCTGCTTCGAAGATGACGAAAGCGGCATTCTTCTTGAGCTCGACCAGATCCATTATTGTGCTGAGCCTGACTCCACTCCACTCGGAGTCGAGTAGGGTCCAACCCGTAACACAGTGAACATCACAAGTGATCTTTACTTGCCTCAGTTCGAGCAGTTCTTGAAAGGTCAGGGTAGTGGGTTTTTCCACTTCCCCATGAATGCGCAGTTGCCAGTCCTGAGGGTTGGCTTTGGGCTGAATGCCGCCCATGTCATACAATCTTTGAACCGCCTGCTGGCTCGGGGGAAGGCGCGGCCTGCCATCGGGTCTTATCTGAGCTGCGAGGGCAACATTTTCCCGGGCGATGAGTTTGACAAATACCCCCGGCAGGCTGATGCTAACCACCGAGCCGCCGGCTTTGACTAGAAAGGCACGCCTGGTAAGTTTCTTAGATCCATCCATAATTCATTTCCATTCAGATAATTAACATCCTTTTGTATTCTAACCGACAGCTGTGGCTAGTTCCATATGTGAAGGAGCCAGGAGTTACACCAAAAATATTTCTATGATATTGGCCACGGGGAAGCTACTCCACAACGATCATATGGAATCCCGCTAAAGCAGGATTCGAAATGTAAGGAAGATATCTGATCTTATTGTACTTCGCTCGCAGTCCCCAGTCCCGCTTGGCGGTATTGGGTTAGTGCTCGCTGTTGCATTTTCGCGGCATCTATTGGCAGAATTCCTGTTTAGGAAGCACCACATCTTCATGCAGGCCCCCTCGAAGCTGAGATTCGTGAAAACAGGTTGCTCAGATTCTCGTTGTTTCGCAGCTTCCCCTTTTGGCCTTTGCTGATGTCTCTTCCGTCGTTTCAGGCTCATCCGCCTGCGGCGGAGTCACTTTTAACCCGGCTGTGACCAATGGACGGGATGGTGCAGGGGAATTTCGAAGACATAAAGTGAGGCACAATCTAAAGGCTAATATTCTGCCTCCGGATCATAGAGAAGAGACAGTTTCTGGCGATGATGGCGAATCCTAACAAGGCGGTGGACAAACTCTCTCTGAATCTTCGGCTGTTCCGCCCCGAAGCACTCATAGTGCAAATCACACATAAACCAAGTACAGATGTAAGGTCTGTAAATGCGAGGGAGAAAACACCCTTGCTCAGTTAGATAAAGGCAAGGATCGCCACTTTTGACGCGTGTCTGTGAGTGCGGAATTGATGCTGCAAGGGAGTGCAAGTAAAGAAGATCTGCTCGATCAAAGAAGATGTTAGTCGCCTGGCAGCAGGGATCCGGGCAACGGTAATAGCTGCTCTCTACGTATCGCTGAAAAAAAGGATCGAGCCATTCCAGGTTCTCTCTAATAATTCGAGCATGAGCCCGAGCAGAGCGGGCGATCTGGGCGCTGCGGTCCAACCATGAGCAGATAATTTTATTGATCTGCTGCCATTGAAGGGGCGAGAGGGGACGCCTTATCTCTTCATCTGTGAGTAACCAATCTGCTTCATTCCTCGGATGCATCGTCTTCGCCGGCCAAACCGTATTTGGCTAGACGGTAGCGAAAGGAGCGAAAGCTTATGCCGAGCAGTTCAGCTGCCTTTTGTTTGGCACCACGGGTTCTGTCGAGTGCCTGTTGGAGCAAATCCTGCTCTAGGTGTCCCAAGACATTATCTAGATCGATCCCCTCCTGAGGCAGGGTCAAAGAGACGGTGTCAGTTTTTGATCTCACCTGGGTTTGCTTGAAGCTTGACAAGGTAAGGCTGTCGGGTAGAACTATGTTGGAGGACTCCAGGGCGACACTCCGTTCAATGATGTTTTCCAGCTCTCGAATATTACCGGGAAAGTTGTAACTCTTGAGAATATCTAGGGCGAAAGAGGAGATTTTTCTAATGTCCTTACCCATTTCCTTGCTGTATTTCTCGAGAAAATGATGGGCCAAAAGGGGAATTTCATCAGGGCGTTCCCTCAAAGGTGGCATGTGTATGTTTATTACGTTCAACCGGTAGTAAAGATCTTCGCGAAATTGTCCTTCCATGACATCACGTTCAAGATCGCGGTTAGTTGCACTGATAATGCGCACATCTACATTTATCTCATCACTGCCTCCAACCATCTTGAAAGTTTTTTCCTGGACAGCCCTCAAAAGTTTGACCTGAACCGGGGGGGAAAGCTCGGCAATTTCGTCTAAGAAAAGGGTTCCCCCGTGGGCTGCCTCAAAAAGGCCACTTCTGGTTGCGGTTGCACCGGTAAAAGACCCCTTTTTATGGCCGAATAGTTCACTTTCCATCAAGGTTTCAGGTACGCTACCACAATTAACCGTGACGAATGGTCTATCGCTTCGTGGGCTCTCGCGATGGATTGCCTTTGCGATCAACTCCTTGCCTGTGCCGGACTCACCTGTAATAAGAACGTTGCTGGTGGCAGCAGCAATACGGGGAAGGAGTTCCAAAATTTTCTTGATTTCCGGGCTTTCCCCCACGATGCCGTGGTGGTCGATGGCATCGGCCGTATCTCCCACTTCCATTTCCTGAGATTCTTGTGCTTCGGCAGTTTCCAATGCATCCCGGATTACGGCCTTGATTTCCCTCACTTTAAAGGGTTTGGGCAGGTAGTCATAGGCGCCCCATTTCATGGCCTCAACGGCTGTGGAGGTGCTGGCGTAGGCAGAGATCATGATCACAATTGTATTCGGATGCAGTTCTTTACATCTCTTCAATACCTCCAGACCATCAATTTCCTTCATCCGGATATCGGTGATCACCAGATCAAAGTCACTTTTCTTGAGAAGATCAATGGCCTCACCCCCACCTGCCGCAGTGGCTACCTGGTAGCCTTCTTTGTCTAGCATGATTTCCAGAAATTCTCTCATGCTGTGCTCGTCGTCGACGACAAGGATGTTGGCCATTGTGGTTCAGTCTCCCTTCATGGAGCTGCAATTTCTGATATCGAGTACGGAAATCAGCAAAAATTTTCTCGGTATGGATGTGAGATGTGGGATATGGAGTGTTGGAGAGGTAATCCTCTGTTAATCAACATCTCACATCTCACATGGGCGCAGGGATTGTGAACTCCTCAACCTGAGGACCTGGCCCTTGCTGCCCCTGGTCTTCATTGCAAGAATAGTACCTAACCGCTACGACTTTAAATTCTAAAGATGACCTTGCCGTCTCGAAAACCCATGACAGCACAACCCTTGAAGTTCCAGCCGTGAAAAGGGGAATTTCTGCTCTTGGAGCGGAACCGGTTAACGTCGACGGTAAACTCCCGCAGAGGATCAATGAGAGTAATGTCGGCCTGGAGGCCCGAAGACAGTCGGCCCAATTCAACCCCGAGGATACTGGCAGGATTGCAAGTCAGTTTTCTCAGGGCCTCAAGAGGACTAAGGATTCCCTGCTCCACCAGCCTTAGAGTCAAGGGTAAAGCGGTTTCCAAGCCGATCATCCCAAAAGCGGCATAGTCGAACTCCACATCCTTCTCTATGGAGCTGTGCGGGGCATGATCGGTGGCGATGGCGTCGATGGTGCCGTCGGCAAGGCCCTGGCAAATTGCGGCTAGGTCCTTGGAAGAGCGAATCGGTGGGTTTACTTTCAGGTTGGTGTCAAAATTCTCGAGCGCTTCGTCAGTCAGAGTGAAATGATGGGGGGTGGCCTCGGCAGTTACCTTTACCCCGCGGGCTTTAAACTGCCTTATAAGTTCTACTGATCCAGCACTGGACAGATGAGCGATGTGCAAGCGCCCGCCGGTGAGTTCCGCCAGACTACAGTCGCGGAATACCATTACGTCCTCAGCTACACTGGGGATTTCCCTCAGGCCAAGACGGGTGGAAACCAGGCCTTCGTTCATCACGCCATCACCGGCCAGGTCACGGTCTTCGGCGTGGCTGATCACCGGCAGATCGAACACCTGGGCGTATTCCAGGGCCCGACGCATGAGTTGGCTGTTCATCACCGCTTGGCCATCGTCGCTAATTGCCAGAACCCCTGCTTCTTTTAACTCGGCATATTCTGCCAGCACCTCTCCTTTCTGGCCCTGGCTGATAGCTCCCACGGGGAAGACACGGACAAGGTCAGCCTCAGCAGCACGACGGAGGATAAAGTCCGTGACCGCGGAGTTATCATTGACCGGTTTAGTGTTTGGCATGCAACAGATAGAGGTAAAACCGCCGGCAGCTGCTGCTCGACTCCCGGTGAGAATGGTTTCCTTATACTCCTCCCCGGGCTCCCGCAGGTGGGTGTGGAGATCAATAAGTCCCGGAACCACCCATAGTCCATCAGCTTCTATAATCTCTGTGGACGCATTGGCTTTGGAGTCGAGCGAACCCGCGGGACCTAAATCTCTGATTACCCCTCCCTCAATGAGGATGTCATGGAAGTCGTCCAAACCACTTGCCGGGTCCAAGACCCTGCCGCCGCGGATGAGCTTAGTCATCCTTTTCTCCTCCTATGAGTAGATAAAGCAGAGCCATACGGACGGCGACGCCGTTAGTTACTTGATCGAGGATGACAGAATAAGGTCCGTCAGCAACAGAGGGACTAATCTCGACGCCACGGTTAATCGGTCCGGGATGCATAATCAGTACATCTGGTTTGGCCGTGGACAGTTTTTCTTCGTTCAAGCCAAAGACCTTGGAATACTCTCTTAAGCTGGGAAGGAGCATCTTGCCCTGGCGCTCCAACTGGATCCTGAGCATCATGATCACGTCTGCCTCGGGGATGACGTCTTCTAGATGATTGAAGACCTCCACTCCCAACTTGTCCAAATCTTGGGGAATCATTGTATTGGGGCCACCCACCAAGACTCTGGCGCCCATCTTGGTGAGAGCCCAGATATTAGAACGTGCTACCCTGCTGTGAGCAATGTCACCGATGATGGCAACGGTTTGCCCCGATATGGTCCCTTTGTTGTCCCTTATGGTGAGGAGATCGAGCAAGGCTTGGGTGGGGTGTTCGTGCATGCCGTCGCCGGCGTTGATGACTGATGCCTCCACCCGCCTGGCTAACATGTGAGGCGCCCCGGCTGCCGAATGGCGAAGCACTATGACATCCGGGTTCATTGCCTCCAGGTTTTTGGCGGTATCTAGCAGGGTCTCGCCCTTGACAATGCTGCTGGTTGAGGCGGAGATGTTGAAAGTGTCAGCACTCAGCCGCTTTGCGGCAATCTCGAAGGAGGTGCGGGTCCTGGTGCTGGGCTCATAGAAGAGATGAACCACGGTCCTACCCCTTAGGGTGGGGACTTTTTTGATGGGTCGGGTTGAGATTTCCTTGAAGGTCTCCGCCGTTTCAAGGACAACTTCGATCTCCTCTGGCTCGAGCTGTTTGATTCCTAGCAAATCCTTTTTGCGGAACTGCATAGATTGCTTCCTCGGCGGATGGGCGGCAACCAAAACGAGGGTGATGCAGCCCGAAACAACGGCAGTTGCGGAAGGGAGGCCTTAATTTTCAGCAGGATAATCTATCCCATTTGCCCCTCCTTTGCAAGGTTAATTCGCATAGTCCATAGAGCTTAAGGCAGAGCGTGCTATAGTTTAACCAGTTTGGCCAGATGACCGGCATAACCGGCTCAACCGGCATAAGCGACTCAAGTGGCGCACCCGCCAGACCAGGCAGCTCCAAAGTTTAAATAAATAATAGTAGTTATTTTAAGTATATATGGAGATCATCCGACCGCGGACCCCTGACCAAAAATGGATTTGACATCCAGCAGGGGCTCCATTATTATTGAGCACCCTTCACGCGGAGTAGGTTCCTTCCTGGCAGGCAAGTTGCAGTTGGGCCTGCTCTTCCTACGTGATACAATTGAAATAAGAATATTGGAGCCAAACAATGCAAGGAGACACCATGGCCTTACAGCAGAGCGTAGAAGCCCCGGCGCTCACTGAAAACGCATTGGTGGTGTTGAAAAAGCGCTATCTCAAGAAGAACGAGTACGGCGAGGTGGTGGAAACACCGGAGGAGATGTTCGACCGGGTAGCCAACGCCGTGGCCGAGGCCGAGTTGATTTATGACCCCCATGCTGATGTGGGTGAAGTGGCCGCAAGATTCTATGGTTTGATGACCCGTTTGGAGCTAGTGCCCAACTCACCCACCTTGATGAATGCAGGCAGGGAGCTGGGGCAACTTTCCGCATGTTTTGTCTTACCGGTTGATGACTCCATTGAATCCATTTTTGAGGCGATCAAGCACACCGCTATGATCCACAAGAGCGGAGGCGGGACCGGTTTCTCCTTTTCTCGGGTGCGGCCGGAAAATGACAAAGTTTTGTCGACCCAGGGAGTCTCTAGTGGACCTATAAGTTTTATGACCGTTTTTGATGTGGCTACAGAGACCATAAAGCAGGGGGGGACCCGGCGTGGTGCTAACATGGGAATTCTCCGAGTTGACCACCCTGATGCAGAGGCATTTATCACTGCGAAAACCGACAATGACAAGTTGAATAACTTCAATATCTCTGTGGCGGTAACCGATAAGTTCATGCAGGCTGTGGAGGAGGAGGGGGAATACGATCTCATCAACCCCCGCACCGGAGAGAGAGACAAACGTCTCCCGGCGTGTGAAGTATTCGAAAAGATTATTGATTCCGCCTGGAGGAACGGAGAGCCCGGTATCATCTTTCTCGACTCCATTAACCGCGACAATCCCACGCCCCACATAGGTGAGATCGAATCGACTAATCCTTGCGGCGAACAACCTTTACTGCCTTATGAGTCCTGCAACCTGGGATCCATTAACCTGACCAAAGTGGTGGAAAATGGACAGGTAAATTTTGCAAGGCTCAAAGAGATTGTTTGGACAAGTGTCCATTTTCTGGACAATATTATCGACGTAAATCGCTACCCCTTACCCCAGATAGAGGAGAAGACCAAGGCCAATCGCAAAATAGGCCTGGGAGTTATGGGATTTGCTGATATGCTGATTTCCCTCGGAATTCCCTACAATTCAGAGGAAGCTATCGAGATGGCCGGGCAGGTAATGTCCTTCATTCAGAAGGAATCCAAGGCTGCCTCAGCGGAACTGGCAAGAAGGCGAGGAAATTTTCCCAATTATCCTGGTTCCATATATGACAATCAGGATACCCCCCACATGCGTAATGCTACCACCACTACCATTGCCCCTACGGGAACTATCAGTATCATTGCCGGCACTTCTAGCGGTATCGAGCCAATCTTTGCTGTCACCTTTTTGCGAAAGGTGCTGGACGGTCAGGAGTTACTAGAGGTACATCCGATTTTCCGGGCGATCTCAAAAGAAAGGGGCTTTTACAGTGAAGAACTGATGAAGGTCATCGCTGAGAAAGGCACAATTCAGGAAATCGAAGGGATTCCCGAGGATGCAAAACGCCTTTTTGTCACCGCCCATGACATCAACCCTGAATGGCACATTCGCATCCAAGGGGCCTTTCAAGAATACACTGATAATGCTGTAAGCAAGACGATCAACTTCCCCCATTCAGCCACAAGGGAAGACGTGCGCAAGGCTTATCTGCTTGCTTATAACCTTGGGTGCAAAGGATTGACCATTTATCGCGACGGCAGCAGAGACCAGCAGGTACTTAACATTCAGCGGAGGCCCGCCGAGCCGCCAAAGGTTGTTCCGCGGCCTCGACCTGAGCGGACCTACGGCGTAACCCAGCGAATGAATACGGGTTGCGGTAAGCTGTATGTGACTCTCAACAGTGATGATTTGGGACCCTGTGAGGTTTTCGCCCAGATGGGCAAGGCTGGCGGCTGTGCCAATTCGCAGATTGAAGCCACTGGCCGCTTAATCTCACTGGCACTGCGCTCAGGGGTGAAGCCGGCATCCATTTTGAGACAGCTTATGGGAATTCGATGCCCATCGCCCGTTTGGCAAGAGGGAGAAATGGTGCTGAGTTGTTCCGACGCCATTGCTAGGGTGTTGAACGAATATTGCCAGAGTGGATTCAGCCACATGGTAGCTGAAATGGGTGCTTGCCCCGACTGTGGTGCATCAGTGGAACACGAGGGTGGCTGCATTGTTTGTCGCTCTTGCGGTTTCTCCAGGTGTGGATAAGTGCAAAGCGCAAGGCGCCATCTCTCATTTCACATTTCTCATTAATCATTTATCATTCTCTTTTTGGTGAGCTGGGTGTGCGAATCTAGGCTATCATAACGCCTTACCAGCTTTTTCAATGCGAAATGATAAATGCGAAATGATAAATGCGAAATGACAAATTATAAATCCCTCACTGCTTGCTGCCAGCTGCCTGCTTTTGAAAAATGATTCATCCCTGGAATATCACTCCCAAAGAGGCCATAAACCTACAGAAACAGCTGGCTTCTCGAGTTGTAGTCAAACCTCTGCCTGAACAAATCACTTTGGTCGCCGGGGCCGATGTGGGTTATTCTAGCCGCTACCAGACAGCTGTTGCAGCCTTGGCTACTTATACCTATCCAAGTCTTGAGTTTAGAGAGCTTGTCCAATTTAGTGGCGAGATTGCTTACCCTTACAGGCCCGGGCTTCTGTCCTTTCGCGAAATCCCTCTGCTTTTAGAAGCATTTCAGCTCCTGCAGGGACAGCCTGATGTAGTTTTATGCGACGGCCAGGGGATAGCTCACCCCAGGAGGCTTGGTCTTGCCA
Organism: Deltaproteobacteria bacterium; assembly: GCA_020353155.1. Lineage (GTDB taxonomy): Bacteria > Desulfobacterota > Syntrophobacteria > BM002 > BM002 > BM002. Next base: position 750,358 of record CP070689.1, on the reverse strand, counting down.
GCCACCTGGGTCTCTGGCTTGATTTGCCAACAGTTGGCTGTGCCAAAACTAGATTGGTGGGGGCCCACGGCAAGTTGGGACCTAAAAAAGGCCAGTATCGCTCACTCATGCACCGCCATGAGCGGGTTGGGGTGGTACTGCGCACCAGGACTGAGGTCAAGCCTCTGTACGTATCGCCCGGGCATTTGGCTGACTTTGAAAGCAGCCGCTGGCTGGTGATGCGATGCTGCTCAAAATATCGTCTTCCTGAACCCATCCGCCAGGCCCACCTAGCGGTTCAGCGGGCAGTGCGCGGGACATAGGGCATGGAACATAGAGTAAGGAGCCAGTAGGCAGCGGACAGCAGACAGCGGACAGCCAGAAGACAGAGGTCAGAAGTCGGAGATCAGAGGACGGAGGACAGACGACAGTTGTATTTTACCCTATGCGCCATGCTCCATGCCCTATGCTAACCTGCTAAGTCCCTCCAAAATTTTGTCTATCAGGGTGTCGAAAGAGCCGGTGGACATAACCAGGAGTACATCCCCAGATTCGACTCTGGACAAGATGAATGGCAGCATCTCATCCACGATAGCGAAATAATGTGCATTCACCCCCCGGGCTTTGATGTCTGCCACCAGTTGCCGCGCGGACAACCGTTCCTCAGGATCAATGCGGTCCAATCCCGGGGGCTCCTTGATAAGCACCAGATCGGCGCCGTCGAAAACGGTGGCATACCGCTCTTGGAAGACTCGTCTTTTACTTGAATTAGTTCGGGGCTCGAAGATTGCCCAGAGGCGCCTGTTGCCATAGAAGGGACGCAGCGCTTCGAGAGTGGCCTGCACCGCCGTAGGATGGTGGGCATAATCATCAATAACCGTGACGCCATTAGGTTCGCCCCTTACCTCTTGGCGCCGGCGAACGCCCCTGAAAGTGCTGAGGGCCTGTTGAATGATACCAGTCTCCAGAGCCAGCTCGCGCCCCAGAACCACCATGGCCATAGTGTTGCTCAAATTGTGGGCTCCCGCAAGGGGAGAGTCGAAAGTGACCTTAAATCCTTGTGGGCCGCAAACACTGCAGCGGGTGGCACCTACGCCATAGTCAACTTTTTCCACCCTGTATTGAGCTGGATCCTTGAAACCGTAAGTGACGAGCCGGCAACTAGCTCCCCGGCTGAGGCGGGAGGCCCCGGGATCATCAGAGTTGACAATCAATAGCCCGTCGCCAGGAATGCTTTTCATTAATTTAGCGAAAGCATTTTCCACCGCTTGCAGATCGGGAAAGATGTCGGCATGATCGAATTCCACGCTGGTCAGAACACATATTTTGGGCTGGTAATGAAGAAACTTAGGTTCCTTGTCGAAAAAAGCGGTGTCGTACTCGTCACCCTCAACCACAAAGTAAGTTCCCTTGCCAAGACGATAGCTTTGGTGGAAATTGGCCAGCAGTCCACCCACCAGGCAGCCTGGGTCCATGCCGGCCACGGTGAGTAGCCAGACGAGTAGTGCGGCAGTAGTCGTCTTGCCGTGCGTTCCCGCCGCAACCACCGACTGAGACGAATTGAGGAAAAAACGGTGGAGAGCCTGGGGCATGGAACAGTAGTTGAGACCGCCCTCGAGGGCAGCCACCGCTTCCGGGTTGTCGCGACGAATAACATTGCCCACCACCACAAGATCAGGAGGGGGCTTGAGGTTTTCCGCCCCATATCCATCTATGATAGGAATTCCTCTGGAACTGAGGAAGGTGCTCATGGGCGGGTAAACATTCTGGTCCGAACCCTGTACCTGGTAGCCGGCTTCCTGAAGCATTGCCGCCAGGGTTCCCATGCCGGTACCGCAGATGCCGATGAAATGTATGGTTCGAATCTGCCTGTTGTCAAATCGTTCCTGATTCATAAGATAGCCTAAGAGGGTTGCTTACAGCGGCTAACTAGGCGAATTCTTCCATCACCGCGTCATGGAGCAAGGGTCGAAATTCCTTGATTTTTTCATTGTCCCGGCTGGGGTGTACTCGATTACTGAGCAGTATTACTGCCATCTCTTTCTCTAGGTCAAGCCAAAAGGAAGTGCCAGTAAATCCGAGATGGCCAACGCTGTTGCTTGAGAAATAGCGGCCGGCACTGGACTCCGAGGAGGCTGGGGTGTCGAAGCCCAAGGCCCAAGTGCTGGAAGGATGTAACCGCGCCGGCTGTAAGAACTCGGTCAAATGTTCCCGAGACCAGGGAGCCGAGATGTTTTCGGCAGCAATTGTGTCCAAAATACAATCGAGGACGCATTTAACCTCCTGGGCGGTGCCGAATAATCCTGCGTGGCCAGCTACACCGCCTAGAGCATGAGCATTCTCGTCGTGGACCTCTCCGCAAAGGATGCGGCCCCTCCAAGGACAGTATTCGGTGTCGGCAAATTGGCTATGGTCAACATCTGTCTTCTGATCAAGGGGAATAAAACCCGGAGCAGTACAATTAAGATGATCAAAGAGTTTTTCCCGGGTGAAATGGTAGAGATCTTGTCCACTGTTCTCCTCAAGAAGCCACTCGATGACAATAAAGCCCAGATCACTATAGATGGTGCTGGTTGTGGGAAGGTATTCAAGGGGTTCTTCAAGAATTTGCCGACGTATCTGGGCCTTGCGGGCCGTTTGGGGCAAGGATTCGAGAGAGAGATAGTAGGGCTTCCAGGCGGGCAGACCAGAACAGTGGCTGAGGAGCTGTCTAAGGGTGATTTCTTTTTTGTCCTTTGGTACCGTAGTGGAAGGAAGAAGTTTTGCAAGTGAATCGTCCAGCCGAACTTTGCCCTGGCTTACTAGACATACTATAGCCAGAGATGTCGCCAGAGGCTTGGTGAGTGAGGCCAGATCGAAGCGGGTCTGACGGGACATGGGTCGTGGCACAGGAACTAAACCGCTGTTTCCCACTGCTTCGAAAAAAACGGTTTTCTTCCTGTGGGCAACGAGGAGAACGCCACCGGGAAATATCCCATCAGAGACAGCACTGAGTAATAAATCCAGGATCCTTTTCTCCGCGCTCATGGTGCCGTGGCTGTTTGATGATAGGTTAGGGTACCCGCCTCAGCATCCAGAGTGGCAGGAAGGCCAAGGGGAAGGGTAAGATTCCGCCGTCCATGCCCAACGGGAGCCCCTGAGAGTATCGGAAAGGAATTGGGGGCAAACCGCTCTTGCACCAGGTCGTTGAGTTCATCCCGGGGGCCATTTTCGGAGAAGTCACCCAAAATAAGGCCGGAGATCTCTTCTGCAAGGCCGCTATGGATCAACTGGGTGAGCATCCGGTCGATCCTATATAATCGTTCACCCCTGTCCTCGAGCAAAAGAATGGCTCCAGAAAGGGAGGGCAGGAAAGAAGTTCCCATAAGGTGAATAAGGGTGGTTAGATTGCCGCCGAGAACCGATCCCTCGCATTTCCCTGCCCTAAGGCAAACTGCTTCGGCAAATAATAACTCCACGGGCGCACTGCTAGTGAGGGCGGTCCAGAATGATTCTATGGTTTCCTGGTCAGATGTGGCCAGGGTCGAGACGGTTGGACCATGGTAACAAACCAAGCCTGTTTTGACATGACAGGCGAGTAAGAGGGCGGTTATATCGCTGAATCCCACTAAAGACTTAGGTGTAGCCCGAAGCTGTTCATAGGCAATGTTCGGCAGAATACGTAAGGAGCCATAGCCGCCCCGGGCGCAGAAAAGACCCTTTATCTCTGGATCCTGGACAAGCTCGTTGAAGTGTGAGGCCCGAAATTCATCACTCCCGGCAAGGTAGTCGGGCTGGGATGACTCGTCAGCAGCATGAGAAACCACATCCAGGCCCAGTTTCTTTAAGATGGCACAGCCCGCCTCAAGCTCGTGGGCCGGGCATGGGCTAGCTGGCGACAACACTCCCACCCGATCTCCGGGTCTAAGCGAGGGTGGCTTGATGAGAGTTAGCATTAAATATCCAGGCTAAATCAAGTTTTATTTTTTTCTTCCTGGTTCCGCTCGAAAATGATTCTGAGACCTTCCAGGGTAAGATCGTCGTCCACTAATTCAATCTCTTGAGACTCAGCCGCAATCAGGCGTGCCAAACCACCGGTGGCCACGACCATGGGATCGGTTCCAGCCTCGCCCTTGATCCTACGCACGATACCGTCCACCAGACCAGCGTAACCGTAGACGATACCGACGTTCATTGCACTAATGGTGTCTTTGGTGAGCACACTCTTAGGTTTAGCAAAGATCTCTACCCTTGGTAGCTTGGAGGCCTTTTGAAAGAGTGCCTCGCAGGAGATCAGGACTCCTGGGCTAATGACTCCTCCCAGGTATTCACCCTTTGGAGAGACATAATCGAAAGTTGTGGCGGTGCCGAAATCCACAACAATAACGCTGGTTTTATACTTCTCGTATGCAGCTACAGCGTTGACTATCCGGTCGGCTCCAATCTCTTTAGGATTGTCGTAATAAATTGGCATGCCAGTGCGGATTCCTGGTCCCACAATGAGTGGTTCAAGATCGAAGTATTTGTCAGCAAATTCCACCACAGTATTGAGCATTGGTGGCACGACACAGGAGGTCACCATGTGAGTCACATCGCTAAACCGGACATTCTTGGCGGCAAAAAGGTTGTTCATCAAAATGCCGTACTCGTCGGCAGTCATATCCTGTTCTGTCCTGATACGCCAATCAGTGATTAACTCAGAGCCGCGGTACAGGCCGAGGACCGTATTGGTGTTGCCGATGTCGATAGCAAGTAGCATTAAATAAATTTACCTCAAAAATTTTTGATACATGGCTGGCAATCCTGAAGAAGCAACAAAGCTCTCTTGAAATAATGGAATAATCAAGACATAACCCGGCCAATAACAGCTGCGGTCTCCTCAGCCATTTCGACCACTCTATGCTGGTCCTTTCCTTCGATCATAACCCTTATCACAGGCTCGGTTCCAGAAGGCCGAATAAGAAGGCGGCCCTCGTCGCCAAGCTTCTCTTTGACCTGTTCCACCGTGCGGGTGATCTCGGGGAAATCCTCCAGAGGCTTGCGCTCCTTAACCCGGACGTTCACCAAGTGCTGGGGGTAGCGTTCCATGATTGAGGCCAGTTCAGACAGGGGCTTATCTTCAGTAACCATCACCTCCAAGAGCTGCAAGGCGGAGAGGATGCCGTCTCCAGTGGTGTTGTGGTCAAGAAAAATAATGTGGCCAGACTGTTCACCACCTAAATTGTGGTCTTCAGCTAACATTCTTTCTACCACATATCGGTCGCCAACCGCGGTACGGACAAGTTTGCCACCCATTGATTTCAGAGTTATTTCAAGTCCCATGTTACTCATAACGGTGGTGACCAAAGTAGAGTTTTTCAAGGTTTTATCCTTGAGCATACGGGAAGCAAATATGGCCATTAATTGATCACCGTCTACCACCGTTCCCTTTTCATCAACACAGATCAAACGGTCTGCGTCTCCGTCAAAGGCAATGCCCAGATGAGCACCCGATTCCTTTACCAATTCAGCCGTGACTTGGGGGTAGACACTGCCGCAGCCTTCATTAATGTTGTAACCGTTGGGTTTTACCCCTGTCAGAACCAGATTGGCACCCAATTCCTCGAACACGGCCGGCGCAACTTTGTAAGCGGCTCCGTTGGCACAGTCCATTGCTATTTTTATGCCGTCAAGAGTGAGATCCCTGGAAAAGGTGTTTTTCAGGAAAACCACGTAACGGCCCACGGCATCATCCACTCGGAAGGCCTTACCCACTTCCTCCGCAGTGGGACGAAGATGGTCGATATCATTAGAGAATATAAGCTCTTCGATTTTTTCCTCAATTTCATCATCGAGTTTGAAACCGTCGCGGGAGAAAAATTTGATGCCGTTGTCTTGGAAGGGATTATGGGAGGCAGATATGACTACACCGGCATCGGCTCGCATGCTAGTGGTGATAAAGGCGATACCTGGAGTTGGTAGTGGGCCAACTAGGAGCACATCCACTCCCATGGAACAGATACCGGAGGCTATTGCATTCTCGATCATGTAGCCAGACAGTCGGGTGTCCTTACCTATAACAATCTTGTGGCGGCGCTTGTCGTTTTTGAAAACGTACGCAACACCTCTTCCAAGCTGCATAGCCATCTCGGTGGTCATAGGGTACACATTGGCTACGCCCCTCACTCCATCTGTCCCGAATATCTTTCCCATGGCGTCCCTCTTGACCGCATAGCGCATGGCGCAGAGCGCATAGAGAAATTATTAGTTATTTAAATAATTTAAAGAATATCTATTATAGCAAACTTAAACGCTTAGCGCTATGCGTTAATAATGGCGTCGACCATATCTGCCATTTGCCGGCAGGTGGTGATTTCATGGACCCGGACAATGTGGGCTCCTTTAATAATGCCGGCGCAGACCGTGGCCCAGCTACCAGGCTCACGCTCAGTTACCTCCTTTTCCAATACGGCACCAATAAATGACTTGCGAGAAGTCCCTAGAAGTATAGGCCGCCCCAGGGTGGCAAAGGAGTTTAAATTTTTAATAAGGAGTAAATTGTGGTGAACAGTCTTGCCAAAACCAATGCCAGGATCAACGATGATCTGGTCTCGGGAAACACCCGCCTCGCAGGCAAATTGAATCCGTTCTTCAAGAAATCCTATTATTTCGGAAAGCAGCGATCCATAATGAGGCTCGAGTTGCATGGTGCGGGGGGATCCCTGCATGTGCATGAGAACTAGTGCTACCTGTGAGGTCGCAGCCAGTTGAGCCAATTCCGGGTCATAGCGGAGCCCACTGATGTCGTTGATCATTGTGGCACCTGCATCCAGGGCTGCTCTGGCAACTTGACTCTTATGCGTATCGATTGATATGGGCAGGGAAGTTCGCTTGACCAGTTCGCCCACAACTGGGATGACCCGCCGCAGCTCCTCTTCAATAGCCACCGAATCGGAAAACGGCCTGGTAGACTCGCCGCCCACATCCAGGATGTCCGCTCCCTCAGCGGCAAGCAACTCCCCTTGTTTGATGGCGTGGTCTGTTTGGAAAAAGCGGCCGCCGTCAGAAAATGAGTCGGGAGTAACGTTAATGGTCCCCATGAGCAGGGTCCGTCCGCCCAACTCCAGTGTATGATCACCGCAGCGAAGGGTAAAGCGCGCCCGGTTCACGCCTGAGTCTCTCCGAGTTTGTCCTTGGGAAGGTCTCTTTCTTTGGCAGCAACAGGATCCCTCTTTTTCTTGGGTTCCGCTTGAGGCTGGCTGATCTCTTTTTGGGCCCGTTCCCCCGCAACGACATCCTCAGCGGTCACGGTTCGGGTAAACTCTTGGCCGGGTTTGGTGGCCACAATGATGGCGTCGATTTCTTTGCCGTCTAGAGTCTCCTTGTCGATAAGGGTCTCAGCGATTTTGTGGAGAAGGTCCTCATGTTCCTGAAGAATACTCTTGGCGGTTTCATAAGCCTCTTCGACTATGCGGCGCACTTCCTCGTCAATCTTGATGGCAGTCTGCTCACTGTAGTCTCGATGCTGGGCAATCTCCCGTCCGAGAAAAATAGCCTCCTCTTTCTGACCGAAAGCTATTGGCCCAAGAGATTCACTCATGCCATAAACCGTTACCATTTTGCGAGCTATGTTAGTGGCTTTATCTATATCATCACTGGCACCACTGGTGCGGTGATTGAAAACGAGCTCTTCGGCGACCCTGCCGCCCATGAGTTTGGCCAGGGTACTTTTCATGTATTCCTGATCGTAAGAGAGCCGGTCCTCGATGGGCAGGGTCATTGTCACTCCCAAGGCGCGACCCCGAGGGATAATACTTACCTTGTGAACCGGGTCTGTTCCAGGAAGAAATTTGGCTACGAGGGCGTGGCCCACCTCATGGTAGGCTGTGTTGCGCTTTTCCTTTTCGCTCATTATCATGCTTTTGCGCTCGGTGCCCATGAGGACCTTGTCTTTGGCCAAGTCAAGGTCGATCATCTCCACCTGGTCTTTATCCAGGCGAGCTGCGAGCAAGGCGGCCTCGTTAACCAAGTTTTCCAAATCAGCCCCGGAAAAGCCGGGGGTACCGCGGGCGACCACGCGGAGGTCCACATCAGAGGCCAGAGGCGTTTGGCGAACATGAACTTTGAGTATTCCCTCTCTGCCTCTGAGATCTGGCAGGGGAACAACTACCTGACGGTCGAAGCGGCCTGGACGCAGGAGGGCAGGATCGAGGACATCGGGGCGGTTGGTCGCAGAAATTAGAATAACACCATCGTTGGACTCAAAGCCGTCCATTTCCACCAGGAGCTGATTCAAGGTCTGTTCGCGTTCGTCGTGGCCACCTCCAAGACCGGCCCCGCGGTGCCTACCCACAGCGTCGATCTCGTCGATGAAGATGATGCAGGGGGCATGCTTCTTGCCCTGAACGAAGAGATCTCGGACCCGAGAAGCACCAACACCCACAAACATCTCGACGAAATCGGAGCCGCTGATATTGAAAAAAGGCACTCCTGCCTCACCTGCAATAGCTCGGGCCAGCAGGGTTTTGCCAGTACCGGGAGGGCCGACGAGAAGTACACCTTTGGGTATTCGCCCTCCTAATCTGGTAAATTTTTTAGGATCACGTAAGAATTCGATAACTTCCTCGAGTTCTTCTTTGGCCTCCTCAATGCCGGCCACATCCTCGAAGGTCACCTTGCGGGCCGAGTCTGAGATCAACCTTGCTCGGCTTTTGCCGAATGACATAGCTTTGCCGCCACCGGCCTGCATTTGCCGCATGAAGAAAATCCATACGGCTATCAGGAGGAGCATGGGAAACCAGCTGATGAGGATGGTCATAAACCAAGGGGACTCTTCCACCGCTTTGGCGGAAATTTGTACTCCCTTGTCCCTCAGCTCCTGAATAAGGTTAGGATCATTGGGAACGAAAGTCCTAAAGGAGGTACCGTCCTTGAACTTGCCGTAGATGTCATTTCCCTGAATGGTTACCTGACTCACTTCACCGTCGGAAACGGCGGCGATAAACTCGCTGTAGCTCGTTTCCTGCTTGCTTTGGCCAGGATGGTTAAACATGTTGAACAGCAAAATTACCATCAAACTGATAACCAGCCAGAGAGCTAAATTTTTGTAGAAAGGGCTCAATTCTTCTCTCCTCAGACCTTGAGGTCGAGTCTTTAGTTTTCAATTTGTAGTACTAGCATATCAAATTAGTCATTGCAAAGTAAATGTCAACGGCGATTCCGTTGGGCATATAAGGGCTTAGAAAACAAAAGAGAATGAATCGAAGATATAGAGCCTGCGAAAGTTGTGCCAGACCGGGTAACCCACCGGTAAAGTCTGTGCGCAGAGCGAATAAGCAACTAGGCACTAGGGACTAAGCACTAGGCAGCGAATTTAACCTAAGAACTAGTAGTGCTAAGTGCCTACTGCCTAGTTGAGAAGGCTGCAAGCTGAGAACTGCTTACTCTAACCCCTCTACATACAAGAGTCGTAAGAGCCGACTGGTGTTTACGGTAACCTTAACGCGATCGTCCAGCCGGTGGCCGACAACCCAGATAATTTGTTCTCCGCTGCAAAGAATTGGAATTCTACGACGCTGGCCTCTCGGAATTTTGGCATCGATGAAGAATTTTTTAAGCTTTTTGCCACCACCCAGGCCTAAGGGGCGGAAGCGGTCTCCGGCCTTGCTAGACCTTAGCACGAGGGGAAAAGATACCCTGTCCAGGTCCATCAGGGCTTCGGTGGGGTGACGACTTAACTCGCTGGCCAGATCCGCAGGAACTTTTTCCAGCAACATCCTGTGATTCAAGCGGGGAAAGGGGTAGTTGCCTGGTCCAGCGATTTCGTAATAGAAATCTTCGGGGGTCTGCTGGCGCAATCCAATGGTCAACCAGCTATAATTCTTCTCCGCTTTAACCTCTCCTGGCAGGTCAATCTGGCTATTGGCTGCAGCAGAGCGGCATAATTGCATGAGAATTTCCGTATGATGAAAACCAAAGCTTCTGAGGTCCCCCTTGACCCTTTCCACCACCCGACGGAGCAAACGTTTTTGCATGGCAGGGTGAGTCTCCAGGAGCGGCCCAAGAGGGAGACGCAGCCCACCGCCTTCGCCTTCAATAGCATATTGATCCAACCACGCAGATAGTAGGGCGTCCCAGAATTCCTCTTCCTCACGAAAGATATTGCTGGTCCGCAGTAAGGTGGCACTTAAATTGCTATTAAAATTTTGTTGGAGCCGGGGCAGTAATTCTAGCCGCAATAAGTTGCGCTGGCACCAGGGCTTTAAATTGGACTCATCTTGCCTGTAGGCAAGGCTCCGGTTTTCCAGATAGGATGTAATTTCATGGCGGTGGCATTCTAGCAGCGGTCTAATGACTCCTTTGCGGTTGCAGGGCGGCATGCCGGTAAGACCGCGCTGACCTGCACCGCGGAAGATTCGGAGCAGGATCTCTTCCGCCTGATCATCAGCATTGTGGCCTAGGGCGAGCTTGCTGGCTCCCTCATTGGCCATAATCTGGTGCAGACATTGGTAGCGCAGTGCCCGGGCAGCCATTTGCAGTGAACCACCATGCTCTTTTTGCCAGCTGCGGACATTCACTTCTTGCACCACAGCTGGCAGCCCTAGTTGGCGGGCAAGGTCTTGGACAAATGAAGCGTCCTGGTCAGCTTCACTGCCACGCAGACCATGGTGGACATGAGCCACCAGCAATTCGACAGGGTAGGTCTGGCGAAGTTGATAAAGGACGTGACAGAGAGCTACCGAATCAGGGCCGCCGGATACGGCCACAAGCACGCGGTCACCTGCTTGGAGCATACGGTAGGTTGTCAGCGTATCTTGGACCTTTTTAAGCAGCATGGAAACCTTTGTTGCGGAGTATTGGAGTCCAGCGATTTTAGATTTTAGAGTGTAGATTTCAGATTTAAGGTGTCAGAACCAAGTCTCAAGGAATGGATTCAGCCCCAATCTGCAATCTAAAATCATAAATGATGCTTACTTAACTACTAAGTTGTTCCGGCTGAATAATAATTATACGAGAGCAGTTAAACCCTGTCTAGTGCGGCACCAGAGAGATTTTGAGTCAGCTGCATATCTATTGTAAATATATCAAGGATATGCTAATGAACTGCAAAGGCGAAATCACCCCTAACCGCTTTTTGCTTTCAGTTTCGCCAAGGGGTGAGCTTATTTCTGCAATGGATGACAAACGGTAAACTCGGACTATGCGACGGAAAAAACTTGGTCAGATTCTAGTGGAAGCTGGATTGATCAGCGAGGATCAACTGGTTACAGCACTGGAAGAACAGAAAAAGGGAACAAAGAAACATCTCGGTAAAATCATCGTTGAGAAGCAGTGGGCCAAGGATGAGGATATTTGCCAGGCCCTGTCCAAACAGCTAAATATCCCTCACGTCAAACTTAAAAATCTGGAAATCCCGGAGGAGGTCCTCGAAACCATCTCTAGAAAGCAGGCGAACAGAAGGCTCATCCTTCCTTATGAAAAGACAGGAAGACGTCTCCGTCTTGCCATGGCCAATCCGCTGGATTATGGCACTATTAACGAGGTCAAATTCAAGACGGGACTTGATGTGTCAGTAGCGGTTGCTGCCGAAGAAGATATCCGTGAGGCCATAGACGAGAAATACGGGGATGATTTTGACTTCGATATGTTCGCCACCATGGTTCCCACGGAGGAGGTGGAAGTTCTCGCCGAGGAAAGGGAAGACAACGAATACGACGTAGACGAGCTCATCCGTCAATCTGAGATAGCTCCCATTGTCAGGTTGACCAATGCAATTCTTGCCGACGCCATTAAACTAAGCGCTAGCGACATCCACATCGAGCCCCATGAAAAAGAGGTGTCCGTGCGTTACCGTATCGATGGGATGATGAAAAACATCTTCAAAGTTGGCCTACCAGCTTTGGCCCCACTGGTCTCCAGAATCAAAATCATCGGCGATATGGACATTTCGGTTAAGCGGCGCCCACAGGACGGCCGCACCAAACTCAAGGTCGGCAAGAATCAATTTGATATGCGTATATCCACCCTGCCCACTATCTTTGGCGAAAAGGTGGTAATCCGCATATTAGACCAGTCCAAGGCATTCATTGATCTCGAAGAACTTGGTTTCAAATCTGACGACCTGTCAGTCTACACCTCCATGCTCACCAGGCCGCAAGGTATAGTTCTGGTCACAGGACCCACTGGTAGCGGCAAGAGTACAACTCTTTATGGATCTCTCAACCGTTTGAGATCAGAGGTGATAAACATCGTAACTGTAGAAGACCCCGTGGAGTATCAGCTGCCAGGTATCAGTCAGGTCCAGGTAAACGAGAAAGCAGGAATAACATTTGCCTCCGGACTGCGCTCCATCCTGCGACAGGATCCCAACGTGGTCATGGTGGGGGAGATCCGAGATGCGGAGACAGCAAAAATAGCTTTCCAGGCAGCAAACACAGGCCACCTGGTCTTGACAACCTTGCACACCAACGATGCCTCCTCGGCAGTGACTAGACTGGTGGACTTGGGCGTCGACCCTTATGTTATCGCCTCATCGCTCCTTTGCGTTCTGGCACAGCGGCTGGTTAGGAAAAACTGCCCCCATTGCCTGATGTCTGACAAGGTGGACAAAAAGCTACTCACCCGATTTGGCTTCTCCGATACGAAAAACTTTGAAAATAAAATCAAGAAAGGTCAGGGTTGTGAAGCCTGTCAGTTTACAGGCTACATGGGGCGAATCGGGATCTACGAGGTACTCAGGGTCGATGATGAATTGAGGAAACTTATTGTCAAAGGAGCTTCGGATACCGAGATTGCAGAAAATGCCAGAGAGCGAGGAATCGACGACATGTTTGGTGACTGTCGAGACAAGCTTCTTAAGGGAGTAACCTCGGTTGAAGAGTTGATGAGGGTGGCGCCACCGCCGGAGGTAAAAGGCATTGTGGCCCCAGTGGAGGAGGCAGTTGTAGGGTTGGCGGAAGATAAAGTTCCTGAGCCATCTAGGGATCAGCTGCGGATTTTGGCAGTGGACGACGATCCCTTCATCCGCAAGATGCTGGAAAAGGTATTGACTGAAGCCCAATACGATGTGGTGCTAGCCACCGATGGGGAGGAAGCCTTGGAGAAGGTCTATAGGGAGAGGCCCGATCTGATTATCTCCGATGTGGTTATGCCCAAACTCGATGGTCTTTCCCTGGTTAAAAAGCTCAAAGGTCATTTGCAGACCAGTATAATACCGGTGATTCTTCTCACTTCTATGGACGAGGTAGAAAATGAGGTGGAGGGTCTGGAGGCTGGCGCCGATGATTATATTCCCAAACCAATTGTTGCCAACCTGCTGCTAGCCAGAATCAACCGGGTGCTATCCATTTACGGCCGGGAACAGTAGTGAGGGGTAAGGAGCTAGCCCACATCGGATACTTGCATTTTTTTGGCGCTGGCGTAGATGGCTATATGGAAGTGAGGAGTTTATTGCATGCCAGATTCCCCAACCGGACCAGGGAAAAATGTTATTGAGCAGGTCCGCCGGGCTCAGCAAAATCATCTTGCCCAAGATACCTTAGATACCCCCCAACAACAATATCTCACTTTCCGTCTCAACGCTGAATGGTACGGTTTGAGCGTCTACCAACTGGTGGAGGTACTGCCGATACCCAAGATTACCCGGGTACCCAGTGTCCCCGATCACATCCTCGGGGTCATGAATTTCAGAGGGGAAGTGCTATCGGCCGTTGATTTAAAGAAATTATTCGGGTTGGCTCAGAGCGAATCAACGGCTGACCAGGCCATCGTTGTGGTGGAACAGGGTGAGATGCAGACGGGTTTATTGGTAGACGAGATCGGTGACCTAATAGAACTGGCCCCGGATGATTTGAGTGAGGAGGCAATTACCGCGGGTGAGTTGCAACGTGTATTTTTTGAGGGGGCGACACACTGGGGTGATATCCTTTTGAGTATCATCAAACTTGAAGGGATCTTTGGGTCAAAAGATATGTATTCAGAGCGAGGATAAATCATGGTAGGTACCGACGAGGCTGCTACCCTGGCGATTCTCACCTTTTGGGTTGGTCCATTCCTCTTAGGTGTAGAGGCCCATCAGGTACTCAGACTGCCCCCTCCATCCCGGCAGATGTCACCTACTCCAGACATTGGATCAGCTGATCATTTACCCATACTGGACTTGAGGACGGCGTGCGGTCTGCCCCCAGCGCCAAGTGAAAATCACCGGCAAATCCTAATCATAGATCGGGGTGAGGAAAAGATGGGTTATAAAGTCGACAAGGTAGGCGATCTCATATCAGTCGACATGACCAGACAGGTATGGAAGCTACCACCTTTGCTCGATGTTCAGAAGCAATGGAAGCAACTGTGGGGTGTCTGCCAATGGAATGATGAGTTGGTCCTGCTAGTAGATCTTCAATATGAGGGCTAAAAACGGTCAAGGAGGGATCTGTTTCCCATGAGTGGACTCAAGAAAAAGATCGTTTGGAACCAGGCTATGTTGTTTGTCTATGTAGTTCTAATCCTTGGGCTGCCCTACCTCTGGCTCAGCGTTGACTTGGCTGGTGGTCAGGTCCGGTCTTTTCTGGCTATTTACTTTGTTGAAGCGGTTTTACTGCTTGGCCTCTTTATGCTTTTGCCCATGCAGTACGGTCGACAACTCCTTTCACTCGAGAGAGCCATTTCTACTGATGGCGAGTTGGATTTCCAGGAAGCGGCCGCTACTCTGCAATTGGGTGCTAAATTGCCAGGACGTCTGGCCCTAGGCCTCTTTGCGGCCGGATATGGAATCTTTTTACTGGGAACTCTGGCGATGAGGTTGATGGCTCATTTCAGCCTAGCTCAGACTCTCCAGAGCCTTCTGGCAGGACTTGTTATTTGTTTGCTCTACTCTATTTTTAGCCTTTTTACTATGGAGGCTATCACTCTTCCGGCGATGGCAGAGTTTATGAGCAGCTTGCCGGAACGGGTGTCCCTAAAGGGCATGAGTCTTTCTCAAAAGCTGTGGGTCACTTGTGGTTCGCTGGTTCTCATTGCCGTTCTTTTTGTGAGTTCCATCAGCTATGTGGAAAGTAAGAAAGCTTTAGAAAGTCAGGCAATAGAAGCTCAGCGTATCAAGCTTGACCTGGTTTCCAGCACCCAAAACTGGAGAAATTTAGCCGAGCACAAGAAAATAGAGAGGCTAGAGGAGGTGCTGGGAAAGTTAAGAGTTGGTGGTTCCACTTCGACCTATTTGCTTGCCTCCACTGGATCCTTGATTGCTAGCCACCCGCAAGGATCGAGTCCTGTGCTACCGGAGGGGCTGATGAGCGAGTTGGCTCGGACACCTTTCGGCACCTATGTGGACAAACTTCAGGGCAAGATCTACGCCTTCCATAAGATAGAAGACTTGAACGGATTTTTGGTCAGTGAAGCAGACAGCAGCGGATTCTTTTCACCCCTGAGAAATGTTTTCTGGATGACTAGCCTTGCCTGCTTGCTAATCCTACTTATCGGATTTTACCTTGCCTATATTCTTGCCGGTAATTTTACCAAGCCCCTGAGCAAACTGGGGCGATATGCCAGAAAGATTTCTGAGGGAGAGATCTCCGAGAAGGTCGCCCTCGCATCGGGCGATGAAGTGGGAATGCTAGCTGAGGCCTTTGACTCCATGCACCAGAACTTTACTTTGCTTGCCGGACAGGCACAGAAAATTGCCGGTGGAGACTTCAGCCAGCGGGTGATTTTCCCAGGCCCTTTCGGCAAGGCAATCAACGCTATGGTGAACAATCTTAGGGAGATGACCGGCCAGAGTCAGGAGGCAGCGTCTCGCATAGGCAACTCCTCCAGCGAGATCGTGTCGGCAGCTCAGCAGCAGGCGAGTGGCGCGGCACAGCAAGCGGCTTCGGTAAGTGAGACTACCGCAACTATGGAGGAGCTCAGCACAACTGCCCGGCAGATCGCCGAAAACAGTAACGCCGTAACCGCTGTGGCCGAAGAGACCTTGAAGAGCGCCGAAGAAGGACAGGATTTCATGGAAGAGAGTACCAAGAGCATGGTCCTGATTCGAAGCAAAACCGAAGAAAGCGCTGAGAAGATTCTCAGGCTGGGGCAAAAAAGCCAGCAAATAGGTGAAATTATTGATATAATCAATGAAATAGCCATAGAAACCAAAATGCTTTCCCTCAACGCGGCCATTGAAGCGGCAAAAGCAGGGGAGGCAGGTAAAGGTTTCTCCGTGGTGGCCGGAGAGATTCGCCGCCTTGCCGAAGATGTAGTGAAATCCACGGGTACCATCCGGGATGTGCTCTTGGAGATTCAGTCGGCCGCAAATGCTTCGGTTCTTGCAGCTGAGGAGAATGTCAAGGGAGTTGAGGAAGGGGAAGTACGCCTGAACAAGGTGCGGGACGCCTTGGAAAACATTATTGCCATGGCTGAGCAAACTGCGGAATCGGCGAGGCAGATTTCTGTGGCCACAAACCAACAGAAAGAGGCAAGCGAACAGGTGGTCAACACCATGAGAGAAATCTCTAAAGTGGCACAGCAAACTGCGGCTGCTTCTAAGAACACCATCTCCTCAGCAAGCGATCTCAACCGACTCTCGGAGGAGCTCAGATCAAGGGTTAGTGAGTTTAAGATAGAGTAACTGCCTAAAATGTACTAAAATGCGCTAAAATGTCTAAAATTTTCAAATAATTAGAGATTATATTTTTGCTGACTACAACGGAACAGTGAGCTAGTCAGTAGGGGCGGGGTTGACCCCCGCCCGATAAGTTCTTATGAGCGAAGATACCGACCTGTTTTTGACCTTGAAAGATGATTATCGGGAAGCTCTCGAGCAGTTCAATGATGCTTTGCTGAGGCTTGAAACCGATCCTAAAGCTCATGATTCGCTTGAAAGGGCAAGCCGGCAGCTGCACAACATAAAAGGATTTGCCAATCGGCTGAGGGCACCGACTCTTGGCCAGTTGGCCCATATATTTGAAGACGTCCTGGTGGCAGTAGATGCGGGCCGCTTACCTTTCGATGAATATCTCGCCAACCTTTTCTTCGATGGAATAGATCTCTTTGTTCAATACCTGCGAACCAGAGAAGTGGACTCCAGCAGGGTAGCCGATCTGGTTGAGGAATTGGAGCCTCTCCTCTTCACTGCCATAGAAATAGAAGAGGAAAGAGCCCCCGAGGATATGGAGGCTCTCCTACCAGATTTTATTGCCGCTGCTCGTGACAATGTGGAGGCAATCAACCGTGGCCTGGCAGTTCTGGAGAAAGAACCAGCAAACAATGAGATTTTACAGGAAGTCTATAGAAACGCCCATAGTCTCAAAGGTTCGGCCATGACCATGGGATTTGAGCGGATGGGAAAGCTGGCTCACCACATGGAGGACGTCCTTCGGGCCCTGCAAAAGAGCCAACTCCCGGTAACGACGGAAGCGTGCGACGCCCTGTACGAGACCAATGATGCTCTTACGGTAATGCTGGATACCCTTGCGGCCAGCAAAAGGATTAGAGTCGACGCGGAAAGCACCATGGCGCGGCTAGCCAATTTACTGCCTGAGCTTCAGCCCGCAGTAGGCGCCATAGTGACAGAGCCGGTTAGACCAGTCACTGAATCGGTTCCGGTCAGTGAGACCAGCGTTTCGACCATGGATACTGTTCGGGTGACCACAACCAAACTGGATGAACTTGTCAACCTGGCAGCCGAGGCGGCTGTGGCTCAACAACATCTTGCAAGCGAAATTGATGGGCTCATGCAAATCAGAGACAAGTGGCGGCATCTGCGTATTCATGACTACGATGCTGTCCATTCAGCTGAGCCAGCGAGAGAGACGGGCTTGGTAAGCAAACTCTTTGAGTTTGGAGACTCCCTAGAGGATATGGGCCGTCGTTTGCAAGATGCCGCAGAAAATGCCGGTCGTCACATTGAGAACTTGCAGCATCGCAGTATGGAGATTCGTATGCTGCCTCTGGCCCTGGTCTTGAACACTTTACCCAGGGCCGTGCGTGATCTCAGCCGGCAATTCGGCAAGAAGGTTGCTTTTACAGTAAAGGGAGAAGAGACAACTATCGACAAGCGCATCCTCGAGCAGATAGGCGATCCTCTGATTCATTTGCTGCGCAACGCTCTGGACCACGGTCTGGAGGCACCCGATGTCAGACGAAGCGCTGGGAAGCCAGAGCTCGGAACAATCAGACTCGAGGCAAAGCAAGAGGGAGCCAAAGTACTTATCATCCTGGAAGACGATGGTCAGGGTATTGACTCCCAACTCCTTAAAAAAGCGGCCTTAGACAAAGGGCTAGTGGATGAAAGGGAGATTGCGGGTTGGAGCGAAGCTCAACTTCTAGAGCTCATCTTTCTCCCGGGTTTGAGCACGAGTGGCCTGGTCACTGATGTCTCAGGTCGTGGAGTGGGCATGGATGTAGTGCGAGCCAATGTGGATCGGCTTAAAGGTCAGGTGGAGATCGCTTCGGAACTGGGCAAAGGAACTACTTTTACCATATCTCTGCCCCTCACCCTGGCAACAGTCCATGCACTCATGGTCCGGTGCGCTGGCGAAGTCCTGGCCGTTCCCGCTTTCTCTGTGGCCAAGACCTTTCAAGTCCCTCTGCAGGAGATCAAATCAATTCAGGGACGGCAGGCAGTGGTGCATCAGGAAGAGATTCTGCCGGTGCGAAGCCTTGCGGCCACTTTGGGCTGGAAAGAGAGGAATGGCAGCCCACCGAAGGAGGGCAAGGTTCTGGTTGTGATCCTTCAAGCTGGGGAGCGCAAGGTAGGCTTCCTGGTGGAGGATATATTGGGAGAGCTCGAGATTGTCAGCAAAGACTTGGGGACCCA
Source organism: Deltaproteobacteria bacterium (assembly GCA_020353155.1). Taxonomy (GTDB): domain Bacteria; phylum Desulfobacterota; class Syntrophobacteria; order BM002; family BM002; genus BM002. Next base: position 731,628 of record CP070689.1, on the reverse strand, counting down.
TCTCAAGAAAGTAGACTACGTGGCCGGCGCCACCATTCTAGGTTCAGGCGAGGTGGCTATCATTCTAGATGTACCCCAGCTATTATGGCGCGGGCATCCTGAGGTAAGAAAGAAGGAGAGGGCACCAGAAGAAAAGGTCATCTCGACACACGGTCAGTTGATCTTAGTGGTGGAAGATCAGGTGGTGACCCGGCAGATGGAAAAGAGCATCTTGGAAGCGGCCGGCTATCAAGTAGTTACTGCGGAGAACGGAATGGATGCTCTGAACAGATTGGGACAACAGGATTTTGACTTGGTGCTTACAGATGTACTAATGCCGAAGATGGACGGTTTCACCCTCACCAGAAAAATCAGGTCCAATGAGAGAACCAAAGATTTGCCAGTGGTGGTTGTAACCTCTATGGAGAGTGAGGAGGACAAGCGACGGGGACTGGAGGCAGGCGCCAACGCCTATTTAGTCAAAAGCAGCTTTGATCAAAAAAACTTGATTGAAACCATAGAGACCTTGCTCGGGGAAGGCAGTAAGCAATAACTGAACTAGGCACCAACATCTCTAAAAGCATGCCCAAACGACAAGATGACAGCTGAACGGGAAAAGCAAAATATGAGGGATACCGAGGGCAGCGAGCCCATCCGGGTACTGATCGTAGATGATGTAAAAAGCGCCCGGGACTTGCTTGAAGAAATCCTGACCACCGACCCACGATTTCAAGTGGTGGGAGCGGTGGGGGATGGATTGGAGGCTGTGGCCTCCGCTTTAAAAATGAGGCCCGATCTGGTTACTATGGACATACGACTTCCCGGGATTGACGGTTTTCAGGCGGTGGAGCGTATTCTGGCTGTATTCCCAGTTCCCATTGTAATGATCACCGCTTCTATGAGTAAACAGGAGGAAAAGCTCTTTCGCGCCATAACGGCCGGCGCTCTGGACGTTCTTGACAAGCAGGAGCTCTACCTATGGCGCACTCGGCCGGAGATCAGAAACAGCTTTTTGCGCAGATTGCGCACTCTGGCCTCTACCAAGGTGAAGCGGGTGGTGGAATACGTCCCTGCTGAGCCTGAACCGCTCTTTACTTTCCGCCGCCCTCAGCCAAGACTAGCAGAGTCCCCTCTGGTGGTAGCAATCGCGGCTTCCACCGGAGGGCCGACCGCACTTGTAAGGGTTTTAAGGGGAATTTCACCTCAGGTAAGCGCCGCCTTCCTTGTTGTTCAGCATATGAGTACGGGATTTCTGGAAGGTTTGGTCCGCTGGCTAGATAACGAAGTGGAGCTTGAGGTGAGGAAGGCGCAGGAAGGAGATTTGCTCGAGGCTGGAGTAGTTCTGGTTGCTCCTGGGGATCACCATATGATGGTCACCGAGCTGGACAGTGTGCGTCTCAACAGATCCCTGCCAATCAATGGCCACCGACCGTCGGCTGAGTTGCTTTTTGATTCAGTGGCCAACAATTATGGGAAGCGAGGGATTGGTGTCATCCTCACCGGCATGGGATCCGACGGGGCGGAGGGGCTGAAAAGTCTTCGACTTTGTGGTGGGCACACCATAGCTCAAGATGAACAGACCAGCATAATCTTTGGGATGCCGAAGGCCGCAATTGAACTCGATGCAGCCGAAATAGTGCTGCCGCTGGATGAGATTGGACCTCAGATAATGGAATGGATTTCTGAACAGGAAGATACAGAAAAATAAACTATACCGCTTCCTGAAGGTCGGCGGCAAAATTGACGAGATATACCCGGTGTAATTCTCGCCTTGTGGAATGCAGCCTTGCGGACTCGCCTAGAGCTAAATTCCACAGGAAGGGCTAGTTTCACCGGGGTTTGCATTTTGGCTGTCCAATTGGTGGGTCGGACCAGAAGATCAAATCAAATGAACGAATTATCACTCAGTGAGAATGATTTCCGCAGTTTTCGGGATCTGATTGCAGAGAGGTCCGGAATTTATTTCGAGCCCGAGAAACAAGAATTGCTCAAGGATAATCTTCTGCAAAGAATGGCAGATTGCGGTCTCAGTAATTTTGCCGAATATTTCAATCTCCTTTTGTCTCCGGCTTGTACCAAAGAATTCGACCATTTGCTCAACTTGATAACAATCCCAGAAACTCATTTCTTCCGAGATCGAGCACAGTTCAGGGCCCTCGAACGTTTTGTGATTCCAGAGATAGTTAAAAAGAAATCTTATCCGGGAGCATCACTGCGAATATGGAGCGCGGGCTGTTCTACCGGAGAGGAGCCTTACACCATTGCCATGATTTTGGCGGCAGGAACAGTGGATAGGCCAATCCAGATTCTAGCCACCGATGTAAGTCAAGATGCGCTGAAGGCGGCTCGTGAGGGAATCTATACGGCCCGTTCCGTCCGCGACGTGCCGCAGGACTATCTAAACCGTTTTTTTATTAGAAAAGGGAATCACTACTTGCTTGACGAGTCGATTAAGCAGATGGTGGAATTTCGTTACTTCAATCTGGTAACCGAGCCCTATCCACTGATAGAGATGTCTGGCTGGGACATAATTTTTTGCCGCAATGTGACTATTTATTTCCAAGCAGAGGCCACTAGGAAAGTAATACACAATTTTTACCGAAGTTTGCGTGAGGGTGGCTACCTTTTTGCCGGTTACTCAGAGAGCTTACGCTATATCTCCGATGAATTTGACACCCTTCAGCAAGAAGGGGCGTTTTTTTATCGAAAAGGAGTGCCGAAAAAAGAGGTCAGAAAAAAAGACAGAAAAATCAGGGGTCGGCGGAGAACTACTACCCGCAGGTCCAGGAAGCAGGGACCGAAGGCTGTTGCTGGGACAAAGTCGGATGAGATTGCGCAAATCTGCGCCAGGGCAAAGGAACTTCTAGAGAGGGGGAAACCCCAAGAGGCCGGTGAAATCTTGAGCCCATATCTGAGGGAGTCAAGCGCGCCAGAAAGTATACTCCTGCTTCAGGCAGAAATTGCCCTCAACCAGGGCGAGCTGGAGAAAGCGGTACAGCTCTGTGAGAGGATCGTTGAGAGGGAGCCTCTATCTGTTGCCGGCCACTACCTGCTGGGGGTCATTTATCTAACATGGGAAGATGACGCCAGAGCCATGGAAGAATTCAAAAAGGTATTGTATCTGCAGCCGGAGCATGCCCTGGCCCGATTCAATTTGGGCGACCTCTACAGCCAGGTGGGGCAATTTGATGAGGCAAGACTCGAATATGCAAATGTGGTGCGGCTCCTGAAAAAAATGCCGGAGTCGCTAGACGAGAGATTTGCCGGAGGCTTTTCTCCGGCCGTACTCATCGACACTTGCCTGAGTAGGATCAGGGCCCTGGAGAATAAGGGCTAGTCATAGTTGTTGGCGAGACGGGGATGAGAGTTGAGAAGTTAGAGGACAGAGGACGGACGACAGAGGACAGCTAGTAGCCGCTTCAACTAGGCACTAGGAACTAAGCACTAGGCACTTTTTCTAGCTAGCAGCTGCCAGCTGACTCTTGGATTCTGACTTCTGGCTCCTGGTATTCGAGGCTTTTATGGAACTTGCGGGTTGGATCAAAGACCTGAGCTTCTGGGTTATACACTGGGCCCAGACCCCCTATGGGGGACTGGCCCTTTTTGTATTGGCCTTTTGCGAGTCATCTTTTTTTCCCATTCCTCCTGATGCTCTTCTTATTCCCCTTTGCATGGCAAATCCACCTGCGTCACTTTGGTATGCTGTGCTCTGTAGTCTGGGATCTGTTCTTGGGGGCATCTTCGGCTACGGGCTGGGGCGAATCGGTGGCCGCCCCCTGCTCGAACGCTGGGTTTCTGTCGAGCGTATTCAGTTAGTGCAGCGTCATTATCAACGTTGGGATGTATGGGCTGTGGCTGTGGCAGGGTTTACCCCTATTCCTTACAAAGTTTTTACTATCAGTGCGGGCGTTTTTCTACTGGACTTTATCCGCTTTGTCATTGCATCCATCCTGAGCCGCAGTGCCAGATTTTTCCTGGTAGCTGGGCTTTTTTACTTCTTTGGTCCCACCATAAACAAGTTCATCTCTCGCTACTTCAATATCCTCAGCATTATTTTTATAGTTTTGTTAATCTTGGGATTCTGGCTCATCAAAGTGAGTTCCAAACGGGCGATGCGGAATCCGTAAAGCGCAGAGAGCAGAGTGCACAGCGAAAAAACCTTGGTAATTTTCTTCGACCTCGCCGTGTTGCCGCGTCACCCTATCAACGCGTCTGTAAGAACACGGGGGTCTGGACTATTGTTCTAAAAACCGATTAGAATACAAAATTCAGCCTAGGCAATGAAGACAGATACATCTGATCTGCTTAAATAAAGGGGTGAGTCTTTGACCACCAGACGATTACTCATAGCTCTCCCTATAATTGTCCTCCTCTTCCTTTTGCAGTCCTACTTCTGGGTGCCCACCTATGAAGAGCAGACCCGGGGTAATCCGCAGCGGCTTGTAGAATATGTGGCAGCCTCCATTGGTGACGCTCAGTTACTCAATCCCACTCTATCAGCAGACAGCGCCAGCAGTGATATCAATGGATTGGTATTTGAGGGGCTGCTTGACTATGATGAAAATCTGAACTTCCGACCACGCTTAGCGACCAGCTGGGAAATATACGAAGAGGCCTATTTTTACGTGAATGAGGAGGCAGCAGTTCCCGGAGTCGGTAAGGTGGATGCTCGGGTTCTTGTGCGACTTATCAACCAGGCCAGGGAAGAGCACGCTGCCCGAGAGGACCCTTTGTCCAGATCCCTGTCCAATATCGAGGCAGTCGAGTCGCTGCCTCCGCGCCAGTTCCAGCGCCAGATTTCAGAGGCCTCATCTGAGGGAAATAAAACTGAGGTGCGATTACGCATATCAGCGCCAGCGAGAATCAAGCTGACCCTGTATGGTGTAGATCAAGATCTATTTAATAATCTGGCCCAACTCCTGGGGCCAGGGTATTTTCCTTCCTTTCGAGCCGAGCAGTACATTGTGGTCGAGCCAGCGGAATTAGAGGTGAAGAAGAAAGAATACGCACAATCCTACCTGCCCGCCACGGAACATAATCCAGTAATAATTTTCAATCTCAGACCCGGGGTCAAATTTCAAGATGGTCACGTCTTCAATGCCCACGATGTCAAGTTTACCTACGACTCCATCATGGACCCGGCCAATGTTTCACCACGTTTGCCCGATTATGAACCAATCAAATCGGTGGAAGTCCTGGATCCGCTCACTCTACGCATCGTTTATAAACGGTTGTACTCACCCGCCCTGGGTACCTGGATGATGGGGATCTTGCCGGAGCACTTGTTAAATGGCAAAGCCCTAGGTGAAGAAGCCCGGCGGCGGGGTTTGGATCCCGAAAAAATGTCGATAAGGCAGAGCAGTTTTAACCGAAATCCCATAGGTTGCGGCCCCTTTGCTTTCCGTGAGTGGAAATCCGATCAGTACATCCTGCTGGATCGTTTCAATGATTACTGGGACGGCCCGGCCAACTATCTGAAGTATGGTTATCGCATAGTGCCAGACGTGCTTACCCAAGAGATGGAATTCTATGCTGGCACGGTGGACAGCTATGGAGTACAGCCCCATCAAGTCCAGCGCCTCAAGGACGATCCCAGGTACCAGAGTTTTTCTGGCTTGAGCTTTGGTTACACCTACATAGGTTACAACCTGCGCCGCGAGCCCTTCGATGATGTAAGGGTGCGAGAGGCCTTGGGCATGGCCGTAGATGTGGATAAGATCATCCGCTATGTTCTCTATGGTCAAGGAGAACGGATCACTGGACCTTTTCCAAAGCAGACTGACTTCTATGAGCATGCGATTCAGCCACTCCCATGCGACCCAGAGGGTGCTTTGCGGTTGTTAGCTGAAGCGGGCTGGAAGCGTAACAAACAAGGATGGCTCGAGAAAAACGGCAAGCGCTTGGAGTTTACCCTGATTACTAACCAGGGCAACAATATACGTAAAGCCATACTCTCCATTGTGCAAGACTCCTGGCGCAAGATCGGCGTAGATGTGCGAACGGATTTGCTGGAATGGGCTGTATTCATTCAAGAACGGGTTAACAAGCTGGACTTTGATGCCCTGGTTTTGGGCTGGGCAATGGGGATCGAGCCGGACCTTTACCAGATCTGGCACTCTAGCCAGATAGGTCCCTATCAGCTCAACTTCGTGGGCTTTAAAAATAGGGAGGCGGATGAATTAATCATCAAAATCAGGCAGGAATACAACCGTGAGCAGCAGGTTGCCTATTGCCACCGACTGCACCAAATTATCGCCGAAGAGCAACCCTACACTTTTCTTTACGTGGGGAAGTGGACAGCCCTCCTGGACAAGCGCATCGTTATCATGGAGAGGGACAAGGATGGTCAGGTGCATTACGAGAAGATCAAGCCTACCAAGACTGGCAATTACACTTTCTATTTCAACAAATGGATCAAACTGCCCGAAATGCCAACTTTTGCAGCGGAGGGTTGATTGATGATACCGTTTTTGGGGCGCAGCCTGGTGCAAAAAACCATCACCCTGTTTTTTGTCTCGGTAATTTCCTTTGCGGTCGTTCATTTGGCTCCAGGTGAGCCCAGCCAAGTGGATCCTTTGAATCCCAAGTTCACCAAGGAAGTGGTGGAGCGATTTCGTCAGCAATTTCACCTGGACAAGCCTCTTTACCAGCAGTATCTATTGTTTTATCGAGATCTATTCGCCGGGAAAAGCACCTCATGGAAAGACGGTCGTTCCGTACTGGGCAAGATTTGCGACCGTTTTATCAACAGCCTGCCCCTTTTTATCGTCGGTACCTTGATTACCTGGACACTTTCGTTCCCGGTAGGCATTCAGGCGGCCATAAAGCGCGGGGGCAAATACGATCGTACCACAACCTTCTTGGCTTATCTTCTCATCTCCATACCCGGATTCTTCTTTGCCTATGTACTTATAATATTCGTGGTAAGCACCTTCCAGGTGCCGGTCATTGGCATGACCACCTTTGGTCTCAGCGGAGCCGGCTACCTCACACGGATTATGGATAGGGTCTGGCACCTGCTTCTCCCTTCGATTTTAGGGGCCACAGCGGGTATCGCCGTGCTCTCCCGTTACGTGCGCAATCAGATGCTCGAGGTGGAGGGTCAAGATTACGTTAGAACAGCCAGAGCCAAAGGGCTCCCCGAGGAGCAAGTGCATTACAAGCACGCCCTGCGCAATGCTCTACTGCCTTTTGTCACCATGTTCGGCCTGGTATTGCCTGGGCTTATAGGTGGGTCGGTAATCATCGAGTCCATATTTTCCTGGCCCGGAATCGGGCGCATGGCCTACGAGGCTATCCTTGCCCGGGACTATCCGGTAATTATCACGGTGAATTTCATCTCGGCAATCTTGGTATTGGTGGGAACCTTCCTTTCGGACCTACTCTATATGGTGGTGGATCCGAGGATTAAGATTTGACAGGGCATAGGGCATGGAGCATGGCGTAAGGAGACAGGAGTCAGAATCCAGAATTCAGGAGAAAGGCACAAAGACAAGGGCAATTTATCCTACTGGTTACTGGCTACTAACTACTAATGTATAACCCACAGGACCAGGTGCAAGGTGCAGGATTCGGCTTCTGAACATACCATGTCAGGTGAAACATTTGAGCTGCCACCGCAGCAAACCAGACTGGAGGAGTTCTGGGTTCAGCTACGCAAAAACCGTCTGGCCCTGGCGGGCATGGTCATATTTGGTTTTTTCTTAGTGGTGGCGGTGGTCGGCATGCTCCTCACTAGCGGGACCTCCCCCTTTCTAGACCCTAGCTTGGTTAGGCTTCAGGAAAAGCTTCGACCACCCTTATCCGGACCGAACCTGGAGTCATTGCTCCCAGAGGAGGTGCCACCTTTAGGTGTCTATTTGCTGGGTACAGATGAACTTGGGCGGGATGTGTTCGCCCGCATGCTGCAGGGAGCCTGGGTCTCACTGACTGTGGGTTTTGTGGCGGTTGGAATAGCGGTGGTCATAGGTGTCTTCTTGGGTGGGTTGTCCGGTTATTACGGGCAGAACCCCATTCGACTAGGCCAGGTTCTCCTCTTGTTTCTGGCGATTTGGATGGTAGTGGGGTGGTCCAGACTATCCAGCCTCTATCTTGTCATCCTCGGTGTTGTAGTAATGATTGTTTTGATGGCAATGCTGCTCCAGGGCAGGGAAAGATCCCGTGGGCTGCTTTCTCTTTTGAATGCTCAACTTCTTTCAGTCGACGCTTTAATTACCGGTCTCATCGATATCATGCTCTGCTTCCCCAGTTTTTTCCTGATTCTGACTGTGGTTGCCCTACTGCCGGCGAGCATCTACAACATTATGATTATCATCGGTCTCACCAGCTGGATGGGGGCGGCGAGGTTTGTGAGGGCCGAGTTTCTCTCTTTGCGAGAGCAGGATTTCGTTACCGCAGCCAGGGCTCTAGGGGTTTCGGACTGGCGGGTCATTTTTCGGCATATGGTGCCCAATGCCATCGCTCCAGTACTGGTCTCAGCCACCATCGGCATCGCCGGCGCAATCCTGACCGAAGCGGGCCTCAGCTTCCTCGGCTTTGGGGTGCCGCCTCCCCACGCTACCTGGGGCAACATTCTCTCCGATGGCAAGAACTACCTTTTTGACGCGCCGTGGCTCACTATAATACCCGGGCTGGCCATTCTGGTGGTGGTGTTGTCTTTTAATCTATTTGGTGAGGGACTAAGGGATATTCTCAATCCCAAGCTGAGGGAAAGACACTAGGACGCATAGAGCATAGAGTGAGGAGTCAGGAGTCAGGAGACAGAGGGCATGGAGCATGGCGCATAGGGTAAAAGACAATGACATCTGAGCCTCTATTGATCGTCAATGATTTGAAGGTCTACTTCTACACTGACCTGGGTTTGGCAAAGGCGGTGGATGGGGTGAGCTACAAGGTGCATAGAGGGGAGACGGTGTGCTTGGTGGGAGAGTCGGGCTGCGGCAAAACGGTGTCAGCACTAAGCATACTTGGTCTGCTGCCACAGCCACCGGCACAAGTAGCTGGCGGCGCAGTGTTTTTCAAAGGAAGGAATCTCCTGGAATCGGATGAAGACGACTTGCAGTCAGTCAGGGGGCGGGAAATATCCATGGTCTTCCAGGAGCCCATGACTTCCCTCAACCCGGTTTTTACCATCGGGCACCAGATAGAGGAAGTGATTACCCACCACGAGGGTGCGAGTCACCAACAGGCTGAGGAGAGAATCCTCAAATTACTTCACGATGTGGGCATTCCCTCCCCCGAAGAACGCATCCACGACTACCCCCATAATCTCAGCGGTGGACAACGGCAGAGGGTGATGATCGCCATGGCACTGGCCTGTAACCCCGATTTGGTCATTGCAGACGAGCCCACTACTGCACTGGATGTGACAATTCAGGCCCAAATTCTCAACCTCTTTCGAGAGCTCCAAGAAAAAAGGGGGATGGCCATCCTGCAGATAACCCATGATCTTAGCGTGGTTGCAGGCGTGGCCGATCGGATCTATGTGATGTATGCGGGAATAGTGGTGGAGGAGGGCTCAGTCTGGCAAATATTCCAAGACCCTTGTCATCCATACACAATGGGGTTGTTGGAATCCTTGCCAGGGCGCAGGGAAAAAGGACAAGAACTGGCCACCATCCCGGGGGCGGTTCCTGATCCCACCATGAAACCTCCGGGTTGCCCATTCCATCCTCGCTGCACCTATGTCCAAGAGAGTTGCCGGGATCAATTTCCGCAGATGTGTAATTTTGGCGACAATCATGTGGCCAGATGTCCAATTATTCACGCAGAGCGCTCCTCAAGGCTACTAGGCACTAAACACTAGGCACTAAGCACCGCGACAGGGGAAATGGTGCCTAGTGCATACTGCCTAGTGGAAGGGTGGGCAAAGGCCACTCTGAGAGAGATGAGTAAAGACAGCAAAGCAAACAATAAAGTAATTTTAGAGGTGCAGGGGCTAAAGAAATATTTCCCTGTGCAGCGTGGTTTTTTCCAGCGAGTGATTGGTTGGATAAAAGCGGTTGACGGAGTGGATTTGGAACTGCCCGCCGGCAAAACGCTAGGTCTAGTAGGCGAGAGTGGCTGCGGCAAGTCTACTCTGGCGCGACTCATTCTCAAGCTAATGGAGCCCGATGAAGGAAAAATCCTTTTCAAAGGTGAAGATATCACCGGAATTTCTCGAGCTGATATGAAGTCCTACCGTCGCAGGATGCAGATCGTGTTCCAGGATCCCTTTGGCTCCCTAAATCCCAGAATGACGGTGGGGCAATCGATTGCGGAAGGGTTGCGCACCATAAACAAGGGGGGACGTGAGCAGCGGCAGACCCGGGTAGCTGAACTATTGGAAATGGTGGGAATCCCTGGCTGGGCAGCACAGCGCTATCCTCATGAATTCAGTGGTGGTCAGCGACAGCGGATTGGTATTGCCAGGGCACTTAGCGTGGAGCCAGAGCTGATAATCTGTGACGAACCAGTCTCAGCACTGGACGTTTCTATTCAGGCTCAGATTTTAAACCTTCTTCAAGATTTGCAGCGAAGATTGGGTCTAAGCTATCTTTTTATTGCCCATGATTTGCATGTAGTTAAGTTTGTCAGTGACGCTGTGGCTATCATGTATCTTGGTCATGTCATGGAATATGGCCCCGCAGAGGACGTCTACAGCCAACATCTCCATCCCTATTCTTCCGCCCTGTTGGAAGCGGCTCCGGTGCCAGAGCCTTCGGCCAAGCGTTCTTGGACACCTCTGGCCGGTGATGTGCCGAGTCCCTTCAATCCCCCGCCGGGCTGCAAATTCCAGCATCGTTGCCCTTTAGTCGAGGACCGTTGCAGGAAAGGGCAGATTGAGTTCTATGATGTAAGTGGGACTGGCAACCATTTCGTCCGCTGTTGGAAGGTGCTGGGACGGTAGGCTCAGCAGGCAGCTCAAAGCTTGAGGCTAAAATTTTCTGCCAGCTGGGTCCTGCTAGCTGCCAGTTGGCTTTATTTGATCTTGCGAACGAAATGTGTTACTAGGGGGCTTCGAAATATAGTGGGAAGACTCTAAATAAGTAGTCGATCTATTTAGGTGTTTTGCTTTTAGAATTTTATGAATTTTGGTGCATTTTAGCTCAATTTAGACATTTAACTTATGAATTCCAGCGAGAAAACCCCATACGCACTGGAGGAACCTCCCCAGCGCCGTATTTACTCGGTCAGTGAGCTAACCGGGGAAATACGGGGCCTGCTGGAGGATCATTTCCCCTTCCTTTGGGTAGAAGGTGAAATCTCCAACTTCAGGGTACCCGCATCCGGCCACTATTACTTCGTATTGAAGGACGAAGACAGTCAGATTCGAGGTGTGATGTTCCGCTCCCAGCAGAGGTGGATGCGCTTTCAGCCTGAGGACGGCTTAAAGGTGCTGTGCCAGGCCAGGGTCAGTGTCTACGAACCACGGGGTGAATACCAGCTGTTGGTAGATTTTATGGAACCCCGGGGTGTAGGGGCCTTGCAGCTTGCCTACGAGCAGCTGAAAAAGCGACTGGAAGCAGAAGGGCTCTTTGACCCTGAGCATAAGAGAGCAATTCCATTTCTTACCCAACGTCTGGGCGTAGTAACTTCTGCCACAGGGGCTGCCATTCGAGACATAATCAGAGTCGTGAGGGAGCGCTATAGCAATCTGGAGATCTACCTTTATCCTGCAAAGGTTCAGGGTGAAGGGGCTGCAGCTGAGATCGCCAGAGGAATAGACACTTTTAATGAAGAGTTTCCCGTAGACGTGCTGATAGTCGGTCGGGGTGGTGGATCTTGGGAGGACCTTTGGGCTTTCAATGAGGAAGCTGTAGTCCGCGCTATTTTTCGCTCGCACATTCCAGTAATTTCCGCAGTTGGTCACGAAATTGATGTTACCCTGGCCGATTTAGTGGCAGATGTGCGCGCACCGACGCCTTCGGCTGCAGCGGAAATGGTGGCTCAACACAAGGAAGCATTGGAATCACTCGTGGCTAACTTAAACCAGCGGCTGGAAGGGCGCATTGGTCAGATTTTTAACCTAGCCGGAGAACGTTTGGACAGCAGAAAGAAGCGGCTACGCCATCCTGCCGCGCGGCTGGCCGATCTTAGGCTGCGTTTGGACGAGCAAGCCCAACGATTGGAGTTTGCCGCCCGCCAGAGATTGCGCTCCGAAAATCAGATGTTTCTGCGGTTGAGAGACAATTTGCTTCACCTCAGCCCGAGCCGAAGGATCAGTGAGGCGCAGGGGTTGTTGGGGCAGTCTTGGCACCGTCTTGAGCTTTTTTTGGGCCAGATTTTTCAGAAAAAACGTCAGAACTTGGAGCGGGGTTTAATTCAATTGGATGGCCTGAGTCCACTGGGGATACTTGCCCGTGGCTACTCCATTACTACCACCTGGCCTAAAGGGAAGGTGATTAGCTCGGCCAGGCAGGTGAGAGAGGATGATACGGTTAAAGTCCGCTTGCATGAGGGTTCATTGCGCTGCAATGTAGTGCATGTAGAGGAGTGAAACTCTTGCGCAAACCACTGCTGGCCGCGTTTATAGGCATGAGTTTTTTTCTGTTGACGCAGATTGCAGGGGGATCCACCAAGCTGATCGGCCCCACTGGACCCGTTTCCCAGGGTGAAGTGGTGCAGATTTTTCTCACTGGGCCCCAGGACGGCTCCAAGGTGAAGGGTTTGTGGCAGGGGCAACCCCTTGAGTTTTTTGAAGCAGAGGAGAAAGAATATAGATCTCTGTTGGGTATAGATTTCAGGCTAAATCCCGGGACCTATCCCTTAGAGGTGCAAATCTCCACCCCGGGTAATAGTCCATTCACTTACAGAACCAATATAGAAGTTGAGAAGAAAGAATTTGGTAAACAAAGTTTAACCCTACCGGAAAACATGGTAACTCTGGATGCGGCCACACTCAAAAGGGTCAGAAAAGAATCCGCCGAGTTCAGGAGGCTATGGGACATATATACGCCCAAGCGATACTGGCATGACAATTTTGTCCGTCCAGTGCCGGGAGAACTTTCTACCCCTTTCGGGCTCGGGAGAATCCTCAATGGAGAACCACGAAGTCCTCACTCAGGCGTGGACTTGCGTGCCAAGTTGAGTGAACCGGTGAGGGCAGCCAATCACGGCCGAATCGTTTTGGTGGGAGATTTTTTCTTCCACGGGACGGCGGTGGTGATAGATCACGGTTGGGGCCTGTATAGCATGTATTTTCACCTTTCAAAGGCAAATGTAGCTGAAGGTGATTTGGTGGGTAAAAATTACGTCATTGGTCTTGCTGGCTCTACCGGGCGAGCCACTGGCCCCCATTTACACTGGGGTGTCCGGTTGGGAGGAGCAAGAGTAGATCCTTTCGCCCTTATGCGGGCGACAGCTGAATGAGAGGACAAAGTGGCAAGGAAGAAAGAAAAATTTGAAGAGGCTCTGCAAAAGCTCGAGGCGATTGTCGCCAAGATGGAGGAAGGAGATCTTCCTCTGGAGGAAGCACTCAAAGCCTTTGAGGAAGGGGTGAGGCTGGCAAAATTCTGCACCTCCAAACTGGACGAGGCAGAGCGTAAGGTGGAGAAGCTCATTCGTGACCAAGGGGGCAAAATACAAACCGCCCCATTCAGTGAGGAGGGAGATGACTCCTGACCTGGACCTAAAGCAATATCTGGAGAGGCAGCGTTTAATAGTTGAAAAGTCTTTGGAGGCTGCCCTGCCAGAGAATGAGGGGCCAGAAGCTAGGGTTGTTGAAGCTATGCGCTACAGCCTCTTTGCCGGCGGAAAACGACTTCGTCCTATCCTCTGTCTGGCCGCGGCTGAAGCAGTGGGTGGTGAGATTGCGGCTGCCATGCCTGCAGCCTGCGCCCTGGAAATGATTCACACCTATTCACTCATTCACGACGATCTCCCTGCCATGGATGACGACGATCTGCGCCGTGGTAAGCCCACAAGCCACGTGGTTTTTGGGGAAGCCATAGCTATTCTTGCTGGGGACGGCTTACTCACCGAGGCTTTCGTGCTTCTCAGTGATTATCACACTTTGCTGCCGGAAAGGGCTCTCAAGCTGATTGGTGTCATTGGCAGGGCGGCAAGCTACCGTGGAATGGTGGGTGGTCAAGTGGTGGATATGCTCTCACAGAACAAGCCGGCCGATCTTGAAACTGTGCAGCAGATGCACAGTCGCAAGACTGCCGCCCTCATTTCAGCAGCGGCTGAATCGGGAGCGCTGGCTGGTGGTGGAACAGATGACCAGGTGGAAGCTCTGGCTAGATATGGCAGAGCTATCGGGCTAGCCTTTCAGATAGCAGATGATATTCTAGATATTGAAGGCCATACTGAGGTCCTTGGCAAGACAGCAGGCTCTGATGTGGCCAGGGGCAAGGTGACCTACCCTGCTGCAGTGGGCTTGGAGGGCTCGCGAGAAGCGGCTCGAAAGCAGGTAGACCATGCCTTGGCAGCCTTGGAGAGATTTGATCACAAAGCTGACCCCTTGCGTGCACTGGCAAGTTACATAATAACCAGGAAAAAATAACCTGGCGCGGAGTTGCCTGCCGGCAGTTATTTCAAGTCAAAGCTGGCCAAAGAGGGTCCAGCGCTTGAGACTTCGAATTCTGACTTTAGAGTGCAACAAACTTGAATACACAACCACTTAAGACATAACCTTTATTTTTTGACCCTATGCGCTCTGCGCGAGGTGAAAGGAGTCCTAGGTTGCACATGGAAACCAGCAAACAAAGTTCCAACTCAGAGGAACAGAAGGAATCACTTCTGCCTCGCATTGACGGCCCCCAAGATCTCAAGTCCTTAACAATCGAAGAGCTCTATCAACTGGCCGAGGAGATCAGGGACGAGATCGTATGTACAGTTTCCCAAACCGGCGGGCACTTGGCTCCCAACCTCGGGGCGGTGGAACTTACTCTGGCTCTACATTATGTGTTCGATGCACCCGATGATGTGATTATCTGGGATGTGGGCCATCAGGCTTATGCCCATAAATTGATTACCGGTAGAAGAGAAAAGTTCCACACCATTAGAACACACGGAGGAATAAGCGGTTTTCCCAAGAGGAGCGAAAGTCCTTACGATGCCTTTGGTGTTGGCCATGCCAGCACCTCCATTTCAGCGGCCCTGGGTTTCGCCTCGGGCAAACATATCAAAGGCGACAAAAACAGGGTAATCGCCGTTATTGGCGACGGGTCCATGACCGGGGGTATGGCTTTCGAGGGACTGAACCAGGCTGGCCATTTGGAGCGCGATCTCATAGTGGTCTTGAACGACAATGAGATGTCTATCGCTCCTAATGTTGGCGCTCTTTCATCCTTCTTGAGCCGCAAGAAGACCAGTAAGCTGGCGGTGCGTATCAGGAAGGATGTGAGGAGCCTGCTCACCAGTATACCTGGAATTGGTGACGACATTGTGCAACTGGCAAAAAGGGGCGAGGACTCACTGATGAGTTTTTTTACACCAGGTATGCTCTTTGAGGCCCTGAAGTTCAACTATATCGGCCCAATAAGAGGGCATCGGTTGGACCGTCTCATCGAGGCCTTCACCAACGCCAAAAACCATGGAGGGCCGGTGCTGGTGCACGCCCTGACTACAAAAGGTAAGGGTTACAGGCCGGCGGAATGCGATCCTTCCAAGTTTCACGGTCTGGGAAGGTTTGAAGTGAGTACGGGAGAACCCATAAAGAAACCGGGAGCACCTTCCTATACGAAGATATTTGGACAGACCATGGTGAGATTGGCCGGGGAGGACGAGAAAATAGTTGCCATAACAGCTGCCATGCCCGAGGGCACCGGTTTGAGTCAATTTGCCGCTCTCTATCCGGAACGTTTTTTTGATGTGGGAATCTGCGAGCAGCATGCGGTAACCTTTGCTGCCGGATTGGCTCTGGAGGGCTTTAAGCCTGTGGCAGCCATCTACAGTACCTTTTTGCAGCGGGCCTATGACCAGGTGGTTCATGATATATGCCTACAAAATCTGCCCGTGACCATTGTGATGGATAGAGGGGGGTTGGTGGGTGAGGACGGTCCCACTCATCACGGGGTTTTCGATCTCTCCTACCTCCGCCACGTGCCAAACATGGTGCTAATGGCCCCTGCTGATGAAAATGAGCTGCAGCGAATGCTCAAAACCGCCCTGGAACATGATGGCCCAGCAGCTCTGCGCTATCCGCGCGGAGCGGCTGAGGGGGTACCCCTGGATTCTGAAATTCGGTCAATGGACATCGGCAAAGGTAAGCTCTTGCGTGAAGGCGATGATCTGGCCATCCTGGCCATAGGTAACAGGGTTTGGCCAGCGGTCGAGGCTTCCAAGGAGCTTGAAAAAGAGGGTGTGCGGGCAGCGGTTGTTAACTGCCGTTTCGTAAAACCGCTGGACAAAGAACTCATTCTGGAGACGGTCAAACAAAGCGATCGTGTGATCACCGTGGAAGAAAATGTTCTGGAGGGAGGCTTCGGAAGTGCAGTGCTCGAACTGTTGGCTGAAGAGGGCTTGACTGGGATCAGGGTTGTCCGGTTGGGCATCGGTGACCAGTTCATTGAACACGCTTCTCAACGAGTACAGCGGGCCATGTGTTCCATTGATACTCCGGCAATCGTCCAGGCCGCCCGTAGCATGGTTGCAGGCGAAGGCGTCCAAAAAGCCGCGTTTTAGGTTTAGCCGATAGCTGATGGCTGATCGCTCACGTCTTGACATTCTGCTGGTAGAAAGAGGTTTGGCTAAAAGCCGCCAGCGGGCAGTGGCATTGATTCTAGCTGGCAAGGTGCAAGTTGACGGCTGCCAGGCCTCCAAGGCGGGTCAACAGGTAGCGGTAGACGCTCATGTCGAACTTATCGATCAGGACGAGACCTACGTTAGCCGTGGCGGTCTCAAATTAGCCTCAGCCTTGGATAGTTTTTCAATGGAAGTGGCCGATTCGGTGGCTATGGACGTGGGCGCATCCACTGGTGGTTTCACCGATTGCCTTTTGCGGCGGGGGGCGAAAAAAGTCTATGCAATTGATGTAGGCTACGGCCAACTGGCATGGCAGCTTCGGCAAAATCCGCGGGTGGTGATATTGGAAAGATGTAATGTGCGCTACCTGACCAGTGAGCAAGTTCCAGAGCTCGTAGACCTGGCAGTTATTGACACCTCTTTTATTTCCCTCACAAAAGTAATCCCAAAAGTTCTCGAGTTTGTCAAAGGGGGCGGTCAGCTACTGGCGCTGATAAAACCTCAATTTGAGGTGGGAAGGGGCCAGGTGGGCAAAGGTGGCGTTGTGCGCGACCCCGAGCTGCATAGGCAAGTGGTGAGAGAGATAGAGCAATTCTGTCAGAATCAGGGGATGGAGGTTCGGGGGGTGAAAGAATCGAGCTTACTTGGCCCCAAAGGAAATCGTGAGTTTTTTATTTGCGCAGTGAAATCCGACCAATGAAAATCCAATTGATATTCGTGGGTAAGACCCGCGAGCCTTATCTGCGGGAAGGTATCGAGGACTTCCTGACCCGATTGCGGCGATATCTGCCGGTGGAGGTTAAAATTGTCCGTGCTGAGAGGCTGACTCGAGACGATCAGGCGGCCCGGGTAGTCTCCACCGAGAGCGGAAGGGTAGCGGCTGCCGTGCCCGACCAATCCCATTTGGTGGTCCTAGATCGGCTGGGAAGACAGTTCAGCTCAGTATCCCTGGCTAGGTGGTGGAGAAAACTAGAGAGGGAGGGCTGCCGTAGACTGTGCTTTGCTGTAGGGGGGGTTCTTGGGTTTACGGATGAGCTGAGGAGTCAGGCCCAGACCCTGCTTTCCCTTTCAAAAATGACCTTTACCCACGAAATGAGCAGGCTGATTCTTTTGGAACAACTTTACCGGGCCCGCACTATTATGCGAGGGGAGAAGTACCACAAGTAAACTGTTTGGAAGGTTATACGGACTCCACCGACTTTACTTCAGGTACTAATTGCTTGACGATACGCTCCACACCTTGCTTGAGAGTCATTTGAGACATGGGACAGCCACCGCAAGCGCCGGTGAGCCTAACTTTCACTATGCCACTTTCTTCCACTTCTACCAGCTCTATGTCGCCACCGTCACGCTGAAGAGCAGGCCGAATTTTGTCTAAAGCCTGTTCAATTTGTTCCCTCATAATATCCTCCTAGTTGGTATGTACAAACGGTAGTGGAACTATAACCACTGGTGAGGTAGAATGCAACCGCCTATTTCCAGCAGGCAGCGGGCAGAGGAGAGAAGACAGAATACAGGAGATAGAAGTCAGAGGTCGGAGGTCAGAGATCAAAGGACAGATCATACTTGAAACTTTGAACTTGACGCTATGCTTCATGCTCTGTGCTTTACGTAGTATGCAATTAACTAAGTTCTTGGTTGTTTGAAGTTGTTAAAAGAGTCGGTGTTATTGAAAATACGGCATACACTTTGCTTCTCTTGGCTTCGACACATAAGAGGAATCTGATGAAAGAGCAACTAATCCTGAAGATCAAAGACCATAAGGCTGTTGTTGGGATCGTGGGGCTTGGCTATGTTGGGCTCCCACTGATGCTGCGTTTTGCCGAAGTGGGGTTTCCCACGCTGGGCTTTGACATAGATCAAGCTAAGGTGGCCAAGCTCAAAAAGGGCAAAAGTTATATTGGCCATATCCCTTCGGCCGCCATTGCCGAGAGGAGCAAGGAGCGGGTTCAAATTGCAGAGGGCAAAACCGTGCCTCTTTTCGAGGCCACAAACGATTACAGCCGTGCTTCAGAAACGGATGTTCTGATCCTCTGCGTTCCAACCCCGCTAAACAGAAACCGGGAACCGGATCTATCCTACGTGCGCAACACGGTGAATTCACTTCTGCCCCAATTGCGTCGTGGCCAGATAATCAGCCTCGAGAGCACTACCTATCCTGGCACAACTGAGGAAGAAGTCCGATCCAGACTCGAAGAGGTCGGCTTTGTTGTGGGCAAGGACATTTTTTTAGTCTATTCCCCGGAGCGAGAGGATCCGGGCAACCCCTTATACAATACCCGGAACATCCCGAAGGTATGTGGGGGCTCAACAACTGCTTGTTCGGAAGTCGGCCGGGCCCTTTACGGTGAAGTGGTGGAGCAGGTGGTGCCCTTGTCCTCCACCCGGGCAGCCGAGTTGACCAAGCTTCTGGAAAACATCTATCGGGCAGTGAACATTGGGCTGGTAAATGAACTCAAAGTCGTGGCGGACCGCATGGGAATCGACATCCGCGAGGTTATTGACGCTGCTGCCACAAAACCGTTCGGTTTCACCCCATTTTATCCGGGACCTGGGTTAGGAGGACACTGTATTCCCATTGACCCTTTCTATCTAACCTGGAAGGCTAGGGAGTACGGAATCAACACTCGCTTCATCGAACTGGCCGGGGAGGTCAACGCCGCTATGCCCCAATGGGTGGTGGGCAAGTTGACGGACGGTTTGAATGAAAAGGGTAAATCGGTCAAAGGGGCAAAGATCCTAGTGCTGGGTCTTGCCTACAAGAAAAATGTCGATGATCCCCGGGAGTCACCAGCCATGGAGATCATGGAAATTCTGAGGAGCAAAGGTGCTGAGCTGAGCTACAGCGATCCCCATGTCCCGGTGTTCCCCCCCATGCGAAAACACAAATTCGATTTGACATCCCAGGAGTTAACCCCCGATTTGCTCAAAAAGGTCGACTCTGTTCTTCTGGTAACAGACCACGACGACTTTCCCTACGATCTCATCGGTGCTCATGCAGACCTAATCGTGGACACCCGTGGGGTGTACAGAAGTGGTGAGCCTAATGTGATCAGGGCCTAGCCCGGTCCCCGCCAGTTATTCAGCCAGAGGGTCACCTACCCTAAAATCTCCAGCAAGAAGTTGTCACTTCACGGTTACCCCTAAATGCTCTGAAATGGGGAAAATGCACACCACCTCCCGCTTCTGGGACGGATTTTGCATAAATTAGTCGCGGTAACTCAGACAAGGCCTCCTTTTGAAGTAAGGACAAGGGGGTCTGATCATTGGGCACCGCAACTAAGGTGTCCCGTCTCACGACATGGAAGAAGATCATGACGGAGCGGCGTTACAGGGTGGTATTTGAGGGAGAGATTCTCGACGGAATGCAAGTTGAGGAGGTGAAAAGAGGACTGGCCACTCTTTTTAGGGCCAATGAGGCGCAAATCGAGCGGTTTTTTTCCGGTAAAAGGTTAGCGATAAAAAAGGATGTGGATCATGAGACAGCAATGAAATACTTGCAGGCCTTTGAGAGGGCAGGAGCCGTATGTAAGGTGGAAGAATTGGAGGCTCATGTTGGCCTGGAACAGCCCCTCATGATGGAAAAAGAGAAGGAAGAACCGAGGCAGCAGGACATTATGATTTGTCCTAAATGCCAGTTTGAACAGGAGGAATCTGAGGAGTGTCTTCGCTGCGGAATAGTTGTAAGTAAATTTTATCAAAGACCTCATGCACCAACGGCTGAAGCAAGGCCAGGTGGTCCTGAGGCAGACCTCGTCGGTTTCAGAGGAGTACAACGGTGGTTTATTAGCTTTTCTACAGTTTTGGTTATTCTATTCTTGGCAGGAGTTACATTATTTGCTTACAAAAATGTAGCTGAAGAAAAAACCATAGGCAAAATATCCTTTTACACAGATTATGATAAAGGACTTGATGCAGCGTTAAAATCTGGCAGACCGGTTATGCTTGTTTTTTCTGCTTCTTGGTGTGGTGCATGTAAACAAATGGTCAAAAATGTATTTTCTCATGACGATGTAGCAAACGCATCAACTCAGCTAGTTAACATATATATAGATGTAGATAAAGCTAAAAGGCAATTAGTCAAAGAATACGAAGTAAGATATATACCATCAGTTTTTTTCCTTGATTATAGCGGTGAGACAATAATACAAGTCGCCGACAGAAGGTCACCCGATGATTTCATTGAAAATATAGACTACATGGTCCGGGTACACAGCTACAACAAGCAAAACTAGCAGTGGGGATCGCGGGATGAAAAAGAAAATCATACCTATATTGCTGGCGTTAGTGATCTTGTTTGTTTTACTCACGCTAATGTACCCAGGATTTCGAGAAAAAGTAAACGTAGTCATAGGCTACATAAGTAACTGGCTGGGAGTAGACTGGGGGCCGATTACAGGATGGCGGAGCGCACAATTACTACTTTGCCAGAACGACTGTGGAGGAATTCTCTGAGGATGGGCATAAACTTTGCATTTTTTTTGACTGTTGGTAATCCAGAAAACATCTTAACCCAGACAAGGATAAACCATGTGGCAGAGAACAAAGGAAAAACCGCCGGAACAAAATGATAGCCCTTCCAAAGGCAAGATTTTCAGAAGTCCATTCAAAACTGTAGAGACTACTATCATTTCTGACAGTAGTAATTTTAAGGGTAACATAGAGACAGAGGGCACTCTCATTGTGCATGGTTCAGTGACAGGAACGATAAAGTGCGGCTCTCTTGAAATTCTACAAGAAGGCGATGTAGATGCGAATGTGGAGGCAGAGAACATAAGTGTGGCAGGAAAATTCCAAGGTGAGATGATCTGCAATGGCAGGTTAAACATATTAAGCACAGGGACAGTAATTGGAGAGATAGCTTACGGAAGACTTTCCATAGAATCAGGGGGGAAGTTGGCAGGCAAACTTACAAAGTCCAAATCAAAAGACACGACAGTGCTCCCCCTGTACCAGGAGATTAGTCAGTCCTGACGATACCATTTAGGCGGAACAGCGATCTGCTTGTGAAGGATTTGTTTTTAAATCGTCATTCCTAAAAGTGTCTCCACCTGTATTTAAAAATTCCCCAAACATGCATTTTTGGATACGGCAGCGGCTTAATTTGACTGATTAGCCGACTATGACTGGACGTTATTTCTTGTTTAAATATATGAGAAAACAAGAAAAAAATATCATTTATAGAGATGTGGCATATTTTTTCCATTATTTGCAGAGCCGTACGTGCAACCAATAATCTGAGGAGGAAATCTAATGAGACGGATAACCTTGCTGCTTTTTCAGCTCTTCTTGGCCCTTTTTGCTGGCTACGCTGTACTTTATGATGTCCCTAATGAGTATCTGATTGTTCCTCTGTTGTGTTTGGTCTGCATGTTTTTCCTCGGAAGGCATCAAAGCGTGTCCCCAAAGGGGAACCAACAAAAATTGGTGCTTGATGGTTAACCTATTTTTTTTAAGCATCCTTTTTGACGGTCTACAAATGCTTTAGCAATAGGGTGCGCATCATGGTTTTCGAGAGAGATAGACGCAGATTTGAGCGAATAGAGGTCAAATGGCCCACAACTGTCATCACCTCCGACGGACAGTTTACGGGAGAACCCAAGAGCCTCAGTCAGGTTGGAGCATCTTTTTACTGTCGTGAGTTGCCCCCCATAGGGCAAGAATTTCGGCTGGAAATCCAACCTCCCAGCCATCAACCCATACTGGTATCAGTAAAATCAATATGGGCGATGGAACGGGTCCCTCAAGAAGATTCCAGTCTTTTCATAATAGGTGCAGAGTTTGAATACATATCGGAAGCAGACGTTCAGTTCATAGGGAATGTCATTGCCCAGAAGAAACGTAAGGGAGGTAAGACCATACCCTAAGGTGAGAAGCCTTGGCAAGAAGTGGGATGTTCTCTGTAATCTTGCTGAGCCTTGGTAATTTTGTTGAGAGAAGCGAAGATTAAAAAGTAGTGCGCCTTAGCTAAGGACTTTTGGGATCTTGGTAGCTCTAAAGCCTGCCCCAGGCAACGTAATTCCTTAAATTGTCCTCCAGCGGGTTGTCGAGGACGCGAACCCCAGACGGATCTTGAAAAGAAAACTCAAGCTGTCGTGCGGGCACCGGAACGGAAAACAGCTCCATGGTGTCTTTTGTCATCCTGACTTTAATTGACACGGTGTCAATCGTTATGGGCTTAAAATCCGCCATAGTTTCTATTCTTCTCTTGGATCTAAGATCCCTTAATGAAGATCCACCTTGCCTGAGGGAAAAATTTTTAGGTGCCAAGACCGACCACAGCCATAGCGACATTTGATGTAGACTGGTAAAATCCTTCCTTCCTGGCAGTTAAACGATGCTTCCCCCACATTGCACTCCAGACCACACTTTTGACAAAAATAGGTGTAGCCGTCCGCGTAGCGAGGGTCTTCTTTCCGCTCAAAAAGGTTATTTATAGAAAGAATGTTATCTGCCATAGATTATTGCCCCAGACAAAATGCGCATTTTTGCTATTCATTTCCTTACACATGCAACAGAAATGCCATTCTGAAGACAAAGAGGAGCATAGCGCATGGTCCATAGCCAGAAAAGGCGTAAACGGTAAACAGTTATGGAGCCAGTGAATGATCGGTTTACCGTTCACCGTTTACTGTTTACCAAACGCTTTGCACTATGCACCAAGCTATTTGCCTCATCGGAGTTGCTCAAAGGTAGGTCCTCCCCCACTGAGCGGGATCTGAGTCGGGCCAGGATTCTTTATTTGAAATCAATTGCTAGCACTGATAGGAATGCAGTATCCTGGTGTCTATCCTTTTTATTCTCTGGAAGTGCAGATCCATAAGGAGAGTTAGACATGTCCAAGCCAAAAAAAGCAGTGGCCATCAATGGTTCACCCCATGCAGGTCTAGGGAATACCTCGCAGATGCTTGCCATGCTGAGGAGGCATGTAGAGAAAGAGGGTTTTGAGTTCGAAGAGATATTCTTGAGTCAGCATAAAATCGTCTACTGTATTGGTTGTGCCGTCTGCATAGAAAAAGGTAGTTGCTGGATCAAAGACGACTACAAAAGTCTCAGCAGAAAGGTATTGGAGGCCCATGCCATAATCCTGGCTTCCCCGGTATATTTTTTCAACGTAACTGCCCAGATGAAGACTTTTCTGGACCGGTCCCTCACTTACGGCCACAAGCCTAGGAGAACCTGGAAGCCTGGCCTTGCCGTTAGCGTTTCAGCAGGGTCTGGTGAGACCTCGGTAGCTGAATATCTCAAATATGTGATTAGAACATTTGGGGCCTTTCCCG
The DNA here is from genome assembly GCA_020353155.1 of Deltaproteobacteria bacterium. GTDB lineage: Bacteria > Desulfobacterota > Syntrophobacteria > BM002 > BM002 > BM002. Next base: position 707,701 of record CP070689.1, on the reverse strand, counting down.
TAGGGGCTTTAACTGCAATTGCTGTAGGACCGGGCGAATTTGTTGGCAAGGAAGCTGTCGAGACCAGGGCTGCGGACCTGGCCCGTGACCTGGTTAAGGCTGTGGAGGAGGGACGTCGTTATCCCGCCACTGATTTGGATCTTCGATTCTGGCAGTTCATGGGTTATCTGGTGAGCGAAAATCGGGAGTTCATGAAGTCGGACTACGAGCATTGGCAGAAGATGGGCCTCTATGATGGCTTTGAGGCGTATGTCGGCCAGACTCCGGCCCCGCCGAGCATGGACCCTGGGGTCAGGGAAGCCTGGATTGAGGAGATGATGCAGGAGCAGAAGGAAGGGGTTTTTATCCCAGGAGAGCCAGAAGCGGCGATGAAGTCAGACGCTTCTGCCATCCCGAGTGAAACCACTGTGTTTGAGCTCTTGAAGAGTATGCCGCAACGGTTCAACCCCAGGGAAGCAGAGGGGTTGAAGGTTACTTATCAATTTGAGGTTTCTGGAGACGAGCAATTCACCGCCCACATTAGAATTGCAGATCAAGAGGCCACCTTCCATGAGGGGGCCGTGGAAAACCCCGATGTGGTTATCAAGACCCCAGCCAAGGTGTGGCTTGCCGTCGCTAGGGGCGAGATTAGTGGTCGATGGGCCTTCATGACAAGGAAATATAAGATAAAGGGCGACATAACTCTTCTAATGAAAATAAGATCGCTCTTCGGGGGCTAGCGCAGGGAAAGGGGCCAGGTTGCAGAAAGAGCTAGTGGATTCTTTCTAAACACAGAGATTGAGCAGTTTTCCTATTGACAAAGCTTGTGCCACCCTTAAAATTGCCTCTAAGCCAATAGTGAGAACCGTTTTTGGTTCTTGGCAACAAAAGACTCAATCCACAAAGCAAAAGAGGGAGACTTATTATGCGAAAAGCGCCTATTTATGGTCTCGTCACAATTTGTCTAATAGTCTTGCTCCATATGTCGACATGGGCAGGGTGGGACCCGGCTCGGGAGCAGAAGGAAAGAACACTCGTCGAGGAAACCATCGTCAAGTTCAAGCAAGCAGACCCTAGTATGAAAGTGTTTTTTGCTAAGGCTTACGGTTATGTTGTCTTCCCATCAATCGGCAAAGGTGGCTTTATCATTGGTGGTGGCCACGGGGATGGATGGGTGTATGAAAAAGGCAGACATATTGGCCGTGCCACCGTGACGGAACTAACGGTAGGAGCTCAGATCGGTGGCCAGTCTTTCAGTGAGATAATTTTCTTTGCGGATAAATCAAGGCTGGATGATTTCAAGAGGGGAAATTGGGAACTCGACGCTCAGGCATCGGTAATCCTGGTGAAATCAGGGGCTTCCAAAGACGCAAGTTACGACCGTGGAGTGGCTGTTTTTACCATGCCTAAGAGCGGCTTAATGGCAGAGGCCACTGTGGGCGGTCAGAAGTTCCAGTATATTCCCAAATAGGGTGACCCCCTAACTCCTTAACCCCTTATCAGACAAGAACAACTTCGCCTCTTTTCCCCAGCGTCAGGCTCGTCATGTTCAAGGGAGCAACACCGGGCGGTGGGGTTTTCTTATAGTAGACTTAAAGGGTTAAGTGTTGACTTACACTGAGCTCTCGTGGTTTATTCACTGGCGGGCAAAAATCATCATTGGTGTGCTAGGGCGACAGATAAACTGAGATAAGAGTCGTCACAGGGCCTTAGAGATTTCTCGAACTTCGATGCGGCGCAGGATGAGAAAGGATTTTAGCTATGTCTGACCAGTCGGAGAGACGCGAATACGCCAGGGCTAAAGTTAAATGGCCAGTGACTTTAATTACACCTGAGTCTCAAATTGAAGGAGAGATAGATAATTTCACCCCTAAAGGGTTATTTGTCTCCTGCGCTGAAGTGCCGCCTTCGGAGGGCATTTTAAGACTAGTCATTAAGGTGCCCGGCCGCCCGACCATGAATGTTGCTGGCAAGGTTATATGGTCGACCATTATTGATGCCACTGAGAGTGGAGCAAAGTTAGGCGTGGGTATACAATTCACAGAAATCTCCGAGAGTGATTTGAGGGTCCTCCAGGAAGCCATGGCCGAGTACCACGGAGATGAGGAAGGATAAGTACCAGTAAGCACCTACTGATTCATTCCCAACAGAGGCCAACCGGCAAACAGAACAAGCTTTTTCTCAGCATCCTCTTCCCCACCTTTGGGCTAGGCCAGTGGGGGATTTCTTTACAAAGAAGCGGTGAAAGAGAAATTATCTACCAACTCCTTTTGTACTTGGCACCTTGTTTGCATGCGAAAAGAAGTGAGCATATCGCTCCCATAATGTTCCCTCCCTTTTCTCTGTCCCCCATCGGCTTTGGTGTGGTTGAGCCGATGGGGATTTTTTTTGACTATCTCAACTATTTGACTATTTCACTACTTTGCGATTAGAATCCCAGCGAAATTCTGTTATGGAGTAAGAATGAGCTCTAAACTAATAGAACAGATTGATAATCTTAGAAAGAGTATGAAGGCGATCATTCTCGCCCACAACTACCAGCGGCCTGAAGTGCAGGACATTGCAGATTTCACTGGGGACTCGTTCGAGTTGAGTCGCAAGGCAGCGGGGACCGATGCTGAGGTAATTGTTTTTTGCGGGGTCCATTTCATGGCCGAAACCGCGAAGATTCTCTCGCCGGAAAAGACTGTGCTGCTCCCTGACGAGGAAGCCGGCTGTCCCATGGCGGATATGATCACTCCAGAACAATTGGAGAAGGAGAAGGCTAAGTACCCCGGGGTCCAGGTAGTGTGCTATGTGAATTCCAGTGCTGCGGTAAAGGCGGGCTCAGACATCTGCTGCACCTCTGCCAACGCGGTACAAGTTGTAGAAGCGGTGAAAAAAAATCGACCAATTCTTTTCGTGCCGGACCAATACCTTGGGCACTACGCCATGGGCAGGACAGGCAGAGAAATGCATCTGTGGCCTGGTTACTGTCCAACCCATGTAAAAATAGGGGTTGCGGATGTGAGAAGACAAAAGGCCCGCTACCCTGACTCTAAGGTTGTGGTTCATCCCGAGTGTCGGCCCGATGTGATCGACGAGGCGGATGAAGCTCTCAGCACCAGTGGTATAATTCGTTATGCAAGATCATACCAGGGAAATACTCTAATTGTTGGTACTGAGACCGGGATTCTCCACCGATTACGAAAAGAAAATCCTGCAGTGGCTTATGTTCCGGTAACCGAGCGCTCCGTCTGCCCCAATATGAAGCTCATCACCCTGGAAAAAGTTCTCTGGTCCATGGAGGAGATGCAACCTCGAATAAAGATTCCAGAGCCTATAAGACGGCGAGCTCTGGCAGCGGTGGAAAGGATGCTGGAGCTCTAGGGTGAAGCAGGCAGCCGGCAGCGAGCAGGTTAAATAGGTTTTCGACATAGATTTAACAAACCCCAGATGAGCAAACTCACCTTTGGAAGTGGAGATGATTGTTGTTTACGCCTCCGATCTTCATGGGAATAAGGAGCTCTATGCAGAACTATTTGAACTGGCCGAAAAGAGAAGAGCCCAGGCTGTCATTATTGGGGGCGACATGCTTCCCATGGGGGGCTCTTTTCAATACTCTCTTCAAGAGCAAAAGGATTTCATTCTTTCTTATCTAGAATCCAAGCTCAGTGGTTTTCTAGCCAAAGCTCGGCAAGCCACAATATATGCTATGCTTGGCAACGATGACTGGGGTGCGAGCAATGCCTACCTTAAAAATCTAGAAGGACAGGGCATACTGCGCTTACTTCATGGTCGAAGGTATGCGCTAGGTGATAGATATGATTTGATTGGTTATGCTCACGTGCCACCTACACCTTTCATTATAAAAGACGGTGAACGTCGAGATCTCCGAATAGATTCTACTGAGCAGCAACGCTGCACTGCCTGCTGCAGCCTGGGAGAAAAAATCATTGTAGTTGATCCGCGGCAGCACCTTGTCCGGATGAAATCCATTGAGGAGGAACTGGAAGAGCTGCCAACTCCTCGGGAGCCACACAGTGCTGTCTATGTGATGCACTCTCCGCCATTCGGCACAAATCTGGACAGACTATTCGACGGCCGCTGGATTGGAAGCCGTGCCATAAGGATGTTTATCGAAAACCACCAACCCTATTTGACCCTGCACGGTCATATTCATGAGTCATCTGAGATAAGCGGGCGATATTGGGATCGCATCGGAAAGACGATCTGCATCAATCCAGGTCAGTCCACTGAGGAGCTTTACGCTGTTGTCTTTAAACTTGAAGATGTATCCACTACCCTGGAACACACTGTTTTTGGACCAATGGTGCAAGAGGCCTAGAGTAATTTCTCATTGCTCATTTGTCATCTCTCAATGCACATTAGAGGACAAGGTGATAAGACATTTAATCACAATACGAAATGCGAAATAGAAAATGTGAAATGATAAATATGCCGGCCGCACTCAGGTCAAAATGAATTACAAGTAACTCTCTTATGTCACTCCCTAAAAGCGGAAAAGAACTGTTAAGTCCCCGTTATTGGTGGCAGGAGTTTTGCCGACAGCTCAAAGAGCTGCGCGGTAAACCCCATGAGATATCTTTAGGCATGGCCATTGGAGTTTTTATTGCCATCACTCCCACCATTCCTTTTCACACAGTGCTGGCCGTAGCCCTGGCAGCACTCCTGCGAGGCAGCAAACTGGCTGCGGCCTTGGGAGTCTGGGTGAGCAATCCCCTGACCATCCCTTTTTTCTATTACGGCAGTTATCGCCTGGGAAGATTTGTTTTAGGGTATCCCCATCTGGTCCTCCCTGCTGACTACTCCGTGATTTCTCTAATGAAACTGGGCAAGCATGTGACGGTGGCAATGTTGCATGGAGGTGTACTTTTGGGAATTTTGCCAGGTCTGTTGGCTTATTTTCTCACCTACAAATTCACCAGTTCCCGTCGTTTTCAGGGAGAATCACAGTGAGCATTTCTTTGTAGGCTAAAGAAGTTATAAAATGATTTCACCCAAACAAGCACTGAAGATTCTCGGCAGAAGGCCGGCCAAAGGTCTGGGACAGCACTTTCTCATTCATCAGGCAACTGCGGATAAGATAGCCGCCTCAATTCATCCGGGGCCAGGTGATGTAGTGGTTGAAATCGGGGCGGGACTGGGGGCTTTGACTTTACCGTTGAGCAAAAGCGGTGCCTCGGTGATTGCGGTTGAAATCGATGCAGAGCTGGCAACATTTTTACGCAAAGAACTTGAGAAGAGGAATGGCAAGGGGGTGAAAATTGAGTGTATGGATATACTGGAGCTGGATCTCATCGGCCTGCATGAGCAGTTCCAGAGGAAAATGAAAATCATTGGCAACTTGCCTTACAATATAAGTAGCCCCGTTCTGTTCAAGCTGATGGAAGCGGCAGATTACCTGAAAGAGGCGGTTCTCATGCTGCAAGATGAGGTGGCAGAGAGAGTTCTTGCCGGTCCGGGTAATAGGGATTATGGAATTCTTTCGGTAATAGTCGCCTACCACAGTGAGCGCAGGCGGCTTATGCGGGTCAAGCCATCCCAGTTCCATCCCCCTCCCAAAGTGGATTCCCAGGTCATAAGTCTGTCGTTTAGGGACTGCCCGCTAACGCCCAAGGTGGAACCATCTTGGCTGGTGCAAACGGTAAAGGCGGCTTTTTCTCACAGGCGGAAGACCTTGAGGAATAGTTTGCTGGAGAGCAAGCTCGGCAATCTGACCCCAGATTGCGTCAGTAAAGTTTTGCAAGAGGCCTCCATTGAAGGGAGTCGGAGGGCAGAGAGTCTGACTCTCGAGGATTTCTTGCGGCTGGCAAAAGGGCTAGAAGGGGGAGGGCGGACAAAACTGGTTGACGAAGAAAAATAGAAATGATAGCAATAATAGGTTCAAGTTAGATTATAATCCGCTTGGATCCATTTAGTGGACTGAGACGGTAGTGTGCCAGTTGATCAGGCCGACGCAAGTGCGCGGTTAAAGAGCGCAGCCCAATCCGGAGAGTGGTGAAGCCTTCTGGACAGTCGTCTTGGAGGCTTTTTGCATGGCTGTCTACCGTGTTGAAGTTCAGTAAATGGAGATTGAACTTTTGAGGGCACGGAGGTCATGGAGTCATGCAGCGCATTTTCCTGAAAGCCAAGATTCATCGGGCACGGGTTACGGCCACCCGCTTGGACTACGAAGGCAGTTTAAGTATCGACAGGCGTCTAATGAAAGAAGTAGACATTGCCCCGCACGAACAGGTGGGAGTTTACAACCTTGCAAACGGGGAAAGGTTCGATACTTATGCCATTGCCGCGCCAGAGGGATCAGGGGAAGTCAGCCTCAATGGTGCGGCTGCCCGCAAAGGCCAGCCGGGTGATCTGATTATTATTGCAACTTACGCTCTGCTTGATGAAGAGGAGTTAGCAACCCATCAGCCTAAGGTCCTTTTGGTGGACGAAGAAAATCGACCTCGGACAAGTGGTGGGGCTGCATAATAGATGAGTATGTTCAAGTGGTTTAAAGCCCAAATTCGTGGCTACTTTTTGGCCGGTCTCCTCGTCATCGTACCGCTGGGCGTAACCGTGTTTGTGATCACGGCTATTCTCAGGCTGATCGATCGCTTGCTAATCATAATCCCCCCGAAGTTTCACCCCCACACCTATTTGCACTTCAAGATTCCCGGTCTCGGGCTTGTCCTCGCCATTGTTCTTATCATGATCACCGGGATTTTGGTAAAGAACTACATCGGGCGTCGGGTGGTGGCTTTCGGAGAGTACATCCTCTCCGGTATTCCTCTGGTGCGACCGGTATATGTGGCGGTCAAACAGGTCATCCAGGCAATGTTTGGTGACACACCCTATGCTTTCAAACGTGCTATTCTTGTTGAATATCCCCGCAAGGGAGTATGGGCCATAGCCTTTGTAACCGGAAAGACTTATGGTGAAATAGAGGATAAGACGGAGAACAAAACGATAAATGTCTTCTTGCCCACCACACCTAATCCTACCTCGGGGTTCTATTTGGTAATTCCTGAAGAGGACACCATCCCGCTGGATATTAGTGTTGAAGATGCCTTTAAATTACTGATCTCCGGTGGGGTTGTCGAGCCTGGAGGCAGGATACCTCAATTTCCATTCGGCAGGAGGCAACGGAATGCAAGAATGGAGCAGATGCTGGCGCAACAGAGAGAGCTTGAAACCTCTGCCGCAGGCTCAGGGCTATCTGGAGACCAGCCTGAAGAGGCGGAGAAAATGAAGGAACAATCTGGGGACAATTCCCTCAGGCCCGCTGGCAAGAATCGGACGAGAGCCGGCACTGAAGGGGATAGAGATTTGCCTGAAAAATAAGCTTGCCTAGAGAGCCAAACAAGCAGGCTATAAAACAAAGATTCAGCTTGAGACGATGAGCTTGGGGCTGATAGTTGAAATAAGGAGGACAATTAAATGTCTACAACCGAGTACCTTTTCACTTCTGAGTCGGTTGCCGAAGGACACCCAGACAAGGTAGCCGACAAAATTTCAGATGGCATTCTGGACGCTATCATGGCTGAGGACAAGCATTGTCGGGTGGCTTGCGAAACACTGGTGACCACAGGGATGGCCATAATTGCAGGTGAAATAACCACAACCTGCTGGGTGGACATGCCGCAGATCGTTAGAGACACAATCAAGGAGATTGGATACAACAATTCCGGGATGGGATTCGATTGGGAAACCTGCGCGGTCATGACCTCCATTGACAAACAATCGCCAGATATTTCTCAGGGAGTAACTGCAGGCGAGGGTCTCTTCGAAGAGCAGGGTGCTGGAGACCAAGGGCTCATGTTCGGCTATGCCTGCACTGAGACTCCGGTTCTCATGCCCATGCCGATCTATTATGCCCACCGGGTAACCCGACGGCTGGCGGAGGCTCGCAAAAGCGGGATTTTGGACTTCCTTCGCCCGGACGGTAAATCGCAGGTGACCGTGGAATACATAAACGGCACGCCCAGGCGAGTTCACACCGTAGTTGTAGCGGCTCAACATATTCCTCAAGTGAAGTACGATACCATCCGGGAGGGTATTCTCGAGGAGGTGATCCGCAAGGCTATACCAGAGAATATGCTCGATGATAAGACCAAGTACTTTATCAATGCCACAGGTCGATTTGTAATCGGTGGCCCCATGGGAGATTGTGGCCTCACCGGTCGTAAGATAATCGTCGATACTTACGGTGGCCAGGGGAGCCACGGCGGTGGCTGTTTTTCCGGAAAGGATCCCTCCAAGGTGGACCGGAGCGGCTCGTACATGGCTCGATACGCGGCCAAGAACATTGTTGCTGCCGGACTGGCGGAAAAGTGCGAGGTTCAGGTTGCTTATTGCATTGGTGTGGCCGAGCCAGTGAGTTTGATGATTGACACCTTCGGTACCGGTAAGATTCCTCCGGACCGAATTGCCGAAATAGTTCGGGAGACTTTCAGCTTCAAGCCGGCTGATATGATAAAACATCTGAGACTGCTAAGGCCGATCTTTAAAAAAACGGCGTGCTACGGGCATTTTGGCCGCAATGATCCCGATTTCACCTGGGAGTATACTGACAGAGTAGATGAGCTAAGGGAGAAGGCGGGGACTTGAGGCATAGAGCATAGAGCATAGGGCATAGGGCAACCCGAAAATTTAAAATTACTGAGACTGGGCCTGTTTTCCAGGAGGACTAGATAACAATGGAATATGATGTGAAGGACCTTGCACTGGCCGAAAAGGGAGGAAATCGAGTGGAATGGGCAACTCAGGGTATGCCTGTGCTCAATGCCATAAAGGATCGCTTCTCTGGTGAGAAACCCCTGAAGGGAGTGCGGATCGCCGCTTGCCTGCACGTTACCACTGAGACGGCAGTGTTAATGCAGACCCTTAAGGCGGGGGGAGCAAAGGTTCACCTGTGCGCATCCAACCCCTTGAGCACTCAGGATGATGTAGCGGCTTTTCTGGTTGCGGCCGAAAATATTCCAGTGTTCTCCATCAAGGGTGAGGACAGAGATACTTACTACCGCCACATCAATCAAGCCCTGGAAATCAAGCCTCAAATTACCATGGATGACGGGGCGGATCTAGTGAGCACAATCCATGCAGAGCGACGAGAACTTCTGCAAGACATCCTGGCAGGAACAGAGGAAACCACCACCGGGGTCATTCGGCTCAAAAGCATGGCGGCTGACGGCGTTTTGGCCTATCCGATTATTGCGGTAAACGACGCCAATACCAAACATCTTTTCGACAATCGTTATGGCACCGGTCAGAGCACAGTGGATGGAATAATCAGGGCTACCAATCGCTTGCTTGCCGGCTCCACTTTCGTGGTGGCAGGCTACGGTTGGTGCGGCCGTGGGGTTGCCATGAGAGCTAGCGGCATGGGGGCAAAGGTAATCGTCACCGAAGTTGATCCCTTGCGCGCCCTGGAGGCGGTAATGGATGGCTATCAAGTGATGCCCATGCTGAAGGCTGCCAAATTGGGAGACTTCTTCTGTACCGTGACCGGAGACATAAAGGTTCTCCGCCAGGAGCATTTTGCCGTAATGAAAGATGGGGCCGTGGTTTGCAATTCAGGCCATTTTAATGTTGAAATCGACCTGGAGTCCTTGGCTGAGATGAGCAAAGGAAAGCGACAGATCAGGGAAAATGTTGAGGAATATCGATTGTCAAATGGCAAGCGTGTTAATGTGCTTGGGGAGGGACGGTTGATTAATCTGGCCGCGGCCGAGGGTCATCCACCCAGTGTTATGGACATGAGTTTTGCCAATCAGGCACTGGCGGCCAAGTATGTGACGGAAAAAGGGCCTACTCTGGAGAAGAAAGTTTATGGAGTGCCTGAGGAGATCGACCTTGAGATTGGAAGGCTCAAGCTCGCCGCCATGGGCATTGAAATTGACATACTTCTCCCAGAACAGGAAAAATATCTGGCCTCATGGGATATGGGAACGTAGAGATTTCGGATTTCGGATTCGGATTGCAAATTTAAGTATAAGCAGAGGAGTCAGAAGATATAATTTACAGGATAAAGATAAATTCCCGGTCAATTTATGGCTACTGACTCCTTCCTACAGAAACCTGCCCCAAAGGTAGTAAAAACGCCGGCGAAATATAGCGATGAATATCAATGTTGACAGGCTATTGGTGTTCCTCTTCTCTCTGACTTTAATGGTTGCTGCAGCATGCGCACCCTCGAGGGTGGTCACACCCGTTACTGAGCAAGAAGAGTTTCTAAGGGTAGTTGATCCTTTTTCGGTACCGCTAGAAAGAGACGACCTGGCCCGAAGTCTCTTGGAAGAAGCACTTAATCATAGCCTGAGCTATTACGAGCGGCTTCCCGAGGAGACAACCTTCAGATTCGGTCCCGAGGAAGTTCAAGTAGGGCGCGTCAAGCGATCTTTGAGGACTTTTCTTACTTTACTGAATGAAACTACCTCCTGGGAGGAACTCGCAGACAGAGTCAGAGAGAACTTTGTTATCTATCGGTCCGTCGGCCGGAACGCGGAGCAGGAAGTTCTATTTACTGGTTACTTCGAGCCCATCATCCAGGGCAGCCTTGCACCGGACGAACACTTCCGTTATCCCATTTATGGTGTTCCCGATGATCTTGTCAATATCGATTTGGGGCTCTTTAGAGACGAGTATCGGGGGGTGAAGCTGGTTGGACGCTCAGAGGGAAAACGGGTGGTTCCTTACTACAATAGAGAAGCAATCGATTCCTACGGCAAGTTGGCTGGGAAGGGCTATGAGTTAGTGTGGGTGGCTGATCCAGTGGAACGTTTTTTTCTCAGGATTCAAGGATCCGGGCGCATACGATTGCTCAATGGAGAGTCTATTCGGTTGGGATATGCTGCCAAGAATGGATGGCCGTGGCGTCCTATCGGAAGATTGATGATCGAGGAAGGGCTCATACCAAAAGAGGCCATGTCCATGCAGGCCATTCGCCGCTATCTGAAGCAAAATCCTGAGAAAATGCCTGATATTTTTTCTTACGATCCGAGCTATGTATTCTTTCAAACCGAAAATGGAGGTCCTTTCGGCAACATAGCTGTGCCGCTGACGCCCGGGCGATCAATTGCAACCGATTCTTCTATTTTTCCCAAAGGAGCCCTTGCTTTTATTGAATGCCAGAAACCGGTTTTTGCCAGGGATGGCGTTATTCTGGGATGGGCTCCCTTCGGCCGTTTTGTACTCAATCAAGATACCGGGGGGGCCATACGCGGTCCAGGACGGGTGGATCTTTTCTGGGGTAGCGGCCCTTTCAGCCGCATTGCCGCCGGGCACCTGAAACACCCTGGTTCTCTTTATTTCTTACTCCTCAAGGAGTAAAATAGCATAGGGCAAAAAGCAACTAGGCACTAGAAAGTAGGCACGGCGCACATTTTTCATTTAACATTTCGCATTTGGCATTTGTCATTTTAAATTCTGGTAAGATTCCTGCCTCTAGCTCAACTCACAGGAGACAAAGCAGAATTGCTAAATGAGAGATTAAAAATGATCAATGTGAAATGGAATAGGGCCTAGTGCGTTTCCTCCGGCACTCCGCTTGCGACTTCCTCGCGTAATTTCTACTCTTCTTCCCCCTGATCAGGGGAAAATTTGTCTGCTTCGATAACAGTCTGGATTATGAACTGGTTTATTACCCTTATCTCGTCGAATATTCTTGAGAGTTCCAGGAGCTTGTCTAATTCTCCTGCTTTTATTACCGAAAATAACTCTTTCTGGACCAGGCGGAAACGGTCTATTAGAGATGCCTCCCGCTGCTTGAGCTCACGCAAGAACTCCTCTGGCGGTGGCATTTCTTGGTACCTTGCTTCCAAGGCTAGGTAGGTTTCTCGGTAATCTTGGGCAAGTGTTTTGAGGTGCTCAGCAAAGGGAGGCAGATCATTCATAAAAAGAACTCCTGTCTGGTTGTTTTGGGCTGTATGGAACAGTTGCCTCGATTGTAAATGGTCTATGGTCGGTGGCCAAGCAGTTTTTGCCCTTGAATTTCTTTTTTTGCAATGCAATAATGAACGAAGTTGTATACTTTATGCCATTCTTTCTTTCCGGGTGTTTTTGCTCTAGATTGTAGTTGTCGGACGAGATTTCAGCTTTCTTCTATCCTTTTATCCGTGGCTCGTTTGGACATTGCCGGTAGCTGAAAAGTGGACGGCTCCTTGCGATCTGCGTTGCTCAAAATAGGGCAATGGACGGAGTAACCTCCGACTTGCGATCCGGCGATTAGCAATGGGTGGTGCACATGACCCATCCGCCAAACTGAGCCTGCACTCAGATATTAGATAAAGGGGTTAAGCCCCTGAAGGTCAAAAGTGTAAATGCAGAAAACGGTGAACATAGTTGTCTCAGAGCGGATCAAGGTACCCTCTGCCTCTCTGCCTCCTATGCTTAAGAAGAAGCTTACCGAAAGGCTTGTCTTTATCAATCCCGAATACGAGTTTCGCCAGAGTCGCGGGGAGTGGCTGGGTAACATCCCTCCCCAAATTCACTGTCTGTATGAACAAAGGCGCCATTACTTCATACCAAGAGGGTTTCTCTATCAGTTACAGGATCTCTGCCAAAATTTTGGGGTCAAATACCGACTGATTGACCGACAACGTGAGCTCGAACCGGTTGAGTTTCAGTTTCACGGCGTCCTGAAAGATTATCAGGAACTGGCCTATGAGGAGATGATAGCTAGAGATCTCGGCACCTTGGTTGGTGGTGCCAAGAGCGGGAAAACGGTCATCGCCCTCTATCTTATATCCCAGCGTCAGCAGCCGACAATGATAATTGTGCCCAATGTTGCCCTCTTGGGTCACTGGAAGGAAAAGCTTGTTCGATTTCTCAAGGTGTCACCGGAGGAAGTGGGTGTCATAGGCGAGGGTAAGTTTGAGGTGGGCCCCCGGGTCTCGGTGGCCCATGTAAGTGCTCTCTACCGCCGGGTGCGCGAGGTGCGTGACAAAGTAGGGCTTCTGGTGGTAGACGAGTGCCACCGTACGCCTTCACGCACTTTTACCCAGGTGGTTAGTAATTTTGACTGCCGTTTTTTATTGGGTTTGTCTTCTACCAATCAGCGGCGAGACCGACTCTCCCGCCTAATCTATTATTATGTGGGAGACATTCTTCATCAAATTGACGCTCGCAAAGCAACAGAAATAAGAGCAATATTCCAGGCTGATGTAGTGGTTCGCGAAACCGACTTTGAATATCCTTACGAAAGCAGTGATGACTATCCTGCCATGCTTGAGGCCCTGGCCAGGGACCCCGAGCGAAACCGGCTCATTGCGGATGACGTCTCCCGTGAAATGAGCAAGGGCTCTGGTGCTCCACTGCTGGTGTTGACCCAAGATGAAGCCCAGGACAACACCCTGAAGAACATGCTGGACAAGGAGGGGGTGTCGAGTCTATCACTGGACCCTGACCTTATTGCCAAAGGAGAAAAACGTTTAGACCAACAGCTAAAAAAGAAGAAAATCCAGGTGGTATTGGCTAACCGTCAATTTTTCCAGAAGATGATTCCTGAGACAAGATTCGAGGCTCTGTTTCTTACTACTCCTGTCAATTTTAGAGGTCGGACAATAGGCTGGTTTCAGGGGATGTTGAGACGCAATGATGGCCAGCCTTTGATCAAGGTATACGATTATGTGGACAGTAAGGTGAGCATCCTTGATAATTTCTTCCGCATGCGCAGTTATGCTTACGGACTGCGTCTACCCAAACCTGCTCCCCTACCAGAGTAGACCATCCTTCGATCTATCGCATATAAACCATTCTGGCTCCGCCGTTCTGTCACTAAAATTTGGGCTAGCAGGCACCTAGCAATTTATCATTCCACATTTCTTTGCGCTCGCTCCGCTCCGCTCAGGCCCGCAAGCGGGTCCCTGGTGACGCATTTTTCGTTTGTTATTTTGATAAAGCGCTTTCCCTGTCCTTCTTTAGTGTAAAATGATAAATGCGCAATGAGAAATGATAAATGAAGCTTCGAGCCCAGTGCTCTAGCATGATAGCGAGGAGAGTCGGTGAGTAGGTTGAGAGTGGCTATTGGCGAACAATTAAAAAAATGTCCCCGAGTGGTTACCCTCGGAGTACTCTCCCAAATAGGAGATTACACAGAAAAAGAACTCGAACTGCTCCGCACTGCAGAAATCATTTTTTACCCAACAGCTAGATTTGTAGAACTTTTCGCCACCCTTGGAAAAGTGACGTACCCAACGGTTAACTGCTATCGTTTGCACGGGGACAGACTGAAACAAGTAGCCTTGCTCCGCATGCTGAAGGTGCCTTATCCGCGGACGCGCGTCTATTATGGTCAAAAGCAGAAGCAAAGAATTCTCGATGACTTTACCTTGCCGCTCATTGCAAAAAAACCCTTTAGGTCAGGAGGTGGGAGAGGCGTTTTTTTTATAAAGGAAAGCGACGAATTAGAGCGGTACAATGGGAAGGTTAATCCAGCCTACATTCAAGAGTACGTCCCGCCAGAGATGGAACTGCGGGTGGTTGTTATAAACTACGATAGAGTATTCGGCTCTTGGCGCAAGGTTGCCCGTGGCAATTACAGGGAAAAGTCGGTCCTTGCTGGAGAATGGCAGACAAAAGAAGTGCCCAGTGACGCGATTAGCCTAGCGAAGAACATCGCCAATCAAGGTGGTCTCTCCGATGTGACGGTGGAGATGATCTTCGACGGCAACCAATTCCTGGCTGTTGAACTCAACTTCCAATATGACGAAATGGGGTATATTCACCCCGGCGAAGAACGTCTCAAGACGGTCATGGAGATGATTGAGCGAGGAGAGCTTTAGACCCAGACGCTCTGCGCTATGCGAAATGACGTTGACAGTTCAAAGCGGGCCTAGCTATAATCACACCACCTAAATAGCCGGAGTGGTGAAACTGGTAGACGCGCTGGACTCAAAATCCAGTGGGCCTTGCGCCCGTGGGAGTTCGACTCTCCCCTCCGGCACCAAGTGAGAAAAAGGGGTTAGCGGAATCGCCGCTAACCCCAAAGTCTTTTGCTCCTTGACTATTTTTCATCTCCCACATACCATCCTCCTGTTTTTCACCAGATCATTACCCCAGTTAAAGCTTCTAAATTACACGCTATAACTACCCGTTCCCCAGCATGGCGAATCTATTATTTTAACTAAATATTCATGAGATAGGAGGATGCCTGTGGAGCTAAAATATTCTGTGAGCTCTGAACAAGAGAACTTCCAGCCTCCTGAGTCTGGGGACCAGGCCAGAGAATTTGACCTGTTTAAGGGAGCTGTAAAGAAGCAGTGGGCATTAGTTTATGATATTGTATTTGTGAGGCCAAAGGTTTGGGATATAGTCGGGTTAAAAGGATAGAGGATCAAGTATGGGATGGGAAGGAACAGATGCTGCAGATAGGATCAGCATGGAGACTATAAGGCAGGAGAGCGGATAGTGAATCTAAGAAGCATCCATGACATCAGCCTAAAGTGGAAGCTGTTGATTCCCTTTTTGTTTCTCTCTTTTGTGGGGACGACCTCACTCACTCTTTTGGGTTTGAATAACCAGAAAAGACTTATCGAGTCCCAAGAAAAGAAAAAGCTGCATGATTATTACCGGGCCTTTTCTGACCAGATTGAGGATCGGAAGCGTTCGGCGCTGAGTCTTGCCTACCAGGTAGCCAAGTCGCCGACAGTGCAAGAGGCCTTTGCCCGGAGAGATAGTAAAGCACTTCTTTATCTGTTATTACCCTCTTACGAGGTTATGAAAGAGAAATTCGATGTAAAACAATTTCACTTTCACATCAAACCAGCCACCTCTTTTTTACGGCTTCATCGAATCTATCAATCCGGCGAGGCAATGGCATCCTTTCGTCACACCATTAATAGGGTGGAGGAGACGGGCCAAGGCATTGCCGGGTTGGAAAGAGGTTCTACCGGATTCGGCGTTAGGGGTGTGGTACCAGTCTTTTATCAGGATAAATTTATCGGATCCTTTGAGATCGGGTACTCAGTAGAGCGTCCTTTTCTGGATTCTCTCAAGCGCCGATACGACATGGATCTTGCCCTCCTCATTCAAATCCACGGGACTACTGGTTTTTATACACTTACGGCTTCCTCGGCAAGCTTGCCGATATCGAGTGATGAGATCTGCGGCAAGGTGTTTCGAACACAGAATCCGGAAATACTGATTAGCCCGCCCAATGCCCCTGGTCTGGCTATTTTCCTGGGACCATTGAAGGATTTTTCCGGGAACAGTATCGGGGTGGTGGAAATCAGTGTTGACAGATCTGCCACTCTTGCGGAGTTAGCCGAAAACAGACTTGAAGTGTTTGCTGTAATGGCGGCAGCTCTGCTGTTCTCCTCCATTATTATTGTTTGGGTGGTCACCGTCTTTCTCCGCCCTGTCCGCGACATAGTTTTGGCGGCCCGGGAGATAGCGGCGGGTGAACGGGTTCGGGAAATTTCTGTACCAGTGCGGGATGAGATCGGCACCCTGGCCGATTCTCTTAATGAAATGCTCGAATCCCTCAACAAGGCAAAGCAGGAGATCCAAGAATATTGCATCACCCTGGAAGAGAGAGTGGAGGCGAGAACACAGGAGCTCGTGGAAGAGAAAGAGAAATATGAGGCACTGGTGGAAAATGCCCCTCTGGTAGTCTATCGTATTGAACCAGATGGAACTACAGTTTATGTTAACAGGGTTGTGGAGGATATACTTGGATATACACCTACAGAGGTAATAGCAGACAGAGAATTCTGGACCAGAATCGCACATCCGGGAGATCAGCAGGAAGTTACTGCAAAACTTAAGGGTTGTCTTGAAGAGGCCAGTGAATTTCTCCTTGAGTACCGAGGTAAGCACAAAGACGGCCATGAGCTATTTCTGCTTAACCACGCGATGCCCTTAACTGACAGGGAGGGCAGGGTGCAGGCGGTGGATGGCATCATCGTTGATGTGAGTGAGAGGAAGCGGTTACAAGAGCAGATCATTCAAACCGAAGAGCTCAAGACCCTAAGTAATGTCTCTGCCAGGCTGGCCCACGAAATCCGCAATCCTCTCACCTCGGCTGGCGGCTTTGCCCGAAGGTTGCTGCAAGAGATGGAGGAGGACAATTCTCAGAAGAAAAAGGTTGAGATTATAGTTCATGAGGTTCGGAGACTGGAGCAAATCCTCAAGATGATCCTCTCCTACATGCGGCCGGTTCCCTTGGAATTTTTCGAGGTGGACTTGAACGCACTCTTGCTGGACGCCATAAGGAACTGCGAAGAGAAGTTTCACAGTCGTGGGATTCAAGTTGAGGCGGAACTGGATGAAAGGGCTCCTTTCATTCTTGCTGACCGCAGCCACCTGAGCCGCGCGCTGGAGACAATTCTACGGCAGACCTGCAAGCACATGCCAGACAGAGCTCGCCTGAAGGTTGGCACTACCAGGAACGGTGAATCGGTGATTCGACTCTCCTATCCTGGAATCCACCTGGCAGATGATGATATGGAGCACTTCTTCTATCCCTTTGTGGCCGAGGAACTGGACGAAGCTGATCTGGAGTTACCCATGACCAAGGTGGTGATTCACAAACATGGGGGAATAATTAATATTGTCCGGGGCGATAGTGGTCAGATCATGATCACCATAACCTTTGCTCCCATCGGGCAAGTGGGGAAAAAATAGCAGGCAGTCCTTCGACTTCGCTCAGGACGAGCATGCAGCGGGCAGCAAAGAGTCACTTGGCTTCGCCGTCATTAGGTCGCAAAATCTGAGATGAACATGTTAGATGAAAAAGAGGGGTCGGGTCGCGGCCAGGGGAAACTCACCAGGCTTCAGAAAGATGGGATTGCAGCTAAGCTGGCAAACAATCCTGTGGTGAAGTTCATGTCCATTGGGCTGAGGGAGGTATCTATTGGTGAGGCCACGCTCACTATGAAATACCGGGCAGAATTGCGCAACTCCATGGGGTTGTTGCAGGGCGGCATTTTGGGGGTGTTGGCGGATGTGGCAGGCGGAGTTTCCCTTTACTCGGTAATGACTGATCCTCTGCAGGTGGTGATACCGACCGTGGAGTTCAAGTTGAACTTTTTGAGGCCAGCCAAGGGTGGAGACCTAATAGCCCGCGGGAGAGTAGTGCACAGCGGAAGGCAAATCGCTGTTTGCCAGGTGGAGATTTCCGCAGAAGACGGAGTCTTGCTGGCAACAGGGGTTTTTACTTATATGGTTAAGCATGTGAATAAAGCATAGAGCAAAGGGCAAAGCGCCTAGCGACAAGGCATAGAGCATGGAGCTAGACTATTTTCGATTCCGTAATCCGCATTAGCATTAAAGCGGTTACCGTTTGCTATTCCGATCCATTTGAAAAGTGGCGACAGGGGAGAAGCAGTTAATGAAACAAATAATCCTGGGCACGGCTGGACACATTGACCACGGGAAAACGACTCTAATCAAAGCCCTCACCGGGATCGACACCGATCGTCTCAAAGAAGAAAAGGAAAGGGGTATAACCATCGAGTTAGGCTTTGCCCATCTCACGCTTCCTAACGGTCAGGAACTTGGTATCGTTGATGTGCCCGGGCACGAGAAGTTCGTACGGCATATGGTGGCAGGGGCGACGGGGATAGACATAGTAGCTCTCGTAGTGGCCGCTGACGAGGGGGTTATGCCCCAGACTCGGGAACACCTGGAGATATGCGAACTTCTCAAAGTTAAACAGGGGCTGGTGGTCCTGACCAAGACCGATATGGTAGAGGATGGAGATTGGTTGGACTTGGTACAAGAAGATATACATGATTTTTTGCAGGGAACGTTTCTCGCTTCTGCACCCATAATTCCAGTTTCTGCGGCAAGGGGCGAAGGTCTTGAGCAGTTGTTAGAAAAATTGCAGATTCTGAGTGAAAAAGTGGAGCCCCGCCCGAGTAGTGGAGATTTCCGCCTGGCAGTAGACCGAGTTTTCACCATGAAAGGATTTGGCACGGTAGTAACAGGTACCGCCATCTCCGGCAAAACTGAGACAGGTGACACCCTACTCGTCTACCCTCAAATGGTCAAAACCAAGGTGCGTGGAATTCAAGTACACAATCGGGAGGTAAATAAAGCCGTCAGCGGTCAGCGCACAGCCATTAATCTGCAAGGCCTAGAAAAGGCAGCTCTTGAGCGTGGCAATGTTCTGGCAACTCCAGACAGCCTGGTTTCCTCGTATATGGTTGACGTGCGGTTGCAGCACCTAGAAAACGCTCCTCGGGTTTTGAAAAACAGGGCTAAGGTCCGCTTCCATACCGGAACCAGTGAGATAATCGGCACCTTGATACTTCTGGACACCGATGAGCTGAAGCCCGGCGCTAGCGCTTACGCCCAGGTGAGATTAGATAAGCAGGTGGTTGTCCGCAATGGGGATCGTTTTGTTTTGCGAAGCTATTCACCCATGCAGACCATCGGCGGTGGTCAGATATTGCACCCCACCCCCAAGAAGCGAAAAAGGATGGTCGCCGAAACTCTTGAGGCTCTAGCTGTACTGGAGAGGGGAGAGTCCGGCGAGATGTTAGACCTCTACCTCAAAGAGGGGGGATCAGGGGGGATTGGCGAGAGAGCTCTGAGCATACTGGCCAATGTTAGCCAGAAGGAGCTTCGCGGTTTGCTTCAGGATATGATGAGCCGAGGCGAGGCGATCCAATTTGATCGGGAAATTCCCAGATTTGTGCACCGGGAAGCTTTTGAAAACCTCAGGCAACTACTTCTCGGCCACTTGGATGCATTCCACCGCAAAGAGCCATTGCGGGCAGGGATTAACAAGGAGGAGTTGTTTGGACGGTTGCCCCGGGGAGCTGACGCCAAGCTTTTCAATGAATTAATTCAGCGCTTGACTCGCCAAGGTGAGATCATTCAAGAAAAGGATCTAGTGCGACTTTCCTCGCATCAAATAGCACTTGCAGGAAAGCAAGATGAGGTGCGCGAGAAGATAGAATCAATATATCGCGAGGCGGGCCTACAACCGCCATTTTTCAGAGAGGTAGCAGACTCCCTTGGAGTCCCAGATGGCGAAGCCCGACAAATACTCACTTGGATGTTGGAGCAAGGTTTACTGATCAAAGTTAAAGAGGATATGTATTTCCACTTTGGGGCCATTGATGAACTCAAGCAGCAGCTGCTGGATTTGTTCGAGAAACAGGAAGAAATATCGACTCCGCAGTTCAAAGAATTAACCCAAACCAGTCGCAAATACACCATTCCACTTCTTGAGTTTTTGGATACTACTCGATTTACTATAAGGGTGGGGGATGTCCGTCGCTTGAGGCAAAAAAAGCAGTCCGATTAGGAGCTGCTTTTAGGGAACTAAGCACTAAGCACTAGGCACTGATAATGAATTTAATTAATAACAAGAAAATACTTATAAAACTAGCTCTCAGTTTATAATTAACTTTAAGTTTTTCCCTGAAAATATGAGGGGTAAAATTGGGACTTGAACCTGGACCATGAACCTCGGAGTAATTCTTTTGAGTAGTGCCTAATGCTTGGGGGTTACCTGGTAAGCTCAAGGGTGCCGATTATTTCGTTGATGTCTTTTAGGCCCTGCCTGAGGAGGTAGTCTTCCAACCCCGAGATAATTTCCAAAGTAACCTGTGGATTGACGAAATTTGCCGTGCCCACCTGAACAGCCCTAGCCCCGACGATGAGGAATTCAAGGGCATCTTCCACAGAGATTATTCCTCCCAGCCCGATAACCGGCAGATTACTTGCCTGTATTACTTGCCATACCATTCTTAAGGCGATGGGTTTGATGGCTGGCCCAGAGAGCCCCCCAACCACATTGGCTAACCTAGGCCTCCGGGTCTTAGCATCGACCGCCATGCCGGCAACTGTATTGATGAGAGACAGGATATCGGTGCCGGCGTCTTCGGCTGCCTTGGCAGGAACAGTTATGTCGGTGACGTTAGGGGTGAGCTTGGTAATTACCGGCAGCTTGGTTTCAGACCTGACTGCGGAGACCACCTGGAATACCATTTTAGGGTCCGAGCCAAATGCCATCCCCCCCGCCTTAACGTTTGGACAAGATATGTTAATCTCCAGCGCGTCGATGCCCTCATGGCCGTCCAGTGCTGCGGCCAGTTTCCCATAATCTTCTACGGTATTGCCGAATAGATTAACGATCACGGGGACTTGCAGTGGTCTGAGCAAGGGGAGTTTCTCTTCCACAAAAGCCCGAAGACCGACATTTTGCAAACCAATCGAGTTAAGCATGCCGCCGCAAGTCTCCCATATACGAGGGGGTGGATTGCCGGACCGGGGTTCCAGTGAGATTCCCTTTACCACCACGCCACCTAGCCTCTCGAGTGGTACCAGGTCACCGTATTCCTGTCCGTAACCGAAGGTGCCCGAGGCTACCATTACTGGGTTTTTTAACCTCAGCGGTCCGAGCTCTACTGCTAAACTAATTGGGCTATCATTGGCCATTAGTCATACCCACACTGGGCAAGTCATCAGCTCCCGGGATAAAGGAGAAAAAAGTGAAAGTCAATAAAATAAAAAAATACACTAAGTTACGAATATATACTTGAGGTTGTCATTTTTGTAGTTTTTATAGCTTTTGTAGCCTTTATAGTGTTTAGTGTCTAAATTGCTCTGGGCGCACATACCTCTTTAAGTAAATCAAATGGCTGTGGGCTCCCCCTTACTAGCTATGAGCTGAAGGATTAATCCCAGAATATCTCCTCTCCGTCAAATACCGGTCCATCCTGGCACACGTTGGCATAATGGGGATCCTGAACGCCTTTTGGTGGATGGCACCTGAGGGAGCAACTCAAGCAGGCCCCAACCCCACAACCCATTAGGGCTTCCATGGAGAGCTGGGAGGGAATTCCCAATCTAGCAGCCATCTCTGCCACCGACCGTTGCATGAGGTAGGGACCGCAGGAATACATAACTTTGGGTAATTCATCCTGCTGGGTCAACCACTGTTCAAGGTGGCCAGTGACCAACCCTTTTTTACCTTCGCTGCCGTCCTCGGTGACCAATTGCACCGCAAAACCAAGGTCATTGAAATGTTGGACACAGACTAAATCCGTAGAGGTTTTGCCACCAAACCATAGGACGAAGGGACCCTTGTTACCCGATGCGGCAAGGGTTTCTGCAAGATAAGGCAAGGGGGCAATGCCTATTCCTCCAGCTACCATTAAAACAAAGCCTTTGTCCTGCGGCAGGCGGAAGCCTCGACCCAAGGGGCCTAGTAGATTCAAAAAATCACCCCTTTGCATGTTGGCGAGAAGCTGGGTGCCCCTACCGACTACTTTATAGAGCATTTCAAAGGAGCCAGGGGGATCATTTGGATATAGCCTGTGTACGGCAAAAGGACGCCGAAGTAAGGGGTCGAGCCTGTCTTGGATCCTCACCATAAGAAACTGCCCCGGCTGGATCTTTGCTGCGATGTCAGGGCACAATAATCCCATGTGGTAGAGTTCAGCACTCACGGGCTTGTTGAAAATTATCTTAGCATTACGTAACAACATGGAAATATCTTAAAAAATATTAATAATTAATGTGTCATGTTACTAATTTTAGCATCTATGCCCGCAGATATGAGAGAAGCTGAATAACAAGATATATAGATCTTGCCTGTCCACTCTGTGGTTCATCTGCTCTCTTGGAGATAAGCTTAATCTTTGATTCCTATGGCCACTGCAAAACGACCCGTCTTGCCCTCACCCCGGTAGGAATAAAAGACCTCAGGATGACACTTGGTGCAAAGCCCAGATATTTCTATGTTTTCTCTCATCACCCCTGCTTCTATGAGTTGTAGCTGGGTGATTGCCCAAAAGTCGAAGTGATTGGAAGCTACTTGAAAGCGAGAGAATTTAGCCGGTAGTCCCTCTTGCCAGTTGCGAAACTCCGAACAGCATGGGCCAAGAGAAGGCCCGACCCCGGCAATTATATCAGAAGGCTTGGAGTTGTACTGTGCCACCATAAGCTGAATGGCCTTACCTACAATATTTTTGACACTTCCTCGCCAACCAGCATGGATTATACCTGCCACCTTTTTTGTTGGATCGTATAGCACGATTGCCTGACAGTCTGCTACCTTGATCATCATGAGAAGGCCTGGTAAATGGGAAAAGAAGCCATCCTTACCATGGAGGGGGTAGTTCACCCGCGGGTCAAAATGGGGATACTGGCTCAGGACCACGAGGTTGCTGCTATGGCTTTGTCTGGCATAGATGAAGGAAGAACAGTCCGTGGCGTTTCTTATCCGGTGAAGATTCTCGCGGACCCTCCAGGTCTCGTCCCCAGTGTCGTAACTCACATTGAGACTGGCAAATGGCGGCAGACTAACCCCTCCCTGACGAGTGAAAACGATGTGTTCTAATTCCGAAAACCGGCTGAGAAGATTAAATCTATAAAAGGGGATGGAGTTTTCTGCTAAGGGCTGTAAGGTTTCCGAGACGGGGAGTACAAAGTTGCCTGATGTGGCCATGGAGCTAAATTTCCATTTCCAGACCCTCCCGGGCCAAGATTATTTCTAGGTTGTGGTTGTCCTTTATTGTCTCATAGTAACGGATGGTTTTGTCGTAAATCTCCTCAAGCTTCTCATCACTGTAAGAGGGTTCGTGGTGGAAGAGAATTAACCGTTTGATCTTCGCTCTCAAGGCGATATCAACTCCCACCATGGAAGAACTGTGGCCCCAGCCCTCTTTTTCCATGGCGTCCTCTAGAGTGAACTGCGCGTCGAAGACCAGGGCCTCGCTCTCAGAATAAAAATCGATATACTGCTCCAACGCCTTTGGTCGAAGGCCCTTGTATTCAGCATCGGTGGCATAAACGAAAGCTCGTCCATTTTGCTCAATCTTGTAAGAGTAGGAGCCGCCCGGATGTCGAAGGGGTATACTGCTAACGGTAAATTCCCCAATGTTCACCTTGGCTCCTTCTCCGAGTTGGACAAATTGGAGGTCGGCTGACATGGTTTCCAAACTCACCGGAAAATGGTCCGGATGATGCTGGTCCTGAAAGCGTTCTTTTATGCGCGGATGGCGGCCGTAGACAATGATCTGGTTACCAGGGGCGTAGGCAGGAGTAAAAAAGGGAAAACCCATAATGTGGTCCCAGTGAGTGTGGCTAACTAGGAGGTGAATTATGCCTTGCCCCTGCCCACAAGGGCCCTGCATGAGGTCGATACCGAGCTGGCGGATGCCGGAGCCGGCGTCGAGTATAATCTCAGTATCTTCGCCCTGAACTTCCACGCAAGAAGTGTTGCCGCCGGTGGTGGTTCGTTGGTGATAGGGGAGGGATTTGA
Source organism: Deltaproteobacteria bacterium (assembly GCA_020353155.1). Classification (GTDB taxonomy): domain Bacteria; phylum Desulfobacterota; class Syntrophobacteria; order BM002; family BM002; genus BM002. Next base: position 683,517 of record CP070689.1, on the reverse strand, counting down.
CGTAGCTATTTACCGATTGGGTATCATCCAGGTCTAAGCCGCGAGCACCGCGCAAAGCCTGCACTATCTTGTTTTCAATCTCTGTCGGAGGGATGGGTGCTGGCAGAGATCCTCGCACACCCCAGAATTTAACCTTCATATGAACCCCATTATAACCATATAATTCTACTTATCTTTTACCCTCCGGCTCTTAAATTGCCGTAGTCTATCATAAAAATTTTTACCGAATCAATTCAAAAAACGGCCAGTTCTATTCAGTGGCCAGAGGACAAAGCATGCAAATCGTGTTCCATGGTAGCCTGGATTTTTTATAATTGGTGTCACCAGACCACTAAACTTGAAGCCCGCTTGCGGGACTGAGCGAAGCGCAGCGAGCGCGAATTAGATGGGCGTACCACCGGGCAACCTCAAGGGGTTGGTGCCGAGACGTGTCTGATTGGAAACTGACTTTTCTTGGTTCAAGGCCTATGCTGTTAAAGATTGCCGGTCTTTTACCCGAGAAAAATCTGGCAGGATTATTACTAGTCATGGAAAAGCTGATACTCTGGGCCAGGTCGGATGGCATATAGCATTGCGAAAGAAAACGTAAACGTTGAATGGTAAAGGGTGAACAGTTGTGCAGCCAGCGCGTTATCGGTTTACCGCTCACCGTTTACTGTTTACCAAATACTTTGCGCTCTGCGCTTAGCACTTTGCGCCCTGGGGGGCTCAAAGTCGGGTGCTCGAGTTCTTGATGCTTTACTTTTGTCGCCGTAAAAACAGTTTGAGCAGCTCTTCTTGGAGGATGTTTTTTTCATCAGATTGGACAGATTCAGAAGGAACCGCTGGCTTGTCTGCAGTGGATTTGTCGAACTCTTTTCTGGCTCTTGCCATAACGGTGTCCTTGCGACCAAATAGTTCTTGCATCTCTTTATCAATCTTTTTCTGCTCTTTGGCCTGGGTGTCCCTGAGGCTCTCGGTTGCCTTCAAAGATTCATAAGAGGAAGGGCGAATTCTGGGATCTATGGTAGAAGATGATTTCTCGGCCGGTCGGCGGCGTGCAATATTGCGCAGTCCTATATAAAGAAAAAGCGGGATGATCAGGTAGACAATAGTCTTGAACATTTCTCTTCCCTTGGGATCGGAGAGCCATCTCATTAATTTTTCTAAAATTTTATCGGTGTCCATGGCAAGCTTCCCACCCTAGCCACCCCATAAATTGCGGTGGCAAGTACAATTGTTTGTAGGACTCAAAATCTCTAGGAAAACTAAAATCTATCTTTAACTCAATCCATGCTATTCGATTAACATTCTAGGGGTAAGTGTTTCGGGTGTCAAGGCAGAGGCGCACTGCAGCAGGAAGCCCCGCGACAGGACCTGTCGACGAGGAGTTCGACTGAGGCTCACTCGAAGTCCTCAGGTCGAGTCGCTCGGTACAGGCAAACAGTGGCCAGAAGAGAGTGTGGACAAGAAAAGGTTCTCTTGTTATAGGAAATCCCTAATAAAAGCTTCCCACTCAGGACTCTAGTTCAGACGGAGAATAGCAATGATAGATCTACTTGTTGATCCTAAAGTTTGGATAAGCCTTTTTTCGGTAACACTGGTACAAATAGCCCTCGGCTCAGACAATCTGATTATCATCACCATCATCGCTAATAAACTTCCAGCTGCTGAGCGCAAAAAAGCGATCAATCTTGGATTATTGCTGGCCATGGCATTTCGTATCCTCTTTCTGTTGATCGTTAGCTACGTGCTCAAATACTTTACGGGAGTTTTTTATCAACTGGACACTCATCAACCTGCATGGGTTAGGCTGCACGCTGAGCTGAGCGGCAAATCGATTTTACTCTTCTTTGGTGGACTTTTTTTAGTATGGAAAGGTGTGAAAGAACTGCGGTTGAAGTCCAAAGGGTTGGGACAAGAGGTGCAGAAAGCAGATCGATTCAGTCAGGTTGTTCTTCTCATTGTCGGCATGAATCTACTGTTTTCTGTGGACTCCATTCTCACGGTTGTGGGAATGACCGATGTTTTTCTGGTCATGGCGGGATCGGTCATTATTTCGGTTGGGCTGATGCTGTTATTTGCCGGTTACATTTCAGACTACATGACAAGAAACCCTGACTTTGAGATTTTGGGCCTATTCGTGCTTTTACTTATTGGATTCGTCCTGTTTCTGGAAGGAGGTCACGTTGCCCATCTGAGCGTGAACGGCAATCTCTTTCCATACATTCCTCAGTGGATCGTTATATTTATCCTTCTGTTAATGTTCTCCGTAGACCTCTATCAGAACTGGCTGGAAAGAAAAGGCGAGAAGGATCCCATTCATCTGCATAGGAGAAAGAAGGCAAGCCTGGTGGAGGGATAGAATCAGCTAAATGTCTCAAATAATTCCCTCCTGCTTAATCAAAGCGATAACTCTTTTGCTAGCCTCTGTGGGTCTCTCTCGGTGGGACTGAATTTTCAAATCAGGTCTTGTTGGACGCTCGTAAGGAGCAGATATGCCGGTGAATTCCTTTATAATACCTGCTTTTGCCTTCTCGTAGATGCCTTTCTTATCACGATCGGCGCAGACTTCACTGGGGCACTCTACATATATCTCTAGAAATTGCCCTTTCTCCAAGAGCGACCGAACTCTTTGTCGATCCCTCCGATAGGGGGAAATGAATGCAGTAAGAACTATGATGCCGGCATCAACAAAAAGCTTTACCACTTCTCCAATTCGGCGAATGTTTTCTGCCCTGTCTTCAGAGGAGAAGTTCAAATCCGAGCCAAGGCCGTGACGGATATTGTCGCCGTCAAGTACATAGGTATTAAGGCCCCGACAGTGAAGTTCCTTTTCCACCAGGTGAGCGATTGTGGATTTTCCCGAAGCGGAAAGACCGGTGAACCAGATTACCGCTCCTTTGTGACCATGGAGCTTTTCCCGATCAAGCCGTGAAACGTGCCCATTGAACCAGGTGATAATGTTCTTCTTCGCAACAGCAATATTCATTTTCAACCCTTGCTCGATTTTAATCCTCGACCAGCTCAAAAGTCGGAGGAGGTCAGCACTAATCGTGCCAATTGAAGTGTTAAGCGAAATATTTTAGTATTTACATATATTTATACGGTAGGGCAAAAGGGTATGCTCAAAAAGAGTTGCGCAAAGAACACACAGATGGTTGCGAAGATTACACGGACAACCTTAGCCTGCAGGGCTGTGAAGAGAGGATCAATTTAAAGGAAGGAGGTGGTGTAAAAAAATTACCCCTAGGATAGTGTATTCTGTGAGCTGTGAAGGTGTCGATGAGCCGAGTGTTTTACTCCGTAGGCAGACCTTCCTGGCGCTCCAGCCTGACTCCCTCGGGTACTTTCAGAGCAAACCAAGAGGGCTCCAAGGGTGCGTTCACCTGGATATTGGTGAAGGTTATCTCATTGATGTTGCCCAAAGGGTCTTCGGTTTGAATACCTACCACGTGGTGGGAGTGGGGATCTATCCATAGGATAATCTGGGAAACCGGTGATTCAGCTTCCCGAGGCAATAGTAGCAACCTGTGACGTGGGGGTGGACCAGATTCAGGGGGGAGTTGGGTGATGCTGAACATCTCTCCTAACTGTCCCAGGCCAGAGAAAAAACTGAGTACCACAGGGGAATTGATTATCTGCTCGGCATCATAGAGGTATATTGTCTTTTCCTCCGGGACATATAACCAGGCCTTGTCTTCATTTATGACGAATTGCTGCCTGGGCTGCGCATAGTCCCAACGTATGGCACGAGGCTTGAGAAAAAAAAGTCTGCCTCTGGCGGACGTACCCATACTGGCAGCCCGTGAACGAGTTTTCTGGAGAAAATCGGCACTCAAAGAGTGGGTCTGGTCGTATTTTTTCTGAACTTCTGCAATGAGATCAGATGGAGGCCCAGCGGAGTGAGCTGGAAAGTCAACAAAGGCAAGAAAAGCGACAAAAGCGCATAGCGCAATTATTAGCGAGACGGGAAATCGGGCGAGACGGGAGGTCGGGTGACCAGGGTAGTTAGATTTGATTGAATTTTGATGACCTAAGTGTACCACGTCTCGCTCGTCTCGCCAGTCTCGCACCTCTCGCTTAAGGGCTGCGCGCTTACTTGGGTGGCAGTACCTCCCGCGGCTTGATCCCGTCTGTCTCACTTACCAAACCCTGACGCTCCATCATCTCGATCATTCGTGCAGCCCGGTTATATCCCACCCTCAACCTTCTCTGCAGCATTGAAATGGAAGCCCGGCGGGATTCCATGACGATCTGGACCGCCTCATCATACTTTTCATCAATTTCATCATCAATGTCCAGCTCTTCGGTCTTATCGGTGTAGTTTAATATTGTGTCGTCATAATCTGGTTTTCGCTGTTTACGCAGGAAGTCAGTCAAACGCCTGATCTCAGATTCCGAGGCATAGGCGCCATGAATACGCTGTAACTTTGCGGTTCCCGGCGGCAAGAGGAGCATGTCGCCGGACCCCAGTAAAGCTTCCGCTCCGTTGGCATCTAATATGGTGCGGGAGTCGGTCCTCGAAGAGACCTGGAAAGATATGCGCGCCGGGATATTGGCTTTGATTATGCCAGTGAGTACATCGACCGAGGGCCTCTGGGTGGCAAGGATAAGATGAATGCCAGCAGCTCGTGCCATTTGAGCCAGACGAATGATGGATTCCTCCACCTCACGAGAGGCGACCATCATTAAATCAGCAAGTTCATCAATGATGATAACGAGATAGGGTAGGAATCTGTCTTCTTCTCCCTCGGATTCTTCCCTTACTGGTCGGCTTACCTGACTTGGCTTGAAGGTTTTACCTTTCAACAGTATCTGATTGTATCGCTCTATGCTGCGCACTCCTTTGAGGGACAGGAGTTCATAACGTTTCTCCATCTCTGCTACCGCCCATTTAAGAGCAGTATTTGCCTTCTTCGGATCGGTGACCACAGGATGGAGCAGGTGGGGGATCCCCTCATAGGAGGAGAGTTCAATCCTTTTGGGGTCTATGAGCAAAAGGCGGACCTCATCGGGAGTGGCTCGATAGAGAAGGCTTACGGTAATAGCATTAAGGCAGACACTTTTTCCTGTGCCGGTAGCACCGGCAATAAGCAGGTGGGGCATTCTGGCGAGATCGGTGACCACCGGCTTTCCCATGATGTCTTTTCCCAGAGCTAATATCAACTTGCCCTGGGCATTCCTATACTCGGAGCTATGAATAACCTCCTGTATGACCACCGGTTGGCGGCTGACATTAGGGATTTCTATGCCCAAGGTCCCTTTTTTGGGAATTGGAGCCACAATTCGGATGCTGGCCGCTTTTAGGGCTAGGGCCAAATCATCGGCCAGACTAACAATTTTGCTTATCTTAATCCCCGGCGCCGGCTTGAATTCATACATGGTAATAACCGGACCAGGAGAAACCTCAGTGACTTCTCCAACAACCCCAAAGTCGGCCAGTTTCTTCTCCAGGATCCGGGAGTTCATTACTAGACTTTCCTGGTCCGGAGACTCCACAGAATGCTCTGGCGAGTCGAGCAGGGCGACACTCGGAAGTCGAAAGGCACCTTCCGCTTCCATGAACCTGAACTGTGCCTGTTCATGTTCTGGAACCTCTGCCTTTTTTTCTGTTTGTCTTTTGACAACGGGGGCTTTAGTGGCGGTTATGCGGCGTGGTTCTCTTTTTTTCTCACGTTGATTTCTGATGTTCTGGATGATCTGCCAGAATCTTGTTAGCCCTGCATTCAGGGCAATGGCGCTACGGGCGAGTGAGATTGAGGTTGCCAACAGAACAGCCACCAGGGCCAGCAACCAGAGGACCAGGTAGGCTCCCATGGGCTTGAGATAAAATTGCAGATATTTTTTCAGTACCAGCCCCAATATGCCACCACTTCCCGGCAAAGGTTCGCCCCAGATTCTGAGGGAAGGCCAATAGAGCGTGGCCAGTCCGCTCGAGGCAACGATGAGCAAGGTGCAACCAATGGCGAGCAGTAGTGGGTGTGAACCATCTCGGGGCAAGAAGAGCCAAACAGCACCAAGAAGAAGATAGACGGGTAGCCAATATGCGCTTATTCCAACAGTGACCAAGAGGATAGCTGCAATATTAGCCCCAACAATTCCTACTGCATTTTGGACCGGACGCTGGCCGCCAGAAGCGGTGAATATTGTTGGGTCGCTGTTGTGATAAGTAACTAAACTGAGAAATAGCAATAGTGCCAGCCCCAAAAGGCAGAGTGCGGTGATTTCTCTTGCTTTAGGGTCTAATTTGGACAACATATATTTGTCCGCCGCTTTCTATATCTAAGCCTACCTTGGAACACAGGACACGTTTTCCGTCTCGGTCTAGGCATAATCCCGAAGGCGAAGAATTTTCCACCCTTCATACTAGAGGTTACATGCGGTGTCAACCGCGGTGCTCTGCCCACTAAGCACTAGGGAGTAGGCACTTCTGAGTCCGCCATAACAGGAGGGCTTCTCAAAGGTTCAGGTTGGCCCTTCTCCTCGGCAGGCAGTTTTTCTTGAATTCTCCGGCGAATTTCTGAGATCAACCAATCTCTGTTCTGTGGTGTTATACCCTTGGTGGGCACAGGTTCGCCAATATATACCTTAACAATCTGAGGGCGAACCCTGAATCCCTTTTTGGGAAGAATTGAAAAAGCTCCACTGATGCTAACCGGGACTATGGGACGCTTGGATTTGATTGCTAGATGAAAGCCGCCCTTCTTAAAGGACTGAAGTTTGCCGTCCAAGCTGCGGGTTCCTTCGGGGAAAATAACCACAGAGGTTCCCTCTCGAACTCTGGTCGCCGCCAGATCTATGCTCTTGAAGGCTTCTTTGCGGTTACTACGATCGATGGGGATATAACCAGCGACTTTCATGGCAGCACCGAATATAGGAATGCGGAAAAGCTCCTTTTTAGCGAGCCAGCGAAACTGGGTGGGAAGGTAGCCGAGTATAGTGAAGATGTCGAATTGACTTTGATGGTTAGCAGCAAATACATAGGATTCTTTCGGGTTGATGTTCTCCAGCCCCTCCACCTGGACCTTCACCCCACTAGTAAACAACATGATCCGAGACCAAAGCCGACCTACCAAATGAGAACCATTGCCACCGCGAGTTACGAGAGCGGCGCAGATGGCGGCAATACTGCAAGAGGCTGTAGCCAGGAACAGTATGATGTAGAACAGCAGAGAACGGAGCATTTCCCAACCTGGGCGTCTAGCCTGGATGTTTCACCAATCCCCTTGAGGCGGACAGCGGATAAGGACTTCCTTCCGGGCGTCCTCAGTTATTCCTTCGAGGAGGACAAGCTCACCCTGCTATCCACTATTCGAGTACGACTCGGGACCAATCCCGCGCTAACCTGGGACGGGAGTCTGGTGCCCCGCCCATTTTTACGGTCTCGCCACGGACTTTGACGAAATATCCAGGCCAGTAAATTTGCCGGTATGTTAGAATGATTGGTAATCTTCGTCAAGCTTGTTGCTGTGCATTTCTCTGCTTGATTTGGATTGACAGAATTGATACTTTTACAAATTGCACCTGTGGTAAAGTACATATTTATATGGTCCCAGATTTTTGCGACGACCATTGGTAATGTGGTAGAAGTCACCGGTATTCTACTTTTTTAAGCTATCTTTTTAGCTCTGAGATCTTATTTGTGCGCTATTACCCTATCTTCCTCAAAGTAGAAAATCGTAACTGTCTAGTAGTGGGTGGCGGAGAAGTAGGGGCGCGCAAGGTTAAGACGCTTCTGAGCTGCGGGGCCTCGGTGGCTTTAGTTTCACCTGAGGTGGTGGAGTGGCTGGAGGAGAAAATCCAGGAAGGGGCTGTTGACCTGGTGGGAAAGTATTATGAAGAAAAACAGCTAGAAGGGTGCTCCTTGGTAATCGCGGCTACCGACGATCTCGAGCTCAACAGTCGAATAGCCAGGGATGCGGAAGAGCGCGGGCTTCTTTGCAACGTGGTTGACTATCCTCAAGAAGGCAACTTCATTCTCCCCGCCTTGATCCAGCGCGGCGCTTTGACTCTGGCTATCTCCACCGCGGGCAAAAGCCCGGCGTTAGCGCGTCAAATCCGGGAGGATCTGGAGCAGCGTTTCGGGATGGAGTATGCCAACTTCCTCGACATAATGGGTGCGGTGCGCAGCCGATTACTCAAGGAAAGTCAAGACTCTCGAGCCAACAAGGAAAAATTTGATGGACTGGTAAAATCAGAGCTGCTCGAGCTGGTGCGGAGAGGAGATTTGGCGGCTGTGGACAACCTTTTGCAGACAGTCATGGGGCCGGGCTATTCACTCAAAGAGTTGGAGATCTCCTGGTGAATGAGTCCCTTTTTCTCTTCTCAATTGTAACCACCCTGCTTTATTCAGTGGGGACGGTCGGCTATCTTATCTACGTTGTTCGTACAGAATTGATCATACACCGGGTTGCCTATGCTTTTCTCCTGGCAGGATTTCTCAGCCACTCTCTCGGTCTAGCTCTACTTGTAAGCCAAATAAGGCAGATGCCGGTAACCACCTTGCCCCAGACTTTTTCCCTTTTTGCCTGGGCTATTGTGGGTAGTTACCTCGCCTTCCAGTTGAAATTCAACATCCGCGTTTTGGGCACCTTCGTCTCACCATTGGCCGTAATTTTCATGATCCTTTCATCTGCCATCCCGGGGAGGATAATTCCCACCAGCCAACTATTCAAGAGTTTCTGGCTGACCCTACACGTGACCACCATATTCATCGGCAATGCCATATTTGCCCTGGCCTTCTGCGCCGGCATTATGTACCTGCTCCAGGAACGACAGATAAAGACAAAGAGTTTTGGACTTCTTTATCGGCGCTTGCCCTCTCTTGAAACGCTGGATTCAATCAACTACGTTTGCCTAACTTTCGGTTTTCCTCTTATCACTATAGGGCTTATCTCAGGTTTCGTTTACGCCGGTGCCGTCTTACGCTCCTTCTGGCATTGGGACCCCAAGGAGATTCTCGCTGTGATTACCTGGCTGATCTATGCGGTGCTACTCCATGAGCGGTTGGCGGTGGGATGGCGAGGCCGACGGGCAGCCATTATGGCAATTATCGGTTTTACTGTTATTTTGGTGACCTTCGTTGGTGCGAGTCTTATACTCAAGGGCCATCACGGTTTTAGGTTTGGTTAGTTGAACACTATGGATCGTATCGTTCTCATAGGATTGAACCATAAAACCGCACCGGTGGAAATCCGGGAGAGGTTTAATATTGTTTGTGTGGATAGCAAGGGGCCGCTGTCCGATCTTGCCCGACTTCCATCTCTGAGGGAGTCTTTTTATCTTTCTACCTGCAACCGGATGGAAGTGCTATTCACCACCCCAAGATTGGATGAGGGCATCAGTGCTGTGGTAGGTTTGCTGGCGGGAATTTATGGTCAGACAGGGGCGGCACTAAAACCCTATCTCTATACTTACATTGATCAAGATGCCGTCAAGCACCTGTTTAGAGTTGCATGCAGTCTGGATTCTATGGTGGTGGGTGAACCTCAGATTCTGGGCCAGATCAAGGATGCTTATCGCCAGGCTACTGAGGTCAAGGCATCTGGAGTGATCCTCAACAGGCTTCTCCATAAGTCATTTTCTGTGGCCAAGCGAGTGCGCACAGAGACCCGCATAGGAAGCAGCGCTGTTTCGATTAGCTATGCGGCGGTTGAGCTTGCCAAAAAGATATTCGGAGAGTTGCAGGGGAAAATAGCTCTGCTTATTGGTGCCGGAGAGATGGCTGAACTGGCTGCAGAACATCTTCTTACCAATGGGGTAGAACGTATCGTCGTAGCCAACCGCACTCTTGAGAGAGCCTTGGCTCTGGCCAGAAGGTTCAACGGGTCCACAGTACCATGGGAGGAATTTGCAGAGGAGCTAAGAAAGATCGACATTATTATCAGCTCCACAGGTTCACCCGAGCCCATTTTGACCAGTGAGCAAGTAAGGAAGCGGATGAGGGCGCGGCGCAATCGGCCGCTGTTCTTTATAGATATTGCAGTCCCCCGTGATATCGATCCCGATGTAAACCACATAGACAATGTGTATCTATACAATATCGATGATTTGCAAGGTATTGTCGAGATTAATCGGGCTGAGCGAATCAAAGAAGCGGGGAGGGCGGAGCACATTATTGCAGGGGAGGCGTTGAAATTTGACGCATGGCTGAGAACACTCGAGGTTGTTCCCACCATTGTATCCCTGCGAGAGAAGGCGGAGGAGATCAGGGAGGCCGAAGTTCACAAGACTCTCAGCCAGCTCGATTCTCTCTCGGGAGGGGAGATTGAGGCCATTCATGTTCTGACTCAGTCTGTAGTTAGTAAATTGCTTCATGATCCCATTCTTTTCCTCAAACGCATCAGCACCAGGTCGCGCAAAGACTTTTACCTGGACGTTGCCCGCAAATTGTTCCATTTGGATGAGGATCAACCTGAGACGGAAGAGGGAGAGGATCAGCTATCGCTTGATTCAGACAAGGCGTCATGATAGTGTGGAAATTAATATAAACTTTAAAGGCTTAATCTAAGAGCGGAGGGTTGGCGTGGCAGACATCATTGAATTTGAAAAGCGGCGCCAGCAGCAACAAAGTGAAAAAACCAACGGACTGACCGAAGAGAAGCTCGAGGTACTAAAAAAGGTCCTCCAATGCGCCCGGTGTCAGCTCAAATGCTCTAGGTGCGGCACGCAGATCGAGCAACCTGAGGACAGACAGCATTCCCCATTGCCTTATCCACTGTGCTCCGGCTGTATTGACGAATATAAGGTTTACCTCGAACTCACCACGGGAGCAGCGGGAGGCAAAAGCTATTGGCACAATCAGGAGTGGATAGAGATCTGGCGGACTTGGTTGCAGCACCAGAAAGCTCTTGACCACTACCGCAACTCTAAGGAGTTCATCAAGTTATTGCATGAGTTCGAGGGTTTGTGGTAGGAACTGGTGGTCGGGGTATAGGAAGGAGCGAGATATGATTGGCGGAATCGGCATGCCCGAGTTGCTGGTAATCCTGGTGATTATCTTGATAATTTTTGGTGCCGGGAAGTTACCAGAAATTGGTGCGGGACTCGGCAAGGGTATCAAGAATTTCAGGAAGGCATCGTCTGGCTCGGAAGAGGTGGAAGACAAAAGCGAGAAACCCAAGATTGAGGAGAAACAGGAGGAGGTCTAACCACTGGCAAAAGAGCAACTGACGGCTAGACCCAATGTCTAGCTGGATTTACATTCCCTCCCCCAGAGCAGGGCACTGTCCAGCCTCAGCTGCAATTCCACAGACCTTACCAGCCCATATACACGGCCTCGCTACGGAAATTCATGAAACATCCGGGCTAGAAAGGAATATCGTCATCCGGTTCCGGCAGATCAGGTGCGTCCATATCGGCCGGGGGCAACTCTGTTTCTGAGGGGGTTCCACGGGGACTACCGAGCATTTGCATATTGTTGGCGACAATTTCCGTAGTCCAACGCTTGTTGCCGTCCCGATCTTCCCAGGAACGTGTTTGCAGTCGTCCCTCTATGAAGATCTGTCTGCCCTTGGTTAAATACTCGCCGCAAATTTCTGCCAGTCTTCCCCAAGCAATAACCCGATGCCATTCGGTGCGTTCTCCCTTTTCTCCTTCCCTGTTGGTCCAGACTTCGTGGGTGGCCAGCCTTATAGTAGCTTTGGCAGTGCCGCTAGGGGTGTAACTCAATTCCGGATCTGCACCCAGGTTCCCAATCAAAAGCACACGATTTAAAGACGCCATATTCACCCTCCCTTTGAGTGGCAAGATTCTATCATATAAAACCAGCAGAACAAGAAGGAAATGGGACTGAGGTTGGCAGAATTCTTGCTTATACAAATGTAAACTTTCCACCAAACAGATATAACAGAGCGAGTAAAGTACGATGTTCTGCCGTACCCGTAAATTTCTCACCAATGACGTTTGGCTAATTGAAGTCGATAAACTCCCACGCCTCAAGGGTATAGTCTACAAACAGCTGCAGCTAGCAATGTATGTTTGGCGGGAGTTCTGGCGAGATAGCAGTTTACTGCGAGCCTCAGGTTTAACCTATACCACCCTTCTAACTCTAGTGCCTCTGCTGGCCCTTATGTTTGCTCTCCTAAAGGGACTGGGCGTGCAAAGAGCGCTAGAGCCATTTTTTCTTGAAAGGCTTACCGGCGGATCCCATCCAATAACCGAACGCATAATGGAGTATGTTTCCCGCATCCATGTGGGCTCGCTGGGGACTCTGGGGATAACCTTTCTTTTTCTCACTATGATTCTGGTGCTTACCAACATTGAAATGGCCTTTAACCAGATCTGGCAAGTGGATCGAGGTAGGCCTTGGCTGAGAAAATGCAGTGATTATCTGGGACTGTTGGTGATTCTGCCGGTGGCAATGTTCGTGTCCTTGAGTTTGATGACTTTTGTCAAGAGTCACCTGGTAACCCAGGAATTCCTAAGCATAGATCTACTAAGTAGAATATATGTTTACCTACTAAAAATAGCGCCTTTCTTCGTTATGTGGTTGGCCTTTTCCTTTATATATCTTTTCATGCCCAATACCCGGGTTAATCCGATATCCGCCTCCGCTGGCGGAATCATAGGTGGCACCCTCTGGCAGTTTTGTCAATGGGCCTATATCCATTATCAGTTTGGTTTCAGCACCTACGGAGCAATCTACGGCGCCCTTTCACAGCTTCCTATGCTGCTTATTTGGATATTTGTCAGCTGGATTATTTTGCTATTAGGGGCGGAGATTGCCTTTGCCCACCAGAATCTAGCGCTATTCCGTTTGAGGCAGCGCTGGCGGGCTCAACCTACGGTGAACAGAAGCTACTGGGGTTTACAATTGCTGCTACTTGTAGGTGAAAGGTTCGAGGCGGGTAAGTCGCCGCCAACAATAATGGAATTGGCGGAGGAGCTGAATGTGCCAGCAGACGAAACAAGAGCGCTTTTAGGTATTATGGAAAATATGGGGGCTTTAAAGGGCGGTGGCGAGAATGGGTACGAAGTTCTTCCAGCTAAGGATATGAAGCACCTTATGGTTTTTGATTTGGTGGAAGGATTGGAGCAGAGAGAATCCGTTCCGGAATCCACAGGAACTGAAGGATACGGGAAGATTATTTTGGAGGTGCTGAAACTCGTACGTGAGGAGGGTAAAAAGGGAGTGGAAGATCTCAGTCTTGCCGATCTGTTGGCAAGAGTCAAAGAAGAATTTGGTTCTAAAAAAGACGAGACTGACGATTTAGAGGAGGCCAAGCAATTAACCGATGCGGGCTAGAAGATAAAATAAAATCTTGGTTAAGCCCGTTAAGAGCAAGAAGTTAAATCAAATGCTAAAATGAGTGGCCACAGCTTCAGCATCAGCGAGGTTGACTGGCTCAAGGTATGCTCTTCTGAGTTTTTCCACCCTGGCCAGAGAAATAGTTAAATCGTCAGGGTCAAGAAGTCCGCGGTCGAGGCCATTACTCAGTGCCTCGGCCGTCTGAGATATTTTTTTAAGATCGTTACAAACCAACAGGAGATCAGCGCCGGCCTTGAGGGCTGCTATTGTTGCAGCCCCTTGCGAATATCTCTCTAACACGGCTCCCATTTCCAGGTCGTCAGTAATTACCACTCCACCGAAGCCCAGTTCATCCCGCAGCAGGTCACTGATAATGGCGCGGGAAAATGTGCCGGGATATTCTGGATCAAGAGCTGTATAAATGGTGTGGGAAGTCATCATGCAGGCCACATCGGCCTGGATGGCAGCCTGGAAGGGCGGTAGATCGTAACGATCAAGTTCATCTCTGTCCGCTGATATCACCGGCAAATCGTGGTGTGGATCCTTTCGGGTTCGACCCAAACCAGGAAAATGTTTGGCGGTGGCTATAATGCCAGCGGACTGAGTTGCCCTTATGGCTGCTATGCCACATTGGGCAACCACAGAGGGGTTCCGGCCAAAGGAACGGCGTTCCATAACTTCCCCATAACTGACATCAAGAACGGGCGCCAGGTTCAAGTTAAGACCCACAAGACTCATCTCGCCGGCAGTGATCCCATAATAATGGCTCGCCTGTTCAGAACCACTGCTGCCGAGGTCGATGGCATGGGGAATTTGGCTGAAAGGTGGGCCCATCCTGGCAACAGAGCCCCCCTCTTGATCCACAGCCAGGAAAAGAGGACGTCCGAGCTCTCGTAGTGCCAGGTTCTGAATTTCCCAGGTAAGCCGAGCCACCTGTACAGGATCTCTAATGTTTCTGCTGAAGAATATAAGGCCGGCCGGCTGCAGTTCGAGGATATGGGAGGCCAGATCCGCAGTCATCTCCTGACCCATAAATCCAACCATTAACAACTCACCTAGTCGTTGACGAACATCCATGTCAGAAATACCTCATTTGTACTGGCTTCCAAGGTATGTCACAAAATCTGTGGCTTCATACAGGAGCACATTTCAGGGAGTATTGGAGTGCTGGTAAAAAATTGAAGTCAGGTATATTCCATTACTCCATTACTCCAACACTCCAGCGCCACACCTTATACTCGGGTCGTGGATTCTTTGCCAGGCTGGGCCAACCCTAGTTGCTGGTTTCCACATTTGCTCCTGTGGAAAACATCTGCTATATGACGCAGAGAATCATTATATACAAATAGCTCTTTGTCCAGTGGTAAGATGGAATCATCTCATTGCGGGGGACAGATGAAGTCATTCAAGGCGATGATTCTGGCGGCTGGCCTGGCAACGCGCCTTCGGCCTTTGACGCGCCGCAGGCCTAAGGCGTTGATTCCAATACAGAACCGGCCTCTATTGCACTGGCTGGTAGAATATCTCTACTCAGCCGGTGCTGAAGAAGTGATTGTAAATGCCCATCATCTCAGTGATAAACTTGTTGATTCGGTTCAGGAGGCAAATTTTCCCATTCCTGTAAATGTGCAGGTGGAGAAGGTCCTTTTGGGCACAGGGGGGGGCATCGGTAATGTGGCAGATTTTTGGGATGAGCGGCCTTTTGTGGTCATAAATGGTGACATCCTAAGCTCCATTGATATCAGAGAGGTTTGCCTCAAGCATGAAAGTTCCGGCGCTGCCGTCACCCTAGTGCTGAAGGATGAACCTCAGTTTAACGGGGTACGGGTGGCCGATGATGGCCGTATCCTCAGTTTCAGAGGTGGAGCCGAGAAACACCTGGCTTTTACCGGCATTCACGTCCTGAACCCGGAGGTCCTCTCTATTATTCCGGCCGATATTCCCATATCTATAATTGACTGTTACCTGCAGCTAATTTCAAAGGGCGAGAAAGTGATGGCACATGTGGTTAAAGAACAATACTGGCGGGAATTGGGGAGCCTGGAAGGATACCTTCAAGTTCATCAAGAGCTTTTCCAGCTGAGAGAAGCTCCATTGCAGGGGCTTGAAGTGGGTGGGAAAGCGGTTGTTCACCAGTCGGCCCGTCTCGGCTCCAACACCAAGCTTGATGGCATGGTTTGTATCGGCCAGGAGTGCGAGCTGGATAGTGACGTATGTGTAGAGGAAAGCATTATCTGGGATCAGGTTAGGGTTAAGAATGGCTGCTCAATCCGAAGAAGCATCATAGGTGATGGAGTGCTGGTGACGGAGTCCCTTGAAGGAGTAGTTGTCGGGACAGAGGGTAAGGTGAAGCTTACAGCCGGCAGAGGGTAGATTTTGGATTTCGGATTTGAGAGAGGCCGAGCAAATGACGAGATGGTGTTTTGTCCTGAGCGCCATTGAAAAGGGAGCATTTTAATTTGGACTGGCGGTCTAATTTCCCAAAAATCAGAGCAGAAAAACTGATCAGGGAGAATACCGAGCTGGGCGGACCGTTTCGCTGGGAACCACTTCAGGGTGACGGCTCTGAACGCGCTTTCTATCGCGTTTCTGACCGGAAAGGAAGCTTGGTCTTAGTGTGGCGCCCCCTTGTAGATCAGCGCTTTCCTAATGAGAACGACTCTTACGTCTACATGGGAGAACACTTGCTCAAGAGAGGGATCCCTGTACCTGAAATTTATGGTTATTCGCGCTCTGAGGGATTGACTCTCCTGGAGGACTTGGGCCAAGTCCATTTGCAGGAGGCAGTGCAATCAGCTAATGAAAGGTTGATTGTTTTATATCGCCAAGCCATAGAATTGCTTCTCAAGTTGCAAGCAGACGCCACTCAGGATCTGGACACGAGTCATTGTTTCGACACCCCTGTTTACGACTCGCCCTTCATCATCAGGCGAGAGTTGGAATACTTTCGCTGGAGTTTTCTGGAGGGGGCACTGGAACTCGAAATAGATTCGGATTATCTCGAGGGTGACTTTTCCCTTTTGGCGGCAAGGGCAGGAAAGGTGGGCAGCCGATTGTTTTTTCTGCACCGAGATTTTCAGTCCCGCAATTTAATGGTAAAAGGCGATATTCTTTACCTAATAGATTTTCAGGGAGCCCGCTTGGGCCCCCCCCAGTACGATCTGGCGTCGCTGCTCTTTGATCCATACGTGCAATTGCCGCAGTCCATCCAAAATGAGTTATTGACTTCACATAGCAGGAATCTAATTGAGCTGACCGGAATGTCGATTGACGAGTTTATGGACGGGTTTCACCATGTAGCACTTTGTCGGAATTTACAGGTTCTCGCCGCCTTTTCTTTTCTGACCAGGATAAGAGGAAGGCCACATTTCGCCCAATACATCAAACCGGCTTGGCGGAGCCTGAGACGGCTATTATCAGAACCTTCATGTTCAAATTACCGAACTTTGGCAGAGCTGGTGGAAAACCAGAGCCACCAGGCAGTGGCCGATGCGGCGGCCAGATTGGAAAGGGAGGCACGGAGCGCAGAGCGCAGAGAGCCGAGCGCGTAGAGTCATTTATCATATATATCTTATTGGTCATTTTATGTCATTGCCCGTAGTGAGTGGAGAGCGGAAGTTGCTCTTAATAAAAAGGAAAATGATAAATGTGAGATGACATGGTAGAGGGACAAACTACTAGCACTGGTTCCAGCGTTATCCCTATTGTTGCCATAGTGGGTCGGCCCAATGTGGGAAAATCGACCTTGTTCAATCGGCTCTGCAGGGATCGCCGAGCAATAGTAGATGATACACCGGGCATCACCCGTGATCGGCTAATTGCTCAAGTCACCTGGGGAGATAGATCTTTTTGTCTAGTTGATACTGGTGGAATAGAAGAAGAGGCAGGCCAGGCCCCTCTTAAGGTGCAAGTTCGTCAGCAAGCACAAATGGCGGTTGAGGAGGCGGATTTGGTGATTTTTCTGGCTGACGGCAAAGAGGGATTACACTCTGGTGATGCCATGGTAGTGGATCTTTTGCGCCGGTCCGGCAAGCCGGTTCTTTACGGGGTCAACAAGATAGACGGTCCAGAACAAGAGAGTGCCAGTTACGAGTTCTATGGTCTAGGGATGGAGAAGTTTTTCCCCATATCTGCTGCCCACGGTTATGGCATCAGGGATATGATGGACGCTATGGTGGAGATGCTTCCCCCAGAGATCACCCAAGAGGATGAGACGAAAGGGATTCGGGTGGCAATAATTGGCAGGCCGAACGTAGGCAAGTCTTCTCTCCTCAACCGCATTCTAGGGTCCGAACGTGTTCTGGTGAGCGATTTACCTGGCACAACCAGGGATGCCATCGACGTGAGTGTTACACTAAATAATCAAGCGTATTTACTAATAGACACGCCAGGGATTCGGAGGCGTAGCAAGACACGGGAGAAAATCGAGAAGTTCAGCGTACTCAAGGCTTTAAAAAGTATTGACCGATGCCAGGTCGCGGTTTTGCTCCTAGATGCTTCGGAGGGTATCACCGCACAGGATGTGCGCATCGCTGGATATATTCATGATCGGGGCCGTGGTGCTGTTGTGGTAATCAACAAATGGGATCTAGTGCAGCAAGACCCCAAAAGGGTGGCAGAAATAACCGAATCTGTAGATGATGCGCTAAAATTCATGCCCTATGCTCCTCAATTAAGAATATCTGCCTTAACGGGGAAGAGGGTGTCAACCTTACTGCCTATGTTGAACAATGTGTTCTCCCAATATTGTACGAGGGTGCAAACCTCTACTGTCAATGAAGTCCTGGCAGCTGCAGTTTCCCGCCACGAACCACCCATGCATGGCAGGCGTCGAACTAAGATCTTATATGGAGTCCAGGTGACCTCTCAGCCACCAACCTTTGTGTTATTCGTCAGCTACCCGGAAGCAATTCACTTTTCCTACCAGCGCTATCTTACAAATCAGATTCGAAAAGCATTCTCGCTTGACTTAACCCCCGTGCGCTTGATTTTTCGAGGCAGGGAAAATGGCAAGGGGAAGAAAAGAAGGAGACGCGCCTGAGGGATGAGGCGGGGCTTGGGTGACTGGGAGAGGCGATGAAGATGAGTCATTCCAGAGAAATTCCTTTGTTAACAATAAGAGGCTTCAGTCATTTTATCTCCCTTTCTTCCCGCCGCCTTGTCTCGGTTTCGCTTTGCCTTGCCCTGTTGGTCATCATGAGTGTGGTACTTTTGAACTGCGGCGAGCAGGAGGAAAAGGCTCAGTGGAGTGGTCCAGCGAGGATTGCAGTGGTGGTGCCAGGTGGTGGTCCCTTGCAGGAAGAGGGCGAAATGCTGCGACTTGGGACGTTGATGGCGATTGAGGAAGCTGGGGGACTGGTAGCCGACCATCGGATAGAGATGATTGTATACGAGTCGCCTTGCAATACTGGCAGCGCTACTGCTGTTGCCGAGCGCATTGCGGCCAACGGTTCAACGATTGCTGTGATTGGCTATTTATGTCCAGAGACCATTCGTGCTGTTCTTCCTATTTATAGAAAAGTGCATCTGGCGTTGATCAATCCCACTGTTTCTGCTGACTTCATCAGGAAGGATGATAGCCGTCATCTATTCCCCCTGCTGTATGGGGATGGAGAGCAAGGGGCGTTTCTTGCTGCCTATGCGAAAAAGGGACTTGGTCTTACCCGAGTTGCAATATTAAGCGATGGCTCAAGCTTCGGTAACTTACTCAGCACTTTTTTCCTGGAGGAAGCCAATCGTCTGGGCTTAGAGTTGGTTGAGAATATTTTAACCAATCCAAAAGCGGAAAAGGCAGCACGGGCAGTAGAATTTCTTAAAAGTGCAAGGCCAGATGTTACTTTTGTCGCAGCCTCGCCAAGAGCTGCCAGCTTGTTCTTAGTTGAGCATCGGAGACAGAAAGTTGGTGGTTTGGTCTTAGGACCAGATCAGTTAGCGGACCTCGATTTCTATGAAATGGCCGGCCAGGCAGCTGAGGGGCTGCTTGTTTGCCAGCCGAGTATGCTAGACAGTGAGGATCCCGAGAAGTCCAAATTTGTCAAGAGTTTCGAGCAATTCAGTAAGCGGAGGCCCGACTGGATCGCAGTGGCCGGTTATGATTCCATGCAGTTGGCCTTGGAAGTGTTGAGCCGCTCTGGACCAAATAGAGATGATTTTCTTCGCGCTATAAGGAGGATTTCCGCACCTAGCAAGTCATTTAGAGGAATAGGTGGTCCGGTTTTTTTCAAACAGGATGGGACGAGTCAAAGGCCTTTTTTTGTAGCCGAAATCCACAATGGACGACTGAGACCGGCGAAGCCACCCACTATTGAGTTCCCCGTGCTGGCAGATGACAAGTAGATAGTTTGCTTAACAAGGCACTCATATGCTGGCAGCCATTCTACTAGGGACTAAGCGCTATGCACTAGGCACATCAGGGCGACGGGGGGAGGAGATTAGACAGAGATCAGAAATCAGCGGTCAGAATTTCCGATTGCGCCCGCCGCCTCGCCTTGTTCGCATGGTGGGCAGGTATTCGGATTTATATTCAGATCCTCCGTTCCGAGTTGTAGTGCTTAGTGCCTACTGCCTACTGTCTAGTCCCTAGTGCGCGAAGCGCTGAGCGCTGCGCAGATTGACACCATTGTTAGGCTTGTGATAGCTTTACTTCATTTCACTGGGCAACGCGCTCGGTTATCAATAGTGGGCCTCCTTACCAGTCGACCGTCCATTTCTTAGTGGGATATTCTCGGGGTGGGGAGAACCAACCCTTTCTGCCTCAGTTTTTCTCAGGAAAAATTGCCAGATTCAGCTGAAGAATTTTGTGGGGCTAATTTTTTGACTACTGTTGTCTTTTTCACCTAATTGACGGACAAGGAACAATGAAAAGAGCGTTCCGCATTTTTTTGCTCTTGGCCTTCGGATTTTTGCAGAATCTTCCGGCTGCTGCGGTAGAGCCAATTAATATAGGCGTTTTTTTACCTATGACCGGTAGTGTTGCGGCCTTTGGCCAGATGGAATGGCTTGGCATTCAGACAGCGCACAAGATGCTGAGTATGGTCTTGGGACGGAAAGTCAAACTGGTGCTGGAGGACAGCAAGAGTGACCAAAGTGAAGCAGGCGAGGCTGTAGAAAGGTTAATTGAAGAACATAAGGTGGTGGGTATTATAGGGGGGGCAACGAGTGCGGATGCCTTAGCTGGAGGCTCCATTGCTGAAAAGTACGGGATTCCTATGATTTCGCCCTCTGCCACCAATCTCCTCGTTACCCGAGACAAAAAATATGTGTTTCGAGCGTGCTTCGACGATTCCTTCCAAAGTCAGACTGCTGCCAGGCAGGCTAGGATAGCAATGGGGGCCAACACCGCGGCGGTTATCGTGGACATTGCCCAGGCAGACTATAGTGTCGGCTTGGGCAATCTCTTTCTGAAAGCCTTCGGGGAGATGGGTGGTAAGGTTCTTATAACGGCTTATATCCAGACGGGTGACCGGGATTTTGGACGTCAGCTTTCTGAGATAAACGCTGCAAAGCCAGATATTATATACATACCAAACTACTACACTGAAGATGCTTTGTTAGCCAGGCAGATTAGGGAAATGGGAATAAAGACACCGATTCTAATGGCCGACGGAGCCCATGTGCCGGAGCTTATAACAGCTGGCGGCAAGGCTGTGGAAGGGGTTTACCTTACGTCTCACTTCAGCCCGGAAATGGTGAGCACCAACTTGGGTCAGAGGTTTGTTGCTAACTTCAAGAAAGAACACAAGAGGGATGTAGATGGTTTCGGAGCTCTAGGGGCGGATGCCTATTTCATTCTAACCGGGGCGATTAATAAGTCTAAGTCCTCGGAGGGATCCAAGATAAGGGCTGCTCTAATTGAAACGAAAAACTACAAGGGGGTCACCGGTGCCATAAAGATTGAGGATGACGGCAGAACGGTCAAGAGCTTGGTCGTCACCAGAGTTAAAAATGGCAAGTTTAACTACGTAACCACAGTAAATCCCTAGTCCGGATATTTGATGAGGTCACGCCTTGGCGCCACTGCGGCCACTTCAGGATCTCAGATTTTATAGTTCAGATTGAAGAGTGTCTAATTGCAGAATGTTTTTTTGTAAAACAAAGATTTCCCTTTAACTTCCAGCGTCTGTTTTTTCTTAGCCGGGCTAAGATGATTTGGGAGCCATTAGGTAAAAACTTAGAAATATTTCTTCCCAATGGAGTTGCTCCGAATTTTGTTTGACACCTGCTTTATCTTTTGCTTATGGACTATCTTTTGAGGCCACTTGAAAAGCAACATGTATATTGTTTAGAAATAGAAATTATTTTAGCGCATAGTTTAACGGTTATGAAGAATAGAGCATCTTAGGAGAAGGAGGGTATCATGAGGAAACTGTTGTACGTGGTTTTAGTTTTGGGCCTTGTGACCGGGGTGGCTTATGCTGACACCATCAAGATCCCAGTGGCTTCACCCTTCACTGGCCAGCTGGCCTCATTCGGTGAAGGAGTGAAGAATGGTGCTGCTCTCAAGGCTTCCGAGATAAACGCCGCCGGAGGAATCAATGGTAACAAGGTAAAGATTGTATTGGAAGACGAGTTGTGTGATCCCAAGGAGGCAGCTACTGTTGCCACTAAGTTAGCCAACGACCCAGAGGTGGTCGTAGTTGTTGGCCACCTTTGCAGTTCGGCCACATTGGCTGCCCTGCCCGTTTACCGGGAGGCCAAACTACCGGCCATCTCTCCTGCATCCACCAATGTGGATATCGGTAAGATGAGCCCATACTACTTCCGCAATGTCTACAGGGACGACTTTCAGGGGGCCTTTCTCGCCCGCTACGTGGATGAAGTGAAAGGTTTCAAACGCATAGCAGTATTTTATGAGGTCAACGATTACTCCTTGGGGTTGATGAGCGCCTTTATGAAAGAGGCAGTAAAGCGGGGCATCAAAATACTCGGAACTGAAGCTTACACTTCAGACACCACTGACTTCAAGCCCCAGCTCACCAAGTTCAAGATGATGAGGCCGGATGCCATCTTCAATCCCGGCTATGCGCCCCAGGGAACCCTCATTGCTACCCAGGCGGCCAGTCTGGGTTTGAAGGTTAGTCTGTTCGGGGCTGACGGTCTTGACGACGACCTCATGGTCAGGAATCCAGATGCCGAGGGACTCTTCGTCACCACACCATTTTTGCCGGACAAGGCGGGGCCGCAAGCCGCTAAATTCATCGAATCATACAAACGGGTTTACGGGAAGGATCCCAACTGGTTTGCCGCGAACACCTACGATGCGGTGGGCATGGCAGCAGAAGCCATTAAAGCAGTAGGAATGGACCGAGAAAATATTCAGGCCTATCTGGCGGGGATCAACTCCCTAGATAAGGCTTACGTAGGAGTTGCGGGCAAGACCTACTTTGATGAAAATGGTGACTGCCTCAAAGCAGCTTTCATAAAAGAAATCAAAAACGGCAAGTGGGCCAGCTCCAAACAGCAACTGCAATAGGCACTTGAAGATGTGGCTGAAGGGCAGGTCAATATTTGGCCTGCCCTTTTTTAAATAGAGGTCTTTCAGTGGAAAACCTGCTGGACATATCAAGCCTTTTTCTCCAACAAATGGTCAACGGCATCACCCTAGGAGGAGTTTATGCTCTTATCGCGGTGGGCTACACCATGGTCTATGGAGTGATCCAGCTGATCAATTTCGCCCACGGCGAGATTTACATGCTGGGGGCCTTTTTGGCCTACTCTCAGGTGACCGCACTGCGTCTGCCGTTTTTTGTGGCATTCCTGACAACGCTATTGATCTGCGCTGTTTTTGGAGTTGTTCTAGACTATGTCGCCTATCGCCCATTGCGCACAGCGCCGAGGTTGGCGGCCTTGATTACTGCTATTGGCATGTCAATTTTTCTTCAGAATCTTGCCCTGCTCATTTGGGGATCCCAGATTAAGTCCTACCCGCGAGAGGTCCTGCCGACCGTATTCTTCAAAGCGGCACTCACTGTGGGTGATGTCTCCTTGACTTGGCTCCAGGTCTTCATCCTTTCAGTCACCGTAATCTTCATGTTTATTCTTCACCTCATTATTCACAAGACCAAAGTAGGCATGGCCATGCGTGCTGTATCGCAGGACAAGGTTACCTCCGCCTTGATGGGCATAGGAGTCAACAGGGTCATCTCTTTTACTTTCGCAATCGGTTCGGCCATGGGAGGTATGGCTGGTATACTTGTTGGCCTTTACTACAATGCTATCTTCCCCACCATGGGTTACATCGCAGGAGTAAAGGCTTTTGCTGCAGCGGTGCTCGGAGGCATTGGCAGTGTGCCGGGAGCTATGCTCGGCGGAGGCGTTTTGGGGATAGCAGAGGTTCTGGGGGCGGGCTATCTTTCCTCCGCCTATCGGGACGGCATTTCTTATGCTGTTATGATCTTGGTTATAATCTTCAAACCCTCGGGTCTCATAGGGCAACAGTTGGGGGAGAAAGTATGATGCCCAAGATGTCCCCCCGGTGGAAATTAGCCGCTATTTTTGTACTTGCCCTTCTTTTGCCCTGGTTACCTTTGGGAGCTTCGACAAATTATTTCCTCAGAGTGCTTACCACTGCCATTCTTTATATGATCCTGGCATTGGGACTTAATATTGTGCCGGGATTTACCGGACTTTTAGACCTCGGCTACGTGGGATTTTATGGGATAGGCGCCTATACAGCAGGGTTGCTCACCATCCATTACGATCTCAGCTTTTGGGTGATATTGCCGCTGGCAGCACTCAACGGTGCCCTCTGGGGGATTTTGCTCGGGGCACCTACTCTGCGCCTTACAGGAGATTATTTTGCCATTGTAACCTTTGGCTTCTCTGAGCTTGTGGTTTTAGTCATACGAAATGAACTTTGGCTTACCCGGGGACCTATGGGGCTTCCAGGCATTTCACCTCCTGTTATATTTGGCCACCCTATTAAACTCGAATGGGAGTTTTACTATCTGGTGCTCCTACTGCTGATGTTTGTAATGCTGGTGTCTACCAGGCTAGAAGACTCGCGACTAGGGCGGGCCTGGTTTGCCATACGAGAGGATGAGATCGCAGCCCAGTGCTGTGGCATTAACCTCATACGCTACAAAATCATTGCCTTCGCCATAAGCGCCTCCATTGGTGCGATGGGGGGTGCTTTCTTCGCCAGATGGTTCAAGTTCATCCACCCTGATATGTTCAAATTCTGGGAGTCCATTCTCATTCTCTGCCTGATAGTCTTCGGCGGCATGGGGAGCATCACCGGCACCATGCTGGGTGCACTTATTCTCATTCCTCTCTCGGAAATCCTCCGGGCCGCTCTGCCGCAAGCAATGTTCAGTGCCCGATATCTGATTTATGGACTGATCCTAGTGCTCATGATGCGCTGGCGTCCAGCAGGGCTTATTCCCTTTGATAGGGCCCAGGAGAGTAAGGCGGCACGGATCAAGCAGCGTTTGGCCACCCTTGGTAGCAAGGAGTGAACCTCACTATGGATGCTATCCTCAGGGTTAGTAAGCTTTCTAAGGTCTTTGGGGGTCTCAGCGCCCTGAGCCAGGTAAGTCTAGAGGTGGAGACTGGCAAGATAGTGGGAATTATTGGGCCTAACGGCGCGGGAAAGACCACTCTTTTTAACTGCCTTACTGGACTGTACTATCCCACGGAAGGCCAAGTGCTCTTTCAAGAAAGATCGGTTGTTCCAGAACTTTCGAGCCGGAAAGCACGATTAGTCAAGCTTCTTTCTTGGCTCTTTATCATTTTAAGTCTGGCGTGGCTTCCACTCTTCTGGTCTTTTTTCTTACCCCGAACATTCTTTAAAGTTGAGCTGACTCTACTGGCCATTTTTATTCTGAGTATAAGGATGGTCGTGGTGCGGGGTCTGAGGGAATTTCAAATTTGGGCCTGGAGCACCATGTTCGTCTTTATCCTGGGGGACCTTTATCTGTCTATCTGGTGGTTGACCCACTCCGCTTTCCTGGGACAATTGCCTGGCGTCGATGTACCGCTGTCATATTTGGCCATACCATGGTCCATCCTGGCCATTGCTTTCAGCACATATCTCGCCTGGCAGTTGCTCCTGCGCGAAGTACGTCAGCTTTACGGGTTCAGGTTAGGCCCGGACGCAATCAACAGGTTGGGCGTGGCCAGGACCTTCCAAAATATCCGTCTCTTTCTTACTCTGAGTGTTTTGGATAATGTGAGGATAGGCGCTCACGGACAAATGGCCCAAAAAATATATGCCACCCTTTTTCGCACCCATTCCCAACGAGAGGAAGAAAGAAATATAGAAGTAGAGGCCCTAGAGCATCTCAAGTTTGTGGGTCTAGAGCACAGGGCTTTCGATCTTTCTGGGGCCCTGGCCTATGGTGAGCAGCGGAGACTGGAATTGGCTCGAGCCCTGGCTTCCCAGCCCCGCTTGCTGCTACTGGATGAGCCGGCAGCAGGGATGAATCCCCAGGAGTCATCTCAGCTCATGCGGCTTATACGCAAAATCCGTGATAGAGGGGTCACAGTACTGATCATTGAGCATGATATGAAGGTGATGATGAACCTAGCCGACCATATCTATGCCCTAGATCACGGTGTGCTCATTGCCCATGGAACCCCGGATGAGATTAGGGCCAATCCGAGGGTGATTGAAGCTTATCTTGGCAGGGGCTCGGCTGATGCTAAAACTTAAAGAAATCCATAGCCACTATGGACAGATTCACGCCTTGAAGGGAGTTTCTCTAGAGGTCAAGGAGGGTAGCATTTGTTGCCTCATCGGTGCTAACGGTGCAGGCAAATCCACCACCCTTATGTCCATCAGTGGCATTCAGCTTATTACTTCGGGCAATATAGAGTTTCAGGGAAAACCCATCGGTGGCCGCGCTCCTGAGGAGATTGTGCGGCGGGGGATCGTACAGGTGCCCGAGGGACGGAGAATCTTTCCACTGCTCACCGTGCAGGAAAATCTTACCCTTGGCGCTTACTTGCGAAAGGACAAAAAAGAGATCAATGAAGCCCTCACGCGGGCTTTCTCCTTTTTTCCCATTCTAGAGGAGAGACGGAGGCAAGTGGGTGGGACCCTTTCCGGGGGCGAGCAGCAAATGCTTGCCATTGCCAGAGGTTTGATGAGCACCCCAAGGCTACTTCTGCTAGATGAACCTTCCTTGGGATTGGCTCCCTTAGTAGTAGAGCATATCATGGGCATAATCCGTCAGATCAGAGAAGAGCAGGGTGTTACCATCCTTCTGGTAGAGCAAAATGCCCAGGCTGCCCTGGAGTTGGCTGATTACGGATATGTTATAGAGACTGGCAGGGTTGTACTAGAAGACAGCGCTCGCTCCCTTTTGGAAAATCCCAAGGTAAGGGAGGCCTATTTGGGCGAGTAAAGGAGACCACTCAGTAGCCACTAGACCACTTCATTAATTAGCAAAGTTTCCTCTCATTCCTCAACTACCTACCTCAAGAGTTACCCCAATTTCACTTTTTGGATTTGTCTATCTACTGAAGTGACCCTGGTATGGCCAGGGTAATCTACTCGGTAAACCAGCATAGTCGCTGCCATTCATAATGTAGTTTTAAACCAAATGGCCTATCCTCGCGCCGATGCAGATGTTGGTCCTCGTAGATAGCGGAGGCTTCGCACCGGTTGCTCCGATGCTGTTTACCTCGCAGTTCACCCTGGCCATAGCAGATTCTCACCACAACAATTGAGCAAATCCAGAGATAAAAAGTGGATAAACACCTGTATCTAGCTCCATTGACAAACCAGACTGCTTGGGGTAAGGTTTCGCTCAAATCCCTTGAAATTACTAATGATAATCGAGCTGTCAGCTATCAGCTTTCCGCGGTCAGCTGATGAAAGATCTCATTTTGTTGATGGCTCACGGCTAGTTGCTGATTGCTTATCAATATTACTGGATGGGACTTTGAAACAAGAGGATTTTTTTGCAGCTACGGTCAGGGCGTCAGAACGTCCACTGGCAGAACGAATGCGGCCCATTACCGTGGCTGAGTTTGTGGGGCAGGAGCAAATCATGGCTCCTCACAAACTCTTGGGCCGGTTGCTCAAGCATGGCAGGATGCAATCCCTAATTTTATGGGGACCACCGGGTTGTGGTAAAACCACTTTGGCCCGTTTGATCGCCCAAGACAGCGGTGCTCATCTTGTAAACCTTTCCGCTGTCACTGCCGGAGTCAAGGACGTTAGGGCCGCCATAGATGAAGCCAGGCGGCAACTGGGCAAGCCTACCATTCTGTTCGTTGATGAAATTCATCGCTTCAACAAAGCCCAACAGGACTTGCTCCTCCCATATGTGGAGAACGGCACGGTAACTTTTTTAGGGGCAACAACAGAGAACCCTTCCTTTGAAGTCATTCCTCCACTCCTTTCGCGAGCACCAGTGGTAGTGCTAGAATCTTTGAATGAGTCCGATCTGGAGCTGATTCTCCGTCGCGCCCTGGCTGATGAGGAAAGAGGATTGGGCGGTCTAAAGCCCAAGGTGGAAGATGAAGCCCTATCTTATTTGATTCGGGCGGCGAAAGGAGATGCCCGTTTGGCTCTGAGCGGGTTAGAGATGGCGGTGCAAACGACTGCTGTGGACGAGAGTGGCTATCGCCAAGTGGACCGCCAGGCAATGGCAGATGCGATTCTGAAGAAATCTCTTGTTTATGACAAGAACGGCGAGGAACACTATAACCTGATTTCTGCTCTTCACAAAAGTTTGCGCGGAAGTGATCCGGATGGGGCTCTCTACTGGCTTGCGAGAATGCTAGAGGCGGGAGAGGACCCTCTTTATATCGCTCGTAGAATGGTGCGTTTCGCCTCGGAAGATGTAGGTTTAGCCGATCCCCGAGCTCTCATGGTGGCCGTGGCAGCCCAGCAGGCCTTTCATTTAGTGGGACGGCCTGAGGGAGACCTGGCCCTGGCGGAAGCGGCAATCTATTTGGCGACGGCGCCGAAGAGCAATGCTCTCTATGAGGCTTACTCCAAGGCGCGGCGGCAGGCCGAGGAAAGGGGCAGTTTGCCAGTACCCATGGAACTGCGCAACGCACCGACGGGGCTGATGCGCGAGTTGGGTTATGGCCGAGACTATCGTTATCCTCATGACTTTGCCGAGGCCTACGTACCCATGAGTTACCTGCCCGAGGATTTGCAGCACATTGAATTTTACCAGCCCACTAGTCGAGGCTATGAGGTGACTTTGGCAGAGAGGTTAAACCACTGGCGCCACCGGGTTCGAGAAGAGCGAGCAAAACAGCAGGCAGCGGGCAGCGGGCAGCGGGCAGAAGGCAGTGGACAGAAGACAGAGGACGGAAGGCGGAAAAATGAGCAAGGTGCTAAGTCGCCAGATGCAAGAGGAAAGAGATAATTTTGACCCCAAGAAGAATTGTTAGCATGCTGACATTCCTAGTGTTCATCTCCGCTGCGCCTCTGTTGGCGAAGGAAGATGAGTTGTCCGTAGCTCATGGTATCGAACGTTACAAAAAGCTCGTGCAGACTTATCCGCAGAAAGCTCCCTATTGGAACGCCCTTGGCTACTACTACCTCAAGTCTGGAGATCTTCAAGAAGCGGAAGCTCACTTCGTAAAAGCAATTGAACTTGACGGTACCTACCCGATTCCTCACAATAATCTGGGAGTTGTCTATCTCAAGCAGGGACTCTCCGGGCGGGCAGAAGAGGAGTTTCGTCAGGCTATCAGGCTAAATCCGCATTACTGCAAAGCTCAATACAACTTAGCGGTGGCTCTTTTCCACCAGAAGCGCTATATGGACGCAGGCAAAGCCTATCTGAAGGCCCGGGAGCTAGACAGCGATTATGTTGAGCGAAGGAATAACCGAGAAAATATAGAAAGGAAGATAGAGAAGGCCCTAGAAAAGGCAGATGAGGACGATCAATCCACTCAAGAGTTAAAGCGGATGAGGCCATGGCTCGCTCCCTACTACTAGGCAGATTTGGCTGGTGCTGGATTCTTCTTTTCCACTTCACGGTTCTGGCTCAGCCGGTGGCGGCTGAGGAAAGGGCGGATCTTCTGTGGGACTTTGCCAATCACCTTTATGAAAAGCAAGACTATTACCGGGCCTTGAGTGAGTACCAACGTTTTGTCTTTCTTTTTCCAAAAGATTATCGGGTTGACCAGGCCAAACTCCAAATTGGCAGGTGCTATCGTCGAGAGGGTAGGTCCGATAAGGGTTTTAGCTACTTGATTAGATTATTCAATGATAGGGCGGATGAGCCAATTGGGCCTGAGGCCTTGTTAGAGATGATAGCGATCCGGGAGGAACAGGAACGTTACCCGAGGGCCATCTATTGGGCCAAGCAGTTTATTGAGAGATATCCCAACTATGCAGAACTTGATACCCTTTACCTAAGCTTGGCGTGGCTCCAGATCGACAGCGGCAGATATAAGTCAGCAATGGCCACCCTTGAGCGGATCCAGCCAGAGAGTAAACACTATCCCAGAGCAAGATCACTTCGCCAAGCATTGCACCAGCGGCCGGAAGAAGGGGAGAGGTCTCCAGTAATGGCAGGAGCACTGTCCGCGGTTTTGCCAGGTTCAGGCCATCTTTATGCGGGTCGGCCAGGCCAGGCTGCCTCATCTTTTTTACTCAACGCTCTTTTTATAGCAGGAGCAGTTTTGGCCTTTGAACATGACAGCCCGGTTCTTGGCGGAATCCTGATATTCTTTGAATTGGGCTGGTATGTAGGCGGAATTCGGAGTGCAGCCCAAGCAGCCAGAGAAGAGAATCAGAAAGATGAAAGTAAATATCGCCGGGAGCTTAAGGAAAAATACCGGCTTTCTTTTGGTATGGAACCTGGGAAAGATCGACTGGCGCTCCACTTACGTTTGAGCTTTTAGAGGGAAAAAAGGACAGGCAGAAAATATCTAAAAGGTAGTGTACAATAGGCCAAAAGGGTAGGGGTTGCATACATGCAGCTAGGTGCGGACGCCAGGGAAAGCATCAAGCCTTTTAGATTGGTCAAGTATTTTTCATTGACCAGTTTGGTGGTGATCTTCATCCCGACCTTGTTGCTCTCCATTTTCATCTCTCAGCGGGCCAAGAACGAACTTCTCAGAAAAAGCGAGCAATACGCCCTCTTCGTGGCCGCAAACTTGAACCATCAAGTTTTCACCCAATTTGTCCTGCCCACGGTGCTCAAATACGGTCGGATCCAGCTTGCCAACCCCAAACAATATGAGCTTATGGACAAGGTAGTTAGTAGCACCATTCACGGATTCAATCTATACAGGGTGGATGTGTATGATATAAATGAGGTGGTTACTTATAGCACCGATCGTTCCTTAGTTGGGCTCACAGGGTTGGGGGGAATCGATTTTAAGTTGGCCCGGGAGGGCAAATCCTCATCCCAGCTAATTTCTCGTGGAAGCTTTCTTGGTTTCGAGTTGGGAGTAGTGGCGAAGCAAAGGCAGCTCAAGACTTACATCCCATTTCGCATGGAAAGACCTCTGGGGCGGGGCCATGGCCGTATTCTGGGGGTGTTCGAAATTACCCAAGATATCTCTGAGGATTATGCAGCCATCACCCGTTTCCAGAACATAATTATCGCGAGTTTTCTGGGGGTGATGAGTCTTCTGTTTTTTGTCTTACGTTTCATTGTAAAGAGGGGAGAAAGGAT
>CP070689.1:647212-652589 GCA_020353155.1 Deltaproteobacteria bacterium | reverse complement strand
TGCGGCGCTGGGCAAAAAAAAGACAAGAAAAAACAGGACAACTTTTTCCAGTCTTCCTCGTCTCCCTTGCTATTCTCCTGGTACTTCCTCTTGCCACCTGGTTACTGGGGGGAGCGCCTCTGAAAATGAACGTTCCTAAACTTGTGGGCTTCAATTTTGAGGGAGGCACCACCTTCAGCCCCGAGTTCGCCGCCCTTTTATTAGGGTTGGTTCTTTACACCGCCGCCTTCGTGGCTGAAATAGTCCGCGCCGGCATCCAGGCCATAAGTCGCGGCCAGGTGGAAGCTGCCATGTCTATGGGTCTGAAACCCGGGCAGGTTTTGCGGTTGGTCATCTTGCCGCAGGCCCTCAGGGTAATCATTCCACCACTTACAAGTCAGATGTTGAATCTCACTAAAAACAGTACTCTTGCCATTGCCATCGGCTTCCCAGACTTCGTTTCCGTGGCCAACACCACTATCAACCAGACAGGACAGGCCATTGAAGGTGTGGGTATGATCATGGTGGTGTATCTCTTTTTTAGTCTGAGCACCTCAGCCTTCATGAACTGGTATAACAAGAGAGTAGCTTTGGTGGAGAGATAGAACTCTCATGCAAGAAGCTTACGAGACCACAGAAATAAAGCCACCTGTCACTCGAGTCGGGGTCGTAGGATGGGTGCGGGCTAATCTATTTAGCTCGGTTTTGAGCTCATTTTTGACCATTGTGACCATCTATTTTTTGTGGAAAATAGTGCCTGGTTTAATTCGCTGGGCCTTAATTGACAGCAGCTGGACTACCACTGGGGCTGAATGCAGGGAGGCTGGTGGTGCCTGCTGGTCGATTGTAACCAATAACGTGCGTTTTATCATCTTTGGTTTCTTTCCGTACGAGTGGCAGTGGCGTCCCTTGCTGGCTATGATTATTTTGTTCACCCTTCTTATCGTCAGCAGGAACAGGCGCTACTGGAAGAAATGGCTGGGCTACTCATGGCTCATCGGTCTCTTCGTCATGGGTCTGCTCCTGAAAGGTGGCTTATTCGGCTTGCCGCCAGTAGAAAGCACCAAGT
Source organism: Deltaproteobacteria bacterium (assembly GCA_020353155.1). Taxonomy (GTDB): domain Bacteria; phylum Desulfobacterota; class Syntrophobacteria; order BM002; family BM002; genus BM002. The sequence goes on along the minus strand of CP070689.1, from coordinate 651,541 downwards.
GGAGTGGTTTACCACTTACCCTCTTACTTTCTGTTTTCGGGCTGACAGCTGCCTACCCCCTGGGAGTTCTTCTGGCGTTGGGGCGACAGTCAAGAATGCCTGCCATAAAGGCCCTCTCTGTCGTCTATATCGAGACAATTCGCGGGGTGCCTTTGATCAGTCTTCTATTCATGTCCTCCGTTATGTTTCCCTTGTTTTTGCCGGAAGGGATAACCATAAACAACATTCTCAGGGCGCAAGTGGCCATCATCCTCTTCACTGCTGCCTACATAGCAGAGGTGGTCAGGGGTGGCCTGCAGGCCATAAGCCGTGGGCAGTATGAAGCGGCTGAGTCGTTGGGATTGAATTATTATCAGAAGATGCGATTAATTATTTTGCCCCAGGCATTGAAGATTGTGATTCCACCATCCGTCGGCATTCTTATTTCCGCATTCAAAGATACATCCCTGGTGGTGATCATAGGGCTCTTCGATCTCCTCAAGACCACGCAAGCAACCCTATCTGATCCCAGATGGATGGGATTTAGTGTGGAGGCCTATATTTTCATTGCTTTGATTTACTTCACCGGTTGTTTTTCCATGTCCAGCTACAGCCGCCGCCTGGAGCGAGAGTTGTATAGAGGGACTTGATTCTGGAAGCTAGATACTGGATACTGGGCTTAATTTAGGAATTTTGGGATTCAGGAATTATGGGATTATAAGACGGAGGCATGGCAATCTCCAAACCTCTCGTGGCTGTGAATTCCTCAATTCCTCTGGTATGCCTACTTTGAAAGGGGAATTGAATCCGTGAGCAACGAAATGCCGAACAAGAAAGGTGAAAAACCAGAGGGTGATCCTATCATTGAGATCATCGATATGCACAAGTGGTTTGGCGACTTTCATGTTCTCAAGGACATAAATCTCACCGTCCACAAAGGGGAACGAATCATCATTTGCGGCCCCTCAGGCTCCGGAAAATCAACCCTGATCCGCTGTATTAACCGATTAGAGGAACATCAACGGGGCCGCATTATTGTCGATGGCATTGAGCTAACCAATGATCTGAAGAATATCGAGAAGATACGTGAAGAGGTGGGCATGGTTTTTCAACACTTCAACCTTTTCCCCCACCTCACAATCCTTGAAAATCTGAGCTTAGGGCCGATATGGGTGAGAAAAACTCCAAAGGCAGAAGCGGAAGAAACAGCTATGTTTTTCCTGGAGAAGGTACACATTGCTGATCAGGCCCTAAAATACCCAGGACAGCTTTCAGGCGGACAACAGCAGCGTGTGGCCATTGCCCGCAGTTTGTGCATGAGACCGAAAGTAATGTTGTTCGACGAGCCTACCTCTGCCCTAGATCCTGAAATGATCAAGGAAGTTCTGGACGTTATGATCGACTTGGCAAAAGAGGGCATGACCATGCTCGTGGTCTCTCACGAAATGGGTTTTGCCAAGAGCGCGGCCCACAGGGTGCTTTTTATGGATGAAGGTGAAATTCTAGAGGAAAACACTCCGATACATTTTTTTGAGAACCCACAGCACGAGCGCACCAAATTATTTCTCAGTCAAATTTTGCACTGAGGGTTTAACCCTTATTCGTTTACTCCATCACTCCATTACTCCATCACTCCACATGGTTCCCTATCGCAAAGTGAGCAAAGCAGCTAGCCGGAACCCCAAATCGTTACCGGCCCACTCTAAGCTGTTTTTACCTCTATTCGTTTACTTTTGGCTGTTTGTCTCTTCCCCATGGTGATTGTCAAAATACCATCTTTGTAACGCGCTTCCACTCGCTCAGGGTTCACAGCAGTTGGTAAGGTAATCGATCTGCTGAATTTACCGTGGGCCCGCTCCATAAGGTGGTAATTCTTTTCTTGTTCCCCGGTTTCCTGTTTTTTTTCACCGGTTACGGTGAGCATATCTGGAGTGACCGAAAGATCAATGTCGTCAGGATTTATGCCAGGAACTTCTATTTCGGCCACCAGGCTGGCCTCGGTTTCCATTAAGTCCAAAGATGGACTCCAATCCCGCTCATAGGTTGAGGACTCCCGTGAGAATCGATCCCAAATGCGATCCATCTCCCGCCTCATGCGCTCGAGTTCTCCTTTGATGGATCCTGATTTTATCAGCATTACCATTACACCTCCTTAGTGATCTATTTTCACCTAGAATTATTAATATAGAAACACGATGAATTTAAGGGTCCTAACATGCTGTGAAATCGTTTATAACTCGCTCAAAAGTAAGAATACTAGGCAATCATGTCAAGACCCGCAGCAGTCGTACTTTTATGACGAATTCTAGAAAATCCTGGTTATTGCCTGGGACTATCCAGGTGCAGGAGAGTCAGGGGAAAATATGGAACTATTTCAGAGGTAAATCTCTCGAGAATGTATCAGGGAACCACAAGGTCGAAAACGTAGGGAGACTCTTCTCCGCCGAGGGCAATACGATGTTTGCCGCTTTCCAGTAATACTCGTTTTTGCTCTTCACGGCCTCCGATCTTGATTTCGCCAACCAGTGTTCCGCGGCTGCTAACTGTATCGATTACATAATATTCATTATCCACGATGGTTATTAAACAGTGACACCTTGACACCTGATATGGTTCTGTGTCTTGGATATCCAAATCATTGGAGCCAAAAACACTGGCCTTGGATGTTCTACCAATCTGAAAAGGTATTTTGGTGATGTCTATTTCTTTACCCTGCATGGCCCTCTCGGCCTCTTCAGTCACCGCCCTCAATTGAAGAGGTTTAGTTGCAAGTTCTACGGTGCCGGTGCTGGCCTGGCCACAGAAAGCCGTTACCATTTGGTTCAAATACCTGACACGCTGAAAGACCTGTTTTAGCAGGGGTATGACGGCACGAGGATTCTGCTCCAACATGGACTCAAAGCGGTCGCGGGTTATGACTCTAACCTCTGTGTCTTCTAAAGCAACAATCGTGGCGGACCGGGGTTTCTCATCAACAAGGCTCATCTCCCCGAAAATATTACCTTTTACTAATCTGGACAGTACAAGTTTTTCCTCTCCCACTTTTTTGGACACCTCAACGGAGCCCGAGAGTATAAGATAGGCGTGGGAACCAGTGGTCCCTTCGTGGATGATTGTGGCTCCTTTCTTGAACTTAGTGGTGTCAGCCATGTTTGCTCTTACCTCGCCTCAGTGGACATCGATGGCTAAATTATCACTAAATGAAAAATCTAGTCAATCACATTCAAAGTGCGTGCCAAACCACTTCATTAGGGTCCCTGAAAACTGGCCCTTCTAACACATCTCATATCACCTCGGTTCATTGCCCAAGCAAATATCCCATCCCCTGAGACGAAATCGCTTGAATCTGCCAGAAATCCGGGTATTCTTGCCACATGGGAAGCATCGAACTAGACAAAATTACCTTCTCTTACGGTGCTGCAGAGGATGAGCCTCTGTTTGTTGATTTTAGTCTAAAGATTTCAGCTGGTGAATGGGTTGCTGTGATGGGACCATCAGGCGCCGGCAAGACCACCCTTCTGAAGTTGATAAAGGGACTTCTTCGGCCCCAAAGAGGAGAAATTAGGGTAGATTCCAATGTTCTTCCTGCGGGGGCACTAAACCATTTTGCCGCCTGTGTTTTTGCCAATCCCGAGAACCAGATTGTTTCGCCCGTGGTAGCCGAGGATGTGGCCTTCGCTCTCGAAAACATGGGTGTGGCTCCAGAGATAATCAGTTCTCGCGTAGAGGAGGCCTTGAGATGGGTTGGTCTTTGGCATCGGGCCCGGGATTTCAGCCATCATCTCTCCGGAGGTGAGCAGCAGCGGCTGATTCTGGCAGGGGCCCTGGCGCAGAGGAAGAGCTGTCTCTTGCTGGATGATCCCCTTTCAATGGTTGGCGGCCGCAGCCGGGCGGAAATGTTAAGCCTGCTGAAGCGAATCCATGGAGGAGCATCCAGTACCATGCTGCATACAACGCACCTGCTGGAGGATGCCTTTGTGGCCCAGAGGTTAATTGCCCTGGAAAGGGGCGGGGTGGTTTTTGATGGCTCACCTTACGATTTCTTACAGGAAGAGGAGCTTATTGAGCAGCTGGGGCTGGAGGTGCCTGCCATCGCCCAACTCGTTGAGATGTTGACTAGAAGTGGGCTAGCAGAACCGGGTGAGGTTACCAGCCTGGAACAATTGTCGGAGGTCTTGACAGTTTCAGAGCACAGGACAGATAATGAGACGGAGTGACTCGATTGCGGATTTGTCCTTCGGACGCCCACCCTTCGGGTGGGTTCCCGGTTTGGGAATGCGGATTGTAAACTTCAAATTGAAGTTTCTGATTATTTGTTTTTTTAAATCCGAAATCCGAAATCCGAGATCC
>CP070689.1:643345-647112 GCA_020353155.1 Deltaproteobacteria bacterium | reverse complement strand
GAGAGTCCGGAGACGAACAAGGACATGGTAAAGCCTATTCCGCCCAACAGACCAGCACCTATGATGTGCGCCCACCTAACTTCAGCGGGTAGCACCGCTATACCTGTCTTTACGGCCAGAAAGGAAAAAAGGGTTACACCTATAGGTTTTCCGAGGAAAAGGCCTAGAGTGATCCCCAAGGTCAAAGGCTGATGCAAAATACTTGTCAAGTCCATGCCCTCAAGGGAGAGTCCAGCGTTAGCAAAAGCGAAGAGAGGGAGCAGGACAAAGGCTATCCATGGGTGCAGGGAGTGTTCGAGCCTCTGCAAAGGAGTTTCTACCTCGTGGCAGGCCATTTCCAAAGAGTGCACCGCATTGAGGTGGCCACGGTCGAGCATAATGGAGTAGCCGCAGCTCTGTTCCTCACATTGGAACTCATCCATGATCTCCTTAACCTTCTTGACGAATATATCGGTATCATACTTACCCCGCGCCGGGATGAACATGGCAACCACGAACCCTGCCACCGTTGGATGAACTCCTGAACCCAAAACAGCAACCCAGATGCCGAGACCTAGCAGGGCGTAAAGCAGAGCCCACCTGATCCAGAGTAGATTGGCAAGGGCGAGTCCAGCTACGAAAAATAGGCAGATTATAAGATAACTCCAGACGATTTCTTTGGTGTAAAAGACAGCGATAATAATCACGGCACCAAGGTCATCGGCAATGGCAAAGGCAGAAAGGAAAACTCTCAAGCCAACCGGAAGTTTTCGGCCAAATACTGCAATGGCACCCAAGGCAAAGGCAATATCTGTTGCCATGGGTATGCCCCAGCCACTAACAGTTGGGGTGCCGCGATTTAAGGCAAAAAAAATGGCTCCGGGAACAAACATGCCTCCCAGGGCAGCCACCACTGGGAGAAGGGCACTTTTGGGGGTCGAGAGGTCGCCTACGAGAATCTCGCGCTTTATCTCCAATCCCACAATAAAGATAAAATAGGTCATGAGACCATCGTTAAGCCAATGAACCAGGGATTTGCTTATGTGATATTCGCCTAACTCGAGGGTGAAGTGGGTGTGCAAGAGATCATGATAAAAGGGAGCCAGAGCGGAATTGGCCCAAGCAACTGCCACAAAGCTGGCCAAGAGCAGTAAGACACTGCTTGATGCCTCTTTCTTGAAAAAAGACTCTGCCGGCCGAACAATATAGTCGGCCACTAGTGCTGACGGTAATGACTTGTAACTGTTTAACATTGCTAATAAATGAGGATGTGATCCCCAGAGTCTCTGGAAGACTTTCGGTAGAATCAGGAGAGCGGGTAGTTTTGGATCTGAACTTCTCCGCCTGCTGAATGGTTCAGATTAGTCTATTTGGTCTTGCGTTTCAAATTGTCGATGATGGTTTCCGCAGCCTCCTCAACAGAAGTCTTACCCATATCTATGATGAGGTCGTAAAGTTTGACATCATTCCAATCCACATTGAAGTAGTGCTTGATCAAACTTTTTGAATCCTTTTCCTCCCGGCGGATGTGATCTCTAGCTGCATCACGATCTATTTTGAAACGCTTCATGATGGTTTTAATTTTACCCTCTTCGTCTTTGATTAATCGCACATGGAGGGTATCGGGCTTCCTTCCGAGGATACACTGCCCGGCCCAGCCGAGAATAATGGCGTTGCCTTCCGCATAAATATTTTCCACCAGCTTCTTGGTGGTCTCAAAATAGGCATTGTCATCCAAACAACCCCGCTCGCGATCAACTACCTTTTGTACGAGCGTACAGGTGTATTTGTCCACGAAGCGAAGAAGGCGCGATTGGGCATCCTGACGAAAGGCCTCTACTTCACTTTCTGTGATGCGGAGTTCCTTCGCAATTCTATCCACTAGCTTCTTACCGATATATTCCCAACCCAGTTTTTCTGCCAAGAGGGACGCCACCTTTTCACTCTCCACCCCACATTCCCTGCTAATAGTAATGACTGCCATGAAGCCCTCCTCGTTCGTATCACTCGTGTTCAACTGGTTCTCAAAGGATCTGGGTTCTACACCGCAGGCATAATACTCCAGTCCCCGGCGATTGTCCAGAACCGCATGGCGCAAAGCGCCCTGCGCTATTTCTCATTTCACATTTCTCATTGCTCATCTCTCATTTCATAATCCGTCGTTGAACTCAGCCAGCGACATTCTTTGAGTATTTCGAAAAATTAAAAATGATAGATGCTAAAGGATAAATGCTTAACGCCTTGCCATGGCGCCATAGACTAGAATTTGCTGGCCATGCTCTTGGCCAGCTTCGTAGCCGCATCCATAGATTTGTCTTTTGATTCAGGGGAAGCGAGAGTTGGCTCTACAAGTATGGTTTGAAAGTCGCTGAAGCCCATGAAGCCTAAAATGTGCTCCAAATAAGCTTTTTGCAGGTCGTAACTCTCTGCGCCCGTGCCAGGGCCGTAAGCTCCTCCCCGAGCGTAGATTGCCGCGACGGGTTTGCCGGTCATCAGCCCTTTATAGCCCTCTTCTGGAGAGAAGCTGAAGGTATATCCGGGTTGGACTATCACATCGATGTAATGCTTCAATTTGTAAGGGATGCCAAAATTCCACATGGGCAAAGAAAAGAGATACTTGTCTGCCCCGGTAAACTGCGAGATGACATTTTCCACAGCACGCCAGGCACGTTTCTGTTCCTCCGTGTGCTCCAGACCGTGCAGTATGACGTATTTGGAATCGATAACATGGCCATCGAACTCTGGCAGGCTTGTATCCCATAGATCCAGGATTTCAACCACATCTCCCGGGTGGGTACGCTCATACTCTGCAATAAAGGTTCTGGCAATTTGGATTGAAGCAGATCTTTCCTTGCGGGGTGAAGCTTCAATGTATAATAATCGAGCCATCTTAGACCTCCTTAGTTGTTCAAATTGTTTACTTGTCTGTAATATCTCACTTTGCCTCCTAAGTGATGCTTAAATTATAGGAACGAATCCAGTCGATGCAATGGCAAATAGATAAAATGAACTAAAATGTCTAAAGTGCCTAAAATGCCTAGAATGAAGATAACCTGATGGTTGAGTCTGTTGCCTTAATAGTTGAGAAATGGGAGCAGTTCTAATATATTCTTTGCCTTGCCCTGACGTTTCATGAATCACCTGGTGCGACCGCGAAACTGGGAACCCGCTTGCGGGACTGAGCGGAGCGCAGCGAGCGCGAATAATATGGCCGTCCTTCCGGGTGTACTCGGGTGTCGCACCTTGCGACGTACCATTCAGGTACGCCTCAGGTCCAATCCCGCGGTAGCGCGGGATGGTTACCCGGTGACACGCCCACCTTCACGGTCTCGCGACTGCAATTCATGAAACGTCAGGGGTACTAGTTGCATTTATCTAAAAAACTTTAGGCATTTCAGTTCATTTTAGGTATTTAGAAGTTGGGAGTTCCCAATGAAAGTGCTTGTAAAAGCTGTGCTATATTCTGCAATCCTTTTTATTGCCATTTGCTCTGCGGCTTCTGGTGCTGAAAGCAAGCCAGAGCAGATCGACTGCGACGTCCATGCAGGACCGTGCAGTGCAGACCTATTTGGAACCAAGGTGAGCCTCAATATTAATCCGAAACCGGTGAGAGCAATGCAAGACCTCGTTTTTACAGTCACTTTTGTGGGGGAGAAGGTTGTGGCCGATCCTTACATTGATTTAGGTATGGTTGGAATGAACATGGGTAAAAACCGGGTTCTTCTTAGGCCGGCCGGAGAGTTGGTTTACCGGGGTGCAGGATTCATAGTCCGATGCCCCAGCGGCCG
>CP070689.1:640528-643245 GCA_020353155.1 Deltaproteobacteria bacterium | reverse complement strand
GTGGGACCGGAGCTGGAGTTTTTTTATTTCAAGAATGACGAAGGCACGGAAATCATAGACAAGGGCGGCTATTTTGACTCGCCGCCCCTAGATATCGGGGCAAACTTGAGAAGAGACACCATTTTCACCCTCCAGGAGATGGGGATTCAAGTGGAATACAGCCACCACGAAGTTGCTCCCAGCCAGCATGAAATTGACCTGCGCTACAACGAGGGTTTAAAGATGGCCGACACAGCGGTGACCATGCGGGTGGCAGTAAAAGAGATTGCCAGGCAGCACGGAGTGTATGCCACCTTCATGCCCAAGCCCATCTTCGGGGAAAACGGCAGTGGTATGCATACGCACCAGTCTCTTTTCAGAGGAGACATTAACGGGTTCTACGATGCCAGCGATCAGTACAACCTCTCCGATATGGCCAAGTCCTACATTGCCGGGATCATGAAGCACGCCAGAGAGATGGCCCTGATAACTAATCAATGGGTAAACTCCTACAAACGGCTGGTTCCAGGTTATGAGGCCCCAGTCTACGTTGCCTGGGCTCGGAGAAACCGCTCTACCATGGTGCGGGTTCCCATGTACAAGCCAGGCAAGGAGCAGGCTACCCGGATAGAATTTCGCTCACCGGATCCGGCCTGTAATCCCTATCTGGCTTTTGCAGCAATGTTGGCTGCCGGGCTGAAGGGGGTTGAAGATAAATACCAGCTTCCAGATCCTGTGGAAGAAGATATCTACGAGATGGACGAGGCGGCGCGGGCACGCGAGGGTATTACTTCTCTGCCGGGGAGTCTTTTTGAGGCAATCCAGGAGATGGAAAAAAGTGTTCTCATGAGGGAGACCCTGGGTGAACACATCTATAACAAGGTAATTGAAAATAAGAAGATCGAGTGGGACCGCTTCCGCACCCACGTGAGCGATTATGAACTCAACCAGTATTTACCAATTCTTTAGATAGAGGCACAGGGCCTCTATCAACTAGGCACTAGGCACTAAGCAGTAGGCACTACTGCCCATCACCTGGTGCCTAGTGTCTAGTGCGTAGTGCCTAGTCATCTCTGTTAGTTGTGCCAGTGCCTACGCGCTTGGAGAGTGACCATGGCAAAACGGTTCTTGGTATTCCAGCACATGTCTTGGGAGGGGCCGGGAGAGCATCTCATCCGCTCGGCCAGAAGCCAGGATGTGCACCTGGATGTAATAGAAGTCTGGCACCAGACCATTCCTGATTTGGCAACTTATGAGGGGTTGATAGTACTCGGGGGAAGCCCAAACGTAGACCAGGAAGAAGAGTACCCTTTCCTCAAAGAGGAAAAAAGAGCTATCAGAAGAGTACTCGAGGCAGACAAATCCTACCTGGGATTTTGCCTGGGTCACCAGCTTCTCGCCGATGTTCTTGGTTTATATGTGGGGCCGAACTCCTGCCGCAGCGTGGGATTCATTGAAGGTCATCTCACTAAAGATGGCCGCCAACATCCACTTTTTCAAAACCTGCCAAACACCATGCCCCTTTTCAAATGGCATGCCCAGGCAGTGCTTTCCCCGGTTCCGAAACACATTGAGATTCTGGTCACCTCCCTCGAGTGTGAAATTGAGGCCATTTCTTTGAAAGGAAGTCCTCATATCGTCGGACTCCAGTTCGACAACCACGCTGGTTCAAGAAAAGATGTTACCACCTGGATAGAGGGAGACCGCAGTTGGTTGTCCAGCCCACCTGAGGTGGACACCTCTAAAGTACTGGAAGATGCCGTCAAATATGAGACCCACGTGGGTGAGCAGTTCGAATTGGTGTTCGACAATTACTTGAAATTAATACCGTAACCCGGATGTTGACAAAGGGGCTCTAACAGACCCTTTACACTCTGATCATACTTTAGCGATATGGAGGAAAATATGAATAGTGACAACGCACGGATCCTGCTTCAATCAACCCAAAGAGTGAGGACGCTCTGGGCAGGAGCTATCTCTCGGGACTTCGTCTGTGCGGTAGCACTGAATGCTGCGATCTGGACCTACTTGTTGAAAGGTTATGTGGAGTCTTTTTCAGCAAATCCCAGCGAGGCATTTTCGTATCTGGCTATTGCTGCAGGACTGTCCTCTTTGATATTAGGTTTGTGGCGAGTCTTTACCCGCCACATGTACGACCGCATCGCCGGCCTTTACCCTGACTTGTTGATGTGCGAGCAGAGTTTAGGGGTTGAGTCCAACCTGGGAACCGCCGCATACCTGAGAAAAACAATTCCACGACTGAGTCGAATTCTCTTGGGTAAGGAATTAAACCCTAGTCAGAAAAGTGAAGCCGTAGGCTTCCTCGTTATAAAAAAGAGTATGGGAAGGCTAAGTCATGTGGTGATCGACATAATTGTGATTGCTGTAATTATCGGTATGTTTGTACTCTGCATAAGCATTTACTCAAAAATATGGCTCTCCCTAGCAGTTGCTTCGATTATCGCCACCATCTTGGGATTCTTGCTACTGGTGTTCTCAATGCTGTCTTTTCAGCGCTATCCTTCCCAGGCCGTTATTACTGCAGCAATAGCCAAGTACGAGGAGGAGTAGCTGGAATCCCCAACCTCTATTAAAATAACCTCTCCCACCCAGCCCCTTTTTCTGGTAATAATGACAAAACTGGTTTTTCAGGCAGCTTATAAATTACATTTTTGTATTTTTAGACCCCTCCCAAACAACAAAATTGTTACTTTTAAAAGAAGATTGATTTTACTATT
>CP070689.1:636684-640428 GCA_020353155.1 Deltaproteobacteria bacterium | reverse complement strand
CTGTCAGTCATTTGCCCCCAACCATGTTTGCGTGGTCAGCCCTGAGCGCACCGGACTTTGCGGTGCTTACAACTGGATGGACTGCAAGGCCTCCCACGAGATCAACCCTACCGGCCCCAACCAGCCTATAGAGAAGGGAGAAACCCTGGATGACAAGCTGGGTAACTGGAAGGGAGTGAATGACTTCGTTTACAAGGCCTCTCGTCAGGCGGTTTCGAGTTACAACTTCTACAGCATTGTTTATGATCCCATGACCACCTGCGGTTGCTGTGAGTGCGTGGCCGCGATCCTTCCCTCCTGCAACGGAATCATGACGGTGAACCGCGAATACAACGAGATGACACCCTGCGGTATGAAATTCACCACCTTGGCGGGAACCATCGGCGGCGGGGCCGTGACCCCGGGATTCGTTGGGCACAGCAAGTACAATATCTGCCAGCGCAAGTTCGTTGCTGGGGATGGTGGCCTGCTCAGGGTGGTGTGGATGCCCAAGATGCTAAAAGAGGAGCTCAAGGAAAGGTTCGAGAAGCGGGCCGAGGAATTGGGCGTCCCGGATCTGCTGGATCGGATCGCGGATGAGACTGTTGGTACCACTGAGGAGGAAATTCTGCCCTTCCTCACAGAGAAGAAACATCCAGCCCTGGAGATGGATCCGATCATGTAAGCAAACTAAGGGTGCGGGAGGGGAATAATCCCTCCCGCTCTTTGTGATCATGTTTAGTGGAGGTTGAGGAGAATAAGCTATGGGACTGACTGGAATTCAGATTTTTAAGTTACTGCCAAAGACCAACTGCGGCGAATGTGGGGTGCCCACCTGCCTTGCCTTTGCCATGGCCCTGGCATCAGGCAGTGCGGAGCTGGACGCTTGCCCCTATGTCTCCGATGAGGCCAAGGAGCAACTGGCTGAGAGTTCTGCGCCCCCTGTTAGACCCCTTACCGTAGGAACCGGTGACTACGCGGTTAAGGTCGGCGGCGAAACTGTTATGTTTCGCCACGAAAAGACCTTCGTTAACGAGCCTGGTCTGGCCGTGTTGGTTACTACCGAGATGGACGATGCCGCGGTAAATGACAAACTCGCAAAGCTGGACAAGTTCCAGTACGACCGTGTAGGGCTCAATCTGAGGGCAGAAATGGTGGCGATAAAAGACGCCTCCGGTGATGCCGACTCCTTTGTAGCTCTGGTCAACAAGGTAAAGGATGCTTCTCAGGCTGCCCTCATTCTTATGAGCGACAATGCAGATGCACTTGCTGCCGGAGTCAAGGCCTGTGCCGACCGTAAACCCCTAATCTACGCAGCCACAGAGGATACAGCTGACACACTGGGCGCATTGGCAAAGGAAACAGGTTGTCCTTTGGCAATTAAGAGTAGCGATGGCTACGACGGCTTGGTTGCCCTCAGTGACAAGCTCACCGGTATGGGCCTAAAAGATCTGGTATTAGACACCGGTGCCCGCACCGCCAAACAGGCTTTTGAAGACCACACCGTTATTCGGCGGGCTGCTGTCAAAAAAGTCTTTCGGCCCCTGGGATTTCCCACCATCACCTTTCCCTGTGAGATGGCCGACAACCTCATGGATGAGACCATGCTTGCCGCCATGTTCATTGCCAAGTACGCTGGCTTCATCGTCATGAGCGATCTGGAGGCTTACAGCCTTTTCCCGCTTTTGCTGGAGCGGCTCAACATTTACACCGATCCACAGCGGCCCATGACTGCCGAGCAGGGTATCTACCCCATTGGTAACCCCAACGAGAATTCACCGGTGCTGGTCACCTGCAACTTCTCTCTGACCTACTTCATAGTCTCCGGTGAAATTGAAGGTAGCAGGGTGCCCAGCTGGCTTTGCGTCCAGGATACCGAGGGACTTAGCGTCCTCACCGCCTGGGCCGCAGGCAAATTTACCGGGGAGACGGTGGGAACCTTTATCAGCAAGTCTGGAATCGCTGACAAAGTCTCCCATAAGAACATTATTATTCCAGGTTATGCCGCTGCCATTAGTGGTGAGCTGGAAGAGGAACTGGGAGACTGGAAGATTCTTGTCGGTCCGCGGGAGGCAGCCCACATTCCCAAGTACCTGAAAACGTGGAAGCCGGAATAGTCGCACATTTGAGTGCATTTAGGTGATACCAATACCTGCTGTCTGACAAATACTTATGTGGTTCGGGGCCTAAAGGCCCCGGACCTAATGCCTCCCAATTTTCTAAAAAACAATCGAGGTGTCTATCTACTGGTAGAGGGGTGGCGAGTTACTTGCCTTAGTGCACCACGCCTTAACTTTACTGGTGAAGGGGAAGGAGGGTTTATGATTCTCATTGGCGAAAATATGAACATTATGAGCGTCAAGTATGGCAAGGCCATGAAAGAAAAGGACGCCAAGGTTATCCAGGAACTGGCAGTCCAAGAGCAAGAGGCCGGGATGGACTATGTTGACCTCAACATTGGCCCAGCCGGCAGGATTGGCGAGGAGTTGATGGGATGGATCGTCAAGACTGTCCAAGAGGTGGTGGATTTGCCCTGCGCCCTTGACACCTCCAACGTGGCCGCCATAAAGGCAGGCCTGAAGGTGCACAAGGGGAGGGCACTGGTTAACTCAATCTCGGCACGAGAGGACAGGTTAGAGGCCCTGCTGCCGCTCGCTAAAGAGTTTGATGCTGACTTTGTGGGCCTGCTTTGGGGCCCAGAAGGAATGCCTAGAGACGAACATGAGCGCGGATCGCTGGCGGAGGTGATCCGGAGCAGTGCTGCGGCGCAGGGAATTCCCATGGAGCGTATCTGGCTGGATCCTATTGTCACTCCGGTAAATGTTCAACAAAACCAGGTGATGGCACTTTACAATTTCATGAGAGACTATTACAGCGCGGGTGTTTTCGAAGGGTGCACCTCCACCTGCGGACTTTCCAATGTTTCCAACGGACCTCCGGAACACTTGCGGCCCATCCTCAATCAGACCTATATGATTATGCTTAAGCGATACGGCATGGGGTCTGCCATCGTGGACACATTCGACACGGAGCTTCACAAGTTTGCCCGCGGTGAGATGGCGGACATTGAGCAACTTGTATACAAAGTGTGTGACGGTGAAGAGGTAGACATAAGCAGCCTCGGCAAGGAAGAGGCTGACTATGTGAAGACTGCCCGCGTACTAATGGGGCACAGTCTTTACTCCGACTCCTGGCTACAACTCTAGGACGTTCCGCTCTTGGAGGATAAAACTCCCTTCCGTACTTCGGAAGGGAGTTTTTTATTGGGAACCGGCGTAGCCAAATGACCTGAGGCTAGTCAGACTCATAAAGGGGGAGGGCTTGTCTCAGTTCATCTACGTTATTCTTATAGGATAAGAGGGCTTGGAGAAGGGAATCACGCTCGACCACGGCATAACGATCCGGCCCGCGACTCCAAAGAAGCTTGAGTTTGAGCTTGTTTTGATAAAATATGACCCCATCGTCGGTGGGGTGGGAAAGGATGAATTTCTTCTCCTTTGGGGTGGCGGCCAGATGATGCTCAGCAGCAAAGAAAAATAGGGCAGCCGCGGGCAGAGAGAAAAATCGGTATTCAGGGCCAAATTTATTCCAAGGTGCGCTTTCGATGTTGTAGATTACAGTTGAACCGTTAGGGGGTACCTCAACGGTCAGGGCTGCTTGAATCTGGATAGATAGAGGATTTGCAGTCAAGTCGGGTCTTTGTTCTATACACTGAGCCAGCAACTGAGAGAAATCAGCAAGACGGGTAAGTAACAAAAAGGTTTT
>CP070689.1:607050-636584 GCA_020353155.1 Deltaproteobacteria bacterium | reverse complement strand
TCTGAAATCAGCAATGGAATTGGATCAAACGCTGCACCGGAGTTTCGGGGAACACCAAATCTTCAGAATCGATCACTATTTGGCCAAAGAGACGGTTCAGAATATATTAATGTTTCGTTTTGCCAACGCTATTTTTGAACCAATTTGGAATCGTAGCTACATCGCTTACGTGGGAATCATTGCGGCAGAAAAGCTGGGGGTTGAAAACCGAGCCGGCTATTATGAGCAAGCTGGTGTAATCCGGGATATGTTCCAGAACCATATGATGCAGGTTTTGGCGCTGACCGCCATGGAACCTCCCTCCCTTTTTGAAGCCGAGCGGGTGCGAGAAGAGAAAACTAAAGTATTCCGGTCCCTTAAACCTCTTGATGGGGCTGAGCAGATAGACAATCTAATTCTGGGTCAATATGGATCCGGGATGGTCGACGGGACAGAAGTTGCCGGATATCGTCAAGAACCAAAGGTGAGCTCCTCCTCTCTGATTCCAACTTTCGCCATGATGCGGGTGTTTGTTGATAATTGGCGCTGGCGAGGAGTTCCATTTTATCTAGTCTCCGGTAAGAGGCTAGCTCGCAAAATTACCCGGATAGTGGTTCAGTTCAAGCGAGTACCTCATTCCATGTTTCGAAATGTTCTAGGCGAGGACATTCTTGCCAACCGGTTGGTTTTAGGGATTTATCCCGAAGAGCGAATTACGCTAACTTTTCAAACCAAGTACCCTGGTGCACGGACCTGTTTGCGGCCTGTGACTCTAGACTTCTCCTATGACCAGAACTACAGTGGCCCCACCCTTGCGGCATATGAAAAAGTTCTGTTGGATTGTATCCAGGGCGATCAGATGCTTTTTTGGAGTAATAATGGGGTGCGGCTCAGCTGGTCGTTCCTAACCCCAATATTACAGGAATGTGAGACTTGTGGTGATCGAGGGGCACGTCTCCAGCCATACGACTCGGGAAGTTGGGGACCCGAGGCCGCTAAGAAGTGGATGAAGTTGATAATTGATGAGGAGCAATAGGGTTTTTCTAGGAGGGATGTGATAATGGAGACTTACTATCACCCGCAGGATTTACCTAAGTTCGAAGAGATTGGTGAGGAAGCCCCTGAATTGGCAAAGAAGTTTTTCGACTATTACGCAGCAGTATTTGCCGAGGGTGAACTCACGGAAAGGGAAAAAGCCCTCATCGCCTTGGCAGTGGCCCACACCGTCCAATGTCCCTATTGTATTGATGCCTACACCCAGGCTTGCCTGGAAAGGGGATCAAATCTAGCTGAAATGACAGAAGCGATTCATGTGGCCACGGCAATCCGAGGAGGGTCGTCTCTGGTTCACGGTGTCCAGATGAGAAACATTGCGAAGAAAATCTCCTTATAATCAACTCGCCCGAATCCGTTGAATCGGATACCCTATTACTGTTACTTTTTTTGAAACATGCTGTAATAGAAACGGCTACGATCTGACTAAAGGTAAGATTTGATAGATGGTAAGAATGGCGGAGAGCCCATTAAACATTTGTAATAATTTCTCTTACGTCGGACAAGACAAAGGAAAAAATGCAGCAGCACGCTCAACCACTGAATGAAAACTTGAATAACGCTGAAAAAAAAGTGCCGGTAGAACCCTTTAGGCAGACCCTGGCCAAGCATGGCCTGAGTTTGACCCGGGTGAAGACCACTACTCTGCAGGTCAATGTGGGTTTGCTCTGCAACCAGGCTTGTCGCCACTGTCATCTCGAGGCGGGTCCGAAGAGTGAAGAAGTGATGACCGAGGAAACTATGGTGCAGGTGGTTGACTTGGCGGGGAGGATACCCTTTGAGGCCATAGATATTACCGGCGGTGCGCCCGAGATGAACCCCAACCTACCGGATATGATCGAAAGACTAGCGGCTCTGACTCCGCGGCTGATGCTTCGCTCCAACCTCACAGCCCTAGCCCATGGTGAGCGGGATCACCTCATTGATCTTTGCAAACAAAATCAGGTCGTTATTGTTGCTTCCTTCCCTTCTCTCAATGAAGCACAGTCAGAGTCTCAGAGAGGAAAGGGTGTTTTTCAGGAGTCCATTGGTGTTCTCAGGAAACTTAACTCCATGGGGTACGGAAAACCTGGTTCAGGCCTTGAACTCAACTTGGTCTCCAATCCCACCGGAGCTTTTCTGCCCTCCTCCCAAGAACAGCTGGAGAAGAGATTTTGCCAAGTATTGGAAAAGAAGTGGGGAATAGTTTTCAACAATCTCTTCGCCTTCGCCAATGTGCCTTTGGGAAGATTCCGTCATTGGCTGGAAAGGTCTGGCAATTTGGAAAAATACCTTCAAAAGCTAGCCACCAGCTTTAACCCTTGCGCTATTGAGGGGTTGATGTGTCGGTCATTGATATCGGTCTCTTGGGACGGCTTTCTATTTGATTGTGACTTCAATCAGGCCGTAGATCTACACATGGGAGGAAAGAAGACTCATATCTCCAAGTTGAAAGAGTTGCCCGAACCCGGAGAGCCTATAGCCATCTCATACCACTGCTACACCTGCACGGCGGGCTCTGGTTTCACCTGAGGTGGGTCAATCTCCACCTGAGGGTCAGGGGCAAGAGGGGGGGACGCGGAGACCCGGAGAGACGGGGACACGGCGACGCAGATGTGAAGAGGAAGGCCGAAATAAGATCTTATCCCAGTTTGCCAGAGCTGAGCCTTGCTGCGGCAGAATTCATTGCCGACCTAGCTGAAGCTTCAATAAAGGAAAGAAATATCTTCACCCTGGTACTCTCGGGTGGGAGCACTCCTCGTTTGCTTTATGAAGAACTGGCAAGGCAACCCATTGCAAAGAGGATAGACTGGCAGAAGACCCATCTTTTTTGGGGAGATGAACGTTACGTCCCGAAAGATAACCCAGAGAGCAATTTTGCCCTGGCCTTTCAATCGCTGATTGCTAAAGTGGATGTCCCGCCAGCGAATATACATCGAATTGTTACCGAAAGTCGCTCTGCCCATGCTGCTGCTGAAGCTTACGAAAAGACCCTTCGTCGGTTCTTTCGTCCTACTGCTGGAAGTGAAGAAGATACATATTTTCCATCTTTTGACTTGGTCTTGTTGGGTTTGGGACGAGATGGTCACACCGCCTCTCTTTTCCCGGGAGATGCGGCCCTGGAAGAAAAATACCGCTGGGTTGTGGCAGTGGATGGTGCTAGCGCTTCTCCCCCTGTCCCGCGAATAACCCTGACTTTCCCTGTTTTGAACAAGGCTAGGTGCGTTATTTTCCTTGCTTCAGGGTCGAACAAGAGAGAGGTGTTTCAGCGGATTGTAAACAATCCTGAGACAGCACCCTATCCGGCAGCTAGGGTCAGACCTTCGGGAAGGCTTTTGTGGTTTATTGATGAGCGATTGGTGTGAGCAGGGTAAATTCATCTGAACGACTAATTCTTTTCACCCGGTATCCCGAACCGGGGAAAACCAAAACCCGCCTGATTCCTCTTCTGGGCCCCCATGGAGCCGCTAATCTCCAAAAACAAATGACAGAACACGTCATAGCCCGGACCGGCGGTTTCGTCAGCGACCGAAGGATTGATATGGAGGTGCGCTACGAGGGTGGCAACCAAGGACTTATGGCAGAGTGGCTAGGCGGCCATATCTCTTATCGATCCCAAGGGCGCGGGGATATAGGCACCCGCATGGCACAAGCTTTTTCGCAGGCCTTTCGTCAGGGAAAAAAGCAGGTAGTGATCGTGGGCTCTGACTGCCCGGGTATAAATGAAGCAACTGTGAGAAGTGCCTTCGATTTGCTTGCTCAATTTGATCTGGTGCTGGGGCCAGCCAATGACGGCGGCTATTACTTGATTGGCCTCCGGCAGGAAGAGAGCAAATTATTTGAGGATATTCGGTGGGGTACGGCCGAGGTGGGAGCCAGAACCCTGGCGATCGCCAACCAACTCGGACTTCGTTGGGTAGAAGTCGAACCGCTAAATGATGTGGATCGAGCGGAGGATATTGAGGTATGGGAAAATGAAGCCGCCAGGAAAGAGGATCCTTCTCACCCTGCAATCTCTATCATTATTCCAACCTTGAACGAGGCGGAAAATCTAGCTGCCACTCTGGCCAGTACGGAAAGCAGAATTGACCTTGAGATTATCGTTGTGGATGGTGGAAGCAGCGATGGAACTACCGAAGTAGCGAAAAGTTTTGGGGTGCGGTTGCTCACAACTGCTGCTGGTCGAGCAAGGCAGGTAAATGCAGGCGGTCTCGCTGCCAGGGGTGATGTGCTCTTTTTCCTTCACGGAGATACCAGACTGCCCCGGGGATATGAATGGTATGTATTGGATGTTATGGGAAAATCAGGTGTGGCGGCTGGTGCCTTCACCCTTGGTATCGATGGTTCTGACTTTGGTTTTAGAATTATTGAAATGCTCGCCAACTTTCGCTCCCGCGTCTTTCAAATGCCTTATGGCGACCAGGGAATATTTCTCAGTGGAGAGCTTTTTCGTGACCTGGGAGGTTTTCCTGATATGGTTCTCATGGAAGACTTTGTATTCATGAAGCGGTTGAGAAAAAGGGGGAAAATTGCGCTTTTGCCTGTTGCTGTAAACACTTCGGCTCGACGCTGGCGTAGTCTGGGAATCTTGAAAACAACCCTTATAAATCAAGCTGTTTTGCTGGGCTATTTCCTTGGCATTAATCCTGAGCGGCTGGCACGCTTGTATAAAAAATCGAAATTAAGGGATTAAGGGATTATGGAATTGAGGGATTGATGGTTCCAAATACCAAAATTCAACATCCTCTGATTGTGGAACAAAGTTTCCTAATTCCCAAATTCCTGAATTCCTAAATCCCTAAATTATTGCTTGCATAACTTGCATCATGAGGGGAGATCGGATATTGTAGATGCTTTGAGACAAGCTTCACAATCTTAAGCTAGAGGCCCTGAGGATCAAATATGGAAGGCAAGTTGAAAGAATTCAGCCGCGAGGAACTGGCCAAGTTCAATGGAAAAGATGGAAAGCCGGTTTATATCGCTTACGAGGGCAAGGTTTACGATGCTTCGGAAAGCAAATTATGGAAGACCGGCCTCCACATGCGGAGGCACCAGGCGGGAACTGATTTGAGTGAAGAGATCGGAGGCGCTCCCCATGGCGTAGAGGTTTTAAAAAGACTTCCGCAAGTTGGCACTTTGAAGGCGGAAAAAGATCCCATGGATGAGCACATTCCAGAGATTCTCCTGGCAATCTTTCGTAAAATTCCCATGTTGAGGCGCCACCCCCACCCCATGACCGTGCATTTTCCTATTGCCTTTGTGATGCTCTTTCCAGTTTTAAACATCCTTTACCTGGTAACGGGTAAGGAAAGTTTTGATATCTCCGCATTTCATGTGCTCGTTGCTGGTCTTTTGTTCACACCTGTGGCACTGCTCACGGGGCCATACAACTGGTGGATCAATTACGCGGGCAAGTGGTCAAAAATGATCGCGGTTAAGATGTTCGGTTCTCTTATCCTAATCACTCTGATTTTGGTCATTTTCATGTGGAGAATATTGGTACCTGATATTATGTTGCAGTCAAGCGGGGCCAGGATTATTTACATTATGCTCAGCCTCACACTGCCGCCAATAGTAACAGTTCTCGGATGGTTTGGAGCCAAGATG
Organism: Deltaproteobacteria bacterium; assembly: GCA_020353155.1. Lineage (GTDB taxonomy): Bacteria > Desulfobacterota > Syntrophobacteria > BM002 > BM002 > BM002. The sequence goes on along the minus strand of CP070689.1, from coordinate 630,965 downwards.
ACCTTCCCCCATTAAAACGGGTTGTCTGCGAAAACCAAAACCACAGGGATGCAGATAAAATCAGTATGAGTGTGCAATCCTCAGTCAAGCCGGAACAGTTGAAGCTTTTCCTGGCTCTCTCCCGAACTCCCCATTTGTTGATTGATCTCGCTACCCCAATGGCAGTAGCGCTCTTGTGTATCGGAAGATTCCCACCCATTTCAACTATCATTATCGGACTAATAACCGTTTTTGCTGGTTATGCTTGTATCTATGCCCTAAATGATGTGACCGATTATGAATTGGATAGGAAGAGGATGGGAGAACTCCCCAGAGAACAAGCCTGCTTTGATCTCGACTGCATTTTTGTTCGTCACCCTCTAGCACAAGGGTTCATAACTTTTGCTGGGGGCATGATGTGGACAGCTCTGTGGGGACTTATTGCTCTGGTTGGGGCTGCGCTATTAAATCCGGTGTGTGCCGTGATTTTCATTGTTGGTGCCATACTGGAAGTGATCTATTGCAAGTTCTATGGTTATAGCCAGTGGAAAATACTAATTGCCGCCGCGGTAAAAAATCTCGGCGGTTTGGCTGCTATCTACGCAGTAAACCCTGAGCCACCGCTCGAGTTCATAATTATAGTTTTCATCTGGATTGCACTCTGGGAGGTTGGGGGACAAAACATCCCCAACGATCTAGTGGACATGAGTGAAGACAGAAGACTGGGGGGCAAGACCATTCCAGTGGTTTATGGTCCTAACCTTTCGGTACTGATCATTCTTATCACACTCATTGCCAGTTTTGTACTGGGTCTTGGCCTGGTATTTCTCTCCCCCCTCACCTTTAAGGGGGTGTATATAGTGGGTGCGATTATTTCCGGACTTTTATTTCTCTTGCTTCCCCTCAAGAAATTCCTGGCAGAAAGGGATACCACCAAAGCAATAAACCTCTTCAACCAAGCTAGCCTCTATCCCGTGGGAATCTTCTCGACGACTGTATTTTGTATTTTAATTCAATATATCTAGCACTTACAATACCCGTCCTTACTGGGGAGTACGATGGCTAGTCTCCCTCCAAGACCTCGCAAGAAGAAAAAACCTCGAATAAAGTTTGTCGGATTCTTGACGTTGACAAATCATGCAACATTTCAATGTAATGATTAAAATACCGACGGCGACGATTAAACATAGCTACTGTTGATGCTTTAGGAGTGAGAGATGAATTTCGACAACTTTCTGGCAAACATCTACTTCGGCTCTTTGGATATGGAGCGATTCCATTCCTTTAGAGATCTGGAGGAAAACGATAAAACCAGAGAAATAATCGAAAAATATCATGAGATCACCGAGAAATATCCATCTTCCTATTTGGAAGAGCAAGGGACCGTCCCGGCAGAGCTTCTGGAGGCGCTGAAGAAGATGGGTTTTTTTGGACTGAACATACCAGAGGGATACGGTGGTGTTGGACTGAGCATCCGACAGTATCTCAAGGTGGTGGAAGTGCTGTCTATCAGTGATCTGGCTCTAGCCCTCATTTCTTTGGCTCATCTTTCCATTGGCTGCAAAGGTATTGTGCTCTTTGGCACTGAAGCTCAGAAGGCAAAATACCTCGTCCCTGCCGCCACTGGCGAGATGATTTTTTCCTATGCACTCACTGAACCAAAAATAGGCTCGGATGCCAAGCACATTGAAACCTGGGCTACCCTTTCTGACGATGGCAGCTACTACATTTTGAACGGGCAAAAGACATACATAACCAACGCAAACTACGCCGGAGGGCTCACAGTCTTCGCCCAGCTCGATAGGGACAAACCGGGTTTCATGGGTGCTTTCATAGTAGAGACCGCTTGGGAGGGAGTAAAGATAGGTCGAGATATGCCAAAGATGGGACTCAAGGCTAGTTCCACTGCAGCCATTGAATTCAAAGATGTTCGGGTTCCGGTAGAAAATCTCCTGGGCAAACCCGGAGATGGGTTCAAGATAGCCATGACTATTTTGAACTACGGCAGAGTTGCATTGGGAGCCGGTTCTGCCGGCGCCCTGCATCAGTCAAGTAGCGACATGGAGAAACAATCTGCCCGCAGAATCCAGTTCGGCGTTCCCATCAATACTTTTGAACTGATCCAAGAAAAAATAGTCAAGGCCAAAGTTGACGGCTATGTGACCTCAGCCATTACAGCTTTTACAGCAGGATTGCTTGAGAATGACCCCCTCGCCCCTGTTGCCATTGAGAGCTCCCACTGCAAACTCTTCGGCACTACCAGGGCCTGGGATACCATATATAATGCGCTACAAGTGGCCGGAGGCTCTGGCTACCTGGCCACGCAGCCCTATGAGAAGAGAATGCGAGATTTCAGGGTAACTACCATCTTTGAGGGGACCACTGAGATCCATTCCATTTATCCGCCCCTGTTTATTTTGAGAAATCTCGACAAAGAAATTAAAGCAGCTCACCTCTCCACCATGTCCAAGCTAGCATTTTTACTCAAGGGCTTTTTTGCCAGAGCCAAATGGAAGCTCAAGTTCAATAAGCGGGTTATGAACAGGGCAGTTAGAGTTGCCAAGGCCAACGCCCGCTCCATAAGGTTATTGCTTCTGGTCGGCTTGTTGATTCATGGAAAAAGAATCCAGAAGAAGCAGTTCTTTCTCCGCCGCCTTACTAATCTTAGTCTCTACCTCTTGGGGATCCTTTCAGTATTGGCGAAAATAGATGCAAAGCAGAAAATGGGACGAGATGTATCCGAGGATCAGAAAATCCTGGCCTATTTTGTAGAAGAGGCGCTCCAGGTGAGGAAGAATAACACACGTTTGATCAGGTCCAAAAAGGAAGCTCTGCACAAAAAGATTTTCCAATAGATTGTCTCCCCATCCCCATACCCACCCAAAGCTTGACCGAGGTCTGGCTGTGACTTAATATTAAATAATTGCATCAAGTTTTAATCTTTCGAACGTATATCCAGCCTTTGGTCAACTCCCAAATCTAAAAGGGGTGCCGAAAAGAGAAACTTTACCGCTATCCTTAAAGGAGACTAATATGAAAGAACGTGCTGGACTGGTTACTATGAAGGGGAATCCGATCACCTTGATCGGCCCTGAACTTAAAGTCGGCGATAAAGCCCCTGACTTTGTTGCCTTAGACAATGATCTTTCTCCAGTAAGCCTGGAATCGTTCCGAGGTAAGGTGTGCATCATTTCCTCTGTGCCTTCTCTGGATACTCCCGTATGTGACATGGAGACGAGAAGATTTAACAATGAGGCGAGCCACTTGGGTGAGGATACGGTAATCCTTACCATCAGCATGGATCTACCCTTTGCCCAAAAGCGCTGGTGCGGTGCGGCCGGCGTTGACCGGCTAGTGACGCTTTCTGACCACAGGGATGCGTCATTCGGCCAAGCCTACGGTGTATTAATCAAAGATCTGCGGCTTTTAGCAAGGGCGGTATTTGTACTAGACCAAAAGGGCACAATCAGATACTTGGAGCTCGTAAAGGAAATTGCCAGTGAGCCGGACTATGAGGCAGTACTGGCTGCAGTGAAAGAACTGGTTTAACCTTCATTATTTTCACCCTATAAAGATAAATAGATGAGACTAGGTGCTTGTGTTGCTCTGAGCTTTAGCAAGCCCGGATATCAGATGAATTGCTGCCGTATCAGGTGACTCATGAGATATCCGGGCCAGAGGAGAGCGGAATCATGCGGGTACTAACAATTGTGATATTCCTGACTTTGTTTTTTCCTTCACATTTTATGGCAGCTGAAATGAGTGATGCAACTGCAGAGTGTTTGGAGTGTCATGGAACTGTAGCTCCAGGGATGGTTGCGGCCTGGGAAAAAAGCCGACACGCCAGGACAAGCCCCGAAGAAGGGTTGAAAAAACCGGAGCTGGAAAAAAGGATATCTGCGAAAAAGGTGCCGGAGGAGCTGGCAAAAAACACTGTGGGCTGTGCCGAATGTCATACCCTCAATCCGGACAAACACAGTGACACCTTCGAACACAATGGCTATCAAGTACATACTGTTATCACACCTGAAGACTGCGCCACTTGTCATCCAGTTGAAGTAAAGCAATACGGGAAGAATCTGATGTCTCAGGCATACGGGAATTTGATGAACAACTCTCTTTACCAGGATCTGATGCTGTCAATCAATGGGGTGCAGTTTTTCCAGGAAGGGAAGACGAAATTCAAATCTCCCGGTCCAGAGACCAATGCAGATTCCTGTCTCTCCTGTCACGGAACCGTAGTGGAGGTGAAAGGGTTCGATGAACGGGACACCGAGATGGGAGCGATGGAATTTCCCGTTTTGAGCGGCTGGCCCAATGAGGGCGTTGGCCGTATAAATCCTGACGGCAGCAAGGGTTCATGTTCCTCTTGCCACACCTGGCACCGATTCTCCATAGAAATGGCCAGAAAGCCTCATACCTGCTCTCAGTGCCACAAGGGGCCTGATGTGCCAATTTATAAGGTGTATCAGGTGAGCAAGCACGGAAATATCTATTCCGCCATGGGAAAGACCTGGGACTTCGAGGCAGTTCCCTGGACCGTGGGAGAGGATTTTACTGCCCCCACCTGCGCCACCTGTCATGTCAGTCTCCTGGTAACTCCTGAAGGCGAAGTTGTCTCCGAAAGATCACATGTAATGAACAATCGGCTACCCTGGAGAATTTTTGGACTGATTTACGCTCATGCTCATCCTAAATCTCCAGACACGACTGTGATCAAGAACAATGCAGGTCTGCCCCTACCCACTGAGCTCAACGGCGACCCGGCTTCAAATTATCTCATCGACAACCAGGAAAAGCAGAACCGGCGCAAGGTAATGCAGAAAGTTTGTTTGTCCTGCCACACTCAACAGTGGGTGGAGGGGCACTGGGCTCGTTTTGAAAACACAATTAAGACTAGCAATGAGATGACACTGGCCGCCACTGAGTTGATCATTCAGGCATGGGAGAAGGGGGCGGCCAACGGGTTGGCCCAAAATGACTCCATTTTCAACGAGGCAATCGAGAAGAAATGGATGGAGCAGTGGCTGTTTTTTGCCAACTCCACCCGGATGTCGTCCGCCATGCTTGGTACGGATTATGGTGTTTTTGACAATGGCCGCTGGTACATGGCGAAAAACGTACAGGAAATTAGTGACTGGCTGAGGATGATGCTCGTTGTGAGCAGCGAAACATCTAGAGAAGAAAAACTCAAGAAATAATAGAAAAGAGGAGGATTAGTAATGGCTGAGCAGTTAGAGGTTTACAAGTGTGAAGCATGCGGTAACATCGTAGAAGTCTTGCATGGCGGCGGCGGAGAGCTTGTCTGCTGCGGGGAGGCCATGAAACTTTTTGTTGAGAACACCTTTGATGCGGCCAAAGAGAAGCACGTTCCGGCAATCGAGAAGACCGCAGACGGCTTCAAGGTAAAAGTAGGCAGTGTACCTCACCCCATGGAGGAGAAGCATTACATTGAGTGGGTGGAGGTTATTGCCGGCGGCAAAACCTATCGCCAATTTCTAAAACCCGGAGAAGCGCCCGAAGCCACTTTTTGCATAGACGCTGACCAGGTCACAGCCAGGGAGTACTGCAACCTGCACGGCTTGTGGAAAGCATAGTCAATCATCGCCCCCCCGCACAGCGGGATATTCGATGAGCCAGGTCCCCCGGGCTTGGATTCTTTAATTGACCGCAAATGCCTCTCCCCCCAGTGGGGGGAGAGGAGATTTTTTTCTGGCATAAAGTTAAATGAATTCTTATCTTTACTAGTCAAGATGGATGCATTCAGGGATGAGACTTATAAATGAGCTTTGATTTTAATGCTGACGAAATACTGGCGATGGCAGAGCAAATAGAACGTAATGGTGCGCTTTTTTACCGCAAGGCAGCGGGATTAGTGAAAAATGCAGAGGTTAACAAATTACTTCTGGATCTTGCTGCCTGGGAAGAGGGTCACGAGAAAGCCTTCGCCTCAATGCGTAACATTTTAAAGGAACGAGAGCGCCAGCCAACCACTTTCGATCCCGAGGATGAGACATCACTTTACTTAAGGGCCATGGCGGATGGACATGTCTTTGATGTCAGGGTAGATCCTACTGACAAGTTAACTGGTAAGGAGTCGGTAACGGACATTTTGCGGATGGCAATTGGGCAGGAAAAGGACTCCATTATCTTTTATCTTGGCGTAAGAGACCTGGTTTCCGAGGTCATGGGTAAAGACAAAATAGACGAAATCATTAGAGAAGAGATGCGTCACATCGGCTTTTTAAACAAACAAATTGCAGCTTCGGGCGCTGACCCCCTTTGAGAGGGCAGAAAATGGAAAGCAAGGAGATTAACCTTTTAATTGGGGGGGAGGCCGGGCAAGGACTCGTTACCATTGGAGAACTCCTGGCAAAGAGCCTGGTCCGAAGTGGATATTTTATCGTTGTAACCCAGAGCTACCATTCTCGCATCAGGGGTGGTCACAACACCTACGCCATTAGGGCGAGTGGGAAAAAAATAGTTGCTCCTCGGGAAGCAGTTGATCTACTGGTCGCTCTCAACCCGGAAACGGTTGCTTTGCACAAGAGTGAAATTAGTGCTGGCGGGCTCACTATTGTTGATACAGCCTTCAAGACAACCAGCGACAAATGTCTTCAGGTACCCTACCTGGAATTGGGCGAGAAGCAGTTTTCCAATGTGGTAGCTCTCGGGGTAGTGAGTTTTCTTTTAGGGCTTGAATTGGAAATGGTTGGCAAGGCCCTGGATGATGCTTTTGGCAAAAAGGCCCCTGAGATAGCTGAAAAAAATATGCAAATCTTGCAGGAGTCCTACAGATGGTGCAGCCATCAAGGGGTGAATTTCTCGAAACTAGCTCCCGCTTCTGATATCCGTAGAAGATTATTGATGAATGGCAATGAGGCTATTGCCATGGGAGCCCTGTCCGCCGGAGTGAAATTTTGCTCCTTTTATCCCATGACTCCGGCCACATCGATTGCCCTTAATCTCGCCGCCCAGGCCAGCACTATGGGTTTAGTGGTAGAGCAGGCAGAAGATGAGATCGCAGCTATCAACATGGCTATTGGTGCCTCCTTTGCCGGGGCGCCCAGCATAGTTCCCACCTCGGGTGGTGGTTTTGCCCTCATGACCGAGGGTGTAAGTCTGGCTGGCATGTCGGAAACCCCGCTGGTGATCGTGGTGGCCCAGAGACCAGGGCCAGCAACAGGTTTGCCCACCAGAACAGAGCAAGCTGATTTGGAGTTAGTCTTGCACTCGGGACATGGTGAATTTCCTCGGGCCATCTTCAGCCCCGGGACAGTGGAAGAGTGCTTCTGGCTGACGAGAAAAGCATTTGAAGTGGCGGCTAAGTCTCAAGGACCTGTATTTATTCTTACTGATCAGTTTCTTGCTGACTCAGCTCGGGCAATAGAGCCATTCGATCTCGAGGGATTAGAAACTGTTAGAGTTGGAATTGTAGAGGATTCTGCTGATTTGCCTTACTTTCGTTACCCCATCTATGAAAGCGGAATTTCGCCCCGGCTACTGCCTGGCATGGGCAAACATTTGGTGGTGGCAGGAGGTGATGAGCACCCAATTGACGGCCACCTCACCGAGGATTTAAGTGTAAGAAAATTCATGGTTGAGAAGCGACTGAGAAAGGAGGAGGAGATCGTTGCCGAGGTCGTTCCTCCTGAGATTCAAGGAGACGAAAAGCCTGATCTCCTTCTGGTCACCTGGGGAACAACCAAGGGAGCGATTCTAGAGGCTGCTGCGAAGTTGCGCAACGATTCCACTAGAGTTGGGACCCTCCATTTCTCCCAGGTCTGGCCCCTTGTTCCCCAGCAGTTCCTGGAAGTGCTCCAGGATGCCGGAGAGGTTGTTTGTGTGGAGGGTAATGCTTTTGGTCAGCTGGCCCGTCTCATTCGCAGAGAGACAGGTTTTAATTTTCATAGGCGGGTGCTTCGTTACGATGGTCTGCCTATTACACCGGAGTATATATTGCGCGCGCTGGAGAGGTCATAAAGATTAAGGCAGGAAATCTTAGAGCTGATGTGGGATATGGGATATGAGATGTGAGATGCTTTCCAGAGCCGAGCGTCTTCATCCCACATCCCAAGTCTCATATCGCACATCTTGAGAAGGAAATTTTGAGGAAGTTCTATGGTCTCAATTGAAGATTACGGACAATTTGAAACAGCCTGGTGTCCTGGCTGTGGCAACCACTCCATTTTGGAAGCTCTAAAGCGTGGCCTGGTCGACAGTGGGCTAGAGCCCTATCAAATCCTGCTGGTCTCCGGAATCGGTCAGGCCGCCAAAACGGTTCACTACTTAAAGGCCAACGTTTTCAACGGACTCCATGGTCGGGCTGTGCCGGTTGCCAGTGGTGCCAAACTTGCCAATCAAGATTTGAAAGTTATCGTTGCAAGTGGCGACGGTTGCAATTATGGGGAAGGTGGCAACCATTTTCTTGCCGCCCTACGACGTAATATCGATCTTACCATGATAGTGCACAATAACCAGGTATATGGGCTGACCAAGGGCCAGGCCAGCCCTACGACTCAAGAAGGGTTTGTCACCAAAGCACAACCTGAGGGAGTGGCCTCTTTGCCTTTTAATCCCATTGCTGTTGCAGTGGCCATGCAGGCCAGTTTTGTGGCTCGGGGTTTTTCCGGGATGATTGATCACCTGGCCGGACTGATCAAAGAGGCCCTGGCCCACGAAGGGTTTGCCCTAATTGATGTATTGCAACCCTGCGTTTCATTTAACAAAGTCAACACTTTCGCCTGGTACAAGCAGCGTTGTTATAAATTGCCAGAAGAATACGATCCCACTGACTGGCAAGCTGCAATGCAGAGAGCCATGGAGTGGGGTGATAGGATTCCCCTAGGAATTATTTATCGAAACCAGAGACCCACCTTTGAGTCTAGGCATTCTGTTCTAAAGCAAGGACCACTGGTTCGTGGTAAGACGGACCTCAAGAAGCTAGAGAAGATCATGGATAAGTTTAGCTAAGCTGGCAGACGCCGTCGGCAAGCAGCGAAAGGATTTGAAAATGGTTAAAGTTAAGACATTCGCTACAGAGTTGAAAATATTCCATACAATGAAAGAATTAGATGATCTGGACCGACAGGTAAATGAATTCATAAAAGAGAATAATATCAAAAAAGTAATCTCCGTTAGTGACACCTGCACCACAGACGATAAAGGTGCGACCATAGGGGTAATAAGGGTAGTGGCTTACGAATAGCCCTGTAGAATACTAAAAATTGAACGAAATCACTCTACAATCTAAAATCTAGAATATGGAGGTTCAGATGAGCAAGGCGTTCAAGGCAATTAAGGTAACCGATAATGTCTACTGGGTAGGAGCGATCGACTGGGGAATCCGTGATTTCCATGGTTATTTAACTGAACGGGGAACCACATACAATGCCTTTTTGGTAATGGCAGACAAGATAACCTTGATTGACACAGTAAAACCTCCTTTCCAATCGGAGCTCTTAGGTCGAATCAGTTCCGTGGTGGATCCAAGGCAAATAGATTATGTGATCTCCAACCATGCGGAGATGGACCACTCCGGTTCTCTGGTGGGGGTTATTGAGGCAGTACAACCGGAAAAGGTATTTGCCTCCTCTATGGGATGCAAGCACCTCCAAGAACACTTTCACCTTGATAGGGAGATTGTGGCAGTCAAGGATGGTGAGAGTCTTAGCCTTGGCAATCTAAGTCTTACCTTTCTAGAGACTCGCATGCTTCACTGGCCTGACAATATGTTTAGCTACATGGCTGAGGAGAAGTTACTCTTTTCCCAGGATGCCTTTGGAATGCACTTGGCCACCAGTGAGAGATTTGCAGATGAAATCGAAGAATCCCTTCTGGAGTATGAGGGTGCAAAATATTATGCCAATATCTTGCTCCCCATGTCTGCTCTTGTAACCAAGCTTATAAAAAAGGTTGGTGAACTCAATCTCCCCATTGAAATAATCGCCTGCGACCACGGTCCCATTTGGCGTCAGGATCTGAACAAGATCATTGGCTGGTATGCTAAATGGGCCCAGCAGAAGCCAACCAACAAAGCAGTAGTTGTCTTTGACACCATGTGGTTTAGCACCGCAAAAATGGCCGAAGCTATTGCCGAAGGCTTGATGGCTGGCGGTGCTCAGCCTAAACTAATGCCGCTCAAGTCCAATCACCGGAGTAATGTGGCTACTGAAATCTTGGATGCCGGGGCGCTAGTTGTGGGTTCTCCCACCCTGAACAACAACATGTATCCAACTGTTGCCGACCTGCTCACCTATCTGAAGGGGCTCAAACCAAAGAATCTGGTTGGTGCTGCCTTTGGTTCCTATGGCTGGAGTGGTGAAGCTGTGGGACAGGTAAGAGGAATGTTGGAAGAGATGAAGATAGACCTGGTTGATGAGGGATTACGGGTCAAATTTGTGCCCAATGATGATGCCCTGAAGCAGTGCTTTGATCTTGGCCTGAGAGTTGCGGAAAAGACCAAAGGATTGCTGGAAGCGGCATAAACAACTGATAAGGAGGAGTGTAAACATGCAGAATTCATGGAAGTGTACGAAATGCGGCTATACCTTGGAAACGGACGCGCCGCCAGAAACCTGTCCTTCTTGCAATGAGAAATGCGAATTCGTCAATGTAACTTGCTACATACCTGACTGTGGTGATACAGGTAGTGATCCGCGCTTAGGATCCTGATGCTGGCGCATCTTTAATTCTGAATTCTAAAAAGATTCTGACTAGAGCTGTGAGATGTGGGATTAATCCCTAACAAAACGATCACACATCCCACATCTAGAACAGTTGTATTACGAAGAAAACTAGTGCTTCTTGAGGCTCGATGTGCAACGGGGTCAACTGTGAGCGTGAAAGTTCTTGGAATCTATGGAAGTCCGCGCAAGGGCGGCAACACTGACTTGCTCCTAGATCGGATTTTGGAAGGCTCGAGCCAGGCAGGTGCTGAGGTGAAGTCCCTTTATGTTAGGAGGTTAAAAATCAGCGGCTGTCTGGAGTGCGGCAGCTGTGACGACACTGGAGAGTGCGCCGTCAGGGATGACATGGATAAAGTTTATCCCATGCTTGAAGAGGCCGACATTATCTTTCTGGCCTCGCCTAACTTTTTTTATAATGTCACTGCTCAAGTCAAACTTCTGATTGACCGCAGCCAGGCCATGTGGTCCAAAAGGTTGCTGGAAAAGAGCCCCCAAGAAAGACGAAAATATGATGGTGGCAAAGGCTTCCTGATCTGTGTGGGGGCTACTAAGGGAAAGAATCTATTTGTGGGTGTCGAGCTGACGGCGAAATACTTCTTCGATGCTCTAGACATGAGTTACGAAGGTGGTCTCCTTATTGACAGGGTTGAGGCAAAAGGGGAGATTCTCAAGCACTCAGAAGCCATGGATCGAGCCTTTGAGCTGGGTAAGAGGGCCGTTGAAAGTATGAAAGTTTAGAGGTGCTTCTCGACCGATTCTACGGTTCATGTAGGAGCAAGCTTGGCTTTTGTTAAGATCTTTCCTGCAAGAGGAGGAAAAAACATATGGCAAAAGTTCTTGTAGTTTATGCTACCCGGACCAAGTCGACCCAAGAGATTGCTGAACTGATTGCCGAGGGAATACGATTTAGTGGCAATGAGGCAGCGGTGGTTGAGGTCAAGGAAATCAAGAGTGAGGTCGATTTTGAGGGTTACGACGGATACGCTTTCGGCTCTCCCACTTACCATGGTGAGATGTTGCAGTCCATGAAGACCATGCTTTTTCTGGCGGAAAAGGCCAAGCTGGAAGGTAAAGTGGGTGGCGCCTTTGGGGCACACGGTTGGAGTACTGAAGCCCAGGACCGTATCTACAATACTATGAAGGAAATTTTTAAGATGGACATGACCAAAGGGCCGCTGCTTTTGAAGTCTGCTTCTCTGGGAGGTGGGGTCCAGATGGCCCATGATTACGGAAAGGAGATTGGCAGCAAATTGAGCCCTTGATCTTAGACCACCTGCGAGATAATAAAACCTACAAGTTAAAAGCCAGTAAAGTCTTCCTCCCGAACCCCGTTTTTAAGACCATTGAATACCTGCCCGCCTCACCTGAATCCGCCTCAGGCGGACGATGGCGGGCAGGTCTAACAGCAGAACAAAGAACCGCAGAATCACGAAGTGGTCACTTCAATATTATGCGCTTCTTAAAGGTTTCTGCAGTGGATGCCAACCGGAAAATCACCTCAACATATAGACTAACCCACACCTGGTGTTTATCTTCTGTTCATCGGACATACAATTCAGTTAATTTCGAACCACTTCGGTGGTATGGAGCATAATTCAGTGAAAACAGGAAATAGAAAGAACCGCTTGATTGAGGAAAAGAGTCACTATCTCCTTCAGCATGCCGAAAATCCAGTGGATTGGTACCCTTGGGGAGAGAAAGCTTTCCAAAAAGCCAGAAAGGAAAACAAGCCCATATTTCTCTCCATCGGCTATTCAACCTGCCATTGGTGTCATGTAATGGCGCACGAGTCCTTCGAAGACGAAGAGGTGGCACGTACTCTCAACAAATCCTTCGTTTCCATCAAGGTAGACAGGGAAGAACGGCCGGACGTTGACATGGTCTACATGGCAGCTTGTCAAGCCATTACTTTAAAGGGGGGATGGCCCCTTTCAGTTTTCATGACTCCGGAGGGCAAACCCTTTTTCGCTGGCACCTACTTTCCCAAGACCAGCAGAATGGGAATGGTGGGCTTTTTGGATCTGGCAAATCAGATTGCCGCTGCCTGGCAAGACAACCGGGGTCCTCTCCTCGAGGCCAGTGAGAAGATTACCAGAGGTATCCAGTCAAGACCTTCCAAGGGCTCAATTACCGAACTCGGCCTAGATACCCTAAAGAAAGGTTACGACCAACTGGCACAAGCCTTCGACCACAAGTGGGGGGGATTTGGCTCGGCCCCCAAGTTTCCTACTCCCCATAATCTCACTTTTCTTTTGCGCTGGCACAAAAGAAGTGGGGAGGAAAATGCTCTACATATGGTGGAAAAGACCCTTGATGGTATGCGGTCTGGCGGCATTTTTGATCATCTAGGTTACGGTTTTGCCCGCTACTCTGTAGATGAAAGGTGGTTAGTCCCCCACTTCGAGAAAATGCTCTATGACCAGGCCATGTTGGCCATGGCCTACACTGAGGCTTATCAATCTACTGGTGAGGCCAGGCATGGCAGAGTTGTTGACGAAATTCTAAAATACGTGCTCCGCGACATGACTTCCTCCGAGGGCGGATTTTACACCGCAGAAGACGCCGACAGTGAAGGCAAAGAAGGTCTTTTTTATGTCTGGACTCCCAAAGAGATAAAGGATCAACTTGGAAATGATTTGGGAGATCTTTTTTGTCGGTTCTACGATGTTGGCCCCCATGGGAACTTCGAAGACGGCCGCAGCATACTCCACACTCGTATACCTCTGGAGAATTTCGCAGCCCGGGAGAACATGAAAGTCGCCGAACTTGAAAAGATCCTGAAGGAAGGCAGAGAGAAACTATTCCTAGCCAGAGAGAGACGTATCCATCCTCTCAAGGATGACAAGGTGCTCACCTCCTGGAATGGTTTGATGATTGCCGCGATGGCCAAGGCCTATCAGGCCCTGGGTGACCATGTCTATGTGGATGCAGCCCAGAGTGCTGCAGGTTTCATCCTACATAACCTGAAGAAGGACAACCGGCTGTTTCGGCGTTACCGGGATGGTGAAGTAGCCCACCCAGGATATCTGGACGATTATGCGAATTTTGTCTGGGGCCTCATTGAACTGTATGAAGCCACTTTTGAGCCCAATTATCTTGAAGAGGCCATGGCCCTGAACAGTGCCATGATCGATCTTTTCTGGGACAAAACCCACGGCGGTTTCTTTTACAGCGGCAGAGACAATGAAGTGCTGATTAAACAGAGCAAGGAGATCTACGACGGGGCTATTCCGTCGAGCAATTCAGTTGCATTTTTGAACTTGATTCGTCTAGGCCGAATTACAGGAGAAGCAAATCTGGAAAAGAATGCAGAACAGTTAGCCGGAGCTTTCGCCAGCCGGATCAAGGCATATCCCTCTGCCTATACACAATTCCTGGTCGCACTAGATTTCATTATCGGTCCGAGCCGGGAAATAGTAGATGTGCAAAGCAATCTTGCCGCGAAATGATAACTGAAGTAGATCAGTTAAGAGTTGCCCTGAGGGAAAATGATCTGGACTTCTATTTAAGAGGGGAAATAGTCAATGGCTGAATGAGAGATGGGCAATGAGAAATGTGAAATGGAAGGGTGCTTATGCCTAGTGCCTAGTTTGATAAATAAGGAGGGACCTATGCACGACAAGAAAGAACTATGTGAGAAAATCAAATCCATTTACCCTGACATCGGCGAATGTGGTATCGAGGTCGATGTAGACTACAATGAAGCTAAAAAAGCGTGGGTCGTTGATTTGAAACATGGGGAGCATCATTTGTCGACCTATATTGAACCGGAAGATGCCGATGCCTGCATGGAAGGCAAAGAGTGCGTATATCTGGGCACTCAGGTTGCGCAGCTTGCTGCCAACGTAAAGAGAAAAGCCTAGATTGCTCTCCAATTGGTGAAATATCCGGGCTGGCCCAGACAAAATAAAAGGGCGGGTCTAAAACCCGCCAATTTTGTTTCGTTTTATTCTGCCAGCTGTGAGCTGGATTACCCCCCCCAGGGCATGCTGGCGTAAACAGCGGACAGTTTGTCGCGGTATTCTTTAAAAAAGTTCTCGTGGGCCTTTTCCCAGCGGGCGAGCATAGCAAAGGCCTCACTCTCGGATCCTTCTGTTTTGCTCGCCGCATTGGAATAGAATTCACTCAGATCTTTCTCAATAAGCCAGGCGGTGTTAAAGACGGTGACGTCCGGAACCATAGATCCCTCGACGCACTGTTCTAGAAATTCAGACTTGGCCCTTTCATCGAAGTAATTGGTGGGCTCCAGAACGAACTCTTGCACTGCTGCGAGATCCAGATCTCCCCCCTTCTTCAAATTTTCAATAATACGACTAATGAACAGGATGTGTTTCTCCTCCTCTTGAATCAATCTTTTGAAGGCACTTACCGCAGCCCCAATTCCCATTCTGCCCAGGGAGGTCTGAAAGAAACTCATACCGGTTTGTTCCTGATTCAGTGCGTACTCGTAGACCTTGATTAGATTCTCTTTGGTCGACATTTAAACTCCTCCTATGTCATTGCCATCACAAGGTTATCGCAGACGAAGTATAACCCAATCCCAGGTCCATAGCAATCCTCCTATGGGGTCAGGCATAACTAATTAACTATTGACTCTTTCCTGTCTCGGATGAGTATCTGTTCAAGTACGGCTATCTTTTCGGCTGTAGATTCATCCTTTCGAAGAGTTTCCTCCAAACTCTTTATTCCCTTACTGATGACTACCGGATCTCGCCTAAAATGGTCGGCAACTATCTTAATCTGATAGTTGCCCAATTTTTTAGCTAGATATGCAGCCACCTTTCGTCCCCAAGCCCCCTTACGATTGCGGGTAGGTGTATAGAACAACTCAATAGGCAAATTGAAGACCGAACTTACCTGAAAAACGATTTCCATAAGGGGTATATTGTAAAAAGTAGGAGGCCTATTATCTACCCACCGTTGAATGTCCTCTACGAACTGCTCTGATCCCAGAAAGCATTGATCTTTAAGTTCATAGAAATCCTTTCTATGTCCTTGAGCTATTCTCTCCTCGACAAACAGGGAATATGCTTTTCTTGCTGCAGCCTTATTGTTTGAGAACTGGGCCAGAAGTAGATCATCGTCAACGGGACTATCCTTCCAAACTTTTTGATAAAACCTATAGCTACTCCATTGATAATCAATCGGACGCTTCACCAAGCCCGCTCTCACAGGGTTCAAGTGGATATAGGCCGAAAGCTCTATGAAATATGAATCTTTTTGACAAAGAATTGCCTTATACCGCCCCTGAAAAAGGTGACCCCATTTTTTGTATTTAAGGTTGAAATTTCTTGTGTAACGAGATTGGAGATTTTGCATCAACTGAGATAGAGGAACTTGGTTAACCTCTAGGAGAAGGTGTAGGTGGTTGGGCATCAGAGCGTAGGCGTAAAGCAGGAATTCGTATTTTTCCTTGTACTCCTTTAAGAAAATTATATACCGTTGATAATCCTGAGAGTCTAAGAAAACACGCTGTCCTCTATTGCCTCGTGCAATGACGTGATACAAAGCTCCGGGAAAATGTACTCTGGGTCTTCTCGGCATGTGTTCCAAATACTGGAAGGGATCCTGTCTGTCAATAGTTAATTAGTTATGCCTGACCCCATATGGCGAAATCCGAAATTCCACAGGTCGGGTTGCATATGACCATGACCGTGTTTATATGAGCAGGTATGCAGTTATGAACCACGTCCAAAAGATTAAAGGGGCTTTAAAGCCATAAAATGGAAAAATATAACAGGAAATGGAGGGGACGGAATCTAAAAAGAAAAGTCCTCGATCTCCTCAGAGCAGAGGATATCAGTCAGGCATTGGAGACCATTGGCTCACTCCCGCCTCGCCAGGTAATCAATCCGCTTTTTTCCTTTTTATGCAGCACTGAACCACAAGTGAAGTGGCGAGCAGTAAAGGCTATAGGAGAGGTGGTTAAGAATATTGCAGAAAAAGATATGGAGTCAGCCAGGGTGATAATGCGGAGAATGATATGGAATTTGAACGATGAATCGGGAGGTATCGGTTGGGGACTGCCCGAGGCCATGGGAGAGGTCATGGCTCAGCATCACGGTTTGGCCAATGAATATGTGATGATTTTGAAATCTTATATACAAGAAGACGGCAATTTCCTTGAGTACCAACCCTTACAGCGAGGTGTCCTTTGGGGCCTAGGAAGGCTGGCTCAGGAGAGACCAGAATTGCTAAAGAATGCAACGCCCCATCTGCGGCCCTTTCTTTCTTCTGCAGATGTGGTTCTTAGGGGTCTGGCCGCCTGGACCATGGGATTACTTGTAGGTAGTCAGGGAGATCCCGCTCTGGCACCCTTGGAAAGTGATGAGACTGAGGTTGTACTCTACCTGAATGGAACAGAGCGTAGTTATCGAATAAGTGAACTAGCAAGAAAAGCACTTGCTGCAGATGTGTGATGTGGGATGTGAGATAAAATCTGTTAGACTTGGAATCTTCAATGGCACATCACATATCCAATATGTCACATCGCAATCTTTATAATCAATATGGCTTAATCAATAAAAAAAACTCTATAAATGGGAGGTATGAAAATGAAATTAAGAGAATATTTTGAATCTGTTAAAGGTCGAGGGGTGCTCGCTACCGCTGACGGAGAGGGCAAGGTGGATGCGGCTATTTATGCCACTCCCCATTTCATAGACGATGAGACAATTGCCTTCATCATGCGCGACCGGCTGACTCACAGTAATCTGCAGTCCAACCCACATGCAGCCTATCTTTTTATGGAGACAGGTCAGAAGTTTACTGGCAAGAGACTGTTTCTAACCAAAACAAGGGAAGAACAGGATAGCGAACTTCTTTACTCCCTGCGAAGAAAAAAATACTCTGACGACAAGAATGAACCTAAATTTTTGGTTTTTTTTCAAGTCGATAAGGTTTTACCGCTCATCGGCCCTGGAGATGAAGCCTAGCCTTTTGAAGGTTTAGCTACTGACAGCTGAGCTTGAAAAGTGGGTTGCCTTTGCATGTGGCTTATGTCACAATTCCTGACAGTAAATCCTTTAAACCACAACCGGGGAGTGAGATAAGGGGATCTGTTATGACGCAAGATTCTGTCAAAATGTATTCACTAAGCACCTGTAGTCATTGTAAAGCGACCAAGAAGCTGCTGGACGAGTGTACCGTAGCCTATGAATTTACCGACGTGGATCTGCTCAAAGGAAAAGAACGTGCTGCCATTTTGGAGGATGTGAAGAAGTTCAATCCGAATTGTTCGTTCCCCACAATCATCATTGGCGACAAGGTTATAGTCGGCTACAAGGAAAAAGAGATCAAAGAAGCTCTGGGGTTAGGATGATGGACGTTGGCAAGCTCTATGAAGGTTTGCGTAAGGTACAGGAGGCCAAAGGTTACTACTTCAACAAGGATGAAGAGAGGACCTTTGAACTTCTAGAAAATCTTCTTATCAACAAGGACCGCTACGGTTACATGGCATGTCCCTGTAGGTTGGCAAGTGGTGACCGGGAATGGGACAAAGACATAATCTGTCCGTGCGTCTACCGCGAGCCGGACGTTGAAGAATACGGCAGTTGCTACTGCAACCTTTATGTCAGCCAGGAGTGGAATGAACAGAAGATTCCTCACGACTACGTGCCAGAGCGGAGACCTCCTGAAAAAATTCGATTTTGATAGAGTCCTGACTTTATATTCGTTACTGTGCCGCGATTCGGAGTGAACCGCGGCGCCCCGCCTCAAATATCCTGCAGGTATGATACCCACCCGATAGCTGATTTAATGGGCAGTAGTTTGTCCTGCCACAGTAATTTTAAGAGATTTAGAGGAAATGAGCGAGAGTAAGAAAGTAGTCATATATATAAAGCTATTAGTAACTGCCATTTTTTGGGGGGGAACCTTCATTGCCGGGAGGGTAGTTGCAAAAGACGTTGGCCCCTTTTCTGCGGCTTTCCTCAGATTCGCTATTGCCTCTATTTTCCTTCTCTTTATTACCCATAGGGTCGAAAACCGGCTTCCTCCGGTGAGAAAAGGACAGCTGATTCCTCTGATTCTTCTCGGAATGACCGGAGTATTCTCTTACAACGTTTTCTTCTTCAAGGGGCTCAAAATCATCCACGCCGGCAGAGCCTCCGTGATCATTGCCAGTAATCCCGTCTTTATTGCTCTTTTTGCTGCTTATCTTTTTAAAGAAAAGCTGAATTTGATTAAGTTTGCCGGAATTATCATTTCAGTAACCGGAGCAATAGTTGTAATCTCAAGAGGTAATCCCATTGAAGTTTTTAAGGGAAACACTGGCTTAGGTGAGGTCTTTATTTTTTTATGTGTGTTGAGTTGGGTGGCTTACTCCTTGATTGGCAAAGCAGTGATGAAAGACCTTTCTCCTTTAGTTTCAGTATCTTACTCTTCCATAGTAGGCGCAATCGCTTTGTCTGTCCCAGCCTATTTCGAGGGTATTCTTCAGCATTTTTCCCATTACACTAAAATGGATTGGTTGGGTATTTTTTACCTGGGGTTTTTTGGCACCGTCCTCGGTTTTGTTTGGTATTACGAAGGAATAAGAGCTATTGGAGCCACAAAGGCAAGCCAATTCATTAATTTCGTTCCAATCAGCGGTGTTTTGCTGGCTTTTTTCTTGCTAGGAGAACCTATTACATCTTCACTGGTAATTGGGACATTAATGGTTTGTGCTGGGGTTTACTTGACCAATTCAACTTATGTAAGAAAAGAAATATAATGGATTGGCGAATACCAGCGCTTTCCGTATCATCCCCAGACCCATAACTCACTTCTGGAGAAATTGCCGTGAAATATCCACAAATAAAAAGCCCTCTACCCGGTCCCAGAGTAAAGAAACTTATCGAGGTTGACCGCGAGTTCGTATCGCCTTCGTACACCAGAATTTATCCTTTGGTGGCTGAGTCTGCTCAAGGGCTCTGGATCAATGACCCTGATGGCAATACTTTTCTAGATTTCACTTCCGGCATAGCGGTATGCAATACCGGTCACTGCCACCCAAAGGTTGTGGCAGCCATGAAGAAGCAGGCGGACAAGCTACTTCACATGTCAGGTACTGATTTCTACTACACTCCCCAAATCATGCTGTCACAAAAGCTTGCCGGTCTTGCCCCTGGCTCAGGCGGCTATAAAGTCTATTTCGGCAACTCCGGCGCAGAAGCTGTTGAGGCGGCTTTCAAGCTAGCTCGCTGGCACACCCGCAGGGAGCTCAATCTGGCCTTTTTCGGTGCCTTCCATGGACGTACCATGGGTGCTTTGTCCCTTACTGCAAGTAAGACTATCCAGAAAAAGCACTACAATCCTCTAGTGCCGGGAATAACCCACATTCCATATGCCTATTGCTACCGTTGCCATTACCACCTGTGCTACCCCGCCTGCGGAATAGCTTGCGTGCAGTGGCTGGAAGAAACTCTCTTTCGCACCACCGTGCCGCCGGAGGAAGTGGCGGCTATATTTGTCGAACCCATCCAGGGTGAGGGTGGATATATCGTACCTCCTCCAGAATTCCATCGCGAACTCAATAAGATAGCCAAGAAGTATGATATTCTCTATGTGGCGGATGAAGTGCAATCTGGCATGGGACGTACCGGGAAAATGTTTGCCATGGAACATTTTGAGGTTGCGGCTGATATCATTGCCCTTGCCAAAGGCATTGCATCTGGTTTGCCCTTGGGCGCTATGGTAGCCCGGGCGGACATCATGAACTGGGAAGCAGGCTCCCATGCCTCCACCTTCGGCGGTAACCCGATCTCCTGTGAGGCAGCTCTGGCCACCATTGAACTTCTGGAACAAGAGCTTATGGACAATGCCAGCGAACGGGGTGCTCAACTCATGGCGGGGCTGGGAGAGTTGCAAAAATCCATTGAGTGTATCGGTGATGTCAGAGGCATGGGTTTGATGATTGGCGTTGAGCTGGTGAAGGACCGCGAAACCAAGGAGCGAGCGAGTGACTGGCGAGACCAGCTTATCCAAAAGGCTTTTCACAAAGGTTTGCTTTTACTTGGTTGCGGTCAAAATACAATCAGAATCTGCCCACCACTAACAGTAAATAATGAGGAAATTCAGGTGTTTCTCCAAATATTTGAAGAAAGCTTGAGGGAACTATTCAAGTAGCGGGCACAAGGCGCAAGGCGCAGGGCACAAGATATAAAGTCAAATTTCCTAACAATGAGTCATTCTCTCTGCGTCCAATTGCCCAATGCTCTGAGCCTTAAGCCTTATGCCCTGCGCCCCTAGGCGACTGGATCAGGAGTAACCCATGAAAGCTATATTGAAAGACTTGGGTCTGTCGGATGTGAACCCCGGGGCAGGGACGGGAACAACCTGGCTTAAATGCGGGGGCGAGATATTGGAGTCAGTATCCCCCATTGATGGTCAGATTATTGGCAGGGTTCGCCAGGCTTCAGTGGCTGATTATGACAAGGTGGCCACCAAGGCGAGTGCTGCCTTCAAAGAATGGCGCATGGTGCCTGCGCCGGAGCGTGGTCATATCATAAGACAAATTGGTAATGCAGTGCGAGCACGCAAGCAAGAATTGGGCACCCTGGTGAGCCTTGAAGTGGGCAAGATTGCAGCTGAGGCAGAGGGCGAAGTTCAAGAGATGATAGACATCTGTGATTTTGCCGTGGGCCAGTCACGGATGCTCTATGGTCTAGCCATGCATAGTGAGCGCCCCAGACATCGAATGTATGAACAATATCATCCACTTGGTCCCATTGGGGTGATTACGGCCTTTAATTTTCCGGTGGCGGTTTGGTCCTGGAATGCCATGGTCGCCCTGGTGGCGGGAGACACAGTGGTGTGGAAACCTTCGAGTAAAGCAGCTCTAACTGCCCTCGCCCTCAGCAAAATCATAAGCAGAGTGTTACAGGAGAATGCCCTTCCGGAAGGCATTATGAATGTGGTCATTGGGAGTCGGAATGAGGTCGGAGAAAGGTTGATTGCAGATAAGCGGTTGCCTCTCATCTCCGCTACTGGCAGCGTGGCCATGGGCCGTCACGTGGGACAAGTGGTGGCTTCCCGGTTGGGAAAATCCCTGCTTGAATTGGGGGGTAACAATGCGGTAATAGTCAGTTCCCAGGCGGATCTGGATCTTGCAGTAAGGGCCATCCTATTTGGGGCTGTAGGTACCGCAGGTCAGCGGTGTACTACCATTCGCCGCGTTATCGCCCACAAAGAGATCTTTAATCCTCTCAGCGAGGCTCTCATTCAGGCCTACAAACAGGTGGTTATTGGCAATCCGCTGGAAGATGGCGTGCTCATGGGTCCATTAATAGATGGTCAAGCAGTGCAGGACATGCAAAAAGCTCTTAAAGAACTTGAAAGCCAGGGTGGGCGGATACTCTACGGAGGAGAAATCTTATCCGGGTCCATCTACGATGCTGGCACCTACGTGACCCCATGCATCTGTGAGGCCCGCAACGACTATCCCATCGTGCAAGAGGAGACCTTTGCTCCCATTCTCTACCTAATTCCCTATGATACTCTGGAAGAGGCAATCCAATATCAGAACAACGTGCCCCAAGGATTGAGCTCTGCTATCTTCACCAGAGATCTCCATGAAAGTGAGATTTTCTTGAGTCACATGGGAAGTGACTGTGGTATAGCAAATGTCAACATCGGCACCTCAGGGGCGGAAATCGGTGGTGCTTTTGGTGGGGAGAAAGACACCGGAGGCGGTCGCGAGTCCGGCTCTGATGCCTGGAAGACCTATATGCGCAGACAGACCTGCACTATCAATTGGTCCAGGGAGATGCCCCTGGCGCAGGGGATTGAGTTTGGTATAGATTAAGCTGGCAGCACCTACTAGGCACTAAGCAGTAAGCACTAGGCACTATGTGAATATTACCGAGGCAGTGCCTAGTTGAAAAAGTGCTCGCAAAATAAACTGAAGGATGAATCATTTCTGAAAGGCTGAGTAGGGGAATATGGGCTTGCTTTTCATAGACGGCAACCAGGCGGTGGCTATGGGCGCCTTGTATGGCGGCTGCAGGTTTTTCGCCTCATATCCCATCACTCCCGCGAGCACTCTTCTTTCAGTTATGCTCGACACTCTGCCCGCTGCAGGTGGCATTGTTGTGCAGGGTGAGGACGAAATTGCATCTATTGGTTACTGTCTCGGTGCATCTATGGCGGGCATGAAAGTGATGACTGCCACCTCTGGTCCGGGTCTCAGCCTTTATAGCGAGAACATCTCCTTTGCCATTGCAGGCGAAATTCCTATAGTAATTGTCAATATCATGCGTCAGGGACCTTCCACAGGTTCCGCTACCCGAGGCGCAGACTCGGATGTGCAGTTCATGCGCTGGGGATGCAGCGGAGGCTTGCCGGTTATAGTCCTTGCCCCGGCTGACGTGAGTGATTGCTTTACCCTGACGGTGCATGCTTTCAATCTCGCCGAGCAGTTCCGTTGCCCAGTATTTATAGCCTCCAACAAAGAGATAGGGATGACCAGCCAGACTGTTGATATAGAGAGAGTCGAAAAACCGCCAATTATAGATCGCACTCTCCATGAATCGGGCCCCTTTCTGCCTTTTCAGGTTAATTCTGGAAAGGACGTTCCTGCATTCCTTCCCATTGGCGGGCCCATCTTGGTGAGACAGACTTCATCCACCCATGGGCCAGATGGATACATTACAACTGATCCCTTGGAGATTCAGACAGGGGTCGAAAGGCTACAGAGAAAAATTGAAGCCAATATAGGATCATTCAGCTACTTCGATCTGGAAGAAAGAAAAGGTGCTCGCACCTTGATCGTGGCCTACGGGATAACAGCTGGAGCTGCGAGAGCTGCAGCTTCTGAGCTTTTTGAAAAGCAAGACATTCCTGTATCTCTCTTGGTTCTAAAGACCTTGTGGCCGGTTCCGGAGGAAGTGCTCCTAGGTGCTGCAGACGGCATGGAACGAATTTTAGTAGTAGAAATGAATCTGGGCCAATACGTCCAGGAGATCCGTAGAGTACTTTGCAACCAGCGCGTTGATTTTTATGGCAAAATGTCTGGCCAGTTGATCTCACCCACAGAAATCATTGAGGAGGTGTCGGGTGGATAGCCTCCTTAACCCCGATCGTCCCCCGGTCTTTTGCCCGGGTTGTTCTCACGACCGCAGTGTACACGTCTTGGACCGCGCTCTCCAAGAGATGGGTCTCGGCGGCAGTGAGGTAGTCATTGTGAGCGATATCGGTTGCTCGGGGCTTTTTGATACTTTTTTTAACACTCATGCATTTCATGGGCTGCATGGCCGAGCTCTTACCTAT
>CP070689.1:602520-606950 GCA_020353155.1 Deltaproteobacteria bacterium | reverse complement strand
TGCAACGACATTATTGCCGAGGAATTTGAAAAAGAAGAAGCTGCAAAATTAAGCAGTGTGCCCAAGCCTACTGAGATTAAGGATGCCATAGACGACTACGTCATTGGTCAGGAACGGGCGAAAAAAATTCTCTCGGTGGCAGTCTACAATCATTATAAGCGCATTGAATCGCGGGCAGAAATGGAGGATGTGGAGATCCAGAAGAGCAATATCCTCCTGATCGGACCCACTGGGTGTGGCAAAACTCTTCTGGCCCAAACATTAGCACGCATCCTTGACGTTCCCTTTACCATAGCCGATGCCACCACACTTACGGAGGCGGGCTACGTTGGTGAGGACGTGGAGAATATCATTGTCAATCTGCTCCAGGCAGCCGATTACGATGTTGAAAAGACTTCGCGGGGCATTGTTTATATTGATGAGATAGACAAAATAGCCCGCAAAGCAGACAGTCCTTCCATAACGCGGGACGTCTCAGGTGAAGGGGTTCAGCAGGCGCTTTTGAAAATACTGGAAGGAACAATTGCAAATGTCCCACCTAAGGGGGGTCGCAAGCATCCGCAGCAGGAATTTATTAAAATTGATACCACTAATATTCTCTTCCTTTGCGGTGGTGCTTTCAACAACCTAGAAGGCATAATTAAGTCACGTATCGGAGTCAAAGCCCTGGGATTCGCCGCTGATATCCAGAGGCGGGAAGAGCGCAAACTGGGCGAGATTCTCATGCAAGTGCAGCCAGAGGATCTTATCAGGTTTGGCATGATTCCCGAGTTTGTTGGACGGCTTCCAGTGGTGGCGACTTTACATGAATTGACCGAAGAGGAATTGGTCAAGATCATGCTCGAGCCGAAAAACGCTTTAGTTAAACAATATCAGAAGCTGTTTGGCATGGAAAACGTAACCCTGCGCTTTACCGAAGGTGCCTTGCAAGCGGTGGCTCGGGAGGCCATGAAGCGAAACTCAGGGGCACGAGGGCTGAGGAGTATTCTGGAAAACATTATGCTCGATATTATGTACGAAATTCCTTCTCAGCCAGATATTCGAGAGTGCGTCATCAGCGAAGAGGTAGTGACAAACAGGGATTCACCCTTGCTCCTTTATGAAGGTAGCTTGGAATCTGCTTGATAAAAGCGAGAGTTTTGATCTAACAGCTCTTTTGATTAGGCACTAGAGCTACATATTGGTAAAGGCTACCTCCAAGCGGGTGGATAGCCTTTATCTTTGATAAGAGAGAGTTATGTTTAAAAAAAATCGTGAAAATATTGATACGGAGGTGCCGTCAAATATGCGAGAATATCCTTTGCTACCCCTCAGGGACATCGTGATTTTCCCAAACATGGTGGCCCCTCTTTTTGTTGGACGGGAGAAATCGATAAAGGCCCTAGAGTACGCCATGGGAGAAGGCAAAACGATTTTTCTCGCTACCCAGAAATAGGCAAAAACTGATACACCCTCAGAGAAAGACATTTTCCGCACGGGGGCCGTGGCCACCATTCTACAACTGCTTCGTCTCCCAGATGGTACAGTAAAAGCTTTGGTGGAAGGTAAAAAGCGAGGACAGATTGTCAAATTTGTGTCCAATCCGGACTTTTTCATGGTCCAGGTAGAAGAGATACCTGAGGAGACTGAGAAAGATGTCCAGATCGAAGCACTAATGCGCAGTACCATTCAGGCTTTCGAAAAGTATGCCAAACTAAATAAGAAAATCTCCCAGGAGATGGTGCTTTCGGTTTCCTCCATTGAGGAACCAGGGCGATTGGCCGACACCATTGCCTCCCATATGCCATTCAAAATTGAATACAAGCAAAATCTCCTTGAATCCATCCCACACTTCAAGCGACTAGAACTGCTCTATGCATACATTAGTGGGGAAATTGAGATCATCCAGACAGAGCAGCGCATCAAGGGTCGAGTCAAGAAACAAATGGAAAAGACCCAGCGGGAATATTACTTGAATGAACAGATGCGCGCCATCCAGAAGGAGATGGGCGAAAAGGATGACTTCAGAAACGAACTTGCCGAACTGCAAAAACGGATCAAACGCAAACGCATGTCAAGAGAAGCCGCCAGCAAGGTTCGGGCTGAATTCAAGAAACTAAAGTTGATGTCGCCTATGTCTGCCGAGGCCACAGTGGTGCGGAACTATATTGACTGGCTCCTCTCTTTACCATGGTACGATCGCACCAAGGACAAGTTAGACATCGACGCAGCCTCTCAAATATTGGAAGAAGACCACTATGGCCTGGAAAAACCAAAAGAAAGAATACTCGAATATCTGGCAGTTCAGGCTCTGGTCAAGAAAATAAAAGGACCAATTCTTTGCTTCGTGGGACCTCCGGGAGTAGGAAAGACCTCTCTTTCCAAGTCAATTGCACGCGCTCTGGGCCGTAACTTCATTCGCCTTTCCCTGGGCGGGGTGCGGGACGAGGCCGAAATTCGAGGTCATCGGCGCACCTATATTGGAGCACTTCCCGGAAAGATCGTCCAGAGCCTGCGCAAGGCCAAATCCAACAACCCGGTGTTTTGCCTGGACGAGGTTGACAAAATGAGTATGGACTTCCGCGGTGACCCATCTGCAGCACTGCTGGAAGTTCTGGATCCAGAGCAAAATTTTGCTTTTAATGACCACTATCTAGACGTGGATTACGACCTGTCTGAAGTTCTATTTATTACTACAGCCAACACCCTGTTTACTATTCCGCCGGCTTTACAGGATCGTATGGAGATCATTCGCTTGCCCGGTTATACCGAATTCGACAAACTCAACATCGCCAAACAGTTTTTGGTAAAGAAGCAGAGTGAGGCCAACGGACTAAAGCCTGAAAACATTCACTTCTCCGACGGGGCTATCTACGAGATTATTCGCCGCCACACTAAAGAAGCTGGAGTACGCAATCTCGAGCGGGAAATAGCTTCGGTATGCAGGAAGGTGGCCAAGGAGGTAGTTAAACAGGGACCCGACACGCGGATCAGGATAACCGAACCAAGTATCGCCAAATATCTCGGTGTGCCCAAGTTCCATTACGGCCGCACCGAAGAAAAGGACGAAATTGGCCTCGCTGTTGGTCTCGCCTGGACAGAGGTTGGTGGAGAACTGCTGGGTATTGAGGCTGCAACTATGCCGGGCAAGGGTGGTCTTACTATTACAGGTAAGCTCGGGGAGGTAATGCAGGAATCCGCCCAGGCGGCATTGACCTATGTGCGTTCCCGGGCAACGGCTCTAGAGCTCAACCCAAATTTTTATAAGAAACTTGACATACACGTCCATGTGCCTGAAGGGGCCATTCCCAAAGACGGGCCATCGGCAGGCATTACCATGGCAACGGCAATCGCCTCCGCTCTAATCAAGGTACCTGTTCGCAAAGATTTGGCCATGACTGGCGAGATTACCCTGAGAGGACGGGTGCTGCCCATTGGTGGGCTGAAGGAAAAGGTTCTGGCAGCCCACCGTGGCCTGGTCAAAAGGGTACTTATTCCTAAAGAGAATGCCAAAGACATAAAGGAAATCCCTGGTAAGATCTTGAAGGAAGTTGAACTCGTGCTGGTTGAGCACATGGATGAGGTACTTAAGCATTCCTTGGTGCTGGAGGATCCAGAGAAGCTATTCAGCAAACTTGCGGAAGAAGCTGAAGAGGTCCTGGTGCCAAGTGAAACTCCTGAACCCTCTGAAGAGATTACTGCTCACTAGTTTTTCAACTCTATCTTAACCGCGCAGACAAATACAGCGCCCAACCGAATACCGGCTGGGCGCTTTTTATCTATTAACCGTGCCTAAAATACCTTGACAGAAGAATAACGACCTGTTAAGGGCAAAGCATACAGAAGGGCGGGTAGCTCAGTGGGGAGAGCATCGGCCTTACAAGCCGGGGGTCGCAGGTTCAACTCCTGTCCCGCCCACCATTTGGAGATAAAGGGGATTAGCCGTATGAGTTAGTCCCCTTTTTTAATCCAAATTACCTAATTCCCCACACTATTCCCCACACAGACCTAGATAAAGATCAAACTTCAGGTGAGTGTGAATTAAGGGATGCAATCCACATTCTCGCCCCTTTTTCTGTTATCCCACCTATAGGCCACCTAGTTAGTACCACAGTGTGGTACTTTTTTGTTGAAACACATTCTCTCCTGGGTTAGACTGAATCCCGTTTGTATTATTTCCTGATTCATGCTCAAGCGAAAATATCTCCTAGCAGCCCTGTAGCGCTCCCTTCGATCTGGAAAGCATATGTCCAAGCCTCGTTTTGAGAGGACAGGTTCCATGAACCAAAGATTCCTCATTAAGACATTACTCTACGTAATTCTAATAACCATTCTTTGTGTGGGGATTGTTCACGCCAACGGGTACTCCCTGCTGGAATGTTGTGAACTTTGCGAGACTTCGGCTTCGGGTCACAGGTAACCACACCAAGAAAAAGATATGCATGATGACG
>CP070689.1:596465-602420 GCA_020353155.1 Deltaproteobacteria bacterium | reverse complement strand
GGTTGTCTACTGAAACACGAATTGTGTGCACAGACGACCACAGCCGGGCACGCTTTAAGCTTTACTGGACTCTGATCGGCAGATTCAGCGGCTTGACTCGCAAAGAAATGCTTCGAGTGGTCAAAAGACGGATGGAAGGTAAGTGAGGCTGTGGTTAGCCACGTTTTTCAACGGACTCGATGAGGGACAAATAAATAATTCTGAAATTATGCTATACATACCAGCGAAGAGTTATCTCAGTTTGCAGAGAGAAAGGCTTACATCATGGAAATCAAAGTGACCAAATCTACCACTATTGGCCAGAAGCCCCGTCCACAAGATAAAGAACTCGGTTTCGGCAAATACACCACCGACCACATGTTTCTCATGGACTATTCTGCTGGAAAAGGCTGGCACAATGCGCGAATTGAACCTTATGGATTACTAAGGCTTGACCCTACCGCCATGGTGCTGCACTACAATCAAGAGATTTTCGAAGGTCTCAAGGCTTACCATTTGGAGGACGGGGGAATTGGGCTCTTTCGGCCGGAGAAGAATATCGAACGAATGAACGCATCCGCCAGAAGAATGGTGATGCCGGAGCTGGACCCGGACCTATTTCTCCGGGCCATGAAGGAGCTAATTCTGCTGGATCGAGCATGGATCCCAAAATCAGAGGGTACCTCACTGTACATAAGGCCCACGATGATAGCCACCGAACCGGCCCTGGGAGTTAGGCCCGCCAAGGAGTATCTCTTTTTCATCGTCCTGGGTCCGGTGGGAGCTTACTACCCGGAGGGATTCAATCCCACCAAAATTTTCGTCTCCGATCACTATGTGCGAGCTGTCAGGGGGGGTGTGGGAGAAGCCAAGACTTCCGGCAATTATGGGGCAACCCTCTATGTTTCACGAGAAGCGAGCCAAAAAGGCTACACCCAGGTACTGTGGCTCGATGCCATAGAACTAAAGTATGTCGAGGAGGTTGGCACTAGTAATATCTTCTTCTTTATTGATGACGAACTTGTTACCCCACCTCTTGGCGGCACTATCCTACGAGGTGTAACCAGAGACTCAGTGCTGCAGCTCGCCAGCCACTGGGGAATGAATGCTGTGGAACGCCCAATCTCTATCGAAGAGGTCGTTGAGGGTTGTAAAAGTGGGTCATTAAAGGAAATGTTTGCCACCGGCACCGCCGCGGTAATTTCTCCTGTTGGTTTAATCTGCCACAGGGGAGAGGATTTTCAGGTAGCAGACGGCCAGACAGGGGAACTTTCCAAGAAATTCTACGACGAAATTACCGGCATCCAGTATGGCCGCAGGGAAGATCCTTTCGGCTGGCGAATTCGCCTAGCTTGAGCTATTGCATGTTTCAATAATGGCACTCCGAAAATAGGTTATGGTTTTCAGTAGGTGAAGGCAAGATATGAGGTTAGTCGAGAACATCCCTTTGGATACCAATATAATTGCTCATCTAATAAGTGATCCCGATGACCTGCACTTGGTCTGGCCGAAAGCCAAGTGGCCTTTTGATCATCTGCAGTGGCAAAAGGTGCTGGACCCTGCGAGAGGAAATAAATCTTTCTTGGTTTATCAAGGTAACTTGCTCATTGGTCACGCTGCCCTCTGCAAGATGAAGGAACCAGGGGTCTATTCGCTGAACTATCTGTACCTCCTGCCTCAGATGCGTTCGAGAGGCTTGGGCGAAAAGATGGTGGGTCTCCTGGAACAATGCGCCAGGGAGAAATTGTCTGCCAAGAAACTTGTTTTGGTAACCAGAACCTATAACCCTGGAGCCAGGAAGTGCTATTCCAAGTGCGGCTTTCGAGAATACAGCCGCGAGGTAACCTTAATCAGAATGTTCAAAGTTTTGCAGCCTGAATACGTCCTCGAGGAATAGGGGCGAAATCCCCCGGTTAGCCGAAAAGAATAGATAGACAAATAGTACCTTTCATGTGGGGAAGGGATGTTTGAGCGCATCAGAACGGCGAGAGAACGATTGCGGGGCCATGCCAATGTCACCCCCGTTATGACTTGCCGAACCCTCGACGAATCGGTGGGAGCGGAAGTCTTTTTCAAGTGTGAAAATCTTCAGCGGGCTGGGGCCTTCAAGTTTCGTGGCGCCTTTAATGCCATATCTCAACTTACTGACGAACAAAGGGATCGTGGTATCATCACCTACTCCTCCGGAAACCACGCACAGGCGGTTGCCCTGGTGGGTCGGTTGCTGAGAGTACGGACCACGGTGGTCATGCCCGGTAATGCACCCAAGGTAAAACGGGCCGCCACCGAGGCTTATGGCGCAACAGTCATTGACTATGATCCCGAGAAAACCACTCGTGAAGAGATAGCAAACATTCTCAAAACTGAGCATGGCTACACAATAATTCCCCCATTCGATCATCTTGACATCATTGCCGGACAGGGAACGGCAGCATTTGAATTGTTCGAGGAAGTCAAGGCCTTGGATATGCTGCTGGTACCTTGTGGGGGAGGAGGCTTGTTGAGTGGTTCGGCTATCGCCGCCAAATCCATCGAACCGACCTGCCGGGTTATTGGTATAGAGCCTGAACTAGCAGATGATGCCACCAAGTCGTTTCACACAAAGACCTTGCACACAGTCAAGAACCCACCTACCATTGCTGATGGGACCCGCACTCCCTCTCTGGGCGAACTTACTTTTCCATTAGTTTTACAACACGTGGATGATATGAGAACCGTGAGCGAAACCGCCATCGTCGAAGCTGTGCAATTTCTATTTTATCGCATGAAAATGGTGGTGGAGCCTTCGGGTGCACTGGGGGTAGCGGCACTACTTAGTGCCGAGGTATCAGCCACAGGTAGAGTGGGTGTCATTATCAGTGGTGGTAACATTGATGGGGACTTAATGTCCAAGATTTTGAGCAGCGGAAAGAAAAGGCCCTAGTGATGAAAGTATTTGAACGGACAGACGTCGGCCTGGCCTCGTGAGATAGATAACCATAACAGTTTATTCAGTTTCTAGTTTTTAGGGGTTGAAAAACAGGAGAGACGGTCATGAGCTTTGTCCTTTCATCAAAAGAGAAGGGTATTGCGAAAGTAATCCTGCAAAGGGGTAAAGTTAATGCGCTAAATGAGCCTATGATAGAGGAATTAGCTGATTCCTTTCGAAATTTTGAAACTGATACTGAGGTGAAATCGATCATCTTTACTGGTTCTGGAAAATTTTTCTCCTTTGGGTTTGATGTCCCAGAATTCTTGAGCTATCCCAAGAAAGATTTCATAAGGTTTATGGAGAAGTTCACAAATCTTTACACCTATCTGTTCCGGTTTCCAAAACCTATCGTTGCTGCCCTCAACGGTCACACCATAGCCGGCGGCTGTATGCTGGCCACAGCATGCGATGTCCGTATTATGGCGACGGGAAAAGGGAAGATCTCGCTGAATGAGATAACCTTTGGAGCACCGGTTTTTGGAGGAAGTGCTGAAATGCTGAGGTTTTGCGTGGGATCGAGAAATGCCCAGTCAATACTTTATAGCGGGGCCATGTATTCTGCTGAAGAAGCTCTCGGACTGGGATTGGTTGATCAGGTGTCATCTGACGATGCTCTTTTAGAAGACGCCAGGAAAGTCGCTCAGGAGTTAGGTGAAAAAGATAGTTCCGCCTTCTCCACCATTAAAAAGATCCTGCGACAACCGGTGGCAGAGGAAATGGTCAAACACGAAAAAAATTATATCCTGGAATTTGCTGATATTTGGTACTCTCAAAGTACTAGGGAGAAATTGAAACAAATTAAGATCCGGTCTTAGTTAATTCCCAGTAGACCTTTCCTGTCGCGGTAACTAATAGGACAAGGTTATGAAAGCTTGGAAGGTAAAAAAGGAAGTTTTATGTCATTAGTTATGTCATTTTTCGAAGATCACGGAGATGTTGAAGCAGAGTTAGAGTCCATTTACAAGTTTCGCAAGGAAGTACAACATGTGGAGCGGGAGTATCTTGAACTAAGGATACTTTTGCGCGATGCTGAGTCGGCCCTGAGAGCAGATCCCGCAAACGGAGAGATGCTTGTGAGGGTGCATCACTATAAGAGAAGACTGGAAGATCTCGAGAACCAGTACCCCTGGATCTCCTCGGGTTATTCCAGAGAAATAGGTCTCTGGGCTCCTCCGGCCGGATAAATAACGAAATACTAGAAATCCATTATTCAACTGAAGTCGTCATAAAGAGGGGCCAAAGCACACTCATCACCCGAATGGGTGATTTCTTTTCAGTTCAAATATGTTTTTCTGCGGATAAAAGAAAGAATTTAGGCCCATAATAGATCACGCCATACAGGGAAGGACCACGTTTCCGGGACCTCAACAAACCGTTACTATTTCTTTTAGGAGGTGTGAGAATGAAATGTGAAAAATGTGGAGTAGCGGTCCCATCTGAAGAAAAATTTGAACACTCAGGAAAGACTCTTTGTGAAGATTGCTACTTGGACATCGTGACCATACCCAAGACTTGCGACCCTTGGGCGGTTCATTCTGCCAAAAACACATCACTCATCAGCGATGGTTTAACTTCAGAGCAGCGGGAAATTCTTGATCTGATCAAGAAAGACGGTCCTCTTACTGCAGAAGAAATTTGCAACCAGCTATCCATAAACGGCAATGAACTGCAGCGCAACTTTGCCACTCTGAGGCACATGGAACTTGCTCGGGGTTTCAAAAAGGGTAACCAGGTCTATTACACTCTCTTCAACGATCGCGAGGTTTAGCCCGGATGTCTTATGAATCGCTTGCTGCGACCCTGTATATGGGCATCCTTCAGGGCGTCCTCGGATATTGCCTCCTGCGACGTACCATTCAGGTACGCCTCGGACCCAATATCCTGCGGTTACCCAGTGGCACGCCCATCTAATTCGCGCTCGCTGCGCTCCGCTCAGTCCCGCAAGCGGGTTCCCAGTTTCATGGTCTCGCGACATCAATTCATAAGATATCCGGGCTAGTAGTCGAGAGCTTTTCTCAACTCTTTAGTTATCTTATTTATCTCATCTATCTGATCATCAGTTAATCTCGCTGGTCTGGGCCTTCCCTGGTAACTTGGTTTTGTTGCCTCAACTATATCTATCTGTTTATCCGTCAGAGAAAATCCCAGCCAGTCAAAGACCTGTTTTAGTTGGGGGCTATTTTTGCTGATCAGATCCTCATAGTGAAAAACTGTGCTTCTTTCTTTGTTTTGCCTGCAGAAATTCAAGAAATGACTATTCTGCTCTACCCACTTACGTCCATCTGTTTCTATACCGTCACTCATCCGGGCTGCTATCTTACTGGCAACAACTTCTACAGGGTGACGAACCATAAAGATAAATCTCCCATTCGGATAGAGGTCAGCCAACATTTCTAGAACCCGGTCACCCAGTCCATACCTAATCTCTTTGAACCCCCAATGCAACTTTCGCCCCAGGGAAACAGGGTTGAAAAAGGACTCGATGAAGTCTCGAAAATTATTTCTTACCGTTTCTCGGTTGTACCAATTCGTCCAGGCACTCCACAGCTGCGGGTCCTTTAAACTTTCAAGCACAGAAGCCGGATCTTCTCCCGCAACATTTTGACTCATTATGTACTTTTCGATTTTCTTGTCTTCTAGATTTAGAAAATAAGCTTCCGCGATTTGTCTTAAAAAGCCGCCATGCTCACCATAGATCATGATGTTATCGACACTATTCAGTATCTTTTGCAGAAGAGTGCTACCGCACCTACCGGTCCCTAATAGAAATATTGGAAACCTCGAATGATCCGTCGAACCATAGCCCTCCATAGATTGGTTCTTAGGCTGCTCTTTGGCTCCGCTCATTACCCTGTCTTTCCCTTTGTATTTTCGCCAAAATAATCAAAAAATTGGTCCTCTACCGATAACACATCTTTAAGAAATGATTAAGTACTTTGAGCAGTAGCCGCTTTATCAGCCATTTTGGCGTTGAACTTTGCCGCATCGATGACGAACCTGTCGTG
>CP070689.1:591604-596365 GCA_020353155.1 Deltaproteobacteria bacterium | reverse complement strand
GAAGAAGAGCCGACCCTGGAGGCTATGGATGTTGAAGAATTGACCTTAGAGGAAGCTGCGCCAGAAGAACCGACACTGGCTGCGGACCTCGAAGAAGGGCCTATTCTGGAAGAACCGACTGAAGATGAATTGCCTCTGCCAGTAGATCTCGATGAAGAGCCCTCATTCGAAGACTTGTTTGATGAAGAACTGGCCACCGAAGAAGTGGCCGAAGAGGAACCACCTATTGTCCCAATTCTCGAGGAAGAACCCGATGTAGAAGAAGTATTCGGGGAAGAATTGGGATTGGAGGAACTTCCAGAGGAGGAGCCGGATCTGGAGCCCATGGTGGAGCCTGAGCAAGTTATTCCTGTACCGGCCGTGTCGGTGGGAGAAATTCCAGCGGCGTTGCAAAATACCGTCCAGGAAGCAAAAAACCAGAGTGACCAGCTATCTAAAGCCTTGGCCGCTCTCACTCAGGAGACTGAAGACTTTTTTGGCCGTATTCTGAAAGCCATGGCTGGCAAGCCGGCTCTGGCTAAATTAGAGAAGTATTTTGGCTCTGCCCACAATAACGTAGAAGCCAGACTTTCAGAGGCTCGGAAGTTATCTGGAAACCTGGCTGAAACGTTGGCCAAACTTGAGCAAAACCTTGGTCAGCAGCAGGCGGGTACTATTGCGCCAGATGCCCAGGCTGCAATCAGCTCTCAGGTCAAGACAATACGGAATGCCATAGAGAACATAAGCCAGGCCACTTCCAAATTACAGCAGGGTCTCGCCGGCAAGGCCGGGGCCCCATCGGCAGATTACGAGGGGATAGCCTTCAAGGACGCTCGAGTGGACACGGAGGAGTTTGCTTTTGAGTCCGATGACCTGATGGAAGGTTTGGATTCCGATCCGGTGCTGGATCTGGTCGAGGAGGTTCCTTCCGAGCCTTTGAGCCCGAGACCAGGTACACTAGCCACCATATATCTAGCTGATGTGGCCAACAACACACTGGGAGTACCCACGGAGGCAGTGGCCAATGTCTTCAAGCTTTCTAAGGGCAAAGCAAAGGCTATCCGCAAAAGAGGTTACGTCAGACTGACGGATTTCAAGGGTGCTTTTCGCAGTATCAAGAAGGGAGTTACCGGTCCGCTCGCGGAGTTAAAGCCCAAAGAGCTCAAGAAGATACAGTTCCCCCTTGTCGGTCTGAGTCCGGAGATTCTTGGCAGCGATGACACCGAGGCAGTAGCCCCAGTCAGAGGTATCGTCCTACTTAGCACCGGCCAGCGCCACGGTGCTTTGTTCACTGACGAAGTTATGCAAAGGACGCCCTATGACGTCAAGGGCTATCAAAAAGCTGGACTACCAGGAGAGGTGAGTGGCACGGCCACCATCGAAGGAGACTTCGAGATCAACGTTATTGATCCGGACTACGTACTGTCTTAAGCCGCCGCCAGCTTCAATGAACAACCTCTTCTCGTGTTAGGAAAACAGTTGCCCGGGGTCTTCTCTGACCATGCAAGCAAATATCAGTAACAATTCCACTGCCAATGAGTTTCCAGAGATCCAAGAGAAGATCAACGAGGCTGAACTCTACCTTACTCAGGGTCTCTTCGAGGAGGCCCGCCAGATTTACCAAGAGCTCTTGAACGAGGTCGGATCTCTCGCAGAAAAAGGTGCTGCCGACCCTGCCCTCCTACAATCCTACAAGAGCCAACGCGCATTCCTTCAGGAACAGCTAGCCACTATTGACCGTCAGGAGGCGGAATTCCACGGTCACGCCCCAGAGGCCCCAGTAGAAGAGGCGGTTGCTCCTCAAAAAGAGGAAGGGAGCGCTGCTTTCAATAGGGGGCAAGCCTTTTTGGACATAGGCATGTTTGCCGATGCTATCAAGGAGTTTCAACGAGCCGCCGAATTAGGCTTCCAACCCACTGAATGCTCTCTCCAGATTGGCAAGGCTTATATACAACTAGGACAGCACGGCGAAGGTATTCGGGTGCTCACAGAGGCTTACAAACGCAAGGATTTGAGCGACACTGACAAGAATCTGGTGCTTGGTCAGTTGGCGGTGGGCTTTGAAACAGCTGGGGACAAGGAAGAGGCCCTGCAACTTTACCAGAAACTTGCCGAGCGGGATCCCAAACATCTGACCGCAGCCAAGAAGGTCAAGAGCTTGGCAAAAGAGGGTGATCGCTATCATTTCAATATGGTCAAGCTGCACCTGAAAAATAAGCAGTTTTCCAAAGCCATTAAAACTCTCCGGGAAATGGAGAAGGCAAACCAGGCTTCTCTTCCTGAGATGATGCCCTTTTATGAGCAAATATTAGAGAAAGATCCCGGAAACAAAGAGGCAATTGAGCAGGTCACTACTATTTACGGCCAGATGCTTGACAATGGCGGTGCAGGAGTCGACACCCGGTTAAAGTTCGCCCGCCTCCTGCTTAGAGCCGGTCAATTCGACAGGGCAGCCAACGAATATCTCGAAGTAATGCTAGAGGACACCCCTTACAAGATAACCGCCCTTAACGAGCTGGGCGAGGCTCTGTTGGAAAGACAGGACTATGACCGCATTTTGGAGCTCCTTGAAGACGCCGTCCCTTGGGTGGAGTCCCTTGATCCCGGACCTGAAACTCTGAACTATTATGTGCTCCTCGGAAAGGCGTGTGAAAAGAAAAGCCTCTATGACCAAGCACGATCTTACTTCCAACGGGCTGCAGAGATTGATCCCACCCATGAAGCCATTCGAGTCAAAGTTGACACCCAGACGGGAGATCCTCTTCTCTCCCGAGGTAAGGCCCTTCTCACTCTAAGAGTGGACGAAAAAATCCAATACCAAATTCAGGAAAAAATCGGCGAAGATACACTCCATCAGTTTTTCAAAGTTAGAGAGACTCCAAGTGGGACCCTTCGCGTCGCCAAGTCTCTGTCGCCCGGCCTTTCAGGGGAAATCACCGCTAAGGACTTCATGGTCAAATGGGCTTACGAGCAAATTAATATGGAAAACCGCAACATCACCCGGGTCTTATACGTGGCAGAGAGGGGAGTCCATTATTATCTTATTACGGATGATTTTGACAGTACCCTGGATGACTTCCTCAAAAAGAAAACCAACCTGCCCATAAAGGATGCAGTCCGTTTGGCCCGAGCCATTCTCAATGGTTTGGCCTACGCTCATTCCCATCGTGGCTCTGACGATACCCTGAGAAAGATATTTCACCTCGGCCTAAATCCCAAACGGGTTCTGCTCAGGGGTGAGTTGACCGGCGCCAAGATTGCTGATTTTGGCCTAATCACCAGGTTGGGGAGCGAACTGGGTTTTACTCTTGACTACAAAGAGCTCTCCGCTTATGAACTCACCTACATGGCACCCGAAGTGTTCACCCGTGCACCTGCACGCATGCCTGACAAGATGAAGCAGGCCGTAGATCTTTATTCCTTTGGCCTGGTCTTTTATCGAGCCCTCACAGGCAAGGTACCGTTTGAGGGTCCGTCACCGGAGGACTTCAAAAAGCAGCACAACGAGCAGTACCCTGTACCCCCGCGGGTGCATATCTCCAGTATTCCTGCCAAATTGGATGAAGCCATTCTGAAGTGTCTCCACAAAGATCCCAAAAAGCGCTGGCGCACCCCTACCGAATTAGATCTTGCCCTGGAAAAGATTCAAACCTAAAGATTTATCAATTATCATTTCACATTTTGCATTGTACAAAGGGGTTGTTTTATCAACCATCCTCCGGTAACCTCCCGGCAAGTGACTAACACTTCAGTCCCAGTGGATGATGGTGTTAGACTTAGTCGGGGTCGTGGGGTTGGTGGCCTGGCCAAGTCAAATAAATAAAAGGACAGTGAAAAGTTTTCTTTAGGAGACGACCATGAAAAGGGTATTTCTGCTCTGTGCCGTAGCAAGCATTCTCGTCCTATCTCTAGGATGCACTGGATCCCGGGGCAGAAAAGCACTGCCTTCAGTACGCTACTCAGGTATGACTGGAAAACGCTCGCTCGTTGTGCTTTTACCCACGATAGGCGGCAAAGGCTCTCATTATGAGACCCAGGGATTTCTAGACGAAGTATGGGAAAGAGGATTTGAGGCCAGCCTGGAAGTTGTTGACGTTAAACCATCTCTTTATTTGGGGAGCAGAATTGTCGAGCTCTTGAAAACCGAGGTGATCGAGCCTGCGAAAACTGAGGGCTTTGAGGAATTCGTCCTTGTTGGCATATCTCTGGGTGGACATGCTGTCCTGCTTTACGCAACCGAGTATCCAGAAGATGTTGATGCTGTAGTTATTCTTGCGCCTTTTATAAGTGGGGACATAGCAAGCGAGGCAATTGACGAGGCAGGGGGTCTTGAAACCTGGGAAGATTGTCCTTTTCTCGCCTGGACCCATGCATGCAATCTGTGGAAGTCTTTGAAGGTTTATGTTTCAGATCCAAGGAATCAAAAGAAAGTGGTCCTAGGGTTTGGAACCGAAGATATATTCGTCGAACAGTGCCGGATTTTATCTGATGTCTTATTACCTGAGCAAGTTTTCACTGTGTCCGGCGGACATGATTGGGCAACTTGGAAAAAACTCTTCATAAAGGCGGCAGACTACTTCCGGGAGCTTAAGATCCAGCGCGAGAAATAGTCTGTCCTACTGAGCAGCGTTTACCTAGAACCGAGTTTCCGGAGACACATTTGGTGTAGGCTGATAGGGGGAGGGTCTTATGGATTCCTCTGGCTGCGAATCTTTTTGTCCAACAGTTTTAGAAGCCCATAAAGGCTTTCCATATGGGGCACAGCAAGGTTGTGTCGTTTGG
>CP070689.1:582513-591504 GCA_020353155.1 Deltaproteobacteria bacterium | reverse complement strand
GCAATATCTGCAGCCTATACACTTTTTGGTATCGTGCATGGTAATGCCGTTTTCTTGTTTGTGCATGGCTCGGGTCGGACAGCCACGAACACAAGGTGCATTGTCACAGTGGTTGCACAGTGTTGGAATATAATGAAACCAGACATTTGGGAATTTCCCGACTGTTTCGGTAATCTTGTGTGACCAGTAAACGCCTTCCGGGACATTGTTCTCACTCCTGCAGGCAATGCTGCAGGCGCCACAGCCGACGCACCTCTGCAGGTCAATTACCATTGCATATTTTGGCATTTGGTTCCCTCCTTATACTTTCTCCACTTTGATACGAGTGACGCCATAGTAAGCCGAACTACCGCTCAGGGCCTCATACTGGGCGGGAATGATGTCGTTGCTGCTGCCCCCTCTGGGTTCTTTGCCGAAGCTCTTGGCAGCCAGACGGCCGTAGGCCCAATGCCCCTGGCCGTAACACTTGGCCACGGTGCCGGGGCGCACTCCTTCCCACAGCTTGGCCGTGCAAACCAGGCTGCCTGTGCGCGAGGACAGCTTCACCCGATCTCCGGATTTAATGCCAAGTTTTCTGGCATCCAGCGGGTTAATCTTGGCTACGTCGTCCCACATTTCATCGCCCGGGTCCAGATCCTTGAAATCATAATACCAGGGGCAATTGGCAGATCGTCCCTCGCGGTTTAGCCGTGACTTGTGATCCACGTGAATAAAGGGATAGTCTTTCTCGTCGCCCAGGATAAAAGGCTCCTCATAATGGGGAATGAATGCCATTTCGCCCCGGGCGAGATAGTTCGTAGCTTTCATGACCTCGTCAACGGTGACCCCGTGTTTCTCTGCGTGCTTTTCCAGGGCTTCCTTCAGGGTTTCGCTGTAAAACTCGAACATGCCGGTCTTGGTTTTCATCTTGCCCCAACGTTTGCGGAAAGGATACGGGTCTGAATTCCACACTCCGGCCTTTCTAAACTCTTCCCAACCGTTGAACTTGTCTCCCCCTTCATGTTTGGCCGGGTCCCACAGCTTTTGAGTTGCATATTTCAATGCGTACAAGGCGAATTCCTTCTCATTGGTTGGGGCCTTGCCGGTTTCGGGATCCTTATACTCTTTGTAATGGTTGAGCAGATTGGGGAAGCCCCGCTCTGCTAGCTTCTCTGCAATCAACCATGGAATTTCGGTCTCGTCGATTTTGTAGTCATGGTTGTTTTTGATTATGGGCTGCATCAGGGTCACATGCCGGTATCCGTTGCCGATGGATTTCACATATCCCCATTTCTCGAACATGTGATGGGTATCGGGCAGGAGTATGTCTGCAAACCATGAGAATTCCGAGGCGTTGGTGGTGATATGAACAAGAAATGGTATCTTGGATAAGGCTCTTTCCCACCTCTCGGGTTGAGGAGCTGAGAAGGCGAAGTTGTTCATGTAGGCGATGGCGACTTTGATATCGTTGGGATCTTCGTTAATGATACCGTCTGCCGCGTTATTAGTTATTACACCTCCGCCGGGTTTGCCAGAGCTGATACAAGGAAATTGCAGCCGTCCCCGCTGGTCGATCTTTTCGTGCTTCTTCCCCTTATTGGCTATCTCATCCAGGAAATCGTCCGGCTTGGGAAACTTCGAGGTGTATTCCTTGTTGCTCACCAGTGTTCCACCAACGTTGTCCACCGCTCCTACGATCCCATTAAGTGCGTGGACCGCCATGCTGGTAAAACCGCCGCGCACCTGCATGCAGGGCCCACCGCCCAGCCAAGAGATGGCATGGGGTGCGGCCTTGCCGTATTCCACGGCCACAGTTCTTATTAGATCAGCTGGCAATCCGGTCTTGTCTGCAGCCCACTCAGCAGTTTTGTCCTTGAGTTCGAGGTTCCACCATTTCACGATTCCGTAAGTATGTTTTTCTTCAAAGGTTGTTTCATCAATCGTTTGGCCTGGGACGAAACGGTTTTCTCCGTCGACAAAGTCACCCACAAAAGGTTTGTACCACAGCCCTTCGACCAGCAGAATGTGGGCGATGGCCACCGCCAGGGCACCGTCCTGACCGGGCTTGATCGGCAGCCAGTGGTCGGCTTTAGCAGCGGTGGCTGACAGCCGGGGTTCAACAATGGCAATAGAGGCATGGTCAATCGCGTCACCCCAGACTTTCGAGTAATAAGACACTTGGCGGTTGGCTGCCAGAGGGTCAGCACCCCACAGGAGTATGTACCGTGCATTTTCCACATCATACTGCCGGTAACCCCAGTAGGCCTCGGTGTAATAAGGGCCGAACTTTTCCGCCTCGGCGCAAAGGGCGCTATGAGAGATGTTGTTGGGTGATCCGATGATTTTGGTCATCCGGTCGTAGAGTATATCCCTCATATAGGAATAGCGACCGCGCATGAGCATGTACTTGTGGGTTTCGTTGTTGTTGCGCAGCTCCATAATTTTGTCGGCGATGGTGCTCAGGGCTTCATCCCAAGAAATGGGCACAAATTGTGGATCTTCGTTTCGTCCTTTTTTGGGGTTGGTCCGTTTCATCGGCTTTTTCAATCGGTCCGGGTCATAAACCTGCTGTAAACCCAGATGGGACCGAGGGCATCCGGCACCTAAGTTGACCTTTGAGTGAGGATTTCCCCTGACTTTGACTGCGCGGCCATCGACGACATACACCTGTTTGGAGCACCAAGAGGTGCATCCCTGGCAAGTCGCCGGCAGCCACTCTCCTTTACCATTAGATGAAGGTGTGCCCACCTCGGCAAGAGCCCTGAAAGTCGGCTTCAATGCACTTCCGGTGGCTATGGCCGTGCCGGCCGCTGCGGAGGCCTTCACAAAGGTTCTCCTGGAGAGTTTCACATCATCCAAGAAATGCTTGAGTGTTTTGTTCATGGTCTCATTTTCCTCCTGTAGGATTGCTCCTTTCTTGCGTGTGACCTAATTTTCCTTTTTCCAGTTGACTAAAAACAGAAGCAGTTCAAGCATGGTTTGAGTTCTTCCACTCGTCCTCATTTATGAAAATCGTCTTCAACCAGTAATACAGTTCCATGGGATCATAGGGCTTGCGAATACAGGCATAGATGTGGACACAAAGGGATTCTTTCAGCTCAGGATGAAACGGGCGGCTTGATAGTGCCATAAAAATAGCGCTGGGATTTATTCTTTTAAGATCTCGAAAAAAACGATTATCTGCAGGCAGGCCGTCAAGATCCAGAATTACTACCCGAAAGCCGCCTCGCAGGATATTTTCTTCCAGATCTTGCAGGGAGTGAAGTGGGGTGGTTCTGTAGTTCTCTTGTCCCAGTAGAGCGCACAAACCGAGGCATCGTTCTAGATCTGAATCTACAACCACGATTGGTTCCTGCACCAAAGTGCTCCCAAAATAATAGATTGTTTGTAGCTTTTGTAGATAATATATGGCAAATCCCATGCCAAAAGTATGGAATAGTAATTTGGTGGAAGAATTAATCACGAGGAGTTAATACTTGTAAAATACTGAAAATATTATATAAAACACATGCTAGATGGGTGGAGATCGGAGGTTATTTTGCTGGTTGTGTTGAGCGGGAAAGGGTTTGTAGACGGGGTTCTTAACGCTATTTTGTGTTAAGATATTGAACATGATAAGCAATTCAAGATTATTTATTCTATTTTTTCAAATGCTTATAAATGTAAAGATTTGTTTACACTGTTCATGCCAAATCTGGATGGAAAGAAGACGAAACTGTTTCTGTGAGTGATTTTTCCTTTGTGCCGGTGGCCACCAGCATCTCGCTAGAAGATTTGAAAAGCTGCGGTCTGAAAAGGGATAACTGAAGCGTTTAGCTAATGGCTGGTGGGCTTTTGAATCTGATATTTTTTCAGCTTCGTGTAGAGGGTGGTTCGACTGATGCCCAATTGTTCGGCCGCCATTTTCTTGTTCCAGCCACATCGCTCCAGAGTTTCTTCTAGAAGCCTTATCTCGTGTTCTACAATGTTGGCTAGCCTAGCTGCCCCGGATAAGGGGTCACGACTTTGGAGCACAGAGGGAGGAAGGTCTGAGATCTCGACCCTCTTACCCTTGGCCAAAACTGTTACGTGTTCGACGGTGTTTTCCAATTCCCGCACATTCCCCGGCCAGTGATAGTTTAGTAGCAGGCGAATGGCCTCGGGACTGAATTCTTCTATCTCTTTGCCCTGTTCCGCAACAAATCGGGAAAGAAAATGGCGGGCCAACAGGATGGTATCGTTTCCCCTTTCTCTCAACGGCGGCAGGTAGAGAGGAATTACATTGAGGCGATAATAGAGATCTTCACGGAAATGAGCCCGCTTGACCTCCTGCTCCAATTCTTTGTTGGTGGCGGCGATAATCCGCACATCCACGCTTACAGTCTTTTCTCCCCCCAGCCGCTCAAATTTCTTTGTCTGCAGTATGCGAAGAAGCTTTATCTGCGCTGAGGGCGGGATCTCGCCGATCTCATCCAAGAACAGGGTGCCCCTATCAGCCTGTTCGAATCGACCCGATTTCCGCCGAATGGCCCCGGTAAAGGCTCCCTTTTCGTGGCCGAAGAGTTCGCTTTCCAAGAGGGTAGAGGGGTAAGCCGAACAATTAACCACCACAAAGGGGTGGTCTTTCCGTGGGCTTAGATCGTGGATAGCCTTAGCCACCAGCTCTTTTCCGGTCCCGCTCTCACCCTGAATCAATACCGTAGCGTCCGTAGGGGCAATGTCCTCGATCGCCTTGAAAATAAGCTGCATCTTGTGATCCTTGCCCACAATGCCGGCAAATCCAGTCTCCTTGCCGATCCGGCTCTGGAGCTTGCCGAGCTCCTCTTCGTGCATAACCGCGCGCCTGATGGAGCCAGCGCACTGAGACAGGATCAAATCTACGATGGCGAAATCATCCTTGTTACACTTACAATTTCCTTCGCAGGCGACAATCAGTGCACCGAAAAGTTGAGCTTCGCCGCTGAAGGTGATTACGGCTTGTGGTGAAGCTCCCTGGAATTCAGCTGGTATCAGTGGTGGTCGGAATTCATTCTTTTCCATTAATTCAAATTTGGTCAGACCCTTAAGGGCTGCAAATGTATTTTGGATGATCTCCGGTTCGATAAAACTCTTGGTTTCTAGCTCCATTAAAGCGAAAAGTACGTCCCTGGTTTCGTTGAAAATTAAAAGCATCATGCGCTCACAGCGAAAAATACTCTTAAATCTTATGATGAGATGGGCGCCGATTTCATTCAAAGTACGGAGTGCGCCCAATTCCTTAACTATGTCGCATGAGATGCGGGTCTGATGATTTGCCCGTTCCAACTCCGTGGTCTG
Source organism: Deltaproteobacteria bacterium (assembly GCA_020353155.1). Taxonomy (GTDB): domain Bacteria; phylum Desulfobacterota; class Syntrophobacteria; order BM002; family BM002; genus BM002. Next base: position 586,230 of record CP070689.1, on the reverse strand, counting down.
CTTTTTAAGTTTGTGCGTATAATCCTCCATCCGGGCGACCATTTGGTTGAAAGAATTCGCAAGCTTCCCCACCTCATCCCGTCCATCTGCTTTGACCCTTACGCCCACCTCTCCCTCGTCGATCCGAGAGGTTGCCTCAGCCAATTCCGCCAGAGGTCGGGTTACGCGCCTCACAAAGATAAGAGTAATTGTTATGGAGAGAAAGAGAATGACTAAGGTGATACCGATCATTTGTGTCCATAATTTGGTCAATTTTTGCCGATATGGTTCTTCAGAGTAACCCATCCGCAATACACCAGCCTTACCGGCAAAGATGGGCCAGGCAATGTCGAGGTATTTGTCACCCTCAGTTGAGGCAATCTCTTTAAGGCGGAATTGGTCACTGCCCTTGACCTGATTGACATTGATTAGTGAGGCTGGAATGCCTTCTAGAAAAGTATGAGCCAAAATTTCGCCATCTTTTACGATAAAAAGGTAAGAAATTTGAGGATTGCTGCGAATGTGATGATCCAGCATTTTTTGAAGGGCTACCATGTCATTGATCAGAATCTTATCGGTGGATTCAAGCACTATGGAATGAGCAATGTTTTCTGCCTGGGCTGCCGCAGCTTCCAAGAGGCTATTGCTGTAACGCTGCGAGACCATCAGCGAGATTAGGAGACCGCTACAGATCACTAGGACCGACACTGTAATGAGGAGCTTATTTTTTAGGCCGTAATAACGCATTGGTTGCTGTTGGCAATAAGGCCAGATTCTTCTCCATTTGTCTGATGGCGTCGTACCATTCCTCTTTTGGTGGAACGAATCGGTCAATCATCAAGCTTTCCAAAATCTTATGCCCATCAGGGCTCTTATGCATTGAAAAAAGTAACTCACGGATACGCGCTTTAACCTCAGGAGATAAATGTCGGGCGGCAACCAGGGGAGGGATACCATAGGGGTCTGATTTTTTAATGATTCTCGTCGAAGAGGTAAAAGCAGGAAATTTGTGATGATAGTATTCCCAGATGAGACCGTCAATTGCAGCCCCGTCCACCAGGCCCCTGGCCACAGCCAGAATAGAGTTGTCATGACTGTAGGTATAGATTGTCTTTCTGAAAAAGGTTTCGGGCCTCTCATCCATCTGCATGAGCCAATAGGTCGGCACCAGTTTTCCGGTGTTGGATTGAGGGTCGGTGAAGGCGAAGACCCGCCCCCTGAGATCTAAGAGATCGTTAATGGAGCTGTCCTTGTTGACAATCAGATAAGAATGGTAGAAATGGCTTCCGAGAACCTGGGGGGTGGCCAGCAGTTCGAAACCATATTTTTCTTTGCCGTTGGCGTAAGGACCTGAACAGATGAACGCCAGATCAACCTCTCCCTTTCCAAAGAGTTCGTTGATTTCAGCATAGGTTTTCCGTTGAATAAGTTGTGATTCATTACCGATACTTCTGCTAATGTAATCCAGTATCTCCTGGTAGTAGACGAAGGTCTCCTTGGGGGATATCATCGCCCCAACGGCAACCCGGAGAACACGCTGCTGTGTCGGCAGGACTCCCGGGCGGGGGACAGGGATGGTTTGGTTGAAGTCAACCACCTCATTGTCAGCTGAGCGACTACAACCGAAAAAAACGAGAAGAAAAAAAACCCCTATCGCTGCAAGCAGTTTAAGGAGACGGAAAGAGTAGTTCCTCAAAACCATTTAACCTTTCGTAGATTAAGATTTTGCCAGCATTGAGACAGGGATTTTAGTAAAAAGATAGTGTATTTTAACATAAACATGGAGCCGGGCAAGGGACTCCTCTATAAGTAGTAATGGGAAAAGGAATCTAGTACAGCAAAGACAGGATAAGATCTCGGTATATCTCGGCAGCGATAACTACCTGTTGGAATGAGACGGATTCCTCTGGAGCGTGCGCCTGAGACAGTTGGCCGGGGCCTAACAAAATCGGTTTTACTCCTGAAGCCCATAGCTGATTGGCGTCTGAATGACTTGGAAAGGATTGGAGTTCCCATGGCTGAGAGTGTTGTTGGTAAACAGTTTTCAAAGCCTCAACTACCGATCCCTTCTCCGGAAGCTCGTAGCCTCCTTCCACAGTGGCCAACCGAATGCTGGTATCAATATGGCTGTTTTCTTTACTGAGGCGTTCCACAAGCTCTTCCAGCTCCAGTGAAATCTCACCTAATGCGGCTTTGGGTGGCAAGTGAAGATCAAGCCAGGCCTCGCACCACTCGGGAACAGCAAATCCCGCCTGGGTGCTCAGAATGTCTCGAATGTTATAGACCCCTTCGGGCCTTTTTTGCACCATGTAGTGGGAGATTTGAATGAGAATGTGGCGCATGCATTCTATTGGATTTTGGCTCTGGCTGGCCAGGGAGGCGTGCACCCTCCTACCCCGGGTGTTTATTTGGGCTTCCATGTAGCCGTAACAACTCAGACAGGGACGAAGGTCTGTGGGCTCTGCAATAATAGCCCAAGGAAAATGATATTCATCCATCAATCGCTCGGCGCCGTCTCCCTCTTCTTCCTCACCCACCACCATAACCAAGGCCACTGGGAGTTGCTGGTGGCCGGCTTCCCACAAGCTCAAGTAGGCCTCTACCATGGCGGCACAGCCGCCTTTCATGTCAGCGGCGCCCAGGCCGATGATTAGATCATCCTCTTCCTCATAACCATATTGCTCCAGATCGTAGGCCACCACCGTGTCCAAATGGCCAATGAGGGCGAGGCGTGCATCCCCTTCCGGCGGGGCCACAATCAGGTTGTAGCGGCTGTCGTCCACTTCCTGGCGGATGACCGGTAGACCTTTCCTTTTAAGGTGGCCATGAAGGTAGGCAAGAATCTCCTCTTCCTTGCCCGAAGGACTGTAGATGTCCATGAGGCGGCGCAAAAGCCGGCGCAAACGTTGTGGATCTATGGCGGAATCTTGTTTAATCATCCTTACTGCGCAAACGGCGGGGCTGGGACCGTTCGTTTTCTTTCTTACCTTTGAGCTGCTTCAATTGCTCGGAGAGGTTAAGAGTCAAATAGATGTGCTGCTGGGGATGGCCGAATCCCATTTTCCTGAAAAAATGGAGAGCAGGTAAGTTATCAGCCTCAGTGTCAGTCAGCAGCATACGCACACCGTCTTCCAGCATGAGATCTCTGAGTTGTTTGAAGAGTTTCAGGGCAATTCCTTTTCTCTGCAATTCAGGTTCAGTGCCCAGCCAGACAAGCTGACCGTACTTCCAGGCGGACTGAGTCTTTTCTATTGTGGTGCCAAGGGCGAAGCCCACAATCTTGCCCTCGAGCTCTGCCACCAGGCAAAACTCAGAATCACTCTGAAAGAGGTTTATTACCTCGTACTCGTCCCAGGTCCGATAGAGATTCGGTACCTCACGTGCTGTAAAAATTTTTTCGCCAAGATGAAACACGTCGGCCAGGTCATCAATCTCCATCTGACGAATTACCACACTGCTTTTCTTCTTTTTATCTGAATCACCTACATCCATGATTGTCATATTCCTCGTCGGTTATTTATTTGCCATTCCTATCTTCGCCTTGCAGATCGCCAAGACAGGATAAGGCTAAAAAGATATTAGCACGCCTCTCCTTTTTAGTCGTCAAGATTTCAAACCGGGCCGCAAACCACTTTATTAACACTCAGCCGGTGCATGACCTATGCCTAAAATTCGGCAGGATTTTAAAAAAGTCAACCCCACAACCGACGAAACAACAAAGGCAATTGATCATACCTT
>CP070689.1:577127-582413 GCA_020353155.1 Deltaproteobacteria bacterium | reverse complement strand
GGCAGCCGTTTCAACTAGGCACTATGCACTAAGCACTAGGCACCATAGGACGACGCGGCGAAAAAGGCTAAAGGCAAAGGGCATAGAGTGAAGGATTTTGTATTTACCCTATGTTCCATGCTCCATGCCCCATGCCTACTTGCTACTGAATACTTGAGGTCTTTAGGGTGGATTAGGCGGAGCGAATCCAACTTGAAACTACAGGAGGTTGAGTGAATGAGCGGACGTACACCCCTCATGGCAGCGAACTGGAAAATGCATTTCACCGTAGATGAAGCTGTGGCATTAGTGGAAGAACTCAACAGGGGGATCACCCGCTTTGATGACCGCGAGGTGGTAGTGGCACCTCCTTTCACGGCTTTGGCAGAGGTGGCCTCTGCTTTGGCTGATAGTCCCATCAGGCTTGCAGGGCAGAATTGTCACTGGGAGAGCCAAGGAGCCTACACAGGTGAGATCTCACCTCCCATGCTTCGCCATCTCGGCTGTGATTATGTCATTGTGGGGCATTCAGAGCGACGCCAGTACTTCGGAGAAACCGATGAGAGCGTAAATCGCAAGATTTTGGCATTGTTAGAGGTTGATCTTGGCTCTATCTTTTGCATTGGTGAAACTTTGGAGGAACGGCAGGCAGGCAAAACACTTGATGTTTTGGCAAAACAGCTCAGAGGAGGCCTTGAGGGGCTGGACGAGGAGCAGGCCGGGAAGTTGGTCTTGGCTTACGAGCCGGTTTGGGCCATCGGTACAGGACATACGGCCAGCCCGGAGCAGGCCCAAGAGGCGCACGCTTTTGTAAGAGATAACCTGGCCAAACGCTTCAACAATGCGGTTGCAAACCATATGCGTATATTGTATGGTGGCAGCGTCAAACCGGATAATGTGGACGAACTGATGGCTCAGCCGGATATCGACGGTGCCCTGGTAGGAGGGGCAAGCTTGAAGGCTGCTTCATTTACCAGGATTGTTGATTTCGAAGAATAAATGAGCTATAGTTCGCGCTTTAAATTTATGGGTGGAGGAAAGTTTTAGTTCCATGCAAACAGTACTTGTAGCATTACACCTGATTATTTGCGTCGCCCTAATCATGATCGTTCTACTTCAGACAGGTAAAGGATCTGAGATTGGGGCGGTATTTGGTAGTTCATCTCAGACCCTCTTCGGCTCAACTGGCGGCAGTACTTTTTTCGGCAAACTAACTGCTGGTGTCGCCATAGTCTTTATGATCACTTCGTTGATCTTGGCTGGCCGCTCCAGCAGGGTTACGAGCGAGTCTGTCATGAGCGGGGTCAAGCCTGCGGCCACAGCCCCTGCCGCTACGGAGATAGAGACGCCCAGTGGTGGGCCGGTTATGGAAATAGAGAAGCAGACAGGGCCTGAGGAAGAGACAAAGGCCGCCCCACCAGCCGAATCACCAGCAGCAAAGGAACAACCTTCAGCTCCAGCTGCGGGAGAAAAGAAAACGAATTAAGATTTAATTGGCTGTGCCGAAGTGGTGGAATCTGGTAGACACGCCATCTTGAGGGGGTGGTGGGGAGACCCGTGCCGGTTCGAGTCCGGCCTTCGGCACCATTTGTATAATGATCTCGCATATTTGTGAGATCTTTTTTATTTGGTCAGAATATCAGCTTCTCCACTTACTGTATTTAAAGGTAATTGACATATTTTGACCTATGGAACAAAGCCCGAGGGTCAGATGCTGAAATTATTCTCAGGCTCACCGTGATCTTTGGTAAGTTCCCACTAACTCTGCTTCAGCAAGAATTTTTCCCTCCATCGCCTTTTCCAGGTCTTTCTTGGTAGGCATGCCCAAGTCTGGAAGAACAACATCCAAAGCATATAGTTTGTGAAAGTAACGGTGGCGACCAATGGGAGGGCATGGTCCGCCGTATCCAGTGCGCTTCCAGTCGTTGATCCCCTCCTTGGTTCCACTGGGTAGGTCCTGAGGCTTGACACCCTCGGACAAGCCAGTGGCGCTTGGGGGAATGTTGTAGAGCACCCAGTGGACCCAGATCATTTTAGGTGCGGCAGGATCAGGAGCATCTGGATCGTCCACAATTAGAGCGATACTCTTAGTTCCTTCCGGCAGTTTAGACCACTCCAAAGCTGGGGAAATATCCTCACCGTCACAGGTATGACGCATGGGAATCTCTCCGTTATGTGAAAATGCTGGGGATGTGATGGTTAAGGTCATTGCGATAACTCCTTTTTCAGTTTTAGTCGGCCCTTTGATAATTTGCACCAAACTTTTGACAACGGAAGCCTTGTCCCTGATGATAAGGCTGTTCGTTCGGCTGTAAGACACTATCCTTCCCTCTTTTGACAATAATGGGGCAAGAACGGCCGCCAGAAGGTCGGCTTCAGCATAGTCAAGCTGGACCACCTGGATTACTATGGGATCTCCTTTCGGCGCTTTCGCTTGAGTGCTGGGGGAGTGGAAGGATGCAAGTGTAAGCAAAAGAATTAAGGCTAAAATAGATACTAGTAGCCGCATCTTACTGATCCTTTCCAGTGCTCCATGTCCAATAATAGCGTAACCATTTGGGCACTAAAATCATCATAACACAAAGGAGGAAGCCAACGGGGTGCTTTATATGAAAGGCGACCATATCTTGTAAAAGGGGACTTTATTTGCAAGTTGTACAAAATATGCATGAGATTTCCTGCTGAGTTCACGTTTTATGAGGGTAAGACATCCCTCGGGAATACGAGTAGCCAGGATAGGTCACGAATCTATGAAGAGAGCCCGTGAACAGGAGCTTTTGCACCTCTATAATCGGGCGTATATTGTGGAGAAACCAAAAAAATAAGTTGTAAACAACGTCCCTCCTTAGGTGCCTGGACATTAGTTCACCCAAGTACATTGCGAGATACGGAAAAAACCATTTATGCTTGCCCTAGCGAGCTTCTCCCTTGTAATAATTATTTTGTATAGTACCGTAATTTAAACACTTTTTTCCTTCTCTGACTTTCCCATCCTTTCTTGTCCCCCCATGGCACAACAGTTGCTGAATCACCATCTGGATAGGGGTATGACTATGGTAAATACAGACTATTTATCGTCTAATCATGGTTTGCAGAAATATAGTGCACCAGAGGTTCTCATTGCGGAGAAAGACAAGCTGTTGCGTTTGATGATGGCCAAATTGCTCCAGGTTTCGGGCTACAGGGTCTATACCTGCGGCGATGGCTCCCAGGCGTTGAATTTAGCGGCGAGAAAGTCTTTTGACTTGGTTATCACTGACCTTATGCTGCCGGGTGCCAGCGGAATGGATGTGCTGAAATTCGTCAAAAAACTTCAGCCGCGAGCAAAGGTTATCATGGTTACAGATACTCCTTCCTCAGAAACCCTTTTAGAAGCAAAGTATGAAGGTGCCTACAGCTACCTGCGCAAACCTTTACAGTTGCGGCAATTTCTCTTGATTCTCAAAGATGCCATTGAACACACTAGATTGCAGGACGGTTATCAATTGCGAAAAGAATTAGAAGGGGAAACTCGTAACCTGGAAGGCGGAATTTAGTAAAGGTCCAGTAACCACAGGCTTCAATTTTTTCGATGAGAGTTAAAAGAGTGAGATATGATAGGTTTCCACAAAGAACTTATCCCGTAAGCAGGCTGGGGGTCCGGGTGGACAACTCAATTTCAATTCCACCAAACCTAGTTTTCAACCACAACGTCCACAATATTTTGTCTAGCAACAATGAACTCCTCGCCTTCTGTCTTTACCAAGACATGCATTAACCCCAAGACTTGATATTCACCATTTTCCAGATTCGTTGTATCCCAGGGAACCGCGAAGCTTTGATCTTGATCGGAGGATTCACCGATCTTGACCCACGTCTCAGTCCCTTTTTTCCTGCAATACCAAGGGTTTGTGGCTTTGAGCGGATAGCCGGAAAGTCCCAGCTCCCGTAGTTCCGTTCTTAATAAATCCTCGTCAAAACTTTCTCTCAGGAGCACTCTTCCTGAAAATGCTCTTAAGGTTTCTGATGGCACAATAAAGTGCGGACCCCAATTGAGCGACATGACAACCTCCTTTCGGTTTAGGCTCTTACAGCCCACAAGAGCAATGTCCATATTTTCTCCCGGACCCCTCTTTGGAGCATGTGAGGAAAAACTTGATTAGGAGATATATAGGCTGCTGTGGCTAGTGTTATTTCCCCTGTTAAGCAGAAAGAAAATCTTTCAGTCAATGGTTCAAATAATACCTCCCTTGAAATAAACATAATGCCATTCTAGAAGTATGCAGGAAAAATTGCAATAATATTTTTAATATGCAAATTTTCTTTCATTACTACTAATAAATATGCCCCCTTTATTGCTCATACTTACATCAAATAGAGGTGATATTTAGATTTAGATGAGGCGGGCGGGTCGCCCTGCAGTGCCTAGTGCTTAGTCCCTAGTGCCTAGTATAACTGTTCTCTGCCCTCTGCCTATCCAACCCATACTCACAGAGCTGCACGATTGGACACCCATGACACCTTGGCCCTACTGGTTTGCATACCTTCTGGCCGTGCTTAACCATTAGCTCGTTGTAGTGCATGATGTAGTCTTCAGGCACCACTTTCCAGAGTTCCTTCTCGCTTTCCTCGGGGTTCCGGGTCTTAACCAGGCCAATCCGATTGGATATTCTGTGCACGTGAGGGTCCACCGGTAGAGCTTTTTTCCTAAAGCCATAAACCATGACGCAGGCCGCCGTTTTTCTGCCCACACCAGGAAAGCGCATAAGTTCAGAAATGGTGTCAGGGGTATTGCCCGAGTGTTTTTCCAGGATGATTTTGCTTATCTCTTTTATCCTCACAGCTTTGGTATTGTAATAGTTAGCTGGTCTTATCAAGCGGGCGATCTCCTCCACCTCCGCTCCTGCGAGCATTTCAGCAGAAGGGTAGCGGGAGAAGAGGGCTTTGGCGGCCTCATCTGTCTTCTCATCTCGGGTCCTCTGGGAGAGAACAGTTCCTATAAGAATCAGGAAAGGTGTTTGACGAGTGTGCCAGTTCCAGGGGTTTGTACCATAAGTACGGGTCAGAATTTGAACTACCTTTGCAGCACGATTGGTTAACATTTGCAATCCGGTACGGATAGGGCACAAGGCACAGGGCGCAGGGGCAAAAACCTGGTAGTCAGCCCTTCGACATGCTCAGGGCAAGTAGCCAGTAGTTATTACAAAATTCGAAAAACGCCTTTTACCCTATGCTCTATGCCCTATGCTCTATGCCTGTAACTACAGAATCGGCAAGTAATTCTCAATTTCGTAAAGGCTTACATGGGTGCGAAAACGGTCCCATTCG
>CP070689.1:573630-577027 GCA_020353155.1 Deltaproteobacteria bacterium | reverse complement strand
TAAGAAAAAAGGTGAATGGATGGTTGATCAGTTTAAACTGTGTGAACGGATTGCCCAACTGGAATCAGCTGACGGTGCAGAATATACAGTAAGCGAAGAGAGTTTCTGTAGCTTGGCTGATGTAATAAACGATGGTTTGGCAATGATCGACGAGAACATGCGGTTTATTTATGTAAACAACCGCTTTTGTGAAGTTATAGGATACAGGCGAAATGAAATCATCGGACGATTGGTCACCGACTTTCTCGACGAAGCCGATCAGAAAATACTCACAGAACAACTTGCGAGAAGAAAATCAGGCAAACGAGACCTCTATGAACTCGCATTGATCCGAAAAGTTGGAAAGAAGACATTCGTTCTTGTGTCACCGAGACCGATCTTTTCTGCGGATGGCAGCTTTAAGGGTAGCATTGCTGTGGTTACTGATATTAGTGATCGCAAGCAAGCCGAAGACAAGTTATTGAATGCCACCCAGGAACTTGAACTGCGGGTGCAGGAGCGTACCTCCGACCTTGTAGAGGCAAACGAGAAGTTAAAGCAAGAGATCGCCATACGGGCGCAAACTGAGGAAGAGCTGCGAGAGAGTGAACAACGTTATCGTAGCCTCTTCAAGAACAACCACGCAGCCATGCTCCTTATTGATCCGACTAGTGCACAAATAATAGATGCCAACCCTGCAGCCTGTTCCTTCTATGGCTGGAGCCACGAAGAGCTCACCGGTATGAAGATTACCGATATCAATAGACTATCGAAGGAACAGGTCTTTGAGGAAATGGAGCTGGCGAAGGCAGAAGAGCGCCATCACTTTCTCTTCCGTCACCGTTTGGCGAATGAAGAGGTCCGTGACGTTGAAGTATACAGTGGTCCGATCAGAGTGCGTGGCAAAGAGCTTCTTTATTCGATTATCCACGACATCACTGACCGTATCCGAGCGGAAGAGGAACAGCAGAAAATGGAAGGACAACTTCTCCAGTCCAAGAAGTTGGAGGCCATGTCTACCTTGTCGGCCGGGGTTGCTCAAGAACTTAGCAACTTGTTTCAGGCGGTGCATGGTTACGTTGAACGTCTCATGTGGGGCAAAGAACGGGATGATCCAAACTACCAGGAGCTTTTGGAGATTACCAATGCAGCCTTCAGGGGCGCGGTCCTATCAAAGCGATTACTTGCTTTCAGCGGCCAGATAGAGAGCAAAAAACAACCGATTGAACTAAACCAAGAAATAAAAAAGACATACAAATTGTTAGAAAGAACCATGCCAGAGACTATCGAGCTGGAGCTCCACCTGGCTAATGAGTCTGCTGTTATTAACGGAGACCCCAACCAGATTGAACAAGCTTTACTAGCCTTGGCTATCAACGCCCGTGAAGCCATGCCGGCTGGAGGGAAAATTATCATCGAAACAAAAAGGATGACTTTGGACCAGGATTTTCGCCGCGCTCATGCGGGCTTTGCAATGAGAGAGTGTGTACTTGTCACCGTATCTGACACCGGCCCGGGTTTGGGCAAAGAAACCCTGGAACACGTTTTCGATCCCTTCTATTCCAAGGAAGATCAGAACGACAAAACAGGTCTGGGGTTATCCATGGTTTATGGAATCGTCAAAAACCATGGTGGCTACATCTCATGCTCCAGCGAATCATCTGTGGGAACCACCTTCAGAATTTACCTGCCCATAACACAAAAAGACAGTTAAATTATCTTGCGACTTTCATCTCCATCTTTGATAAGATTTTTAGTCCGCTAGCAATTCTTGTCCTTTGTAAAGACTCTTTTGGCGGTTAAAATTACCATATGTTGAAAAATCGCATTTTACTTGTAGAAGATGACGACTCCCTTCGAGTCACCCAGGCCATGTACCTTGAGCGTGAAGGCTTTGAGGTAGATGCTGTTGGCAGTGGCGCTGAGGCACTTCGGCGGATTGCAGCTGACCAATACCATGCTGTAGTCACTGACTTACGCTTGGATGAGGTCGATGGTCTGGAAGTTTTGGCTGCGGTGAAAGAAAAATCTCCGGAGACAGAAGTAATCCTCTTAACCGGCTTCGGTTCGGTAGACACTGCGGTGGAAGCCATGAAAGCAGGGGCGTACGATTACCTGACCAAACCAGTCGATCCCGACGATCTGGTGATAACTTTGAAAAAGGCGGTGGAGAGGCTCCAACTCCGCCGTCAAGTGGCCTTCCTGCAAAAAGAGGTAGCCCAGCAGGCAGGAATTGGTCAAATTGTGGCGGTCAGCCCAGAGATGCAGCAACTTATGACTCTGATTAAACAGGTGGCCCAAAATGACGCCACCGTGCTTATAGAGGGGGAGAGCGGCACCGGTAAGGAACTCATGGCCAGGTACATCCATCACTCTGGCCGCAAGGCTGACGGCCCATTCGTGGCAATTAATTGTGGTGCCCTTCCCGAAAGTCTTCTTGAGAGTGAGCTCTTCGGTCATGTCAAAGGTGCTTTCACCGGTGCCATCAAGGATAAAAAAGGATTGTTCGAAGTGGCAGATGGCGGCACCTTGTTTCTGGATGAAATCGGTGAAACCAGTCCAAGCTTCCAGGTTAAACTATTGCGTATACTCGAAGACGGCACCTTTCGCCGGGTTGGCGGCACAATGGAGCACAGGGTTAATGTCAGAATTATTGCCGCCAGCAACAAGGACATTACCAGTCTGGTTCAGAAGGGTCAGTTTCGTCGTGATCTCTACTATCGTCTCAGGGTAATACCAATCTACCTGCCGCCTCTCAGGAAAAGAGTGGCCGACATTAAACCTCTGGCAGAGCACTTCGTCTCTCACTATGCAAACCACATGGGTAGGAGGCCGAGTTCACTTTCGCCGGAGGCAATTGATAGGCTCCAGGCCCACACCTGGCCCGGCAACGTTAGGGAGCTGGAAAATGCCATTGAGCGAGCGCTTATCTTCTGCCAAGGTGAAGAGATCCAACCTTCTGATCTCCCACTTGAAGTCTGTATGCCCCCGGTAGAAGCTTTTGAATCTCTGGAGAGCTCCGACGATATGAGTATGGAAACTGTGGAGCAGGCCCACATCAGAAGGGTGCTAGAGCACTGCCAGTGGAACAGAACCCGTGCCGCTCAAGAACTGGGAATTGGTTACAACACCCTTTGGAGGAAGATGAAGAAGTATGGCATTGAACCACCCGATTAATCCCTCGGGGAATTTTTCTATCTTCCGTCTCATAGTATTTGGGAATCAAAGACAAAATTCTATTCGGCGACAAAGACTTACTTCATGATCATATTCACCCCCACCCTAACCCTCCCCCGTCAAGGGGGAGGGAATTACGAGCTTGTGGAAAAACCTCGAGTGACCCTCTCAGCACCCTCCCACGAGCTAGCAAATAATCAATCTTGGTATGGTTATTGCTTGCAAGTTGGTGCTCTGAAAG
>CP070689.1:570977-573530 GCA_020353155.1 Deltaproteobacteria bacterium | reverse complement strand
GCCCTTTCTGATCCGCCTCCTCATGTAGTACTATGCCCTCCAGAGCTTGGACTGTGAATTAAGGGATATAATATTTACTTTCGCAAGAAGGTGGTAAATATGCTATGCCTGAAGGTAGTAAACATGCTTCGATATTAATTGCCACGAGTTGGCAAGCCCTGAATCGCGCCATTATGGGACGCAAGGATACCCTTATTTGCGATTGCACTATCGTGATTCTATTTGCGAGTTTCTTTGTTGAATCAAACTTGAATTACATCATTGAAGAGATGAATTTAAAGCGGGAAATGAGCAATTTCCTTGGGAAGAAGTATCCCGGTATCCAAGATAAGTTAGGCTGGTATTGCAACGAATTTATAGCAAGGCATAAAGCGAATAATCTAAAACAGCTTTATAGCAATGGTATTGAGCGCAAACTAAGGAGAAAATTCCCAGGATTTGCCAAGCTTTATCGGTTTCGTAATGATTTATCTCATGGTGTCATCAATCGCTCCGCTTCCTCTCTAGAGGAGGCATTAGAATTGAGAAATCAGGCTAAGCGTATTGTGTCCAACCTGTTTAGCATTGCCTCAGAGAATGGCTATGAAATCCCAAGAGTAGTAACCTACGGTGAAGCTATCGAATCAATGTAATTTTTCAATCCAACGATTGATCCATGCATCTGTTTCCTTCAAATCAAAGATTCTTTCCTCCAGGGAAGTCGGCTAGCTATTCACTGCAGCAGCCCGCGAAACAGCTCCGCTGTTCGCGGCGATTGAGTTCGGGCGTTGGGTAACACAAAACAGGGTGGAGTATGTGATCAAAGTTATCTATGGACGTCTAGGCACAAACAACTCCGCGCTTGTCTGTAGATAGTGAGAGAAGAGAATAGTTCTATAAAGCAACGTAAAGAGGGAGGGAGAAATTGGATAAAGCAATTAGAATAATGCCATGTTTAGACATGCAGAACGGACGCGTTGTCAAGGGCGTTCATTTCGTCAACATTCGAGATGCCGGCGACCCGGTCGAATGCGCGAGGGCCTATTGTGAGACCGGCGCAGACGAACTGGCGCTGCTGGATATCACAGCCACTGTGGAAGGTAGAGCCACCATGCTTGACGTAGTTAAACGCGTCGCCGAAGTCACAACAGTGCCATTTACAGTTGGCGGTGGTATATCTGATGTTAAATCCGCTGAGTTGGTGCTAAGCGCGGGAGCAAACAAGGTATCGACCAGTAGCGCCGCTTTCCGGAAGCCTGAGCTGGTCGAAGAAATGGTCAAAGTGCTGGGCGCCGAGAAGGTGACGGTGGCCATCGACGTAGATCAGAACGCGGCTATGCCCTCAGGCTATGAAGTATATATTGATGGTGGACGAACAGCCACCGGCGCAGATGCGATTGAATGGGCAAAGCGTGTCGATGGATACGGTGTTCCGGTGATTCTACCTACAAGCAAAGCGGGTGACGGAGCACAGACCGGTTATGATCTACCGGTGATCAGAGCGATTAAGGAAGCGGTCTCGGCCGATGTTGTGGCTTCCGGTGGAGCAGGTAAATTGGATCATTTCTATAAGGCAGTAGAAGCGGGTGCTACTATCTTACTAGCCGCGTCCGTGTTTCATTTCGGGATCATTGGAATTGGCGAATTGAAAGAGTACCTGCGTGACCGGGGTGTAACTGTCCTCTAAAGCGTATAAGTGATTGCATTGCTATTACCCAACCATGCTAATTCAGCCGACGCAAAACCCCCGCGGCTGATTAGCGGTGTTAGCTCCACATTATTCAACAGTTACAAGCGATGAGTTATCATCCTCTCGACATGTTCAAGAAGGCTACATCCTTCCTCTATCGTGAGATCGGAATCCTAAAACCATTCAACCATCACGAGGTAAATGATAGGCGGTCGAGCGAATTCGGCTTCTTTAGCAGTAGACGAAAAAGTCTAGCTAGGGAGCTTTACCATGAGACGAAACACGAGAACGATCCGCGTGCCGTGATTACAGCATACGAGAGGATAATAGGCCTTAATCTTGAGGACATCCACCGTGCTTTTGATGAAGGCGACTGGCGTGCTAGCGGAGGCAAGGTTTACTACGGTGGTCCAAAATGGGCCGCAATCGCTGCGACGACAATTGAGTTGCGCGATGCACTCCTTGCGGGCGATGAAGAAGCAGCTCGGAAGCATACACAAAGGTTAGAACACCTGGAGCACAATACAGGTCATGTCGTTGACAAGTTCGTTGAGTTGTAGCTGGGTGAAAGTGCAGCTAACCACTCACTTTAGTCGGGCAGGGCTAAAAGCTTAGTTGACTTTCTGGACTGAGTGATCATTACATACTTTAATCCACACTCTTGCTCTTGAGACCAAGCTACCACATTTTGTTTTTAAATCCCCCGTAAACCCCCAATAATTTCGTGACCATTTCGTGACCAAAATTATTTTTTTTGGCCCATTTTGTTTATATTGTTTCAACACCCGCATTGAATAATATCAAATAGTTACGTTATACCGCACATATAGAAAAACCCCCTGCTCCGCATGGGGTTCAGGGGGTCGGAGGTTCAAATCCTCTCG
>CP070689.1:568122-570877 GCA_020353155.1 Deltaproteobacteria bacterium | reverse complement strand
TTAGACTTCTCCTGATTAATAAGCAAAATCGACAAAGAGGGCCTTTTAAAGGCCCTTTTTTATTGGAGACTCTCCACATTGCGGATCTAAGATTTGTCCTTCGGACTCCCACCCTTCGGGCGGGTTCCCAGTTTCGGATTGCGGAAGGGCACAAGGCAAGGGCGCAAGGCGATTTGAACGGAGAAGTCGGAACGCGGAACGCGTAATTCTTTGGTGTCGATAGCCAACAGGCTAAACCGGCAAAACTGGCTAACCGGCTAAACAGCCGAAAGTCGTATTTTACCCTATGCTCCATGCCCTATGCTCAGTGCTACTGGCTACCGGATTCTTTGATTTGGGGCTCCTGCCGGACCCCCATTGACAAGCTTCTTGAGGTAAGTATAATCAACTTTCAGCGGTCTTCACAGGTCGTCTCACTCACCGTGGGAACGACCTAAGAGAATTATCTTGCCCTGTTTTCTTTAACGTTCCAACCAGCATAGCATGGAGAAACTTAAGGATAACAAAGACATCTGCAAAGGGAGGGGAGACAAATGCAAACGATCTATAATTCCGCTTTGGCTAAAAGTACGAGCATCTTGCTCATTTTCGTTTTCAGTCTAATTAGCCTAGTCCCTCGTGTTGAAGCTGCATTCATTCCATCCTCCGATTCACGGACCGGTCTGGTGCGGAGTCAAGATATTCAGACCATAAAGAAGGCCCTTGAGAACAAAATAGTCAAGCAGCGCCTTCAGGATCTAGGTTTCTCTGAAAAAGAGATTCAAGAACGTTTGAATCAATTGTCCGATGAGGAAGTCCATAGCCTGGCCATGCAGATTGACAACCTCTCGCAGGGTGGCATACTCGGGGTGATCATAGCCGTGTTGGTCATAGTGGTATTGGTTCTCGTTATCTTGAAGCTCATTGATTAGTAATTTAATGCCAATTATGAATCACAGTGGCCGCCCTGAGAGGAAGTTCCATGTCACAATTATCTTTACCATGAGGGCGGCCCTATTAATTTTGTACTTATGCTTTTTGAACGGCTGTTCTTCAGGAGCGAAAGAGCTTTACCTCGCCCGCCCCTCACAAACCGTATCAATAAAAGATGTTCCCTTTTTTCCCCAGCTCGATTACCAGTGCGGTCCAGCCTCCCTTGCTGGTGTATTGAACTATTACGGCGATACGGTGACACCGGATGAAATTGCAGAGGCTATATACAGACAGAAAATCCGGGGCACAGTATCCTTGGACATGGTTCTTTATGCCAGGCAGAGAGGATTCACTTCCAAATGGTACGAAGGTAGCATGGACGACATAGTAAGGGCTGTGGATAGCGGCAGCCCTCTCGTAGTCATGATCGACCTAGGGTTCTCACTGGCACGGGCCTATCATTATATGGTAATAACAGGGTACAGTTTCGAAGGGGTGATCGCCAACACGGGAACCA
Source organism: Deltaproteobacteria bacterium (assembly GCA_020353155.1). Classification (GTDB taxonomy): domain Bacteria; phylum Desulfobacterota; class Syntrophobacteria; order BM002; family BM002; genus BM002. The sequence goes on along the minus strand of CP070689.1, from coordinate 569,448 downwards.
CTCCTCAAAAACTGATTTCTTGGGAACGATTCATGTCACAGTGGGAAAAGACGCATAACTGGACACTCCTGGTGACGCCCAAAGAAGCCGTCATTTCATCGAGGCAAAACTAGCTTCTATGCATTGGCTAAGGTTCTTATTCACTCTCCTCGCCCTTTGTTTTTTCTCCGGGTGCTCAATCCCACACATTAACGTGTACAAAGATCCTCTTACTCCAGAAGAACATTTCAAGCTTGCGGTGGCCTACGAGCAGGAAGGAGAGTATGAAGGCGCTATCAGAGAGTATGAAGCGGCATCTGAAGATATAGCCGAAGCATACTATTACCTTGGCAACATTTATTTCACCCGGGGGGAATACGAGCCAGCAGAAAAGAATTATAAAATCGCTATAAAAAAATTGCCCAACAATCCTCGACCCTATAACAATCTGGCCTGGCTTTATTTAACACAAGGAAGGAAACTAAAGGAGGCGGAATCTTTGGCATCGCGAGCTGTAGAATTAGCTCCAGAGGAAAAGTCTGGGCCCTATCGTGACACACTGGATAAAATTAGACAGGCATTAGGCAAGGAGGGCTCTCGCAAATAATGTAAAGAGCGAGAGTTGAGGTGTCCTCTTTTTGAGGGGCTTACCTAATTTGGTTCTGGGGCTTTGGGGCGATCCCAATCCCATTGCGCCTTGGGAGTATAGGAGACAAGAGAGAAAGCCAGGTGCATCATGACAGAATGCTATTTATGCGAAAGCCGATTTGAGCTTACTGAAGATATTTATCAAAAAACTTTGCTCTATGGGAGAATGAGCATTAAACGGGACATAAAATGGAAGGATATGGTGCTAACCGTCTTCGCTAAGAACAGTAAGGATGAAGATGTTGTCCTTTGCAAGAAATGTCTTGCGAGCGCTCTTTCTCGTTGTGCTAAAGAAGTTACCAAGACCAGTATTCCTATGACAGCAGGTATCCAATTTAGAGGCTATTAGGCTGTGGCAAGATCATGTTTCAAAAGCTAGGGGTTTATTAATGGCAGCTAGAATGCGTAGGGTGTCAATTTACATTCCCGAAGGGATGGCAGTGTTTTTCGAGAAATACGCATATAACCGTGGAATCAGTGTCAGTAAAGCAATACGTGAGTCCCTAAGCGGTTTTCTATCTTTTCTCAATGATTCCCGCGTCTCCCTTGGAGAAATTGAAAAGGAGGAAAAATTCGAAGAGTTACTCAGAAGGGCAAGGGATGAAGGGAGGTTGGTGGAATAGTGAATGGTCTAATCTGACCCTAGATATGGTGGCCGGGTCTTAAGAGGGAAAGTGTGGATTAAAGTATGTAATCCAC
>CP070689.1:558497-568022 GCA_020353155.1 Deltaproteobacteria bacterium | reverse complement strand
CTGGTCCCTCCCCGCCATACACAGGCAGTCATTTCAGCCGGAACGCTTATCTCTTTCACCGAACTGTGCTCTCTCTAATTGGAAGTCCTAATACACCAAAAGCCTTGCCCAAACTTGTAGCTAAAGGGCTGGGGATGTTCCTGAAGCGGCGTATATTGGCAGTCTTTGCCAACTAGAATTACTATCGGCTCCAACTTTCAATAGCAGAGACTGGCAATATCCGCAGCTCGGGCTGCCATAACCTCCAGCCCGGAGAGACTTCGTCCCGCAAACAGAGCTGACCGAGCGTGAGCGGCAGGAATCTCCCCAGCATTAGCAATTTATTTCTTCAACCAAAGGCCACATCCAATATCATCATCACAGTAAACCCGATCATCAGCCCCATGGTGGCCAAATCAGGATTACCTCCTCGCTGGGACTCAGGCACTACCTCCTCTACTACCACAAAAATCATGGCACCTGCAGCAAAGGCCAAAGCATATGGTAGGATCGGCTGAAAAACTAAAACGGCTGCTGCTCCGACAACCCCGGCAACAGGCTCCACCACTGCGGAGAGCTGTCCGTACCAGAAACTCTTGAGCCTGGATACCCCTTCCCGCCGCAGAGGCATGGCCACTGCCATCCCCTCCGGAAAGTTCTGGATACCAATACCCACTGCCAAGGCAATGGCAGCGGGCAATGTAGCAGCGGGTAGATTCGCTGCTACGGCACCAAAGGCCACTCCCACTGCCAACCCTTCCGGAATATTGTGCAAGGTGATAGCAAGAACAAGCAAAGTTGTTCGCCGCCAGGTTGTTGACAGCCCCTCAGCCTCATCTATGGGAGCATAGAGGTGGAGATGTGGTAGTATTCTATCAACAAGCCTTAAACAGGCTCCCCCCAAGAGAAAACCCACAGCAGCCGGAAGCCAGGGGGGTAGCCCCTGCTGTTCCGCCATCTCGAGAGCCGGGGCTAGGAGAGACCAGTAACTAGCGGCAATCATCACCCCGCCTGCAAAACCAAGCATGGGGTCGAGCACCTTCTTACTCACCCTCCTGGTGAAAAAGACCCCCGAAGCTCCAAGAGCTGTTAGGAACCAGGTGAAACAAGTCGCGATTAGAGCCTGAAGCACAGGATGCAGATTCTGGAAATATTCAACCATTACTTTCGTCTCCCTATATCCGTCATGCCACTTTATTCATGCCACACATCTTCATTGTCAAAATCACGAGATTGAGTGTCTTCATCCTGGGTGAACATCTTAATCCACCCATCTACACGCTCCTTGCCATAAGCTTCATTCCAAGCTGCTACTATGGTTTCAACGGGTATGTCACTGTATGTTCCATGATATTTAACATACTCCATGTACTTTCTGTTTTCTTGGTTGTATGGGTGAAATAGGGAGTCCTCACGACCATTGAATTCCAGCGGCTCCACCTGGTGTTTTTCGCAAAGCTCACGGTTGAAGGCAGGGGTTGCCTTCACCCACTTCCCTTCCAAGTGAAATTCCACAAATCCGTGGTAGACGAAGACATTACTCCCCAGAAAATCGATGAGTTGCTTGGTGGCCAGATGATTCTTCACTGTGGCGAAGCCCACTCGCGACGGTATATGACAGGCTCGACCCAAAGCACACAGGAGAGAGACTTTAGGTATGCAGAAAGCCCGCCCCCTCTCAAGAACCCAACTGGCTCGATAATGTTCCGGGCGGTGGAAGGGAGTATAAGGGTCGTAACGAATCCCGTCGCGTACAGCCAGATAGAGTCTTACCGCTCGCTCCAGGGTATCACTACTGCTTCCAACCACTTTCATGGCGTAATTGCGGATTTTTGGATGGGTGCTATCTATAATTTCGGTTGGCGCCAAGTAGATAGGATTGGGGTGGTCCATTGTGTCCGTGCTCTGTTTCTAACTTTCAATACCCACATATCCTAATGGATAATGACGTCTAATTCCAGCTTGTATCAGAAGTTAGAGATCAGACGTCGTAAGTCAGCGGGCTCTATTCATCTCCAAATCCTAAATCATGAAAGTGCATAATTCATAGTGACTAGTAGAACTGACCTCCGACTTCTGACCCCTGATCTCTAACTCTATGCCCTATGCTCTTTGCCTTTCCTCCTGGCTCCTTTCTTCCCATATCCCCCACCGCCAGGCGTCTCGATTCTAACAATGTCATTTTTGTTCAGTGAAGTAGAAAACTTCCCTGGCTTTTCCATTGGTTTTCCACCTCTAAAGATGATGTTTTTGCCCAGAACTCCAGACTCACCACCTTGAAGACCATAAGGTGCCAGCCTCCTTCGCTCCGATAAAACGGTTATCTCCGCATCAGACTGAAGATGGATCTCCCTGACGATACCGTCTCCTCCTTTGTGCAAGCCCTTCCCACCAGTTCCGCGGCGAATGGAATACTCGCTAACCAAGAAAGGATAACTATATTCCAATGCCTCAATTGGAGTGTTCAAGGTGTTGGTCATATGGGAATGAACCCCACTCTCCCCCTCACCGCCGGCGGTGGCACCCATTCCGCCACCAATGGTTTCATAATAGGCAAAGGGGTTTCCGTTTCTGGGATCGATTCCCCCAATGGTCACATTGTTCATGGTACCTTGGCTGGCCGCCGGTATTTTCCCGGGCAGAGCCTGGGCCAAACAACCTAGTATTACATCAACGATCCGCTGTGAGGTTTCAACATTCCCTCCGGCCACGGCAGCTGGAAACAGGGCGTCAACCACAGTCCCCTTCTGGGTCAAAAGGGTTATGGGCCTGAGTATGCCTCCGTTGGTAGGGATATCCCTTGCCACAAGGGAGCGAAAAACATACAGCACCGCAGAGAGGGTGATAGCATATACAGCGTTTATACTGCCGCCGACCTGTGGGCTGGATTTCCGAAAATCGAGAATCGCCGTGTCCTCCCGAATAGTAACTGAGACGTGGATTCTCACCCTGTCTTCGCTGAAGCCATCGTCATCCATGAAATCTTCAAAGGAATAGGTCCCGTCTGGAATTCCCATAATCGTGTGCCTGGTCAGTCGTTCGGCATAGTCCATTAACCTTTTTGCGTAAAAATCAACGGTCTTCAGCGAATACTTGTCAATTAACTCCTGCGTCCTCCGGATCCCGGTAATATTACCCATTATTTGAGCGGCAAAATCCCCTTCCCTCTCTTTGGGGGTTCTGACATTGTTTAATAGAAATTGCATAATTTTCCGGTCAATCGTTCCCCTTTCCACCATTTTCAGGGGAGGAATGATGATGCCCTCTTGGAACAAAGTTGTGGAAAGAGGCATTGATCCCGAACTCATGCCACCCACATCAGCGTGATGAGCTCTGTTGGCCACGTAAAATGAGGGAACTTTTTCGCCAGCGAAAACCGGAGCAACCACCGTGATGTCCGGCAAATGAGTCCCGCCTTTGAATGGGTCATTCAAGATGACCATGTCTCCATCTTCCATTGAGACATTCTCAATGGCCGATTTCACAGACATGGGCATAGAACCCAAGTGCACCGGGATATGTGCTGCCTGGGCGATCATCTCTCCATCCCGATCAAAGATGGCACAAGAAGAGTCACGTCTCTCTTTAATGTTTGGGGAAAAGGCGGTTCTGTTGAGTGTAACTCCCATTTCTTCAGAGATAGAAGAAAATCGGTTCTTAAACACTTCCAACAAAATGGGATTTTCTTTCACTGTTTACTCCGGTACGACCCTCAGAGCCGTTGCCGATGGATGTAATGACAATCCAACTCCACATTCCAAACTATTGTCAATGGAGTGATGGAATATTGGAGTGTTGGAGTATTGATAAAGGCTAGTAAGAATTTTTTATTGGGCATTTATACGTGTTCCATTACTCCACTACTCCAATGCTCCAGTACTCCGGTTAATCCATGATCTCCATGATCACATTTCCATACTCGTCCACCTGAGCCTCGGCAAAAGGTGGAATGACAATGGTGGAAGAATACTCAACCAGGATTGCGGGGCCGGGAATTCTGTTTCCGCTTAACAGATTGTCTCTGGAAAGTATCTGGGTCTTGCTTACTCTCTGATCGAACACCACTTCCCTTTCCCCTAGAAAGGCCTTTTCTGGAGGCTGCCCTTTTACCTTTTTTGCCTTTTGAAATCTCGGTTTTTCGGGTATGCCCCTTGCTCGCAGCCTTATGTTGACTATCTCGACGATCTTGTCCTCGTTTCGATAACCATAGGTCTTTTCGTGAAGGCCATGAAAGCCATTGATATAATCCAGGTCAAAAGGAACAATGATCTCATAAGACTGCCCCTCGTAGCGCATGTCCAAGTATCGTTCGAGTCTAACATTCTCTTTGCCAATTCCTTCTTTGGACAAATCCTTTAAGCCTTTTTCTTCTAGATCCTCAAAAAGATTTGACAGTTGGTCTGCCGTGCAGTTCAGCTGGTTTCTCATTACTGTGAAAGAGTAGTCCTTTATTACATCAGCCATGATCATGCCAATGGCGGACAAAATGCCTGGATTTTGAGGAACAAGGACTTTCGGAATATTCAAAAGTCTGGCCAGGAATGCTCCGTGCATCCCCCCTGCCCCGCCAAAAGAAAAAAGAACAAATTCCCTCGGGTCATAGCCCTTTTCGACTGAAATTACGCGGATGGCTTTTTCCATGGCCGTGTTCGCTACGGATAGAATGCCTTCAGCCAACTCCATTGTTGACAGGCCTATTTCTTTCGCCATTTGCTCAAAGAAGTTATCGAGCCTTTTTCGTCGGAGTTTCATGGTGCCACCGAGAAAATGCTCTGGAATTAGTCGACCCAGATAAAGGTTGGCGTCTGTTACCGTGATCTGCTCCCCTTTCCCATAACAAATTGGACCTGGATCTGCACCGGAACTTTCCGGTCCCACCTTTAAAGACCCCCCCACGTCTACGGCAGCAATGGAACCACCACCGGCGCCTACAGTATGGATATCAATCATGGGGACCTTGATAGGATAGCCGGAAATCCTCGACTCTACTGTGAGAGACACAGATCCATCGATGAGAGAAACATCAGTGGAGGTGCCGCCCATATCAAAGGTTATAAGATGTTTATGCCCGGCAATCTTGCCAATCTCGAGAGCACCGACAACACCCCCCGCTGGTCCCGACAAAATAGTCCTCACTGATTCCTGCATGGCGGTTTCTGCCGATATACTACCCCCGTTTGACTGCATTATTGACAGGCTGTTTCCCTCTGCAATCTCAGCCATCAGGTGGCCTATGTAGTTATGCATTTTGGGGACGACATAAGCATTGAGTACGGTGGTGGAGGTCCTTTCAAATTCACGGAATTCGGCGAGGATTTCATGGGAGAGTGAGACCGGAATTCCAGTGGTCTCCAACAGTTCTTTTATTTTTTGCTCATGGGAGGGATTGGCAAAGGAAAAAATGAAGCAGACTGCTACCGATTGTGCTTGGGACTGTCCTAACCTTTTAATAACCTTCCGGGCTTCTTCTAGATCAAGCGGTTCGTGTTCTTCGCCCGTACTTAGAACTCTTCCCCTGATACCAAACCTTAGATCCGGCGGGACAATTTGAGCCTCCTTACGGTAGGCAAGATCATAAAGGCGGCTTCGATTCTGACGTCCTATTTCTATGACGTCTTCAAACCCTCTGTTCGTGATCAGGGCGGTTTTAGCACCTTTCCTTTCGAGGATGGCATTGGTAGCAACAGTAGACCCATGGATGATCTGTTTCTTTTCTTTCCTCCCAACGTGGTCCAAACCTTCCAGCACCGCCCTTGCAGGGTTGTCAGGGGTTGAAAGCAACTTATAGACTCCCCACTGGTCTTCTTTTTTGAAGATAAAATCGGTGAAAGTTCCACCGGTATCAACACCAATAATGACCATTTCAGATTCCCAGGAAAGCAGAGCGGATCACATCACTCTCTAAGAGCTCTTTTCCCGTTCCTTCTGCAATTACGCGTCCCGTTTGGAGAATGTAGCCCCGGTCTGCCAGGTCCAAGGACTCGCGCACGTTTTGCTCCACCAGCAAGATCGTGATCCCCTCCTGTTTGAGTCGCCGCACTGTATCGAGAACCTCGTCCACCAAAATAGGCATGAGCCCCAGTGAGGGCTCATCCAGCATGAGTATCTGGGGATTGGACATCAAGCCCCGTCCAATGGCCACCATTTGCTGTTCACCGCCGGAAAGGGTCAATGCCGGCTGGTTTTGCCTTTCTCTAAGTCGGGGAAAGAGTTTGTAGACGAATTCCAAGTTGGCCTCAATCTTCGCGGTATCATTGAGTATGTATGCACCTAGCAAAAGATTTTCCTCTACAGAAAGCGGCTTGAAGAGCATTTTTTCCTCAGGTACGTAGATAATCCCAAGCTTGACAATTTCCTCTGTTCTCATTTTGTGAATCTGCCGGTCTTGAAAGCTAATGCTTCCGTCAAATACCCGCTGACTCCCCATGATAGCCCGCAAGAGAGTGGACTTTCCGGCGCCATTTGCTCCCACAACACAGACCGTTTCCCCTGGATCCAGAGTAAGGGAAACCCCGTGCAGAACTGGCAGGCCGGAATAGCGCACATGGATGTTATCTACTTGGAGAATATGCTCACTCATTGGTCGAGTCTCGAGTCAACCTTTGTGGGTTAAATGAAAGTCGAGTATGGATCTTTACTTGAGCTCCTCTGCGTGCTCCCGCACGTATCTCTCCCCCAAATAGGCCTTGATGACCAGGGGATCCTTGGCAACTTTTGCGGGCTCTCCTTCAGCGATTTTTTTGCCATAATCCAGGACCACCACCCTGTGGCTCACTTTCATCACCAATTCCATGACGTGCTCAATCAACATCACCGTCACCCCGAGATCATCATGAACGTGCTTGATGCTCGTCATAATCTCATCAATTTCGCTGGGATTCAAACCGGCAGCAACCTCGTCCAATAGGAGCAGTTTGGGATCTGATCCGAGGGCTGTTGCCATGGTTACTCGCTTCTGGGCTGATACTGGAAGTTCGCTCATAAGGTAATCTGCTAGATCACTCAGTCTCAGATCTGTTAGTATTTCTCTGGCACGAGCTTTGGCCTGAGCCCGTGACCGGGTTCTCATGAAGCAGCCAACCATGACGTTTTCCTCCACGGTCAAGTCCCCTGAAGCCACATAGACCTGAAAGGTTCTCGCTAACCCCCGTCGCGCTACTTCATAAGGTTTTAGCTGAGTAATCTCTTGGCCATCAAAGATGATTCTCCCTGAGGTAACCGGGTGCAAGCCTGAAATGCAATTGAAAAGGGTGGTCTTCCCAGCACCATTAGGGCCTATGAGGCCTACCAACTCGCCCTGGTCCAGGGTGAAGGAAATATCATCGTTAGCCCGCAAACCGTCGAAGTCTTTCGTTAGATTATGCACTTCCAACAATGCCATTATTAAACCTGCTTCCTCCGCCTTATCTTTTCAACTATACCCCATATCCCCCTGGGCTCGGCCGCTGAGACAACCATGATAATCAAGGAGTAAAAGATCAGGTCTATGCCAACCAGACCTGCCTTGGCACCCAACCACTCTTTGAGATAGCTTTTGAGCGGGATAAGGACTCCCGCGCCGATAATGGGCCCCCAGAGGGAGCCTGCACCACCGAGCATGGCCATTAGAGCAATGAGAATTGAAAGGTCCAGACTCATGGTGTCTTCAGGTTCGATATTTTTTATATAGCAAGCATGAAAGGACCCCACCAGACTGACAAAAGCGGTGGCTATTGCATAGGTCTTTATCTTGGCCCAGTGAACGTTGATCCCCAGGGACTGAGCCACCTCCTCGTTATCCTTAATAGATCTGAGCTGGAATCCCAATCGCGACTTGCGAAACCAGTTGACATAGAGAATTCCGAGGAAAAAGAATCCAAGGATGATGTAATAGTAGTAGATATCTTCTTTGAAGATCAGCCGAAGAAAATCGGGGGGACTGTATTTAATCGGGGAAATCTCAAGACCTCGTGCGGCCCCGACAAAATCCCACACCTCGAAAATATCTTTGAGTACCAAAGAGGTGGCAATGGTAGCGATGGCAAAATAGTGGCCTGTTAAGCGGAAGAGAGGATAGCCGATAATGAAGGACCAACCAACGGCCAAACAGACGCCGATTGGCATGGAGAACCAAAATGGCACGTCCCAACGGATGAGCATCACCGCTGTGGTGTAAGCGCCGATACCCACATATTGAGCTTTGCCGAGGTCCACCTGCCCCCCGTAGCCGCCGATGGTATTCCAGCCCATCCCATATAACGAGAACATGAGGAACTGGATCATGGTGGCCATGGCAAAAGAGGAGTGAGGAACAAGGGGAAAGACCACTAAGAAAATAGCCACGAATCCAGCAACCATGAGGTCGATTCGAGGAAAGTCCGAAAAATCAAAGGTGTTTCTTAGTGTTTCCATCCGAAGAGTCCTCTGGGACGTACCACCATGATGACAAAATAGGCCAGGTATACCCACATGTACTTGAAGGATGTCATGGGGACATTGGCCATCCACTCGAAGTTAAACGTGTAGGTAAAGAAGTCCCAGATGCCGGGGATTTCAGTGATTATTCCCACCACAAGTCCGGCAAAGAAGGCTCCCGGCACACTGCCAAATCCGCCTAACGCCACAATGGCAAAGGCTATCATGGTGAAGAGAATCCCCACGAAAGGATTTACCGACCAAAAGTTTACCAGAAGGGCGCCGGCAACAGTCACTGAGGTACCACCAATACCCCAGGCCAACGCGTTCATCCGTTCTGTAGGGATTCCCATATAGCGAGCCCCTTGTCCATCCAGAGCTGTGGCGGTAAGAGCCTTGCCGATCTTGGTGCGATTCATAAGAATCCACACGGCCAAAAAGGCCAACACCGATAGGCCTGCTGCCGCCAGTTTGGTAGCAGGAATAATTACCCCCATGCCGACATCAAAGCTCTTGCCAACCAGGATGCCGTGATGCAAGCCTTTGTCCTCGGAGCCAAAAACAAGCAGAGCCAGGTTGCGCAGAAAGAGCATGAGTCCAAAAGTTCCAAGGAGCTGCGCCACCATAGGGCCTCTCAGGAGAAACTTGACGAAGCCGAAATAGCAGATAACACCAAGCAAAAATCCCACAGCTGCGGCAACTGGAAGGGTCAGAATTGGATCCATGCCGGTGCTCTGTGCGGTCAGAAGCCCTGCGTACATGCCGATCATGAGGAACTCACCATGGGCGAAATTGACAATGTCCATCACCCCAAATATGATCGTCAGGCCCAGAGCCATTAGGGCCAAGACCATACCTATAAGTATGCCGGCAGCCAGCGAGCTTACCAGGATATCCATATTGATCTCCCGAAACCTACCCATCCCTTTCCGCTAAGGGAAAGGGATGGGGTGACGGAGCTGACATTTAGAAAACGCTTAGAATTGAGGCATGGGGAAGATCATATCGGCCGAGGCCACGTCAAAGGGGTAGATTATCTCCAGCCCCACAGTGCCGTCCGCTTGTTTCTGGTACTGGCCAATGAGCCCGGATCCCAGAACATTTTGTCCCAATTCATCCCCGGTGGTGGAGAATTTTATTCCTGCCCAGGGT
>CP070689.1:554227-558397 GCA_020353155.1 Deltaproteobacteria bacterium | reverse complement strand
CTTGATTCCAAAGTCCACTAAACCATGTAGACTCCTCACTTGACCTTGATCTTGCATTTTAACCACCCTACGATGTTATATTTCGGATTTGTACTTCTGAATTTCTCGCGGGTTGCCGGTTTAGGTTCCGCCAGCCCCTGCTGTAAGCATAGGACATACAGCACTAGGAGCATCCGGAGAAAGTCGAACCTCTTCATCTCTGTGTCGAATCACCAGACCGTCACCCTGAAGCAAAGTGTAGGTGGTGCAATCCGCCTTCATGTCCACTTCTATCTTCTGGCCTCGGACGGTCAGGGGAAAGCGAAGCCTCCCCGTCCCTTCAAATTGTACTGGATTGAAGGAGAGCTGGCCGTCATAGTCGCGCATTCCCGCAAAGCCATACACCAGGACCATCCAGGTGGAGCCCATGGCTGCCATGTGGACCCCGTCACTCACATTCCCTCCAATATCAGCAAGGTCCATGAGGATGGCATAGCGGGCATACTCGTTTGCCTTTTCCAGGTAGCCCAGCTCGAAGGCCACGATACTTTGGATACCCACCGATAAGGATGAGTCCCCGGTAGTCAGAGGATCGTAGTAATCAAAGTTGCGCTTCTTTTCATCCATTGAGAACTCATCTCCGAGAAGAAACATAGCCAACACCAAATCCGCCTGCTTGATTACTTTGTGCCGGTAGATAACCAGAGGATGGTAGTTCAAGAGTAAGGGGTATTTGTCTTGCGGTGTGTTGTCGAAGTCCCACATCTCTTTGTCCGGAAAGCTGTCGTCCTGAGGGTGAATGGAGGACTTCTCGTCGAAGGGAAGGTACATGTTGTCTGCAGCCTTCTGCCACTGCTCGATCTCGGAAATATCTATTTCGGTTTTGTCCACCAGTTCGGCAAAACGGTCGGGATGATCCTGATGAATCTCTTTCACGACCGCTGCTGCGTACCACAAGTTCTCCCTTGCCATAAGGTTGGTGAAAGTGTTGTTATTCACCACGGTGTTGTACTCGTCCGGCCCGGTAACTCCGTGAATACAAAATTTCCCGCCCTTCCTTTCCGAGTAGAAACCGAGATCGGCCCACAGCCTGGCTGTTTCCACCAGCATTTCTGCGCCCTCATCATAAAGAAAGTCCAGATCCCCTGTGGCATGCACGTACTTCCTCATGGCATACATGATATCCGCATTGATATGATATTGAGCCGTTCCAGCCGCATAGTAGGCGGAGGCCTCCTCACCGTTGATGGTCCGCCAGGGAAAGAGTGCCCCTCTGTGATTTAGCTCTTGAGCTCGCTGTCTGGCCCTCTCCAGCATACTGTAACGGAATCTGAGCAGATTTCTGGCGATCCGGGGCGAAGTGTAAATGAGAAATGGAAGAAGATAGATCTCGATATCCCAGAAATAGTGACCTTCGTAGGCCTGACCAGTAAGCCCCTTGGCCGGAACTCCGACTCCCTCCGCCCGGCCAGCAGCCTGGAAGATATGGAAAAGATTGAAGCGGATTGCCTGTTGCCACTCCTCTCTGCTCCTCCGTCTCTTGGAGGGATCGACGAATACCTCAACATCGCTTCTCTTCCAGAAGCCATCAAGACACCGCCGCTGATCTGCCACCAGGGCCTCAAATCCCTGCTTCCTGGCACGATCAAGGGTTCGTCCGGCTCTGCCGCAGAGCTCTTCGGGAGGGGCACTCCTGGAAGTGTGGTAGGTTATGTATTTCGTCAGCTGAATGGGTAGGCCCGGTTGTGCCTCGATGGAGAAAACAACCTTGCCGGAATCTTCTGAAAGTTGCCTCTTATAAGAAGAGGAGCACTCTCCTTCAAGCACATGCTCTATGCCACAGGCTAATGTCATCTTGCTACGGCTCGTCTGGTAGCCAAAAATGATCCGCTGATTTTCTTCGTAGTTAACCATGGGCAGCAGGACCCGGTCTTTGAAGCCCCGTGCTCGTCGAGGGTCCTCCTCATCGTTAACTTCACCTTGCTGATTGATTAGCTTGGAGGAGAGAACCACCGGGGCCTTGCCGTTGAGAACGGTCACTTCATAAAAAATAGCAGCCAGGTGACGATGCTCGAGGGACACCAGCCTGCGGGACTTGATGGAAACTCGTTTTCCTGCTGGCGTTTCCCAGAGTATCTCCCTATCGAGGGTACCCCTTTCCATATCAAGGACACGCTCGAAGCTGAGCAGGTCTGCGGTAGGAAGGTAGAAGGGTTCATCATCCACATAAAGGTTAATAATTTTGGCATCCGGCACGTTGACTATGGTTTGCCCGGTTTTGGCGAAACCATAGGCCTCCTCTCCGTAGACAATAGGCCAGGACTCGCAGAACCCGTTGACGAACGTGCCGTTCTCGAAGGCAGGCCTCCCTTCATCGAAATTACCCCTCATGCCTATATAGCCGTTGCTCAGAGAAAACATGGTTTCCGATTGAGCCAGAAAACGGGGGTAGAAATCTTTTTCAATAAATTTCCACTCGTGGGGCGGATAAACATATTTGGGAGGTTTCAATCTTTCTCGGTGAAGCACCTTCTTTGCTCCTAAAGTTCAAATTCAATCAATCTGAAAGCCAAAATCTGCAATCTACGCTCACAAGAGTTCCCCGGGATCGGATACGACGATATGGGCACCGTTCTTTCTCAACTCCTCCGATTGTCCCTTCCGGTCAACCCCGACAACCAGGCCGAATCCGCCGGCTCGGCCGGCTTGGACACCGGAGATGGCATCTTCCACCACCACAGCACGATCAGGTTCCACCCCTAGCTGTTGAGCTGCTTTGAGAAACTTGTCAGGAGCAGGTTTGCCGGGAAGGTTTAGCTGTTGGGCGACCAAACCGTCCACTCTCACATCGAACAGATGGTCAATGGCGGCTGCCTCGAGTACTGCTTTGCAGTTCTTACTAGCAGAGACTACAGCAGTTTTTATGCCCCAGCCTCGCAGTTGTTTGACCAGTTCCACAGCCCCTTCGTACACCTCGACACCCTCTGCATGGAGAATTTCTTTAAACATTTGGTCTTTAAGTTTTCCGAGGCCGTGAACGGTTTCATAGCCAGGAGGCTCAGCTGAGTCACCCTCAGGCAAGAAAATTCCACGAGACTGCAGAAAGCTGCGCACTCCGTCCTCTCGGAGCTTTCCATCAATGTGTATGGGGTAATCTGTTTTCGTATTGAAGGGCTCAAAGGGTTCATCAGGGCGTCGTCGCAGGAATTCATCAAACATCTTCTTCCAGCATACAGTGTGGACCTTGGCGGTGGCTGTAATGACGCCATCTAGATCAAAGAGCACCGCGTCAAATTTATCTTTGGTGATTGTCTTGAGGTTGCTCATTTGCAGTTCCCCTTAAAGATCTCCCCTTTTCAAAATCACCCGTTCACTCATCAAGTAATGTTGTCCCCGTTCCCCTCAAGTCTTTCACCGCCCGCTTTACTCGCTCAGCCATGGCTTCTTCCGCCAGTTTCATATAGACACGAGGGTCATAGGTCTTCTTATTCCCTACTTCCCCGTCAACCTTGAGAACACCATCGTAATTCTTTAGCATGTGGCCCGCAATGGGGCGAGTAAAAGCATACTGGGTGTCGGTGTCTATATTCATCTTGATAACGCCGTAGTCCAGAGTCTCGTGTATTTCTTCAAGGGACGAACCAGACCCTCCGTGGAACACCAGGTAAAACCGACCCTCCCTACCGTAGGCTTTTTCCAACTCCTCCTGTCCGTCTCGCAAGATAGTCGGTTTGAGTTTGACGTGCCCAGGCTTGTAAACTCCATGGACGTTGCCAAAGGTTGCAGCAACCAAATAGCGCGCGTCCTTGACTTCATTTAGACGGCGTGCCGCCTCGAGCATATCTTCCGGGGTTGTATAAAGCTTCGAGGAATCTACTCCCTCAGCGCTGACGTCATCTTCTTCTCCCCCCACAACCCCCACCTCGACTTCGAGAATGAGTTCATTTTTATGGCAACGCTCCAAAAGGGGAACGGAGATGTCCAGGTTTTCCTTTAAGGGAAGTGCACTGCCGTCAAACATGTGACTGTTGAACAAATTCCCCTGTCCTGCCGCCCTGCGTCTTTCCGTCTCCTCGATCAAGGGGATCATGAAACTATCAAGCTTATCCGCCGGACAGTGGTCCGTGTGCAAGGCAACATAGATATTGTAGCGATCTGCCGCACGGTGGACGTGCTCGGCAATTGAGATGG
>CP070689.1:551303-554127 GCA_020353155.1 Deltaproteobacteria bacterium | reverse complement strand
GAGCATTAAAAACAGGACCGTTTTCGTTCTTCAGAGTTGCAACAGCGGCTTAAAGTAAAAATAATCAAAAGTGTCTATAAAATAACTAAGGGGGTTCTTCATTGCAAAAAACCCCCTAAATACTTAACTTACCTAATGGTGCCGAAGGGGAGACTCGAACTCCCACGGGGTAAATCCCCACTAGACCCTGAACCTAGCGCGTCTACCAGTTCCGCCACTTCGGCACGAAACAAATTGGTGTTGCTTGTTAAAAAAAGTTAATGTATTCTTACAGACTTTCTTTGTCAAGCGGGAAAATCAAGGTCTTTTCTAAGGCTGCCAGGAGTTGGAGGTTCCTTTTTTTTCTATGGAAGTAATACATGGCATAGACAAAATCGAGAGAAAGTTTCGCAATCCGGTAATTACCATTGGCAACTTCGACGGTGTCCATATTGGACACTTGAGCCTTTTTCAGCGGGTCAAGGACCTAGCGGAAACTATGGGGGGTGAATCAGTTATAATCACCTTCTACCCCCATCCCATTAAAGTGCTCTCTCCTTCCAATGGCCCACCCCTCATCACCCCCCATGAACAGAAAGTGCACCTTATAGATGCCGCCGGCATCGATGTTTTCGTAGTAATTGAATTTACCTCTGAATTCGCCACCATGTCTGCCAGTGATTTCGTCCAGGAAATCATTCACGACAAGATTGGTGCACAGGCAGTTGTCGTAGGACCTGATTACCGTTTCGGCCACAAAAGAGAGGGGGACATACCCGCCCTCATCCGCATGGGTCAAGAGCTAAACTTTGAGGTCCACGTGGTGCCTGATATAACCTTAAACGGGGTTGAAGTGAGTTCTAGCACTATCCGGGAATTCGTAACAGTGGGAGATCTTAAAAGGGCCCGCGACATGCTTGGTCGTGACTACCAAGTTGCGGGTAGAGTCGTCCGAGGACGTGATCGGGGTGGGCGATTGCTGGGCTTTCCCACCGCGAACTTGCAACTCATCGATGAACTCACCCCTAAACCGGGTGTTTACGCCACAGAAGTTGTGATTGAGGGCCAACTATATGATGGCGCCACCAACATAGGTTACAGTCCCACCTTCGAGAACGGAGCCTTCTCGGTGGAGACCCACATTTTGGACTTTAGCGAGGATATTTATGGGAAGATCATCCAGGTGCGCTTTATCGAAAGACTCCGAGATGAGAAAACCTTTTCAGGCCCCGAAGAGCTTTCTAAGCAGATCCACGAAGACGTTAAGCGTGCCCGGGCAATACTTGCCAAACGCCGCACCAATTCACTAGGCACTAAGCGCTAGAGCCCTATAAAAAGGATTCAAAGTAGTGCCTAGTGCGTAGTCCCTAGGTCCTAGTTTATCGGCGCTCCTGAAATGATTCCCTTAATGAAAAGTTGGGTGGGACCTACTCCCCGTTGGCACCATGGGCAGCCTTTTCTCCATGGCTTCTACTAGAGAGGTCAGGTTATCTCCATTCAGGGCGGACACTCCAATCGCCCCATTCCGCTTGCATAAATTCTGCAAGTAGCCTTGATCCTGGACCAAGTCCACCTTATTGAAGATCCGCAGCATTGGAATTAGGTGCAGATCCAGCTCTTCCAAGAGCTCTTCCACCGCCTTCATTTGCTCCTCGAACATAGGATTGCTTATATCAATGACGTGGAGCAACAGATCAGCATGGCGGAGTTCTTCCAAGGTTGCGCCAAAGGCCTCTTTCAAATCGCTTGGCAGGTCACGAATGAACCCAACTGTATCAGTGATTATAGCTTCCTGATCGCGAGGAAACCGCAGTCTACGGCTTGCAGGATCCAAAGTGGCGAAAAGTCTATCCTCCACTTGCTCCTTACTGTGAGTGAGAGTATTTAGTAGCGTTGATTTGCCCGCGTTTGTGTAGCCAACTATGGAAATAATGGGGAGGCCAGCACGAAGTCGCAACCCTCGTCTCTGGCCCCTTTGTTTCCTCACCTGCTGCAGCTGTTTTTCTAGCCTGGCTATGCGATCTCGAACCCGCCGCCTGTTAATTTCCAGTTTGGTCTCCCCGGGCCCCCTACCGCCGATGCCCCCTGTAAGCCTCGACAAAGCGTCATCCTTTAGCACTAGTCGGGGCAACATATACTTTAACTGCGCCATCTCTACCTGAATTTTACCCTCTCGGCTTTTAGCCCTCTGAGCGAATATGTCCAAGATAAGCTGGGTACGGTCAATAACCCGCAGTTCAGTGAAGTCGGTAATGGATCGCACCTGTGAGGGGTTGAGGTCTTGGTCGAAGATCAGGAGATCAACTCCCAATTGCAGAGCTCGGAGCACAAGTTCACTGAGTTTACCCCGTCCTAGTAAGTACTTCGGGTTAATCTTTTGCTGTCGCTGGATGATTCTCTCGGCGACGGCAATACCCGATGAATAGGCCAACTCGGTCAGCTCTTCCATGGAGGCCTCGGCTTCAGTTCTAGAAGCGCTAGTCACGCTGACCAGTATGGCCCGATCTTGACCGCCCTTCACCTCGAGCAAAGCCTGCTTGCCAGCGAACTCACCTTCCAAAGACTGGACCAAATGAAGGAAGTCCAGCTTGGGATCATGGACTGGAAGAGGGTCCATTTCGAGCCACCCTTTGCCATTGACGTTTTCAGGCAGCAAGTGGGCACCTAGCAGGCGACGGGCGCCGCCGTGTTCGTCTACCTCCTCGGCTTTGACGAGTACCGGTACGAAGGCGGGTACGTGCTCGCGGGGACGCTCTCGCTGGCCCTCGGCGCCTGGCTGTACCTGCGGGCAAAGAGGGCGCGACGTCGCTTCCTGGCCTTGCTGTCCGGGATGACGCTGGCCATG
>CP070689.1:548542-551203 GCA_020353155.1 Deltaproteobacteria bacterium | reverse complement strand
GCATTCCAGTGCACATGATCGAGACCATCAACAAGCTCATCCGAACTTCAAGATACCTTGTTCAGGAACTAGGAAGGGAACCAACACCTGAGGAAATAGCTGATAAGATGGAATTTCCTTTGGAAAAGGTGAGAAAGGTTCTTAAGATTGCCAAGGAACCCATTTCCCTTGAGACACCGATAGGCGAGGAAGAGGACAGTCATCTGGGTGACTTCATTGAAGACAAAAAGGTAACGTCGCCGGTGGATGCGGTTATTAACCTTAATCTATCTGAACAAACACGCAAGGTCCTCTCCACCCTGACACCTAGGGAGGAAAAGGTACTCCGCATGCGGTTCGGCATAGGAGAAAAGGCGGACCATACCTTGGAGGAGGTGGGGCAAGATTTTGCCGTTACCAGGGAGCGTATACGCCAGATTGAGGCCAAAGCCTTGCGAAAACTTCGACATCCAAGCCGGCGGAAGAAGCTCAAAAGCTTTATTGATAGCTAACCAAGACCATTGAATGTCGAAAATCGAGCAAGGAACCGCCGAATTATGAAATGCTCACTTCGATCCGCCTGAGGCGGATTCAATATTCTGCGTTTTAAAATAGGATGGAAAGCGTAGCAGGATGGCTCCATTCTGCACTGAATGCGCGGGGATATTTCCCTTGACAAAGCAGATTGCGGCCAATATAAAGACAAAATTCCGCTTAATGCTATGCTTTATGGGAATTGCGAGAAGAAACGGGCCCATAGCTCAGCTGGCAGAGCCACCGGCTCATAACCGGTCGGTCCCTGGTTCGAATCCAGGTGGGCCCACCAACCAATGTGGCATGAAGATTGGAGTCTATTACATAAGGCAACCCGTGGAGAGAGGAAAAATGTCTCTCTCCGGGGGACAAGGATCGGTCTGGCAATGGAAGACCGAGATTCCGAGGGACTCGGGAAAAAGGGTGCGGCGAACAGCTCGCACCCTTTTTTTATGTCCTACAGTTGTGCCAAAATCAAGGCTAAAAAATATTGGAGTGTTGTGGTGATGGAGTGATGGAGGAATTTTATTGCGGATTTCGGATTTCGGATTTCGGATTTAAAATAATAACATACGAATGAAATAATCTTTTGTAATTCCGCAATCCACAGTCCTAAATCCGAAATGTAAAGGGGGAATACCTTGCAAAATACTTTAAGAATTCTCATTGAGCTGCAAGAGATCGAAAAGAAGGTTAGAGCCCTTGCAGAGCAAAAGGCTCGCGCTCCCATACAAATTGCAATGATGCAAGAAGAAGAGAGTAAGGCGGCGGGTAAACTGGCAGAAAAAGAGGAAATGCTCAAGTCGGCGCAAAGATTGCGAAAGGAACTGGAGCGTGAGGTCGAGGACCTCGAAGGGCGAAAAAGCAAAAGCAAGCAGAGGCTTCTGGAGGTTAAGACTAACAAGGAATATCAGGCCACACTGAAAGAAATCGACGACATTGAAGATCTTATCCGTAAGCGGGAAGACCAAATAATTGAAGAGATGGAAGTGGCCGAGTCTCTAGCGGGCGAAATTCGAGAGCACGAACGCTTGCTATCGGAGGCTCACAAAAGGCTAGAACAAGAAGGTGCTCAGCTTGAAAAGGAAGCGGCAAAGGCAGATACTTTGATTGCCAGTCTTGAGGAAGAGAAGGAGCGCCTCAAGCCGCAGATCCCTGCAGAAATGTGGCAAAAATATCAATTGTTGAGCGCCAACAGAGGAGGAGTTGCTCTGGCACCAGTCAACCACTCTACATGCCAGGTATGCCATATGAACTTACCCCCCCAGCTCTTTATCGATCTGCAGAGAAATGAAAAGATGATTTACTGCCCTAATTGCCAGCGGATTATTTACTGGGTGGGTCACGAGGCTTATAAGCAGTCGTCCCCAGCTTCGGGAGAACCAGAGTAGATGAATCTGCAAAACCCGCTTGACCGTCAAAGATTAAGCCGTCTTCTTGAACTGCTGGGCAAGCGGTTGACTCCTGAATTGCTTGGAGAAGAATTTGCAGATCTTAGCCGGGAAGATTTGGGGGCTCTCTTTGATGAACTAGCTGCACATATAGGTCGCTGCCGTGAATGGACGGATGCTGCCAAAAAGAAGCAGGACCCATCTGGAATGAGGGGATCACTCTACTGTGATGGCGCCTCGAGGGGCAATCCTGGACCATCTGGGGCTGGCGTAGTAATTTTAGATGAAAATGGAGAGCAGATTTTCGAATTAAGTCGTTTTCTCGACAATGCCACTAACAATGTAGCAGAGTACCAAGCGCTTATAAGAGGACTGAGCGCGGCTGCGGACCTTGGCATCAATCGGGTGCAAGTTTATTTGGATTCCGAATTGGTGGTAAACCAATTGCTTGGGACATACAAGGTTCGGAATCCTCGCTTGCTCCAATTGTTTGAAGAAGCAATGTCCAGATTGCGACTGTTTGATGAATATGCTATTTTTCATGTAGGGCGCGAATTGAATCAAGAAGCAGATCGACTGGCCAATGAGGCCATAGATCGTGGTCTGCGGGGGGGAGATAGAGAAACGTATCGTTTGAGGGAGTGAGAATAGAGTAGGTCAAATGATCGCTGCTCCGCTCCTGCCGCTTTGCGGCGGACGGGGGAGAGGAAAGTCCGAGCTCCACAGGGCAAGGTGCTGGGTAACGCCCAGTCCCGGT
>CP070689.1:544783-548442 GCA_020353155.1 Deltaproteobacteria bacterium | reverse complement strand
AGCCCTTCTTTCACCGCCGCTCATGGACGGCAATGTTGGGCCCGTAAGATTGCTGCCAATCACCAACACCGCAGGGGTGTATTAAAGTTCAGGTGTATTAAAGTTCACCTTTATTGGATACATTATAACAATATATTCTAAATTTTCCGACTTATCATTAATACGGTATAGCAGCTAATCGCAACCCTTTTTCAGCTGCCCCTCATTGATGGTAATCTCGGGCCCGCAAAAGAGCTACCAATCACCAACACCCGCAGGATTACCAATGACTCTAGGGCAAGAGGGATGAGAGCTTTTCCTGTTTACTCTCGATCCTATCGACCAGTTGCTCGTAAGCCTCCTTCATTTGGAGGTAATCGCTCGTAATATTCAGAGCGGCTAGAAGAGCAATGGTCGCGAGTGAAGAAGAGTGGAGCCTGCTCTGTGCCTCCTGGCATTTGGAGGCTACATGTTGGGCTACCTTTTCCACATACGCCCTATCGGCCTTGGTGTGAATGGTATACTCCTGACCCAGGATCCCTACCTTCACCTGTTGGACCAAATCCTGCCTCCCCTAAGAAAAACGGCTAAGTTTCTCTATCAATGTATCCAGACGAGCACGAATCTCCGATCTTTGCTGCTCAGATTGCTGCAGTTTGGCCTCCAAATCGCGGATGCGCACCTCTTGTTCCGCTAGCCTTGCACCACACTGATTGTGCTCGCCAACGAGCCTTTCGTACCTTTCGATAAGAATGTCAATGCGCGATTCCAAACGGTCAAAAGGCGTCTCTTGATCGGTTCTCGCCTCTTCTACAGGTATGGTTGCGTTCCCGATGGTAGTATTTTCCTCTCCCATTTGATTCTCTCCCCTCTCGCTTCACCTCCTAATTTCATGCCGTATTGTAATCTTCCTGTCAATTTCTAGTCAAGTCAGCGGTTCGCTGCGATCACCGCATGGCGCATAGTGCTATGCGTTATTCGACCGTAACACTCTTTGCCAGGTTCCGTGGTTGATCCACGTCAGTCCCGCGGAATACCGCCACATGATACGCCAATAGTTGCATTGGTATGGTAAAAAGAATCGGGGCCAGAAATGGTGTAGTGGTCGGGACCTGAATATAAGCGTCCACTTTGTCAGCAAGTTCCTCCTCAGAGTCGTCACATACCGCAATAATCTTGCCCCGGCGAGCTTTGACCTCTTCCATATTGGAAAGCATCTTCTCAAAGGTTAACCCCTTACTCACCACTGCTACCACGGGCATATGCTCATCAATGAGAGCAATAGGGCCATGTTTCATTTCACCGGCCGCATAGCCCTCGGCATGGATATATGAAATCTCCTTGAGCTTTAGCGCTCCTTCCAAAGCAATAGGATAGTTGATTCCACGCCCCAAATAGAGAAAATCTCTCGCATTCGCGTATTCACGGGCAATAGCTTTAATCCGTTCGTCCTCATCCAGGCTGGTCTCCATTTTCTTTGGCAGTTTAACTAATTCCAAGATATGCTCCTGACTTTCCTTCAGGCTGAGCCTGCCCAGCTTAACTCCTAGATAAAGAGCCAGCAGATAGAGCGCTACCAACTGGGTGGTGAAGGCTTTGGTGGAGGCTACACCAATCTCTGGTCCGGCGTGAGTGTAAAGAACCCCATCAGACTGACGGACCAAACTACTACCTACCACATTTACAATGGCCAGAAGAAAAGCCCCTTTCTTACGCCCCTCTCTCAAGCCCGCCAGTGTATCAGCTGTCTCGCCGGACTGTGATATCAGAATTTGAAGGGTCTTTGAGTTGATTATGGGGTCGCGATAGCGAAATTCAGAACCCAGTTCCACTTCCACCGGCAAACCACAGAGAGACTCCAGCAAAAACTTACCTACTAATCCGGCATGGTATGAGGTGCCGCACGCAACTATGAAAATCTTGTCAAGGGACTGAATCAATTTGTCTTCCAGGTTTAGATCGTCCAGAAAAACCTCACCGGTAGATTCGCTGATCCGTCCGCGAAAAGTGTCAATAACTGCTCGGGGCTGCTCGTAGATCTCCTTTTCCATAAAGTGGGTATATCCTGCCTTCTCAGCCATCACCGGGTTCCAGGTGACGTGGGCCACCTCTTTTTCCCGAGTTGTCCCGTCTTGTCCTCTCACCTCGAATGAATTCTCGGTAAGAATTGCCACCTCGCCGTCATCCAGGAAGACAACTTCCCTGGTATGCCCTAAAATGGCTGGAATATCTGAGGCCACCAGCAAGGCATCGGCAGCCAGCCCCAAAACCAGTGGGCTTTCCTTCCTCACGGCAATAAGCTTGTCCGGCTCCTTCTCATTGAGAATGACCAGAGCATAGGAGCCCTCTATTTGCTCAAGGCTTTTGTTTACAGCTTCCTCGAAGGAGGCACCGCCTTTGACTTCATTGTTGATGAGCTGCGCCACAATCTCAGTGTCTGTTTCCGAGCTGATTTCACAGCCCATCTCCAGGAGCTCTTTTTTCAGGGTGAGATAGTTTTCGATGATCCCATTGTGAACCACTGCTATGGGCCCCACTTTGTGCGGATGGGCGTTGATGTCCGAGGGGGGGCCGTGGGTTGCCCAGCGGGTGTGGCCTATACCCACAGAGCCTCTCACTGGCTGTTCAGCCAGGAGCATTTCGAGTTGGGACAGTTTGCCTTGACAACGTCTCACCTCGATTTTGTCTTTGCTGACCACGGCTATACCGGCACTGTCATAGCCACGATATTCCAGCCGTCTCAAGCCGTCCACCAGCAGAGACACGCAGTCATTTTGGCCAATGTGTCCTATTATCCCGCACATTTCAGTCCTCGATGTCCCGGTTTGCGGTCCTCATTTGAACCACAGAGAACACAAAGAGCACAGAGCTTGTAGGACTAAATATTTCTCTCCTCTGTGGTCTCTGCGTTCTCTGTGGTTGATATCCCGCTCATTTAAAGACTTCTTTGGGCAATGATTTTTTCGGCTGCTGCGAGTTCCTCATTGGTATTGACGCCCAGGAACTCTGTAGGGTCGGAGCCAGCAACGGCTTGCACCTTCCAGCCACGCTCCACAGCCACCTTCACCACATCCGTCAAATAGTACTCACCCTGGGCGTTGTTATTATTGATTTCTGGGATCACACTGCGCAATAAAGCTGCCCCGGCACAATAGATCCCTGTATTCACCTCTCGGATGTCCCTTTCTGGACCAGTAACATCCTCGGCTTCAACTATGCCTGAAACTTCACCGGCAGAATTCCGCACAATCCGCCCGTAACTTCCCGGCTCCTCCAACAACATGCTCAAGACACTCAGATCGCTGTCACTCTTTAGATGATTAGTTAAAAACATGCGCAAGGTCTCTGCGGTAAGCAATGGTGTATCACCACAGCAGATCAGTACAGATCCGGCAAAATCAGCCAAATGCGGTAGTGCACATTGTACCGCATGACCCGTTCCCAGTTGTTCGTTTTGCAATACCCATTCCACCGAGGCATCTGCGAATATCTTTTGGATACTTTCAGCCTGATGGCCCACCACTACCAGAACCCGGCCTAATCGCAATTCCTCAAGTGCTGCCAGGGGATATGACAGCATTGGCCGCCCCCAAATCGGGTGCAGGACCTTGGCTAGGTCTGAGTTCATCCTGGTCCCTTTGCCTGCGGCCAGGACCAAGGCAGCAATATCATTCATGGTT
>CP070689.1:539100-544683 GCA_020353155.1 Deltaproteobacteria bacterium | reverse complement strand
TTTGGGGGTTTCTCCCGAGGTTGTTCTGTTTGCCTCCCTGGTCACCGCCGGGATGCCCTTCCTGCTTTTGGTGGGAGCGGCGCCAAATGCTATTGCCTATGATTCAAAGCAGTTCACCACGGGCGAGTTCTTTCTTTACGGTATTCCCGCCAGTGTTTTGCTCATGGTCTTGGTGGGTGTAGCTGCCTTGGTCGTCTGGCCTTTGCTGGGCATGCCTGTGGTACTGCCCAAGTAACTGAAGATGGAGTCAGGGAATTTTTTATGACAAGAAATGGGTAGATTTATAGACCGCCAAAAATATGGGTAAACTAAATGCAACGATTATTAGCCGTAGGGGTGGGCTTTATGCCCACCCGATGGGCCTATTTTGGTAAGTTTCCGGGCGGGAATTAATCCCGCCCCTACTTTGATTCGAAAAAAGATGCAGGATTTTTTAAGACTCTGTCTATAAAAACCAGATAAGCAGAGTTGTGGTCCATGGTAAAGAAGAAAATAGTTGGCCCACACTACTACAGAACGCTCAAGAGAAACATGCTCTTGATCATGATTCTTGTGTCTTTTGCGCCCCTCCTCTTGATTGCCGGAATTATCCTCTACCAGTTCCAAGTATCTCACCAAGAAAAGGTGATTGCCCACCTGGAAGAAGTGGTGGAGAAACACAGGCAAAATATCGACGGTTTTCTCGATGAGAAACTGGCCGATATCAGGGTGATGACCAGAACCTTTAGCCTGGAGCAGTTTCGTGATGAGTCTTTTCTTCAGGGAAAACTGGCCATCCTCCAGGAAGAACACGGTGGGGTTTTCGTTGACCTGGGTCTGGTCAATGGGGAGGGTCTTCAGGTCGCTTACGCCGGAGCCTTCAAGCTGGCTCGGGTCAACTATTCTGAGGCGGACTGGTTTAAAAAGGCCCTCAAGAGTGAGCAGTTTATCAGCGATGTATTCCTGGGTATCAGAGGACTGCCCCACTTTATTGTGGCTGTCAAGAAGGAGTGGCAGGGTAGTAACTGGATTTTACGGTCCACTATTGATTTCGTCGCTTTCAATTCTCTGGTAGAAAATCTCCGCATTGGCAAGACCGGCATTGCTTTTATCGTCAATCGGGAAGGAGAATTCCAGACCAACGCCCCCCTGGCGGCTAGGCCGAAGAGCAAGGAGCATGTGGACCTGCTCAGCAAGAGCTTGCCCCAAGGTTTAACCCCTGAGGACCAGGATCAACTAGAAGGGACGGATCGGCTGCGGAAAAAGAAAAATGACCACCACCCGGTGACCCTTATAGAGAGTGATCCCCAAAAGGGTGGGAAGTACATTAGTGTCAGTACTCCGCTGAAAAACGGGGAGTGGCTGTTAATCTACCAACAGGATACGGCGGATGCCTTTGCGGATCTCTACCGGGCGAGAAAGCTCGCCCTGGTCATCTTCCTTGTGGGCGGTCTGGGCATCGTGAGCATGGCTTTTATTCTGTCTAAGAGGATCATTAAGCACATTGTCTGGGCTGACCGGGAAAAAGAAATGATGAACGAGCAGATTATTGAAGCGGGCAAGCTCGCCTCGGTGGGAGAGCTGGCAGCCGGCATAGCCCACGAAATCAACAACCCGGTAGCAATAATGGTGGAGGAGGCAGGCTGGATTGAAGATTTGTTAGAGGAGGACGGCAGTTGTGAAGATCCAGCTGAGGCCAGAAGGGCTCTTAAACAGATCAAAAACCAAGGGGTACGTTGCAAACAAATAACTCACAAGCTTTTGAGCTTTGCCCGGAAGACAGATCCGGAACTTCGTAAAGTACAATTGAACGAGCTAATAGACGAAGTGGTCGCCCTTTCCGAGCAGCGGGTAAAGTACAGCAATGTGAAACTCAAACTAAACCTTACTCCACATTTGCCCGAGGTCTATGCTTCACCATCGGAATTTGAGCAGGTATTACTAAATCTGGTCAATAACGCTCTGGATGCCATGACCCCTGAGGGCGGAACTCTTGAAATTACTACTCGAGTTGATGGCGGTCATGTGGTGGTGGATGTTGCCGATACCGGACAAGGGATTCCCAAGGCAAATCTTGCCAGGATCTTTGATCCCTTCTTCACCACAAAACCGGTGGGCAAGGGAACCGGTTTGGGTCTTTCCATCTGCTATGGCATCATTAAAAAGATGGAAGGAGAAATAAGCGTGAATAGTGCTGTGGGTTTGGGAACCACCTTCCATGTCCGCTTACCCCTGTCACCAGAGGATTTGGCCAAGAAAGATCTTCCCCACGAGAGGCTTGCGGTGCACCTGGGTGGAGGTGACTCAGCATAGGTTTTTACTAGTACTTTAATGACTTATTGGGTCATGGTGCATGAAGAAAGAACGAAGAGGTAACAAAGTAGAACCGTGATCATGAAACGACTAAGCCTACGCAGCCGAATCATCTTGATTCTGGCTGCCCTAGTTTTAACCACCCTTGGCGGTGGCCTCATCTCCATGTGGCATACCTACCGGATGGGCCATGTCTTCACCTCGGTTATTGATACTGCGGTGACCGGGCTGCAGGCGGCAGAAGAGTTGGAGACGGCCCTGGTCAGGCAAAAGGGTCTGACAACCTATTATTTTCTCGATGGCAACCCTGACTGGCTCGGGCAAGTGGAGCAACTCAACGAGTCCTTCAATACCTGGCTAAGAAAGGCCCGCGACTCGGCCCAGACAGCTAATGAGCGCGGCATTCTCAATCAGATCGAATCAGAGTACCTTCGCTATATCTTTGCCCGGGACCAAGTTGTTCAACTTTATCAGGCCGGTAAGCGGGAAGCCGGAGCCCAGCGCCATTGGGCCGTGAGAAAACAGTTTTTCGCCATCCAAGCCCTCTGCGATCAATACAGGGAAATCCACAAGGGACAAATCAAAGATGCCTGGAAGAAGAGTCGTGCTCAGACACGGTTGATTAAAGGCATGACCCTGGTGGCTCTGCCTAGCGTCCTGGTTTTGGGTTTGCTGCTGGCTTATATTCTGCTGAATCAGATCCTGAAACCAATTAGAATACTATCCATGGAAGCGGGTGACGTAGACATAGAAAGCCCCCTCCCCATTGAGATGACTGCCTTACGCCAGAGGGTCCACAGCCTCATGGAGGACGTAGATCAGACCCAGTCTGAACTCCAACAGAGCCGGGCGCACCTTCTCCAGGCGGAGAAGCTGGCCATGGTGGGAAAACTGGCTGCAGGAGTGGCTCACACCATCCGCAACCCGCTGACTTCCGTGAACATGAGGCTTTTCTCCCTGGAAAGGTCGCTGGAGCTTTCTCAAACCCAGCAAGAGGACTTTGAGGTGATTGCGGAAGAAGTGCGCCATATTGATAACATCGTGCAAAACTTTCTCGAGTTTGCCCGACCACCCAAGCTGAAAATCCAGAGCATCAGTCCTTCCGAAGTAGTGGACATGGCACTGCAGCTCCTTCGACACCGGTTGGAGTCCTACGGTGTGCAGGTGGAGCTTGACCGGCAAAACCATCTGCCGCAGATAGAGGGGGATCCCGAGCAGTTAAAAGAGGTGTTGGTCAACCTGCTGGTCAACTCCTGTGAGGCCATGGGCGAAGGCGGTTTGATTGTCATTCGTGAGGAAGAAGGCGTGGCTGAGCCTCTGGGCCGGGTGGTGGTGATCCGGGTGAAAGACAACGGCCCTGGTATTCCAAAATCAGTTCGTGATAAGGTGTTTCAACCCTTCTATAGCACCAAGGAAGAGGGGACGGGCTTGGGGCTCAGCATTGCCTATCGCATTGTAGAGGAACACGGTGGTTGGCTATCTCTGAAATCCAAGGAGGGTGAAGGGACAACCTTTACCATTACCCTACCGTGCCGGGAGGATGCAGCTTGGGCAAGGTCCTAATCGTTGATGACGATCCTCAACTGAGGCAGAGCTTTGAAAAGCTTCTCACTGAGGAGGGGCATACGGTGCAGACAGCCGCCAATGGCGAATCGGGTCTGGCCATGGTGCGAGAATCTCCTCCTGATTTGGTGGTCATGGATGTGCGCTTGCCCGGAATTAATGGCTTGGAAGCTACCAGGGCCATGCGCAAGGTAGAACCCAAGCTGCCCATAATAATAATGACCGCCTATGGCACTACTGAAACGGCTATAGAGGCCACCAAGGAGGGTGCTTTCGACTACGTCCTCAAACCTTTCAATATTCCAGATATCCTGGCTCTGGTAAAAGATGCCCTGGCGGCCGGTCGACTTATGCATTCGCGGGTAGAGATGGACATAGTTCCGGACAAACCGTCGACGGATGCCATTATTGGCCGGAGCAAACCAATGCAGGAGATTTACAAGGCCATAGGGAGGGTCGCTTCTACCGATGCCACCGTACTGATTAGGGGCGAGTCCGGGACGGGCAAGGAGTTGGTGGCTCGAGCAATATACCAGCACAGCAAAAGGGGGCATAGACCATTTTTGGTGATAAATTGCGTGGCCATTCCCGAGACTCTGCTGGAGAGTGAGCTTTTCGGTTATGAAAGGGGCGCCTTTACCGGAGCGGTGGGTCGTCGTCTGGGAAAGATTCAGCAAGCCAATGGCGGTACCATTTTTCTGGATGAAATAGGGGACATGCCCCTCAGCATCCAGGCCAAGATACTGCGGTTGCTTCAGGAAAAAAGTATTGAAAGGCTAGGTGGACGGGAGCCCATTCCGGTGGATGTTCGGATCATCGCCGCAACCAACAGAGATCTCGAAGCTGCCATCGCCGAAGGACGCTTCAGGGAAGATCTCTACTACCGTCTCAAAGTGGTCACTCTCTGGCTGCCACCGCTGCGCGAACGGGCTGAAGACGTAGACCTTTTGAGCGAATACTTCCTCAAGCGTTTGTCGAGTGAAATGAAAATGGACAACCCAGGCATCGTCCCGGAAGCCAAGACTCTGCTGCGAGGCTACGATTGGCCAGGAAACGTTCGAGAGTTGGCAAATACATTGCAGAAAGCATTAATTTTCAATCGAGGGACTCCACTCGCTGCGGAAGATCTGACTCGAGTCATGACGGAAGGCAGCGATATCAAAACCGTGGATGAAGAATCAGTAACGGAATCCCTCCGTCAGTTTTTCAGACAAAAGCTGGCCAAAAGTCACGGTGAAGGTCTTTTCGACTCCATGATGGACGACACTGCCAGCATTCTTATCAGTGAAGCCCTCAACCTCACAGGCGGCAATCGATCCCGTGCCGCCAAGCTCCTGGGTCTCTCCCGTCCCACCCTGCAAGCGAAGATAGAGAAGTACCAACTCAAGATAGAAACATCAGTCAGCAGCTCATGATGCCCACTCGCTGGGTCAGTTGTCCGTCGTCTGTGGTCCGTTGCTTTAGAGGCATAGGGCATAAGATAGGATTGCGGATTTCGGATTTTGAAAATCTTTAATCCCCGTCTGGCTGTTTCTCCGTCTCACCGCGTCGTCCCTCCTTTTGTGAAAGCGGCTTTCCCCGACCTGAGCGACTCGACCTGAGCTCGTCGACAGGTCCTGTCGAAGGTCAGCCGCGATCATCCGATTTGAATCTTCCCCGTTTACTCCTGACACCTGATACCTTTAATTCTGCAATCTACAATCTTCAATCTAAAATCAAAAAGGAGTT
>CP070689.1:534510-539000 GCA_020353155.1 Deltaproteobacteria bacterium | reverse complement strand
TGAAGAGCCTCTTCCAGTAAAGAACCTTCATCGGTTTTAACCGGTATCTCCATTTCCGCGCTGCTGGCGTACTCCACAACTTGCTCCAGCCACTCCAACTCAGACTGTCCCTGCTCCACCCCCATGGTTTGTTTCCATAGATCGGCAGGTATTTCTCGCCAGGCTCCAGCGGCCACATCGGCAAGGGACCATTCAGCGTACCCTAGGACCTCTAGTAGAAAGCGAGCTGCAGATTTAAGATCTCCTCCTTCATAGGCCTCTTTGCTCTTGGCAACAAGAGTAGGTAGATTGGCGCGGGAGTAAAAAATGCGGCTGTTCCTTACCACAACCACCTTGCGCCCCCCAAATAGAGCGAAAGTATTGACGCTATCCAGGATTTTTCGAAAGTCAGCCTCACTGCCATCAACCACTTCCAGATTGGTGCTCCGTTGTGATTCTGGAACAAGCAGTCCTGTGAGCTCTTCGAGGGCCGATTTCACCAGGTAACTCTCTCCGTGGAGGAGATATATGGGGGCAATACTTCCCTGCTCTACTTGCTCCAGTATTTCGGAGAAGTTTTTTTTGTCGAAAGCCGGCATGCTTAACTCTTGAACCGTTCGAATGAGATCAGCTTCGGCACCAATGCCTATCCTGATCGTTTCCCTACCATACCGTGAGCAAGACCATCAAGCTTAAAAATAAAACAAAAAACTCGTAGCTTTCTTTTCCAATTCATTTATGGTACTTGCCTTATGGGTCACCGGCTGATGACTTCACCATCTATAGAATCCTGCGGGCATAGGGCATAGAGCATGGAGCATAGAGAGATAATTTCGAATTTCAAAACGCGAAACCGGGAACCCACCCGAAGGGTGGGAGTCCGAAGGACAATTTCAAATCTGCCTTGGGCCTTGAGCCTTGTGCCCTGAGCCCTTAACCCCATGCTCTCTGCGGCTGTAAGACACCTATATGACTCAAAAAAACCAAGATAACTTTTACGATGGTTGGCTCTACCATTTATTTGTTGATCCAGTTTTGCATAAAGCGCGAAAGCTGGTGCACGGACAAATAAAGCCGGGAAGTTCCCTCATTGATATAGGCTGCGGCACGGGGGAACTTGTCCTTTTCCTTGCTGATTCTTGTACGGAATTGGTGGGAGTCGAAGCTTCCCATGCCATGTGGGCTTACGCCCATCAGCGAGCTCGAGACTTACGCCTGAGGAATGTCCGCTTCATCTTTGCCTCGGGGGAGAAATTGCAGGATTACCCCAGTGATTTTTTTGACTATGCTACTGCCTGCATGGTTCTCCACGAGATGAAGGCGGCGCAGCGTCTGCCAGTGCTGAGGGAGATGCAGCGGCTGGCACGCACCCTCATTTTGATAGATTACCGAGTACCCCCACCGGTAAACTTTGTTGCTACCATTTGCCGATTAATAGAACGATTGGCCGGTAGCCACCATTATCACAATTACCTCAGCTTCAGACAAAGCGGCGGTCTCTTGCCCCTGCTCGAAACACTTGGCCTCGCCGTCAACAGGGAGATTCTTTTTTTTAACCGTTCCCTCCACTTAATACAGGTAAGCGGCATACCGAAAAATTGACTTTTGCTCTAGGGTCTGATGGTTTTCTCGGCCCTTCGTTTGTTGAGCTCACCACAGAGGATCAAAAAATTATGAAGAGATTTTTGCTTATATTATCGCTCTCGACATCAATAATTGGCTGTGGTGAACTTTGGAAACTAGTCCCTATAGAGCCTGGAAGCAAGCCGGTCATCTCAGATTACTTTGCACCTCAAAATGTCAAGCCGGGCAAGGGCTGGAAAATCTTTCTTAAAGCCGAGGATAAAGATGGCGACATGAAAGATATTGTCGCTACCATAGCGCCAGCTTCACGAAGCCTAGTCACCTACTCCTTCGCCTCTATTCGAGAGGAAGAAGGGGGATCGTTAGCAGGCTACCTTTTTATTAAGACTCCGTCCTCGCCCTCTCTCCAAAACGAAATGTTCCACCTAACCATCGTCATTCGGGACAAAACCGAGCGAAAGAGTAATTCGGTTGGCTTTTTATTGAACTTTACTTCCGAAAAGGATGTTGAAGTACCACAGAAATGGCTGGAGGCGTCCAACAATCGGCTGGGTATCATTTTTACCGATTATTTTAATGACTACGTGAGGGAACTCGAATCTCCCCGAGAGTAGGATGGAGATTGTAGATTGTGGATTTCAGATTTGGGGATCTCATTATTTCAATTTCTTAAATCTAAAATTTAAAATCTCAGAGCTTCCCCCTCCCCTAGGCCAGAAGAACTATAAGGGGAGGCGAAAAGAAATTTCCTAATGTCCACTGTTCTAACGAGTCAATCGACAAAGGAGTGAATAACCTACCAAATCCAAATCTTGACCAAAAAATTTGGCAGCGGTTATTGGTGGTTTTTCATGGTCCATGAGATTAATATTATTTAGTTCATAGACCGATCCTCAGAAACATCGGGAGTAAATAATGAGTAAACACAAAGTGGTATTTCAACCCGTTGGCGCCAAAGTAGAGGTGGAGGGAGAATCTAACATCCTCGAGGCCGCCGCCGAATCTGGCATTTATATCAATAGCCTCTGCGGCGGAGAAGGGGTCTGCGGTAAGTGTAGAGTGCAAATAACTCGTGGTGAGGCAAGACCCACGAGTCACTCCATTAGATTTCTGAGTCGGGAAGAGATCAATTCAGGTTTTGTCCTCGCCTGCCAAACCGAGGTCAAGAACGATCTTGAAGTGTGGGTCCCTCCAGAGGCCCGTCTGGAAGAGGAGCAGATCCTCACCACCGAGTCTATGGTGTGTTACCAATCACCCCAAGATCTCGAAGTCAAGGATACTTTGGATATCCCTTCACTTCTATACATGCCTATGACTCAGAAAATCTACCTCTCCCTTCCAAAGCCCTCCCTTACCGATAACCTTGCCGACCTTGATCGGGTGTATCGGGAAATCCGCAAGAAGGTTCAGGCGCCTACTCTTGAAATTTCTCTACCGTCACTCCGAAGTATGGCCAGCATGCTTCGGGAAAACGAATGGCAGGTTACCGCAACCATTTACCCTCTTGATGAGCACTGTATAGAAATTTTATCACTTGAACCGGGCGACACCTGCGCAGAGAATTACGGCATTGCCTGCGATATCGGCACCACCACCATTGTCGCTCAGTTGGTGGATCTGCGCAGTGGCGCCATTTTGGGAGTTGAGGCTAGCCACAATCAGCAGGCCAGGTACGGCGAAGATGTAATCTCGCGAATGATCTATGCCTGCAGCCGTGGTGGCTTGTCATCTATCCATGCAGCTGTCATTGAGCCGGTAAATACTCTCATAGATACTCTAGTGGAAAAACATGGGGTCGAGGCCAGCAACCTTACCGCTTTTATTGCCGCAGGCAACACCACTATGACTCATCTGTTCTTGGGTCTAGAGCCCTGCACCATTCGCTTGGAACCTTATATCCCCACGGCCAACTTTCTACCATCCGCATCCGCTGCCGAACTAAATCTCCATCTACACCCCAACGCCAGGGTGACCTGCGTGCCAGGGGTAAGCTCTTATGTGGGTGGCGATATCACTGCGGGCGTTTTGGCCTCTGGTATAAGTAACAGTTCGCAGATTTCGGCCTTAATAGACATTGGCACCAATGGTGAGATTGTTGTTGGCAACAATGAATGGCTGGTCTGCTGTTCCGCCTCCGCGGGTCCGGCTTTCGAAGGCAGTGGCACCAAATGCGGCATGCGGGCCACCCGGGGAGCAATCCAAAAAGT
Organism: Deltaproteobacteria bacterium; assembly: GCA_020353155.1. Lineage (GTDB taxonomy): Bacteria > Desulfobacterota > Syntrophobacteria > BM002 > BM002 > BM002. Next base: position 535,230 of record CP070689.1, on the reverse strand, counting down.
ACATATCGACTCAGACCAGGTCCATTATGAGACCATCGGCGGAGCCAAGGTTAGAGGAATCTGCGGTTCCGGCTTGATTGACGCCATTGCCGAACTCTTCCGCAACCGGATCATCGATCCCAGTGGCAAACTTCCCAGAGACTCTGATAATCCCAGAGTGCAACAAAATGAAGGCGAAATGGAGTTTGTCCTTGCCAGCGGAGATGAGACCGAAACTGGAAAGAGTGTAGTTATCAACGAGAGTGATATCAGTAACTTGATAAAATCCAAGGGCGCCATTCTAGCGGCCATGCGGGTGCTGCTGAACAGCGTTGGAATGTCTTTTGAAGGCCTGGAAAGGATCTTTGTGGCTGGAGGCTTTGGCAACTACCTTGATGTGGAAAAGGCTATCTTTATCGGCCTCCTCCCCGATATTCCACCTGAGAGGATTAAATTCATCGGTAACAGCTCCCTCACAGGGGCGCGGATGGGGTTGCTTTCCCGACATGCTCTGGCGCGAGCCAACACCCTGGCGCGGCAGATGACTTATTTAGAGCTCTCAGTTGACCCTAAGTTTTACGACGAGTTCGTAGCAGCTCTTTTCCTACCCCACACCGACATGGACCTTTATCCATCGGTGAAACAAGTAATGGGAAGTTAGAGGATCATCTCTAAGGGACGTTGGTAGGTTTTGAAGGTTTTCCCCAGACCGGCGAACTAGCTCGAAAACCTTCAAAACCT
>CP070689.1:530569-534410 GCA_020353155.1 Deltaproteobacteria bacterium | reverse complement strand
GGGGATCAGAAAAGAACTGGAAAAAGCTGTCATGCTCCACTGCTACAAGTTGTTAGGTGTTGATTTTCCGGAGAGGGGATTCTTATTGTTCTGGCAGTTGCCGCTCAAGGACAAGTTGAAATATTTCGACATTGAAAGAGAGATCATCAGCTTGAAAGCGATTGCTGAAAGGACCGAGCGAGAGGAAGAACTCTATAAACTGCTGGATTTCCTCGGTGCCGACCCAGTTGAAAAGGTAGATGAAGCATTCAAGGCCAAATATGAGGTCGGGATCCGAGAGTACCTGGACCTACTATCAGAATTTTGATCCTACTACGCAGTCTCAATTTGGAGACTTTGGACTTGACAGAAGGTGTATCTATTGCCATGTTAACAGGTTAACGCAATCAAGCCATACGTGCAGACATCACTTGTCGGGCTCAGCACTATTCTTGACAATTTGGAGGTGAGCTAATGCTTACTACTATCTCTGGTAGTAAAAGATTTTCTCTTTACGTTTTTATTATTTTAGCAAGCAGTTTCATTGCCTTTGGCTGCGGCAAGGAGGAAGAACCGCCGGAGGTCATTCGCTCCATTAAGTGGACAAAAGTAGCCGAGATCTCGACCAAGCAAATAAGGATGATCTCAGGCACCACCAAGCCTGTTGACCAGACTGCCCTCAGCTTTGCCGTGGCTGGGACGGTTGAAGAGGTTAATGTCAAATTGGGCGAGGAGGTCAAAAAAGGGCAAGTGCTGGCCGAACTGGATCGACAACCTTTCGTGCTCGGGGTTAGAGACGCGGAGGCAGGACTATCGAGAGCCCAGGCCAGAGTAGTGGAGAGGCGAGCAAACTACGAGCGCTATCTTGCTCTCTACGAGTCGAACAATGCCAGCAAGGCCGAGTTGGATGAGGCCAGGGCAAGTTTCGATAGTGCCAAGAGCCAGGTAAAGGCGGCAGAAGCTCAACTGGGGCTGGCACGCCGCGATCTGCGCAAAACTAAATTAATGGCTCCATTTAACGGTACTATCTCAGTGAAAGAGATTGAGCCATTTGTTGAGGTCCCAGTGGGGAGAGCCGTATTTGGATTAGATGGAGAGGAATCCGGCTACGAGGTCTCTGCGGCCGTGCCTGACTCGCTCCTCATCAATCTTTCCTTGGGTGATGAGGCAGAAGTTGTCTTCCCCACCTTGAACGATCGCAGGGTCCGTGGGGTGATAACCGAGTTGGGGTCGAGATCACGAAGCGCCAGTACCTATCCTGTTACGGTTCAATTGCAGGAACAATTTGACGATTTCAGATCGGGAATGTCGGTGGAAGTTGCCTTTGAGTTTATGCCGGAGTCGGAAACAGGGGAGCCAATAGTCACTGGCCTTGCAATCCCTCTCGCAGCGATTTTTGTGGAAGCAGCAAAAACACAATTTGTTTTCGTTTATGATGAGAAGAGCTCCACTGTCAAAAAGACTCAAATCAAGACGTTGAATCTTCGGGAAAACGACGTACTCGTTGAACCTGGTGCTCTAAAGGCTGGCGACATAATAGCCACTGCCGGTGTTCAGTTCTTGGTCGACGGGCAAAAAGTTAACCTCATGGAGGAAACCAAGTAGTCCTTTCAGGCCACTGGAGTAATGGAGTACTGGAGTGATGGAGTAATGGGTGGTTGTTGAGACTGCTTTTATTGATCTTTTTCCAATACTCCAACACTCCAAGGTACAACCATACGTGGTAAAGACTTCGCTTAATAGCCAGACGATCTAGTTTGACAGGATGGAATTGAACAGGGGGATTATTGATGAACCTGACCGGTTTCTCGCTCAATAACTCACGCTTGGTGATGCTTTTGGTAGCAGTGCTAACCCTTGCCGGCCTTGGCATGCTGGCGAACTTCCCCAGCAAAGAGGACGCTGTTGTCACCATTCGGGATGCGGTGGTGACCACCTACTTTCCAGGGATGTCCCCTCAACGGGTGGAAGACCTCATAACCCGCAAGGTGGAGGAATACATCCGTCAGATACCTGAGGTGGAGAATATCTACAATGTCAAGTCCACTACCGGGGTGTCCATCGTCTACGTCAAGGTGTGGGACAAGTTCTTCGATATGGATCAGATCTGGCAGGACCTGCGCAACAAGATGAATGATGTCAAGACAGAGCTACCAGAGGGAACCATCGGACCTATCGTAAACGACGAGTTTGGCGATGTATCCGTGGTCCTGGTGGCCCTTACAGCCCAGGGTTTTTCCATGGCCGAGATGCGTGACGTTGCCCGGGACATGCGGGACGATTTTTATACTATCCCGGGCATTCGCAAGGTGACGCTCCATGGCGTGCAGAGCGAGAGAGTCTTTCTGGAGATATCCAATGCCCGCTTGGCGCAGTATGGGCTCAGCCCCACCGAACTTTCTCAGACCCTGATGAAGCAGAATATCATACTTCCAGGTGGACGAATTGAAACCGGGTTGGTGGAGCTTGTGGTTGAACCCTCGGGAAATTTCGAGAGCGTCGAGGACATCAAGAATGTTGTCATAAAACTCCCCGCCTCCAACGAGGTTGCCTACCTAAAGGATATTGCCACGGTGAGGCGGGCCTATATAGACCCGCCGCAGCAAAAGGCCTACTACAATGGGGAGCCCGCCATCATCCTGGCGGTGGAGCAAATGGAAACGGGCGTGAACGTCCTGGATTTCACTCCCAAAGTGGAGAAGAGGGTTGAGGAGTGGCAGAACCGGCTGCCCATTGGTTACCAGGTGGACATTGCTTTTTACCAGGCCAAGTACGTAAAAGAGTCGGTGCGCGGGGTATTCATGAATCTTATCCAGACACTGGTCACCGTGCTCGTTGTGGTAATACTTTTTTTGGGGTTGCGTACCGGGCTCATCGTAGGAACTATTGTTCCCCTTACCATGATTGTAACTCTCGTCTGGATGCGGGTCTTGGGCCTGGAACTCCACCGAATTACACTGGCCACCCTGATCATAGCCCTCGGTCTTTTGGTGGACAACGGCATTGTTATGGCCGAGGAGGTAGGAAGGCGCATGCTGGAAGGGGAGGAAAGGAGGGATGCGGCCATCAATGCGGGCAAGACCCTGGCGCTGCCTCTCCTTACTTCCTCACTGACCACCATCCTGGCCTTCGTGCCTCTGGCCATGGCTCCCAACGTCACCGGGGAGTATTTGAGCTCCATGGCCACGGTGATCGCCATCACCCTCCTGACCTCCTGGCTTCTTGCCAATATGGTAACCCCGCTCAACTGTTACTGGTTCTTGAAGCCCAAGGCTCTCACTGAAGAGGAAATACAAGCGCAGTACCAAAAACCCATGTATCAGATATACAAGAGGCTTTTGACCTTCGCTTTGAACAACCGGATAGTTGTCCTCGGCGTGGTGGCAGGTCTGATGTTTGGGGCCATCACCCTCATGGGCTTGGTGAGGAAGCAGTTCATGCCCGACTCTGAGCGGGATCAGTACATGATTTATCTAGATATTCCAGCGGGTTATGGTACCAACGCCATGGACCGCACAGCGGTTCGTTTTCTGGAATGGCTCCACGACGAGGAGGTCAATCCTGAGGTAACCAGCTCCATTGCCTACGTGGGATACGGCGGACCACGGTTTTTTCAAACATTTGGTCCTCGGGCCCCGGCAGCTAATATTTCTTATATTCTGGTGACAGCAAAAGACGCTGATTCCATCTTCCCGTCAATGGACAGAGTCCGCGAGTATCTTGCTCAGGATTTCCCTGAGGTCTATCCCCGTATAAAGACGTTTTGGCTGGGGGCAAATGAGACAGGATTGATAGAGGTTCGTATTTCCGGGCCGGATCACGATAAGATATTCGAGCTCAGTCAGCAGGTGGAAGGGGCTCT
>CP070689.1:503695-530469 GCA_020353155.1 Deltaproteobacteria bacterium | reverse complement strand
ACCATCAAGGTGGCAAGGGCCATAGTCTTGCCCAGGAAAAGAGGCGCTACAATCCAGACGCTGGCAAGGGAACCCAGGATGCCGGTGCCTCCTACCTCCCCCAACCCGGCTACATAGATGTTTTTGGATAACCGGTAGGCAAACCCTGCCAGCAAGGCCCCAAAAATTCCACCGGGAAAGGCCAGGAGAGTTCCGAGACCTAGAATATTTCTGATTATGGCGGCTATAGTAGCGATAATCACGGCGTAACCAGGTCCCAGCATGACCGCGCCGAGTACGTTTACCATGTGTTGGGCAGGAAAACATTTCGAAATGCCTACGGGAATAAAAAGCGGGGACAAGGCGACCGCAATAGCCACCAAAATCACTGCACGGGCAACATCTTTTGTTTTCATGGCCATTTCTCCTTGTCTTTACCCGTAGAAAACAAATTGGGCCGTATTACGAATGAACTGTCATGATACATTAACTCAGTGGGAATAGGATACCATATCAGCCACAGAAAAATGGGGTAACATCTTCATTTATCATTTAAAATGCAATCTTCCCGCAATTGAACGGATTCTTAATCAAAGTCTTGCCATGGAAAGGTTGGCATGGTTTGTGTTATAAGATCTGCCATGCGGCCTAGTCCAATCCCAAGCTGAAAGCACGTTTTGATCTGAAAGAGGTGAATCTCGTGAAGTGGAAACCCTTACTCTTGCTGGTTGCAGTTATTGTCTCTTTTTCAAAGGTTCATGCGGACCCCTTTGAGCCTTCTGGTTTTCCCTCACTCGTAACTTCTCTGAAGCTAGCCACGGTTCCCGATTTTTGTGGTGAGGAAGTACCCATTGGTGAGCAGCATGTCAGGGAGAGGCTTGAAAAGGAGCTCCTTCTTTCCCTCTGGAACAGGCCCCAGGTAATTCTTTGGCTGAAGCGTTCGAAACGGTATCTGCCGCACATCGAGGAGATGCTCAGAAATGAGGGGATGCCGGTCGACTTGAAATATCTTGCCATCGCTGAGAGCGCTCTGAGACCTCACGCCCACTCGAGAAAAGGAGCGGTGGGGTTCTGGCAGTTTATTAGGTACACTGGACAAAAATACGGTTTAATTATAGATGACCGTATTGATCAGAGGCGGAACATCTTTGCTTCAACCAGGGCGGCAATTAGTTATTTGAAGGATCTACGCGAGATTTTTGGCTCATGGACTCTGGCAACTGCTGCTTACAATATGGGGGAGGAAGGGCTCATGTCCGAAATCCTCGAGCAGGGGAACAACGACTATTATCACCTCTATCTTTCCCTGGAAACCCAAAGGTACATCTTTAGGATTATAGCAATAAAGCTAATTTTAGAGGATCCTGCGAGGTATGGATTCTATCTTGATGAAGAGGATTACTACTCCCCTCTCCACTTTGATCAGGTCAGCATTGAATGTGCAGACGAGACTCCAATCCGGATTGTCGCCAAGGCAGCCAAAACGACTTTCAAAGCTATAAAGGAATTGAATCCCGAAATCAGGGGACACTACCTGGCTGAAGGAAACTACACCATACTGATTCCAAAGGGCAACTCGGAGGATTTTCAAGCGCGATATAGGAATCTTATAAGGCAGTGGTCCTCGAACCAACAGGAGCGTATCTATTTCGTTAAAGAAGGTGACAACCTCACCGCCATTGCCGAGCGATTCGGTGTGCCCCTGGCCTCTCTAATCATTTGGAATCGACTGAACCCCAGATCGACCATCCATCCAGGTGACCGGCTCATTATCTACCCCCAAAAACCTGTGTATGTAGACATTGACAACGAGACTAACAGCAACGGCGGTGCTGCTCTCGTGAACGATCAATGAACCGAGGCCTGAAAACACTCTGACAGTTCAAATCCGCAATCAACGAATCCAGTAGCCAGGGGGCGTACGGCTCAAGGCGCAAGGCTCAAGGCAAAGGGCAAATCAAGAAACCTTCACTCTATGCTCTATGCCCTATGCGACATCAATCCGCAATCTCAAATCCCACATCCCACATCGCATATCTAACTTTTTCACAGGTCGCATGAAAGTTGCATTAAGCTTCAATACTTATGGCACTTAGCCTGCATTATTCACGAATCTCTGGGACTCATGAAAAATCCGGGCTATAAACAAGGAAGTTTTCCCCCTTAAACAAGCGATGACGGCGAAAAAACACCTCACATTTTGGGTCTCCAGTCTGGCCCTAATTCTTTTTCTAAGCGCAAAGGTCCGGGCAACGGAAATCCCGGCGGCTGAGTATCGGGCCAGAATCCATGACTATGTAGCGCTCTTGGAACAAAGAGAGGGGAAATTGCAGTCTGAGGAAATAGATTGGTTCAACGAGAGATTTCCCCCCGGACTAGTGATCCAAGATAATGCGGGAGAGGACTACCTGGTTGATCGTGAAGATTTTTTGCACTGGATTCAAGAGGCTGAAACTAGTCCAGAGGGCAGGGCAGGGCTTGTTGCCTATCAAAAGACTCTATTGAACCAGATTTCTTGGGAAGCTGAAGGGACATATCAGGAAGAGGCCAAATGGGAGGAATGCAGGACCCTCTTGGACAAGATATATAACGGCAAAGAGTTCAGCAAACTTGCCAAAAAAAAGACTCCAGCTTGGCAAAAATACCTCAGGGAGTTCTTTGCCGCCTTAGGCAAGTGGCTTGAGGAACATTTGAAATTTTTGGGCGGAGTCCAGGGGGAATGGTTTTTCTTCGTCACTTACGGGATTCTGCTCGTGTTGACGACAATCGTCATCATCTGGATGATCCGCTTGTTTGGTCCAGTGGGTTGGCGCTGGCGACAGGAGAAGATAGCTTTTCCTACCTCGATCAAATCAGCCTTTGAAAAAGGCTGGAGAGAATTGCGGGATGAGGCTGACCAGAAGGCTCAACAGGGGGCTTTCCGGGATGCCATTAGATTTCTCTTTATTTCGGTTTTGGTAGAAGGCCACCAAAAGGGATGGTGGCTCTATGAACCAGAAGCCACTAACAGAGAACATCTCGCCCGAGTTGAAGGCAACAGGGAAAAGCGTGAAGCATTCCAAAGATTGATCGAAAGCTACGAACTGGCTTGGTATGGGCTGAGGCAGCCGGGTCGGCAAGAATTCCAAGATTGTGAACACTGGGCTAAGAGCATGGAGGCCCTGGCATGAGCAGTGGGGGACGTACCAATTGGTGGAAAGTGGGAGGTTTTGGGGTCTTACTGTTTCTCGCTGCCTACGGTCTAGTGGCACTAGAGTCTGGCGAAATAAATAAAGAAAATGAGCGGAGAACGACATACAGCGCCGCAGCTGGGGGATACAAGGCCCTTTATCTCTGGCTTCATGATCTGAACCTGCCGGTTAAAAGATGGGAAAGAACACTTAACGACCTTTCAGCCGAGGCATCAGTGCTGGTGATGGTAGAGCCTGAACTCGGTCCAAGCAAAGGGGAGGTGGAGACTCTCAAAGAATGGGTTGCCAAGGGGGGGACTTTCGTTCTCATAGGGAGGCAGCCAAATTTGTTCTGGTTAGACATGGGATTCGAATTGCAGCCGGTGTTTGGTATGCAGCACTTACAAGATGAAAAAGAGCCCCTTCGGTTCCAAGAAGGACCTTACACAAGAGGGGTAAAGACCATTAACTACAACGGCCATCCAGGCCTCAGTTCGTCACGCCCGCAAGGGATTGTTCATCTCAGGATCGGTGGGGGCGGACTTCTTATGGTTTTGGACGAAGGAAAAGGTAGGGTGATCGGTCTTTCTGATCCCAGTTTATTCTCTAATGAGTTCCTGCGAGATGGGGACCACGCTCGGCTGGCCCTTAATCTACTCCTGGCCCATCGTGGCAATGGCGAATTACTCATCGACGAATACCACCATGGGTATGGCAGGGCGACATCGGTGCTGGAGCACCTCTTGACTTCTAGAGCTCTAGTACCCTTGCTGCAAGGAGTTTTAATTCTCCTTGTACTCTGGGTCGGCAAAGGAAGACGTTTTGGGCCTCCAAGACCTCTATTACAGGAGGAGCGTAGTTCCTCTCTTGAGTATGTGCGGGCAATGGCACAGCTGTATCAGAGGGCGAGGGTGCGGGTCCTGGCTTTAAAGGCTGTGGTGCGTTGGATTGAAGAGGAAGCCAAACGTATCCTGGTCCACAGGGAGCGCAACCTTCAAAATAAATTACTAACTGCGCGACGGCAGCTTGAAATGCCTGACACCACAGAAAAAGAGCTTCTTTATCTCTCCCGCGGCCTTTACTTGGCCTTGGAGCAAGCTCGCAAGAAAGCGACTCGCAGCGCATAAGGCCGAGCGCTAAGCGCAGAACGAGGACAAGGTGTTCAAAGCAGAGAACTAAGATTAAATTTCCAAACTATGACGGACCATTTAAAAAACAGTACTGAATCCAATCAGTGCGTAAAAACAATCTTAAGGCTACGCGCTATGCGCTGAGCGCAATGCGCCACGGAGTGGGAAATGCCGGCAGAAGTGAAGAAATTGGCGGATCGGATCTCAGCTGAGATATCAAAAGTGATCGTGGGACAGCAGGAGGGGGTGACTCACTTGCTGGTGGGCCTCCTGGCAAGAGGGCACGTCTTAATGGAGGGTGTTCCGGGATTGGCCAAAACCCTCCTAGCCAAAACCTTGGCTTTCATCCTGAAAGCAGAGTTCACCCGAATTCAGTTTACCCCTGACCTAATGCCCGCCGACATCTTGGGAACGCACGTTTTTGATTTACAGAGCAGGACCTTTCACCTACGTCAGGGTCCGATTTTCACGGAAATTCTCTTGGGGGATGAAATAAATCGGGCACCACCCAAAACTCAGTCGGCTCTTCTCGAGGCTATGGAAGAGAGGCAGGTGAGCATTGACGGAAAAACACTGCCTTTGTCCGAGAGCTTTATGGTGGTGGCAACCCAGAACCCCATAGAACAGGAAGGAACCTACCCCCTTCCAGAGGCACAACTCGATCGTTTCCTCATGAAGATAGTTTTGGATTACCCTGCAGAGGGTGAGGAGCGTGAGATACTTGCCAGATACGGTGTGGCCTCAGAGGCTCACGACTTGGAGAGTATGGGCCTAGCTAGGCTGGCCGGAGGAGACACGATAGTGCGATTTCGGCAAAGGGTGAGCCAGGTACGAGTGGAGGAGGGCATAGTGGCTTACGTGCAAAAGTTGATAGCAGGGACGCGACGCTCTCCTCATCTCCATCTCGGAGTTAGCCCGAGGGGAGGAATAGCCTTACTTAGAACGAGCCAGTGTTTGGCTGCTATACGGGGGAGGGACTTTGTTGTTCCGGACGACGTCAAGGAGATGGCTTCAGCTGTTCTTCGGCACAGGGTGATTTTGAGGCCAGAGGCAGAACTTGAAGGACTGACACCTGATCGCGTTCTCTCTCAAATTCTGGATGGCATTCCCGTACCGAGGTAGGAAAGTTTTTAAAATGTCTAAAATGTCTAAAGTGTCTAAAATTGAAATGTGTTGATTACTAATGGCTGATCACCTAGCAAAAAAACTTCCTCAGAAACCGTGGGAAAGATTCCCTATCCCCACTAATCTTACCTTGTGTCTACTGGTCTTGGGCGTTGGACTTGCTGCTTTGCTAAACTGGAAGGTGGTCTTGGGGTTGGATCTCGCAATCCTGGTGTTGTCTGTTCTGGATTACACTCTGACATTCAAGGATGGCGAGATTCAGGGCAAAAGAATCTGCCCGCGTCATTTCTCCATCGGCGCAGAGAACAGTATACAAATACTTTTAAAGAACACCCTTGCCTCCCGCAGGAGAGTGCGGGTCCGAGATCAAACCCCAACAGAATGGGCAGCTGCGCCAGTTCTTAAGGCTGTGATTCCGGGGAGATCTTCTCTTAGCCTTGACTATCCAATTGTTCCTCCGGAAAGAGGAGAATACGGTTTCGGCGACATTTTCATTAGAGTTGAAGGTCCTTTGGGCCTTGTATCCAGACCAGTGAGAGTCAGCAAACCAGAGGAGGTAAGAGTCTACCCCAGTCTTCAGCCCCTACGCTGTGCTGACCTGGCTACCTACAGGCGTGTCGCTCATCAATGGGGACTAAGGCCAACCAGATGGAGGGGAGAAGGACGGGAATTCGAGTCTTTGAGGGAATACGTGGAAGGGGATGACCCTCGCAAGATCCACTGGAAAGCCACTGCCAGGTTTGACCGGCCAATAGTACAGCAGTATCAGACGGAAAAAAACCAGATAGTAATGATATTGTTGGATGTGGGAAGGTTAATGAGTGCGGTGTCAGAGGGGAAGACAAAGCTGGATTATGCCCTCGAGGCAGCCCTTCACCTAGCCCACACCGCCCTTTTGGGAGGGGATCAGGCTGGCATTCTGGCCTTTGCCGACCGGGTGATCTCCTTTATTCCCCCCAAGAAAACGATTGGGCAAATGCAGTTTATTTTGGAGGGAACCCTGTCCTTGCGGCCCCTTCTGGTCGAGCCCCAGTACGAACAGGCCCTTACTTGGCTCCGGTCAAAAGTTCGGCGGCGAAGTTTGGTGGTGATCTATACGGATCTTCTCGACGAAGTAGCCTCGGAGAATCTTCTGAGTGCAGTGTCGCTTTTAAGACCGGTTCATCTGCCCCTTTGTGTCGCCATCAGGGAGTCGGAGTGGGATGAACTGTTGAGCGATCCGCCCACAGAGGTGCAAGGCGTGTACGAAAGGGCTGTACTCCAAGAGCTGCTTCACCAAAGAAGTAAAGCTCTAGGTGGCTTGGTGCAAAAAGGAGCCTTAGCCATGGATTTGCCCCCCTCAAAGCTGTCAATAGGAACAATGGAGCGTTATTTGGAGGTGAAAAGACGAGGTCTACTCTGAGGGTCAGACAACATGAGATAGGAAAGAAGCAAGACAAAAAGCAAACCAGCTGTGAGAAACTTGATCCATGGTGGAAGGTGAACCGGGGAAAAAAAGCCTTCCACAACTCCTGCAAAGATGAGGAGAGGGACGCAACCGAGAATGAGTTGGACAGCTTTTCTGCCCCGCTGAGTTAAAGCTTCTTTTCTTGACAGATCACCAGGTACGATAAGAGCTGATCCAAGCAGAAGGCCTGCTCCTCCGGCTATAAATATGGCGCTGAGCTCGATGACTCCATGAGGGAGAACGAAGGACCAAAAATTCGCACTAAGACCGTGAAGGTGGCACAAAGCGGCCAGTGTGCCCAACAAAAGCCCGTTAAAGGCCATGATGTAGACGGTCCCCAGACCAAAGGTTATTCCGAGAGCAAAGGCCAGGAAAGTCACAGAGATGTTATTTGTCATAATTACGCTGGAGGCTAAGGGACGGACAGCCAAAATTGAATCGAACCAGACCTTTCCCCCTTCCACTTGTTGAATAAGATGAGGTGGGGCGACCAGGGGAATGAAGGTGTCGTCAATGAGGCCGGCAACGAAACCATATATACAGCCAAGGAGAAAGATTGCCAGGGCAGCTAGAGTCCAGGAACATGTGGCCCTGAAAGTTTGAGGGAAAGTGGAACGGAGAAAGCTCCACAATCTATTCCAGCCGGGGGTAGGACTGCGGTAGATTTGGCCATGAGCCCGAGCAACCAAGTGGTTCAAATAATCTAGCAGTTCATCCGGGAGGGCCGCCTCCTGTTGAAAGGCTTGTAATCGAGCCAGGTCAGCAGTTGCCTCCCGGTAAAGTCGGCCCACATCGGTAAGTTCTGAAGGCTGCAAGCTTCTCCCTTTCCCCCTTTCCAGGGATTGAAGGAGTTCTTCTAGCCTCTGCCAACGTGGCCTCCTGGACTCGATAAATTTTTCGATGGATTCACTCATGGCCCTAGGGTAGCAAAAGGCTGCTGGGATGGAAACAGCAAAAGAGACTCTAAAAATTCAAACCCCGGAGCACGTGGGTTTTCGCTACGTACTTGCCGGATTGGGCACGCGCTCGACAGCATTTTTACTTGACACGATTGTTAGAGGTCTTTTCATCCTATTTATCTTTTTGGCGGTAGTACTTCTGGCTCGATGGCTGCCACAATTCGATCCAACCGGTATATTTGCTGCGATTCCCAAGACCTGGTTTTTTGCCCTGGGAGTGCTCGCCTATGGGGTGGTGGATTTGGGCTATTTCCTGATCTTTGAGGCCTTATGGAGCGGCCAGACTCCGGGAAAAAGAATGCAAAACCTCCGGGTGATCAAAGTCAATGGTCGGCCCATCGGCTGGCTGGAGTCATCTATTAGAAACATCTTGAGAGCGGTGGACATATTGCTGGGCTTCTATCCCCTGGGACTATTCGTAATGTTTCTGAGTTCTCGTAGCCAACGGATTGGAGACTATGCCGCTGGTACGGTAGTAATTTTAGAGCGCAGACGCAAGGTGCCCATGGATAAGACTCGCCTCCGCACAACTTCCAAGTTAAACCTTCCAGAACTCGAACTCCATGTTTCTACCCTCGAACCAAAGCAATACCAGGTCATAAGGTCTTTTCTCCAAAGACGGCAAGCAATGAACGCGGCCCACCGCCGTGAGGTTGCCCTTCTCCTGACCAGCCGTTTGATAAAAAAATGGGGTATTTCATTCGGTGGTGACATCTCGGATGAGTCCTTCTTGGAGGAAATCGTCGGAATCTACGAGCGAATTAGAAAGGCCATTTAGGGACCAAAGCACTAAGCACCAAGTCTTCGAGGTTTCAGGTTTCAGGTGTCAGGGAGGAGAAACACAAAAGCTGAAACCTTGGTCTTTACCCCATGCTCTACGCCCTATGCTCTATGCCATGAATGACGGCTTTAGCCAAATGACGGCGGAGCGTAGTGAAGGCCACAAAGTTAGCACTAACATTCGAATCCGGAATAGAAATTGCTATGGAATAGGGCGGGACACTTTTCTTAGCAAGCGGGGGGTAGCCATGAGTCAGAGTGCGGCCAGTGCAGAGACCAAAAGATTAGCCATAAGCCTGACAGGATTCAGGCCAGGAACCTCCCCAGAGGCCTTGGTTAAAGCCCTTCAGAGTATCTTTCCAAGAAAAACAGCCGAGCAAATACGTGCGGCCTTGGCCAGGCTTCCATTGCTACTAACCCGCTCGGCCACGGAAGAGCAGGCCAGGAAGCTTAAAAGCTTCCTGGAGTCAAAAGGGGCTATTTTGAAATTGGCCACCTCGGCTGCCTCGGCAGGTCAGGCTCCTCCTGTTTCAGCGGCTAGACCACCAAGCGCAGCTCCGGTAGTCCCATCGAGGTCGGGCGTAGTGGAGGCAGCCGCTGCTCCGAAGAGCGATCAACCTTACACTGGGATTGAACGCAGGGCCAAACCTCGGATCCACCCCGGTATTGGGATTCATCCCATGGGGATTGGGGAAATTCTGGATCGCTCTTTTCGCCTTTTGCGCCAACACTTTCTGCTGTTCTTCTTCATTATTTTGATCCCCCAGGGAACTTTCTTTGCATTCAACAAAGGAAGTCAGATTTTTCTCACAGGAGGAGTGGAGCAAAGTATGACAGCGGGCATGGGCATCGGATTGATGGTCTCCGCTATACTAGCTGTGCTGATAATGATGATTCTCCAATTTTGGGCCCAGGGTGCACTAATCCATGCAGTTTCCGAAACCTATCTGGGTCATGCAACCTCTTTGGCCACCTCATATGGTGCCATGCGCTCCCGGTTAGGGAGACTTTTGGGCACCATGTTTCTTATGGGTATCCTGATCTTTCTGGTGCCGGCATTACTGGGCATAGCCATGGCAATTGCCGTTCCCATACTGAACGTAATGGGGTTTGGGGACGGGACCAAATTCATATTATCATTGCTATTGGTTCTCGCAGCTATAGTGTGGTTCTTTCACCTATTTCTCAACTGGCTTCTGGTGGACAAGGTAGTGGTACTCGAGGATAAGGGCTGGGGAAGGGCCCTGCGTCGCAGCAAAGAGCTAATGAATACCCGCACCGAGCAGGGATTTTGGAAACGGCCAAAAAACAAGGCCGGTCTGATTTTGCTCCTGGGCTTTCTGATTGGGGTAGGGATCCACCTTCTCTTCCAAGTGCCTGGTTTGCTCACTCACATGTTTCTGCCCATGAAATTTATTAAACTTACCATGACCCTTCAGCAGGTTCTCAATGTGATAGCCACCTCACTGGCTACAGTTTTCACCGCCATAGCCATGATCCTTTTCTACTATGACATCCGCCTGAGAAGCGAAGGCTTCGACTTGAAGGCCATGGCAGAGCATTTATAGTAGTAAAGGTCATATCCGCGGCGACAGCATCCAAGTGGAGAAATAGAACAGGAGTTTCCCCAAAAATATTCTAAAGACATAGGCCACGGGGAAGCTCCTCCACAACGCCCATGATTCGCGGCATCTATTGGCAGGATTCTTGTTTAGTATGCACCATATCTTCATGCAGGCCCTCTCGAGGCTGAGAGAGTGAAGGTCGGTTGCTCAGGCGGGAACAGGGAGGGGGTGCCTTCCCCCGGCCACAGCTGGGCTAGAGGTGACCAGACCGTGAGCCCCTGGAACGACAGAAGAGACATCAGCAAGGGTATTTTTATTTGCTCACACAGGTAAACTGGCTACTGAACAGAGGTTACAAGAGTGATCCACTTAGTTTTGGGGAAACTCCTGGAGAAATAGAAATATCCGAGCTAGGCCCCCTAACTTCCTTTGGGCCACATACGCACAAATTCCGCCTGTATTTTGGTCTCCGGTGAGGGAAGGTGAGAGATGGGATCATTTTGTCTAAGCTCGCCGAGGAGATCCAAGGCCGCCTCGCCCACTGCCATTCCATGGCGAGCCAAGTAACAGCCCACCACCGTACCGGTCCTGCCGCGGCCTCCCCAACAATGAAGATAAACAGCGGGATTTTGCTCCATGCCCCGATCAATCTGATCCAAGATTCTAATCATTTCTGCCATCGGAGGAATGTTCATATCCCGTATGGGCGCGTGCGCCAGTTCTATGGGAATGTTCATTTCATTTGCCATATTTTGAAGCTGGTCCTCATAGGGAACAAATTTTTCTCCCTGGAAATTGTCTTCATCCCTCTCCATGAGGTTTATAAAGTGGCGAATGCCGTGCTCAAGAAGATTTTTCAGTTTTGTCCGGGCCGTGACCGAATCTCTGCTACCAGGATAGTAGCCGGCGAGAAACTTTCCTGGCACAACCCAGTAGGAACGAGGAAATGGCACCGTCAGCTTGGTCATAGGGTCTCCCAGGTTATTCTGTTGTCTCTCGTCCGAGCCCTGCGGGCTCTCTGAGTTCTTTGTGAGCTCTGCGAGAGACTAGGACTCATCTGCGAGCTTCTTGAATAAATGGGGTTTTCTGTCCTTGAGAAAAGGCATGGAAGAGCGGACCTCAGCCACTTTGGCCGGATCAATATCTGCCACGATCAAGGTCTCCTTATCTCCTCCGTGAGCGAGCACCTGACCAAGAGGATCTATGATGGCCGAGCCCCCGATGAAGTCGAGATCACCACCATGCCCTACACGATTTACCCCTACTACGAAACACTGACTCTCAGCAGCCCGAGCTCGCAGCAACAAGTCCCAATGATGCTGCCGCCCAGCTGGCCAAGAGGCTATAACCACAATTAGCTCACATCTGTCGACCACAAGCCTAAACAATTCAGGGAAGCGCAGATCATAGCAAACGAAGCAGGCAGCATTGAGTTCGCCTATACTGAAGGGAACGGGCCAGTCACCGGGTTCGTAACTTTGGTCCTCTCCCAACAAACCAATCTGGTGTATTTTGGCGTAAAGCGCAAGATCATTGCCATTACGGTCCACAGCGAGGGACACGTTCTGCGGTCCACCCTCATCCCGGGCCAAGACAAATCCACCTACTATTGCCAAGCCCAATTCGCGGGCGAGAGTGCGTAGTAGTGTCGGAGTGACCCCGTCCAAAGCTTCAGGGGTGATGGAAGTATCCATTGAGAACCCGGTGGAAAACATCTCGGGCAGAATCAGCAACTCTGCTCCTGCTTTCGTTGCTTGCATCGCCATTTGGCGTGCTTTTTTGTGGTTGGCTGACCTGTCGTGCCAGGTTAAGTTCATCTGTGCTGCTGCCACTCTCATTCCAGCCACCTCCTGAGGTATTCTTAATACTTTTTAGATGATTTCATGAGTCTGTCCCTAATATCATATCAACTGAAATGCAAGCTAGCCAAAAATCAGACGGTGCGAGTATCTCTTCTATCTTCCTTGACACGGGTAAATCTGGTTGGTATTTGTGTGGATATGTAACCGCTGGCTGGTGAGGGAATATTATGTTCAGGACGGATGATAATTACAATCTTTACTATGACGGACTCATATCTGATGAGCAAGAGACAAACTTTAAAACTTTAATTGTGCAGCACCAAATTCCAACTGAATTTGCAGCTCTTCTCAAGAGAGATTATAACTTCAAGATCTCCAATACTTACGACGAACACAGAAAACTTATCTGGATTCTCTACAAGATCCTTGGGTTATTCGCCATTTCGGCTCTCTTCGCCGAAGAAGCTCATCCACCGGGGTGTGAATATGAAGCAAAAGTAGATTTTTATATTGAGGCAAACGGCAACTTTGAATATGAATTAAAAAACAATTTATTTTTATACGAAGACTATGGATCTTCCGACGAGTGTAAAGATAGAATTGCACGGAAGTCGATTGGTTTTGACAAGAATTACAGAATTAGGGGTAATATGGGAGAGATGGATCTAGATGATTTTGTCAAGAAGATAACTGCCAAATAATACAGCTAATATTTTCTTCTACTTGGCGCATAATAGCTCTTTCTGATTTAAAATGACCCACCATTAAAAAAAGGGGGGCACCAGAGTGGCAGTTACAAAAGAAAGACGCAAACAAGAGAGAATCTTGGTCAAATGGCCCGTTGTTGTTGTAACTCCGCAGCGTTATATAGGAGGAGAGGCCAAAAACATTAGTTTAGGCGGCGCTTCTATCGTCTGTACTAGAGATCCAGGCCGCTCTGAACCCCTACGTTTGGCCATTAAAATTCCCACCAGCGAGGAGTTGCTGCAGGTTACAGGTATTGTGGTTTGGTCAGATCTGATGGTTCAGCCTAACGATCTTTACGGTTGCGAGACGGGAATAAGGTTCACGAGTTTTATGGGAAACAGTCGTCAGTACCTGGAGGAGGCAATCGCTGAGTGTCTCAGGTTAAAATGAGAAAAAGAACTCTTGTCGAAATATCCCTTTAATGTTATATGACTCCCATATAAGTCCACCCCAATAAATTTAAGTTCACCTAGATGGATTAGGATTTTACCATGTCCGTCCCCCTTGGAAGACGACAGTTCTCAAGGATCGTTGTCAAATGGCCTGTGATTTTGCTCACCTCGCAGGACAAGACTGAGGGAGAAACAGAAAACGTCAGTCCAACGGGGGCGTTTATCTCTTGCAAAGAAGTGCCCATATCAGAGGGCAGCGTTCGCATGGTAATTAGAGTGCCCGGCCACCAGCCAATAAACGCCGCAGGAAAAGTGGTGTGGTCCACTGTAATGAAGCCAAATGAGGGTTCTCCATCATTTGGTGTGGGTGTGCAATTCACAAAAATTTCAGACAATGACAGCCATTTCTTGCGAGAGGTGATTCTGAAGCGCTACGGTAAAGCAGCAGAGCGCTTTATTAATACAAAAACCTGATAGTTACGTTAGTCGACCTCTCCCACCATAACCTCCTCTTCCATCAACCACTGATCCTTACCAGCAGGTCTCTCCGCCCCGGTGCATTCTCTCCCGGCTCACCTTGATGAACTGACTCTTAGGCTGCTAAGATCTGGGATCTTTCTTGCCCGAAGGAAGTATTGTGGGGTATGAAGGATATGAGCGTGGGGCGATTTTGGATTGCGGATTTTGGATTGCGGATTTAAAACTGCTTGATAAAACATATTTTACTCTATGCCCTATGCTAATAACTCTTTTGAGGTTAATGCAATGGAAGCTGCGGACGAACTCGTGATCATCGTGGATAAAGAGAACAATGAGGTGGGGATTGTGCCCCGGAGAGAAATGCGGTCGGGCCGACTACGACACCGGGCAACATATATTTTAGTTTTCAACCCCCATGGCGAGCTTTTCGTACAGAAACGCACTCAGACCAAAGACGTTTTCCCAGGATACTATGACACAGCTGCAGGAGGTGTGGTGCTAGCAGGAGAGAGCTATGAAGAAGGAGCAATCCGCGAACTCGAGGAGGAACTTGGAATCCGGGAAACACCACTGATCTCGCTTTTTGATTTTTATTACGAAGATGAGTACATTCGATTGTGGGGCAGAGCCTTTTCTTGTGAGTACGATGGAGAGCTGGTTTTACAAGAGGAAGAAGTTGAAAGTGGCAATTTCATGAGGGTAGACGAGGTTTTTCGACTGGCGATGACAGAGCCATTCACCCCGGACTGCCTTTATGTGCTCAAGCGTTATCTTGAAGTTGAGCAGTAAAGCTAGATGTGAGATCTAAGATGTGGGATATTAATTCCTTCAAAAATCCGAAATCCGAAATCCAAAATCCGCAATGCTTCCCTGTGGTCTTTGCCTTGGGCCGAGAAAATAGATAATAGGGGACAGAAGCCCATTTTTCTGATAATGTCGGTACATTTCTGCAAGGTTCCAATAGCATGGACATGACCAATTACTCCGAATCTCAACCACTTCTGTTGATGGTAGCTGGGGCCAAAGGGGCTGTAGGGTCCACTCTTGCGGTTGTGGTCGCCGCCATGTCACAGCGACCCGAGTCGATTCTGCCAAGCTTGACAACGGCAAAAATGCTCTCTGATCTCCTTCCTTCCAAGCCAGTTCATATGGTGGGCTGGGATGTGAATGATAGGACACTCCTCGAATGCATCAAGACGCACGGGGTGCTGGCAAAAGAGTTATGGCAGTCATACGAGAGCGAACTCAATCAGGTTCAGATCCACACCCCCCCCAGGGCAAACCTGGATCTCCCTGGTCAAGTTGAAAAGCTTAAAAAAGACATTTTGGCTTTCAAGGCAATATACCCCCATGCCAATAGTGTGTTAATCAATCTGTTGCCAGCCGCTCCAACGAGAGATTTAAACCAATTCTCGGATCTTTCCCAACTCTATTCAAAACTTACCCCGGAGGATTTCCCAGACCTTCCCTACGTTATTGCGGCTATCTTCGCCGGGGTGCCGATTGTGAACTTCACCCCCAACGAGTTAGAAATTCCTGTTGTAGTCAAGGAGGCTATCAAGCAAGGGGTGCCCATATCCGGGCGGGATGGCAAGACCGGACAAACCTATCTAAAGGTGGTGCTGGCCTCTGCTTTGAAAGCCAGAAATCTCATTGTGGATGGGTGGTACAGTCTTAACATTCTCGGCAATCAGGACGGGAAGAACCTGATGGATCCCCACAGGGCCGCTGGCAAGCTGTCGAACAAGACCGACATATTGGACAATATCATGGGGTATCAGGTGGGGGAGAGATATGGTGTTTCTTCCCACAAGGTTAAGATAGACTACTATCCCCCCAGGGGTGACGCCAAAGAAGCATGGGATGTGATTGACTTCCTTGGCGTATTTGGGCTGCCAATGAGCATTCGCTTGAATCTACAGGGCCGAGACTCGGTTCTGGCGGCGCCTCTGGTAATGGACCTCGCACGCTGGATGGTTGTCCTGCAGAGGGCTGGACGTTCGGGCCCGGTTCCAGAGTTGGCATTCTATTATAAGCAGCCGGTGGGCCATGAGCCCCCGCTGACTTTCCAGGACCAGGTTGCCGTCCTTCGAGAGTTGGGATTGTGGTGCCACGAGAGAATCCTGAAAGACAGGAAGGAGGAAGCAGCAGACAGCGGGCAATGAATCACTAGACACTAGGCACTAAGGACAGGCTCTGAATAATGATAATAGGTTACAGCACCAACGCTTTCGTGAAATTCTCCCTAGTGGAAGCAGTAGAAAAAATAGCCCAACTGGGTTTCCGTGGTGTAGAGATTATGTGCGACAGACCACACCTCTATCCACCGGATTACGGGGATGAAAAATTAGCCCGCCTCAAAACCTTGATAAACGAACGTGGTCTCAAGGTCACAAACCTTAACAGCTTTACCCTGTTTGCGGTTGGCGATACCTACCTGCCCTCTTGGATCGAACCACAGGAGGAAAGGCGGGAAATCAGAATTCAACACACCCTCCAGTGTCTAAAGCTTGCCAACTTTTTCAGCTGTAGGAATATTTCCGTACCTCCCGGCGGACCCCTGGCCGACATGGCAAGAAAAGAGGCCATGTCCTTGTTTTACCAAGGGCTAGCACGGGTCGCTCCACTCGCTGAGGAATTGGGCATAAAGATCTTGGTTGAGCCGGAACCCGACCTCCTGATGGAAAATGCCAGGGAGTTCAAGGAGTTCATCAAGGGTGTCAAGTCACCTGCCATTGGACTCAATTTTGATATTGGACACTTCTTTTGTGCCAACGAAGACCCAAGTGCTGCCTTTGAAGAACTTTTCGAGTGGATTGGACACGTTCACCTCGAAGACATTGCTGCGACACGGGTCCACAATCATCTGATACTCGGCCACGGAGCCATCCAATTATCCGAAATTTTCAAAACTATGATCAGGCTGGGGTATCAGGGCGACGTCAGCCTCGAGCTTTACCCGTATGTTGAGACGCCCGAGGAAGCAGGCCGTGAAAGCTTGGACTATCTCCGTTCTCTACTCGACGAAAGTGGTATTGATTTGGTACTCTAACAGCCTCGAAAAAAGCCTGTTCAAGCAAGTTCTTTAGCTATTCCCCCTTTTGTGATTTTAGACATTTTAGTTCAGTCCAGTTCATTTTATCCATTTGCCCTCAGGAGGAGGACACAGTGAGAACTGACCTAGCGAAATTTCAAGATGCACTGATTAGGCATGTGCGGTTAGGGAGCTTTCCAGTGGCAGTTCGAATGGCGAAGGCGGGCGAAAATTTACCAGAAAGGGTTAAGCGCCCAGCACGAGATCTGAAGATTACGGTCGCTACCTGTCAGGCCATTGCCATGGCCAGGCGCTACGGCTCGGTAGTGGCCATAGGTGAAGAGGATATCTCATGTCCACTGACCGCAGTTGTTTTTGGTTTCCGACGACCTAGTGAGTTCTATGTGAAAGGGCAGGCGTGCGCTGGTATGTACACTGAAACTGAAGAGGCAGGAATGCTCTCAGAAGAGCAGGTGGGAAAATTCTCCTTCGGAGAATATCAATATATACTGGTGGCCCCGCTTCACAGGACAGCTTTCGCCCCGGAGGTAATAGTCATCTATGCCAACCCCGCCCAGATTCTGAGATTGCTGACGGCAGCGCTGTGGAAGTCTGGCGGTCGTCTGACCTCCAGTTTCGGGGGCCGAATTGACTGTGCAGAAGAGATCATTGTGCCCCGCCTAACGGAAAAATGTGAGGTTATTCTGCCATGTTATGGTGACCGCATCTTTGCCCAAACCCAAGACCACGAGATGGCTTTTTCCATTCCCATATCTCGAGTTGAAGAAATCATAGAAGGTTTGGAAGGGACGCACAAAGGAGGAGTGCGCTATCCTGTGCCCTCCTTCTTGCGATATACCGGTGAGTTTCCAGAACATTACAGGAAGGTGGTAGATACGCAGAGCACATAGCACTTAGAGCTAGTATTTTATGCTATGTGCTCTGCTATATGCGTGGTGGGAACCAGCCATGTCTGAGCGAGAAACTCTTGACCTGCAAAGTTTTCTTTTTCGAGGCCTTCACCCCAGCGTGTTCTTGGGAACGGCTAGTGATCGATATACGGGTTGGCTCGGACAGATCTACACGGAGGAACGCTACAGCGATAAAATCACCCGCAGAAAAAAAACCGTGGGCAAAATGTCATTTGTGGAGGAAATCCTCCCAGTGGATAGTGTCGAGGAGTACTTCCAACATTTCCGGGTCCTCGAGCTGGACTTTACCTTTTATCGACTCCTGTTGGAAGAGGATGGAAGGCCCACTCCAAATTACCACGTACTGCAAAAATACCAGCAGCACCTCAAAGAAGGCGACAATGTTATACTCAAAGTTCCCCAGGTAATTTGCGCGCAAAAGCTTTGGCGTGGTGGCAAGTTCGTCGAAAACAATACCTACTTAGATCAGGATATTTTCAATCGTCAATTCTATGATCCGGCGGTGACCATTTTGGGTTCTTTTCTCACTGGGCTCATTTTTGAACAAGAATACCAACGGAAAAAGGATCGGTCCTCTCCAAAGGAGCTGGCAGCAGGCCTCGATCTGTTTTTCGAGGAGATCCCCAAAGATACCCGTTACCACTTAGAATTGCGAACTGAGCCCTACCTCAGCGCACCTGTGTTCGAGGTCATGGAAAAACATGGGGTTGGGCAGGTTCTGTCGCACTGGACCTGGCTTCCATCCCTTAGCAAGCAGTTTGCCCAAGCAGGACGAAGATTTTTCAACTCCGGTGGCCAGAGCATAATACGTTTGATGACCCCCCGTGGGGCTCGCTACGAAGAAGCCTACGCCCAAGCTCATCCCTTTAATAAGCTGGTGCCCTCCATGTTGCAGCAATCCATGGTAGAGGAGACAGCCGAGCTGATGTGGGAAGCAATTGATAACCATATTCGCATAAACATAATTGTAAACAACCGGGCTGGCGGCAACGCGCCTCTGGTGGGGCAGCAAATTGGACTCCGGTTTCTAGAAAGAGGTGAAACCCACCCTTAAATCTGCAATCTTAAATCTTATATCTAAAATCAATAAAATACTTCCGTGTAGATCAGGGAACCGGGAAACTTCTCATCCACCAGAAGAGTTACATCTCGGATCATCTCCTGTCGCCCGCATAAATAAAAGTCATAAGCATTTGGAGCAAGATGCTCCGCAAGATAATGGCTAACTCTGCCGCGGAAAACATTCTCACCACTGCCGGTTTCATCTGCATCCGCCGCTAGACAAGGGATGTAAAGGCGGGCGGCTGGTCGAAAAATGTCTTGGTAATACAGGCTCTTGGCCTCGTGTACCCCGTGGAGTAGAGTAAAGTCGGTTACACCAGTGCGGACCATAGAGAGAAAAGGGGCTATGCCTGTTCCTGTGGCGACAAAGACCGCAGGCTTGTTTGAAGGCCGGTAGGTGAAATATCCCATGGGGCCGGTAAAAGAGAGGCGGGTGCCCGGTTCGGCTGAAGAGAGGATGGGTGAATACTCACCCCCTTCAATCATTTTTAAGCAGAGGGCGAGGGTGGGATCATGTGGGGCAGTGATCAAGGAATAATCCCGGCGAATGGCGCCGTGGAGGAGTCGGATACGCTGCCCAGCCATAAACCGAAAGGTTGAAGGCTTGGAGAGCTTTATCTCAAAAACTCTGTCGGTTAACCAAAACCGATCAAGTACTTCGGTGCAATAAATCTGAACATCTTGCTCTTTTGAGGTTGGTGGTTTCATTTCTTCCAGGGTGTGTCAGAGAGTCCGTGGATCTGGTTGCAAAGCCGAGCAACCACGAAAAGGTAATCGGAGAGGCGGTTTAAATAAACAACCACATTCCTGAGCTGTTCAGAGTCCTCACTCGCAGTTTGAGTTGTGGGAAGCCTCACCACATGTCTCTCGGCTCTGCGGCACACAGCTCTTGCCACGTGAGCCCAGGCAGCAGATATGTGTCCCCCAGGGAGAACAAAATCCTTCAGGGTGGGAAGACTCTCATCCATTCGATCAATGGCACTTTCCAAACCCTTGCTGTGTTCTTCGGTAATTTCCTCGAGTTCTGCTGAAACCGGCGACCCAGGAGTGACAGCGAGGCGGGCTCCAATGTGCATGAGGACCGATTGAATCTGCTGTATTTCTTCTACCAGTTCACCTTCCTCGGGCGGCAGGGAGGCGGCTAAGCCTCCCAAGATGCTGTTTAATTCGTCCACATCTCCGTAAGCTTCGACCAGTGGGTCTGATTTGCTCACTCGCTCTCCGCTGAAAAGGCTGGTTTTACCGCGGTCGCCACTACCTGTATATATTTTCATCTTTTACCCCCAGCACAAGGCGGCACAGTTGTTTATGTTTTCATGTTAAGAAAAAACGGCAGTTAGTCAAGGGGACGACAAATCACAAGTGCTAGAGAGCTTGCCCATGTTGAATTTACCTAGGCGGTTGTAATGCTATTGCATTTAAATCATCCTTCTTATAACCTTGAAAATTAAAAAAATAATAGAGAGGTGAAAGACAATGTCTTTATTTCTTAAAAAGAGTTCGAAGAAGGCTGGTCTGCCACCAGGAACTGTTGTTTTTGTGGGGGAAAAAAAAGTAGAGGAGATTAGAATCACAATTATTGACTATGATGAAAATCAATATGAGGAAAGAGAGATCAAGAATATTGAAGACTGTTTTCACTACAAGGATACTCCATCTATTTCGTGGATCAACATAGATGGTGTTCATCAAGTTGAGGTTATCGAAAAGCTCGGGGCTCATTTCGTTCTCCACCCTTTGTTGCAAGAAGACGTGGTGAACACTCATCAGAGGCCAAAATTTGATGAATTCGACGATCATCTTTTTATTGTCTTGAGGATGTTTTTTTTTAATGAAGAGGATAATAAGCTGGAGGGTGAACAAATCAGTTTGATTGTTGGAGCCAATTTCGTCATCTCCTTTCAGGAAAGACAAGGAGATGTTTTCGAGCAAGTAAGAGAGAGGCTGAGAAACGGCAAAGGCCGCATTAGAAAGAAGGGTAGCGATTATCTCGCCTATTCTTTGATTGATGCCATCGTGGATAGCTATTACAACATCCTTGAAAGACTTGGGGAAAACATAGAGTCTTTGCAAGAACTATTGGTGGTTAATCCCAAGCGGGAAGACCTGCAGGTCATCCAGCACCTAAAGAGGGACATGCTCTTTTTCCGAAAGTCGGTTTGGCCTTTACGTGAAGTGGTGAGCGGTTTGGCAAAGAGCGAGTCGACTTTAGTTAAAGAAGACGTTCTAGTCTATGTAAGAGATGTATATGATCATGTTATACAAGCAATTGATACTATAGAGACCTTTAGAGACATGTTATCTGCCATGATGGATATCTATTTGTCAAGTTTAAGTAATAGAATGAATGAAGTCATGAAGGTACTAACTATTATCGCAACTATATTTATTCCCATGACCTTTCTTGCCGGCGTTTACGGAATGAATTTTAAATTTATGCCTGAGCTAGAGTGGAAATATGCCTATTTATTTTTCTGGATTGTCGTTTTAGGGGTTCTGATTGGCATGGTAGCTTGGTTCAAGAAAAAGAAATGGTTTTAAAAAAAACCTGAAAATACTATCCACCACTACTTTTCTGGCTCAAGACGAGCGCAGGCCACTCAGCATCCGCCTTTCAAAGGATGCATGCTCGCAACAATAGCGAGATTAAAGGGACTAGGTCGATAGGAGAAACGATGAACATAAGAAGAGTTGCCACCATATTTTTTGCCTTACTCTACGTTGTTTTTGTCATTCAGAACACCCAAGTAGTGGAGGTGCGTTTCTTGTTTTGGAGCACTCAGATATCCAGAGCTCTGGTCCTTGCCGGTACATTTATTCTGGGATTTGTCTCAGGACGGTTGTGGAGCTGGATACGGAGAAAGCAAGAAGAAGCAACTGAAGCTAGAGCAATTTTGCCAGCAGAAGGAGGGCAACCTGAACAGGGAGGCAAGCCATGAATCGCCAGAGCAAACTGATCATCGTGGCTGTAGACGGTTCTGAGGATGCTCTGAGATCCTTGGACTACCTGGACCTGATCTACGGAGCCAAGGAGACTGTGGAAGTGCAACTTCTCTACATCCTGCCCTCGCTGCCGCCCATTCTCGTTGTGGACCAAAATCGGCAGAGCAAAATGAGATTGCTGGATATTGAAAAGAAAAATCTCCAGCTGGCCGAGCAAATTGTGACCGAGGCAAAGGATATTCTCTTAAATAAAGGCTTTCAAGAGGAGCACATCAAAGGGGTCTATCGCAAAAAACAAATTGGCATAGCTCAGGACATATGCAACTTTGCAGGAGACAAGGGTGCGGATGCACTACTTGTTACCAGGAGAGGAAGAAGTAGGCTTGATGCCTTTCTCTCAGGAGAAATTTCAAGCAAAATTTTGGACTATTGCCTTACATGCCCGGTTTGGGTAGTGGAGGGTGGGGTTCAGTCTAAACAGGTGCTCATTGCGATGGACAGCTCAGAAAACGGAATTAGAGCTGCGGATCATGCCGGTTTTATGCTTGCCGGAACAGACTGTCAAGTAACCCTCTTTCACTCCAAGCGCCATTTGAGACGCTTCGTCCCGCAGGAGGTAATCGAGGCTGCACCAGAGCTTGAAGAGCTCTGGAGGAACAAAGCGGGAGAGCAGATTGGTCCCTTCATAGAAAAGGGGAAAGATTTGCTTATTCAGGCAGGGCTGAGAGAGGAACAAATCAGAACCAAAGTGGTTGACGGCAGCAGAAGTGAGGCTGCGGACATCCTCAAAGAGACCCGGAGTAATAACTTTGGAACCATAGTCCTCGGTCGCAAAGGGCACTCGAGCGTCAAAGAGTATTTAATGGGTAGCACCACCAGCAAAGTCTTGCAGGACAGTGGTGACTTGGCGGTTTGGGTTGTGCATTAACTGACAGGGATACAGGGGGTTTTACGAGGTGAAAGAACTCTTACAAAACTGGGAAGCTATCACCATTCCACTGGGCATAATAGCTGTAGCGGTACTCCTAGCCGTTGCCGCGCACTACGTTCTGTTCAAAATCTTGAACCGCTTTGCCAGAAGAACTGAGAGTATTCTGGACGACGCCCTGGTGAAACACAGCGCCGGACCAGGGCGGCTCATCATTCCGCTTTTGGCCGTAAGCTTTGTCCCAACAATAGTAAAATTTCCCGCAGGAATTTTGCCTTTGGTCAAACAGACTCTGGCTTTGCTGTGGATCGTTGGGGTGGCCTGGTTGGTGATTAAACTTGCTTACGCTGTCGAAGATCTTATCCTCAGTCAATACGCCCTGGATGTCAGGGACAATCTGGCTGCCAGGAGAATTCACACCCAAATCCAAATTTTGAAAAAGGTTGTAATTGTCGTTGTTGTAATCTTGGCCCTAGCCACAGTTCTCATGACCTTTGAAAAGGTTCGCCAACTGGGCACAACTCTCTTGGCTTCTGCTGGAATTGTCGGCATTATTGTGGGTATTGCGGCCCAGAAATCCATTGCTACCCTATTTGCCGGACTTCAGATGGCCATTACCCAACCAATAAGGATTGATGACGTGGTGATCGTGGAAAATGAATGGGGCCGGATAGAAGAAATAACCCTAACCTATGTTGTAGTGCGGATTTGGGACCTCAGGCGGTTAATCGTACCAATTACCTACTTTCTCGAAAAACCTTTCCAGAATTGGACACGAATCTCAGCTGATATTTTGGGCACAGTGTTTCTCTATGTTGATTATACCGTACCAGTCGAGGCCGTGCGGACAGAATTGAGACGCATCGTGGAAAACTCTCCATTGTGGGATGGGCAAGTGTGTGTAATGCAGGTAACCAATGCAACTGAGAGAACCGTGGAGTTGCGTGCCCTTATGAGCGCGGCAGATTCCTCAAGTGCTTGGGGCTTGCGCTGTGAGGTCAGAGAAAAACTCATAGAATTTATTTGACAAAATTATCCTGACGGTTTACCTAAAGTAAGAGCTGAACTTCGTGAACCGACAACAGACAAAATTCAGTTGCAAGAAGAATAAAGCAGCTCTCACCTTTTACCCGATACACATGCGAAAACATTCAGATAAAAAAGTCATTTATGCAGCCCTGATCGGAAACTCTGCCATAGCCATAATGAAGTTTATCGTTGCAGTTATTTCAGGCAGTGCCGCAATGCTAGCTGAAGGTTTCCACAGTGCGGCTGACAGTGGCAACCAGATAATGCTGCTCACAGGTCACTCCCGGGCGCAGAAGCCTCCCGACGACAAGCACCCCTTTGGCTATGGGAAAGAGCTCTATTTTTGGGCCTTTGTTGTTGCAGTCTCCATCTTTTTTGTTGGCGCTGCCCTATCTATATATGAGGGCATCGACAAATTAATTCACCCTGAGCCGGTGAAGTCCATAATCCTCCCCCTTGTCGTTCTCGGCCTGGCGATGATTTTCGAGGCGTACCCCTGGTGGATTGCTTTCTCTGAGGCAAGGAAAATTAAAACAGGGAAAGGGTTTGCAAGCTTCATGGATATGGCTGTCAGGTCAAAAAATCCCACGGTTCTCGTCGTATTATTTGAAGACACTGCTGCCTTGATTGGCCTGTTGGTGGCAGCCATAGGTATCACACTTGCCTACACAACCAAAATGTCCATTTTCGACGCCATTGCAAGTATTCTAATTGGAGTGCTCCTTCTGGTGCTGGCTCTTTTCTTGGCTCGGGAAACCAAGGAATTGCTCATCGGGGAAAGTGCCGGCAGGAGGGACAGAGAAAAAATAAATCAGGCAATTTGTACTATGCCGGAAATCAGGCAGTGCGGTAATCTTCTAACCATGCACCTGGGTCCAGATGATATTCTGGTAAATATCGATGTGGAATTTGTCGACGGCCTTTCGACAGATGAGCTGGAAGCTGCAATTGACCGTATTGAATCCCGGGTGAAAGAAGCCGTCCCCACAGCAACCAAGATATACATCGAGGCCAAGGCCGTGAAAAAAGAGTTGGCTGGTTCCAAAAAGACCAGCTGAGAGCGCAAACTCAAGAAAACCAAAGAGATATCTGCTGGGGAGCGGAAAAATCTGGCGGACTAAATTCTGAGCTTTGGGGGGAAGTAGCCTGGATGCAGCTAGCAAAAGCTGAGTCAACCTGGCATGTTGTTAAGTATAAGAGCTGCGGTAGGAAAAGGATGGGGAGGAGGTCATGGAACTTCCAGAATATGTGACGGTTGATGAGGTGAAAAGGGTGTGCAAGGTATTAGGTCTCAGAGACTGGACTGTTCTCGAGACAGCCGAAGTATTAGCGGAAGAGGCCGGGGTAATACTGGCGAAGGTCAACACCATGGGAATGCAGGTTGACCCAGAGGACTTTCGCCAGGGTCTCGAGGTGGAACTCGAGCACGGGATAAGATTTGAAGATGCAAACGTTACCAACAATCATCCAATTTTGACGGGGAAAATCGTCCTCGCCCATCTCAAGGAGTCGTTGGACTATTACAAACGTCTCGACGTGGCTGAAATCGAGGGGGATCTATTGAAGGCGGTAGATGGTCATGATTCGGCCAAGGTGCAACGTCTTTACAAGAAATTGATAAGGGCAAGGCTTTTGCTTGCTCAAACGGAATCAGGTATATTGCGCTGATTCAAGGTAAAACCGAAGCATAGCTCCCGAGCGCCCGCACCCGGAGCCATCCAGATTGTCAAGCTGCAACAGATGGTTGAGCAGATGTAGGCACAATTCGAGGGGCTGTGCAGATTTCTTCAAGGAGAAAACGGCTATGAGATCTTTGAGATGGAAAGCACGGGTGATTATAATTGCGGCCTTTGTTTTGGTGGGCTGCAGCACGGTGCCCATAACAGGACGAAAGCAACTCGACCTGGTGCCCAACTCCACCATGCTCGCTACGAGCTTTCAAGAGTACGACAAATTTCTCAAGGAGCATAAGCTGAGTAGCAATCAACAGCAGACCCAGATGGTACAAAGGGTTGGAGTTCGAATTCAAAAAGCCGTGGAGCAATATTTCCAGCAGAAAAACTTGTCGCAGCAATTGAATGGTTATGCCTGGGAGTTCAATCTAGTGGAGAGTGAGGAGGTGAATGCCTGGTGCATGCCTGGTGGAAAGGTTGTGGTGTACACGGGAATTCTGCCGATCACCAGGGATGAAGTCGGCTTGGCCACAGTCATGGGACACGAAATAGCACACGCAGTGGCGAGACACGGCAACGAGAGGATGAGTCAGGCTCTGGTAACTCAAATGGGAGGCATGGCGCTGGCGGTAGCTCTGGAACAAAATCCATCCCAAACCAGCCAACTGTGGATGGCTGTTTATGGCATGGGGGCGCAGGTGGGAATATTGCTGCCTTACAGCCGCTTGCACGAATCGGAAGCTGATCGCCTGGGCCTGATATTTATGGCCATGGCGGGCTACGATCCTAATAAAGCCGTGGAATTCTGGCAAAGGATGTCGCAGATGAAAAGCGGCCAGGCACCGCCCGAATTCATGAGCACTCACCCATCGGACGAAACCAGGATCAAGAAAATTAAAGAATTCCTCCCGGAAGCCATGCAATACTATCAGAGACCAGGCTCTTAGCGTCACCACTTTGAGGCCCATTTAAAAGGGAAAGGCATGCTGGGTGGACTCTCTACCTAGCCGGGAGGTTCATGCTTGTCGCAGGGACTCTACGATGTTGAGCTTTGACGCCCTGAAAGCGGGCAGGATCCCGCCGGCGAGCCCCATGAACAGCGAGAAAGTCATGGCTTTGTAGACAATTTCAAAGGATAGAGAGAAGCCGAAGGCGAGCTCGGAAAAAGTCTGAAAATTGGTTGTAGAAACGGTGAACAATTGGAGAAATGAAGCGAAAAAAAGCCCTGCAACCCCACCGACAAAGCCGAGGAAGAGTGATTCCAGGAGAAAAGCGACCAGTATAGTAGTCCGCCTGAACCCTAGAGCACGGAGGGTGGCAATCTCCCCTATGCGGTTTGCCACCGCAGCATACATGGTGATCATGGCACCGATAACGGCGCCGATAGAAAAGATAGAGGTCAAGGAGAGACCAAGAATGCGGAGGAATTTGGCCAGCGCTTTTGACTGATCTTTGTAGTAGGTGGTCTCCCGCTTCGCCTCCAGAGTCAGACGCGGATCGCCCTGGATGCGCTCTTGTACCTTTTGGAATTCGAGGGTATTCCGCAGCCTGAAAATGACTGAGGAGTAAACGGGCCTTCCGAAGGCCTGCATGAATT
>CP070689.1:487832-503595 GCA_020353155.1 Deltaproteobacteria bacterium | reverse complement strand
CACCGAAGAAACAAAAACTATGCCCATAGACGGAGTCTTTATTGCTATCGGTTACATTCCTGCGGTGGGATTGGCTAAGAAGCTTGGAGTCGAACTAACAGAGGATGGCTTCATCAAACGGGACGAACATCACCGAACAAATTTACCTGGCGTCTATTCCGCCGGAGACGTGGAAGGTGGCTACAAGCAAATTGTTACAGCAGTAGGACAGGGTGCCGAGGCCGCTCTAAGCATCTACGAAGATTTGATGAATCCCTATTGGTTGGAAAAGCGCAGCGGTTCATCTGGCTAGATTGGCAATGTGAGAAGTCGTTCAAGAGCGAAGAGATCAAGCAGCCTCGTATTCACCTTCTATGTGAAGAACGAACTCGCCTGCTTTTTCCATAGGTACCAGGGTGAAGTTACCTTCCCCTTGGGTTCCGCTTAGCTTACCGGTTCCGTGGTAAGTCTTCCAGGTGCCTTCGGTTACCTTTCTAAGCCCATCGCGATTACCCTTGAAGCGGCTGTATACTGCCCCATGCTTAAAATAGGCCATGACATAGCCCTCCATGAGTCCCCAGCCTTTGACGCGGTCATGGATGGTTATGCTACGGCGAGAGACAAACTCGCCAGCAACTCCCACTTGATAATCAATGGGCTCCCCCTCCATTTCTACTATCATCATGGTGTGGTCAGGCTCGTCATCAATTTCGAAGGCTTCTCTCCTGGTAACCCAAAGCTTGTACTGTTCTTTCTTTTTCATGGCCATCCCCCTTGCCTAAGCCGGGTTTCCTTTCTTTCGACCTTTCCTCTCAAAAGTTTTTGTCCGCCTCCCCTCTTGCCTCCGAATTTCAGTCCAGCTCTTCTTGATCCCGTGGAAGAAAATCTGAAAGCTCCTTTGCTTTAGCGAGATATGCTTCATCTCAGATAACCTAGGGGGGAGATTGGCTTCCAAACAAATAATGCTTTACTACAAATACCAAATCTGAGTGGACCTGGCTAGGAAAACCGACCGGAGATAGCCTGGGCGGGCGAGTATTTGGGGAAGCATAGGGCACGGGGCATGGAGTAGGAAGCCAGGAGTCAGAATCCAGAATTCAGGAGAAAAGGAGTAAAAATTGACCTCGTCTGAGCTAGCGCCTCTTTGAACCGCAGAATATCGAACAAGAAATTTCGAATATCCAAGTAATCACTTCATCATTCTGCGGTTTCTTGTTCTGCTGTTCGATATTCAGTACTCTGATTAGTGGTTTGTACCCTATGCTCTATGCTCCATGCTCTATGGTTGTGACCGCAACTAGGAGCGGCTATCTTCATCCGACTTCGAACTTGATCCTGAAAGATTGGAAGAAGCCGATTTATCCACACTGCGAAGGTGCAGATCTCGTTGGGGAAAGGCGATCACGATTCCGGCCTGGCGGAACCTGCGGTCGATCTCCTGGTGCATTTGACTCTTAACCACGAGTCTGTCGTCAATATTGGATATCCACACCCGAAGTTCAAAATCGAGAGAACTCTCGCCAAAGTTTAAGAACAGCACCTGAGGCTCCGGCATCCTCATAACCTTCGGGCTTGCCATGGCGCACTCTATGAGAGTTTCTATCACTAGGGGAACGTCGGAACCATACTCCACACCCACCGGAATAATAAGCCTCCCCATGCGGTGCGAAAGGGTCCAGTTGGTCACCTGGTTCGTGACGAGATCGCTGTTGGGAACCACAATCTCCGACCGATCGGTAGTCTCGATCACAGTGGCTCTTAAGCCGATCTTTTTGATCTCGGCCCACTTCTCGCCGAGTTGAATATAGTCACCCACCTTTACCGGCCTCTCGAAGAGCAGGATTAGACCGGAGACAAAGTTATTGACGATGGCCTGCAGGCCGAAGCCGATGCCAACACCCAGAGCACCGGCGATGATCGTTATATCCCTCAGGTGAACACCAAGGGCCACCAAAGCCAAGAGGAAGCCGACGAAGACAAAACCATAGTGAACCAGCCTTGCAATTGAAATGCGAACACCAACCTCCAACTCCCTACTGGTAAGCACTCCCTTCATAAGCATTGTCTGCACAGCCCAGGAAGTCAGAAAAGAGCCGTAGAGGACTGCCGCTGCAGTGAGAACCAACCCCAGAGTAATCTTCCGAGACCCTACCAGGAATCCAAAACCAAACACCCCTTGGATTGCCTCGGCCGGCCTGTCATAGACCCTCCAGATCACCAGGATGAAGGTAGTAAAGAGGGCTCCAATTAGAACATTAGTCAAAAGTGCCGATCTGCTGACGATAACATTCGCCTTGCTCTGCAAATATGGTATGTTTCTAAGTGGTGGAGTCTGAATGATCCATTCCAGTGTACCGCGAGCCATCAACATGAGCATCCAAGCCCCCAACACCGCAAAGGTGGTTGCCAGGGAAGCTTGGAGTACATGGGCGGCCATGGTGCTGTAACCACCTATCTCGGCAATGATTACGCCCAGGAAAATCAAGCCACCCAACCTGAGGGTCCAGATATAGAGAGGGGGACCCTTGTGACGGGAGCTCTCACCCGCGCGCCACAGGCAGAGAAACATACCGGCAAGGGCCGTTATGAAAACATACAACCGCAAAAGAGGAAGGGGCAGGTTAACAGCTTGGAGCAGCCAGGTTGCGATCAGAAACGCCGCCAGGGCATAAACAACCCTTTTTCTCCACACTTTTGCGACGAAACCTCCAAGGAGTCTGGCGAGAGCTATTGTAAGAATAAGCTTAAGGGTCAAACGGAAGGTGGCTGGAGGCGTCTTATAAAACAGCATCAGGACGAAAAAACCAAAGAAAATGCCCGCGGCAATAGGTCTCCTGGCAATAAACTGCCATCGCTCATCCTGCTCCAGCAGACTGCGACTACGCCGTATGTTGAGTGTCACGGCCAACGACAGCAGGATTTGCAGGATCAACAGCCATCCTTGTTTTTGCAAAAACTTCCGCCCGGGCCATGAGAGCGTGTCAAACCCCTTTCGCAGTTCTCCCCAGAGCCTGGCGTCAAATTGAGAATAATAATCAGTTGAAAACATGGAGTCAGCTGATTTACTCCAGAGCTCACCGCGCATAGCCAGCAACAAATTGTCTACTTCCTGCCTCAGCGAGGATGGCCCTAGCTGAATGTTTCCCGTCTCTTGCTGCAAAGCTAACAGAGATTTTTGCTTCTCCGTGATAATTGCGAGTGTTCTATTGATTGTCTTGTCAACTTTTGCAAAGGTAGACGCCACTGCCTTTAGGGGCACATGTTTAGGTATTGAAGATCGAAGCTCTTTCCACCTTAGACTCTCCTTTGACCACTCCTCTTTCCAAAAATCGGTTTTATTGATAGCTACTGTAAGGGACTCGATAATATTCTCAAGAGAATCGGCTTGCCTGTTTATTTCCCATTTGACTTCAGCCAACTGATCGTAGCCATAATTCCCAGCGGTCTTCAGCGCTAGCAGCTCCTCGGAAAGCTTTTGAATTCCTTTGGCTATTTTATCCAGATTTTCCTCGGCCGCGGAGAAATTGAAAAGGTTTTGTAGCTCACTTTCGAGAGCAGCTGAGCGTTCAGCCAGTTGGGTAGCCAGGGGTACGATTTCGGCCACACTCGCTGCTGCCGGTGATTCCGTTTTTTCTTCAGCGGCGGGCTCTGGGCCTTTGTCGTTTTGACCGTATGTGGTGGTGCTCAGAGTCAAAGATATAAAGAGTAAGATCGCTAGCAAAACTTTCAGCCGTTGGGCAAGCATATCTAACTCCGCCTACTAGGTATCATTGAGATTTCTCCATTAGGGAGTGCCGAACCAGTTCGTCTCCCTGAAGCACATATTCTTGCTCAACTCTCAGAGATGGGCAACACCTTGGATCAGTGCGGTCGTGGATTACAATTTTAACAACTAGGTGGCCGGAACGAATATCAACCTCTTCTACCTGCACTCGATCTCCTAAAAAAACGCTGGCAGCATATTTGGCCTTGCCTTCACTGTTAATTACCGCTGCCAGGTCATAAAAGGTCCCGCTGCCGCCAGGATCGGATACCAGTATTACCGCTGCATCTTCAACTCCGTCGCCGTTCAGATCACCAAAGGCCATTTTGTCACTCAGCTTTATCACAACTTTAGTGGCAGAGTCTGCAGCGATTTTTTCTTTGTAAATACCGTCGCTCAATTTTATTTTTCCTTTGGCGGACCATTCAGACCTGTATTCTCCCCTTTTGAGTTCATTTATGCTCAATTCATGTTTTGCAGCTTGGCAGGCCACCATGTATAGCATAAATCCGGCAAACAAGAGATATCTACTTACATTTGCCCGCAAGAGCCTTCTCCTTCTTTTAGAAGTACCTGTATCAACCTGGTCCAACGGAAGAGTAAATTTCGCGTTTAAAGCTAATACATGGTACGGGTTTGTCAATGAAGAATGGTACTTAGTTGGCAGGAGATTGTAAGAGATGCAAATGTTCGGATACCGTGATCGAAACTTTTTTATTTCTAAAAATTCAGTTCGTAGCCTATTCCTAGGACAAGAGCCGTGTCGGAACTCTTGTTCCCCTCCGGCGGATCGCTCTTGTATTTGTAGTCAACCTGAAAATTGATGAAGAAGTTCTCCACCAGGGCAAGGCGAACCCCCTGTTCAGTGCGGAGGTAAGCGCCTTCATCCGAGGTGAGGTCATAGTAAAATTCGTGCAGGTGAAAAAAAATTATCTTTTGAGGAATTATGTGGAATCTGACTCCCGCAGCCCACCTGGCAGCCAGGTATTCGTTGTCGCCTACATCGCCATAATCTTCATAAAAATAGGCCGGACCCAATTCGGCGAACAAACTGGCAGTCTCTGTGTCAATGAACTGGTATCCAGGCCCTGCAGAGGTGATAAAGCGAAGGTCAAGATCCTGGAACTTGTCATATTCAGCGAAAGGCCGCAGGTACGAGTAGAGTTTCTCGGTCCAGAAGTAGTCATATTTTGCGCCGGTCAGCCAGTTCCGTTTGTCTTCTTCGCCCTCGCTCTCGCCATAGTTGAACTTTCCCTCCAAGTAGAGGCGCTGTTTCTTGGACCGGGCTTGAAACTTAGCGGATGAATTGAAAGTCTTGCTGCGGGTGTTGCCGCTGTTAATAGCTCCACCCACGTCAACCAGCGCCTTATAAGTAACTGGTGGTGGAGGTGGGGGCGGGTTGATCCCCTGGAAGTCGGCAAGGGAGAAATCCCTTTTTGCCCCTGTTTCTTGGTCAATTAGTTGAATAGAGCCAAGAGTTGGGCACGTAGCTCGGCCAACTATTTTCTCATTATTTTTTAGTAGGAGTGTTATCTCCTTGTCAGAGGTAATACAGGCAACCTCCTCCCACTTGACTCTGATTTTCTTGGCGTAGGCGGTTTCCACGACCATCAGTCCCTCTTCGGAGGTCTCTATCTCACCAGTAATCAGATCACCGTTCTTGAGGTACACTTCGTCTGCCCTTACCGGATATGCCAGTGATAAGACTATAATAGAAATGATAAAAACTATTAGGCGGACTTTAGATCTCATAAGATTACCCCTCGAAGATAGGACTTAAAAATTGGATATAATAAAAGGAAGCGCGGTGCAAGACCCTTTTCTTTTTATACTTTAGACTTCACCGCCCGGCAAGGGACTTAAATAAAAAAATCCCCCTTTTTCGGAAGGGGGATTCATGCGGATTTGGAGGATCGTCGCTTCTTCTACTGCAGAACTTCTTCTTTGTGCTCAAACAAATGGACATCCCTCTGCGGATAGGGGATGGTGATGCCTTCCTCATCGAAGCGTTTCTTGATCGCCTCGGTTAGATCAAAATAAACATCCCAATATTCCGCTGTTTTAACCCAGGGGCGAAAAACAAAGTTGACACTGTTATCACCGAATTCAAGAATACCAATTTTGGCTGCCGGCTCCTCGAGTATTCGCCCATCTTTGGCCAGAATGTCCTCCAGAACCTCCTTGACCTGGTCGTAATCGTCGTCGTAGCTAACTCCAACGATCATATCCATGCGCCTTGAGTCTTTGGCAGAGTAATTGATAATATTATCCCCGGTTATTTTCGCATTAGGAATGATTATGGATTTGTTATCTGGTGTTCTCAGTTTGGTGGTAAAAATCTGAATCTCCTCAACAATCCCGGCAGTTCCTCCACCCTCGACATAGTCACCAACCCTGAAGGGTCTGAATATAATCATCAAGACGCCGGCGGCGAAATTCGCTAGAGACCCCTGTAAGGCCAAACCAACGGCAAGACCGGCAGCGCCCAGAATCGCTATAAAAGAGGTTGTTTGCACACCAAGCTGATTTATTGCAGCTATAATAACAAAGGCCAGCAAGGCAATATAAGTTAGGTGGCCGAGGAATGAAACGAGGGTTTCATCAACCTTTGCTTTGGTCAAAGCCCGTACGGTTAATCTTTTCAAGCCTTTTGCCACCCAGCGTCCCACAATAAAAATAACGATTGCTGCAATGACCTTGAGACCGTAAAGGGTTATCACTTCTTGTAATCTAGTTAGAATGGTGTTGAGATCCATTTGCTTTTCTCCCTAATAATTCAAAATCTTGGTTTTTTATCAATGAGTTTACGGGTGGGTGGACGCTGATTAAAGAATATCTCTATCTGAAAATCTGGCTCCGGTCTGCCCTAGAGGGGACTTTTCGATTCAGATGTAAAAAATTCCGCCCGCCATGAGATAAAGGCGAGGCGGGCGGAAGAAATAAGTTTATTAGGTTATTCCACTATCCGAATGTCCACTCTCCTGTTGACGGCTCGTCCCTCTGGGGTGGTGTTGCTCACTCTGGGCATGGTTTCTCCATAGCCTACGGTCGTCATGCTGCTTGAGGGAATACCCTTGCTGGCAAAAAAACTTTTGACCGCCTCAGCCCGTCTCTCAGATAAATTCTGGTTGTAATCCGAGGCCCCGGTTGAGTCGGTGTGCCCTTCGATGACCAGAGAAGACCCTGGATTCTTTCCAAGCTTCTCAGTCACTACATTTCCTATGGCAGTCCAGGCGGCCTCGTTGATACCAGCGCTATCGAAACCAAAATAACCCCCTCCCACGGTGATGATATTGGGGGCGATTTCTTGGATTCTCATCTCCTCGGTAGCAACATCTGCCACCTCCATGTACAGTACCTGGCTGAGGAAGGTCTCTATTGCCACCAAGTCTGACATCATCTCTTCACCGCTAGCAAATGTGCAGGTACCAAGTGCGTTTATCTTTCTCAAGGTCTCTTCACCCTCAGCACTGTCGGCCAGGGAGATAACATCAAAGCAGATATTGGTGTATTCGTTATTTATGGCTTTTGCCGTTTGGTAAGGATCCTTGCCCTGGTTTACTTCGCCGTCGGAGACGACAATTACTGAGGTCTTACCGGAAAATCCGCCCATTATCTTGTCCAAAGCCTCAATCTCGGTTCCTAGCGCGGTCAAGTTACCGAAGATTTTTCCTTTATCGGGCAGTTTTTGAATTTCCTGCTCGAAGAAATATCGCGAGTAAGTCTGGGGACCAATGAGTGTTTCCTCCGGACTAAAAAGTTGAATTGCAGAGGTGTAACCCAACTCGGGAATCCGCTTGTTCATCTCCAAAAGCATCTTTTTCACCAGGACGGCCTTGACCTCTTTTCTTTCTTTGTGCTCCATGAACATGGAGCCTGACTGATCAATGAGGATGACAAAATTGTCCACCCTGGGAATTTTCCTGGCTTCTGCCGCAACCACTGCCATGGTAATCACCACAGCCATGACAAAACTTATTATCATCAGTTTCCTTACTGTACTAAACATAAGCTCCTCCTTACTTTAAATGAATCTAAAGGTTGTAAGCGATAATCACCCTAAAATTTATAGTCAAGGCGTAATGAGAAAAATTCTCTATTATATTTTTTTTATTATTTACCGAGGTCAGCAATTGGTCAGTTTGGTATAAGTTAAGTTAAAAACGAAAGGGTGATTGTCAATACGAAAAATTACCAAAGGAGGGTTGATCTCAACGAACTATTCAAAAAACTCTATTCTGTTAACGAATGCCACTGCTCTACCGTCATCTCCTGACGAAGTTGTATCCATCACTAGAGCCACACCAGTTATGTTGGGAACCTCGTCTCTTTGAAAATATCTTTTGAAAGCATAGATTAGATCGAATTCTGAAATTATTGTCTCACCTGGTAGCGGATTACCCATACAGACAAAACGCCCGCCCTCTTGATAATATCTTCCTTTATAGGCCTTGTAGGGCATGTCATGTCTGCCAAGAAATAGACCAATAAAATAGGGACTGTTCGGCAGCACCAGATGGCCACTGGAGATTTTTTCATATCCAAAAAATATAAGAATCTGAATAGCTTCATTGTTAACCTTAGCCTCATAAGAGGCACCTCTGGGGTATTTGACTACTCCCCATTCGACCCTCACTCCAGAATATTTTCGTGGCTCCAAAGAGTCATTTACTATGAAACCTCTCAACCGCGTTTTGGCCTCCAGAATAAGAGCACCTTCATCCACATCCAGGTCAAGTTTCTTGCGATCTTCGGCCGCTTGTTCAAACTTGAATCCTTTGTTTTTGAGCCATTCGTCTATGGAACCTTCCTCATAGTCTGAAA
This sequence comes from Deltaproteobacteria bacterium, assembly GCA_020353155.1. Taxonomy (GTDB): domain Bacteria; phylum Desulfobacterota; class Syntrophobacteria; order BM002; family BM002; genus BM002. Next base: position 495,029 of record CP070689.1, on the reverse strand, counting down.
AGTCGATTAAATAGTTATTTTTTTGCAACGGGCTCCTTTCCTGCTTAATTAGAATTTTTGACTCTTTTATTGAATCTGATCTTTCTCGTCCATTCGGTTTTTCTTTTTCTGAATAGACATTGGAAGACAAGATCAATAACAGAACTAAGAGCAAGGCTGCAAAAAGGTTTTTCATTTGTCGATCCCCAGAAAAAAGTACTTTTTCCAAGAGGTGGCTCTGGTGATTTGTGTAAGGGGAAGGTTAATACCTAAGGATCTATTGTCAATAGTCAAGTTAGAGGGTTAGGGAAGTTGCCTCATCACATTTAGTAATTATAGTTTACCCAAGCATATAAGTATCTAAACGTCCCCGGTTAAGGAGAAAACCATGAAAAAGTTTATTTATGTAGGAATCGCACTTGCAGTAGTTGTTGCCGCAGTGCTGGTTATTGGAATATCCAATCTGGGCCCCATAATTAAGACCGCGGTTAATAAATACGGTCCTGCAATGACCAAAACAGATTTACGGATCAACGATGTAAGCATTTCTCTTTTTTCTGGTGAGGCCAAACTGAAGGATTTTTACCTGGGTAACCCCAAGGGGTTTAAATCACCCGAGGCCATGAGTGTAAATGCTATTTATGTGAATGTGGATGAAAAGTCTATAACCCGTGATCCCATCATTATAGATAGAATAGAGGTCGTTGGCCCCAACATCACCTATGAGAAAGTGCAACGTACTGATAACTTTCAAACCATTTTGACCAATGTTAAAAAAAGCGCGGATACTTCCAAGTCCTCCTCTTCAAGCAAAAAGGCGTCAAAGGAGTCCACTGGCAAGAAGCTTATAATCAGAGACTTCGTCATTACGGATGGCAAAGTGAAAATGGACCTGGACATGAAAACTGGCTCCAGCATAAGTGCATCAGCTTCCCTTCCGAGGATTCACCTCAAAAATGTAGGTGAGAAGAGCGGGGGCGCCACCGCCGAAGAAGTCTTTTACCTAGTTTTTGCTGAACTTTACGATAAGTTGGTCTCCCCTGCCGTCACTGCCACTCTTAACAAAGAGTTAAAAGCTCTCACTTCCCGCATTCCCATAGAAGACGAGGAAACTAAAAGATCAGCTGAAAAAGCAGTCAATGAAACGGTCAAGGGGTTGTTTGGCAAGTAGAATTTTAGATTTGAGAGGGCATGGAGCATAGCGCAGGGGCATAGGGTAAATTCAAAATCTATTGCTCTATGCTCTTTGCTCTATGCCCTATGCGTACTGGTTTATCTGACTATTTCTCCAATTTTTTAAGTTCGAGGGCACAAACAGCTGGATCCGGTTTTTTGTTTATATCAGACACCTGAATAAATCGGATAATTCCCTTTTTGTCGATGATAAAGACTGCCCTTTCAGTAAACCCGTCAGAACGAAAGACTCCATACTTTTTAGCTACGGCTCCGTGGGGCCAAAAGTCTGACAGTACGTGGAACCATACCGTTCCCATTTGCCTTGTCCAGGCATGAAGAGTGGGAATGTTGTCAACCGTGATTCCTAAGAGCACTGCATCAGTTTCATCCAAGACGTTCTTTACAATACTGTAGCCCGGGAATTGTTGCGAGCAAACGGGAGTAAAAGCCGCAGGAACAAAAGAGAGTACAATGTTTTTTTGCCCAAGAAACTGGTTGAGGGAAATCTTCTCACCCGAAACTGACGGGAGAACAAAGTCAGGAGCAGGTTCCCCCACCTTGACCTTTAAAACGCTGTCCATCGGCTTCAGTCTGCCCAGGTCATAAATATCCTTTTTAGATACTTCTGAATAAACCAAGGTAGAACCGCAAAACAAAACTAGAATTAGAAGTAAAACAGCACTTAATTTGCCAAAATCTTTCACGCTCTATTCCCTCCCATGTCTTGTAGGAGCAACCTCCGGTTGCGATCAGAGAAGCCGCAGCTAACGTCTTTATCGCAAGCGAAGGTTGCTCCTACGAGATTCTATTCACCTTCAACTATCTCCTCGAATTTACACACTTTTGCAGATTCCAGGCACAATACCCGGCAGAGCTCATCAACCACTTTTTGCTCCGGTTCACTAAAATTGCCGTCTGCTTTGGCGATGAGGATGCAGGCACGGACGAGAAGGGCAGCTTTTTGCTGGTCCCCTGAAAATTTAGCAACAGTGTTTAACACCTTTTCCTTTGCCTTGTTAAAATCCTGTTGTACCTCATTGCCGTAATCTCGGAAGAGATTTACCGCCTGATGGACATCAAATACTTTGAGTTCTTTTACATTCTCCAAGATATAGTCGAGAGCCAGTCGCTCCGATAGCACAATCTCTTCGTCCGCAAGGGCAAGAAGGGCAGTGGCGGCCATCATGGCTTCCAGAAAAGGCTTGTTGCGATGTCTCTTGACTTTTTCGGCAAGTGAAGCCCTCGCGGCACGGAAAATACTGCTCATGTTTTCCCCTTATTTAAAATTTGACCAAGCTAAGCACCCGGTCCTGTTTCAAATTGTAATGAATATTAAAATAAGGTCGAGAGGTCACAACTGTCAACAATTAGGCTCTTTTTCTTTTTGTTTTTCCCCAAATCCACCAGTCTGATTTAGTAATCATAACTGAAATCAGCGGCTTATGGAGTATTCCTGATCACCAGCGAGGTATTAGATGCAAGGCGCCGAGGAGAGACGACTGAGGCGTATGGAGCAATACGCCGCAAGGAGGAACGATCGAAGGCAACGCCGCAGATGATGCCTTGATGGTGATCAGGGTTTCCTTTAGCCCTTGACCTGCGAGGGTGAATTAGTTTACCAAGATGCAATCACAACACTGAGATGAGATGAAAGGCATGCAAATGGACGATCAGACTTGTTTACCCTTTACTCGGTGGTGTTTCAAGCGACGGTTCCTGGCACTTCTCCTTTTAATCCTGGCCATGCTCATTATCGTTCCTCTTGCGGATGAGTTCGTCAGGCTCCGCATGCTTATGGACATCTTCTGGTCTGCTCTCTTTATAGCCGTCATCTATGCTGTCAGCCAAAAAAAACATCACATCCTTGTTGGAGTGTTGCTGGCCCTGCCCATGCTTGGATCCATTTGGTCCAGGTATTTCATGCAGTATTCGGCTCTGGAGGCGGTGGGTGGACTCTGCGGGGCTGCTTTTTTTATTTTTGCCATTATTCAGATACTGATCTTTGTATATACCCAAAAAGAGGTGACCAGGGATCTCATAGCAGGCGCAGCTATCGTTTATTTGCTCATGGCATTGGCGTGGAGTTTTATTTTTGGGGCTGTGGAGTCACTGAACCCTGGCTCATTTTCAATCCCGGATATTGAGGGCATTTCAATCAGCCGGTCCTTTCTCTACTACAGTTTTGTCACTATAACCACTCTGGGCTACGGCGACATTACCCCGGTTACCAGCCTGGCCAGATCGCTTTGCATTCTCGAAGCAGTTATCGGGCAACTTTATCTGGTGGTCCAGGTTGCCTGGCTGGTGGGGGTGCATGTTTCACAATCAATGCTGAAGAAATCAGAGTAGAATCAGGGATCAGAAGACAGAGGTCGGATGTCAGAGGTCAGAGATCAATAATTTCAAAATTAGAAATTAAAGAATAAAAATAGAAAATTAGCACTTCGCAATCCGAAAGTCGAAATTAATTCCCTGTGCTCCATGCCCCATGCCCTATGCTTTAGCTCTGCTGGCTCCTAGATCCTTTAATTAGGGATTTGAGGATTTTTGTGTCTCCCTCTCTAGTGCCGCTGCGCGGTCCCTGAATTTCATCACTTTATCCGCAGATTCAGGATCGATCTCGAGCACTTTGTCAAAATCTGAGAGAGCCGCAGTGTAATCTCCCAAGCTTTGTTTTGCACTTCCTCGGTGGAAATAAGCATCGCCATATTCCGAATCCAGATCAATTGCTTTGTTAAAGTCTTGAATGGCCCCGGTGAGATCCCCAAGATTCTCCCTGGCTATCCCACGATTGCAATGTGCTTCAACAAAAAGCGCATTCAGTCCAATTGCTCTGTTGTAGTCTTCTATTGCCCCAGCATAATCTCCTTGTTTTAACTTTATGTTGCCGCGATTATTGTAAGCGTTGGCATAGTCCGGGTTTACTTTGATTGCCTTTTCATAGTCTTCCTTTGCCTCCGCCAGATTCTCGGTTATCTCCACTGTCATTCCGCGGCTATTCAACACATTGGCAACAAGCTTGACAGGCGGGTACTCCAGAAATTCCTCTTCCTTGATGTGGCAATCAAAACCAAGAGGGTCCGTGTTGTCTATATTGCAAAAATTAGCGCTATCTATTCTCAATCGACTTACAATGTGACTGTCACTTACCAGGATTGTAAGATCCAGACCTTCTCTTAATCCTAAGACCGTATACAGAGAGGTGAGCCCAACACATGAACCCACCTTTTGATGCATGTTGGGATTTAATTGAGCATCGATTACATCTGTTAACAAGAAATTACTGTTACATCTCTTTGGTTTGGTGTTCCAGAGATATTCAAAGAGCCATTTGGCCATAGACCTCGTCATGTATTTTCTTGTCGACTCCGGGCTTAAAGGGCTCTTTGACGTCAGCCTTTCAACAAACCCATTATAAATTTGATCCAGTTTCTGGGCGTATGTTTCAATCTCTCCTTCAGTGTTCAATCCAGAGATTATTAGCAGACCTCTCTCCAGAGAGACGGTATTTCCGGCTTTGATGTCTTGAATTAGCTGTTCTTCCAAGCTGGCCATACTTTTTAACTATTAATCAAACTATTAGATATTGCGTGGAGTAAAATAAGCGGCTCAACGGTAGCACAACATGCCTGCTGAGGTCAAAAAGTCCCAAATCTAAAATCTAAAATCTCAAATCCGCAATCCGCAATTTACTCTGTGCCCCATCCTCATAAACGATTTACTTGTCTGAAATGATATTTCTTATTACTATTGCCTTCAGTTGGCTGGTGCTGGATAATGGTGTCGATCCAACATCCATTGAAATTAAGGGTCAATCCAGCTAAAAAGCATTAGACTTCAAGGCGGGGCTAAAGGAGATTCAGGATGTATAGATACATGTTCCTTTCCATTCTTGTTGCACTTTTATTGTTGTTTCCCGATCATGCCTCAGCGGGCAAGGCTCCCCGTAAGATAGCAGGACTCATTTTGGGTGAACAGATTGGCATGTTTGTCGACCTTGTGCAAATGGAAACCTCCATAGTACTCCGTGATCGGCAGTATTTGCGCGAAGTGAGGATTCGGGAAATCGACGGCTATAAAACCGGCACCGTCGACTTTGGCAACTGTTCCAAGCCGGGGCAGATTGTTCGGATAAAGTTAAAATATGAATACGAGGACAAGAATTTTTACGAAGAACTTCTGGAAAAATTCAAAAAGAAGTTTGGGGAACCTGACGAGTGGCGTGGCGATCCCTTTCACGTAATTATAGCCTGGAAGTGGTCTTTCAGGGATGAAAAGGGCAACAAGATTAGTCTTATCCTCCAGCATAGCAGGGACGAGGACTACAAGTGGGGTAACTCGATTAAATTGACAAACACCACGCTAGTGGAACAAGAACGGCTATGTTACGAGAAGAAAAATAAGGATGAAGGACTCAGCGAAGAGACCAAGTCTTCCTCCAAGAGGCGCAAGGCATCAGTAAAAGATTACCAACCTTTTATTCCCGAATAAAATGACTAAAATGAGCAATTTAAGAATTCAGGGATTCAGGAATTTAGGAATTCAAAAAATGGATACCTCCTAGATTAGTGACCGTAATCGTCATCTCAATTCCTCAATTCCCTAATTCCTCAATACCTCAATCCCAAATCCGCAATCTGTCGCCTGTCCTCCGTCATCTGACATCTGACCTCTTATCCCGTCTCGCTTTACTCCATGCTCCATGCCCCATGCCCTATGCGGGGGAAACTACAGGCATTTTAGACACTTTAGACACTTTAGACACTTTACATAAGTGCGCTGGCAGCGGCTCGGGCAAGCTCCAGCAGATAGTGGGGAAATACCCCAAGTACCAGCATTGCCGTTACCAGGGCTCCTGTGAGCATTTTGGTGGGAATGGACACTTGCAGGCGGGGCAAAGATGGATCCGAGTCCAGGAGGTATGCGGCTCTGACTACCAGAATATAGTAGTAAAGAGAGATCACCACATTTATCATGGCGATGAGAACTAGGGTAAAATAACCCTTTTTCATGGCGGCGGCAAAAACTAGGAATTTGCCGGTAAAGCCAATGGTCGGGGGGATACCGGCCAAACCAAAAACTCCCAACATCAGCGCCATGGCCAGCATGGGGGAGCGGCGATGTAACCCAGCCAGTTGGGCGATCTTCAGATCGCTGCCGTCGTAGGCCACTTTAACCACCACCAAAAAGCAGGTGAACTTCATGATCAAATATGCCACAGCATAAAAGATGGCGCCAGCATATCCACTCTGAGTCATACTGAGAATCCCGATAAGGACATAGCCTGCATGGGAAATACTGGAGTAGGCCAGCAACCTCTTCATGTCTTTCTGCACAATTGCGACTAGATTTCCCAGAGTCATGGAAGCGATGGAGAGAGTAACCAGTACGTGAACCAGGTAGATGCTATTGCCGCTGCTCAGGGCAACCATTCGGGTGAGGATAGCTACTGCCGCCACCTTCGAGGCTGTGGCAATGTACGCGGTGACCTGATTTGCTGCTCCCTGGTAGGCGTCAGGAGCCCAAAAGTGAAAGGGAAAAACTGCTAGCTTAAAGAAAAACCCACACAAGGTAAGGAGCAGGCCGATTATAGCTGCGGGCCTTCCTATGACGGAGGGAAGCACTTTTATAATCTCAGCCACATAAGTGGTGTGAACAACACCGTAGAGAGAGGCGATGCCAAATAGCATCACCGCAGAAGTAAAGGCTCCCACCAGAAAGTATTTGATGCCCGATTCCACATGAACTCCGTAGCCCTTCCGAAGTGGAACTAGAAGATAAAGGGAGTAACTGGAGAGTTCCAAGGCTACGTAGATAGTCAGCAATTCGACACTGCTGACTAGCAGCATCATGGCCAAGGTGCAGGTGGTCATTAGAAGATAGAATTCCGGATGATGGTGCTCTTGGATCCCCTTGAGCTCAGTGCAGATGCAGATCACTAGGAAAAAACCTGTGGCTAGGATGAGCTTGAAGACCTGAGAGAATAGGTCCACCCGATAGACATTGAAGAATAGAGTCCCCTCCAGCTTGACTGAGGCCAAA
>CP070689.1:475748-487732 GCA_020353155.1 Deltaproteobacteria bacterium | reverse complement strand
TTTAGAGGATATTAGATTTAGAAATGGATATAAGGTCTTGCGTTATAGATTCTGGAGAGATGAACCTGATAAGAAATAGAAACTAGATAGAGGATACTTCTTGAATTTTAGCAAAAAAAGTACCTTCACCCCTTTGAGGTTAATTGCCCTGAACCCTTATAAGTGTCCTGGTGTAATCGTAACAATAGTAGCCGAGGATGAACATGCTCAGCACCAGCAATACTGGACCAAGGAGAATCCATGCTTTGAATATCAGACTGATCTCTGACGCTTCACTAATATAACGTAAAGAAAAAGTATAGTAGTGATGGATTAAGAATGAACTCGCTGCCAGGGTAATGGGACCTCCCACAATACGTCTTATGGAACTCCTTTGCATTCTTTGGGTTATATCTTTTTCTTTTCGGTCCGAAATATAAAGTAGTGGTATTTCTTTTCCTTTTCGAATAACGAATTTTTCCACTGGATTACTTTTCTGATCTAAATTTTGCTGAACAACTTCGTCTAGGCTATCGGTCACACCGTACCCTCTTTCGTCAGCCCTTTGGCTTATATCTTCCATGGATTCGACAGTGCCTAAAACATAGATCGCCTGCTCAGTCTCGATATAATTCTCTGTGAACATGAGCTCCCCCCTGGATCTTCTCATAAAACTCAGAAGGCTACTACCTCCCTGGTCAATAAGAGATCGTAGGTTTTGGGGAAGACTATCGTAGTCCGGGAATCTCTGGACATGATTGCAAGGAGATGAGATCTTGGCATCCTTGGGATTTATTAATACTTTACCAGTGTTATCATCAACATAGAAGCAATGCTCACCACTGTCTCCCAGTGCTATAATCACCCAGCGAGAGCCATCCTTCCGGCTTTGCCATTGTTCAACCTTGTAGGTGTAATAGATGCAAGGTGTGCCGGAGATTGGACTATACATGGGCTTTTTTGCTTTGGCCTTTCCTTTCACCTCGACAATACCCATATCCAGGGAACGAATTTCAGAAGTAGGAAGGTTTTCTATTAAGCGTTTTTTTCGAAGTGCGGCTAAGCCCTCAAAGAACCAACACACACCCCCGACTGCGAAAACCATGGATAGTATTGCCAAGACAAAAAGTCCATAGTGCCACATGGCAAAAGTCCTTAAAAATATTAAGCAAACGTTAGCAGTCATTTACTGCAAAGTAAATGCCATGACCTATTTACCAAGTAAAACTTGGCCTTCTCACTAGATCTGGCTTCTCCAATTGATAACTGGGTCTGGGAGGACAGAGCATGCCTGAATATTGCCCCTGGTGAGAAATACGGTTCATCACTGATGTTTGGTATCTCGGCTGGAGTAACAGAAAGAGCTGTCCTGGCAGGATTGAAGCAGGGCTGAAGCAGTAGACGCAATGGTCAGCGGGCCCAGGTGAGATTCATTTCTTGGCTGCCAAGCGATTAAGCTTCTGCAGGTAGTGTTTGGCAATTAAATTGCGCAACCGCTTGCGACCGATGGCTGACGAGTTGGTAAAGCGCACCACCATGCCCCGCGGGGCGACCTCGTCATTATTGTCCGGTTCATAAAATTCCAGTCGGACAACCTCAGCCTCCACCATCAGGGTCTCATTTTCCGAAATATCTATACTTACAGTGGCAGCCTCGTGTAGCCTAGGAGGCTGGTGGCAGCGAATAAGTGCTCCACGGTTGTTGATGAGCCGCGTCTCTCCATGAACATGCCCTTCTGCGGTCAACAAAGTAACAGGGTACCGGGCTTTGATTGCTGGATAGTTGTATGGTTTTTCATTCACTTTTTTATCCTAAATGATACCCGGCAAGAGTGGAGAAACGGTTTGCTTTTACAGTCAAAGATCCGTTACGCCTTTACTGGAGCCACCCGGGGCTTTTGCCATGGCTGAGGCCTCAGAAAAAACTTCCACCCATTAATGTGATAGTGCAACATCTGTACCTCAATTACTCACCAACTCAAGGTAAAGAAAATGAACAAATTCATCCTATTAATGCCAACAGATTGCATTAGGCACGGACCAGACTTAACTTCGTTTATTGTGTCGAGATAAATAGTCATTAACAGCTCGTTATCTTTACCGGTGAAGCCATTTTAATTTTACCGAGCCCATCGAAAATCGCGCTATACGGTAAAGGACCAGGTTTCTATGATAAAATAGACTATCATTATGACAAGTAGATAGCTAACTATGCCCAAACAACCACTAGCCACAGCTCTTTTGGCCGCCCTTTTGTTCGGTGCCGCCGCCCCGGCAAGTAAGGCACTGTTGCAAGCATTACCAACCTTTCAGCTCGCTGGGCTTCTTTATTTGGGAGCTGCCATCGGGGTTATTCCTTTGTTAATCAAGCAGAGAAAATTTTCTTTCCCCTGGGACCTTGATCGCAAAACTGCTTACCGCCTCCTTGGGGCCATTGGTCTGGGTGGAGTGCTTGGCCCGCTGTTACTGCTCTTCGGTTTGAGCCTGGCCTCGGCTGCCTCAGTATCCCTTTGGCTCAATTTGGAGCTCATAGCCACTGTAATTCTTGGATTTCTCATTTTTCGCGATGAATTACATTTTGCCGGCTGGAGCGCCAGCCTGGGAATAGTGGCAGCAGCAACTCTGCTTTCTTTTTCCGAGGGACATGCAGGGGTCAAAGCTGGCTTACTGGTAGGTGCAGCTTGTTTTTGTTGGGGTTTGGACAATCACTTCACCGCCTTAATCACAGCCATTACCCCAGCCCAGACTACCTTTTGGAAAGGGATGGTGGCGGGCATCGTCAATCTTAGTATTGGAACACAATTGGATCCATACGCTGCCACATTTCAGCTAACTACAGCGGCCATTTTGGTTGGTATTTTCTCTTACGGTTTTAGCTTGGTGCTCTATATAGCTTCGGCCCAAAAACTTGGTGCTGCGCGGAGTCAGATCATTTTCTCGAGTTCCCCTTTCTTTGGAGTCATCCTTGCTGCACTTTTTCTCACAGAATCCATTTACCCTGCTCAGGTAATTGCAATGGTGATTATAGTTATCTCTTTGGCACTGTTATTTTTTGAAAAACACCATCACTTGCACCATCACCAGGCGATTGCACATGAACACTGGCATCATCACGACGACGGACATCACGATCACTCTTTCCCAGGGATGCCCCGGCCCATCTACGACAGTCACCGGCATGAACACAGGGCGACCAGCCACGCACACCAACACTGGCCCGACCCCCAACACAGACATGGGCACGATGAAGATTGACGATTTCGGATTTGAGATTGCAAGAGGTTGAGACCGCGAAATTCCCCAATCCCCAATCCGAAATCCGCAATGCTAAATCAGAAATGTCCTTGACTATGGCAATGAAGATGGTAATAATTTTTCTATAATGGTTGGGTCGAAGCCCACACATTAATACAATTTTATTGCCACCACCAGGTCACGAAGGCTTATCCATGCTCCGAAGGGCATCCTCAAAGATAGGCTTGTGTGACCTTTTTAGTTTGGTTCGAAGTAGAAGGTTAGCTATGCATATATCTGAAGGAGTTCTTTCACCGCCCGTTCTGGTAGCAGGGGCAGCCCTTACGGCAGCCGGGGTTGCCATGGGCTTGAAGAAGATGGACAATGAGAGCATCCCCCGGGTAGCGGTTTTGACCGCAGCTTTTTTTGTGGCCTCCCTCATCCGGGTGCCACTTGGTCCTTCTGCTGTACACCTGGTTCTTAACGGCCTGTTGGGAATTGTACTTGGCTGGGCGGCCTTTCCTGCCATTTTGGTGGGCCTAGCACTCCAAGCTCTTCTCTTCCAATTTGGAGGCCTGACTACCCTGGGAGTTAATACCTTTATCATGGCCGGGCCCGCCATTCTCTGCTACTACCTTTTCGGTCGATCCTTAACCTCGAAACACCCAGGCCTTGTCACAGCGATGGCTTTTTCCTCTGGCTTTTTAGCCATCTTGCTCAGCTCCCTATTGTTGGCCCTGTGTCTTATATTCACCGGCGAGTCGTTTCTGCAGGCGGCAAAAGTTCTTGTGCTGGCCCATCTTCCTGTTATGTTTCTCGAAGGCTTAATAGTAGCTTTCTGCCTGGCTTTTCTCATGAAGGTCAAACCCGAGCTCCTGGGAGTGACCCATGCTGCTGGATAGTCGCCACCCTTTCACCAGGGGTGCTACCTTAGTGATAAATGCTCTATTAATGATCACTTTTTTGAGTCTGGCCTCACAAGTCTGGGCCCATAAGGTCAACGTTTTCGCCTGGGTTGAAGGTGACATGGTTTTTGTGGAAGGCTATTACCCTGGTGGTAAAAAGGCGCAAAATTCGCCGGTGGAAGTTTACAATAGTGCAGGAGTCAAGCTCTTAGAAGGCAGAACAAATGAAAAGGGTGAGTTTTCCTTCAAAATACCGGCTAAGGAAGATCTAAGGATTGTTCTGACTGCTGGCGTGGCCCATAAAAATGATTTCATTATAACAGCCGCTGAACTTGGCTTATCGGAGTCACTTTCAGACGCACCAGTTACTAAAATAAGTGAGAAAGTTGCGGCTCCTTCCTCTGCAACAGTGGACATGGGTCAGTTGGAGGTAATGATCGATCAGGCTCTAGACCGAAAGCTCAAACCGGTGATCCAGCTTATCCGCAATACCCGAAAAGAGGGACCTGGTGTTACGGAAATTATTGGCGGCATAGGATATATTTTGGGCCTTTTTGGCTTGCTCATGTATTTCAAGAGTAGGAAGGATAGGGAAAGAGGTCAGAGGTCAGCAGAATATGGACAAGCAGTAATAATTTGAGAGGAATGCATTGCGAATCCTCATGTGCTGCCTTTTGACTCTGATACTTGCTGAAAGCTGACCGCTGATAGCTGAAAGCTAAGAAAGATGCATATCGATAACTTCGCCAGCGGAGATTCCCTTCTCCACCGTCTTGATCCCCGACTAAAAATAGTTATCGCCGTGTTGTTTTCTGTGATTGTCGCAGTTGCTGATAAGTCCCTTTGCCTGGCAACGGCTGTTTGTTTTTCTCTCGCTTTGCTCCTCATTGCCCGCCTCTCCCTAAGAGAAGTTTTCTTACGACTTTTAGTGGTCAACGCTTTTATCCTTTTCTTGTGGCTCTTTTTGCCCTTTACCTACGGTGGGGAAAAACTTTTCAGTATCGGTCCATTAGATGCTACCCGGGATGGGATAATCTACGCTCTCCAAATCACAGTGAAATCAAACACCATCGTTGTTGCCTTGATCGCGCTCCTTGCCACTACCCCGATCATCACCCTGGGGCATGCCTTAAGCCACCTGTATGTCCCGAGCAAGCTAATTCATCTTCTATTTTTCACCGTCCGTTACCTCCAAGTCCTTCATTTGGAATATGATCGACTGCGCGCAGCCATGAAAATCAGAGCTTTCAGGCCCGGTACTAATTTGCATACTTATAGAAGCCTCTCATACCTCATCGGCATGCTGTTAATTAAGAGCTTCGATCGAGCCGACCGCATCCGCAAGGCCATGCTCTGTCGAGGATTTCATGGAGAATTCTATCTCCTTAGCCACTTCAAACTGCAAAAAATCGACGTTGTCATGCTTTTGATCATGATGCTCGTCGTAGGTGGCATGGCGTCATTACAATGGATAATTCTGAAGTAATCATAGACTTGAAGGGGGTCTCCTTCGTCTACCACGGCAACCACTCCCAGCGGCCGGTTCTGGATAACCTCAATTTGCAAATCAGTCGTGGCCAACGGGTGGGTTTAATTGGCCCTAATGGAAGTGGGAAGACCACCCTCTTTCACCTTCTTATGGGTCTGCTAAGACCAAATCAGGGTGAAATACTAGTGTTCGGCAAGAAGCGCCAACAGGAAAAAGACTTCAGAGAAGTGAGGGAAAAGATCGGCTTGCTTTTTCAGGATTCTGACGATCAGCTCTTCTGTCCAACAGTAGCTGAAGACGTGGCCTTTGGTCCGCTAAATCTGGGCAGGACTCAAGATGAGGCCTTGGAAATTACCCGCCAGGTGCTCAAGCGCTTGGGCCTCGAGGAATTCGAGGACCGTTTGACCTATAAGTTGTCTGGGGGAGAAAAAAGGTTAATCTCGCTGGCAACAGTCCTTGCCATGCAACCCGAGGTGCTAGTTCTGGACGAGCCCACTACTGGATTAGACGAAGACACGGTGGAACGGCTCATCCAGATACTAAGAAGTTCCGACTTAACCTACCTGATTGCCTCCCACAACAGAGAGTTCCTTTCCAAGACCACCGACACCGTCTACCGCCTGGCGCAGGGCAAGTTAGCCAGAGCAACCTGAAACCAGCGGCTCGATTAAAAAGTGAAAAGAAACGGGGTCACCCCTAATTCACTCGATTTCTTACTTATGAGCTACCAGTATTGAAACGACATTATTTGTTATTGACAATTCCTACTATTTCTATATAAATAAAGTATATAGTAGGAGATCCTCCTATTGTCTGCTTGGGGTTTAGAGTAGGATGCCGGAGTTCAGCTTGGGAAAGGCAAACCCTATCCTACCCGGGGCAGAAGAAACAGATAATGGATCTGGCTTGAAAGAGAAGATTTGCAAAGCCTTTCCAAAAATGACGTTCAAATAATTTACCACAGCCTCGCGGGACTCGAGTGACCAAAGCATTTTTCTTCTATGTATATAGTGGGGTATCTTCCTTCTTGCATACTCTATCTTTTTCACCGCCCCCACCATTGTCGCCTGCAGCACTCACTATGATCACACTCTGCTTTCCTCCCGCGCCATCGAGTGGAACAAATCACCTTGAGTAAGTGCAAATGGACAAGATTCTGGTTGTCGACGACGAAAAACCAACTTTGGCCATTTTCCGATTTACCTTGAAGGCTTACGGTTACACGGTCTTTACGGCGGAAAACGGTAAGGAGGGATTGCAAATATTTGAGCAGGAAAAACCTCCTATAGTCATCACTGACATTAAGATGCCTGGTATGGGCGGCTTAGAGGTTCTGAGGCGGATCAAGGAGATGGACGCCAGTACAGAGATCATAGTGATCACGGGATACGGCGGCATGGACCTGGCCGTTGAGGCTCTCGAGCTGGATGCGACCGACTTTATTAGCAAGCCCATTCAGCAGCGAGCTCTGGAGCGAGCTCTTCTAAGAGCAAAAGAACGGATTAAGCTTGCGCAAAGGAAGGAGAAGCAAATTTCAGTACATTCCGAGGAGAAGGCCACGGTTATCCGAATGCGCGGAAATATTACCTCTCAGTCCGAAATGCTTTTGAAAGATGCTTTTGAGCAGGCCCTATCTCTGAATAATAGAAAGATTGTCATGGGTTTCGATGAAAACGTCTCCATCAATGGGGCAGGCATTGCCATCCTTACTCAACTCCTCTTGGACATTAAGGAACAAGGACATCAAGTGGTTATCGCTGGACTTTCAGAGAACTTCAAAAATGTCTTTAACATCGTTGGTGTCTCCAAAATAGTCAAAATCTTCGACTCAGTAGAAGAAGCTTTGTCACGATAAAGGCATTACACCGACCAATAACGGTTAAATCCGGGACCGGTTGAGCTTGAACTCCAACAGACATAAGATGGAGTGAAAGATGAGAGGATTTCTCAAAATGAGATTATCTCCTCCCGTTGTCATCTTATTGATTTTCTTCGCGGTTTCAGCCCTCTCGGCACAAGTGCCGGAGAAAGGAAGTGTGCTGCCTGCCATACAATTCAGTTCTCCCCTCCTGCCTGAGGATCTGGCATACCTCAAAGTGAGGGGCGAAGCCTTCGCTATTAAGGATGTTAACTGCCAGGTTCTTCTCGTGGAAATCATCGGCGTTTACTGTCCCTTTTGTTACGAGCAAGCTCCGCTTTTTAACCAACTGTTCAGGCGGATTGAGAAGGGTAAACTAAAAAACAAGGTCAAAATGCTCGGGGTTGCTATAGGCGCCACGGTTATGGAAGTGGATTACCTTAGAAAAAATGGACAATATCAATATCCCATCGTGCGGGACGAAACATTTACCATACACAAGCTTTTGGGTGAACCCAGAACCCCGTTCACCATGCTACTGGATAAAGAAGGTCAAGTGCTTTACTCGCACCTAGGGGTTATCAAGAACATTGACGATTTCTACGACTCTCTTAAAAAGTTGGTCGAATAAGAGATGAAAGGCAATTCCAGGGATCACCCACATTCTGATTTGGAAAGGAACAATGTAGAGCTACAACATGCAGTGGAAAAGGCAAAACAAATACAATCACAGCTTGATAGACAAGTCTTTTACCTCAAAACCCTCTACGATCTAACCTCAGAGCTCAGCCCCATCGTTCAAACGGAAAGGCTTCTGGAAACGTTTCTTTTGATGACCATAGGAACCTATGGCATTAGCCAGGGCTTCGTCCTTCTCCTCAACCGAGAAACGAGATCGGCCCAAGTGGTAACCCGCGGCATGGAAAAACCGAAAGGATTAAGTGCAGAAGCCGCAGAAAGTCTCCTCTACCAATCTTTTAATGTTTCTGAGGATAAGAGCTTGGCTCCCATGACCGTGTCTCGCATAACTGCTCCAGAACTCCTCCTAGAAGCAGGATTTGACATCAAGATAACATGTTCCCTGATGTTCGTTATAGACCCCTCTTTAATGGGACTTGTCGCTTTTGGGACCAAGCTCTCTCCCTCGCCTTTGAGCAGTGAAGACGAAGGGCTTCTATTCGCCCTTGTAAGCAACTTCATGGTTTTTTTGAAAACAGCCAGGTCATTTGAGACCATTCAGACCCTCAATGCGGACCTTGAGCGGCGAAACCAAGAACTCAGGCAAACCATAGCTGAGCTGACGGAAGCCAGACACACCATAACTGTGTTGGAAAAAGCCAAAAACCACATTAAATCTCTGGTCCAATGGCAAACAGAGCGGATCGGCCGCCTAAGCCTACTGGATGTTATTTTAATCTTAACGGTGTCCATTGTGGTAGGTCTGCTGTTCAACATCTCAAGTCCCAATGGTGTGACCTTGCTCCCCGTATCGATATTTCGGCAAAGCCCACCTGTGGTGACCGTGCTTGAGGCCAAGAGAATTCTGGATGAGGACGAAGCGGTTCTGGTGGATGCGAGACCTTTCGAGTTTTACAAGGAAAAGCACATTAAGGAGGCGATAAACGTGCCCCCGAGTCTTTTTGATATTGTTTATATGATGAAATTGAGCAACTTGGACCCGCAGAGGGCGATCGTAGTTTATGGTCGCAATATCAGCCGACATTACGATGAAGAGGTGGCTCACCGGTTGATGCAAAGAGATCACCAAGACGTCAGAGTATTAACAGGTGGCCTTTCTGCCTGGGCAAAACATGGATATCCGGTCGAACAATAAAGGATGGAAAGTGGCTCCCAAAATAGGTAACCGCTATCTTGCTCTGATCTTTCGGCTCTATATCGGCGGCCTTTTTATCTATGCGAGCATTTACAAAATCAATTATGCAGGCGAGTTTGCCGAAACCATCGCCAGTTATCAACTCGTGCCTTTCTGGGCGGTGAATGTCCTGGCCCTGGTCATGCCATGGACGGAACTCTTCTGCGGTCTTTTGCTTGTAGCCGGAATCAGGACCAGATCGGTCGCCACAATGATTGCGGCCATGCTGGGCTTGTTCACCTTAGCTCTTGCTATTAATTTGCTAAGAGGCGCTCCCATAGTTTGCGGTTGCTTTCGGGCCACAGATGACCCCATTGGCTGGACTACTCTGGTGCGAGATCTCGCGTGGTTGGCCATGACTGTGTACGTTTACTTTTTTGACTCGGCTTGGCAACTGGAGAAGTTATTTCTCATTCCCCTCGAGGAAGTCTAACTGTGAACTATCGTTTTACGTGCACCATTGTACTGTTTTTGGCCTTTCTCACTGTACTGGCTTGTGAACAAAGTCTGCATCTTGCCGGCCAATATGAGGCAATCATACCTTTTGATCAGGATTCTGTCGTGACCCTTATTCTCAAAGCCGATGGCAAAGGCTCCTGGAATATGGCTGAGGCAGTCCCCTTCCAATGGGAAGCCAGGGGTGGAAAGGTCTGGCTGCATACCAAGTCAGGAGGACTTATCGTGGGTATGGTTAGCGAAACCCGTACCATCGAGATCAACCTTCCAGGAGTAGGAGTCCTTATGTTCAAAAAAAGAGAGTAACCTGACTATGGCCTTCCGTGTAATCGACAGCCGTCGCCACGGCAGAGGAAAAACTCTACCTGGCAACCTTGCGGCCGCCATGGGGGCCATTTCAGGAACTTACACCAAGGACAGGGTCCTCGAGCTTTCAGGTCTACCTGGGGAAATCTTCGGGAAGCTTTTTATCCATCTCCATGTAGCTAGAAAGACTCTTCTCCTTGGCACGACCGCAGGCTCATTCGGAGCCAAGGGTTGCAGACCAACATTGCAGTCAATCTCCTCTATATGGTTTTCGATCCCGATCCCAGTCTTATTGATTTCACTAACCGACACCGGTCAGATTTCGCGGCTCGAAAAGCTATAGTTATAGATTTCTTTAGTGAACTGCAGGGTGATTCTGTCGATCTCCTGCTTCTTAACAAGGTCAATCCAGCCTTGCCTTGTCCTCAGGAATTGGAGTTAGGCAGGCCGTTGAGAGAGATTCCCTCTTCGTCGTCAGCCCAAGCAACTTAATGGACGAAAGTTCTGAGCTGGCCGATCTTATTGTGCCGCTCCGGCTTTGTAACTTGAGGGTTAAGTTAAGAGATGGTTAATTCTTCTATAGGCGCGGCCTTCTGGTGCAGCCAGGCCAAAAATAATTGATAGCCCACCACAAAAACGATTGCCCCGATGAAGAGGCCGATGATGCCCGAGTTTATGAATCCGCCAATCGCTCCAATGAAGACAATGACCATGGGCACCTCAACACCACGGCCCAATAATATGGGCTTCAGGAAATTGTCACACAGACCGACAAAGATAGACCAAATCATGAACAACACTGCAGTAACCGTACTTGCAGTGGAGAAGACATAGATAACAATTGGTGCCAGGACCAAGAGAGTGGGAAGCTGGGCCACGGCAATAATCAGCACCAGTAGGGCCCAAAGCCCCGCCCCTGGCACGCCTGCCGCAAGACAACCGATTCCTGTAAGAAGCGACTGGATGACAGCGACCCCTATGATACCTTTGACAACGCTGCGGAGCGTTGAGGTCGCAACATTGACAAGCCCTTCTCCCTGCTCGCCCGCAAGTCGCGTTCCTATTGCATTTGCCACCTTATAACCGGAGTCAGCTTTTGTTAGAAGAACACCTGCAATGAAGATGGAAACAATAAACTTCAGGATCCCCACCCCGGTGCGCGCAGCATTTGCTATGAGCCATTGGCTGAATGCTGTTAGTTGGGGGGTGAACCTGCTCAGGGCAGCTGCGAGGTTGACCGAGGCAAGCCTCCAGGCCTCATAGAGCGGTTTACCGATAATCGGCCAACTCTTGACGCTTTTGGGGGCTGGCGGAACCGCCAATGTTCCTTCTTTGATCTTAAACGACAACTCCCTAGCTCCGTCAATAAGGGTTCCAGAAAGCATGACTCCTACAGTGGTGAAGATGACTAGGGCAAAGAGTGTGATTAATAATGCCGCCACCTTACCTCGACCGCCTAAGGCAGATTGTATCTTGCCGTGGATGGGACGGAGGGCAACAGTAATAATGATGCCCCAGAGGATAATCTGAATGAAGGGGCGGCCGATCCTGAAACACCAAATTACCAGCAGGCCGACGACGCCTATACGAATGAAGGCCTCCAGGGCATTGGCAACAAAGGTGGCTTGGTTGGATGTTTGAGTGGAATTTGTCATGATGCTGTCCTCCCGCTTTCACTTGGAATCATCAGTATTTTTAACAGGAAGGGAAACCTATATCTGCTGTCCACTGAGCTGAAAACAGCCTTTTTCATTTTCTTTTTTCTCCTCGGAATTTGATTTTTTACTCAGGTATCTGGCATGAAATAATAAGGTCTCGATTGGTAAAAAGCCACTGTCATTTTGTCAGCTACCGATATTTGTACAATATAATCACAGATATCCAC
>CP070689.1:467205-475648 GCA_020353155.1 Deltaproteobacteria bacterium | reverse complement strand
ATGCAAGACGTCCCCTACCATCAATCGATTGACTTCCTGAGCGAGTTCTTTGCTGCCCTTTGCAGCACCGAAGATGCAGAAGAAGGAGTACGGGCTTTTTTGGAAAAGAGAAAGCCTGAGTGGAAGGAACGTTAACGAAATAGCAGCAGAGTGTCTATTTTTGTTGACCTCTCAATTCCACGTCAGCACGAGGACAAGAAAATTCGAGACTTTTCTTACCTTTGCTAAATCTTCTGTAGGCTCCCAGATTGGATGTGTGATATGCGATGTGAGATGGCCACTCGGCAAAGGTGGCCTACAGCACTGACCATATCTCACATCACACATCTCAAATCACAGATCGCGATCTGCCTCCCTCCCCCCTTGGTATTCTTTTTGCAGAGAGTTTTTTAAACTTTTTGGGATGTCCGGTCTAACTGGAAGATGACAAATCAATAGTGGAGGTTCGTGTAGAAATGGATGATTTATCCAAAGCCATGCAGGAGGCAACCGCCTATCTGGATCGCCAAAAAGATGAAAGACAGCGTCCAGAGCCGAAGCAACCAGCAGGAAACCCTTCTCCTTCAAGAGTAAGTGCTGTCAGGGCCAAGACGAGGGAGGTACAGAGCAACCCTACTCTTGTTCTGGCCTATGGTGTCGCCATCGCTTTAGCAATAGTGGCCGGCGGGATAACCACCCAGTGGCTGGTGCCAGCCCTGGGTGCTGGTTTTGGTATTGCAACCACCATAATCTCGAAGGGACTTGCAGAAGCGGGCAAAGATTATTCTTGGGTGGTTCCTGCCGGTGCAGCGGGCCTTGCCCTGATTGGCGGTGTTGCTGTGGTTCTTTTGCTGATGAGAATAGTGAAAAAGGCGAGGGGGCAGCTCTATGTGGCAGTCCTGCCCCTCCTTGCAGTTCTGGCAGGCTTTTGTGTGAATATGTGTAAACATTTCTACCCTAACGATCCCCTAGTAAGAATTGGGTTTGCTGCAGTGACAAGCTGTCTATTCGCTCTTGGCGGGTTGTGGTGGAGGAGGTACGGTCTTTTGAACAAAATTGCAGGTGCCCTCCTGATGTTGATCTCCCCGCTGGTGATTGTGGCTCACGGAGTCAGCAATAATCTGAACCAGGGATTGTCCATTGCTCTGGGTAGTGTGACAGCCCAAAGTTGGGTAGCTCTCGGCGGGCTTGTAACTATTTTGATTTTGACCGGTCTTCTGGCCTTTACTTTGGGAGAAGAGATAAATCCTTAACTCTTACTCAAGGTAAAATAAATTATTGTGCCTTCCATCGATTGATTGCCATATTCATATTTATGGCCTCGCCCCCTATAATCACCAGCCCGGCTGGCTAAATCTCAGAAGAAGACGTGGTGAAACTCGTTGCCAATAATACTCTTGCCCTGAGTTGATCAATTGTGTAATCTGCCTGCATGTGATGGGGATCTCAATTAATGAATTCACCCTGATAAACTATCTAGAAGGAGGCTAGGCCATGGATCCCGCCGAGAAGAGAGCGCTCAAGGAAAAACTGGCCGAGAAGAAAATTGATTTCGACAAGGCAGCCGAAGAGCTTAAGGTGCCAGCATCGCTTTTGGCCCTCTATTTGAAGGACGACTCAAATCCCGTCCCCAAAAGAATCATTGATGGGCTCAACAAAATGATTGAATGATGACCTCCGGAGCTACATCAATTTTCCCGCCAGCCAGAAAAGTAGCATACCGGTAACAACTGTTCCGCCTAATGACCTGGTTTTCAGGGCAAAAAGAAAGGTGGGCACAGCCACGACAAACTGGGGTCGCAAAAGATCCAAGAAGCGAGGGCTACCTCCGGTCACAAGCTCTGGAAAGACCAAGGCGCTGAGGATGGCTACCGGTATCAAATCCAACCACTCGGCGAACCACTGGGGTAGTTTGCGCTGTGACAGAGAAAAAATAGGAAGCCACCGTGGGATGTAAGTGACCAGCCCCATACCAAGCACTAACAAAATATACTCAGATTTAAGCATTGAGAATATCCTTGCGTCGAAAGATTACCCCGATAGTGGCGGCCAAAACTGAGGCCAAAACAATGTAACTGTTTCCAGGAATCAACAGTGCGAGTAATACTGCCAATGATCCAGCGACAATAGCAGTAACTGCATATAGTCGGCCTCTGAGTTGAAATACCAAAAGACATAGAAACATGGCGATGAGCGCATAATCGATACCGAATGCTCCTGCCGGAATGAACTGGCCGCTATAGGCCCCCACAACACTGCTGGCAATCCACGCTACATTAGCAGAGTGGTTGACCACCAGAGCCTGACGCCAATCCCAATTACTATCCCTAAACCTGGTCAGATTGACGGCAAAGCTTTCGTCGGTAACGCCGTAGGCAAACAGCGCAGTCCAGGTCTTGTTCGCAGAGCGCAAATAGACGGCGAGGGAGGAACTCATCAATAGATGCCTCAGGTTGATAACAAAAGTAGTTAGTACTATGGACAGCACCGAAGCCCCCCCGCTGAGCATCGAAACTGCTATGAACTGAGAACTTCCCGCAAAAACCAGCAAAGACATAAGACCGATTTCAAAAGCATTGAGCCCAGCCTTCTGGGCCAGCACGCCGAATGCCAATCCTATGGGTAAGTAGCCCAAGCAGATTGGCCAGCCAGCCTTTAAGCCTTCTTTGAATATGGACGTGGCAGCAAGTTGCTGTCGTGCAGGTTCTGAAGTATTGACCATATGAGCTCCGGTTCGCAGTTTTTCAGGGAATTTACTATTTACCCGCCCCATAGGGCAAGAGGTTCAGGCCTTACGCCAGTCACTTCAGAATAAAACCCAGGTTATGGTTAGAGCATTAATGGCAGCGACTATGCTGGTTTACCGAGTAGCACACCCTGGCATACCATATAGTCACCATAGTAGATGGGCAAAGCTAAAGGAAGAAAAAGAGGAAATTCCGAGCTAAACTTTTTTGTACCTTAGATACTCCCCCCATTTCTTCCCACCTGGCCTTAAAAGGCTTCAGTAAAAAATAAGCTGAAAAATTACTGATAACAGTCATCTACACAAATAATTCGGCACGATCATTGCTTTTTGTTAGGGAGTTACCGCTTTAGTCTGCCACGGGATATTGGCAAATTTGGGTGTTAAAATGTTGATACCAAAGCCATTTATCAGAATATTTTCGTGTCTTTTCGTGTCTTTTTTGGCACTTATTATACTTCTGCCAAAGAATATTTTGGCACAAGATGTTGAAAAAGATACGCAATTAATTCATCGAGTTTCCACTGGGGAGTCACTTCACAAGATCGCCCGAAAATATCTACCATTGACCGAGGAATTCACCGTTGATGACTTGGTCGAAAAGATCAAAGTGTTAAGTGGTGTAGATGGGTCTTTGATCCGTCCCAACCAATGGTTAATCATACCTCTGGTGCGCACCAGTCCTGTGGCAGCGAAGACTGTTCCCAAAGAGACTGATTTTGAGGCCAAAGGAATATATGTTAATCGCTACACCATGGCCAGCCAGAGAATGAAGAGACTTATAGCTGAGTTGGCGGAGGTTGGGGGTAATACTGTTATTCTTGATGGCAAGGATATGTCTGGAAAACTTTCCTATCCTTCCAGAGTCAATCTAGCTAAAGAGATTGGGGCAGATGCAAAGCCGGTGACCAGGGACTTGGCGAAACTGATTAATTATCTCCACGAGAGAGAAATACATGTGGGGGTGAGACTGGTTCTTTTCTACGATCAGCTTTTGGCAGAGCAGAGACCAGAGCTGGCCCTGAAAGATGGCTTCACAGGAGATCCTTTGATGGAGAATGGTATAAGAGCGTGGGTGGACCCATCTCATCCAGTGGTTCAGGAGTATAACTTGGGTATTGCCAGGGAATTGGCAGCAATGGGAGTAGATGAAATCCAATTCGACTACATAAGATTTCCCACTAAAGAAAATGTGGAATACGGTGAATCTGGCCTATATGAGCAAACAGTTCCTAGACACAAAGTAATTACTGACTTTCTTGCCCGGGCTCGGAGGGAGCTGGCTAAGCATCAGGTCCTACTGTCCATAGATGTATTTGGGATTATTGCCTGGGGTAAGTCCAAAGACGTCGAGATGACCGGTCAAAAGATAGAAGACTTGGCCGCCCACTGTGACGTGATCTCGCCAATGATCTATCCCTCGCATTTTCATAACCCTTTCCGAGGTATAATTGATCCCAGCGAACGCCCTTACTTACTAGTTTCGCAGACATGTAAGAGATTCTCACGGCTGTTGAAAGTCTCACAGACAACCCTGCGGCCCTGGATTCAGGCTTTTCCCCTGGGGACTGACAATTTTGACGAAGAATATATTTTCGAGCAACTTAGGGCGCTGGACGAGTCCAAAGTACGAGGGTGGCTGCTATGGAGCGCAGGGAACAAATACGATGTCGCCTGGAAGGCTTTAGTTGAATGGAATGATGATTCTTCTGGAGAAAAGAACCTGACCTACATTATGCAAAAATCCTCTGAGATTAGTGAATAACTGCCCGCAGCAAATCAAATGTCCTTGACCAAGCTCAGAATAAATTTGTTTTTGGGCTGATAAAAAGTGAGGTGAGAGGAGTTAAGATTAAGACCAGATGAAGCGGACGCCCATTCCGGCTGGCTCATTTTTTCTTTCAGAGGATGAATTGCTGGCCCAAACGACTTGAGCCATAACCTGCATGGAAGCGGCTGGTGCCTTAACACTCAGTACGAATCTCTCCGAGAGAGGAAGGGGCTTATCGCAATAAATAAATGCCCCTTGCATGCTAATGTCTTTAGTTTCTCCCCGCATTGCACCCTCAGAGGTCAACATTGTAACAGGCCAACTTACCTCCACTCTAGGTTGCAAGCGTCTTTCTCTGCCGTCCATCGTTATATCCCTCTGAAGCCCCGGCTCTCTTCGAGCAAGAAACCGGATATCGGTCCACCGCTCAAATAGCACTTGCAAAATTTCTACCAAGATAGGGCTAATAGAGGTCGAGGGTCATGGAATTGAGCAGCGACACAAAAGATTGTCTATGGAGTAAGGGGTCAACAAGGATGATTGACACCTTACCACTTAGATAAATCATTCTGAGGGTAGGGTACGGAAAAGAAGGGAAAGTTGCAAGACCTTTCTTAACCTTAGGGTTAACTAAGAACTCCTGAAAGGAGACCAATTGTGGCACTGGCAAAGGCACCGATAATAAAGGTAATGTAGGCCAGTCTTAAGAAACGATATTTCTTTTTGGCAAGAAACGTCCCCAAGGTATAAAGTTCCTTCACTTGTACTTGATAGGTGAGGCTGGGATCATTCATGATTTCTTCCATACCCTTTTCAAACTCTTCATAGGTTAGTCGGACGAAATCGGCAAAAAAGAGTAAGTTAAAACCTGGAGATTTAATTGTTTCGCCTGTTTCTCTTTTTAAGAAGAATGGTATTTTTGGCATGACAGCGTATGTTGCCAGACCAATGGTCATCAAGCAAAAAGCGATCAATACAACTATAGCCCACTTGAGATGGGGTTCGGTAATGTATCGAACAGATAGGGTTATAACAACTGAGGTAATGGTGAGAAGCATGTTGGCTTTCATGTCTGCCATTGAACTGAGTTGAGTGTGATGCATGCGTGTCTGGCGCACCAGATGGTCTAGATGTGACCCCCGCTGTTTGATTTCCATCAGACTTCCTCCCCTAGGTAAAGGCCAGGATTCTTCATTGCTTAATGTCCAGGAGAGCTATCACTAGTCAATAACACTGTCAAGGTGAGAATTTCTCGTGGCCTTTCCTGAGATAAAGTTTTAATATACTGAAATCGCCCTCCATAATGAGGTATTCAGCATGACATTTAGAACTAAAGTGTTGATGTCAGCGGTGTCCTTACTATTTCTCCTTCTCGGTGCTGGAACAGTATACCTCATAAGTCATAAGATTCTCTCCATGGAGTTTCGAGCCGCCAATGATGCTTTGCACAGACAAGATGCTCCCATAACCCTCGACTTTTTGATACCAGGTGGGACTTATGTCGACGAGAAAATGACGGTAGGAGAGGTAATAAAGATTCGCCTTCAAAAACCAAAGGGAAAATTCGATGGTTTTCTCCGTAAATTTTCAGAAAGTATACCGCGCAAGTATCTACTTTTAGGAACTATGGCCCTCTATATGTTTTGGACGTTCATTTTTCTTGTTTTTCTGCGAATATTCACCTGGATAAGCTACAGTGTGGCTCTCAGTATTAGCTTTTTTGCTGGATCTCTCGTCTATTTTTTCATGCCTGATTTGATGCTTGGCAGAATTGATGATCTGGTTTTTCTTGGCTGGGCGCTAACTTTTGCGGTGGCTGGCAGGTGGTATGCTAAACGGAAGAGCTTGAAAAAATTGTGGGTCGCATAATTAGCACATCTCAGTGCTCGAATTATCCTGGCCCCCGGCTTTTTAGTTAAACATTCCTCTGGCTTTTCTGTCGTAGTAGATAAATTTTTTTTTATAAAGTTCATTTTCGGGATAAAGGGTAAGCAACTCTGCATAGATATCTCTATTCAACTTTGTCTCCTTGGCGGGAACTTTCTTGACAATATTGAAAAGAATCTCTTCAATCCTTTCATTGCATCTTACATCCTCATGGGACGCGTGTCCAAGGTATCTATCTGCTTCATAGTATAATGATTTTATCTCCGGATCGAGAGTATCAACTGCTGCGAGCCTCGCCCCTTCGAAGTTGTTATCATTAATAAGAAGGCGTATTTCTTTTAGAGCTTCTGGGTTTTTATCGTCTTGACTTTCCTCAAGACAACTAAGAGATAGAATCAAAGAAAATCCTACAATAAAGATAACAGCCAGCCTCTTCATTTTCTTTGCCCCTATGATAAATAAATTACCTTCTCAAGACCTAAATAAATTAAGCAAAATCTTTTGTCAGGCAGGACAAGCAAGTTCTTTATATGCACTTTGTGTACCAAGAGAGAATGTTGATAGTCCGAGGGGATTAGAAAATATATATAGTCCCTCGAATAAAAACCTCACAGTTGAAGTATTGCTTAGAATATACATTGATAGAATGAATCAATGATTTCATATACTTGCAATGGACATATTTGGTTAATGGCAATTATTTCAAATATATCAAATAGTTGTTGACAACTAATTTGATTTATCTTATTTTGTATGAATTCACAACTTTGCCAACAATACGGTCAGACTGACGAAAGGAGGACAGTGATATGGCAAAAACTTTGACGGAAATGGCAGCCGAAATTGTAGCTGCGCAGGCTTCACATGCGGTAATGGCGTCTGATGATATGGTGGGAGCACTAAAAAAGACGTTTGAAGCCCTAAAAAACATTAAAACAATAGAAGAGGGTGGTCCTGAAGCAGAGGCTCCTCCAGTAGATCCAAAAAAATCTATTCAGAGAAACTACATCATTAACCTTGAAGATGGTAAGAAGTACAAACAGCTTACTGCGCGGACACTTGCAAAATTTGGACTTACGCCAGCAGAATATCGTAAGAAGTGGGGCTTTTCTCCTAGACAGCCATTGGCGGCCAAATCTCTTAGTGCCAAACGTAGAAAAACTGCCAAAGCGCTTGGACTAGGGGAGAAATTGCAATTGGCCAGAAAAGCCAAGGCTGCTGCCAAGGCCAAGGCTGCGGCGAAGCCGAAGCCTGCCAAGAAGGCCAAGGCGGCACCCAAGAAAAAGAAAAAGAAAAAAGCTGTCAGAAAAAAGAAAAAGGCTTAGATAAAAGCTGCGAAGTTAGTGTTAGGATAAAGGAAAAGTCTGCCGAGAGGTGGGCTTTTTTATTTATATAGAGGTCAGCTATCCATATAAGTTATTCCGTCAGTGACTCAAGGAAAGATTTTAGAGAGTCGAAATCTGGATATTTTTCAAGTTCATCTCCAGATCTGAGGTCATAAATAACCACGGCTACAGGCTCATCCAGCAATTGAGGCAAGCCCTCCCCCTCTTTGTCCATTACCGTTATGTAGGCGCGTCTGCCATTATAATCAATAAATTTTGTATACCACGCTTGTCCGGCGCAACTTGCAGAGATACGGAATCCGTGATCTTTCATGATCTCTTCTACGCTCATCATCTCACACCTCGACTATGATGAATCTACAGTTAAAGCAAGACAAATCAAATGGACTTAAGTTTATCCAACTTTACCTCTAAAGTCTCTACTTCTTTCTCCTTACCCAACTGCCGCAGACGTTTTCTTAACTCTCGTAACGACTCTTCCAATCGGGGTAATATTTCCTCCTTAAAATATTCGCGTGTCTCGACTCCAGCTTGGGCCAATTCGTTTAGCCAATAGTCCATCTCACCTTCCAACTCCTTATACCATTCACTTTCTGGAATCTGACTCAGTTCTTTTTCCCAACGCTCGAGCTCTCGCTCCAGATGCTCCCTCCAGGCCTGGAGTCCTCTTTCTGTTTTTTCCAACTGGAATGAAAGATAGGTGCTGCCCTCTAC
>CP070689.1:461841-467105 GCA_020353155.1 Deltaproteobacteria bacterium | reverse complement strand
CTGTATGGGCAATCGGTAGTCTTCCACTAAAGCCGCCCCACATTCTCGCAGCAATCGATGAATCTGATTATGCTGACCGTATCGCTGCCCACTTGGCCGAGACCCTTGGGCCGCTCCCCGAGGTGCGGATTACCTTCCTTAATGTGATCCCAGCCAAACCGCCGGCTTATTGGGACGATGGCCACATTTTGGACAAGGCAGAGCGAGGGGAGAGGCAGGGGGTAGTGAAAAAATGGCAGTGGAGCTACGAAGAAATCATGGGAGGTATCTTTGCCAAGGCGAGGGGGTCTCTTACCAAAGCAGGCGTAGCCGAAGAGCGAATCAGCACAAAGATGCAAACTCGCAGGAGCGGCACCGCCCGGGACATCATCGCCGAGGTAGACCGGGGTGGCTACAACATAGTGGCCCTCGGCAGACGTGGCTCTGGCAGCAGCCAGGTCGACCTGGGAAGCCGCGCCGCAAAGATACTTCGGAGTGCTCGTGACTGCACAATAATGCTGGTGAACTGAGCACGGATATTTCCAGCTCAACCCCAAAACTTAAATCGTCTTTCCTGTCTAGTGTCTAAAGAATAATTTCTTGCAGTTTTGCTCTGGTTTCCTGCGAATGACGAAAAGGTCAACATGCTAACCGGGGACAAGGAGAAGAGAATGGAAGGCAAGACGCGAAAAGATAAGTACCTGCTTCGGGTAACTAAAGTAGCATCGCTCCAGGTTCACGACAAGCCTGGCCACACTCTGACCCTGACCGAAATGGAGGGGGAACCCATAGAACTCACCCCGGGGGTGGCTGGCGAGTTTGTCTCCCGCCGCAGTGTCACATTTCATGACCGGATTAAAGGCTCCGGTCCCATGCAAGGTTACGTGCAGGCCACCTTCAAGCACGGTGCAGTACAGAGCCGCTTCGAAGGCCACCGTGACGGTACTACCAAGATTAGCGCAGGAACATGGGAAACTTACAACGGCATAGGTATCCTGGCTAATATAAAAGGAGAAGGCACTTTCAAAATCACACCGGCTGAAAAACGAGGGGAGTTTATTCTTGAACTGGAAGGAAGACATGAGCTCTGAACAATTCTAGCGCATTCCTGTCTTAGCTTTCTCTGCGGCAAATCCACTCTACAATCTGCTCTGTGTTAGAAAGGTCAGAGAGAACGAGGTCAGCGGTGGTCTTCTTTAGTTGCTCCAGGGAGTAAGTGCCGGTGGCCACTGCAATGGAAGAGGCACCATGGACCTGGGCGCACTCAACATCATTCGGGGTATCCCCGATAACCACGCAATGCTCATAATTTACCGAGATCGATTCCGACTCCAGGAGTCTTTGAACTGCGAAGGGCAAGAGAAGATTCCTGTCTTCACTGTCGTCTCCGAAGGCACCTAAAGGGAAGAACCGGTTAAGGCCGAAAGGTTCCAACTTTAGCCTAGCCCCAGCCTCAACGTTTCCCGTAAGTAGTCCAAGGTAGACACCCCGTAAGTCCTGGAGCTTGAAGAGTAGTTCTTTTGCCCCCTCTTTTATGTGCCCCCGGCCGGTAGCCACCTCAGTACTCAGATGATCCAAATAGCGGTTCAGGAGAGAATCAAGTAAATTATCTCGATTTAGCAGATCGAATTTTTGCAACCCTTCGCGAATAATCTGGAAATCGGTTTTCCCTGCAAAGTTTATTTCTCGGAATCCATTTTGGATACCCAGCAGGTCCTCCATGGCCCGGTTCAAGGACCGACTGCCCGCGCCGTCAAGGCTGACGAGGGTACCATCGATGTCGAACAAAACAAAAACAGGTTCCATCTCACCGGTTCTTTTGTTGTGTGGCTCTCTTACCTAGGCTAGTGGTGCTTACGACAGTCCATGGAGTAATGGAGATATTCGATTATTGGCCTTTTAAAATCACGGATCAATCCCAGTACTCCAACACTCCTATACTCCAACACTCCAGTCTTTTATTCAAGCCCCAGCCACACATAGTCCGCTTCATTCAGAGCGATATTTTTCGGGTCTACTCTGCCGGGAACCTCGGGAAGGATTACGCGAAATGGCAGTTCAGATCTGCGGCGAATTTGTGCGGGAATCCCTTTTTTCCAGGAATGGCCGCTGCCGGCTACGACCACGACAGTAGATTCCGGCTTCTTTTCCAAATAGCGCAGAAGAGTCCAGGCCATGGCCGTGTCCCAGACCAACTGAGCCTCACAAAATCTAGTAAAATCCAAACCGCCGTGGCCATGCATGGCAAGAGACCGCCGGATGAAGGCCAAATATTCGGGGTCCACCCGGCAGGTCACCATGGGCAGGTCGCCACGTTGTTTTGGGCTGAGAGAATCGAAGCCCTCACGGGCAACCTGTTTAGTTACCTCTGGGGGTACATTGAGTCCAACCATGGGGATCTTGTTATCTCTGGCATAAAGGAATATGTCCTTGTACAAGGGCCAGGGATAATTCCAGTTTTTGTAGTAGATCTTCTCAAATTCTTCCTCGCTCAACTCCCCCTTAACCCAGCGGTCGAGGTCTGGCTGGCTGTCCCGCCTGAACATCTCGAAGCCAATGCTCACGGGAGCACCCGCCTTTTTCAGAGCGCGAATTGTCTCCAATTGAGCCTGGTGGTGGCTTTGAGTGGTATGCAACTCACCTACGAAAACCAGTCGGGATTCGGCGAGATCTTTGACTATATCCGCCAGGGATAATATCTGGCCGTCAGCTACCCGAAGGATTCGATCAGTTACAGGTGCATGACTGCAAAGAACCACAGGTAAAGAGAACAGGATAAGCAATGAGAAAATGATCGGCAGCCGGAAGAGCTTCATGAGCAGACCTCATATAGGCGATTTGGTGGCGAAGATTCTTGCTCTCTTCACTGCCTAGCGATCGTCAAGGGCGACGAACTCGCAGACTTCGGGACCGCAATATTCTCCCACATAGTCAGATTCAGGACGGTAGAGCATTGGCTTTGGCGCTGCTTCGGCAAATTGCTCTTCTATTATATGGGTGGTCCAGCCAGCGACCCTGGCGATGGCGAAGATAGGAGTGTATTGATCCATAGGAATGCCCATCATGTAATAAAGGGAAGCACTGTAAAAATCAACGTTGGTGAATATGTCCCTGCCCTTGCGTTTTTTGAATTCTTCTTTGGCAATTTTTTCCAAGAGGGCTGACATTTCGTACCATTTAGTATCTCCAAAGCGTTCTCCCACCACCTTAGACATGGGAGCCAGAATCAACGCCCGGGGATCATCCACCTTGTAGACGGCATGCCCCAAGCCCATGATCCTCTGGCCCTGGTCAAACTGTTCTTTGACGTAGCTCTCTACTCGGTCAGGTGAGCCAATCTCTATTAACATTTCCATCACCCGGGTGTTGGCACCACCGTGTAATTCGCCAGAGAGGGAACCAACAGCCCCCGCTACCGCAGCGTACATGTGAGCCCGGGTCGAGGCAATTTCTCGAGCAGCAAAAGTGGAGGCATTGAAACCATGCTCTGCGTGCATCACCAGGGCAGCGTCAAAAAAACCCGCTATATCATCGTCAGGCACTTCACCCTTCATCATGTAAAGAAAGTTTGCGGCATGGCTTAAATTGGGATCAGGGTCTAAGGGTTCCTGACCATTACGGATGCGTTCCCAGGCGGCGACAACGGTGGCCAATTTGGCAACCAATCTAATTGCTTTGCGATGACTGGCTTCTCTAGAAGGATCATCAGCCTCCGGGTCGTGATGTGCGAGCATGGACACGCAGGCTTGCAGAACATCCATGGGCAGGGCGTTTTTAGGTCTTGTCTTCAGGGCAGCAATCAGTTCAGGGGGCACTGTTCGCTCCGCTGCGAGCTGGGCTGAGAAAGCTCGGAGTTGGTCTCGATCAGGTAGAATCTCATTTAGGAGCAGATGAACAACCTCTTCAAAGGAGGCTTTGCCGGCCAAATCCTTAATCAAATAACCTCTATAAACCAGTCGCCCAACAGAGCCATCCACGTCTCCAATATTAGTACTGGCAACAACTACGCCCCGAAGCCCGATATTCCTTATATCCATACCAGTGTCCATTATTTCCTCCTTCTCACCCCGCTAGCCCAATCCTCCCATTGACCAGCCTGATGCAAATAATACAGTCGCTCTTGTCTCGAAAATGATAAACATTGAATTATAGCCTGTCAAAAGGGGTAGGGGTAGGGAAGGAAATGTCTAAAGTGATCTAAAATGCCTAAAATGTCTAAATTTAGGAATGTAGGAATTCAGGGATTTAGGGATCAGGGAATTCATTGTTGGAAAGAGAAGGAAGCCAAATTTTTTAATCCCCCAATTCCTCAATGCCTAAATCCGCAATTCGCAATTCCTTCCCTATGCTCCATGCCCCATGCCCCGTGCCGCATGCAGCGATGGACAACTGAAAGTAGGGGTTAGTTCTTTCTAAGAAGTAGGAGCGTATTGCCAATAACGCTCAGGCTACTCAATAGCATGGCAGAGACTGCAACGAGGGGGGTGAGCAATCCGCTCATGGCAATAGGGATGCTGACCAGGTTGTAGATGAATGAGCAGCCAAGGTTTTGATGGACCTTGCTTTTAACCTTTTTGGCCAAGTCGATAAAATCGCTTATTTGGAGAGGATCCCCCCGCATTAAAGTGAGATCTGCCGCCTCTTTGCCCAAATGGCTGCCGGAATGAACCGCTATGGCCAAATCAGCCTGTACAAGGGCTGGGGCATCGTTTATGCCGTCTCCAACCATGGCTACCTGGCGACCTTGTTCCTGCAAGGCAGAAATATAAGTTGCCTTCTCTCGAGGCAGTCTACCTCCCCGTGCCTCCTCGATTCCCATTTCAGCAGCAATTGCTTTAGTAGTCAGGTCGTCGTCGCCGGAAATCAGGGAAACCCGGTATCCAGATTCTCTCAAAGCCTTAACCGCCAGGATGGAAGTAGACTTTATCTCGTCGCCAAATATGAAAACACCGCAGACCTTCTGGGCAAAGCTCATGAAAACCAGGGAGTGTTCAGGTTTATTCTCCAGTAGGGGTAGATTGGAGCTACTCTTTATTTCATCAGCGAGAAATCCTCTAGATCCTATTTTAACCCTCTCTCCATCAAGGAACGCTGATATGCCATTTTCAAAAACTTCCAGTCCTTGCAAGGTCACAAGTTTGGCTCGCTGTTTTGATGCCTCTCTGCTGATCTCAGCTGCAACTAGATGATCAGACTCCTTTTCTAGTGATGCAGCCAATCCCAGTAATTCTCTCTCAGAAAGAGATCCAACCGGAACAATGCTCAGAAGTGACCATTGACCTTTG
>CP070689.1:455641-461741 GCA_020353155.1 Deltaproteobacteria bacterium | reverse complement strand
GAATGGAGAAGGACCTTTCCACAGCCAGTGAGTGGAGCTGAGCATCTCCTCGCCTTGAGCAGGGTGGCAACGGAGGCACTCTTTTGTTACTTGGATTGGATCAGGTTTTCCGGAAAGCTCCACGAGGTCGGCATGGTCCCTGACTCTCTTTTCGTGGCAACCGCTCGAGCACCGGATGGGGCCCCTATGGAGCTCACTATGACAGCTCGTGCATTGGCGGTGAATAGCACCTTTGAGCCCTATACGCTCCGGTGCCATGGGGTGGAAGGAATTCTGATGGCAGGCCGAACAGCGCATGGTCTCCGAGGCATCAGTCGCCTTTGGCCGGTAATGATGACACACGGTACAATCATTTGAGATACTTGCATGCTTTTTGTGCATGAACCGAACCGGCCCATAAAAATCATCTTCCTCGTTGAGCAGGGGACTATTTATCACAAAAAAGTTGTACTCGGGAGGAATATCTTTGGGCCTCAGCCTGTAGGCTAGGCGGGCACGTCTTTCTGAGGGTGTTTCCTTGAATACATCCGTGACCAGAGGTGTCGTCTCCCTGGCTCGCTGCCTTGCCGAGGCCACCCGATCATGCCATGCCCTGTGAACCGGCGGGTTGGTTTTTACCACCGCAGATTTTGGATTCTCGGCCCTATCTCTCTCAAAGATGCTGTCGATAAAACCTACCAAAACCTCTCTGAATCCGGTTTTGTCAGCGCCCTCCGGTTCCGCAGCAGACAGGGCAACTGCCAGCACCGTCAGCAGCAACAGGACAATCAAGCTTATCAACACAATTGTCGGTTTGCTTTTGCTCGAGCGCTTCATGACGGCTCCTTTTCCAAACTCTCAAGACTGGGGGCGCTTAGCACAGGAAGATAGTTAACGGCCAGCCGATATAAAAAAGTGATACTGCAGATCAAGCAGGCTGTTATCGCTATCTCGCTGATGGAGGGGAAGTAGGATTTGACCGCATAAGGGGGATTGAATCCGATAAGAAAAACATTACAGCGATTCAGGGCGATTCCCAATACGATAGTGGTGCAGGCGACAAACAGAGTATGCCTTTTTGCGCGCAGTCGCTCGCTCATGAGCATAAACCAGGGAACGATCATTGCCAACATCTCCACAATAAAGGAGCGACTTTCAATGGACCCGTCAAACAAATAGACATACGTTCCCCGAAAAAGCATGTCGCCGAGCTTCAGGGTTATGTAGATTCCCAGCAAGTATTTGGTGACTCCGGTAAGGGGGGCCAAAACCTCCATTTCATCTGCCCGCTTAAATGAGGCGGTGGCCACTGTGGTTTCAAAAACAACCATGGGATAACCGGCAGCAATGGCCGAGGTAAGAAAGAGCAGGGGCAAAATGGGAGTGTACCAGAGGGGATGCAGCTTAGTAGGGGCGATGAGCATGAGCGATCCCAGTCCCGACTGGTGCATACAGGAGAGGACGACACCGGCAATAATGAAGACCCACATAGTCTTGCCGAGTATGGAGTCGGCCAAGGCTAAAAGATGCTCTACCCGATCATTGAAAATGGAGAGCGGCCCCGGGAGTTTCACCCTTCCTTTAAAACGCTCTACCACAATGGGAAGGAATTCGATATAGAGAACGTGCGTGTAGATCACCACGCACATGGCCACTTCAAAAAGAACCGAGTTTCCCTGCCAGAACATGAGGGGTTTCGGCAGGGCCCAAGAACGTCCCACATCAATGGCAAGACCTATGGCCACAAAGGTGTAGCCCAAGGTGGCGGTCAACAGAGCCGGTCTAGTTACTGCCTCATACTGGTGTTTGCCAAAAATGTGGGCGATAGCTGCGGTGGTAAAACCACCAGCGGCAAGAGCTACACCCGTGGCTACATCAATGCCAATCCACAATCCCCAGGGATGCTGATTGTCCAGGTTACTTACGAGCCCTAGGCCTCCGAGGTAGCGGGCAATGATAAAACAGAATCCCATCAACATTACAGCAAAGAGGACCAGGACGCCAGGGGTCCAGAACCTAACTTCAAGAGGTGCAGGTTTGGGGTGAGCGTGAGAACTCATATGTATTCCTCCTGTGCCTGAAGTCCCGGAGCATGGTTGATCTGTTCGGGATTCTTTTTCCACATAATCCCTGCCAGAATGCCAAATAAGGTAATGGGCGCCCACATATAGGCAAAAATCGAGTGCTGGATGGTCTCGGTAAGATGGGGCATGGGATAATGGGGCAAACTGAGAAAACCTAGCTTTTCAAATGGATCCTTTGAAATGTACATCCAGGATGTTCCACCCACCTCGTTCTCGCCGTAAATTTTGTTCAGATAAAGCATAGGATTCGCTGCTATCTTCCGACGGGTCACTTCCACCAGTATCCGGCGGTTACCGAAGGTGATCGCCTCCATGGGGCAAGCAGCAGCGCAGCCGGGTTTTCCTCCTGCGCTGACTCGATCGTAACAAAAGGTGCATTTTCGCACCCTGGGTGTGAGAGGATCAAAATACTCGTAGGCAGGGATTTGGAAGGGGCAGGCTACCAGGCAGTAGCGACAACCAACACATTTGGATTTGTCATAGCTGACCGCGCCGTTGTCTTTCTTGTGCAAGGCGCCTGTAATGCAGGCCGAAGCGCAAGCTGGATCCTGGCAGTGCATGCACTGGATTTTGACATAGGTGGGGACCAGTTGGTTTTGCTCATCAAGCCTGCCGGAGTAGTAGCGGTTTATTACTGTAAAAGCGCTGGTGGTAGGTCTGCGCTTTTGGTCGAGAACGGTCCGATCGTCGAGCCGTTCCTTTGGTGGCGGCAGGTGGTTCACCCGGTTGCAGGCCTGTTCGCAGGTTCGACAGCCAACGCAGGCTGTGAGATCCACTACGCAGCCGTAGGGATTCGGAGGGGCTTTCGGCTGGCGGGCAGCAAATGCCTTGCTGGAATTGCCTGCCGCGGCAGAGCCTATCATGGCTCCGGCGATACCTAAAAAATGGCGCCTGCTTATCTTCATCTTCAATCCCTCAGGTCCATGGTTATCAGGTAAGTTTGCTAATATATATGGGGAAATAGAGTTTATGCTTTACCCAGTCCAAGTGAGTCTCATTTCAAAATTTGATAATTCTTACTTTTTGGTTAAGCCAGATTGAAAAAGCCCTACATGGAGATAGCCGGGTTTCCACCCTCTCCAGCCGCGGTGACAGTCGAAGCAACGCGCCGTGGGTTTGGTGACATGCTCCTCGTGCATTAGCTTTTTGTTGTCTTTTTCTTTAAGGTCTTTTTCCTGGAGGTGACACTGTTGACAATTCTCTCTTACGCCGCCGGCTCCCATTATCAAGGCGATGTTCAGAGCTCTATTTTCGAAGTATTCTCTGTATGAAGCGCCTCCTATTGCCTTCAGCAGATCAAGATGACACCCGGCACAGGAGACCTTCTCCCTCTTAAGCATGGAATGGGTAACCCGCTTTCCGCCGGTCTCCTGGATGGGCTTTGTAGGAAGGATGTGGCAGAGCTCACATTTGCCTCGGCCTTGGTCATATTCGGCGTTCTTGAAATGACAAAGAGTGCAGGACGCCTTGCTCACTTCAAAATGTTGGTTCTCGGTCAAATGCTGGTGGCAGGAAGTGCAGCCCATTTTCATACCGTCGATCTGTTTGTTCTCGTCAAAATGGGGTTTGTGAACAAACTTTATTTTCTTCTCGCCCATCTCGATTTTTTTGGTCATAAACTTGTCTTCCGGCTTGCCGTGGCAGTCAGCTGTCAGACAACTGGCATCAAGGATGGTCGACCTTGTTTGAATTGATTCACCACCAATGGGAAGATAGCTAAAGCGGTCTTGCACCTCGGCTGTGATGTTCTTGGGTATGTGTTTGTTGCTTGCCGCACCATTCGTATGGTTGACTTGCTGCACCTTTCCATCGTATTGCGGCGGGTAGTGGCAATCCACACAGCTTGCTTGAATGTGTTTGCTCTTTTTCCAAAGTTCGTAACCCTTATTAAAGATGGCTGGGTAGGTGAGCAGATGGCAATAGCCGCAGTAAAACTGTGGTTTAGAACTTTCAGGCTGCGGCAGCTCGGTGACCAGTTGGTCGGCTCCCAATGCAGAGACGGACAACATCAGGCTCGCCACCGCGGCCACGAAAACAAGCTGATGGATTCTTTTATCACTGCGCATGGTCAGATACCTCTTTCTTTAGATGGGTGAAAGGTCTACCCTGCTATGACTTTATTTGGAGATGGATGAGGAGCCTGGGACTTTATACTTCTAGGGAGCTCTTCACCCAAAAGACCAACTCTTCCTCGTCAACAGGTTTGCCGAGACAAGCGTAAATGTGACTGCTCATGGCTTCTTGCAATTCAGGATGAAAAGAGCGACTAGAAAGACCTATGATTCGAAGCGAGGGGTTTTTTCGCTTTAGTTTTCTGATTACCTTGTTGTCTATGGGCAAGCTGTCCAGATCCAAAATTGCCAGGCGACAATCGCATCCCTTTATTCCCCCCGCTAAATGCTCAAGTGAATCCAACAGCCTGATGGGGTAATCCTCTTCCTCCAAGGCGGCGCAAAGCTCGAGACAATGTTGTTCATTGGCACTTACAACTAAAATCGGATCTTGCATCCGGGTCTCCAAAGGAATAACGCTCTGTCCTGGTCACCTTAACTGCCACTCTTATTGCGCAAATCCTGTGCCAGCAAAAGAGATTCGAAGGTTAAAGTCGGCCGGTTATTGGGAAGGGTCGAAGGAGATATGTGGATAAATAATGGAAAACATAGGATAAAAATGCTTGGATCAATGGAGGGTTAAATGTTGAAAAAAGCAAAACAGCTTCGTATTTGAGAGAGGAATTGGTCCAGATGATCGAGGTCGTCTGTAAAGATAGCTAACAGCATTTTTTGGAAAATAGATTTGTTATAAATTTTATCATGAAATAATAACATGTTAGCTTTGTAAGGAATCCTTACACGCAATTTTGCCTGTAAGCTAACAGATGAGAACCGGGGGAGGATAAAGGTGGGGGTGAACATCAGTATAGCGCATAGCGAAAATATTTCCTCTCAACGCTATGCTCTTTGCGCTCTGCGATCTTTTCTCTTTAGGCCGCCTCCCGCCAGGGGAGAAAGTAGTTGTCAGACAGCCTTGCTGGAGTTTCCATCCGCAAATAAGGAATTTGCCGCAAGGTCAAGGAAATCAAGGGCTTGCGCGGAGGCGTACTGTATAGTACGTCGCACAAGAAATCCCGCAGATTGACACAGAGATTGTGGCAAAGGCCCATTTATGGATGGAAACTAGTGAGTGGTAGGCTTACTAATCTGATACCTCTTGAGCTTGTCATAAAGGGCTGTCCGGCTGATCCCCAGATGTTGGGCCGCCTCTTTTTTGACCCAACCGCACTTCTCCAGGGTTTCCAGCAGCAGATTCTTTTCCTGTTCCTCAATGGTGGGCAGTCGGTCAGTCAGAATGTGACCCCCATGGGTTTGGACTGTGGCGGGCAGGTCTGAGGCCTCGACTAGGCCTCCCTTGGCCAGTACGGTTGCGTGCTCAATACTGTTTTCCAACTCCCGGACATTGCCCGGCCAGTTGTAATCTAGGAGCAATCGCATGGCCTCGGGGCTAAATCCTTGAATCTCCTTTTCCTGTTCCTTGATGAACCTGCCGAGAAAATGGCGGGCCAGCAGGGGGATATCATTGCGCCGCTCCTTGAGTGCCGGCAAGTGGATAGGAATGACGTTGAGACGGTAGTAGAGATCCTCGCGGAAATTACCATTTTTCACCTCCTGGAGGAGGTCCTTGTTTGTAGCTGCAAGTATGTGCACGTCCACAGACAGAGTCTTTTCGCCTCCCAAGCGCTCAAACCTTTGCGACTGAATCACGCGAAGAAGCTTGATCTGGGCCGATGGAGCAATTTCGCCAATCTCATCCAAAAATACAGTGCCCCCATGGGCCTGCTCGAAGCGCCCGATCTTTTGGCGGATGGCTCCGGTGAAGGCGCCTCTCTCGTGGCCGAAGAGTTCGCTTTCCAGAAGGGTAGCTGGGTAGGCTGAGCAATTGATTACCACACAAGGCTTGTTATGGCGAGGACTTCGTCGGTGAATGGCCCGGGCCACCAATTCTTTGCCGGTGCCGCTCTCACCCTCAATGAGGACGGT
>CP070689.1:435192-455541 GCA_020353155.1 Deltaproteobacteria bacterium | reverse complement strand
TTAGGCCGCTTTCATTTTCTGTCTCATCGCGGGAGCCTAAATTCAGCCAGATACCCATGGAGACTGAATGCAGATGGGGAATCCACTCCGTCACCACCCGCATACCATTATTTAAAACCGTCTTTTGATACAATCTTCAGCTACCTCATTCTCTATGTCAGTTGTCCCTTGTCAGTTGTCCCTTGTCAGTTGTCCGTAGCGGCTTTGAAAACTACTATTAATCCAGCTATAAAATTTAAACCCCTTCCGTAGAAGGAGATAGTATGTGATATTTAAAGAACCTTGCCCTGAGTAGAGGCTGGCCTCCTCGCTAGCCGTAAAAGCAGGCATTGGAGATTTGCCCTACAACCAACTACGGACAACGGACCACTGACCCGCTCTAATTTTTCACTTCGCTGAGAGATTCTCCCAAAGCGGCTTTTCGACTGAGACGAATTCGTCCATCTCTATCGATTTCCAGCACTTTGACTAATACCTCGTCTCCTTCGTTAAGCACGTCTCTCACTTTCTGGACACGTTTGTGGTCCAACTGCGAAATGTGAATCAGACCATCAGTGCCAGGAAGTATCTCGACAAATGCCCCAAAGTCAGTAATTTTGCGCACTTTACCCAGATAAAGACCACCGACCTCCGCCTCAGCCGTAAGCTTTTCGATCATCCCCACCGCCTTTTCACAGCCAGCAAGGTCGGGGCTCATGATGGTCACTTTGCCATCATCTTCAACATCAATTTTGGTGTTGGTTTCGGCAATTATATTACGAATTATTTTGCCGCCAGGACCGATGACGTCGCGGATCTTATCCGGATGTATTTGAATGCTCAGAACTCTAGGCGCGTAAGGTGAGAGTTCGTCACGAGGCGCCGATATAGTCTTGCTCATCTCCTCCAGAATGTGAAGCCGTCCCTCTTTGGCTTGAAATAGGGCCTGCCGCATGACCTCACGCGGCACACCTGCCACCTTGATGTCCATCTGCAGGGCTATAACTCCATAAGAGGTACCGGTCACCTTAAAGTCCATGTCTCCCAGGTGGTCCTCATCACCGAGTATATCGCTGAGAATGGCGGCCCGGTCATCCTCCATGATTAGACCCATGGCGATTCCGGCCACGCCTTCTTTCAGCGGCACCCCTGCATCCATAAGAGCAAGGGAACTGGCACACACCGAGGCCATGGAAGAGGAACCATTGGATTCCAACACCTCCGCCACTACCCGCACGGTGTAGGGGAAATCTTCATGGGAGGGAAGGACTTTTTTCATGGTTCTCTCAGCCAGAGCCCCATGACCAATTTCCCGCCGGCTAGGTCCTCTAAGGAACCTGGCCTCCCCTACACAATAGGGAGGAAAATTGTAGTGGAGCATGAAACTCTTGAACTCATCACCCTCCAAAGCCTCGATCTTCTGTTCGTCAGAGGAGGATCCCAATGTCACCACAGAGAGCACCTGGGTCTCACCCCGGGTGAAAAGCCCGGAACCATGGGTACGGGGCAAGCGACCAACCTGACAATCAATGGGCCGAATGTCGCTGAGCCCCCTTTTGTCGATCCTAGTCTTGCGGGCGAGTGCCATCTCTCGTACGAACTTCTTCTCGATGTTATGGACAATCTCTCGCACTTCTGACTCACGTTCCGCAAAGTCCGGACCGAGTTTTTCCATGATCTCCTGGATCATGGCAATCCGCAGGAGATAGCGGGCTTCTTTTTCGGCGGTGGTGTTGGCTTCCTCAATTCTCTGCTGGCAAAGCTCTGCCACCCTAGCCGCTAGAGCTTGATCTTCCTCGGGAGGTTCAAATGTTTTCTTGGTCTTGCCGCAGCGGGATTTCAGTGTCTCCTGCATATCCAACATTGGCTGTATCGCATCGTGGGCGAAATAGAGCGCCTCCAATAAATCATCTTCACTGACAAATTGGGCGTTACCCTCCACCATGACGATGCCCTGACGGTTGCCGGCTACAGCCACATCAAGGTCGCTCATTTCCAACTGGACTGCACTTGGGTTGATTATCAACTCACCATTGCACCGGCCTACCTTTACCGCACCTATTGGTCCTTGAAAGGGTATGTCGGAAATTTCCAGGGCCGCGGATGCTCCCACCATTGCTACTATACCCGGGTCGTTATCAGGATCAGCAGAGAGCACGGTGGCAATCACCTGGATTTCCTTTCGATATTTTTTTGGAAACAGGGGCCTAATTGGTCTATCAATCAGGCGGGATGTCAAGGTTTCTCTCTCGCTGGGACGACCGATTTCGCGGCGGAAAAAGCCGCCAGGTATCCTCCCCACGGCAAAGCCCTTTTCCATATAGTCCACACTTAGGGGGAGGAAATCAATGCCCTCACGTATCCTGTCCTCACCAACCGCGGTAACCAGAACCACCGTTTCCCCGTAGCTGGCGAGTACAGCACCACTAGCTTGTTTAGCCATCTCCCCAGTCTCGAGGCTGAATCTTCGGCCACCGACTTCGATTTCAAATTTTTCTTTCATAATTTAGTTTCCTTTACTTCAACAGCTTTATTTAGCAACAGCCAACTGCCAAACAATCAATGCCCAATTCTGCTGATCTAACTTTCTTGGCAAGGCCGCGTCTAATGAAAAATCTTCCAGCAAGCACATAGGTCTTTCTTGGTATAGATTGCCAAGACATTCACCGAAAAAATAAACCGCCTCCTGTCTCGATTAACGACGAAGACCCAGTCGTTCAATAACGACTCGATAGCGATCAATGTCTTTACGTTTTAGATAGTCTAGGAGACGACGACGCTGCCCTACCAGTTTCAGCAATCCTCTCCTTGAATGATGGTCTTTTTTGTGAGTTTTGAAATGCTCAGTGAGATAGTTGATCCGCTCGCTGAGCAAAGCTATCTGCACTTCCGGAGATCCAGTATCGGTCTCATGCGTTTTGAAGACCTCTATTACTTCCTTTTTCCTTTCAGCAGTTAGTGCCACCGTTAATACCTCCTCGTGTTTCGACCTTTAGCTTATTCACCATTCAACAAAAAAAATTAACTAAGATAAGGGCTTTTCGTCCCAAAGTCCTTGATTTACCTTAAGAAATTATTCCAAACACGCGTAAAGTCCTGAATGTGCTCTCCCCTTCGTGCCCGTCA
Organism: Deltaproteobacteria bacterium; assembly: GCA_020353155.1. GTDB lineage: Bacteria > Desulfobacterota > Syntrophobacteria > BM002 > BM002 > BM002. The sequence goes on along the minus strand of CP070689.1, from coordinate 452,436 downwards.
TTAACTCCTTGACCCGACTTGGACACCATGGCCACTAGGTTGTTATCCGGATCCAAAACCCTGTACGGACCGTCTAGGCTGGACTCAGGGTCCAGAAACTCTGTGGAGTTAAGACTACCTCCTTGGCGGATATTGTTGGCAGTCGCATAAGTAACTCTTAATTCAGGATAGTCACTCAGTGCCTGTGCTGGCGTGATTAGCCTCTGGCCAAGTTCACCCTTTTCGACAATTTCTTTAAATTGTTCAAGACTCAGGGCCTGTCTCAAATCAAATCCTCCACTTGCAAGCCGTCGCAACTTGCTCACATGCCCACTACAGTTTAAGTGACAGGCCAGGTCCACTCCCAGGCTCCGGACGTAAGTTCCTTTAGAGCAGGTGACCTCAAATGTAACCTCAGGCCAGTTCAACTCGCAGAGGTCAAGATTCCTGATTTTCACTGTGCGACAGGGTGGTGTTACATCGACACCCTGGCGAGCCAGCCGATAAAGTCTTTGCCCCCCCACGCGAACGGCCGAAAAACGGGGTACCTTCTGCTCTATTTCGCCCACAAAGGCAGCACAGGCTTTTCTTATTACAGCCTCAGTCAAGGGGCCACAGGGATGGGTAGCAACCACCTTGCCGGTGCTGTCCTGGGTATCAGTCTCAACTCCGAAGTTAACAGTAAAACGATACCTCTTGTCCTGGTCTAAGAGGAAGGGAGCGAGCTTTGTAGCACCGTTAATCAGCAGAATAAGAACCCCCGTAGCAAATGGATCCAAAGTGCCGCTGTGTCCCACCTTGGCAGCTCCCAGCCTTTTTTTCACCTCCTTAACCACATCATGGGAGGTCAAACCTCTTGGTTTATCTAAAACCAGAACACCATTAGCGGTGAATTTGCCCTGAACATAGGCTCGTGCTTTTGCCTTAAGACTTGGGCTCAAATTCACTGCGACCCTCCAGCAATGAATTCCTCTGCCGCTGCTAAGATTTTCTCCACCACTTCAGTTAGAGATCCTTCGGCACGAAATGCTGCCGCATTATGATGGCCACCGCCGTCATAATTGCGAGCAAATTCGGCAACATTCACCCTCCCCCGAGATCTCAAGCTGACGTTCACCTTGCCCGAATCCATTTCCCTAAAAAAAATGGCCATCTCAGCGGTGTTTATCCCTCGCGGATAATTGACGAATCCATCTGTGTCCATGACCGTCGTCTCAGTCTCCTCCAGCATCCGCCGGCTAACCTGCATGGTGGCCAGACGCCCACTTGCCCTCAGAGTTAAGGTATTGAGGCTAAGGGCCAACAATCGCAAGCGCTCAGGGCTCATGCTGTCGTAGACCTCACTGGCAATCTTGTCCGGCGCCACTCCCAGGCCCACCATTTCTGCAGCTATGTCCAGAGCTCTTGCCGTGGTGTTGGCAAAACGAAAAGATCCGGTGTCGGTCAAGATAGCGGTGTAAATGTTCTCTGCGGCTTCCAAGCTCAAAGACGCGGGGATAGCCTGAAAAATTTCGTAGAGAATTTCGGCTGTGCTACTGCATCCTGGTAGAACCAGGTTCAGCTGGCCGAAATCATCGCTAGAGCTATGGTGGTCGATATGGATGATTTTCTCGACGTGCCGTAGAACCTCATTAGCATTGCCAATTCGGTCAAGTTCTCCGCAGTCTAGTACTACCGCCACATCAAACCTATCACGACCCGGGATCTCCCTTACTATCCGATCCGAATAAGGCAGAAATCGGAGAAACCCAGGTATCTCATCCTGACAGTAAGCCACCACCTTCTTGCCCAGATCCTCGAGTACCAGGGAAAGAGCCCCTAGGGAGCCGATGGCATCACCATCCGGATTTACGTGGGTAGTTAGGAGGAAACGTTCGTTGTTTCTAAGCTCTCTCGCAATAGCCGCTATCAATGGTCAGATTCCTTGAGCTCAGCAAGTAGCCGGTCAATGTGGGATCCGTGTTCAAGGGAAAGATCAAAATAAAATGAGATGTCCGGAATTCGCCTAAGCTGCAAACGTTTGCCCAGCTCGCGTTTGACAAACCCTCTTGCACTTTCTAAACCCACAGCTGCTTCAGTTCTTTTCTCATTGTCACCCAATAGGCTGTAATATACCTTGGCATGGCGAAGGTCCGGTGAAACCTCAACACTGGTCAAAGTGATGTCAGCCAGACGGGGGTCTTTCACCCTGCGCAAAAGCACCTCAGCTAGTTCTTTTAAAATGAGATCCGCAATCCGGTCTGCTCTTTTGTGTTCCATGTATTTCTCGATGCTAGTTGCTAGATTCTCTCGATTTGATCCAGCATCCAGAATCCAGAATCTAGAAGTGAATCAATTCCCTCTGTATATCCACAATTTCAGCAACTTGCATATCTTCGACGAAATTGATTGCTTTGTCCAATTTCGAGTCAATGTATCCAGTCTGGTTGCCAACTGCCACAAGCCCCAACTCTGCAGTCTGCCATAAATCTTGGGCGTCGGTCTCGGCTACTGCCAAATTGAAACGTTGGCGCAACCTTTCGCAAATGCTCTTGATTACCTTACGTTTACCTTTGAGGGATTTGTTTCCTGGCAAGCGCAGGCTTAGCTTTGCAACCCCTACAACCATCGCCTTACCTCAGCAAAACGGTCCCTCTATTCCGACTTTTTATTGCCCTTGCTAGATTCTAGAACAGGTCTAATCTCTTCGATTGTATATGTCTCCAGGATGTCGCCAATCTTGACATCGTTAAACTTTTCTATGATTATGCCGCAGTCTTGACCCGCCTTTACTTCTTTAACTTCATCTTTATATCGCCTGAGTGAAGCGATCTTACTGTCATTGATCACCACATTGTCACGCAAGACCCGGATCTTGGCTCCCATTTCCACCCGGCCTTCATTGACCATGGAGCCAGCCACTGTACCAACTCGGGAGATGGTGAAAGTCTTAAGTACCTCGGCACGACCCACGAAGTGCTCTTTGTAGATGGGCTCAAGCATCCCCTCCATTGCGTCTTTTACATCAGCAACCAGTTGATAGATGACATCGTAGAAGCGCAGATCTACCTTCTCAGCTTCGGCCAACTCTTGTACTTTCTGCGGAGCCCTAACGCTAAAGCCGATGACTATGGCGTCGGAAGCGGAAGCCAGCATTATGTCAGTCTCAGTTACCGCCCCTGCAGCGCTGTGAATGACATTAACTTTGATTTCCTCAGTGCTCAGGTTGTTCAAGGAGTCAATAATAGCCTCCAGGGATCCCTGGACGTCAGCTTTGAGCACCATCTTGAGCTCTTTGGTTTCTCCTTCTTTGATACGGGCGAAAAGGTTATCCAAAGTCACCTTGGTGGCGCGGGAAAGTTCTGCTTCGCGGAGCTTTATCTGCCTGTGACCTGCTACCTGTCTCGCCTGCCTCTCATCGTCCACAACCACAAACTCGTCGCCTGCCTGTGGCACCCCTGATATACCGTGGACCTCTACCGGCATTGAGGGCTCCGCCTGTTCTACTCTGCGTCCTAAGTCGTCTAACATGGCTCGCACTCTGCCGTGGAAGGTCCCACAAACAAAAGGATCCCCGGCTCGCAGGGTTCCCTCCTGCACTAAAACGGTGGCCAACGGCCCTTTACCCGTGTCTAGTCTGGCTTCGATCACCCGGCCTCTTGATTTCTTGTTGGGATTGGCCTTGAGTTCCATGAGCTCTGCCTGAAGCAGTATTAGCTCGAGCAATTCATCGAGCCCTATCTTCTTCTTAGCAGAGACTTCCACCATCGTGGTCTCGCCACCCCATTCCTCTGGATTAAGTCCTCTTTCAGCCAGCTCCCGTTTTACCTTATCGGGGTTAGCGTTTTCCTTGTCTATTTTATTGATAGCCACCAGTATGGGAATATCTGCCGCCTGGGCATGGTTGATTGCCTCAACCGTCTGCTGCATTACCCCGTCGTCCGCCGCCACCACCAGTACAACCAGGTCCGTTACCCTGGCACCCCGTGCCCGCATGGCGGTGAAGGCCTCATGACCCGGCGTGTCCAAAAACACAACTTGCCCGCCCTCGAGTTTTACGTTGTAGGCGCCAATATGCTGGGTGATACCTCCCGCCTCTCTCTCGGTCACCTTGGTCTCCCTGATGGCGTCAAGCAGGGAGGTTTTACCGTGGTCAACGTGTCCCATAATGGTTACGACCGGAGGTCTAGGTTTGAGGTCCTCCTCCTGGTCTGGTGTAGCTTGGATGATTTCTGTTTCCTCAAAACCGGTCTTCTCTGTTTCGTAGTTGAATTCAGCTGCCACCAAGGCGGCTGTGTCAAAATCGATTGCCTGGTTAAGAGTTGCCATGAGGCCTAATTCCATTAGTTTTCTGATGACCTCAGTAGCTTTGATTCCCATGCGCTTAGCCAGATTGCCAACGGTTATGGCCTCGTCAAGTTTGAGCCGCCGCTTGACAGCCTTTGGTACTGTGATTTCGGTCTTTTTGAGGTCTTTGGCAACCGCTCGAGCTACCTTCCGGCCTTTCATATGTCGGCCGGGAATAGTACGCCTTTCATAAAGCTCCTCACCGGTAACTACCTCTTTGCGCCGGCTCGGCAGTCTTCTTCTGGCTGGCCGGTCCTCTTCCTCCTCAACTCGCGTCCGTTTTCCTTTCTTCTTCTTTGCCTTGGCCGGCTTCTTTTCTGTCTCAGGCTCAGGTGCAGCCTCTGGGACCGCAGGCTCAACTGCAAGAGGTTCAGTCTTTTCCTCGGGTTTGACCTCTTCCTCAGGAGCTACCTCCGCGACCCTTTCTGGAAGCTTAATTATCTTGGCCGCAGGCTCCTTCTTGGCCCGTCGACGAGGCTTCTTTACTTTCTTTTCCTTTTCTTCAACTTTCTTCTCTACCTTCTTCTCAGGCTTAGCCTCGTCAGCGACTTTTGGTTCAGTTTCCGGTTTCAGTTCCTCATCTACAACGGTTGGCAACTCTTCCTCTAAAGGCTCCTCCGTTGGAGCGACTTCCTCAAGCTGCATTTCGGCGGGAGTCTCGACGGGGGGTACTGGCTCAGGCGTTATTTCGGCAGCCACCGGTTCAGGAGGGGGCTCGGTCTTGACGACTTTTCGACGTCTGCGGATAACTCCACGTCGAACCCGCTTTTCCACAATTAACTGTTGCGACTTACCCATTACCGTGTCTCGCACTAGCTGGGCCTCTTCTTCTTCCAAAGAGCTCATGTGCCCTTTAATTTGAATGCCCAAGCTGCTGATTTTCTCCACTAAGTCCTTATTGGGCATGTCCAATTCTTTTGCCAATTCGTACACCCTCAGTTTCGCCATGCAATCCCCCGACTTCGATTAATCTACTACTTACTAAAATTCGTAACCCCACTCTTAGTGGTTGGCTTAGTTCAACCCTCATGTAATCTGGCCTCACAGCCCTTGAGAGCCTCCGCCATTGTAATGCCAGGATTCCATGCATCTGCAGATAGTGTTCGGCGGAAGGCTCTGTTGAGGTGTGCAAGTTTTACCCGCGTTAGGCACTCGGGTCTAGGGCATACATAACCACCACGACCGCGGTGGTGTTGCCGGTAATCCAAGTACACTATGTCCTTATCATCCAGGGCCAACCTCAGGAGTTCTGCCTTGGCTCTCTTACCATGGCAGACAATGCAGGTGCGTTGCGGCTTTCTTCCTTTATTCCCCATGTTTATTCTTTTGCTTCGTCACCCTCATCAGGTTCATCTTCTTCCTTTTCGTCGGCCTGAGCCTTCTCTTGCTCGGCTTGAGCCTTCTCCTCTTCGGCTTGAGCCTTCTCCTCTTCGGCTTGAGCCTTCTCCTCTTCGGCTTGGGCTTCCTCCTGCTCGGCTTGGGCTTCCTCCTGCTCAGCTACGTATTCTTTTGCCGCGTCTATGAATTTTGCCGCTTTCTGCTGGCTTATGCCAGGAATCGACACCAGTTCCTCAACTAGCCCCCCAGCCAATTCCTCTGCCGAGGCAAATCCAGCCTCATAAAGATTGTCTGCTGTAGCATCTCCTACACCTGGCAGTGATAGGAGTGAGTCATAACCCTCTTTGAGTGATTTCTGATACTTGCTCTCACTCTTCACATCGATACGCCACTCGGTAAGTTTCGAGGCCAAGCGCACATTCTGGCCCCGTTTACCTATGGCAAGTGAAAGTTGATCATCGGGAACGATAACCTCCATAAGACGATTAGCCTGGTCTATTACGACCTTGGAAATGACTGCGGGTGCTAACCCATTGCACACAAATTTAGCAGGATCAGGGTTGTATTCAATAATGTCTATTTTTTCACCTCGTAACTCTTGGACCACACTTTGCACCCTAGAACCTTTCATTCCTACACAGGCACCTACGGGGTCAATGTCAGGATCTTTAGAGGTCACAGCAATCTTAGCCCTGCTACCTGGTTCCCTCGTTGCTCCCATAATGGTGACTATGCCTTCGGCGATCTCGGGCACCTCGAGATTAAAGAGCTTGATTAGAAAGTCTGGGTGGGTTCGACTGAGGATAATCTGAGGCCCCCGCGCTTCCCGGCTGACTTCAAGAACTAAAGCCCTGATGCGATCGCCCCTTCTGTAAGTCTCTCGCGGCACCTGCTCGCGGTAGGGAATAACGGCCTCGGCCCGACCCAGGTTGACTGTAATACCTCCTTTGTCCAAGCGTTGAACTATACCGTTGATGATCTCACCGCGTCGGTCCTTGTAATCTTCGTAGATCATCTCTCGCTCAGCATCTTTCATTTTCTGGATGATGACCTGCTTGGCTGATTGGGCAGCAATGCGGCCAAAGGTGTCGGTGTCTAATTTGATTCCCAGGCTATCTCCAATCTCACATTCAGGGTCTAATTTGCGGCCTTCATCGAGGGATATCTCCAACACCGGGTCCTCTACCTTTGCCACTACCTCTTTAAATTGAAAGGCCTCAATCTCCCCGAATTCGTCGTTGTAGGCTACTTCCAAATCGAGATCGTGGCCGAATTTTTTCCTGGCAGCAGAGCGCATAGCCTCTTCCAAAGTGGCGATAAGCACCTCCCGCTCAATGCCTTTATCTCTGCTGACTTGTTCTATTAACCTTTTTAGATCCTGGATCATTTCCTCTGCTCTCCTCGCACACTAAATTAGGACACAGATTTCTATAGATATTAAGTGCTTAGTATTTCTTAAAATGCTTGATACTTGTAATTGTCTAAGCCCAACTTCCATAACTGTACTAATAAGCTATATATTCTTATCAAATAGTCCTGACAAAATCCTGAGAATCTGTGTGCACCTGTGTCCGAAACCTCATTGCCGCAGGCTCTAGAACTCATAGATCAAATTGGCTTTAGCTATATCTGTTAGTGCCACCGAGATGCGGCCCTCGGTAGCGTTCACAACTATCTCTTCTCCTTCAACTCCAACGAGGTCCCCTACAATCTTTCTCCGACCATCCTTAGGCGAAACCAGCCAGAGCTGAATCTTTTGCCCGGCAAACCGAGAAAAATCCTCCTTTTTCCTGATCCGCCGATTCAATCCTGGCGAAGAAACCTCAAGAATATAGGCCTGAGGAATAACATCCTTCGCGTCCAGAAGATCACCTAACTCCCGACTAATGCGGGCGCAGTCATCAACGGTAACTCCTCCCTCCTTGTCGATGAAAAGTCTGAGCATCCACCGGGGACCCTCCCTGCGATACTCGAGGTCCACCAACTCCATGCCCTCTGAAACCACGAGGGACTCGGCGACCTCTTCCACCTGTCTGTGGATCTGTGCTTGCTGATCTTCTTTCATATACAAAAAAAAGTGGGCTGACGCCCACTTCTCTTAGCAGACTAGATTATAACTAAATCGACAACAAAAGCTGGCTTTTGAAGCAAGCAAGTCTATAACCTAAAAATCCACTAATCGAAGTAAGCACATCGCCGGTGGCACCTTTTCCACCTACGGCTACCTCAAAAAGGGACATGAACATCGGCTTTCAGCCGTGTTCCCTCCGCCAAGCTCACCAGCCCAACTGGAAGAGCCGATGGAGCGGGCAACGGGACTCGAACCCGCGACACCGAGCTTGGGAAGCTCGTACTCTACCAACTGAGCTATGCCCGCTCAGGCGTACGCAGTCTAATCAATCGTCCATTTTTTGTCAACCTTTTTCAAGAGGTATAAATTCCCCTGAAGTAGCGTAGTTGACCTTCTTCAGAAGTTTCCCCTTTTTTTCTTTAGGGTTTTCCCGTCTAATATGGTGAGTATCTGGTATGGCCAGGGTGAGCTGCGAGGTAAACAGCATCGGAGCAACCGATGCGAAGCCGCCGCTGCTTGGAAGGACCAACATCTGCATCGGCGCGAGGATAATCCAACCGATTGAAAGCTAGTTTATGATTGGCAGCGACTATGCTGGTTTACCCAGTAGCTCACCCTGGCCTACCTTACGACTGGTTACTGCTTGAAGATGTTTCCGGGTGTTTCTTCTGAGTGACTGGCGGAAGGCCTGAGCCACTTTCGTTTTCAAATAACCCATAACTCAGTAATGGACTGAATCAATAGCGACGAGGCAAACATTGCTGGGGAAACTCCTTATCACTTTCCCGTTTACTCTCTTCCTCGCTTTGCGCTACCATGTCCTGAGCGATTAGACCTGAGGACTTGGAGGGAGAAAACATGGCAAAAGCGATTATTATGCATGAGACTGGGGGTCCTGAGGTTCTACGCTGGGAGGAGTATGATCCGGGGAAGCCGGGGCCGGGGGAGGTCTTGCTTCGCCACGAAGCTGTGGGCCTGAATTACATTGACATTTATCACCGCTCCGGTCTTTATCCCTTGCCTTCTCTTCCCGGGATCCCGGGCATGGAAGGTGGAGGTGTTGTGGAGGCCATTGGTGATTCAGTAGCTGAAGTGACTGTGGGCGACCGGGTGGCCTATGCCGGACTTCCGCCTGGTGCTTACTCTGAGGTCAGAGTCATTCCAGCCCATCGTCTGGTAAAGCTTCCGGATTCCATCTCCACCCGGCAAGGTGCAGCCATGATGCTCCAGGGAATGACCGCGAGGTATCTTGTCCACGGCTGCTACAAGGTTAAAACCGGTGACACCATCTTGATTCAGGCAGCGGCTGGAGGCGTGGGCCTGATTGTTTGCCAGTGGGCCAAATATCTTGGCGCCACGGTAATTGGTACAGTTGGATCTCAGGCCAAGGCGGAATTAGTCCAAAGTCACGGCTGCCATCATCCAGTTCTCTACCAAGAGGAGGACTTTGTTTCCAAAGTCAAAGAGATTACCCAAAACAGAGGTGTTGATGTGGTTTACGATTCCGTGGGCCAGGCCACATTTATGAAGTCGCTGGATTGCTTGCGTCCCATGGGTACCATGGTGAGCTTCGGTCAAGCCTCCGGCCCCGTGCCCCCGCTGGACATTGGGATTCTCGCTGCCAAGGGCTCTTTGTTTCTCACCCGACCAAGTCTTATGGCCTACACGGCAAAGAGGGCTGATCTTCTGGCCCACGCCCAGGATCTGTTCGAGATAGTGGAAAAAGGTGCTGTCAAGATAGAAATACGCCAGACCTATCCTCTTGCTGAAGCAGTTCAGGCCCACCGCGATCTCGAGGGTCGCAAGACCACCGGATCTTCTCTACTGATCCCTGAGTAAGGAATCCAGACCCAGAGGGGCTTTAGGTTTCAGTGTTCAGGATGAATTTCCTTCGATTTTTCTCCCTGACACCTGAAACCTTTTTCTCTAGGAGGTAAACAGGCAGATTTTGCAATGCCTGGCGTATTTAAGAAAATCCTCAGCAGACCAAACGGGTACGTCATCTATCAGCTTGTCCTCGTCAATTTCCATCATGTCCACGGTCATCTTGCAAGCGATCAGCTCGACGCCCTCAAGTTGGGCCACCTCTTGCAGTTCAGCCAGGCTGGGAATGTTAGCCTTGGTAATCTTTTTTTTCATCATCCCGGTGGCAATGGTGGACATCCCCGGAATGGCTCCCATGACTCCGGGCGGGATGAACTTGGCCCTCTCATCACCCCCTTTTTCATTTGAATTATTTCACTAGCTTAAATTGTTTTTGATCCAGCAAAAGTTCACACTATTAACTTTGTTCCTAAAACAAATCACTGGTGCCACAAGCTAGGCGACATAAGTGCTTTTCAGGCTTAAGCGTAATCGATTATTCGTGGAAGAAACTGGTGCTCTATCTAACTCTAAACCATCTGAACCTTAACGGCTTCCATGCTCGCTCGGAGTATTTCGAGGCAGGAAATGACCATTTTGCGCTGTTCAGACTCTAATTCTAGCAATAGCTTCTGGTGCAGATCTTTGGTGATATCGCCCAACTCTCTTGATTTTTTTTGCCCTTTGCTAGTAAGCCCGATCAGCTTGATCCTGGCATCTTTAGGGTCGTCTATGCTTTCGACCAAGCTTTTCTGAACCAAACCATTAATGATCTTGGTGACGCGACTTTTGGCAACTTCGAGCTTTTGGGAGATTCCTTTGGCAGTAAGATATCTTTCCTCGCCGAAAAGCATTAGACAGCGCAGTTCTGCCTCGGGAATGTCGAATTTTTTCGAGAGAAAAGAAGTCCGTTCCTTGCAGCACCGAACAACCTCTTCGATGAGGTCCTGCAGTTTCTGGCTTTGATAATCTAACAAAACGTCGATGGAATCGGTTTCTCGATTATTCATAGTGTTAAGCATATTAGCGATTATTGCGGCCATCAGTCAGGAAAATTTTTCAAAAAATATATTTGCAAAAAGAAAATAATAGTAAAATAAAATATATATAAACACAAAAATTAATTCAGTTATATTCTTACCTAAGTACATACCATGAACAAATATTCCCATAATTCCCCGGTCTAGATCCTTAAGTTTTGACAGTCAGAGAGGATCTAAGACTCCTTTGGCATTCTTCTTGCTCACCTAGCCCGGATGTTTCATGAATTGTTGTCGCGAGACCATGAAGATGGGCTTGCCACCGGGTAACCGCAGGGTGTTGGTTCCGAGGCGTACCTGAACGGTACGTCGGAGGAGCCGACAACCGAGGACGCCCGGGAGGAAGGCCATATCCAGGGTCGCAGCAAGCAATTCATGAAACATTCGGGCTGGACCCATGTATGTCTTCCAAGTCCCACCAACAAAATCTCGGAGCACTAGCATGAGCGTGGAGGAAACGGGGCAGCTAACCCTTGAGAATGTGCCAAGTGGAAAAGGCGAAGAAGCAATAGTCGCCTATTTGGCCAAGTTTTTTAAAAGTGTCTCGCGGGAAAAGTTGGTTGGATTCGTCAAGAGAGCGCCCGTTGTTCTGAGTAGAAACGTGCCGGCGACCACTGCAAAAAAAATTATCGCCGAACTCGAAAGGCTGGGGGCTACGGCAGCCTACGTTCCTAACGGCTCAGAAAAGACCAGGCCAACGGAACAGGAAAAATCTGGTGCAGATCTTGGTATGCCAATCCTGCAAGCCTTCCAGGCTGACCTACCTCGTGTCCCGGTGTCCCCTTTGTACAATCTTGGTCTTACCCTGGTTGCTTTTGCCATGCTGCTATTGCCGCTTATCTATCTGGGGCTAATCAGCGGAGTTGCTTACCTCCTCTATTACCATGCCACAGAAAGCATAGAGTTATTTCAAAGGCTCAATAGCGGTAGGGTTGCACTTTTTACCTACCTGGCACCAATGGTGGTGGGAAGCTTGCTCGTCCTTTTCATGATAAAGCCTCTTTTTGTCCGACGAGCTTACTACATCAGGCCAAGCAAAATCGAACGCCAGGATGAACCTCTCCTTTTTGCCTTTGTGCAAAAGCTTTGCAATCGAGTGGGTGCCCCCATGCCAAGTGAAATTCATTTGGACATCAACATAAATGCTTCGGCCAGTTTCCGTCGGGGGCTATTGAGCATTTTTGCCAACGACCTCGTCCTGACCATCGGCCTACCTTTGGCTGCTGGACTTAACCTGCATCAGTTTGCCGGGGTATTGGCCCATGAGTTCGGCCACTTCGCCCAGGCTACTGGAATGCGAGTTACCTACATTATTCGCTCGATAAATTTGTGGTTCGAGCGAGTGGTCTACGAAGAAGACGAGTGGGATGAACGTATCCGCCGCTGGAGCCGGGACTGGGATTTCCGCATTGGCATCGTCCTGTTGATAGCCCGGCTCTTCATTTGGATAACACGTAAGATCCTTTGGATTCTAATGCTTTTCGGTCATGTCATCAGCAGCTTCATGCTCCGGCAGATGGAGTACGACGCCGATCGATATGAAACCCACCTTGTGGGAGCGGAGGTCTTCGAATCCACCGCCCAAAGAATGGTAGAACTGTCCTTGGCCCATGAGTGGGCCTTTCAGGATCTGGGAAACGCCTGGGAGGAGGGGCGTTTAGTTGACAATCTCCCGGCCTTGATCCTGGCCAATGAGAGACAAATACCGGAAGAAGTCAGGCAAAAGGTCCTAAAAGCCCACTTGCGAGATGCTCAGACCGGCCTTTTCCACACTCATCCTTGCGATCAAGACCGCATAACCAGCGCCCGGAAGCTAAAAGCCCAACCTTTATTCAAACTGGATCTCTCTCATGCAAAAATTCAAAGTCACATCGAGCAAGCAAAAACAAGGGACAGGGCAAACGTTTTTGCTGCCTCTCCCCCTGCCTCAATCCTGTTTAAAGATTTTGGCACTCGGGCCCATAGGATTTCACTGGATTATTATCGCGGTGTCTTTGGCAAAGAAGTCATGTCAAAAAACCTTGTAAGCGCGGAGGCCATGGTAAAAAGCCATGATGAGGAGTGGGAATATTCCAGGGCCCTGAACCGCTTTTTTCAGGGTCAGTTTACTGTGCTAAGACCAATAGGCTTGCCTCAAAATTGCATCCAGGCCACGGTCGATTACAAGGAAATTCCCCCAATGCTCGAGTCTGCCCGAAAACTCATCATCAGTTCTGCCAAGGGTTACCACAAGAAGCTTAAAAGTTTCAACAGATTGGAAATTCGTATAATGGAAGCTTTCCAGAATCGAGCCCTCCTGGACGGTGGCTTCCACTTATCTGCCTCTGAGGTTAAAGCCATGGAAACAGTTTTTCAAGAGGTAGAGGAGGGGCAGCGCCTGGCCGTCATAGATGAACTCAACTATTTTGAGGAGCTCGTGCGCAATCGCATGACAGGGGCTCTGCAATTACTCAATGTCCAGAGCCTAGCTGCCAAGATTGACAATGGTGAAGAGCCGATAAAGACAGCCGAGAAATTTATCAAAACCGCCCATGCTCTGGAAAACCAACTCACCACTGTAAGAGATCTTCAAATTGTCTATCAGCAGCTTGCTGTGCTGGTAAACCAGCTGGAAGGAAAAGAGGATGACGAAAAATTGGTCCGACAAGTGCGGGTAAAAATGGAGGATTTACGCCAGATCCTTGCTCGGCTTAGAAGATTGCTCACCGAGATACCTTACCCCTTCGAACACACTCAAACACAGATAACCTTGGGTGAATTTGCCATTGTGAAGGTTCCCCGAAAGGATGAGCTAGGACCTCTTCTTGAAGGGGCCCATGAGGCCGTAGACAGGCTCTTCAGGGTCTACGCCCGCCTTGTGGGCAGGCTAGCCCACTTGGCGGAATTGGTAGAGAAGGGACTGGGTCTCTCCCCCCTGCCAGAAACACCCCAACAAGACAATTAATCTAACAATAACTACATTTTCCTAACATTTTTACCCATTTGATACCGGGTATAAAGTGGGTAAAATTACCCATTTCTTACACGGTAAGTTTTGGGTAATTTTGATTTTTGCCTTGCTGTTGAAAATGGCATGCCTATTGCACTAATGTTTTTGGCCTAAAATACCTTGAGGTAAGCGTTGGGTTCCCATGAAAAAGAGCCTATCTGATACAGACGTCTTTCTTCGCACCTCGGGCGCAGATGATCCCCACAGAGAGATCAAAGCTCAGCTCGCTCACTTTCTCCTTGCCCTTATCCAAGCCTTTCTCCGCACCGGCTACTACACTCCAGATCATCCCGAAGCGCAAAAAGCCAAAATTGGGCTGTATGAAGACTTTCAAGGTCTTTTCTCTCAAAGGGACGAGCTCACCTTTCTCATCCGCGAGGAGCTCGAAGGCAAACACATCCTAATCGAAGGAGTCTTGCCGGAAATCCAAGACCTCAATAAGCTGATGATAGAGGGGATGGCAGAGATGTATGTCCCCAGATTTGTCAAATTCCTCGAGGATAAAGACCTAATCAGTCTGACTCTTAAAAACGCAATGACTTCGGCGGAATTCACCAAGTTAGTCGACGTCATGAGCGAACCTAGTTTTGTTGAAACCAGAGACAAGGGCGACAAAGAAAGATTCAGCCGGACCCTGCAGGAGAAAGGGATTGTCAACATCTCCTACATTTACAATGAAGAACTCGTCACCGCTCGGAACATCCCTTGGCGAGCTCAAATCGCCCTTACCCGTCTCAAGAAAGACTTCAGCATGGTTCCTTATTTCACCGATCTCGACCTTGAAGGGCTTAGGAAAGTCAGAAGGCAAATCATTCAGGACCTAATTCGACCTCTGCGAAACCCTGAGGCGATCTTTTATATTTTGGTCAATAGTGATCTTGCCGTAACCGAGGAATTCAAAGAGGCCGAGATCGACCAAGAAATAATAGAGTGCCTTTCTGATGAACTTCTCGCTGGTCTATCCCAGGCTTTGCTCAAGGAGAATTTCCGTCGGGGTAAGGCAGAACCCGTACAAGGGAAATCGGTAGAACTTGCCAAGGACCTCGCAAACATCCTTAATCTGAGGGGAGTTAAGGGAAGAGAGTCAATCCTGCAAGAGTACGTCAAGCACAAGCTCATTTCTGCTGACCAGCTACCAGCGGAGATGCAGAATCAGATCAGGCTCGAGCAGCTAACCAAAAGAATTATCCAGGACAGCAACTCTATCCTCGGCCAGTTAGACAAAATTCAGAACGAGCAAAAATATCTGCGCGTAGCTCGAACTCTCTTAGCAATTATGCCTGAACTGTCCCGGAGAGATCATTTTCAGCCAATCCTTGAAGTCATTAGTTGTTTCGACCGACATCTGAGTGAGAAGAAGGATCTTTCTAGCTGCACCGCCCAAATTCTAGATGAAATCTGCAAGGGAGAAATCATTCTGGCACTAAAGAGCAAATTTTTAATGGGCAGGAAAGAAACGTGCGAAGCCATTGCTCCAATCTTTTATAAACTCGGCACTAGAGCTTTGCCTCAACTGTTATCTATTCTAATCAGAAGTCAGGACCATATTGTCCGCAAGAATGCCTGCGAGCTAGTAACCCAGATCGACCCCTCAGCCATCAACTTTATCCTCAACAAACTAAACGAGAAAGGAAGCGAGACGAGAACCATAATCGACATTCTGAGGATATTGGCAGAATTAGACACAGACGGGGCGGAGCATCCTTTGGCAAATAGCGTCTTGTCCTTTTTGAATCATGAAAACCCCCACATCAGGGCGGAAGCCTTGAGAGTGTACTACAGAATAAAAAAGGCAGAGGGTAAAGTACTGTATCTCGATTTCCTGAATGACAGTGATGTAAATGTCCAGAAAGAGGCGATTGAATGTCTTGCCCGAGTCAAAAGTGGAACTGCCCTTGGTAAATTCATGGAAATGTTAAAAAACCCTGATGAAATCCCTTCGGACAAGCGAACGCAGATTGAAGCCTGCCTGTACAGGTCCATGGGCTTTTATGGCAACTTTGAACGACCAGAAATGGGAACTCTTGAAGACTTCCTTCTGGCAACACTAGACAGCAAAGTAGGCTCAGGAACCCTTAGATGGACCACCATAAAAAAGAAGGCCATCCAACCGGAGGTAATAACCGCAATTTGTGAGGCCTTAGGAAAAATCGGTACTCGCAAATCTAATGGAGTTCTGCAAAAACTCAAAAAACAAAAGGACACTCCCTGGCAGAAAAAAGCCGAACAAGCCCTGGAGAAAATAGCCGAAAGGGAAGCAGCCTAGGCACAGATTTCGGATTGGGGATTGCGGATTTGGGGTGGTGGAGACGCCCAAGTTAAACAAACCTACAATCTGTAATCTAAAATCTGAAACCCCACATCCCCATACCACCATACAGACTACCTATTAAACATGAGTTTCCCCAAAAATGAGTGTATGACTCTTTCAACCTATGTTTAAGAGCCGGTTTACCTTGGTATGCAAATGAAAACGCCTTTAGTGATGTCTCTTCTGTCGTTCCAGAGCTTACGGTCTGGTCACTTCTAGCCCGGCTGTGGCCGGGGGAAAGCGCCCCCTCCCTGTTCCCGCCTTCGCAAAGCTTCAGCGGGCCAGGGGCTCCCCCAGGCACAGCCGGGGAAGTGGGCACAGACCTTCCGCAGTCACTCAGAAGAGACATCAGCAAAGGCCAAAAGGGGAGGCTGCGAAACAACGAGCATCTGAGCAACCTGTCTTCACGAATCTCAGCCTTGAGAGGGCCTGCATGAAGATATGGTGCTTCCTATACAGGGATCATGCCAATAAATGGCGCGAAAATGCAGCAGCGAGCACTAACCCAGTCCCGCCATGTGGGACTGGGGACTGCGAGCGAAGTACAATAAGATCTGATATCTTCCTTACATTTCGAATCCTGCTTTAGCGGGATTCCATATGATCGTTGTGGAGTAGCTTCCCCGTGGCCCAAATCACAAGACTATTATTAAGGAAACTTCTGAGTGAATCCACCTTGAGAATCTGAGAGGAGTAACACATGACCAAGAAAGTTTTGGTTCCAATAGCTGATGGCACAGAAGAAATCGAAGCAGTGTGCATTATTGATGTATTGCGGCGGGCAGGAGCAGCCGTGACTGTGGCCTCCGTGGGTGAGTTGCAGATCACCGCATCCAGGGGGGTGAAGTTGGTTGCCGATAAACTAATCGGTGACTGTGTGGATGAGACCTACGACTTAGTTGTCTTGCCAGGCGGTATGCCGGGAGCAGAGCACCTCCGTGATTCAAAGGAACTTGTAAAGATCCTGAAAGACCAAAAAAACCGGGGAAGCTTATACGGAGCAATATGCGCCGCTCCAGCGGTGGTGCTCCAGCACCATGGCCTCTTAGATCAGTGCCAAGCAACTTGTCATCCGAGCTTTGTCAGTCATCTAGAGAATATTGACTTGGTGGAATCAAGGGTCGTAGTGGATGGAACCTGTGTTACCAGCCGGGGGCCAGGAACCGCCTTAGAATTTGCCTTGAAGCTTGTTGAGCTGCTCTATGGTGAGGATAAGGCCAGGGAAGTTGCAGCGCCCATGGTTGTATAAAGGCATGGGGCATAGAGCATAGAGTAAGGATCCAGAGGTCAGAGGTCAGAAGTCAGAGGACGGAAGGAAATTCTTAAT
>CP070689.1:428694-435092 GCA_020353155.1 Deltaproteobacteria bacterium | reverse complement strand
TTGACAAGACGGTATCCTTGCGACCGAAAACTTCTTGAAGCTCTCTTTCAACCTTCTTTCGTTCTCTGGCCAAGGTTTCTTTGAGACTTTCGCCTCTGCTCGGAGACTCATGGCTGGAGGGGCGAACCCTAGGCTTGATGGCTGTAGAAGACTTCTCAGTTGACTTGCGGCGTGCAGCACTGCGAAGCCCCAGAAGTACTACAATTGGAAGGATCAGGTAGACAATGGTCTTGAACATCTCTCTTCCCTTGGGATCGGAGAGCCATCTCATTAATTTTTCTAAAATTTTATCGGTGTCCATGGCAAGCTTCCCACCCTAGCCACCCCATAAATTGCGGTGGCAAGTACAATTGTTTGTAGGACTCAAAATCTCTAGGAAAACTAAAATCTATCTTTAACTCAATCCATGCTATTCGATTAACATTCTAGGGCTAAGTGTTTGGGGTGTCAAGGCAGAGGCGCACTGCAGCAGGAAGCCCCGCGACAGGACCTGTCGACGAGGAGTTCGACTGAGGCTCACTCGAAGTCCTCAGGTCGAGTCGCTCGGTACAGGCAAACAGTGGCCAGAAGAGAGTGTGGACAAGAAAAGGTTCTCTTGTTATAGGAAATCCCTAATAAAAGCTTCCCACTCAGGACTCTAGTTCAGACGGAGAATAGCAATGATAGATCTACTTGTTGATCCTAAAGTTTGGATAAGCCTTTTTTCGGTAACACTGGTACAAATAGCCCTCGGCTCAGACAATCTGATTATCATCACCATCATCGCTAATAAACTTCCAGCTGCTGAGCGCAAAAAAGCGATCAATCTTGGATTATTGCTGGCCATGGCATTTCGTATCCTCTTTCTGTTGATCGTTAGCTACGTGCTCAAATACTTTACGGGAGTTTTTTATCAACTGGACACTCATCAACCTGCATGGGTTAGGCTGCACGCTGAGCTGAGCGGCAAATCGATTTTACTCTTCTTTGGTGGACTTTTTTTAGTATGGAAAGGTGTGAAAGAACTGCGGTTGAAGTCCAAAGGGTTGGGACAAGAGGTGCAGAAAGCAGATCGATTCAGTCAGGTTGTTCTTCTCATTGTCGGCATGAATCTACTGTTTTCTGTGGACTCCATTCTCACGGTTGTGGGAATGACCGATGTTTTTCTGGTCATGGCGGGATCGGTCATTATTTCGGTTGGGCTGATGCTGTTATTTGCCGGTTACATTTCAGACTACATGACAAGAAACCCTGACTTTGAGATTTTGGGCCTATTCGTGCTTTTACTTATTGGATTCGTCCTGTTTCTGGAAGGAGGTCACGTTGCCCATCTGAGCGTGAACGGCAATCTCTTTCCATACATTCCTCAGTGGATCGTTATATTTATCCTTCTGTTAATGTTCTCCGTAGACCTCTATCAGAACTGGCTGGAAAGAAAAGGCGAGAAGGATCCCATTCATCTGCATAGGAGAAAGAAGGCAAGCCTGGTGGAGGGATAGAATCAGCTAAATGTCTCAAATAATTCCCTCCTGCTTAATCAAAGCGATAACTCTTTTGCTAGCCTCTGTGGGTCTCTCTCGGTGGGACTGAATTTTCAAATCAGGTCTTGTTGGACGCTCGTAAGGAGCAGATATGCCGGTGAATTCCTTTATAATACCTGCTTTTGCCTTCTCGTAGATGCCTTTCTTATCACGATCGGCGCAGACTTCACTGGGGCACTCTACATATATCTCTAGAAATTGCCCTTTCTCCAAGAGCGACCGAACTCTTTGTCGATCCCTCCGATAGGGGGAAATGAATGCAGTAAGAACTATGATGCCGGCATCAACAAAAAGCTTTACCACTTCTCCAATTCGGCGAATGTTTTCTGCCCTGTCTTCAGAGGAGAAGTTCAAATCCGAGCCAAGGCCGTGACGGATATTGTCGCCGTCAAGTACATAGGTATTAAGGCCCCGACAGTGAAGTTCCTTTTCCACCAGGTGAGCGATTGTGGATTTTCCCGAAGCGGAAAGACCGGTGAACCAGATTACCGCTCCTTTGTGACCATGGAGCTTTTCCCGATCAAGCCGTGAAACGTGCCCATTGAACCAGGTGATATTGTTCTTCTTCGCAACAGCAATATTCATTTTCAACCCTTGCTCGATTTTAATCCTCGACCAGCTCAAAAGTCGGAGGAGGTCAGCACTAATCGTGCCAATTGAAGTGTTAAGCGAAATATTTTAGTATTTACATATATTTATACGGTAGGGCAAAAAGGGTATGCTCAAAAAGAGTTGCGCAAAGAACACACAGATGGTTGCGAAGATTACACGTACAACCTTAGCCTGCAGGGCTGTGAAGAGAGGATCAATTTAAAGGAAGGAGGTGGTGTAAAAAAATTACCCCTACGATAGTGTACTCTGTGAGCTGTGAAGGTGTCGATGAGCCGAGTGTTTTACTCCGTAGGCAGACCTTCCTGGCGCTCCAGCCTGACTCCCTCGGGTACTTTCAGAGCAAACCAAGAGGGCTCCAAGGGTGCGTTCACCTGGATATTGGTGAAGGTTATCTCATTGATGTTGCCCAAAGGGTCTTCGGTTTGAATACCTACCACGTGGTGGGAGTGGGGATCTATCCATAGGATAATCTGGGAAACCGGTGATTCAGCTTCCCGAGGCAATAGTAGCAACCTGTGACGTGGGGGTGGACCAGATTCAGGGGGGAGTTGGGTGATGCTGAACATCTCTCCTAACTGTCCCAGGCCAGAGAAAAAACTGAGTACCACAGGGGAATTGATTATCTGCTCGGCATCATAGAGGTATATTGTCTTTTCCTCCGGGACAAATAACCAGGCCTTTTCTTCATTTATGACGAATTGCTGCCTGGGCTGCTCATAGTCCCAACGTATGGCACGAGGCTTGAGAAAAAAAAGTCTGCCTCTGGCGGACGTACCCATACTGGCAGCCCGTGAACGAGTTTTCTGGAGAAAATCGGCACTCAAAGAGTGGGTCTGGTCGTATTTTTTCTGAACTTCTGCAATGAGATCAGATGGAGGCCCAGCGGAGTGAGCTGGAAAGTCAACAAAGGCAAGAAAAGCGACAAAAGCGCATAGCGCAATTATTAGCGAGACGGGAAATCGGGCGAGACGAAAGGTCGGGTGACCAGGGTAGTTAGATTTGATTGAATTTTGATGACCTAAGTGTACCACGTCTCGCTCGTCTCGCCAGTCTCGCACCTCTCGCTTAAGGGCTGCGCGCTTACTTGGGTGGCAGTACCTCCCGCGGCTTGATCCCGTCTGTCTCACTTACCAAACCCTGACGCTCCATCATCTCAATCATTCGTGCAGCCCGGTTATATCCCACCCTCAACCTTCTCTGCAGCATTGAAATGGAAGCCCGGCGGGATTCCATGACGATCTGGACCGCCTCATCATACTTTTCATCAATTTCATCATCAATGTCCAGCTCTTCGGTCTTATCGGTGTAGTTTAATATTGTGTCGTCATAATCTGGTTTTCGCTGTTTACGCAGGAAGTCAGTCAAACGCCTGATCTCAGATTCCGAGGCATAGGCGCCATGAATACGCTGTAACTTTGCGGTTCCCGGCGGCAAGAGGAGCATGTCGCCGGACCCCAGTAAAGCTTCCGCTCCGTTGGCATCTAATATGGTGCGGGAGTCGGTCCTCGAAGAGACCTGGAAAGATATGCGCGCCGGGATATTGGCTTTGATTATGCCAGTGAGTACATCGACCGAGGGCCTCTGGGTGGCAAGGATAAGATGAATGCCAGCAGCTCGTGCCATTTGAGCCAGACGAATGATGGATTCCTCCACCTCACGAGAGGCGACCATCATTAAATCAGCAAGTTCATCAATGATGATAACGAGATAGGGTAGGAATCTGTCTTCTTCTCCCTCGGATTCTTCCCTTACTGGTCGGCTTACCTGACTTGGCTTGAAGGTTTTACCTTTCAACAGTATCTGATTGTATCGCTCTATGCTGCGCACTCCTTTGAGGGACAGGAGTTCATAACGTTTCTCCATCTCTGCTACCGCCCATTTAAGAGCAGTATTTGCCTTCTTCGGATCGGTGACCACAGGATGGAGCAGGTGGGGGATCCCCTCATAGGAGGAGAGTTCAATCCTTTTGGGGTCTATGAGCAAAAGGCGGACCTCATCGGGAGTGGCTCGATAGAGAAGGCTTACGGTAATAGCATTAAGGCAGACACTTTTTCCTGTGCCGGTAGCACCGGCAATAAGCAGGTGGGGCATTCTGGCGAGATCGGTGACCACCGGCTTTCCCATGATGTCTTTTCCCAGAGCTAGTATCAACTTGCCCTGGGCATTCCTATACTCGGAGCTATGAATAACCTCCTGTATGACCACCGGTTGGCGGCTGACATTAGGGATTTCTATGCCCAAGGTCCCTTTTTTGGGAATTGGAGCCACAATTCGGATGCTGGCCGCTTTTAGGGCTAGGGCCAAATCATCGGCCAGACTAACAATTTTGCTTATCTTAATCCCCGGCGCCGGCTTGAATTCATACATGGTAATAACCGGACCAGGAGAAACCTCAGTGACTTCTCCAACAACCCCAAAGTCGGCCAGTTTCTTCTCCAGGATCCGGGAGTTCATTACTAGACTTTCCTGGTCCGGAGACTCCACAGAATGCTCTGGCGAGTCGAGCAGGGCGACACTCGGAAGTCGAAAGGCACCTTCCGCTTCCATGAACCTGAACTGTGCCTGTTCATGTTCTGGAACCTCTGCCTTTTTTTCTGTTTGTCTTTTGACAACGGGAGCTTTAGTGGCGGTTATGCGGCGTGGTTCTCTTTTTTTCTCACGTTGATTTCTGATGTTCTGGATGATCTGCCAGAATCTTGTTAGCCCTGCATTCAGGGCAATGGCGCTACGGGCGAGTGAGATTGAGGTTGCCAACAGAACAGCCACCAGGGCCAGCAACCAGAGGACCAGGTAGGCTCCCATGGGCTTGAGATAAAATTGCAGATATTTTTTCAGTACCAGCCCCAATATGCCACCACTTCCCGGCAAAGGTTCGCCCCAGATTCTGAGGGAAGGCCAATAGAGCGTGGCCAGTCCGCTCGAGGCAACGATGAGCAAGGTGCAACCAATGGCGAGCAGTAGTGGGTGTGAACCATCTCGGGGCAAGAAGAGCCAAACAGCACCAAGAAGAAGATAGACGGGTAGCCAATATGCGCTTATTCCAACAGTGACCAAGAGGATAGCTGCAATATTAGCCCCAACAATTCCTACTGCATTTTGGACCGGACGCTGGCCGCCAGAAGCGGTGAATATTGTTGGGTCGCTGTTGTGATAAGTAACTAAACTGAGAAATAGCAATAGTGCCAGCCCCAAAAGGCAGAGTGCGGTGATTTCTCTTGCTTTAGGGTCTAATTTGGACAACATATATTTGTCCGCCGCTTTCTATATCTAAGCCTACCTTGGAACACAGGACACGTTTTCCGTCTCGGTCTAGGCATAATCCCGAAGGCGAAGAATTTTCCACCCTTCATACTAGAGGTTACATGCGGTGTCAACCGCGGTGCTCTGCCCACTAAGCACTAGGGAGTAGGCACTTCTGAGTCCGCCATAACAGGAGGGCTTCTCAAAGGTTCAGGTTGGCCCTTCTCCTCGGCAGGCAGTTTTTCTTGAATTCTCCGGCGAATTTCTGAGATCAACCAATCTCTGTTCTGTGGTGTTATACCCTTGGTGGGCACAGGTTCGCCAATATATACCTTAACAATCTGAGGGCGAACCCTGAATCCCTTTTTGGGAAGAATTGAAAAAGCTCCACTTATACTCACCGGAACGATGGGACGCTTGGATTTGATTGCTAGATGAAAGCCGCCCTTCTTAAAGGACTGAAGTTTGCCGTCCAAGCTGCGGGTTCCTTCGGGGAAAATAACCACAGAGGTTCCCTCTCGAACTCTGGTCGCCGCCAGATCTATGCTCTTGAAGGCTTCTTTGCGGTTACTACGATCGATGGGGATATAACCAGCGACTTTCATGGCAGCACCGAATATAGGAATGCGGAAAAGCTCTTTTTTAGCGAGCCAGCGAAACTGGGTGGGAAGGTAGCCGAGTATAGTGAAGATGTCGAATTGACTTTGATGGTTAGCAGCAAATACATAGGATTCTTTCGGGTTGATGTTCTCCAGCCCCTCCACCTGGACCTTCACCCCACTAGTAAACAACATGATCCGAGACCAAAGCCGACCTACTAAATGAGAACCATTGCCACCGCGACTTACCAGAGCGGCGCAGACGGCGGCAATACTGCAAAAGACAGTAGCTAGAAACAGTGTAATGTAGAACAGTAGAGAACGGAGCATTTGCCAACCTGGGTTAGCCCGGATGTTTCATGAACCGCTTACTTGGAATACGGATATGATCGTCCTTCTCTCCGAGCTGTAGGCTCTAAGAGCCGGA
>CP070689.1:424493-428594 GCA_020353155.1 Deltaproteobacteria bacterium | reverse complement strand
TTACTACCGTGCCCACAAAGTTGACAGGATTGGGCGGACATCCTGCTATATTGACGGTCTTGATCCCAATAGCCTCGCCTACACCCTTGTATCCACCAGGGTTGGGGGCTGCTTTCTGGATGCCACCATAGCAGGCGCAAGTACCCAGGCAAATTGTAGCCGCCGCCTGCTTGCAGACATCATTGGCAATTTGTAGAAAGGTGCGACCACCGATCTTGCCGTAGGCCCCATCGTACTTGGTGGCAATGCCACCTTCTACCACGCAAACGAATTTGCCCTTGTACTTCTTGACAGCTGCAGCCAGAGCATCTTCGGCCTGATGGCCGGCAGCGGCCATGACCGTCTCGTGGTATTCGAGAGATATGATGTCAAGAACTACTTCATCGATCCACGGGTACATGGTCCGCAAGACAGCCTCAGAACAGCCGGTGCACTCGGCAAAGTGGAGCCACACCACCGGAGGTCTCTGCTTCGGAGCGGCAAAGACCTCAGCCACCTTGGGCACCCAGGTGGCGCTGAGACCCATAGTCGCTGTCAGGGCGGTACAGAACTTCATGAAGTCTCTCCGGGAGACCCCCTTCTCCGACAGCCTTCGGTAAAAGTCCTTTTCTTTTTCCATCGCATCCTCCAGTTAAACGCCTTGGGTTTTTGAAGTTAGAGCCGCATACACAAACTTGTAACTGTGCTGGTAAGATCGATTCGGAAATTTACGACTCCGAAACCGACTTTTCCCGGCTTTAGGACTCAGGCCTCTGTCTAAGACTAAGAGCCTTAAAGACCTGGGTCAGAATGCTTTATTATTTTAGGTATAAAGATCAGGAGAGATCCAAAAGAACGCAGTACCTCTTAGTCCGCGCCCTTAGCATATTTACGAGACCTTAAGGCATTCAAGAACTGTTCGCAGTTCTATCCCTCTGGTCAATATAATAAGCTTAGGTTCCTGAGTCCCCTAAACGGCTGGAGCAGTGTTGTATCTTCCCCAGGTAAAAAAACCTCCCTGGATAATACTGGCCGTTACCTCGACCAAGACCCGGTAAAGAATCACTGCTTGGCTATATGGCATGTGAAATATTTAACAAATTGATATATCAAAAAAACATACTGAAATTATATGGTTATTCCCTATGAGAATTCTAGCCATTATACTTACCGCATATTCTTTGTCAAGCAAGTTTTCCATAGAAAATCGTTGAGCCCCATAGTCCGCGAAGATCGCCATCTGGAATTTTAGGAGACCTCAGCTGCCCAGTCTAGCACACCACTAATCTCTGAGACTTTTTTCTACTATGGAAGCAGTGGTCTTTTGCAGCTTCTGGTCGATGGTGTGGAAAATCTTGATTAGTTGCCGGGCCCGTGGTGTTATTTTCATACCCCGTTTGCCGGGCTGGGTTTCCACGAGTGGTTCACCTAAACGGTCTTCTGAGGTCCGAAGCTTTCCCCAGGCAGCACGATATGAGATACCACAAATACGTGCTGCTTCGCTGAGTGACCCCCCACGGTCGATAGCCTCGAGCAGCATACACCGACCCTTGCCCAGCACCAGCCCGCCATCTTTTTCGAGCCACCATTTGACTTTTAGTTCCATCGAACTTCTCCTGCAGGTTAATTACCTAGAGAATTAAGTTATTGTGTTCAAATCAGAGTATTGAGGGAAAAATCGCACATCCATCAACCGGCCCTGTGATGATAACTCGTGGTACTTAAATAGTTGACAGCCACTGTAAAACCAACTACAATTCTTCTTCTCCAAATAATTTATTTTATTACCAATTTTCTTTTTTCGCCACAGGAGAATATAAGAAATGTTTGGAATTGGCATGCCAGAACTTCTCCTCCTTCTGGCCATAGCCCTGATTGTCGTGGGGCCCAAAAAACTACCAGAGCTGGCCCGAGCCTTAGGCCGAGGCATCGCCGAATTCAAGAAAGCCACCAACGAACTCAAGGAAAGCCTGGAAACGAATACCGAATTCTCAGAGTTAAAGAAGAGCTTCGATGAAATTCAGGACACAGCGATCGACGCAACTATTCCTCCAGACCCCATCGAAGAGTTGGATGGAGGAGAGAATGACATCACCAGCACAGATTCCGACCGAATAGAAGAAGAAAATGTCGCATTAGCCGAGGAGAAGCCTCCCCATGGCGACAAATGAAACCGATTCCAAAATGCCCTTCACCGAGCACCTGGAAGAATTGCGCCGCCGGCTAATTATCTGTTTTGTAGCCGTTGGAATCGGTTTTGTCATCTCCTATTTCTTCGCCAAGCAGATATTTGAAATTTTGATGCGACCCCTAATTAAGGCAATGCCGCCAGGAGAGGGGTTGATCTTCACTGCCCTTCCAGAGGCCTTTATCACCTACCTGAAAGTAGCGCTGCTAACTGGTATCGGGCTGGCCTCTCCGGTAATCATTTACCAGTTCTGGCGCTTTTTAGCCCCGGGCCTCTACAATCGGGAAAGGAGAGCCCTTTTCCCCATCGTCCTGTTTTCCACGGTTTTTTTCCTGGGAGGAGCTCTCTTTGGCTACTTCGTAGTTTTTCCGTTTGGCTTCAAGTTCTTTATTGGCTTTGCCAGCGACAGCATCAGGGCTTTGCCCAGCATACGTGAGTATCTCAAGTTCGCCACCAAACTGCTCTTTGCCTTCGGCTTCATTTTCGAACTGCCCCTTTTTGCTTTCTTTCTTGCAAGGCTTGGGCTGATCACCGCGGAAACCCTCAGAAAGAAGCAGAAATACGCTATCCTAATTATCTTCATGCTTGCCGCCATACTGACGCCGCCGGACGTAGTCACCCAAGTCATGATGGCCGGCCCTCTGCTGATTCTCTACGAGCTAAGTGTCTGGATTGTAAAAGTTTTTGCTCGAAAACCCCTGGATTTGGAAGAAGAAGAGACTTCCGCAGAGAGCATGGAGCATGGAGCATAGAGCATAGGGTCAGTAGTAAGAGGTCAGAGATCAGAGGTCAGTTCTACTAGGCACTAGGGACTAAGCACTAGGCACTGCAGGACGATGCGGTGAAACGGCGAGATGGAGAGGCGGGAAAAGACCACAGAGGACAGACGACAGAAGACAGCATGTAGATAATTTTCAATTTTGAATCTTCTAAATCCGCAATCCGAAATCCGCAATATTTTGACTCTATGCCCTCATCGAATACAGCTTGACAAAACTTTCACATATTGCTATAGAGCTTGACGTGTAGGATTCTATATTTAACCCAGCCATGAGCTGGCTTTTTGTTGGAACCTAAATAGATCAGTTGCTTTCAGTATGAGGAGAAAGGGGGTGGAACTTTACCATGGCTAAACGTTTCCTTACAGTTCTAGCGGTTGCGGTGTTGATGTGCAGTGTGGCTCTCTTGGGGTTGAGTGGTGCCGCCGAGCAAAAGGCGCCCGATGTTATCCAACTACAAGCCAAGCTTTGGAAAGAGCACACCAAGGGTCCGGTGGAATTTCATCACAAGAAGCACCAAGATGAATACAAAATCAAGTGCGACCAGTGCCATCACGATTACAAAGATGGCAAGAACACCTGGAAAGAGGGCGACGAAGTTAAGAAATGCATGGACTGCCATAACGAACCTACGATTAAAGGCGAAAAGAAACTCTCCCCGGATAAGCAGAAGCTCAATTTGAAACTCGCTTACCACGAGAATTGCCAGGGGTGCCATAAAGAGTTAAAGAAGAAAGACAAGGCAAAATACGGTAAGATCCCTACCACCTGTATCAAGTGCCATACAAAGTCTAAGAAATAGCCAAAGTAGGGAAATGTTTCTGGCTGGACGCAGTCAGACGTTTTTTTGAAAAGAGCACAAAAAAGCCGGAGTCCGATTCAGGTCTCCGGCTTTTTTATTGATGATTTGGGGTGTGTGATATGAGATGTGGGATGCATGGATCAGAGCCCCTATTTCATATCGCACATCAATGAAAGTAGAGCTAGACTTCCTCCACTGTAATGGCATCAAAATCACAGACCTCGATACAACTCTCACAACCCAGGCAGTCATCCTCATTGACCGGTTCAGCCCTGCCTTCAACCAACTGGTAAACATCCACAGGACACACGTCTACGCATTCACCATCGCCTGTACACTTGTCCTTGTCCACG
>CP070689.1:416040-424393 GCA_020353155.1 Deltaproteobacteria bacterium | reverse complement strand
CAAGACAGCTAAATCCACCTTGTCTGGGATGGCAATGGAGATTACCGCCTCCCTTGGAGTTCCCCCCATAGCGGCAATGTCTGACAAGTTTACTGCCAGAGATTTTCTCCCAAGCTCGTAAGGGGATATGGCGCTCAAGAGAAAGTGAATCTTCTCCACCAACATATCGGTTGTCAGTAGGATGGCCATTTCCCCGGAGATCTTGAACACGCAGCAATCATCGCCAATCCCCCTGATGACCTTTGTGTCCCTAATTAGACAGCCGCTCTCGATCCGCTTAATAAAGCCGAATTCACCAATGTCTTTTAATTTCACTTCAACCTCACGACGCTAGATCTCTATAGATGTGTCATCTGAGATTTGAGATGTGGGAATCAAATTCAGGAATTGAGGAATTCGGGGATTTTTCGAGACCAAGCCCAATTCCTTAATCCCTTAATTCGCAATTCCTGAATGTTTAGATCGCATATCGCACATCTCACATCAACCATCTTAGTCTTTTTCGTGCCTAGTGCTTAGTGTCTAGTGCCTAGTAGCTGCTGGCAACTGTCCGCTGCTTGCTGAGCTACTGTCCCTTCGCTCTCATCACCTCAGCCTTGATCGCTGCGGCGGCCGCTCTCGGATCCTCCCTCGAACAAATAGCAGAAACCACGGCAACTCCGTCCAACCCCGCCTTGACCGCATCGTAGGCGTTGGATTCACTCATTGAACCAATTCCTACAACAGGGATTTGTACCGCTGCCTTCAACAAGGGTATACCTTCTATACCTATCTGCCGGACCAACTCCGGTTTGGTCTCTGTTACAAATATGGGCGACAATCCCAAATAGTCGGCTCCCAATGACTCTGCTATTTTAGCCTCTTCCAAAGTGAATACTGAAGCACCAATGATCTTTCGCGGCCCAAGTAGCTTGCGGGCTACGTCGATCGGCATATCATCCTGGCCTAAGTGGACGCCTGCAGCATCAAGGGCAAGAGTTAGGTCGATGCGGTCATTTATGATCAGGGGAATATCTCTGGCTTTTAAATAAGCTCCTACCCTTAAACCTTCTTCATAAAACTCTCTGGTTGTTGCCTCTTTTTCTCTGAGCTGAACTAGAGTGACCCCGCCTTCAACTGCCGATTGAACCACCTCCAAATTGCTTCGGCCAAGGGAGAGAGCTCTGTCTGTCACCAGATATAGAGAGTAATCCACTTACCCCCTCCTTTCACGGTGCTGATCCCTCTAGTTAATTATATATATTGTATTTATTGTCAAAACCCTAGTGCTCGGTTTTACTTGCAATGTACAGCCTGTTTTTGTAAGTTTAGTGAAAAATCTCCAGAGTTAACTTTGGAAAACATAATATGGCTATATATTCAGAAGCAGAACTGGATGTAAAGGCGAAAGCGAATGTTTTTTCACTTGATCGCAATCTTGAACGTGCCGATGTCGTCGGGAATATCTCTGCTTCCTACAGCAGATTTTGCGAAAGTTCAGAGGCAAAAAAGCGTTCCATAAAATGCCGCAAAATCACTGAAGGGGTTGAGTTAAGACTTTTTTTTGAAGCACTTTGTTTTACCGCTTTTGTTACAACTGGAATGACTCCCAAATATATTTCGACAAGAAAGCTAATTTTAAAAAAAGTAAATCATGAACTTGTCCGTTATTATAACACCAGAGTTGCACAACACCTTATAAAACTATGCCACGATCTCGGCATGACCAAGTTAAGCGAGATAGTTATAATTTCTCCATCCCCTCAAATTAAAATCAAGCATGGCGATCCTTTACATCCTATGACGCGTCTAAAAGAATACTCCGAATGTCAGGGAAGAAAACGTGGAGCAGAGGCACAACACCTTGGTAAAAACATAGGCAAGGCGCTTGATCCCTTCAACTATCAGGCTCTCGAGACCCTGTGGAGAGAAGAGGCGACAGCTCTGACAAAATTGGCTGAAAAAGTATTGAGTGAAGTCTTCCGGCTACCAGTCAAACCGAGAGCATAATCTCCACCTATTTCCTTGGCATAGTAGTTGCTAAAATAGTTTTACTTGACTAGATTTACCTCCAGCAAGTAAACAGTGTTGTACACTTCAAAATTATCGTCATTATAATACCTTGTAGATATTTCTTCGGTCTTGGGCACCAGGGTGGGGCTATAAAGCTACATCAATGGAGGTATGACTTTGGATACCACTGAGTGGACTGAAACGCGAAAACACCCAAGAAGTAAAGGTAGCTGGCCCGTTGTCATAATTACCGATCGCGGTGCCCTGATTGCAGAAACAAGGAACATCAGTCCTTTAGGAGCATTTATTTTCTGCGACCGACCACTTGCGGTTCAAGAAAAGATTCGGGTACTCATCATGTTTCCCAATCAACGTTACTTAGATATCCCTGCCGAGGTAACATGGTCTTATCCCTACGGATCCTACAAAGATGATCCCCCTTGCGGTATGGGCATAAGATTCACCGAGATCTCTAAGGCGGACCGAGAATTCATTTCTTCCTTGTCCTCGGGCTATCTAAAATCAGAACTTGAAAAAGGTATTTTCATAGATTAGCCAGCTCATCATTGGCATTTCAACATTTATCATTTCGCATTTCACATTTACTATTCTCTTTTAACCCTCTTCTAACCGTGCCTTCTTTTGGAACTCCTCAGGGGTAATCTCGTGGAGTGCATCCAACAAAGATATCATGAAGGACCCAGGAGAATTTGCCCTATCCCCAGCAAGTTCGCCTGCCAGGCCGAAAAAAGCGAGGCCAGCTGCTGCGGCTTCAAGGGGTTCATTTTTTATGCCAATGAAGGCTCCGATTGCTGCCGTTGCAGCGCAACCGGTGCCAGTCACAGAACCGAGGAGGGGGTGGCCGTTATAGCAGCGAACTACTCTCTCGCCGTCAGTGACCAAATCCACGGGACCTGTGATGGCGGCAACCGAGTCGATCTCCTTGGCTACCGACTTTGCCGCCTCAAGGGCCTCTTCAGCTCCGTGGGCCGTTTCCACTCCTCTGGTCCCAACGTAGTCAGAACCGATGGAGAGGATTTCTGAAGCGTTGCCCCGCACCACGCTTAATTTCAGTTCATTTACCAGTCTCCTGAAAGTATGGGTCCGAAAAGAGGTCGCCCCAGAACCCACCGGATCCAAAACGACCGGCACCCCTATTTCGTTTGCCCTTTTCCCGGCTTTGAGCATCGATTCGATCCACTCCCTTGAGAGAGTCCCGATGTTTATTACTAATGCATTGGCAAGGGAAACCATCTCCTCTACCTCGTCAACAGCGTGAGCCATAACTGGTGAAGCTCCCAGTGCCAAGAGGGTGTTGGCAGTGAAGTTCATAACCACGTAATTTGTTATGTTGTGAACCAGGGGCCTCTTTTCCCTCAACTCTTCTAGTAACGACTTTAGATCGTAATTAACCATTTCCCACTCCCTGGCATTACATCATTTATCATTCTTCATTTTTCATTTCGCATTTCACATTAAAAAAGCATGGAGCATGGACTAAGGTTTCGCCTTTTGTTTTTCTCTTTCCTGACACCTGAAACCTGAAACCTGACACCTCTAGACTTGGTGCTTAGTGCCTAGTGTATCACGACCATTTCTCATATCTTACCAACTCCGACAGCGGTTTCCTTTTTTTGACCGGAGGACGATCAGCTGCATAGCCGAGGGGAGTAAAGGCAATGGGCTCGACCCCTTCAGGCAGCCGTAGTACCTCCTTCGCTGCCACAGGATTAAAAGCCCCAATCCAGCAAGTCCCAAGCCCCTCGGCGGTAGCAGCCAGGATCAAATGATCCATGACAATGGCCACATCCACGTCGTTATAATTCTTCCCGTCCTTCCTCACCCAGTTCTTTCCGGGAATACCGCAAGCGCAGATGACGATCGGAGGTTGGACAAACCATTTTTTATTGTAAATCTTCAACAACTCGGCCTCGCGACCTGCCGTGTGAATGACAAGCAATTGGAAGGGTTGGATATTCACCGCTGTTGGTGCCAACCGCGCAGCCTCTAGAATTCGCTCTAGCTTTCCTTTTTCCACTTCATCTCTTTTGTAAGACCGCACGCTGTATCTTTGTCGGGCCAGCTCTAAAAAGTCCATAATGAATTTCTCCTGCTCACTTGTCTTTATTTGCCTAACACTTTTATGGCCTAAAACCCATCCCCCTAGTCGGAGATTTCGCTGCAGTTTAGCTCAGACCGGGGAAGGGGGTAACGAGTTTCAGCTCAGAGGTTCTGGGGGAATTTTAGAGCCAGAATGCTTGACTCTTAACAAAAGCATATTATCTTTGCAAGTATGCCCTCTTGGGCGAAGGTTTTTAAACCAATTTTTGAATGTTTACTTACATGATAAACAGTGGCAGAAATATTGACTCGCAAGTCGTTTCCGATTAAAATAGTAGTCAATAAGATTTGAGGAGAGAATCCCGTTGGTGCGGCAATCATTTGGTAAGACAATAACACTGTTAATCGCAATTTCCCTGCTGACCGCAGGCCTGGCTCCAGCCAACCCCAGGTGCACGGCTGAGTGCTGTATACAACCCAAGATTCATGGGTCTCACAGCAAGTTGAAGGCGCCGCCTGCAGATCTAGTTGCTGATTGCTGCTCTGATATCGAAACAGCTCCTTGTCCTCATACGCTGGAATCCAGCTCTGAGTTCAAAGATTATGCTCTTTCCGCTGTGGCCCCCGATGCAAGACCTGCCACGGCGACCATTGCTGCCTCTTCAAACGACAAGTTTATCCTGCCTCAATCCCGTTCCCTTTTGGCCCCTATTAAGAGTCCCCAAATCAGGGGATCTGGCGTGCCAATCTACCTTCTCACTGAAACCTTCTTGATTTGATACTTGCCTCTTAATCCGGTGTATCTCCATTCCTTTTGACTGTTGACGGGCGGTGGCTAAGAACCGATGTTGCTCGGTCCGGCGACAGCTGAGAAAAGTTACAAATAACACAAAAAGGTTGGATCAAATGGATATTACCTTTGTGAATTTGTGCTTTCCGTAGATAGATTGAACGATTTCTTTGATCTGAAAATACCATTTTGTAGGAGATTATTATGAGCAAGAAGAATAAGAAAAAAAATGTAGCGGAAAAGAGTGCCTCCAAAAAGGAAGCTATTCTCAAGACCGAAACAAAGAGTCAGTCACCCCTTCGAACCTTACTGGTTGTGGCGGTCGTGGTAATAGGAGGTTTAGGCTTTTACCTCTTTCAGAGCGGTTTTGACAGCAAGCCCCAGGCCCGGACACCTGCCATTCAACCTGAAGTCACAGCCACCGAAGTATCCTTCCCGGTGCAAGCTTTTGCCGATGGTCAAGCCCAGTATTTTCAGTATCCCATCGGCAACGGCACCACTGTTCGCTTTTTCGTTCTCAGGAGCTCAGACGGGGTAATCAGGGCGGCCTATGACGCCTGCGACGTTTGCTGGCGTGAAGGTAAAGGGTATCAACAGGATGGCGACTTCATGGTTTGCCGCAATTGCAGCCAGCGATTCGCCTCCGTTAAGGTCAACGAAATAAAGGGTGGCTGCAACCCGGCACCTCTCAACCGGACGATTGTGGGCGACAAACTGGTTATAAAGATTGCCGACATAGTACAGGGAAGCCAGTACTTTGACTTTACCAAGAGGAGCTAAGCATGACACTCAAAGACATTGTTCTGCGCAATATCAGGCGGCGTAAGGCAAAGGCTGGTTTTGTTCTCGCCGGGCTACTCATAGCGGTCTCCACGGCAGTGGCCCTTTTGGGTCTGATCGAAGCGATGAACCGCGACATCCAGCAGAAACTGGAGGAGTACGGGGCCAACATTTTAATACTGCCGAGAACGGAAAATCTTTCTCTTACCTACGGGGGACTCTCACTTGGAGGCGTTTCTTTTGAAATGCAGGAAATTAGCCAGGCTGACCTCGTCAGGGTCAAAGCCATCAAGAACGCTGCTAATGTAGCCGCCATGGGGCCCACGGTACTAGGTGCTGTCGAAGTTAAAGAGCGCAAGGTGCTTCTTGCCGGGGTCGACTTCCAGGCCACGGAGATTTTGAAGCCCTGGTGGAAAATAGGGGGCACGGTTCCAAGCGATTTCGGTGTCCTCCTGGGGTCCGAAGCAGCTAGCATTCTGGCCCTGCAAACAGGAGATTACCTAAAGGTCAATGGCAGCAAGCTCCAAGTGGCCGGTATACTGGCACCCACTGGATCACAAGATGACCAACTTGTCTTCGCCCGCCTCGACACGGCCCAATCGCTTCTGCACAAAGAGGGCCGGGTTTCAATGGTCGAGGTGGCAGCCCTCTGCAATGCCTGCCCTATTGAAGAGATGGTGAGGCAAATATCTGGGGCCCTTCCTGACACTAAAGTTATGGCAATTCAACAGGTGGTGCAGACCCGCATGGAAACACTGGACTATTTCAGAAAATTCTCTTACGGAGTAACGGCCGTGTTGGTGCTGGTCGGCAGTCTTGTGGTGCTGGTGACCATGATGGGAAGCGTGAGAGAGAGGACTTCCGAGATCGGCATTTTTCGGGCAATTGGATTTCGGCGGAGCCACGTGATCCGAATAGTTCTCCTGGAAGCGGGGATAATTTCCGCCATGGCTGGCATTCTTGGCTATTTGGTAGGCTTCGGGTCCACCAAATTGGCCCTTCCCTTCTTTGCCGGTAGCACCGGTACAGGGGTGATTTTCGATCCGGCGCTGGCAGCCGGGGCATTTGCGGCGGCCGTAATTATGGGCTTGGCCTCAAGTGTTTATCCGGCGCTTCTGGCGGCAAGAATTGACCCTACCGATGCCCTCCGGGCGCTGTAGTAATGGAGAAAAGCTATGACTTACATTCAAGTGGAAAACCTAATAAAACAATACGGTACTGGTGATGCTGCGGTTATGGCTGTGGGAGGTATGAGTTTCCGCATCCAAATGGGCGAGTTTGTGGCAGTGATGGGAGAGTCGGGGTCGGGAAAATCCACCCTCCTATCTATGATGGGAGCCCTGAACACTCCCACATCAGGCCAATACTCGGTGGACGGACTCGAGGTCTACCAACTGGGACAAGATAAAAGGGCTGATTTTCGCAGGGAATTCTTGGGCTTTGTCTTCCAGAGTTTCCACCTTGTTCCCTACCTAACCATCTTGGAGAATGTCATGCTTCCGCTAGTAACGGTGAAGACTAATGGAAGAACAAAGCGGTCCATGGCAGAGGAGGCTCTGTCCAGGGTGGGCCTCGATGGCAAGGCTCACCGCTTACCAAGTCAAGTCTCTGGTGGCGAACAGGAACGCGTTGCCATTGCCCGTGCTATAGTGAATGAACCACCAATCCTCCTTGCGGACGAACCGTCGGGAAACCTCGACACCAAAACTAGCCGAGAGGTAATGGATCTTCTCCGTAGCCTCAACGAAGAGGGAATGACCATCGTGATGGTGACCCACAGCCCCGAGTGTGCTGGTTACGCTCGAAGATTGTTGCGGATTTCTGATGGTCTCCTGGTGGAAGATATTCCTATCAACGGATCAGCAAGGAATCTGGAGTGTTGAAAATAATGGCAAATGCAGGACGGGCATCGCCCACCTGGTAATATTCCTTTATAGCGAGTGGAGTAAAGACAAATGGCAAAAAAGAAAAAAACACGATCACAACAGACAAAGCAGCAACCTGTTCAGCAAAAAAAGACTAATGTTTGGATGATTACGACCATCGTTGCCGTGGTTTTACTGGTTGGCGTCTCCGCGAAAACCATGTTTTCACCCCGTGATAACGCAAGATCAATAACGCCAATCCAGTCCGCACCAGGCCAGCCAATCACGATCCAGCCAAAAACCGCGCTACCAACAGCCAGCTCGTTAGCTACAAGTGCTGTGGAGGATCCAGTCCTTCAGGTGGCAGTGAATTTTAAGTGCGCCTGTGGGGGCTGTGGAGAGCTGCCCCTGGCTGAGTGCCAATGCGACATGCCCAAGGGAGCGCTGGAGGAAAAAAACTTCATCCGCGCCAAACTAGCTGAAGGCTATACCGTCCCTCAGGTCATAGAGCTGGTGGACCAAAAATACGGCCACCGGGCCACATGATGTGGTGAGAATAGGCTCATAAGAGGCTTTTCAAAACGAGTAGATCTTATTTGATTTTCTCCTTTGCTTTCTCCCTCATATCAGTTTTTTCCTCTGCAAGCTGGTATGTCACATAATACTTGTTGATATTACTGACGTAGCGAACTGGCTCTCGGCCAACAGACTGAAGGGTTGCCAACTCCACATTGCGAAACCACCGGTTAGGGTTTAGTCCCTTCTCCTGCGCTAACGCTCTGGCTCGCCTTATCTTGGCAGGACCTGCATTGTATGATGCCAGGGCGAGCCGGACTCGGTCCCGCTGTCTGATTGCCTCGTCATT
>CP070689.1:412448-415940 GCA_020353155.1 Deltaproteobacteria bacterium | reverse complement strand
TACGGGTTTAAAGAGATTGTAGTGGGGCAGCCTCCTACCCTGAAGAACTCGGAAATATTCACCGTACATGCAATGAGGCGCTGACGAAGGTTCAAGGAGATGACAGAGTGAGGATTGCGGATTTCGGATAAGGAATTTTGAGTCTCTTATGTTTAGCAGTGGAGATTAACAGATGAGTACAGCCTCAACCATAGCCTGCCACGAATGTGACCTCCTTTATGAACTTCCGGTTTTGCCGGAGGGTAGTGTGGCTAAATGTTCTCGCTGCGGGGCTGTATTGCAACGCCACAAGCGAGACAGCCTGGATCGTACCCTATCGTGGACCATTGCCGGGCTGATCTTGTTTGTTGTTGCCAACAGTTTTCCCTTTCTTGCCCTTAAGAGTGGAGGCCTTGTACGGGAGACTACACTGATAACAGGCGTAGTAGAGCTCTACAATGAGGATATGCGGAGCTTGGCGGTGCTGGTTTTTCTTACCAGTATTTTGTTTCCTGTGGTCCAGCTTGCAGGCATGCTTTACTTACTGCTGCCCTTGAAGGTCAACCGGCTACCTTGGTGGAAGCCCGCTTTGGTTTTTCGCTTCATCCGAAGTCTCCAGCCCTGGGGCATGATGGAGGTTTTTATGGTCGGCATCCTGGTTTCTATGGTCAAACTGGCCAAAATGGCAAAGGTTGTTCCTGGGATCGCCATTTTCTCTTTTGCCATATTGATCTTCGTCTTGGCCGCGGCTGCCTCATCCCTGGATCCCCATCTTGTCTGGAATAGATTGGAGCTAGATAGTTGAAGGAAGGATTCGCCACAGCTTTAGAGAAATCACTGATTGGCTGCCATAGCTGCCATCTTGTCTGTCAAGGCACAGCGGCTCATGGCCAGGGAGAGATGATTTGTCCCCGGTGCGGATCAGTGTTACACCAGCGCAAACCCCACAGCCTGTCAAGAGCCTGGGCCCTGGTTATGGCTGCCTTTATCTTCTACATACCAGCCATGGTGCTTCCCATCACCACAGTGATTTCTTTGGGCAAGGCCCAATCGGACACCATTATGAGCGGGGTGATTTACTTCATCCACACCGGCATGTGGCCCATAGCCCTGGTCATTTTTATTGCCAGCGTTTTTGTTCCCCTGGCGAAACTTTTCATTCTCACCTTTTTACTTATTTCCGTTCAGCGTAAATGGCAATGGCGGCCGAAGGATCGCACCAGTTTGTACCGCATAACCGAGGCGATTGGTCGTTGGTCCATGACGGATATTTATGTGGTTACCATTCTCGTGGCCCTGGTCAAGCTGGGTGGTTTGGCCACCATCGAGGCCGAGGCTGGGGCAATTTTCTTTGCGGCAGTGGTGGTGACCACCATGTTTGCCGCTATGAGCTTTGATCCCAGGCTCATATGGGATTCTGTGGAGACAAATTATGAATGAAGAAAATGGCATTAGCAGAAACCCTTCCTCCACCCCTGAAGCTATCGTCAAAACCAAGAAGTCCTTTTCTTTCTCTCTGGTCTGGCTTGTGCCGCTGGTGGCTGCTCTCATCGGCGGATGGTTGGTGTATAAGGCTTTCTCCGAGAAAGGCCCCACCATTACCATAACCTTCGAGACCGCCGAGGGGCTGGAAGCCGGCAAGACCAAAATCAAGTACAAGGATGTGGAGGTCGGCCAGGTTGAATCAGTGGATTTAAGTGAGAATGGTTCCTACGTCATTGTAACAGCAGAACTCAGAAAAAGCGCGGAGCCCCATCTCACCGAGAACACCCGGTTTTGGGTGGAGCGCGCCCGGATTGGCGCGGGCGGGGCCGCCGGGCTCGGAACTCTCTTTGCGGGCGCCTATATCGGCGCCGATCCCGGCAAACCAGGTGGGAAACCGGCTCGATCATTTACAGGTTTGGAGATACCACCCGTGGTTACCACAGGGTTGCCCGGCCGCCATTTCCGTTTGAAGGCGGCAAGACTTGGCTCACTAAACGTTGGCTCGCCCATTTACTACCGGCAGTTTAAGGTGGGACAGGTTGTGGCCTACGAGATGGTAGAAGACGGAGAGGCAGTTGATTTCAAGATTTTTATTCATGCGCCTTTTCATGAATATGTTCGTACAAATAGCCGGTTCTGGAACGCAAGCGGATTGGACGTATCGGTTGATGCCAGCGGCATCAAGATCAACACGGAATCTTTTGTCAGCATCCTAATCGGAGGGATTGCCTTCGATACCCCGGCAACTCTCCAACCTGCAAGTCAGGCTGAGGAGAATGCCACCTTTAATTTGTTCGCAAGCCGAGAGAAAACTCTTGAGAAGGCCTATGTACAGAAGAGGCAGTGGGTACTGTACTTCGATGGTTCGGTAAGGGGCCTTAGTGTTGGGGCACCGGTGGAATTGCAGGGCATTAAAATCGGGGAGGTTACGGATATAACATTGGAATTCGATTGGGAAAAGTTGACCTTTCGCATCCCAGTACTGATTGAGACGGAACCAGAAAGGATCAAATTTGTCGGCAAGGAAACAGTGGACAGGAAACGTGGTTTGGATATCTTGGTGGAGAAGGGTCTCAGAGCCCAGCTCAAAACAGGGAGCCTTTTGACCGGGCAACTATTGGTTGGCTGGGACTTTCATCCTAATGCACCTCCTGCAAAGATTAACTGGGATGGGAGGTATCCTGAGATGCCCACCATACCAACGCCCATGGAAGAGATCACCAGCGGGATGACTCGCATAGTTGAAAAGCTGGACACCATCCCCCTTGAGCAGATCGGTAAAGATCTGCAGAAAACCATGGCCAATTTGAGTAAGACCACGGCAGAGCTGCAAAAGCTGGTGCAGAAACTCGATGCCAATGTTGCCCCTGCTGCCACTGCCACCCTGGAGCAGGCCCAGACCACTCTGGTTAAAGTGGACAGGCTGTTGAATGCAGAGTCTCCCACAGGTCACGAATTAAAGCGGGCCTTGGGAGAGCTTGCCGATGCGGCACGCAATATCAGCATACTAGTGGATTACCTTGAACGGCATCCGGAGTCCCTGGTTTTCGGAAAGGACGGAAGCAATGAAAAATAGATTTTCCTTAGGTTGGGCATCCTTTTTTCTGGTCTCTATAATTGTCTCTTGTAGCAGCACCCCTGCAACGCAGTTTTACAAGCTGAACTCGTTGCCTAGTACTCAGCAGGAAAATCCTGCCGCCCTGCCTGGCATGGACATCGCGATAGGGGTAGGTCCGGTGGAGCTTCCCGAGTTTCTTGACCGGCCCCAGATCGTCACCCGAAAAAGCCAAAATCAGCTGGAGATATCGGAATTCCATCGATGGGCCGCTTCCTTTCCACGAGATTTCTCGCGAGTTTTGGCAAAAAACATTTCCACTCTTGTGCCCACGGATCGAGTGGCAGTATATCCCTGGGAAGATACCTTCTCCCCCACCTATCAGATCAAGCTGGATGTGGAGCAGTTTGACGGCCAGTTGGGTGAGCGGGTTTTTCTTCGTGCTATCTGGGCGGTGGTGGGTCAAGAGGGAG
>CP070689.1:409523-412348 GCA_020353155.1 Deltaproteobacteria bacterium | reverse complement strand
TGTCGGCACAAATCAATAAATTGCTGTCGAAACAAGAGTACTATAAAAAATGGTTTGACGGAGATGGTAAAGTCCCACTGCCTGACTGGATATATGAAGTGACAGGTGGGAGACCAGGCCCAAGTCAGGTTGAGTAGGAGGACTAAGACCTGGAAGAGGATGAATACTTTATTTTTCAAAGACCATGCGGAGCTTAGGCTCCGCTTTTTTTATACTCTCAATAGCTTGTGCAGGATTAAATTCCAGCGGAGTGTAAATTAAGGGATGTAATCCACAGTTACTCGATGATCGAGGTGAGTTTGCATTTCTCATCAAAGTTTTATCTCACCATTGTTGGCTTAATGTGGCAGCATCCAGTTTCCCTTTCCCTTGATTACGAGTTAAGCTTACTAATTAGGAAGCGGGCTTTTGAGTCAGTTTATGCACCCGAACTGACTCTGCCTTACGACTGATTTCGGCCTACTAATCCCGGCCAGACAACTAGACGAACTGGTTAAGACTCTTAATAATTTCATAAAGAAGATCTAGGAGTGCATTATGACAAATCGCTATGCCAAGATAATCAGCACTGGCCGCTACGTGCCTGAACGTATAATGACCAACGCAGAATTTGAACCACTCGTTGGGGACGTAGATGCGTGGCTCAGGGAAAGGGTGGGCATTGTGGAGCGCCACGTGGCTGCTCCTAACGAGACCACCAGCGACATGTGCACTGCTGCCGCCCGCCAGGCTCTTGAGCGAGGTAGTCTCACTCCTGCCGATGTCGATTTGATTGTGGTGGGTACTGACACGCCAGATCTTATCAGCCCAGCTACCTCCACCATTGTTCAGCACAAGCTTGGGGCGGAGAACGCCGCCACTTTTGATGTTAACTGTGCCTGTGCAGCCTGGGTTGCAGGCCTGGACATTGCCGCCAAGCAAATCTCTGCAGATATTGATATCAACAAAGTTCTGGTTATTGGCGGCTACAACATGACAAGATTTATTAATTACCATGATAAATATACTTGCACCCTCTTTGGGGATGGCGCAGGTGCGGTAGTGCTGACCACCAGCGACCAACCGGGTTACCTGGCCGCAAAACTAATTGCCCAGGGACGCTACTACAAGTCATTTGGGATATACACAGGCGGTGCTGCTTCCCCTATCAGTGACAACGTGCTCAATCGCCCTGTTATCCAGATTGTGGAAAAATTCCCCGCCACTTTTAACAGCGAAAACTGGCCCCCCTTGATCCGCCAAACGGTTGCCAAAGCTGGCTTGGCCTCAGTGGATGAGGTAGATTTCTTCCTATTTACTCAGATGAATGTCAACACAATCAAAGATGTGATGAAACGGTTAAACCAGCCGCTTGAAAAAACCCACTGGATAATGGACAAATGGGGCTATACCGGCGCCGCTTGCATTCCAATGGCTCTGGACAATGCTGTGGTTGAGGGTAAAGGTCCTCAGCCTGGAGATGTGGTTCTCTTTTGTGCGACCGGAATTGGGCTTACGATGGCGTGTGCTGTATTCAAATGGTAGGCTTCTCTAAAAGAGTTCAGTCACCGTTTAACTTTCATGGAAGAGATTCAAAGGCCAAAATGTCATCATTCACGATAAGTCGAAATAGAAAATGGAACAGTCTATAACGCTTGAGATCTTCTCTGATTACCTCTGACCGTTCTGTTGGCTGGCGGAGCCAGCCTTGACGGAATTCGTCCAGTTGGAACCGACGGCTGTAATTGTCTGGCGGGCCTTTGAGCTGCGGCCTGAACCGGTGCCGCCCCTTGACCCACAGGGAGAGTATCTGAGTCGGGTGTGGCGTGAACATGTCTATCCCTTAGCTGCAAGAATGGGCATGCCTCTGCGGCTACCGCCGGTGCAGCCCCGTTCCCGCCTTGCCCACGAGGCGGCCAAATGGGCCAGCAGCCAAGGCCGATTTGGAGAGTATAATATTGCCATTTTCCGTGCCTTTTTCGAACACGGCGATGATATTGGCCAGCCTGATGTCCTTGGCCGGCTGGCAGCAGACATCGGCCTCGATTCCCAGGCTTTGCGCTCATCTCTGGATAATGGCGAGTTTACCGGCCAGGTCCTGGCGGATGAGAATGAAGCGCAAAAGATCGGGGTGCGGGCGGTGCCTGCCTTTGCTATCAACAGTCGGATACTAATCTCTGGAGTTCAGACTGCGGCAAGCCTTCAGGAGCTGATCAGGCGGGTGCCAGGTCTGTAAAGGGGCGGGACTCAGTTTGACTCTCGAACAAGATTGCTTGGAGCAAGAGTAGACGTGCCTCCTTTTGAATGATACAAGATATAATGCTACATATGTCTACCTTCCCGCTAAAGATACCTGCTATAGATGTAAAGTTTTAGATGCCCCCAAAAACTTGCCATCCGCATATCATATCTTCATCCTAGCCTGTATGATCTCAAAGCTTAGATACCGATTTAACTCTCCCCGGGCCGTACGGCTGCAAGAGCTACCTATCATCCCTACTTCTTCAAAGATACAAAGATGTTACAGCTAACCCATGATCCACACCCGAGAATTTCTACCCCAGTATTTTGTGCCGAGTCCCCAGAAGCAAAAAGTGTGAATTAAGGGATGTAATTCACAGTTACTCGATGATCGAGGTGAGTTTACATTTCTAGTGACCAATTCACACCTCCCTCTTTACAACCCCCACCTCGTTGTCGTATTCTGAACAGAAAGGCAAGGCCTCGCAGAACAGGTGGAAAACTGTGAATTACATCCCTTAATTCACACTTTTCCTCCGTAGAACGCATTGCCAGATGTGGAGGGCCGGTCTCAAGGGGAAAAGTTTAGATTAAAATATGTCATA
>CP070689.1:392964-409423 GCA_020353155.1 Deltaproteobacteria bacterium | reverse complement strand
GGAGAGGGATAGTGTGTGCTATTATTTGTGTGTGGTTGGCTGCAGTTTATTGCCAACAGGGGCCGTAGCCGCGACCGTAATGGGGGCCATGCTGGCCGTGTGGCCCGTGATGATAGCCCATACCGTATCCCCGACCATAGCCTTGCCCATATCCTTTACCGTATCCTCGACCAAAGCGAGCATTGGGCGCTATCTTGCGGGCTTCGAGCTCAAAATCTACCCGATTATCGGCCATTTTGGCTTTGAGATCGCTGATCTCCTTTTGCAGGGTCCTAACTTTCGTGGCATCCGGGTTGGATGAGTCGAGTAGGCTGTCCAGCTCAGCCGACTTGTTCCAAATATCCTCTCTTAGCTTGGCCGTGTCGTTGACAAACTTCTCGTGCAGCTTGTCCAGTTCTACCTGCTGACTATCGGTTATATCTCCGCCTTCAACCCAGCAAGGGCCAGCGCCAGGGCCGCCATAAGCTCTATCTTCGCCCCTGCCCCAACGGTGTGCGAAAACAGGAGCCGCTAGAATGCCAACCATGAACAGAATACCTAGTGTCATCAAAACTTTTCTCATTTTTTTAACCTCCATTTATTGAAAAAGACTTCTCGCTTTTGGCTTATCCTTATGGCAATGTACGTGCCAGAAAATTTTCGTCAAATTAACCTGTTGAATTTACACATATTTAACTACAAGTAAGCATAAGGTCAGGCCACTGACCTTGACCCGACACCTTAAAGTGGATACTTTTTATCCACGTTTGCTGTTATAAAGTATGCAGGTGGATAAAAAATATCCATCGCTTTTTCCTTCCAATTAGACAGGTAAGTACTAGGAAAGGGCCAGTCAAGCAAGTGGCGAGGTACTTTGATATACAAGTCCTGCTCTGGTCCGCTAATTGCTCTACCGAAAAAGTAAGATGAAAAATGAACGAAAAAAATATCTCTGGCTCTCCCTGACTCCCTGGGCAATCTTGGCCGGCCTGGCTGTGTTGGCACCGATTGTTTTCTTTCTAGCCAACAAAAGCATCCAGGAGGACAAAGAGAGCTTGACTCGCCTTATGGTTGAGAAGGGTGCCGCCCTCATCCGCTCTTTTGAAGCTGGTGCGCGTACTGGGATGATGGGAATGGGCTGGGGCGGTGCGCAACTCCAACAGCTGCTTGTTGAAACTGCCAAACAGCCAGACATCCTTTATCTAGTGGTGACCGACGCAGAGGGATTCGCAGTTGCCCACAGTGATCCTGATCGGATTAGAAAAAGACATGAGCCGGCGTCGCAAGTGGTTTTCGGAGAGGAATCGGAAAAGCTCAGGTGGCATCAAGTTAAAGCTGAGGAAAATACTGCAGCCTTTGAGGTTTACAAGCTCTTCAAACCCATTAGAGGGCTGCCTGCCTGGGGTCGTATGCGCCACCATGGCATGATGATGCGGGGGCCGGCGTCCCGAAGAGATTGGCCGGGCAGAAGCCAGGAGAACTTCGGAGATGATGCGGTTGGACCAGCCCTTTATATCTTTGTGGGTCTAGACATGAGTGCCATGGAATCGGCGAGGGTTGAGGCCAGACGTCATACTATCGCCATGGCCATAGGGGTGCTCTTGATAGGTTTGACCGTGCTAGCTTCCCTGTTTCTCGCCCAAGGTTACAAGCTGGCCAGTCGCACCCTCGCCAAGGTGAGAGCTTTTTCTGATCAGGTCGTTGAAAATCTTCCTATGGGCCTTATTGCCACAGATGAGAACGGCAACGTAGCCGCCTACAACCAAACGGCTGAGGCAATCTTGGGGATTTCAAGTGATACGGTATTTGCCGGGTCAGCAGCAAAGGTCTTGCCTCAGGAACTGTGGCAACTAACCGAGCGCTTGGAAAACAAGGGAACTGTAGTGGAGGAGGAGCTGGAGTGTCAGACCGCATCCGGCACCGGAGTACCCCTTAGGGTTAGCGGTGCTGTTCTCCATGGGGAGGACGAAGGCTTTCTCGGCTTTGTTTTTATTTTCCGTGATTTAGTTGAGGTCCGCCGTTTGCAGCAGGAGGTGGAAAGAAGCAAACGGCTAGCCTCACTAGGGAGCCTTGCTGCAGGAGTAGCCCATGAAATTAGAAACCCCTTGAGTTCGGTCAAAGGCTTTGCCACCTATTTCCGCGACAGACTCAAAGATAGCCCCCGGGATCGAGACACGGCCACCACAATGATCCAGGAAGTGGAAAGACTGGACCGCGTTATTGGGCAATTACTTGAATTCGCCCGCCCCAGTACCCTCAAGATCAAACCTGTGCGGATAAATGATTTGATCCAGCACTCTCTCAAGCTGATCGAAGGAGATGCCCGCAGCAAGGGAATCGAGGTCAAAGTTGATATTCCCCTCGATCTTCCGGACGTACCCATGGATGGCGATAGAATTAATCAAGTACTCCTAAATCTC
The DNA here is from genome assembly GCA_020353155.1 of Deltaproteobacteria bacterium. Taxonomy (GTDB): domain Bacteria; phylum Desulfobacterota; class Syntrophobacteria; order BM002; family BM002; genus BM002. The sequence continues at coordinate 407,024 of CP070689.1, read as the reverse complement.
TACCTCAATGGTTTGCAGGCAATGGATGGTGGAGGCCTTTTGGAGGTCAAAGTCTCCAGGGATGATGTCAGGAAATTAACCACAATAACCGTCTCCGACAACGGCCGAGGCATAGAGGCGGCAGACCAGGAGCGCATTTTTGATCCCTACTTTACTACCAAGCCGGACGGCACAGGACTCGGCCTTGCCATAGTGCATAAGATTTTAGACGCTCACGGTGGATCTATAAAGGTTAGAAGCCAGACAACCGAAGGGACCGCTGTAACCATAACTTTGCCGGATGGGGAGGAGGAACAAGATCGTGGTTGAACGCAAGATACCGGGCAACATATTGGTGGTGGACGATGATCAAGCCCATCGCACCATGCTTCGCACTCTTTTGGGCGGCTGGGGATTTGCTGTTGAAGAGGCCGATGACGGCGGTCGGGCTATTGAAAGAGTGCACGAGAAATCCTACGATCTGATTCTTATGGATGTTCGCATGGTTGAAGTATCTGGGTTGGAGGCCCTGCCTGAGATAAAAAAATTCAATCCAGCCATTCCCATCATTATCATGACTGCCTATTCATCGGTGGAGACGGCGGTGGAAGCTTTAAAAAAGGGAGCTTACGACTATCTCGGCAAGCCTCTGGACTTCGACGAACTCAAGCTAGCCATTGAAAGGGCTATGGATCATAGCCGGCTGAGGGAAGAAAACCGTGCTCTCAAAGAACGGCTTGGGACCGGCTTCAACACCGGCGATATCATTGGTCGCAGTCGGGTTATGCTGGAGTTGCTGGAGACTGTTGCTCTTGTGGCACCCACAGAAGCCACAGTTTTGATAACCGGCGAATCTGGTACAGGAAAAGAACTCATCGCCAGTGCAATCCATGTAAACAGTCCGCGCCGAGAAAAGCCATTTATTCAGATCAACTGTGCTGCCATTACCGAGACCCTGTTGGAATCGGAACTCTTCGGACACGAAAGAGGGGCGTTCACAGGCGCTGATCGTCGCAAAGAGGGAAGATTTAGGTTGGCTCACGGTGGAAGTATGTTCCTTGACGAAGTTAGTGAGATGTCAGTGGCCATGCAGGCCAAGCTGTTGCGAGTCCTGCAGGAAAAACAAATACAGAGAGTTGGTGGTGAGGAGGTCCTCAAGGTGGACGTCCGGGTGATGGCAGCAACAAACAGAGATTTGAAAAAAGAGATTGAGGCTGGAGGATTCAGGGAAGACCTCTACTACCGATTGAACGTGGTTACTCTGGCTGTGCCTGCTCTGAGAGAAAGAAGAGAGGACATTCCTCTTTTGGCACAGCATTTCCTGGAGACCTTTGCCGAAAAAAACCGCAAACAGATCAAAGGCTTCACACCCCAGGCCATGGATCGACTGGTAAGATACGACTGGCCGGGAAACGTGCGTGAACTGATGAACGCGGTTGAGCGCGGCGTCATTCTCTGCCGGGGCGAGCATATTTCTGAAATGGACTTTCCCTTTTCGGTCCGAGACACCGGGGTTTTAGAGCAGGAGCCGGCCAGAGAAGAATTGCTGGCGGATTTACCCCTGGAGGAGGTGGAGAAGCTAACCATTTTGAACACCCTTGAATCGGCAGGCGGCAACAAGAGCGAAACTGCCAGAAGGCTTGGCATCACCCGGCGCACTCTTCATAAGAAGCTGAAAAAATACGGCGTGATGTGAGATGTGGGATGTGGGATCTGGGATAGGAAAACAAGGATTCTGATCTAATGTTACCCACAAGAAACATGGCAGCTGTAGGCCTCATCTTCCTTATTCTCTTCGTCCATATAAAGGCTCGAGGAGCAACTGTGGAATACGAGCTCACTATTGCCCAGCAAGAGGTCAATATCACCGGAAAGCGCGCTCAGGGCATGACCATTAACGGAACCATTCCCGGCCCGACCGTGCGCTTTAAAGAGGGAGACCTCGCCCGCATCCACGTCCACAACAAGATGAGCCTGGAAACCTCCATTCACTGGCACGGCATACTCGTGCCCCCCGATATGGACGGCGTCCCCTTTCTCAGTTTCCCGCCCATAAAGCCAGGCACAACATTTACTTATGAGTTTCCCATTCGCCAGAGCGGAACTTACTGGTATCACTCCCACACCGGCCTTCAGGAACAAAGGGGCGTTTACGGTTCCATAGTCATCGAGCCGCGCCAGAACGGCCCCAAGCCCGACCATGACCACGTTGTCCTTCTCTCAGACTGGACAGACGAAAACCCCCACGAAGTATTGCGCACTCTGAAGCGAGGCAGTGAGTGGTATGCGATAGAAAAAGGCAGCGGTCAGAGCATCTTCGGCGCCGTCCGGCTCGGCATGCTCGGCGACTACTTCAAACGGGAGCTGCAACGCATGCCGGCCATGGACATCGCGGACGTGGCCTACGACCGCTTCCTAGCCAACGGCGCAACGGAATCAATTCTCCCTGCCCAGCCATATGAAACCGTGCGGCTTCGTATCATTGACGGTTCTTCCACCACATATTTCCACCTTGAATTTGCCGGCGGCCCGATGACAATCGTTGCCGCAGATGGCCAGGATGTCGAACCTGTCAAAGAGAAACGTTTTCTCATTGGCGTCGCCGAGACCTATGATGTGCTCGTTCAAGTCCCAGCCGCCGGGGCTTATGAATTTCGAGCAACTGCCCACGACGGCTCAGGCTACGCCTCAGTCTGGATAGGCTCCGGCAAACGCCACCTCGCACCTGATGTACCTAAACCGAACCTCTATCACACAATGGGCGATCTTAGCCTCAAACAAATCTTCTCTTTCACCCCCGCTGGCAGTATGGGTATGTCTGATCGCGAGGTTGAAAACGGGAAATTCGACCAGCCCGGAATGATGGAAATGGGCTCCATGGATATGGGCGCTATGCACAGCATGGAAAGCTTGGACCATGGTGCAGACCCTGCCAAAATGAAAATAGAAAGTATGGACCATAGTGGCCACCAGATGCCCATGCCTCAAGAGAACTCTCGGACCGGCAAAAAATATGGTACCGATTTTGGTTTTCTCGCTGCTGACGCCTCGTCATCCAAAAACCTCGCAGTTGACGGCATGGATCCGCGCCGCCCATGGCCGCCATACGCCAAACTGCGGGCGATCAAGCCAACTGCTTTTTCCGAGGACAAACCAGTTCGCGAAATCCGTCTCACCCTCGATGGCGACATGGAGCGCTACGTCTGGTTTCTCAACAACAAGCCGCTTTCAGAAAGCGACTCTATCCTCATTCGCGAGGGCGAAGTAGCACGCTTTATCATGATTAACCGCACTATGATGCACCACCCGATGCATCTTCACGGCCACTTCTTCCGGGTCATCAACGGTCAGGGTGATTACGCGCCACTCAAACACACCGTCGACGTCGCTCCCATGTCCACCACGGTCCTCGAATTCGACGCCAACGAGTTCGGGGATTGGTTCTTTCACTGTCACCTTCTCTACCACATGGAAAGCGGCATGGCCCGAGTCGTACACTACGAGGGCTTTCCCCTCGACCCTCAGCTAGCTGACATCCGGCCTGAGCTTTACAAAGATTCCTGGTATTTTTGGGGGCAAGCCGATGCTCTCAGTAACATGACTGAGGGCTTTCTGATGCTGTCCAACACCCGCAATATCCTGACCGCTCAGTGGGAAGTGGGGTGGCAGGAGGTGGACGACACCGAGTGGGAAGGCATCTTCACCTACGATCGCTACATCAACCGTTTTTTCACTGTCTTAGCCGGTGCTAACCTGCTCGGTGAAGGTGATGAGCACGACGATACCCGAGGGGTGTTTGGATTTCGCTACCATCTGCCGCTCAACTTAGAGTCTCGCGTGTGGATTGATACCGACGGTGGTGGGAGGTTCAACTTGGGAAAATCCTTTGAATTGACTCCGCGTCTTGCACTCTTCGGCGAAGCTCAATACGATACCCACGATAGGTGGGAAGGAAAGGCGAGTCTTTCCTACATGGTCCACAAATACTTCTCCCTAGTGGGTCAATGGCACTCCGAATACGGCTTCGGCGGCGGTCTGCAAATTCGTTTTTGAGATGAGAATTAGATGTAAACAAGTGATCATGGCGAGCAGGATAGACTGCGCCATGTAATTTCACCTAGAGTTTTTATTGGCAAAGTTCTACCGAAAGGGCAAGAGAGTAAACATTACATATTTTCATCAAGACTTTTACTCTTGAGACCTAGCTACCATATCTTGGGGTAAGGACGCTCGGGCGAAAACTGTGAATTAAGGGATGTAATTCACAGTCTGCCTCCTCCCCTCCATGCTGGCGACCTCACTTTCTCTCTGATTCCCTACAATTGAAATTTTATTTCTCAAACTATGATCTAAAATGCCTGAGCTTTCTATATCTGGGTTTCACCGCAATACCAGCTAACTTTTTATAAGTACACGAATACCAGCCTAGACTCGTGCCTGACACAATTAGTGTTTAGTCAAATTGACTCAAATCTATTTCCAGCCAGTTGATCTCCTCTTTTTGAAGTTCCGCAATCATTGTCTGCCGAATAAGGTCACTCACCGACATATGCCGCCTCTCTGCCAGTAGTTCCAACGCTCGTTTGAGCCGAGGGTCCATTCTTATGTTTATCAAAACTTTCCCTCCCTTTTGTAAGTTTTTAAATATCTTTTATATTGACAAAAAATAAATAATGTATATACAGTGTGTCTAAATAGCAAAGAATTTTAACATACCTTTTATCAGTCGCCAATATGTACGCCTAAAAACATTGAACCGCACAGACCTTAAACCCAAAACCTTAACATGGGGGATCAATGAAGAAGTTAATGGTTACATTCGCGGCGATATTTGGGGTGCTGCTTGCAGTAAGCCTCACTCATGCTGATATGAGTGAGTTAGAAATGTATTACCATGATTGCATCACCGAGAAAATTGTCAACTGTGAGAGGATTGCATCAATGAACAACCACATAAACTCATGCATGGTTCAACTAGTAGAGATGCGATCCGCCCAGGCTAAATTCTATAGAAAGAATAGAAAAGAACTAGTGAAGGAAATGGTCGAAAGTGACCTTGGAAAGGAACCACATAAAGTCGACTATTTTTTGATTACCAAGTTTCAAGAGTCGGCTTAGACCCAAAGAAAAAAAGCGAATATATGTCTGAGTGCTAGGTAAGGTGCGTCCTCCAGGCCTTACCCAGCATTTGCCCCCCACTGATGCTTGGGGTTGGTGGGGGGCTATTTTCTGGCATCTATTCTTCTTTTTTCGGTTAATCGGTATATTCAAGCTCTCCGAGGATTCCCCTGGGAGTTTACATTACATACTTTAATCTACAGTCTGCCATTTTCGATCATACCACGAAATATAGTTGCAGCTTTTAGAACAGATGATATGTGATGTAGATAAGGTCAGCCCTTGACCTTGGATCTCGAAAATGTTCAAGGTCAAAAGCTGACCGCATGATTTGCTAACTGGCTGCTTTCAGATTTTCACCTACCTGCTCCCAGTTGATCACATTCCAGAAGTTCTCAATGTATTCAGGCCGGCGGTTCTGATAAAGAAGGTAGTAGGCATGCTCCCAAACATCGATGCCAAGTATTGGTTTAAAGCCTTCCATTAGGGGTGTATCCTGGTTTGCTGTACTGTGGACCACCAGACCCCCTTTACCATCCACACTCAACCAGCCCCAGCCGCTGCCAAAACGGGTAACTGCTGCTTGAGCAAACTTCTCTTTGAATGCATCGAAACTGCCAAAAGATGAGTTGATTCTCTGCAAAAGTTCGCCCTCGGGTTGACCGCCACCATTACCAGTCATTAATTTCCAGAATAAAGAGTGATTGTAGTGCCCACCCCCGTGATTGCGGATGGCTGTGCGTACCTCTTCAGGAGCACTGTTAAGGTTGCTGACAATTTCCTCAATAGTTTTTCCTTGCAGGCCAGGAGCCTTCTCCAAGGCCTTGTTCAAGTTGTCAATGTATGCTTGATGATGCTTGCCATGGTGTATCTCCATGGTTCTAGCATCGATGTAAGGCTCGAGTGCATTGAAATCATATGGTAAATCAGGAAGTGTAAACATTATTCCCTCCTTTTTTTTGCCCTTTGATCGGCGTAAATCCTATTGAATCACTGTGACTTTCAGGCAGAAAGTTAAGCATCGAAGGCAGGAGAGTCAAATCGGCGGGCACTTCGTCGATTTCGGATTTCTGATTGCGGATTTAAAAAATTCAAAATTATCTATTTGCTGTCCTCTGTCGTCTGACTTCTGACCTCTAAGCGCCGTCTCGTCGCTTCTCCCCGTCCACGTGTCTTGCCGCTGTGCCAGTGCCTATTTGCAACGGCTGCCAGTTGCCTGCTGCTTGCTGGGGGGATCGTGTTATAATTCTTTGTTGAGCGGTGAGGAAGGATTGAATGAGAATGGGGAAAATATGATGGGCCGACTTTCAATCTTATTAGCAGCATACGTCTTGCTTTTCTTCGTCCTGGCTGGATTAAGTGGTTGTACCCCTGCCATTTCCAAGCAACTGCGGGAAGAAGCCGGAGAGCCAGTTCCCTTTGAAGCACTCCTAGAGAGAACTGATGAGTATAAGGGCCGGGTTGTAATTGTTGGTGGGTACATCCTGGAGACAATAAATGAACCTGAGGGTTCCTGGCTTACTGTGTTGCAATCACCACTAGATTCCCTAAACAGGCCTGAATCATCAGACTTGTCGAAAGGACGCTTTCTCTTATGGAGCACAGAATTCCTGGATCCGGTGATTTACAGCAAAGAGCGCGGTATTACCGTTGGCGGCAAGGTCGTGGGAAGTGAAGAGAGGAAATTAGGAGGTTTAACCTATCGATATCCGGTCATTGAGGCTAAGGAGATTCATCTGTGGTCCAAGGAGGGGAAGTATATGGGGCCTTATTATCCTTATTATGATCCTTGGCTACATCCATGGTACCGGTACCCATACCGCTACAGATATCCTTACTGGTAAGCAGGGTCAGAAGAGAGAGGACAGAGGACAGCAGGTAGATCACGGTTTGCGGTTTTTTAATTTCGAAATTCGAATTTCGAATTTCGGATTTTCAACCCTATGCTCCATGCCCTATGCCCCGTGCCCCTTAGCCCGCATTGGCCTTTTCCCTGCGCTCGCGATAAATGAAATGGAGATTGCGGGCATATATAAAGACTCCGGTGCACTGGCCCACGATAAACACCGGATCTCGCCGGTGAACGGCATAACTGAATAAAATTACGCCACCGGCCAGGCTCAAGTACCAGAAGGCGATGGGAATCAAGCTGCGGCCGTACTTTTCGCTGTAAAGCCATTGAACGAGAAAGCGGGTGCCAAATGCTGCCTGACCGATAAAGCCTATGATCAACCAAAGGGTATCAATTTTCAAAGTTTCTTACCTCCTCCACTTCAGCGGTCTTGGTCCGCCGTCGCAGCCACATTACCCCCAATAGGTCCACCAACCCCACCCAGAGACGATCCCAGATGCCATAATGACTCAGTCCGTATTTGCGCGGTCGATGGTTTACTTCCACAGAAAACACGGCTCCGCCACTGCGCAAAATCAGTGCTGGAAGAAAACGATGCATGTGATCGAAAAAAGGTAATTCCAGGAATGTATCCCGGGCAAAAACTTTAAGACCGCAGCCCGTATCCGGGGTGCGATCTTTGAGAAGATGACCTCTCACCTTGTTGGCCACCCTTGCTGAGGCTCGCTTCACCCAGCTGTCCTGCCGTTTTCGACGGTGGCCGATTACGAGTCGCAAACCAACCGGACTATCAGCTGAGTTGAAAACCTCCAGCAACCGGGGTATATCTGCCGGGTCGTTTTGCCCGTCCCCGTCAAGTGTTGCGATCAAAGAAGACCGCGCCCATTTGACCCCGGTATGGATGGCAGTACTCTGGCCAAAACTTTTCCGGTGCCGGACAATCCTGAGCTGAGATAGTGTTTCACTCAGTTCGACAAGGCGTTCCCAAGTTTTATCTAAACTCCCGTCATCAACGTAAACAATCTCATATTTTAGAAGACCTTCTAGAGACGCACATATCTCATTTATCAGGGGAGCTATATTTGCTTCTTCGTCCCTCACTGGGACAACTACTGAAAGATCCATCTCCACTTCCCAGCCTCAACCAAAAGTGTAATCAACCCATTAGCCAATTGAAAATATTAGAATAATTATTTAATTATGAATCAACAGTCCATTCTTTTCCAACAAATGCTTGAGCCAAACAGTAGTAACTACTGCTATATAAGAACCGAAAACCACGTCAGTTAGATAATGATGGCAGACAAGCACCCTACTAATAACAATTACGAAAGCGATGGCAAAATAAATCACTCTGTATTTGGGACTGATGAAATATAACGCCAACATCAAAGCAACGATCGTGCTGGCATGTCCAGATGGAAAAGAAGTTAGCTTGCCTTTCAATTGAAAGAATTGAAAGCCATATAGTTGCTCCTCAAAAAACATCTTTGGTCGGTATCTACCAAAAATGAATTTAACCAAGAGTACTATGATACTTGAGAATGATATCGATAAAAACACAAATAAAGCTCTATTTGACCATACTCTTCTTTTCTTAATAAATCTAAAAAAAAGAAAACAGACAGCCGCAAAAGGTAGATAAAATGTTGCCAAGCCCAGCTTCGAAATATCTTTTAGAATCCTTCTAATGTTTACGTTATTAAAAATTGACGCGCAGTATTTAGCTACAATCAAATCCAAGAAAAAATATCCGATAATACCGAATAACACTACGAAAGGAATAGAAATTAACATTAACTTCTTTGATCTATTAAAAGAAATTTGTTGACGAGTATTGCTATTCTCGCGCTCTACCTTTGGTGCTATTGTAGGGTGACCATTCATATCCATATTCAATCCACTACAGATAACTACAACTAAGGAACATTCCCATAGAGATTCAATGTCATCTTTTTACCCTTTGTGTAGTTAATCCCCTCTATCTTCTCCACTAGCTTGACTGAGCCAATAGGGCCGCGAAGTGCCTTATGGAATGCATCGTCTAGCTTTTCTCTGACAACGGCCAAACCCCCTGGATTTTGGCGCAGGTGCAAGGCAGCCTCACGAGGACCTACCAATTTTGTCTTAGTCCCGCAGAGAAACACTAAACTAGGCTCATGATAGCCGGCGGCCGCAATAACCGGGGCCGGGTCGGCCGCTGATCCTCTGTAGCGCTCAACCGCTTTCGCTACGCTGCGACTCAGCCAGAGTTCACTTGCATTTGGCATAATAACATGCAGTGTCGGGGCAAGTATTAGAGCCTCTAAAAGTATGGCACCCATTGCTGCCTCAACCAAACGTCCGCGAAACACATTCCAACTAGGCAGTATTAGTAAAAGAACGGCTGCGCACGCGGGCCAGAGAGTGATTACTTCAAAGCGGCCGTGGAGGTAAACCGGCAATGCCACAATTGCCCCCGCCAGAGCAACACTGACTAATACCCAGAGGACATATCCAACTCGCGCCAGGGACCAACGGGAAAGGTTCCAGTTTTCTGTTGTAGTTGCAAGAATCAGACGCGCTGTAAGTAGAGACAATGGAGGGAATAGGGGCAAGATGTAGTGGGGAAGCTTGGTGGGTATTAGTTCAAATGTTAGCCACGTCGGGATTATCCATGCTAGACAGAACCTCTCTCCTATGCGAGATCGCAGCTTTATTGCCTTGCGCAACGCCGGCCAGAGGAACAGCGACCCCGGCCAAAAGGTCAAGGCAACAACAAGCAAATAGTAACCGGGTGGAAAGCCGTGTGATTCGTGGCCGGAGATAAGTTTTGGCAACAGATCCGAGCGGATAGCATCGCCAAAAAAGGTGCCGCCAGTGGCCTTAGTGATGGCTATTGCCCAGGGACTAACTATTAGGAGCACCAAGGGAATACCCAGTTTCACCCGTAAGCCCCGGAGGTGGGATGCACTTCTGTCAACCGCCAACAGAGTAAGAATAGTAAGTAATCTCACTAGCGGTACTATCGGTCCTTTCAACAATATACCGATGCCTTGAGCAGTCCAGAATGTAATGGGGATCCCCAAGCCAACGGTTTCGCCATGGCGGTTCCGAACATACAGAGTTCCCAAAGATCCTTGTGCTGCCACGACTGCTGCTAGTAGGGCTGCATCGGTGGTGGCCTGGTGCGCCTCCACCACCAAAAGAAGAGAACTTGCAGTTACAATTGCACCAAAAAGACCTGTCTGCCGATCAAACAGATTTTTGCCGAAAACAAAGGTTAATATGACCGCCAACAGAGCTCCCAGCACAGAGGGAATTCTGTAGGGCCAAATGCGGTTGGGCGAACCGGTCAACTTTACACTTAGAGCTTGGAGCCAATAGATACCAATTGGTTTTTTGTGGCGAGGCTTTTCTTGAAAACGGATGCGAATGAAATCCCTGCTTTCCAGCATCTGGCGAGTGGCCTGGGCGAACCTTGCCTCGTCCCGATCCACCGGTGGCAATGTGGTTAACCCCGGGATATACAAAACGACACAAAGCAGTATCAATCCAATATACTGCTTCAGTCCATTATAGTCTGTCAGCGCCATAGGTCTTCACCGCTGTGGGATGTGGGATATGGGATGTGAGATTCAATATTTTTTTTGGGACTTAGTAACTCACATCTCAGATCTTAGATCTCACATCCAAATTGTATTTCCACCGGATTTGCAGCTCTAGGTTGAAGCACGCCACAGGCTTTCAGCAAATTGACTATTTGCCCCTTCTGAGGACTTCCTCAAGAATATTCATTCCCTGTTCCACTAGTTCCTGTCTTGCCTGGTTGCCCATATGACCAAGGCGAAAAACCTTGCCTGCCAGAGGACCATAGCTCCCACCAACTACCATCCCTTTCTCACGGAGGGCCTTGTCCAGGTCCTGCCAGGTCCATCCTTTAGGGACCTGGGCTGCTGTTACCGTAGGTGAACAGATTTCTTCCCTCACCGGATAAAGTTCAACGCCCATTTCCTGCAGCCGACTGCGACAGTAGGCTGCCACCCTGGCATGGCGACTGAAAACAGCCGACAACCCCTCGTGCAAAATCATCTTGGTGGCAAGCTGCAACCCGGCCATGGCGTGCCAGTTATGGGTGTATGGCAAGTGCTGATCCTCAATGCCTCGGCGCCACGGAGCCAGTGCCTCGTATCCAACATAGCCAATCTCCTCTACAACCGACCAGGCACGTTCGCTTACCGTAACCATAGCTAGATCTGGGGGCAGGCTGAGCACTTTTTGGCTTCCCAACAATCCTAGATCGATAAACCAGTCGTCAACTCGCACCTCCACGCCGCCGCCGCTTGAGACAAAATCAACGTAAAAGAGGGCTTCTATCTCCCGGCAGATCTGGCCTATCTCTTTTAGCGGGGCAAGAGTGCCGCTAGGGGTCTCACAGTGCACAGCAGTTACCAGCCGAGGACGAAAACGAAGTGCCACCTCGCGTACTTGCTGTGGGTCTGGAACGTCGTCATATCCGAAGCCAACTACCTCCACTTCCATTCCTAACTGACTAGCCATATCACCAATGCCGTAGCCAAAAACTCCGTTTGCCACTGCCAGAACTTTATCTCCTGGACGGAGCACACTCTTAAGTGCGCTCCATAGGGCTAACATGCCCTCACCACTCTGGATTGCCACACGATTTCTGGTAGCCAGGATTTCTCCCAAATGAGATTCGCATTCCTTGTACAAGGCAAAAAATTCCTCTTCCAAATCCGCACTACCATAGTTGATTTGAAAAACCGCTCTTAACTCGGGCGGTATGGAAATGGGCCCAGGAACCAGACCAACTTCATAAGTTTGCATGGTTCACTCCCTTTTCGGTGTTCGAAAGAGCGCTCTGCTCCTTGTCGATCTTAGATTTTGTCTGCGCTGTAAAAGCGTGGCCACCTGGAATAAATGGGTGGAGTCAATGAACACTATTGTAAGTCGAATAGTGATAGCAGATCCTCCCAATTAGAAATTCTAGGCACGGTTGGATCCGGATCTGTCTGGCCTTTGCCCACAACTCCTGGGGCAGGGGTAATGTTGTTATCCCGGACATAGGTTGTCCACACAGGTTGCAGTCCGGCTCGCAGGGCACCTGCCACGTCCGCCTCCGGGTCATCCCCTACAAAGGCAACTTCTTCTTTTTCCACCCCTAACTGGTCAATTAGTTCTTCGAATACTGAAAGATGCGGTTTGCGGTAACCTAAATCGCCGGAAATGAGCACAACGTCAAAGAAAGACTCCAGATTGAGTTCAGCCATGATTTGGCTGGCAGCAGGCGGATGAGTGAAATTGGAAAGCAACCCGATAGGGTAATTTTTTTTCAGGGTGGTGAGCATCTCTTTAGTGCCCGGAATGAGCTTGGCGTACTGGATAAAGGCAGAAAAGTAAGTGTCTACGGCTGTCGAGATGTGCGGATTATCCGGGGAAACTTCATGGCCCAACTTAGCCAGGGCAGTGCTGATCCAGAACCGGTTGTGGCTTTCCTTTCCGTCTCGCTTCGTCTGCTCCAAGAACTCGAGGACAGCCTCACTGTGGGCCTTGACAAAATCGGTGTGTTCGATGTTGAAGCCATTTTCCCTGAGACTGCCGGTCAGCCTGGTCAGAGCATCTTTGAGCGCCTGGAATTCCATGGTAATCAGAGTATTGAAAAGGTCGAAGCCAATTGCCTTTATATTCTGCATCTCAACTCCCACGCCGGGTTATTTATCAGCTAGTTTCTTTCCCCTTAAGCCGATCATACTCGCGGAAACATCTGAAAAAAGCAAGGGATACCTTCATTTGATTGCCCTCTCGTTTTTGCCCCCATGATCGGCAGTTTGACAACCAATAGAGCTTCGCGCTATTCTGCTTGGGTATGCGGCAGAAGTCTAGATATTGCTTGATAAATACTTGACTGATGCATGTGTCAATGTGGTTGAAACCATTGCCCTATTGGGAATCGGACTGTTGATTTGATCGAGCCCGGATATTTCATGAATTGCCTACTGCGACCAAGCATATGGTCGTCCTTCCTGGCGTCCTCGGGTGTCGGCTCCTGCGACGTACCACTCAGGTACGCATCGGAACCAATCCCGCGGTACCGCGGGACGGTTGCCCGGTGGCACGCCCATCTTCGCGGTCTCGCGACAGCAATTCAATGAAATATCCGGGCTAGGGAAGGGAAAAGTATGGCAAATATAGACTTGGACGACATACTAGGGCTTATTGATTCAAATAAGGGAGAGATCATTTGTAGAGACTGCCTAAAAGAAGAAGAACTGCCGCATATACCGGAGGAGGAGGTCATTACCCGAGAGAAGATTCAGGGGGATGAAAAATATATCTGCAATCGCTGCAACAAGGAACTTTAGGGATCAAATTATGAAGAAACCCCCTAGGCCGGGCCATTGACCTGAGGGGGCTTTGTTCGACAAGGAGGATTTTAACCTCACTTGACTAATTAAATAACCATTCATCTATTACTTGGCAAGACGATCGGCTATTTTTTACTACCCCTCTAGTCTATTCGTTCTTCATCGGATTGCAGAGATAGTCGTCTGAAATTGCCACCCTTCCGCAGTTAAAGCATATATAGTTGGGCTCCTTGGTTAGTTCCTTTATCTTGTCAAAGTTGCCACAACTGGCAAGAACACATATATGACCTGAATGATCCCCACGACATACTTGCTCGCTCATCACATTTCCTCCACCCGCTTTACTTCGTAGCCTCTTCCAAGCTTGGCAATACCGCCAGAACTTTTAACAAAAAGCCGCCTTTTACTAAATTTATTGGGCAAGCATATATGGAGATACAACCTTGTCAAGATGCAATTTGGCCGGCCAAAGCATGCTTGCAACTATTAGAGTATTTTTGGTGGGCATATATTGATAATTGATATTACCAGGCAGGCGCGTTATCTATTCGTACTCGGATTCTTCTTGAAAGCGATATTCCAAGTGGTTTATGTCGGTAAAGGTCTCACCCCGCATTTTAGCCCGTCGTTCCAATTCTGACTGGCAGCGGACACAGAATCGGGCAAAGGGCATCAACTGCAAGCGTTTCTCACTGATTGGTTCTTCGCACTCTTGCAGCAGCGGCCTGTATGGCCTTGTTTAAAAT
>CP070689.1:383390-392864 GCA_020353155.1 Deltaproteobacteria bacterium | reverse complement strand
TCCCCACCGGAGCAATCAGATCATGGACATTCTCGTGCATCTCGAACAATTGCGGAGGAAAGTTGAAAAGACATTCCCCAACGCCAGAGCATTCATCCGACCGGGGTTTGATAAGATTGATCTAAATAGCTAGGAAGGAGACAGGAGACAGAATATAGAATTTAGGAGGATCACAGGAGGGTTTTGGGAATGTTGGAATACTGGAATGATGGAATGTGGGATCTACTATTCTAATATCCAGTCTCTCTCCTGGCTACTGGCTACCGACTCCTTCCCTTTGACCAATTCTTTGGTGTATTGGAAGGCACCATCCCGCTCGATCCAACGGTTGCCCTGCCTCTCTAAAATCCAGCCACTGTCTTTTTTGCCGCCAAAGGGGAGGCGAAGGGGCGTAAAGTGAAAGTCTGGATTATCATGCACCATCCCGAAGTGAGCCTGGAATGCTTCCCTTGAATAATCAGCGGGAGATCCGAAAAAAGCCAAGAGAAAACCATATTTGGTTTGAGTTAGCTCTTGCACCAAGGCTTCCTCGTCGTGGAATGGACTGAGGACGAGAAATGGGCCGAATAGTTCCAGGTCTGGAATTTTCCCCACTTCCATCTCCAGAACCAGAGGAAAGACAAGCTCTCCCTCTATCCCGCCAGCGAGCAGGCGAGCCTCTGAGCACTGTTCAAGAGCCCTTTCAAGAATCGCCCTGGTTCTTTCCACCCGAATCGGGCCTATATCAGTGTCCGGACTTAAAGGATCTCCCACTTTGAGCTTTCCTAAGAACTCCAAGATCCCCTTACGCACCTCTTCGTACAGATCCCTGTGAATCAGGGCCTTTTTCAGGGTAGTGCAGTATTGGCCGCCGTTAATGAAAGCCCGCCGCGCTATAAACATGCTCGCTTTCTGAATATCTGCATCTTCAAATACTACAGCCGCGGGCATACCGCCCGGTCCAGCGAAAAAGAGCTTATCGAAGGCGCGATGTTCTCTCCGGTATGCTTGTCCCACTGCCGAGGCCCCCGAAATAAAGAGAACCCGGACCGCTTCATCCTCCACACACCCCCGGCCGAAGGCCCGGTTGTTAGTCCTTATCACTGGATGAAAAGCTCTCAGGGGCTTACTGATCTCCGCAATTAGATCCGCCGAACGGGGTGTTTGCGAGGAAAAGCTAAACCTCAGTTGATTTCCTGTAAGGAGCGCTGCACCGCCAAGACGAGCCAACATAACAGTCGGGGCATCGTAAGGAAAGATAGCAGCTACGGTTCCGTATGGTCGGCCATTTTCCGACCACTGGATCTCCTCTTCCATGGTATTGAGATGCTGAACCGCCAGTTCCACTTCAACGGAGGTGATTTTTACAGGAAAGCCAGCGTCCAATGCCGCGGCTTCCTGAAAATCTCCTTTTCGACTCTCAAGACTTCTCGCAAGCCCCTTTATGTCATTCAGCCTCTTGGTATAGTCTATACTTGACAACACCACACTCCCCCCTGCTAAATATGGTCAAACTAAATCTACATAGATTTTCCGAAATGGCAAGCATTTCCCCCACCTGCTACAAAAATGTAACCAGATTGTTAACTAGCTTGTAAGAAGCACCTGCGTTATACTTTACCGCTGTAATGCTGAGCAGGGGGGTTTAATCCAGGCAATGGCTGCTTGTCCAGACTTCATCAAGGTATGGAAGGATAAATATACAATCCATTCATACCAGGTGGACATCAAAAGCAAGGCAACCTTGGTGGCCTTGTGCCAACTCATGCAGGAGTCAGCCTGGCAACATGCCGAACATTTAGGGCTTGGGTTCTCCCATTTGAGGGAAAAGAACTTAATCTGGGTCTTAGCTCGACAGCTGATTAAGATCAGCTCCTATCCTAAATGGGGTGATACCATAGAGGTCAACACCTGGCCCACAGGAAAGGACAGACTCTTTTGCTACCGTGACTTCAGAATCATAAATCCTGGTGGCTCCATAGCCGCTGAAGCGACTACTACCTGGTTTGTTATTGATCTGGTAGCCAGAAAGCCGCAAAAGACAGCCCTCTACTATCATCTGAAACTTCCAGAAGACATGGAAATTGTCTTTCCCAATCGGTTAAATAAATTAGAGCCTCTCGATTCAGAGGATTTCACTAAGTTGATTCAGGTTTCTTACGGAGATTTGGACATGCATAAGCATGTAAATAACGTGAGATATGTGGAGTGGATCTTGAATTGCCTACCATTTGAATTTCTGAGCGCGCATATTTTGAGGGAAATAGAGATAAATTATATGTCTGAAGCGTCCTATCAAGATGAAGTCTCGGTTAGTTATGAAAAAAAGGAAAAGTCGAACTTCTTCCATAGAATAACGAGAAAAAGAGATAATACAGAGATTTGTAGAGCCAGAACAGTCTGGGAGGAGACCGGAGGGTAGTTGAGATGGAAGGAGAGCTGGAGAAAAAAGATGGTTATCTCATCGGCGTGATATCGGACACACACGGTCAGCTGAGAGCCGAGGTGGCCGAGGCTTTAAAGGGTGCAGACCTGATCATTCATGCTGGCGACATAGGTAAGCCTGAGGTGCTTGCGGCATTGGGTCAAATAGCCCCTGTCCATGCTGTGCGAGGAAACATGGATGGCCATTGGGCCTTTGGGCTGCCTGAAGCTGAGGTAGTAGAAGTAGGAGATCTTTTGCTCTACGTGCTCCATGATGTTTTTCGTCTCGACATAGACCCGGTTGCAGCCGGCTTTGCCGCAGTAATTAACGGCCACACCCACACCGCAGCCATAGAAAAGCGTAAAGGTGTTCTCTTTTTAAACCCTGGCAGCGCAGCATCTTTCAGATCGCCCGCCACAGTTGCCCTCCTGCGCATACGAGGTAACTCATTGCAAGCGGAAGTTGTGGAAGTCTAGTTTGTAATAAAGCCCCCTTGTCCCCGACTATCTCACCAAGAAACATAGTCAAGCACCAATTAGTCGCAAGGGAGGCCAGGGTAACCTACTCGGTAAACCAGCATAGTCGCTGCCATTCATGAACTACCGTTGTGACGTTTGGACTATCCTCGCGCCGAAGCAGGTGGTAGTCTTTCCATTTAGCGGAGGCTTCGCACCGGTTGCTCCGATGCTGTTTACCTCGCAGCCCACCCTGGCCATATCGGACAGTCAGCATCGTAGATGAATAATCCAAAAGGAGAAAGTGAGGCAGCTCTAGTACCAAGACTAGTTGGCAATCCAGCCTCAACAGGTTACAGTTGAATGATCAGCTCGTCTTAGAGGGAATCTACTATGAAAAAATTACTGGTGAGTTTAGTTATTTCTATACTGTTCGCTGCATGTCCCGCCTGGGGTGCTGAGTCAATCGATTTTTATAGGCTTGGCCTCGAGAGTTCCATGTTCAACAAAAAAATCCATTACTTCACCAAGGCTGTGGAATTGAACCCCAAGCTAGCCGTTGCTTATGAAAAACGGGGTAAAATCTACTACTTCCAAGAGAAATATGATGAGATGTTGTTCGACTTCCGCAGATTTACCACGCTCAAACCCTCTGACCCCGAAGGTTTTAGGATGCTCGGCTTAGCCCAGCTGAAACTGGGGAATTTTTCCGAGGCCATCAAAAAGCTTTCGAGGGCTATCGAGTTGGACCCCCAGCTCGCAAGTGCATACCTGTATCGAGGCGAAGCCTATTACCG
This sequence comes from Deltaproteobacteria bacterium, assembly GCA_020353155.1. GTDB lineage: Bacteria > Desulfobacterota > Syntrophobacteria > BM002 > BM002 > BM002. Next base: position 389,208 of record CP070689.1, on the reverse strand, counting down.
CAAGGGACTCCCGGAGCAGGCCATCGAGGACTCCACCAAGGCCATTCAACTTGGTAAGGTTCAGTCGACCAGAGGCAAGGCTTATACAATCAGGTCGAAAGCCTACAGGCAGCTGGGTCAAGAAGGTCTGGCTGATGAGGATTTCAATAAAGCTTATCTGCTAGATCCAGAAAACTACGGTTACCGCTACTTCACCATCACCAATCATTTAGCCTCCTTTGTCAGTGACTCCAACTACATTGGTTCAAAAGATATCAGCCGGCTGGGACTAGTGGGTATCGTAGTCCTTTTGTTTGTGTTAATCTTCAAGCTGGTCTTGCCGCGTCCCCGCAAGGGTGGTTAGGCCGATTATGGTCTTGTTCCTTGACTTTTTTCAACTTTCTGCCAGCGGTACAGCATGAACCCTGTCATGACATTCTGCCCGAGAATAAGGGGAGGGAAAAATTTTCTCCTCAGACTGGCACTACTTGGGTTGATTTTCTTATTGTCTTCTCCCTCCTGCTCAAAAGAAGATGAAGCGGAGAAAATCCGGAGTTTAATCAAGGAAGGTGCCGAACTCGCCGAAAAACACGACATTAGTGGGCTGATCAAATTTACCACCGAGGACTTTTCTGCCCAGCCAGGTAACCAAGGTAGTCGAGAGGTGAGGAGGATACTCTGGTTTGCCTTCAATTATTATGGCAATTTCAGAATCATGTATCCTGAGCCAAGTGTCGATCTTGGACCCGAAGGTCGAGATGGTTCCGCTAGAGTTTATTTTTTGATCGTCAAGAAAGAACAATCCGCACCCAAAGTCAAAGATCTATATAAAGATCCGAAGGGCTGGATTCAAGAGGTGGGTGAGAGTGCCGACCTCTATCGACTCAGCCTTGAGTTGTTGAAAGAGAATGGAGATTGGTTAGTAAAAAGAGCCCTGCTTGAGCCTTTCAGGGGCACCGGCTTCAGTGGCTAGCAAGCGAAGGAAAAATGATGTTATTGCAGGGGACTACTGAGCACGGACCACGGACAATATTATATTAAGTAAGATATCCGCGTTAATCTCTAGCCCGGATGTTTCATGAATCGCTGCCGCGAGACCGCGAAGATGGGCGTGCCACCTGGCAACCGCAGGGTGTTGGTCCCGAGGCGTACCTGAACGGTACGTCGCAGGGGCCAACAGCCGAGGACGCAAGGAAGGACGGCCATATCCGTGGTCGCAGCAGGTTATTCATGAAATATCCGGGCTAAATTACTCGTACTTCTTCTCCAGATAGCGGCGCATTTCTTCCAGCGCTTCAGCAGGCTTCTCGGTCGGTTGGTGGGCTAGCTTTAGGCAAGGAGACGGTAAAGGCCATATGATCTCCCTCGGAGGTATAAGAGAGAAGACCGCCCATATTCTTCAACAGACGGTAACAAAGTGGCAATCCTATACTCTCGCCGCCTTCAGCAAAAGGCATGAAGAGAAGTTCAGGGTGTTTAATTTCTGGTTCTGGGGCCGGATTCCTGAACTCGATGTAAAGGTCCTGCTCACTTTCAAAGGTCCTTATGGTTAGGACGCCGCCTTTTTCCATAGCCTCTGCCGCGTTGAGAATTAGATTGACAAAAATTTGCGTCAATATATCAGGGTCTGTGTTAACCTCCGACAGACCCGGAAAGAGTTTCAATTTGCAGGTAATCCTTCTGAGTTCCGTTTCGGGGGAGAGCAGATCCACGCAATGAGTAATAATTTCGTTGACTGAGCATCCCTGAGGGCGGATTTCTACAGGCTTGAGGTAGTTTCTGATTCTAGACAATATCCTTTCCAACCGTTGGGACTCCTGGAGAATAACCTCACACTCGGGTAGGTCGGGAAATTTTTGTTGGAGGCGCCGGGCGAAACCCCCAAGAGATACTAAGGGATTGCGGATTTCGTGAGCTACTTCTGCAGCCATAGTACCCAAGGTGTTCAGTTTCTCCCGTTGGACGATGGCTTTTTCCATTTGCTTCCGCTGGGTGACATCAAAGAACACTCCACTCACATAGTCTATATTTCCATTTTCATCGCAGACTATCTGTCCCCTGTCTTGAATCCAGAGGACTTCCCCGCCTTTCGTCTCAATTCTGTATTCCCTCACATAAGATTTGTCTGTTTTTAATGCTTGCACAAAAGCTCTCCGGGCAAGCTCGAGGTCGCTATCTACGACAATGTCGCTCCACTTCTTCCTTCGAGAGTTGAATTCCTCCATGCTGAAACCTGTGAGCAGCTTGACCTTTTCGTCCATGAAGTCAACTGTCCAGTCCTGGTATCCCCGATAAACAATGCTTGGTATGCTGTTTATCAAGTGCCGATACCTAGTCTCACTTTGCCGGAGATCTTCCTCAACCCTCTTGCGATCCTCTATCTCTCTTTTCAGCTGCTCGTTTGTGGACAGCAATTCGGCGGTACGCTCCTGCACTCTAAGCTCCAGCTCGGCATGAGCCTTCTGTAAGGCCTCCTCCGCCCTCTTGCGATCAGTTATGTCTGTGAGTACCCCCAGACTGCCAGTGAATTGCCCCAGCGAATCATAAAAGCCCTTGGGTGATATGAGCGTATATACTCTGCCGCCGTCTTTCGCTCGCCAGTCGATCTCATAGCTTTTTGTTTCGCCCGTTCTACGTTTAGCCATCTGGTCTTTCATGAAATCCTGGTAGTCTTCGTGGACAAATTCCAAAAGGTGACGACCTACCATTTCTTCACGAGAATATCCCAGCATTTCGGCAAATTTTTCATTGATAAAAGTAAATACATACTCGTGGTCCGCCATGGCCAACCCCTCGTTCATAGTTTCCACAAGTTGGCGGTAGCGTTCCTCACTTTCCCGCACTGTCTCCTCAGCAATCTTCCGATTAGTGATGTCACGAATCAGGCCATCGTAAGAGAGCAGATTTCCCTCCACGTCGTAGTTGGGCACCAGACTGTTACTGACCCATCGGATCTGACCATCCTTTCGCATGATCCTGTGCTCTATCGATCTAGCCTCGTGGCCGACCAAAAGATCGGAGGCCTGCGCCCGGACAAGATCCTGATCTTCTTGCGGCACCATTCTGATCCACAGAAAAGGATCTGAGCTAAATTCCTCTGTAGTGTAGCCTGTCACCGCCACACAGTTTGGCCCGTGGTAGGTTTCCGCAGGATGACCGTTTGTCACCCGTACAGTAAATATGTAGTCGGTTATGGCCTCGGTAATTCTTCGATATCGTCTTTCACTTTCACGCAAAGCCTTTTGAGCATGCTTGCCCTCAGTAATATCAAGGGCAGTAAATATTATTCCTTGTGCAAGGTCCGCCGGATCTACGGGGGTTGATCTCAAATGAACTTCAATCTCACTACCGTCTTTGCGCCTCCAGCGAGTTTCAATCGCTCCTATCCCCTTCTCCTCAATATCCCGGTACTTCACCCGGCCGACACGCTCAAATTCCTCCTCGCTTCCGTAAACGATTCTGGCGCTTTGACCAATCAATTCGTCTCCAGAGTATCCAAGCATTTCACTCATATGATCACTTACCCAGCTCAGCACTCTATTGTGAACCAGGCCAATGCCTATGGGCGCTGCTTTCAAAATGGACTTGATCGATGCCTCTCTCTCTTTAAGCGTTTCTGCTACCTTTAGACCATCGGTTTCCAGTCTGCCACAGACCCGGCGTAACTCAACCAGTTCGTCAATTAGCTGTTTTTTGGTTTTATTTTCGTCTTTCATTGTCGTGCCTTATGCTTGCTTAATAATCCGGGCTAAGCCAAGATGTAAGAATATTAGACGGTTCTGCCACAAAGGCAGGACAGTCTCATCACCTTACCAGCCTTCATTGGATAGGTAACATTACAAGAGGAAAGCGAGAGTTGCAAGGGGTAAAGAGAGTGAAAATGGGCTCTCCGCACCAATACGTATTAGCCTAGTCTTGACAGTGAATATATAATTGTTTAGTGGAGTAAAAATTGAATTCTCATTACGGAAAAAAATCATTTCAAAGCCCAAAATTAAATGGCTTGCTGTTTTGCCTTTCAACCACTCTTCTCTTGCTGTTAATTTTTGTCCAGGGCTGTATGAGCCAGTCAAAAAACAGACGAGATCTGGGGGCAAATCCAATTGTTCCCCATCTAAAAAAAGTGCGAAAAGAATTGCGGCCTCTGCAGTTCCGTGCGGCGCCGGTCTTTTCACAGGATGAACTCGAGTATTTTCGCTATTATGGACTGGAAGTCCATCATAGCGAGCACCTCTTCGGAACATTCAGTTCGGGTGACAAACTGCTGGCAGCCCACGTTTTCAAGGCCGAAATGGCTAAGGGTACGGTAATTCTGGTGCACGGCTATTTTGATCACTCCGGAGTGTGGAAACATCTTATAAAGGAAATGATCGATAGGGGGTACAATGTGGCCGTCTTTGACCAGCCGGGGCACGGTCTTTCCAGTGGGGAGAGGGCCGACATTGATGACTTTTCTGAATATGTCTCAGTTTTCGAGGATTTCTTGCGCATTTGTGAGATGAACCTCTCTGGACCTCAGCACCTAGTAGCCCACAGTATGGGTAGTGCAATTGCACTGGACTATCTGCTCAATGCAGATCAAATAACTTTGGACAAAATCGTCCTCCTTGCACCCCTGGTACATACTTCCTATTGGAATCTTGCCAGATTTGGACACTCTCTGGGGAAGCATCTGTCTGATTCCGTGCCGAGAGCATCCCCCAAGACCTCATCGGACGAGGAGTTTTTGGAATTCAGCAGAAACGATCCACTTCAGGCAAAACGTGTGCCGACGAAATGGTTTAGCGCTCTGGTTGAGTGGAACAAGAGAATAGTGGCAAATGACCCGTCCACCTTGCAGCTAATGGTCATGCAAGGAACTTTAGATGCCACAGTGGACTGGAAGTATAATATTGAGTTTATTGAAGAAAAGTTCCCACGGGCAGACATCCTGATGGTCGAGGGCGGTGGTCACCATCTGGTCAATGAAACCTTACCCGTGAGAACGGAAGTAATCCAGATTATCGCTGATTATATCGTAAGGGCTAGAGGTGTTTGATTGGAAACAAAAATAATTGAGGAGTTACTTCATGGAAGGCTTTCATCAAAGACTTTTAGATAGTGCCCAAGAGATTTGGCAAGCGATCCTCAATCACCCTTTTCTAAAAATGACAGCCAACGGAACCATACCGGACGACACATTCAAAATTTGGATCCAGCAGGACTACATTTTTGTTCAAGAGGCGATACCCTTTATTGCGGTGCTCTTGGCAAAAGCTCCCCTCGACCTGAGACCTATCTTCATCCAAATCCTCACAGGGCTGGAGAGGGAACTAAAACTTTTTCGCCAGATAGCCTCAGCTCATGGAGTAAATCTCGAGAACATAGCTCCCTCACCAACTTGCTATGGTTACAATCAATTCTTGATGACTACGGCACACAGCTGCTCTTTTCCAGAGGGTTTTACTGTACTCTACGCAGCCGAAAAAGCTTATTTGGACTCATGGATGGAGGTCAAAAACAATTTGACCGTCGAGAACCCCTGGCAGGAATTCATCGATAATTGGACAAATGAAGAATTCCAAAAATTCGTGGACTGGTTGGCCAGCACCTTAGATAAAATAGCTTTGGGTAAACCGGAAAGCGAATTAGAGAGAATGGAAGCTTTATTTTTGATAACAGCACGTTACGAGTACTTGTTCTGGGAAATGGCTGCCAAAGAAGAGATCTGGCCGGTCTAATGCACTACGCAATTATCACCAATCCCGTCTCAGGCGGAATGACCGTGGAGCAAAAGCGTTCTGCCCTGGCAAGAGCTGCGGAGATCCTCAAGGCAGACATACACGGGCTTGATACTGCA
>CP070689.1:370876-383290 GCA_020353155.1 Deltaproteobacteria bacterium | reverse complement strand
AGATCGCCGGCAATCGTAGTGCAGCAGATCTAGTCCAAGACCCCCAATGCGCTGCTTACATTCTGCCGGCACAGGGAGTTAAAGCCAAAGTGGGCGGCAAAAGCTTCCATTTTTGCAGCGAAAGTTGCAAAGATAAATACCTTCTGGCGCAATCAGAGAAGAAAAACGACAAGACTGGCTGAATTAGCATATCCCCAGCTCAAGTCTATCCATATCTTCAGACCATTAAAATGGGATATTTAGGGATTGAGCAATTCAGTGATTCACTAAATATCCAGGCTAAAGGGGAACAAGAATTGCATTGGAACAGCATGCGGTTGTCCGCAGCAAGGGAAGTCTTTAAGGACTTATCCGGTGCAATTCAAACAATAGTTTAGGGCTTCCCCGTCTTATTTAGTTGGGGACAACCGCAACGCAGGAACAGGAGGGCGTGAATGAAGTTTTTCATTGATACTGCTAACCTTGACGAGATTAGAGAGGCCAAAGAACTCGGCATGATTGACGGGGTAACTACCAACCCCTCCTTGGTGGCCAAGGAAGGGTGCAAGAATAGAGAGGATTTTAAGAAACTCATCTACGAGATTTGTGAAGTTGTGCAGGGTCCCGTGAGCGCCGAGGTGGTGAGCACAGATGTGGATGGTATGGTGAAGGAAGCCAAGGAGCTTGCCGAAATTCATCAGCATGTGGTGGTCAAGATTCCTATGATTACCGATGGGCTTAAAGCAACACGCCAATTGGCGGAGGCAGGTATCAAAATCAATGTCACCCTGGTTTTTTCTCCCCTGCAAGCCCTTTTAGCAGCCAAAGCTGGTGCAACTTATGTGAGTCCTTTTGTTGGGCGGCTGGACGATATCTCCCAAACAGGCATGGAACTGGTGGCTCAAATACTTGAAATATATCAAAATTACATATTTGAGACCGAGGTACTGGTAGCCAGCATCCGAAATCCCCTCCATGTGCTCGAGGCTGCTCAAATGGGGGCTGACGTGGCTACTATACCGTTCAAGGTGATCTCCCAGCTGGCGAAACATCCGCTCACTGATATAGGGATGAAAAAATTTCTAGAGGACTGGAAAAAGGTGGATTCTACTTAAAAAAGATGGGTTGAATTTGGTTTGGCAATAGCATAGCGGACAAGCTCATGACCAGAATATCTATTTGGCTTCTGCGAAACCTCAGGATTAAATGGCTTTTGGCTCTAGTGCTGCTGGCTCCGGTTACCAGACCAGTTTGCGCAGATATCTATCGATACGTGGATGAAGACGGAGTAATTCATTTCTCCAATGTCCCCAATCACTACAGGTATCGCCTATACATTAGCGATGGGAAAATGGACTATCAGGCCTACTTTGATCGCTATGACAAGATAATAAGACAAGCCTCCCGCAAGCATGGAGTAGACTCTTCCCTAGTAAAGGCGGTGATCAGGGCTGAATCGGACTTTGATAAACATGCGGTCTCCCACAAAGGAGCGCAGGGGTTGATGCAACTTATGCCCGAAACCGCCAAAGAGCTAGATGTCGCAGATTCCTTCGATCCCAAGGAAAACATCCACGCTGGTGTCCGCTATCTGAAAAGACAGCTAAACAACTTCAAGAACGATGTTTCACTGGCCCTGGCCGCTTACAACGCCGGCGAGAATGCCGTGCGCAGATACGGGCATCGTATCCCACCATACAAAGAAACCAGGACCTTTGTTGATCGGGTTCTCCGTTACTGGGACGAGTTTAATCTTCAGCGGCAAAATAAATACTGACACTTAATCCATTCTTTGAGTTATACTTCTGGCAACAGCAAGCCATTACTATCTTCAGTATTGGGTGGGAGTATGAGTGCAAAAGGGAAGAAATCTATTTTCAACCTGCCCAATTCACTAACCCTCTTCAGAGTTGCTTGTATCCCTGTCCTGGTTATTCTTTTGTTCTTTCCCCACAAGGCGACAAGCTTCGTGGCGGCTCTGGTGTTTGCACTGGCCTCCATTTCTGATCTCCTTGACGGCTTTCTCGCTCGCCGTCAACAGTTAGTCACGACCTTTGGCAAATTCCTTGATCCCTTGGCCGACAAGCTCATCGTTTCCGCAGCCTTGATCATGCTAATTCCTCTCGGCCGGGCCCCCGCCTGGATGGTTGTGGTGATTGTAGGAAGGGAGTTGGCAATAACAGGATTGCGCTCTATGGCCGTGTCGGAAGGGAAGGTGATCAGTGCAGACGAACTGGGAAAGAAGAAGATGGTTTTTCAGATCGTCGCTATCCTTGGCTTGCTCCTCCATTATGATTACTTCGGTATCAATTTACACGCCGTGGGCATGTTCTTTCTCTGGCTGGCGGTCATCTTGACACTCTGGTCAGGGTTCAATTATTTCCGCAGGTTCTGGGATGTGCTTGAGGAGAACGCAAGCAAGTCAGCTGATAGCTAGCACGGGGCACGGAGCATAGAGCGTAGAGAAATATAGCTGGCAGCGGACAGCAGGCAGAGCAAAGAATTGCGGATTTGTCCTTCGGACTCCCACCCTTCGGGCGGGTTCCCAGTTTCGGATTGGGATTTGAAATGTGAGATGTGGGATGTGGGATTTGTGATGTGGAATACGGTTTACCGTTCACCGTTTACCATTTACGATTTGAACGATTTCAACGACTTGAACGGCTTTAACGGCCTAAGTTTACTCTTGACAAATACGTGATCTTTGCTAAGCTGACTTTTACTTAAATTGAGCGGGAATAACTCAGGGGTAGAGTGCAACCTTGCCAAGGTTGAAGTCGCGGGTTCAAATCCCGTTTCCCGCTCCATCGCTTGCAAGCGCCCGATCTTGGGCGCTTTTTTTGTGCCTGGCTTCAGAGCCGCAAGTAGCTAGCCCCATTTCATTAATTCTTACCTGTGATCCTATTCCAGTAATACCATAATCGGTATGGTGCCATACTCATGAGCACGCAGATGACGAATCCCATGGGGTGCTTGAAGGCAGCAGCGGTATTAGCCTTTATTTCTCTCCATACCCACCAGTTGGCCTTATCCCGCAAATGGTAAAGTTCGTGAGCGGTAACAAATTCTTTGACAAATTTTGGCAGGTCATCCCTAACGTAGGCTACCTGTTTTGAAGGCACTGCGTAGCCAAATTTGGGATAGAGTTGTTTTTTGCTGCAATAAAAGACTTCTGGCATATTTCACACTGAGTATAGTTATCAGAGAGTCAACGTAGCAATTTTAAACAGTACTCGCAAAAGGGGGAAAACGGTTGCCCATACGCTGCAGAATGGGTTAAACTCCACCTAACTTTACCGGGAATCCCATTTCTCGCTCCGGTAAGAATTGAGGCTTCAGATTTAGAAGCCTTTTTTGTTGCCCCAGGTTATTCTAGCCTTGCGAAGGAGAGACTATGAGCTCGATTAAGACCTATGCTCTGTGGGTAATGCAGTTTGCCCTGCTAGTCTTAACAGTACTCTTTCTGGCAGATAATTCTCATGCCTTTTTTGAAAATGGACGACACCGAACCTTCAACAAACAGGAGATTCAGATCATGGCACAAACAACGGCTACAATTGGAACAAAATTCGGCGAGATCACTTTGAAATTTTTTCCCGACGTTGCTCCTAACCATGTTAAAAGTTTCATCGACCTGGCAAACGATGGCTTTTATAATGGTACCACTTTTCATAGAGTTGTACCTGGGTTTGTCATCCAAGGGGGTGACCCCAATACCAAGAGCGACGACAGGTCAAAACACGGCATGGGCGGCCCCGGCTTCACCCTGAAAGCAGAATTCAGCAAATTACCTCATAAGCGAGGTAGCCTTTCCATGGCAAGAGCTGGACATCCTGACAGTGCCGGCTCGCAATTTTTTATCTGTGTTGCTGATGCACCATTTCTCGATGGTGAATATACAATTTTCGGTGAGGTTGTCGAGGGGATGGATGTGGTAGACAAAATAGTCTCCCAACCAAAGGACCAGAGAGACAATCCCATCGATCGGGTTGAGATGAAGGTTACGGTCAAGGCTCCCGAGGAGAGCAACTAAGCACTAGACACTAAGCACTCGAACAAGTGCCTAGTCCCTAGTGGCCAAGGCGCTATGCGTTCGTCGCTGGAAGCGAAATGGTGATAGTGCATCCCGGGCCGTCGTTATTCTCGGCCCAGACCGTGCCTCCCATAAGGGTGACAAGCTTTTTCACTAAGGCCAACCCTATTCCGGTTCCCCCGGTGGTTCGGGTGAGGTCGCTGTCCACCCGGTAGAAATCGTCGAACACCCTTTTTAGATCATGACGAGGAATGCCCGGTCCGGTATCCGATACGCCGATCTTCGCCTTATCCTGCTCGGGCCAGACCTTTAGGGTGATTTCTTTAGTGGGCATGGACTTGCCGAATTTCATGCTGTTGTCAATCAGATTGATCAGAATTTGAATCATTGCCTCCCGGTCATAATTGAATGGTGTTAGCTCTTCCATTTCCACTTTGAGGGTGAATCCTTCCTGCCGCAGCTTTTCCTGCATGACCTCTTTTACTTCATGAATGACCTCTTCCAAGGTGCCCTCTTGCAGGTCGAGACGGGTCTGTTTCTTTTCGAATTTGGAAAACTCCAGAACGTTGTTTATCAAGCGAGACAAACGGGAACTCTCTGACCCCAAAATCCTGAAGTACTCTTGCTCCCGTTCAGGGTCACGGGCTATTCCTTGCTCCAACATTTCTATGTACATGCGGATGTTTGTCAGTGGAGTTTTGAGCTCGTGGGTGACAGACGAGACGAATCTGGAGCGACGCTCCGACAAAGCCATCACTTCTCTGGCACTGCGATAGATGGCGAACAGACCCATCAGGATAATAAAGGCAAGGACAAACATCATTATGTTCAATGTGCTCCGGCCCACTGATTTTGGTATGCGGTCGCAAGTGAGAGTTGCCCGGAGGAAAGAGAAGGGGCGGGGAAAGGTTCGCTCGAGGGAGAAATTAGCATGTTGGACAGTGGCACCAGACAGATGGGAGGTTGTTTCTTCGCCCCGGTCCACTACTGACAAGCGCAAGTTGGCAAAGGCCGCCATGGGCTGCGCGGAGAAATACTCTTCTGCCAGGTGGGTCAGAAACTCGTCTACCAGTAAAACGAAGCCCTGACGAAATATCTGATTATTAATCACGATACGTCTGAAGATAAAAATCTGCCGTTCATTAATGAATAAGGATTGCAGGGGATCCACTTCGACCTGGAGCTTTGGGGAGTCCATCAAAGGCGCAGGGGCTTTGACAGGGGCAGCAGCATATCTACCCTCTGACACACCCTCTTTATCCTTACTGAGTTCTCCGGCCATGCGAGCTCCGACCTCAGAGAGGGTTTCCTTCGGTTCCTCTTGTTCGGCTTGTATCTCTAGTGGTTGCCGTCTCTTAGTTGGCAATTGCCTCTGATCTCTACGAGCAAGGTTCACTGCCTGGCCGGGTGTGATTTCCTCTACTCGTGATTTTTCCTGGCCAAGATAAGCTCTTGAGCTTTTCTTGGAACGGGAAAGATCCAGATACTTGTCGGCAAAGGTTGAAACCTGTTCTCTCTCTCTCTTCGCTAATATTTCATCAGTTTTGGCTTCTTCGCTTTCCACTGCCGTCGTTCTTTTTTGGTTGAAAATCCTGTTCGCTTCACTTAATTGGGCTACCAGTTCGGTCCGCTCCGGTGGAATTTCCTTATCACTCTTCACAAGAGGAGTTTGAAATGATCCATCCGGATCGTTTTGGAGATAACCTAGAATGTAGGGTTTTGTTGGAGGCCGAGAAAGAGGGGAGGGGACAGGAACAGATATCTCCTGTGACGGGGCGTAATAGTAACGGTACTGGTCAACAGGCCTGGCCTCCTCCTCAAGGACAAAAGAGGCAAGTTCCTCTTCCATCTGGTCGAAAAGGGTAACGGCAAAATAGCGAAGCTCCGAAATTTCCTCCTGCTCTAGGCTCCAGTAGGTTCGCAAGACGAAATAGCCGAGGGGGATCGACAGGGCTACGCAAAAAATGAGTATGAGTATTTTGAGTTTTTTCACTGTTCAGGCTCCAAACGGTATCCTTCACCCCTGACAGTGAGGATGAAGGGAATATCGCCGATGAGACTGCTGATCTTTTTTCTTAATTTGAGCATGTGAATGTCAACGGTTCGGGTTTCAATATCAGGGTCTGCATAATTCCACACCTCGGTGAGAAGTTCTTTCTTGGAAACAATCTGGTCCTTTTTGCGATGCAAATAAAGAATGATGTCCATCTCTCTTCTGGTCAGTTCTATGACACCTTCGTTGTAAGTGGCCATGAGAGTCTTGCCGTCAAAAAAAATACCGTGGGAATGTATCTGCTCATCCCCTAGAGTTTTTCCGGCTCTTCTCAGCACTGCTTCAACCCGGACCATCAATTCTCTGAGGGAGAAGGGTTTACTTACGTAATCGTCTGCACCGGCCCTAAAACCACTTATTATGTCGTCCTCCGAGCCTTTGGCTGTAAGGATGATGATGGCCTGATTCGGTTTTTCTTTCCGGATCTTTTTGGAAATAGTAAAACCATCCAGGGTGGGAAGCATCACATCCAGGATGATCAAATCGTGTCTTTCTGCCAAAGCCTTCTCCAGCCCTTCGCCTCCATCTTCCACGCCTGCGGCTTCGTAACCGTTGAACACCAGAACGTCGAGAAGTCCCTGGAGGATTGCCACATCGTCCTCCACCACAAGTATGCTCGCCTTAGGTTTTTTCACCCGAGTCTTTCCTTTTGATTAAAGTAGCCACATATACAATTAAAAAACTCTATGCCCCATGCCCTATGCTTAATCAATACAAGAATTGTTCCAGGTTGCAAGCAAAAGTTATGTAAAAAAATCCGAGTGATTATTTGCACTTCTTTGAATTGTGTTTCAGTTTTATTCCGCTACCATGGGAAGTAAGACGCGCGTCACCCAATTTTGAACAGAAAGGAGTAAAACCATGAAAAGGAATAAACTGAAACCATTAATCTTAGTAGGATGCTTGCTAACTATCACCTGTGCAGCGCTAGTTTACGCTAGCAAAGGCGGTCCATTCCATTTGTGGTCGTCGCCGGTTATCTCAGGGAAAAACGGCATCGTTACTCTCTCCGGCAATCTCACCCAGAACAAAGTTCTCTATGGTGGAGACGGCACAGCAGCTTTGGCGCTGACCTTGAGTGCTGATGAAGTTCTAGATCTGGATCAGGGAGAAGCGAACCATGTGGATATGGTGATCGTTCTGGATCGCAGTGGCTCCATGGGCGGCAGCAAGATCGCCGATGCCAGAAGGGCCGCCCTGAATCTACTTTCCAATTTAACTTCAGCTGATCGGTTCGGACTGGTGACCTACTCTGATGGTGTGCAAAGACGTTCCAACTTGGTCAAGGTCACAGCTGCCAACCGCAAAAGACTGGAATCAATCATCAAAAGCATATCAGCCGGCGGTGCAACAAACCTCGGCGGCGGGCTCCAGGAAGGAATTGACATACTGCTCTCAGCCCGAAAAATGGGTAACGTGCGCAGAGTCATTCTCATTTCAGATGGTCTCGCCAACAGGGGGATTACTGACCCGGTTTCCCTTGGAAACATGGCCACCATTTCTACGGAAAATGGGTTCGCTGTGAGCACGGTGGGAGTAGGCTCTGATTTCAACGAACACCTGATGACCTACATTGCCGACCGCGGCGCAGGTAACTATTACTATCTGGAAAACCCCAACCTCTTTGCCGAGGTCTTTCTCAAAGAGTTCAAAATTACCAGAGCTGCAGCTGCAACTTCAGTGGAGGTGCGTATACCGCTTAGGGATGGCCTTACAGTTGTAGATGCATCAGGGTACCCCATCCAGATGAAAAATGGTCAGGCAGTCATTCAACCGGGAAATCTACTCTCCGGCCAGAGTAAAAAGCTTTTTCTTACCGTAAGAGTTCCTACCCACAGGGAGCAAACCTTTGAAATAAAGGGAATCAATGCTCGCTATAGGTACGAGGGCAAGCCCTATGAGGTTAGCCTGGCTGAGGGATTCCAGCTTGCCTGTGTCAAGGATCAGCAGCAGGTCTATGGTTCGATCGATAAAAGCGAATGGGAAGAAAAGGTGCTCAAGGATGACTTCAACAAACTCAGAGAGGAAGTCGCGGCTGAGATTAAAAAGGGTAAGCAGGAAAAAGCCCTGAAGCGAATTGATGAGTACTACCGGAAGCAGCAGTCGGTCAATGCGGTGGTTGCTTCGCCTAAGGTAGCTACCAGCCTGGAAACAGATCTCGAGGAACTTCGGGGAGTGGTAAATGACACCTTCCAGGGAGAGCCCCAGGAGGTGGAGATTAAACAAAAGACAAACTCCAAGTCACTACAGTACGAAGGGTACAGGGGAAGAAGGAGTAAAGGCCAGTAGGCAGCAAACAGCTGGCAGCAGGCAGTCAGCGGTCAGCCAGCCACACAGCTGATCGCTGATTGCTGAAAGCTGAAAGCTGGAATAAGGAGGATAGACATGGCTATCATGACGAGATTTATGCGGTTATGCAAAGCAGATATTCACGGTGTTATGGACCAACTGGAGGACAAGGGCCTTCTCCTAAAGCAATACCTCAGGGACATGGAGGAGGAGCTTGGGCAAAAGGAGGCCAGACTAAGAAAATTGGTGGTTTCTAGGGACAAACTTCAACAAGATTGTGACAAGTATTCGGGCGAATGTGAAAAACTGGATAGTGATATTGAATCGGCCCTCAAAAAGGGCAAGGATGACATTGCTCGCCTGCTTATCAAAAAGCTCAAACCCATGACCGCTCACCGTGATGAACTTACTCGTCACATTCAGAATCTGACCAGAGAGATAACCCAGTTTCATGGACTGATCGAAGAGCAGCGCCTCCAATATGAACAACTCGAGCTAAGAGCAAAGGAATACTTCCATAGGGAAGAGCGAGAAAAGTGGGAAAGGACCATAGCCTCAACCATTCCTTCTCCACCCTCCGGGGAGCCAAGCGAAGAAGAGGTTGAACTGGAGTTGCTCAAACGCAAGGAAGCAGTCAAAGGAGGTAAATAGCAATGAACATATCCAGAAAACCAATGTTCACAACCATCATTTACGGATTACTGGCAGGTATTTCCTTCATCCCCATGGTAATGGTAATGAGTAGCCTTATCTATTGGACTGCGGCCTTCAGATTGGCAATCTGGCTAATCCTGGCTGGATATCTGGTTATTCTGACCAGGTGGGGAAGGGTGAGTTTGCTCTCGATCGCATTCCCACTCCTGCTTCTGCTGCTTCTGGTGTTTTGGGGAGACACAAATAGCGCTTTCCTCTTTCTGGCACTGGGAGTTCTCAGCTGGGTGCGAAGCGGTATTTGCTTCCATGGAGGCTTGCTCAAGTCACTTGTTACTGAGGCTGCTCTTTGCTTGGGCGCGGGAGCATTGGTGGTCTTTTTCACCCCCCATTCCACCATAACCTGGGGAGTGGCAGTGTGGATGTTCTTTCTTGTCCAGTCTGTCTATTTTGTAATTTTTGCCGAATTCGGTGAGAAAAAAGAGGAGCAGGTGGAGCTTGATCCTTTCCACCAGGCCAGATCTAGAGCAGAGAGAATCTTGTCAGTGGGATCTTAGTGATGAATTCAACGTTTGCTCGCTAAAACGGCAAGTCCAGCAGGCAGCCTGTAGAACTTAGAGGTCAGGTATCAGATGTCGGAGGTCAGGTTTAAAGCTGATCTCTGATCTCCGACTTCTGACCTCTGTGACGGACGACTTTAACGGCTTGACCCATATAAGTTGTGCCCTGGTCGTTCTACGCAGTATTCAGCTGAGCAGGAGTAGAATAGTTGCTGCAAGGCCGCCGATTAGCATGAGATAGGCGGTTATGGTTTTAATGGTATAAACGTAACACTCCCTCGTTTTTGCTGCAGTTCGCAGAGTCTTCAATTCAATGTAGGGCACCGGTGAACGCCTGTACCAACCCTTGATTTGAACATCAGCGTCCTGGAGGTCTTGCGAACGCATGAGACCGAAAAGGAACTCCCAGATGCGGAGAGGCTGCCTGTAATCAAGAAAGATAATCCCTGTCTCATCTTGCAGGACGAAATCCTCGGACCAGATAAGGCCGGGAACTCCTCTGCCAACGATCTTTCCTTTCAACCTGCAGGGAATTCCCCGAACCGTTGATACTTTCACCTTTTTCAGTAAGCTCGAAACACTCATCTCAGGAAAAACTTCGGTAGGATAGGAAAATCCCAACTTGAAAAGCATGAAAAAGCCACCAACAGCAAATGCCACGCCATAGAGCCAGTTGATTTGAGTGAAAAATGCCAGGGATGCCAGCACTGCAAGAGTCACAAATGGCAAAATCATGATCATGATATCCACGAAAAACTCATCCCAATAGCTTTCAGGCTTTCTCAGAGAGAAGCGGATGAAAGGTTCCTGGCCCATTGTTTCGGCTTGACTGCCCAGATGATTCATCCGGTTCGCCACCAGTGGGTGAGTGGAGTGAAGTTCATAATATTTAGCCCAGGGGTTCCACAGGTCCCATTTCATTGCTCCCAAAATATTGGATCGTTGACTCAAATCTCTAACCTCTGCTGAAGGCTTGTCGACAGCGTAAGCGGAAAGGGCGAAAGAACTTGCCATTTTGCTGTCGAATATTCCCATGGCTCCCACCGCATCTAACTGAGAAGATCGTTTTGTCTCTTCAGTGTCCTTCCTACCCTCCTGACCGGCTAATCCGTAGGCGATCTTAACCAGAGCAGAGGCCAGGCTGTTAGGTGACTTTGTTACCTGACCGGCGAACCTGTCAGCATAATACTCCCGGGTGCGGGAAAACCAGAGGACGATATATTCACAGACTATGTAAAGAACGTAGCTGACTATAGCCACAAGAGCTACGTATCCTGAACCCTTATTATTGTTTCTCGATCCAGACCTAACCTGAATGAGCGTGCGGTATATGTAATAGAGGATGAGGGGCACCAGCTGCACCACGGTCATGAGAAACATGTCCCAATTTTTAGCATGGCCTATTTCATGGGCAACAACACCTTCCACCTCAGATTCGTCAAGAAGATTGAAAAGCCCCCTGGTCACCACAATACGAGCATTATTGGGAGTGTGCCCGTAGGTAAAAGCGTTAGGGCCGCCATCGTCGATAATGCCAAATCTGGGGGTTTTCATACCTTTCTCGCTGCAGATCCTGCGAATAAATCTCTCCAGATGTGGTGAGAGTTGATGGAGAGATACCCAATCCATTCTGTAAAACCAGTTCAATGAGAGGTCCATGAGCCACGGGCCAAGGAGAAACTGGAGAAGAGCAATGGATACACCCATGATCAGAGCCCAGGAAGGAGGCAGTCCAGCAAGTTCGACGCAGAGGATGAGAACCAGCGTAAGGAGCGCATAGAGGGAAATAATTGTCATGGTGGCACGAAGCCCCAAATTAGGCAGGGAGGCTAGGGAGACCGGTTCCTTTGGCTGGCTGGATTCATCAGTTTCAAAGCCTCTTTCAATATCTTCCTCCATAACCGGCTCTATTTTGATTGGGAGTTTTTTGGGGTCAACTGTGAGCATCTTTTTTAGCTCACCTTTGTCGAACCACATCCCTCCTGTATTCGGACAGAACTCAATGATCAGCTCACCATCCAGTAAAGGAATTTCCTGCATAGCCTCGCCGGTTTTTGGGCATTTACGCTGAGTTGTTCGGGCTTGCTGTAAGGCTGTCTTCAAAGCCTTTGCCAGTTCTTTTCGACGCTTGGTGAAGTGAAAAATCTCCCCTTTGTCCAACCAGATTCCACCGCACTTGTTGCAGTAGTCAACCTCAACCCCCTGCTTGGTGAGAACCGTTCTTAATTCATTTACCTCGCAAGTTGGGCAATTCATTTGAGACCTTCCTGTGGTGATTGGTTTTGTGCCATCAATGGGCTGCCGCGAAGGTCATCCAACCTGCACGACCCATGCCAGTAAATCACTAGGCACTAGGCACTAAGCACCAAGGACTAAACACTAAGAACTAGGCACTGATAAGCGGACAGTAGCCGCAAACAGCAGTTTCAACTTGGCACAATGGGATCAATATGGGTCTTCAACGGAATAGCTAGAAGAAAAGCACGGCCAGTCTATAACAACATATTGTGGCAAGATTGCGAACTATGAAATGTAGATTAAAGTATGTAATCAACATTTCGGGTGGGGCAGTTTGGACTTGAGGCGACCACTTTTGCACTAAGCGCTGAGATTATGCAGATATGATCAGCATATGTGAAGTTTTCCTGAATATCAGGAACTAAACATATATAGCAGATACATAACGCGCAGGTCAGATCAATCACCCCGCAATATGTAGGCATCGATGGAAAGGCAGGGCCATACGTGGAACCTGCCCTATGGAACATAGTCTTTATAACACAATACGCTAATATCATTTGCGAGAACGCACAGCAAAGCCACGAGTGGAGTCGGTGGAGTTGTCTCGT
>CP070689.1:365409-370776 GCA_020353155.1 Deltaproteobacteria bacterium | reverse complement strand
GAAATGGTAAAAGCCAAGGGTATATCCATTAAAAGCACCTTAGGAGATTTTCATTTTACTCCTGAGAAAGTCATACGCGATCTTGCAGAATATGGCTTCCAGCCCGATTACGTCCTTGTGGGACTCAAGGTACTGCCTGAAATAAGCACTGCTGAAATCATAAAGGAAGTAGTGGGTCCGGATACGGCTATCGTCCTTCTACAAAATGGTGTCGAAATAGAAGAACCTGTGGCCCAAGCATTCCCGAACAACGAGATCATGAGCGGCCTAGCTTTCATATGTGCCACCCGCACCAGCCCTGGCCACATAGATCATACAGACTTCGGTCGGCTGGTCATTGGTCGCTACCCCGCCGGAAAATCTGCCAAAACCGAAGAACTTGCCAAACTTTTTAATGACTCCGGCTTGTCCTGCACAGTCAGCGAAGACGTGCTTACAGACAGGTGGCGAAAGCTAGTGTGGAACGCACCCTTCAATCCCATTTCTGTGCTGGCAGGTGGCGCGGACACCAAAGCCATGGTGGAGAATCCCGAGTCTCTAGAACTCGCCCGCCAAGTTATGGAGGAGGTGTGTAAGATTGCCGAGGCCGTGGGTCACCCCCTCCCCGATGGAGTTGTGCAGGAGAACATTGAAGGGACCCGCAGGATGTCACCCTATAAGAGCAGCATGCTGGTTGATTTCGAGGCCGGGAGACCCATGGAAGTGGAGGCCATTCTCGGAAACGGAATCCGCGCAGCCAAACGACACAAACTTGCTGTGCCCCACATGGAAAGCCTTTATGGACTTCTTAAGCTGGTGGACAAGAAGATTCGCAATAATAAGCCTTAACAAGCCCTTCCTTCTGTAAGCCTTTAACCACTATCCATCTGGAAACCCCCTTTTTCGGATGTCATTCTGAGGAGTCCCGACGGGCGGGGGCGACGAAGAATCTCTTGGCTTGCCCTACAAAACTCCTTCGCTTATACTGTCTCACCGAAACCACACCCAAAATAAGGTCAGCTAAAGACCTATCAAATACTTTAAGTCCAAGAATTCATGATCTTAATAGAATTGGTTCTTCCCGCGGTCGGTGCCGGTACATCTATTGTTACCCTCACTCGCGTCGGCAAAACGGCTAGCTGATTCATTGAAGCCAAAGGAGTAACCACATGCGCAGCAGAATGAACGGATGGTTGATCGCTTTAATAACGACCCTTTTGTTTATAGTTTCAATGTGGATCCCTGATGCCTGGTCAGCTCGCAAGTTACGTGTTGTTCGCATCGGTATTGTCAAAGACGGCCCACCGGGTCGTTTACCGGACATCACTCCTCTGGTCAAAGAGGAAATCCTCACACTCACCTCCGGAGAATTCGATGTCCGTTTTCCTGAAGCCAAGTCCATTGAGGGTAATTGGGAAAAAGCGGAGATAGAGCGGGCTGTGGACAAGCTCCTCGCTGATCCGGAGGTTGATCTGGTTATTACCCTCGGTTATTCGGGAACGAACTACGTGTGCCATAAAGAAAAACTGCCGAAGCCGGTGGTTGCCCCCATTGTGGCTGATGCCAGGCTGCAGGATCTGCCTGTCAAAGACGGTGCCAGCGGTGTCAAGAACCTGAGCTACATCGACTCTTTTGTCAGTTTTGAAAGGGATATCAAGGTATTCCGAGAAATGTTTCCTTTCCGCAAACTGGTGATTCTTGTCAGAAATACCACCGTGGAGGCCATACCCTGGCTCGAGAAGAAATTACGCCAGACTGCCTACGAGTATACTATCGACATAGATGTTGTTCCGGTCGAGCTCTCCGCTGACCGGGCTCTGGCTGCTTTCCCTTCTGACACCGATGCAGTTTACCTCATGCCCCTTGCACAGATGCCTCCTGGTGAGTTTCGCAAACTTATATACGGCATGATCCTAAGAAGGCTGCCAAGTTTCTCCATGTTAGGGGGAGAAGATGTTGAAGCGGGCGTGCTTGCCAGTGTTGCGCCTAAAGATCAATTCTTGCGTATAACCAGGAGAATTGCCCTGAACGTGCAAAGAATCCTCCTGGGAGAAGAAGCCTCTAATCTCAAGGTGGCTTACCCTTTGGGTGAAAAGCTCACCATAAATATGGCCACAGGAAGAGCCATTGGTTTTTACCCATCCTGGAGTGCACTTACAGAAGCAGTGTTGCTCAACGAGAAACCTGAACGAGTGGAGCGGCGACTTTCTCTACAAAGTGCTGTGCGCGAATCCATTGCAGCAAACCTTGACTTGGCCGCAGAGAACAGAAATGTTGCCGCAGGCGAACAGGCGGTAAAGCAGGCGCGTTCTGTTTTGCTGCCTCAGGTGGACCTTGACGCCAAAGGCGAGATGATTGATGACGACAGGGCGGAATTTAGTGGCGGTGCCACTCCTGAGCGGGCTGTTACAGGTTCAGTCACCGCCAGCCAACTCATTTACGATGAAGACTCCTGGTCGAACTACTCAGTAGAAAAGGAGCTGCAAAGAACTCGGGAAGAGCAGCGGGATACCCGCGAGTTGGACGTCATCCGTGATACGGCTGTAGCCTATCTCAGTGTGCTGCGGGCTAAGACCCTGGAGCGGGTTGAAAAAGACAATTTAAAGTTAACCCGAGCCAACCTGGAGCGTGCTCAGGTAAGGGTCTCCGTCGGCATTGCCAATCGATCCGAGGAGTTTCGCTGGGAAAGTGAGATTGCCAGGAATCGGGCTAACGTGCTCTTCGCTCAAGCTACAACCCGGCAAGCTGAAAATAGGTTAAACCGGCTACTAAGCCGGCCCTTAGAGGAAAAGTTTGTTACCATTGAGACAGATCTCCGCGACCCCCTCCTCCTCGTCAGTGACCCGCGCCTTTTCCCCTATGTGGACAACCCACGAAACTTTCGCTCTTATAGCGATTTCATGGTGGCAGAAGGATTGGAAATTGCACCCGAGCTTCTGGCCTTCGACGCTGCCATAGCTGCCCAGGAACGAATTTTGACCAACGCCAAACGAGCCTTCTGGCTGCCCTCTTTTGCCGCCCAGGGGAGTGCATCAGAGTTGCTGGCTGAAAGTGGGGAAGGGAAACGAAGCGATTCTTCCTTGGACGACACTGATTGGAGTGTGGGGGTTTTTGCCACTTTCCCCTTGGCAGAGGGTGGGGGCAAATTCGCCACCATCAAACGGGCAAGAGAAGAACTGTCCCGGATCCAACTGGAGAAAGGGGCAGTATCAGAGCGAATAGAACAACGCATCCGCTCAGCCCTGCATCAGGCAAGTGCATCCTATCCCAATATCCGCCTTTCCCGTTCTGCCGCTGAAGCTGCTCGTAGAAATCTGGAGCTGGTGGCGGATCAGTATGCACGGGGCCTGGTTTCCATCGTTGATTTGCTGGATGCCCAAAACTCATCTCTGAGAGCAGATCAGGATGCTGAAAATGCAGTCTACAACTTTCTCATTGACTGGATGGATGTGGAGCGTGCTGCCGGCAGGTTCGATTTCCTCATGACGCCAGAACAAAGGGAGGAATACTTCCAGAGACTCGAGGAATTTTTCAACATGGCAGGGATCGAGCCGATCAAGCGATGATTTCGCATTTCGGATTGCGGGTTATTAATTTCGAATTGCGAAATTCGAATTTCGAATTTTTAACCCTATGCCCTATGCTCTATGCTCTCTGCCCTCCCAAATCCGAAATCTCTAGCCTTCTGCTTTTACCTTGAAAAACAAACTGTATAGCACCGGGACCAGCACCAGGGTCAGCAAGGTGCCGGCAGCAAGGCCGAAGCTTATTACTATCCCCATGGCAAAAAACAGCGGATCGGGCGGGATCATCAGGGAGACCAGCCCGAGAATGGTGGTAAGGGTAGTCATCACCACTGGTTTGAATCGGGTGAGGCAAGCCTTCAACACTGCATCGTAGGGTTTTGCCCCAGCGTCGATTTCGTTCTGAATAGAATCAAGCAAAACAATGGCATTGTTGATAATAATACCTGCCAGACTGAGAAAGCCGAGAATCGCCATAAAGCCAAAAAAGGCCCCAGTGAGCAGCATGCCAGGAGCGGCCCCGATGAGAACAAGGGGGATGGTGATAAAGATTATGGCCGGCTTGGCATAGGAGTTGAACTGCCAGACCATGAGCAAAATCATGGCAGCAAGGGCATGGGGGATAAATATTTTCAGGGCATTTTGAGCCTTGGCTGCATTCTCAGACTCCCCGCCCCACTCCCAGAAGAATCCGGGAGGGAGATCCTTCATTATTTCGTCTAGAGCCGGCATCAGCCTTTCCTCCAGCTCTGCCGCCTGTAAAACCAAGTTCTTGGCATCTATGGTCACGGTGGGGAGAAGATTCCGCCGATAGATCTGGTTGTACATGACCTCAGTCCCGAGATCCGCCACCTGGGTCAGCGGTACACTTTCATTTCTTGCCGAGGAGTACACCTCCACTGTGCGCAGGCGATCGAGGGTCTTGCGCTCCGCCCCCACAGCCCGGAACATCACAGGTATGGCCTTGTCCTCTTCCCGGAAGTCCGTTATGGGGCTGCCGCTAAAGAAGGCGTTCAGACTGTTGGCGACTTCCTCTGAGGTTACGCCAGCCCTCCGTGCCCTGGGCTGATCCACGTCAACAATTACTTTGACAACCCGGTTCTCCCAGTCATTGTAAATGCCCACTGTTCCGGGGATATCGCGAAGAGACTCTATCACCTGCTGACTTAGCTGGTAAATTTTGTCGTGGCCCGGCCCGGAAATCCTTACCTGCACCAGACCTGTCTCATTTGCCCCCAACCAGAACTTCTTGATACGGGGAAAGACTTCGGGAAAATTCTGCGCAAGATAATCGCGGGTCTTATCCATTGACGGGAAGATGGAATCAAAGTCCTTTGTTGTCACCAAAATATAAGTAATATTAGCTGCGGCGGCCCGGGGACCAAATGTTTGAAAAAACCGTGGTCCGCCGTAACCAACGTAGGCAAGGCTGCTAGCTATCTCCGGATTGGCCTCTTCGTCGTGGAGCCATTCGAGAAAACGAAGTGCTGTACGATCCATGGCGTTGGTACCGTAACCCGCTGGAACATCCAGATAGACCATGTACTGATCCCTCTCCGAGTCGGGCATGAACTGCTTTCTCACAAAACCCATGAGGGTGATGGCTCCAAACATCAGACCTGCTACCACTCCGAGGACAAGTATCCGGTTGTTCAAAGCGAAGGTCAAAAGCCCCTTATATCTCTGATACATGGGTTTTTGGTACTGCGCTTGGATTTCCTCTTCAGTAAGAGCCTTGGGCTTCAAGAACCAGTAGCAGTTGAGGGGGGTTACCATATTGGCAAGCACCCAGGAGGTCAGGAGGGTGATGGCGATCACCGTGGCCATGGAGCTCAAATACTCCCCGGTGACGTTGGGAGCCATG
>CP070689.1:358579-365309 GCA_020353155.1 Deltaproteobacteria bacterium | reverse complement strand
GGGATTAGAAAAATGCCAACCAACGTGGCCATCAACATGCCAGAAAACACTGTGGTGCCGATGGCCCGGCGGCTGCCTGCGCCTGCGCCGCTGGCGATGACCATGGGCGCCACCCCCAGAATGAAGGTGAAGGCAGTCATCAACACGGGCCGGAAGCGGATCCGGGCTCCTTCCACTGCAGCCTTCTCCACTGACAGACCTTCTTTGCGGCGGTCCTTGGAAAACTCCACAATGAGAATCGCGTTTTTACTGGCCAACCCCACCAGCAGCACCAGACCTATCTGGGCGTAAATGCTGAGGTTGAGTCCTGTGAGCCACAGGCCGGTCAGGGCGCCGAGGGTGGCCACTGGAACATAGATGATGATTGGCAGAGGGATGGTCCAGCTCTCATATTGTCCCACCAAGAAAAGGTAACCAAACAGCAGGGCCAGTCCGAATAGAGTCGAGACTTTCCCTCCTGCTTTGCGCTCCTGAAAGGACATGGAAGACCAGTCATAACCATATCCTTTGGGCAAGACCTTGGCCGCCAACCGCTCCATGGCTGCCATGGCATCCCCGGAGCTAAAACCCGGGGCGGCGTTGCCGTTGATCTGGGTGCTGGCAAACTGGTCATATCGGTCCACGATCTGGGGTCCCAGCACTGTGGAGAGGGTTACCAGGCTCCTCATGGGCACCATCTTGTCGTCGTCGCTGCGTAAGTATAGACGGCCGATGTCGTCTTGCGCATCGCGATATCGTGCTTCGGCCTGGACTTTAACCTGGTAGACTCTGCCGTAGAGATTAAAGTCGTTGACATACCCCGACCCGAGCTGAGACTGAAGGGTGGAAAACACCCTGCTCACCGGAACCTTGAGGTATTCCGCCCTAGTGCGGTCGAGGTTTACGAAAAGCTGAGGTGTATTAGCCGTATAGGTACTGAAGACCCTCATGAGTACCGGGTCCTGATTGGCAGCTATCACCAGGGCCCTGGTTGTGGCGGCAATCTCCCGGGGGTTCTGATCCTCCAGGGCCTGCAGCCGGAAGTCAAATCCGCCGCTTGTGCCGAGGCCCAGGATTGCCGGAGGAGTAAAGGCGAAGATATTGGCCGAGGAAATGGCTGCCAGTTTTTCCTGGGCCTGTCCCATAATGGCATTCAAATGCAGCTCCGGGCGGTTACGCTCATCCCAAGGAGCAAGTATGCCGATACCGAAACCAACATTGTCGGCATTTCCGCTTAGCAGGCTGAACCCGCCGACGGCAATGACATTGTCAACGCCCTTGATGCTTCTGAGTTCCCTGGTGAGTTGCTGCAGCACCTCGTTGGTGCGGGCCAGAGAGGAGGCCTCGGGAAGCTGAATGTTTACAAAAAACCAGCCCTGGTCCTCCTCGGGCAAGAAACTGGTGGGACGGTTTATAAGGAGGAAATAGGAGGCGCCGAATATGCCAATAAAAACCAGCAGAACAACCAGCAGTCGCCGGATCAGCCAGGAGGCGCCAAACACATATACCTTGCGCGAGGTATCCAGTGCCCGGTTGAACCAGGCCAGGGGGCCACGGCGAACAGGTATGGTCGGCCTGAGCAGCGTAGCGCACAGAGCCGGGCTTAGGGTCAGGGCGCAGATCGCTGAAATGACCACCGAGGTGCACAGGGTCACGGCAAATTGTTTGTATAGTTGTCCACTGATGCCGGGCATAAATCCCACCGGCACGAACACGGCCAGCAACACCAAGGTGGTGGCAACGATCGGCCCGGTGACCTGGCCCATAGCCCTCATGGTCGCAGCCTTGGGGCCGAGCTTGCGGTTTTCCATGATCCGGTAAACATTTTCCACCACCACGATGGCGTCGTCCACCACCAGGCCGATGGCCATAATCAGGGCGAAGAGGGAAATGGTGTTAGCACTGTATCCCAATGCCAACAGCACCGCGAAAGTGCCTATCAGGGAGACCGGGACAGTTATTGTCGGGATCAGACTGGCTCGCCAATCCTGAAGAAAAATGAATATTACCCCTACAACAAGTAGAAAGGTCAGAAACAGGGTTAATTCTATCTCGTGAATGGCGGCCGAGACGTATTTGGTGGTGTCCAAAATGATCTGATATTCTACATCACTCGGCTGACGCTGGGCCAGACGCTTCAGTTCGGCCCTGACCTCCTTCATCGTTTCCAGGGTGTTGGCGCCCGGGGTTCGGTAGAGCGCAATTGTCACCGCCGCAGAGCCGTTGAGGATCGACTGGTGACCGTAGGACTTGGCCCCCAGCTCCACTCTGGCGATGTCGCGGATGCGCACCAGACCCCCGTGAGCATTGGCCCGGATAATGATTTTCTCAAAGTCCTCAACGTCCTGGAGACGACCCTTGGCCTGCAGGGTGAACTGGAGTTGCTGGCCATCACTGACGGGCTCTGATCCGATGGACCCAACTGCCGCCTGGACGTTCTGCTGCCGGATGGCTCCAATCACGTCGTCAGCGGTCAGTCCCAGGGCGGTCAAGCGACCCGAATCCATCCAGACCCGCATGCTATATTCAAATTCTCCGAAAATGAAAGCATCGCTGACACCCTTTAGACGCACCAGGGCATCCTTTATGTTTTTGCTCACGTAGTTGCTCAGAAAGAGCCTGTCCCGGGTGCGCGTGGGGGAATAGAAACTGATCGCCGCCATGATGCTGGCAGAGCGCTTGCGGACGTCTATCCCTTGGTCGACCACCTCTTTGGGCAATTTGGAGGTGGCCAGTTGCACTCGATTCTGAAGGTTGACCTGGTCGATGTCTGGATCAGTTCCCACGTCAAAGGTGACACTTAGCCTATAGGTGCCGTCGTTGGCACAGGTCGAGGACATGTAAAGCATGTTGTCGACACCGTTGACTTCCTTTTCAATGGGTGCGGCCACGGTATCGGCCACTACCTGGGCGTTGGCTCCGGGATAGGTGGCGGTTACCCGGATTACGGGCGGGGTGATCTGCGGATATTGAGCAACGGGAATGTTGAGCAAGGCAATCAGACCGGCCAGGGTGATGATGATCGAGACCACCATAGCCAAACGCGGCCTTTCAATAAATATCTGTGAAAACATGCCTTACCTCCCCAGCCCTTCGCCCCCAGTGGTGGTTTTCACCACCATGCCGGGACTGACCTTCTGCACTCCCTGCACGATGACAATCTCTTTCGCAGCCAGGCCTGATTCGATAGCCCACATGCCACCTATAACAGGTCCGGTCTTGACCCGCCGCTCCAGCACCCGGTTCTCACCATCCACAACCAGCACGTAACGTCCCTCACGGTCTTCCTGTATGGCAGACTGGGGTACCACTGGCAACATTTTGGACGTGCTATGGCTGACTAATACGGTAACGTACTGCCCTGGCAGCAGCAAACCGTCATGATTGTCAAACACCGCCCAAACAGCGATGCTGCCGGTAGCGGCATCTACTTCGTTGTTCACGAAGTCCACGTACCCGGCGGTCTCATATATTTCTTCGTTAGACAGCTTGATGCGAGGTATGAGGATCGGATCTTTGCCCTCCTTGGAGGAATCTTTGAGGGCCATTTGTATATCTGCGAGATTGTTTTCACTTATGGAATAGACCACCCGGATCGGGTCCAGCTGGACAATTCGGGCCAGGGGCCTTGACGTCGGGCCGACGAGATTACCTTTGGTAAATGCGGTGCGGCCGAGACGGCCGCTGATGGGTGCCTTGATCGTGGTGTAGCCGAGGTCGAGCTGGGACCTGGTCAATGTGGCCCGGGCTTCGGAAAGCTGAGCCTGAGCGCTGAGTTGGGCGGCCACAGCGTCGTCCTTGTCGGTTGCCCGTATGCTTTCCGGGCGCGCCGCTCGCAACCGCTCTAGATGCCGGTTGGCCCGGTCAAGTTCTGCCTCGGCCTGGGCCACCCTGGCCTTGTCGGCAGCGACCTTGGCCTTGTAAGGCGCTTGCTCAATGGAGTAAAGCAGATCTCCGTCCTGGACAATATGGCCTTCCTTGAAGTTGACTTGCTCCAGAAAGCCCTCTACCCGCGCCCGTAGATCCACGGCCTGGATGGCCTCAACATGTCCCACATATTCTGCCGGCGGGTTGACATCTTGCAGGGAAACAGGGGCAACAGTGACCAGTGGCGGCGGCCCCTCTCCCGGACCTGGAGGTGCGGTGCCTACACCACTCGGAAAGGCGAGAGCCAGAATCAGGCCCAGTAACAGGACGACCGGGCCGAGACCAGCTTTCAGGGAGTCGGCTTTGATGGTTCCCAGCCGCCGATTCTTGTGGTCGGCTGACTCTTCAGGAGTTACCTGCTGCAAACGAGTAAAACAAGCCTTGTATTGCATCTTTTCAGTCCTAGTGATTTGGTTTCTTCTTTGGGCTCCCACCCCAACGGTGAAATATGGGAAGGCTTGATGCAAGGAGCATTGTCTCAAGAAACACTTTCGGCTTTCCAGTTATCAGCCAAGATGCCGTCGCAGAAGATTTTAACGATGGTCTCAATTGCTTCCGTTGGGTCTATGGGGTTGAGTGTTTCATCTCCCAAAATCTGTCGAAGTAACACAAAATAATGCACCATACCCAGCAGACAGCGAGAGGTAATCTCTGGATTGATTGGCTTTAAAGCTCCGTCATCTATGCGCTCGCCTATATAGTCAGCGAGAAATTCGAAATACTTGCGCACAGGACCGGCCACAAACATACTGGCCAATTCGTGACCTTCCAGAGCACTGAACAAGAGCAGTCGCAAGAAGGTGGTGTCCTCGCTGTGCCTGCGGAGATAGTTTGAAACAATTGTCATGAAAACCCGGGGATCATCCTTATTACTCATGGCGTCGAGAGGATAGTATAAAGGCTCACTCTCCTGCAGTTTCTCATCTATGATGGCGGTATAGAGGTCTTGCTTGTTGCGGAAATGGCTGTAGATCATGGCCTCACTAATCCCGGCATTTTCGGCGATTTCACGAGTTGTTGACCCACCGAAACCATTTCTTGCAAAAACCTCCATGGCAGCACGGATGATCTCCTGACGCCGTTCGTCGGCTTTCATTCGTTTCCTTTTGATTTCCATTATTTGACTCCTGGTTAGTATAAATTTACTAATTTTATTTATATTTCGGATTTATTCAAGTATAAAATAACAAAAACTTATAACATTTCAAAAACGATCAGATTTTATTTGGTAAATAACATATTGCAAATATGATTAAAATGGCTTAAATTCATTTTTCTGCCGTCCTACCATTATGTAAAGTGCAACTTTTGCGCCATATTTATAAGTAAACATTTGTTAACAAAATAGATCCACATCATGTGTCAAATATTTCTTAATAAGTGTTGTTTAGCGGTCTTCTAGAAGGCTTCCACCGCGGATAAATAGTGCGATAGCAGGCAGGGCGGCAGACCACAAGCCATGACGTGAAAGAAAGGGAGTAAAAAGAGGTGGGTGAGTTCAAAAAGGTTTTAACAGAGACAGGGGAAATGTTCTCCAAGGAAATATCTCTCAACCTTACTGGACATATGCTATAAAAACAGTGACCTAGAATGCTCGTGTAACCCAGAGGTTTACCCATGAAAAGAAATGATTGGAAGTACCTACTTGATTCCTTGCTCTTTGTTAATATTTCTTCAATTGCTGCTATCGCATTACTTCTCGCTTTCGTCATCCCAAAAGGGAAGCGGCTCCAAGCAGAAAAATACTTTCTTGGATTACACCGGCATGATTGGGGCGATTTTCACCTTTACCTTTCGCTATCCTTGCTAGTGCTTCTAGTCTTACATATCTGGCTGAATTGGACATGGGTGGCACAGTCCACAAAGAGATACTTTGGAGATCGGTGGAAAAAATATCTGTGGGGCTTGTCCTGTGCTTGGTTTGCAGTGCTCTTATTTGGTTGGGTGATAATGAAACATTAGTGGGAGGATTTCATATGAACCAGGTTCGGAACGCGGTTGTTTTCCTTGTGGCGCTTCTGCTTCTAGCAAATGTGGCTTTCAATCTCGCCTGGGCAGATCATGACGAACACAAAGGGAAAAAATGGTATCAAAAAATATTTGATTGGGATGATAACGATCATAACGGTGACGACGATGAAGACAGTGATGATGATCGAAACAATTCGAAGCATCACGGTGAACGTTATCTGAATCCTGTAAATAACCCCACTTACCAAGAACAGTGTGGAGGTTGTCATTTTGTCTATCAACCCGAGCTGCTGCCTTCAGGTTCGTGGGAGAAAATCCTGGCAAGACTGGATGACCATTTTGGCGAAGAGGTTGACCTAGATGCTGAGTCCAAAGAGATCATTGCGGAATATTTAAGAGCGAACGCAGCAGAATATTCTTCGGCGAAACGAGCGGTAAAGATCATGCGTAGTTTGAGGGGACAGACTCCGATGAGAATTACGGATGTGCCTTACATCCGGCACAAGCATGAGGATGATGATATCCCGCCCGATGCCTTCCAGAGGGAATCTGTGGGATCATTTTCAAACTGTGTTGCTTGCCATACTACCGCTGAAAAAGGGATTTATGACGACGACTTCGTCAAGATCCCGAAGTGATATTCTCACCCAAAAGAGATAACATTTCTAAATTACTAAAAAAATCGCACTCAAAGTCCCATTCAGGACAAGAAAAAAAGGGTTAAGGACTAAGCCTCAACCCTCTGTAAACCAGTGGCGGAAGTGCATGGGAATCGAACCCACCTGGGACAGCCCTCACTGCCCCACACCGGATTTGAAGTCCGGGAGCCCCACCAGTGAGCTTGGCACTTCCG
>CP070689.1:352933-358479 GCA_020353155.1 Deltaproteobacteria bacterium | reverse complement strand
GACCCCTTCGAGGCCCGCGACGAGATCCCGAGCCTGCGCCGCCATGCCGGCCGTCAAATCGTATCGCGCGCCGCCGATCAGGTTGAAGTTGGCGTAGCGTTCTTCCCGAACATGGATTTGAGGAAACTTACCATGTATTTGGGCTCGTTCTGCCACCAGTTTGCGCTCAGCGGGTCTTTGCTCGCTGCTCTCCTCTTGAGGTAGTCGGCAAGTTTCGGCCATGTGGTGCTCGGAGTAGCCATGTAGCCGGGAATGATGTGGAAAAGCAAGCAGTGATCCGTTGAACCCTGGACGTTCGACTCTCCCCTCAGGGCGTTGACGCCACCACCGGCAACTCCCATGTTGCCCAACAACAACTGGATGATGGCCATAGTCCTAATGTTTTGCACTCCCACGGTGTGCTGGGTCCAGCCCATGGCGTACATGATGGTTCCGGCCCTGCCCTTCTGGCCAGTGGCCGCGTAAGTCTTGTAAGCCTGAAGCAGGTCCTCTTTGGGTGTTCCAGTAATCTGGGAAACCTTGTCAAGATTGTAACGGGAAAAATGTTTCTTCAGTTGCTGAAACACGCAGCGTGAATCTTTAAGATTATAGTCTTTCTTGGGGACCCCGTCCTTGTCCATCTCAAAGGCCCATTGTGACTTGTCGTAAGACTTGGTTTGCTTGTTGTAGCCAGAGAAAAGTCCATCCTTGAACGAGTAATTCTTGCCCAAGATGAAGCTGGCGTTGGTGTAATAGGCTAGGTACTCTTTGAAATACAAGTTGTTTTCGATTATGTAGTTTATCATCCCGCCGAGAAAGGCGATGTCTGTTCCTGAGCGCAAGGCAGTGTAGAAATCAGCCTTGGCCGAGGTTCTAGTAAAACGGGGATCGACACTAAGGAGAGTTGCCCCATTCTCCATGGCTTTACCAACCCACTTCATGGAGATCGGGTGGTTTTCGGCTGCATTGCTACCCATAATCAGGATGCAATCGCTGTTGCCGATGTCAATCCAATGGTTGGTCATTGCGCCGCGTCCGAACGACTCTGCCAGAGCCGCAACAGTGGCGCTGTGTCAGATACGGGCCTGGTGTTCGATGTAAACGAGACCCAAAGCCCTCATCATCGCTTGCAGGGCCCAGCACTCCTCGTTGTCGAGAGCGGCACTGCCGACATGAGCGATACCATTGGTTCGGTTTACCACCTGGCCTTGGGCGTTTTTAGCCGTAAAGCTGGCGTCGCGGCTTTTCTTTACCCGTTTGGCAATCTCCGTGAGGGCCACATCCCAGGATACCTCCTTCCACTTATCACTGTAAGGGGCACGGTAAAGAGGTTTCGTGATGCGATCTTCACTTGTGATCAACTGGTAAAGAGAAGCGCCCTTGGCGCAGAGTGAACCCTGATTAATGGGATGGTCAGGATCACCCTCAGTGTTGATGACCTTGCCCGATCCATCTCTGGCGGTGTGGACAATGAGCCCACAACCAACCGCGCAGTAGGGGCATATGGTGGTGGTTTCCTTGGCCCAGCGGATCTTAAGCTGCTGGGCGTGCGCCTTCACCGGCGTCAGGTCAAAACCCAAACCACCGAGTGCAAGGCCACCTACTGCGGCACCAGAGATTTTCATGAAATCTCTTCTTGTAATCTGCATGGGTCTAATTAGCCCTCCTTTCATGAAATATCGGTGCACTACTATGATGTCTCAGCCTGGTTGTATACACCCCCTTTCCTTCTTTAGAGGCTTACAACAAACCTCTATCTATTTGATCCAAGATTCTTTTGAAACTTTTACATTAGACCTAACAACTGTCTCCGGCATATTGCTTTCCGGAGACTCCTAAGCAGTTTCATCTATTCGCTTTTGGTCGTGATTAAGCTTTTATAAATATGAACAATTGACTTTTTCTGATAAGACCCAATGAGATACAGACTTGATAGCAAGCTGAGGCCCTTTCTCGAGATTGTAGCATCACCTCAGCGTCTCTCAAATGAGATAAGAAACCGAAATAGCTGAAAAGCTTTGCTATATTCTTCACACAATAGCACATTAGCTAGCACTGTCAAGAACAAACGCTTATGTCAATTATGACATATATGTATCACTGCTTGTCTTTTACTAAATTAACTATATCCAGCTTGACAGATGAGATTGCGACAAGTTTAATTTTAAAGAGTTACTAAACAGCAGTTTGCCTAATAATCATCAACAGCAAGAATGACAAAAAGCAATTACTTCAACATTATGGATTAAGATATACCAAACTAGTATGATTTTGATATCAACTTCAACAGTAGAAATTACTAAAAGAGACTCACCAATGAAAAGCAATACAGCTGCACCGGGATGAACTCTCACTCGCTGGAGTGGAGACCTCGTTTATTCTCACCAGCACACAAACCACTGGCACCAGGAGGGGTCGACAAGCTAGAATACGTTATTAAAATATGGGGAAAATCGAGAATTACTTGGAGGTACTTATGAAAATCGTTCATGGCTTCGAACGCATCAGGCAGCAGAGTATTCCTGAACTGGACACCAAAGCCGAACTCTATGTTCACAAGAAAACAGGTGCGCAGTTACTCTCCCTTATAAATAAAGATGAAAACAAGGTTTTTGGCATCATCTTTCGTACACCTCCCACGGATTCAACTGGCGTGGCTCACATTCTGGAACACTCCGTGCTCTGCGGCTCCCGTAAGTATCCAGTGAAGGAACCCTTTGTCGAGCTTATGAAAGGCTCCCTGCAAACCTTTCTCAACGCTTTCACCTATCCAGACAAGACCTGTTATCCAGTAGCCAGTCAGAACGTCCAAGACTTTTACAATCTCATAGATGTTTATCTAGATGCAGTACTATATCCCCGGCTGACCCCATTCACTCTTCAGCAAGAAGGGTGGCACTTCGAGCTTGAATCACTCGATAAACCGCTTATTTACAAAGGGGTTGTCTTCAACGAGATGAAAGGCGCCTATTCGTCCCCAGAAAGGGTTCTGGCCGAGTACAGTCAACAGTCCCTTTTCCCTGACAATCCATACGGTTTCGATTCGGGGGGAGAGCCGAGACAAATTCCCTACCTCACCTTCGATCAGTTCCAAGCATTTCACCAAAAATACTACCATCCCTCCAATGCCCGCATCTTTTTTCACGGCGATGACGACCCGGAACAAAGGCTTCGCTTAGTGAACGAGTATCTCAAGGACTTTGAACCACAGGAGATTGATTCGGCCATTCCTCTACAGCCACTATTTGACGGACCCAGACGGATTGTACGCTCTTTCGCTGCTGGTTCAGATACTGACGGCAAACCAAAGGGAATGATCACTCTCAACTGGCTCCTCTCAGAGACTGCAAATACAGACACAAATTTTGCCTTGAGAATACTCAGTTACATACTGCTAGGCATGCCCGGCTCTCCATTGCGCAAAGCGCTGATTGACTCCGGCCTGGGCGAGGATCTAGCCGGCGTCGGTCTCGAGGATGAACTGCGTCAGATGTATTTTTCAACCGGACTCAAAGGCATCGATGTGGAAAATGGAGAGCGCGTAGAGAAACTTATTCTCCAAACATTAGAGAGTCTGGCAAGCAATGGCATTGAGCGAGCAACCGTAGAAGCAGCGTTAAACACCGTAGAATTTCGCCTTAGAGAGAACAACTCCGGAGGTTACCCTCAAGGTCTGTTGCTAATGCTGCGCAGTCTCACTACCTGGCTATACGACGCTGATCCCTTAGCCTTACTTGCCTTCGAGACCCCCCTCGCCAATGTGAAATCTCAATTGGCAGCAGAACCTTCGCTATTTGAAACCATGATTGAGCGATACTTTTTGAACAACCTTCACCGGGGTACCCTAATCCTTGAGCCTGACTCAGCCCTTAGCGAAAAAGAAGAGGCAGAAGAGCGGGAGCGATTAGAGAAAATTCGCTTGACCATGAACCAAGAAGAGCTGCAAAGAACCATTGATCAGGCCAACGAACTCAAGCGAATCCAGCAAACCCCTGACTCACCCGAGGCCTTAAAGGCAATTCCAACCTTGAAGCTCAGCGACCTGGAGAGGAAAAACCGGACGATCCCCCTGGAAATCACCAAAGAGAGGGAGACAAAGATTCTTTTTCATGACCTGACCACCAGCTCCATAGCATATTTGGATCTGGGCTTTAACCTGCAGGCAATCGAGCAAGAATACTTGCCTTACATACCGCTCTTTGGTCGTTCTCTGGTTGAACTGGGAACAGACAGGGAAGACTATGTTGCCCTCACTCAACGTATTGGCCGAGAGACAGGAGGTATTTATTCACAGTCCTTCTCCTCAGCTGTGAGAGGGGGGCAGGAAGGCACATGTTGGCTCTTTCTCCGCGGGAAAGCCATGCTGGCCCAGAGTGACGAACTTATGAGAATTTTCAGAGACGTCCTTCTAACAGTCAAATTGGACAACCAAGAGCGCTTCCAGCAGATGGTAATGGAGGAGAAAGCCCGACAAGAACAGAAGCTTGTTCCAGAGGGCCACCAGGTGGTCAACTTGCGGTTGCGTTCCCATTTCAACGAGGCCGACTGGGCCGCAGAACAGATGAGAGGAGTAAGCTATCTCTTCTTCCTCAGAGAGCTTAAGCAAAAAGTCGAGGAAGATTGGCCTGGTGTATTAACCATTTTGGAGCACCTAAAGAAAACCCTGGTTAACCGGCAAAACATGCTGGTGAACGTCACTTGTGATGAGAAAGATTGGGCTAAGCTTAATCCACTGCTGAATAGCTTCTTGGAGGAGTTGCCCTCTACCCCTATCCATATATGCAGGTGGTCACCTAAAAAAACAGCCCCTTTTGAAGGCATGATAATCCCCGCTCAGGTCAACTATGTAGGTAAGGGGGCAAATCTATATCAACTTGGTTACCGCTTACACGGCTCGGTTCATGTAATCTCGCGTTATATAAGGACAGGATGGTTATGGGACCAAGTTCGTGTTCAAGGAGGAGCCTACGGTGCTTTCTCTCTCTTCAATCATCTATCCGGCACCTTCACCTTCCTTTCTTACCGGGACCCCAACCTCACGAGGACAATAGGCGTGTTCGATGAAACGGTTGAATTCCTCCGATCCGATCAATTAACTGATGAAGAGATCACCAAGAGTATCATTGGAACCATTGGCGATGTAGATAGACATCTTCTTCCTGATGCTAAGGGATATACCTCAATGGTACGCTATCTTACTAATGACACCGAGGAGAATCGTCAGGCTCTCCGAGACGAAGTGCTCAGTACCTCACCAGCAGACTTTAAAAATTTTGCCGATGTTCTGGACGGAGTCAAGGGAAGCGGTTTGGTGAAAATAGTAGGCTCAGCCAGCGCTATTGAAGGTGCAGCTGCTCAAAAGGAAGGCTGGCTGGAGGTTTTTAAGCTTCTATAATCTTTAGAAAGAACCATGCAGGAGCAACGTCCCCGTTGCGATTTCAATCCGAAATCCGAAACCGCGAACCCGGCCGAAGGGTGGGAGTCCGAAGGACAAATCTTAACTCCGCAATCATAGGATCAGACCCGTACCTTTCTTAATCAGGATATGATAGGCCTTAAGTCTGTCT
>CP070689.1:346623-352833 GCA_020353155.1 Deltaproteobacteria bacterium | reverse complement strand
TCAGCGTAATGTCAGAGAGTTTCTCCAGCATTGGGTCGGTCAGATGGCTTAACAAGATAATTGATTTCATATCATCTAGCTCGACCACGGTGTTCTCCTTGATTGGTATATTTGTCTCGAGAGGTCAACTTACCAGAACTGTCCTACCTGAACCAAGCTTAAAGTTAGTATTCACTTGGCAAATTTGACAGTTGGGCCAGACTAAATACGGGCCCATCTTTGCAGACGTATTCCGTGCCAATGTTACATCGGCCACACATGCCTATACCGCATTTCATCCGCATCTCCAAGCTCATGATAATCCGTTTATCAGGGAAGCCCAATTCCCTCAGTATGGGCAGGGTAAACTTGATCATGATCGGGGGACCACAGACGATAGCATAGGAATCTTTGGCACTTGGTGCTTTTTCCTGGGTCACGGTGGGCACGAAGCCAACATTGTACTTCCAGTCGGGGTCATCGGCCGCATCGACAGTAATATGCATCTGAATGTCGTCACGCTCGTCCCACCTTACCAGTTCGTCTTTGTAGAGGAGCATGCCTGGAGTGCGTGCACCATAGATTACGGTAATATCGCCAAAGCGACTGCGATTCTTCGGATGAAGTAAATAAACGATGGAGGCTCTCAGGGTGGTGAAGGCAAAGCCACCACCGATAATTATCACATTCTTGCCTTCCATCTGTTCCCACGGATACCAGTTGCCCAAGGGGCCGCGCACTCCGATGACATCCCCAGCCGCCATCTGGTGCAGGGCAGTGGTGACAACTCCCACCCTGTTCACCGTGAAGAGCAGATGGCCTTTCTCCGTCGGAGAGGAGGCTATACCGATGGGAATCTCACCCTTGCCGGCAATGGAGAGCTCGGCAAACTGACCGGCTCGATGGACAAACCTTTCGCCGTCGGCTGAATTTAAAAATACCAGCTTGAAGGTCTTGAGATTGCGGTCTTCGGTCTCGGTAATCACCGAGTCGATTTTTACTGGGTATGGTAGGTAAGGATTTTCCATGGCTTCATTGTATAGTTATGCTAGTTATGCCTGTTTAGTCGGTTTCGCCATTCACTCGGTCAAGCAGCTTAACCGGCCAAACTGTCTCAACTGACAAACCCGGCCAAACCGGCTAAACCTTGAAGTCGTTCATCAAAAGAAAAACCTTGCGAATGTCAATGTTCACTGGACATTGCTGAATACAGCGGCCGCAGCCCACACAGGCCACGCCCCTGTGGTATTTGTCCGGGAAGTACTTGAGCTTGTGCATGAAACGTTGTCTAACCCGCTGCAATTTCTGGGTGCGAGGATTGTGTCCTGAACCATGCAGGGTGAAAAGGGGGAACATACACGAATCCCAGTTGCGAAGTCGGACACCGCTGGATTTGCACACTTCGTCCTGAATGTCAAAGCACCAACAGGTGGGACACACAAAGGTGCAGACGCCGCAGTTGATGCAGGCAAATTGCACCTCCTCCCAGAATTCAGAGTCGAATAGCGCTTTTGTCTCCTGCTGCATCAAACTCTCGGCAGGAACCAAGGACTTGATAGACTGTAAAGAGGACTCCTGTAAGGCGGCAACTGTCTCCGTTTGAGCCTCGGATGCTTCGGCCTCGATTCCCGCTTCATTTAACAGCTTGGCTCCCTTGTCCGTGATGACCTGGACGACGAGTTCGTCAGGTCCATCTATAAGAAGAAGGTCCAGGCCGTCAGTAGCGAAAGGACCGCTACCCACTGAGGTACAAAAGCAGGTGTTGCAGGGAGCGTTACAAGCCAGCCCTACAAGAGCTGTTTCTTCCCTCCTCCACACCCACCACGGATCACGATGCGAGGGGGTGTCGAAATTCAGGTCCAGTAGCTGAAAGGCTCTGGCGTCGCAAGGACGGATGCCAACAATTACCCGAGGAGTGCGATCTGTTTTGATCTCTTGGAGAATCCCAGCCCGTTCTGCTGTTCTATCCAGGGTGAACTCAAGCATCGACTCGGACTGCGGCAGCATTATGGATTTTGGCGACAGCGTGGTATTGGAGAGGCTGAGATCAATTTGGTCAGGAGCAGAGATTTCCCGAAAATTTGTCATATCCTTCTGACGTACAGGTGCAAAAACACGGTAACGTGCGATTAAGCCAACGAAAAATTCGGCAATATCTGTTTTGTTGATGACTCTATTAGCCATTGATTAGGTCCGTGGCTTGGGGTTTAGTGTCTTTAGCCAGTTAATTCGTTTAAGCCGGCTAGGACGGCTTGGACTGTTCGCCGGCACAACCGACAAAAGCGGTCGACCGGATAAGCTTTCATCGTATGAACTCCTGCGGATCATCCGGGCGGTATGTATCCAAAGGTGGACGCTGATCCAGGCTTAAGCCGGCTTCATAGCCATAGAGTTCAGCTATGTCCTTTTCCAACTTCTTGGTAAGCAGCCTTATCTTAATGGACATGGGGCAAGCCCGTTCGCAGTTACCGCAATC
This sequence comes from Deltaproteobacteria bacterium, assembly GCA_020353155.1. Taxonomy (GTDB): domain Bacteria; phylum Desulfobacterota; class Syntrophobacteria; order BM002; family BM002; genus BM002. The sequence goes on along the minus strand of CP070689.1, from coordinate 350,378 downwards.
CGTGCAGCGACCAGCTAAATGATAGGCCCGCAGAAAGTGAAATGTCTTGGTATCGGTTGGGTCAATGGATTTGCCCAGCCACTGGGGCATGGACTCGTCGACGAAACACACTGGGCAATAGCACATTGGACAAGCGTTGCGGCAGGCATAGCAGCGAATACAGGGTGCCAAAAGTTCATGGAAGTGGTGCCACCGTTCATCCTCGCTCATGACCTCGAGAGCACGGATGTCCGCGTATCGATCTACCTGGCCATGCCCAACTAGCGGATCTCCGATTAGTTCATCGTAGAGCACAGGATTTCGATGGGTGCAGATGGAACAGTTTTCCTGGAGGTAATCGTCTCGGGGCAAAACTTCTATGAAATCATCTCCCTTTGCTCGAAGTTGCCCATTAGTCACAGTCACCTCCATGGGTTCACGACCATTAAGGGCAGCCAAGACCAGGCGGCGATCCACCATGCCATGGCAGGGCGCGCCGATCAAATAGAGCTGCTCGCGCTTGATCTGATTTTCCAGAATTTGCAAAACGACGTTTCTTGAGTCGCAGCCTTTTACCACCAGAGCAATTCTATCTCGGCGGCGGGGAAGGTAGGTGGTCAGATTGCCTGCGCAGAAAGAATCCCAATTCAGCCGCCGCACCTGAGCGGGCTCGTTGATGAGGATGGGCTGATTTATCATGGGTAAGGTGCCACGCTGAAAGCCCAAGACCACATCCACCTTGCTTTCCTGTAATAGGCGGCGAGCTATCTCTCTTATTCTTCCCGTATATTGATCCATTAACGCTATCCTAAGGATTTCACAAAGTCTTTTAGTCGTTCAAGTCGTTCAAATCTTAAAGGCTCAAGTAGCCAGCAGTCAGTAGAAATTCGCATAGCGCAAAGAGCATAGCGCATAGCGTAAAATAGAATTTTCTTCTGTCCTCTGTCATCTGATCTCCGACCTCTGACCTCTGCCCAATCTGCAATCTAGAATCTTCAATCTGCAATCGACAATGTCTCCGTCTCGCCGTTTCACCGCGTCGCCGTGTCAATCAGTACCGCTAGCTGCCCGCTGCGGGGTGCCTGCTAAGTATTCGTCCACCATGGGCAAGCCCTTGATTAGTTTGTCCGCCGGGCCCAGTTTTCTCACCTGCTCCGTGATCTCCTTAACCAAGTCAACAAACTTGGTCGCTTCAGCAGAGGAAATCCAGGAGAAATGGAGTCGACCAGGTTCAATACCCATATATTCAATTAGATTTTTAAAGAGGGCGAATTTTCTTCTGGCGTAATAATTACCTTCCAGGTAATGGCAGTCTCCCGGATGTCACCCAGAGACCCAGATTCCGTCAGCACCCTGTCTAAAAGCTGCCAAGAGAAATTTGGGGTTCATTCGGCCGGTGCAGGGAACCCGGATGGCCCTGATGTATGGGGGATACTGTAATCGGCTGACCCCAGCGAGATCAGCTGCACCGTAAGAACACCAGTTGCAAAGGAAGGCAACTATTGTTGGTTGCCAGTCTGTTTTATCTGCCTCGGACATAATCTAAACCTCTTATCTACAACTCTTCGATCATTGCAAAAATCTGTCTGTCCTCAAATCCTTTGAGCTCAATGGCACCCGAACGGCAGGAGGCCACACATAGACCGCAACCCTTGCACAGGGCCTGATTTATTTGCGAAAGCCCCCTGTCGCTGAAACTCGGTGCTCCGAAGGGACAGATTTCCACACAAACGGAGCAAGCGGAACATTTTGCAGGGTTGACTCCCGCCACCTGGCCGCTCACTTGCAGGGTTTTCCTGGCCAGGAGAGTGATGGCTCGGCTTGCAGCAGCTTGGGCCTGAGAGATACTCTCTTCCAAAGGCTTGGGATAATGGGCCAAGCCACAGAGGTACACCCCGTCGGTGGCACACTCTACCGGTCGGAGTTTGGCGTGTGCCTCGAGGAAAAACTTGTCTTGGTTGAGGGGCACCTTAAAGAGTTGGGATAGGGACTCAGCACCGTGTGTTTCTATAGCTGTGGCCAAAGTAATAAAATCAGGTGAGATGACTAAAGGCCTCTGCAGTATGTGGTCTTTGACGACCACTTGCAGTTTCCCCTCAGAATCAGTCTCCACCAAAGGTTTTTCATCTAGAGAGTAGCGAATAAAAATAACCCCTGCGGCCCGGGCTCGTCTGTAAAGCTCTTCGCGCTGACCGTAGGTGCGGATATCTCTGTAGAGGATGTAGACATCCACATCCGGATAGGTCTCTTTGACCTTCATTGCCTGCTGAATAGAGAAGGTGCAGCAGATCTTACTGCAATAGGGCCGTTGGGGCTCACGGGAACCTACACACTGAATAAAGACTAGGCTGCCAGCATTCTGAAGTTTTCCGGCCTCAAAAGCATTTTCCAGCTCGTGCCAGCGAATCACCCCGGAGTGTTGACCACAAAGGTATTCATCTGTTTCTAATGCCTGCGCCCCAGTGGCGAGAATAGCAACGCCGTGGCGGAGTGTGGTGAACTTGGCGCCATTGGTGCCAGCGATTCGAATATTAGTTTGGAAATTGCCGACAAAACCTTTTACCTCTTTGAGTTCACTATCCAGATAGACCCTGATAAGAGAGTTGTCATTTACCCGGGCAATGAGATCTCTCAAGAAAACAGTCACATCTTCGCCGCGCCAGGTTTCTCGAAGCTGGCGGGCGTGCCCTCCTAGCTCGGACTTGGCCTCAACCAGGGTGACGGGGTAACCCTGATCGGCGAGATGTAGACTTGCAAACATACCCGCAACCCCACCGCCCACCACCAGGGCAGACTGAGTGATCTCCACTGTGGTCTCTTGCAGGGGCTCCAGTAGGACAACCTTGGTCACTGCCATACGCACCAGGTCCTTGGCCTTCCGGGTGGCCGCGTCCGGGTTGCCGCCGTGTACCCAAGAATCGTGGTTGCGGATGTTGGCCATTTCAAAAAGGTATTTGTTTAGGCCGCTGTTGACTAGAGTTTCCTGGAACAGGGGCTCGTGGGTTCTAGGGGAGCAGGCCGCCACCACCACGCGGTTGAGTTTCCGTTCCCTTATCACCTGAAGCATTTGTTCCTGAGCATCCTGAGAGCAGGTATAGAGGTTGTTTTCCACGTGAACCACGTAGGGCAGGGTGCTGGCATAGTCTCTTAACGCCGCTACATCTACCACCCCGGCGATGTTAATCCCGCAGTGACAGACAAAGACACCGACACGAGGTGGTTCTCCCCTGATGTTGGTCTCTTCCACCGATTCTATAGAGACGGTCAAGGTATCCCGCGCTGGTGCGAGGATTCTGCCGGCTGCCGCTGCGGCTCCACTTGCCTCCATCACCGATTGGGGGATGTCTTTGGGACCCCGGAAACTGCCGCACACGAATATTCCCGCTTTCGAGGTAGCCGCCGGCTGGAAAGAACTGGACGAACAAAAGCGATCAGGATCCAGATCCACCCCCAGTTGCTCAGACATTTCCACTAATTCCGCAGGTGTTTCCATGCCCGCGGAAAGAACCACCAGGTCGAAGACTTCCTCTTTAACCTGACCAGCTTCGTCTACGTAGGAAATTACAAGATTGTCTGTGTGCGGTTCGGGATCAATGGAGTGGACACGGGAGCGTAGGAATCTCACTCCATGAACCCCCCTGGCGCGGTCATAATACCTCTCGAAATCCTTGCCGAAAGTGCGCATGTCCATGTAGAAAATGGCTGTTTCCAGCCCGTTTTTGGCATGCTCTTTGGCTATGACCGCCTGCTTTATTGCATACATGCAGCAGACCGAG
>CP070689.1:323557-346523 GCA_020353155.1 Deltaproteobacteria bacterium | reverse complement strand
GATGATGTTGTCCACGCCCAGGGCGTTTTTGGCGGCCTCGGCCACGATCACCTTGTAAGACTCGCCGTTGATCATGATCTGCCAGCGGCCGCCGCGCTGATAGTAGCCCTCGGCATCCTTCCAGATGGGGAGACCCCATTTCTCGAACAGATGCACCGAGGAGTCAACGTGGCGGGCAATATCGTAGACCAGATCTTCACGGATGGTTCCCATCTGGTCCATCTTGACGTACTGAACGAAGTCCTCGGGGGTGTTCTCGCCCCGGCCCACTCCGATGTACGTGTTGATGGCGGAAAGCCCCATGGCTACTGCGCCGCTGCGGTCCACCGCAGCCTTGTCCACCATGAGAACCTTAAGGTTGTTCTTCTTGGCCCAGTAAGACGCCTCAAAGGCCGCACCGCAGGCGGCCATGCCGCCGCCGATGATCAGAAGATCGGTACTCAGTTCGACGGTTTCAAAAGCCTCCATAATTTTCACCTCCTAAATTACTTGGTGGGCAACACATCGAGCCCTCCCGATTGCGGCTCAGTCCACAGGTTCTGGTCGTTGAGGTCACCAGGTCCCTCAGGAAAGCCTACATCGGGCACGGCAGTACCTTCGTCCGTGGTGCGGATAGGGAACTTGAAGCGCTTGATTGTGCCGTTTCTGAACTTCACCGTCCACATGATGTCCTCGGAACCGCGCAGAGGCACAACGCTGGCGCCCATGGGCACGAAATCGGCGTAACCGCGAACGTCAACGGCCTGCTGGGGACAAATCTTTACGCAGTTGTAGCACTCCCAGCAAAACTCGGGCTCCTGATTGTAGGCCTTCATGGCCTCTGCGTCTAAGATCATCAGATCGTTGGGGCAGATGTACATGCAGGCGGTCCTGTCCTGCCCTTTGCATCCGTCACATTTTTCATCAATGACGTAACTTGGCATTGATTTCCCTCCTAAGTTTTTTGACAAAATAATCGTACGTAATCAATCGATACAGCCCCGGAGTACCCGACTCCGGAACCTAGCTAGAAATAGCCTGCTAATCACCTCCCTTCCAATGCGTACTGTTTAGCTGTTAAGTGGTCATAGAAAGCAACAACTTCTATGCCTTTGTTAAATGGGCCGGAGATATGGTACTCCCGGCCGATTGTTTTTGGTCGACTTCGACCAATATTAAGAATTTACTTTTTCTTGATGTCCTTTTCCGCATCTCCGGTGGCGTGGCCGTGGAGTTTGATTTCCACCTTCTCCTCGAGACCAGCGTAGTAGTCCTGGAGAATCTTTACCACTTCCGGCCTGGAGAATTCCTTGGGCAGTTCACCGCCCTCGGAGAGGGTCTTGCGAACCAGAGTGCCGCTCAGAAGTAGCCGGTCCTCCTTGCCGTGGGGGCAGGTCTTCATGGAGCACATACCGCCGCATTTGTAGCAGTGGAAGGTCCAGTCAATGGGGAGCGGCTTGAGTTCCAAGGCGCCCTCAGGAATGTCAAAAAAGATCCTCTGTGCGTCAAAGGGGCCATAGTAGTCACCCACACCGGCGTGGTCACGGCCGACGATCAGGTGACTGCAGCCGTAGTTCTGGCGGAAGCAGGCATGAAGCAAGGCCTCCCGGGGACCAGCATAACGCATCTCCATGGGATAGCCGCCCTGGATGACCGAGTCTTTGACAAAATAGTTGTCCACCAGAGCCTGAATCGCCTTTACCCTAACATCAGCGGGGATATCACCAGCTTTCAGTTTTCCCAGGAGTTGATGGATATAAAGGCCGTCACTCACCTCCAGGGCGATCTTGGCCAGATACTCGTGGGAGCGGTGCATGGGGTTACGAAGCTGCAGGGCAGCCACCGTGCGCCAGTCCTTCTTCTCAAAAATCTCCCGCGCCTGGGCCGGTGTCTGATAGAGGCCGGCGAACTCTTTGGGATAAAAGCTCTCACTCAGCACCTTGATGGGGCCGGCCAGGTTGACCTCCTCCTGGGCCATAACTTTCTGCACACCTGGATGGCCCTCAGCATCATCGGTCCAGAAAACCGCCTTACATTCGTGGATTTTGTCGATGGTGTATTTTTCCGTCACCTTCATGGTGGCGAGGATCTCGTTATGATCCACATCGACAAGTGCGACTTCTTCATTGGCACCGATACTGTCCGCCACCTCCTTGCTGGCCGACAAAGTAATGGGAATCGGCCAGAAGGTGCCGTCAGTCATGAGATATTTGTCGCAGACACCTTTCCAATCGTCATAGCCCATGAACCCCTCCAGAGGGGTGAAGGCACCAATCCCCAGCATCAAGACGTCAGATGCCTCCCTTGAGGTCATGGGAACCTGCTTCAGGGTCTTGGTCTTTTCAAGCTCTGCCTTGAGCTCAGCACCTTCCAGCAACAGCGGTTTCAGCTTTTTCTCCTTACCATGCGGAGATACTAAGTTGGACATTTCCTGCTCTCCCTTCTTCAATGAGTGTAAATTTTTATTCGAACTAAACCACTAAGGTGGTCTTTTTTAGGTTGAGCTGGGGCAGCACCATACAAAAAGCACAAATTTATCCGACCCCGCCCCATGTTTGTGAAAATTTGCTCTAATTTCAATCGATAAAACCCGTTTCGTCCCTGCAGTAGCGTGGTTCGGAAGTTTTTTCCCTTCTAGGCGGCGGGGAAAATCCGTTTATGCGCCCGCAGGGCTACCTCGTCCTTCCACAATCCCGGTGCAAGAAACGGCTAGTTTTCGTTTCGCTAAACCGGAAAGTTTTGTTAATAAAAGGCTCAAGGAGGAGGCATCCTCTAACAAAACCCCCTCATGCATGACTCAGCTTCAGGCTGAGCATCACCCCGTTGAGAGGGGGAGAGAAAAACGTTTGGCTGGACTTATTTTGTACTATCTTTAACAATGTTAGAGGCAATATACCCTGTTACATGGAAATCTGCAAGCATTTTTTTTCACAAATTTGTCGCCTTGGGAACGGATCGTGCAAGATCGCGAAACCTATTGACTTTATAGCAAAAAATGGATAATTGCAGGTCTTATGAAATCCATACTCCAAGCACCAAATTCCAAGGTTTCAGTTGTCAGGTGTCAGGTTTCAGAAATGATAGACCAGAACACTGAAACCTCAGTCATGGTGATCTGCGATTTGGCTATGTAAGATTTAGAAGAGGAGAAAGCCTTGTCCAGTAGTCGCCCTTTTCCCCTTTACGGTTGGGTAGGTCTTTGTGCACTGGTCATTGCCAAAGTTTTTCTTTTTGCTGGCATAGAGGTGGTGCGGTATTGGTTTTTTCCGCTGGCCTGGTGGCCTTACATCCTGGTAACAGACGGGCTCGTTTATCGACGCAAAGGCTCGTCCCTCCTTACCCGGCATCGGCGAGAATTTTTCCTTCTTTTGCCCTGGTCGGTCTGTTTCTGGCTCATCTTTGAACTCTTCAACCTGGCCCTGAACAACTGGCATTATGTTTTGGTCCCCGAGAACATATTTCAACGCTGGCTTGGTTATGCGGTCTGCTATGCCACCGTCCTTCCAGGCCTTTTTGAGACTATGGAGGTCCTGGAAACTTATGGTCTTTTCGCCAAATCACGAATTAAGCCTATCCCTGCCTCCACCCGGTGGTATCTTCCCTTCGTAGCCACTGGTCTCCTCTTCTTGATCCTGCCCCTTATCTGGCCCCATTACTTTTTCCCCCTAGTCTGGGGAACTTTCGTTTTTCTGTTAGAGCCCCTCAATCACCGACTGGGCCTGCGGTCTCTGATGAGGGATTGGCAGCAAGGAACTCTTCGCACCTTTTATCTCCTCCTTGTTGCAGGCGCAGTCTGTGGTTTGCTTTGGGAATTCTGGAACTACTGGGCTCTAACCAAGTGGGAATACACGGTCCCCTATGTCGGCTGGCTCAAGGTTTTTGAAATGCCCATCCTTGGTTTTTTCGGCTTTCCCCCCTTTGCAGTGGAATGTTACGTCATGATGAGTACTGTTACATTGCTTAGGCAGGGGCGAGGCTGGCAAGATCCCACTCTGCCAGTCAGCCAAGCTCGGCCGGTAAATATTTTTGTGGCGTATGGGTTGCTCGTCATTTTCTGCCTTTTTGCCTTCCATCAGATCGACATGTATACTGTCGCCAGCTGGAGACCTTAGGTCGCCAGATACTAGGCACTAGGAACTACTTAACCTAATTAAGTGAAACCGTTTCGGTGCTTAGTGTCTAGTGCTTAGTGCCTAGTAATCTGCTGTTCTCTGTCGTCTGCCCTCTGTCGTCTGGCTCCATGCCCTATGCTCTATGCCCACAAATTGGCTTGACCCGCCTCCTCACACCGGTTAATAGTTAGGCTTTGACAAGCGGAAAGGAATACCAATTTGGAACCAACAACCTTTTATCTCCAGAGCCTGGGTTGCCCTAAGAATCGGGTTGATAGCGAGGTTATTCTTGGCTCTCTCATGGATGCTGGCTATAAGCCGGTGCAAGAGCCTCTCGAAGCTCGACTAATTGTGGTAAATACCTGCAGCTTTATCGAAAGCGCTACCGAGGAATCCATTGAGACCATTTTGGAACTAGCCCAAGCCAAGAAGCAGGGCCGGTGTGAGTTACTCGTGGTGGCAGGGTGCCTGCCCCAACGCTATGGTCGCAAATTGGTCAAGTCCATGCCTGAGGTGGACCTATTCTTAGGCACCAGCTCTTTTGTCCGTCTAGTTGAGATACTTGCTCGCAAGCAGGCCGGTGAAGTGGAAAGGCTCAATCTCGAGCCGCCTAGATTCCTCATGACCTCAACAACTCCAAGGACGCTATCGGCCCCTTTTTACAGTGGTTATCTCAAAATTGCAGAAGGTTGCAGTAATCGCTGCTCCTTTTGCACCATTCCTGCTATCCGTGGCCCTTACCGCAGTAGACCTCTGAACGACTTGCTCCAAGAAGCCGAGTGGCTAGCCTCCCAGGGTGTGATTGAGCTTAACCTGGTGGCGCAGGACACAACTGCCTATGGAACAGATCTGGGCGAAAGGCCCCGGCTTCCCGATCTTCTGGAGGCCTTGGCAAACATCGGCAAGTTTCCCTGGGTCCGTCTTCTTTATGCCTATCCCCAAAAGATCGACCGCCGACTCTTACAAACAATGGCCTCATATGAGTCCATTTGCAAATACCTCGATCTTCCTCTGCAACATGTGTCCGGCCACCTGCTCAAGGCCATGGGTCGAACCGGCTCTGCTGATGAATTCCATGAGCTCGTCGCCTGGATCCGGGAGTACCTTCCGGAAGTCACCTTGCGGACCACACTAATAGTTGGATTTCCAGGAGAAACGGATGGAGACTTTCAGGAACTTTACCACTTCGTTGAGCAGGCGCGATTCCAGCGGCTGGGACTATTTGCCTTTTCACCTGAGAAGGGAACTCGGGCAGCCCTATTTAGTGATCCAGTGGAGGAATCTGTTAAAATACAAAGAGTGCATGCCCTGGCTGCTCTCCAGGAGAATATTAGTCTGGACTATAACAGCCGACTCGTGGGAACAGTTCAGCCTGTTCTTATTGAAGGTGTGAGTGACGAAAGCGACTTGCTGCTCCAGGCCCGTCTTTCCTCGCAGGCACCGGAGATAGACGGCTGTGTGCTCATAACTAAAGGCTTCGGTAAGGTTGGTGAGATAGTGGCGGCGCGAATAACTGAGGCTCACGCCCATGATCTCATTGGTGAAATCGTTGATTCGGAATTGTTTTGACAATAAGCCGAATTTGGGCTATGAAGAAGTGTTCTATAGTTTTTCCAGCCTGAACTTAAGCTAAGGAACCCCAACATTGTCCCTCAAGAGTACCGCAGAAGATCTGCTTAACCAGCAGTACCCTCTTTTCGCCCGGTTGGATAAAGATCTGCAGCGCATCGAGGAAGAGATCAACAAGAATCTGCAATCCAGTGTGCCCCTCATCGCCCTGGTTACCCGCTACATCATGCGCAGTGGGGGAAAAAGATTGCGCCCCTTGTTGATGGTCCTGGCCTCCAGGCTTTTAAATTACCAAGGTAACGATCACTATCGACTCTCCATTGTCTTCGAGTACCTCCACGCGGCTACCCTCCTCCACGATGACGTGGTGGACAATGCCGAACTGCGCCGTGGTATGCCATCGGCCAACACTCTCTGGGGTAATGCGGCAGTAGTTCTTGTAGGAGATTTCCTTCTCGCCACATCTTTTTTCCTTTCTGTATTAAGCGGCAACTTGAAGATTCTCCGGATTCTCTCGGAAACTACCACCTTTATGGCCGAGGGCGAGGTTCTACAATTGATCAATAGTGACAATCTGGAGATTACCGAGGAGGAATACATTGAGGTTATAAAGCGCAAGACGGCCGTTCTTATTTCAGCGGCATGTCAGATTGGCGCCATTCTTGGTCAGGCAAACAAAGAGCAAGAAGAGGCGATGCGGAGTTTCGGGCTCAACTTGGGCATTGCTTTTCAGCTTAGAGATGACTTTCTGGACTACACCGGCAGCGAAGAAGAGTTTGGTAAGCCGGTGGGTAAAGATCTCCAGGAGGGCAAAATCACTTTACCCCTAATTCACGCCTTGCAATCGAGCAATGACGGAGACCGGCAAGATCTGGTAGAACTCATTATCTCGGACCGCAATTACGAACAGATCTTTGCCGAGGTCAAAAAAATCATCCAAGATTGTCAGGGACTCGACTACACCGATAAACTTGCCAACCATTACATAACCGAGGCCAAGTCGGCATTGTCAATTTTCCCGGAGTCACCCACCCGACAATCCTTGCTCGAGATCGCGGAATATATAATCACCCGCCGCATTTAGTTTCCCGCGCGACCATCCTTCCCAATCGGACCGATGTTTTTCTAGTCCAGGTTTAGCTTGCCAACTAGGCAGTAAGCACTAAGCACCAAAGAGATGAGAACTCAGAGGTCAGACGACCGAGGGCGTCCGGCAAGAATTTCGCATTTCTAAATCCGCAATCCGAAATCCGAAATTACCAAAGTGCATAGTCCTTAGTCCCTAGTGTAGTTGTCACTTGGGTACGAGGTTTGCATAAGAATTTTATCTACTTTGATGGGCGAAGAAAAATTAAGTAGTTCTGGCTCATCTAATCAACCAATGCGAGGAAAATCAGTCATGTCCAAGATATATAAATGGTTGGCTGCAATCTTGGGTGGTCTGCTTTTGTTGTTTTTGGCACTTGTTCTATTTGTTCGCTTCTACCTTACGGGTGAACTTATAGCCGCTTGGATTGAACCACCTATGGAGCACTATCTCCACCGCAATGTGACCCTTGCTGACGCCAGGGTAGGCTTTCGCGGCTTCCGAGTAGATGGTCTGGAGATTCAGCAACAAGGTAGCAGTGCTCCGTTGCTAAAGGGTGAAAAATTAGAGCTCCGTTGGAAATTCAAGGAACTTCTAGCAGGGAAAATCGTAATCCACACCTTGGTGTTCACCAAACCGGAAATTACCCTCGTCCGGCATGCAGACGGAAAATTGAACATCGCCGATCTCCTACCGCAGAATGCAGGTTCAAATACTGAGGGACATTCCAGCAAATATTCTAAGGAGGAGCGTGCCGGCGTGCCGCTTCTTATTTCATTACTTTCTATGGAAAATGGTTACCTTACCTTCGTGGATCGCTCTCAGAAGCCCGAGGCAAAATTAGAGATAAGAAACCTCAAATCGCGTATTAATGACTTTTCCGCTACTGCTCCCATTCCCTTCCAGATAGAAGGACAAATCGTTGGCACGGGGGACGGATCTCTTGCTTTAAAGGGAAAGTACAACCCCGTAGGTAAAATCCTCGACGGCGACTTGAGTCTCAAAGAGGTTGATCTGGTCAGGATTAGTCCGGTTATAGCTCGAGGTCACTCAGATATTATCCAGAGCGGTCTTTTAACTCTGGAAACGTCCCTGTCGGCAGAGGGATTTGACCACTATATCGCTAAAGGTAGTCTTAACCTGGTCAACCTAAAGGTAAAAAGTGATGAAAAGCTGTCTGAGACCCTCCAGGTGGAAGCCGACTTCCAACTTGATGCCCTGCGCTCCAAGGAAACACTTAAAGTGAACTCTCTCAACATGGTTCTCAATGGGCAAAGTGCAGATATTCAGGGAACGCTTACCCAGTGGCAAAAAGAACCCCTTTTTGATTTTACTCTCAGCTCGCCTGAAATTAAATTGGACGAACTCTTGGCCCTGCTACCCAAAGCCCCGCCTGAACCGGAGTCCACTGAGGTTCCAACAGACCAATCAGCACCCGCTGAAGACAGCTCATCGACTCCCAAGGTTGAGGAAAAAGCCAGTTCCGAGGTCATTTCTGCGCCCTTATTAACAAAAACCGAGGAAAAATCGGTTGAACAACTTAATGCTGTCGAGAATACCCCACAATCCGCCACTTCTGACGGTAAGGGTGGTGAAAAATCCGGCGAGGCAGTCGTCCTGGCTAATGAACCGGCCTCTGAAGGTGGTGCGGGAGATTCGAAGGTGAACATACCCCTTGGACTGGATGCTAGGGGAGCGGTCCATGTTGACTGGTTCCATTATAATAAATTTGTTGCTAGCAATGTGGAATGCCAGGTGAATTTTCAAGACGGCAAATTGCGAGTGCAACCACTCTCTGCATCTCTTTATGGTGGCACACTGGGGGGTAATGTAAGCACGGAGACCAAATCAGTTGGGCCCCCTTTCCATTCCATTTTGTATACAGAAAATATTCTACTTGACGAAATAGTTGGAGCCATTTGGCCTGAAACTGGCGGGCACTGGTCCGGCAATGTGAACATGTTTTTTAAGGGCAGCGGTAGCGGATCTGACCTTGGTGCTCTCCAATCCCGCATTGATTTGAATATCAACGAAGTCGAGTTCTCTGGGCACCCTCTTTTCACTAAGCTTGCAGAGTTGTTTCAAGCCGAAAACCTGCAACAACTCAGGTTCTCCCAAGTCACTGCAAGGGTCCTCACAAAGGATGGGGTAGCTAACATCAAAAGGCTACATTTAGTAGGCCCCATAGTGCAAGCAGAAGGAACTGGAACCGCGGGTCTTTTGGATAGCAAGCTCGATTTGCATCTGCTTCTCCAGATCCGAGCTCAATATGTCGGTAAGATCGCGCCCTTGAGGGAAATAGTCACCAAAATCTCAGATAAACATGGCTTTGTTCAGCTACCCTTAACGGTGAGAGGCACCTTTGATCAGCCAGCCTACGGATTGGATCAGAGTTGGCTGGAGAAAATTGCCAAGAAAGTTAGTGCGAAGCCAGTGGAAAAGCCGAAAAAGAAAAAGCTGCCAAAGCAGCAGCCTCTTAACGAACAGAAGCAGAAGCAGCTTCAAAAGGATCTTGAGAAGCTAGTGCAGTAGAAACCCCGACAAACCCTCGCGCTGCCTGACTCACCGCCACCTACTGTCCCTTCCAGTTGTTCTGGGAGCTCAACTGGCCCTACGCCTAGTCCGTAAGCGGATTCATAGGTTGGTCTCTTGTAGCCAGGTCCCCTCACGCGGCTTATCGGGGTATTCTCATCTTAGCACAATTTGAATTTCTACCAACAGATTTTTTTCTGGCCGAGTTATCCTGTATTCTGGGCTCATTTACCTCCGCGGCTGTCCGTGGTCCGCTGTCAGTTGCTCAAATCTTTAAAATCTTTTAACTAATTCAAATTGACCTTCTTTCTTTTGTCTTCTGTCCTCTGTCTTCTGTCTTCTGTCCTCTGAACAGTTAGAAATACCCTAGCCTTTGAGGAAAAAAAGTGGTAAGCATTCTATTTGTCAAGTTTCAATTCTAGACGCTAAGATGACCTATTCTTTAAAGTTCCTAGCGGTGCTCTTCGTGGCAATACCGTGGAGTAATGAAGCAACTCGATTGCGGATTGGGGACTGCGGAATGCGGATTGGGAAGTTCAAGTTGAGTTTCAGCTTTTGATCTTTTTATTCAATCCGAAATCCGAATTCCGAAATCCGAAATCACTATCACTCCAAAAAAGAAAGCTTTTCCCATGAAAAAAAGGACCCCTTTCCTCTTAATCTCAACTCTGGTGCTCTTGGCCATCTTTGTCGGACTCTTAGTATGGCAGTGGGATACCCTGATTGAGAAGGTAGCAGGAGAAAAAATAGAGGAAGAACGCCACGGCTGGATGGAACGAACGCAAGAGCTCGAGTCTATAATTCTGGAGTTGCAGCAGGGCAAAGAATTTAAACCCCTCCTTCCAGCGGAAAGACTGAGTCAGGTCTTCGGTCCCACTTCGCCCCTTGTTAAAGGAGCTTCACCAAGAAGCATGAAGTGCGAGGAGTTGGAGGATTCCCTCCGCGCCTTTTGCCGATATCTGGACGCCGGTGAAACCTTTCGCTCTCAAAAGACTCACCGTGACAGTTGGGCACTTTTTACCAGTATTCTTGAATCCCTGGTACGGCGACCTCCAGTGATGAGCGCCGAATCTTATCGACCCTCGGTAATAGTTGAAAATAGTTTTTATTTCTTTAGGTTACTGGGTAAAGAGAAGATCGACATTGTTCGCGAGGTGATCAAATTTGAATCAGATCTTGCTGAACCCCTTATGGGCATTATGTACTACTGGCTAATGACCGGAAGGAGTTGTGACAAACTACCATCTCCGTCGGCTGCTTTAAAGATTATCTACAATTACGCTGGCTTCTTTCTGGACACCCTAGGTGGCCATTCGTATTTGTACCGTCAAGACTCGAGAATTAGACTATTGACCGTCTATTACTCTATCCTGGTAATACATGAGGCCAACATGAGGGAATTAAACGAGGTGGGTTTGGATCTCCGCTATTTCCTTCCAAATATCTTTCAAGAGATTCAAAGTCGCAATGATCTTTTATATGCCGAGGACTATCTCCAAACTTTGACCAATCTCCAACTGCAATACTTCCGGTTGGAGTGAAAGCAAAAGATTGACATCACATCAGGAGAAGTTGTTTGATCCTAATGGATAAAAGGTAACGGAGGAAAATATGGCGACTAGATTCATTGACAACGGCGATGGCACTGTGACCGATGGAGAGACCAATCTTGTATGGCAGAAGGATACTGCTCCTGAAAGGATTACCTGGCCTGAAGCACAAGAGTATGTTGATCAGCTGAATGCCGAGAGCTTTGCCGGCCACAACGACTGGCGCCTACCGACCAATGAAGAACTGTTAACCCTCATGCTCTCAAAGGAAAACAACAGGCGGCTTTTCCTAGACCCTATCTTTGGGTCGCAGCGCTGCTTCTGGAGCGCAGACACCCGAGGCCACCACGTGGCCTGTTACGTTGACTATTACTACGGAGGGGTTTACCAGTTCCAAGAGAATTATGTGAACCACTCAGTGCGGGCCGTTAGGGGCCAGATAATAAAAGTTGCCGAGCAAACAGCTGCTTAGCTGTATGCGATTTGGGTGATGCTTGAGGTGGGCACTGGATCATCTCTCAATTCGCATTAAGCATTTCGCATTTGTCATTTTGTTTATTAATGACACTTTCTTCATAACTCAGTTTTGAATGGGCAATGAAAAATGAGAAATGACAAATGTGAAATTAAGGATGCATACCGCCTAGTGCCTAGCTTAGAATTTCCATTACCCCGTCTCTCCGTATCTGCTTTCTCAGGGTAAACCGAATATGAATGGTTACGTCCAGGTCTATACCGGTGACGGCAAGGGCAAGACCACCGCTGCCATCGGTCTAGCCATTAGGTCTCTAGGCGCAGGTTGGCGGGTATATATCGCCCAATTCTTGAAAGCCGGAGAATATAGCGAGCATAAGGCTTTAGCAAAGTTCGCAGATCATCTCACCATCAAGACCTATGGCAGGAATGTCTTTATAAAGGGAAAGCCTAAAGATGAAGACATAAGGTTAGCCCAGGCAGCATATGAAGACATAGCCGAGATTGTCGCTTCCGGGCGTTACCGTTTAGTGATTCTCGATGAGGCTAATGTGGCCGTTCACTACGGCCTGCTAACGGTGGACCAAATTCTCGACCTCATAGACCGCAGAGCTGAGGGGGTTGAACTTGTTATCACCGGCCGCTATGCCCACCCACGGTTGATCGACCGCGCCGACCTAGTCACCGAAATGCGTGAAGTAAAACACTACTTCGCAAGAGGCATAAAAGCCCGTAAGGGCGTGGAGAAATGAAGGTTTCAGTATTCAGGTTTCAGCATTATCGCTTTTATTTCCTGACACCTGAAACCCGAAACCTGAAACCTTAACCATGATATTAAGAAGTGTTTTATGAAGCGGATCACCTTGGTTACTGGCGGCAGCCGAAGCGGTAAGAGCAAAATTGCCTTGCGCCTTGCTGCCCCTTATGGGAATAAGGGGTTCATTGCTACCGCTGAAGCAACTGATGATGAGATGTTGGCTAGAATTGAACGCCATCGCCGTGAACGGGATTCATCATACTTAACCGTGGAGGAACCGGTTAACCTCGACATGGCCCTAAAATCTTTGCCTGAAGAGACGGAGGTGGCGGTGCTCGACTGTATAACAGTATGGCTTGGCAACCTCTTTTATCGCGAGAAATTAATTGATGGAGCCTGCCCAGAAATAAATGCTTTTTTGGACATTCTCGACTCCCCACCTTGTCATCTCATACTTGTAACAAATGAAATTGGAATGGGTGTTATCCCCGCGGACTCGGCCAGTCGTCACTTCCGCGACATAGCGGGCAGCCTGAACCAGCAGCTTGCCGAACGAGCCCATGAGGTCATTTTGTCGGTCAGTGGGATTCCCCTCCGAGTCAAATGAGGAGACCCCAGAGCGCATAGCGCATGGGGTAGAGTTAACTAGGCACTAAGCACTAAACACTAGGCACCAAAGGAGCTCGAGGTAGTGCTTAGTGCCTAGTATAAATGAGGGGCAGCTGGATAAATGGAGTGAACTTTGGAAAGCCTTTTACCTATTCTTGATGCGATTACTCCGGTTGACCGGAGTCTGGAAGCTAAAATTCGTGCTCATCTGGACAACCTTACCAAACCTGTTGGCAGTCTAGGGTTCTTGGAAGACTTGGCTGCCAACTATTGTTTAATGACTGGAAATATTACCCCACAACTAGGCAAGAAGCGTATAGTGACCTTTGTCGGTGACCACGCCGTTGCAGCTGAAGGTGTTTCCGCTTATCCAAGTGAAGTAACACCTCAAATGGTCTACAACATGCTTGCTGGTGGGGCAGCCATCAATGTATTGACTAAACACATAGGGGCCGACCTACAAGTAGTTGACATAGGGGTAGCGAATCCCTTAGAGGGCGCATCTGGCCTACTACGACGGAAGGTCAAGGCTGGAACAGATAACATGAGCCGAGGACCGGCCATGACTCAGGAGGAGGCTATCCAGGCGATCCTGGTTGGGGTGGAGTTGGCCCATGCTGCTGCTGACGATGGCGTGACTTTGCTCGGCACAGGTGAAATGGGGATTGCCAACACAACCCCTTCTTCGGCCCTCTATGCCTCCCTTATTCCTTGCCCGGTAATAGAGGTAACAGGGCGAGGTACGGGAATCGACAATACTAGACTCCGGCACAAGATCAAGGTCATTGAGCGCAGCCTGGAGGTTAATGCAAACTTGCTCAGTGATCCCCTCTCGACTCTTGCGGCTGTGGGTGGTCTGGAGATTGCCGGCATCTGTGGACTAATTTTGGCTGCGGCTGCGAAGAAATTGCCTGTAGTTGTTGATGGCTTTATCTCCTCAGCTGCAGCTCTGGTAGCCATGCGGCTCAGTGAATCAGTCCTCGATTACCTTTTTTTTAGCCACTGCTCAGCAGAGGCCGGTCACCGCACCTTTTTCGAGCGCTTGGGAATTCGACCCATTCTCGATCTCGACCTAAGGTTGGGCGAGGGAACCGGTGCCGCCCTTGCCATGCACGTAATCGAGGGGGCGGTGAAAATATACAACGAAATGGCAACTTTCGACTCTGCCGGCGTCAGTGGAAAAGATAACTAGGCACTAAGCACTAAGGACTAGGCACTGAAAGTAGCTTTTACAGACTACTCCTTCTGGTGCCTAGTGCTTAGTTCCTAGTGCCTGGTTGAAATCCCAGTGCGCTAGCCCTGAATACCTATTTGGATAAAAGACATGTTTCGCGGACTGGTTACTGCATTTCGGACTCTAACTATTTTTCCGGTTCCAGGCCAGGAAACCTCTCACCACACTTCCGCCCTCCCCTTTTTCCCGGTGGTGGGGTTTACCTTGGGGCTTCTCCTCTGGGTGGTCAGTCTCTTTGACAGACTTATCAGCGACAGCGGTTGGCCCATGGGCATAGCGGCGCTAATGCTCCTGGCAAACATCATCAGTACAAGAGCTCTTCATTTGGACGGTCTTGCGGATTTTGCTGATGCCCTCGGTGGAGGCTGGGATAAAGCAAGGCGTCTTGAGATTATGAAAGATACTCGCCTCGGGGTCTTTGGCGGGGTGGCCGTTGTTATTGCTTTGCTTTGCAAGTGGCTTGCCTTTTCCAGGCTGATATCAGTGGGCAGCACCGTCTGGGTCATCCTGCTATTCATGATTGCCCGGACCATGCAGGTCCACTTAGCAGCGCGACTAGATTATGCCAGAGTTGAGGGTGGCACGGCTTCCTCTTTTGTTCAGGGGGCTTCCGCCTATCACTTGGCAGCAGCGTATGCGATCACCCTGCTGGCAGCTCTTGTTTTTGGCCCCTTTGGCCTAGCGGCCTTGGGTCTGGCCGTAATAGTAACCTGGATATATGGAGCTTGGTGTCGCAAAAACATCGGGGGCATAACCGGTGACCTCCTCGGCGCCGGAAACGAAATTGTCGAGGTTACCCTATTATTGGTAGCCGCCATTTTGGGCAAACCGCTCTTGATTTATATTGGATGGAGGTGGCTGCTCAATTAGTATTGAGCATTGCGGATTTCGGATTGCGGATTTAAAAATTCGAAATTAGAAATGCTCTCCGTGCCCCATGCGAGAGCTCTCATACGGAGACGAGGCGCGAGATAAAAGGCAAAGACTGAAAGATGCCAATGGACCGAGAACATATACATGGCGGTGATCCTGAGCGGGAGTTGAAACGGCTGGGGCTTGCTCCTCGCCAAGTTCTGGATTTCAGTGTCAACGTCAGTCCCCTGGGTGTTCCACAAGAGATCAAAGCCATCTGGAACGATCTTTTTAGAGAGATTGAAAGCTATCCTACTGTAGATGGCCAAGGAGTCACGCACTATTATGAGAAACGCTTCGGCCTTGATGCTGCCCGGATTTTGGCAGGCAACGGTTCCACCGAATCTATTTACCTGGCACCGCGCGCTTTGGGCCTGCGTAAGGTGGTGGTAATTAATCCGTCCTTCTATGATTACACCAGAGCCAGCCTGGCGGCTGGAGCAGAATTGATCCCGGTTGAGCTCAAGGCCACGGATGGATTTGCCCCCCCGGATTTTTCGGTTTTGGAGAGGGCTTTGGCCATTAGTGACGGTCTCTTTGTCGGCAACCCCAATAACCCCACCGGCACAGTTTTTCCCCGGAAGCTGTTGCTGGATCTAGCGACGACCTTTCCCAGCAAGTGGCTACTAGTTGACGAGGCCTTTGTGCAGTTTCTCGACCAGCCTCATGCGATTAGCTTACTAAAGGAACAGCCACCACCTGTCAATATCCTTGTCTTTCACTCTCTCACTAAATTTTTTGCTCTCCCAGGTCTCAGGCTAGGCGCTGTAGTGGGCCATCCGGATATTATCTCTCGCCTTCGTCAACTCAAAGAACCATGGAGCGTCAACCGGATAGCCGAAAAAGTGGCAATGACATTGATAGATTGCGCCGATTACGAGGAGAAGCTGGCAAACCTTATTCGTAGAGAGCGGCCTAGAGTCTTTGCCAGACTAAAAAAGATCGCCGGGTTTCAACCTTTTGAACCTGCAGCAAATTTTCTCCTCGCACGGTGGACGCCAACAGCCGAGCTGGATGATTTTCTCCTCTTCATGATGCGCTCAGGAATTCACCTTCGAGACTGCCGCAATTTTCCAGGATTGGAGGACAATTTTTTTCGCATGGCTATTCGCCAACCGGAAGAAAATGATCGGGTCCTCTCACTTATGCAAAACTGTGCTGCTCAGTTTTTATGATTCACGCCGCCGCCATACTTATTTCTGCCCTGATTCTGGATCTGATTCTAGGCGATCCTCCCTTCCGCTTTCACCCGGTTCGGCTTATAGGCTCGACCATTAGTGCTTTGGAAAGGCTATTCCTTAAGCTAGGATGGTCGGGGCTAATTGGCGGAGCCCTCCTGGCATCAGCCACAATTGCTATTTTCCTCGGAGTCTATCTCGCAGTTCGTAGCTTTCTCGCCAGACTGCATCCCTTTCTAGCCTCAGTTCTTGATCTCTACCTCGCCTATTCTTTCCTGGCCTTGAAAGACTTGCTCAATCACGCCACCCCAGTTGCACAGGCTCTGACCCGGAGTGATTTGACTCAGGCCCGGGCCGCACTCCAAAAAATTGTGGGAAGGGATACTTCAAACTTAGACGCAGAAGGTTTGGTTCGTGGAGCAGTGGAGAGTGTGGCAGAGAATTTCGTTGATGGCGTGATCTCACCTATGTTCTGGTACACCCTGGTAGCGGTTCTCAGCCATTTGTCTGGCTGTCCGGCACCTGCAGCAGCAGGCATAGTGGGTATGCTTGCTTTTAAAGCGATAAGCACCCTGGACTCAATGGTAGGATATCGTAGTGATCATTATCTTTTGTTTGGCCGGCCGGCAGCCCGTTTGGATGATTTAGCCAACTTCTTCCCGGCCCGTCTTTCTCTTATCATTTTATATATAGGAGCGCTTTTCAGTAGCGAGAGTGGTTGGAATGGATGGAAAATTGCCTTGCGTGACCGGCGAAAACATCCATCACCCAACGCTGGCCACCCAGAAAGCTTTGTGGCTGGGGCTCTCGGAATCAAACTGGGAGGACCTTCCCTTTATCAGGGAGAAGTCGTAGATAAACCCTGGCTAGGGGAAGGAGATGAAGTTGTTGCTCCGCAGCACATTCACCGCTCCTGCCGTCTAGTTTATCGCTCATCTTGGATTAGCGTTCTTTTGTTTGCTGCCGTTATTGTTGCTTTGTCCGCTGTCCTCTCTTAATTGCATTACGGCGCAAGGGAAAAGGCGTAGGGCTCAGCTAAAAGGGTTTAAAAATATTTCTTCGCTCCTCGTGGACTGCTCCTTAGGTCTTTGCTGTCATCTGCCTGCTTCAAATTATTTTCAGAAAGTACTTAAAAAAGAAAAGCGCATCTGCTAATGTGCCCTCGATCAAAGGAAAAAGTTTTGGCCGGGATCTTTATGTTTCCTTTTGCTTAACCAACCATCCTTGCCCAAGCAAACCGGATGCTGGCAGTAGGAACAACTCCTTTTTCTCCTGATGGGCAGCCTTTCGGCGAATTTGCCCAAGCATGATCGAGCAAACATGGGCGCAGACGTTATTGTTCTTACCACTGCCGCACTCATAGGCCTCTATATGGCTGCCAACATTGGCGCCAATGACCTGGCCAATGCCATGGGAACCTCTGTGGGTTCGGGGGCCTTGACTCTAAACAGGGCTGTGGTGATCTCCATTGTCGCCAACCTGCTGGGCGCAGTCCTGGCCGGTGGTCATGTGACCAACACTATAAGCAAGGGGATGATAAACCCGAATTTGCTGGTTGGGGCACCCGACAAGCTCATGCTGGGAATGTTCGCCGCCCTCCTTGCCGGAGGCATATGGGTACACCTGGCCACCGTGATGGGGCTACCCGTTTCCACTACCCACTCTATCGTAGGAGCAGTGGTAGGTTTTGGTCTGCTCAGTGTGGGCTTCAAGGCAATCTCCTGGGCCAAGGTTCTCACTATTGTATTGAGCTGGGTTGTTTCTCCCTTTGCAGGTGCAATCATTGCCGGTGGCATCTACTACCTCATCAGGAGGAAAGTTCTGGACTCTCACTCCCCTGAGGCTATGGCAATGCGGTCGGCGCCATATCTGATCGGCTTTGTGCTGGTGGTGATTATCCTTTCTTTTATTTTCAAGGGATTGAAAAATTTGCATCTCGACCTCGGCTTCGGTCAGGCACTTTTTATCGCCCTCCCCTGTGGTGCGGCAGGTGGGATTGTCGGCACCCGATGGCTGAGATCTCTTATCCTCCGGTGGGAAGATCAACCGGAGGATCAACGGGCAACCTCTCCCCTCCAGGCATTTTTTGCTTATCTTCAGATTTTGACAGCCTGTTATGTGGCATTCGCCCACGGTGCCAATGATGTGGCCAATGCAATCGGCCCGCTGGCGGCCATCTTTTCGGTGGTCAAGACCAGAAGTGTGGTCATGCAGGTGGAGGTGCCGATCTGGATGCTTGCCATAGGCGGCATTGCCGTTGGTGGAGGGTTGTACGCCTTCGGTGGTAAAGTAATGGAAACCGTTGGAGGCAAGATCACCGAATTGACCCCGGTCCGCGGCTTCTGCGCTCAGTTTGGCGCAGCCACTACAATTCTGGTATGTTCCAGATTGGGACTGCCCGTCTCCACCACCCATGTGCTTGTGGGAGCAGTGGTGGGCGTGGGTTTCATGCGAGGCATGGGCTTTCTCGACATGAGGCTTTTACGAAACATAGGCTCGTCCTGGCTTGTAACACTCCCCTTTACCGTGGTACTGGCCATGATTTTTTATAAGTTGCTTATCCTCTTTTTCCTTTAGCGCCATACTTTGCTATAGGGAGGGCTGTCTATGAGATTTTCATTCTTTTCTTTGTTTTTCGAGTCACCTTTTGTAAAGCTAAAAAACCACGCGAACAAAGTTAAAGAATGCGCCTGGATGTTCAAGCGGGCTGTGAATTGCTATGTGGAGCAAGATTGTGAGGAATTCGACGAACTCACCGAGGAAGTAGCCAAACTGGAGAGCCAGGCGGATGAACTCAAACGTAATCTCCGCAATCACCTGCCTCGGGGAATATTCATGCCGGTGGACAAGTTTGTTTTCCTCGACTGTCTCCGCGAGCAGGACCACGTGCTAGATGATGTGGAGGAAGCTCTCTACTGGCTCTCCTTCAAACCCATGGGTGGAATCCCTGAGGAATTGGTGGGAGATTTCCTCGATCTTATTGATTCGGTCATACCATCCATAGAGAAGATACCTGACATGTGGGTACAAGCCATCTTGTACTTCAGGAGCGCTACCGAAGAGAATCGCAATAATCTGAAAAGCATCGTCCGGCAGATTTACCAGGCTGAAAAGGAGGCAGACCACCTCGAGCATGAGCTCAAAAAGAAGGCCTTCGCCTTGCTGAAAGATCCCGTGGAAATATACCATGTTGTCCGAGTGGTAGAGATCATCGGTGACATCTGTGATCATGCTCAGAATGCCTCAGACCGCATGCGCACCATGATTGCCCGCTGAGCGGTGCTTTGACAGCTCCCTGCGCTTACCCTTTGGGCATAGAGAACGACTTGGCAACAAGGTCCCGCGCATCAAAGACATTAACATAGCCGAAAACCCGGCAAAAAGCTCATTTGTTAATTTGCCCCATGGGAGAAATAAGTTAGTATTAAAATTCAGTTGTTCTCTAGATCAAGGAAGAACAAAGAGATCCTTTTGATGACAACCATATACGAGAGGTGGAAATACCCCTCTCACTTTTGCCGAGCCACCTGCCTGCAAGCCTTCCAAAGCAAAAACGAGCGAACATGGGTGCGGATTCTATTATTCTGATATTAGCAACTCTTATAGGCCTGTACATGGCTGCCAACATTGGTGCCAACGACCTGGCCAATGCCATGGGAACCTCGGTTGGTTCCCGCGCGTTGACCCTCAAGCAGGCCGTGGTGATTTCTATCTTCGCCAACTTGCTGGGGGCGATACTGGCGGGCGGGCATGTCACCGACACCATCAGAAAGGGGATGATCAACCCTGATTTGCTCATGGGATCTCCGGAACACTTGATGATGGGCATGTTTGCCGCTTTGCTCGCTGCCGGCATCTGGGTACATCTTGCTACTATGTTTGGACTGCCTGTCTCCACCACCCATTCTATTGTCGGCGCTGTCGTTGGTTTTGGTATGGTGAGCGTCGGAGTTGGGGCTATATCTTGGGGAAAGGTGCTTACCATTGCATTGAGTTGGGTGGTCTCCCCTCTCGCAGGCGCTATTATTGCCGGTGGTATTTATTATCTCATCCGGGAGCGGATATTGAGATCAGACAGCCCCGAAAAAGTGGCAATGCAATGGTCACCATATCTCATTGGGTCTGTTCTGGTGGTAATAGTACTTTCTTTTATCTTTAAGGGGTTAAAGAACCTACACCTCAATCTTGGATTTTTTCAGGCACTTGCCATTGCTATACCCTGTGCTGCACTGGGTGGTTTGGGGGGCCGGCTATGGCTGAGATCTCTGCTTTTGCGACAGCAGCAGGCCGAAAGCCAGACCACACCTTTACAAGCGTTCTTTGCCCATCTGCAAGTTATGACCGCCTGTTACGTGGCCTTTGCCCATGGGGCCAATGACGTTGCCAATGCTGTTGGACCTCTTGCCGCCATCTTCTCCGTGGTCAAGACCAAGAGTGTGGTCATGCAAGTGGAAGTTCCTGTTTGGATGTTGGCCATAGGTGGCATCGCGGTTGGGGGTGGCCTTTTTGCCTTTGGCAGTAAGGTCATGGAAACCATTGGCGGTAAAATCACCGAAGTAACGCCGGTAAGGGGCTTTTGTGCCGAATTTGGCGCTGCCACTACAATTCTGGTATGCTCCAGATTGGGATTGCCCGTCTCCACCACCCATGTGCTTGTGGGAGCAGTGGTGGGCGTGGGTTTCATGCGAGGCATGGGTTTTCTCGACATGAGGTTATTGCGTAACATTGGCTCATCCTGGGTCATAACCCTGCCCTTTACCATGGTCCTGGCCGTAGTTTTATACAAACTCTTAACTTTATTCTTTTTATGATAGCCTTTACCTCTATCGGGAGGTATGCCCATGAGATTCTCATTCTTTTCACTTTTTTTCGAGTCACCTTTTGTAAAGCTAAAAAACCACGCAAACAAGGTGAAAGAGTGCGCTTGGATGTTTAAGCGCGCGGTGGAGTGCTATGTCCAGCAGGATTGTGAGGAGTTCGACAAACTCACTGAGGATGTGGCCATGTTAGAGAGCCAGGCAGACGAACTCAAGCGAAATCTCCGCAATCACCTCCCCCGGGGGATATTCATGCCAGTGGACAAGTTTGTTCTTCTCGACTGTCTCCGCGAGCAGGACCACGTGCTAGATGATGTGGAGGAAGCCCTATACTGGCTCTCATTCAAACCCATGGGTGGAATCCCTGAGGAATTGGTGGGAGATTTCCTCGATCTTATTGATGCGGTCATACCCGCCATAGAGAAGATGCCTGACATGTCGGAGCAAGCTATTGTGTACTTTAGGAGCGGTACCGAAGAGCAACGTAACAAGCTAAAAAGCATCGTCCGGGAGATTTACCAGGCTGAAAAGGAGGCAGACCACCTGGAGCATGAGCTCAAAAAGAAGGCTTTCGCCTTGTTAGACGATCCCGTCGAAATATACCATATTGTTAGGCTGGTGGAGATTGTCGGTGACATTTGTGATCACGCTCAGAATGCCTCAGACCGTATGCGCACCATGATCGCCAGGTAGGAGGTCTTTCGACAAGCTTCCCGCAGCAAGACCCGTCGGCGAGGAGTTCGACTGACCTCGCAAGATTTTGAACCTATTTTATATTTCTATGCAGGGAGGAGGGAGCGATGAAAAGAATTCTGGTTGTAATAGGTTTGCTGGCACTTTCTTTTTCTTTGGTCTCAACCCAGACCGAAGCAAAAAACCTCGAAGATATCATCAAGGCCGGAAAGATTGTTATAGGTGTCAAGGCCGATTATCCTCCCTGGGCCGCCATCAATGAAAAGAGCGACTTCGAAGGGTGGGAGATAGACCTTTGCCGCAAGCTTGCCTATTATCTTTTTGCAGATGACAGTAAAGTTCAATTCGTGGCGGTCACCACCGAAAATCGGATAAAGCTGCTTAACTCAGGCAAAATAGATATTATTTGGGCGACAGTCGGACAAACCCCACAGCGGGATCAAGAGGTTGATTTTTCCATTCCTTATTTCGAATCTGGCGTCCGCCTCCTGGCCAAAAAGGGCTCAGGGATCAGCTCCATTTACGATCTCAATGGAAAAAACGTTATCACCATCAAGGGAACTACTGGCGCCCAAGCCCTGGCTGAACTGGTCCCAAAGGCGAAACAGATCAAGCTAAGCACTACTCACGAGGCTATTCAGGCCCTGAGAAACGACCAGGGAGTCGCCTTTGCCCAGGATGATCTATTGGTGTTCACCATGGCACTATACAATCCAGAGTTTGAAGTTGTTGGCGAACATTTCAACACCACTCCTTGGGGTGTCGCTGTCCGCAAGGGTGAGGAAGACGTCAAGGCTTTTATCAACGTCTCACTCCGACTGATGTACGAAACGGGTTTCATCCAGGATTCACTAAAGAAGTGGTGGGGTGGCTGGGTATTGGATGAGTACCTGAGAAGAATCGAAAAAGTTTTTCAGGAATAATGACAAATCAGAAAAAACATCGGATTCTTTATCTCTGCACCGGCAACTCGTGTCGCAGTCAAATGGCCGAGGCTTTTACCCGGCATCTAAAGGGTAACCAGATAGAAGCCCTTTCGGCCGGGGTAGCTCCGAAGGGGATAGATCCCAGAGCGGCAAAGGCCATGTCGGAGGTTGGTATTGATATCTCAAGCCAGGGTTCCAAATCGCTCAATCAGGTCATACACCTTCAATTTGACTACGTGGTGACCTTATGTGATGACGCTCAAAAAACTTGCCCCAGTTTTCCGGGTAATACCAGGGTCATTCATGTGGGCTTCGACGATCCGCCGAAACTTGCAGCAACTGCAAGAGAGGAAGAAGAAGCCATGCTCCACTACCGTCGTGTCCGTGATGAAATCAAAGCCTTTGTGGAGAGGCTGCCAGAAGCGCTTCTAGATAAAGGAGGTCAGCAAGATGATTTTCAGGCTGGAATCCAAGCCTTTCTGGATGACTTGCCGGCGGATTCAACTAACATAAAAGAAGACTAGCATTTTTAAAGGG
>CP070689.1:319820-323457 GCA_020353155.1 Deltaproteobacteria bacterium | reverse complement strand
GCCCATAGATCAGGCAGCAAAAGAGTAAGCATCGCACAAGAAAGAATAATGTTTAAGAAAACGTTTCTTCGCCTCATCCCTACTCCCCCATCATTTCATAATTCAAAATCAAAGAATCCAGTAGCCAGTAGTTGCGAGGAAATCAATTTTGATTGCCTCTCTCCTGAATTCTGCATTCTGACTCCTGACTCCTTACTCTCTGCTCCATGCCCTATGCCCTATGCTCTATGCCAATCTCAAATCTCACATCTGAAAAGTCTACCCCCTTTTCCAAAACCAAGCAAGCAAGCACTGGAATAGAATTACCAATATAGGGTATTCTAGCCCGGATATTCCATCAATGGCCTGCTGCGACCGTGGATAAGATTGTCCTCCCGGTTGTCCTCGAGTGTTGCACCCTGCGACGTACTGTTCAAGTACGCCTCGGGTCCAACCCACTGCGGTTGCCCGGTGGCACAGCCTTCTCCACGGTCTCGCGACGGCAATTCACCAAACATCCGGGCTAGGTTACTCCTATGGGCCCAGAATATCCAGAAAATGAAATGGGGCGCCCGGCTAAGCCATTTTCCTAAACCCTTGACAGCTCGCAATTTGCAGCTTATTTCGAGCAGTCAACATTCATTGACAGCTGAAAGTGGCTGTGGCATATTAGTTGCTTAGTTAGAGATTTGGTGCAGCAGTCAAGAGATTGACAACGACCTTCTTTCTAAATACTTGCCGCTTTTAGTCAACGCCAAAAATCTTAGAAGCCGGGGACATTTGGTAATACTGGAGTTGTCCCCCGAACGTCCTTTTTGCGATGGATAGCCGATAACTTACAAACTGTGGTGCTCCTTATCTGGGCCACGATTCAAGGGAGGATAAAAATGCCAGCAAAATCGGAAGCCGGGATCCTCTGGATCGAAGAGCTGCGCAAGGATGACATCCCCCTGGTTGGGGGCAAGAATGCCAACTTAGGTGAGTTGCACGGGGCTATAGGTGCGCCGGTTCCTCCAGGTTTCTGCCTAACCGCAGAAGTATATCGCGAATTTATGCAAGAGGCCGGCTTGCACAAAAAGGTGAACAAGATACTCAAGGACCTGGATACGAGCAATCTGAGTGCCTTGCTGAAAGCGTCGGAAAAAATTCGTGAAATGATCGAAAAAACTCCGATTCCAGAGAGCATCAGCAATAAAATTGTTGAGGCCTACGAAGAATTGACTCGAAGGTGCGGCAGGCCTGATGTACTCGTGGCTGTACGGTCCTCTGCCACGGCAGAGGACTTGCCCGATGCTAGTTTCGCCGGCCAACAGGATACTTTCCTCAATGTGAGCCCAGAGGATTTAGCAGAGAAAGTGAGAGCTTGCTGGAGTTCTCTTTTTACCTCGAGGGCCATCGCCTACCGCGAGGAAAAGGGCTTTCGCCACGAAGAAGTGCTTTTGAGCGTTGGCGTCATGGAGATGGTTCAGGCAAGGTCTTCCGGCGTGACTTTTACCATTGAACCGGTTTCTGGGGAGACCAATAAAATCATCATCAATGCAGCCTGGGGGCTTGGTGAGGCGGTGGTGAGCGGTCGGGTGACCCCGGATGAATATGTGGTGGCCAAAGATAGCTTGGAGATCCTGGAGCGCCATGTGGCAGCAAAAAAAGAGAAGTGCGTACGGCGTCCAGAAGGCGACACTGACTACATTGAAGTCCACGAAGACATGCAGTCGGTCCCGGCCCTTACAGATGAGGAAGTAATTCTCATAGCCGAGGAAGCGAAAAACATAGAAGCCCACTATGGTGGGGCTCAAGACATTGAGTGGGCCATTGACGATGAAGGAAAGCTCTTCATCCTCCAGGCGAGACCAGAGACCGTACACAGTCAGGAGGCTCCCATGGAAAAAGTCGCGGTAGGGGAACCAGTTCGTGCAGACATCCTTTTGAAAGGCTTAGGAGTTAGCCCCGGTGTTGCCAGTGGGCCGGCAAATGTGTTGTTGGATGTGGGTGAGATGGAAAAGGTGAAAGCGGGTGATATTCTGATCACCAAAATGACAACTCCTGACTGGGTGCCGGTGATGAAAATCTCCTCGGCGATTGTCACCGATTCGGGAGGAAAGACTTGCCACGCAGCTATTGTGAGCCGGGAACTCGGCATTCCATGCGTGGTGGGGACAAATAATGCTACCGAGGTTCTGGCAGACGCTGGTGACATAAGCGTTGACGGGGCCACCGGGGTAATTTATCAGGGTATCATCGACAGAGCCAAAGAAGAGGCAGTGCGGCCGGTGGTGGCCGCTGCTGGGCCGGATCCCACTGCCACTAAAGTTTATGTGAACATTTCCATCCCTGAGATTGCTCACAAGGTGGCAGCGGAAACTCAGGCGGACGGTGTAGGGCTGCTCCGAGCGGAGCACATGATGCTGAGTGTGGGCAAACACCCCAGGCTTCTTCTGGAGGAGGGGGGAGCCGAAATCATGGTGGAGAAGTTTACCGATGGCATTAAGACAGTGGCTGAAGCCTTCTTCCCACGCCCTGTAGTTTACCGTTTTCTTGATTTCAAGCCGGATGAGTTTCTAGAAATGCCCGGAGGTGAGAAATATGAACGGGAAAATGTGGGGCCCAATCCGATGATCGGTTATCGGGGGCAACACCGCTATATGAAAGAAGACGACATCTTTCGTTTGGAACTTCAAGCAATCCGACGGGTGCGACAAGACTATGGGCTGACCAATGTCTGGGTAATGCTTCCCTTTGTCCGCACTTTATGGGTATTCCGCGAGGCAGTGCGGATAATGCGGGAGGAAGGGTTGGACAACCGGGCGGATAAAGACTTTCAGCTATGGATTATGGTGGAAGTGCCCAGCAGTGTCTTCCTCATCGAAGAGTTCTGTCGGGAAGGCATCGAGGGCATAAGTTTCGGCACCAATGACCTGACCATGCTCATTTTAGGGGTTGATAGAAACGACACCAAGGTACAGGAATTGTATGACGAGAGAGACTTGGCGGTTCTGCGTGCCCTGGCCTACTGTATCACCATCTGCCGCAAACACGGTGTTACCACCTCCATATGCGGCCAAGCTCCAAGCGTTTATCCAGATTACCTCGAGTTTTTGTTGAGGTGTGGCTCCACCTCCATTTCAGTGCTTCCTGACAGCGTGGTTTCCGCCCGCAAAATGGTTGCCGCCTTGGAACGTAAAATCCAGATGGAGCAAGTGGTGGGTGGAAAGATAAGCCCACGGGTGGCCAAGTTCCCCATGGAGGATATTTTCTTCTGGCGCAATATTGATGATTAATAGCATAGCGCAAAGCGAAATAATTAACCACAGAGTAGGCAGAGATCACAGAGAAAATAAAAGTGAATAGAGCTTGCTGTTGGTGCTAACAGGTATTTAGCCTTACTCACCTCTGTATTCTCCGTGCTCTCTGTGGTTCAAATGGAGATAGCTGGGACCGTCCGCCCGCCTGAGCTTCAGGGTCTTAGTCTTTGTGAGGTAGGCTAGTTGGAAGGGCTTATTGAATACCTGAGCCGCCGTTACCGGAAGGTGGTGGAAATTGGCATTGGAAGTTACCCCAAGGTAGCACTGGCCCTGCAGGCTCGAGGTCTTCAGGTGGCGGCCACCGATATCCAGCCCGAGTTTGTGGGAGTTCCCGTAGAGTTTGATGACATAAGATC
>CP070689.1:288300-319720 GCA_020353155.1 Deltaproteobacteria bacterium | reverse complement strand
TTTCTACAATGCTCCGCTGAAGTCTGGCGGCTGGGGGGCAACGGTGGTGGAGCTCAAGGCACGTCAGGAAGGGGAGGATGACAAAGTTACAAATAGAAATCAAAAATAGTTGACGAATTGAAAGGCTGAATTGTAAACTACATCTAACTCCCACAGGCTCTCCGGCCGCGGGTCCTAAGGGCCGCAAGCGTTTGCTACCGCTTCCTTTCGCAAGTAGGTTACTGGCAACGAAAGCGAATTCTGTGGGTGGGGCCGGATAAGGTCAGTGGGAGCTTTACAGCGGGGCTTCGGCCCCGCTATTTTATTTTGGTAAACGGTAAACGGTACTTCTTATTTCTCATCTCACATCTCACATCCCACATCTCGCCTCCCAAATTCGAGATCCGCAATCCGAAATCCGAAATTCTGACCTCTGTCGTCGGCCGTCCGACCTCTGACTTCTATCTCCTGCTTCTTTTGTGGCGTCGCTCGCGGCTTCTCTGGCGCTTGCGTTCTTTATCCTTTTTCCTCCTCTCTCTCCTCATTGGATCAGGGTCCCTGGCGGGGTCAAGCAAAAAGGAGCCAGTCATTTCAGGTACACCTATCTTGACAGGTTCGGGGGCTTTCGGTCGTGAAACCTTAGTGGGCTTGGCAGGTTCTCGGAGAGGTGGTCCGCTCAGAAAGGTGGGAGGAAGGGTTCTAACCAAATAGAGCAATTCGCCGCAAGGAGAAAAGGTGTGGCCTTCATCATGGGCCTGAGCCGCATGTATGGTCAAAAGGATGGGTTTGGGGTCACGGCGTCTACCGATGCGCAAGGCTATTTCCTCTGTTGTAGCCAAGGGCACATAGGGACGGCCTCCTGGCCGTAGCCCATGCTTTAGGATTACAGGGTAAACTTTTCTTCTTGCGGCGTAAAAGAGCAATCGGGGCGGGACAGTCGCTGAACTTATCTGCTCCCTAGGTTTTTTGGGTTTGATGCACTTTTCTTCTAAGGTAAAAGGTGATTCAAGGTGGGAGTAAGACAATTCTTTCAGATGGCCCAAACGGATGTGTTTCCAGCCTTCTTCCTCATGAAGGGCCCACATGAGCTCCTTTATAGGGAGGGAGCCATCATCGTCCAAGAATAGCCCAAATTCATCAGGTCGGTAGAGTAGGATGTACTCAATGATTTTTTTCAGCTCCTGAAGCTGGTATTTCCTCACTGTTTGGTCCTAATATTTCTGTCCAACCAAATGTTGGTCAATTTATCTACCTTTTATTCTTGACACAATCCTGCCTATTCTCTATGGTATAGCATCATTCATCCGAAAGGCAAGGAGTCGGGACCACTTCATGGCCTTCTCCACGAGACAGACCGTCCTCCAGAGTTACTACTACTTTTTTTATTATTTTAGTGGGGAGGGGTCTGTCCGCTAGCCCAGTTCAACCAATAGAATCGAGGCCGGGGGCAGACTCAACTGCCTGCGGCTTTTTTGTCTTCAAAGAGGCCGCCACATAAAAGCGGCTTTTTTTTTGGATTCTAGCCTCGAAAGAGCTTTTTATAAAGCTTGAGGCTGGATGACCTAAGGTGCGAATTATTTTATATTGACAAAATCTAGCAAACAGGGGAAAGGAGGTGACACCCCATCGACATTCGGTGTAGGAGCTTATGATGCGATATGATCTATAGGAGGGAAAATCAATGAAGACAAAGGGAAGATCGATATGGATAGCGCTGGCGTTGACAATCTCGCTTGTTTTGGTGTTTTCCTGCGCAAAAGAGAAAGAGCCATACAAAGTGGGCGCTGTTTTCTCAGTCACTGGCCGCGCTTCGTTCCTCGGTGAACCCGAAAAAAAGACTGCTGAGATGATCGCCGAGGCCATAAACAAGGTTGGTGGTATCAACGGACATCCGCTGGAGCTTGTACTCTATGACGATGAAAGCGACGAGACCAAATGCGTCCTTGCGGTTAAACGGCTAATCAAGAAAGATAATGTCCCGGTGATTATCGGGCCCAGCCTCAGTGGTAACACCATGGCGGTGGTCAAAGTTGCAAATGATGAGCAGATCCCCTTGGTCTCCTGTGCGGCCAGCAACAAGATTGTGACTCCGGTGGCAGAGCGAAAGTGGATCTTCAAGGTGCCGCAGTCTGATACCCATGCGGTTGAGAAAATTTATGATTATTTACTGAAAAATGGCATAACTAAGATTGCCATCATGAGCGTTTCTACTGGCTTCGGTGCTAGCGGTCGCGAAGAGTTGCTACGACTAGCTCCTGATGTTGGCATAGAAATACTGGCGGATGAACGCTATGGGCCAAAGGATACTGATATTACTGCTCAACTTACTCGCATCCGGGGCACAGGAGCACAGGCAATTGTCAACTGGTCCGTGGGACCCACCCAGGTTCTGGCAGTTAAAAACTGGAAAGATCTGGGGATGACAGCCATTCCGTTCTTCCAGAGTCATGGATTTGGCAGTCACAAAAACATCGAGCTAGCGGCTGGTGCCGCCGAAGGCGTTTTTTGTCCTCTGGGCAAGGTCAATATTCCTTTGCTTGTTCCTGATGACGACCCACAAAAAAAGGTAATAATGCTTTACAATGAAGCGTATGAGCAAAAGTACAATGAACCCATATCTTCCTTTGGCGGCCATGCCTGGGATTCGCTTAATCTGGTCATTGATGCCCTGAGGAATGTGGGACCCGATTCAGCAAAAATTAGGGACTACATCGAAAGCCGACAAAAGTTTATTGGTCAGCACGGTGTGTTTAATTTCTCTCCCACCGATCACAATGGCCTTACCAAAGAAGCCTTCGAGATGGTGATAGTGAAGAATAACACTTGGGCCTTGGCTCCTTAGATTCCAATAAGAATGCAATGGCGACGGAAGCCTCTCCAGTCCTATGGTCGGGAGAGGCTTTCTGTTGAACATTGCCTAGCCCGGATGTTTCATAAATCCGGGTTAGAATCGCACAAAAGCTTGAAGTTATTGTTATGGAAAGAATCTCTTTAATAGGACAGCTCACTCAGTATCTTTTCACTGGTATCACCGTGGGAAGCATTTACGCTTTGGTGGCCGTGGGCTTCAATATCATCTACAACGTTACAGAAATAATTAACTTCGCCCAGGGCGAATTTGTCATGCTGGGTGGTCTTATTATGGTTTTTTTCACCGCTGTGGTTAAACTGCCACTGCCAATAGCCTTTTTTCTCACAGTTGCGGCGGTCACCGGGGTTGGAGCTTTGATGGAGAGATTTACCATCAACCCACTCAAAAATGCCACCGTATTGACTATGATCATCGTCACCATCGCTGTTTCAATTCTCTTTAAGGGAATTGCCATGTTTGTTTGGGGCAAAGATCCCTACATTATCCCACCATTTAGTGGAAGCGAACCAATATTCATCCTCGGAGCAGCGATTCAAACCCAGACAATATGGGTGCTGCTCATAACTGCGGTGGTGGTAGTGTTGCTCACCCTCTTCTTCAAGAAGACGCGATATGGCAAAGCCATGCTTGCATGTGCCGATGATCCCGAGGCGGCTCGCCTAGTAGGCATTAGAGTTAACATAATGATTTTAATTTCTTTTGCCTTGAGTGCTGCCATTGGTGCAGTTGCGGGAGCCATAATAACTCCCATCTCCCTCATGGAATACGACCGAGGTGCCCTTTTGGCCTTGAAAGGATTTGGCGCTGCTGTGATGGGTGGACTGGGAAGTTTTTATGGTGCAGTGGTGGCGGGTGTTTTTCTGGGAATTATTGAATCTTTATGCGCTGGTTTTGTTTCCTCAGGGTACAAGGATGCTGTAGCTCTTCTGCTACTGCTCTTAGTATTATACGTCCGTCCTAGTGGTTTGTTTGGAAATATAGAGGCCAGCAAAATTAAGGAGTTTTAGTCCGGATTCATGAAACATCCGGGCTAGTACAGAGGACATGCAGAAATCCAATGCAAAAATACTTCTTGGTTTGATTATCTTTCTCGCCCTGTTTCCGCTGGTGGCTCTGAATGTGCGGGCAATTGGCCACTATCTGGACGTGATGATATTTGTCGGTATCTATAGTTTAATAAACATGGGACTAAGCCTTCTCATGGGTTATGCGGGTCAGATCTCCCTTGGACATGCAGCCTTCTTTGGTCTGGGAGCCTACACTTCAGGGATATTATGCACAAAGCTTTCGCTCTCTCCATGGTTAGCCATGCTTGCCGGCGTTTTCCTCACCGCCCTGGTTGCATACATTGTGGGCGTTCCGTCGCTGAAACTAAAAGGGCACTATCTTGCCATGGCTACCCTTGGTTTTGGTGTTATCGTCTACATTTTTTTCAATGAGGAGGTGGCCCTTACCGGTGGACCTTCTGGATTTTCAGACATTCCGGGGCTGAGCATCTTCGGTTTAGACCTGAATAATGATCTCTACTACTATATCCTCGTTTGGTCGCTGGTGTTGCTCACCCTGGTTTTTTCGCTCAATGTGATTAATTCCCGCATAGGCAGGGCCTTGCGTTCTTTGCACGACAGTGAAGTTGCTGCAGACGCGATGGGGGTTGAAACCTCAAGATTCAAAATCATTATTTTTGTTTTGAGCGCTGCATATGCCTCCATTGCAGGAAGTCTTTATACCCATTACGTGGGTTTCTTGAGCCCCAGTTCTTTTGATCTTTTCCTTTCTATAAAACTGGTGATGATGGTAGTGGTGGGTGGTATGCATAACATCTGGGGAGCGCTTCTCGGCACCTGGCTGCTGACTTTCTTGGGGAACGAGTGGCTCCATGTTTTCCGCGATTTTGATATTTTAGTTTATGGCGCTGTTCTCTTGGCTATCGTAATGTTTCTGCCGGAAGGTTTAGTTGATCTAACTCCCAGGATGAGGCGTTTATGGAAGAGGAGTTAAGAATATTTTGATTTGGACGGTCGGACGGTTACTGAGCTCCTCACTGAGGTATTAGGAATTAAATGAGTGCTGAAAATTTCAACTCTTTCCTTCGCGTAGAGGACCTGCGCAAATCATTTGGTGGCGTGCAAGCTCTAAACGGTTTAAGCTTCACGGTAGTTTCCGGAATCATCAAGGCAATCATCGGACCAAACGGGGCGGGGAAGACAACACTTTTCAATGTAATTAGTGGAGTTTTCCCACCCAACAATGGCTCCATTACTCTTGAAGGTCTGTCTATCGAGGGCAGGAAGTCCCGGGAGATTGCCCGCCTGGGTGTTTCCCGGACTTTTCAAAACGTTGAAGTATTTGGTCGGATGACGGTTCTGGAAAATGTAATGGTGGGAAGGCACATCCAGAGTCGGGCCGGAATAATTAGTACTGGTCTCAAGCTGCCATGGATGAGGAGGGAGGAGCGACGGATCCGAAAGGGTGCTATGGACTATCTGGAATTCGTGGGGCTAGAACACAAGGCCGGCGAGTTGGCTGGCAATCTGCCCCTAGGGGAACAAAAGCTTCTTGAGATAGCCCGAGCATTGGCCACCGAGCCCAAAATACTGCTACTGGACGAGCCAGCTGGAGGGCTGAATACCAGAGAAACTGAAGGGTTGGCGGCTTTGATTCACAGGATTTTGGAAAAAGAAATCACAGTAGTGTTGGTCGAACATGACATGAATCTTGTAATGGACATTTCCGACGAGATTGTTGTCATGAACTTTGGTGAAAAAATCGCTGAAGGCAAACCTAAAGAAATAAAGAATGATCCCGTGGTGATAGAAGCATATTTGGGGGAAGAGGTTGATTATTCGGATCTCTAACGCCAAGGGCAATGCGCTTCGGGTTAAGGCACTAGTCAGCGGGCAGCTGTTCCTCGGTAAGAAGAGAGAAGATGTTGCCTAGTCTTCCATGTGCTCTAAAAACCGGATAGCTTAATAAATGCTAACCCTAAAAAGTGTCCATACATATTACGGTAACATCCATGCCTTGAGGGGTGTATCTCTGCATGTAAACCAAGGTGAAATAGTGACACTAATAGGCGCAAATGGAGCCGGTAAGACTACGGCTTTAAAAACAATTTCTGGAATTACCCCCGCCAGTCGTGGTTCCATTACTTTCGAAGGTAGAGACGTAACGAGAGCGGCAGCAGAGGAAATAGTCCGGGCCGGAATTTCTCACGTTCCAGAGGGACGGAAGGTCTTTTCCACCCTAAGCTTGAAAGATAACCTTGAAATGGGCGGATTTATCCGTGGGGACAAGAAAGAAGTACAGGCGGATATGGATCGTTTCAAAGAGAAATTTCCCATTCTCGCCGACCGATGGAATCAGATGGCTGGCACCCTGAGCGGCGGAGAGCAACAAGTCCTTGCTATCACTCGAGCCTTAATGGCGAAGCCAAGGCTTCTCATACTGGACGAACCGTCCATGGGGCTTTCACCTTTACTGGTGAAAAAAACATTTAAAATCATTAAAGAATTGCGAGAAGAGGGAACGACCATTTTGCTCATCGAACAGAACGCCCGTGCCGCTCTTCACATAGCAGATCGTGGCTATGTGCTGGAAACAGGAAAAATAGTTCTCCAGGGAAAATGCCGGATGCTTCTAGAGCATGAAGAAGTAAAACGAGCCTATCTCGGCAAGGGCTACCGAGAAGTTTGGGAGGACTAGAAGTCGGTTGTCCAAAATCCGCCTGAGTTTAGAACTTAGTCTGACGATCACCAAGGGGATGAATGGCCATGAAAATTTGGGACCAGGAATATGAGTGTATGTCAAGGGACGAGCTAGCCCAGTTGCAGCTTGAGCGTCTGCAGGCAACTCTCAACCGGGTTTACAAGAACGTCGCTTTTTATCGGAAGAAGTTTGACCAGATTGGCTTTGAGCCTGAGGACCTTGTTGAGCTAAATGATCTAAGGAACTTGCCGTTCACCTGCAGTAGGGATCTAAGTGATGCCTATCCCTATGATCTTTTCGCCGTTCCCTTGCGAGAGGTGGTAAGAGTCCATTCTTCTTCAGGTGCCACCAAGCCCGTTGTTGTTGGCTATACCAGGCAAGACCTGAAACATTGGAGCGAACTTGTAGCCCGCGTTCTCACCGCCGGGGGCGTCACCGCTGACGATGTAGTGCAAGTCAGTTTAAATTATGGGCTTCTCACCGGGGGCTTGGGACTTCATTATGGAGCCGAGCTCATCGGTGCTTCAGTACTTCCCACCTCAGTTGGACGTACTGAACGTCAGGTAAAGATTATGCAAGACTACCGTACCACGGCTTTGGTGGCTACTCCCTCTTATGCCTTGGTCATCGCAGATCGCATGGAGAGTATGAAGGTTGACGCGAAGACACTTACGCTCAAGTTTGCCATGCTTGCCGGGGAGCCATGGTCAGAGGAAATGCGAGAGGAAATTGAAGCAAGATTGTACGTCAAGGCTACGGACAATTACGGCCTCAGCGAGATTATGGGACCCGGGGTGGCCGGTGAATGTCTTTATCAGGTTGGTATGCATCTGAACGAGGATCATTTCATTTTTGAGGTGGTGGATCCAAAGACGGGAAATAATTTGGAGCCTGGGGAAGTTGGCGAACTGATCATAACAACTATTACCAAAGAGGCATTTCCGCTGATCAGGTTTCGTACAGGTGATCTCTGTTCCATGCAATATGAGGCTTGTCAGTGTGGTCGGAGCTTGGCACGCATGAGCAGGGTACTCGGCCGTACAGACCAGGTAATCATAATAAAAGGCATGAATATAATTCCGAGTCGCGTGGGTGATCTTCTGGAGGAAGTCCTAGGAAGCAGACCTCCTTACCAGTTGGTGGTGGACAGAGAAGGCCACCTAGATAGCCTTACGGTGCAGGTAGAGGTTTCTGAGGACCTATTCTTTGACAAAATGAGGGAGCAAAGGTCCTTGGTAGAGAGAATGGGTGAAAAGGTCGCGGGGGGAATCGGAGTTACCCCAAGAATTACACTGGTTGAACCTGGATCCATCAAGTATGAAGACGAGAGTTCATTCAAAGTGGTGGATAACAGGAAGCTATCCCGATAATGAGGTAAGGAAATGCATGAACTACTAACAGCCCAATCCGGTAGCAAGAAACTGCTTCTTGGAAACGAGGCAATTGTCCGAGGGGCTCTTGAGGCAGGTATCTCCTTTGCCACCACCTACCCCGGAACTCCCTCCTCAGAGATTGGGGATAATTTATATCAAATCTCCCAAGAAACAGACCTTTATTTCGAGTATTCAGTCAATGAGAAAGTAGCACTGGAAACTGCAGCTGCGGCTTCGACTTCTGGTCTGCGCACCATGTGCAGCATGAAGCATGTTGGTTTGAATGTGGCGTCCGATGCTCTTATGACTTTAGCTTACGTAGGGGTAAAGGGTGGCATGGTAATAGTCAGTGCCGACGATCCCTCAATGCACTCCAGCCAAAACGAACAGGACAACCGGTTCTACGCCAGATTTGCCGGAATACCAATGCTTGAGCCAGCCAATTCCCAGGAGGCTTTGGATATGGCAAAAGCCGCTTTTAGCCTATCCGAGTCTTATGGTATTCCCGTCTTGCTGCGGACCACTACTCGAATAAATCACAGTCGGTCAGTTGCCGAGGTGGGAACGTTGCAGGATTCGAGAGGTGATGGGAGCTTTGTAAAGGATCCCCTTAACCTCGTGCCGGTGCCTATGGTGGCGCGTAGGCTTCACATTGAACAACTTGAAAAGCTAAAGAAATTGCGACTGGAGGCCGATAGTTCGACATTTAATAGAGTTGAAGGGCAGGGGAGCTGGGGAATTGTAACCAGTGGAGTGAGCTACAACTATGTCATGGATGCCATTCGAGAATTCAATATTGCCGACCAAGTTCAGGTGCTAAAACTAGGAATGACCTATCCATTTCCACAGGCACTCTGTCTGGAATTCATTGAAAAAGTTAAAAAAGTTCTGGTAGTGGAAGAGTTGGAGCCGTTCTTGGAAGACATGATCAAGGTGGCAGCCCAGGAGCAAGGGCTCACAATCGAAATTAAGGGTAAGGGTGACGAATTACTGCCCCGTTACTTCGAGTTCGATCCAGTCCTGGTCAAGTCAGCCGTGGCCCGGTTTTTCCAACTGGATTATGAGCCACCTAGGGTGGAAATGAGCTCGGATCTTCCCCAGCGACCGCCTAATCTATGCGCGGGTTGTCCGCACAGAGCCAGCTATTACGCGGTGCGACAGGCGTTGGGCGAAGTAGGTGCTATTTACCCATCTGACATAGGCTGCTACACTCTGGGGTTATTGCCGCCTCTCGCTGCAGCCGACTATCTACTCTGTATGGGATCCAGTGTCTCCAGCGCTGGCGGATTTTCCAAGGCTCAGGACCAGCCTGTAGTGGCTTTTATTGGCGATTCGACCTTCTTTCATTCGGGTGTTACTGGGCTTATCAATGCTGTCCAAAATGACCACAACTTTACCCTGGTGATTTTGGACAATGGCACAACCGCCATGACAGGACAACAGCCCCACCCCGGGGTGGAGCTCACCGCCGAAGGGCGTCAACCTCCCAAAGTCGATATAAAGGCGCTAGTGCGTGGTTGTGGTGTAGAGCAGATAGTTGTGGTGAATCCCCTGCAGGTTGAAAAGACAGTTGCCGCCATAAAAGAAATTATGGCAGACAGATCTGGGGTAAAGGTGGTGATCTCAAAATCACCCTGTCCGCTGTTCGAAAGACGTATCACTGGCAAGAAACAGAAGGTTGTTTTTAGGGTGACTAACGAGTGCGATATGTGTAGAAGGTGCCTGGATGAGCTCGGATGTCCGGCCTTTACCTACTGTGAGGATGAGACTGAGTGCGCTTTTATTGCTATTGATGAGCATCTATGCAGCGGTTGCAGCGTTTGTAAGCAAATCTGTCACGCCATAAGGGCGAAAAAGAAAAGTGCCTAAAGTCCGTTTTCGCCGAAGTCTGACTGCGGACACTTAACACCTGGATCGACAAAGTCAAGAGTAGTGACGGATTTGTAGTAAATCTGTAGCAAAGGAATGCGGTATGGAAAGCTGGCGTATTTTTTTCACTGGCGTGGGCGGGCAGGGTACTTTGCTGGCGACTAGGGTCTTAGGTGAGGCGGCCCTATTAGCCAATATTCCTGTGGTGGTTAGTGAGGTCCACGGTATGGCCCAACGGGGAGGGGTGGTCGAGTCGGCAGTGGTGATAGGGGAAGTTCGAAGTCCGGTTATCTCAGATGGTGAAGTAGACATCCTTATGGCCTTTGAACCGTTGGAGGCTTTGCGGGCAGTGCGAAAGTGTTCAGCTAGTAGTCTGGTGATTTGTAACACCAGCCCGGTGGCTCCCTTTAGTGTATCCAGTGGCAGAGATCAATATCCGGATGTCTCTGATATGATGCAAGCTATTTCGAGCCAAGTAAGCAATCTCATTGCCTATGATGCCAGAGCTCTTGCCCGCGAAGCTGGCTCGGAGCTCTCGGTAAATGTTGTGATGCTTGGAACCCTGATGCGCCATGCAAAAATGCCCTTCGACGCAAAAGTGGTAAAGAAAGTTCTTAATACCAGGACAAAAAAGACTTTTCTGGAGATAAATCTGAAGGCATTTGATCTGGGCTACGAGGTATTATGAAACAAAGGACTTTGATGTTATTAAGTTTACCAGTCCTCTGGATCGTTCTTGCCAACGCCACTTGCCATAGTAAAAGGGGCCAAGAAGACTTGGTCAATTCTTATGAAGTGGTGAGATTCCATTTGTCAGAGTGTCGGGAAATGGGTGCAGATAGCTTGGATCCAGTCAGCCTCAAGGAGGCCATGGGTCTCAGTGAAGAGATAGGGGAAATGTTGGACAAGGAAAATTGGACCCAGGCTAGTGAGGCTATTGCTCAATTGGAGCAAACCGTCGGCTTACTCCTCGATCAGATGAAAAGCTGGGACCCAGATGAAGACGGCCTGAGTAACTACGCGGAGTATATGCTTTACGGGACCTCTTGGGCAGAGGGTGATACCGACGGGGATGGCTATTTCGATGGCAGTGAAATTTTACGTTATGAAACGGATCCTCTGGATCACTGTGGAGTACCAATAGGTTTACCTCTGGAGACTACAGTTCAGCGTTACTGCCCGTCACTGGAAAAACTGAGATAAGGTAGATCATCTAAAAAGAGGTGACGGGTTCTGCAAGATTACTGTATAATCAAGTGTAGCGCTGAATCGTAATCATCTAGCAGCTTCGAAAAGGTCAACTTACCGGGGGAGACAGAGACAAAATAAAGCTTTTGTCTCTTTTGAAGGAAAATCTTATGAAATGCGAGACGTGCGGCGCGCTAAACGATGCTGATGCAACCTTCTGCAAAGGATGCGGAACTAAACTTGGGGCCAGGGATTGTTCTAATTGCGGCGCCTCGACTGATCCAGACGCATTGTTCTGTTCGAAGTGTGGTTTTGAGCTCGCTGCCAATGTTCCGGCTAACAGTAAAAGCTGTCAAAGCTGTGGTTTTGTCAACCCTCCTGCTGCAGTGTACTGTAAGAGGTGCAATCAGAAGATATTGTAGTTGATTTTCTCCAGTAAAATGAGGTAATAATCCCAACCTAGAGAACTCTACATCTTGGGACCCTAAGACATGGAATTTAAGCACACTGTAGAATATGAGGATGGAGAACTCATTCTCATGGAAGGAGGAGAGAGCGACCGGAATATTTATGTTCTTCTGGAAGGTCAGGCAAGGGTGACCAAGGAGACCGACAAAGGCCAAGTAATGCTCGCATTGCTCGAGGAAGGTGATATTTTCGGCGAGGTTTCGTTTTTGGCCCAGAGGTTTGGTGCTCGCTCTGCGACTATTGCTGCTAGGGGTAAGGTAAAAATTGGTGTTTTAGACCATGAAAAGCTAACAGGTGAATACAAAAAACTATCACCCCTCTTCCAACAAATGCTCAAAGAGTTGGCAGAGCGCTTCAGCAAGACTACGGCCTTGGCGTCTCGACTTGCCGCGAGGCGCATGGAAAAGCCGAGCTTGGAGAGGCGTGAAGCAAAGCGAAATCCCTTACAGGACCTGCGTATTCAGGTAACCTATACATCGGAAGGAGGTGTTAGGACGGAAACCTACCAAGGTATGCTCCTAGATTTGGCGAAGACAGGCATGGGTCTAGCCCTGCTTACAGAGAGTTTTAGTGAATCAACCCACCGTCTAGGGGCTCAGTTCAACTTTCAGTTTACCCTTCCGGGCAAACCCATGATTAAGGTGGCGGGCCATATTGTTTGGGCACGGGCAATGGGGGGAAGGAAAGCCCGCATGGGGGTAAAATTTAGCGAACCCAATCCCTACCTCCGCAAACTAATCGAAGAATTTTTTCAAAGTTTAGGCTGACCAATAGAATGGGTTCAGCTCCCGTCTCCAATCATCTTTTTCAAGGTTGTGAAAATAGTGTGGTGGGATAAGTTAGGTGTGGCGCATCCCTCACCTACTGGGTCCAGGGATGTCAATAGTGGCGCAGGTTCCGCCGCTACAAGATTTGCTGGTAACTTTGGTCTTGTCGCCGTCGCCACTTGAACGACCACCCATCACATAGCTAACGCAGCTCAATACTCGCTCAACTTGTTCGCCCTCGCATTTGGGGCATTTCATCTCCATAGTATCATCTTTGCGAACAGCAAGAAGCTCGAAACAATGGCTGCAGGAAAGGCAGCGAAATTCATAAATAGGCATATTTTCCCTCCATGCCTGGGTATTTAAGGGCTAAAGATTTATCTCACTTTAATTCAGAGAGGTCCTGTTGTCAAATCCGATGCAGTTTACGCATAGCGGATAGCGCAAAGCACAGAGCGTGAGACTCATAGAGTAATGAGCTGGGCTGAGCAAATGATGCATGACAAGACATTGGCCCACGACTATAGTGGACAGCAAATGCAGTTACTAGAGGAATTGATTAATAGTCTGAAGAGAGACCATCTGGTAACAGCTGGGGTGGTCGGTTCACATCTAATTGCAGTGGCTAGTCGGCGGCTAGGTTTAGCGGCTCATCTCCCCAAGGCAGAAGGTGGAGAGCCGGTTTCTTCTGAGAAGGCGAAGTTTGATCTGGTTGGCAGGAGCGCTCGCGATCTTGCCATGTGGCTAATGGAGGATGAGTGGCTTAGGGCTGGCATTGGCATGGCAGCACTAAACTCTTTACTTGAAATTGA
The DNA here is from genome assembly GCA_020353155.1 of Deltaproteobacteria bacterium. GTDB lineage: Bacteria > Desulfobacterota > Syntrophobacteria > BM002 > BM002 > BM002. Next base: position 306,684 of record CP070689.1, on the reverse strand, counting down.
CCACGATAAACTCCATGAGATCAACGCCAAACACATAATAGCAGACCTGGCTGCTGGTAAGAATCTTCTGGTAGTAGGGAACTTTCCCTTTGTGGATGTTATGCGGCCAAGCCTTAGGAATCTTTGGATAATGGAAAAGAAACCAGGTGCAGGGTACATCTCTGAGAACGAGGGCTATCAGCTCCTGCCAGAGGCTGATGTAGTTGCCATAACCGGTAGTAGCCTAATCAATCATACCTTCGAATTAATCATGGCTAACTGTAGACCGAGTAGTTTCAAAATAATGTTGGGCCCATCCACTCCCTTGAGTCCTATTCTTTTCGATTATGGTCTGGACGCTATTGGCGGTGCCTTGGTGGAAGATGAGAGCGGTGTTTTGCTTGAGATAGAACAAGGAGCTGCCTTTCGCAAGTTAAAGGGGGTTCGCACGATGGTAATGGCTAAGGATTCCCTGCGAGAATTCAGATAAGTTCGAAACGAATATAACTCTATGATGTGGGATGTGAGATGTGGGATGGAAGATGGTAGATAGGCAAGGGATCACACATCTCACATCATAAATCTATCGTCTTGATTTCTATGGGGTTTCCGATTTAGAACAAATAAGGTGAGCTGCAATGTTAGACCCGGAACAACTGCTCTATGTTTATGAACTAAAGGGGGGAGTTCCTCCTCCCTTTTTGAATCTCGAAGGGTTATTAGGAGTTTGGCCGGAGGCAGATTACACCTACTTGTTTTTTACCAGTCCTGCCGACTCCACCTTGGAATCATTTTTTCGCGAGCATCCTGAGTACAGCTTAACTAGGCACTATAGACTCCCTTATGGGTATTGGCAGCAACTTGCTGTCCAGGAGCCCCTTGTTATTGACCGGTTCAAAATCGTTACTAGCAAGCAGTCGGTAAAGCTGTCATCAGATGAGATTCTCTTGTGGATTGACCCTGGAGTTATATTCGGTTCGGGCCTTCATCCAACCACTCGGGGTTGCTTGCGAGGGCTGTCAATTCTTTATTCTGAGGCCACACCCGCTACAGTCTTAGATCTGGGCACCGGTACTGGTATACTGGCAATAGCGGCTGCAAAACTTGGAGCTCAGCAGGTAGAAGCTGTAGATCTGAATCCAATGGCCATTACTACTGCGGCAGATAATTGTGAACGAAACGGGGTTAGAGATTCTGTAAGGTTGATTAGGGGAGATGCTCGGGACCAATTGCCTGAAGCTGAACTCTTATGCGTTAATATACACTTTGACTTCCTTGAGACCTTTTTGGGGAATTCCGCCCTTTGCCGTTACCGTTGGGCCATTGTTGGCGGCTTCCTTAAAGAAAAACTCCCTGAGGTTCGCCTTTTACTTCCATCTTGTGCGATGGTAAAAAAGCCAGTGCTGGAGGAGAAAGGCTGGGTTACCCTTTTGCTAGAGATGGTTAGTTAAAGGAATTCGGAAGGGGAATATTTTCTTATCGCGCAGGGCTGGCAAAGGCGAGGTAGCGGGCAAGAAATCTATTTTCTTTGAATTGATTGCTGGAAGGTTGTCTTATGCATAACAGCGACTTACCCAGGAGGGGGCCGCATTTTACCGACGCCCAACGAACGGTTATCAGAATCTTGCTAAATGCAGTGGCATTGGTTCTCACGGCAGGTCTGTTTGAGAGCATTTATCTAGAGGGATTTTTTTCTGCAGTTCTGGCTGTGATGATCCTCGCCTTCGTCAATGCTTTCATTCGACCGATCTTTTTACTCTTAACATTACCTCTTACTGTGATGACCCTCGGGCTTTTCACCCTGGTGATAAACGCTGCACTTTTCAAGCTAACTTCTGTTCTGGTACCCGGGTTTCATGTTGGTGGATTCTGGAGTGCTTTGGGCGGAGCAGTCATCTACAGCATATTGATATTGTTGATTAATATCTTTTTGTTACCACCACCCGGCGGGCCGCGAATTACTTTCCACTACCGCCGTTTCTAGAGTCCAACTAGACAATAAGAACTGAGCGCTAGGCACCGGGTGATTATTTGTAGTGCTTATAGCCGAGTGCCTAGTGTATTCGCTAGCGTGTCACCAGCATAATCACGCCCATAACGATAAAGAGAATTCCGGCTACTGTTTTAACCACTAAGGGTGGAAAGCAGCGAGCGAGAAAAGCTCCCAAAAGCACCGCCAACAAAGAACTGGTGACCAGGGCCAGAGAAGAACCCAGGAACACGGCCAAACGCGATTTGCTGTCCGCTGATAAGCAGAGGGCTGCAAATTGAGTCTTGTCCCCCAGTTCTGCCAGGAAAATAAGACTAAAGGTGGTCAAAAGAGTCTTTAAATCCACATTAGCCTCCCTATAGGCTTACTTGCAGAAAAATTATTGCACCCAGGTTGTTTCTAAGCGAATTGGGTTGCAGCTTTTATCTATAGGTGAGTTCGAGATAAGAAGTCAACGGTTCTTTCTTAATAACTAAGATAGAAACCTATAAGAAAGCTCTCGATGTTTTTATTGGCGGTACCGCCGATTTTCTCATCAGCCCTGAATTGCTCGAATCCCACCTTTACGTTGGCTTTATGTCCTTTAAAAAAATAGCTTAGACCAACCCGCCAGGCGGACCAGCTTCCAACGTCATCGGAGGCATCACTGTCCCAGCGCTCAAAGAGTGCCCATGGTTGAAGATTTAAGTTCTCCAGGTAGTATCCGGTTTGAACATATAACCCTTTCCCCTCAGTCTCTTTGGCATTTTTCGGAGGACCAGAGGCTGAATCTCGAAGAGAGGTGGAGTCTTCAAGATCTAGATTACTGTAACCAGCTTCGAAGGTTGTGCTCCCTGGTCCAACAGGAATGTCGGCGAAGGCATCGATGGAGTACCAAATATAGTTTATGTTGTTATCGGTGACTGTATCGCGAGCAATTCTCTGCTGATGATCAATGGATGCTCCGATGGCTATTGTCTTCTTCTCTCCGAGATAGGTGGAGAGGTTGTAGTATCCCGGTTCAGGCTCGAAAAGGTTCAATTGCACTCTGGCTGTAACCCGTTCTTTATCCTCGTCTTCGTTCCTGAACTGGATTCCATTGTAAGCACCCACATAGTATTTGGCATGAACAAATTCATTAAAAGAGGTGCTGCCGAATAGTGTCGCCCCAATGTCCCTTATATTAGCGTCTCCCTCTAAATCCAGGTCGCCATCTTCAAAGGCGGCGGTGTTGAAGACTGCTCCTCCGTTAAGACCCCAGGTTAGATTGTAACCAGTTATTCCTGGTCTGTCGATTGCCATCATGGCATCAGAAGTAGTGAGGTGCTCCCGGCCGGCGGGCGCCATATGTTCACCCATGATAATTTGGGCAAAGTCAAATAGATGGAGCTTGATGAAGCCGTCAATCAGAGAAACATCTTCGGTTTCCTTTTCTGTACCGGGGCCGATATTATTTCCAATCTGGATGAAGAACTCAAACCACTTGGTAACGTTGCCTTCCAACCATATGCGAGCCCGACGCAGATCGAAATCCTCTTCATGGTCTCCAGCAGCATCCGCGTTTATGTTGCTGCTGCTGATAAACTGAGTCTGCAGCCTGAAGCCCAGCTCCAAGTTGGAATCTTGGTCAATCTGAACCGTCACTACTGACCAGGAAACAGAAGGCCAAACCAAAAGGATTCCAACTAGCAGACCAGGCAGCCCGTCTATCTTCCTCGGCCCAACTAGTTTTTTCTGTCTTCCAGAATCGATAAAGGAAATCATACAGATGGTCCAGATGCAAATGGAAGTTTAACCCACCAGGGCGACAAGGTTAATTTAGAAAGGCCACCTCCATATTTATTGATACAAAGGTTACATCGATACCACAAGATACATGTACGAGCAAGACAAGAAAGAATAAGGAGTTTCTCCATTAGTAAGAGGCTAGGTACATATCTACGACTCAGTATGATAATATTCAATTTATGTCCGGATGTGGGAGAAGGGACGGCGGAAAGGCAAGAGAGGATAGGAATGATAGAACAAGGTCCAATTAGACCCCCGAGTGAAAGCAAGAGCTTGCTTCTGAGACTTACACGAAACTGTCCCTGGAACAGATGTTTGTTTTGCCCCGTTTACAAGGGCAACACGTTCTCTCGTCGATCTAAGGAAGAGATTAAAGCAGAAATAGATCAACTCAGTGAGATTGTTAATGATATCAAAAACATTTCACGCAAACTCGGATTCGCCGGTAAGATTACCAGAACGGTTATCTCCCATATTTATCCGAACAAGGATTACAGTACTATTTACCGGCATGTTTCTCATTGGTTGTATTTCGGAGAGGGAAGCGTTTTTCTCCAAGATGCTAATAGTTTAATCATGGCGCCAGAGGATTTGGCGGAGATTCTCAATTATTTGCGCCAGAAAATTCCAGAAATATGCCGAATAACTAGTTACGCCCGCTCCAGAACTCTGGCCCGGAGAAAGCCAGACCAGTTAGTCATGCTGCGGGAGGCTGGGCTGAATCGAATTCATATCGGCATGGAGAGCGGTTACGACCCAGTTTTAAGTTTCATGGAAAAAGGAAGCACGGCAGAGGAGCATATCAAGGCAGGTTGCCTTGTTAGAGAAGCCGGCATCTCTTTGTCAGAGTACGTCATGCCTGGGCTCGGTGGCAAACGGTGGTGGCGAGAACACGCCTTGGCCACAGCAGATGCGCTAAATCAGATCAACCCTGATTTCATAAGAATCCGTTCCTTGCGGGTTCCCAAAACTGCCCCTCTTTCGGAGAAGATTGAAAACGGTGAGATAGAGCTTCTTGATGATGACGGTGTGGTGCGTGAGATCCGCCTTTTCATTGAAAACCTGGATGGCATTACCTCAGCCGTTGCCTCAGATCATATTATGAACCTGCTAGAGGAGATATCTGGAACCTTGCCTGATGATAAAGAGAAGATGCTGTCTGTAGCTGACCGCTACTTAGATCTGCCGGAAGAGGAACGAACCATATATAAAGTTGGAAGATGGGGCGGAGCCTACAGGAGTCTGGACGACCTGAGAGATCTTGAACTCAGAGGAAAAATTGAGCAGGTCATCCGCCAGTGGAATCTGGAAACTCCGGGACAAGTTCATGAAATCATAAAGGAAATAGCGGATCAGTATATCTAGCCGCAAAGGGCATTTAAACCAGCCAGCAGAAGAAGGATCTAGTCATTCTCCGCTCTCACGCCTCGCACGTCTCGCCAGTCTAGCAGCTCTCGCTCGAAAAGCGCTATGCGAACTTAAGAGTTGCCTTTGCGGCAAAACTGCGATATATAGCGCGATGTTGTTCCGTTATGGAGTAACTACCAGTTGTTCATAAGAAGGAGAGGAGATAAGAGAACACCAGTCGGCAAAAACTCGAAAGTAAGATTTTAGCAGGCAAGAACATGAAATCGATCTAGAAACCATCTGAGCCAGGTCTAATTAGGACCTATAAAACCGCTAGATCTAATAAGTTAAGTATCTTTGCCCGAACTAATTTAATCAAACCACTGCGCAGCCCCACCTTTTCTAGCCTGCCTTTTCACTTTCTTCTCGGGACCCTGTTGAAGGTAGCCTTCAACACGCCCCACCTGGCCGGCGTTGGTTGGTATCCAGTTGAATCTATGGGAATTCGTGTACCTGACTACATTGCTACCTTAAAACCTTACCCACCTGGAAAACCCCTCGAAGAGCTAGAACGCGAATACGGCATAAAAGATTCAATAAAGCTAGCTTCAAACGAAAACCCTTTGGGGACATCCCCCCTCGCCCTCGAAGCCATAAGGACCAATCTGAAGAACCTGCGCAGATACCCAGATGGGAGCGGCTACTATCTCAAAAGACGGTTAAGCCAGCGGTTGGGCGTGGGTGAATCTTCCATTGTCTTGGGCAATGGATCGAATGAAATAATCGACCTGGTTATCCGTACCTTTGTCCAACCGAAAGAGGAAGTGTTGATGTCGGAGCCCACCTTCCTGGTCTACCCGCTGATGACACAGGCGGTTGGTGCTCGAGCCCTCAAGGTGCCTCAGAAGCACTTCGCCCATGACCTGGAAGCTATGGCAAAGGCTGTAACTCCGAACACCCGGGTAGTGTTTTTGGACAATCCCAATAATCCAAGTGGCACAGTCATCAGCCGCAAGGAATTCGAGACGTTCAGGAGCAGCCTTCCTAGTGATGTTATCGTCGTCCTCGATGAGGCATATATGGAATTTGCTGATCCGAAGCAAACTATTACTGGCCTTGAATACCTGAACGGTACCCCACCAGTAGTTAGCCTGCGAACTTTTTCCAAAGCCCATGGGCTTGCAGGACTGCGGGTTGGTTATGGAGTCATGCCTCCCGAGGTGGCTGATTACCTCAACCGGGCGCGTCAGCCATTTAACGTGAATAGTTTAGCCCAGGTGGCGGCTCTTGCAGCGCTGGACGATGAGGAATTTCTTCAAGAAACTCAGAAAGTCGTACGTGAAGGACTAGCCTTCCTGTACGCCGAACTAGAGAAGTTGCAGCTCCGCACCCATCCGACTCAGGCCAATTTTTTCCTCATAGATGTCGGACACGACGGCCAAAAGGTTTATGAGGCAATGCTGAGGCGGGGGGTGATTGTCCGTGCTATGAATTCATACGGGTTGGATAGCTACATCCGAATTTCTGTGGGACGGCCAGAAGAAAATAGAAGGTTTGTTGACACTCTTAAAGAGGTTATAGCTGAACTGGAGTGAGCTAATGGTGCCGTCCAAGAAATGGGTCATAACAATAGACGGACCAGCCGGCGCTGGAAAAAGCACCGTGAGTAAACTCCTTGCTCAAAAACTTGGTTACATCTACCTGGATACTGGAGCCATGTATCGAGCCGTGGCCTTACTGGCAAAGGAAAGTGATCATTCAGATCCCCTGGATGAAAAAACCCTTGAGGACATCTGTCTGGGGCTTGATCTGGAATTTGTTCAAAAAGACGGGATATTACGTTTGCTGGCAAATGGAAGAGATATCACTGAGGAGATAAGAAAGCCTGAAATCAGCTCACTGGCGTCAGCAGTCTCTGCGAAGGGTGTTGTACGGGAGCGGCTCTCAATGATCCAGCGAAGTATGGGCAACTCTGGAGGGGTAGTTATCGAAGGTCGAGATATGGGCACGGTAGTATTCCCTGACGCTGATGTCAAATTTTTCTTGGATGCTCGACCTGAAGTTCGCAGTGCGAGACGCTTTCTGGAGTTAGAGGCTCAGGGCCAAGACACCACAGCTGATGAAGTCCACCAGCTGATGCTCGAGAGGGATCGCAACGATCGCAGTCGTCAATTGGCGCCTTTAAAACCAGCGGAAGATGCCATTCTGGTAGATTCTAGCGATCTGCAGATTGAAGCGGTTGTGCAACTGATGCTCGACCATATTGAAGCAATGAGCAAAGCTCATAACACATAAAGTCATGACCTGGATAAAAGATAATACATGCTCAGAGAGATAGGCTGCGCTACAAAGCAGTAATTTAGGGAAATAGTTTGTAATTCCTTACCGTTTCTGTTATACAGTTACCAATTTTCGCCCGGGAACAGAGATAATAGACCGGGTGAAATTGATGAGGAACAAAGGGAAAGGGAGTTTAAATAGTTAACGGGGGTATTTGGTTAATGGTAGAAAAAGAACAAAACGAAGTCAGGGAAGAGGCCGAAGAGCAAGTAGGCCAAGTAGAAGAGGTCGAGGCGACTGCGAAAGAGGAAACTGAAACTCAGGAATCTGCAGACGATACCTTAGAAACCACAGAGGACCAAGAACCTGAAGAGGTCAATGTCGAGGTCGAGGCGAAAGCGAAAGAGGAGGCAGAGACTCAGGATTCCGAGGAAGCTGCTGAGGAGGTGGCAGCTGAGGAGGTGGCAGCTGAGACTGAAGCGCAGCCCACAGACGTTGATGTTGCTGTCGAAGCCAAGGACGAGGTCGACAGCATGAAGGAGGAATCCTTCCAGGAGCTTTATGAGGAAAGTCTCAGGAGCATCAAGGAAGGTGAGGTTGTGCGCGGTAATATTATCCAAGTAACCGAAGATTATGTGATGGTAGATATAGGATACAAATCGGAAGGCCAGATTCGCATCTCTGAATTCAAAGATGAAGACGGTGCTGTATCCGCCAGAGTGGGTGACGAAGTAGACGTTCTGCTGGAATACCACGAGGACGAAAATGGCGAAATAGTGCTCTCCAAAGAGAAGGCCACCAAGATTAAGGTATGGGATGAAATTAGCAAAATTTATAAAGATGACGGTGTTATAGAGGGCCGAATCGTTTCCAAGGTCAAAGGTGGCCTCTCAGTTGACATTGGAGTGCAGGCTTTCTTGCCTGGCTCTCAGGTTGATCTACGGCCAGTTCGCAACCTTGATAGCCTGATTGGTCAGCAGAGTGAGTTCAAGATCTTAAAATATAATAAGAAAAGGCGAAATGTGGTGCTCTCGCGCAGGGTTCTCTTGGAGAAAGAGAGGGAGGAACTCAAATCTGAGACACTAGATAGGCTAGAAGAGGGAAAAATCCTCGAAGGTGTTGTCAAAAACATCACAGAGTATGGCGTATTTGTTGATCTGGGCGGAATCGACGGTTTACTTCATATCACCGACATGAGTTGGGGCCGAGTCGGGCACCCATCTGAGATGTGTTCCATAGGCGAGACCATAAAAGTGATGGTGCTGAATTTTGATCCTGAAAAGGAACGGGTTTCTCTGGGATTAAAACAATTGACAGATGACCCGTGGAGCTCGGTTGATGAAAGATATCCTGAGGGCGGACGCGTAACAGGAAAAGTGGTAAGCCTCACGGATTATGGGGCTTTTGTGGAACTGGAGCCGGGCATTGAAGGGCTGATTCATGTTTCTGAAATGTCTTGGACCGCGAAAATTCGCCATCCATCCAAGGTTGTTTCAGTGGGAGACATTGTCGAGGCTGTGGTCCTCAATCTGAACAAAGAGAACAAACGGATCAGCCTGGGCATGAAACAGGTGGAGCCTAATCCATGGGACGTCATTGGTGAGAAGTATCCAGTGGGCACTACCATTCAGGGCAAAATCAAGAATATCACAGATTTTGGACTTTTTATCGGTATTGATGAAGGCATTGACGGCCTTGTACATATCTCGGATCTTTCATGGACTAAACGGATCAAACATCCCTCCGAGCTCTATAAGAAGGGAGAAGAAATACAGGCTATTGTTTTGAATATTGATAAGGAAAACGAGCGTTTTTCTCTGGGAGTAAAACAACTGAATGCCGATCCATGGGAAGAGATTCCAAAGAGATACCCAGTGGGAAGTTCAGTGGTGGGCACGGTCACTAATGTTACGGATTTTGGTCTCTTCGTCGAAATTGAAGAAGGAATTGAGGGTTTAGTTCACGTTTCAGAGATAAGCAAGGAAAAGATAAAGACACCTGTAGGAATCTTTCAAGAAGGTCAAGAAGTGACCGCCAAGGTGGTAAATATAGGCAAAGAAGAACGCAAGATTGGACTTTCCCTTAAGCGACTGGAAGAGGAAGAAGAAAAAACTCGTTATTACGATTATATAGACAGCCCCAAGGCGGCTACATCGAATCTCGGTCAGCTGCTTAAAGAGGAGTTGGAAGGACGTGCTGACAACCTTTTGGGAGGGGATGATAAGGAATAGGCCCAAAGTTGTTGCATGAACAAGGACCGAACACAAACTAGGAGGCGGGAGGGTGCGAAAACGTTCCGTCTTGCTGGCGGGTAGCGTATTAGTTCTGATCCTTGTTGCCCTTCTTGGCAGCATTGCTTGGTTTTCGCACTTGCGCGGCCGTAAAGCAGGACTGATGTTTGGTGATAAGGTTGGCGTCCTCGAGATAAAGGGAGTAATAGCAAACGTCCAACCAACCATAGAAGAGCTGGCGAAGTTCAGAAAAGATGGTTCGGTAAAGGCCGTGGTGGTTAGAATTGAGTCTCCCGGCGGTGGTGTGAGCCCCTCTCAGGAACTTTACCAAGAAATAAGACGCACGGTGCGGGAGAAGCCGGTGGTGGTTTCAATGGGTTCTGTTGCCGCTTCCGGGGGCTACTACATCGCTTGCGCTGCCCAAAAGATCTATGCCAATCCGGGCACTATCACTGGTAGTATAGGTGTGATTTTACAGTTCACCAATTTCGAGGAACTTCTCAAAAAGATTGGCTTCCGCATGGAAGTAGTAAAAAGCGGCCCCTACAAGGATGTGGGCAATCCCGGCCGTGAGATGACCCCTGAGGAGAAAGCCTATCTGCAAGACATGGTAGACAATGTCCATCAGCAATTCGTTCGGGATGTGGCTAGAGGAAGGCGCATGAAGGTGGAAGAAGTGCGAGAGGTTGCCGACGGCCGCATCTTTACAGGAGAGCAGGCAATGGAACTGGGGCTGGTGGATGAACTGGGGAATCTCAAGGATGCGATAGATGCAGCTGCTAAGATGGCGGCAATTGAAGGTGAACCGAAGATTGTTTACCCCGAAAAGGAAAAGAAGTCTGTCTTTGACTATTTGTTCGATCGAATCACAGACAAGATTGCCAATAACTTGCAGCCCTATATGGGACTAATAATTCTCCCGCCTCTTCCTGGAGAAGCCAGGCTATCGTAAAGGTCTCACCAAAGTCTCTCCCTTACTGCTAATCCGTAGCCTCAAGAATTACCTAAAGAAAAACACTCACATCTCCCTGGCCTTCTCGGATAATCTCGGGAGAGTCGTCAATGAGTGAGACAACACTTGAAGCTCTTAAAGATACAGGCCCGCCATCGATGATCAAATCTAAAGCATGGCCCAACCTTTCTTCAATCTCAACTATGGACTCCAGTATTTCTCCCTCAGGATCAGTCGCACTAGTGCTCAAAATGGGATTGCCCAGTTCTTCAACGATGGCGAGACAGATAGTATGGTCCGGAACCCGGATACCAGCAGTTTTTCTCTTGGTCAACATAATCTTCGGCACTAGACGGGAGCCCTCCAAGATAAAGGTGTATGGCCCTGGGAGGAGACGCTTCATAGTCTTGTAGGCATAATTGCTTACTTGGGCATATTGACTGATGTTTTTAAGGTCCGAACAGATAAAACTAAAAGGTTTGTGCTTAGGTCTGCGCTTCAGCAGATATACTCGCTCAATGGCTTTTTTGTTCATGATGTCGCAGCCGATGCCATAATAAGTATCAGTGGGGTAGGCAATAATTCCACCTCCACGGAGAATTTCAGCTGCCCTGCGAATGAGTCGCTTTTGTGGATTCTGCGGATTGATTTCCAAGACCATCATATCGTCACCTCTGTAAAAGGATCGCGGCGGGGAAGGGGATATCTACCTTTTTTATTTTCGCAGATCAAAGGGTTGAGAACAAGGGGATTTACAGCCTAGCGCATAGAGCACAGCGCAATGCGTTTTGTGAAACATTAGCGGATGCGATTTGCCCATTCTGAATCGAAGGAGGCAAGCCATCTCTTTACCGCCTTCTTGAGTTCAGCGTAGTAAGCCTCCGAAGAGCCAAAGAAACTGCGGCCGAACCAATAGTTAATTTCCAGGAAAAGTGGTTTCTTGGACTGATCGTTTTTGTCGAACATCAAATCAATACCGGCTAGATTAATTCCCGTCTGTTTGCAAAAATGGTGGACAATCTCCTGGGCCTTTTCTAAGAGATGACGATCAGAGTGGAGGTCCATTGTCCCACCTGCACTCAAATTTGTTAAGAACTGGCGGGAATCTTTCTGGACTCTCCAGTAGCTGATCAAGCGGTCATGGAGAACCACAGCGCGGACATCCCGCCCGCCGTGGTCAATCCACTGCTGGACAATAAAGCCCCGGGTTCCGCTGTTCTCCATTGCCCTTAGTTGGTCAAGAATGGTTTGCAGATCTTGGGGCTTGTGAATTTTGTAAACCATACGACCTTCGCCCCCATAATTTCCTTTCAAAACAAAAGGGAAGGGAAAAGGAAAGTGATCTTCCCCCGCCGGAAAGTGTGAATGGTATTCGGTTACATTTTGGAACAAAAACGTTTCGGGGTGAGGGGCTACTAATCTGCGGAAGAGTAAGATATCAGCTATCTTTCCGGGGCATTGGAATCGAAGATCATAGTTGGGAAACACCCGGTTAGTGTATTTCCTGCATAAATCGTAAAGATCCTGTCTAACCCCCTGAGGCAGAATGATGGCGTCAGCTCGCGTAACCATTGATTCTTCTTCTGGTCCGGGAGCCCTACCTGCTACTATAGCGTTTAGATCAGCATCGATACACGGATGGAAAGATAGGATCATAAATTCTATCCAGAGTGATAATGCGAAAGTGAGAATCGGAAGCCAAGCAAAGCACTTAAGTTGCTAATCTGTGACTATATCATTTATCATGAACTATAGTGAGCAGCAACGGACGGAGGCAAATGTATAACTATGTAATTCAAGGCATTTCCAGTAAAACATGAGTAAGCAGTTAATACGACAATGAATAGTAAGGAAATCCCAGTAAGATTCCTGGCAGCAACCCCCCAGGCAGAAGTACCTGTGGGAGTTGTGGGAGGCAAAATACCACTGCCTTCAGGCCCACCTAGCAGACAAGAAGAACCTGATCTGCTCTATGGACCTTACCTGGAAGCGGTGCACCACCTATTGATAAAAGACGATTACCAGAAACTCTTGGAGGCTTTGGGCTCTCGGCTGAGTCGAGTTGTAACTGTTAAGGAAATCGATTTTTTAGAGATCAGAACTGAGAAACATGGTGCTTGTTATCATGTGGCCCGTGTTGATGTCGGTGTTTCAGGACAGAAGGTACCTTTCGCAGTGAACGTAGCTGCAAACCAGAAAGCCAAAGAGCAGTTAGTGAAAGATTTTCGTCTCTTGAAAATGATAACTAATAGATATAACAACAAATTTATACCTAATGTATATTTCAAAGGGGCAGGCTGTTATCGAGAAAAGGGGAAGCCTATAAAGTGGCTTCATATGTTTGTAGCTGAATGGTTTAGGAACTTTCACGAATTTCACCTCCGTCGGGACCATGCCAGCGGGTCGAACCGTATGCTTTTGTGGGATCACGATAGGGGTTGGCGTTATCTCTCGCAAGAGCAATGTTTCGAACTCTACCGACAAATAGCTAGAATCCTAACTTTATATTATGATTACAATAATTTTAGACAAATTTATCCCTGGCACCATGCGGCTGGAGACTTCGTCCTCAAGGAAGAACTGGGAAAAGTCGACGTCCGTCTGATCACAATAAGGGACTATGCTGCAGTAGTTGATTTCACTAGCCGGAAAAAGGCAGCAAAGCTCCTGGGATTAATTCTTTTCTTCCTCCATTTGACCATCCAGATGCGAATTGACCGCCTTGATGGCGTTGGACAAGTAGTTTGGGCAGAAGATCTCTGTCTGGAGGGGACAATTGCTGGCTTTTTTGCTGGACTGGAGGAGGGGAAAACGCAGAGCCGGAAAGGCGAACCGACGGCAGAAGAAATAAGAGATCTTTTTCGCCGTTTCTCTAGTGACGAGTGGTTGCACTTGCTAGTGGAAATGTTGGGAAGCTACAAATTTTCTCAAGAGGAATTGTCTCTCCTTCGTGATCGCTGCGATGCTCACATCGGCTGCCTAAAAGGGCTGCTCGCATAATCCAAATAGCTGGTGTCCTAAAAATTAGCAATGGTAGGCCCATTCGCTTCACTATTTGCCAGCTAGACAATTTGGCTTCATATGTAGTTAATATAGTATTAATATATAAAAGAAAATATCTATTACTTAATCTATTTTCTTAGATATGAAAGAGATTCTCTGGCCTTGCGTCTCAACTGGTTTGATTTCTGGGATCATTCTCACTTCTTCTTTTTCAACAAGCTGGTAGGGTAGGGGGGGGCTATAAGTTAAAGTTATTTATTAATTTAAAGTCATTTATCAATGCTATATTAGTTAGTTGTTGGGGTAAATCCTCTTCTCATTGTGTTTTCAGTACTTGTGCAGGGATCCATGAATTGAAGGAGATAGTCAGGGCCTCCAGCCTTTGAGCCTACTCCAGACATTTTGAACCCACCGAAAGGCTGCCTTCCCACCAAGGCACCGGTAATACCCCGATTAAGATATAGATTTCCAACCCTGAAGTTCCTCCGGGCTTGTTCCAGGTGTTTTGGACTTCGGCTGAATACCCCCCCGGTAAGGGCAAACTTGGTGGAATTTGCCAACTTGATTGCCTGTTCGAATGTCTTGGCTTTCATGATTGAAAGCACTGGGCCGAAAATTTCCTCTTGTGCCAGACGATGTTCAGGCTTGATGCCGGTGAAAATAGTTGGAGAGACATAGTAGCCTTGACTTGGAATATCTCTGGATATCAATATGTTACCTTCTTTTTTTCCTATTTGAATATATTCTAGAATTCTCTGCCGCGCCTGCTCGTCGATAACAGGTCCCATGTAGTTAGCTGGATTTTCTGCTGGACCTATGCTTAACGACTCTGCTGCCTGTGCAAGGCGATGGACAAATTTGTCGTATATTGGTTCCAGGACGATCACTCTGGAACATGCTGAACACTTTTGCCCCTGGAAGCCAAAAGCGGAGTGAAGTATGTGGACAATGGCTTCGTCCAGGTCGGCATCATCGTCAACGATTATGGCGTTCTTACCACCCATTTCAGCAATAACCTTTTTAACACTGGCCTGCTGGGGTTGAAGCTTGCTAGCTCTTCCCAGGATGCGCAGGCCAACCTCCATGGAACCGGTAAAGGCGATGACACCGACCGCAGGATGGTCCACGAGGTAGTCACCTATGACTTTTCCAGGTCCAGGGGTGTAATTGAAGACACCTTGAGGTAGGCCGGCTTGTTGGAAAATCTCGGCCAAGGCGAAACCTGTAACAGACGAGAGGCCGGAGGGCTTATAAATTGCACAATTGCCCGTTACGATTGCCGCTGCAGACATGCCGCAACTTATAGCTAGAGGGAAGTTCCAGGGGGCAATGACCACGGCCAGCCCTTTAGGTTGATAATAATAGTAATTCCGCTCACCAGGGGCTCTTCCCATCCGAGTTTCTTTGCCGAGTCGAATCATCTCTTTTCCGTAATATTCAAGAAAATCAATGGCTTCAGCAACGTCGGCATAAGCCTGATCCCATTGTTTACCAACTTCCAGCACTTGCCAGGCTGCTAAGTTGTATATACGTTTACGGGTAATCTCCGCGGCTCGGAATAGATATTGGGCTCTATCTTTGGATGATGTGTCTCGCCAGGAGGGGAAAGCCTCCTTGGCGGCTGTAATGGCGGAGTCAATCTCTTTGGTGCCCGCCTGACATACATGGCCGATTACTTCTGATGGTTTTGCCGGATTTACTGAGGGGAGGGTATCTTTTGTTCTCGTCTCTCTGCCGTTAAACAGGAGAGGATAGGTGCGCCCCAGCATCCCTCGCACCTTGGTAATTGCTTGGGGAAATGCCGACCTTATCTCGTAATCGGTAAAGTCCGCCGTAGGCTGGTTAATAAAGGGACTATAGCCATTTTCATATTTTACTGCTATCTCATTGAATACACTTGGTTTTTCTTTGTAGGACAATTGAGTGGTTGGATCTGCCAGGAGCTTGTCTATATCCAATTTTTCGGCAAAACTTTGGCGCAGAAAGGACTCATTTGCTGTATTTTCGAGAAGGCGACGGACCAGATATGCCATACCAGGCAGGAGCTCACCATATGGGCAGTATAGTCTCACCCGTTTTACAACCTTTTGCAGGGCTTTGCGAACCGGTTCTGCCATGCCGTAAAGGACCTGGAATTCATAGCGGTCTTCGGGTACCTTCAATGTTTTCGCGGTCTCTAGTACTGCGGAAATGCTTCGAATATTGTGGGAACCGCACGCTAAGTGGCAGATGTCGTGGTTTTCCAGAATTTTCTTTGCCTGACGTTCAAAGGCGGCGTCGGTTTCGGCCTTGATTGTATAAACGGGGATTTTCCAGCCATTCTGCCTGGCAATAACAGTTTCATAATCCCAGTAGGCTCCTTTTACTAACCTGACAGAGAAGGGCAGAGCCTCATTTCGTGCCCATTTGAGCAAGTCTTCCAGATCCTTATCTGTGTCCCGCAAATAGCTCTGAAGCACTAAACCAAAATTAGAATAATCCCTAAATTCTGGAGAAGAACGCAGCCTGCGGTAGACTTCAACAGTTATGTCCTTATATTTGTATTGTTCCATGTCTATTCTGACAAAAGCTCCCATTTCCTTGGCCTTAGATAAAATGGGCTTGAAGCGGTCGCTAATGGCTTTGACAGAGCCCTCAAAATCGGCAGGATTAGCCTGGGAGTATAAACTTGAAGGCTTGACGGAGATGTAGACTCTGGCTGTGTGGCCCCAGTCCAAGTCTGTGGCTGTATCCCCAAGACTTGTCCAGCTTTTTTCCTCCTTTTTCAGATTATCAAGAAGATCGAAGTAGCTCAGTTGGTACTGTTCAGCCTCCTTTTCGCTAACCGAGGCTTCTCCGAGTATGTCAACCGTAAAGCCGAAGTTGTTTTTTCGTAGTTTTGTCAATACCTTAAGGGCTTCCTTAGCGCTTTCACCAATAATAAACTGTTTGGCCATACTTTCGATGTTGGCTCGGATAGTTTGAGCCACAATTTTGCCAGCAACCTTGCCGCCAATACCGGCGGTTTTGACGCCCCACTTAAGCACGGAAGGGATGTCTTCATCTTGGTCGGCGAAATATTCTTGAATGTGGCGACTGAGAGATTCACTGGTGGTCAAGTATGGCAGCACATCGACAAAACGGAAGAGTTGGACCTTGAAGTTATCATTACTCATGCACCATTCTGTGAGTTTTCCAGTCCACCATCCTTTATCGAATATGGAGGGTGTTTCACCCTTTATGATCGAAAAGAATTCCTGGCCACGTGCTTTGATGCTAGCTTCGAGATTTGAGCTGTCCATCTACCATAGCCTCCATAGCTTTGGTTTCAATGACTGATCGGTTCAGATAATATCAATTTGGTCCACTTTTAGCTCTCACTTACACAGCTATTATAACAGGCATTGGTCGTGGTAAGCGATTCATGAAAAATTCGAGCTTAGGATCCGAAAGGATTATTCTTTTAAGGCAAGTCGGAAGCGTAAGGCCAAAAGGGGGGATGTTGGAGAATATCTTGGGAGGGTGCTACTAGGAAAATTATTATCACAGAGAGTAAAGTTTACATAATATACATTATCAGACTATATTTATCCCCCGAAGACTAATCATAAGACCAAGCCCCCTTCCCACAAAAAAGAGGCCGGATATCCGGTCCGGCCTCGAGCAAACACTAATCCTCTTTGGGAGAGTCTTATACTTCCCACTCCCTGTGAAAAAATTGGTTGATTCCCTAGTTAGACGCAGCCTGTGGGCTTGGGAAGCCCAGCCATCTTACAGGCGCCTTTGCCTGGTCCAGAGGGAAAGAGCTCGTAGATATATTTGAGCTTGTACCCCGTCACCTTGGTAAGGATCCGGACCATGGGTGCGATACCGTGCTTCTGATAGTAGTCCTGAAGTACGTGGATAACCTTCCAGTGCTCTTCGGTTAGTTCCTGAATGCCCTCAGAAGATTTTACGTAATCGACCCACTCGGGGCACCAACTGTCAAAAGCATCGATGAAGCCGTCTTCATCAATCTCGAACGATTTGCCCATGTGCTCAACTGTTGCCATGAAATTCACCTCCTAGTTTTATTAGCGGACCCCGTCGCCAACCCCAGTGCTGGTACTCCAGTGGTCCATTTTTCTTTTTTTTCCCTTAGTGTTATCTCTCAACTCCCGTTGGTACGCCAGGGCCCGTCGGATCAAGCCCTCGGCCCATTCAGGTGTACCGATGGCGTGGACATGCGAATAGGTGGCCAGGATGTTTTTATAACACACTCCATCCTTTCGATCCAAGATACCAGAGCCTCTCCTCATGGCGAATGCCAATGATTCTGAGCCAAGATCTAAGCGGGTCACCCGGGAATAATGGAATTCATGTCCCTTCAAGGTGGTTCCCACTGGATAAAAAGGATTTGTATTTACCACTTCCACCTCGGTATAGCCGTGTCCCTGTGGCTTTTTCTCGAGTCGGAAGTCAATCGGCAAAGCTTCTACCATAGGATAAGTGTTGCCCCTAATCTCCAAGTTTCGTCCCAGGTACATGAGGCCACCGCATTCAGCGTAAACCGGCAGCCCAGCTTCAATTGCCGATCTGAGTTCTTTTCTCAGTTGACCATTGGCAGCTAATTGCTCTGCATGTGTCTCAGGAAAGCCGCCACCGATATAGAGCGCATCCAATTCTGGGAGAGCGCTGTCTCGCAATGCGTTTATCGTTAGCAACCTAGCTCCTCTTTTTTCAAGGGCCTCGAGATTCTCCGGGTAGTAAAACTGGAAAGCAGAGTCTCTGACGACCCCTATAACTGGCGGCCTATAGGCTTTGCTCACCCTCTTCTCGGGGTAAGCAGGTTGCCAGTGCAATGGAGGGGCCTGGTT
>CP070689.1:264698-288200 GCA_020353155.1 Deltaproteobacteria bacterium | reverse complement strand
CAGGCACGAAGCAAAGAAATTGAGGTATTGAGGAATTGGGGAATTGGAGCATAAATAGACAATTCTCCGTAATCCCCTCCAGTCCCTTAATCCCCGAATTTGTTTAGGATTTATCTGCGAGTTCCCCGTTCCGAGTTGTAGTGCTTAGTGCTTACAGTTAAAAACGCGGGAGGAATGATGGAGGCCAAATACGATCCGAGGGAGATCGAGCCCAAATGGCAGCGGATTTGGGAGGAACAGCGTATTTTTTATGTAAGCGAAGATGCAAGCAAATCAAAATATTACCTCCTAGAGATGTTTCCCTATCCATCAGGACGCATCCACATGGGACACGTGCGAAACTACACGATTGGTGATGTAGTGGGTCGTTACAAGACCATGCGTGGATTCAACGTGATTCACCCAATGGGCTGGGATGCCTTCGGCATGCCTGCGGAAAACGCTGCTATCAAGGCCAGGATCCACCCGGCTACCTGGACATACAACAATATTGACCAAATGAAAGCACAGCTGAAACAAATGGGATTCAGCTATGACTGGAGCAGAGAACTGGCCACCTGCGATGTCTCCTACTATCGATGGGAGCAGTTAATGTTCCTAAAGATGTATGAACGGGGTCTGGCATACCGGGCAGAGGCTTACGTGAATTGGTGCTCGACTTGCCAGACTGTTCTAGCCAACGAACAGGTCGAGGCGGGCCTGTGTTGGCGTTGCAGCCAAGAGGTGGAACAGAAAGAGATGTCTCAGTGGTTTCTCAAGATCACAGATTATGCTGACGAGTTGCTGGAATATTGTGACCGTCTGTCAGGTTGGCCAGAACGGGTGCTAACCATGCAGCGCAATTGGATCGGAAAAAGCCACGGGGCCATTATCCATTTTCCCCTGGAAGATTCGGCTGAACCCATAAAGGTTTTCACCACGAGGCAAGATACGGTATTTGGCGCGACCTTTATGAGTCTTGCCGTGGAACATCCTCTGTCTTTAAAACTATGCCGAGGCAGACCAGAGGAAGTAGCAGTCAAACAATTCATCGAGAAGACCAAGCGCATACAAAGAAGTGAGAGAACTTCTGAGTTCTTTGATAAAGAAGGTGTCTTTACTGGAGCCTACTGTCGTAATCCCATGACTGGTGAGCGGATGCCCATCTATGTTGCTAATTTTGTCCTGATGGAATATGGCACAGGGGCAGTGATGGCGGTGCCCACCCATGACCAAAGGGATTTTGAATTTGCTCAAGCTTACAACCTACCCTTGAAGGTGGTGGTCAATCCTGTGGGAGGTGAACTGGACGCTGGCAGCATGGAAGAGGCTTACGAAGAAGATGGGATTCTTGTCAATTCCGGCGAGTTCAGTGGAATGGAAAGTGCTGCAGCCAGAGAAGCCATTAACGAATACCTCGAGTCAAAAGGGCTGGGTGAAGGGTCGATCACTTACAGACTGCGCGATTGGCTCATCTCCAGGCAGCGTTATTGGGGCGCCCCCATCCCCATGATTTACTGTGACAAATGTGGCATAGTGCCAGTGCCCGAAAGAGATCTGCCAGTGGTTTTACCCCTGGACGCCAGTCTCACGCCCGCAGGCGGCACCCCGCTCCCAACACTCAAGGAATTTGTGGAGACCGCCTGCCCTGAATGTGGGGAAGATGCCAGGCGGGAGACAGACACCATGGACACATTTGTAGAATCCTCTTGGTATTTTAACCGCTACACCTGTCCCGATTATCAGGAGGGACCTTTAGACAAGGCAAGAAATGATTACTGGATGCCAGTTGACCAATATATCGGCGGTATTGAGCATGCGGTACTCCATCTGCTCTACTCGAGATTTTTCACTAAAGTGCTCAGGGATATGGGAATGGTCAGTCAGGACGAGCCTTTTGTCAATCTTTTGACCCAAGGAATGGTCTGTAAGGAGACTCTCCGCTGCTTAGAGCACGGCTGGCTTGACCCTCATGACGTCATTGAAGAGGGAGCGGATATTTATGGATGCCGTAAGTGTGGTAGTCGGGCAGAGATAGGCCGCAAGGAAAAGATGTCCAAATCCAAGGGCAACGTGGTTGACCCGGGGGATTTGATTGAGCGTTTCGGTGCAGATACGGTGCGACTTTTCTGTCTTTTTGCCTCACCTCCTGAAAAGGATTTGGAGTGGAGCGATCGCGGGGTAGAGGGGAGTGCTCGATTCCTCAATCGGCTGTGGCGCTTGGTCTATGAGGAGCATGAGAAACTTCGCAGTGTTACTCCTTATGATGGCAGCGAGCCTTTGGAAGGGGAGTTGAGGGCTTTACATCGCAAGACCCATCAGACCATCAAGAGAGTCACAGATGATATTGAGCAGCGGTTTCATTTCAACACCGCCATCAGTGCGGTAATGGAACTGGTTAACGCCATCTACCAATTTCGCTCTGAAAATGGATACGGTCCGGAGGCTTTTCCAGTTTTAAGACTAGCAGTGGATACAGCTGTAGTTCTGAACTCTCCCATGGTGCCGCATATTGCAGAAGAGATGTGGGAGGCCCTGGGGCATGAGACAAGTGTGGTGCAAGAGCCTTGGCCGGAGTGGAATGAAGAAGCAGTGGCAGAGGATATGCAGCTCTTTGTGGTGCAAGTCAACGGTCGGCTGCGAAGTCGCATCTACGTGTCGCCCAGCGCCTCAAATGAGGACGTTGAGAAAGCCGCACTATCTGATGAGAGGATAAAAACATTCGTCGGCGACCAGCCTGTGCGCAAAGTGGTGGTAGTCCCCGGTAGGTTAGTTAATGTAGTGGTGTAAGCCGTGAAGAGCCGTGAACTTATGTTACCTCATTCTAAATTAGCCCTGACGGTTGTTTGTCTACTAGTGCTGTCGCTTCTGGGCTGCGGCTATCACTTTGCCGGGACCGGAGGTCAGGCCCCTGGTGATATTAAGAGCATTGCCATTGATGTCTTGCAGAATAATACAGCTGAGATCGGGCTCGAGAGCGTGTTTACCAATGCCATTCTCAACGAATTTATTCGATGGAAGAGACTGCCGATAAAGCCCCGCAAAGAGGCCGACGGGGTCTTGGGCGGTAGCATAGCCGAAATCAAGATAGGGGAGGTCAGTCACGTCGACTCTGATAAGACCCTGACTTCCCGGGTCACGATCACCCTAAAACTTGTGCTTAAGCGGGTTGAGACAGAAGAGGTTCTTTGGAAGAAAAACTTTAGCTATTACGAGGAGTACGTTGAGACGGGTAGTGCCCTGAATACCACCTTACTGAGACGCCAAGCCACTAATAAGATAGCCGAATACTTAGCCGAAAAAATACACATCGACATGTTTGAAGCATTCTAAGTCATTTAGCATTTCTTCGCGCTCGCCTTGCTCCCCTCAGGCCCGCAAGCGGGTCCCTGGTTAATCATCTATCATTTCTCATTGTTCAGTTCTGGAAACTTAAGTATGACGGCTAAATAAATGATAAATGCAGAATGCGAAATGATAAATGCTCAATGATCTTATTTCTCCTCGACGCTCAAAGCGTGGACCTGTTTACTTAGGCGTGAAATCTTGCGTGCCGCAGCACGATGGTGCAGACTCCCCTTGGATGCAGCCTTGTCAATCACAGGAATAGCCTGTTGAAGGGCCGCTTGTGCCTCCTCCACAGACTTATTCTCTAAGGCTGTGCGGACCTGTTTTACTGCAGTTTTTACTCTTGTTTTTCTAGTACGGTTGCGTAACCGTCGAGCCTCGCTTTGCTTTGCTCGCTTGATTGCAGACTTATGGGTGGCCACTTATATTCCTCCTCCTAGATTCCTCTCTAAATAATTAAGCTCGACCAGGAGTCGAGCTCCTATCTGAACTTCACAAAAAGTGTAATTGAGTCTTTTAACACTGCCCGTCCAGAGAAGTCAAGAATTTTTCTGCCAGTCTGTAGGTTTAGCCCGTTGAGCCCCTTTAGAAGGTTGAGAAAACAAATGTAGGCTAGCTAACTGGTCTACACGGTTGAACCGGCTCGAGGCGCAAAACCGACAATGCAGTTGACATTCGCACAAATTTTGCACAACCTTGGCCGGAATGCAGACCTAAACCCCTAGCCCCGATATTAGGCTATAGCAATATGAAGGCAAGACAAGTTGGTTTGATCCACTCAGCCTCTCTCATCAGCAGTCTCACTCTACTGAGCAGGGTGCTAGGATTTCTGCGCGATATGGCGATTGCATATGCTTTGGGCGCCGGTTACAAGGCGGATGTATTCTTCGTGGCCTTTCGCATCCCAAACCTTTTCCGTCGTCTCTATGCAGAGGGCTCACTAAGTCTTCCCTACATGCCAGAGATGGGCAAGTCTTATGCTCTCGGTGATGATGTCAAGCTTAGTGGACTTGCAAACAATTTGGGCGGTTTTGCAGCTTTTTTCTATCTGGGCCTCACCCTATTGGGGGTGGTGGCTGCTCCTCTTTTTGTCTCGCTTCTGGCGCCTGGTTTTGTCGGAAGTGGGGCTAAATGGCACTTGACAGTTAAACTTACTAGGTGGCTGTTTCCATATGTGTTTTGTATTGGAGTTGCCGGTTTTGTTATGGCTCGTCTCAACACGCACGAGCATTTCGCCGCCCCTGCAGCTGCCCCTAGTCTGCTAAACCTAAGTATGCTGGCGCTCCTGGGACTTGGGGGACATTTCAAATTGGCTCCAGAGTGGTCCCTAACTTGGGGTGTTCTTCTAGGTGGGTTTCTCCAAGTGGCTTTCCAATTCCATTGGGCCCGGCCCCTAGTGCTGAGATGGAGTTTGGTTCGGTGGTGGCGTTCTCCTGAAGTCTCTGCTGTCTTGAGACTGCTGGTGCCCACCATGCTGGGTGCGGCTGTTTATCATCTTAATATATTTATTGCCACCCTTTTTGCCTCCTTTCTTTCCGTGGGAAGCATTTCTTTTCTCTATTACGCAGAGCGCTTAGTTCAGTTTCCACTGGGCCTTTTTGGTGGTGCCATCTCAACCTCTGTATTACCACGCTTTACCCGCCAGACAGCCTTGGAAGATTGGGAAGCTTTTCGCCGGCAGCTGGTTGAAGCCCTCGAACTTGTCTGGTTTTTAACTATTCCCGCAGCAGCTGGCCTCTGGGCGATCAGGGTGCCTCTCGTACGTCTGCTTTTCGAACGAGGCGAGTTTAATAGGATGTCCACCTTGATGACGGCGGATGCCCTGGGATATTTTGCCCTGGGTCTGTGGGCGGTAGCTGGTTCCAGGGTGCTGGTGGGGGCTTGGTATGCTCTAGATCGCGCTTACGTTACAGTTTGGATAGGTGTTGGAGCTCTAACTATCAATGTCTTGTTGAGCATATTCCTTGTCAGTTCCCTTGGCCACAGTGGTTTGGCGCTTGCTATTTCAGTTGCAGCGATTGCCAACTTGCTTGGCTTATTCATTCTCCTTGGAAAACATCTTGGAAGCATAGAGGCAAGGCGGCTGCTGCTTAGCGGTACTCGCTGCTTGATAGCGGCAATAATCATGGCTGCAGTGATCCAAGCTCTTTCTTGGTTTACTTATGCTGGTGGCGCACTGCAAGGAGGCTTGCTTATACT
Source organism: Deltaproteobacteria bacterium (assembly GCA_020353155.1). GTDB lineage: Bacteria > Desulfobacterota > Syntrophobacteria > BM002 > BM002 > BM002. Next base: position 282,674 of record CP070689.1, on the reverse strand, counting down.
TGGCCTGGTAGGTTGGGTACTGGCTGGAGTACTGATATACCTTGGAGCCGCTTTACTGCTTGGTGTACCTGAAGGAGTAAGGCGGGCCTGGGAGTCTAGGAAGCAAAGATGAAAGAAATTGAGGAATTTAGGAATTGAGAAGTTGAAGAATTGGGGGTTTTAAGACGAGTTGTGATCCAATCCCTTAATCCCTCAATTCCCCAATTCCTCAATAACGTAGTATGGCTATAGTACCGAGTGCTTTGGTCACTAGGTCACCGGCTTCGTCATAAATCTCGCCCTCAACCACCGAAGTTGAGCGTCCGCGGTGTAGGGCACGACCTCTCGCCTTTATGGTCTGATTAACTTCTCGGACTGCCTTGATGAAGTTGAGTTTCATTTCTTGATGAAAATCAAGCTCGCCTCTAGATCTTACGAGAGTACGAGAAGCTACGTAGGTGGCTGCATCGAGGAGAGCAAAAAGCACCGTGCCCTGAAGAGTGTGGCGGTCGTTCATGAATTCTTTCCTCAGCGGTAGCTCCATCTCGCAGCCCCCTTGGCTAACAGAAACAATTCGGGCGCCCAACCATGAGAACAGAGGCTGAGAAGCGGCTATCTCTTGCGCTCTTTGGAGAAACGTTTCTTCACCGACCTTTTCCAGTAGAGACATGGCATATCTTCCCAAATTACTCTGAAGCTATAGGCTATGCGCTCAGCGGTTTTCTTTACCACAAGAAGCGAACGCCCATGCCCGACGCTATGGTTTCATCCTCAAGGCTAGCCTGATTCGACCAAACGACTTCGGCAAAGACCTGAAGAGGGGAACCCATAGGGAGTTCGACCTTCAAGAAAAGGCTTACTGCCGGATTAAGCGGTTTTTGGCACCGGATAAAGGCGCCTAGAGTGCTTACGTTTGTTGTCACTCCTTCCAAGGTACCATTGGCAGTAAGCATAGTTACTGGCCATCTGACTGAGGATCTGGGATAAGATCGTTTATCACTCGACATCATCGCACCTTGTTTCTTTACCCACCCTAGCGTTTTACTGCATTAACCGAAGTGAACCTGAAATCAACTTCTATTTCAATTTTGCAAGATCCTTGCGCAGCTCCTCAATGTAAGCCACAGCCCTTTCCAGTTCGTTGGTAAGGTGTCTGATCTGGAGAGCAGACTTGACTCTACTGGAAATCTCAGCCATGTCAAAGGGTTTGTTTACAAAGTCGTCCGCTCCTATATTGAGAGCCTCCATCTTGTTGTCTTCAAACCCAGTTATAACTATGACAGGAATAAGTTTGGTCTGCTCCTTCTCTTTTAGTCGTTTGCAAACTTCCAACCCGTCGAGGCCGGGCATCTTTATGTCGAGTATTATTAGCTGGGGATTTTCTTCTATCGCTAGCTCTAGCGCCTGGTTTCCATCGGAGGCCAGAACAACTTCATAACCCTGACCTTTAAGAAAATGGTCCAGTAAATTCCTGATCTCTTGCTCATCGTCCGCCACTAAAATTTTTTCAGCCATGATGCCCCTCCCAGATAGAAGTATAGTGTTTAGATCTGGTCACAACTGGATTTGACCGCAGATAGCGGTCCACTGACAAAGAATCAGCCTAGCTGTTAGGATAAATGAGCAGTCACATGAGTGCAAGGAAAAATGGCGCCAGGGGAGTTTGGCTGGGCTAGGTGAGAGTAGGGGAATTGTCTGAAAATTGTATTGGACGGAATTATAGTCTGATAATTAATCTTATGTAAACTTAAATCTACTCTCAGAAAAAATGGTCCTTCGGGACAGGTCAAGTTTCAATTGAACAAATCACAATCACTGAGGTGTCAGGAGAAGAAAAACAAAGGGTAAAACCTGAAATCTGAACACTGAAACCTGGAATTAGGTGCTTGGAGTTTCAGGTTTAACGGATTCGACCACTTCATCACTGAAACATACTCCCTGATTTTTTACTCTTTGAGTAAAGTTTCTTTGAGAAAGAGGCAGGCAAAGAAGGCAATGATTGCACATATAAAGAGGGCAAGAAAAGCCTGCTTGTAGCCTATTAAAGTAAAAGCATCTCCCGCTTTTCCGGGACGTTCAAGAAGGTAGCCAAGCAAAGGTTGAAAAAGGGCCCCGCCTGCAAAGGGGAAGATATTTACTAATCCTGTAGAGGTTCCAGCAATCTGTACAGGAAAGAGCTCCTTGGTTGTGGTGAAAGCAATGACTACGATGGCGCTGGAAAAAATACCGAAAGCCAAGCAGAGAAGGTAGAGAGTCGGCACGGACAGCCGATCTGTATAGAAGGCGAGAAGAGCTGTAAGGCACAATACAATAAAACTCGAGAGCAGGAGCACCGGTTTTCGCCCACGGAAAATACGATCGGAGAGGAAGCTGAGGAAGGGACTTCCCACTATCATACCGATTGCAAGCATTGAGAGGATATGACCTGCTTTGGCCTTTGAAAGTCCGTAGACTTGCATAAGATAGGGGCCACCCCACAGTCCACCGAAGGAGAAAAAGATAGCAAGATCAAAAAAGAACCAGATGGCAACAGGCCAAAACCTAGGGTAGGTGAGGACTCTTTTCATGCCCTCTAATAGGCCTATTGCAGGGGGGCTAGACCCGGCGGTTTCTGATGGAGAGGACCAGCCAAGATCAGAGGGCCGGTCGCGGACAAAGAGCCAGACCAGAAGAGCCATCAATAGAGTAAAAACTCCTACAGCAACAAAGGAAAGACGCCAGCCAATCCAGTTGCTGAGGATGGCTAGAGGTGAGGCCGCCGTGAGAGATCCAAGTCCGCCCATGACTATCAGAATGGCGGTCATAGTGGCAAACTCCCTGACACGAAACCACTCTGCCAGTATTTTCATGGTGGGTACAAAGAGCATGGCGACGCCCAGTCCGACAAGGCTGCGTCCAACCAGGGCCAAGAGCACAGATGGAGCCAGGCCTAGCATAACGGAACCGATAAAGGCCACGAGGAAAAACAGAGAAATGGAGCGTCTGGGGCCCCATGAATCCGAAAGAAGACCAGCGGGAAGTTGCATGAGAGCGTAGGGATAGAAATAGGCTGAACTCAGGAGGCCAAGCAGGGTGCCGGAGGCGTGCAGATCACGCATCATATCCACGGCTACGACTGCGGGGCAAAGACGGTGGAAATAAACCAAGATATAGCTAAAGGCAAGAATCCAGAAAATAAGCCAGCGGTACTTTAGTGCTTTATTCAAGGAATCAGACTTTTCAATCAACCCTTCCCCCTGCTTTAAATTGGATTACTTCAAGGATGTACCATCTGGAGAAAAGAAAAGGACTTAGACTCACTCTCTAAGTCCCTATTTTCCGTGGAGCGGGAGACGGGTTTCGAACCCGCAACCCTCAGCTTGGAAGGCTGATGCTCTGCCAATTGAGCTACTCCCGCTATATTTATAGAGTCACCTTATAGCACGGGAGGTGTGACTAGATCAACAGGGAATATAACCCTCAGTTTCCCCAAAAATGTTGGCCTCGTGGCTGTGGATTGAGGCCATTACAGAGTTGTGGCTGATTTGGAAATGAAAATGGTTTTCGGTTGTTTCTTCTGTCGCTCCGAGTCTCACGGCCTGGCCATACTAGATACTCACCATAATTAGATGGGAAAATGCTAATAAAAAAATGGGGAAACTCCTGGGAATATGACCAGCTTTCAACATGCGGCGGGAAGCATGCAGGCCTGCGACAAGCTCGGGACAGACGGACAATATTTAGGCGAATAGCCGAAGCTCTTCTCAAGTCTTTTCCAACCGCAAAAGACCTTGACAGTCAACCACCTAACTGTTAGTAATGATTGAAAAGGCGGCATGGCCAAGTGGCTAAGGCAACGGTCTGCAAAACCGTTATTCCCCGGTTCGAATCCGGGTGCCGCCTCCAATGAACTCAAGGGGTTAGGTAAGTTAAAACCTAGCCCCTTTTCACTAGATGCTACCCTTTTGGGGTGCAGATTTCTAGGGTTATAAGATTGAACAATGGAAAAGGGTGGATCATTTCAGGCTGACCTACCGGACTCCATCCAACCTGAGCCTTCAGGGAGCGGATTGTTAAGAGGGTTTCTGAGCACAGCAAAGGCGGTACTTCTAAGCCCTCGCAGATTCTTTCCGAGCATGCCGGTGGAGGGGGGACTCTTGGGACCCTATGTCTTCTTCCTTTTCTGCACAACCTTTTCCTTTGTTGTCTCCATCTGCCTTACCCTGGCTACGTCAGGAAGTATCTCTCCTTGGATCTTGCTGGTAATGTTTGTGGCAATATGGATGCCTTTTGTCAGTGCTGGAATTCTTAACTTCCTCTTCACCAAATTGCTGCGCACTGGTGGATCATACGAGGCCACATTCAGAGTGGTTTGCTACGCCAGTGCAGTGAACCTTTTCGCCTGGTTTCCGGTTTTCTTTGTTATCCTTCTCTTTCAGTTCTACGAAATCTACCTTTCTGCCTTGGGACTGAGCATTGTCCATAGAGTCAGCGTCGGGCAGGCTTTGCTCGTTGTTATAGGCGGGTTGCTTGCGATTTCTGTTATTGTAACCTTGGCAGCACGGTTATTTTTTCCCTTTTAGCCCGGATATTTAGTCAATTACTGTCGCGATACTGCGAAACTGGGAAACCGCTTTTCGGCGATGCCGCTTGTCGAAGATACCGCTTGCCGTGCGGGACTGAAGTGATGTAATTTCCACTCGGCAATAAGGCGACTGAGCTAAAATTGCCTGCAACAAGGAGGTCATTATGAAATGGACCATAAATAGCAGGGACCTGGTGCTTTTGCAGGGCGACATTACCGAGATGGATACAGATGCTATCGTCAACGCTGCCAACAAGGATCTGGTTTTGGGGGCGGGTGTGGCTGGAGCCATACGCGCCAAGGGCGGCCCCGCAATTCAAGAAGAATGTAACCACATAGGTGGTGCTCCGGTGGGGGGAGCTGCAATAACCACAGGAGGAAACCTTAAGGCTAACTATGTGATCCACGCGGTAGGTCCGCGTATGGGTGAGGGCGATGAGGATGAGAAATTGGCGGATGCTACCCGGAATAGCCTGAACCTAGCCAGGGAGAAGGGATTAAAGAGTATTGCTTTCCCGGCAATCAGCACTGGAATATTTGGTTTTCCCAAAGAGCGCTGCGCCCAGATCATGCTTAGCACTGTGGTTGAAGCCCTGAAACAGGAGGAGACCTCTCTTAGAGAAGTAATCTTCTGTCTCTGGGGCGAAGAGTCGCTACAAGTTTTCGAGGAAGCTGCAAAGAAGATGCTCGGTGCCTAGTGCTAAGTGCCTAGGTCCCTTAAGCCGGTGAGCTGGAGAAATTCTTTCTCATTGATTAATGAGACACTCTCGCCAATACTAAATATCAAGGATGACTCTGTAGTGGGTTCGAATACCTTGCCGACCTGAATGACTGGGTCTTTGAGCCAAAGGAAGTAGTCCTCGAAAAAACGGAGGACCAGATCCACATTTTCTGTTTCGGCCAGCATTTCAGCGAATTGCAGGTTTCTAATAAAAGCTCGGCCCCTTATTTGTTTTTTTCCTTTTTTGTCCAACCAAACTTCAAAGGTTGCGCCTCTGAGCGGCAAGCGGCTGGAGTTTGTATCGGCATCTACCAAGTAAGCCTGGTCAACTTCGTAAAGTCCTTCTGGCAAGTCAATCATTGTCGCAAGTCTCCCTAATTTGTTGAACTCTAATCTAAGTCTTTATATCTCTTCAAGCGAAAGAGCAAGGGCACGAGCCTAGTCAGATATCCAACATCCCAAACCTGATGCTCAGGATTTCGATTTGAAGTTAAGTGTTCCCCATTCCCCGTTCCGAGATGTAGTTCGTAGTGCCTAGTGCTTGGTGCCTCAAGCGCTATGCCGTTGCGGCAGAGACATTTCCCCCAAACACCTCTCGGATAATCCCAAGCAAAAAGCCGTGTATAGAAGGGTTGCCAGCAACCACATCCCCAACCCAGATGTGGTTTTCCCCGCCAGTGAAATCCGAAATATGTCCTCCAGCTTCCTTAACCAAAAGGTGACCAGCGGCGATATCCCAGGGACTGAGGCCCACTTCCCAGAAACCTTCGCAGCGGCCACAGGCAACATAAGCCAAATCGAGGGCTGCCGAGCCTCCTCGACGGATATCGCTAACTTTGGTGAATATCCGAGTGAATGCCTCTAGATAGCGAGACAAAAGGGCTCTCTCCCTCCAAGGAAAAGCAGTGGTCACCAGGGCCTCATCTTGCGTGCGGCGGGAGGAAACCTGAATAGATTGTCCATTGAGGCTGGCACCTTGGCCTTCTTGGGCGAGAAATAGTTCTTTGCGGCAGGGATCGTAAACTGCCCCCAGGACTATAGAGTCTTTATGTTCCAAAGCCACGCTGACTGCAAATACGGGGAAACCATGAATAAAGTTTGTGGTGCCGTCCAACGGGTCTACCAGCCAACGGCTAACATTCTGCCCTGGACTCCTCTGGTCTTCTTCGGCCAGTATCTCGTGATCCGGATGGCGACGACGGATGAGGTTGACAATGGCTTCTTGTGCTGCCAAGTCCGCCTCAGTGACGTAGTCGAAGCTACCTTTAGCTTCTATGCGTAGATTTTCAAGTTTTCTGTGATAATTGAGAAGAATAGCACCAGCCTCTCTAACGCATTGCACCGCCGTTTCCACCAGTCGCCCGCTCATAGTTTCCCCCTAGTCCGGATATTTCCCCAAACCATGTGGGTAGGAGGTGAAGATGACATTGCCTGCCCACCATCGTCCGCCTGGGGCGGACTCAGGGGAGGCGGGCGGGCCATGTTCAAGGTCAAAGCAGAAGATTGGTGAAATATCCTGACTAAATGTTGGTGGGCAGCATACTACTTTAGGATAATCAAGTTGACAATTCATTTCATTGGAATTCAGGAAACCTGGTGTTTTCTGTACCAGGTCAGATATCAATGGCTGCGTCGGTAGCGCTGACGAGTGGTCTTGGAGTATTGGAGAATTGGTGTGCTGGAGTGTTGGAAAAAATCAAATCCCGAATTTCAATATGAATTAGTCCTGATCATTACTCCATCACTCCATCGCTCTAAGTCATAAATGTTCAATGATCTTGATCTTTTCCCAAGTAATGTGGTAGAGTCCTGCTACTAAATGGAGGGATTTAAGCTGCCATGATTGTATTTGATCTGCGATGCGCCAGAGATCATCGATTCGAAGGTTGGTTTGACAAAATTGATGATCTAGAAAGTCAATTGGCGCAGGGAAAGATTGCTTGCCCTTCCTGCGGAGATATTAATATCGAGCGAGTCCTTTCCCCAGTTTCAATCAAGAAAAAGACATCTCCAACCGACGACTTGAAGAGCGCTTATAAAACCTGGCAAAATTTGTGTCGTTACGTTCAGGACAACTTTGAAGATGTGGGCCACAATTTTGCCAAGGAAGCCTTAAAGGTTCATTATGGTCATGGAGAAGAACGTAACATCAGGGGAGTCACCACAGAAACAGAGGAAGACATGCTCAAAAAGGAGGGCGTTCCTTTTGTAAAAATTCCCATGCCCCAAGAAATGGACAGCTGATTGGGATCCCTGCGAACCTCTGACCAGTACCATCGCTTGCTGGACGCTAGAAGGCTGCATGTTCATCTGCTGGATTTTTTGGTTATCGCTCTAATGCTGTCATGGCAGGAAGACTGGAGAAGTTTTCATTTACCTTGTTAGATTGGAATCGGACGGGCTGATTCATGGAGAGAGTTCTCCTGCTCAATGCCACCTATGAGCCACTTCGAGTAATCTCTTGGAAAAGGGCGATTACTCTGCTCACCTTGGACAAAGTTGAAGTTCTGGAAACCTATGATCACGAGGTGAGGTCTGTTACCCTAGCGATCAGATTGCCTGCCGTGGTCAGACTCTTGCACCTGGTTCGGTTCCGCAAGCACACCATTCGTTTTTCTCGGGAAAACATATATATTCGTGACAAATACAAGTGCCAATATTGTGGTGGAAGAATGGACGCCTGCGACCTGACTTACGACCACGTCATACCAAAGGCTATGGGTGGCAAAACCGCTTGGGAGAACATTGTGACTTGCTGTCTACCATGCAACAAGAAAAAGGGGGGACGTACGCCGGCGCAGGCAAGAATGAGTTTGATTGGTGAGGCCAGGAGACCTAGTTGGCATCCCATGTTGATGATAACATTAAGAATCTCCAATACGCCCGATTTGTGGCGTAATTATCTCTTTTACCATTCGGCCTGAGGGGATGGCGAAACTCCCACGATGATTATCGACTGTCATACCCATATTTTCCCACCTTACATTCGCGATAATCGCGGACCTCTAATCAAGGCAGATCCAGCATTTCGATTGCTCTACAATTCTGCCCAGGCAAAGCTGGTAGGTGCTGCTGAATTGATTGAGCAGATGGATCGCTCCGGGGTGGACAGGACTGTTGTTTTTGGTTTCCCGTGGAATGACGTGGAGGTCATGCGACGCCATAACGACTACGTTGGAGAGGCCGCAAGTCGTTTTCCCGATAGGCTGCTGCCCTTCGTGTGTGTTGATCCCAAAGTTGCCCAAGCCCCAGAGGAAGTGGAGCGGTGTTTGGCCTTCGGTATGAGAGGTGTAGGCGAGTTGGCTTTTTACACAGAGGTCTTGGACTCAAGTGTGGTGCGAGTTCTGGAGCCCATTGCCTCTAGCTGTCGCCAACGGGGGGTTCCTCTCATGATTCATACTAACGAGAGGGTGGGACATTGGTATCCTGGGAAGGCAGAAGCATCTTTAAAGGTCATCTACGAGATAATAAGGTCCTTTCCTCAAAATCGCTTCATTCTATGTCACTGGGGTGGAGGCCTCTTTGTTTACGAGCTACTGAAGAAAGAAGCCCGTGATGTTCTGTCACAAGTTGCATACGATACCGCTGCCTCCCCGTTCCTCTATGATCCCTCGATTTACACCATTGCTGTGAAGATTGTGGGTGCCCAAAGAGTACTGTTTGGAAGCGATTATCCGCTTATTCTACCCGAGCGCTATTTTGAAGAAATGTCCGCTGCAGGATTGAGCGAGGAGGAGCAAGCCTGGATCAAAGGGCGCTCAGCTCGCAAATGGCTTAATCTGGAGGGCGATTAGTGTTCATCCAAAAACGATTGAGGCTGTCAGAATGACATGGAAATGAACTGCTTTGCCGATGAAAACTGATCAGTCTCGGGTGGGGATTTACCGGATATTCAAGGAGGATAAAGACAGTGGATTCCTTGAAAAGCAGTCTAAAGAAAGCTCTGGAGACGGAACTGACCAACATTCCCAAGCCCTTTCGATATGGGCCGGTGATTCATCAAACAATCAAATGTTTTCTGTACACTATGGTCAAAGGAGCCGACCTCTGGCCGGTTCCAGATTTCAAGCCTCCCAGGATGAGCGATGGATTTCTCGACCTGATCGGAGTTGACTCTGACGATAAGGTAAAATGTGCTTTTGCCATTGGCCCGGTAGTGGAACTAAGAGCAGTAAAAAGTCTGGAAGCTTTGGAGGTGGAGGAGAAATGGTTGATCACCTTTTCTACTTTGGACAAAAAGGTCAAGGAGTCCACTTTCTTTCTCAAGCCGGGTATCGAACATCTCCACTTGGAACAAAAGTAGGCCAATCCGAAATCCCAAATAAATTACCCTAACAACTTGGAAGCTATGTGGGACACTAGAGCCCTTGTTAAAATATTAACAAGCTGAAAATAAAGGTTTTTCTCCTTGACTTTGCCCACTGTTTGTGAAATACAGAATCAATACGCGTCCTTTTTGAAAAATCTTTTCTCATATTTCTAGACAACTTCCAATCAACCTATATCGGGTTTTTTTCTGTTAAGTGAGTTCGCGGAAAATGACATACCAGTTCAGTCGGGATACCCTGCATAATTAGGGCGCAAGCGCCAACCGGTCTTAATATTACTGCAGCGAAAGGAGGTGATAAGCAGGTCCGTTAAGAGCAGGCAGCTCTTTTTGGGCTGCAGGTCGTCTGGTGCTGTCTCCTCTCAATGCTTCATATTATTTCCTTGAGGGGCAGTGAAATCTGATCTCGCATCTTAAACTGGTCTTTTACAATTATCTAGAGATATTGTTAGCGGCAAATTTGGCATTAGTCCAAATTTGCCGGGCAATGGAAGAAGGCTCCTCGAGGTAGTAAGCCCGATCGGTTTACCTGGCCTCGGGATGCTCCCTGAAACATAACCCTATCTTCCATAGTCCAATTCTTCCTTACCGAAAAATGGTTTCATTCCTGGCTTCAATCCAATTTGTAATTGAAGTACCAGGAGTTAATACCAGACAGGGGCGAGAGATGGATGGACCACCAGGAAACGGCATGAGGGGATTGTACCAGAGATGAAATTGGACTCATAAGAAACAATAGGAGGAAACATTATGACCATAGGTTTTGGAAAATTTGCCAAAGGATATAACCAACCGGTAGACAAGCTTCCCGGACGAGCGTGGATCACCGTTTTGGCTGGTACGACCATCAACCTCTGTCTGGGTTGTTTGTACGCCTGGTCTGTTTGGCTCAAGTACCTTACCGACGAGGCCTACATGGTGGCTCACGGCTGGCCCGGAGCACTCACCGCTGAGCAGGCCTCAAACCCCAAATCCTTGTGTATTCTCATCTTCGCTTTGCTCATGATTCCCGGTGGTAAGATCCAGGATAAGTACGGCCCCACGGCCTCCGCTACCATTGGTGCCATTGCCATGGGTATCGGTATGATCATCGCCGGTACCGCTAAATCCTACGCAGGCATTCTCTGGGGATTTGGCGTAGGCGGCGGTGTTGCCATGGGCGTTGCTTATGCTGCTCCAGTGCCCGCGACTGGTAAATGGTTGGGCCCACACCAGAGGGGATTTTTCTTGGGTCTTACGGTGGCTGGTTACGGAGGTGCGGCCTTCTACGTAGCTCCACTGGTCAAGTACATGATCATAAACCAGTCCCTTTCAAGCTCCTTCACGGTACTGGGCGTCGCCTACCTGATCGTCATCTTCTTCTGCGGACTGTTGCTGAAATGGCCCGAGCCGGGGTACGAAGGACCCAAACCGCCGGAGGCGTGGACTGCTGCCCAGGCGGCTAAGGGGACGTCGACCACGGTTGACTGGACCGCGGGAGAGATGGCGAAGACCTGGCAGATGTACGCGCTGATCCTTCTCTTCTGCCTGAACACCCAGGCGGGTCTTCTCATCATCGGCCACGCCGCCAAGTTCATCAGGCCCATGCTGGCCTCGGGCTTCATCTTGGTGTCCGCTGGTGGTGCATTGAACGCCCTCGGCCGTGTAGGTACCGGTAAGTACTCTGACATCATCGGCAGGGACAAGGCCTACATGGTCAATGCTGCAGCGGCTGCCATTTGCATGTTCGCGCTGCCCACGGTCATCAACGCCAAGAATCTGTTCCTGGCCTTCTTGTTCTGCATGATCGCCTACTGGGTCTATGGCGGCGGTCTCGCTCTGATGCCCTCTTACACCCTTGACTTCTATGGCCCCAAGAACCTGGGCTTCAACTACGGTCTGGTGTTCATCGGCTGGGGTCTGGGAGCGTTCATGCCCAAGCTGGGTGGCTACATCAGGGACGTGACCGGGCATTATGACAACGCCTTCTATGTTGCCGGAGGTCTTCTAATCCTGGCAATCATAGTCGCCCTGGTGACCAAGAGGCCACAAAAAGCAGGGGCGTGACCAGTTAACCTAAACCATTAGCAAAAAAAAGCGGGAAGGATTTTTCCTTCCCGCTTTTTTTATCTGGAGTAATGGAGTGTTGGAGTATTGGCTCCTGACTACTAATACCTTCCCTATGCCCTTATGCTCCATGCCAACTTAATGATACGCCGCGAACCTGCCCAGGGCTTCAACAACCGGGGCGAATGTGTAGCGCAAAAACGGTATTCCCGAAAAACGGTCAAATAAGACCATGGCCAGAATTATGAAAGGTCCAGCCTTGCAAAAAAGGCTCCAGACGCGCTCGCGGGCCCGGGGCACCAACAGGTAGATCAGCCTCGAGCCAGCGAGGGGAGGAATGGGCAGGAGGTGGTAGGCAGTCACCGTGACGCTTACGTCGATGACCGTCAGGATGACGCGGTCTGTCCAGAATGTGTCCTTTACAAAAGCCACAGTTAGAGCCAGGATAAAACTGGTGAAGGGGGCGATAAAAGACAAGATAAGCCACCCCAGCTTCTGTTTCTTGAATCTTATCTCCTGATCGTCTACTTGCTTGCCCCAGCCGAATCCTCCAGCGAAAAAGACAATGATGCCAAGAATGTCCAGGTTGGTCCAGGGGTTGAAAGCATTGTAATCAAAGTCCACACCTTCCTCCGGAGGGGGATTGGCGAAGTTCAGGGCAAAGAAACGGGTAAAGCCGCAACCAATAGTAACGATCAGGAGAATTGCCAGAGAAGCATAGATAATCTCTTCCCCGGTCAGAGTCAGGAAATACGGCATAACTTCTCCAATTCTTCACCTCGAATAGCGGAACCGTACCAACGGTCTGGTATCAAGTCAACGGAAATAGACTGGCTTAAAGAGTGAGGAGTTCTTCAAACCTCTTGTGCAGGCTGGCTGATATTCGATTGTACATGAAGCCACGGGATATCAGAGGTAGCAAGATTAGCCCGTATAGATAAACGTCTGAGGCTCTGAAGGTCTGGATTACCACCATCACGGCTAAGATGATAAGCGCTGTGATGATGTTGCTCAGAAAGTTTGTGAGGTCATGGAGTTTTTGTTCCATATATTCATTTAGTTGGGTATGGTTAACTATCAGCTTGTCACCTTTCCTCTTGTAATCAACTATTACTTTCAATCCTCTCCCCGCTTTCTGCAAAGCTAGTTTCCGGACGGACACCATTTAGAGCTGCTATCAAATGAAAGAATACATATGACAGAGTGGCCGCAGCCAGCATAACCAGCTGAATGTGATTCTGTTTCTGCGCTATTTCTTGGAAATTTATGCTAAAATAACTCCAGTGTCAATCGCTGGAATAAATCGTTGTGTAATGGTAAGATTGTCTTCCTGACAGAGCCTTAATCCAGAGCGTTTTCAATTCGTGGTGGAACAGATTAAATGACGAAACGCCGTGTCTTAATCATCGACTCCCAGGAGCAGGACCTCCAGAATTTGAAGCAAATCCTGGAAGATGCTGGCTATCGAGTGGCTGTGGCCCTCAATGGTGAAGAAGGGTTAAGGCTGGCCCAAGACCTTTTTCCCGAAGTAGTACTTTTGGCGATCCAGAGTCCTTATCTGAATGGGTTGCAAATCCTCCAAAGTCTGAAGAGAAGAGGTACCACAAGAAATCTGCCGGTTCTTATTCTCCTGGAAAAATTTGATGAACAGTACGTGGCCCAGGGGTTGCAGATGGGAGCGGCAGACTACCTGCTCAAGACTGCCAGCCAAGACTTTTTGCTGCGAAGGGTCGGCGTGTTAGCCCGACTCCGCCAGCAGGAAAGGGAAGAAAGGGAGGTTATTTCAAGATACAAGGAATTCTTCGAAGGCGAGCAGCAGGGCCTGTTTCTGAGCAGCAGAGAGGGCCGATTTCTGGACGTAAATCAGAATCTGGTCAAGTTGCTGGGTTACAAAGACAAAGATGAACTCTTGGAGATAGACATCAAAAATGATCTTTACTTCGACCCCCAGGATCGCCAGCGTTTTCAGGAAATTATTGAGAGCCAAGGCTATGTCGATAATTTTCGACTCAATTTCAAGCGTAAAGATGGTACGAAAATAACTATGCTGCTGAACGGCCAGGTGGTCCGCGATGAAAGCGGCGCCATAATAGGTTATGAGGGCTACAACATTGATATAACTGAGCAATCTGAAGCTGAGAAACCTTTGGAGAGACATGGGAAAGAGCAACGATTTCTCGGCAGATTCCTGAGACAGTTGGTGCCAAGATTGCTGCCCTCCGCCGGGGATTTTTTCTCTTTAATGAAGATGACCGAGTTAATTGCCGAACGCTACGAAAAAGTTGAGCGGTTGGGGTTGGGTAGCTTTGGAGAAGTCTGGAAGGTACGAGATATCGAAAGAGAAGGCCGAGCCCCATGTTATGTTGCCAAAATACCCACAAGCAAAAAGTTCAACGACCGTTTCCGTAAAGAAGCGTCCATCTGTAGAAAATTGGAGAACCATCCCAACGCTATCAAAGTAATAGATGTGGTGGAAGAGGGTGGTCGGGTGGTGTTGATACAGGAGTTCGTGGAGGGACCTAGCCTGCGAGAGCTTCTGGAAGGTTCACTGGAAGAGAAGGAGAAGGAAACAATCCTCCTTCAACTGGTGGACATTGTTGCCCACGCACACAAGAATCGGATTGTCCATCGAGATATCAAGCCGCAAAATGTTATTGTCAGGAGAGATGGCATTGTCAAACTCCTCGACTATGGTGTGGCCAAGGAGCTGAAAGATAAGGACGTCAGCAGCACCATGGTGGGCTCCAGACCGTTCATGGCTCCTGAGCAGATCATGGGCGAGAGCCAAATTGCCAGTGATGTCTGGGCGCTGGGGGTAGTTATGTATGCTGTATACACGAACTACTTACCTTTTTACCACGACAACGAAAAGATCCTGATGGATTTGATTCTTACCCTTGAACCAAAGCCTCCACGAAAGATCGAGCCTGATATCCCTGTGGAACTCGAGGAGATTATCCTCAAGTGCCTTAAGAAAGACCCGAAAGAACGGTTTGCTGATGCAAGCATCCTCAAAGGGGTCATCCTGAAAACTTTCCCCCAATTCGGTTAAATGAATCACTCCTTTGCCCCACAACTCAATTAAATGTAATACGAACCTCCCGAGTGGTGTCATAGTTTTTCCCTGATCTCTAACAATGCTGGGCGTAAGCAAAGGGAAATTTATCGGCAAAAAAATCTGGCAGGGAAATTGCTACACTTGACATTGGCACCCAGCGACATTAAATGTCGAGTTCACCGGGTGAGGGAGGATAAAGAATTCTCCAATGTGGTGCTGGAAGGAGTAAGGGATCATGAAAAGAATGCTATTTGCGCTAGTTACATATATTGTGGTGACCACTTCTGCGGCATGGGCACAAGATGCCATGCACTTCTACAAGCTTGGAGTTGAGAGCAGCCTGGCTAATAAGAAAATTACATACTTCACCAAGGCTCTGGAATTAAACTCGAATCTAGTGGAGGCCTATGAAAAGAGGGGTCTTCACTACTATTTTCAGCGGCGGTATGACAAGGCCATTCATGACTACAGTAAGGTGATAGAGCTGAAGCCTAAAGGAGCTGAAGCCTACCGAATGCGAGGATCGGCTTACTTGAAAAAGGGCGTGCCGGAGTCGGCGATTGAAGATCTCAGTCGGGCCATAGAGCTGGATCCAAAGGTGGCCATAGCCCACGGCGACAGGGCAGAGGCATATCGTCTGGCAGGAATGGCAGCAGAGGCTGTGCACGAGTCCACCATAGCTATCGATTTGAGGGGAGATGAACGGACCACTGCTAAAGCTTATGCTACCAGAGCAAAAGCCCATCTACAGCTCGGGCACGAGGAACAATCTGATGCTGATTTCGACAAGTCTGTTCAGTTAGATCCCAGGTACGTATTAATCCGTTATTTGGCCGGTACCACCAACCTGGAAGGTGTCCGTCGGATGGGCCTTATGGGCATCATTGCAATTTGCTTTGTAGGGATTTTCCAGCTTTCTTTGAAAGTTCCGAGAAAAAAAGGCCAGCCCTGATTCCGACCATTTCAAATCCCGCTCAGGCTAAAATAGATATTATTTAAAAGCTTTTAAAAACCATATTGGGTGCCGATGTCGCACACCATTATGACTACATCCGTATTACGGCCTCTGAGATCTTTCACCAAGCCTTCTACCACTGCTTTGCTTGAAAACCCTGCCTTGCGAAATACGGAGATGGCCGCTGGAAAGTTCAGGGGAAGTTCTGCCCAGAGCTTCTCCAAGCCAAATTCAGCGGCCAGTTCTACTATCTCATTTATCAGCAGGGTTCCTAACCCCTTGTCGTGATATTCCGGGTCTACTACCACGCGAATGGTGCCAATGTGGTGTTTCCAGCCGAAGGGAATGCGGTGCAGAGAGACATCACCCACAATCCGGTCGCCATCTAAAGCGAGGATCGGGAAAACGCGGTTGTAGTCGATGTTTTCGGTCCAGGATTTGATGATTTCTTTATCAGTGACATCGTGGCGCAGGTAGAGGCGTAGTTCTTCGGGAAGTGATTGAAAAAAAGCAATCAGCCCCTTGCGGTCCTCTGCAACCAATGGCCGAAGAAGAACAACAGTGCCGTCCTTGAGCTTGCATTCTTTCTGGTATTTTTTCGCCATGATTCCCCTCCTGGACTCATAATCGTGTATACATCATACACCAGTTTCCAGCCTTTCCGCTAGGTACTCCGGCAGGTGGGCTTCACGTATCTTGTTTTGGGCCGAATGCACATCGTAAGCAACTGACCTAAAATGAACGGTTTCCGGCTCGTTAGTAAAAACGAGATAGGATGCCTTCCATTGCCTCTGTCGAGGCTGGCCTACACTCCCCGGATTAATCAGATACATCTGTTCTGCATCCAGCACTAGATGGTTTTCGGAGATTTCAACTTTTGAGACCTTTCCCCGTATATCCCTCTGCCACAAGGCAGGGTGATGGGTATGACCAAAAAAGGCGATCCGTACCCCAGGTGTTTTTTTGCGCATATAGTTGAAAACCTTTTTGGCCTGAAAAAGGTAAAAAATATAGGCATCTGGATTTCCTGGAGCGCCGTGAAAGAGGAGATAGCGGTCCCACAGCACCCTAGTGTGCTCTAGGCTGTTAAGGAACTGTTTATGCCCGTTAGACAAGGTTTTTGCCGACCATACCAGGGCCTGATAAGCCAAGATATTAAAACCCTCGGCGAATTTCAGTTCAGTGGCAGCCCGATCATGGTTACCCAGAATGCTTATGATTTTTCTCTCTCGCACTAAATCCACGCATTCCTTTGGATTGGCGTTGTAGCCAACTAAATCACCGAGATTTATAACCAGGGAGATATTGTCTTTTTCTATTTCCTCAAGTACGGCCTTTAGTGCCTCGAGGTTTGAATGTACGTCGGAAATAATCGCAACTCTCATAGGAACTCGATTCTAGATGCCGGATCCTGGATCCTAGATACTGGATGCTGGGTACTTGATGCTGGATAAGAGCTTATTGGGTGTGGTATCCCTTCATTCCGCAATCCGAAATCCGCAATCGCTCAGCTTGCTATTAGGCTGCAAGATAGTTCCGGACGCTGCCCAACACGATCCGCGGAATATCGTTGCTGCTGTTTATTCCAAATACTGAGATATTTGGGTTTTTCACTGAGGCCTTGATGAATCGTAGAGCGCCGCTCTTTTTGCCAACGTGGACTGCAGTAACCCGATTCTGCAGGCGAGAAAACCTGGAGATGGTCTGATCCAAGTTGGTAATTTGCATATCGGTAATCAGAAAGATGTCAGCTTCACTCTCCTCAGCCACGCCTGTGACTTCGTCGAGATCCAGAGCTGTGCCTCCGCCGAAATATCGGCACAGTACCTTGTAAATCAACGAGCGGCTGCGGGTGAAGGGGAGATGTTCCCTGCCTCCGGCGAGAGCATCGCTAAAGTTGTAAACTGCCACCGTGGCATCATGACGCAGGTAAGTATCTGCTGCACACCCTCCTCCCAACACGGCGTATGATAGGTGGGTGCGGGGATCAACCATACTGCCGGAAGAGTCGATTATTACTAGACAGTTGGGAGTCTTCTCCTTTTTGCCGTAGATTTGTCCCTCCCGTCTTTCCCAGACTTGTGTAATACCTGGAAGATATTTACCGAAACTGCACCATGGGTCAAGATCCTGGAAGGGTTGACAAACCTCCCAAGGTCGATGGGAGTGGGGGTGGAGATATCCAGAACCTTTCATGTCCTTTTTACGTAAAGGCAGGGCATAATTTTCAGCCAATTTCATGTAATACAGCCTATTGGCATCCACTGGGCTGCCTGCACCGTGTCCCATACCCTCGTCTACATCCTCTTTGACCACTTCGAGCTGG
>CP070689.1:257022-264598 GCA_020353155.1 Deltaproteobacteria bacterium | reverse complement strand
GTGTTGCCCGCATCAAAGATGCCCACCACAGTCCAGGTCCGCATGGCGAATGAGAGCACTTTGCCGAGGCCCACATTCTCGAAACGCTTGGCCACGCTCAAACCGGCCATAATTTCGGACGAACCCGTTCTTGGAAACCGGCCGACTGCAAGTTTCACCTGAGGTCGCAGTTTCAGAGAAGTCTCTGAGATTCCCCTGATAATCACATTGGTGGGGCTGCCGGAGTCGCGCTTGCGCAAATTTATGAGGACCACCAACTCTTTCGCCACAAGTTTCCGGCCGTCCGACGCCAGGGCCACTTCAGGCTGGGTCTCCACAATGGCCGCTTGCTCTCGGTCAATCCCACTCTGCATCTCGGAACCGGCTGAACGGCGGAGAACCACGACGTTTGACCAGGATCCGGTCTCCACTAGAGTCTTCTGCAGACCTTCCGCCAGCATGACAATTGAGGCGAATACGAAGACCACCAGGGCCATGCCGGAGGCAGTGAGAAAGGTGGTGAGCCGCCGGGTAAGAAGATTACGAAAACTATAGAATAGCAGCAGCTCCACCTATTCGATCCTCCCAAGGCCCTCAACCACCCGCACGGTAACAACTCGCCAGATAGGAATAACCGCAGCCACAATGCTTACCACCAGGGCGCCCGCCACAGCCAGGTAGATCGTCAGTGCTTCCACCTTGAAAACCGGGAACCAGTTGCCCACAGCCGCAGCAAAAGTTTTTGCCGCCGGAAAGGTGAGAGCTATACCGGCAGCACCACCCAATCCTGAGATCAGCAGCGATTCTCCGAGAATCAAGCCGGCAAGAAAGAGACTGCCGAAACCAAGGGTCTTGAACACCGCATACTCGCCAGCCCGCTCTCGCACGGACATGACCATGGTGTTGGCCACCACCACCAGAATAATGACAATGACCACGAAGGAGACCAAGCGAATGGCAGTGATGATTGCCTCACTCATGGAGACGAAGCTCAGCTGAAAGGCTTTTTCGGTTTCGGTAAGAGTTTCCGCCCTGGAGTTCTCGAAGGTTCTGTCAATAGCCTCTGCCGTCTTGGCAGCAAGCTCCGGCGCAGCTATGCCAATAACATAGAAACCCACCTGATCTGCCCTCCGGGGCACGGTCTTCTTCAAGGTCTCGTTAATATAATCCCAGTGGAGGAAGAATTGATTCTCGTCGATGGTGTCGTCCCGGCCGCGATAAATACCGCGCAGGACGAAGTCCCATTTGCCGGGGAAAATGGTCCCGGTGAGAGTTATGGTATCACCAATTTTCCAGCCGAATCTTCTCGCCAACTTGCGGCCGACAACGCACGACTTCCGGTCACGATAGAATGACGTCTTTTGGTTGTCCGGGAGCAGGTACTCGGGATAGAGACTTAGGTAGGACTCAGTTTCCACCGCAAAATTGGCGAAAAAGTTTTTCCTGTCGATGTAGTAGCCGCCGAACCAGTTACCGTAGGAGACGTTCTTGACTCCATCGATCTGGCGAATCTTCTCCCGATAAGAAAGGGGGAGGGGGAAGACCAGGGAAATGGAGTTTCTGGTTATGAGCCGATTGGCAGAGGAGGCTTCCACTCCAGCGTACCAGGCGCTGACCACGGTGCGAAGGAGGGCAAAAGCGAGAATGGCGACGCACATGCCTAACACTGTAAGCAGGCTGCGGAGTCTGTGCCTAAAGGCATTCCGTAAAACTAATTTCAGGAGCATCGGTGAGCTCACCTTTATCTAGGTATCTCATGGTGTGAGCCTTCTTGGCTGCCCGCGGATCATGGGTGACCATGATGATCGTTTTACCCAGATCATCACTTAACCGATCCATGAGTTGCAAAACTTCCTCTGCTGAAGTGCGGTCGAGATCGCCCGTGGGCTCGTCCGCCACCAAGATGGTTGGATCGGTTACCACAGCGCGAGCTATGGCAACCCGCTGCTGCTGACCGCCGGAGAGTTGCCGCGGGTAGTGATCCATTCGGTCCTCAAGTGAGACCAGTTCCAGGGCCAAGGCTGAGTGCTCCCGTCGCTCTTTTCTTGAAAGTCCCGTCAACAGAAGGGGCAGTTCAACATTTTCTAGGGCGGTGAGTACCGGAATGAGATTGTAGAACTGGAAAATGAAGCCCACATTACTGGCGCGCCACTCCGCAAGTTCAGACTCGGAAAGCGAGGTGATCTCAACTCCGCCGATCTCTATGGTTCCTCCGTCCACCTGATCGAGACCGGCAATGAGGTTTAGTAAGGTGCTCTTACCCGATCCTGATGGTCCCATGAGGGCGAGAAAATCTCCCTCATTGATGTCCAGGGCGATATTATCCAGTACCGGGATTATTTGGTTGCCCCGACGGTATGACTTGTTTAGATCTTTTATCTGGACAAGGGGACTGTTTTCTTCCATTTACTCTTGAGCAACTCTCACCTTGATCCCGTTTTTTATCTTATCCAAAGGCGCTGTTGCCACCTGGTCACCCACTTCCACCCCGTCCAGGATCTCCACCATGGTGTCTAAACGTCTACCGAGGTGGACAGGGGTTTTCAGGGCCCGATTGTTTTGGACGACAAACACCAGGGTTTCTCCCTCACGGTTGACCACCGCGTTGCTGGGCAATGCTTTGAATGGGTTTTCCTCTTCCGGTGTAATCTGGCGCGAGAGAAAGGCAACCTTGGCGCTCATTTCAGGGAGAATGCGAGGATCCTTGTCGAGGAAGGCAGCCTTGACGAGTATTGACGCTTTGCTCCGGTCAGCGGTGGGCACGATCATGTGAACCACGCCTCGAAAACGGTCGTTAGGCAAGGCGTCCAGCTGGATCTCGCACGGCTGGCCCACTTTAACCTGCTCGATGTTGGATTCAGATACATCCACCTCCACCTTGAGGGAATCCATGTCTGCAATGTTGACTACCGCGGCCTTGGCGTCTGCCGCGGCGCCTATGGGGGTAACAATATCTCCAATATCGGCGTTTTTCGTCAGCACCACAGCATCAAAAGGAGCTCGGATTATTGTATATTCCAGAGACACTCCTACTTCTTTCAAAGCCGCTTCACTCGCCCGCAAGGCCGCTTGATAAGCAGCGACTGCAGCCTTTGCCTTTTTGAAGCGTGCCTCGGCGGCATCGAACTGGGATCGGGCGATGATTTCTTTTTCTACCAGCTCTTTTTTTCGATTGTAATCGAGGACAGCATCATCCAACTCGGCCTGGCTCTGCTCCAGGTTGAAGTGGGCTACCTTGGCATCCGCCTTGGCTCGTTCCATAGCGGCCTTGGCGTCATCGTTCTCTAGCCGGGCAATTATCTCACCCTTTTTCACCTGGCTGCCTTCCTCCACCCCTAAAAAGACGAGCCGCCCGGTGATCTTGGAGGCCACAGCCGCCTTCCGCTGGGCCACCGCGTATCCACTGGCGTTGAGCAAGGTGAAGGTCTGAGCCGGGTAGATTCTCTGTACAGAGATAACCTGCACCTCAAGAGCAGGTTTCAGAACACCCTTAAAGTAAAGAATAACCAAAAGGATAATGAGCAGGAGTGCCGCCGACAGGAGGAGGTATCTTTTTTTCTTACCCTGTCTCTGGGAAATCCTCTGCTTATCGATTCGCAGTCTAGAAAGATCGTTATCAACCGTCAAAGAATGCTCCCTCTGATTGTGCCCTCAGCCAACCTACATACTTAAAATAGTCACAATATCATGTTGAGCAGAAGTTAAACAGATATTTGCCCTCAGTCATTCCTTACTTACGCCCGTTTATGCTGCCTTTGCTTCAAGTCTGCTTCAATTGGTTGGTCAGGCCGATGGAGGTTGTCATGGGTGCTTTGCGTAGTTGGTGAATAAAATGAATGTGGTATATAAGCAGGAGCAGAAATGCTGTTGACGTAAGAGATATTTCCAGCCAGGACATGATGGACACGCTAATAGCAACAAGTGGCGGGTTTTATCCATTACCACTTTTCTAGTATGGATAGGTGGTGAATCATTTTTTAACCGGTTGGGCTTTTGCTGATAAAGCATCAGCCGAGGCCAAGTTAACGTAGTTTTGGAATTCTATCAAAAAATAATAATGACATCCAGAGCGGCTTTGCCGCTGCTAATTAATTTTATGCCGCCAGGCCGAGGAGGATGCGCAGCAATATCGGAGAAAAAGTTTCTAATGATCGGAACTAGTCATCAAGGAGGAGATCATGGCAAACAATGACGGGCTGATAGCAGCCTACATTCTTGATGGAAAAGGAGGCGGAAAGAGAGTCGGGTGGAAGGAGATCCAGGAGTGGACGCCTACAGCCGGATTGCTCTGGGTCCACCTTAACTTCGAAGCCCCTGAAGCGCAACGGTGGATCAAGGACGAAAGTCAACTGGAGGATGTTGTGGGCGATGCCTTGTTAGCGGAGGAAAGTCGTCCCCGCATCACGACATTTGATGATGGGGTACTGGTCGCTTTGAGAGGGGTAAACCTCAATCCTGGAGCAGACCCGGAGGATATGGTATCGCTGCGCATTTGGGCGGAGAAAAACCGGATCATTACGACCCGTAGACGAAAGCTTCTTTCAGTGGCAGATCTTTGCTCTGCCGTTGAAAAGGGTAAGGGACCCAGAACGTCCGGCGAATTTCTGGAGGATGTGGCAGATCGCCTCATGGTCCGCATGGGTGGTGTGATTGATGAGCTTGAAGACAAAGCGGCGGGACTGGAAGAAGCTGTGCTCACAGTAGAGAGTCACGAACTGCGCCCCATGCTCGCCTCGATCCGGCGAGACGCAATTAACCTCCGAAGGTATATGGCACCGCAGCGGGAGGCCATAGCACGATTGCAGAGTGAAAAGATTTCTTGGCTTGCTGAAGAAGACAGGGTGCGTCTTCGAGAAACATATGACCGTTTAACTCGCTACATAGAAGATCTGGATGCAGCGAGGGAGCGTGCTGCTGTTACCCAAGAAGAGCTCATTAGCCGTTTGTCAGAACAAATGGATAATCGTATGTATGTTTTGTCCATAGTGGCTGCCATTTTTCTACCACTTGGCTTTCTGACTGGTCTGTTGGGAATTAACGTGGGGGGCGTTCCAGGTACTGAGTATAAAGCAGCTTTCGCTATTTTTTGCCTACTGCTGGTGGCACTGGTTATCGCTGAAATAGTTATCTTTAAAAAAAAGAAATGGATGTAACATCATTGCAGTTTTGAAAGGCGGTAAGTTGGTGGAGAGGGGTTCGTACGAGCAACTCATGGCTGCTGAAGGTGTTTTTTACAATCTCAAACAAGGGATTGTGGGGTTGTCAAATGCCACGGCGTGAAGCAATGAAGAAGGAATACTGAATTTAAGCTAGGTCGTACCCACAGGATTATCAGTGCCTGGCCGTTGAAGGAGCTTGAAGAGGGTCGGGCCGAGAAGGCAGGTGAGAAGAGCAAGAAGGACGATTGAATCCTTCATGGCCGGCGAAATCAACCCTTCCTCCAAACCGATTTCCGCTGCGGCCATGATGAGACTCAGACGAGCAGAGAGGAGAATCCCCGCCTTCATGGCTGCCCTTATAGAGATGCGCTGCAGGGTGAACAAGAGGCTGGGGATGAATTTGACCAGTATGGCCAGAAAGAGAAGCTTGATGGTGAAATGAAGCTGTCCCGGGCGCAGCACGTTGGTCAAGTCGAACTCCACCCCGACGTTGATAAAAAAAATTGGGATGAGAAAACCGAAGCCCAGGGCTGACAGTTTACTCTCCAACTCCCCCTTCTCGCGGAATACGAAGGAGAGGACGCAACCACCCAGAAAGGCACCCAAAACAGGTTCGAGATGGACTAGCTCGGAGACGGCCACAAAGAGAAAGAGAAGGGCTAGGGAAAGCCTGACCCCGAGTTCTTGGGTGTCCTGTGAACCGAGAAACTTCTCTGCTCGCTCCGGGTTCCACCATACCCAAAGCCGCCCTGCCCAAAGTATGATGCCAAAGCCGATGAAGAGCGGAATGGGTGAGATGAAATGCCAGCCGAGCCCGTAGTCACGCCAAAGGATAAAAAAGGTGATGCCGAAAAGAGTAAGAAAATCAGCCAATGAGGCTGCTATGAGGATGCTTTGACCGAAAGGTGATTTCTGTACACCCAGCTCCTTTATTGTCGGCATTACCAGTCCCAATGAAGTGGTGGTCAGCACCAGGGCCATGAACATTCCGCTACCCAGGTAGAGAGTGGCGAGGAATGAAAGGCCCAGGGTGGCTCCGAAAATAAGCAACTGGAAAGCGAGTTTTCCCCTGCTTTGTTTCAGCAGCATACCGAAGTCAATCTCCATGCCTGCATGAAACATGAGAAGAAGAAAACCAAGGTGGGCGAGAAACTGAATCCACTCTCCGCTGAACTGCACCTGGAGGAAACTTTTTCCTAGAATTACGCCGAAAAGAATCTCCATTACCGGCGCCGGGAGTCGCAGCAGCCGGCTCAGGCTGGGCAGAATGGCTGCGGCCAGGGAGACGAGTAGAAGAGATTCGGCTTGATTGAGGACCATAATGAAAATTGATGTGCGATGTGAGTAAGTGTCCGCAGTTTTTGGTCAGCTACTTTATTCCTTTTCACAACGGACCACGGATCCGCCTTAGGCGTGAAAACGGACGCTCACTGGTCGCCTAATTAGCAACAATGAGCACGGAACAAGGGACATCTTGGGCCATGTGTTCTCCCACATGGGGCGAGAAAAGCCCCTTCTCCCTGGTTGTGCTACCCAGGACCATGAGATTGAAATCCTTAGCCAGGGCAACGATTTCTTTCACTGGGTTACCCTTTTTGATGATTACCTCAAAGTCGTATTTATGAATGTGGGCCAGTTCTCGAACCCGCTTTGAGACGGACTCGGTCCATTCCTCTTCCTCTACACCCCTGATAAACTCAGGCTCTTCCACCACGGCCACTGCAACCTCAGCCCCAAACTGGTGAGCCAGATCCACTGCCACTCCCAAGGCAAGTTCGGCCTTGTTGGTTGCGTTGAAAGGTACGAGAATACGCTCATAGGGATAGCTCTGCCTAGCCACAAGGAGCGGGCAGGATATGGAGTGGGCCAAGGATATGAGGGTGGGTTTTGCCAGGGATACGAAGAAGGACGCTTCAAAGGGGTGGACCACCATTACTCCGTAATTTTCTTGACTTCCCATCTTCTCCAGGGAGTCTTCAACATTGCCCTCTACAGTCGCTACCTTGATGTCAGTGGTCTGTGTCCAAGTTTCGAGAGCTTCCTGGATCTCACCTTCTTCTTTTGAACACAAGATTGTCAACGACTTTGCCTTGGTATTCTGGGCAAGATGCATGGTCTCTTTAATAAGCTCTTCACTATTGCTCCCTGGAAGAAGGGCTAAAAGGAGATCTGGGCCGTAACCGAGGGGAAAGTGGGGTATGCCGCACTCCAAATGGGTGCAAAGTGCTTTAAAGGAGTCAGGCTGTCCCACTACTACCAAGCGATCACCCACCTCGATAAAAGTATCGGTATCGGGGAAAAACATTTTATTTTCTCGCAAAATGGCCACCAACCTCCAGTTTTCATCCATTAGAGATGCGGCCCTCTTGCCAACCACCTGGAAGTGGTCTGCTACATCCATCTCCATAATTTCGGCCTGTCCCAGGGTGAGGGACATC
>CP070689.1:247385-256922 GCA_020353155.1 Deltaproteobacteria bacterium | reverse complement strand
CTATTCGTAGTGATCTCTCGTCTCTTGACCATTATCAGCGTGGGGAGTTTCAGGTACAAGATGAAGCCTCCCAATTGGTTGCCCACTTGCTTCAACCGCAGCCAGGCGAGCGAATACTGGATGCTTGTGCAGGTCTGGGGGCAAAAAGCACCCATCTCGCCCAGCTCATGGAAAACCAAGGAGAAATAATTGCCTTGGACAATCAAGGCTGGAAGTTGTCTCGTCTCATGGAGAATGCTCAGCGACTTGCAGTATCGTGCATCGAGCCGTTAGAAATTGATCTACTGGAACTTGAGTCCTCTGGAGAGGAGCTATTCTTTGATCGGATTCTCTTGGACGCACCTTGCACTGGTTTGGGAGTGCTGAGACGCAACCCCGACATAAAATGGAAGGTGAGGCCCAAGGATTTTCGTCGACTACATCTGGTACAGATACAAATGTTAAAAAGACTGGCTCCTTTGCTTAAGCCTGGTGGTGTTCTATTATATGCCACCTGCACTGTGGCTAGCGAGGAGAATGAGGAAACGGTGCAAGGTTTTCTATCTGAACATCCACACTATATGCCAGAGTCGGTTCGTCCCTATCTGCCACCAGGAGGTGCTGGTATGGTGAACCGAAATGGTGCTTTACAGACTTGGCCGCACAGGCATGGGACGGATGGATTTTTCGCCGCGCGACTCCGACGTACCAGCTGACAGCGGGCAGTTGGCAGAAAAGACTAAGCACTAGGGAGTAGGCACTAAGCACCAAAATGATTATTGTGAAAAGATATCTTCAGTGTCTAGCGCTTAGTGCCCAGTTGCATCATCACGGCGTTGCCTTATTGTCCAGATTTCGATATGGTGCATGACTGATGGCCACCTTGAATAAATTGCTTAAATTTGGGCTCTACGCTGTCATATTTTTGCTGGCACTGGTGTTTAGTCTCTATCTCACTAGCAAGTGGATTGTCCAAAGTGAGGAAGAAGTTCTAGTTCCCGACTTGGTTGGGCACGATACGGTGTATGCTTTGGATCTCCTTACTGCTCTTGGACTTAATATCAAGGTAGGGGGATTCATGTGGAGCGAGAGCGTGCCCAAAAACTTCATCGCCTCTCAAAAACCCGATGCCGGAACCTGGCTGAAGCAGGATCGAGACGTGAAAGTAATAATTTCTCGGGGATCAAAAAGGGTGCGCGTTCCGAAACTGGTGGGAACGAAATTGCGTGAGGCTAAATTGGTTCTTGCCCAAAATGGTCTGCAACTCGGTGGTATATGTCGGATCCCAGAATCACAATACCCACGGGGTACGATAATTGCCCAAAAACCAGAGTTTTTGCAAGAAATAGAACGGGGGCAGTCAGTTGATTTTTTAATTAGCAACGGCAGCAAACCTGTTGCAGTGGCAATGCCTGAGCTGCGACAGCGATCTGTTGGACAGGCCTTGAAAATACTGGAAGGGCTAGGTTTGCTTCCCTCTGAAGTCAAGGAAGTCCACCAGCCTGAAAAACCTTTAAATGCGGTTGTTGATCAGCGACCTTTGGCAGGGTATCGTGTGGATGGCGACAGTTCCATCGTTTTGACCATAAATAGGCTTCCGCAGCCGAAAGGACAGGAGGCCAAGCTGTGGTGGCTCACCTATCACTTGGCGGCTGGCTATTTCAAAAAAGAGATCACTCTGAGCCAACATCGAGAAGGCGAGGAGGTGGAACTATACCGCAAGATTCACCGTCCTGGAGACCAGCTGGACTGGCTCATATGGGTTCGTTCTTCCGACGAGGTGAGTATTCTGCTGGACGGTTTGCCCCAAAGACAAGACCCAATTGGTTTTAACTGATTAGGCTAGGTTACTTTTCAGTTGGCGAAGAACTTGTACCTGTGCCATTTGACAAATTACGGAGAGTAATATGAAGAAACTGGCGCCCTCAATTCTGTCTGCAGATTTTTCTAGACTGGGAGAAGAAGTTGCGGCAGTGACTGCTGCCGGTTCTGATTATATCCATGTGGATGTTATGGATGGCCATTTTGTTCCCAATATAACCATAGGGCCGCTTGTGGTGGAGGCTGTACGTCGAAGCACCCACTTGCCGCTAGACGTACATCTTATGATTAATGAACCAGATCTATATCTAGAGGAATTCATCAAGGCTGGAGCGGATATTGTTGGAGTACACGTGGAAATTCTGCCTCACTTGCACCGCACACTAGAGAGGATCAAGGAATTGGGTGCAAAGGCTTCAGTAACCCTCAATCCCTCCACACCCTTGGTTATGGTGGAACACGTCTTGGGCCTTGTAGATCAAGTGTTGCTAATGACTGTTAATCCTGGCTTTGGGGGTCAGTCATTTATTGAGGCAGTTGTTCCTAAAATTCGGGCTCTTAGGAAGATTATTGATGAGCGTGGTCTGAGGATAGAATTGGAAGTGGATGGAGGCATCAATGGGGAGACCATAGGTGAAGTGGCTCGAGCCGGGGCTGATGTTTTTGTTGCCGGTTCGGCAGTTTTTTCTACTCCTGACTACGGCGAGACCCTGAGGCTGTTCAGGGACAAGATTAAAGAGGCACTTGCTAAAGACCACTAGGCACCAGGCAGTATGCACTAGGCACATTTGTGATTTTACATTTTGATGAGATGATTACAAGATTGGCGGATCACAGGGAACAGTAAAAAATTGCTAAATGAAAGATGAAAAATGAGCAATGCAAAATGGAATGGTGCCTAGTCCCTAGTGCTTAGTTCCTAGTTTTCGCTGGCTGCTCAATGGATGGGACTACCAGGTTTGGTCTTCTGTTCAGGTATAATTAGTGCCATCTCCTCATCTTCATCTGCGACCAGTACCATGCCCTCGGAACGGATTCCCATCAGTTTGGCCGGCTTCAGATTTGCTATTATCACCACCTGTTTACCAAGCAAATCCTCCGGGCGGTAACGCCGGGCAATACCGGCCACAACCGTTCGCCTCTCCCCTATATCCACTTCCAGTTTAAGGAGGTTCTCTGAACCGGGGACCGCCTCCGCTCCAACGATCTCTGCCACCCGCAAATCCAAACGAGTAAACTCATCCAGCCCAACCAATGACTTTCCCGGGACCGCAGGCGCGGCTTCATCTTTCTTGGCAGCTTTTTCGATTCTGGGAAATAAGGGTTCGCCAAGACGTGTTGTTACATTAGGCGGCAAGGATCCCCAGATTGCGTCTTGGTCCAGTCTCAACTTCAAGGGGTCAATTTTAACTCCCAATCTATCGAGCAATTCCTGGCTAGTATCAGGCATGATTGGGGCCAGAAGTACGCCTACTATTTTCAGGCTCTCCAGAGAATAGTAAAGGACTGTCTGTAATCGGGGCTGCTTCTGAGGATCGCGAGCCAAAACCCAGGGGGCACTTTGGTCAATGTAGCGGTTAACGTGGTTGATGACTTCCCAGATGGCCATCAGTGCTTTGTTGAACTGTAAATGTTGCATATGGTCCGCGTAGATGGAGGGCAGTTTCTCCACCGCCTCTTTCAACTCACCATCCTCTTTTTCTTCAACCTCCGACTGAGGAATCTTACCTTGGCAGTACTTGTGGATCATGGTCAGAAGGCGGCTGGTGAGATTGCCGAAGTCATTGGCCAAATCAGCATTTATTCTGGAGATGAGGGCCTCTTCGCTGAAGCTGGCGTCGAGGCCAAAGACCATTTCCCTCATTAGGAAATAGCGAAAACCATCTAAGCCGTAAACTTTGAGGAGATCCAAGGGTTTGACTACAGTGCCTCTACTCTTGGACATCTTTTTCTCTTCAACGTTCCAGTAGCCGTGAACATTGAGATGTCGGTAGAGAGGAATGCCAGCAGCCTTGAGCATAGTTGGCCAATAGATACCGTGGGGCTTGAGAATATCTTTAGCGATGAGATGTTGAGCTACGGGCCAATAGTTAGAATAGAGAGGGCCATCTGGATAGGACAGGGCGGAGACATAGTTGATAAGGGCGTCAAACCAGACATAGGTTACGTAACGGTCATCAAATGGCAGAGTGATGCCCCAACTCAATCTTGATTTTGGCCTGGATATACAAAGATCCTCCAGTGGTTCACTAAGAAAACTGAGTACCTCATTTCGATATCGCTCCGGCCGAATAAAGGTGGGATTTTTCTTGATGTGGTCAATGAGCCAGTCCTGGTATTTGCTCATTTTGAAAAAGTAGTTCTCTTCCTCACGCTCCACGGGCGGACGATCATGCTGAGGGCATTTGCCCTCAATTAGTTCTTTTGTGGTGTAGAATCGTTCACAACCAACACAATATTGGCCGCTGTAAGAGCTAAAGTAAATATCTCCCTCGTCATAAACTTTCTGGAGGATATAGCGCACCACTTTCTTGTGAAGCTCATCAGTGGTGCGGATGAAGTAGTCGTTGGTAATATTGAGGTTTGGCCAGGTTTTGCGAAACAAGTCGCTGATCTGATCAGCATAAGCTTGAGGATCTTTACCTGCGGCAGCTGCGGCTTCTACAACCTTGTCCCCATGTTCATCTGTACCGGTAAGAAAATAGGTTTCTTTCCCTGTGAGCAAATGGAAACGGTTGAGCACATCCGCAACAATGGTGGTGTAGGCATGGCCGAGATGGGGTGGAGCATTCACGTAGTAGATGGGTGTGGTGATATAATACCTAGCTGCCATAGATCCTCCCTGAATTAACCTCTATCCAAATCCCGCTCCAGTTTAGCTTCACTATCACCACCCTGATGGCACGCTGCCGCGCTCTCTTTTAAGTCGAGAACTCCGAATTCGACCTCTCTGCCATCGGTTAAAGTGACCACCACCCTCTTCTCCATGACATTCTGGCGGACCACCTTCCCTTCTCCTTCAGGTGTCATGATACGCTTGCCAATTTTGGGCATCCCTTTTTTCATTTCCATATAGTCGGCATATTCATATTTAAGACAACACATGAGCCGACCGCAAACCCCAGATATCTTTGTTGGATTGAGGGAGAGGTTTTGCTCTTTAGCCATCTTTACCGAGACTGA
This sequence comes from Deltaproteobacteria bacterium, assembly GCA_020353155.1. Lineage (GTDB taxonomy): Bacteria > Desulfobacterota > Syntrophobacteria > BM002 > BM002 > BM002. Next base: position 251,939 of record CP070689.1, on the reverse strand, counting down.
ATGGAATTCTTTAAGAAATGTGGCGCAGCAGAGTTCGCGCCCACAGGGGCCGACACCCCCAATCATCTTGGCCTTATTTCGGACACCAATTTGTCTAAGTTCGACCCGGGTGTGCAATTCTTTTACTAAATCTTTGACTAGTTCACGGAAGTCCACTCGACCATCAGCATAAAAGTAAAAGATGATCTTAGAACCGTCAAAAAAACTCTCCACGTCTACTAAGGTCATGGGCAAAGCGCGCTCTTCTATACGTTCCTGGCAGAAGCGGTGGGCTTCTTGCTCTCGGGTGAGACAGTCCTGATATTGCTGGCGATCGTTATCGTTTGCTAGCCTGAATACCTCCTTCAATTGGTCCTTGGGGAAGTTAGGGTCGCGCTTTCTCACCGGAGTTGCCACTATACCAAAACTTAAGCCTTTCTCGGTTTTAACGATCACTTCGTCTCCCTCCTTGAGAACAAAGTGACCTGGCGCAAAGTTGTATATTTTGCCGCCTTCGCGGAAGCGAATGCCAACGATATTATCCATATAGCGTCCTAATCCAGCTTGTGTCTCTCATTGTTTCAGTTTCCAAGTCAATCGCCAATCCTAAGGGGCCAGGTAAATTGTTCCCTAGCCGCAACTGGCAGATCTGCTCCCGTCTCTGTAGTCTGACCAGTTGCCCGTCCGTACAGCAAGAGCAGAAGTGTTTCGAGACTTAGTCTTCTGTTGACATTATAACCGATAGCTCCCTGTACAGCGCAGACAAGGTCGAAGATCTGCAATAGGTGCTCGGATCTCATATGTGACGCCATAGTCGCCACTTGATCGGCGAGATCTGAATTTAGAAGACCGACGCTGTCAGTTGCCTCGAACCGCTGCACCAGGAGATCCCTAATCCATGTTTTCAACCATTCCAGATCCTGCAGCAGATCTAAATTGTCGCCTTTCCACCTGTTGCTCGCAGCCAAGAGGTCAGGAATTCGAGATTTGTGGATCTGGGCCACTGTCTCAAGAATCCAATTGCGGCGGTCAAGCTGTTTTTCATCCAGCAAGGCCATTGCTCGTGATAGGCTACCAGCTGCCAATCTGGCTATTGCAGCGGCGCGCTCTGGCGCTATGGCGTGAGTTTGACACAGATGGGCCGATATTTCCACCGTTGCTAGAGGTTGAAAAGGAAGATGGAGGCAGCGAGAGATGATGGTTGGCAAAAGGGCTGTGGTTTCAATGGCAGTTAAAATGATTAGATTATGCGCTGGCGGTTCCTCGAGAACCTTGAGAAGAGCATTTGCCGCCTCTACCTTTAGATGTTGAGCATTGTTTATCACAGTTACCCGGTAGCGTCCCTCCAGGGGTTTAAAACGCAAACGGCGCTTGAGGGCACGTATCTGTTCTATCTTGATGAAAGGACCTTCTCTTTCTATGACCTCGATATCGGGATGGTTACCACTGGCCGTTTTTCGGCAGGAAATGCACCTATCACAACAATCTCCGCTGGCGCCGTCTTCACAGTTCACCACTTTGGCAAGGGTGAGGGCTGTCAACTTTTTGCCAACCCCCTCCATGCCGGAAAAGAGAAAGGCGTGAGGCAAGAGGCCCTGGGCCAGGGCCCGCCGCAAGAGGCGAATTATTCTGGTTTGGCCTATGATCTCAGCGAAACTCATTTACAAGTTTAGTCCGTATCGGTTAAGTAGGGATTAAGCAAGGCCACGATCTCCTGGTGTAGCTGCTCCACTTCCAGGGTAGCGTCGAGTACTACGAAACGATGGGGATTTTGGGCAGCAATCTTGAGGTAACCTTCTCTCACCCTTTGATGGAAGGCCAAGTCTTGTTGCTCAAAGCGATCTTCCCGCCCTTCCAGAGATGTTTCCATAATCCTCTGTCGAGCTCGATCCAGCCCGACTTCCACTGGACAATCAAGGAGCAGAGACAAACGCGGCCATATCCCCTGAGTGGCCATCTCATTTAGACGCTGGATAAAAGCCAGGTCCTGATCTCGACCGTAACCCTGGTAGACGGTGGTGGCATCGGCGAAACGATCACAGATGAGCCACTGGTGGGATTCCAATGCTGGACGGATTACCTGGGCAATATGTTGGGCCCGATCGGCTGCATAAAGAAAGAGTTCAGTAAGAGGTTCCATCTCGTTATGAGACGGATCGAGTAACATCTGCCGGATGAGTTTACCCAGGTGGGTGCCGCCTGGCTCACGGGTTACCACATGGGGGATGCCAAGGTGCGACAGGTATTTAGTCAAAAGCTCTACTTGGGTAGTTTTACCACACCCTTCGATACCTTCAAAACTGATGAACACGGTTACTAATGCTCCTCCCTTTTGCCGGCCGGGCCTAGCAGATCCAAGAAACTGTAGTTTTGTGGCTCAGCCTCTTCTTTTTTCCCAGCGGTTTCAATTTCCCCGTCCTTTATTTCCTCACCGCTTCCTTTAAAAAGATAACGGCCATAGACCTGCTGATATGGCGTCCAGTGGGAATCACTATCTTGTTCAGCAGCCAGCAACCCTGAGACATGGTTCATTTTGGCATCTAAGTCGTCTGCATAGTGAAGGGCGAAGGCCTCCAGAGTTTTTGGGCGCTTGGGTGAGCCAAACTCGTATTCACCGTGATGGCTTATCATGAGGTGCTGGAGAGCGAGAGAGAGTTCTGGAGGAAATTTCTCGATCTTGTTTATCTTTTCCTGCACCCGCTGGACTCCGAGAACCACGTGTCCCAACAGCCTTCCAGCATCGGTGTAATCAAGCTGCAGCTGGTAGGAAAATTCTTCAAGTTTGCCTATGTCGTGGAGAATGGCCCCAGTGACAAGGAGGTCTCGATCCAAGGGGGGGTAGTGGTCAGAGATTCGACACAGGAGTCTGGTAACGGAGACAGTGTGTTCAAGCAGTCCACCCAAGTAGGCATGGTGCATCACCTTGGCAGCTGGTGCCTGTTTCATTTGTTTAACAAAGTCAGCGTCAGTGAGGAAGCTCTGTAATAAACGTTTCAAATAAGAATTCTTGACCTGAGCTGCCAGATCCGTGAGTTGCAGCCATAGGTCCTCCGGATCCTTGGGGCCTGTAGGAAGATAGAGGCTGGGATTCACCTTTTTGGGGTCTATCCGTTCCAGGTCACTGATGTTTAGTTGCAGTTCACCCTGATAGCGTTCCACTCTGGCGCGGACCTCTACCACATCGTTGACTTCGAAGTCGCCATCCAACTCCACGGCCCGATCCCAAATACGGCCCTCAGTTTCCCCAGAACGGTCGGCCAGACGAATCCTAAGAAAAGGATTACCACTGCGGGTATTTCCCAGGGTCTTGGCCTTAACCAGAAACCTGCTTACCAGACTCTCGTTTTCCTTCAGCTCAGAGACAAAACGTTTAGTTCCCACCAGATTCATCCATGGGCATAAGTTTCTGCACAAGTACTCAAATTGACATTACAAAGTGGTACATTCTACCTGAACTATTTCCTAAGTCAAAGGGTAAAGGGCTGAGGAGAGGTACGGGGGAAACCCTGGATAAGGTTAAAAAAGTTTTTCTCTCGTGCGCCCCTTAGCGCCGCGCTAGGTAATAGGTCATGGGTAAATGGCTAAGATACGTCCAATCACCCATTACCCATAACCCATAAATTGAAGAGTTGACAAATTAGCGTTATACGCTCTGCGCCATGCTCCATGCGCTAAGCGTCTTTAACCACGGACTAACTACCTGAATTGTTTGGCGTAAGCCGCCGCTTCTAGACCGGCCACGCAGCCCTCTCCCACAGCTTTGGCTAGCTGCCAGGGTAGCCCGCAGATGTCGCCGGCGGCAAACAAGCCGTCTATGTTAGTCTTTTGTTTCTTGTCGGTGGCGATATACTGGGGTGAGTCGGGATTCATGGCCACACCGAGTGCGCTGGCAAGTTCAATGGCACCCTTGGCCCCCAGTTCTATGAAAACCCCTTTCACATTTAGATTTGTTCCATTGTCTAGGAGTAAACCTTCCACCTGGTCTTGGCCGATGATTTCTCTGACCTTTCGGCTCTGGTGAATGGTTATCTCACTTTCCCCAAGCTGATGGGCCAGCACTTCTGAGATCTCCAGTTGCTCACAGACAAGATGGACATCGCTCGCATAGAATGTCATGGTAAGAGCACCGCTGGCTGCAGCGCTTTCATTACCCACCACCGCCACCGGCTCACCGCGGAAAAAACCACCATCGCAGTCCACACAATAGCTTACTCCGCGCCCCAGTAATTCTTTTTCTCCTGGCACTCTGAGTTTGTTGCGTGAAATGCCCATGGCCATAATAAGGGCTCTGCACCTGAGGTCTTCCCCACTTTCATTCTGGATGATGAACCATTGATCCTCCTGGGACACCTTTAGGACGTCTTCATACATAAAATTGGCTCCGGCTGTCTCCGCCTGTATGATTCCCTGTTGGAGCAAATCCTCGCCGGCAGTTCTCTCCATGCAGCAGTAGTTTTCAATATGTGCCTTGTGGAGACTGCTCTTGGATGGTTTGCCCATGACTAATACGGAAACTTTGGAACGAGCAGCATGAATGGCAGCTTGCAGCCCTGCCGGTCCGCTACCCAGAATAAT
>CP070689.1:236243-247285 GCA_020353155.1 Deltaproteobacteria bacterium | reverse complement strand
AGATCCTCCATTGCGATCCTGAGTGCGATACCTGCACCCAATTAGTAATGAAAGGAAAACCTGCCTTCTGCGTAAGGTGGCCCCATGAGAAGATGCGGGCCTGGAAAGACAAGTTCGAATAGAGTCGGCAGATCGCAGTGGGCAGCAGGGATGAAGTGAAAACTAGGCACTAAGCACTAGGCACAAAAACTTGATATGTAAAAGTAAAATTGGACCTGTGCGCTGAAAGGGGTCAGGGTAGAGTGACATTTTCCAGCGAAGTGATTCGAGCGCTACTAGAAAGATCAACAGAGCAGAGGTCTGCTTTGAACGAGGCTTACTCTCAATTGCCGAGTGCGCGCTGCCGGAGGCGAACATACTGCTGCTCTCTTCTTCCTGAGATGAGCTTGCTCGAGGCCCTGTCAGCAGTTCAACAGCTGCTGGAGATGAAAGCCGAGCAAAGGTTGTGGATGAACAGACGACTGATCCGCTATTTCTTCTTAAACCCAGTTGAGATTCTATCGTGTCCATTTTTGGAGAGTGAGAATTGTTTAATTTATCGGAACCGATTTTTTGGTTGCAGGGCCTATGGACTTTGGACAGAAGAGCTTTACCGGAAAAAGGGAGAACAGAGCAGAAAGGCAAAGACCCTGAGCCAGCATCAGTGGCAAAGGTTGGGAGTGTCGCTGCCTGAGGAGGTTGTTAACTTCCACTTGGACTACTGCCCATACGTAGAATTGGAGGGAGGTGCATTTGTGGAGGATGAACTTCTTCTGCAAACATCCGATAGGATTGAGGCTATATCAGGAGAACTAGTGCCTTGGCACGAAAAGTTTCATCAAGAGTATTTCTCTGATTTGAGTTTCTTGCTGGCCTCTATGTCGCTGGGCCTGCAGAGGGCTGTTCAGCTTAAATTCGAAATTGTTCGCCATATTCTCAGCACAGGGAATAAAGAAAAGGTTGACCGGATAGTGGACAAACTTGATGACCCCCTAGCAAATCTAACAACTTGACATGGCAAGTAATCTAATTATTTTGACCACTTTATATCCGGTAAATTTTGGGTAAAAGAAAAGTTTTGGATAATGACCAATAAGATTTTATCTGGTAGGGTCTGTCTGATCACTGGTTCCAGTCGAGGGATCGGTCTGGGTATTGCCCGGGTTTTTGCAGATAATGGGGCAATTGTCATTCTCCATGGTAGAGACAAGGCAACACTGGGTCAGTCTTTGGCGATCTTGCCGGAATCGCCAAAGCATAACTATATTGTCGCTGATCTGAACGAGCTTGAAGGGTCAAAGAAACTGACTGAGAGATTAATTAGGTTACATGCAAAACTGGACGTATTGGTCCATAGTGCAGGGATTCTAGGTCCTAAAACTCCTTTGGCCGCCTATCCTCAGAAAGATTGGGATGAAGTCATCCGGGTCAATCTCACCGTCCCATTTCTCCTTACCCAAGAAGTCTTACCACTCCTGAGGAAAGGTGATCATCCCTCAGTAATATTTATCTCTAGTGGGGTAGGTCGCGTGGGCCGTGCTGACTGGGGTGCTTATGCGGTGAGCAAGTTCGGGGTGGAGGGTTTAACTCAGGTTTGGGCCGATGAGTTGCGTGGAGAAAACATAAGGGTTAACGCAGTAAATCCGGGAGGAACCCGCACCCAGATGAGGGCTGCAGCTTATCCCGAGGAAGACCCAATGATTCTGCCCACACCGGAAGATGTCGCCCCGGTTTTTGTCTGGCTGGCCAGGGCCGATACTAATATTAGCGGGCAGAGCTTGGAAGCCAGGGACTGGATTGGGAGAGATCCGGCGAGCTAGGCAGTAGGTACAGGTGGACGACGCGGGGAGAGGGAGAAACGGCGAGACGGTGATTAGAGGTTATAAGACAGAGAGTGCAATATTCTATCTCTACCATTCTGGCTCCTGGCATCTATCTCCTGTCTCCTTGAACCTCTAAGATTTGCAGGGCTGATAATCTATGGCGAAAGTACCTAGCATCGACCTAGATGGCTGCACTGACTGTGATGGTTGCATAGAAATTTGCCCAGAGGTGTTTCAACGCAACGAAACCATGGGCTACGTGGAGGTTATTGAGCTCGAGGAATATCCTGAAGAAGAGGTACTAGATGCTATAAATATATGTCCGGGAGACTGCATTGGCTGGGAGTATGTTTAACCCGGATGTTTCATCAATCGCTTACTACGACCACGTCAGCCAATTGTTCCGGCCTGAAATCCAGTTTTTTAAACAACTTCCTTTCAATCTCTCGGCAAATGTTGAAATTCATCCGCACTAGTTGTGTAAGTCTATAATCATTCCTGCCGTAGCGATCTATGATGTCATGCATCCTCTCTTCCAGGCTGACCACTGAAGTGTGTAAAACTCTTTTGTCAGCATAATAGACAATTTCCTTCTCGGGGTACACTCCATCGACAGAGTAGCTCCTTAGCCAAATATGCTCAGCTACAATGTCGGCGATTTCATCTAAGTGGTGTTGTAAACATATCTCCCTGCCAAGAGCGGCGTGATCCCCACCTGCTTGGAGACACTGGGTCTTAGCGATGTCGTGCAGCAAAGCGCCTGCTACTGCCTTGTCTACCGAAAGCTGCACTCCGGAAGTCGCAAGACCGTAAGAGATGGCCCTGACAACCTCAGCTACCACAATGCTGTGATCTCTGATGTTGTCCAACATCCGGTACTGATCCATCAGATCATAACATTCTTTCTCTGTGGGTATCACCGCACAGCTTTCCTTTCTGGCATCATTTTACACATTATAATGCTGAGAAAAGATACAAGCAATGCCGTCCAGAAAACAGCCTCCACCCCCTCGCCAATGGACGCCCGGATGGCTGTGAGCGCCTTACTAGAAAGGGATTGTACAATTTCGGGACGAAGGAATTCCTGCAGGTTTTGGGGCAGCTGGGCTGCCATGTCCGGCGGTATCTCCAAACGTAGTGGGGAGTTCATTAGGTTGTTAATGGATTTGTCAAGGTAATGGGATACTAGAGCGCCGGAAAATCCAATGCCTATTGTTCCCCCCAGGGTTCTGGCAAATTGTTGTGAAGATGTGGCAACGCCCAAGTCGTCCTCTTGCAGGCTGTTCTGCACTTTGAGTAGAGTCGAAACGGAAACGAATCCCATGCCAATACCGATGGGGCAAACAACCACACTAAAATAAACTAGACCTGTATTCGAGTTGAAGGTTAAGGTCAGAGCAATACTGACAAACATGAGAATTGCTCCCACCACACCCGATAGTTTCTCCCCGAGTCGGTTTACAACCAGGCCGCATACCAACGCACCGGCCGACCACCCCAAACTCAGGGGGACCATTACCAGGCCCAGTTCCGCGGCGGTTCTTCCCAGCGTACCCTGAATGAAGAGGGGAAGAAAAGCCAGGAGGGAAAATACTGCAAAGCTACTGAAAAAGGCAGCTCCGTTGGGCAAAGTAAAACCGGGTGTACGAAAGAAATGCAGGGGAAGGATGGGTTCAGAGGCCCTTTTTTCAGCATACCAGAAAAGACCACCGGCAGAGGCCGAAAGGACAAAAAGAGCAATCAGGCTTGGTGCGTACCAGACGTGAGCCTCGCCTAATAAGAGGAAGGCAAATAACAAGGCCAGGATGGAGGTAGTGAGGGCAAAGGCGCCTAGGTAGTCAATAGTGGCGCCCCTCTTTTTATGGCGTGATTCCTGAAAATATCGAAGGATACAAAAAATTGCCAAACCGCCGATGGGCAGATTAATGTAGAACACCCATGGCCAAGTTAAATAAGTGACAATAAAACCACCCAAAATTGGACCCAGAACAGATGAGACTCCCCAGACGAAGCTGATAAGTCCCATCATCCGACCGCGCTCCTCCGGAGAAGACACTTCGGATACCACGATGTAGGCGAGAGCGAAATTGCCACCGGCCCCGATGCCCTGTAGGGCCCGCAAAAACACAAGCTGTGGCATGCTATCCACCATGCCCGCCAAAAAGGAGCCGAGGAGAAAAGCCCCCACCGCAAAAACAAAGAGTTTTTTACTACTGTAAAGATCAGCTAACTTTCCGAACAAGGGTAAAGAAATGGTTCGAGTCAGCATGTAGGCTGAAAAAACCCAACTGTAGAGCTCTAAGCCCCCCAGGTCAGCAATGATGGTGGGCATTGCTGCCCCAATAATAAGAGCATCCAGGGCACCTAAGAAAACCGCCAGCAAGGCGGCGGTAAGTACGAGAACTCTAGATTTCTTCGTCAGTGCAATGGTCACAGGCAGAACCTAAATTTTGAAAAGTCTTTCCAAAAAAGGTCGAAAGACCTAATATACCAGTTAAGCTTTGAGCGGTCAGCTATCAGCTGCTGGTAAAAGAAAAATGTTAGAGCACCAGCCAGATTATGCCTTAAAGATTGGGGCCTATTGATTTCTCTTTTTCGAAGAGCTGATTGCTGACCACCAAAAGCTGAAAGCTCAGGAGAGGTTAGGACATGATAGAACCCGAGGGAATGAACTACGAAGGAACCATCATTCGCCCACCCAGCGAAGCATTCAGCATCCTGCTCCAGGTGACACTAGGCTGTTCTCATAACAAATGCACCTTTTGTGGGACCTATAAAGATAAGCGTTTCACCATTAAAGATGACCAGACCATTATGGCGGATATACGGTTTGCTTCAAAATACATGGTTAATCAACATCGGCTATTCTTAATGGATGGAGATGGACTAATAGTTCCACAGCGAAAGCTGGTCTGGATATTGGACATGATCAAAGAGCACCTTCCCTGGGTGAGAAGGGTTGGCGCCTATGCCAATGCCAAGAGCGTCAAGATGAAAAGTGATGAGGACTTGATTGAGCTCAAGGAAAACGGCCTTGGCATTCTCTATCTGGGCATAGAAAGCGGCGATAACGAAACACTTAGGAAGGTCTGCAAAGGGACCACGGCAGAAAACCTGATCAAACAGGGGCAGAGGATCAAGGAGGCTGGCATCAAGCTCTCGGTGACGGTTCTCCTGGGGATTGCCGGTCGGGCGGACTCCCTCAAACACGCTAGGGCAACCGGAAAGCTTCTCAGCGCCATGGATCCAAATTATATTGGTGCTCTAACCGTAATGATCCTTCCAAACACACCCCTTGATGATGATTATAGGGCAGGTCGGTTCGAACTCCCTGACACGCATGAACTCCTCCTGGAATTGCGAGAGATGTTCAAGCACACTCATCTGAGTGGGGGTCTTTTCATGTCGAACCACGCTTCCAATTACCTGCCAATCAAGGCAAGGTTGCCTAAAGACCGGGAGAAGACTTTGGATCTCATTGATGCAGCACTGAGGGGTGAGATTGATCTGAAGCCTGAGTGGATGAGGGGTTTATGAGCTTGGCTAGCAAGATAGAATTCTTAATAGTGGATCATTAACACCATGAAGACTTCTAGCTGGACCAGAGCAATCATCCATCTGGACATGGATGCCTTCTATGCTGCGGTTGAGGTCTTGGATGCGCCCGAGTTGAGAGGGAAACCGGTCATCGTTGGCGGCAGCAAGGAGAGAGGTGTGGTCTCATCGGCCTCCTATGAGGCCCGGAAGTTTGGTGTCCATTCAGCTCAGCCAATTGCCACTGCCGCACGGTTGTGTCCCCAGGGGGTTTTTCTGCCGGTGAGAATGTGGAGATACCAAGAAGTTTCACAGCAAATTTTTAGAATTTTTAAGGGTTTTAGCCCTCTAGTTGAGCCTCTATCACTGGATGAGGCCTTTTTGGATGTGACTGGCTCCACCCGTCTTTTCGGAACCCCGGAGGAGATTGCCAGAAAGATCAAGGAACAGGTGGTCGAGGAGACCGGACTTACTGTTTCTGCCGGGGTTGCTCCTAACAAATTTTTGGCCAAGATTGCCTCTGACATGCAAAAGCCCGATGGGCTTACCATTGTGCAGGAAGGAAAAGTGAGAGAATTCTTAGAACCACTACCCATAGAAAAGCTGTGGGGAGTGGGAAAGGCAACTCGCAAGACCCTCGCGCAGCTAGGGGTAAAAACTATTGGAGATCTAGGTCTTCTTTCTTCAAAGCTTTTGATGAGGAAGTTGGGAAAACAAGGGTTGCACCTACATCTCCTGGCCAAAGGAGTTGACCAAAGGGAGGTGGAGCCGGAACGGGAGGTGAAGTCCATTGGTCATGAGGACACTTATCCCATGGACATCTCCGACTTAGGAGAGGCAAGGAAACAATTACTTTCTCTTGCAAACAGGGTGGCGAAGAGGCTTCGGCGTCACGGTTTTGTAGGCAGGACCGTAACCCTGAAAGTTAAGTATTTTGACTTTGTCCAAATTACCCGCTCAATTACCCTCGGCGAGCCTACGGATGACAGCAGAAAGATATTTCAGACTTGTTGTGATCTCTTAGGGAAGACCGAGGTGGGCAAAAGGCCGGTAAGGCTCTTGGGCATATCCTTGTCCCAGCTCAGTGACTCGGATGAAACAAAGCAACTGGCTCTTTTTGCAGCGGCAGATCCGGATAAGAGAAGGAGATTGAATAGAGCCCTTGACACTATCTCAGAAAAATTTGGTGATGAGGCTATAGTTCCTGGTACTCTCTTAGAGGGTGAGTAGTGTACAGCAGCAAGCAGCAATGTGTCACGAAGGGGGGACACGGAGACGAGGAAATGATTTGGGATGTGGGATGTGCGATATGTGATGTGAGATTTGAGATTTCATGTTGGGAATTTTTATCCCACATCTCAGATCTCATATCTCACATCCACAAATTCATTCACAGAGAGCTGATTGGTGCATTGACAAATGACAGATGAGAAATGCGAAATAAGAGATTACCATGACTAATCCTATGGAAGAAGATCTGGTTGAGACCCTAAGGATAAACGAAGAAATTGCTCAAAAATTTTTTGAAATTGAGGTCAGTATCTTGTCTATCCTTAACTTCAGGGATCTGTTTGAAAAGCTCCTTACGGAGATTAGAGAAAAATTCGGCGTACCCTACGTTTGGATATCCATGATAGATAAAAGCGAGGTTTCAGACCTGATCAAAACCCTTGAGTCGTCGAAAATTCTCAAAGAGCGGTTGAACGTCATAAACAAAAATAGTTTTCTTAACCTCATCGAGAACGAGACAAAACCAGTCCTCATTAGTGGCGACCTCAGACCGTATCACCAGCTTCTTCCCCAGGGACAGATGTATTTCATTCGCTCCCTTGCCATTGCCCCCATAACCCTCGATGGTGAAGTTATTGGCAGCCTGAACCAAGCAGATCTTTCCAGGTTAAGGTATCGACCTGGAATGGACACTCGATTGCTGGAGCAACTCGCAGTCAAGGTATCCATCTGCCTTTCCAACGTCACAGCCCACGAAAAATTAAAATGGTTCGCCTGGAGAGATCCCCTTACAGGTCTTGTCAATCGTAGGGTGATGGAGAAGGTGCTTAAGCGGGAATATAAAAGGGCTGAGAGATATAAGTCCCCCCTAACCCTGGCATTTTTAGATTTAGATGATTTCAAGGCTGTGAATGACAACTATGGCCACGACCGAGGTGACGAACTGCTGCAATATGTTGCTGATGTTCTTCAGGAGCTCACTCGTGATAGCGATTTGGTCTCCAGGTATGCTGGGGATGAATTTGTAATCATCCTCCCAGGTATAAGCACCAAAGAGTGTCTTCTCCTTATTCAGCGGCTGCAAAACTATTTCCAAAAAAACCCTGTGGATGCTGGTGGCGAGCAGATATCGGTATCGGTAAGTTATGGGATCTCTTCAATTGGAGACGTTGGAGTGAATGATCCTAAATCCCTCCTGAGGAAAGCAGACGAGATGCTTTACAATGCTAAGGAGCAGAAAAAGTGAGGCAGCCTTGAACTTAACCCTAATGTAGCAAACTCAAACCGGCCATATTATTCGCGCTCGCTGCGCAAGCTGGTTCCCACAATGTTCTTATTAGCCAAGGAGGGAAAGGAGCTGCACTGAAACAATGGGGGCTAGCCCGGATATTTCATGGAACATCCGGGTTTAGGTAATCTGGTGAACGTCCACAACTCTTACCCGATATTTGAGAGTTCTTCCAGCAAGGGGATGGTTAAAATCGAGGACGAAGTAGTCATTCTGGATGTCACCTACGAAACAGAGACCTGTTTCGCCCGGTGATATTTCCACCTGGAGGAGTGTGCCTTTCTTTAGTTTTTTGCCTTTAGGAAACTCTTCTAGCGGCACGCGCAGAACCCTGGTCTCATCAAACTCACCAAAGGCTTCATCGGGCTCAAGCTTAAATTCCCTTTCAGAGCCAGGATTGAGACCGATAATCTCCTCTTCTATTCTAGAAAAGACTTCACCCGAACCAAAACGAAAGACCAAGGGGTCCTTCTTATTGGTGCCAAGCACTCTCGTCCCTGACTCCAGGAAGGCATCATATTCGATAGTAACGTATGTTCCGGGACCAACTTGCGGCATGGGAAAAACCTTCTGTCCTGGTGGTGTCAGTGGTATTAACCGGCCTGGAAAAGGCATACTTCGAATTTTCGTGGCTGAATTATAACGAATTCGCCCAAGTATTGGAACCAGTAAAGTTACAGGAGTTTCCCCATTTTTTCTTTCTGGATTTGCTATCTACTGTGGTGAGTATCTAGCAAGGCCAGAGTAAGCTACTCGGTAAACCAGCATAGTCGCTGCCATTCATAATATAGCTATAACCCGGATGTTTCATGAATCACTTACTGCGACCACGGATATGGTAGTCCTACCGGGCGTCCTCGGGTGTCGGCCCCTGCGACGTACCATTCAGGTACGCCTCGGATCCGACCCCCAGCGGTTGCCCAGTGGCACCCCCATCTTCGTGGTCTCGTCACAGCAATTCATGGAACATCCGGGTTAGGCCGACTGGACTGTCCTCGAGCCGATGCAGATGGAGGTCCTTCCATGCAGAGGAGGCTTCGCACCGGTTGCTCCGATGCTGTTTACCTCGCAGCTCACCCTGGTCTTCCTTGGGACTGCTTGCTGATTGACAATGTTTCCTGGTGTTTCTTCTGAGTGACTGGCGGAAGGCCTGTGCTCAATCCACATTCGCCTGCGAAATATTTTGGGAAAACTCCTGGTAAAGTTGCACTTTGGCTATGGTTGACTCAATGACTCTGAAAGGGGATAATGCCCAGAATTTGGCTCAGGCGATGGATAAATAATAGTAAATAGACTTCTCTCCTTCTCCTAGTGGAGGTGGGTTATGCGAAAATTACTGATAATTTTTCTGGCTGCTATTTTGATTTTTGCGGTGACAATGGCCTCCGGTCAGAAGGAAGATTTCGAAGAAGAGCAAAGACTTCAGCAAGAGCAATGGGAGGAGTTAACCAAGGAAGGGGAGGATTTGTTCATAGAGACGGAGCAGGAGTGGCAGCGAATGCTCCGGCAACAGCAAAAAGACTGGGAGCGGATGGTGGCGGAGATTGATCGCATCTGGTTAGATAGCCTTACCACCACCAAAAAAGAGTGGGTGGATTACAGTGACCAGTACTCTACCCGTTCTTATGTGAATTTCGAAAAGGGGGACATGGTGCTCGCTACCATGATTCAAACCAGCGAGACCCGAATCACCGAGATAAGCAAAGAGAGAATCAGGAGGCAGTTGGCCAAGGCCCTTTCAACTAACAACCCTTCAGGGCGCTCCATCTTAGCAGGTCAAATAGTCGATAGTCGTGGACAGCCTGTCACTCAAGAAAATCTGGATCGCTATCTCAATGAAGAAGTTTTTCCGCGACTCAAGCGGGATCCACAACCTCTGATGGGCAAAGATGGTCTGCCCCGCTACAAGCTATCTGTGCCCATGAAACTGGTCCCCAATCATACCATGTTGAGGGCACGACCCTACATCCCTGAAGTTAAGCGGCAATCACAAAGATTTCGCTTGCGACCAGAGTTGGTAATGGCAGTAATGCACACTGAGTCATATTTCGATCCCCTAGCACGATCCCATGTTCCTGCCTATGGACTGATGCAACTCGTGCCGATTTATGGGGCGAGGGAAGCTTATCAGTATGTCTATGGACGAGATATGGTCCTTCCGGCCAACTACCTTTACCAGCCCACGAACAATATTGAACTGGGAGCGGCCTACCTGAATTTGTTAATCTACAAGCATTTCGCTGGAGAAACCCACCCAGTGAAGAATCTTTATCTTTCCGTTTGTGGTTACAACTGGGGACCCACCTCTATCCAGCGTAAGATCATCCGTAGGTATCCCACCTCTAGAATGACTCCAGAGCAACTTTACGCGGTACTCCGCCAACGCACACCTCAAGAGACAAGGGACTACCTCCAGCGGGTCACGCAGCGGATGCCCATGTACCAATCACTTTTTTAGTTGATACAGTTCCCTATGTTGGTGATTAAGGGTTGCCATTGGCCTCTTTAATCAACTGGGACCTTGGTATGAGGGCACCGGTGGGACAAATTGCGGCGCAGGCTAGGCAGCTTTGACAGGGAAGTTCCACTGGATCGGCGCTACCGAAGAAACCGATGACGGTGTCGAATCCCCGTTGAGCAAAGGTCAAAAGATTATGACCATTTTTTTCACGACAGACATATACACATTTTCCGCAAAGTACGCAGCGAAATGGGTAATAAGTGAAAAAAGTGAGATCCACTTCCGGCTCTACTTCTCTTTCGATGTATTCTAGAGGTTTGGGATTCAAACCGACCTTGAGGTGTTTGGCGATGCGGATCAGTTGACAGCCACCTTTAACCGGACAAACTTTTGCATCGCAGGGATGTCCTGACATAAGAAGTTTGAAGGCCATGCGCTGCAACCGTCTCACAGGTGGTGTGTCGGTTTTCACCACCAACCCTTCGTCTACTTTCGCCGTGCACGAGGTCACAGGTCTGTCAAGGCCATCGATTTCTACGAAGCACAATCTGCATGAGGCATGAGGGTGCTGCCTCTTCTTTATGAAGCACAGATTGGGGATGAATATCCCATTCTCGAGACATGCCTGGAGTATGGACTTTCCTGCATCCGTCTTGATCTCTTTGTCGTCGACAATCAGTTTGATCATTTTCCCTCACGCCTGACTGGCTGCGGAGATGCACGGTGA
>CP070689.1:229166-236143 GCA_020353155.1 Deltaproteobacteria bacterium | reverse complement strand
CTCTTTCCGTGCTCTCTGGGAAATGTGGTTTCAGAACTCTACTGGATATTTTTTACCCACCCGGGAACATTGAATGCGGTCAGAAAGTATCCGCTTGCCCTTTCTCTCAATTTATCCTTCACCATTAATAAATCATATAAAAGCAGTTAAATTAGATATTTAATTCATACGATCTCTTTTGGCACAGTCATTGCCATTAAGGAAAGTAAATAAATAATCTGCAAATCAAACAAAAACGGAGTTTAGACAAAGTCAAGAGAGTGGCAGCGACCTTAGGAATATTTTTGATGGTTACCTTTTTGGCGGCTCCGGTATTCGCCTATCGTGGTGACCGCTGGGGAGGTAGATAAGGAGGTTTCAATGAGTATCTATTGGAAGCGTCTGGTAGTCGGCTTAGCTTTCACTCTCATAGTTTCTGTTTTCGCTTTTGTCATTGGATACACTGAAGAAAAAGGAGGTATAGAAGGCTGGGAGAAAGGTAGTGTCTACAACGCATATTACGATCTTACCCTGAAAGAAAGTTTAAAGGGAATTGTCACGGACATAATAACAATCACTCCTCTACCTGGAATGTCACCCGGTGTTGGGCTCCTGGTGGAGTCTCCAGAATATGGCTCTGTTTCGGTTCATCTCGGACCCAGATCTTTCGTTGATCTCAACAGCATTTGGAACTTGAAGGGCGCCAAAGTAAAAGTTAGAGGTGTTTGGGCTGAAATCGCTAATGAGAATGTATTTATGGCGTACAAGGTAAAAAGCAGCAACTATGCGCTCAAATTGCGTCGGACAAGAGATGGAATCCCCCACTGGACCATGAGTCCGGAGGAGTTGGCCAGGGAAAGAACACCAGAGTGAACCCTGGCCTGTTTTTTGTTTATCAAGGACAGGAAGAAGTCATGGGAGCTCATGCAAAAGAAAAAGTCATGGACCCGGTATGCGGCATGGAGATCACCCGGGGAGACCCGGACACAATGGTTAGCGAGTATAAGGGTCGATCTTACTACTTTTGTGCTCAATGCTGTGTAAGGGCCTTTAAAAAAAATCCCGAAAGATACCTCAAACCAAAGGGCCCATTCGGCCGCTTTCTCATTCGCCTGGTCAAAGCTAATGTGAAGGTTTTCGGTCGAGCCGGTCCACCTTGTCACTAATTAGGTTTGCCTTAAGAAGGGGCTCCGCCTATCTCTCGGTTTCGTGAAAAAGGAGGTGAAGTTCATGAAACGATTCATGGTTCCCAGAGTAGCTCACTGCAGCGGAGGATGCTTACTTCAGTGCTGGGTAAGACATTAAACTGCCCTAGCCTGGATATTTCACGAATTGCCGTCGGGAGACCGTGAAGATGGGCGTGCCACTGGGCAACCGCAGGGGGTCGGATTCGAGGCGTACTTGAACAGTACGCCGCAGGGTCCGACACCCGAGGACGCCAGGAAGGACGACCATATCCACGGTCGCAGCAGGCAATTTGTGAAATGTCCAGGCTAGTAATAAGGAGGGAATATTATGGATTGGAGCATGATATTAGTGTTTACGGGCTTGTCCGTATTTTCTGGGGTAATCGCCGGCCTGGGCACCTTGTCCATAATTAGAGGCCTGTTTGCTTCCCTGATGTTTCTCGGGTTTGCCATGACCATCCTGTTGGTTGAGCTAGGACTGGATGAGATCTTATCCTTCTTTCTGGGACAGCTGATTGTTATGGGATCCACCTATATATATCTTAGGGTCATGCATCCGGAAATTTTGAAAAAGGTAAAAAATGAATACATCTACGACGGCCCCTCTCGTGGCTGCTGCTAGACAATGCTTCTTGCTTTTTCAGCTTGAAAAAGAAAATTAGAAAATATTCTGCTTAGGAGAAGACAAATGAAAAAAGGCAATTTGAAGAACTTATGGCGTAATCACTCTTTCGCCATGCTTATTTGTTGTGCCATACCGTTAGTTGCCATCTCCGTATTGTCTTATTACAGAATTATAGGATCTTGGGGACTCTACGGATTGATTCTCCTTTGTCCATTGCTTCATCTCCTAATGATGTTTAAGCATAATCACTCGGATAACTAAAGACACAGCACCCTGCCTGGGGCGACGAGTTTGTTACGGATACTTTTTATCAATTTGTTCGACCCAAACATGGATACATAGTATCCATTTTACCGGCCTAGATGAAGGACAAGAAAAGGGCCCTGCTAATTTTGGCAGATAAAACATTGCAAAATCAGATATTTATTTAACAGAGGTGTTGCCGGCACGGATTTTGCCATTACTGCATAAGAACCAAAACAATTTACAGAGGGAAAAGGATCGGAGAGTTATTTTGTTAGGAAGATTTTCAAATTTTTTGACAGCAGGTGGCCGACCCCAAAAAAAAATGATAAAAATATATTTTATGGGACCACACCCTCCTGTCCTTTTCCATAAATGTTTTAACACTTTAGGACTGCAGATCCTTGCTGCACCCCTTCGGCATGGAACTTGCGTACGGCATAGAAAAACAAAAACCCTAGTAGAAAGGTAGGCAAGACATGAGTAAATGGCTAGCAATCATTTTGGGATTGGTGATAATCGGCGCTGTGGCCTTCCCGCTGGTGCACGTAGACATGATGGGTGAAGCATGGGGATGCAACTGGGGTTCTCCTGGAGGGGGAGACTTCGGCCCCCAAGCCCGTTACAGACCCGCCCCTCCTTCGGACTCGCGTGTGGGAGTGACTCAGAATCAGGCCTACGATATTCTCTCCGGTCATTTAGCCAGATTGAACCCAAACCTCAACGTTGGGAATGGTGTTGATGTTGGGAGCCATTACGAGTTCGATATATTGATAGACGGAAAAACCGTGGACAGAGTTGCCGTGGACAAGTCCACAGGGCTAATAAGGCCAGTCAACTAGGAGTTAAAAGTTCTGGTGAAACTTATGACGATCTCTCATGCAGTCGATGAAAAAATGGCAAAGAACGATAGAAAAAGAGATTTATTTTTTCTTATTGGGCTGATCCTGCTGCTGGTAGGACTACCATGGTCCATCCACACCTACGACAACTATCATTGGCTGAGCAAAACAACTGCCAGGGCCAAGGTTTTCACCTTGACGGCCCATTCTAAATTGGGTTGGCTCCCCGGTAAAGCTCATGGCTACGATGCCATTACTTTGTATAGCAAAAGCCGGCCTAAGCGGAACTTGACGCTGGAAGTGGAGAAGGGCGACACGGTTGTATTGAAGATATCCAGCAGCGACGTAGTGCATGGCTTCAGCCTTAAGGATTTCGGAATTCTTATTGAGGACGGAATCCGTCCTGGCAAGGTGGTATTGGCATCATTTACGGCAGACAAGGCTGGCACCTTTACCTTCAGCTGTAGCATTATCTGCGGCGACGAGCATAAAAACATGCAGGGCACTTTGGTGGTCAGGGCCTAGAAGCTCACTCCGCCAGGGACTAAGATTTGGGCCACGGGTTAGACGTCGCTGCAAGAGGGTTGAAATCCCGTCCTCGCTCTCAGGTAACGTCTACCTAACTCCCGGAGAATATTATGTTAATGAGCAAAAAAGTCAGTGGGTTAGTCCGCGCTTTGATCATCCTTCTGTCTGCCATCTTGCCATTCCTAACCCAGGGACACTCTGCTGAGAAAGACGGTGACAGGGACGGTACTCCTCTTGCCGCGGGCCTGGTTACCTCACAGTATGGCCCTGTTACAGATGCCCGCGTCAGGCTTGCCGGGCAGGGTCATTTCACCCTTACCGACAAACACGGCCGTTTCACCGTCAGAGGTCCCCGATCTTATTTCAATAGGCCCATAGTGACGGCAGGCAAGGAAGGCTGGTTCAATAACGGCGCACCCTTGGGCATGTTTGGTTTGGTGGGCGACATTGAACTTCGTCCCGTTTTCCTGGCCGACAATCCTGATTACCGCTTCAATTCGCCCAAAGTCTGTTTTAGCTGTCACAGTAAGGTGACCCGCATCTGGGACCAGTCCAAGATGGCTCACACTACGGCAAATCCGAAACTTCTGGACATGTACTACGGCACAGACGCAGAAGGCAATCCAGAACGTGGCGAAGGCTACCGCTTGGACAACCCCAGTAGTAACGGCAACTGCGCCACTTGCCATGCCCCTTCCGCAGCCGCTGCTAGCCGTTGGTCTCTGGACCTGAAACAGGTGTTGAATTCGCCCCTCACTGAATGGGAGGGAGTTGCCTGCGAGTACTGCCACAAGGTCAGGAAGGTGGTGGATGATCCCTCGGCCCCGAGCGGCGCCTCTGCCATGCTAGAGAGGCAGGCTCCGGTCCGGGGCCGCTCCATTCTGGTCTTTGGTCCTTACGACGATGTGGTGGTCCCGCCCATGGCGGCCTCCTACAATCCTCTCTTTGATTCGGGCCGCTTCTGCTCCACCTGCCACAGCCACCTGAAGAGGCTCGGACCCGGTAAAACCTGGGAACGACTGAAGATCTACTCTGATGAGGAGTGGGCCGCCTTCGGCTTCGACAACAATAGCATCCTGCCCATTCAGACTACATATCAAGAGTGGAAGCAGTGGCAAAATGGCTTGCCCGCCGGAGATCCTAACAAAGACAAAAAATGCCAACAGTGTCACATGAGCTGGCAGAAAAGGCTTCTGCCCTATGACGACTTCGTAGTGGAAGGGGGGGCCCAGCACATGTGGGGCACTTACCGCTCGCCCGAACAGATCCGGCCCCACCACTTCGAAGGCGGCACTGAAGCTCAGTTGCAGAATGCTTTGGCCCTGGAATTGGAGGGGGATAGAGGAGATAATGAACTTTTGGTTAAAGTCCACATTTCTAACACTAACGGCGGACATTGGGTCCCTACCGGGGAACCCATGCGAAGCGTCTTTCTTCTAGTGGAGGCTCGTGATTCCGAGGACGTACCTCTACAGCTCATTCGCGGCAGCCGCTTGCCAGAGTGGGCGGGAGTGGGCGACATCAAGAATGGCGACTACTCCGGCCTGCCAGGGGCGGTGTTTGCCAAGGTACTTGCAGACAAAGCAGGCAATCTCAACGTCCCTTTCTGGAGAGCCTCTAGGATCGTCTTCGACACTCGCATCCGACCGAAAAAGACCGTGACTCTGGAATTCGTCTTTGCTTTGACCGATCCTGAAGACGAGCCCAGTGCCGAGGCTACTCTCATCTACCGCCCGGTGCCAAAACGTTTGGCCAGAGCAAAAAAATGGCAAGTGGAAGACATCCATATTGTAACTAAAGCTTGGTAATCAGAGGAATAATTGCAATGAAAAGAAGTTCGACCATCCTTCTAGTTCTTACTCTGGCTCTGATATTGGTAGCTTCATCCAGAACCTGGGCCGGAAACATTGCCGGCGTCGTTCAACCTCAAGGCCTGCGATCACCGGAAAACATACTAGTCTATGTGGTCAAGGCAGCGCCCGTGTCTGTGGACATCTCCCAGACTAAATACCTCATGGATCAGCAGCAACTTACCTTCATCCCTCATATTTTGCCCGTATTGGTCGGAGCCAAGGTGGAGTTTCCTAATAACGACAAAGTGGCACACAATGTCTTTTCTCTCTCTCAGGCCAAGAAGTTCAACCTAGGCAGCTACAAATCAGGTGAGATTAAAACCGTTGTTTTCGACCAGCCAGGGGTCATTGATCTTCGCTGCGATGTACACCAAGAGATGAACGCCTATATCCTAGTGCTCAAGAACCCCTACTTCGCCGTTACGGACAAAGAGGGGCGATTCACTATTCCCGACCAGCGCTCCTTAGAAAAGCAAGGGATCAAGGGCGTCCCCCCTTTGACAGCCGGAAAGTACCTGGTCAAGACCTGGCACGAGAAACTCCGCACAGCCAAGGAGAAAGTAGAGGTTCCGGTGAATGGTGAAGTCACAGTAATCCTAAAGCCCAAACGAGGAGCGCCAGGTGTGCTCTACAAATAAGTTCCACCGGTACAGTAGGAAGCAGTGAATGGAACAACAGGTATCCCTCTTCATGGCCTTCGCCGCTGGCTTGATTTCATTTCTCTCGCCTTGCGTGCTGCCTTTGATTCCAGGTTACATATCTTTCGTCTCGGGAGTCTCTCTCGAGGATATGACCGATACCGCCCAGGGCAATAGATTGAAGGCGGCCCTGCTGGTCAAATCCTTACTTTTTGTTCTGGGCTTCTCCGCAGTCTTCGTTCTCATGGGAGCCTCAGCCACCTGGCTGGGGTCAATCATTTCCACAAAGCTATCTTTGCTCACCAAACTTGCAGGGGTGGTTATCATCTTATTTGGACTGCACCTAGCTGGACTGCTGCGCTTCGGATTTCTCCTTAGAGGGCTCCACTTAAGGTTGCCGGCCAAATCTTTGGGACCGCTGAGCCCGGTGCTGCTAGGAGCCTCTTTCGGCTTTGGCTGGACACCTTGTGTGGGGCCCGTTCTGGCTGCCATCCTAACCTTTGCCGCCACCCTGGAGACCGTACGCCAGGGGATCCAGCTCCTGATCAGTTACTCGGCAGGCTTGGGGATTCCTTTTTTACTTACTAGCCTGGCGGTTAACGGATTCTTTCGTCTTTTTGGTCGGATCAAGAACTATTTGTGGCTTGTGGAGAAAGTAAGCGGGACAGTTTTGGTCCTTCTCGGCGTGCTCATGGTTACCGGCAAGGTTACCCTCATCGTTTCCAAACTGACCTTTCTCAACCTTTTTGCCTGGTAGGCGAAGGGTGGGTCGTTTCGGACTGGAGTGTTAGAGATGGATGGATATGGCAAGTTCAGATCTGTACCGATTTTATTGGCAGTCTTGCTTCTTTTGCTTTCCCCCACTGGGAGCAGAGCTCTCGATGAGGGCAAAGCAGCTGAGCTAGAGCAACTTTTCAGCCGACTTGGAATTACCAGCATCGAGGAACCCCAAGCCCTGGAGGGAGAGGTGCACGACGCCAAGGGTCAGAAGGTTAATCTCTCTGCCTTCAAGGGCAAGGTCGCTTTCCTGACCTTCTGGACCACTTGGTGCCCCAGTTGCGACGTTGAAATGCCGGCTTTGG
>CP070689.1:222436-229066 GCA_020353155.1 Deltaproteobacteria bacterium | reverse complement strand
TGGGGGAAATTGTAGGTGCGTATGCGTTCACTGCGGTCGCCGCTACCTACTTGGCTTTTTCGGTCCTCAGCGGTTTTCTCCCTTTGCTCTTCTTGTATGGCATCCAGAAGCCTGGCCCGCAACACCTTTAGGGCCTTGGCTTTGTTTTTGTGCTGAGATTTTTCATCCTGGCAGGTAACTACAAGTCCAGTTGGCAAATGGGTTATGCGGACAGCCGAGTCGGTGGTGTTGACGCTCTGGCCGCCAGGGCCTGAAGAGCGAAAAACGTCTATGCGAAGGTCGCTGGGCTCAATATCAACCTCCACTTCTTCAGCCTCGGGCAGCACAGCTACGGTTACGGCGGAAGTATGAATTCGGCCCTGCGCCTCGGTTGTGGGAACGCGCTGTACCCGATGTACCCCGCTTTCATATTTTAGGCGGCTGTAGGCGCCATGACCCGAAATGGAGAAAATAACTTCCTTAAACCCGCCGATGCCGGTGGCATGGCTACTCAGCACATCCACCTTCCAGTTCATAAGTTCAGCATGGCGGGTATACATCCTGAAAAGATCCGCAGCAAAAAGGGCTGCCTCCTCACCACCAGTGCCGGCCCGGATTTCAAAAATCACGTTTTTTTCGTCATTGGGGTCTTTGGGGGTGAGGAGTTGCTTGAGTTCCTCTTCTAACTCGTCAAGTTGCCTTTGTAACTCACTGCTGTCTTCTCTGGCCAGTTGTCTTATCTCCGGATCTGAATCATCGAGAAGTTCTTGGTTCTCCGCGAGTCGAGAACTGAATTTCCTGTGTTTCCTAAAGGTCTGCACGCAAGGTGTCAGATCAGCATGTTCTTTGGCAAGCCGCTGGTATTCCCTGTGATTGGCAATTGTTGCCGGATCACTAAGGGCCTTCTCCAATTCCAGATATCGGGCCTCTATGGTCTCCAACTTGTCGAACATGTGGTTTCACCGGAGCAAGGGGATTACTCCGCAGCCTCCTCTTTTTCTTCCTCTCCCTTCTCCTGTGCTTTATTCTGATCCATGTAATTACCGTATTTTCTCCGGAAGCGTTCAATACGGCCTGCTGAATCTACTAACTTCTGTTTACCCGTGTAAAAAGGGTGACACTGGGAGCAGATCTCGACGCTAATACCTTCTTTGGTTGAACCAGCCTCAAACTCGGAACCACAGTGACAACGAATTGTAGTCAGCTGATATTCAGGGTGAATGTCCTTTTTCATATCTTTCCTTTCCTCTCGATCCCATCTATGGATTTTCACTGCCAATACAGAAAAGTGGGCAGACTGAACCCTCCTAGGAGGAGATCAAATCTTAAACCTTTCTATAATAGTATCATAGAAGTTATTCGGCAAGAATTTTTTTGGATGGAAGGATGCCCATCTACATCATTGATTCATGGAGTCCAAAAAATCACCGTTGTTTTTAGTACCCGACAGTTTGTCCAACAAGAATTCCATAGCATCGACTGTGTTTAGAGGAGAGAGAAGCTTACGGAGAATCCAAACGCGGTTCAAATCGTCGGTGGGCAGTAAGAGTTCCTCCTTACGTGTGCCCGAGCGGTTGATATCGATGGATGGGAAGATCCGCCGGTCGGCTAGTTTCCGATCAAGATGAATTTCCATATTACCTGTACCTTTGAACTCTTCAAAGATAACTTCATCCATCCGGCTACCGGTGTCTATGAGTGCGGTGGCGATGATGGTGAGACTTCCTCCCCCCTCTATATTCCGGGCTGCACCGAAAAACCGTTTAGGTCTGTGCAGGGCGTTGGAATCAACCCCGCCCGAAAGAATCTTGCCACTGGGGGGCACCACTGTATTGTAAGCCCGCGCCAACCGGGTGATGCTATCCAGGAGTATTACTACATCTCGCTTGTGCTCCACTAAACGTTTGGCCTTTTCGATCACCATCTCAGCGACCTGCACGTGACGCTGGGCCGGTTCATCAAAAGTTGAACTCACCACTTCCGCCTTCACAGACCGCTCCATATCGGTGACCTCTTCCGGCCGCTCATCGATGAGCAAGACAATCATGTATATGTTCTTGTGGTTGGCGGTAATAGCGTTGGCAATAGCCTGGAGCAACATGGTCTTTCCTGTTCGAGGCGAAGCCACTATGAGCCCTCTCTGGCCTTTGCCAAGCGGAGTGAGCATGTCCATCACTCGAGTGGAATAGTTGTCAGGATCGGTTTCAAGGCCTACCCTCTCATCGGGATAAAGGGGAACAAGATTGTCGAAGAGAATCTTGTCCCTTGTATCTTCCGGGTCCTCATGATTTACCGCCTCCACTTTAAGGAGAGCAAAATAGCGCTCGCCTTCCTTTGGTGGGCGGATTTGTCCTGAGACAGTATCCCCTGTTCGCAAGCCGAACCTTCTTATCTGTGATGGGGAGACATAGATATCGTCAGGACCAGGAAGGTAATTGTAGCTCTGAGCTCTTAGAAAGCCGAATCCGTCCGGCAGGGTTTCCAAGACGCCTTCACCGTAAATTAGACCGTTCTGTTCAGCTTGTGCTTGGAGCAAGGCGAAGATCAGCTCCTGCTTGCGCATACTGCTGAATCCCTCAATGCCTAGCTCCTTGGCCAGCTGGATCAATCCTTTAATGTTCTGTTCTTTTAATTGTACAAGATCCATACCTTGTTGCCCATCTGTTCAGAAGGGCATTCCTCCTTTCCTCGGATGATTAGAAAACTATCTTTTGGTCTGCTTCGCCTTTAGTTAATTCGACTTATTAGTAGATCAAAGTGAGCAATCCCTCGTCTCGCCGCGGCGCAAATTGAACTCAGCAGGGAACTGTTCGGCAAGGTTTAAATGAAAGGCACAAAAGAGCGGAAAAAAATTTAAAGTAGCGCCGTAATAAAAACTAATTCCTGCTTCCTCATTTTTACTTTCATCAAACTCCACTGATTAGGTGCCACCATTAAGAAGCTGCAACAAATGTCGTTCGGAAAATTATTTCCGCTAGACAATTAGTTGATTTAAATCAAAGACCTCGTTGGGAGTTCTGTTGGCGGCTCAATGTCCAAGATTCGAATTAATTGGTTTAGGAAAACTCCTCAGGAAGGATGTTCTGCAAACCGCTGATTTTTGTTTATAGACAATATTAATCTAAAACACCGCCCTAACAGTGTCAAGTATTTTTTATCTTATGATGATCGTCTATACCTCTCCTGAGTGGGAAATAAGCAAGAAACTGATAAATCAGTTATTGTCATCGGCCTCGTCTGCAATATGTTCCGACAGTTGAGCCCTGCAGGCCATTATGAGTCTCTCTAATTCTCTCTGAGTCTTGGGGGGTAATACATCCATGTAGTCTGTCAGCACACCTTCAAAACGACCCAGCGCTGCGCTGTAATGTTTGGACTTGTAGTAGAAACGTCCAACATACAGCTCATGTTCTGCCAGGAGCTTGCGGCAATCATTTATTTTTTTCCTTGCCTCCATAGCATAGGCTGAATCGCCATGTTCTTTCAGGAGCCTCTCAAAAGAGAGAATGGCCCACCGAGTCGGCGTCTGGTCCCGATCTTTGCTTAACATTTGTTCATAATAACAGACGCCGATCTGGTACTTAACGTAGGGAATAGCTTCGTTCTTGGGATGCAGTTCAACGAAATCTTCGTAGGCAGCTATAGCTTCAGGGTACTCCTTACGATGAAAATGGGCGTCCGCAACTTTGAGTTCGGCGAGAATGGCATACCGGCTGTAGGGGTAGCGCTCTTTCAGGGTGTTGAAGGCCTTCAGGGCATCGATATAGTCCTCGTCCTCAAAGGATTCCATTCCCTTTTCAGCCAGTTCTTCGGCGCTCTCGATCTCCTTTTTACCGGTGAGGCAGGCACACCCAGCTAATCCGCCTACCATAAGGAAAAAAATAAGTGCTAAGGCAATTAAGGCAGGTCTCTGTTTAGCCCTTGCAATATGAGCTTGATATGTAATTAGATCCACGGCCCTATTTCAACGGAAAAGGCCTTATCCCGATAATGCTCTCCTCGGGACTCGGCCTCATTGCGATCAATTAAATTTAACTTTTCTCTACTAGCACACGGTTAAACCTGGCTAAGACCGATAATGGCGGACAGGCCTGCGATAGGCTAGATGACCTTCTTGATGGCAGCATCAATTTGCGACTTTGAAACCGCTCCAGTTATCTGCTCGGAAACCTTACCTTCTTTAAAGATGATTAGGGTAGGAATGGCCCTAATGCCATATTGCGACGGAGTCTTCGGGCTTTCATCTACATTGCATTTACTCACTTTAAGACTACCCTCGTACTCAGCTGCCAGTTCTGCGACTACGGGAGCGATGGCTCGACAAGGCCCGCACCACGGGGCCCAGAAATCCACTAGCACGGGCGTTTCCGACTGCAGCACTTCTTTTTCAAAGGTATCGTCACTGACCTCAATGATATTTTTATCCGCCATCATCAGACTCCTTCCTAATTGAAATGAGGATTGGCCTTTTGCAGGGCCTATTACCTTGTGATGGTCACCTCCATTTGTTCTGAAAAGCCCAGGTTGTTGTAATTTCCCCTCGCCCCGAGCGGGTCGCGAAGGTAAGCCATTAGCAATTCAGCCAATAACGGAAATATCGACGCTGGCCAGCCAGCAAGTAGTTGTTCACCCAAGGGTGTATCCATCTGTTCCGTTAAGTTGGTGCTTCCGAGGTGAGGCCAAAATACGTGGTCGTGCCCCAGAATGCAAAGCTATGGGCGACTAAAGTGTTGAATTTAAACACAGAGATAATTGTTTGTCAACGTTAACTTGGGCCAGGGCATAAGGCATGGAGCATAGGCTCATTTCTCATTGCGCATTTAACATTTCACATTTAGGTGTAAGACGAAAAGCGCTCCATAAGAATGAGAGATGCAAAATGAAAAATGCAAAATGTGAAATGGCGTCCTCTGCCTTCTGTCGTCTGACTTCTGACCTCCGACCTCTTCGTATTTTGGTGCCTAGTGCCTAGTTGCAATGGCTGCCACTTACCCTCTACCTACTGATTAATCCGATATGCTCTTTACGCTCTGTAACTGTTACAACTGACTATCTTACACAATAACTTGACAAGGCAGACCGTTCCGGCCAAACTTGATCGCACACTCTATGATAGGTAGTGAAAATATGGCCGGGGAACGTAAAGTCAAAAGTCAGCATATTTGTCAGCAGTGTGGCTTCCAGAGCCTTAAGTGGTTGGGCCGGTGCCCTGGATGCGGGCAGTGGAATACCTTAGTGGAGGAAACCACTTTAGCTCCTGGGGGCAAGGAACTGTTGCCGCCGGCCAGTCCGCAACCTATAGATAGGGTGGAATTAGAGGAAAGCCGCAGAATTTCATCGAAAATAGTAGAGCTGGATCGCGTTCTAGGGGGTGGCGTGGTGCCCGGTTCGGCTGTTCTAATAGGTGGCGACCCTGGCATAGGTAAGTCTACGATTTTACTCCAGGCGCTCCATGGCCTTACTACTTCTGAGTACCCCATTCTCTATGTATCTGGGGAAGAGTCTACTGTGCAGATAAAAATGCGGTCACAGCGGTTGGGGTTGACTTCTTCACATCTTTATGTGGTGGCCGAATCAGCTCTAGAAAATATTTTACGGTTAAGTGATGAGTTCAGTCCGGCTGCGATAGCAGTTGATTCCATTCAAACAGTTTACACCACCCAACTGGAGTCAGCCCCCGGCAGTGTTAGTCAGGTAAGGCACTGTGCTGATCGTCTCATACAAGAAGGGAAAAGAAAAGGACGGCCCACCTTTCTCGTTGGACATGTGACCAAGGAAGGTGCAATTGCAGGACCCAAGGTTTTAGAGCACATGGTGGATACAGTGCTCTACTTTGAGGGTGATCGCGGGCATGCCTTCCGCATTCTCCGAGCCACGAAAAATAGGTATGGCTCCACCAACGAGATCGGCGTATTCGAGATGAAGGACAGCGGCCTTGAGGAAGTGGCCAATCCTTCAGAACTTCTCCT
Source organism: Deltaproteobacteria bacterium (assembly GCA_020353155.1). Classification (GTDB taxonomy): domain Bacteria; phylum Desulfobacterota; class Syntrophobacteria; order BM002; family BM002; genus BM002. Next base: position 223,118 of record CP070689.1, on the reverse strand, counting down.
GGCCGAAAGGCCTCTTGACTCACCAGGATCTACGGTAACGGCGGCAATGGAGGGTACCAGACCCATCCTGGTTGAGGTGCAGGCACTAACGAGCCCATCCAGCCTGGCAGTGCCACGAAGAACATCAATGGGTATAGATCACAATCGCTTGGCCTTGCTGGTGGCGGTCTTGGAGAAGAAAGTTGGTCTTTCCATGCTACATCAGGACATATTTGTCAATGCAGTGGGGGGTGTCCGGATTGATGAACCTGCTGTGGACCTGGCAATTGCCACTGCGGTAGCTTCTAGCTTCCTGGATAAACCTGTGGATCCTCATACCATTCTTTTGGGGGAAGTTGGCCTTACGGGCGAGGTCAGGGCGGTTAGCCGGACGGACATTAGGGTTAAAGAGGCGGCAAAGCTAGGGTTTCGCCGCTGTTTACTGCCGCAAAGCAACGCAGAACGGCTGAGAGCAATTAAGTCCATTCAGATCATCGGAGTCCAATCAGTTCAAGGTGTCCTCGACGTCCTTTTTTAAGAGAGAGAAATTTCAAATCAGAGATCACGAATCACAATTAGTAAGGTTTCAGGTGTCAGGTTTCAGGTTTCAGAAATGATATACCTGAAAAGTGAAACCTTAGTCATTGTGATTGGTAATTTCTGATGCTCCAATACTCCAATAGCGCTCATCTTTTTTACCGCT
>CP070689.1:219069-222336 GCA_020353155.1 Deltaproteobacteria bacterium | reverse complement strand
CCAAGCAAGCTCTAGCCGACAGTAGCCCCTATGCCCTTGAGGACGGCTCGAAGATTGCTGTTGTGGGAGGCGGGCCGACGGGATCTTTCTTTAGTATCTTTGCCCTGAAGCTGGCGAAGATGATCGACAAAGAACTCAATTTCACCATCTATGATCCCAAGAACTTCAGCAAGGATGGCCCGGCGGGCTGCAATAAATGCGCGGGCATAATATCTGAACTGCTCGTGCAGACGCTTGCAGTTGAGGGGATCAACTTGCCGGATTCGGTCGTGTGGAAGGGGATTAATTCCTATCAACTTCATACCACAAAGGGAAGCGTTTCTATTGCTACTCCATCTTTTGAAAACACCATAGCCGCTGTTTACAGGGGGGGCGGACCAAAGGGCATTATCGGGGAACATAAGGAAAGCTTCGATGACTTTCTTCTGGGTCAGGCGGTAAAGGAGGGAGCGGCACACATATCTGTCAAGATTGAAGGAATTGAATACAAAAATGGCAAACCCGTTTTGTTTTCCCAAGGCGGGGAGATAGAGCAAGCGGATCTTGTTGTCGGGGCCGTGGGGGTAAACAGTGCGAAAATGGGGATCTTTCTGGATATGGGATTCGGCTATGAAGAGCCTCGGACCGTAAAGGCCGCGATTGCTGAATTGAGCTTCGACGAGGAAATAATCACTGAGCATTTTGGCAATTCAGTCCACCTTTTTCTCCTACCGATTAAGAGTCTTAAATTCGCGGCCATGATTCCTAAAGAAACATATGTCACGCTATGCATTCTGGGCCATGATTTGAATGCCAATAGCGTGAAAGACTTTCTTGACTACCCGGTGGTGAGAGAAGTTCTACCGAAGTCATTGAGCTACAAGTTCCGTTGTCGCTGTCTACCTAAGATGAATGTCAAAGCCCCCAAGATCCCCTATGCGGACAGGGTGGTCATGTGTGGTGATGCCGGCTCGACGCGCCTTTTCAAAGACGGTCTCGGAGCCGCCTATATTATGGGAAAGGCTGCAGCTAATACCGCGGTTCTTCATGGGGTGAGCAAGCAGGACTTTCAGGAACATTACTATCCAGTCTACAAAAACATTATTGTAGACAACCAATTCGGCAGCTACCTATATTTCCTTGCCGATCTTTACAAGAATTACGGACTGCTTACCAGATGGATGCTACAAATTGTTCAGGAAGAACAGAGCGACCCAGAGGATCCCAAAAGATTGAGTTCAGTCTTGTGGAACATGTTTACGGGAAACGAACGTTTCAAGAATATTTTCGCAACAGCTGTGAGCTTACCGATGCGATTTGATCTATGGAAAGCCTTTGCAAAAACACTGGTAAGAAGGAGGTGAGTTGAATGAAAGAGGGTGAACTTGGCAGGCTTTATTCCCATGGTGAGATTATTTTTAAAGAGGGTGAAAAGGGCGATGTCATGTATGTCATCCAGTCGGGAAAGGTAAAAATATCGAAAAACTCCTCTTCCGGAGATATAACGATGGTAACGCTTCAAAGGGGAGATATATTTGGAGAAATGGCCCTATTTGACAAGTTGCCGCGATCCGCATCCGCCGTGGCCGAGGGTGATACGAGGATTTTGAGTATCGACAAAAAGAAACTGTTTTCGACAATCTGGAAGGACCCGACAGTAGTTCTAAAAGTAATTGAAACCATGAGTAGCACAATCAGACGGCTTAGTAAGGATTTTGCCGAACTGAAGAAGAAAAAACAAAACATGCTTTGCGGCACTATGGATCTAGAAGAGACTTGCAGTTTTATCTTGGAAGAAGCTAGAGAAAACATTGTTGCTGCAGAAAACGGTTCGATCATGCTTCTTGAAAATGGGCAAGATCGACTGCACATTAAGGCTGCCTTCGGCGAGCAAGCACAGGAGAAATTAAAGCTTGCAGTTGGAGAAGGAGTTGCCGGCGACGTCGTAGGGACCGGTAAAGCAGAACTCGTCAATGAAGTCCTAACAGATTCGCGCTACAAAATCGGTTCGCTGGAGATAGGGTCTCTGATGTGCGTCCCCTTCAAATATCAGGGAAAGTGTTTTGGCGTGTTGAATTTGAGCAGTCGGCGAGGGAACCGGTTTACCCTGGATAATTTAAAGCTGTTGAACTCCTTCTCTAGATACGCTGCAATTGCCCTCAAGAACGTGTTGTGCATGTCTGATCTGAAGCACGCAACCGAAGAGGTGCTGAAACATGCTTCCATACTGGATGTTTATTAGCTACTCAGGTGAAAAGGATAGCTTCCCAAAAGATCTGCTTAGAATTTCTTCATGAGACCTTTTGGGCTTTGTAACGAGCTTCAGCCTCTTGCTTTATGGAAACAAGAAGCTCTCTTGTAAGATGGTGAAGACGTCTGGGGACCAAGATCAATCTCGCCAGCCATAGTAGGGGACCGCTATACTCTTCATGGCTGTCAAGAAGAACCGTACCATTTAGCTCTTTAAACGTCCATGTATGTACAGCGTGAATCCCTAGACGTTCTCCCTTCCAGATGACCTCCTGTCCAGGTTCGCACTTAATTATTTGCGAGTTCACTTTAATTGGCAGAGTAAATGGCCTAACCACAAAGGAAAAGCACGCTCCCGCCGCCATCTCCTCCCCTGAAACTAGATGGCAGCTTTGACAGGCGGTATTCCAATCGTCCCATTCTTCCACTTTGGAAAAGACGGCCCAGACAATGGAAATTGGTGCTGAGATCTCAATCGCTTCTCTGATAAACATAATTTTATCTCCACCCTTGCACACCGGTTTCACCGGCACTATAAGTAAGATTGAGTTGTGTGCGAGGCATCAATTTGTGCAAGCAAAATCAATATAGGTACGATGCATCACTCTGGCAAGACGTAAATGAAACCATGACGAAGGTAGATTTACTTTTAAAAGGGATAAAGAGTGCCCAAAAACAGCACCTGGATAGCCAATTTCCCGGGCTCAACCCACAAAAGGAGGCGCTGCTCCAAAGCATACCCCAACAGAAGGCGCAGTAGGCACTGTTAGAGAAAGAAATTCGTCAAGAACAAGACAAAGTGAAGGCGCTCAAGAGTCTCATCACCAAGCTTACGCGCGAAAAAAACAAGATGGAGAAGACCATGCAGCGGAAACAAGACCAAATGAGCAAAATTGACGCGCAAATCCAGCAAATCCAGAGCGTCCAGGCATCTGGCATCGACTTGGTGAGTACGTTAGTCTACGTCTCCAAAAAAAGATAAAACCATGCAAACTTCATTTGCACTATTCCGTTTGGAGAACTTATTTTAGAACTATT
>CP070689.1:216392-218969 GCA_020353155.1 Deltaproteobacteria bacterium | reverse complement strand
TTTGCTCTACCTTTATTTCAACAGGGATGTAACCCAGTCGGAGGATCTGTTCTGCAACAGCCGCCCTGTCTTCACCGTCCAGCACACCGGTTATTGCTTTGCCCTGGTGGTCTCTTGCCCTATATTGGAAGCTTGGCATAGCGTCCTTCGACGCGCATAGCGCAGAGCGCTAAGCGCATAGCGTAAAAAGTCATCCTCTCAAGAAAGTGAACCTGAATTTAGGCCAGATCAAGAAGCACTAATCGTACCCAGTACGTTCAAGTCGTTCTATCATCCGCCTTCGCCGGATTCGTCCAAATCATATAAGCCAAAGTAGCCAGAATAAATTTGCCTTATCGGGCGGGGCTAAACCCCGCCCCTACGGTTCAGAATGTGGTGCCTGGTAACTGCTGCCTTCTGCCCGCTGTCCTTTACTCTCCCAAATACTCTTTAACCTTGGCCAAGAGTTTGTCTGCCGAGAAAGGCTTGGTCATATAGAAGTCGGCTCCAGTTTCTTGACCCGTCTGCCTGTCCTTCTCCTGTGCTTCCGCCGTAAGCATGATGATTGGAATATGTTTATACTTTTCATCGAATTTCAGCAGCCGGCATACCTTGTAGCCATTCATCCCCGGCAGCATAACATCAAGTATGATCAGGTCAGGCTTCTCTTGGCGAGCCCTTTCGAAACCTCGAAATCCGTCGTATGCCACTATGCACTCATAACCCTCCATTTCCAGGTTTATCTGGACCATTTCAAGTAGATCCGGCTCATCGTCAACGATCAGAATTCTTTTGGGCATGATTACCTTTCAGGCTGCTGTAGATCGACTACCTCCGCCTCTGCTCCCGAAACAGCCTGTATTGCTGTTGCAACCAACTCTGCTGCTGTGCTTTCATCTTTTGGATAACTAGCCATACCCCACTTAAGCTGCCAAGCGAGGGGCAGGCCTTTTTTCTCTACTTGCTTTTTGAGGTTGAAGATAAACCGCCCCAACAAAGCTGGAGCATATTTAGGATCAAGCTCCGCCAGGAGTAAAAATACTCCTCGGGATGAATCCAGAATTTCCACCGTATCACTCTTTAGCCTCACCGTGCTCTGTCCTGTTTCCACGGCAAGCTGAAGAAAATCAGCTAACATGTTTTTGTCCTGAGTCTCAGAGCGAGACTTTCCTATTTTAGGGACCACTCGGAAAATGACAAGGGTCAGGGTCGAACTTACTATTTTTGCCCTTTCCAACCTGGCAGCAACCTTCTGAACAAGATAAGTCTTGCGGGAAAGCTTGGGCAGGACTACCCTGAAAGTGCTTCCCTCACCGGGCTCACTCTCTACCCAAACTAAGCCACCGTGGGCCTCAACCATTGTCTTGACGATAGACAGGCCCAAGCCTCTTCCCCGAGTTTTCTGATCTCCTGAGGGTCCTCGGCCCTGATGAAACTTGGCAAATATTGACTTCAGGTGGGCAGGAGGGATCCCTTCGCCGTCGTCAGCAACTGTGAGCAAAAGGGATTCCCTATCCAATGGCCGCCTTGGCTTGTTTTCATCGTCTTTAGGTAATAATTCTGATAACTTATCTAATGGCACAACCTCCAGACCAACATAAATGTTTCCCCCTTCCGGGGTGAACTTAATTGCGTTGTGGACTAGGTTGTAGACCACCTGTCTCAATCTATCTTGATCTGCGAGGAGCTTGGGGTATTCATCTTGAAGCTTTTTCTTTAGCTTGATCCCCTTTTCTTGCGCCAAACCCTCGAGGGGAGCCAAGGCCCTTTCCAGCGGCTCCAACACATTCACCTCTTCCAGGTGAAGATCAAGAGTCCGGGTTTCCAATTTACTGAGGTCCAGAATGGCTGTCACCACGTTATTGAGGCGCTCGAGATTCCGAGCGGCCAACTGCACAAATCGCAGCTGCTTTTCGCTCAACTCACCGAACCTTTGACCACTCAGCAGATCCAGGGCGTTCTTGATTGCGGTGATTGGAGTAAACAGTTCATGACTGGCGAATGAAAGGTTCTCCGCAATGATCTGCTCTCTCCGATGAGTCTCCCGCAAATCTTTGAAACACAAAACAGTACCAGCGAAAGCGGATGGCCCAGTAAAAACCGGACTTCCCCTAACAACATAGGGTACCCCAAAAATTGTGGCTTCCTGCTGCCAGGAAAGCAGTGATACGCCGGACCGCTCAGATGGCCCTTGACCAGACGGTCCGTCCGAAGTTTTATCAATGGCCTCGCCGGCAGCTGAATCTTTCGGCGTGATTGACAGCGGATCAAAGCCAAGGAGAGTGGTCAGTTCTGTGAAGGATGGAAGAGGGTCATTCCAGCGGGCGCAGCGCAGTACTTCCCTGCCGGCCTGGTTGATGTAGCCGATCGTTTTTTCGCTCTGCACAAAAACGATGCCTTCACCCGCAGCCTCGAGTATGAATTCCAACAAAGCTGCGTCCGCAGGCTGCTTATCTGATCCGACTAACGTCACAACATCTCTTCCAAAAACGTAATCAGATTAAACCACTGAGCACACGGAGATCACAGAGGAAATAAATATTAGAATCACACCATATCCCCCTCTGCGTTCTCTGTGCTCTCTGTGGTTTACTCCTT
>CP070689.1:207855-216292 GCA_020353155.1 Deltaproteobacteria bacterium | reverse complement strand
CCCGCCTCGCCTGAGCGGCTCGCGATGACGGGCAGGGTAGCCGCGATCTCGATTTCAACGACTTTAACGATTTGAACGTTCTTTCCTTTTACAGGTTGTAAAAAACCCCGGCACTCACTCCTGTTTGATCAAACCCCTCTCTCTGAAATAAATCTATTAAATTAAGCTAGTTAAACCTAAGGAAGCTTGTGGCACAACGGTTGCTCTAAGGGTTTTACACGAGTGAGAGGTGGTTTTATGGTGGATGGTTTTACCGTTTTGATCACAGACCGCAACAGGCACGTGCGCAACTTCCTAAGCCGTGAACTGAGTGCCGAAGGTTACCAGGTGGAGGTTGCTGCTGACGGGCGTGATCTGTTGAGAAAGGTCAGCCAAGCAGACCCGCCCGATTTATTGATACTGGATCTGGAGATTCCTTACTCTGGCGGACCGGCAATTCTTGAAAGACTGAGACGGGCAAACTGCCTAATCCCTGTGATCATTCATGCCTTTGCCACAGAGGATGTAACCCATCCAGCTGTTCAGCGCACCGCTGCCTTTGTTGAGAAGATGGGAAATACTGATCGCCTGAAAACGGCTGTCCTTAAGGTTCTTAGGGAATACTATCCTAATCGGTTCACAACCAATCGAAGGGATAGGAAGGAGGGGTAAGATGGTTTCACCTTTAGTTCTGCTGGTAGACGACGAGGTTCCCTTTGTCGAAACCATGACCAAGCGTTTGAGCAAGCGCGAGCTCATGGTACTTCCTGCCTATTCTGGGCGGGAAGCCCTGGAAAAGCTTGAAAAGAATGGAGTGGATGTCGTCATTCTCGACGTCAAGATGCCGGGTATGGATGGCATTGAGACTTTGAGGGAAATCAAGAGGACCCATCCATTGGTGGAGGTAATCATGCTCACCGGTCATGCAACTGTCGAGACTGCGGTGGAAGGAATGAGACTGGGAGCCTTCGACTACCTGATGAAGCCCTGTGAGATTGAGGAACTCCTGGCTAAAGTGGTCGAGGCGAAAGAAAAGAAGAGTAAACACGAACAAAAGATACTGGATGCCCGGATGAAAGAAATAACCTTGCGGCGCGGGATGTAGAATGAGCGACGGAAATAAAGGGCAAAGTAGGCAGATCAAAATTCTCCTCGTAGATGACGAAGAGGGATATGTGAACGTTCTTGCCAAAAGGATGACCAAAAGGCAGGTCGAGGTGAGTGTTGCCTTAAGCGGTTCAGAAGCTATTCAAACACTGCGCAAAAAGGACTTCGACGTGGCGGTTGTCGATCTCAAGATGGAAGACATGGACGGGATAGAGGTCTTAAAAATATTCAAAAAGATGGATCCGGAGTTGCCGGTGGTCATGCTCACGGGCCACGGTTCGGAAAAGGCCGCCAGAGATGGCTTGGCACTGGGTGCTTTCGACTATCTCACCAAACCGTACGACCTCGAGGATCTTCTGGCTGTGATCACCAAAGCTGCAGAGAGAAAGGAGTAGATTCGGTGGAAAAGTGCAAGGTTCTTCTGGTAGATGACGAGAGGGACTTTCTTGAAGTGCTGACCAGAAGACTTGGCAAGCGAGAGGTCAATGTGGTCGGGGTTTCCAGTGGAGAGGAGGCCCTGCAATACCTGCAAATCAAGCCAATTGATGTGGCGGTCCTTGACGTGAAAATGCCCGGGATGGACGGGCTCACGGCATTGCGGGAGATCAAAAAACTTAACCCATTGATAGAGGTAATAATGCTAACCGGCCACGCTAGCCTCGAGGTGGCTCTCGAAGGCATGCGCTCAGGCGCCTTTGATTATCTGATGAAACCTGCTGAGATCGATGAGCTTCTCTACAAAATACAGGATGCCCATCGGGCTAAGACCATTCAGGAAGAAAAGATCGCCAGGCTCGAGCTGCAGAAAGAGCAGCAAGCAAGCGAGGAACTGTAAAGAATTGGAAATAATACAAACAGAATAACGAGAAGAAGGGGTGTTTACTATGAAAAGAATGAGAGGATTGTATAACCTGCTCATGCAGGCGGCTGTGGCCCACGCTAAGTGGGATTACGAAACCAGCGTGAACATTGTCAAGAGCAAGAGGAGGCTATGGATTCTGGGGTTGATGGTTCTTCCGATAATTCTGGTTTCGGTCGCTTTTGCCACCGGCCTGCCGGAAATCTTAGGTGGTCACAAGGCTTACACTCCCGCCTACTACTCCACAGCCATCTTTGTGGTTTCCATCCTCATCGGTTTGTGCGCCGGTTTGATAACCGGCTGTATCGGGGCCGGTGGTGGCTTCATCATCACCCCCGCCCTTATGAGCGCTGGAGTAAAGGGAATCCTGGCTGTGGGCACCGACCTCTTCCACATCTTTGCCAAGGCCATAATGGGAACTGCGGTGCACAAGAAACTAGGAAATGTCTCGGTGAAGCTGGCCATCGCCTTTCTGGTGGGTGCAGGAGTGGGCGTGACCGGCGGCGGTGTAATCAACCGGACACTCTATGAGGCTAATCCGGTTCTGAGCGACACCTTTATAAGTATTGTCTATGTGGTGCTTTTGGGTTTTCTGGGCATTTACGCTCTCACTGACTTCCTGAGGTTGAGAAAGGGCGGGGTTGAAGTGGGGGCCCACCACGGTGAAAGCGCCCACGGGGCCGAGGTCGCCGCCGGTAAAGTGGGTCTGCCGGCCAGATTACAGTCGGCAAGAATTCCTCCGCAAATCACCTTTGATGAGGATCTGGTTCCGGGCGGCAAAAGGATTCCAGCCCTTTTCGTGGCCCTCTGCGGTTCCTTTGTGGGCTTCGTTGCCGCCATTATGGGTGTTGGTGGTGGCTTTCTCACCTTTCCCATGTTTGTTTACATCCTGGGAGTCTCCTCCTTTACCACCGTAGGCACAGATATCCTGCAGATCATCTTCACCGCAGGCTATGCCTCCATTGCTCAGTATGCGGTCTACGGGTTCATCTTCTACACCCTGGCCATGGGCATGCTCATCGGTTCTTTAATTGGAGTGCAGGTCGGCGCTCTCACCACCAAGGTGGTAAAGGGTATTTATATCAGGGGCTTCTATGCCACTGCCATCATGGCAGGTTTCATCAACCGGTTGTTTGCCCTGCCGGAGAAGCTCCAGCAGATGGAAATTATCAAACTTTCTAAACCGTTAGCGCATGGTCTTACCACTGCAGGCACCTGGATCTTTTTCGCGGTGGTGGGCATATTTGCATTCTGGGTAATCGGAAAATACACCGGCAATATAAAACTGCTGCGAGGGGAGGTCTAAGCAAATGATTGTCAAGAAGAAAAAACAATTCATCTGGGGTTTAGCGCTCGCTGCATCCTTTGGGGTGATTCTGGTGGTGATGTTTTCACCAATTTTCCATGGAGAAAACTCTTTGCAAGCAGCAGACAGGCTGTTTAATTCCATTGCCAAAGGATCAACCAACTATTTCCCCGGCTTACTGGAAAGAAACGAACGTTACCAGGACAGCAAGTTCGAGGTCACCTTGAAACTGGCCGACGAGGATATGGCGGGGAAGGCCGGCAAATTGCTGGTAACCGCCGGAGTAGAGTCTGTTGTGGACGGCGCTGAGGTGAAAGCCACTGGTTATCTGGGCCAGATGGTGGAGGCCGCCCTTTTAGATTCACAGGCCATGTTCAATAATCAGGAAGAGGCAATTGCTACAAAGTACGGATATCCAGGAAAAGAAGTGCTTTATGTTTGGTGGTCTACCTTCAAAAGCCTGGATAAAGAATTCAAGAAACAAAAGATGTTTGCGGAAGCCTCTTTCCTTGCCGATGTGGTGAAAAAAGGTGTAGAGGTGGGCTACAATTTCTTCGGCATCCAGCCGCAGAGTGCTTCCAGTAAGGCCTCCATCCTGAGTTTTTCCCTGGTTTTCTATGTAATCTACACCCTGTGGTGGGGCTATGCCATCCTCTTTCTCTTCGAGGGGGTGGGCATGCAAATGAAGAAAGGGGCCAAGAAAGAAGTTTAATCAGCGGGCAGCCGTTTCAACTAGGTACTAGGCACTAAGCACGTGTAGGGTGGGCATTGCCCACCCTATCTCATTCGTCAGCCAGGCAACTTGTCTAATGTTTGACAGAGATTCAAAGTTTCAATTATTCTGAAGGCGGGTGAAACAAAGGAGACTCTTTTCTGAGATAAATATGGCCAAACTGCTTAAATCTCTTTCCTCCCTCATATGCAAATGGCGCGGTAAGGTCCAAAGCGATTCGGACGAGGAGGAACTGCGCAACCTGTTCAGAGCACGATACCATAGTTTCAAGTTACTTCTCAACGCCAACAACAAGGCTCTCGAAATCATGTCGGATCTGGAGGAGGCTCTTCGAACTGCACGAAGTTTCGGTATGTCCTTTGTAAGAGCCAACGCTACAGCTGTCTCGGTAAATGTCTACCGGATGATCAAGAATCTGGACGAGCTTGCTCCAGGAAAATACAAAAAACTCTTTGATCGCTTCAATGATATTGAGGAGCGTATTGATCAGATCCTCTCTCAAAAAAAGATTTCCACAGGGCAAGAACTGGTTATTCCACTGGCCAAGGTAAATAGAGAGATGGCAGACCAGGTTGGTAGCAAAATGGCCAATCTGGGTGAAATTAAAAACCATATTAAAGTCAGCGTTCCCGAGGGCTTCGTGGTAACCTCAGTCGCCTACGAAAAATTCATGGCACACAATGACCTGCAGAGCGAGATTGATCGTCTTCTTCAGTCCTTAAGCATGGAGAGGATGGACGAGCTTTACGGCCTGAGTACCAGGATCCAACAACTGATTATACAGTCTGAAGTGCCAGAAGATCTTCAAAGAGCCATGGCGGCTGCCCACGAGGAGATAGCTCCAGGTCCATCCGGAAGAGTATCTCTGCGAAGCAGTGCTCTTGGCGAAGACGACTCCGGAACATCTTTTGCGGGTCAATATCGCTCGGAACTAAACATTAGCTCGGAGAATATTTTCGACGTATACAAAGAGATTGTGGCTAGCAAGTACAGCCTGCCCGCCCTCACCTATAGGCTGGCAAGGGGGATTCGCGATGAGGACATAGCCATGTGTGTGGGGTGCATGACTATGGTGGAAGCCTCGACGGGGGGCGTGATCTATAGCCGCAATCCTATGAATATTCGCGACGATACCATTCGTATTCACGCTGCTTATGGGCTGCCGAAATCGGTAGTTGACGGAAGTGTTGATGCCGATCTGTTCATTGTATCTAGGCGTGCACCCATGAAGATTATGGACAAGAAGATCGGCAAGAAGGATCGCATATTCCTCTGTGACCCTGAAGAGGGGGTTTGCCGCCTCGAAGTTGCTCCCCAGGAGAGCATAGTCCCTTCAATTTCGGAAGATCAAGTGTTTGCCCTGGCTGTTATGGCTGCGGAACTTGACGATTATTACGGTTCACCCCAGGACATCGAATGGGCCATTACAACAGATGGCAACATTTATCTCTTGCAATGTCGGCCGCTGAAACAAATTGATTCTGGCGAGCGAGCTTTGCGAGTTGAGGGCGAAGCTAGTGCGGAAGGACAGATCATTATCCGAGGGGGAACAACCGCCAGCTCTGGGGTAAAATGCGGACCGGTTTTTCACCTGGTCAAGAGCGCTGATACCTTACGTTTTCCCCAAGGAGCGGTGCTGGTTACCTCCCAGGCCCTCCCTGCCTGGTCCTCACTTTTGCATCGAGCTGCTGCCGTGGTCACCGAACACGGTAGTGTTGCCAGCCATTTGGCTAACGTGGCCAGAGAATTCGGTGTGCCTGCTCTCTTCGGTGTGGCGGGTGCAAAAAAATCCTTGAAAAATGGTGATCTGGTTACTGTGGATGCAGACGGGCGCGCGGTTTATGCGGGCCGAGTGGAGTCTTTACTGGCACAGGCGGAGCCAAAAAAGAATTTGATGCAAGGAAGTCCGGTGTATGAGGTCCTCGGGGAAGTTGCGCACCATATTATTCCTTTGACTCTTCTTGATCCAGATGCTCCCGATTTCAATCCAAAGCATTGCATGACCTATCATGATATTACCCGATTCGCCCACGAAAAGTCGGTCCACGAGATGTTCAACTTCGGCAAGGAGCATCACTTTTCAGAACGGTCCAGCAAACAGTTGGTTTGTGATGTACCCATGCAGTGGTGGATTCTTAATCTAGACGATGGTTTCAGGCAAGACGTGGAAGGCAAGTATGTCGAACTGGACAACATTGTCTCCATTCCAATGTTGGCCCTTTGGCAGGGCATCACTGCCGTTACCTGGGAGGGCCCGCCACCTGTTGATCCAAAGGGATTTTTATCGGTGCTGGCGCAAGCTACTACCGATAGGGCCCTGGACCCAGCCTTGAGCTCTCATTATGCCACTCGGAACTATTTCATGATCTCAAAAAATTTCTGTAGCCTAACCTCACGTTTTGGATTTCATTTCTCTGTTGTTGAGACTCTGGTGAGTGAAAGGCCTCGGGAAAACTACGTGAGTTTTCAGTTCAAGGGTGGAGCTGCTGACTATTCAAGAAGAGTGCGACGGGCACACTTTGTGGGTGACATTCTTTCGGAATTGGAATTCAGAGTAGAGATCAAAGAGGATGCAGTGTTCGCCCGTTTGGAAGGAAGAGAGCAAGATTTCATCTGTGAGCGGCTGCAGGGGCTCGGCTACCTGACGATTCATACCCGCCAACTAGATATGATCATGTCAGATCAGACTTCAGCACAAAGTTACTGGACAAAGATAAGAAAAGACCTAAATAAAATCATCAAAAACTAATCCAAATAGTCGTTCATTTCTCCACTGATTATAGAGAATCCAGCATCTAGCATCGACCATCCCAAATCCGCATTCCGCAATCCCAAATCCCACATCTCATATCCAATCTCTTCGCCTGCCAGCTATTTTTACAATCTGTAAAGTTACTCCGCCTTTCTTTGCCGGGTGGAATTTAAAAAATACTTAAATTTCAGTGGCATAAGTGCATCAACTGTCTGGCACAGATATTTCAATAATTACCATTAACTGGACAAGAGACTGTCCGACAACCCCTTTCCCCTCCCCTGGCGGGAGGGGATAAAGGGGAGGGGGATCACCCCCACTTTAGCCCTCCCCCGACAAGGAGGAGGGGACTATAAGCTTACGGACAGGTGGATAAGGAGGCTTCAGCATGCTGGTAAAAGATTGGATGACCAGAGAGGTCGTAACCGTCGAGGAAAATGTCTCAATCATGAAAGCTTCCAAGCTGATGAAGGAGAAGGGGTTTCAACACCTGCCGGTGATGAAACAAGGGCGCCTTACCGGGATAGTGTCTGATCGGGATTTGAAAGAGGCTCATCCTTCCAAAGCAACCACCCTGGATATTCACGAACTCTACTACCTCCTAGACAAACTGCTGGTAGAGAAGGTGATGTCGAAGAATCCTTACACTGTCGGCGGCGATGAGACCACAGACAGGGCTGCCGCCCTAATGCTCAAGCACGATATATCTGCTTTACCCGTGGTTAATCAAAAAGGCGACTTGCAGGGCATCATCACCAAGGGCGATGTCTTCCGCGCCATGGTCTCTGTTTCTGGAATCTATCAGGCGCCTTTGCAGCTCTGTGTGGAGATAGAAGACCGGCCGGGTTCCATCAGGAAGGTCACAGATGTGATCCGGTCGCACGGCGGGCGTATAGTCAGCATGATTACCACCTATGAAAAGGCGGCAAAGGGATTTAGACACCTCTACATCAGAACCAAAGACGTAGAGAATGAAGAGGCCCTTTTTGCTGAGCTGGATGGCCAATTCAAACTGATCTATCGAATTCATGACGAGGTCGATTAGATCAAAAATACTCTCTTCTCTCACCCAGAGTTGGGGGAGAAGATTGATGAATCTCTATGCAATCTGTCCAGTCAATACCCCAAGATAAAGCAGAACTTTCCTGCCTGAATATAGCCCTGGTGGGTGGAGGCTCAGGTGGCAGGGCGCTGATAAAATTCCTCGAAACCCACAAGCTGCGGAACTTACACCTTTGCATCGTCGGAGTGGCTGATTTGAACGAAGATGCACCGGGTGTGATCTATGCCCGCAAGATGGGAATCTATACAACCACAGACTATAGAGATTTTTTTTCTTTTGCAGATCTCCATCTGCTCATTGAACTCACCGGACGGGAGGATGTTCTGGAAGAAATCATGACGAGCAAACCAAAAGAGGTCAAGGTGATTGATCACCTCAGTGCCAGACTGTTCTGGGATCTCATCGAAGTGCAAGAAGAAAAGATAAGCTGCGAAAAAAAACTGGCCCACTCCAGCCGTTTGGCCACTGTGGGGCGAATGGCCTCATACCTGGCCCACGAAATTAGAAATCCCCTGGTCTCCATCGGAGGATTCGCTACGGTGATTCAGAACTCGCCAGAACTTCCCGCAAGTTTGAGAGCCAAGGTGGAAATCATTGTGAACGAGGTCAAGCGATTGGAGGCGGTGCTCAAAAATATG
>CP070689.1:198836-207755 GCA_020353155.1 Deltaproteobacteria bacterium | reverse complement strand
ACCTGTCGACGAGCTCGGGTCGAGTCGTTCAGGAGAGGAGGACGGCGGGCAGTAGCCAGCGAGCACAATGAACTAGGCACTAAGGACTAAGCACTAGGCACTTTCAAGATTGCGGATTTCGAATTTTGGGGAACTGGCCATTTGCTCTATGCTCTTTGCCTACTGGATTCTGGCTTCTGGTTTCTACATTGTGTGAATTGGCCTTGCACCTTGGGCCTTGAGCCCAATGTTTTATTTTATGATTAAACGCTACCGGTGAGAACGGATCTATGAGCATCCTACCCACCCTGGGTGATGTGCTGGTCGAGCAGGGCTGGGTTACTCCGGAGGGTTTGAAAGATGGGTTGGCGGCCCAAGCAGAAAACGGCGAAAGACTGGGCCAAATTCTCGTCCAGCAAAAGAAGATCACCGAAGGAGAACTCCTTGAAGCTCTTGCCCTCCAACTAGACTTGGAGGTGATGGAGAGTATTGATGATAAGGAGCTCCGCTTTGACCTGGTTGAGAAGCTGCCCATTCAATATCTGAAAAAGCACCTGATTTTTCCATTTCAGAGCGAACACGGTACCTTGCGGATGGCGGTAAATGATCCTCTAGACCTCGAGGTCTTGGACGATCTCCGCATCTTATACAGCGTTGATGAGATCAAACCTGTTCTGGTGCCGGCCCGGGAGATAGTCTCCGCCATCAATCGTACTTATGGCCAAGCCAATGACACTGCTGAACAAATCATCCAAGACATGGACCAGGGTGAGGAAAGTCATCATCTTTTTACTGAGTTGGAAGAGGGAGGGGACCTATTAGATGAGACCAGTGAGGCACCCATAATCAAGCTGGTCAATCATGTTTTCTCCCAAGCTGTCAAGAGTCAAGCCAGCGATATCCATATCGAGCCCTACCAGCAGCACTTGCAGGTGCGGTTCCGTTTGGACGGAGTACTGCACAACGTGCTCAGTCCACCCAGGAGATTGCATGCGGCTATAGTTTCGCGAATAAAGGTAATGGCCCGGCTGGACATTGCTGAAAAGCGACTGCCTCAAGACGGTCGCATGGAGGTTAAGATTGGCGAGCGCCTTGTGGACGTTAGGGTTTCTTGTCTTCCCACTGCTTTTGGCGAACGGGTGGTGTTGAGGTTGCTGGAAAAGAGCGGCAAACTTCTCAGCCTCGAGGAGATCGGGTTGACGTCTGCAGCGCTGGCTGAAACGAAAAGACTGCTGCAGCTTTCTCACGGAATAATCCTAGTGACCGGGCCCACAGGGAGCGGTAAGACCACCACTCTCTATGCAGCGCTCAGCTATATTAATTCTCCGGACAAAAACATTCTCACCATCGAGGATCCAATTGAATATCAGCTGGATGGCATTGGTCAAATGCAGGTGAACCCAAAGATCAATCTCAACTTCGCCAGCGGACTGCGCTCCATGGTTCGCCAGGATCCAGACGTAATTTTGGTTGGCGAGATTCGCGACCGGGAAACTGCAGACATAGCTATTCACGCGGCACTCACCGGCCACCTTGTTTTCTCCACTCTGCACACCAACGATGCAGCGAGCGCCGTCACCAGACTTACAGACATGGAGATAGAGCCTTTTCTGGTGTCCTCGGCGGTGCAGGCAATCGTCGCCCAGAGATTGGTGCGTCTTCTTTGTCCCCACTGCAAAGAACCGTACGAACCAGAAGAAGCTCAGTGGAGCGAACTGGGCCTGACAAAAGACGTCGCAGGGCCAATTTTTCGGGCGAACGGCTGTGAAAAATGCTTGGAAACCGGTTACCGCGGACGAACCGGGATTTACGAGTTTCTCCGGATGACTGAATCGATAAAGGGGTTGGTGCTGCAGACCTCGGATTCTAACCAGATAAACAGAGCTGCGAGGGCAGAAGGAATGTTAAGCCTTCGTCAGGATGGAATTCAAAAGGTGATTGAGGGGAAGACGACTATTAGCGAGGTGTTGAGGGTAACGCAAGTGTGATCAGCGCTTAATGCGCTGATCAGGAGGCAGTAGGCAGCGGGCAGCAGGCAGTAAGTATAGCGAGACGAGCGAGACGTGTAAAACAAAAGTCTTCTAATCGCTCTATAGAACCCGCCTTCTCGTCTTGCCCGACCTCACGTCTCGCTTGAGCCGCGGAGCGGTGAGTAGATGCCGGTATTCGAATATGTGGCCATAGATAGGGCGGGGAAAAGCCGCAAGGGTATCATTGATGCGGACAGCGCCCGGGCTGCAAGACAAAAGCTGCGGTCAGACGGTATCTACCCAACTCGCTTGGAAGAGACACATGCAGATGAAATCAGTGAGAGGCCAAGTCGGCTGCAATTCAGACTTCCCCTGCAAAGAGTACGAAGAGCAGAGTTGGTTAGCACCACCCGGCAACTTGCCACCCTTCTCTCGGCAGGATTACCTCTCGTTTCTGCTCTGAGCGGTGTGCTTGAACAGGTGAAGCGGCCAGCCTTACGCAAGGTTCTCTCCCAAGTGCGAGAGCGAGTCAAAGAGGGGATGAGTCTGGCGAATGCTCTCATGGAACACCCGGCCGTGTTCCCATCAGTATACACCGCCATGATCAACGCGGGGGAAACTTCTGGGACCTTGGAGTTGGTGGTGGAGAGACTTGCCGACTTTGGTGAGCAGCAGTTGGCCTTACAACGAAAGATTCGCTCGACCCTGGCATATCCGCTCCTAATGCTAATCGTGGGTGTGGGGGTGGTGGTTTTCCTCATGGCCTATGTGATTCCCAGAGTCACCCAGATTTTTGTGGATATGAAACAGGAGTTGCCGCTGCCCACGACCATCTTGATAGGGGTGAGTGAGCTCTTTCAGAAATACTGGCCCCTGGCTATCTTGGCCATTATAGGCTGCATCTTTGCAGCTCGCTATTATGTGAAGACCGATGTGGGCCGCCGTCGTTATGACAGAATGTTATTAAAGCTGCCTGTGGTGGGGGTTATTGTGGAGAAGGTGGCAATAGCACGCATCACCAGAACCTTGGGGACCTTGCTTCACAACGGCGTACCCCTACTGAGCGCCATGGAGATCGTTCGAAGCCTGGTGGACAATGTTGTTCTCAGGCAAGCACTGGAGGAGGCTCGCCAAGAAATAAGTGAGGGGGCAAGTATAACTGCACCATTGGCGAGGGGTGGCGTTTTTCCACCTTCTGTTATCCAGATGATTTCGGTGGGGGAACAGAGTGGTAATCTAGAAGGGATGCTGTTTAAGGTTGCCGAGACTTTTGACAGTGAGGTGGAAACCAGCGTGACCACTTTTACCTCATTGCTAGGGCCCTTTATGATTTTGTTCCTCGCGTTTTTTGTGGGCTTTGTGGTGCTGGCGGTGCTTCTGCCTATTTTTGAGATGAGCCATCTGATTGGTTAGGTCCAGACGGGAGAGGTGGAGCGGGCGACTGAGCAAGCTCGGGAGGGTATTGGTAGATCGGAGAGACACGGGGATTGGGCGACGCGGCGATACGGGGCGAAAGGACCACAAAAGAACAAGATTTGTGTTTCGATTTTAGGCATTTTAGCTCACTTTAGTTCAATTTAGGCATTTGCAGAGAGGGGTTTGACATGTATCAAGATTGCTTCGGCCTGCGGTGCAAACCATTTGGGAACACCCCTGATCCGAACTTCTTCTATTTCGCCCCTGAACACCGGCAGGCCTTGGTCTCCTTGAGCAAGGGGATCCAGGATAGATGTGGCCTCATGTTGTTGCTGGGTGAGGTTGGTACCGGGAAAACCACGATTTGCTGCCATATAAATAGCCACGATGGTTACTTGTGTGGCTATTTGAATTACCCGTACCTCACTGAAGTTGAATTTTTAAAAACAGTGAACAAGAAACTGGGAGTCCCGGTAGGAGATGGCTCCAGATACTCCACCACAAAGGAACTGCAAAACTACCTTTTGGAAAAGGAGCAAGAAAGAAAACCGGTGGTCCTTATTGTTGATGAGGCCCACCGTCTGGCCATACCCATTCTGGATGAAATTTTGATACTTTCTAATTTGCAAAGTTCAAATGCGCATTTGCTGCAAATAATCTTGTCCGGGCAGCCCTCACTTTTAGATACGCTTAGACATCCACGCCTCATATCCCTAAACCAACGAATAGGGGTCAGGTGCGAATTACCTCGACTGGACCGTGCTAATACCATCGACTATGTATACCATCGTCTGACAAAGGCCGGCTGCACCAACCCATCGCTTTTTACCACCCAGGCTTTGGACAGTATCTGGGAGAGGTCGCGTGGGACACCCAGGCTGATAAATCAGCTCGGCGAACGAGCTCTCAACGAGGCCTACCAGCATGGCAAGAAAAGAGTGGGGAGGCGTGAAGTAAGTCAGGTAGCCAATGATCCCCTCTACCAACCCTTGTATGGAACTGTGCCCAGACAGTGGTCGATGAGAACTGCTTTTGCCGGCGCAGCTGTGACCCTCGCTGTTGGGGTGTTTTTGGGGCTCTGGTATTTTGGCTTTGGTAGCAAATACTTTTCGCAGGTGAGCGGACCGACCGCTCAGTTGTCAGCAGAGAACCGCACCCTAATCAGGAAACCAATAGTGATGCCGAAATTTGCCCAAGACCTGACAGGCGAGCAGGCAACTGGAGCCGCAGTGGAGCAAGAAGAAACAGTACCCGTTGCCCTCTATGGGGAGGCGGCAGGGATTACGCCCGATTATGACGCTGCTGAAATGAGCGGCATTAGAGAACCTCTGGCGACGCCAGATTTGCTCCCAAATCTCAAGCTGAATGCCATAGCCTGGGATAGAGACCCGGCAAAAAGTATAGCCGTTTTAAACGACAGGATTGTTCATGAGGGCGATTTCTTGGGAGAGGTCAGGGTGTTGCGGATTAAACCCAATCATGTTGTCTTGCTTCATGGTGACGTTCACATAATCAAAAAGATCCATAAAGAGGAAAGAGAGCAAATTCTTGAAATCGGTGCGGTGGAACCCGGCGCTTACGAGGAAATCATTATAGAACCTCAGGCTGAGGAGGATTCTTCTTTCACCGATTACAGGCCAATTATTAACTTTGATTACAGGACAGCCAAGATATCTCCTGAAGGATATGAGAAATTGGACAGGCTTGCTGCCGTGGCAGCATTGAATCCAGACTACGAGATCGTCATCCGCGGATACACAGACAATGTGGGAACGTACAGATTCAACGAAAAACTCTCGAGGTCGCGGGCAAGAATTGTTGAGCGCTATTTGGTTGAAAAAGGCATAAGTGCCGAAAGGATTGATACCATAGGGATGGGAGAGTCTGACCCGCTTGTGCCGAATGATACCCCAGAGGGGAGAGCGGCAAATCGGAGGGTAGAGATAGAGTTGGTGCCGGTTGGTGGCAGCCAAGGTTAAAATTTGGAGGCGAGAGGATGAAATCGAGGAGTTTTTTGGCCAGGCTTATATGTTCTAGGTCCGGCTTCACCCTGATCGAGATAATGGTCGTTATTATTATCCTTGGCATATTGGTGGGGCTAATCGTACCACGTTTTATGGAGAAGCCGGAAAAGGCCAGGATCGTAAAAGCCCAAATGCAAATAGAGAGTATTTCCGCGGCACTGAAAGAATACAAGCTAGACAGCGGCGACTATCCTACCACCGAGCAGGGATTACAGTCTTTAGTAGAGAAACCCTCCATTGGAAAGATTCCCAATAAGTACCCGGAGAAGGGCTACCTCCCCAAGATTCCCAAGGACCCTTGGGGCAATGATTATGTCTATATCAGTCCAGGGGAGCACGGCGATTTTGATCTTATCTCCTACGGCGCTGATGGCGAGGAAGGCGGCGAGGGAAAAAATGCCGACGTGCAGAGTTGGGAGATCGAATGAACCGCAGGGCTTTACTCTGGTGGAGCTTGCCGTTGTTCTTATTATCCTGACGGTAGTCCTTGGCCTGGTGCTCCCGGAAGCTTCATCTTTTTTGTTTCGCAGCGACCTGAAAGCAAGCTCGAGGCGGTTGGCAGGGGCGGTGTCTTACGCCAGGAGCCAGGCCATGTTGGAAGGCCGGCTCTGGGAACTTACTTTGGACCTAGACGCAAATAGCTTTTGGGCTGCAGCAGTAGACGAGGAAGGCGCATCGTCTGACCTCGACACCGTCAAGAAGCGGACACTTGCGGGAGAAGTTCGTTTCTTGGATGTGAAGAAGTTGCCTGATGAGACGAAACGCGCCGGGCGTGTCGCCTTCAATTTCCATCCCAAGGGTCTGGTTGAACCCGCGGTGATTCACCTGGCCGGTCCTGGCAAACAAATCCAGACTATATTTGTCAAAGCATTCAATGGCCGTTTGGTAGTACGGGATGGTTATTTGGAATAGAAAAAAGGTGCAAGGCTCAGGGCGCAAGGTGCAAGGTAGAGGGCAGAGAAGATGTTGGAGGTTAGAGGTTTGAGGTTGGAGGCAAAAAGACAATCAAGGCGGGTATATGCCGCCTCCCACCTCAAACGAGGCCAGTCTGGCCGAGCGCTCCTCCAACCTGATACTGAACCAGCGCCACGAGGATTAAGCTCGCGCGCTGGTTTTACATTGCTTGAGGTACTGGTGGCGGTTGCTATTTTGGCCATTGCCATGGTGGCTATTCTCAAGGCTAATGTGCAAAGCCTTGACACGCTGACAAGAAGCAGAGAAACGAGCACGGCTTCTCTGTTAGCAGCTAGCAAGCTGGCGGAGATCGAGGCGGTCGGTGTAGTAAACTGGAACGAGTTACGGGGAGATTTTGGCGAGGATTATCCGGATTATATCTGGGAGGTGGAGACTTCGAACACCGAGGTGGAAGGGCTTGTTCGCTTGGTAGTGGTAGTCCAGCGCAACGGAACTGCATCAGGTGGTGAGGTAAGGATAGAGGAGCTCCTGTTGGCACAATGATGGAGAGAATTAGCATAGGGCATAGAGCATAGAGCATAGAGAAGAAATCGAATTTATAAATTGACAATTTGAAATGTGCTTTTTGGTTTGGGCAATGGCAGAGTGATTAGTAGGGAATGATTGTTAAACGACAAAACTATAGAAAAGCTCCGGTGCAGCCCTTTAATTCGCCATGCGCTATGCGCTATGCGCTATGCCGAAGGTGTGCATCTATGGCCCGCCGCTTTGCCTCTCGGAATGGGGGCTTTACCCTACTTGAAATCCTCATCGCCATTGCCATTCTCGCCCTTGTTGTTTCCAGCCTTTACGGAGCTTACAGTGGTACCTTGGACACCACCGAGATGGTGGAAAGTATAAGGGATGTAGATCAAGTGGCACGAGTGGCCCTAATGCAAATGGCGGATGACTTCAAGTCCCTCTACTACCAGAAAGCACAAGGAGAGAATGAGGAGTCACCGTATAGTTTTGGCGGTGTTATGGAAGTAGAAGGGGAGGGGGGAGCAATCGTCGCCTTCGCCACCACTTCGCGTCTGGATTTTGACATGACCTTTCCCAGTCAGCGAATAAACCGGGTGAGCTATGTGCTTGAGAAACAGCCAGATAATGAAAAGCTTTATCGACTTGTGCGGAGGGAACTCCCTTTTGCTGATTTGCCCGGGGAACGGCAAGAGGTTGTGGTTGAGATTGCAGACGGCGTGGAGTCATTATCCCTAGCTTATTTTGATGAGGATGGTCAGCAATTTTCTCAATGGGACAGTAAGGCCGAAGGGCTTTTGCCCCGACTGGTCAAAATTAGGTTGCAGATGGCAGAAGACCAATCAAGGGTATTTACTACCTCCGTGGCCATCCGGGAGCAAGAGGGAGAGGACAAAGGCTAGGTGCCACTAGGCACTAGGGACTAAGCACTAGGCACAGCACGACGAGGCGGGGATTAGAGGTCAGAGGTCAGAAGTCAGAGATCGGAGGACAGAGAGCAGAATTCGAATTGACTTCTGAGTTTGAGCCATTATTTGCTCATTTTATTTGCTGAGATACTCAATGAAAATTGATAAATGCAAAATGAAAAACGAGAAATTGCCCTTCGGGCAATCAGGTGCGGCACTCATCCTGGTGTTGCTTATGGTCAGCATCCTAGTGGTGTTAGTGCTGGAAACCATGCGTGCCATGCAGGTGGAGGGGGCAAGCGCCCGCCATTTTCAGGATAGTCTTCAGGCCGAGGGTGTGGCGAAGTCCGGGGTGAATTTGGCAATATCGTTGCTGGCAAATGATCTGGCCGAGAACGAGGTGGACCATCTAGGAGAGCCATGGGCCAGGGTGACGGAACCTGATGCTTTACCGGTGCCATTACCAGAAAATGGGACCTTAGAAGGGAAGGTGGAAGACGAGGCAGGTAAATTCCCCATCAATTTTCTGGTGGATAAAGATGGCCAACCGCAGGACATTTATCAAAAGATTTTGACGGCGATGCTAACAAATAATCCTTTTCAGTTAGAAGAAGAGGAGGCGCAGGGATTGGTTAATGCGATCACAGACTGGCTAGACAAAGACGATGAGACTACGGGAGAACTCGGCGCCGAAACTGACTACTATCAACAGCTGGAGAACCCTTATGAGTGTAAGAACGGCCCTTTAACATCGCTAGCTGAGCTGCAGCTGGTTCGAGGTATGACCGAAGCGCTGTATTTCGGCGCTGAGGAAAACCCTGGCTTGAGGGATCTTCTCACACTCTACAGCAATGGTAAAATCAACATAAACACCGCAGGCCCTTTGACTCTAAAAGCCCTGGTAAGTAAGAGTGTTGCTGAAGATACAGCTGAGGCATGGGCTGAGAGTGTCGTGGCTTACCGTGAGGAACCTATGCACTGGGACTTTTTGGCGGAGTCGGATTGGTATCGAAACAGGATGGCGGGTTTCAACGACATCAGCCTTCCAGCTGAACTTGTTAGCACCCAAAGCAACCATTTTTCTACAAGATTGACCGGTAAAGTGGGGGTGGGAAGAACATCGATTTTTGCTTGCCTGGAGCGCACTAAATCAGGGCAAGAGGGAGAAAAGCAGGTAAAAGTCTCGGT
>CP070689.1:182919-198736 GCA_020353155.1 Deltaproteobacteria bacterium | reverse complement strand
GGTAAACCTCCGCTACAAGGCAGAGTTTAGAGATTCGCCCGAAAAACTCAGGCGCATTCTGGTGCCGACTCCTAATGGTGCTCAGGTCCCCATCACCCAGCTGGCCGACATCAGTATCGTCAAAGGTCCCCCGAGCATCAAGAGCGAAAATGCCCGCAAAAACGCCTGGATCTACGTTGACCTCAGAGGGATAGACGTGGGGACCTATGTCAAACTGGCCCAGCAGGCAGTACGGCAGAAGCTTAAGCTGCCGTCGGGCTACAGCATCGTTTGGTCCGGGCAGTACGAGTACTTGCAGCGAGCCAAGAAACGGCTCATAGTAGTGGTTCCCATGACTTTACTGATCATCTTTCTGTTGCTTTACTTCAATTTCAAGAACATAAGCGAGAGTTTGATCGTCATGCTGAGCGTGCCCTTTTCTCTAACCGGCGGACTGTGGCTCATGTACCTTCTTGGCTACCACCTCAGCGTGGCGGTTGGGGTAGGCTTTATTGCCCTGGCAGGAGTCGCAGCTGAGACCGGTGTGGTCATGCTCATATATCTGGACCAGTCATACAAGAAGTTCAAAGGCAAATACGGTGAGAAGTTCAGCCGCCAGCACCTCTACGAGGCCATAGAGGAAGGGGCTGCACTGAGAGTGAGGCCCAAGATGATGACCGTTGTCGCCATCATGGCGGGGCTTATGCCCATAATGTGGAGCCACGGCACCGGTTCTGAAGTTATGAAACGTATTGCAGCTCCCATGATTGGCGGTATGGTTAGTGCCACTATTCTTACTCTTATAGTGGTGCCGGCCATATACGGATTGTGGAAGGGTTGGAATTTAAAAGAATAAAAGAAATCTAAATCATAGAAAAGATGGAGTTGGATATGAAACTGAAAAGTTTTTTGCTTGTACTCGTGCTCTTGCTCGCATTGAGCCCAGGACCTTTTGCCCTGGCTGCTACAAACCATCAGACTCAAGGTGACATTTCTAGGCCGGGATCCATGGAACATGGTCAAACCGGTGGTACTTTCACACACCAGGAGGTAGTGGAGGGTGTGCAGGCCGAATTTCAGGTTATGACCTTGGCAAGTATGAATATGACGGACCCGCAAGGTAAAACCCACCACATTATGGTGAAGCTTGTTGATAATTCTTCCCGGCAGCAAATAGGTAATGCCGTCGGCAAAATTAAGGTAATCAGCCCCACGGGTAAAGAACAGGTGGAAAGCCTGCAAAACTATAGTGGAATCCTCGCAGCCAATTTCACCTTTGATGAAAAAGGTGAATACGGGGTCATCTGCCTGTTTAAGGTGAACGGCAAGAAGCGACTGGTCAAGTTCTGGTATCCTCATTGATGAGAACCCGTTGGTCAATTAGCGATGGCAAAATCTGTAGGTCAAAGCTGAAAAGTCCGCAAAAATTGCGGAGGAACTTCAATCAATGGCCGAGAATTATTTAGTTGAAACAACTGCTCAGAGTTGGGAACTCAAAATAGCAGCTGAAGCTGAGGTGGAACCTACGCTCGAGCAGCTTACCGATCACATGAACGAGCAGCAGCGCCAAGCCTTCCGTGACAAACTCCAACGTTATGTAAACAAACCGGACCGTGACCTTATCCTTGCTGTGCGGGGGCCTGAGGTTTTGGGCCTGGTTTGCGTTATCAAACAGGCGGAATTTCCCCCTGGCCTCTCTGAGAAAAACATGGACTATCTAAGAGACTTCGCCTGCGGAACTCAGCTTCTGGTGCATCCCTCCTTCCGCCGTCAGGGTATCGGCGGCAGTCTTCTTGCTCAGGCTGAGGCTTGGGCCCGTGAGCGAGAGTTAGCGGGCTTCTGGATCACAACCCACCGCATGGCCGACTGGTACGAAAAAAACTTTGGCTATAAACAAATCGCCCGAGTTGCGCTGAAAAGTGCAGCAAAAACGATTATGGCCAAGAAGTTTGACTGATCTAGAAGTAAGAACCCCGAAAAAATCCTGATTAAGAGGCTGTCCGACAACGTCATTCTGAGGCGTGAGCCGAAGAAATTCGAACGTGTAAGTACCCGAGAAGATGAGATTCTTCGCTTTGCTCAGAATGACAGTAGCAGGCATTCGGTGGGTTGTCGGACAGCCACTCAATCTCTCTTCAGCCGTTCTTCCTTGATTTTTTCTAAAAGTTCCAAGATAAAGATAAAGATAAGGAGGCATCACTTCCATGGTTGAGGAGAAGTCCAAACTTCTGGTCATTGACGACGATGAGTCCATACTCAAAGTCCTAACCGTTACTCTGCGCGATGCCGGCTATCAGGTGTTGACCGCCAAAGATGGGGAAACCGGTCTAAAGATCTTCGCTGAGGAGGGGCCCGAAATTGTCCTTTGCGATCTTCGCATGCCTGGCATGGATGGAATCTCCGTGCTCAAAGAGATGAAAGCCAGAGATCCGGACAAAGAGGTCATAGTTATTAGCGCCTATGCCGATATAGACTTGGCAGTCAAGGCTCTCCAACTCAAAGCCTCGGATTTTATTACCAAACCTATAAGTACCACTGCCTTGGAAGTAGCCCTGCAAAGGGCAGAGGAGAGGCTGGATTTGACCCGGGAACTCCGCGAGTACACGGAGTTGATTGAAAAGCGGTGGTTGGACACGGCAGAGGAGTTGGCTAAGACCTACCTGTTTCAAAAAAACCTCATTGACAGTTCCATTGACGCTATCGTTGGCTGTGAGCCACAAGGTAAGGTGATTATTTTCAACAAGGCCGCTGAGGCAGTATTAGGCTATCGAAAGGAGACGGTACTGGGAAAGCTGACCATTGATCACTTCTTTCCACCTGGAAAGTACGATGAATTGAAAGAGAAGCTCTACAGCAGCGACTATGGCGGCCAAAACCGACTCACCTTATATGAAACAAGCCTGGTGGCTATATCAGGACAACTAATCCCTGCTCAGTTTTCCGGGGCCGTCTTGCACGAAGGGGAGGAAGAGATTGGTTCCGTTGCCTTTTTCCGTGACCTCCGGGAGATTCGTCGCCTCGAGCAACAGTTCGCTGATCAGGCCAGATTGCTCCATCAAGACAAGATGATCTCTCTGGGAAGGTTGGCGGCCAGCGTTGTGCACGAGATCAATAATCCCCTGGCAGGTGTCCTCAACTACGCCCGCCTTATGCTGAAGATTTTGAAAAAGGGGCCGGTAACGGAAGAGAACCAGGAGAAATTTGCTAAATATTTAAACCTCATGGAAAATGAGACCGACCGCTGCTCCAAGATTGTTTCCAACTTGCTGGCATTTTCCCGCAAATCGGAACTTGATTTCAGTGATCTACCGATCAACGAGTTGGTTGAAAAATGCTTGATGCTCAGCGGGCACAAGCTCAAGCTTGCCAATATCACTACAGAGAGGCATTTGCAGGAAAGACTTCCCCGGGTCAGAGGCGATTACAATCAGCTACAACAGTGTGTTATCAACTTGATCTTCAATGCCATAGATGCCATGCCCAAAGGAGGGAAACTGACAGTCGCTACTTCCTATAATGCTAGCGACCGTAATCTCACCATCCGAGTGACTGACAACGGCTGTGGTATCGACAAGAATGACCTGCCTCGTATTTTTGAACCATTTTTTACCACCAAGAGTGAAGGGCAGGGCCTTGGTCTCGGTTTGTCTATGGTTGAGGGGATAATTGAGCGCCACAAAGGTGCTATTGAGGTTACAAGTGAGGTAGGTAAGGGAACTACTTTTACCGTCAAACTACCGGCCAAGAAGTGATTTTTCTTCAGTTCTTGCCAAAAAGGACAAGGCAGACTGTCCGACAATTCCTTTCCCCTCCCCTGGCGGGAGGGGATAAAGGGGAGGGGGAGGAATTTTAGCTTGCTACGCCCTAATCACCCAGATTAGTTTCGTCGGAATATCCCGGTAAGTGAAAATCTTACCGGGACCCTTTTGATCTGATACAGCCAAAAGAGAAAGAGGGCAAGAACCAGAAAAAGAGAGTCACGAAAAAGTGTGAAAATGGTCAGGGGATCACTACCTTGAGTGGTAAAGCAGCCACAGTGAACGTCCAGACCCCGGGCCAGATTAATTCCAAGAGCTGCTAGAAAAACCAACATAAGAGCACTCAAGATCAAGCTGCTTCCTCTAACCCACACCCCCAACACCAGCAGAGCCCCACTTAACAGCTCCAACCAGGGCAACCACAGAGCCACCAGGTTCACCGCCACCTCAGGTGAGAGTTGGTAATTATATACTGCCTCGGCAAAAAGCTCTGGATGTCTTATTTTGTCCAGGCTGGCATAAATAAAAACGCACCCCAAAACAATTCTGGCCACCAACGCCGCGTTGGCATAAGTCAACCAGTGGCCTTTCTGCCGATCTTGACCCATTAAAACCTTCCACACGCTGGGGAATGCCCACATTACATTTTACTAGGCACTAGGCAGTATGCACTAGGCACTGGGTAATTTATCAATTCGCATTGCCCATTTCGCATTTATCATTTTATCTGGCAGTCACATCTTTTTTTCACTCAATTTCAAATGGTAAATGAAAAATGAGAAATGACAAATGTGAAATGAAAAGGTGCCTAGTCCCTAGTTACTAGTGGAAACCACCGGTTGCCCAGCGGCTTTCCATTGCTGGATGCCACCGGTAAAAATCTCCACATATTCCAGGCCAGCAAAAAGTAATTTCTCCGTGAGTTCCACGCTCATCTCACAATTAGCGCCATCACAGTATGTGATCAACCGCGGTGCCGCCAATAACTGCTCTTTTAAGGTGGGGAATACGAGATCAAAATTTTTTACCGGCAGGTTAATCGCACCAGGAATATGGTCCTCATTGAAAAAATCTGGGTCGCGAGCGTCCACAAAAAGGGCATGACCTCCCTCAAAGGCCTCTCTGGCCTCATTAAGCGAGACTGCTGGCAGCCCTCCTGTCAGTTGCTCGTTCAGAACCTTCGCTTGCCAATTTTCCACCCAAGGGATTCCATCTGCCCGAAACCCATTTACCGCAAGACCAAGAGTTCCTGAAAGAATAATAATTCCTAATGCTTGGAGGAGGGTTTTCTTCATGGATACACGAGGATCCGCTTGTCTTGTTTTTCGGTGATTCGGCCTATACGAGATGCTGCAGGAGTTTTTAATTCTTGCAGACGAGCTATGAGGCGCTCCGTTCTCTCTGGGGGTACTGCAATCAGCAGCCCTCCGGCGGTTTGAGGGTCGGCCAGCATCAGGGATATTTCCCGGTTCAATTTGTTTTCATAACGAAGATGTGGGTTGACGTATTTCAAGTTGGCGTGGGTAGCTGCAGGAACCTTGCCCTTCCGAACAAATTCCCAGGCCTCATCTAGGGTGGGAACACTTTCGGCAAATATTTCAGCACTGACCTCACTGGCCTTTGTCATCTCCAAAAGGTGCCCCAATAACCCGAATCCAGTAACGTCAGTTACAGCATGAACACCAACTTCTCTCATGGCCTGGGCAGCGTCTTTGTTTAAAACAGCCATTAGTGCGCCAACCTTTTTGACTAAAGCATCACTTGCTATCCTTCTTTGGATGGCAGAGGATATTGCCCCCACTCCTAGAGGTTTGGTAAGGACCAAATCATCACCCGGTTTGGCGTTACTATTGGTCTTGATCTGATCGATTTCAGCATAGGCAGTAACAACCAAGCCGTATTTCAACTCGCTGTCCTCAATGGTGTGGCCCCCGAGTATGGAAATGCCGGCTTCTTTGGCCTTATCGGCACCACCGCGAAATATTTCGCTCATGATCTCCAGGGGCAAGTTATGGTGGGGAAACCCCATAATGCTCAGGGCGAAAAGAGGCTCAGCCCCCATGGCATAGATATCACTCAAAGAATTTGCTGCAGCAATCTGGCCGAAAGCGTAAGGATCGTCTACTATAGGGGTAAAGAAGTCCACAGATTGCACAATGGCATGGGTGTCATTTACCCGGTAGACGGCGCAGTCGTCAGCTGTGCCAAACGCCACCAGGGCGTTGGGATCTTCCACTGGTGGCAAGCTTTTAAGAGCTTTGGCCAGATCCTCCGGCCCGATTTTGCAGGCTCAACCGAACTTACCCACAAAGCGAGTAAGTTGCGGTTGGCCGACCGAACCTTTTGGGAATAGCCGCTCAATTAGCTGTTTGCCGAAGGCAGCCTTCATTTTTCATCCTCCAGCCCGTAGGGAATCACCTTACCAATCACCAAATTTAAGCTTAAGCCCGTTTTTGGTCAAATACATAATAACAATGACACCTATGTATTGCATAGGGAAACTTAATAATAAAAATACTGAACCTCAGGTTTCCTTCCTTAGAAATTGGAATATTGGAATGATGGAATAGTGGGATAATCTTTTCGGACAGCCCCTGGGTCCCTATTTGATGCCGATACCATGAAGGAGTTTCGAACCGCCTCACTAAAACTTTCGGCTACGGAGGATGTTGATAACCAGCCACAGTCCGAGAATCCCTGAAACTATGTAACCGATGATTCCGAGGGCAGGGAAGCCAAAAAGTAAAGGCTTTACCCCAGTGGTAATTATCATTGAGGAGGCTACTATCAAAGCAGCTATAATGATGCCGAGCGTAAGTCGGTTGGTAATATTCTCCAGGGTGCTACGCAGTCCACCCAGATTCGCATGCTGGAATCGAATATTTAGTTCCCCTCGCTCAATCTTTTCTACGATTTGTCTGAACCTTAGAGGTAACTCTTTCTGAAGGGTTAACAGGGTGGAAAAGTTGCGTCGTAGGTCTCGCCAGAGTACTTGCGGCTTCCAGCGTTCCAATGCCAACTTTTTTACAAAAGGCTTGGCCTCTTCCACTACATTGAGCTCGGGGTAGAGCTCTCGAGCTGTTCCCTCAGCGGTGATGAGAGCCTTGATCATCACGGCCAAATCTCCCGGCACCCGCAGTTTATTTTCCCTCAGCATGGTAGTGATATCCAGAAGTAGGTGGCCGAGGTTTAGATCCTGAATGGGAAGGCTGTGATAGATATCGAGGATGTCTAAAATCTCCCTCTCCATACTCCGTTCAGGTCTACTGCCGTCAGCTCGGGCCAGGTCGAGGAGAATTTCTTGTATCCTCTCGCTGTCTTTATCTACCACTGCATTGATCAAGTCTATCAGTTCGTAACGTGTTTTTCGGGTCAGTCGCCCCACCATGCCCCAGTCCATGAGGCAGAACACGTTGTCCTTCAGAATCATCACGTTGCCGGGATGGGGATCGGCATGAAAAAAACCGTCCTCCAGGACCTGCTTTACAGTTAACCGCAGACCACGCCTAGCCAGTACCTCCCGATCGAGGTCATGCTCGGACCCCAGATCCTTCATTTTGATGCCCTGCACCAGTTCCATGGTAAGGACATGTTCGCTGCAATAAGCCTCATAAAGACGTGGAATGTAAACTTCCTCAACCTCAGAAAAATTGTTTCGACAGATTTTCATATGTCGAGCTTCACGAGTGAAATCAAGCTCCCGGAGCAGTGTTTTCCTGATCTCCTGCACCAGCTTGGGCAAATCGTAGGTCTTGCCCCATTCCATACGCTCGTAAAGCTGCCCAGCGATTAGATTTAGGATGTAAAGATCGGGCTCAATTATCTGGCGAATTCTGGGCCGTTGGACCTTGACTGCCACTACCTCATTATTTTCCCGAAGAATTGCCCTGTGAACCTGAGCTAGTGAAGCGGCTGCCAGTGGCTCTTCATCGAAAAAGGAAAAAACCTCGGAAAGCGGTCGCTGCAAACTCTTTTCCACCACCTCCTGAATCTCCTGGTATTCCTCCGGGGCAACTTCATCCTGGAGTTTTCGCAGCTCGAGGATCAGGGGTTTTGGGATCAGATCGGGACGGAGGCTCATTATCTGGCCAAATTTAATATAAGTTGGCCCCAGATCGACCAGCATGTGGCGGATCCGCTCCCAGGTGCTCATCTCCCGATCGACCTTGCGGATTTTTTCAAAAAGCACCTTTCCCGGTAAGTCCAGCCGCTCAACTACATCATCAAACCCGTAGCGGAAAAGAGTTATGCCGATGTCCTTGAAGCGGCCGATACGCTTTACCGTCTTGATCTCCACCCTTTACTCCTCTGTAACTTTCTCCAGCACGGCAAGCCTCTTTTCGAGATTCTCCACCTGCTCTTTTAAATCCTGAAACTCTCTCTTGCTGCCAATGTCAAAGGTATCCAGTCCCTTCCGCACTGTTTCCGTCATTTTTTCCTGAATCTCATCCCACTGATGCCTGCCACTTTCCACCAGTTCGTTTGCCAGTTTTTCAGCTTCCTCCCTTGAGATCTTTCCATCTTCTACCCAACGTTTAGTAGCTTCCTCCACTTTCTCTTTAGTTACCACCGCAGCACCCAGACTCGCCAGCAAACTCTTTCTGATCATTTCAATCAAGGCCATGTCGAATCCTCCTCATGTTACTTTTTTACTCTCGTTATCAGGCTCTGTCCGGTAACAAGAATAAAAGATAAAGACCCTGTGTTATTGCCTATATACTTCAATTCTAGGTCCGTGGCTAGGGAATGTCAAACAAACACGCACTGACTTGAACCTATCACCTTCTTTGCATACAATGAACGAACAACCAACTCCTCAAAGAATAGGAGTATAAATGAATAAGAAAGTAACTATTGATGATGTCACCTTGCATTTGAGTCACCCTGATGAATTGCCCATGATTTGGGTGGGTCAAAAAGAACTCATGGATCAGATTCTTGCTGCCTGGCTGGTGGTCGACCAAAATGACCTGCCCCTGAATCCCCGCCTAATAGGCAAACCGGGGGTGGGCAAAACCACCCTTGCCTATGCAGCTGCAAAGAAGCTCAACCGCGAAGTTTACATGTTCCAGGCAACAATGGATACACGCCCCGAGGACCTCCTGGTAACTCCGGTAATTTCGGAGGCAGGTAAAATTCAGTACGTGGCTTCATCCATAGTCACCGCCATGATTCGTGGCGGAGTAGCGATTCTGGATGAAGGCAATCGTATGAGCGAAAAAAGTTGGGCCTCTCTGGCACCTTTGTTGGACACTCGCAGGTACGTCGAGTCCATTGTGGCTGGCATTAAAATACACGCCCATTCCGATTTCCGCATTTGTGCCACCATGAACGACGACGCCAGCACCTTTGAACTGCCAGAGTACATTCACTCCCGTTTGCAGCCCCAGGTCTTCATTGACTTCCCGGAGCGTGAAGAAGAAAAAGAGATCCTTGCCCAGAACCTCCCTTTCGCCGATGACATGATTCTAAATTACGTGGTGGACTTTCTGCAGGTGAGCCACTTGGCACAGGAACGTTATACGGTGCGGGACGGCATTAACATCGGGCGCTATGCCATTAAACTACTCTCTACTCAGAGAAAACTCAAGTGGCCCAGGCGTGTTCCCCCATCTGCCAGACATGTTCATCGCTGCCTGGATGAGGCTATCCAACTAATCCTGGGGCAGGAAGCCCGTGGCTATTTGTCGCCACCACCCGACGAGGGCGAAAAGTAAGATTTTACCGCTGGGAGAGGTAGTGGTAGTTTCGACCTGATATGATGTGAGATGTGCGATTTGTGATGTGAGATCAATATGTTCTCCTACGACTAAGCATCACACATCCTTCTTTACAGGTGAAAGCTGTGGCTCAGGAAAGTGGTATTTTCCATGACAACATTTGTTTCGTCCCGGTAATCCACGGTCGCCTCGAATTAGCTCAGGCAGTGATACGCTGGTTTGCCCGCTGGCAGCCTGATGCGGTGGCGGTGGAGTTTCCCAGCACCTTAAGGGGGCCATTGCTCAGGGGGTTGAAGAGGTTGCCCCTGCTCTCGGTTATTCTCTACGCCGAAAAAGATGGCACTCACGTCTATTTGCCCTTAGAGCCTACAGATGGGGTTGTTGAGGCTTCTCGCCTTGCCCTGGAGCACGAACTTCCCCTTCATTTCATTGACCGCGACCTTGAAGGAATGGTTCAGGTAAAGGAGTTATTCCCCGATACTTACGCCATAAATCGCATTGGTCACACGGCCTACTGTCAGGCTTACGCGGCTGAATACGCTCATCGACATTCAAGCAGACAGGACCTTCTGCGGGAAGCCAATATGGCCTACCACCTGCAGAAATTGATGAAAGAGTACCAACGGGTACTTTTTGTTTGTGGTATCAGTCATTACCCAAGTATCTTGGCCAAACTTTCCAGCCCCCAGGCACAGCCCATTGGCCGCCAGCATCGCGATGGAGTAACCCTGGCTCATCTTGATGAAAGATCCAGCCGGGAAATTATGTCTGAAATCCCATTTATTGCGGGTGCTTACGAAAGAGAGCGGCAGGATCTTTTTGCCCTCTGGAGGGAGAATCTCGAGGCTGCACCACCTCTCGATCGACTGGCACAGCATGAAATTCTTCTCCAGGAAGCAGCCGCTCAACACCTGAAAAACTCTCAGGAGGAGGTGACCCCTAAAGAGTTCGCCGTACTCCGCCGCTTTGCCAGGAATTATGCACTTGTTCAGGGATTTCTTGCTCCAGACTTTTATCAACTCGTAGTGGCGGCCCGCGGTGCGGTTGATGACAATTATTCATACGAGGTCTGGGATCTAGGGAGCAAGTACCCGTGGCAGGAGGAAAGTCCTGCTCTTCCCACCATCGAACTCCGCGGAGAGGACCTATTTCTCAACCAGAAAAAGATTCGATTTCACCGTAGCTTCCGCACCACGCGAAGACGCTTAGTACCTGTTCCAGTGAAAAAGAAACGATTGCAAGAGCACCAGCCCGGTGAGTGGAAACGTCAATGGGAAGGACACATGATCTGCTCCTATCCCCCAGAGGATATAGTGGTAGAAGGTTGGGGCCACTATGTTAAAAAGAAAGCCGGACAGATCCTGGCCGCAGAAAATAGCCGAACTGTTCTTTTTACCAGTTCTCTTCTCGATGGGATTGATTTACGTGAGACCATCCGTAACTGGCACGAAGGCAAGCTCTATGTCAAGGAAAACAGACCATTACAAGGAAAAGTGGGCTCGGTAGTCCTTATCTTCGATGAAGATCAGCCTAAGATGGGCGAGCCCGAAAGATTTCCCTGGCGGGTCACCTGGTTGGGTGAACACGAGCAAGAATCTGACATGGCGTTTTATGCCACTCCTTCCGGTAACAATCTTATTGGGCCGGGAATTTCCCGCTGCCAGTACGGTGGCTTTATGCTCACCTATCCTCCCATGCGGGTGTACGATATCTGGCATGATCCTTTCTTTGAGGTAGCGCGAACCAAACCAGAACGATTGCTGCTGGCTGCCATTGACTATTGTGAAGAATCTCAGATTGCTTACATTGCGGCGAAGCCGCCACGAAGCTGGTGTAACTCAGTGGCCAGCCGTTACCGGAAGAAGATAATCTACTTACCCATCGGCATGTTTTCACCGGTCTTTCTCAAGAAGATACGGAATTTTCACGTTCTCGACGGACATCACGTCCGCACATATGCAGGAGAGTATATTTAGAATTTAGAATCCAGAATCCAGGAGCCAGGAGTCAGGAGAAATTACTATGGATAACACTTCGTATATGGGCTTTGCCAAGCCGCAATCCGAAATCCGAAATCCGAAATCCCAAACAGGTGGTCCAATGAAAAAAATCGTTCTCCTTCTAATTGTCTTGTTCCTTTTACCCGGCGTCCCCTGCCTTGCCGAGAACTATGTCCTTGAAGGACAGATGGGATCAGATATCGTCTACGAACTTCAGCAGCAGGTAAAAAAGGGGCCAGGAACGCGCAAATTAGTCTTGAGTTTTGTCGTGCCCCCTACCTTTGTTTCTCCCACCTATAACCAAGAGATCCGTGGGTTCAAATTAGCTTTCTCGCCCAACCCCAACGACGAAAAACGCTCCGAGGACCAGAGGGGAAACCAGATCATAACTGCTACTTGGAATCCTCCTCCTTTTGAGGTCATCGCCCGTATGTCCTTCAGAGCACAAAATCAGACAAATCTCCAAAAGTTGCAGACCGGTACTCCTTTTCCCTTGGGTAAAGTCCCCCCTGACGTAAGCCCCTATCTCAAGGCCACCGCCCAGGTGCAGTCGAATGATCCGCGCATTCGCAAATTAGCCAAGGAACTCACCGATGGGGTTACCACCCAGTTCGATGCAGTTCAACGCATACTCACCTGGATAGTGGACAATGTCCGTTACGTTACCCCCCCAAGAGAATATGACGCCATTTACGCTCTCCAGGAACGCAAGGGAAACTGCCAAAATTTCTCACACCTTAGTGCAGC
The DNA here is from genome assembly GCA_020353155.1 of Deltaproteobacteria bacterium. Taxonomy (GTDB): domain Bacteria; phylum Desulfobacterota; class Syntrophobacteria; order BM002; family BM002; genus BM002. Next base: position 186,532 of record CP070689.1, on the reverse strand, counting down.
TCTTATGCGAGCAGTGGGAATTCCAGTGCGCATTGTAAATGGTGTTACCTTAAACCAGCCATTCAATGTCTCTCGGCAAGGTGGTGTGTTGACCTTCAAGATGGGACAAGGGCGTCACTCTTGGATCGAAGTGTGGTTTGAGGACTTGGGCTGGGTTCCCTTTGACGCACAGCAAACCGAGCTTTTTGTCTCTAATCGCTATGTCAGGGTAGAGATTGGAATAGACAACAAAGAGACCATAAATGACGGGCTTTTGCGTTGGTCTCAAGTCTCAGGAAGTGAAGGGAAACCCTCTTTGCAAGAGTCAATTAGTGCTGATTTTGCCAGTGATATGGTGAAAATCAACGGCACTCGCCAGCAGTATGGACCCAAAAACCTCCTTCTCGTTCCTCCGGTGGAAGCAACATTCAAGGAAATAATAGTGCCGCCGCCGCCACCGCCGCCGGTTATTCCAGAGAAAGATCGAGACAAACTTCGTTTTCTGGTTCCATTTCTATATGGCAACCTCGAATATCCGGAAGACATCGATTTCGCCTTTCCCCGTGGCCCGGCAAGTACGGTTGGGGCCAACCGTTACCAAATGACCAGAAATTTTCTCGTGGAAACGGCAGAATACGTTACCACCAAACTAATCCAGTACGCTCAGGTTTTCGAGTTACGCAAACCAGTGAAACTGGAAAAAATAGGTTTGGCACTTCACAGGTTTGGAGGAGATGGGCAGCTTTGGGTTGAACTACTCGAGGACAATAACATGAAACCGGGAGCTCTTATTGCCACCAGTGACTTCATCAGTCTAAGTCAGCTCTCCATGAAACCAGGTTATCGTTGGGTGGATTTTGACTTCGGTCGGGACAAACCTGTTCTCATGCCGGGCAACTATTGGATAGCTCTGGGATTTACCGGAAGCCCCATCGTAAACTGGTTCTACACCTACGGCAAGCCTGTTGGACCTGTTGAGGGCACTCGCTACAAGGGAGTATATCAAGCTGATTGGAGCAATGCCCTCAGTTATGAGTTCAATTATCGGGTGGTTGGCTTAACTGTAGAGTAAGGGTTTAGAAAGGAAACTTTGCAATGGAAGTTTTGGCTTTACTGGGATCACCAAGAAGGCTCGGCAACAGTGAATTAATGGCTAAGGAAATTAGTCGCCAAATTCCCGAACCCCATAGGTTAAAGCTAGTGCGCCTGGCGGAGATGGATATCAGACCATGCCGGGCATGCTACACCTGCATGTTCGATAAACACACCTGTCCCCAGGGAGATGATTTCCCCCGGATCCTAGAAGCCCTACTTAAAGCTGACGGGCTTATTTTGGCTGTTCCGGTTTACATGCTTGCAGCCAATGCCAGTCTCAAACGGTTTTTAGATAGAGGTCTTTCATTCTATGGCCATTTTGCCCAGCTATGGGCCAAACCCGCGGTGGCCGTGGCAATTGCCGGTATACCTGGCATGGAGGGTTACACCAAACTGTGCTTGGACAGTGCTCTTCGCCTCATGGGAGCACAACCAAAAGCCAGTGAAGTGGTCTACGGTGCTCTTCCGGGTGAAGTGCTCATGAACCAAGAGAACCTGCAAACAGCGGCGAGTTTAGCCAAAGCTCTGTTTGGTCCTCCGGTTGACTGGCAAACTCAGCCCTGGCGCTGCCAAGCCTGCGGGGGAGACACTTTTCGCTTCCTTGAATCAGAGCAGGTTCGCTGCATGACCTGCAGTAGTCCTGGCAGGGTCGATATCACAGATGGCCGCATCTCTTTCCTTGTGGATCCACCGGAGGACCACTTTTTCCTTACCTTAGAGGGTGCCCGGCGACACTTGCATTGGCTGCAGGGGATGAAACAAAGGTTCCTCGAGCACAAAAAAGAGCTGAAATCGATCTGTTTGGGCTATCTCCACGAGGGTGAGTGGCTGGAGCCGAGAGAGAAGAGCAATAGGGTCTCCTCAAAACCTTGAGAGCCGAAAATTTTTGTTGCAATTTTGTCACAAGTTTTTTAAGGTTTTGGGCTAGCGTTTCTTCTTTTGCACAGTCCGGGTTCAGTAGACAAAAACACCATTCTTTTCCCACATCGCCCAATATCGCTGTGCAATCTTGTGCATTAAACCCGAGACATAATAAGGTGAAGGTATGACCTGAACCAGCCAAGACACCAGTAGGAAAGATGAAATCACTTGGAAAACATTTGATTATCGAGTTCTTTCAGTGCGACAGCACCATTCTAAACGATCTCAGAACCCTTGAAAACCATCTCCTGGCAGCGGTACAACTTTCTGGTGCCACCATAATCCAACCACTCCTTCACCAGTTTTCTCCCCATGGCATTACCGGAGTCGTGGTAGTCGCCGAATCCCATTTCGCCGTGCACACCTGGCCGGAATATGGTTATTGCGCCCTGGATATTTTCACCTGTGGCGACAGTGTGGACGGTCACATAGCTCTCAACTACCTAAAGGAAAATCTAAAAGCCGCCAACACCTCAGTCATGGAGGTAAAACGTGGCGTCTTGGATCTGCCCCAGTCCCAAATAAAACACAAGCCCGACCAGGATGCAGCATGAATGACCCCGTCTGGTTCGCCGAGGATGGCGCCACAAACGTTGTCATCAAGTATCGCTGCCTCCGAACTGTCTATTCTGGCCGTTCTAGTTACGCCAGGATCGACATCGTGGACACGGCAGAATACGGCCGCATGCTATTCATTGATGGTATAGCTCAATCCGCCGAACAGGACGAATTCATCTACCACGAATCCCTGGTTCACCCAGCCATGCTCCTCCATCCTAATCCCAGGAGTGTCTGCATTGTTGGTGGTGCTGAAGGCGCAACCATCAGGGAGGTAGCTAAATATAAAGATGTCAGTCGTATAGTGATGGTTGATATAGATGAAGAGTTGGTGAGGGTCTGCAAAAAACATCTGAGCTCCTGGAGTAAGGGAGCATATGAAGATCCCCGTCTGCACCTCCATATCGGCGACGGGCGCAAGTTCCTCGAACAGACAGAAGAGACTTTTGATTTGATTATCGTGGATTTAAATGATCCTACCGAAGACAGCCCGGCAATATATCTCTTCACGCGAGAATTCTATCAACTGGTATACCGCCGGTTGGGAAAGGAGGGGATCGGCTGTTTTCAGGGGACAGACCTGCAGCCGACTAAGCTGACCCTTCATGCCAGAATTTATAACACTATCTCCTCCGTATTTCCATGGGTGGTGTCATATCCTTACATGCTCCCTTCCTTTCATTGTATGCACAGCTTCATTCTAGCTTCCAATGAAGTGGAGCCGAGATCTTCAGAGTTGAGTGAACGATTGGGAAAACAGGAGTTCAAACTAGAATACCTCACCCCACCCTACCTCGAAACACTCTTCCGCATGCCCGGTTACGTGGAGCAAGCCTATGTGCAGAACCAAGAAGTAATTACTGACGCCAAGCCTACCCTGTACAAGACATAGAGCGCAGGGCATGAAGCATAGAGTAAGGAGCCAGGAGTCAGAATCTAGAAGACAGAAGAGAGAAGCAGGGCGTGAAAATTCAAATTTCGCAATTCGAAATCTCACCCTATGCCCCATGCTCCATGCTAAGGGCTACTGACAACTTAAGCTTTTATATTTGAACGATTT
>CP070689.1:179234-182819 GCA_020353155.1 Deltaproteobacteria bacterium | reverse complement strand
TTATAACCTGCAAATCTTTGATCCCACCTGGGTTAACGCCAGAGGTGAAGAGATTGCTGAGAAACTCAGACTTCAGGCTTCATACAAGAAAGACGATCCCCGACTCGAAGTTTCCACCAAGGGCTACCTCGAATTTCTAGAACTTGGCGGAGAATTGCGTTTCGAAGTTCTCACGGCCGCTTTGATCCGTAGGTATTTGAAGCGGTCTCTGCCAGTACTATCAGGCTTGAGCGCCACCTATCTCTACAATTCCGCCCGAGAATTCTCGGAAGGTAACGATCTCATCTTCGATGACATCCGCGGCGAGTCCATGGGCCATTTTGTCGTCCTCGCCGGCTACGACAAGGAAGATCGGACGGTTCTCATTGCGGACCCGTTGTCGCAGAACCCAGCGGGTGCCGGACAATACTACCGCGTCAACATATTGCGATTGGTTTGCGCCATAATGCTTGGCACTCTTACCTTCGACGGCGATCTCCTCATCATCAAACCCGCCCCTAAGAGAAAAGGGCGGGTTATTTAGAAGTCTACAGATAATCTGCTATGCTTTGAACACCTCAGGGCACGGTCCTGCCTGATAATCTTCTTATAACTCTTTGTAATACCAACAAAAAAACTGAGGCCATTTTTTGGGGACAAGCTCAAAAAATACTTGACTATTTGGTCAGAAACCTTTATATGGTCACAACTGACTAAATGGTCGTTTTCGAGGACATGGTCTATTTTGGCCTGAAAATTGCTAGAAATCCTAACCGCCAGCGAAATGAAGCACACCAGCTATAATTTTCGCAGCAAGGTTTTAAGGGTGTCACGAGGCGATGATAGAAAAAAGTTCAAAAGGGAAGGGAAAACCGATGCCACGCCAGAGAAGGCGTGTCAAGGCAACTCGTCTGAAACTGCTTAACGCAGCCCGGGAGATGTTTGCCGAGAAGGGATTCGACAGCACTACTATAGACGACATTACCGAACGGGCCGATGTGGGCAAAGGTACTTTCTACTATCACTTCACCGACAAGCAGGATCTAATTGGCGAGCTGATTAAAAGAATGATGGGCGAATTGATGGAGAGCATTGATAAGCGCTGCGAAGATACAGACGATCTGCCCACTCTACTTGACGACATCGTAAAAATCCACATCGACTTCTTCCGCAATCGTTGGGAGGACTTCGTCCTCTATTTTCAGGGACTGGCTGGCCTGAAGCTCCAGGAAAGTTACTCGGGACTCGAAGCACCGTTCCTCAATTATCTCGAGTCCATCGAGAACCTGGTAGATTCGGTCATTAACCACCGACTTCCCCCGCCGCTCCTACGCCGTTTCGGCTGCGCCGTGGCGGGTTTTGTTTCAGGATACTACTCTTTTGCCGTCATCTCTACGGAGGACGAGGACGTGGACAAGGCCCTTATGGAAATGCGCGGGGCCTTTGTCTCCAGTCTGACCAGATTTATTAATGAGGCACTGTCTACGGACAGAGTCAAACAAGGCTTAGCGTAGGTAAACACAAAGATTTGCGCTTGACGGGCTGAAACAGCACAAGAGGAGGATACAGAGCATGGAAAGCGCGCAAGTATTGAACCTGAGCATAATTGACCGGGCACTACAGGAAAATGTTTGGGGCATTTCATCTAGTATAGACATCTACGAATGCGATCCGGAGACAATCCGAAACGCGGAAAAGATTCGCCAGTTTGTCGTAGAGCTTTGTGACCTTATAGAGATGAAGAGATACATGGATACCCTTGTGGTCCACTTTGGGGAGGATGAGAAGGTAGCGGGATTTTCCATGGTCCAGCTCATCGAAACTTCCCTCATCTCGGCTCATTTTGCCAACCTAACCAACACCACCTATCTCGATGTATTCAGCTGCAAAGCCTATGATCCCAGCGTTGTGGCTGAGTTCGCCCAGAAGTTTTTTGGTGGAAAGCGTTGCATCACCAGTTTCAATTTGAGGCGGTAAGCATGAAAACTATTCGCATAGTCTCAGATTTGGAAGAGTGCAGGGCTATTTGGCAAGAAGTTATGCCCTCTGACTATTTTACGGACCTCTGGGAAGTGCGTGAGTGCTTCCACAGACACTTCGGCAACCGGCCCCACTTCATCGTCGCTCAGGACGGCAATGATATCCTGGGTTTGCTTCCTTTGAGCTGGATCGATGAGTACCGGTGCTTCGGCTTCTTCCCGGGGGAAACCTGGCAGGGCAAGACCTGGCTGGAGCAGAACAGGATTATCAGCAACGGGATTTACGGTATAGGAGATCTCCTTTCGGCCTGCCCGCGACCCTACCATCTCCGTTATTTGATATCTCTCCCCGGCATCGCAGCCGGGGAAGAGACTGTAGACGAGCTTGGCTATCTGTTCATCCCTCCAGATCACGGCTACGACATGTCGAACTTCCTAGGAGAATTTTCCCGCAAATCGAGGAAGAACATCCTCCGGGAGCTAGCCGCCATCGAGAGCCAGGGTGTTACTTACAGGCTGGACGACATCAGAGACTTCGACATCATGGTCGAGCTGAACATGGAACGGTTCGGCAGTCAATCCTACTTCTTTGATCCCCGGTTTCGGGAGAGCTTTCGGGCCCTGGCTAGGCTGTTTCAGGAGAAGGGCTGGCTAAGGTTTACCACGGTCCTAATCAAGGATGAACCAGCGGCTGTAGACATGGGATGCGTCTACCGGGGAGTGTACACTCTTTTGGCCGGCGGAACCAACAGCCGCTATCTAGGAGTGGCAAAACTCATTAATTTTCACCATATGCAGCGAGCCTGCGAGGAGAAACTGGACAGGGTCGACTTCCTCTGCGGTGATTTCAACTGGAAAAAGCTATTCCACCTCACCCCCAGGCCCCTGTATCTGATGACAAATATTGTGGCAAAAGCCGCTTAGAGCAGATCGCTCTTCATGGCAGACAAGCATATGCAGTCTCCACGTGTGGTGGTCGTCGGGACCACTTCAGATTATATCGAACTCATCCGGCGCCGCTATCCCCACAGGGCGCTGTTCTTAACCAACCCTGCGGAAAGGGCGATGGCCAGCGAGGAAACCCCCGGACCAGCCGAGGAGATCCTCTGTGATTTTACTGATGATAGGCAGGTCCTCAAGATCCTCAAAGATCACCTCCGCCGTTACGGTCTTGCAGTTGACGGTGTGGCCTGTTTTGATTGTGAGTATTTGGGATTTGCCGCTTATCTTGCCAAAAGGCTTGGCCTGCCCTTCCCTTCCCCCTCTGCTGTGACGCAGAGCCGCAACAAGTTTCTTTCTAAGCAGGCGTGGAAAAGAGTCGAAGTTGCCTGTCCAGAAGCTGCCGTCGTACGCAACCGTACAGAGCTCTACAAGTTTTTTGACCAGGTAGGTAAACCTGTAATTTTGAAACCCTTAACCGGCTCGGGAGGCGAGCTCGTTTTCCGCTGTGCGGATCATACTGATTGCCTGCAGGCCTATGACACCATGCTTCACCGCCTCACTAACGCCGGAGAAAACCGGTTGTACCTACAGGATCCTGTAGCCCCCGGAGATTTGGATCCGATTCAGGATGTGGTCCTTGAGGAGTTCATCCCCGGCCAGGAGTATAGCTGCGACTTCTTTTTGG
>CP070689.1:174125-179134 GCA_020353155.1 Deltaproteobacteria bacterium | reverse complement strand
TTCCGCTGCCAGCTGTATTTCCCTATGCTCTATGCTCTATGCCCTATGCCCCATGCTTTTTCCCTAGGCGCTTTGCGCTATGCGATCCTACTGGTCCTCATCCACCTGAATCCGGTGGTATTTCTTCTTGCCAGCCCGCAGGAGTATTTCCCCTTTGTCTAGGTGTTCCAGCGTGGCCCGGTCATCAAATTTTTGAATCCGCCGGCCGTTTATATAACCTCCTCCTTGCTGAAGAAGCCGTCGCGCTTCTCCCTTGGATGAGCATAAGCCAACTTCCGCAAAGAGTTCAAAAGCAGGAATTCCCTGGCGCAATCGACTTGAACCGATTGTGGTGCTGGGCATTCCAGCAGCAGCAGCATCGGCTGCTGCCATGGGTTGTCTTCGCACCCCACTGCCGGGTAAAAGATCGTCTGGAATAGTACGGGCCCCGAAAATCTCCTCTGACTCAGCCTGAGCAGCACTTGCTGGAGCCTCTCCGTGGGTGATTCTGGTTACTTCGTAAGCAAGTACGGTCTTGACCAGGTTGAGATCTGCTCCCTGCAGTCCTGCCACCGCTCGAATCTCATCCATAGGTAGGAAGGTGAAATAGCCAAGAAATCTCGTCACGTCCTGGTCTTCCGTATTAATCCAGTACTGGTAATACTCGTAAGGTGAGGTTAAGCTGCTGTCTAGCCAAATAGCGCCTTGCGCGGTTTTTCCCATTTTCTCACCGCTGGCGGTGGTAATTAGAGGGAAGGTTATCCCATAAACGGTCTTCTGACGCATCCGCCTTACAAGATCAACCCCGGCTACTATATTTCCCCACTGGTCGCTACCACCCATCTGAATGCTGCAGTCGTAGTCATCAAACAGCAGGAGGAAATCGTAAGCCTGTAGCAACATGTAGTTGAATTCGATGAAGCTGAGCCCGGTTTCCAACCTCATCTTGTAGCTTTCCGCGCTGAGCATCCTATTCACGCTGAAGTGACGGCCAATATCCCGCAGGAACTCAATATAATTCAGTGGCGCCAGCCAATCCGCGTTGTTGACAAGCAGTGCTCGGCCTGAGCTAAAGTCGATGAACCGACCCAGCTGGACTTTCAATTTCTCTGCATTTTCATCTATTTCCTCTCGGCTGAGCATTTGGCGCATCTCTGTCTTGCCACTGGGGTCTCCTACCAGGGCAGTGCCGCCACCAACCAGGGCTATGGGCCGATGCCCGCAGCGCTGCATGTGAGCCAAGGACATTATAGGGAGGAGACTGCCCACATGCAGACTTGTAGCAGTGGGATCGAAGCCTATGTAACAGGTAGTCGGTTTTTCCAATAGCTGGCGACAGGCGTCAACATCGGTGCTCTGTTCTATAAAGCCACGTTCTTCGAGCACTTCATAAGCGTTCTGCAATCCTTTATCCTCCATCTTACAAGGCACTAGGGACTATGCACTACACAATGATGACTGGTGCCTAGTGCTTACTGCCTAGTGCCTAGTTCCCTTTAGCCATCAACACTCAAACAAATTCTCTCAATTGCCTCGGTGCGGCCCGACTTGGGTGAGACATCAAGTAGAACGGCCTGCAATTGGATTCCGCCCTTCGCCGGAGTGAACTTTTTTGGGGTTTGGCTGATGAGCTGAGCTATGGCTTCCTCTTTTCTTATACCGATGACCGAGTCCGTTGCCCCTGTCATTCCCACATCGGTGATGTAGGCTGTGCCGGAAGCTCGGATCTGCTCATCTGCCGTTTGCACGTGAGTGTGAGTGCCCAAAACCGCGCTGACCCTTCCATCAAAATACCACCCAAGAGCCTGCTTCTCTGAGGTGGCTTCAGCGTGGATGTCTACTATAATTATGGTGGCCTTTTCTGACAGGCTGCTGATTAGCTCGTCCCCGACTCTAAAAGGCGACTCCAGGGGACTCATGAAAACCCGTCCCTCAAGATTAATTACACCAACTGCAGTGCCCCCTGCAGTCTGGAGTACTGCGTGTCCTTTTCCCGCCACCCCGGCCGGATAATTGGCCGGCCGCAGCACCCTCCTGCTCTCTTTTAGATATGGCTCAATTTCCTTTTTTCTCCAAATGTGGTTGCCGGAGGTGAGCACGTCGATGCCGTTTTCCAGCAGCTCCTCTGCCACCTTCGGGGTTAAACCAGCCACCCCCGCACCGTTTTCTGCATTGGCTATGACAAAATCTATTTCCTCACTTCCCACAAGTTGAGGCAAGAGGGTCCTCACCGCCAATCTGCCCGGCTTGCCAACAATGTCTCCAATGAAAAGAATCCTTGTCAAACCCGGAGCTTTCTCTCGCATGGAATGTCTTTCGGTTTTTCCGGTTGAGCCGGTTAGGTCGGTTGAGCCTCTAAGAATTTGCGCATAATCTCCTGTCAATAATTAACGGGCACACTGGCTAAAGCGGCAAACTGGCTAAACTCCCTACTTCGCATAGTCCACGGCTCTGGTTTCACGGATAACCGTCACTTTAATCTGTCCGGGATAGCTAAGTTCGTTCTCGATTTGTTTGACAATGTCGCGACACAACATCACCGATTCCTCATCGGAGATCTTGTCGTTTTCAACTATAATTCGCAGTTCACGCCCGGCCTGGATAGCATAAGATTTGCTCACACCCCTAAAGGAATTGGCGACTTTTTCCAGTTCTTCCAATCTCTTTACATAGGTTTCCATCAGCTCCTTGCGAGCACCGGGCCGCGCTCCCGAAAGGGTGTCCGCAGCTTGCACCAGTACCGCCAACACGGACTCTGGCTCTATGTCTTCGTGGTGAGCGGCAATAGCGTGAACAATTTTGGCCGATTCTCCGTGCTTTTTGGCAAGTTCAGCACCTATGGTGGCATGCGGACCTTCTACCTCATGATCCACCGCCTTGCCAATGTCGTGCAGCAAACCGGCTCTTTTGGCCCGTTTTTCGTTCATCCCCAGCTCAGCAGCCATGATACCGCAGAGAAAAGAGACTTCTAATGAATGCTGCAATACATTTTGGCCGTAGCTTGTTCGATACTTCAATTTGCCCAAAAGCTTTATCACCTCAGGATGAATACCGTGCCCCCCGACGTCAAAAGCTGCCTGCTCACCAGCTTCACGAATGGCACTCTCCACCTCCTGATTAACTTTTTCAACAATCTCCTCGATTCGAGCCGGGTGTATGCGGCCATCACTGATCAAACGCTCCAGGGACAACCGTGCCACTTCACGACGAATGGGATTGAATCCAGAGAGAATTACAGCCTCGGGCGTATCGTCTATGATCAGATCAACACCGGTTGCGGCTTCAATGGCCCTGATATTGCGCCCCTCGCGCCCGATTATTCTTCCTTTCATCTCTTCGTTGGGAAGGGCTACAACCGAGATAGCCTTCTCAGCCACATAGTCTCCAGCATAGCGCTTTATGGCCAAGGATATGATTTCCATTGCCTTTTTGGTGGCACCTTCCCGAGCACTGGTCTCTATCCGCTTAATGAGCTTAGCCGCATCATGCCTCGCCTCGGCCTCCATGGATTTTATCAACAGCTCCTTGGCCTCAGAAGAAGGAATCCCGGCGATACGCTCGAGTTGGACGCGCTGCTCCTGGATAAGTCTATCGAAAGTCTCTTCCTTTTCAGTTAGCTCATTCTCTTGTTGGAGGAGGGCTTTTTCCTTACGGGACAAGTTGGTCTCCCGTTTTTCGAACAGGTCTGCCTTCTTTTCTAGGTTGTCTTCCTTTTGCAGTAGACGGCGCTCCAAATTTTGCAGTTCTCTACGAGTATCCTTGGTCTCCCGCTCAAATTCCACCTTCATTTGGTAGAGGCTATCTTTGGCCTGAAGCATCGCCTCTTTTTTGACGGTTTCAGCTTCCTTTCTGGCTTCATCAATGATCTTCTGGGCCGCGTTTGTGGTTGATCTCATTCGGGCTTCCATGCTTTTCTTGACAATGAAAGCCCCCACCAACGCACCAAGAAGAGCCCCAGATATGATCAACAGCATGGTTGTTACAGTCATGGTCATAGCTCCCACGTCCTTAGGAACTTCACTAGTCCCTCAAAAGAGAGAGAAATCAACTCCTTACAAATGCAGGAGTCCCGCTCAGGGTTATTCAGATGACGGATCCGTGGGATAATTGATGGGTGCTTAAAGCATTCCGGCGAGGTATTCGGGGTGGGGTATTGTTGTCCGGTAGAACTGCACCTTCCTCAGCACACTTCTTACCATAGGGGACAACCTAGCTAGGCATTCCTGCCTGTGTTAACTGCAGATCCTCCTTTTCTTAATTATATGATAGATGCCTCAGTAAATTGGTTCACAAAAAGCTTTTTATTTGAACAGCTTATCTCAAAGACAGCTGTTGAAAAGAATTTGGGCAAGCCGCTGAATCGCCGGCCTATTTCTACGCCCCCTTTAATAGCAGGCTCGAAAAATTCTCTCACATTTAACGGCGATGGTTACGAGTTACCCCTCCTAAGCCTTGGGCAGGGACCCCTTCCCGACCCCTTTAGTCTTTCAACACCGGATATGTACCATCACTCCGCCGTAAAAGGAATCCGTCTAGGAAACCTCTTGAGCGGTAACAACGAAAATATCTAAAAATAATGATTTAAGCAAGTTAAAAATGATTATCTGGGTTTAGCCAAAAAAATCCCCCGCGAGGATGCCGTGTTGACAGGTTGTTATGAACCTGGTTATTCCAGGTGGGGTCCCTGTTGACACTTTAGGCGCTTCGGAAAACCGAGTCGACACACCGTGCCAAGGAAGGGTCCCCGTTCTATCAATGTTGGCTCAAGAACTTGCTGCCAATCACCAACACCGCAGGGGTGTATTAAATCCTTATATTAATATACTCTAAACTCTCCGCCTTACCATTAATAGAGTCTAGCGGTTATTGCAAACCCTTCTTTCACCGCCGCTCATGGACGGTAATGTTGGGCCCGTAAGATTCCTGCCAATCACCAAAACCGCAGGGGTGTATTAAAGTTCACCTTTATTAGATACATTATAACAATATATTCTAAATTTTCCGACTTATCATTAATAAGGTATAGCAGC
>CP070689.1:157296-174025 GCA_020353155.1 Deltaproteobacteria bacterium | reverse complement strand
TCAATCTCTGCCCGCAATCCAATTGAGCCATTGAGACGATTAGCCTCATCCAGCCACAAACGCACTTGAGTCATGCCTGCAGAAGCTTCATCAACGAACAAACCGATAAAGAACCGGTGTTCATGGCCAGCATCTTCTCCGTGGTGAGCCGGACCAGCGCAGCAGCCATAGGTTCTGATCCATGACTGGGAATTGACAACCCGAACAAGATTCCTAAGGGGTGGGTCAATCTCCTGGTAACGTATACTACCCGACTCAAGAAATATCCCGCTATAATCTGGAGGTTCCGGCTTGCTCATTTTTCCTATCCCATGTATTCAGCATATAGGCAAGCAGACTAACACACACAGGTTTATTTATCTATGAGGGTGCGAAGAGCAGTCATAACACACATATCCACGTGTAATCTTCGAGTTGGAGAGTTAACTTTAGTTGGTTGAACAAATTGCACTAAACGGTTGAATTGGATTCAGCAAGAAATCAATAATATGTGGGAGGTTGCCGCATGTGGGTATATACAGACAAAGTAAGGGAGCTTTTCAACAATCCCAAAAATGTTGGTGAAGTAGAGGGTGCTGACGGCGTAGGTGAAGTTGGTTCTTTATCCTGTGGGGATGCCCTCAAGCTTACTTTTAAACTGGATGACCAGGGACAAATTATTGACGCCAAATTCCAGACCTTTGGCTGCGCCAGCGCCATCGCTTCCTCCTCCGCCCTTACTGAGATGATTATAGGAAAGACCCTGGAGGAGGCAGAAAAAATAACAAACCAGGACATAGTAGAGTTTCTGGGAGGACTGCCTGACAAAAAGATGCACTGTTCTGTAATGGGGCAGGAGGCCCTTAGGGCTGCCATAGCCAATTACCGAGGAGAAAAACTCCCCAAGGAAGACTCCGAGATTGTTTGCGAGTGTTTTGGGGTGACCGAGAACGAGATAGTGGATGCCATCCAGCACAACAATCTCACCACCTTGGAGCAGGTAACTGATTACACCAAGGCGGGCGGAGGTTGTGGGACCTGTCATGAGCGCATCGAAGCAATTATCGAGGAGGTTTTGGGCCAGACAGAGGCTGAACCCAGGCCAGAAAAACCTGCCAAACGTCGATTGAGCAATATCCAAAAGATGAAGCTCATTGAGGAAACCCTAGAGAAAGAGATCCAACCGACTTTGGCCAAGGATGGTGGCAGTATTGAATTGGTGGACATTGTAGGTGATAGGGTGATGGTCTCCTTGAAAGGAGCTTGCGCCACTTGTGTGGCCTCGGATATTACTCTGAAGCACTATGTTGAGGGTAAGCTGCGCGAGCTTGTTGCTGATACCCTGGTGGTTGAGGAGGTTGCGCAATGAAGACCATTTACGTGGATAACAATGCCACAACCAGGGTGGCTCCCGAAGTGGTTGAGGAGATGACCCCCTATTTTAGCGAGCTCTACGGCAATCCATCTAGTATGCATTTTTTTGGTGGACAGGTGCAAAAGAAAGTGGAGGAGGCGCGGGAACGAGTAGCCGCTCTTATAGGAGCACGGCCGCAAGAGATCATCTTTACCAGCTGTGGAACAGAGAGTGATAACGCTGCAATTTTCAGTGCTCTCCAGGTCGCTCCTGAGAAAAGACATGTTTTAACAACCCGGGTGGAACATCCTGCGGTTAAGAACCTGGTGGCTCAACTCAAGAGGGAGGGATACCGTGTTAGCGAGTTGCCAGTGGACCGGCACGGCCTTATCTCCATGGAGGAAGTGTCCCGCGCTATGACAGAGGACACTGCCATAGTTAGTGTGATGTGGGCCAATAATGAGACCGGAGTTCTCTTTCCAGTAGAAGAGATCGCAACATTGGCTAAAAGCCGTGGGGTAATTTTCCACACGGATGCAGTCCAAGCAGTGGGCAAAATCCCAGTGAATATGGCCGAGAGCCAAATAGATATGCTGAGCCTCTCAGGGCATAAACTTCACGCGCCCAAGGGAATAGGAGTGCTTTATGTTCGCAGGGGTACTCGTTTTGCTCCCTTTGTCATCGGTGGTCATCAGGAGGAAGGCCGCCGGGGTGGCACTGAAAATGTGCCTTACATAATTGGACTTGGCAAAGCTTGTGAGTTAGCAGCCTCAAATCTGGAAGAGAAGAATCTGAGGGTTAAGAGCTTACGGGACAAACTTGAGAACGGTCTTCTGAAAATGATCGAAAATAGTATAATTAACGGGGATCGTGAACAACGACTGCCCAACACTTCGAGCATTAGCTTCGAATACGTCGAAGGAGAGTCCATCCTCTTAAAGCTCAGCGACAAGGGGATATGTGCATCCTCTGGCTCTGCCTGTACCTCAGGATCTTTGGAACCTTCCCACGTACTGCGCGCCATGGGAGTACCTTTTACTGCGGCCCACGGATCCATTCGCTTCAGCTTGAGTTCCTACAACACTGAGGAAGAAATCGATTACATTCTGGAGGTAATGCCCCCCATAATAGAACAACTCCGTGAGATTTCTCCCTTCTGGAAAGGAGCAGCAGCCCGCAGTTGCTCAGCATCATAACTCCATCCCTTTTGCCTTTCTGTAAAGACTTTCTGCCTGGTAGGAGCTTCTAACATAAGGACCGGAGGCCACACCGAGGAAGCCAAGAGACTGGGCCTCTTCCTGGTAAGCTTGAAAAATGCTGGGGTGGATGTACTCCACCACGGGATGATGGTCTTTAGACGGACGGAGATATTGGCCTATGGTGACCAGATCACACCCTACCTCCCGGAGGTTCCGCATAAGACTGCTGATTTCATCACGTTTTTCGCCCAGCCCTACCATAAAACCGCTCTTGCTTAAAGTTTCTGGCTTCAAACGTTTTACCTCTGCCAGCAATTTTATAGATCTTTCGTAGTCAGCCTGGGGACGAACGGCAGGGTATAACCGTGGTACCGTTTCCACGTTGTGATTCAGAACCGCAGGTTCAGCGGCCAGCACTGTTGCCAGAGCTTGGGCAGAACCCTGAAAATCTGGGATCAAAACCTCCACAGAGATCTCACTTCCGATTTCCCGGATCGCCTTGATTGTAGTGGCGAAATGAGCGGCGCCACCATCCGAAAGATCATCGCGGGTTACTGAGGTGAGCACAACGTATTTTAATCCAAGATGTGCAACGGCTTGCGCAACTCGTTTGGGCTCATCAGGGTCCGGGGGCTCCTGGGATCCGTGGTCTACGGCACAAAAGGTGCAGTTGCGGCTGCATTGATCACCAAGGATCATAAAGGTGGCTGTGTGGTTTCCAAAACATTCCAATTGGTTGGGGCAGTGGGCTTCTTGACAGACGGTGCTGAGGTTGAGATCCACGAGTAAATCGTCGACTTTGCTTACAGAGGATTTGAAGCTGAACCGCCTCCTTAGCCATTCCGGCTTATGTTTACGGTGCTCAGGTTTCATCCACTTCTCTGAAGTAGCGGGATAGTGCCTTTTCCAGTTAACTTGTCTTGGGGATATTATAAACAAGTTTAGCGAAATGGTCTTGCATAATGGGCCTAACCTTGCACCGTGCATGGAGCAAGGAGCCAAGCGTGTTAGGACCTTTCACTCCATGCTCTATACCCCATGTGGCGAGCAAAGTGAGCCTAATCCTTGACGCAGAAGGATTTTTTGAGTACTCTGCATCCGCCATGGTAGCCAAGTATAAATGCCGACATCATGCAGATCGAGAGGGTGTTCTTTATTGCGACAAGTGCGAATATGGCTACTGTGAAGAGTGCTTGGCAGAAGGTGTAATCTGCAACGACCCAGAACTGTACTGCAAACATCGCACTCACTGCATAATCTGGGAAAACTGCCGTGAACTTTTGAAAATGAGTCGAGCCGGCGACGGCTAGGGTTAGTATAGCCTTTAATTAAAGATTCACTACTCAGCCATATGAGGTGTGGTTGATGAACGTTGTTGGCCAAGGCAGTGTGCTCATAGGAACCATAGAGTGCGAAAAGGATCTTTACGTGGTTGGGCGCTTTGAGGGCACCATAGTAACTACAGGTGCTCTTCATGTATATCCAGAGGGGGTAGTGAAGGGTAAGGTAAAAGCGAAAGACTTGATCGTAGCCGGCACGATGCAGGGTGAGATTGAGGTGACCAATCGACTAAGGGTAAAAAATTCAGCGAATTTAGAGGCGAACATAAATACTCGTTTCCTCGATTGGGAAGAGGGGGCCGTACTGGAGGGTGAGGTACACACCTTCTTTTAAATTTTGGATAAAAAGCATGGCATACCAGCCAGATATAAAAAAGGGCGGGATTTACCCCGCCCTTCAATTTATTGGAGCAATAAACGCTCCCACTCCTCCCCCGGTGACCCTTTTATGAAAAAAATGCCCTTAGATGGCAAATTTGCTTGTTAGCGAAAGAGCCCGGAATCCTCAAAGTCCGGGCCCTTTCTTTTCTTGGTCTGCGCGGAGAATGGCAATATGCCTGTTCCCGTGCCGCTGGTATAGGTCTTATTGAAATTCAACTTGCTCGGCCATTGGCTCAAACAGGTTGAGGTCATTCCAAACTTGAGCTTCTTCCCCTGAGGGGGTCAAACTAACCTGAACGTTAAGATCGTGATCAAAGTCAAACAAGCGTGGATCTTGCAGTAATCCTTGAACAATCTCAATGTAGCCATCTTCATAAAGGCTGGCAAGCAACACATTGGTCATAAGTTTCTCAGTGGCTTGCTCGAGATAACCCTCTTGCATAACCGCTCCCCAGGAACCGTGCAGAGCCATTATCAACTGCTCTAAAAGATGGCAATCGAAATAGACGATGTCCTCCATTAAGGCCATGATAACCCAGTGGGGGACTTCAGTAATTTTGCACCCTCTGTTCTCCTCAGCCCATTTTATGATTTCTGCTTCTTTAACAGCCTTTTCCAGTTCAACCATGTCGTTTCCCCTGTACTTTAATTAGTTCTCACATTGCAGAAAATTT
Source organism: Deltaproteobacteria bacterium (assembly GCA_020353155.1). Classification (GTDB taxonomy): domain Bacteria; phylum Desulfobacterota; class Syntrophobacteria; order BM002; family BM002; genus BM002. The sequence goes on along the minus strand of CP070689.1, from coordinate 169,098 downwards.
AGGTACACAAGCCTTAGTGCATAAGTGGTGCCAAGTGTGAACTTGCTCCCTTTCAGGTCATTTTTATTAATATAATTAATAAGATATGCCTAAAATTAATGATCGACTAAGATCCACGCAGCCTCTTCCCTACAGCCCCTCTACGGCGCAAACTGACGCTTTTTGTCATTCAATTTAGGGATGTGCGATGTGCGATATGGGATATGCGATGAGAACTGAAAAATTAACCATATCTCAGATCCCACATCTCACATCGGCGGCAAAAGATATTTAGCTTCTATTGAAAACTTAGTGCCCGAGCATACTAAAGCCTTTTATGTAGGACTCGTTTCATTGATAGGGGTAAACATCAGAAGGAAACCGACGAAACTCAGAGCCCCAACGCTGATGAAAAGGATATCGAGGGAGAAGAGATCGGCAAACCAGCCGGAGATCACTGAACCGCTGATAAAACCAAGGTCGAAGACCGCGGTTGCTAGGCTCATCATGCCGGGAAGTTCTTCAGGCTTCTCCGCCTGGTCGGCGGCAAGGGCAATTGCAGCTGGAAAAAGGAAGGCGAGACCAGCGCCATACAGCAGAGTGGAAATATAGAAGGCCGGTGGGTATGAGATATAAGGAATGGAGCATATACCTATACCAAAAAACAGATAGGAACTTTTCATGAAACGCTTCTTGCCATACCGGTCGATGAATGACCCAGCAACGAGGCGCAAAATGAAAGCAAGAGATGCAGCAACAGCAAAGTAGAATCCGGGCGGCAGCCCCAGTCTGGTGGCCTGGAGGGCAATAAAATTAAGCACTGTGGCGTGGCCTTGGACAAAAAGAAGGATTGCCGCAAGGAGGAGACAAACCGATCGCCGCCCGAGCAATGGACCGTAACGGAGCGAACCCTCGTAACCGCCCGAGGCAATGCTGCGACTTGTGGCAGGCGTGAACGTTAGCAGACCAGCAAGAAAGACAACAGCAGCGGCGCCATTGAAAAGTGCCGGGTAACCAAAGCCCTTAATTAGTTGTTCGCCTGCCAGTGGAATAAGCGCCACGGCAGCCAGTATTGTGGCCCCTATGTAGCTGTAGGCCTGTCCCCTACGTTTTGGCGGAACCCATTGAGCCACAGCGGTGTAGGAGGCAGATATAAAAGCAGAGAAGCCTATTCCATGTGCGACGCGAACGAGCATCATGGGCCAAGCCACTCGCTGTAGTCCATGGTAGCCAAGAGAGCTGAAGAATATGATGATAAGACCCAGAAGGATTACCCATTGTTCACCCCGACGGGCAACCAATTTGCCCATAAATGGACGACTAACAACCGTACTGATGGGCATCAAGCCCATTACCCAGCCAATTGTGGTTTTGCTGCTGCCAATCGCCTGGAGGTAAAGAGGGTAGAGGTAAAAGAAAGCGATGTTGGAAAATACCAGGAACATCAATATATTAAGAAAAATAAATGGCCCAATCCATGGTCTTGGGGAATCTTCTGATGAGATCGAACTCATTAATTAGGACCTTTCTAAACCAGAGCTATGCTCATCCAGCAGGCAGCGGGCTGAGGCCAAGGCAAAAAAATATAGACACCAAGAGGTCTTTTTACAGGGTACTCTCTTGAGTGTCTAGTCCTTAGTGCCTAATGCCTAGTGTAATACTTTCCCTGCCAGAGGTCTTGGCTCTTCAGCCTTTCTCGGATGGCCTGCAAATTGGTCTGTTTATCCAAGGCCCATTTTGGCGCCAGGAGTTCTTCCCCATGGGGATCACCGGTAAGCCGATGAATGATCATCTCTGGGGGAAGCAAGGAGAGAAACTCGCAAACAATGTCCACGTAATCCTCGCGGCTCAAGCAACGGTAGTCGCCCCGTAAATAGAGTTCAGCGAGGGCTGTGCCTTCAATGACATAGAGCAAGTGGATTTTGACCCCCTGGATGTCGAGCTTTCCTAGAGCCCGCGCCGTGGCCAACATATCTGTCTTGTCCTCCTCCGGCAGCCCCAAAATGACGTGGACGCAAATGTGCAAATTTCGCCTACGGCTGCGCTCAACCGCATCCACAAAGGCGGCGACGTCGTGCCCCCGATTGATCAGTCCCAGAGTCCGGTCATGTACGGATTGTAATCCATATTCGACCCATAAGTAGGTTTGCTGGTTCAACTCTGACAGCATGTCCAGCACACTATCAGGCACGCAGTCAGGTCTGGTACCGATAGCAAGCCCGACCACGTCTTTCACTGCCAGAGCTTCCAGGTAAAGGGCTTCGAGATCTTGTGGGGATCCGTAGGTATTTGAGAAGGACTGGAAGTAGGCGATAAACTTCTTCGCCTTGTAGCGACGAGCCAGCCGTTTTTTCCCTCGTTCAAGCTGTTCGGTAATGGAGTAGTCTTGAAATAAACCGGTGCCTGAACCTCTGACATTGCAATAGATACAGCCACCTACTCCCAGGGTGCCATCGCGGTTAGGGCAGGTCATGCCGGCGTCCAGAGTGATCTTCTGCACGCGGCAACCGAAATGTTCTCTCAGGGCGGTGTTGAGGTCACGGTAACGACTGGTATTCATCAAAAACATTATAATATATAATCCAGATGATAACGGCTAGAAATTCCGTGTACTTTTTGAAAACTGTTTTTCTTTTCGAGCGTTCCGCCGATTTTTTCTAACGGGGAATACCCATTGAGAAATGATAAATGACATGAGCGTCTACCCGAGGTCATACGATGTAATTGTGGTGGGGGCGGGACATGCCGGCTGCGAGGCCGCCATGGCCGCAGCTCGTATGGGCTGCAGCACCGCTCTGTTCACCATTTATCTGGACACAGTGGCTCACATGCCTTGTTCACCTTCAGTGGGCGGCCTCGGAAAGGGACACCTGGTCAAAGAAGTAGATGCGCTGGGCGGGGAGATTGCCAAAGTAGCTGATCAGACCGGCATCCAGTTCCGCACCCTCAATACGCGCAAGGGTCCGGCGGTTCAAGGAACCCGTTGTCAGAACGACAAGGTACTATACCGGGCCAAAATGAAGTCCATCCTGGAACAACAAGACAATTTAGACATCAAACAAACCCTGGTGGAGGAAGTGCTGATTGAGGGCGGCCGTGTAGTAGGAGTGCGTGACAATCTGTCGGTTGAGTTCAGGGCACCGGCAGTGGTACTTACCACCGGCACATTTCTACACGGCTTGATCCACATTGGTAGTCAACAAATTCCCTCGGGACGGGCGGGGGAGTTTCCCGCCAATAACCTGGCTGATAATCTGGCTAAACTTGGCTTCCACATGGGAAGAATGAAAACTGGAACACCAGCCAGATTGCGTCGGACCAGCATTGATTTTTCCCAGTTCACTGAACAAAAGGGTGATGAGAATCCTCGTCCTTTTTCGTTTTTTACTGAAAAAATAACCCTCCCCCAGATTTCTTGCTTCATCGGTCGCACCCAGGAGCGCACCCACGAAATCGTCAAGAAGAACATTGACTTATCCCCCCTCTACAGCGGCGTCATCAAAGGGGTTTCGGCCCGCTACTGTCCTTCTCTTGAAGACAAGGTAATGAAGTTTCCCCATAAGGAGCAGCACCAGATCATCTTGGAGCCTGAGGGGCTAGATACGGAAGAGATTTACGCCAGCGGCACCGGGAATTGCCTCCCTTATGAACTTCAGATCCAGCTGGTTCGCTCCGTGCCGGGCCTGGAGGAAGCGGAAATCATGCGGCCAGCTTATGCGATTGAGTATGACTACGTGCAACCCACCCAACTGCGCCCAACCCTGGAAACCAAAAGGGTGCCAGGCCTATTCATGGCAGGCCAGATTAATGGAACCTCAGGGTACGAAGAGGCTGCGGCCCAGGGATTGTGGGCGGGAGTAAACGCCGCTTTACAGGTCCAGAAGCGATCTCCCTTTTTGTTAGATCGCTCCGAGGCTTACATGGGAGTAATGATCGATGACCTTGTCACCCGGGGTACTAAAGAGCCATACCGTATCTTCACTTCCCGGGCTGAGTACCGGCTCCTTCTAAGGGAAGACAATGCTGATCTAAGGCTCATGGAAAAGGGTTACGAATTAGGACTCATAGACAAAAACACTTTCAAAGATCTCAAGGAGAGGCGACGCCAAATTACCCAGGAACTCGAACGAATCGACAGAACCAAAATCAAACCTTCAGCGCAAGTAAACCAGTTTCTAGCAGGGAAAAAATCAGCACCCTTAGACGCCGCCTTGCCAGTGGCCCAATTACTCAGGCGACCCGAGCTGTCATATAGCGACTTGGAGCATTTGGAAGGCCGAGCTAGCCAGCTCCCCGAGCGAGTAACCCGCCAGGTTGAAATCCAGTGCAAGTACCAGGGATATCTCCAGCGGCAGGAGGGGGAGGTAAAAAAATTCAAGAATCTTGAGAAGATCAAAATTCCACTCGGGTTCAACTACGAAGAAATTCCCGGACTGTCCAATGAAGTAAGGCAGAAACTGCAGGAAATCCAGCCCACCTCTTTGGGACAAGCCTCCAGGATCTCGGGGATGACCCCGGCGGCTCTTTCAATACTGATGATTTACCTGAAACGGATTAGAGAGACCCAGGTTTCTCCCCAAAACAGTGGAGAAAAAAATAATTAGTTTGTTTGCTTGTGACCCTCCTTGTACCGTCCGATTGCAATTTTGTAAGAAATCTGTTGAAATGTATAGGAAATCCGCTATATTGGCACGGAATACTACCTGGGCCTAAAAATTGCTAAGACTAGATAATAAATTATTATCCGACCTCGGAGGACTCAATTGGCATGACTAGACAAAAGCAAAATAGGGTTGCAATACAGACATTGTGTCTGACTTTGTTTTTCACCCTTTGGTTGCCAACAAATGCTCAACCAGCCACTACTGTTTACGTCTCCGATACCAACTTGGAGGCCAACCTACGGAGCGGGACCAGTCAGGAAAACCGTATCATCGGTATGTTGCGGCCAGGTACAAAGCTGACCTTACTCGGAGAAGAAGACGGCTGGGCCGAGGTGACCCTGGAGGATGGGCGCACCGGCTGGATTCTGAAACGCTATCTCTCTGAGCGTCCGCCCTGGAGGGAAACGGCAGAACAACTGCAGAAGGAAAACGAGCAGTTGCGGGCCCAATTGAATAAGGTTAGAACTGAGTATAAACAAATTATGCAAGAGAGTGCCGAAGTTCAAAGACAGTTGAATAGCCAACAAGTTGACTTCCAGTCAGTGCAGAGGGACTATGACGAACTAAAAAAGTCATCGACGAACTATCTTAATTTGAAAATGGCCTACGAAAACCTCCAGAATGAGGCCCGGCAGAGCAAGGCCAAACTGGATGAATTGGAAAAGGCCTACGGAAAACTAAGAACTTCCAGGGCTATTCGCTGGTTCCTCAGTGGAGCCGGTGTGCTGATGTTGGGTTGGATAGTTGGGTCATCTATGGCACGCATGCGGCGACGTCGCTCATCGGATTACTATAAATTATAAAAGCACATAACAATCATTCTTCGCATCCACTTCTTGCCTCCCAGTAAAAAAGATTTAGTTCATTGGCACCGGGCAATAATGCCAGGACGGATAGCATAAACTGGTCCCCATCTTCTCTGGCAGGACAAAGCCATGGAGTTTCTTGACGGCTTCTATACCAATTTCCTAAGGTTCTTCTCCTGGGAGGAAATCTCTTTTCTCTTCAGCGGCACCGGTTTGCTGGTCATGCTGAACCTGGTGCTCAGCGAAGGTTTGCTTTCCTTCGATAATGCCCTGGTTCTCGCTATTATGGTAAGCCATCTGCCCAGAGACCAGTCCTATAGACTCGGACCAGTGAAGATGTCTATCCAGCAATGGGCCCTAACCGCAGGAATTTTCGGGGCCTACTTTTTTCGGACAGTTGCCATTATCCTGGGAACCTATTTGATCCAGTTTTGGACCTTGCAACTCCTGGGTGGTGGATATCTTTTATGGCTGGGCTATGAGCATTTCTTTGCTGGACGGATGAAAAAGCCGGAAATTCCCGCTTACGGTAAAGGCTTCTGGGCCACGGTCATCAAGGTGGAGTTGATGGACATTGCCTTCAGCATAGACAGTATCCTGGCGGCTTTGGGCTTATCTAAGCGGGTTTGGGTAATTTTAATGGGCGGCATGCTTGGAATTCTATTCATGCGATTGGTGGCAGGGGTGTTCATCAATTTGATTGAAAGGTTCCCCCTGTTCAAACACACAGGCTACGCTCTGGTTGCTCTCATCGGCTTTCGCTTGGTTAGTGAGGTCGACTGGATTCATTTCCACAGATTTTTTAGCTACCTGGGCCCTGTTGGCGTGGGGATCCTGGTGGTCTTTGCAGTGGCGGTTTTGGGCACCGCCCAGGTCAGGAAGGAAAGGCTAGGGGCCATACAGTCCATAATCCAACTGACCCTGTTGATCCTCTTTTTCTCCTGGAGCGGAACGAGGCTGCACTTGCACATGAGTGACCTGGTCTTCGGCATAATAATGCTGGCCACTTTTTGCAGCACCTTCATCTTCAATGAAGCTTATGTGCGCTGGCAAGGGGGTGGTGAGCGAAAAGGAGCCATAATATCCAAGTCAACTGGATCATCTAATGGGAAGGGCAGCCACAAGCAAGACGAAGAAAGAAAAGAACCCCGGTAACCAACCAGCATTACTCTTTTATCCCACCTAAAGATAAACCAAACCAGCCATTTACCAAAAAATTACCCAAAACTTGCCGTACCAAAAATGGGTAATTTTACCCATTTCTGGTACGGCAAAAAATGGGTAAAAAAATGCTTTTGGTCTGTAAGATTAAGTTTGCAGGGGGAACATTGGCGCAAGGGGTTTGATGAAAGATTGTCTGAGGCTGTAAGTGTAAGCACCTTGACTGGGGACCATCAGGATGTCGCCCGGCTCGATTCCATCGCCGAAATAGCTGTACCCCCAAACATCGTGAGGGGTACATAAGGAACCGAAGATGAAGCATTTTCTTTCCGTAAAGGAGGGGTTGGATAGATTGATCACCGGGAAATAGTCAGTTTCGAAGCGCTCCCAGCCGACAATATTCGTGCCGCCGTCGACAATGACCAGATCCTCCCCCTTCTTGTCCACCACGGTCAAGAGGATATGCATGGCGTCGTTTACCAGCCAACGGCCTGGCTCAGTGAAAATTTTGCAGTCTACATAGGGGAAGATGTTTTGGCGTAAGGTTTTTCCGATCTCTCGGGCAAAAACTTCTAAGGGTTCTGCAGGGTACCTGTAGCGCTCAGTTTGCCTTATGTCCGGCAAGACCAAGTGGGTAATACGCCCTTGGGGGGTGGCGGAAAAGTGGAGCCATTCGCCCCGGGATGGCCAGTAGCCGCCGCCAATGTCCAGGAATTCTATGTTTTTGGCCCGCTGCCGCTTCATGGTGGCGAGCTGTTTACCAAGGCGAATCAAGAATGAAACTTGGGAGGAGGGTGTGAGATTCCAACTGGTGTGAAACTGAAGCCCGCATACACGGAGGTGCTCGAAGTTTTCAGCCCTGGTCATAAAGCTTTCCAGTTCGGCCAGGGGGACACCGAACTTACGCCATAGCCCCTTCTCCTCAGTGGTAAGGCGGACCCCTGCCCGCACCACCGCGTTTAGCGATCTAGAGACACGCTCTAGACGGTCGAGTTCACCAAAGCTGTCGATAAGTACCGTAACCACTGCAGCGTTGGCCACTGCTAGATCGAGTTCTGCCTCCGTTTTCCCCGGTCCGCTAAAAATAATGTTTTGGCAGCCTGTAGCAATGGCAGTCTCGAGCTCCAGACCACTGGAGACATCGAGGCCAAGGCCGAATTCCACCAGACTCTTGGCCACTGCAGGGTGGTTGTTGCTTTTCATGGCGAAAAACGCACGGATTCCGGGAATCTCTTGTGAAAAAGCGGTGGTGAACTGCTCTGCCCGCTGCAGCAGGACATCTTCGTCGAAGAGATAGACGGGCGTGTCATGGCGCGCCGCAAAGTCCAAGAAAAGCTGCCGCTGCCTCTGAAATGAGCGGACGTAGGCGCAAATCACTTCATCTTCCAGGACGGGGCTGACATTCTGAAGGATCTCGGCAGCCTTGTGGAGAACAACTTTGCTATTGTTCATCCTTCAAACTCCATTACCACTTTTAGTTTGCTCGCCAGTTCGACGCACTCCGTCTCCAGGGAAGTGCTTCCCCTTGGCCTGAAAATCACGTGGCCGAAAAGTCTAGAATCGTAATCATTCGGTGGAAGGACTACCCTGTGCCCCGGTCTCCGCTTGATGAAAACTTCCTGCACCCTTGGATCTTGGCGGAGATCCCCTTCGTCGATCTCTTTAACCGTGCCTGCGTCCTGGGCGAAAAGACGCAAGCCCACCAGAGTTTCCCAGCTTTGTCTTGAAAGGTTAGAGATATTTCGGCGCTGAGCCATATCCAAGGCCAGGCCAATCATGTCGAGACCGCAGCTCTGCTGGATCAGCCAGGGAAGACAGTCACCCCCAGGTCTGGGAGTGAGTTCTAGTAGGTAAGCTTTCCCTTGAGACACAATGAAATCTACCATACAGAGAGCCCGGTCAAGGCCAAGGGCTGTGGCTGCTCGGTAGAGTTGATCCACAAAGACGGCTGCGGGTATTTCCGCAGGAAGTTCTGCTGGAACAACATAGGCGGCAGTTGTTGCACCCACCTGAGTTTCTGCAGTGGGAATCTTTTTTGCCGTGCGGATTACCTCCAGACGTCCGTTCTCCAAGAAGAAGTCGCAGCTATACTCTTGGCCGGGGATGAATTCCTCGAGGACCACATCCTGAATCGGATCCAAGTCTCCGGGGGCTAAGGGATCCTGTAAGTAGAGCCGGTTTTCTCCGGCCTTACTGAGGCGATTGATCATGGTGTCATAGGCTTGCAGGCAATCATTATGATCTGCACAGCGGAAAACTAGCTCGCCTCCCGAGCCGGTTAAGGGTTTCAAAATTACAGATTTGCCCACCCGGTCTAAGAACTTGGAGATCTCTGCTCGGTTACGCACGACGGCAGCTTCTGGACAGGCAACTTCGGCTCTTTTCCACGCCTGCTTGGAGAGAAATTTGTTGCGGGTCTGCGCCACAGCAGAGGGGGAAGGAAAGGGCAGGCCAAGGCGCTGGGCGAGAAAAGCGGCAGATCCCAGGTACTCACAGTCAAAGCAAGCCACACCGTCAACTGTAAGACGGTAACGGCGGAGGTGATCTTTGAGGACCCTGAGGACCTCCGCATCATCAGTGAAATGACAGAGGATCTCCTCGGCTGGGCCGGGAGTCTCCTCGCGGGCCTTAATCCTTTCCGCAGGGTTGGTTAAGAACAGCGCCCTGTGGGGATAGCGGCGCCGGATGAGTTCAATATAGTCTGAAGTGGTCCCGACGACCACCACACGTGGAGAGTGCATATGCTTGTCTGGCCATGAAGAGCGATCTGCTCTACGCGGCTTTTGCCACAATATTTGTCATCAAATACAGGGGCCTGGGGGTGAGGTGGAATAGCTTTTTCCAGTTGAAATCACCGCAAAGGAAGTCGACCCTGTCCAGTTTCTCCTCGCAGGCCCGCTGCATATGGTGAAAATTAATAAGTTTTGCCACTCCCAGATAGCGGCTGTTGGTTCCGCCGGCCAAAAGAGTGTATACTCCCCGGTAGACGCATCCCATGTCCACAGCCGCTGGTTCATGGTTGATTAGGACCGTGGTAAACCTCAGCCACCCCTTCTCTTGGAACATCCTGGCCAGCGCCCTAAAGCTCTCCCGAAACCGGGGATCAAAGAAGTAGGATTGACTACCGAACCGGTCCATGTTCAGCTCGACCATGACGTCGAAGTCTCTGATGTCGTCGTGCCTGTAGGTAACACCCTGGCTCTCGATGGCAGCCAGCTCCCGGAGGATGTTCTTCCTCGATTTGCGGGAAAATTGTCCTAGGTAGTTCGACATGTCGTAGCCGTGATCTGGCGGGATAAACAGATAGCCAATCTCATCTACAGTCTCTTCCCCGGCCGGCATACCGGGGAGGGATGTCAAGTAACGGAGATGGTACGGTTTCGGGCAGGCGGAAAGGAGATCCCCAATCCCGTAAATCCCGTTGCAGATGATCCTGTTCTGCTCCAGCCAGGTCTTTCCCTGCCAGGTTTCCCCCGGAAAGAAGCCGTAACATCCGTATTCATCTATCCAGCTCAGAGGAAGCAACCCCTGGATACCATTGCCGTCCTCGGCGACGATGAAGTGGGGACGGTTATCGAAGTGTCTGTTGAAGCAGTCACGCACTTCCCAGAGGTCCGTAAGATAGTCGCAGGGCATAACCTCTTGCCAAATAGCCCTGCACTCTTCCAAATCTGAGACTATGCGAATAGTTTTCATGCTTACCGCCTCAAATTGAAACTGGTTATGCAACGCTTTCCACCAAAGAACTTCTGGGCAAACTCAGCCACTACCCCGGGATCATAGGGTTTGCAGCTGAATACATCCAGATAGGTGGTGTTGGTCAAGTTGGCAAAGTGGGCCGAGATGAGGGAAGTTTCGATCAGCTGGACCATGGAAAATCCCGCTACCTTCTCATCTTCCCCGAAGTGGACCACAAGGGTGTCCATGTATCTCTTCATCTCGATAAGGTCACAAAGGTCTACGACAAACTGGCGAATCTTTTCTGCGCTGCGGATTGTCTCCGGATCGCATTCGTAAATGTCTATGCTAGATGAAATGCCCCAAACATTTTCCTGTAGTGCCCGGTCAATTACGTTCAGGTTTAATAATTGCGCTCTTTCCATGCTCTGTATCCTCCTCTTGTGCTGTTTCAGCCCGTAAAGCGCAAATCTTTCTATCCCTTTGTCTATTCCAAACCAACCTTGGCTCTGTCAGCTGACATTGCCTCATTAATAAATCTCGTCAGACTGGAGACGAAGGCACCGCGCATTTCCCCAAGGGCCTTGTCCACGTCCTCGTCCTCCGTAGAGATGACGGCAAAAGAGTAGTATCCGGAAACAAACCCAGCCACCGCACAGCCGAAACGGCGAAGGAGCGGTGCGGGCAACCGATGCTTAATGACCGAATCGACCAGGCTCTCGATTGACTCTAGATAACCGAGGAACGGCACTTCGAGTCCCGAGTAACTCTCCTGGAGCTTCAGGCCAGCCAGTCCCTGAAAATAGAGGACAAAGTCCTCCCAACGATTGCGGAAAAAGTCGATATGAATTTTTACGATGTCGTCAAGCAGAGTGGGCAGATCGACTGTATTTTTGCAGCGTTTATCCATAGCCTCCATCAGTTCGTCCATCATTCTTTTGACCAGTTCGGCAATGACATCCTCCTTGTCCGTGAAGTGGTAGTAGAAAGTGCCTTTGCCCACATCGGCCCGCTCAGTAATGTCGTCAATAGTGGTGCTGTCGAATCCCTTCTCGGCAAACATGTCCCGGGCTGCGTTAAGCAGTTTCAGACGAGTCGCCTTGACACGCCTACTCTGGCGTTGCTTCGGTTTTCCCTTCGCTTTTGCACTTTTTTCTATCATAGTCCCCTTGACAACCGAAAAACCTAGCTGCGCAAATCATGGCCGGTATGCTTCATTTCGCTTGCAGCTGAGGTTCTTAGCAATTTTCAGGCCAAAATCGACCACATACCCATAAACGACTATTTAGTCAGTTGTGACCATATACTCGTTTCTGACCAAATCGTCAAGCCTTTTTTCATCCGACACCAAAAAAGTGATCCCAAATTTTTGATTAGTATTACAAACAGTTACGGAAAGATGAGGAGGAAAGATTGAGGCTTATACTGTTCAAACCAGAGCAGATTATTGGTGTGCTTCTAAAGGATCCGCCTTTTTCTCCTACCGGCAGGTTTGATGATGAGGAGATCGCCGT
>CP070689.1:153666-157196 GCA_020353155.1 Deltaproteobacteria bacterium | reverse complement strand
CTGGCCGAATCTGGCTACGTGGAGGACGAGTTAGAGCTCCTAGTGGATTGCAAGCGCAGACTCTGGCGCGCAGCTCGCTGCCTAATAGACTCAGGTTTGGCCCTGCAACGTTTTACTAAGGAGGAGGCTGCCGACCTGCTGGTGTCCGTGGGTTTCGCTGCGGACGAGGCCGTTGCGCAAATTGAGCGATTTCGGTTGAATCCCGGTTATCAACTGTGTTACAGCCTGGGTAAATATGAGATTGTAGATTTGCGGGAACGTTTTCTTCCCAGGTTGGGCTGGAAGCGTTTTCACCGCCTTTTACTAGAGGGTGGGGAGATACCTTTTGATCTTGCTGCTTTGAGATTTGAAAATCTAACAGAGAATGGTAGTTGAGGTGGAGGCGGACTCCCCGCAACTGTGCTCCCCGAGACAAGACCTGTCGACGAGACTTGTCGACGAGCTCGAGTCGTGTCGCTCAGGTCGAGTCGCTCGGGACAGGCGGGGCAGGCAGGCGAGGCGGGCAGATATTCGATACAAGGGCGAATGGTATTAACCTGATAAGCTAATACGCATGTCACTAAATAGGGAGGTATCTGTGGAAGAGTTCTTGGGCTATCACTCTGAGTGGAATCTTGGGAGTCCCGGCGGTTGGGAATATCAGCGAATTACGCAGGAGCTAGGTAAGCTGGCTTGGAAGAGAATACAGCCCCATTTGGGACTGGAGATCCATTTAGATTTTGATCATGGCTACTTAAATCCTGTACCAGCTTTTGCAGCGGCGTTACTTCGTGCTCATCGGCAGCGACACAAAGACAAAGCAGCTCACATTGTATTGGTGGCAGAACCGGATACCCTGGAGACAGTTGTTGAAAACCGGAATTTTGTCCAATACTTGGACGGTATGGAAGGAGTAACGGCAGGACTGGCCGCCCCACAAGATCTGGATTACCACCAGGGCAATTTGTATCACAAGGGGCGACAAGTTACCCTGGTTTTTATGGATTTTAACAACGATGTACTAATCAAAATGGAAAAGGATGTGCCTCTCACGGCCCTTCGCCAAGCAATTAAGGACGATCTCGTGGTGAATCCCCGGGGTATGGAGCCTGCAGGTGCCAAGGGGTTGTTTGAGGCAGTTACCGATTCCTTAAGTGGTCAGCTGCAGGAGACCACTGTGAGCAGGACCCCGTGGACGAGGCAACTCTACGAGAGAGCTACTACTGGGCCGAAGGGAGAAACCATAAAGGATTTAGTTTCCTGGACAAGAGATAACTGGGATCGGCTCGTGCTTAAGCCAGTGCAGGGCTATTCAGGGGAAGGAATCTATATTGGGTTCAAAAGCGAAGACCCCGATGCGGATTTGAATGAGGCCCTCAAGGCCGGAAATTACATTGTCCAGGACTTGGTTCCTCTCCAACTGTGGGCAGAAGAGTCACCCTGGCTTTTCCCTGAAGAGCAAAGAGTTGGTTTGCAATCGTGGCAAACAGATTTTCGTTGTCTCATCACTGATGCAGGGTTAATAGGCTTCCTCGGACGCTTCGGGGGTATTCCAACTAATGTGGGAGCCGGTGGAGGAACGCAGGCCCTTGCCATACTACCGGGAACTTCACCCCCGACAGAGGTGGTAGATCAGCTCAACAGGGCTATTTGTAAAGTGCCTTACAGTGCACTGGAAGAAATACGAGAGGAAGTGAATTCGCAAGCAGTGGCAATGGGGCACACCTACCTGTTGGGCCCTATCAAGACTGCCTGGCGGCCTCGCTTATTAAACGAAGCTCAGGTAGAACAGCTGCGGCTCTATTGTGTGAACCTGTGGGCTGATGCGGTGCAACTGACCAACTGGTGGCGTGCCGGGCAATTGGATGATTTCGTTCACCTTAGCGCGGAAGAAGAGGCCATTGCCAGAACAGCTCCCTGGACCGGACAACCGGCTTTGATGGCAAGTGACGGACTTTTCTCCTTCGGCTGTCATCCGAAGGAGTAAGGTTCCGCGAGGGATACAAATCTGAAACAAGCGATTTGGGATGTGAGATGTGCGATGTGATCTAGACATTCAGGAATTGCGAATTAAGGTATTAAGGAATTAGGCATGGTCTCGAAAAATCCCTGAATTCCTCAATCCCTGAATTCCTGAATTTGATTCTCATATCTCACATCATCTCATACCATCATAAGATAGCTGGTCCCCTTTCGCTAGTCGAGAGGTAGTTATGGATGACTATGATCCTACCTGGTGGCAGTATATCTTCGATGAGACCTATCTCGTCACTGACGCCCGCAGTGTGTGCTGTCCTGTAACAACCGCTGCCGAAGTGGATATGGTTGAGGGTGCCCTTGAGCTCAACTCTGAGGATCGAATCCTTGACCTTTGCGGTGGGCAAGGCCGTCATGCCATAGAGCTACATAAAAGGGGTTACAAGAATGTGACGGTAGTAGACTACTCGAAGGTACTTTTGCGAGTTGGTCTCAAAGATGCGGCAAAAAAGGGCTACTCTATATACTTCTGTCGGGGCGATGCCTGCCAACTTGGACTATCAGACTCCATCTTCGATGTGGTTCTCGTTATGGGAAACTCTTTTGGATACTTCGAGGACGACAGCCAAAACCAGAGGATACTCCAAGAAATCTGCCGCTTGCTGAGACCAGGAGGCACCCTTCTTCTTGATTTAGTGCACAATGACTACGCTCGCCAGCAATTCAAACCTAGCAGTTGGCATGAGGCCAACAGAGACGTGGTAGTCTGTCGAAAGCGGAAACTACTCGATGAAGGCGTTTTGGTCCGGGAAATGGTCATAAGCAAGCGGCGTGGGCTTATACGGGATGTCACTTATTTTGCTCGCCTCTTCCAGCGTAAAGAGCTGGAATTGTTGCTTGCCGGCAGTGGCTTCAATCAGATTAGCTGTTCCGGTGCATTTGTCTCCCATCCTAAACCTGGCGATTATGGACTTCTTAGCAAACGGATGCTAGTGACGGCCCGCAAGCCATAGTTGCTAAAATATTAGGCCTTGTTAACCAAAACTGCTAGATCTTCATGCCGATGTTCGTTGACAGTCCCTTTCACAGCTCGCTATAATCCTTAGAAAATAGGCAGAATATGCTTTGCTCGGGATGAACAAGGCAGGAGGTGCGGCTATGCCTACTTACGAGTATAGATGTTTGAACTGCAAGAAACCTTTTGAAGTAATAATGTCCATAAGCGAGTATGAGAAGGGCAAGGTAAAGTGCCCCAAATGTGGGAAAAAACGGGTAAAGCAGGAGATCAGCGAATTTATGGTCCAGACTTCCAAAAAGAGTTAGCTGGGGGCACAAACTTCTGATAGCCCTTCGATCCGTTCGACTCGCAAGGGGCAGGCAAGGCAAGCAGGCAGGGTGTATGGGCACATTTCTCATTTTGGCTCAGTTTTCATCTGTGATCCTTCAATGTGAAATGATAAATGCTCAATGAGAAATGCGGGAGTGAAATATGAGCTTTCCGTTGCTCATAGCCAGTATTATAGTGGGCATTCTGGTAACTTGTGTTGGTATCTACCGTGCTTACAATCAGGGTG
>CP070689.1:150347-153566 GCA_020353155.1 Deltaproteobacteria bacterium | reverse complement strand
TCTCCCGAGAGGTGGCCGGGGCAATCAGCCAGGCAGCAGGGGAGGTGGCAGAGGGGAAGCTCGATGATCACTTCCCTGTTGATATCTTTCAGACGGGGTCAGGGACGTCTAGCAATATGAACGCAAACGAGGTCATTGCCAACCGTGCCATTGAAATCCTCGGGGGTGAAGTAGGTAGCAAGTCGCCGGTGCACCCCAATGACCACGTGAATCGGGGGCAGTCCAGTAATGACGTCATCCCCACGGCTATTCATTTAGCTGTGGCGGAAAGCATCAACGGTGGGCTAATGAAAGCTCTCAAAAGTTGCGAGCATGAACTGCTGGTCAAGAGCAAACAGTTCGATCCCATCGTTAAAATAGGACGCACCCATCTTCAGGATGCCACCCCCGTGCGTTTGGGACAGGAGTTCGGTGGTTACGCCCGGCAAATGGCTCTAGCTCGTGAGCGTATTGAACTGGCATTGGCAGGTCTTATGGAGCTTGCTCTCGGTGGGACAGCCACAGGAACCGGGCTGAATGCGCCCGCCGGCTTTGCCTCCAAGGTAATTGGACTATTGGCAGAGGAAACGAATCTTCCCTTGGTTGAGGCCAAAGACCATTTTGCCGCCCAGGGCGGTCAAGACGGACTAGTTGCAGCAAGTGCTGCTCTGAGAGGTCTCGCTGTTTCCCTAACCAAGATTGGCAACGACATACGCTGGCTGGCTTCTGGCCCAAGATGTGGGTTGGGTGAACTTGAACTGCCTCCGGTACAGCCGGGCTCCAGCATCATGCCGGGCAAGGTCAATCCGGTAATTATAGAATCTCTTCTTCAAGTGGCGGTGCAAGTCATTGCCAATGATTGGGCTGTGGCTATGGGTGGGCAGGCAGGGAACCTGGAACTCAACGTCATGCTGCCGGTGATGGCCTACAATCTGTTGCAGTCTGTTGAGTTGCTTAAGACCTCCATAGACAACTTTACCGAGAGATGTCTAAAAGGGCTTGAGGCAAATGAACAGCGTTGTCAGGAATTGGTGGAACAAAGCCTGGCACTGTGTACGCCACTGGCGGTAGAGATTGGCTATGACAAGGCAGCACAACTGGCCCATATGGCCTATGAAAGTGGAAAGACAGTGCGAGAAGTGGCACTGGAGTTGGATATCCTGCCCAAAGAAAAGCTCGAAGAGATACTAGATGCTGCAGAGATGACGCGACCTGGTATTCCCGGCCAGCGTGAAAGGGAGTAGGTAAAAAGCACTAGGCACCTAAAAGTCATTACACTTCGCGCATGAGCGCTTCGTTGTCATTTCTTCGCGCTCGCTTCGCTCCGCTCAGTCCCGCAAGCGGGTCCCTAGTTCGGGCTGCGCCCGCCATCAGGCCTTACGGCCGTCAATAAGTTGTTACAACCCCACAATGACGGTTAACTATGAATGACAGCGCAGCGTAATGACCTAATGACGGCGAAGCCATATGACACCAAAAGCCCTTCGCCTTGCGCCTCGGACCGTGAGCCTCTATTAATCCGAAATCCCAAATCGCCGGGGCTCCTTGTTGTCGCGCACTGTTATTTCCTGCCACTGGTGCCTGGCCTGAGGCAAGTAGTGGTTTTGAACATTACGCTACATCTGGTATAGTGCCTATATTACTAAAGTAAATGAGAGCCTCATGGCGAAGATCATTGATTTTGGGGACAGCCGCAAGGGTGACGACAATCTCATCTGCCGTAAACCCCTGGAGTTCAGGCGTGGAGATTGGCGCCAGGGTCAAATACTGCAATGTCTAAAAAGCGAGGCGGAGAAATACCAAAACCACCGCCGCCAGGCCATCAGCAACGGCCATCGCCACATTAAGTTCGTTCCTGAACACTTCAGCTTGGTGGGTGGCTGTGACTACACGGCCATGGGACTGTTTCGGTGGCGTGAGAATGAGGAGTTGGCAAGGGAGTTCTACCGGTTAGCGGGTCTTATGGAGTGTGTGGTTAACAGTACTTCTCCTTTATTGCGTACAGATCTTCTGAGGAGTCTTTACAAGACTATATTGGATCTAAGGAAGAGCCTCAATTTCTCCTGGAAAGGGGACTCAACTCAGTTTCTCTTGCCTTTACATCCGCACTTTTACAGTCGCAGCCACTTTTTTGATCAGATACTGCAAGCGAGTACTCTCAAAGCCTTGTATAAAACAGTAGATCGCGAAACCGGGGTGCAGTTTGACTTGCTAGCGGCTGAATACGTCTTTTATCTTCCCAAAAGAATGATCGACGAACCAGCCTAGTCCCTCCTTTACCATTACGCAAGAAAGTCAAGAGAAATTGATTGACAAAAATCAACTTTTAGATAGAATTAACAACAAGTTATCTATGCTGTTTCCTCTGACAATCTATTAAATTAACTTTGTCCATGGAGCGCCAGAAGAAACTTTGAGGAGCTAAAGCATGCCTACATGGCCATATAGATACCAGCTGAGTTTGCAGGACCGGTTGCGGCGTTCGGTGTACGAGGTGCTCAGAGACCAAATGGACGTGTACCTGATTCAGCACGCTCTGGTCGATTCATACTGGAAGTTCTGCGAGGCCGGAGAACCTTATCCCTTCGTGCCCAAAAGAGAGCTGAAACCCCGGGCCAGGGTGATGGAAAAAGAGTACGTAAACCATAACCACTTTCTGGTGCTTTTTTGTGAAGGGACCATTCCGAGTCGCTACAAGAAATATATTCGCTTTTTCGATTCCAATAAGGTCACCAAGGAAGGCATCTCGGAGTTTCCTCAGGTGCGGTTGCACAAGAAATACACCAAAAACCTCAGATATTTTGAGAATCCTAGTTTTGAGAGTTTTGTCTTAGACCTCTTGCCGGCGGATTATGCCCTGCTCATTCAGAGGGATCCGTCCATCAAGACCCGAAGCCGCTATGCCATGACCCATTTTCGCGTGAAGATCGACTGGCCAATTGACAATGCCACTGAAGAGATGGGGCAGCAACTTCGCTACATCGGCAAGGATCTCTACGAGATGGGTGAAAAGTATGCTGAGAGCCTGAATAACAAGCTTTTCGAAAACTATGGTTTCCATTATGCGGTGGGTGGACGCCGCACTGCTGCGGTAGTTGCAGCCCAGTTTCTGAAGAAGATGGAATTCATCTCGACGGTTTACGTCGCCAGTTCTGAGTCACGCACTCTCACGCGCCTTAGTGAACGTGGTGTGAGTAGATTTGTGCTAATGAAGCTGCCCATGGAGGAGATTTTCCGGCT
>CP070689.1:126827-150247 GCA_020353155.1 Deltaproteobacteria bacterium | reverse complement strand
TTTTGTTGTAGTCGGTGATGACCACCAGGTTATCCAGTTTATGCTGGGCCGCAAACATGGCTGCCTCCCATATCTGTCCTTCCTGGGATTCGCCGTCACCCAGGGAGCCGGTGAGGATCAACTTATTATTTCCTTTCATCTTAGTGGCCTCAACAAAGACAATATCCCCACCAGTTTCAGTCCAGACCAATCCAGTGGTAACTCCGATCCGATCTTTGGCCTCGGCAACCTCGTAGTAAAACTTCCTTGGTCCGAGATATTCCTCCACCAACTCGGGAGTGACCTGCAGAGATTTCTCTTTTCCTCCCTGTTGCAAAACCTTTCGAGCGATCTTGCGGCAGATTGAGCCAATCTCCCGCTCGAGGTTCCTCAACCCGGCCTCCCTGGTGTGCTCTCTGATAATTTTCAGCACGGCCTCCGAGGTAAATTCGGGGGGAGTGCCGGAAAGGCCGGAGGCTTCGATTTGACGGGGGACGAGGAACTCGAGAGCAATGCGTTTCTTTTCCTCATCGGTATATCCGGGCAGAGCCAAGAGTTCCATCCGGTCAAGCAGAGGCCTGGGGATAGGGTCCACCAGATTGGCGGTGGCGATGAACATCACGCCGGAAAGGTCAAAGGGCACATCCAGGTAATAGTCCAGGAAATGCTCGTTCTGTTCGGGGTCCAATACTTCGAGAAGGGCGGAGGCGGGATCGCCTCGGAAGTCCTGGCCCACCTTGTCGATCTCATCCAGCATGAACACCGGGTTCCTGGATCCGACCCTCCGGACGGCATCTATGATCCGGCCGGGCATGGCCCCGGCATAGCTGCGGCGATGCCCCCTGATTTCAGCTTCATCTTTCATTCCACCTAAAGCCAAGCGAATAAATTTTCTCCCCATGGCGGAGGCAATAGATTTTCCTAAGGAGGTCTTGCCTGTACCGGGCGGCCCAACAAAGCAGAGCACCGGACCTTTAGGCCTGTGGGCCTTTTGTTTCCTAGTCAGCGCTTGGCTCACCGTGCTCCTAACCTCATCGATCTTGAGCGGTTTGGCCAGGTAGTGGTAGGCACCTTTTTGCAGCGCTTCTACTGCGGATGGTACTGTGGCGTATCCGGTGATGATAACTACTTCGGTTTGGGGATAGCGATCCTTCACCTTCTGAAGAAGTTCCATCCCCCCGACCTTCAACATCAGGAGATCGCTTAGAACGACATCGAAGGGAGCCTTCTCCATTTCCTCCAAAGCATCGGCACCATTTGAGGCAGAGACCACCTGATAGCCTTCCTTTTCCAGTATGTGTTGCAGATTGGCCCGAGTGATTTCCTCGTCGTCCACCACCAGAAGGCGAAAATTCCTCTGAATTTCCAGGGTGCGAACTGCAAGGTATTCAAGGATCCGCTCTTTCACCAGGGAGAGACCTGCGTGTTCTCTATTGAGAATGTTTTCGACATGATGGAGATCAAGGTTGTCCTCAGTGTGGACATTCCAAGGGAGTGACACCAGGTATTCCAGGTGGTTGATACCGATGGCGTATTCGGCTGCTTCCGCCGGAGTCTTTTCGAGCTTATCCAGTTCTTTGATAGCGTAACCTTCTACCGAAGGCGGCATCTTAGCCTTGAGGATTTCCTGCCGCAGCAATTCAAGGTCCTCAAAATCTTGCTTTTCTTCTGACTTGCGAAAGAATGCCATGCTTCTCCCCTGGAGCGAGTAACCCAGTAATTATTTGGCAACGGCAGTATAGCACATTTAGGAACCCCACTTACATGCAGAAGTTTTGTCAAAGTGACTCTCTATGGTTTTCTTGTTGGAGAAATGGATCTGGCTGGATAAAAAGGCATAGAGCATGTGGCATAGCGTTTTAATAAGCAGGCAGCGGGCAGCAGGCAGAACTCAGAGGTCAGAGATCAGATGTCGGAGGTCAGGGGAAATCTGATCTCTGTGATGGACGGCTTAAACGATTAGAGCAACGGACCACTGACGACGGACGAAAGGCCTTCCCGTCCGGAGCCATACTCTTTATTTATTGATACAAAAGACCGGAATCGATGTCTCCAATTCCAACTCTTGGGTTGGCACTGATTCAGTAAGGACAAAGTTCAAACGGCTAACCTCCTTTTGCAGCTCGCGAAGGCAACTGCTCAGCCCACCTGACTTGACCACATGCCGAATGGGTACACCTTCTTGAGCGGCGCACGAGGCCAGTGGTTCAACTGCCTCAGCCGCCCTTGCCTTAAATTCTTTCAGTAATTTCTCCCGATAGGGACTGTGCTTTTCGGAGGCCTCAGTGGCGATGCCAGCACAGTTCAAGGCGACAATCTCATATTTCATTCGCTTGGCTAGCCCAACAGCGTAATCAATCAGGGGCCGAGAAAAACCGTCCTTACTTCCCACCACCAGGATTTTTGGACGTTCCTGAATCTCGTGACGGATTATCTCTTGGGCCACATCTTGCAGCCCTGCCTGTGCCAGGGCTGCAGCCTCAGCATATCGCTCCAGACGTCTGGCTACATCCAGCCGCTTTCTGCCGCTGATGTTTATTTGCTTGTGGCCCGATTTTTTCCTGAAAATCCGGTCTATTAAACTCTTGATCACAGCCGCGGCTCCTCTTCTTATGGCCATGTTGCGCAAGAACTCCCGGTCAGCTACCCCTTGACCACGAGTACGGCACAGTGGGAATGACCGATGACTTTCTCCACAACACTTCCCATAAGCAGCCTTTTAAGACCTGTCTTTCCGTGGGAGCCAATGACAATCATCTCAGTTCCCTTTTCTTTAGCCAGGTCAATAATTGCCTTGTAAGCCTCTCCCTCTCGCACAAAACATTCTGTCTTAAGGCCCTGGAGATCTGCCTGTTTACTGCTGGCATCCAGGGTCTTTCTGGCCTTTTTGATTAAAGCTTCACCCACTTCCGGTGCTTGAGCGTAGAGCTCGCAGACAAAATCTGTGGCAGAGACGATGTTGAGCTGTGCTCCATTGGACTTGGCAATAGCCGCTGCCCGGGCAGCCGCTTTTTCACTGTGTTTGGAACCGTCCGTAGCTAGGAGTAGATTTTTCCAGCCAATGGTCGCTTTTTCCGGGACAACGAGAACGTCGATTTGGCTGTATCCTATTACTCTTGCAGTTGTACTGCCCATAGCGAAGAACTTCTCCATGGACTGTGAGCCTATGCCAATGACAATAAGATCACAGTCCTCCTCTTCTGCAAGATCTACAATTTCCTCATAAGGTTCGCCTTCGAGGCACGCTGTCGTGAGAGAAACGCTTTCCGCCTCTGCCATCTTCATTGCCTCGGTAAGAGCTGTATCACAGGGTTCTTTAAGCAAAGCCTTGATATTTCCTAAGCCGGTAAACCTGAGATCCCCCTGATATGGGGGAACAACAGATATCGCCATTATCTTACTTTTCTCGGCTCTGGCAAGGTGCAGGGATTCTTTCAGGGCATGCAAACTTGCTTCTGAGCCGTCAAGGTAAACTAGGATATTCTTAAAAGTTGTCATTGAAATCTCCTAAAAGCTTGTATTCCATCTATGACCTATTGCCTAGTGAGTCGCCACTCCAGACGCAGTTCCCACTTCTTCCACTGCCGGAGAGGCTGCCGCCCGCCTTCCTTTCCACATGGCGCCGAGGATAATTACTGCACCGGTAGATAGGGCCACGCACATCAGGACAAAGCTCGCCTTGGTGAGCAGTGCTACCATATCTTCTTTCATAATCAAAAGGTTGAGCTGGGTCATATATTTCGGCATGGCGAGTCCCCTGCTGACAGCGACAATAAGCATAATAGATCCCATGACTATCTTAATCATATAATCTTTCACGTAAGTGGTGCCGATGGCTCCCAGCTGCACACCAAAAAGAGAGCCGGCAAGAATGATTAAGGTGAGCCTTATATCAACCATGCCATGCCAGGCCCAATTCGCCGTTCCCCCCAACCCCATGACAAAAGCTACCACCAATTCTGTGGCCGAGGAAACCAGCCCCGAGGCGCCAACGACGTAGATCATGCCCGGGACTCCAATAAAACCACCCACAGCTATGGTGGCAGCAAGCATGCCAGTGGCAAATCCGACTGGAACGGTAAACCATAGGGATATTCTCAGATTTGCCGTCTTGAAGTGTATCATTGGTCGGAGATTGATCTTCTGTAGTCTCTTGGCGAGATCGGAAACTTTCTCCGAGGCGCCCGTTTTTGCCAGCTTCCAGGCGTCGTAGAAAACATAACCACCAATGACCACCAGTACGACCACAAAGGCGAGACTTACATAAAGATTAGACCCGGCCGGTCCCCATTGTGCCAGAATCCAGTGTTGAATCTGGATGCCAACCTGAACGCCAACCGTGGCGGATACAGCCATAATTAGTCCCAACTTGAGGTCGACCTGGCCGTATTTGAATCTCTTGTAAGCGCCCACCAGGGCTTTTGGAAATTTGTGACACATATTGCTGGCCACCGCGACGTTTCCAGGGACACCCAGGCTCATCATTCCAGGCGTCAAGACAAAAGCCCCGCCGGATCCAATAAAACCACTCACCAGGCCACCGACGAAACCCACAAGAAAGAGGAAAAGAACGGACAGCCAGTTCAAGTGGATAAAATTTGCTGCTATATCATGCATTTACCATTCCTCCCTGAATGTATTGATTCGGGTTAATGTGAGCTTGAAAATTCTCATCTTCTTAATCGTTTCCGTTCTTGCAGCGGAAGCTGCCAAGGGTGAATTGGCCAAACAGCAGGGAGATGAGTGGGTTCCGTCTGGGACCCCCGTCATCTCCCCCATGGAGGCTCTGCAAGACTTAAGCACGGAGTTGTAGGCGAGGCCGGGGCCGCTTCCTCTTGGAGGGAGCCTTCCGCTTCTCAGGACGATGCTGTGCGGTCTTCCTCGCTTCAATGCCCAGAAGAGTCCAGACATGACTGGCAAATGCTCCATGGACAAAGGAGAATAGAAAAACTGTTAAGATCGGGAGAATGGCATACCACGCCCCCCGAGCAAAGAACTGCGCCACCGCAGTCCCATGAGAAAATACGGCTGCGTACAGAGTTATTGACAACAAACCGAAAAGAAGCGTTTTTCCCGCTTGCCTATTTCTTTTCTTGGACACGTTAGTCCTCCTTCCCTGGATTGTATTATCTTACAAGTAAAATCTCACTTTGATCTCTAGTTCATCGATGAGGAGCGCATCTGGGCGCGGGGCTTTCTTCTTTTGTCCACACGCTTGCCCAAACGGGGCCGTTTTTCCTCTTTGAGAAACTCCCTGGCGGTTTCACTCTGCCCTGCCTCGGCGAAAGTTATCGCCATCATGATCCTTTCAACTTTTTCTCTGAAACTCATTTTCTATCCTCCTCTTGTCTTCAAGTTTCCTGGTCCTCTATTTGACCTGAGGATAGATCAACAAACGTGCCAGGTCAGGGAAAGATAATCTATAACATTGATATTATTGAATTATCAGGCTATTTCATGCCCTCCCCTAAAGCTCATATAATGTTACATATTGTAACGATTAAATATCTTGGTATAATATTATCGTTTTATATTGGTATGTTACCAGGTGTTTCTTGGGCTTGGTAAATAGTTGCAAATTGTAACTATTAGTGGAATATTCGTTGATTGGTATGTGGAAGGTGGCATGCTTTAGAGGAGATAACTTGACAAGACTGACTCTAAGTTACTTGGAGCGAGCCAGTGCATTTTGAGGAGAATGCTTTGAAAGATGAGGGAGAAAATTGAGAAATGTGAAATGCGAATTGACAAATGACCTAATGCCAAGTGGACTCTAGTCCTCGCCTTCCTTAATCTTCTTAAGCTGATCGATGGCCCAACCGATTCGGGGTTTGTTACCGATCCGGGAATTTGCTTCTTCAAGAGCGGGTAGCAGGTCTGCTCGATTCCTCTTGCCAATAACCAAGCCAGCCCAATCCACCACCGCAGGTTCCTCAGACTCCAAAAATTCCACCAGTAGTTCGTCTACTTCGGCGGCCTCAAGGTTAGAAAGCATGTTAATAAAGCCAACCTTTAGCAGGTCAAATTCCTTGTCACGGCCAAATGCGTTCCGAACATGAGGAAGAACATCGGCTCCCAACTCTTCCAGATGCTTGAGGCATGCCTCGGAGACGTAGTGGTAGTTGAACATGGTGATATCCATGAGACGGCGGATGGCTGCCTCGGTTTGGTAATGGGCGATTATCTCAGGAACGAAGAGGGCAGCCCAGGAAAATTGGCTCATAATCTGAAGCAAGTAGGGAAGAGCGTCTGGTCCAGCCTCCTTGAGCTGTTCGATCGTAGGCGTCAAAGCTTCTTTTCTTTGCTCCAACCCCTTTTCTTGCTGTTCGGGAAATTTCTTCAAATCATTGGCGGTTTGTAGTTCAGCAATCAAACGGTTAATCTCAGGGTCTTGAGGTTCGGGCAGTAGGCTGCTAAATTCTTTAGCCTTTAGTGCTATCCAGTATTTCTCCAGCCAGGTCTCAGGCGCATAAAAGTGAGGTGCTCCGCTATCGTCACCCTCTGGTATTCGTTTGTGCCGACCATGTTCTATAAAGAAGCCTTTTTCCTCCTTTGCCACCTCCCAGCGGCTGCGACAGATGGCAATGGCCGCATCATGTTGACTGGTAGCCAGGTAGGCAGTGGCCAGAGTATCATGGATGCGGTCATCCTCGGGATAGGTTGAGATGAGATTGCTGGCATGACTTATTGCCTCTTGGTAATTGTTTGCGGCCAGCAGATCGAATCCTTTTACCACGTACTCGGGCGGTCCCTCATCTTCAGCCTCAGGTTCCTGAAAATCCACACTGGCTCGCAAAAGGTCCTTGATCTTCTCATGCTTCCGCAAACAGCATTTCTTGTATTTCTTGCCGGAGCCGCAAGGGCAGGGCTCATTACGACCAATCTTGCGCTTGGCAGCTTCACCCAGCAGGCTCTGCTGGTAGGTTTGCTGAGCAAAAGATTCGCTGAGAGCGACCAACTGTTCAGGGCTCATGTCCAGATGTTGGGCGATCTCTTCCGGGTTGCCTCCCTCCAAAACCTGATGTACGGCGTCCATTATCTCTTGGTTAGCTTTTTCCTGGTTCTCTGTTTTGCTCATCAATCAACTCCCAGGTCAATTTAGGAATTAAGGGATTTAGGCATTAAGGAATTAAGAGTGTGACCCCCTAATTTCCCAATCCCTAAATCCCTCAATTCAATAATTCTCTAATCCGTTTTTACGGAGGCGTAAACGTATCGCAGGCATGTGCAAAAGTCAACGATTTAGCGAAATAATGCACAATTTAAGGTGGCAAAAACAAAACAGGATGCTTATACTAGAAATACAACACTGAAGGTAAGTTAATTTAGGTAAAGAAAGGAAGTATTTATGTCAATGGATAAGCCGCGAAATCCGTTCATCCTCGACTTCTGTGAAGCACTGATAAAGAAAAGAGGACTCGAGTTAAGCGAAGAGAAGAAAGAGAAAGAGCTCGAGAAAATGTACAATCTTTACGAGTCTATGCTAGGTCGGAAAATGGTAGAGGCCTTGCCAGAGGAGAAACAAGCTCAATATATGGCAATTACTAGGAACTTAGATGAGCTCAGTTTCGAGAAGATAGGGGAGATTTTCTCAGAAGGTGTTCCTGATGCCGAGGCAGTAATGAAAGAGACCTTAGAGGAATTTTCCGATATATATCTCAAAAATCGTTAACCCCCAGAGGTATGGGTGATTATATGCAAAAGGAGTTTAATGATGACCGATGAAGAACGTGCCGTCTGCCCGCACTGTGGGGAGCCTATGCTCAAGTGGCAGACGCCAAGTGAAAACACTTGGAGTGAACCTTATCAATACGTTTGCTTCAACGATGAGTGTAGCTACTATGTGGAGGGTTGGCAATATATGGAGCAAACCCGAGAGTCGAAGACCTCTTACAGGTGTCGCTACAACCCCAGAAATAAGTTGTTTGACCCCATCCCCGTTTGGAGCAAGCATGATTTGAGGGACGGTATTATTGATTAAATAAAAGGCACAAGGCACAAGGCACAAGGCGCAAGGCAGAAGGAGTATAGTTTCAGATCAACAGCCTTACGCCCTGAGCCTGTTGCCTTGAGCCCCAAGAAAGAGTAGTGGGAATCATCTTCCCATTGCTCTTTTTTTTGGCTTAATTACGCCCTTCTTGGGCTTCATGGTATTCTTGGCGAAGATAGCAAACTGTAGCCAGCGGAAAGAGAATTTGAGCAACTCCCTTTCATTAGATTTAATTTGTGAGAGGGTTTTTTTGTCGATATGGAAGAGGTTCAGCAGTTTGCTTTCGAAGACAAATTTTTTGAACATATCGAGGTTGTAGCAGGCCATGAAGTACATCTTGATCTTTTCATCCGTTATGGGAGGAGGGGTGTTGTTTTCTTTACCGGACTGATTTATCGCCATCCATAGACCGTTCATCTCGTTGTAAAGCTCGAGGCCCTGGTCCTTAAGCCACTCCTTGTCCGTCCACTCTCTATCTTCCTGGAAGCCAAGACAGTGTGACTCTTTCAGCAGAAAGTGTTGTTCCTGCACCCTGCCGCCAAGGTATTTAGCAGCTCGCGCCACAGGATAAAGACGGCAGGCGCCAGGTCGATCCTGGTAAACAGTACACCCCTCGGGCCCCAGAAAAGGACAAGTCCTCTTGGAATCGTTTTTCATCTTGAGCATTAGCATGGGTAAGCCGCAATTGTGTCTAACCTGATCAGTAGTGAATCGATCCAAGAAATCACTAGAGGAGATACCCAACCTGTTTTTGAGACGCAAAACATCGTATGGGGTAAGGGCAAGATCGAGATCAGAGCAGCATCTAGTAAAGCAAGGAACACCGGGGTGGCAAGCGAAGGAGAATTTGCCGTCCTTAATGGGCTCCATTTTACTTTTTTCCAGGTCTTTTCTATCTAGGATGTTTTCTGTCATTGGTTTCCCATTACCCGCTCAGCCACAATTTTCAGCCAGGTGAAGGCAAATTCCAAAAGGGTAAGATCGTCGGTCTTTAATTTGTCCTGATCAAATGAAGGTCCTTCAACCATTTCGAAGAGTTTTTCCTTGAAAACCTGCTCTCTGAAGCTGTCCAAGTCATAACAGGCAAGATAGAAGATGTCCACACCACCAGGATATCTTTTTCTCCAGCTCATAACTTTCTCGTCTTCGGTAAGTTCTGCAAAACGCTGGTTCCAATCATTGTATGGCTCTAGTCCCTGATCCTGGAACCAATCTCGCAGTTGCCAACCCTTATTGTCTTGTAGGCCAAGACAGCGAGTAGAATCCACCATGGGTTCGAAGGTATCATCTTCACCGCTGTGGTCCAAAGGATACATCCGACAGGACCAGGGACGTTGCTCATATAGCCCACAACCCTTCTCTCCCACAAAGTAGCACCTTTTGTTATTTTCTTCGTCCATTTTGAATTGGACAGCCGGGAGGAAGGTGTTAGGTGCTAACAATCTTTTGGTGTATTTCTCGAGAAACTCAGTGCTGGAAATTCCGAGACGATTCTTCATCTGGACAATGTCGTAGGGTGTGAGCAGAATGTTCACATCCTGGCAGCACTGGGTAAAACAATCAATTCCAGGGTTACAACTGAAGTGAAAGGTGTCTTCGAGACCTAGGGTCTTTGGGTTCTTGCTCATCAGGTAATCTCTCTTTTCCTGTCTTGCCTTTGAATCAAGGTAATCTAATGGTTTGTGCCACCGGTGGGGTGGGTTATTAATCTTCAGTGGCTTTTCTCTTGCCAAGCATGGCATTGAAATTGCGGAGTCTAGGACTAGTGCGAATATACTTCTCCACCAGATTCAAAGTGGCCTGATCCTCGCACAGAATGTCGGTGCAACGAGAGTGTTTATTGCACTTGTCGCAATGGTAATACTCGTCAAGTTGATTGCCGCATGAGCAATAGGGCTCCATCACGAGCTGGCCGTCCTCGACGCGAGCGTAAAAGGCTCCGAGGGTTGCAGAGTTCTTATCCTTGGAAGTGTCACTCATTTTGATCTCTCCTCAGCTGTAGTCTATGAAGTAAATTGGCAACTAATTTTAGCAATAGAGCGCTGGCTCGGCTGTCAAGCGCAGACATACACTTTGAGATAAAATTAACAAACTATTATAACCCGCCTTTTCCAAAATAACCAGCAGTCTCTGCTAGATGATCTTGCCAGCAAAGATGTGAGCACTCCAACGCTCCAGCAGGCTCCCGCATCAAGAAAAGACCCTAAAAGCTCCCCTAAGGCGCAACTCAAAGCTAGGTCGTCTTTGGCCTGGATAATTTTCTCCTTGACATCAGTGGAGGTAATAATATCAATAGGGTACAAAAATCGGTTTGAGTCACAACATGATCTTGAATATAGGGAGGGAATATGGAGCGAACACTGTCGATAGTCAAGCCAGATGGAGTGGAAAAGGGGGTTATCGGAGAGGTTATCAAACGATTCGAGAGCAACGGCCTAAAAGTGATTGCCATGAAAATGGTTCGAATGAGCAAGGAGCAAGCCAAGGGTTTCTATTATGTCCATCGTGAGCGGCCTTTCTATGACAGTCTAACTGATTTCATGAGCAGTGGTCCCGCTGTGGCAATGGTGCTCGAGGGCGAAAATGCCATTGCCAATAATAGAGAACTAATGGGGGCCACAGACTACCGTGAAGCAGCGGAAGGAACAATACGGCGGGACTTTGCCACTGACATCGAGCGAAATATCGTTCACGGTTCCGACGGACCTGAGACAGCCTCTTTTGAAATATCTTATTTTTTCAATGAGCTAGAGATTTGCGGGTGATCCACGGCATGGGGTCAGCCCTTGACATGGGACAAAAATGTCCCATGTCAAGGGCTGACCCCGTCGGAGACTCAGAGACCCCGATCTGTTCGGATAGTCTCATAGGAAGCATTTATGAGGGTCATCCTCTCGGCATGTCGCCGCTGTACGGATTGGTCCTGAAGGGCAAAGCGGTCGGGATGGTATTTTTTTGCCAGGCGGCGATAAGCGGCCCTGATTTCCTCTTCTGAGGACTCGGGGAAAAGGCCGAGTATAGCATAGCAAAAGGGTGTATCCAGTTGGGGTGATGGGCCTCGATATCGGGATTTTATAGTCCGCCACTGAGCTGGGGTCAGGTTCAAGGACTCGGCAAATTCGTCTAAAAGCGCAAGTTGCCCTCTTTCGAGGGGACCGTTAACTAGCAACGACAAGGTTGCCAGGGTTTCCAGAAGACGCTTACGCATCTGTGGATCAGAGTGTTTATTGAAAGTTCTTGCCATGGCGTTAACATCCAGATCAACTTCGAGCAGTCTTTGAAGAAGTTCGTCCGCCAGTTCTTCGTCTTCCCTATCAAATTTGAAAAGTTTGGATAGAAAAAGCACGATTTCTCGCCTCTCCTCTAAAGAGGGGGTGGAATTTGCTTTCAACAAGAGGGTGGTGAATCCCAGGAGGTTAGCTATAAGGAGATGACCTTCTTGGGCCTTGATTTTGGGGCCAAATTTACGGCCTGCCATGTAACCGAGCACCGCGCCGATAGGTCCTCCGACTACGTACCCTAGGCCGGCACCCACTGCCTTGGACCAACCCTTCACTATGACCCTCGAATCTTAAAAAAGCGGCTGTTTAAAGTTTGTGCTTCAGTTTTCTTGGGGCAGCATATAATGGAAAATTAAGGTCAAATTTGCTTGACACTGTGTCGAGGCGATGTTAGCTTGCGCAAGAAAATTTGAAGCCTTTGAAATCAAAAGGGATTTTAGCAGGATGTGAGGTGTGATTCAAGCAATAGACTCGCGGGGACAACTCAGGTATTCTCAATGGAAGTGTATTGGGAACCCTTATAGATGATTCGTGTCTTAATGTAAAAAGGGGGAGGACTTCAAGAGATGAAATCGTTGATGCTTATGGCAGTATCAACAGCATGGGCCGCACCGGCCGCCGGCAATCCCGGTAGTAGCATTATTCATATGGTATTTGGCGCCGGAGCGGTTGTAAAACTGGTGCTGATAATACTGGTTCTGCTTTCAATTGCTTGCTGGGCGGTTATTTTTATAAAACATCGACTATTCAAGAAAATTTCCAAAGAGAGCTCACGCTTTCTCAATCTATTTTGGAACAGCAAGAATCTGGTCACAGTATTTCGCGAAGCTAAGAAAATGGATGACAGCCCCCTGGCTGAGATTTTCCGTGTGGGCTACATGGAGCTCGGCCGACTGAGCAAATCCGGTGATAGGGAGAAACCTCATAATCCCGCTGACCTCGAGCTGCAGATGGTATGGATCGACAACATGGAGCGCGCGCTCCGCAGTGCTGTAAATGGTGAACTGCAAAGACTGGAGAAGGCTTTGTCATTGTTGGCCACTACGGGAAATGCTGCCCCATTTATCGGCCTCTTTGGCACGGTGTGGGGTATAATGGTTGCCTTTCAGGGAATCGGCCTGAAAGGATCAGCGACTTTGGCTGTTGTGGCCCCCGGTATTTCTGAGGCGCTCATAGCGACTGCTGCTGGTCTGGCTGCGGCCATTCCTGCGGTTGTGGCCTATAACCATTTTACCAACAAAGTGCGCAACCAAGAGACGGAGATGATAAATTTCTCCAATGATTTCCTGAATATCGTCAAAAGAGATCTGGTAAGACGGGCCGGACGAGTGGTGCACAACGAGCAACCGGCAGTAGAGAGCGCGCCGCTGGAAGATTGAACAGGGCCGCATACATGCGCAACCGAGTTTAACCACAGAGAGTTTCTAATGCCTTCAAAGTCATTAAGTATCTATAACCGATCAGAATTTATTTGCTCACATGCTTTCTCTGTGGTCTCCGTGCACTCCGTGGTTCAAAACATATAGTAGAAGGGTTATCTATGGAATTGAACCGTGGTAGTCGTAGGTTAATGTCTGAAATAAACGTTACACCCTTTGTTGATGTAATGTTGGTGCTTCTCATCATCTTCATGGTGACTGCGCCCATGATGATGCAGGGAGTAGATGTTAATCTGCCACATACTACTACTCAGCCAATTGCATCTGAAGAAGAGCGGTTGGTGATATCTATTACAGGAAAGAAAGAAATCTACCTGAACGAATATAAAATATCCCTACAGACATTGCAGAGAAAACTAGAGACAATTTATCAGAACCGACCGGATAGGGCTGTATTCCTCCGTGCTGACGAAGCCCTACCCTATGGATTCGTCATGGAAGTGATGGCGGCAGTGCGGCAGAGCGGAATCAAAAGAATCGGTATGGTCACTGAACCGTTGGTAGAGATAAAATAATCGACGACTTAGTAAATCCGCCAGCGACGGACTATAAGTCGGGTCCAGGCCGATTTACTCTGCCGTCTAAGTGCTGACTTTTTGCGAGTCCTTCATGATTGCAGATGCAGTTTCCCGCACCAGGTTGCGGACTCATTCAGATAAAAAGCTGATGTCCATAATGCTGGGCTGTTCCTTGGTCCTGCATGCCGGAGTGGCGGTAGTTGCCACAGGGGAGTGGGGATTTTCCAGAGGCAAGCTGCCCCTAGCACCCATCTACTCTGTGGACCTGGTGAGTCTGCCAGAGTCTCAAACAAAGAAGTATCCGAATTTTGGCCGCAAGACAAAAGCAGTTGCTCGCAACCAAGCCATCCCCATCAAACGTTTCAGCACCAGAGAACCATCTTTGTCCTTGAAAAAGAAACAGCGTACTTCAGCGGTTGCCAGCGAACCGGAAGAAGTAAAGCTGGCCGAAGAGGTTTTGACCAAAATTGAACGCCATCCACCCCCAACTCAAGCAGAGGTTTCGCCAATAAAGGAAGGACCGGAGCGACAACCTGCGGCGAGTCAAAAGAATGTCTCCCTGGTAAAAGTTGGCGAGATGAAGGGGGGTGAACTGAGTCAGGCCTTAATGCTTTACCGGGCCCTGGTAAACGAGAAAATTGAAAGTAATTGGGCCCTTCCCGAACGTTTGAGTCGGGGAAAAGGCAAGCTCGAGGCGGTCGTAGTGGTTCGCGTTCGCAGAGACGGCACTGTATTCGACATTCAATTCGAACAGAAGTCTGGGGATTCTTACTTCGATGATTCAGTGCTGAAGGCCGTTCTGAAGTCTAAGCCATTTCCGCCTTTTCCTGATATTTACAGTCCCAAAGAGGAAGAGATCGTTATCCGGTTTGCACCTGAAAACGTGAGCTCTTAAGACCATGAAATTTTGCTATTTTCGCAACCTACCCATCAGCCTTCTCTGTATGTTGATCCTTGTCCTAATTATCTTCCAGGTTAGACCTGCTGGAAGCCGGATCTATATTGATATCAACTCACCCCTGCAAGAAAAGATTCCCATAGCTGTACCAGCTTTTCGTTATGAGGGTGGTGAACTTGCAAACAAACCATTGGCAAAGAATATGGCTGATATATTGAGCAATGCTTTGTCTTTCAGCGGCTTCTTTCAGCTCTTAGATCCAGCAGTTTTTCTTGAGGATCCAGACAGAATGGGAATCGAAAAAGAGGAAATTAAGTTCTCCGAATGGAGATTTCTTGGTGCAGATCTGTTGGTGCGAGCAAGTTACCTGGTTCAGGGAGAGCGGTTTGAGCTTAAAATAAATCTTTTTGACGTGATTCACCAGAAGCTCCTGCTCAGTAGGACCTATAATAGTTCAGTAATCTCTGTCAGGGATACTATTCTGAGATTTGCAGACGAATTGATGCTGGAGCTCACTGGCGAGCTCGGGATTTTCCATACGAAACTAGCCTTTGTTGGTGATGCAACTGGTAAAAAAGAAATCTACCTGGCTGATTTTGATGGCTCGAATATTCGCCAGCTCACCAATGACCGAAGTATGAATCTATCGCCTAACTGGTCAGCTGACGGAAAGCAGATATCTTTTGTGGGTTATAAGAAAGGAAATCCTGATATTTATACAATTGATCCTGTTAGCAAGGCCATGGAGCGCATTAGCATGCGACCAGGTTTGAATATCGCGCCTGCCTACCACCCCAATGGGGGCAAGCTGGCCGCCACCCTGAGCTTTACGGGAAATCCGGAACTTTACCTCTTGGACCTTCGGGGTCAGATACTCAAGCAACTGACCCTCAGTTGGTCCATTGATGTCTCATCGTCTTGGTCCCCAGATGGCAGCAAGCTAGCCTATGTCTCCAATCGAGCCGGCAAACCCCAGATTTACTTGTTGGATGTCGACAAGGAGACTACGACCAGGTTGACCTTTGAGGGTGACTACAACACTTCACCCGCTTGGTCTCCCAGGGGGGATCGTATACTATATTCTGGCCTACACAATGGAAAATTTAATATTTTTATGATAAGTCCAGATGGCAGAGAACTGAGTCAGTTGACCGGTGGTGAGGGCAACAACGAAGATCCGTGCTGGTCTCCTGATGGAAGGTTGGTCCTTTTTCAGTCAGATCGCAACGGGACCCCGACCCTCTGGGTTATGCAGGCAAACGGTACGGACCAAAGGAGATTGCGTCTTGCCCTCGGTGGTTCCCACGCAGAGCCGGACTGGTCTCCGCGATTGACGAGAACGGCACCTTAGTAGTATAAAGGGACCGAACGATAAAAAGGCTGGCTGAAATCTTTGTGGATTTCTAGTCCGGATGTTTGATGAATTGCAGTCACGAGACCACGAAGATGGGCGTGCCACCGGGCAACCACAGGGTGTTGGTCCCGAGGCGTACCTGAACGGTACGTCGCAGGGGCCGACACTTGAGGACGCCAGGAAGGACGGCCATATCCGTGGTCGCAGCAGGTGATTCATGAAATATCCGGACTAGTCCAGCTGCTCATTAGTTTGAAATTGGTTAGGTTTTTGCATTGGGCATTGAAAACCGTTGACAAGGAGAGGAGGTTAGGGAGGCATGCAAAAGAGCACAGCGTGGATTTTGGGAGCATTAATGTTGGCGATGCTCTTGGTGCTGGGTGTTTCATGCGCCAAGAAAACGGTGACAATGGAAGCCGAACCTACGGAAGAGGAGATGGCTGTAGAGGGCGCGGCAGCACAGCAAGCCGCTGAGGATGCAGCAGCTCGCAGAGAAGCAGAATTGGCCAAGATGAGCGATGCGGAGAGGCAGCGTCATGAGGCGGCCATGATGGCTGAGGAAGCCAGGATGCGTGCCTTTGTGGAAGAAAACATCCACTTTGACTTTGACAAATACGATCTCAAGCCAAAGGCCATGATGAGTCTGGATGAGAAAGCGGCATTCTTGCGCGAGCATCCCGAGGTGCGCGTCCTAGTTGAGGGACACTGCGACGACCGCGGAACCAACGAGTATAACCTGGCTCTGGGCGACCGACGTGCCAATAGTGCTAAGAATTATTTAGTCAGGTCAGGGGTGGCAGACAGCAGAATCACCACTATTTCCTACGGTGAAGAGCAGCCCCTATGCATGGAGCAAGCAGAGTCCTGTTGGTGGAAGAATCGACGGGCGCAGTTCCAGGTTCGTTAACTACCTTCTTGGATCTATCTTCTCACTTTGCCAGGATAAGACAACCATGGGGGTCAGCTTAGACTCGAAAGATATGAGGCGAATGCTGGCCCCTATTTGGTGAAATCTAGAGCTTTGCAAATTGGCTAACTGATTTCTCCTGGCTGAAGCAGGTGGTGGTTGACCGCCTGAGCAGAGAAAGCATAGGTCTAAACTCGCTTTCGATCTTTCAAGGGATCGAGGTTGGGGAATACTATTTTATACACCGAAGTGTGCGACAATGCACACGAGAGCGCATTTTTTTGCCTGCCTTGCGGGAGATTGCTTGGCTCAAAGAACGACCTTTCCAAAAATCCATTCCAAAGTATTTACTGTCTCGTATTTTTAGGACCATCCCGGCGCTGCAGAGAATGGCTAAACTCACACTGCGGTTCTCTCTCATTCTCACTACTAGCAAATCTTGAAAGATTATGGTCGAGGCAGATAGGAGGGCACTGACGGGGATGAGGAGGATAGGAGATGAATAGGCTTTCATTCACTCACATGGTGAAGAGGCTCTTAGGTCTTGGATTGCTTAAGTTGTTACTGCTGTGTTTTTTCCTTGGCGGTTGCGCTACCCAGAAAGATGTATCCTTGCTCCAGAGGCAAATCTGGACTGCCCGCCGCGACCTGGACAAGAGCAAAGCCCAAATGGCTGAAATGGAAAAAACATTAGATGAGAAATTGGTAGCTCTTGACGCAGACCGGCAGCCACTTCGCAAAAATCAAGCAGAGGTAGGGGCCCAGTTGGATCGCATAGAATTAGAACTGGGAAGGTTGAGCGGTCAACTGGAAGAAGCCTCTGAAATGAACAAGCGAAACGGAGAACGCATTAGTGAGGTTCAGCAAAATCAGATGGAGTCGATGCTGGAGGTGCGCAAAAATGTGGAAGATCTCCAACGAGCTCTGAATGTGATGGCCGGCCATCTCGGACTGCAAGAACTGGCAGTTACTTCCAAGCCAAGCAGCCAAAAAGAAAGACAACCTGCCAAAGCTCTGCCTCCTTCTGACTCCGGCCAAAGTGCCAAGAAGCAGCCACCGGCAAATGCTCAAGAGCATTATGACAACGCCCTTAATCTATTTCGCAGTGGCCAGTACGACGAAGCCAGAAGTGAATTCGTGGGCTATCTGGAAAAATATCCAAAGTCCAATCTGGCTGACAATGCGCAATTCTGGCTGGGCGAGTGCTATTATGCGGATAAGAGGTATGGGGAAGCCATAGCTGCCTATGAAAAGACGATCAAGGAATACCCCAAGAGTGATAAGGTGAGCAGTGCCATGCTCAAGCAGGGTATGGCCTTTATAGAACTTGGGGACAACACTGCAGGAAAAATTCTCTTGAAGAGGGTTGTAAAGGAATATCCAAGTAGCAATCAGGCAAAAATCGCCCAGAGCAAGTTAAACCGGACTAAGTAAAAGCAGGCGCTTAGCGCACCAGGGACTCAGCACCCATTTCAACCAGGCACTAAGCAGTATGCACTAGGCACCGGAAGCTTTGCGTAGTGCTTAGCCCCTAGTGCCTAGTGCTTAGTAGTAGGTTCCTGCCACTTGAGCTGTCCCAATTAACCCTCAAATCATGGTTTTTTCTCTTTAATGAAGGTCTCGGCCTCTATCTTTTGACCGTCCGTTGTAATTGTAATAGCCCCCTGAAGGTCAGTGCGGTAGATTCTTGCACCGAAAGTGCGGTAGCGCTCGAGCACTTGGGTGGAGGGCAAACGGAAAGGATTGCTAAAGCCAACAGAAAAAATTGCGATTTGGGGTTTGAGCCTTTGCAAGAAAGCTATTGAACTTGAGGTGCGGCTGCCGTGGTGTGGCACCAGGAGCACATCAACAGGCTCGAGGTGGGGGAGTCTCGCCAGTTCATATTCAGTTTCTTTCTCAATGTCTCCAGGGAAAAGGAAAGAGGCGTCTTTGTATGTCAACCGAATTACAAGAGACTGATTGTTGAGTTCCTTGTTAGTTGGAATTCTAGCACTGCCAATGAAATCAGGAGGTGGATGAAGCACCTGAATGTACACTCCCTCTATGTTTTGGTCAGATGCTAGGTCTTTTGGCCTAAAAAAGAGCACTTTCTTATCAGTCAGTGTTGTCACCAAATCAAGGACGTTAGGATCCTTACCGAACACATTGCTGTACCAAAATTTCTTGATAGGAAAATGAGCCGCCACAAAACCCAAGCCTTGGTAATGGTCGGGATGAGGGTGGCTCAACACCATGGTGTCCAGCCGACTAATCCGACGGTGCCAAAGGTAGGGGGCCAGCACATATCTGCCCACATCAAAGGAGTTACCGGGAAAGCCACCACCATCGATTAGTATGATGCTGTGACCAGGTAGTTCAACCACGGCTGAGTTACCTTGGCTCACATCCAAGAAAGTAACTCGCAGGAGAGATTTGGCCGAGCCAAAATGGTTGGGAATAATCCAAGAACCGATAAGAACTAGAGAACAAACCGCCATTAGGCTAAAACGGCACCACCGCTTGGTTTTTGCCAAGGGGAGCAGTAGTAGTGCGTAAGCAAGAGCTACCTGCCAGGCTCGAGGACTTCCGGGCCAAAAAGTGGCCCAGGTGAGACTGCCTAATTTGGACGAAAGAGTGACAATCAACTTGAGACCTATGCTGCCCAGAGTTAGAAAAAAGCCAGCCATTGAGGTAGACAGAGGTAGTAAAAAGACAGCTAATAAACCAGCGGGCAAGATCAGAAAACCAACAACCGGAACTGCTATAAAATTGGCCGGCATACCCAGGGTGGTGAATCGGTGAAAATGGTAGAGAACCACGGGAGCGGTATAGAGAGATATGATCAAGGAACCGCAGATGAATAGGTAAAAGCGACGTCCTGGGCGACGTAGATTTTCCCCTCTATTATCATGGGGCTGAAGGCGACGAGGTACCGGCACGACTGGTAATATCAAGATTAAGGCGGCTACGCCAACAAATGAGAGCTGAAAAGATGCTGTAAAGAGAGCCTCTGGATAAAAGGTCAATATAAGGAGGGCAGCAAGCAGGAGGGAGTTGACAAGATCTTTTTCTCGCTGGATTACCAGGGCCAGGGTAAAAACAGCGAGCATGAGGGTGGCGCGCAAAGCAGGTAATGCCATTCCGGTGAGGAGGCCATACCCGAGGGCGACGGGAAATGCGGCGAGAGCAGCCACAGGTCGTGCCCCCCACCTTCCAGCCATAGTGGTAATGTGTCGGCAAACAAAGTGGCATAACAAAAAAGCGAAGCCCGCCACCAGTCCAATGTGGAGGCCGGAAATGGCTAGCAAGTGCCCAATCCCTGCGTTATAGAGAAGCTCTCGGAGATCACCACTCAGAGCATAGCGTTCCCCCAGCAAGAGAGATCGGTAAAAACCTGCAAGATCAGGGGGGAGCCAACCTTCTATGAAAGTTCGAACTCTAGTTCGGATGGCATCGAGGAAATAGTTCCAATTTCGCTCAGGTTTATCCAGGGGCACCAGATCCTTATCACTTCGGACATAACCCCTGAGCCAGATTCTTTGATTGGCAAGATACTGTCTATAATCGAATGCTCCCGGGTTGTTGAAGTTCCGTACCGGTCTAATTCTTACTCGGCCGGCCAGCATCTGCCCCACTGGCCATTGCCTCTGACAATTTCGGATGTTAAGGAGCAGGTTGCCTGAGACCGTCCGCCAGTCGTCATCTTCTTTAAATGATACCAAACTCAAGAGCATCCTGCTGCTAGTTGGACCTTGTTCGAGGGATTGGGTAATCTTACCCGTGAGAATTATATTTTTTCTCTGCAAGAGCTTTTGAATGGTGTCAGGGGGCTGGTCGGGATCGGGAATTCTGCTAGAGGCTAATATTCCAATGAGGACAAAAATAAGCAAGGGCAGGAAAGCTGATTTCCGCCCTTGCATAAGAAAGAAAAAAAAGAGAGCCCAGAAGAAAACAGCCAAAATAAGAAAGAAGATAAAAGGCTCCGGAGAGAAGTAGCGACCTATAACTATGCCAATACAGAAGCCAAATAAAAGTTGAAAGAGAGGACGATGGACAAGTCCCACGGTAAGTGCGCCTTTTCGGGGCAATTAAGGAGGCGTTGCGTCTCTGCAGTAGTTCGAATGATGTCTAGAGGCAGTTCCGATTGCCAACCGACGGGGAGAAACGGTGAACCGGAGACGCGGAGAAGGCAAAACAGAAATTACTTGTCAAAAACAGGAAGAACCTTAATGTGCCCCTTGGAAGTTGATGAAACCAAAAAGTGTCTCTGAGGATATGTCATTGCCTAGAATCAGAGAGACTTATCAAATCCCATTCAAAGAAAAACTAGCAAAATAAGATCCCTCTGGCAAGACCATATTGCCTGACTGATTTCTATATCTCCAGTCGCCCCGTCTCCGTATCCCCGCGTCGCCGTGTCGTAATCCGCAGGATTACTCTTTGACTCGATCTATCCTTGCCCCTACCGCGCTAAGTTTTTCCTCGAGCAGCGTGTAGCCGCGGTCTAGGTGATAAACTCGAGATACTTCGGTAACGCCTTCGGCAGCCAATCCGGCCAGCACCAGAGATGCACTGGCCCGTAAATCCGTGGCCATCACTGGAGCGCCCTGCAGTTTTGGCCGTCCCCGCACGATGGCCGTGTTGCCTTCTATGCTGATGTCGGCACCCATGCGTTTCAACTCGCTTACATGCATAAAGCGGTTTTCAAATATTTTTTCGGTGATTATGCTTTGACCCTGGGCCAGACACATCATGGCCATAATCTGGGCTTGCATGTCCGTGGGAAATCCGGGGTAAGGATTTGTTTTAATGTCTATACCTCGTATCACTTCATTGCCAATGCCCGTTATCGAATCATCGCTGATCTGAAATTCCATGCCAGCCTGTTCCAACTTGTGAATGACCGCCTCTATATGGTCCGGAATACAAGGCGTAATAGTGATGCTGCCCCGAGTAATGCCCGCTGCAGTCAAATATGTGGCAGCCTCGATGCGATCAGGCATGATGGTGTGATCCATGGGCCGCAACTCGGACACCCCTTCAATGGTGATTACTGAAGTGCCGGCACCTTGAATGGAACCTCCCATGCTAATTAAACACCGGGCCAGCTCAACCACCTCTGGTTCCCTGGCAGCATTCTCTAGAATTGTCTGTCCTTCTGCAAGGACTGCCGCCATCATCAAGTTGGCCGTGCCCGTAACGGTCGGGATGTCGAAGTAGATATGATTGCCCGACAACCTTTTGGCAGAGGCTTCCACGTAGCCGTGCTTTAGCTCGATATTTACCCCCAGCCGCTCCAGGCCGCCCAGGTGAAGGTTGATGGGCCGGGCTCCAATGGCGCATCCTCCCGGTAGAGACACGCGGGCTTTCTTGAAGCGTGCTACCAGCGGGCCTAGTACGAGAACCGAGGCGCGCATGGTTTTCACTAGATCGTAGGGGGCCTCCTGGCCGTCCACATTGTCGGTGTGAACACTGAGGGGATCACCTTCTTCAAAGGTGGCACCAAGGTGGTAAAGGAGGGTCTTGGCGGTGCGAATGTCTCTCAAAAGGGGAATATTGTGCAGCCGATGAACACCGC
The DNA here is from genome assembly GCA_020353155.1 of Deltaproteobacteria bacterium. Lineage (GTDB taxonomy): Bacteria > Desulfobacterota > Syntrophobacteria > BM002 > BM002 > BM002. The sequence goes on along the minus strand of CP070689.1, from coordinate 128,324 downwards.
CGGCGAGCAAAGTGGCAGCCAATATAGGCAGTGCCGCATTTTTTGCGCCGCTGATCGGCACGGTGCCATTCAAAGGACGACTACCTTCAATTATTATTTTGTCCATCTCTCTCCCTCAGGCATAAGGTATACCATAAGTAGCCAGTAGTGATAGAGCATAGAGCAGAGGGCATAGGGTTGTAAATCCGAAATTCGCATTCCCCAATCCTAAATATTTTAGCTCCATGCCCCATGCTCTATGCCCACTATTTGTTGACGGCGATGAGAACTCTATCCAAGCCGCTGTAATCCTTGATTATCCGGTAGCTTTCATAGCGCTGGCTATCTCTTACAAGAGTAGAGACACTCTCGGCCTGATCAGCCCCCATTTCCATAATGAGAGCACCTCCCTGGGACAGAACTGCAGGGGCCTCCTCGATGATGTGTCTGATAGCGGCCAACCCGTCCGGACCTCCGTCCAAGGCGTGGCGGGGTTCGTAGTCACGAATCTCCCGGGAAAGCTTAGAGAATTCAGCCTGGCTCACATAGGGAGGATTTGTCGCCACCACTGAAAATTTACGTGGAAGATGGGAAAATGCACTGAACATGTCAGCGCAAACAAAATGGATCTTGCTCTCCACCTGATTCAGCGATGCATTCTCTTGAGCCAGCTTAACAGCAGCCATTGACGAGTCCGTCGCCACTATTCTGATCAGATCAAATTCCCGAGCCAAGGCAACAGCGATTGCTCCCGAGCCGGTCCCCAAATCCAGAACGCGAACCTCAGTCTCGGGAGAGCCAAGAAATTGCAGCACAGTTTCCAGCAAAACTTCGGTTTCTGGTCTGGGGATTAAAACGTCGGGGTTTACTCGAAAAGGAAGTGACCAGAATTCCTGCATTCCAGTGATATATTGGTTGGGTTCACCTTCCAGACGACGTTTGACAAAGGTTCGAAATGTCGCCAGTTCCGTGGCTTCCATTGGCCGGTCATAGTTCAAGTAGAGAAAAAGACGGTCTTCGGAAAGCAGGTGAGCCAAGAGCACTTCAGCAGAGGTGCGAGGTTCCGCCACCTTGTTTTTCTTGAAGTAATCGGTGGTCCAATGCAGGAGTTTCAGGATGGTCCAGGACTCTTCAGGCATGGTTTTACTGCATGATTGACTCGGCTTTAAAGTGGGTAGTGAGTGAATCGATGATTTCGTTGATATTCCCTTCGAGAATTTCCTCCAGTCTATAGAGAGTGAGATTGATCCGGTGATCAGTTACTCTATTTTGGGGAAAATTGTAGGTGCGTATGCGTTCACTGCGGTCGCCGCTACCTACTTGGCTTTTTCTGTCCTCAGCGGTTTTCTCCCTTTGCTCTTCTTGTATTGCATCCAAAAGCCTGGCCCGCAACAGCTTTCGCGCCTTGGCTTTGTTCTTGTGCTGAGATTTTTCGTCCTGGCAGGTCACGACGATGCCGGTCGGGAGGTGCGTCACTCGCACGGCCGAGTCGGTCGTGTTGACACTCTGCCCGCCGGG
>CP070689.1:116919-126727 GCA_020353155.1 Deltaproteobacteria bacterium | reverse complement strand
TATGAAAGTCAGGTTGTGCAGGAAAATCTTGCCAAGCTTGAGAGTCGGGGGTTCCATCAAGTAGGTCCTGAGGCGGGTGACCTCGCGTGTGGGGTTCAAGGGTTGGGTAGATTGGCGCCTGTAGATGAAATTTTGGAATCCATTCGACGAATGTTGACACCGCAATCCCTTCAGGGGAAAAAGATTTTAGTGACCGCCGGTCCAACAAGAGAGATGTTGGATCCAGTAAGACATCTGACCAACCCCTCTTCTGGAAAGATGGGGTATGCTCTGGCTAATACAGCGAGACGGAGGGGAGCTGAGGTTACTCTTGTGAGCGGCCCATCTTCTCTGGCTCCACCCCATGGAGTTAAACAGGTCCAGGTTACCACTGCCCAGGAGATGTACGAGGCTGTTATGGAACAATTTACCCAGATGGAAGCGGTGGTAATGGCGGCAGCAGTCTCTGATTATCGGCCCAAGAAAATGGCAGCGGATAAAATAAAAAAGATAAAAGCGAGTGAAGCTCTAGAGCTGGAAAAGACCGAGGATATTCTGCTCCGTCTTGGAGAACTCAAGGATGGGCAAATCCTGGTGGGATTTGCAGCGGAGACTGAAAACTTGCTGGAAAATGCAAAAGAAAAGCTCCGTCAGAAGAATCTGGATTTCATTGTGGCAAATGATCTCACCGCGGCTAATGTCGGTTTTGGTAGTGATACCAATGAGGTGACAATTTTGTGGCCGGGAGGAGAGGTTGAAAAACTACCGTTAAAGAGCAAGGAAATGATCGCCATGGAGATATGGGATCGGGTGGAGCGTCTGTGGCAAAGATAAGGGGTTCAGTGCTTTACATGCTTCATAACAAGTCAGTCTCCAATTTCTAGGGATTTAGAAAAACTGTTATAATGGGGATCAAAAACAGCCTATGCAGGATAAGTAAAGTATGAGTTTTGGCAATCATCGGAGAAAAGCCAATGGTGACGATGAGGTGGAGAGATTGGTTCGCCGAGATCTGGCTGATCTGGCAGCTTCCCTTCGCCAGCATCTGAGCTACCAGGCCTTGATGGGTCTGGAGTGGTTGCCTTCAGAGTTGATACCGATCAGCCAGGCTCTGCCGGAGACCCTGGACGATATAAGGGTTAGTTTGGGAGAATGTACCCGTTGCAGACTTCACTCCAGTCGAACCCACATCGTCTTTGGGGAAGGAAACCCCTCAGCCACAATAGTGCTAGTTGGAGAAGGTCCAGGGCGGGACGAAGACCGATTGGGTAGGCCCTTTGTGGGCGCAGCCGGCAAGTTGCTCGACCGTATAATTGCAGCCATGGGGAGGGGGCGCGAAGAGGTGTACATTTGCAACGTGATCAAATGCAGACCACCTAAAAACAGAGACCCTCAGCCAGAAGAAGTTGAATCGTGTGGTCCATTCCTTCGCCATCAGCTTCGAGCTATTCGTCCTCAGGTCATTCTAGCCCTAGGGAGTTTTGCCGCCCAATTTCTACTCTCCTCGCAGCAACCAATATCTAAACTAAGGAACCGCGTTCATCAGTTTGAGGGAATTCCCGTGGTGCCCACCTACCATCCTGCATATCTTCTCCGCAATCCTCTGCAGAAGCGCCAGGCTTGGAAGGATGTCCAGTTGCTTAGGTCTCTGTTAGAATAAAGAGATAGTTGATAGTGCTGGCCTGTGAGACTTATAGCCCGTCCAGGGGTCGTGGCAGAAAAGCCAATTCTGCCGCAGCAGAAATAGAAAGGAAACGAAGATGAGGTTTGTAGCGAAATTAACTGGATCCGTCAGACCTGGGGGATATTTTTCTTTTCTGGCAGGATTGAGCTTTATTTTACTGATGACCTATGTGGTTTCTCTCTCGGCGGCAACTGGCAAGCACATCAAGGTGATTCGTATAGAGGAGAGTATAAACCCCGGTACGGCAGCCTTCCTGGCGAGAGGAACACAGCAAGCAGTGGAAGATGAGGCGGTGCTCATTGTGGTCCAATTAGACACCCCTGGTGGTTTGGTTTCCTCCATGAGAACCATGGTGAAGACCATCATGAACGCCCCCATTCCGGTGGTGGTTTATGTCTCTCCCAGTGGCGCCCAGGCTGCATCTGCAGGTGTGTTTGTTGTAATGGCTGCCGATGTTGCTGCCATGGCACCAGGTACCAACATCGGCGCCGCTCATCCGGTTGTGGCTGGGGGCAAGGAAATGGACGAAACCATGGACACAAAGATGGTCAACGATCTGGTGGCTTTCATCAAGTCCATTGCTAGTAAAAGGGACCGCAATGCTGACTGGGCCGAGGAGGCGGTGAGGAAAAGCGTATCGATTACTGCCGATGAGGCCCTACGGCTGAATGTAGTTGATCTGGTTGCCAAAGACATGAACGACCTATTGCTCAAGCTGGAAGGCTGGCCGGTACAGACCAAAGAAGGAGAAAAAAAGCTGGCTCTTAAGGGGCTTACCACAGAAAAAGTTCAAGAGAATCTGCGGGATAAGATTCTCAAAACCATCAGCAACCCCAATATCGCCTACTTACTAATGCTCATAGGTTTGGCCGGCCTTTATTTCGAACTCTCCCATCCTGGCGCCATCTTCCCTGGTGTCATCGGTGGCATTTCCCTGATTCTTGCCTTTTATGCTTTCCAGACCCTATCAGTGAACTATGCCGGCGTGCTGTTGATCCTTTTGGGAGCAGTTCTCTTCCTTCTGGAGATCAAGGTAACCAGTTACGGTTTGCTCAGTGTAGGGGGCGTCATCTGCCTGACTCTCGGTTCCATCATGCTGTTTAACACCGGGTCTACAGGGTTGCGGGTCTCTTGGAGTGTGTTGATTCCGGCAGTGCTTGTCATCTCTGGCTTCTTCGTTGCTGTGGCTTTTCTGGCTGTCCGGGCCCACATGGCCAAGCCGCGCACCGGCTATCAGGGTCTGATCGGCGAAATAGCGGTTGCCAAAGAGTCTTTAGCCCCGGAGGGAAAGGTGTTCGTCCACGGCGAACTGTGGAACGCCACCTCGGATGAGATTGTGCCCGTCGGTAGCAGGGTGGAGGTAATCGGGGTTGAAAATTTGTTGTTGAAAGTGAGAAAAATAGGTGATACAAAGCAATGATTTGATCGCCTAGGACGGCAATTTACAGGTTTTTTGCTGCCTCTCGACAGGAGGACTCCATGTCTTATTCAATTATATTTTTGATAGTACTCGCGGTCCTTTTTTTGGCCAGTGCAATAAGAATCCTAAACGAATATGAAAGGGGAGTAGTCTTCCGTTTGGGCCGAGTAATGGCGAGAGCCAAAGGCCCAGGACTTATTATTATAATACCGGTAGTAGACAGGCTGGTGAAAATAAGTTTGCGGCTGGTGGCTATGGATGTGCCGCCGCAGGACGTAATTACTCGAGATAACGTGTCTGTGAAGGTAAATGCAGTCATCTATTTTCGGGTCATGGATTCCATTAAGGCGGTAGTAGAGGTTGAAAATTACCTCTATGCTACTTCTCAGTTAGCCCAGACCACCTTGCGAAGCGTCTGTGGGCAGGCGGAGCTCGATGAGCTTCTATCTGACCGGGAGAAGATTAACACCGAACTGCAGGAGATTTTGGACAAGCACACAGATCCCTGGGGCGTTAAAGTCACCACCGTGGAAGTCAAACACATCGATCTGCCCCAAGACATGCAGCGAGCTATGGCGAGGCAGGCCGAGGCCGAACGAGAAAGACGTGCCAAGGTTATAAATGCTGAGGGTGAGCACCAGGCGGCAGCCCGCTTAGCCGAAGCAGCAAGTATAATTGCTGAACATCCCATGGCCTTGCAGCTGCGATACCTCCAGACACTAAGGGAGGTTTCGGCGGAAAACAATTCCACTACCCTTTTTCCCATTCCAATCGACTTGTTCAAACCCTTTATTCAGTTAAAGGAAGTGCTCGAAAAAAGTAAAAAAGGTGACTCTGACAAATAAGGTGATTGGTGAAGAGCGCCCGATTGTCATTGCTCGACTGTTACTATACGGAGGAGTAGAGGTAAATGGCTGAAAAAGAGAAAAAGGAAAAAAAGGAGAAACCCTTAGATAAGATGACTGCCAAGGAACTGCGCGAGATGGCCCTGGGCATGGAGGGCATCGTCGGCGTTCATGCCATGAATAAGGGTGAGCTAGTTGCCGCCATAAAGAAGGCCCAAGGAATTGAAGAGGAGAAAAAGCGGGACAAGAGCGTCGACGTTCGGAGCATCAAGAAGAAAATAAGAGAACTCCGGAGCCAGAAAGAGACAATGAGGGAGGCGGGCGAAAAACAGAAGGTGCAAGTGCTTAGAAGGCGAATTAGCCGGCTTAAAAAGAGAACCCGTCGGGCCGTCAAAGCAGCATAGGCTGAAGCTTGAGATTTTTGCGATCAGCATGTTTTAAATCACAGAGAACTCACAGAACACAGAGAAGAAAAGGCAGAGGGCGAGTTAGGAGATGGATCGGCAGCAGGCACTTGATTTACTCGAAAGCCGCATGAGGGCCGACAATTTGAGAAAACACTGCCTTGCCACTGAGGCAGTAATGCGGGCGCTGGCAGAGCACTTAGATGAGCCCGTTGACTTGTGGGGTATTGCAGGCCTTTTGCATGACTTGGACTATGAGGAGACAGCTGACAATCCCTCCGAGCATGGGCTAAAGACGGCGGTCATTCTGGCCGATAGCGACTTGCCAACTGAGGTGATCAGCGCTATCAAAGCGCACAACGCTGAGGTCTTGGGTCTAGAGAGGCAGTCTAAGCTCGACTTTGCCCTCACCTGCGCCGAATCTATTACCGGCATGGTTATCGCCACCACGCTCGTCTACCCAGACAAACGTTTGAAAAGTGTTAAGCCCAAATCTATCTTGAAACGGATGAAACAAAAAGATTTTGCCAGGCGCGTCAATCGAGAGCAAATTAGACTCTGTGAGGAAATCGGGGTGGACCTCACTGATTTTGCCGAGCTCAGCCTGAGGGCCATGCAGGGGATTAGCGACGATCTTGGACTTTAACTATAGGATACAAAGCGCATAGAGCATAGCGCTTAGCGAAGATAGGCAATGTTTACCAAACGCTCTGCGCTTTGCCTTATCTCCCTTGTTCACTTTGTGGTAAAAAGCTAACCAAGTATATTGATCTGAACCAGGTCAAGAATAAAAGGATCTATTTAAGGACAATGGACGTACTTCAGAAGAAACGCCTTGCTGCGGCGGTTACTGCGGTTTATAGGTATCTGAGGAGCCAAGAAGAACAACAACTCGCAATGGCAGCGGCAAGTAGGCCAGTCTCTGCACCGGCCTTGGGGGCGGTAAGCCTGTGGTCCGCCTCGGGGAGACAGGCTGGGATGGAGATGCGCAGGCTTCTTCAGTTGCGTATGATGCGCTAGTTGTTTAAAACATTAGACAATCAGCGTTTTCAATTATTCTGCTAGTTGTATTTCCTTCTGTTCCCTATTGGTTCATAATAAAAGCTCACCAAGGAATGACCTTGCTTCGGCTTGGAGTTGCAGAAAACGGGAGGAGAGACTAAGAGGAGAGGATTATGGCAGACAAACATGGGAAACTTACGGCTGGACTGGTGGAAGAGGAAGTAAAAGTGTCCAATCCGGTCAAGATTCAAGATTTGACCTTTCGTGATGCGCACCAATCAATTTTCGCAACTCGCGGGCGTACCGAAGACATGATACCCATAGCAGAGGAAATGGATAAGGTGGGTTTCTGGGCCTTGGGTGTTTGGGGCGGTGCAACCTTTGACACTATGCACCGCTTCCTCGGGGAAGATCCTTGGGAAAGACCGCGAACATTGAAAAAGTACGTCAAGAAAACACCACTCCAGATGTTACTCCGCGGGCAGAATCTGGTGGGCTATCGCAACTACGCCGACGATGTGGCCAAGATATTCGTAGAGCGAGCAGCTGAAAACGGCATAGATGTTTTTCGGGTTTTCGATGCGGTGAATGATTTGCGCAATTTCTCGACTGTTGTGCCCATAATCAAAAAGATGGGCAAACACTTTCAAGGAGCTATTTGCTATTCCCTCACAGAGCCGCGCATGGGCGGACCGGTATATAACACTGAATATTATGTCAAGAAGGCGAAACAGTTAGAGGATATGGGAGCAGATACCGTATGTATCAAGGACATGGCAGGTCTCATCTCGCCCTACGATGCCTATATTCTGGTAAAGGCCCTAAAGGAGCAGGTAAAGGTGCCCATTCACCTCCACAGCCACTTCACTTCAGGGCAATCGTGCATGGCCCTGTTGAAAGCCATAGAAGCAGGAGTGGACATTGTTGATACCGTATTGTCACCTTGGGCTTACCGGACCTCGCACCCGGCAATTGAACCTCTGGCAATGACGCTGAAGGGAACAAACAGGGATACGGGCTTTGACATTGTACAGTTGGCGGCTCTCTCTGAACATATGGAAAAGGTGACTCCCAAATATAGGCATCTCTTGGACGACACCAAGCTTTCCGTCATAGATATTAATGTGCTCCTTCATCAGACTCCGGGTGGAATGCTCTCCAACCTGGTAAATCAGCTCAGGGAAATGGATGCCTTGGATCGTATTGACGAGGTTTTTGCGGAACTTCCCCGAGTCCGAAAAGAACTTGGGCAGGTACCCCTGGTCACTCCAACCAGTCAGATTGTTGGAATTCAGACAGTTAACAATGTTCTCTTTGATACTGGAGACGAACGCTACAAAATGATCACCGCACAGGTGAAAGATCTCTGTTACGGTCTTTACGGCGAGACACCTGTGCCCATTGATCCAGAGGTTCGCAAGAAGGCCTTGAAGGGTTACGAGCGCGGGGAAAAACCTATCAAGGTCAGACCTGCCGATGTACTGGAACCCGAACTGGACAAAGCCAAGGCTTTGGCAGGTGATCTGGCTAAAGACATAGACGATCAGCTTATTGTTGCTCTTTATCCCACTACTGGTGTTCGGTTCCTGAAGTGGAAATATGGGCTGGAAGAGATCCCGGCCGAGGTCAAACCCAAGACTTTGGAAGAGGTCAAGGAACTAGAGCGCTTAGTGGCTCTGGCCAAAGCCGGCAAGCTTGTTGAAAAGGTGGAGAAGCCCGCACCGGAGAAGGGCCCCGGAGTGCGCACCTTCAACGTATTTGTCGACGGCGACTACTTCGAAGTGGAAGTGGATGAAGTGGGTGGTGCACCAGTTGTGACCTCAGTAGCACCCATGATGCCACAACCAGCGGCGCCAGTGGCTGCGCCAGCGGTTGCTCCTGCCGCTCCAGCACCGGCGCCAGCGGCAGCACCAGCACCGGCCAAGCCCATAGCCAAACCTGCTGTGGAGGGTACTCCCATTGAGGCGCCCATGCCCGGAATGGTAATTCGTTATGAAGTCAACGAGGGAGACTCGGTAAATGAGGGCGATGTAGTCCTCATCTTGGAAGCGATGAAGATGGAGAATTCCATTACTGCCCCTATTTCCGGGACGGTGCTGTCAATACCGTTCAAAAGTGGTGATTCAGTTCAGAAAGGCAATACCCTGGCAGTGATCGGATAAATTCGACTCTCACCATCAAAGGGGCGGTCCTCAAAACAGGTAGGTCCGCCCCTTTGTCAATTCAGACCCTGGGGACTAAACCACAGAGATCACGGAGATCACAGAGAAAAGCAGATTCAATCAAAGCTATAAGACCCTCTGTGGTCTCTGTGTCCTCTGTGGTTCAAACTTTCTTGGAGGAAGACAGTATGAAGGCGGCGCCAGTTTTTGAGACCAACTTTCCTGGTCTAGCTTTGCTTGGACGGGGAAAGGTGCGTGACATTTATGATTTGGGCGAGCAGTTGCTTATAGTTGCCACCGACAGGATCTCTGCCTATGATGTAGTAATGCCCACACCGATTCCTGACAAAGGCAAGATTCTGACCAAGATATCTGCTTTTTGGTTCGGGGCCTTGGCCGAGGTGGTGGACAATCACCTGGTAACCGTAAAGGTTAATGAGTTTCCCGAACAATGCCTCCCTTATGCTGAGGAGTTGGAGGGTCGCAGCATGCTGGTGACCAAAGCTGAGCCCCTGCCGGTGGAGTGTATTGTCCGCGGTTATCTTAGTGGGTCCGGGTGGAAGGACTATCAGAGACATGGCTCGGTGTGCGGCATAACGCTCCCAGCGGGGCTTTTGGAGTCCTCCAGCCTAGAATCGCCCATATTTACCCCTTCAACCAAGGCTGAGAGGGGGCTCCATGACGAGAACATCGATTTCGCCACCCTGGGTGAAAAGGTGGGGACTAGTTTGGCAGAAAAACTTCGTGAACTCAGCATAGCCTTATACAAGAAAGGGGCAGCTATTGCTGGCCAGAGAGGCATAATCATCGCCGATACAAAGTTTGAGTTCGGCATAGTAGATGACCGGCTTGCTCTGATAGATGAAGTCCTTACCCCAGATTCTTCCAGATTCTGGCCGGCAGACAAGTATGAGCCGGGTCGGAGCCAAGAAAGCTTCGACAAACAGTACTTGCGCGATTACCTTGATCAAAGCGGCTGGAATCACAAGCCCCCCGCCCCTTCGCTTCCCGATGAGGTAGTGCAAAATACTAGGACCCGCTACTTGGAGGCTCTGGAACGTCTTACCCAAGGTTAGGAGCGGGATTATGGTTGAAACGGAGTCTTGTTCCATCCAGCTTAACAAAATAGATTGGAATGACACCTCCTGCCTGATCACTTATGGTCCTCTTCCCCATAAGCTTCTAGTTTCCATCCAAACCGTTGGCTTGATTGAGCCACCCCTGCTGCAGGGCAAAAAAAACGGCCTTTTCAGGATCGTCTGCGGAGGCCGTCGATTGGCTGCCTGCAAGAAAATCGGTTTAGACTCAGTAAGCTGTCGAGTGTTGCCCAGCTCTTTTGAACATCAAAGATGCCTTCGGCTGGCAATTTATGACAATGTGGCTCAAAGGACCCTAAATCCGGTAGAGAAGTCCTTGGTTCTTGCTAAGATGGCGAATTATTTGGAGGAGCCGCAACTCATTGATGAGTTCATGCCCCTTCTGGATTTGGAGCCCAGCATTACACTCTTCAACCGTTACTTGGGATTGCATGATCTGGAAGAGGTCATCCTCAATTCTCTGGCTGCGGGCAGACTCAATGAACGCATTGCTTTCGCCCTGGCAACACAGGAACAGGGAGACCGGTTCGCTTACTTGCATTTACTTGAAGAGCTTCCTTTCAGTGTGAGCGTGCAGGAGGAAATAATCGAAACAGTTGAGGAGATCGCCCGGAAGGATAATCTCACGCCTGAGCAGATCTTAAGCAGTAAAGAGGTCAGAGCACTGCAACAGGCTTCCAAAAGGCCAGCACGGCAGCGCGCCCAAGAAATTCGAAAGCATCTGCAGGCCCGGCGCAATCCTCGCCTCACCGCCCGCAGAGAGAGGTTTGCCAGGGAGGCGAGGGATCTCGGCCTGCCTCCTGGAGTGCGGCTGGTACCCCCTCCTTATTTTGAGGGGCCCAAGTGGATTTTGGAATGTACCTTTGAGCGAGCCGAGGAGTTGGCAAGTCGACTGCGACATGTAGCCCAGCTGGCTGATCAGCCTGAACTCCAAGGCATGATGGAAAGCAAGAGTGACATATCATCCCGAGAATTTGGTAATTGAAGAAGAGGTTGCCGGGAGCCCCTTGGTGAGAAGTATTCTGGCAGGTCTGCCCGGAATCCCTGTGCAATGGGTGGATAGGCTAGGTGAAGAGAGGAAAAGCGAAACAGGTAAAGCTCTGGAAATCGTAAAATTCAAGGGGCGTTTTGTAAAAGCCTGCCCGGGAACGCGCGCCTACAATTGCTGCGGCTACCAGATACTAAATTTTGGCAACCAATGTTCCCTTGGTTGCT
>CP070689.1:107404-116819 GCA_020353155.1 Deltaproteobacteria bacterium | reverse complement strand
GGGTGATCTGCTGGGTCTTTTTGACCGCATCTATTTTTCTTTTTATATCACGTAGGGTTGCCATAGGTCGCTTCTCTCGCTCCCTTTGCTTGATTCTAAACGGCAGCCTCGAAGATCTCGTCGAACTCGCTGAGAGCTTTTTTCATTTTCCCATCCAGTTCGTCACCGATCTCTTTCTTCTCTTCGAGTTCCGCAAAAATTTCAGGATGCTTTTGCTCGATGAACTCCAGCATTTGCGGCTCGTATGCCGCCAACTTATCCACCGGATACTTGTCCAGGAAGCCGCGGGTACCAGCGTAGATGGCCGTAACTTGCTTGGCCATGGACATGGGCACATATTGGGGCTGCTTCAAAAGCTCGACCAACCGCATACCTCGATTGAGCTGCTGCTGGGTGGACTTGTCCAGGTCGCTGCCGAACTTGGCGAAAGCCTCAAGCTCGCGATACTGAGCCAAATCCAGGCGGAGGCGGCCGGCAACCTGTTTCATCGCCTTTACCTGGGCGGCACCGCCCACCCGGGACACGGAAAGACCAACGTTGATGGCGGGCCTTACACCGGCGAAGAAAAGGCCTGGCTCCAGGTAGATCTGGCCGTCGGTAATGGAAATAACGTTGGTGGGAATGTAAGCGGAGACGTCGCCGGCCTGAGTTTCAATGATGGGCAAGGCCGTCAAGGAGCCTCCGCCTTTGACGAACTGTGAATCCAATTCGGGGGCTTTGTCCGATAGCTTTGCCGCCCGCTCCAGGAGACGGGAGTGGTTATAGAAGATGTCACCCGGAAAAGCTTCGCGGGCCGGTGGCCGCCGGAGCAGCAGGGAAATCTGCCGGTAGGCAACCGCCTGCTTGGAGAGGTCGTCATAGATGATCAGCGCGTGCCGGCCGCGGTCCCGGTAATACTCTCCCATGGCGCATCCCGCGAAAGGAGCGATGTACTGCAGCGAGGCAGGGTCACTGGCACAGGCCGAAACCACAATGGTGTAGTCCATGGCACCATGCTTCCTCAGGGTCTCCACCACCTGGGCCACCGTTGATTTCTTCTGGCCGCAGGCAACGTAGATACAAATGACATCCTGGCCCTTCTGATTGATAATGGCATCCACCCCGATGGCGGTCTTGCCGATCTGGCGGTCACCAATTATCAGCTCCCTCTGCCCCCGGCCCACCGGGGTCATGGCATCTATGGCCTTGAGCCCCGTATACATGGGTTCGTCCACCGGCTGGCGTTGAATAACGCCGGGGGCGATCCGCTCGATTCGGGCAAACTCGGCGGCCTCAATGGGGCCCTTGCCGTCCAGAGGCTGCCCCACTCCGTCCACGACCCGACCGACCACCGCATCCCCAACCGGCACCTCGGCGATACGACCGGTGCGCTTGACCTCAGCGCCTTCTTTAATGTGGATATCCTCGCCCATAATGGCGCAACCCACATTGTCTTCTTCCAGGTTGAGGGCGAGGCCATAGACAATGCCGTGCTCGGTGGGAAACTCCAGTAGTTCCATGAGCATGCACTTCTCTACCCCGTATACGCGGGCAATACCGTCACCCACAGTGAGAACGGTACCGGTCTCGCTCAGTTCAACTTTCTTGTCGTAGTCCTTGATCTGTTCCCTAATAATCTGACTGATTTCTTCGGCCCTGATTTCCATCGGCTCGCCTCACCCCTTTATTAGAGTTTCTTTGATACTCGCCAGTTGAGTCCTGACGCTACCATCTAAAACTAAATCTCCCACCCGAGCCACAACACCACCGATAAGCTCGGGATCAATTTCTGTTTCAACAACAATGCTCTGGCCAACTGTTTTTTCCAAGGAAGCCTTTATGGAGTCCACCGCCTCCTCAGTAAGAGGTATGGCACTTGTTACCTTGGCTCTGCTAATTTTGGCCATTTCGTCCAGAAGTTTTTCATAGAAGCTGCGAACGCCCGGGATAATGGCCAACCGGTTCTTCTCCAGCATCAAATCAATCAAGCTCTTGAAGACCGGAGAAAATCCCATCTTCTCAACCACCGCCTTGCAGATAGCCTTGCGGCTTTCTTTGGCGTACATGGGATTGGAAGCAGCATCTGCAAACTCCGGCGTCCCCTCCCAAAAGGCCACGAATTGATCCAGCTCTTCCCCGTATTTCTCGTAATTGCCGTCTTCGCGACCTAAAGTCAGCAGCGCCTTGGCATACCTTTTGGCTAAGATCTGATTGGTCACTTGGCCTCCACTACTTTTGTCATGAAGTCATCAACCAGTTTCTTCTGATCTTCGTCCCCAATTTTCTCTTTGAGAAGCGCCTCGGCAGCAGTTACGGACAGCTCAGCGATCTCTCTCTGCAGCCCCTCCTTGGCGCTCTTGATCTCTTGTTCAATGGCAACATCTGTTTGTTTGCGAATCTCCGCCGCAGCCTTTTCAGCGTTGGCAATAATCTTGGCCTTCTCCCTCTCGCCCTGGTCGATATATTCTTTCAGAATGCGATCGGTTTCCTCATCCAGCCGGGCCAGCTTCTGCTTGTATTCCTCGTAGGTTTTCTCCGCTTCCTTCTTCTTTTCTTCAAGATCCCTGAGGGTGTTGGAGATGGTTTCGGTCCTTTTGGTGAAGTAGCCTTTGAGATTCATTTTCTTGAAGAGGAATACCAGCACTGCCACCATGATGCTGAAATTGAGCAGCCGATAAAAGAAATCCGGCCACATTGAATGGCCACCTTCCGTTGCAGCCCAGGCCAATCCCGTGGACAGAAATACCGTGAGGCCGCAACAGCTAAGAAAAACAATCATTGTGCCGGACCCTTTCTGCCTCAACCAGTTCATTGAATGCTCCTCCCCAGGACTTTCTCGGTCACGGCCACAGAAAAGGCCTGCACTTGAGCCTGCAGTTGGGTCCGAGCCTCCTGGATGTCCGACGCAACTTTCTGCCGGGCCTCCTCGATCTTAGCCTGGACCTCCGTATTGGTAACTGCGATAAGCTCTGCCTCTGCCTGCTCGCCCTCACCCTTCATGTTGTTTACTCGGGCCATTCCCTCTTTCTTGGCCTCCAGAACCTTTTGTTCGAAGCGCTCCATGGAATCCTGCGCCTCGTCTGTCAAGGAAGTAATGTCCGAGTTGAAGTTTTGGATGATTTGATTTCGTTGTTTGATGATATTGCGGATGGGGCGAAAGAGGATCAAGTTGAGGACAAAAAGTAGGATCAAGAAATTGACCATCTGAATAAAAAGGGTAATATCCGGATTGATCATAGTCTCGCTCTCCGAAATGCTTCGCGCACCTCAGACCCGGGGCGAATGTGTCTTTGTTAAAATCTTAACAATCTCAGTCCCTTGAAGAATCCTTCTTAGGGTTGGGCACTGTCCAATATCAAGCACCCCAGCCCTTTCCAAAACCACCAATCCCCTAAATTGTTCAAAGAAGACTTTAGTCGTAAAGAGTGATTCTGGTACGAAATTTGGTGTGGCAATCCCTTTGTGTCTGTTCGGCAGATTTTATTAGCATACAATATTCTACATTGCAAGGAAAAAAAGTAAAAAAAATCACAATATCCAGGAAGGCCAAGAAAACACTCACTTATTTCTGGAAGACGAACTTACGCATGGCCACATTCATTAAAATCCCAACACTCGCCAGGGTCACCACTGCAGACGACCCACCATAGCTCACAAGAGGAAGGGGAATGCCCACCACCGGCAACATGCCCAGAACCATGGCTACGTTAATCGCCACGTGCCAGAAGACAATGGCAGTGATTCCAAAGGCAAGGAGAGTGCCGAATTGATCTCTGGAGCGACGGGCCACATTCAGACCCCGCAAGAGGAAGCAGAGGAAAAGAGCCAAGAGTAGCATGCTTCCTACGAAACCCCACTCCTCTGCCAAAACGGTGAAAATGAAATCTGTGTGGTGCTCGGGAATAAAGCGGAGCTGGCCTTGAGTTCCTTCAAGGAAGCCTTTTCCCCAAAACTTGCCAGAGCCAACGGCAATCTTCGATTGAATTATATGATACCCTGCTCCCAAAGGATCTCTCCCGGGGTCCAGGAGGGTCAAAATTCTCTGCCTCTGGTAGCCTTTCATCAGAAACCAAAAGAGGGGAAGAGACCCTAAAGCAAAGCCCCCAAGGACCATAATTGAAGATAGTCTCACGCCTACGAAAAGAATCACGGACACTGAAATTGCAAGCAACAAAGCGGCGGTTCCCAGATCCGGTTCCATGGCAATCAATGCCACGGGCAGAATAACCATAAGTGCCGGGAGCCATAGCTCACGCAGTCTGTAGCCCCCTTTTTTTTCCTGTCTGGCAAAAAAGCGAGCCAAGGCTATTACAAGAAGAGGCTTCATTAGTTCAGAGGGCTGGGCCACCACTAGTCCAAGGTCGAGCCACCGTTTGGAACCGGACACAGTCTTACCGAAGATCAGCACCGCCAAGAGCAATACTAAGCCAATCACATAGGCCGGGTAAGCAAAGCGCTCGAACCACTGGTGGTCTATACTGAAGGCCAGAATCATCACCAATGCCCCAGTCCCGAGCCAGTAGAGCTGACGGGTGACCACGGTGCTGCGCACTTCACCTCCGGAGAACAGGGCGCTGTAAAGAGTGACCAGACCCACTGTCATTATGGCGAAGGTCAAAAGCAGAAGAAGCCAATCGAAGTTTTGTATGAGGCGTCTGTCTATCATTGATCATTGCCCATTTCGCATCTGGCATTTATCATTTGGCATTTGTTTCTCCGTCTCGCCGTGTCGCCGCGTCGCCGCGTCGTTCCTTTCCTCTATGCCCTATGCTCTATGCCCTATGCTAATTGCTGCCCGCTGCCTGTTGCCAGCCTGTCCCGAGCTTAGCCGCGGGGCTGCCAGCCTGCCCTGAGCGACTCGACCTGAGCTCGTCGACAGGTCCTGTCGAAGGGCTTCCACTCTTCGCTTCCTGCACTGGTGGTCTATTTTTAAAATACTCTTCCATTAATTCACGCGCGAGGGGTGCCGCTGCGGAGCCACCATGACCGCCGTGTTCCACTAGCACCACAACCAAAATTTCCGCTGCCTCAGCCGGAGCATAGGCGACAAACCAGGCGTGATCGCGAAACTCATAAGGGACCTCACTCTCATCCTGATCCTCTTCCTCGTCCTCAGGTGCCCGAACCACCTGGGCTGTGCCCGTCTTGCCAGCAACCTTTATGCTCCGCAATCTGCCACGTAGGCGAGCAGCCTGCCCCGTACCTTTGGGCTCATTGACCGCACCTTCCAAGGCATGTTGTAGAAAGGTTATGCTGTCCGGGCTCAAATTGAGATTGCCCAAGATCTCAGGGCTTACGTTCTTGACAACTCCGCCATCGGGATCTTCAACTCGCAAAACCACCCGTGGTCTCAGGAATTTACCTCCATTGGCAATGGCAGCATAGAAAACACCCATTTGTATGGGTGTGGCCAGCAAGAAGCCCTGGCCAATGGCCGTGACCAGATCCTCGCCCTTTTGCCAGGGAACGCCGAAACGGCGCAGTTTCCACTGGGCACTTGGTACCAATCCCCCCGCCTCATTGTTCAGTCGAATAAGAGTGCGACTGCCCAATCTATAACGTTGGGCGTAAGCGGACATTAGATCAACCCCTAGTTTCTGTCCTAGCTGATAAAAGTAAATGTCACAGGACTGAACCACAGCCTGATATAGGGCGATTTGTCCGTGGCCCCTCTTCCTCCAACATCTATAGACTTGATTGCCTAACTGATACTCGCCGCTGCAGCTAAAGGTGGTCTGTGGATCAACCAATGCCTCCTCCAGGGCCGCTGTTGCAACCACTGGCTTGAAAGTTGAACCAAGGGGGTATTGTCCTTGAATGGCCTTGTTCTCCAGAGGATGGAGAGGATTGTCCACAATTGCCTGCCATTCACTGGGCGTTAATCCTCGGACAAATTGGTTTTGATCGAAGGCAGGGCTGCTGGCCATTGCCAGAATGTCTCCCGTAGTAGGGTCCATAGCAATAATGGCACCGGCCTTACCCTCGAGAGCACTCTCTGCCCTGAGCTGCAATTGGGTGTCCAAAGTAAGGATCAGATTGTGTCCAGGTTCTGGGGAAACCTCTCGTAATATGCTTAGCTGGCGTCCTGCTGCGTCTGCCTCCACCTGTCGCCCGCCGCGCAATCCTTTTAGATCCGCCTCCCATTCCATTTCCACGCCGTATTTGCCCAAGTAATCCCCTAGTTTGTAACCCTGGTGCCTCCTTTCCTTCAATTGGGCTTCTTCGATCTCGCCAAGATAGCCAATAAGGTGAGCTGCAAAAGATGGCATTTCGTAGCTACGCCTCGGTTCAATCTGTACCATCACGCCAGGCAGATTGAACCGGTGGGTTTCCACTGCTGCAACCTGATCACGGTCCATGTCCCGATTGAGCAGGATTGGACGAAATGGTGCACCTCTGGGTGCGCTTTTGACTTTTTCCTCTAGCAGAGGTTTTTCAACCTTTAGAAGGCGACCCAGTTTGCCTAGGGTCTGTTCGAGATCACTCACATCTGCAGGCACCAGCGCCAATTTGAACGCCGGCCGGTTGTCGACTAAAATCCGGCCGTGGCGATCATAGATAATGCCACGAGTCGGCGGAACATCTTCCAGACGAATCCGGTTGTTCTCTGAAAGATTCCGGTAGGATTCCCCCTTGATTATTTGCAAAAACCAGAGCCGCAAAAGCAACACAACGAAGACGGAAACCACGAGGTATACCACCACCTGGAAACGTAAACGCTCTCCATTCAAAGATGATGTACTTAACGGCCCTATCATACTTCCTGGGACTCCCTATGAACTATGAAGGCAGAAAGATACTGGTCAACTCTCTCCAATCCCGCTAGCAGCAGCGGCCCAACTAGAGCGGTAATTATGATTCGCCCTGCCAGGAGCCTTAGAAAATAACCCGCTTCGGCAAAGCCAGCATCTTGTAAGCCCAAAATCATCCGTACTCCCAAACCCTCAATCAAGGTGCAAAGGCCGAGAAAAAGTGCCTGATACCATCTGCTGTGGAGGTTTAAGTTTTGGCGCAGCATGGATGCCAATAAGGCAATAGCAAGATAGATCAGCGGATAGAAGCAGCCCCGCAGGGGCAAGCCCACATCCATGACCAACCCGAGAAAAAGTGCCAATATCAGCGCCTTGGATCTTTCGTAAGAGAAACTCAAATGCAGCACCAGCACGAGGAACAAATCTATTCGCAACTCCGGAACCAGGAATGCCGGGTAGAGAACTGTGTGGCAAAGATAGGCCCCAATGGCCAATACCAGATATAGTATGAAGGTACGCATTACTAAGGTCGTTTCTGTGTGCCTGCCATGGCCGGCTCTTCGGGCGGTGACTGTATGACCACCAGCACCTCCTCCAACCTGCCAAAGTTCACAGCAGGCTCTACTTCCACCCGCTGAAAGAGGCCTGAACTGCCGCGCACTACCTCCTTTACTGTGCCCACGAGAAGACCCTTAGGAAATACTCCGCCCATTCCTGAGGATATTACCTGATCGCCCACCTGAACGTCTTCATTTCTCTGGACATATTTGAGAAGACAGAGTTCCAGTCCTAAACCAACCAA
Organism: Deltaproteobacteria bacterium; assembly: GCA_020353155.1. Classification (GTDB taxonomy): domain Bacteria; phylum Desulfobacterota; class Syntrophobacteria; order BM002; family BM002; genus BM002. The sequence continues at coordinate 109,286 of CP070689.1, read as the reverse complement.
GACACCGCGAGCCCTCGAGCGCTGGATGTAGGCGTCCACCGCACTGTTGCCGTCTAAGATCAATAGCACCTTAGCATGGTGATTGCTCACCCCAATTACTCTTCCCACTAACCCCTCGGCACTTACTACCGCCATATCCCGCACCACCCCGTCATTTCTGCCTTTGTCAATTAGAATGGTCTGAAACCAGCCTGCAGGGTCAAAGGCCACCAGCTGTGCGGGCAGTAAAGGGGTAGCAATGGATTTCTTGAAGTTTAGAAGGGCTCGCAAGCGTTCGTTGGCGAGATGGGCCTCACGATAGCGATTAACCTCGAGCTTTAATTCTTGTAATTCTCGCTTTAAAACCTGGTTTTCCTTCTCTAGTCCCACCAGATAAAAATAGCCTCGCCAAATGTTGCTAATTCCCCCTATGACCCCCCAAACCGCCTTCTGCACTGGAGAGGTGATTCCCACCACCAGCGATTCAAAAAAGCTCATGTTCTCACGGCTATGGAGATTGGCGGAAATGAGGCTGAGGGCGAGAAGAAAAATGAGGATAGGTATAATGAATTTCCGTGCTTGACTGGTCACCGGCACCTTGGTTTCTTGTCGCGGAGACTTGAACTATCTCCACGCACACTCCTATCTGATTCGTGCTATCTAGGCTATATCATGACCTCCCTGAGAATATCAAGATTATCAAGTGCCTTGCCGGATCCCAGCACCACCGTGGACAGGGGATCCTCGGTTATGGTAATGGGGAGTCCAGTTTCTTCTCGAAGAAGCTTGTCAAGATTTTGCAGCAGCGCTCCACCACCGGTGAGAACAATGCCCCGGTCCACGATATCTGCGGCGAGTTCAGGTGGAGTCTGCTCGAGGGCTATCTTTACTGTCTCCACAATAGTCTCGATCTGTTCGCTTATGGACTCCCGCACCTCATCAGAGTCTATCTCTATAATCTTTGGTATTCCCGAGACGAGGTCACGACCTTTAATCTGCATCCTTTCAACCTTATCCCCGGCGAAGGCATTTCCTATGGTGGTCTTGATGAGTTCAGCTGTCCGCTCGCCGATGAGCAGGTTGTACTTGCGCTTGATGTGTTGGAGGATGGCTTCATCCATTTTGTCACCCCCCACGCGCACCGACTTGCTGTAAACAATGCCGGCCAGAGAGATCACTGCCACCTCGGTGGTGCCACCCCCAATATCGAGTACCATATTGCTGGTCGGCTCAGTGATGGGTAACCCAGCGCCTATGGCGGCGGCCATGGGCTCTTCAATGAGAAAGACCTCCCTGGCGCCGGCTGATTCCGCCGACTCCCTCACCGCCCGTTTCTCAACTTGAGTAATTCCCGACGGCACACACACGATGATTCGAGGTCTTATAAGGGAGCGACGGTTGTGCACTTTTCTAATAAAATGCCGAAGCATGGTCTCGGTTATCTCAAAGTCGGCTATGACTCCATCTTTCATGGGCCGAATGGCCACGATGTTACCTGGAGTGCGACCCAGCATCATCTTGGCCTCTTTACCCACGGCTAGAACCTTGTTGCTGCCCCGGCCGTCTTTGCGCACCGCCACAACAGAGGGCTCGCTCAGTACAATGCCCCTGCCTTTAACGTAAACCAATGTATTGGCCGTACCCAGATCAATGGCCAGATCACTGGAAAACCAGCCCAATATGGGATCCAGAATCACGGGCTAAACTCCCTTCTAGTTTGATTGAATCGTAAAGCTGAAATCCGCTGATAAATAGCATGAAGACCAAATTTTATCAAATATTATCTTCAAGCCCGGATGTTTTACGAATTGCTGTCGCGAGACCATGGAGATGGCTGTGCCACCGAGCAACCGCAGGGGATTGGATCCGAGACGTACTTGAACAGTACGTCGCAGGGTCCGAT
>CP070689.1:94972-107304 GCA_020353155.1 Deltaproteobacteria bacterium | reverse complement strand
AGGGCAGTTCTGGTTTTCATCGGTGTTTTCTCCGCAGCCTGAATACTGTCAGACCGGATACCATAACTATCGCTGGCATCAAAAGCAGTCCCACCCAAAACAAAAGCTGGCTCTGAGAACGACTGAGGGTTAGCGGAGTTCCCGAGGATTTAATCCGTTCCACCGTGATGAGGTTTTCCTGTTGAGCTAGGTAGTTGATTGAATTAAGGAAAAAATCAGAATGTCCCTGCAGATTGAAGTAGCTGTTGCTGGCAAAATCGCTGTCACCAAATACCAGGATTTGGGCCTGACCTCCTGGGTCTGCAGCTTCAGAGGTTTCACCATCCCTGTGCTCATCTCTTTTTTGTTCATCACCAGAGATTTTGTTTGAGATGGAGGCGACGAGCGCAACATTGATCGGACCCTTCTTGTCTTTGGCCTGGTCGAATTTGGGTGGCTCCTGTTGGCCAAACTGGAAGTCCATTTCAGACCAACTATAGGGAGAGGTGGAGGCGAGTTCGGTCATATCGACGGAGTCAGGAATCTTCTCAGCCGAATCAATAGATCTTGCTGTGGGAAAGAAACAGGCAACGTTAAAACCGTCAGTGATCTTGTGGAAACTATACTCAGTAATAACTGGGATTAGATAGCTGGCACCAAAGACCCTACTCATGGTGTCCACAATAATGTCGGATGAAATACTTATCCCGTAAGACTCAAGAAAGCCAACCAAACCAGCGTCAGAAAATGGCTCCAGTAGCAGCATCAAACTACCATCTCGTCCGAGATATTGACGCAAAGCCTCGAGTTCAGTGGCCATCAAAGGCTTTTTGGGACCAGCTACAACCACGAGAGCAGCATCATTGGGTATATTGGGGACTGCCAGCAGGTTGAGTGATTTTACCTCAAAGTTTTCCTTTTCAATGACAGCCTTGGCCGTAGAATAACCGTCCTTGTCAAAATTGCCTATGTCTCTGTCACCATGACCAGTGAGAAAGTAAACAACCCTTTGTTGTTCCTGTGTCAGTTTCAAAATGGCGTTGGTGATGGACTCTTCATCGGCGGTAGTTATGGTCTGTGTTTTGCCGAAACCCTCCAAAACCAGGGTTCCATAGGTGCGAATCTTGTAGTGTTTAGCCAGGCTGGGCTCCCGGTCCGGATCGATAAGCTGATAGTTGATCTTTTTGGAGTGATATCTGTAGGTCTCGAGCAAGTCACGGGTCTGGTCCCTCTTGGGATCGGCCTCCTGGTAAAAGGTCTTGATATTAATCTCGTCATTGAGAGCTTTGACAATCTTTTGTGACTGGTCTGAGATGCTATATCGTTTGCTTTCAGTGAGATCTACCCGCACTGGGTGGCGTTGACCAATTAGGGCCACAAAGGCCAAAATGCCAAGGAAAGCAACAAAACCTAGGGCGGTACTGGAAAATATGGCAAGCTTGCCGCGATTCTTGGTCATCTCCGACTACCCCCTCCATTGACGAGATTCCAAAATCCTGAGCGTGGTAAACAAAAAAAGTAGGATAAAAAGAAAATAGAAAAGTATGTCCCGCGAATCCAGAATTCCCTTGGCAAAATTGTCGTAGTGGGTAAACAACGAGAGATATTTGAGCAAGCTCCCCAGGGCGGGGCCAACCAGAGATTCGCTCCAGCCAATGATCCAAAGAAGCAACAAGGCCCCGAAAGCAGTAGCCGCAGCGATTATCTGATTCTCGGTTAGTGATGAGGCAAGAAGGCCCAGACTAACGAAAGCACTGCTCATCAACAAGAGGCCGACATAGCCACCCAGGATCATCGCCCAAGGGGGGTCGGTGAGAATTTCTAGCAACAGCATAGCAGGAAAAGTTCCCAGCAAAAGAAGTAGCAGCACCGAAACCCCAGCCCCAAACTTTCCCAGTACAGCACCTCGATCAGAAATGGGATAAGTGAATAACAGCTCTGCGGTGCCGGTCTTTTTTTCTTCGGCAAACAGCCTCATGGTTATTAGTGGCACCATGAGCAAGAGAATAATGCTAATGCTGGCAAAGAAAGGCTCGAGTACCATGTCCGTAAGGTTCAGTTGCTGGGAAAGGAAGGGATTCGTACCTGCTTGAAAACTCAGGATAGAGTAGTAGGCTACCGATGAGTAGAAGAAATAGCCCACCAGGGCCAGAAATATGAAGGCAACCACGTAAAATATGGGTGAAGCGAAAAGTCTGTAGAGCTCCTTGCGGTAGACAACCCAAAATCCTTTCATTCTCGCTCCTTCCCAGGCTCTTCATCAGTCACTAACTGCATGAAGATGTCCTCCAAGCTTAGGTCTTGCAATTTGAGTTCTCGCAGGTGCCAGCCATGTTCCACCACCGTACGAGCCAACTCCGGGCGCAAGTCTTGTCCTCGCTTGGTCTCTATTAAGTAGGTGTATCCTCCGTTTGCGGGTTTAACCGCTAAAACTCCATCGAGTCCTCCCAGTTTCTCCATAATCTCTGAACTGGGCCCGTCAACCTCGAGATAAACCTGCAGGTTTCTCTGGAGTTGAGTAGTGAGATTTGCAGGGGTGTCAGTTGCAATTATTTGCCCGTTGTTAATAATCAGGATACGTTGACAAATCTGGCTTACCTCAGGGAGGATATGGCTGCTCAGAATGATAGTGCGTTCAGCACCCAACTCTTTGATCAGGGCACGAATTTCCACTATCTGGGTAGGATCCAAACCTATGGTGGGCTCGTCCAGGATAAGGATCGGTGGATCATTTAACAGCGCTTGAGCGATGCCAATGCGCTGCCGGTAACCTTTGGACAAATGACCGATAATCCGACTCGCAACCGATTTAATCGCACATGTCTCCATGACCCGGTCTATTTCTTCTCGGGTACGAGAGCGTACCACTCCCTTTGCAGTGGCAGCAAATTCAAGAAAACGGCGGGTTGTCATATCCGAGTACAGGGGCACGTTTTCCGGTAAATAGCCAATTTTGGCACGCACTTCCAGTGAGTCCTTTTGACAATCAAGTCCCGCGACTCGAGCTACTCCCGAGGTGGGTGGCATGAAGCAGGTGAGAATCCTTAAGGTGGTAGTTTTGCCAGCTCCGTTAGGACCAAGGAATCCTACAATCTCGCCCTGGTCGATACTAAAGCTCACATGGCGGAGCGCGGGAACCTGGCCATAAAACTTGGTGAGATTTTCAACTTCGATCACTTTCTCGAACCTCCGGTTCGCGCATAGCGAATGACTTTATCTAAAAAATGGTCTTAAAAGTGTTTCGCAAGAGTGCCAGATGATAAACCGAGCGTCAAGATGTTGCAAAAGCCACCTATAATTATTTAACGCTATGCGCCATGCGCTCCGCGCTGGGCTTAAAAAAACGGCGGTCCATGGACCACCGTTTGTAACAAATCTGGAGTCTTTACCGCACTAGAATCTGGAAATCTGACTGCTGAGTAACCTTTTTGGTGCCCACCGAGCTACCGCAGTACTGACAGAGGTATTCGTGCAATTCTCCATCAGGTAAAAAGAGCAGTAAGCGTTGCCTAACAGGTGTTGCCTGGCGGCATTTGGCGCAAAAAAGAGCAGTGGCCTCCAGTTGGTCAAACTGCTTATGCTGGTGAGCACTCATTATTAAGAGTTCCCATTAACCATTCTCTTTTTGACTAGCTATGTAAATATCAGCAGTAATTAATCTTGGGACTTAGACTTTTTCTTTCTGTCTCCCCGGCCCCAGAATTTGAAAAGTTTGTCCGATGACTTCTTGCTCTTTTCAATCTCGGCAAATTCCCTCATAATTTCTTTCTGACGTTTGTTGAGGTCCACAGGTGTCTTCACCTGGATATCGATAAACAAATCTCCTCGACCTGAGCCTCGGAGACTAGGCACTCCCTCTCCCCTCAAGCGAATGACATCGCCACTTTGCGTTCCTGGAGGAATTTTCACACTCGAGGAGGAATCTAGTGTTTGAATTTCGATAGTGTCTCCCAGTGCAGCCTGCACCACGGAGATAGGGATGCGGCAATAGAGGTGGTCGCCTTCTCGCTCAAAAAATTCGTGTGGGTCTACATGTAAGCGAACGTAGAGGTCTCCAGGGGGGCCGCCTCGGTAACCGCTCTCGCCTTGGTTGGGAATGCGTAGACGCACCCCTGTATCAACACCAGCCGGAACCTTAACCAATACTTTCTTGGTCACTTTTTTGCGGCCAGTACCATTGCAGGGTCGGCAAGGGTTAGTAATAATTCGCCCCTGGCCTCCGCACCGGTGGCAGGTTGTGCTAATTCGAAAGAAACCCTGAGACTGTAAAATTTGGCCTTGGCCGTGGCACATGGGGCAACTCTCTTCCTCCGTACCTGGCTCACGGCCTGCACCCTCGCAAGATTCGCAGGTTTCAGTGGTGGGTATCTCTATTTCCTTCTCGGTTCCAAAAATAGCCTCAGGGAAATCGACCCGGAGATCATAAAGGAGATCTGCTCCTGGTCTGGCCGCATTCCTCGCCCCCCTCCTCCGGGTGCCAAAACCAAAAAAGTCCTCGAAAATATCACCAAAGGCAGAAAAGATGTCGTCGAAACCACCAAACCCGGTGAACCCTGTACCTTCCAGCCCCGCGTGGCCGAACTGGTCGTAGATGCTGCGCTTCTGAGTGTCCCGCAGGACTTCATATGCCTCAGCCGCCTCTTTAAACTTATCTTCAGCTTCTTTATCACCTGGATTCCTATCCGGGTGAAACTTAAGGGCCAGCTGACGATAAGCCTTTTTTATGTCTTCTTGCGAGGCCCTGGCATCGACACCCAGAACCTCGTAGTAATCTCGCTTAACCATCGACCTATGTCTTTCCAGTAACTTTTTGCCCAAATTCAGGCGGCTGAGATCTCTGTTGAATAGCTTGCATAATCAAGAAAAGTGCGGAAATGCAAAAGTAGTTACCCCAACCGATGAAGGACCTAACCCTTAACAAAATCCCTTTAATCATCGTGTCTATATTTGTCAATGTTATGGCCAACCTAGCCTGGGCAGCTCATGTTTCCAGTTAGTTGGATTAGCAACCCCTGCTAGAGACTCGAAAGAAAACAAGTTCTTATTCTTACAGACTACGTATGAACGAGCATGATGATACAATAATTGTACCGGTCGGGAGAAGATGCTGCAGGTTCTGATAAAAGGGGGGATTTGCTGGTTAGATTTAGTCCGAGTCTAATTTATTGGGGTTCCCAGTCAGTGGAGCATGTTACCGTCTGAAGTTCGCTCCTGGGGGGGAAGTTGGAGAAGTTTCTCCACCTGAGCCGCTTTGTCATGGTTGTCTGCCTGCTTATAAGCAAAGCGGGCAAACATAAGCTTGCCCAGGCCCAAAGCTTTGTCCCCTAACTTTGTCCACTCTTCAGAGGAGGGAGGATCCTGCAGGATTTTTGCTATGCGATGGTAAAGAAAATAATCTCCCTCGGCAGCGCACTTCTCTTTGAGCTGAATCAACCCTTCAAAATGTTCGGCTTTTTCAAAGAAATCGATGCAGTCGGAAATTGATCCCTCCTGCAAATAGCCTTGGCCTAGCTTTATTAGTTCAGAACTGTTTGCTTTGTCGCTGTTTAAGAGGTCGCGCTTCTTGAGACAACTAAGGAGCTTTTTGCCCGCCAATGTCATTAACTCCTTACACCATCGAGGCTACCGTCAGCTTGACAACAGACTGCTGCCTAAGCAAGTGTGTTGCAGACCAACTCATTCTTCCTCAACGTCTTCGCCTTCTTCGGATTCTGCTGACTCGGGTGGTGTTTCTTTTGCAGCTTCCTGAGTGGTGGCTTCAGTTTCAGCTTTCTCAGGACTTTGCTCTGGTAGGGCTTCGGCGACAGGCTCATCTGGTTCAATCTGGGCGACAGAGTCAAAATCAACTAATCCAGCTGCAATTTCCCTCAGGGCCAGCACAACCTCTTTGTTTTTAGGTGCTTCTACAAGAGGGGTGGCACCTTTACGCAGTTGGATAACCCTTTTAGCGCCTAGATGGACCAACATGAAGCGATTGTTGACTTCCTTGAGACAATCTTCAATGGTGACACGAGCCATTTTTGTCCTCCTCAAAGATGGGATTTATACCCGAGAAGCTTAAAGGAAGCAAGATAAATTTATAAATTACCATTAAACGCCACATGATTCCTACTGGAAACTAGGCAGTAGGCACTAAATAAACCAATTAAAAAAACCCTTTCGGTGCCTAGTGCGTAGTCCCTAGTGCCTAGTTGAAAGGGCTGACAGCCGATAGCTAAATAAAAAGGCCCAGGCAACCCAAGCTGCAGAGACCGGGTGCCTGAGCCTGATTCTACACTACCTTGTCGATTTAGTACATCCCTTCCATGCCGCCGCCGGGGGGCATGGCGGGCGCCGGTGCTTCCTTCTTAGGTTTCTCCGCTACCATGGCCTCAGTGGTGAGAAGCAGAGAGGCAACACTGGAGGCGTTCTGCAGGGCGAATCGCACCACCTTGGTGGGATCGATCACTCCAGCCTTGGTAAGATCTTCGAACTTTTCAGTCTCGGCATTGAAACCAAAGGATCCTTTCTCGCTCTTGAGGCGCTCAACCACGACCGAGCCCTCATGTCCGGCATTGTTAGCAATTTGCCGCACAGGCTCTTCTAAGGCTCGCTTTACGATATTCACCCCGAAAGCTTCTTCTCCCTCAATTTTCAACTTCTCCAAAACAGGAATGCAGCGCAGCAAGGCTACGCCACCGCCGGCGACGATACCTTCTTCGACCGCAGCCCGAGTAGCATTAAGAGCATCTTCTACCCGTGCTTTCTTTTCTTTCATTTCAGTCTCAGTGGCGGCGCCGACGTTGATTACAGCCACGCCCCCAACTAATTTGGCTAAACGCTCTTGAAGTTTTTCCCGGTCATAGTCAGAGGTGGTCTCCTCGACCTGAGCACGAATCTGTTTGACCCGGCCTTCAATGGCGTCTCGAGTGCCGCCACCATCCACGATAGTGGTGTTGTCTTTATCCACCCTCACCGTCTTGGCCGTGCCCAGATCGTTAATAGTTACATTGTCAAGCTTAATCCCAAGATCTTCAGAGATTACTTGGCCGCCGGAGAGAATGGAGATATCTTCAAGCATGGCCTTGCGCCGGTCGCCAAAGCCGGGTGCCTTTACGGCACAGACTTTCAAAGTGCCGCGCAACTTGTTCACCACCAAAGTGGCCAGAGCCTCACCTTCGACATCTTCGGCTATGATCAACAGTGGCCTACCCATCTTGGCAACCTGCTCGAGTAGGGGCAGAAGATCCTGCATGCTGCTGATTTTCTTTTCGTGAGCCAGAATGTATGGTTCGTCTAGGATCACTTCCATGCGTTCGGGGTCAGTGACAAAGTAAGGTGAGAGGTAGCCACGGTCGAACTGCATGCCTTCCACCACCTCAAGGGTGGTCTCCATGGCCTTGGCTTCTTCCACCGTGATCACACCCTCTTTGCCAACCTTGTTCATGGCCTCAGCAATGATGTTGCCGATGGTTTCATCGTTGTTGGCGCTGATGGTGCCCACCTGGGCTATCTCTGTCTGATCCTTCGTCGGCTTGCTGAGCTTTTCCAGTTCTTGCACTGCAGCAACAACCGCCTTTTCTATTCCGCGCTTGAGAGCCATGGGATTATGTCCCGCCGCCACCAGCTTGGATCCTTCACGGTACATGGACTGGGCTAAAATGGTGGCTGTAGTCGTGCCGTCACCTGCCACGTCTGAGGTCTTGCTAGCCACTTCTTTGACCATCTGGGCGCCCATATTCTCGAATTTGTTCTCCAGTTCGATTTCCTTGGCCACGGTCACCCCGTCTTTGGTGATGGTGGGGGAGCCCCACGACTTTTCCAGAACAACATTTCTTCCCTTAGGGCCAAGGGTTACTTTTACGGCATCGGCAAGGGTGTTAACTCCCTTCATGATTTTTTCCCTGGCCTCGTTGAAATATTTAATTTCTTTTGCAGCCATTGAATTAATCCCTCCTTTTTGTCGAGAACGGCATCTTCGTCTCTATTTAATTATGGCAAGAATGTCATCCTCACGCATAATTAGATGCTCCTCGCCGTCGATCTTAATATCCGTCCCCGCATATTTGCCAAAAAGAACTCGGTCTCCCTTCTTGACGGTCGTAGGGCTGACCTTACCATTTTCCAGTATCTTCCCTTTGCCAGCAGCAATAACTTTACCCTGCTGAGGTTTTTCTTTAGCAGTATCAGGAATAATGATACCGCCAGCGGTCTTTTCCTCCTCCTCGATTCGTTTGACAATAACTCGATCTTGCAAAGGTCTCAGCTTCATACCATCACTCTCCTTTTCTAATAGCACTCTTTGAGAGTGCAATCTCTATTTAGATATTGTGGGGGTCTGTACTTCCTTATAGAAGTATTAGCACTCACTTAAGGTGAGTGCTAACAGGGAGAAATTTACTGATTCACAGAAAAAATTCAAGTACTAAATAACGTTTTTTTCAAGTAAATGAAAAAAATAATATAAAAAAATAAGGTGTAATCTTCAATTGTCAAGATTTTCCTTGCTTGTTCGCCTAAATACTTCATTTTTATCCCGCAAAAAATTAATGGGCGGGATCTCTATGGCGATCGAGAGACCCTCAAAGCTGCAGGGAGATTTGCCTTGACAAACTAAATGGCCTTGGGCATTGTTAGCGCCAATAAATATATTCCCATATTCCCCTCTTTGCCACTGGCGGTCAAAGTGGGGTTTTAGTTTTGCCCTCGTATTTGCCGCGCAGAAAATTGCCTGCCTGTCGGTTATAATTTTGCAGGTTTTTAGCGGACACCGGTTTCCCCCCTTGCCGTTTGGGGGCTAGGCCCAGAATTCCACTAGGTTAGGCTGAGAAGTTGAATTCCAATAACAATAACTCGATTACCGTTAGAAAAAATGGCAATGGAGTAGTGGCGGAAATGAGCGTAGCTGCGGGGACAGAACGTGTTTGGCGTATTCTGACTTCCTTTGATGAAATGGACGCACATCTGAGCGGATTAACAGAGAGTAAGGTATTAAAAAAAGATGGCAATTACCTTCTGGTAGAACAAAGGGCGAAAGTGGGAATTTCGCTCTTATCATTTTCTTTTCGAGTGGTCATGGACGTAGTGGAAGATAGACCCTTCCTCTATTTCAGCCAGCGCCAGGGATCCTTTGTAACTTTCCGCGGCCACTGGAGGGTCGATCCTACATCCGAGGGCAAGGGAACACGGATTAGCTACTATCTCGAAACTAGTCCGGCTCGGAGTTTAGGGGCTAGACATTTTGAAAATCTAATGATCAAACAAAACCTGGAGCAATTAGCTGCCTGGATCGATAATGGAGGAATTTAGGGATTATTGAATTAAGGAATTGGGGGATTAGAATATTGCCAAATTCCATAATTCCTAAATTCCGTAATTCCAGAATTGAGGGATCCCTATGCGCCGACACCGCCATAACTTTGTCGAGACATACGAGGGGATGATTGCCTTCGGATATTCCCGCGAGGAAGATGAACGCTCCCTCATAGCTTTTATGCAAAAGTTCTCCGACGATGATCTCATGATGCTGCTGAGTAGTCGAGTTAGCGATTCAGAGATTGAAAATCTGGTGGATCTCCTCACGGGCCTGATGAAAAAACATCTAAGCGAAGAGGAGTATCATCGCTATTTTCTTAAAGATTAAAAGGCATAGAGCATAGAGTGATTTCTCATTTATCATTTCACATTTATCATTGTGCATTTGAGGCCAAGGCAAGCTACAAACATCCAAAAAAATGAGAAATGAAAAATGCTAAATGCGAAATGATAAGTTACTGCCCTACGCCTTTTCGGCTTTGTGGTTCAATTAATTGACTGGCTGAAAATAAAGAGGAGCAAGAGATGGGGAAGCGGATTTATAACTTCAACCCAGGTCCCGCTGCGCTGCCATTGCCAGTGCTTGAAGAGATTCAAGCCGAGTTCTTGGATTTCAGGGGATCTGGCATGTCCATAACTGAAGTGAGCCATCGCTCTGCCTTGTTTGATGAAGTGATAAATGATGCCAAGTTGCGGGTCACACGGCTGCTTGGATGTGGGGAAGACCATGAGGTGCTATTCCTCCAGGGAGGAGCGAGTCTGCAATTCACCATGATACCAATGAATTTACTGCCGGATGATCAAGTCGCTGACTACGTCAACACTGGCTCCTGGTCGGCAAAGGCCATAAAAGAGGCTCAGATCCTGGGTAAAGAGGTGAAGGTAGTTGCCTCTTCAGAGGACCGTGACTTCACTTATATTCCAAAAAACATAATTTTCAATGAGAACGCGGCTTATGTGCACATAACCTCTAATAATACCATCCGAGGTACACAATGGAGCAGGTATCCCGATACGGGAAACATACCCCTGGTAAGTGACGTTTCCTCTGACATCATGGGGCGCCCCATGGACCTGGCCCCCTTCGGACTTATTTATGCGGGGGCTCAGAAAAATCTTGGACCGGCGGGTGTCACCCTGGTGTTAATCCGACGGGACATGCTTGACCGAGTACCGGACAATCTGCCCATTATGTTGAAGTACACTACTTTCGCCGCCAAGAACTCGATGTTCAATACTCCGCCTTGTTTCGCCATCTACGTGGTTCAACTAGTGCTCAAATGGCTGGAAGAAACCATAGGCGGTCTTGCCAAGATGGAACAGATAAACAAGGAAAAGGCAGCACTTCTCTACAACTACCTGGATAAAAGTGAATTTTACCGGGGCACTGCCGACAAAGAGGACCGGTCTGTAATGAATGTCACCTTTCGGCTAACAAATGAATCTCTTGAGCAGGTATTCATCGAGCAAGCCCTGGCAAATGGTCTAGGGGGTCTCAAAGGACATCGCTCGGTTGGGGGCTGCCGCGCCTCTCTTTACAATGCCACAGATCTCAAGGCAGTGAAGGCTCTGGTCTCGTTCATGGCCGAGTTCGAACGCAGGTATGGTTAAATCCAGCAAGCAGCCCTTTTAACAAGGCACTAGGGACTAAGCACTAGGCACCAAAATAAAAAAAGTCAGAGGTCAGAGATCAGATGATTGATAATTGTGGATCGATAATTTCGAAATTCGAATTTCGAAATTAAAAATCCACAATCCGAAATGGCAAAATGTCTAGATCTCCATATACTCTCTAATGATGTGATGCTGTGCTTTTCTATTACCGCATAGACCGTTCCCTAGCTGTTGGTTCCCCCTGGTGCCGCTGGCTGCTTTCTCGGACTCCCACATCAGTTGTTCTTAGGTGCAACAAGACCTTCCCCCCCTATCATCCCACCACGAAAATGTGCCTGACTCTCATGCTCCAAATTCTGAAGGAACAATCCTGCCGCGACCTTGTGGACCTTGGTTGCGGCAGCGGTGTTCTCGCTCTAGCAGGCTTGAAACTGGGCGTCGAGCGGGCCTTGGCCCTTGATATCGATTCCCAAGCGCTCAACCTTAGCAGAATAAATGGACATCTAAATGGTTTGGAAAACAGACTCATGCTGGTCAAGGGTTCAGCCGAAGCAGTAGCTGGCTGCTTTGATCTGGTAGTAGCAAACTTGCCCATGCATGTCCTTAGTGAAAAACTCTCGGAGTTGTCTCACCTGAGTAGAAGGGGAGGAGCCCTAGTGTTCTCGGGCTTTCAGGATGTGGACAAGCCTTTGCTGCGAGAAAAACTAAGGCAACAGGGACTTAAAGAAAAATCGTGGTTGAGTGCCGATCTAGTTTTCTTCGGCGACTCACCTACTGGGAGTTTTACCTGGATGGCGGTGCATGCCGAACGAGAAAACAGCTAGCTGCCGACGGCGGGCAGAAAGCAGCCATTCTCACCTAGATTTTGAATTCCAAGCGTATCTGCTCGGATATCTGGCGAGTGAGGGAGATTACTCTCTCCGCCAAGGCTTCAGTCAGGGTGCCACAACCGCAGCTCGGAGTAATGATAGACTGGTGGAAGATGGTTTCAAAGGAGATATCATTGTCCACCAATTGCTCTACCTGCTGGCGCCAGCGACTGACAAGGGATTCAGTGTTCTCTTGCTTGAGATTGTCCACATCTAGGGTGGGAACGATACCCCAGGCCACCAGGCCGCCCCGCTCGATAAATGAGACAAGATCCTGGCGATAGAGGGCAAAGCGTTCAAAATATCCATAGGCGTCGAAGTTGATCACATCCAGAGAACCACCGAAAAAAAGTGACCAGTCGGTGTTGGCGCAAACATGAATGCCGGCAAGACCGCCAGCCTTATGAATATGACTGACAACTTCATCAAGCATGGTGGTAATATCCTCTGACGAAACGCTGATAAAGGCAGATGAGCCAAACCCGGCTAGGGCCGGCTCGTCGATGAATAAAATAGTAGGCAGTCCAGAACGGGCCAATCGTTCGACCTGCCACTGCGCCTTAAGGGCTAGAGTCT
>CP070689.1:78619-94872 GCA_020353155.1 Deltaproteobacteria bacterium | reverse complement strand
TTTTCCAGTGATCCGCCAGAGAGCGCTGCGCCATTTCTCTCCAGTCAAAACGCTCGTTTACGGCGTTTCTGAGCATCTTTCTTCTCTCTTCGAGGTTATTTTTAAGAACAGGATCGTGGAGGATGTTTATCATTTTGTCAGTTGTCTTCCGAATGTGATCAGTGGGCTCGCCAGCCAAACCAGGAGCCACAAGGCCAAAGATAAGGAGTAATAGAACAACGGTTCGACATAAATAGTTCTGTAGCATTCTCTTCTCCACAGTTGGGTAATTAGGCCTTGCCAAAGACAAGCTGGAAAATTAGCTCCTCAGTCTCCTACTTATAATAATTGCTTTCTAAGCAAAATAGTCATTCAAAGTGTAATGAACAAGGGAACTGTTTTTATTTTTGGAATGCTGGAATGCTGGAACAATGGGTTTAAAGCTATAAGTCTACTATGCAACCTAATGGAACCAATGAAGTTTTTCGCTCCTAAAACCATCATTCCATTATTCCAATATTCCATTAATTCTATAATTTCTCCTGACTCCTGGATTCTGTCTCCTGACTCCTTGTCAATCAAAGCCTGATCCTCAGGGCCTGGATTCTTCATTCTTCCTTTGACACGGGCCGCTCAATATAGCATATAGTTTTCTGTCGTGCACCCGGTTACTAATTGCCCAAAATTCTGGCATGACACTCAATGAACCCTAACAGTATCTGGGACGACAAGAGAACTTAAGAGAGCTATAGCCCATGGAAACAGTTCTGACTCTTTTCGCCATATTTGGAGCCGCCATATGGTTAACCATCCTGCTCTTGCCTTGGCGACCCTGGAGCACAGGAGAAGTTTTGGATGCGTTGTCTACTGTTCCCCAGGAGGATCTGAGCGACATAACGGTTCTCATACCTGCACGGAACGAAGAGGAGATGATTAAGACCACTTTACCTGCTTTGCTTGAACAAGGTAGGGGACTGCATATCATTTTGGTTGACGATCAGTCAACCGATGGCACTTTTGAGGTCGCTCGTCAAGTAGGAGGCAAAAACCTTCTCATAATTCTGGGAGAGGTTCCACCTGAAGGCTGGAGTGGTAAGCTTTGGGCTCTAGAACAGGGCAGGAGCAAGGTTGAGACTCCCCTTACCTTGTTACTTGATGCCGACATCGAGGCTGAGCCGGGCATCATCATAGAGCTCCGCAGAGCCATGAAAGAAAAGAATGTGCAACTGATCTCGCTCATGGCGGTGTTGAGAATGAAAACCTCTTGGGAGAAACTGTTGATGCCAGCCTTTATATATTTTTTCAAATTGCTCTATCCTTTCCGCTTGTCCAATTCCTCCAGGTCTAAGACAGCCGCAGCAGCAGGAGGATGCATTCTGGTGGAAACGGAGGTTCTGAACGCCATAGGGGGATTCGATTCTCTGCGGGGAGAGTTGATTGATGATTGCGCCTTGGCTCGGAGGGTAAAATCTTCTGGTTATAGAACTTGGATGGGGCTTAGCCATTCGGTGAGAAGTCTAAGGCCCTACAATACTCTGGGGATGATATGGAATATGGTGGAGCGAACCGCCTTTACCCAATTGGGCTATTCTATATTTACGCTACTTTTCTGCACCATAGTAATGTTGGCCAGTTTCTCCATACCGGCAATTGGCCTCTTGTTACCTCCTGTTTCTGTTAAGTTGCTCTCAACCTTTTGCCTGGCCGGCATGATCTTGAGTTATCTACCGACTCTCAGGTTTTATGGGATTTCATCTTGGTGGGCTTTGACTATGCCGCTGGTTGGCACACTCTATCTAACCATGACCTGGACATCAGCGATAAAATACTGGCTGGGGGAGACCGCTGAGTGGAAGGGCAGAAAGTATAGCTGAAGAGTACCATTCGTTCCTGGAATAATGGAATGTTGGAATGATGGAGGATTGGGGAAAAAGCAATTGAAAGATCTAGCATAATTGGTTTAATTCCTCTTTACCCACTATTCCACTATTCCAGTGTTCCAATATTCCGAGAAGGCGATAAAAAGAAGCAGCCGGGAAAACTGTTAACCTTCGTAACTTTTAATTTTCTCCTTTATCCTCTGTAGCAGGTCATCGAATCCCTCTTTTTTGAGATATGAGGTGTATTGTGCCCTTTTCAAGGAGAGATCGCTGACGCCCTGAGCAATGACATTGATTATCTGCCATTGATGCCCGTTTTGGTGGAGAATGTAGTCCAACTCGACCTGTTCACCGTTAGATTTGATAAGGACGCTCTTGATCAAAATTCGGCCCCTCTTTGATTCTTCAGCCGAAATCGTTTTGAAGCGCTCGCCGGAATAGCCTTTAAATTGACTGGCGTAGGTGGCTATGCTCAATTCGGTAAAGGTATTTACGAATTGCTCTTTCTGCTCCGGACTAAATTTACTCCAGTATCTACCCACCACTACCTTCGAAATAAAGGGCAAATCATAGCTGGAGGTAACAACCGGTGCCAGCCGTTGGTAGCGACCTTTATAGCCAAGGGCATCAGCCTGTTTCATAACGCCCAGTAGTTCTTTATGAAGTTTCTCAACAACCTCGGCTGCAGGATCGATGGCTGATGCTGCCGCTGGCAAAGACAAGGTCAGGACCAACAAGGCCATCGCCAGACCATGGAACCATCTCCCTCTGTATGCCGGGTCAAGAAATTTTTTTAGAGCCATGTTCAACATTTTACAGCACTTTCCTGGTGAGTATTCGCAAGCTTATTAGCCTTGGAGTAATGGAGAACTGGGACTAGGGAATCCTCTGCATTAAGCAATTTTTTCCAACACTCCAACACTCCAATCTATAATTTATGAATCGTCTAGCTTCCTGCTGGATGTTCAGCTTCTTTGTCTTCCCGTTCTTCGAGTGTGCCAGTACAGCTCACAGTGGGAAAATCAGAAACCATGGGTCCATCGGTTCTGGGCCCCCGCAGTGAAACCCACAGTGCTTTCAACGGATGTATGATCATATCGTTCACTGCGCTCGGTTCAAACCCACTGTGGACCATGCATTGACCGCATTTAGGATTGCATCCCACGCCATATTTTTCCCATTCGGTTTCCTCTATCAGTTCCTTGAAGCTCGGGGCATAGCTGCCATCTTCAAGAAGATAGCATGGCCTTTGCCAGCCGAAGATATTGCGAGTTGGATTACCCCAAGGAGTGCACTGATAAAGTTGGTTGCCGGCAAGAAAATCAAGGTAGAGACTGGTGTGATTGAATTTCCACTTGCGGTCTTCAGCGATTTTTAAAATGTCCCGGAAAAGCTGTTTGCTGGCGGTACGGTGCAAAAACACTTCCTGCTTGGATGCTCTTTCGTAGCTAAAACCGGGGGCAACGGTAATTCCTTCTATTCCTAGACCCATGGCAAAGTCAAAAAACTCAGCGGCTTCCTGGGGTGTAACTCCCTCATAAAGGGTAGAATTTATTGTTACTCTGAAATTCTTCTTGCGAGCCGTCTTGATGGCATCCACCGCCAGATCAAATACGCCCTGCCGACATACGATGGCATCGTGGCGTTCACGATTTCCGTCAAGGTGGACCGAAAAGGTTAAGTATGGTGATGGACTGTAATCCTCAAGATGCTTTTTGAGCAGCAAACCATTGGTACAAAGATAAACGAACTTTTTGCGGCGAATAATTCCCGCCACTATCTGGTCCAACTCTTTGAGCAGGAAAGGTTCTCCACCCGCGATGGAAACAACGGGGGCACCGCATTCATCAACCGCCGAAAGACAATCATCTACTGTCAGATGTTTGTCGAGTATATTCTCAGGATGCTCTATCTTACCGCAGCCAGCGCATGCCAGATTGCAACGAAACAGGGGCTCTAACATCAGGACAAGAGGGTACCTTTTCCTCCCTCCAAGCTTCTGCTTTAGAATGTAAGAGGTAATGCGGTATTGCTGGATAAGAGGAACGGACATCTCGAGCTCCTCGAATAGAGAGTGTTCAGTTAGAGATATTTGGATTTTGGCAGACTGAAGCGTATGGTTTCCTGTCTACCTTCCATTTCCCGCACGCGAAGTTTACCATAGCTGCTCAGTTTGGCTAAGACCCCTTGCACCAGTATTTCGGGGGTTGAGGCGCCGGCGGTGATCCCTATCTTTACTTTATTTTTCAGCCATTTAGGCTCGATCTCTCCTTCATCCTCAATGAGATAGGCAGGCAGCCCGTTTTGCGCACCTGCCTCGCGAAGACGGTTTGAGTTCGAACTGTATCGAGCCCCCACGACTAAGAGTATGTCAATCTCTTGAGAAAGTTTCCTCACAGCATTTTGTCTACTCTGGGTGGCATAACAAATATCTTTCAAGTCAGGACCAATGATGGCGGGAAATCGACTTTTGAGTCCATCTATAAGGTGACGAGTGTCATCCATGCTCAGAGTCGTGTGGGTGACGTAAGCAAGACCATCAGGTTGTTTGTCCTTTAATATCTCAAACTCCTCAATGGTTGACAGCACATGCACCGGGCCATTTATACGGCCCCGGGTTCCTTCCACTTCCGGGTGGCCAGGATGGCCGACAATTATGATCTCCATTCCTTGACGGCTGTAGCGTCGGGCCTGGAGATGCACTTTGGTGACCAGAGGACAGGTGGCGTCGATAGCACGGAGATTTCTTTGCTCGGCTTGATCCACCACAAGGTTAGATACGCCGTGGGCGCTGAATATTGTGACGGAGTTTAAAGGAACCTCCTCCAAGTCTTCGACAAAGCTTGCACCACGATCTCGCAGAGCACCTACTACATGGCGGTTATGGACAATCTCGTGCAGCACGTACACTGGTGAGCCATGCAAATGGAGAGCCCGTTCTACTGTCTCGATGGCGCGAATTACTCCAGCACAAAATCCACGTGGTTGAGCGAGAATTACTTCCATATTCAAGTCCTAACTTATAGATGGCTGCCGAAACCTATCACAAATAGAAGTGCTAGCATAGAGCATAGCGCCCATTCCAACAGGCAGCCGTTTCAATTAGGCACTTCGGCGATTTCGGATTTCGGATTGCGGATTTAGGATTTTTAACTCTATGCTCTATGCCTACTGACAACTGACCCCTGAACCCTTTGGTTAACGGAGATAATCGTTTTGCTGAAACCAGTTGACCGCACTACGGAGAGCTTCTTTCACCGGTCCAGGACGAAATCCAAGTTCGTGCTCTGCTCTCTCGGACGAAAAAAACATCTTTTTCTTAGAGAGCTTCACTCCATCAACCGTAATGAGTGGCTCACCGCTACCGGTGAGTCGTGCCCACCCTTCGACAAGGTAAGCAATGGGTAAGATCAGACCCCGGGGCAGCCTCACTTTTGGTGGAGATTGGCCAGCCATAATGGCCACCTCTGTCAGGAACTCTCTAAGGGTCATGTTTTGAGCTCCTAAAATGTACCGTCTGCCAACAGTCCCGTGGTTTAAGGCCAAAAGGTGCCCGACTGCCACATCATCCACATTGACCAGATTGAGGCCAGTGTCAACGTAAGCGGGTATCCGTCCGGAGGCTGCGTCAATAATTACCCGTCCGGAGGGCGTCGGCCTTATATCGCGGGGCCCCACGGGCGTGGAGGGATTGACAATTACCACTGGTAGGTTCTGTTCCTTCACTAGTCGTTTCACCTCGGCTTCGGCCAGAAATTTGGATCGTTTGTAGTGGCCGATCATGTCAGAAAGGGTTACCGGAGTGCTCTCATCGGCCGGGGCGCCATCCGAATTCAGTCCAAGGGTGGCCACGCTACTGGTGTAGACGATACGCTTCACTCCTGCTTGAGCTGCAGCCAGTATGAGTTTACGGGTACCAGTAACGTTGGTCTCATACATTTCATCCGGTTTGGGCACCCAAAGACGATAGTCCGCTGCTACGTGAAATAGAAAGTCACATCCGACCAGGGCGGCTGCATAAGAGTCAGGGTCAGTTAAGTCACCAGTCACAATTTCAGCTGGTAAACCGTCTAGGTTGCTTCTGTCACTGCTAGGTCGTACCAGTGCGACTACTGTGTGTCCTTCCTCGATGAGCCGGCGCAGCACTGCCGAGCCCACAAATCCCGAAGCCCCGGTGATAAAAGTCTTCATGGTGTTTTCCCGTTCGAGTTAAAGGCCAAGAGCCTAGAGAATGGCGCCATTTCTCATCTCACATTGCGCATTTATCATTTCACTTTGGAGAATGGCACAAAAGCGCTTCATTAAAATGACAAATGAAAAATGCGAAATGGTCCCCCCGTCCTACTGCTGACTGCCCACCTAGGACTGTTTGCCAGTAGCCATCAGGGCAGGCAACACCACTAGAGTGGAAAGTAGGGTAAAGCCGATCCCAATCGTAAGTAGTACGCCCATGCTTGCCATGCCCCGGTGAGGAGACACGGCAAGGTTGCCAAAACTGCAAATGGTGGTTAATGAACTGTAGAACACAGCTCGCGCCGTACTAGTCTTGAGCATCTGGCCAGCTGTGGGAGGTGCAGCGCGCATCCGGTGAACCATGTGAATACCGCTGTCTACCCCAATTCCGAGGAGCAAGGGTAGGGCAATCACATTGGCAAAATTGAAGGGTATCTTTACCACCACCGAGGCCGCACCGGTAAGGGCTCCTGCCAGGAGGAGCGGTAATAAAACTAGGAGCGTATCGGATTTGGGCCGCAGCAAAATAAGCAGCAGGAGAGTGACGGCAACAAAAGCCATTAGGAATGCCTGCTTAAAGGCTTTGACCACCGCATTGCCTGCCTCAAGATAGATTACCGGAAAGCCTATGGCATCAGGGGTCACCTTATGAACTGCAGCAACGAAACGGCGCATGGCTGCGTTGTCGTTGAGATTTTCCCGGGGAAATACTGCAACCCGATACTGGTCATCTTTGGATACCCAATGGTCTATTAAATCTTTGGGCAAGTCGTCTATGGTGATCTCTTCTGCGGTCAGCGAAGTAGCGAGAGCGTCTAAACGGGTAGGCAGAGAACCAAGCAAACTGGTTTGGAGTTTACCCATAGTTTGCTCTCGCATTGCGGGATCTTGGATGCTGAGTTCTACAAGAAAGCGGTTGAGCGCGTCTTGCAGCCTAATGGCTGCTTTGGAGAAGGAAGCGGCAGGATTGGCTTTTATGTAATTTCCCAAGGATACGGAAAAATCCCGCAGAGAACCAATCTGTTCTTCCGCCTTTAGCGGTGGCCTATTACTATTCTCCGAAATCTCTGGCCCAACAATTAGCTCGATTTCCTCAATTATGGCAAGTTTTTCCTCCTGGTCAGTGGGCACAAACTTTTCCAGGGTGAGGCTCATATCAACGGGTTCCAATTCACTGAGACTATGGGCAAAGCTTGCGGCATCATCGCTACTGGAAGCTAGCACATTGAGGGTCCAAGGCGAGTTTTTGCTCTGGGCAAGCAACTCCTTGAAGGTAACGACTGATTCACTATCTGGGTCCCGGAGATTCATCGGGTTGTTGTCGAAGGTGACGTGAGGGAGCAATAAGGTGGCCCCAAGACCAATTGCCAGGGCCGCGATTCTGATAAAGCGGGCGTTCTGGCTGGGCATGGCAAGGAGTTTGGCTGCAACCCCGTTTCTTTCAGGCTTAGCTGGTAAAAGGTCAGGGGCGAGTGGTCTCAAGCTGAGTAAGGCAGGAAGAAGTGTGAGATTGGCGATGAGGCTAATAAACATGCCTGTGCCAGAAATGAGCCCTAGTTCGGCCACTCCCTCGAAAACGGTGGGAATAAAGGCATAAAAGCCAATGGCCGTAGTTATGCTGCACAGGACGAGAGAGCTACCAATATCGCGGGCAGTTTGTTCGAGAGCTGTGGAATGAGGAACACCCTCCTGGATCAATTCTTTGTAGCGTAAGCAAAAGTGGATGGCGTAATCGACACTGAGTCCTATATAAAGCACGGCAAAGGCCACAGAGATCAGGTTCAAATGGCCCACAGCAGCGGCAGCAAAAGAAGCGGTCCAGATGAGGCCCATAATCAGGGTGCCTAAGGTGCTTAGTACCAGCCTCGGAGAACCCAGGCCTAAGAAAAGAACTATTCCAACCGTGAGGAGTGCAAGGATGCCAGCAATCCCGGCGCCACGGGTCACACTGAGCAACTCCTCATATTCCAAGGCCGCGTCTCCGGTAAGACGGACTCTAACCCCATTGTCTTCAGTGAGGTG
Organism: Deltaproteobacteria bacterium; assembly: GCA_020353155.1. Lineage (GTDB taxonomy): Bacteria > Desulfobacterota > Syntrophobacteria > BM002 > BM002 > BM002. The sequence continues at coordinate 86,758 of CP070689.1, read as the reverse complement.
AAGGTTTTTTGCCAGGCGACGGGCCTCCTTCATGGCGGCTTCAGCAGGAAAAGGCTTGCTGTAATCAAGTTGCGGTTTTGTCAAAATGAAACTCCGCCGATCATCGGGGGTTAGATGGGTGCCAAGCATCAGTTCCTGCCAAGATAGGTTGTATTGCCTTTGCTCGATGCTGGCTTCAATAGCTAGTTGAATGCGGTCCAAAACTGGGGTTAAATCGAGGTCCTCCCCCTCCATGACCGCATCCACTCCGGCAGTAAGCATGGAAAAAAGACCACGCAATGTTTGATCCCTGGTCAACCTCCCAAGAAACGGCTGGATCTGGGCCAGGTTGTCAGCCAAGTCTTGCAATTCAGCGGGGCTCAGATACATGAGCCCGTGTTTTTGAAAGAAGCTGTCCCCGCCGGGAAGATAGACTAGGAGGAAGAGGTCGCTTCTACTCTCTAGTTGGGCCGCTAGGGCCGTGCTCGCATCCTGGGCGAGTTCTGGTGTCTCAGCGTCGATTACTATCAGCAAAGCGTCATCGTATTGAGGAAATGCAGTTTTGAAAGCTTTGTAGTTGCGCCGAAAGGGAAGGGTTTCAGACAACATTTCAGCAGTGTCGGTATTGATCCCCAGATTGTTGACCGTGTAGTAGAGTAGAGCCCCTGTGACCACGGAGGCCAGCAACACCAATCCTAAGGCGTAACGGTGGGTAAGATGCATCCAACCGGCTAGGATTCGACCTAAATGTTCTACAAAGCTATTGGCCATGTTATTGTTGCTCTTCTCATATCCGGACCAATGAATTTAAATTTGGAAGTTTGACATAGCCACAACCCACTGGTCAAGGGGGAGAGAGTGATTTCGGATTTCGGATTGCGGATTTAGAAAGCCAGGAAATCTTCTCCCACCAGCTGTGCCACGGTGGTCAAGGTAGTGCGGGCAGTAAGGAAGTTGCGCCAGAGGCGACTCAAAATGAGGAAGTCTGCAGGCCTTCGCGCCAAGCTTCCCAGGAGATGAAACGGCCGGAACCGGCCACTTTCGTCAATACACCTGAGAGCGGATATCGGTATATTCTGCTCTAGAGGGTCAGCAATGGCTCGGATGGACATGAAGGGGAGGTTGGCCTTGGTTGCCGCCTCAGCCACCGAACCGCTTTCCATATCTACTGTGAGGGCTTCGTTTTGCTTGAAAAAAGCGAGTTTTTCCTCCCGGCTCCTCAGTACGGTGAGGCTTTGAGCCAAGGGTTCCGTAGAGATTTCAAGCTGGTCGGCCAGTCGGCTCAGTAGGCGATTGTGCCAACCATCATCGGTAGAAAAGGTACCTTTCTGGGGATAAACGACTATTTTGGGGATAATCAAGTTACCTGATGAGAGCTTTGGGTGGAGTGCCCCGGCACTGCCCCAGCTGAGCAAGGCTGAAGCGTTTCGGGCTATGAGCACTTCGGCTGCAGCTTGAGCCTGTTTGGCGCCCATGCCGGAGATGTAAAGAATTGCGGAGCGAGATAGTTCTACCAGACCAGCGGCTCTTAGTGGCAAACTGCCCAGGCTCCGGGCCTCAGGTCTAAGGGCAGCTACAATTCCCAGGGTTTTCAAGTTGATTTCTTGCGCAGTAGGTTACGGTAGCGGGCCAGGGCCCATAAGGGGAAGTACTTATCGTAGCCGTGGTACTTGAGGTAGAAAACGCGTGGGAAGCCAGGTGCGGTGTGCACGTGGTCTTGCCACAACCCATCCTCTTTTTGGAAGCGGAATAGGAATTCAACACCGCGGCGCACCTCAGGACTAAAGGCCTCGCCAGCAGCCATCAGGCCAAGCATGGCCCAAGCGGTTTGAAAAGAGGTACTTTCGCTACCACGGCCAGCCAAATTGGGATCGCAATAGGAGCCACAAGCCTCACCCCAGCCGCCGTCAGGGTGTTGGGCGGATTTTAACCATTCCACCGCCCGCCGAATGTAAGGTTGATTAAGGTCTTCACCAGCAGCTTCCAAGGCTACAAGTACCGACCAGGTTCCGTAAATGTAATTGGTTCCCCACCGTCCAAACCAGGAGCCGTCGGCCTCCTGCTCTCGGCGGAGGAAGTCTATCCCAGCAGCAATCGCTTCTCGGTAGCCTATTCTGTCTACCTTTGCCAAAAGGGTTATACAGCGAGCGGTAAGATCGCTGGTGGGCGGGTCGAGTAAGGCACCGTGATCGGCAAAGGGAATTTCGTTGAGATAGTAGTGAGTGTTGTCAGCATCAAAGCTGGCGAAACCACTATTTTTTGAGCGCATGCCTTCCAGCCAATTTGCCGCCCTGAGGATTGCTTCGCGGTAACGCTCCAGGCCGGTTAGGTGCATAGCCCAACCTATGACCGCAGTATCGTCAAGGTCTGGGTAGTGGGGATTTGCATACTCGAAGGCCCAGCCGCCTCCTCTAAGATTGGGACGTCTCTCTCGCCAGTCCCCCGGTTCGTCAGACAATTGCCTCTCCTTGAGCCAATCCAAAGCACGGAGAATATCGTCGGTAACCTCGCCGCCACTCGCCTCCAACAGGGCTAAAGCGGCGAGACAGGTGTCCCACATAGGGGACAAACAGGGCTGACAGTAGGCGGAATCCTCACCGATTACCAGGAGCTTTTCCAAAGCCTGCTTAGCCTGCATCCTGTAGGGATGATCTGGTGGATAGCCCAGCAGTTCCAGGGCTTCTAGGGCATTGACCATGGCTGGAAAGATGCCCCCGAGGCCATCTGTGCCATTGAGTCGTTCTATAAACCACGCCTCTGCTTTCTTGATAGCACGGCTCCGCATACTGGCAGGGACGAAATGCTCGAGGAGTCGTCCTATCTTGTCAAGACTCAAAAAAATTCGGTTGAGGGGCGAGCGGATGGGGAAGTATTCTTTTTCTTTCTCTGGAGGCGTGACAAAGAGTTCCCGAATATGGATTTGTCTTGGATTTCTTGCCCTCGGTTTTAAAGTGCAGAGGATGAAAAGGGGAACCATTACGGTCCGGGACCAATATGAAACTTTACTCAAATGAAAAGGAAACCACCGGGGCAAAAGTACAATCTCTACAGGTATAAAAGGAACTCCACGCCAAGGTATTTGACCGAAGAGAGCTAAACTGATGCGGGTAAACACATTGGCGCGGGCTGCCCCACCGTGAGCCAGAATGGCCTGGCGCGCTTTCACCATATGGGGAGCATCCGGATTATCACCTGCTAGTTTGAGGGCGTAGTACACTTTTACGCTGCAACTGAGGTCGAAATCACCGCCACAGTAAAGATTCCAGCCACCGTCCTCACACTGATGCTCACGAAGATAAACAGCGATCTTGGCGGCAAGTTGATCATCGATCTCGTCCATGTAGTGCATCATGAGTATGTATTCGGCGGGGATGGTACAGTCAGCTTCAAGATCGAAACGGTAGTGTCCGTCGGAATGCTGAAGGGCAAGTAAAGCTTCGTTGGCTCTGGCGATGGCACGGTCGAGCTCCACCTCGAAGATGCGTTCGGCGAATTTCTCGTGAGTAGGTATCGGTTGCGCGCCTGAAGAATGCTTCATATCATCATATCCGTTGTTTTAGCTGGTTTGCCCTCGAGTTTGGCCATAGTAGCAAAATTGTCAGCGAGGAGCAATGCATTACCTCGTTGGTTGCTCTAGAGCCCGCTTCTATTTAAGGACGTAGCTTATGCTACAAATCAAATCTATTGTCAAGGATCATTTAGTTTCTGCGAAGAAGATCTCGAGATATTGTTATAGCGGCGAGACGGGACGTTCAGCCAGCAGCTGACAGCACGCAGCCTTTTCAACTAGGCACTAGGGACTAAGCACTGGGCACCAAGCCTCGAGGTTTCAGGTGCCAGGGAGGAGAAACACAAAAGCTAAAACCTGAAACCTGAACACTGACTCCTTAGTCCTTACTCTATGCTCCATGCTCCTTGCCCACTGACTCCTGACTCCTCCTAAATAAAAACCAGGTACTCGGAACTAGGCTTCTTTATTTATTCATGGGGAAACTTCTTACCGGACATTTTCCTTGACAATCAAGGGTTGTATGTTAATTTCTGCTTTTTACAACTGGAGAGGTTAATGGATTATAAAAAAACGCTCAATTTACCCCGCACAGACTTTCCCATGAAGGCTAACTTGGCCAAGAGGGAACCGGAAATCTTGGCGAAGTGGGAAAGGATGGATTTGTATGCCAAGCTCAGAAGCACCAGCAAGAGCCGACCGCGATACGTTCTCCACGATGGGCCGCCCTATGCAAACGGTCATATTCACCTGGGAACAGCACTTAACAAGATTCTCAAAGACATGATAGTTCGATCCAGGCAGGTAATGGGATATGACAGCGTCTATGTTCCTGGTTGGGATTGTCACGGGTTGCCCATTGAGCACCAGGTGGAAAAGGAGTTGGGTGGCGAGAGGCAGGGAATGAGTCAACTGGAACTGCGACAACGCTGTCGGGCCTATGCCGAGAAATTTATAGACATTCAACGGCAGGAGTTTAAGCGGTTGGGTGTAACAGGGGACTGGGAAAACCCTTATTTAACTATGTCCTATGAATACGAGGCTATCATTGCCAGGGAACTAGGGAAGTTCATAACTCAGGGAAGCGTGTACAAGAGCAAAAAACCAATATACTGGTGCAGCTCATGTCGCACCGCCCTGGCTGAGGCGGAGGTAGAATACGAAGATCATCAGTCACCCTCCATTTATGTAAAGTTTCCTCTTATAGATGACCTCAGCCCCAAGGTTTCCTCTCTAGACGGCAAGAGGGTCTTCGTCCTCATCTGGACAACCACCCCGTGGACTATTCCAGCAAATCTTGCCATAGCACTTCATCCGGACTACGAATATGCGGTGGTGGGATTCGCAGGGGAAGCTTGGATTATTGCAGATGGGTTGGTGGAGGCAGTAATGGACAAGGCTAAGATCTCCGATTACGAGATTCTGGCCAGACTAACTGCCTTCGACCTGGAAGGTATGAAATGTCGTCATCCCTTTATCGATCGGGAGTCGGTCATTGTGCAAGCACCCTATGTAACCCTGGATGTGGGGACCGGCTGTGTGCACACTGCCCCGGGGCATGGCCGCGAGGATTTTGAGACTGCCCTCAAGTATGAACTTGAAATCTATTCTCCAGTGGATGATGACGGGTGCTTCACCGAGGATGTGGTTCATTTCGCCGGTCAGTTCGTATTCGAGGCGAACAAAGGGGTGAATGAAAAGATCGCCGAGCACGGAAACCTCATCCGAGAGGAGACCATAACCCACTCCTACCCTCACTGCTGGCGATGCAAGCAGCCGGTCATCTTCCGGGCTACTGAGCAGTGGTTCATAAGTATGGAATCTAATGACCTCAGGGCTAAGGCGCTAGATTCCATTGAGAAGGAAGTGGCGTGGCTTCCCAGTTGGGGCAAAGAGCGCATACATGGCATGATTGCCAACCGGCCTGATTGGTGCATCTCCCGGCAAAGAGCCTGGGGTGTGCCCATAACAGTGTTCTATTGTCAGGGTTGTGACGAGATCTTGGCCAGTCCTGAGGTGCTGGAGCACGTGGTTTCGAGGTTTACCTCAGAAGGGGCCGACATATGGTTCTCAGAGGAAGCTGGACAGTTGCTACCACCTCAAGCAGCATGCGGCAAGTGTGGCAGCTCCAGCTTCAGCAAAGAAATGGACATCCTGGACGTGTGGTTTGACTCAGGTGTTAGCTATGCCGCGGTTCTCGAACCTCGTGAGGATCTCCATTTCCCGGCTGACCTTTATCTGGAAGGGAGCGACCAGCACAGAGGCTGGTTTCACAGCTCCTTGTTAGCAGCGGTGGGCACCAGGGGCCAAGCTCCGTACCATACTGTGCTCACCCATGGATTTGTGGTTGATGGTGCAGGGCGAAAGATGTCAAAGTCCTTAGGTAATGTCATAGCGCCAAACGAAGTCATTGAAAGGTATGGTGCAGAAATTCTGAGGCTTTGGGTGGCGGCTGAGGATTATCGAGACGATATTCGCATCTCAGAAGAGATACTCCAGCGTTTGTCTGAGGCCTATCGGCGAATCAGAAACACCTGCCGATTTTTGCTGGGAAATTTGAGTGACTTCGACCCCGAGCGGGACAGAATTAATGTGTCTTCCATGGAGTCACTGGATCGGTGGGCCCTGCATCGATTACAGCAATTAGTGAGGAAGGTGGCCAAGGCCTACAAACGTTTCGAATTCCATAAAATTTATCACGCCATACATAATTTCTGTGTGGTGGACCTCAGTTCTTTTTACCTGGATGTGCTGAAGGATCGGCTTTACGTCTCGGCACCCACTTCTGAAAAGCGGCGTTCGGCCCAGACTGCCCTCTTCGAAATAGCCACAACCCTTGTGCGGATCATGGCCCCAATTTTGGCGTTCACCTCCGAGGAAGTCTGGGAGAATGTGCCCCCTTTCCCAGGCAAAAGCGAGAGTGTCCACTTGGAACTATTGCCAGAGCCGGTATCTGCTTATGAAGATGACTCCATAGAAGAACAGTGGGGGCTTATTTTGGAACTTCGGGCAGAGGTTAACCGTGCCTTAGAACTGGCGAGAAAGAACAAAGAGGTGGGGCATTCGTTGGATGCAGAAATTACCCTCGGGGCAAGTGGACCACTCATGGAAAGTTTGCAAGGCCACGAAGATCTCCTGAGCCGGGTTTTCATAGTTTCCCAGGTGAGATTGACAGATCCCGAAAGCCTTGAATCGGCTACCGCCGCTGTAGATATACCTGGACTAATGATTCATGTCAGACCTGCCTCAGCAATGAAATGCGCCCGCTGTTGGGTCCATGATGAAACCGTGGGGGCTGATGCTGATCAGCCTGAGATCTGCAGCCGCTGCGTTAGAGAACTCCATGCTACCGCATCCTAGCCAACACCGCGCCACACACAGTGTTGGCTAGGTTACTAGACACTAGGCACTAGGCAGTAAGCACCTAGAATAAGTGAGCATGAGCTGGTGCCTAGTGCCTAGTATTCTCCGTTTTATGCAAAGCAGAGAAGATCGCTTGCCAACAAAAGGTGGTCCATTGAAGTCTCGCCTTAAACTCTTCCTGCCCCTGACGGCTGGAGTGCTCATCCTGGATCAAGTGAGCAAATCGGCGGTGAGCGCTGCTCTGAAAATGCACGAGATCCGGCCGATCATCCATGGCCTACTGAACCTGACCCGGGTGCACAACACAGGTGCTGCCTTTGGTCTCCTGGCGGGTCAGCCATCTATTCTGCGAACCCTTTTTTTCTTAGCGGTATCGCTTTTGGCCATGGGGGTGGTAATTTGGATGCTTTTCCGTCTACCCACGGATCAGAAGGTGGAACATGTGGCTTTGTCGCTAATATTCGGTGGAGCTTTGGGTAATGTGATCGACAGGGTTAGGCTGGGAGAGGTTATTGATTTCATTGATGTTTATTATCGTAGCTACCATTGGCCCGCCTTTAATGTTGCCGATTCAGCTATAACAGTAGGTGTGATTCTACTTATGTACCGCGTCCTGTTCATCAAAGAACAAAGCTCCGGCGCTTAGTCGATCCCGTGAAGATCAGTTTAGAAAATTTGAAAAGTTATAAATTTTTTTCTTGATTAGTACTATAAATAAGTTTATAGTGTCCTGATTCGCTGGCGTAGCTCAATGGTAGAGCAGCTGATTTGTAATCAGCAGGTTGCGGGTTCGATTCCCATCGCCAGCTCCATAAAAGTTTGTTATTTCGTGGTGTTAATTTATTTATAATGGGGTTTTAGCTGAAGCTCTCAATTGCTGCGGAGAGGTTCCCGAGCGGTCAAAGGGAGCAGACTGTAAATCTGCCGGCGCAGCCTTCGGAGGTTCGAATCCTCCCCTCTCCACCACCAGTGAGCATAATTTTAGTAGGAGATAGTGGCGCCCAAGGTGGCTCCAGGACCATTATCGTTAAGCACTACATTCTTCCTTTTCTCATTGTCCGACGGAAGCTTTCAGCACTGTGGCTCCTAGTGCGAGGCTGGCTGCTTCCATGCATTCCTGGTCCAGTCGCCCCAAACGCCCCTGATCGAGCCCACGTAGCTCAGTTGGTAGAGCACTTCCTTGGTAAGGAAGAGGTTCACCGGTTCAAGCCCGGTCGTGGGCTCCAGTATTAGTCTTGAGATTTCTCTTGAAAAACAGAGGCAGCTGAGAAGCCCGAGTAAACCTTATT
>CP070689.1:68054-78519 GCA_020353155.1 Deltaproteobacteria bacterium | reverse complement strand
TAACCCTGGCTAGCGCCATCGAGACTCATGGTTTGGAAGCTTTGGCTCAGATGTATAAGGTACCTCTGAGCCAGGACAACTTCTTCTTGGAAGTTCACATGAAACTCCGTCCGGTGGACTTCGCCACTGATGGTGTCTTCGTCTGCGGTCTAGCCCATTATCCCAAGCCTATCGACGAAAGCATCACTCAGGCTCAGGCGGCAGCCGCTCGAGCCGCCACCGTCCTGTCCCGAAAGACCATAGAGGTCGAAGGGGTGGTCTCCGCTGTAGACCAGAACCTGTGTCGTGGCTGCGGCCTGTGTGTCGAGGCTTGCCCCTATGGGGCTCCTGAACTTGTAGAACTTAGTGAGGGCGTCACGGTGTCGCAGATTAAAGAAGCGCTTTGTAAGGGTTGTGGCGCCTGTGCTGTAGCCTGTCCCACGGGGGCTGCTGGTATCCGCCACTTTACCGACCACGAGGTATTAACCATGGTGGAGGCTGCACTGTGTGAATAACGCAGAGCGCAGAGCGCAAAGCGTTAAAAGGCATCTTAATTCAGAAGGGAATGTGCTCATGGCCGGAAAATTCGAACCGAAAATCATCGCTTTCTGCTGCAACTGGTGCGCCTATGCCGGCGCTGATTTGGCAGGGGTCAGTCGGTTGCAATACCCGCCCAACATTCGAGTGATACGGGTCATGTGTTCCAGCCGGGTCTCCCCTGATTTTATTCTCAAGGCCTTCCAAAAAGGGGCGGACGGCGTTCTTGTAAGCGGCTGACACATCGGCGACTGCCATTACCTGGATGGTAATCAAAAAGCCAAACGGATCATCGAAATGACTCGCGAATTGCTGGACTTAATGGGCATCGAAAATGAAAGACTGGCCCTGGAGTGGGTTTCGTCTGCTGAAGCCTCACGCTTTGCTGGAATTGTTACTTCTTTTACTCAAAAAATCAAAGACCTGGGGAAGAATCCCCTGGGAGTAGCCGCATGAAGATCGAAGATGCTGCCCAACTTACTCAAAGTTACTATTGCCTGGATTGTGGGGTGTGTACCGGAAGCTGTCCTGTCTCGAGAGTGCTCCCCAGCTTCTCTCCCCGTCTTATTGTGGAAAAGGCACTACTTGGTTTGGGAGACGAACTGCTAAGAGACAGCGAACTCTGGTCCTGCCTAACCTGCAGTCGCTGTTTCGAGCGTTGCCCCTCCAGTATCAATTTTCCTGAGTTCATGCGCCTCCTCCGAGAAGAAGCCACTAAACTCGGAACCCAGCCCATCTATTCCCATCATGGCATGCTGCAGACAATCATGGAACTGCAGACCCAGGGTATAAACCAAAAGAAATCCGAGTGGGCCAAGGAAGCGGGAAAAGTTGCCAAAAAGGGTGATACCTTCTTCTTCGTGGGTTGCATGCCCTATTTTCAGGTGATCTTCCGGGACATTGGAGTGGACAGCCTCTCGGTGAGCAAAAACATTATCAAGATTCTTAACGGTGCCGGCATTAAACCGGTGGTGAGTGATGACGAGCACTGTTGCGGCCACGATATGCTGTGGAACGGTCAGGTGGAGCTCTTCAAAAAATTGGCCGCCCATAACTTGGAAGTAATTAGAAAATCCGGGGCTAAACGAGTGGTGTTTAACTGCCCTGAGGGCTATTACACCTTCAAACACAACTACACTGAGCACTGTGGAGATCTCGGTTTTGAGGTGATTCACTTCTATGATCTTGTGGGCCAAATGCTGGAGGAAGGCTCTTTGACCGTGGAGAACGGCGCCGGCTCACTTACCTATCACGACCCTTGCAGGTTGGGACGGATGGCCAAGATTTACGATGGACCCCGTGACATTCTCCGCAGGATTGCAGCAGACCAGTTTTTGGAGATGGAGAGAAACCGGGAAAATGCTGTTTGCTGTGGCACCAGCGGCTGGGCCAACTGCTCTTCTGGCTCCAAACAAATCCAGGTGGAGCGTTTGCTCGAAGCCAAAGCCACAGGCGCTCAAACGCTGGTTACGGCCTGCCCCAAGTGTCAGATCCATCTCAATTGTGCTCTCAATAATCTTGAACTGGATTTCAAGATTAAGGACCTGACCTCGGTACTGGCGGAGGCAATCAAATAGTAGATTTCGAATTGCGGATTGCGGAAAAGCAGAGAATCCAGGAGCCAGAATTCAGGAGACTAGGAACACGAAATAATTTCTTTTATCTACTGAATACTGACTACTGGCTACTGACTACTAGGTTTTTTTATAGGCACTTTAGTACATTTTAGAACATTTTAGACACTTTGGAAGAGGTGAACAGTGAGTAACGATGTCATGGTACTCGGCGGTGGGATCGCCGGCATTCAGTCCTCCTTGGATTTGGCCGAAATGGGTATCCAGGTCCACCTGGTGGAAAAGCTGCCTTGTATCGGCGGCAAGATGGCCCAGTTGGACAAGACCTTTCCCACCAACGACTGCGCCATCTGAATTCTCTCGCCTAAGTTGCTGGATGCCGGTCGGCATCCCAATATCAATCTCCTCGCCTACTGCGAGGTCGAAGAGGTAAAGGGCGAGGTGGGTTCCTTTAAGGTGAAAGTGCGTAAAAAGGCCCGCTATGTGAATGAGGATCTCTGTACCGGCTGCGGGGCCTGCGTGGAGAAGTGTCCATCTACGGTCAAGGATGACTATAATGTGGGGCTGGGCGAACGCAAGGCCATATATAAGTACTTTCCCCAGGGCATTCCTTCGACCCATTGCATTGACGCCGAAAACTGCCGTCAGTTGGGACAGGGCAAGAAGTGCGGCATTTGTGCCAAGGTTTGCCAGGCAGAGGCCGTTGATTACGAGCAGCAAGACCAGCAATTGGATCTGGAGGTTGGTGCCATTGTTCTTGCCACCGGCTATGACGTCTTCGATCCCTCTGTAATTCCAGAGTATGGTTACGGCCGCATCATCAACGTGGTTACCGCCCTGGAATTTGAGCGACTGTTGAGCGCCAGCGGCCCCACCCACGGCCACCTAGATCGCCCCTCCGAGCTAGCCCTCAGAGCTGAGATAGCTGATCTGGAAAAAGAGCTGCAAAAGGCCACTCGCCAGATCGATAAACTCGAGGAAAAGCACGGCAAGAAAACTGCTGCGTTCGTCAAAGAGTTTGAAGCCGGCAAAGCCGGGGAAGATGCTGATTTCGAGCGCTGGGCCACCCTGGCCGAAAAAGCAGCCGCAGTTGAGGAGAAGCTTTCTCCCTTGAAAAAGAGGGAAGCAGCTGCACATACGGCAAAAAAACTTGCCTTTATTCAATGTGTGGGTTCCCGGGATTTTCGCTTCAATCGCTTTTGCTCTTCTTACTGTTGCATGCACTCGGTTAAAGAGGCAATGATCGCCCACGAGCATGATAACGAGACTACTTCTTCCATCTTTTGCATGGACCTCCGAGCCGTGGGTCGAGGATTCGAGGAGTACAAGTTGCGGGGCGGCAAGTCTGCCAACATCAAGTACGTCCGGGGTCGGGTGGCGGAGATCACCGAGGACAAAGCCCACAATCCCATAGTTTGGTATGAGTCCACCACCACCCGACAGGTAGAACACGAGACCTTCGATATGGTTATTTTGGCAACCGCCTGTGTCCCCGCTGCATCCACTCCCAAGTTGGCTGAACTCATGGGGTTGGAGCTGGATCAAAATGGCTTTTTCAAGACCGACCCAATTATACCTTTGGATACTAGCCGTCCGGGCGTGTTCGTTTGTGGATGCGCTCAAGGACCGATGGATATTCCTGAATCGGTAGCACAGGCCAGCAGCGCCGCCGCCCGGGCCGCTGAGATTGTGGCCACTGCTCCGAAAGCTGCTGCCGGAGGCGGTAAATAGAAGCTTTTTGCTCTGAGATAACTCTGCAACCCAAACATCACGAAGGAACAGACAAACACAAAAATTTAATTTCTTTGTGCCCTTCGTGTTCTTCGTGGTTAAAAAATTGAGGTGTGAAATTGGCCGAAGATATTCGTATTGGAGTCTTTGTCTGCGACTGCGGCAGCAACATTGCAGGCTATCTTGACTGCCCTGACATAGCCGAGTATGCCAAAACGCTGTCCAATGTCGTGTTTGTAAAAGAAAACCTCTACACCTGCTCCGAGGCCGGCATCAATGAGATAAAAGATGCTATTAAAGAGGAAAAACTAAACCGCGTAGTGGTAGCCTCTTGCAGTCCCAGAACGCATGAGCCTCTCTTCCGCGAGAGCTGTGCTGAGGCCGGGCTCAATCCCTACCTCTTCGAGATGGTCAATATCCGGGACCAATGCTCGTGGGTCCACATGCAAGAGCGGCAGGATGGCAATCAAAAGGCAATGGATCTCATCCGCATGGGCGTGGCCAAGGCTGCCCTTCTCCAACCCCAAGAGCCTATCCAATCGGAGATGGATCCCAAAGCCTTGGTCATCGGCGGGGGCATAAGCGGTATGACTTCGGCCCTGGTTTTGGCAAACCGAGGTTATCAGGTCTTTCTCGTAGAAAAGTCAAAGGAATTGGGCGGCTTACTGCGCAACCTCCACAAACTGGCACCTGCCAATGTTGATGCCCAGGAATTGCTCGCCAAACAGGCGGAAGCGGTCAAAAACCATGAAAACATAAGCCTCCTAACTTCCACCACCATTAAAGAAATTCAGGGATACATCGGCCACTACAATGTGACCGTGTCAACAAATGGCACAGAAGATAACTTTGGCGTGGGTGTAATTATAATCGCAACAGGAGCCAAGGTCTTCAGACCGGAAGGTCTCTACAACTACGATGGCAAGGGAGTTATCACCCAGTTCGAGTTGGAAGGACTGTTTAGAGCCAACAAATTTAAAGCTAAAAACGTAGTGATGATCCAGTGTGTTGGGGCCCGTGACGAGGAGCGAAAATATTGTTCCCGCATCTGCTGCATGACAGCCATCAAGAATGCTATCGCCATCAAGGAGAAAGACCCAAAAGCCAACGTACACATACTTTACCGCGACATCCAGGCATACGGCACGGAAAACGAAGCCCTGTTCCAACGCTCCAAACAACTGGGAGTACGCTACATCAAGTACGACCAGGAAAAACCACCCGAGGTAAGAAAAGATGGAGTAAAAGTTTACCATCATCTCTTGGGTCGTGAGCTAGAGTTACCCCAGGATCTGGTTGTCCTCTCGACACCTCTTATTGCCGGCGAAGACAATGAGGAACTGTCCAAACTCCTGCGGGTTACATTGGATGAAAACAAATTCTTCCTGGAAGCCCACGTAAAGCTGAAACCCCTGGACTTTGCTACTGATGGTGTGTACCTCTGCGGCAATGCCCATTATCCAGCCACCATTCGCGAGGCTGTTTCTCAGGCCCTGGGCGCTGCTTCCCGTGCCTCCATCCCTTTAGCCAAAGGTATGATGACCGTTGAACCTATCGTTTCAATACTTGCTGACGAGGATGCCTGCCGGGGTTGCGGTCTTTGTGTTGCCCTTTGTCCCTACGGCGCCCTGGAGATAGTTAAGACTGAAAAAGGTCGAAAGGTTAGTGTAATTCCCGTTGCCTGTAAAGGATGCGGAGTGTGTGCAGCCACTTGCTATCAACACGCTCTCAGCATAAATTCTTACACCGACCAACAGGTGGAGGAACAAATAAGAGCATTTCTAAGCGGCTCATGAGTTTGAGGTTTTCAAAACCATATAAATCCTAGATGCGGTCTTTCAAATTCGAAATCCGAAATCCGCAATCCGAAATTAAAGGGAGGTGACTATCTTGACCGATTTCACTCCAAAGATCCTGGTTTTCTGCTGTACCTGGTGAGGGTACGCCGCAGCTGATTTCGCTGGAGTTTCCAGGATCCAATATACGACAGACATAAGAATCATCCGGGTCATGTGTACAGGCCGAGTGGACCCCACCATGATAGCTGAAGCCTTTGTAAACGGAGCGGATGGGGTCATGGTCATCGGCTGCCACTTCGGAGACTGCCATTACATTACCGGCAATTTTCAGGGCAAAATTAAGGTTGGACTAGCTGAAAGGGTTTTGACTTACGTGGGCCTCAACCCAAAGCGGGTTGCCTTTGATCAGTGCTCCTCGGCCGAAGGTGAGAGATTTGTCAAGCTGGTAACCAACTTCAATCAGGGTGTCCGGGAGCTCGGTCCCCTTGGGAACGGAGATCGCTTGCAGCTTCCGGAACTCAAAGAAAAGTTACCCATAGCCAAAACAGCACTTGCCAAGGAAAAGTTGCGCTGGGTGGTTGGAAAGTTCACCGTCTTCGCATCAGAAGGCAACAAATATGGCGAGGTATTCACTGAACATGAGATGTGGAGAACCCTGGACACCATAGTAATGGATGAGGTGGCCACCCACGAGATCCTGCGAGAGCTGAGGCAAGAACCCCTGGCAGTCACTGAGCTGGCCAAACGGCTGAAACTGCCACCACCGCAAGTGCTCCGATATGTCTTGGCTTTGCAGCGCAGGGAGTTGGTAGATTTGGATGGAGTGAAAGGCACTTCGCCACTCTACAAGGCGGCATAGCCAGAAATTGTTCATTTCCTTTGATGGAGGGATTCAACCGTGTCAAAAAAGCGCGTTGTCGTCTTTGGGGGTGACGCTGCCGGGGTAGCTGCTGCATTGCAGCAAGCCGAGGCCGGCATGCAGGTAACTCTAGTGGAAACTTCTCCTAGTCTGGGGGGCGAGTTGTTGCCCCAAACCAGGGTCATCGACGGAGACTCTCCTTTCCTGCAACCGGATCTGGAAGCACTGAGAAGTCACCCCAATATAGAAGTCATCACCAACGCACAGTTGGTCAAGACCAAGTCCGCCAATGGCAAATACGCTTTCCAAATCAGGCGACGCACTCCCAGGGTGGACATGGAAAAGTGCACCGACTGCAAAGAATGTATCCGGGTTTGTCCAATCCACATGTATGATGATTTCAACGAAGGTGTAGGCTTTCGAACCGCCATAGATTATTTTAATCCAGAGACAGCCAGGTCTGGTGAATACAACATCTTCAAAGAAGACATGCCTATCTGCCAGGCCACCTGTCCTGCAAATCTGAATATCCGCTCTTATGCAGCACTTATTGCCGATGGTTAATACGCTGAGTCTTTAGCAGTTATTAGAGAACGTCTTCCTTTTGCCCTTTCAATTGGCAGGGTCTGCCCCCATCCCTGTGAAGACGCTTGTAACCGTGGCTACGTTGACGAACCTATTGCCATCTGTGCCTTGAAACGTTTTGTAGCCGACTATGAAATGCACAATGACATTGATCCCCCGGTTGAAGTTCCCGATCAATTTCACTCCGAGAAAGTTGCTATCATCGGAGCCGGTCCAGCAGGTCTCTCCTGTGCTTATTTTTTGGCCAAGGCAGGCTATAATTCTGTGGTATTCGAGGCCATGCCCGAACCAGCCGGTATGTTTCGTTACGGCATCCCCGAATATCGCCTTCCCACCGAAACCCTCATGCACGAAATCAACTGGATCCTCGCCCATGGGGCGGAGCTCCGTTGTAACACCCGAATAGGCAAGGATATCTCATTTGAGGAACTGCAAAGAGACTACGCCGCTGTCTTTATCGGTGTCGGCGCCTGGACGGGTATGACCCTGCGCATTCCCGGTGAGGACATGGAGGGCGTTATAGACGGCGTCCGCTTCCTTCGCGACGCAAACATGGGCAAGAAAATTGAAATGGAAGGAAGAGTCATCATTATAGGCGGCGGTAATGTGGCCATGGATGCCGCCAGGGTGAGTTGGCGAGAGGGATTCGATGAAGTTCATGTCGTCTATCGACGTACCCGAAAAGAGATGCCCGCCAGTCCCTGGGAAATAGATGCCGCCGAACATGAGGGCATCAAATTCCAATTCCTTGTGGCCCCAGTCGAAGTCATCGGTGATAAGGACCGCATGACCGGGTTGAAATGTCTTAAGATGGAGCTGGGGGAACCTGACGCCAGCGGCAGGCGAAGACCAGTGCCCATCGAAGGTTCCGAATTTGTCATTGAGGCGGAAAATCTCATTGCTGCCATTGGTCAGCGGCCTGACATCAAGTTTGTCCCGGAGGACAGCAAACTTGAAATAACCCGGTGGAACACCTTTGCTGTGGACCAACAAACTTTTGAGACCAATGTCCCAGGCATCTTCTCCGCCGGGGATGTTGAAACTGGACCGGATATTGCCATTCGCGCATGCGCCAATGGTCGCAAGGCAGCCCTTGGCATCGCTCGATATATCGAGGCTAAGCGCCGTGAAGCAGCGTAAGTCTTTTACGATGTGAGTAATTAGTTAGGTCATCAGAAAGGTACTAAGATGTACGATTACGAAAAAAAGGGACGCTATATCGTTGAGTTCCAGGATATCCCCGCCGAACGTCAGCACCAGATAGAAATTGAGGTTGACGAACGAAGGGGTAACTACAGTGAGGTGGAGCTGGGATTCGACGAAGAAAGAGCCCTAAAAGAGGCCAAACGTTGCCTGAGCTGCAGGCGCTGTTTGGGCTGCGCCCTATGCTGGGCTGAGTGTGCACCCGAGGCCATCATTTTTGAGATGGAGGATGAATTCTACGACATCGAAGCCGATGGAGTTATCATCTCCTCAGGGGTAGAGCGACCCTACGAACGCATCGACTCCAGCTTTGGGCTAGGCCAATGTTTTAATGTTATTACAGACTCGCAACTGGCTCGCATGCTCAGCCCTAACGGTCCGAGCAAGGGGCTAATAATCCGTCCTTATGATGGTGAGGTCCCATCTAGCATCGCTTTTGTCCAGAGCTATGAATCGGCAGCTCCTGCAATGCACTCGGCGGCACTATGCCTCGCAATAAACGGGGCAATTTTGGTGAGGAGCAAACTGAAAGAAACTGAAATAGAGGTGTTTGCCAGTAGCTTTGAAGACTTCGGCAAAGAACACGGAGCTGCCCTGAAAGGGTTGGAGAGAATACAGCTTCAAGATGCTGTGGTTAGTAGGGTAGAATCTGAGAAAAATGAGAATTTGAAGCTTACCATAGCCAACAATGGCAAAGAGACATCAAAGATCTTTGATCTGGTTGTGCTTATTACCCAGCCCCAATTGTCCAAAGAAGTGAAGCAATTGAGTAAAAACTTAGGTTTGAGCCTAAATTACGCCAATTTTCTCCCCGATGGCGAAGGGGCGGTTCTACTCACCACTGATAAAGAGACCATTCAGCTTGCTTCAAAGGCCTAGCGCAAGCTTTCATCTAAAAAAATAAGGCTCTTGGAGATAAAGTCCGGGAGCCTTTTTTTGTTCGCAGGCCTACTAGGCCTTTGAAGCAAGCCATTTCTCAATTCACATTGCGCATTTCGCATTTATCATTCATCATTATGGTGACTCGGTGCTCAAGCTTAGATTCCCAATGTCCAATGAGAAATGCGAAACTGATAACCCGCTTGTCATAGATGCCTTCTGCGGTGCGGGACAGAGCGGAGTAAAGCGAGCGCGAGAAATGAAAAATGAGAAATTACAAATGTTAAATGTGAAATGAGAAATGAGTAATGACTAAATTTTATTTCCCTTCTACCATGACCCGATCTTCTTCCTCGGCCTCCCTCATATAAACATTCACTATCTCGTCTAAGGCAGTGGACACGGAGGTTCCCACATAATTGGCGCAGATGGGAAATTCGCGATGGCCCCTGTCAACCAAAACAGCCAACTCGATTCGTTTCGGTCGACCGAAGTCAATTAAGGCATCCATAGCAGCTCTCACAGTGCGGCCGGTAAAAAGCACATCATCCACCAGCACCACAACCCGATCATCAATAGGAACCGGCAGTTCGGTGGAACGGACGATTGGATTCGTGCTCAACCTTGTCCAGTCATCCCGATAGAGACCTATATCCAATATCCCCACAGGAACCTCTAAGCCTGACTTTGCCTTGATCTTGTCATAAAGCCGATTGGCTATATGGACACCACCGGTACGGATACCCACCAAGACCAGATTATTCTTATCAGCCACCTCTGCATAGATAGAGGAAGCCATTTTGTCCAAGACCTCATCCATCTCATCTGCAGCGAGCAACAGCCGACTAGTTTTTTCAGCCATAGCTTTATAACCTTATCCCGTCGGAGGGTTACTCCTTTACTAAAAAGACAAACTGCCAGTTTCCTGGCAGTCACAGCATAAAATGAGGTATGTTTTATACCCCATGCCTTTCTAGTTGTCAATGATGCAGTCGCAAAGCGCAAAGCGTTAAAGGCTCAGGGCCCTAAATTTCGGATTGCGAATTGCGAAATGCGAAATGTAAAATCTGGGAAACAAAATTCGCAATCCGAAATCCGAAATCCGCAATCCCTCTGCTCCATGCCCCATGCGTCATCGTCCTTGACTTTGAATGGTTCATTGAGCAGAATTGCAGACTATACTAGCCCGGGTATTTCATGAATTGCTGTCGCGAGACCGCGAAGATGGTCGTGCCACCTGGCAACCGCAGGGTGTTGGTTCCGAGGCGTACCTGAACGGTACGTCGCAGGGGCCGACACCCGAGGACGCCAGGAAGGAT
>CP070689.1:59430-67954 GCA_020353155.1 Deltaproteobacteria bacterium | reverse complement strand
GGGTATCCGTAACAACGAGCCGGTGAGTGCCGGGCTTGCCGCCAGTAGACCCATCAGCAAAGGACTCAGGGCCATAGACTGTTTCAGCTTGGTGACGATTGGGCCGAAGGCAGATACGCCGGCAAAACCAGCAAAGAATGCTAAAGTAGTCCAGGTCAAAGCTGCACCTCGACTGGACTTGGCATAACAGACAGCTGCTTCACTCATAAAAGTTCACCCCTTTCAGTCAATTCCTTAATACTTTAATCCCTAAATTCCTTAATCCCTAAATCCTGCTTTAAAAGCTTATTTCTCTCCTTCGAAAGACGATCCATCTGCGAAAAAAATAAGTGAGTGGTACGCTCCAGATGTGCACCAAGCGACTAAAAGGCCAAAATCCTATTAGGGTCAACACTCCGAGAATGTGAAGCTTGAATCGTAACGGCACCTGGAGCATAAGAGTCGGATCTGGAGTCAGGGTCAAGATTCCACGGAGCCACGGGGCAACAGTGGTAAGAATGTCAAAGTGCTCGTACAATCCACTGAAAACATTGGCAGTTCCTGTAGCGACAACAAAAAATAGCAAACCTAAGGTGACAAAATCGTTCAGGCTTGTGGTGGCGAGAATTCGCTCTTTGGTGATTCGGCGATAGATCAACAGGCATAGGCCTAAGAGGGCCGCAGCCCCAACAAGAGCCCCGCTATAAGTGGCAAACACCGTATGGGTTTGACTGTCAATACCCACCGCATCCCAGTACCTCTGAGGAATCAGCAATCCAACTCCGTGTCCCAGCAGGGTAAAAATAATTCCCCAGTGAAAAATTGTAATCCCGAATTTCAACCCCTTTTTTTCCAGAAGCTCGCTCGACCTCGTATTCCAGCCATAGGGGTCACTGATGTAACGGTACAGATGGCCAACCACTGAGGTGGTGAGCGCCAAGTAGGGGAAAACCAGAAATGCTAGTGTGTTTAAGGTGTGCATTTTTTAGGCTCCGTTAACTTTTAAATGCCCGAAAATGTCCAGAACAATCTCAAAAAGTCCGGCATAGGGATTGCCTGATTCTTGAAGGAGAGCACTGATGGCTTTGAGCTGACCGCAGTATTGTCCAACAACTGAGAAATCACATTCTTGGCGATTTACTGACAAGAATTCCAGTAATAGCGGGAGATAATCGGGAAGTTCACCACTTGTGCTCTCGTAGCCACCGGCCTCGTAAAGTTGGTGGAAGCCGACCAGTGCATTTCCCCTTTCCCTGCTGTCGCCCCACTTGTGGTAAGTGAGGTTTAGGCTGGTTGCGGGGTTTAGGTCAAAAGTGGCAGTGTATTCCTCCTGTAGCCGGATAAGTGGGTTGTTTGCCAGGAAGTTCAGAAAATGCTTACACCTCTCTCGTTGCGCCACTTGGGGAATTTCTTCCACCGCTTCCTTCAACTCCTCGAGCGACATGATAAATTCATCGTCCGGATATTGAAGCAGAACTGATAGCAACTTCAGAAGAGATCGTTTTTCCTCGTTCATAAGCACCACTAACTCCTCCTGCCACACAAGCAATAGCTGGGCTTAAAATTGGATTTTTCGGTTGGCACTGCCCACCCAAATCTCAGATCACACATAGATCGACTACCCGCGTTTCGGAATTATCTACAAGTTCCCAGTTCTTTTCCTCGGTGCTTAGTGCTTAGTCCCTAGTGCCTAGTCTCTTCTGCCTGCTGGAAACTGCGCTATTTGCCATGCGAACTAAATCCCGCAGCCCCTTGGTCGCGATAGAGATTTACTTCCTTTTCCTTCTTAACTGTGGGAATGACGAAACGATCTTTGTATTTGGCGATGGCAAGCAATCGATAAATCCCCTGCGCCATCTCCTCGGTCATTCCCACCTTCTCGAGAACACCAGGATCTGCTTTACCTTCCAGTCGCTTAGAACGCATGTAGCTGCGCAAGGCCATGAGTCGACGCAAGGCCATCCGGACCGGCTCTTTATCCCCAGCAGTTAGAAGGTTGGCAAGATAGGTCAATGGGATTCTCATCACCTCAGGATCATAGACATCATCATCAGATTCCTCGAAAAACTGTACCAGGGGACTCAGAGGAGGAATGTACCAGACCATTGGTAAGGTTCTGAATTCAGGATGAAGAGGAAAGGCCAATTGCCAGTCCACCGCCAGCTTATAGACCGGAGACTGCTGGGCTGCCTCAATATAACTCTGGGGTATTCCCTGAGAAATTGCTTCGGCAACAACTGCCGGGTCCATGGGATCGAGGAAAATACCAGTTTGCGCGGGGTAGAGTTCGTGCTCTTCCTTGGTGGAGGCTGCCATGGCAATTTGATCTGCATCGTAGAGAATGACACCAACATAACGTATCTTACCCACACAGGTCTCAGCACATAGACTGGTCATTCCTGCTTCGATTCTTGGATAACAGAAAATACATTTTTCCGATCTGCCGGTCTCCCAGTTGAAATACACCTTCTTGTATGGACAACCTGAAACACAATATCGCCACCCGCGGCATCTCTCCTGATCCACCAAGACGATTCCATCCTCCTCTCTTTTGTAGAGAGCACCTGATGGACAGGAGGCTACACAGGCGGGATTAAGACAGTGTTCACAAAGACGGGGAAGGTAAAACATGAATACTTTTTTGAACTGCAGGTAAATCTGGTAATCCAGGTTGTTGAAATTGACATCAGCCGTACCCGTTTCATTAACCCCGGCCAGATCGTCCTCCCAGTTTGGCCCCCATTTGAGCCTTATGGGCTTGCCGGTGATCAATGATTTTGGTCTGGTCGAGGGCTGATGCTTCTTCTGAGGAGTGGAAATTAACTTGTCATAGTTGTAGGTCCAGGGCTCGTAATATTCATCAATGGTTGGTAGATCGGGGTTGTGAAAGATCTTCAACAGTTTGTTCGGCGGACCGCCGGCGCGAAGGCGAAGCTTTAAACCCATCTCCCACCCACCTTTGTGAATTGCCTGGTTTTCCCACTTCTTGGGGTAGCCGATCCCCGGTTTGGTCTCCACATTGTTGAACCAGATGTATTCGGCTCCAGACCTATTGGTCCAGACGTTCTTACAGGGAATGCTGCAGGTATGGCAACCGATACACTTGTCCAGATTCAAAACCATACCAATCTGTGCTTTAATCTTCATACCAATCCACCTTTCCAGCCTTGCGGACCACGATAACTTCATCCCGTTGAGCACCTGTTGGACCGTAATAGTTGAAGCCGTAACTCAGTTGAGCATAGCCGCCGATCATTTGGGTTGGCTTCACCAGGATACGAGTAACGCTGTTGTGAGTGCCCCCTCTCTTGCCGGAAAGCTGTGAGCCGGGAGTGTTTATCATTCTCTCTTGGGCGTGGTACATAAATGCTTTTCCTCTAGGGATTCGGTGACTTACAACAGCCTTTGCCATTACTACCCCATTGACATTAAAGCACTCGAGCCAATCGTTATCTTTAACGCCAATGGAGGAGGCATCCTCGTCATTGATCCAGATGGCCTCACCTCCGCGGAACAGGGTCAGCATGATGAGGGTATCGGAATAGGTGCTGTGAATGGACCACTTAGAATGGGGGGTAAGGTAGTTCAAGACAATTTCCTTGGCCTCACTGCGACTAACCTCAGTGGAGCCCAGGGTCTGCATGTCCAGAGGCGGCCGAAAAACCGGCAGTCCCTCGCCAAAGGCCAGCATCCACTCGTGATCCTGATAAAACTGAGCCCGGCCGGTGAGGGTGCGAAAGGGTACCTTCTCCTCTATGTTAATGACAAAGGGCGAATAGAAACGGTCTTCCGACTCAATGCCACTCCAGATAGGGCTGGTGATGATCTTGCGCGGCTGTCCATCAAGGTCCGCAAAACTCATCTTTTCCCCTTTTCGATCAATGCTCAAATGGGCCAGTTTCAGTCCGGTCTTCTTCTCCAGGCTTTCCCACGCCTTCACTGCTGTGTTTCCATTGGTCTCCGGGGCCAGAGCCAGAATCGCTTCCGCCACTTGCTTGCCCGTGTGCAGCTGGGGCATGCCCTCGGTCACTCCAAGGCTTGAGACCCTTCCAAGCTTTGATTTCAATTCTTCGTATTCCTGATCCGCCTTCCAAGCGACCCCCTTGGAGCCAATTCCTACACTGGCCACCAAGGGCCCCAGTGCGGTCATCATCTTATAGGTATTAGGGTAATCCCGGGTTACCACAGTGAGGTTCGGCATGGTTTTTCCGGGTATGGGCTCCACCTCGCCCTTTTTCCAGTCCTTCACCCTAGACTGGGCAATCTCTCCAGGTGAGTCGTGGAGCAGGGGAGTAGCAACCAGATCCCTCTCCTCACCGAGATGGCCTGCCGCCAGTTGCGAGAACTTCTCAGCAATAGTTTTGAACTGATCCCAGTTTGTCCTGCTTTCCCAGGGAGGATCAATGGCTGGGTTAAAGGGATGAATAAATGAGTGCAGATCAGTGGTGCTGAGATCATGCATCTCGTACCAGGAGGCTGCTGGTAGGGCAACATCCGCGTAAAGGGCACTGGTGGACATCCGCAGCTCTGAGGTGACCAAGAGATCTAGCTTGCCTTCGGGGGCATGATCTCTCCACAGAACCTCCTCTGTCTTTTTTTCGCCTTCTCGATTTAAAACCGCATGGTCTGTTCCCAGGAGGTGTTTAAGGAAATACTCATGTCCCTTGCCACTCGCACCCAGAAGATTTGCCCGCCACAGAAAAAGCAGGCGAGGCCAATTTTCCGGACTGTCTGGGTCCTCCAGGGCAAACTGAACCTCTCCTTTCTTAATCTTGTCTACCACGTAGGTGATGATCTCCTCATCGGAGGTCGCTCCATTTTCCAAGGCCTCTTTGCACAACTGCAATGGATTCCGATTGAACTGAGGATAGGAAGGTAGCCAGCCGAGCCTGGCGGCAATTACATTATAGTCAGCCAAGTGTTTATCCACCCAGTTCTCGGCCAAGGGTGAACCTATGTGGCTAGCGTCAAAGGTCTCGTAGCGGTACTGATCTGTGGCAAAATAGTAAAAGGAGGTGCCATTCTGCTGTCTCGGCGGCCTGCGCCAATCCAGGCCGAAGGCAATGGCAGACCAAGCAGCTTGTGGGCGGATCTTCTCTTGACCAACATAGTGGGCCCAGCCGCCACCGTTTACACCTTGGCAGCCGCAGAGGGTGGTGAGGTTCAGGATGGCCCGGTAGGTCATATCGTTGTGATACCAATGGTTGGTGCCTGCCCCCAGGAAAATCAGAGACTTTCCTTTTGTCTTGTCGGCATTCTCGGCAAATTCCCGAGCTACCCTGATTACATCAGCTTTGGAGACTCCGGTTATCGCTTCCTGCCAGCCGGGCGTGTAGGGTTTCGGTTCGTCATAATCCTTGGCAACCTCTCCTCCCTGTCCCCTGTCGACCCCAAGGTTAGCTGCCATAAGATCAAAGACCGTGGTAACCACGATCTCCTCGCCGTCCCGGATTATTTTTTTCATCGGGACTTTGCCGATTCTTACCTTTGCACCCTGGAAATCAAAAAAGGGAAAGTTAACGGATACCCAACCGTCATTGTCCTCGGCAAAGCTCAAGAGCGGATCCACCGCTTCCCCACTCGCCGAATCCAGCTGGTGAAGATTCCACCGTCCTTCCTCGTTCCAGCGGAAACCTATGCTGCCATTGGGAACCACAAAACTCTTGCTGTTAAAGTCGTAGTAGAGAGTTTTCCAATCAGCATTGTTCTGATCAAAGCCTAAATCCGAGGCTCTTAAAAACCGCTCCGACAAGTAGTGCTCATCTTTTGCTTTTAAAACCACGGCAAAGGGAAGGTCGGTATAAGCTTTCCCATAGGATGTGAAATACTCGGACGGTCGATCGAGATAGAATTCCTTAAAAATGACAAAGGTCATAGCCATGGCCAGGGCAGTGTCGGTTCCTGCCTTTGCTGGCAGCCAGGTGTCGGCAAATTTCACATATTCGGCGTAGTCCGGTGCTACCGCTGTAACTCTGGCCCCGCGGTAGCGTGCCTCGGTAAAAAAGTGGGCGTCAGGGGTGCGGGTCATAGGCAGGTTGCTTCCCCAGACTATCATGTAAGTGGACTCATACCAGTCAGCGCTTTCCGGGACATCCGTTTGTTCTCCCCAGATCTGGGGAGAGGCGGGGGGCAGATCGCAGTACCAGTCGTAGAAACTAATCAAGGAACCGCCTATGAGAGAAAGGAAGCGTGCGCCCGAAGCATAGCAGACCATTGACATGGCGGGGATGGGGGTAAAGCCGAATATTCTTTCTGGTCCATATTTCTTGATGGTATAGACTGTAGACGCCGCTATAAGAGTAGCAGCTTCGCCCCAGGAAACACGGACAAATCCACCTTTGCCACGGGCCCGTTGGTAGATTTTCCTCTTTTCTTCATCTTCTACAATGGTCTGCCAGGCAGCCACCGGATCGCCCTCGGCATTGACTTGATCTCGCCACATTTCCAACAACACCGAGCGAATGTAGGGGTATTTGAGTCGAACCGGGCTGTAAGTGTACCAGGAGAAAGTGGCTCCCCGGGGACAGCCCCGAGGCTCGTGATCAGGCAGATCGGGTCCGCAAGTGGGATAGTCGCCTCTTTGAGTCTCCCACACGATGATGCCGTCCTTGACGTAAACATCCCAGGAACATGAGCCGGTGCAGTTGACCCCGTGGGTAGAGCGGACCTTCTTGTCATACTGCCATCTCTTTCGGTAGAAATCCTCCCAATCCCGCTCGCCGCAGCGGACCTCAGCCCAGCCCCCGGCAAGTGCTTCCTTTTCGCAGCTGTCACGAGGTCGAAGGAAGCGAAGAGAGGACAGAAGGTTTCTCTTTGCCATGGGTTCCCTCCATATTCGATGTTATGGGCAAATTTTGTGCTCTTGGTAGCTACTTGTTTTTAGTTGCTAAAATCTTTAGGCCTGACCTAAAGCCCTAGAAGCTTGGTGGGGTTTATCTTGTTGTAACTTCATCTCCGTCTTTCGATTGGTCGTAGTCTAATTTTGGAAAAGACCCTTTACTAATAAGTTAGAAGAAAATGGGCAATACTGATTAGCGCAGAAGGTCAGGTAGAGAAAATCGGTCAGCTGAAATTGGAATGCCGTTTTCAGAGTGAAGTTAGGAGCGAGCACATAAGAATCGCTTCTCAGTGTGTTTTGGAGCAAAATTTAAGAATCTCCATAACTCTCCTTTGTAATTCCTGGTGAAGTTTTATAGGTCTCATTCTTCCCAGTGGATAGCTTCCATAGGACAAGAGTCTATTGCCTCTTGAATGAGGTCTTCAGGTCCTCCTTCAGGTTTGGTTACTTCCGATTTGCCTTCTTCCTCATTGAGCTGGAAAACCTCAGGGCAGATTCCCTCGCAGGTTCCACAACCGATGCAAGTGTCTTGGTCAACAACGACTCGTCGGGCCATAATTGCAAGAACCTCTTGTTTTTCTATATGGGCGGGGATAAACCCCGCCCCTACATTTCTTACTCTTTTTGTTCAAACCGTAGGGGAGGGGTTTATCCCCTCCCGCTGGATCAATCGCATGAAACTATCCCAAAATCGCCTTGAGGTCCTCATCCGGCGTGCTAATGGGCTTGATGTCAAAGGTTTTCACCAAGACATCTAGAACATTGGGGGAGACAAAGGCCGGTAGCGAAGGCCCAAGGCGAATGTCCTTAATTCCCAACTGCAGAAGGCTCAAGAGGATGGCCGCTGCTTTTTGCTCGTACCAGGAGCAGATTATGGACAGGGGCAAGTCATTTACCCCTACATTAAACGCATTTGCCAGAGCCACGGCAATCTGGATTGCCGAATGGGCATCATTGCACTGGCCTATGTCCAGTAACCTGGGGATTCCGCCGATGTCCCCAAGGTCCTTGTCGAAAAAGCGAAACTTGCCGCAAGCAAAAGTCAGAACCACAGTGTCCTTGGGAACCTTCTCCACAAACTCGGTGTAGTAATTCCGACCGGGCTTGGCGCCATCGCAGCCTGCCACCACAAAGAAATGACGGATGGCTTTTCCCTTTACTGCTTCGATGACCTTATCGGCAACACCTAGAACGGTATTTCTGCCGAAACCCACCATTACTTCCTTGCCGTTTTCATCCTCCTGAAAACCCGGCAGAGCAAGAGCTCGATCAATGACCGGCTGAAAATTGCGGTCGGATATGTGGGCTATCCCAGGCCAACCCACTAGACCGCAGGTAAAGATGTTGCTCTTGTAGGGCTCTTTTGGTCTCTGAATGCAATTGGTGGTCATCAAAATGGCACCGGGAAATTGGGAAAATTCCTTAGCCTGATTCTGCCAGGCGGTGCCATAGTGGCCATAGAAATGGTCATACTTTTTCAGTTCCGGATACGCATGGGTGGGCAGCATTTCACCATGTGAATAGACGTAGACTCCCTTGCCTGCACTTTGCTTCAGGAGCTCTTCCATATCTTTGAGGTCGTGACCCGAGACTAGGATGGCCTTGCCTTGCTTCGCACCCAGAGGACCCTTGGTGGGCACCGGATGGCCGTAGGTACCAGTGTTCCCGGCATCCAGAAAGTCCATGGTGCGCAGGTGGATCTCACCG
>CP070689.1:54545-59330 GCA_020353155.1 Deltaproteobacteria bacterium | reverse complement strand
GTGTTCAGATCGGGAGCAGTCACCGGCTAAGAGAATTCGACAATATTGAGATCGGACCAGCGAGGTTACAGTTTTACTACAAGGGTTGAGGATTGGAATATTGGAAGAATGGAACAGTGGAATAATGGGTCAAAAGCAATCTAGGTTTTTATGATTCCCAATATTCCAACATTCCAGCATTCCATTATTCCTGAAGTACAGAAGGAAAATAACGGCTTGAAGAGTTAACAACCATTGTTCGGAGTCGGAAGCTCCGATACAACAGAGGGAAGCGATGCCCTTAAACGGTGATGTCAAAACTTTTCCACTGTCGGCAATCGTCCAGATGATACATGAAGAGCGTAAGACCGGCATGCTGGCAGTGGCAACTCCAAGACGTCGCTGTAGTATCTACTTCAAGGGGGGTAAGATAATATTTGTCCGGGGCAATACAGATGCCGAGCTGAGATTGGGTGCTCTTCTCAAGGCCAATAATCTTCTAACTGAAGAACGCCTCCAGGACATGCTTGCAGTTGCCAAGGCTATGGAAAAGCGTCTGGGCACGGTCTTGCTGGAAAGAAACCACATCAACGCTGAGCAACTGGCGAGCATCCTTAATCTTCAGTTCAAGGAAGTAGTCACCACGACTCTCAGCTGGGACGATGCAAAGTTTACTTATACTGACGGCCTAGATGGTTACGTTGAGGACGTTAATGTCGAGGTGGACCCTGTTCGGCTGGTTGCCGAGGCTAAGAAGAGGGGAGAGTTTAAGGGTATCATCCCTAACGATCAAGTGGTATTTCAGATAAGCCCCAAGGTTGATACGACCAAATCAGTTCATGCCGCGCGAGATTTACGAGTCCTCCTGCTCCTAGACGGCAGGCGGAGCGTGGCACACATAATCAAAGAAACGGGCTATTCTCGCTTGGCAGTATACCGATCCCTTGCCAAGCTACACGCCCAAAACGCCATTATCAGAAAAGGTGCGGACAAACAGCCTGCTAAAGCGGCCACTTTGGAACTCACTCCTGTTACCACTCTCTATTGGAGTATGCTGCAGCTGGTCATGGCTGATCTTGCCCAGGAGCTCGGAGAGAGAAAGGCCTCAGCCTCACTTGTAAGCTCGCTGCGCCAGTCCGCCTACTATGAAAGATTTCTAAAGGCTTTTAGTATGGATCAGGACCTCGGTGCCAACATAAACCAGATGCAGGCACTTATCCGACAACAAGGGAAACCACTTTCGCAACAAGATGTCATTAATGGTTTCAATCAAGCGATTGTAGGTCTCCTGGCTGAGGAATATCGGTTTTTGGGATTCAAGGCAACCAGCAACACGGTGCAGCGAGTTAGAGCAAACCTGGATAAAGTGCCTGCTAATCAGCGGCCGCTGGCCCAGGCAATAAGCAAATTTCTCCATCATTACCAAAATGAAGATTACCTAAGAGGTGCAAAAAAAGTAGCGACTGCTGAGGTGCCCGCTGCCAAAGGAACCGGTGAACACAAGGCCCAACCCCTCAAGCTCGACGGTGGTAGCGATAGTGCTATTATCAATTTTTATAATGACATGTTCCAGTTGGTAATTGGTGACCTGCAGAATGTTGTGGGGGCAAAGGCAATGGGTTTGTTTCAGGGACTCATTCGAGGCTCCAAACACTCTGGCACCCTTCTCAGCAAGTTCGACATGCAGGACGGTGCCAATACAATTCCCCTGCAACTGAAGGCACAGGTCAAAACTGGTGAACTTGGACTGAGCACCCAAGATCTGGTTCAGACTTTTCAGCAGGTGTTAAGGGGACTTCTGATTGAAGAAAGCCGACTCCTGGGACCAAAAGCGACCGATTCGACCATGTCTAGAATGGTGGAGAAAGTGGCTGCAACCCATCAACAGTTTAGACCATTATTGGAACAACTCTCGGCTTCTTTAAAGAGCAAGCCGGCTTAGATAGGAAGGTATGGATCAATTATTTTAATTTAAGGGTTGGTTTAGGGCTATTAATCCATACGGAAATATTAACGGGATTGACCGTATGCACAAAAGAAGATAAAGGGGAGCCCTCATGGTTGGCAGTAATCCTTGGATAGCACAGGCATTTATCCTGGTCCTCTATGTTCTTACCCTGGTAATCTACAACCGGGCAAAGAAGGAATACGTCGGTGGCAAGATTGGAGCGGCCATTAACTTGATTATGGTCTTCGTGGCCTTTCTCTTTCTCTCCGACTACGTGGATTATTTTATCAGTTCCTTGCTACCGCTGGGTGATCAGGCCAGATTTAGCGTCAAAATCCTCTTTAGGCTGGTAGCCATCTGTGTTCTCGCCTTTGGCGGTTTAAGGTTTTTCGCGAGCAAACCGGCAGAAAGTAGCCTGAGTCAGCCTGCACCAATGCCGAGCATGGAAGCGGTTGAAACCGCTGATGTGGCTGATCTTGACGCTGTGGTTCAGGCAGGCATGGATGCAGTGGGTGGACCTTCGGCTCCTATGGAAGCTCCTGATACACTGGTGCCGGATATGGGGCCAGATGAGACTGTTGTGGTGCAGGAGGTCTCTCAGTCAAAGCCCAGGCTTGGGCGCTACGAGATTCTGGAAGAACTTGGTCGTGGTGCCATGGGTATTGTTTATAAGGGGCGTGACCCCAAGTTAGACAGGCTGACGGCCATTAAAACGATCCGTTTTACCGATGACTTCGATGAGGATCAGGCAGCCAAAATTAGGGAACAGTTCTATCGGGAGGCCGAGGTGGTGGCCAAACTCTCCCATCCTAACATCGTAACCATCTACGATGTGGGGGAAGATCTAGACCTTTCTTATCTGGCCATGGAGTACCTGGAAGGCGAAAGTTTGGAAGCATATGCCCGGAAGGAACAGCTTTTGCCTATAAGAAAGACTATTGATGTGACGGCCCAGGTGTGCGATGCCCTTGCCTATGCCCATGGCCATGGCATTGTGCATCGAGATATCAAGCCGGCGAACATCATGATTCTGAAAAATGGTTTGGTGAAGGTCACCGACTTTGGTATCGCCCGGGCCACAGCAAGTTCGAAGACGCGCACAGGGGTGATCAAAGGAACGCCCTACTATATGTCACCGGAGCAAATATCCGGTATGAAGGTTGATGGTCGCTCAGACATTTTTTCTCTGGGAATTGTTTTTTATCAGCTACTAACGGGTGAACTTCCTTTTGGGGGAGAAAATCTGGCGGCCATCATGTATCAGATTACCACAGTGGATCCTGAGCCCCCCACCAAATATAATCCCAAAATTTATAAGGCAGCTGTGGCAATCCTGAACAGGGCGCTAGAGAAGAGCCTCGAAGCGCGCTATCCAACGGCAAAGCAGATGGGAGACCATCTGCGGCTCCTGGCTCAGAAGCTTGATGAGCTCAAGGCTAAGGCCCAAGGGCAAGCCCAGTAGGGCCGCATAGAGCATAGGGTTAAATTATTGCGGATTTCGGATTTCGGATTGCGGATTTAAAAATTGAAAATTTGAAATTATCTATATGCTGTCTTCTGTCGTCTGTCCTCTGTCGTCTTTTCCCGCGCCTCCGTCTCGCCTTTTCACCCTCTCGTCTTGTGGTGTCTAGTGCTTAGTGCCTAGTAGAAATGGCTGGCCGCTGCTAGCTGAAAGTCTCGTCTCGTTCGACCTCCCGTCTTGCCAGTCTCGCCTATACCCTGTGTGCCAGGACTCTAAATTCCCCCGCCTCGATTTGATCACTAGCAACCGTTTCCAACGAGGTGAGTTTTAACTCCTTGAGCCACCCATTAATATTAGAATTGCGATGCCCACGGATTTCGGCTAACTGTTTTGCTGGTCCGTGGATCTCCAAACGGGGCGACTTTAGACTAGCCTTTCTCAAAGCAGGTGAAATCTTTTCATACCAGATCGAGGAGTTGACCAATTGTCCAAAGGCGGGGTGGTACGGTCCGGCAACAATACGGCCAGGTTTCTCTAAAGTAGTGGTTGGCTGTAAACCCATTCTGATGACGGGAATGGAGGCTTTATCGAATCGTTTTTTGCTCGCCTTGCACCAGTCCACCGCTTGCTCTAGGGAAAGAGGCTTGTAGCGCCCACTACGAAAAAGGTGCTCCAAGGGAGTGGATGATAGGACTACCGTTGGATAGATTCGAACAAAGTTGGGTTCTAGGACAATACTTTTCTCCACGGTTCTGAGAAAGGTTTCTCGGCTGTCCCCGGGGAGGCCGGGCATCAATTGTAAACCAACCTCAAAGCCGTGTTTTTTCAACCTTCGTGTTGCTTCATCTGTATCTTTGCTAGAATGTCCCCGGGCCGAAGCTCTAAGTACTCTGTCATTCAGGCTCTGAGCACCAAGCTCGATCGTCTCCACCCCCATGGTTTGCAGAAAACGCAGGTTGTTATCTTCAATACCGTCTGGCCTGGTGGATAAACGAAGAGAGTGTATTTGACCTTGCTGGAGAAATTCCTGGACAGACTCGAGCAATAGTCGCTGACGGGACTCGGGAAGGATAGTAAAGGAACCGCCATAGAATGCCAACTGAACCGGGTGGCGGTGCTGGCAGCCTAGGTAGCCTTGCACGTGCTCACGAATCTTGTTGGGGCTCCAAGAGGGTTGAGATACCCCGCTAATGGTTGACTGGTCGCAGTACACACACCGATGTCGACAACCCTCCTGGGGGATGAAGATGGGGATGATTAAAGGTTTTTGTTTCATTTTCAACTTTGTATTAACCACAGAGCACTCAGAGACCGCAGAGGAGTTTATATCTCCTCCCTCTGTTTTCTCTGTGATCTCCGTGGTTCAATCCCCTATATTTTCCCTCTCACCTTCAAG
>CP070689.1:50060-54445 GCA_020353155.1 Deltaproteobacteria bacterium | reverse complement strand
TTGTGCATTGGAGACTGCGTTAAGAAAGAGGTGTCATTAATATAAAAAATGACAAATGCGAAATGTTCAATGCGAATTGAGAAATAATCTGGTGCCTAGTGCATAGTTCCTAGTGCCTAGTATTCACTGGACCCGGACCAAATGTTGAAAGCTGGATTATCCTATGTCCACCAATCCTGGAATCCTCTACATCGTGGCTACGCCCATCGGAAACCTGGAGGATATAAGTCTTAGGGCCCTGCGGGTGCTCGGGGAAGTTGATCTTATCGCTGCAGAGGACACCCGTCACACCCTAAAACTTTTGAACGCTCATGGTATTTCTCGGCCCCTCCTTAGCTACCACGAACACAACATGCGTACCCGGGGGCCCCGACTGATCCGTGAACTCCTTGGCGGAAAGTCGGTGGCCTTGGTCACAGACGCTGGCACCCCCACCATATCCGACCCGGGGCTGGATCTAGTCCGCCTTGCCTTTTCAGAAAATATTCGGGTAAGTCCAATTCCCGGACCCTCTGCAGTTACCACTGCTCTGACTGTGTCAGGCCTACCCGTTCAGCCCTTTATATTTCTCGGCTATCCACCAAATCGCCCGGCTGCTCGCCGCAAGTTTTTCACCAGTTACGCCAATGCTGAAGAGACTATGGTTCTCTTCGAGTCACCCAGGCGACTCGGATCCACCCTGAAAGACATGAGGAAAGTCTTGGGCAATCGAAGGGTGGTCGTGACGCGGGAGTTGACCAAGATCCATGAGGAGATTTTTAGGGGAAGTCTCGATGAGGCCATAGTACGTTGGCCACGAGAGGCTCGGGGCGAGATTACTCTATTGGTCGCCGGGGCACAAAGCTCTAGGCCACAACCAGATGACTCCCTCCTAGAACAATTAAGGGCTTGCCTGACTTCGGATCGCCGCCCTCTAAAAGAGATCACAGCAGAGGTAGCCCAAGAACGTGGCATTAGTAAGCGACTCGTCTATCAAGAGGCGCTCAAGATCAAGAAAGAACTATCGAGATTATAATTGTCAACATCTGTAGTCCGTGGCATACGCAAAACTAGGCACTAAGCACCAGATCATTTCTCAATTAGCATTGAGCATTTCGCATTTGTCATTTTGTATATTAATTACACCTCTTTCCCAACTCAGTCTCCGATGCGCAATGAAAAATGAGAAATGACAAATGTGAAATTAACAGGTGCCTAGTGCCTAGTATAGATTGCGCTGGGTGCAATCTATTGACTTGGCCATATCCATGTGCTAAGAAGGCATTGCCTCAACTCCAATAGTAGGTCAGTCCTAGTTTTCCCTAGCACAGGTTTTGCATCCTCTGATCTGGCCGGATGCCCGCGATTTAGCTTGGAGGAAAGCCATCCGGCTGGATTTTTTAGTTTAACCCAGGGATGGCTTTAGTGTTTCTATGCGAGATATCGCAAAACGGTTGGAGATTCGAGTGGTTCGAAAGGAATTAACAATCCGCAACAAGCTGGGCCTGCATGCAAGGGCCGCCGCCAAGATTGTGCAAACTTCAAATCAGTTCCAGTCTCGCATCAGTATCATTAAGAACGGCCGAGAAGCCGATGCCAAAAGCATGTTGGACATTTTGACTTTGTCCTGCCCCAGGGGAACCCGGATCGAATTGCGCGCTGAAGGCAAGGACGCAGCCGAGGCCTTGGCGGCACTGGCTGTTCTCTTCGACAATAAATTTGGTGAGGAATAAAGAGATGCCTCCCGGCAATGCCCGTATGGTCTTGAAAGGCATCGGGGTTGCTCCCGGTATTGCTATAGGCAAGGCCTACCGGGTGGATCGTAACAAAGTATCGCTAGTCTACTATTACCTACCCTCCCCTGCTCAAACCAAGCGAGAAAAAGACCGCTTCGATGCTGCTGTAGACAGGGCTGAAGCCGACCTTAAAGAAATCAGAGCCAAAATGGCGGGAGAATTCCCGGAACACGTCCATATCATAGATACTCACATCCATATTCTCAGAGACAAGATGCTCTACGATGAGACTATCCGCATCATCGAAGAGCAGCAAATCAACGCAGAATGGGCCTTGAGGCAGTCCCTGGAAAATGCTCAGCATATTTTCGCCAAAATCGATGATGAGTATATCCGCAGCCGCTTCTCCGATGTGGACTTCGTTGCTGAGCGGGTACTTGAAAACCTCACAGGCCAAAATAAGCAGAGCGTCGCAGGCATCAGAGAGCGGGTAATCGTGGTGGCCCAAGACCTTTCGCCTGCCGACACGATCCAACTCCAAGTAGAGAAGACCTTAGCCATTGCTACGGATATGGGCGGAAAAACCTCTCACACTGCCATCATCACCCGCTCTCTGGACATTCCCGCCGTAGTTGGCCTGGAGAATGTCTACCAGGCAGTCCGTTCTGGGGAACTTATGGTGGTGGATGGTCACGCCGGCAAGGTCATAATTGATCCTGATGAGGAGTTACTGAATTACTATTACGAACGGCAGTATCAGCTTGAGCGTTATCGTAAGGAAGTGGTCCGCTGCGCTGAACTCCCAGCCGAGACCGAAGACGGTTACAACATTAAAATACAGGCCAACATCGAGCTCTTGGAAGAGGTGGTAGCGGTCATCGATAACGGTGCCGAAGGGGTTGGCCTTTATCGTACTGAATACCTCTACCTCAATCTCGACCAGCCCCCCACAGAGGAAACCCTTTTTTGGGACTATCGGGAAGTGGCTGAAATTATCTACCCTGAAATGGTAACCATCCGCACCCTGGACCTAGGTGCTGACAAGCTAAATACTAGAATGCGTGGATCCACTGAGACCAACCCGGCTTTGGGCCTCCGCTCAATCCGTCTTTGTCTTCAAGAAGACATAACTTTCCGTACCCAGCTCCGAGCTATCTTGCGAGTGAGTGGAATTACCAAGAACATAAAGATTATGTTTCCCATGATTTCCGGTGTGGGTGAGCTGCGGGCTGCAAAAGCCGTTCTCGAGGAAGTGAAGCAGTCACTAATTAAGGAGTCCATCGAGGTCGATGAAAATTTGCAGGTAGGTATTATGATAGAGGTACCTTCGGCAGTTGCTGTTGCCGATCTGCTAGCCCGCGAGGTTGATTTCTTTAGTATAGGTACGAACGATCTAGTTCAGTATGCTTTGGCAATTGACCGAGTTAATGAAAACGTGGCCCACCTTTACGAACCTCTTCACCCTGCTATCCTCAGAATGATCAAACAGGCGGCCGATGCGGGTCGCCAGGCCGGAATCTCAGTTTCTCTCTGTGGTGAGTTGGCTGGAGAACCCCTTTACATACCCATCCTCCTGGGCTTTGAACTGGATTCACTCAGCATGAATCCACTGGCCGTACCCCGGGTAAAGAAAATCATCCGCAACGCCAGCATAGAAGAGTCCAAAGATTATCTAAACGAAGTCCTCCATTTCACCACCGCAGGCCAGATCAACGAATATCTTTGCAACCTGGCCTGGCGGCGCTTTCGTGAAGACTTCGAGCTTTTTGCAGACGAGATGGGTAATTTGCCCGCTGCCAGCGGCAATGGTCAATGAAATCACCGAACATCAAGGTAGTCTGTCAGAATAAAAAGGCCCGGTTTGACTACGAAATTATCGAGGTCATCGAGGCTGGTATGGTTTTACTTGGCACAGAGGTCAAATCTCTGCGGCAAGGACGTGCCAATCTCAAGGATAGCTACGCGCGAATAAAAGACGGCGAACTCTTTCTCATGCAGTCCCACATCAGCCCTTACACCCATGCCTATTATGACAACCACGAGCCAGACCGGGTCCGCAAGCTCCTTGTGCACAAGCGGGAGATTAAACGTTTGCAGGGAAAGACCCAAGAAAAGGGCCTGACTCTGGTTCCACTCAAGATCTACTTTAAAGATGGCAAAGCCAAGGTAGAGCTGGCTCTGGCCCGCGGCAAGAGGAGTTACGACAAGCGGGAGACCCTCAAGCGTAAAACTGAAGAACGGGAACTGGAGAGAGCGATTAAGGACCGGCGCTAGGCGAGGTGCGCCTCGCGCCAGTAGGCACTAAGCAGTAAGCACTAGGCACTTGCAGGATGCTGAAATAATCAATTGTCGATTTTCCCACCTCTTTCACCTCACTTGACTTCTATTGACAACGACGCATGGAACACCTAAAATAGTGTTGTTACTTAAAATCTCCGCAACTCACTATCTCGCTATGGGGGCGAAACGGGTTCGACGGGGATCATGAAGCTTAAGTGGCATGCCGAGGTTCCTGCTTGCTCGTAAAACAGGTGGGATTTAAAGCAATCGCAGACGACTATGTGTATGCTGTAGCCGCGTAAGGCGGCTACCGTCCTGCCAGTTCGGGTCCGCGGGGCTGGCAAAGGGCGTCGACTAGCGGAACCGCCCGCTGCAGGTGCCTATGGGTAG
>CP070689.1:39886-49960 GCA_020353155.1 Deltaproteobacteria bacterium | reverse complement strand
TGAGGGGTTGATGCGGTCTTCGCTGACTTGAAATATGGCCTGCTCAGCCCGGTCAAGGAGATTTTCTGCAGTCAAACTGCTGTCAAAACCGCTCGCCACAATCTCGGTCGCCCGACTGATCAAGGTACGGACCATGGACTTTTCTTTGACGATTTTGGCATATTGACCGGCATTGGCCGAGGAAGGAACTCTGTCAACCAGGGAGGCCAAATAACTGGCACCTCCCACCTCTTCCAGTTTTTTTTGGGACCTTAGAAGGTCGCTGAGGGTAACGAGGTCGCAGGGCTCGTTCCTTGCAAACAGCTCCATCACAGCAGCAAAGATGGTGCGGTGCGCGGCTCGGTAAAACTCTTCACCCTTAAGGATCTCCAAGACGTTGGGCAAAACTTCATTGTCGAGAAGAATGCCACCGATCACCGACTGCTCGGCCTCGATATTGTGAGGAGGAACCCTCGTGGGTTCTCCGCCCTGCTCGTTCATGGTCTCTATTCTTCCTTTACGACCTGAACAGTGAGCTCGGCTGTCACATCAGCATGCACTTTAATGGAAACCTGAAATTCGCCCAAGCTCTTTATGGGTTCATCTAGCTTAATCAATTTCCGTTCAATCTCCACACCCGCTTCTTCCAGAGCCTGAGAAATATCACTTACAGAAACAGAACCGTAGAGCTTATCCTCTTCCACCACCTTGCGGGTGAGGGTGAGAGTTAGTCCGCTGATTTTTCCGGCCAATCCCTCAGCATCCTTGCGAGCCAGGTCTACCTTACGCTGGATCAACATGCGCTCGTGCTCTAAGGCCTTCAGATTTTTACTGGTAGCCTGTATAGCTTTTCCCTGAGGGATGAGGTAGTTGCGACCATAGCCCCGGGCCACCTGGACTGTCTCCCCCATTCTTCCGAGCTTGGGAATGTCTTCTTTCAATATGACCTTCATTCAAAAAACCTCCGTTAGCGAAAAACCAGGGATTTTTGGCCCCCAGGAAATCTCCTGTCTGACAAATCAACACTACCAGAAAGGTTGCCCTAACTAAAACTGATTATAATAGACTATTGGACAAAATGAGCGCGACTATTTGATTTACCGAAAGCGGATCGCAATCTAATTAGAGGAATTGACAGAATCTAAAATTACTCAAACTAGTGCGGCTGAATTGTCGTGTAGGGCATCAGGGCAATATGTCGGGCTCTCTTAATGGCCATGGTTATCTCTCTTTGGTGCCTGGCACAATTGCCGGAGATACGCCTGGGAATGATTTTACCCCGCTCAGTAATGAAGTATTTCAGCAACTTAGGATCCTTATAATCAATCTTCACATTTGAATCAGCGCAAAACCGACAAACCTTCCGCCGGGGAAATGATCTTCTTCTTCTTCTGTAAGCCACTATCTACTCCTTCCTGCCTACTCCTCTTCCGTCTCCTCTTCCGTCTCCTCTTCTTCGCTTTCTTGTGCTTCGGGAGATTGAGCTTCTTCTTCAGCAACCTCGGTCTTCTCCGCTTCTTTCTTAGGCTTGGGTTTTACAGCCTCGACGCTCGCGGGATCAACGTCGTCTGCCAACTTAACCGTCAGGTATTTAAGTATCCGATCGTCCAGTCTCATGTTCCGTTCAAGCTCGGCAACGACCTCGGCTTGTGCCAAGTAATCCATCAACACATAATAGCCTTTGCTTTGTTTCTTCACGTTATAGGCCAAGCTCTTCTTACCTTGCTCATCATAAGAGGCCACCTTGCCGTCCATGCCGGTGACCACACCTTGAAATTTATCAGCCACTGCTTTGAGCTCTTCTTCGGAACTATCAGGGGTGACGATGAAAAGTGTCTCGTAACGTCTCATGCCTGGCTCCTTTCGGGTTTATAAGCCCCGGCCTCCAAACCGGAGCAAGGAGTTGTGCGGTAAACTATATGGATTTTTCTGGATAAGCCGAAAATGTCTATCACATGCCCATTTGGTAGTCAAGCTTTAAATTAGTAAGGGGCGCAGTGCGTCAGGCTCAAGGCAAAGGGAATAATGTAAGGAGCCAGAAGTCAAAATCCAGAATTCAGGAGAAAAGCAATAAAACTGAGTTCCTCTTACTGATTCTGTGTGGTGCCTAGTGCTTAGTTCCTAGTGCCCAGTTTCCTCAAATAAGCCGCTGGGCCCCAGAAAAGCCAAAATAGATCCCAAATCCCAACAGAGCCAGGGCACAGCAGGCAATCACCCCTTTGTAAATCCTATCGCTCATAAACCTGCGTCCATGAGCTACAGTAAAAGAGACTGCCGCATACCAGGCCAAGTCGGCAAGGATATGGCCGCCAAAAAAGGCTGCCACCCCCAGCAGACCCAGATTGAAGGAGTAGAGAATATAGCCAAGGCCTATGGTAGCCCACCAAATGATCCAATAGGGATTGGCCACACTCATGAGTATGCCCGCCCACACCGGATTAGTGGATTTGCTGTTCTTGGAAACCGACTCAAGGCTCAACGCCGGCAGACTACGAATCATTCCAACTGCCATCCAAATTAGAACCACGGCTCCCACCACACCGACGCTGCCAACGACGTAATCGTTTTTAAGTATAGGTGCTAGTCCAAGTAGAAGAAACAACACCAAGACAAGTTCCAGAATACCGTGGCCTAGGACGATTAGTGGTCCAGCAAGAAAACCCCTTCTTGTGCTCTCACTCAAGGTTATGGTCAAAAGAGGTCCCGGCATGAGGGCCCCGGAGAGGGCTATGACAAAGGAGGTGGCGAATATGGTAATCAAGACCCACATAGTTTTGTTGCTACCTTATATCACTAAGCACTTCAGCAATTTGGGATTTAGGATTGCGGATTTCGGAATTTAAATTATTACAGGTGACTTTCGACCTCTGACGTCTGTCCTCTGACCTCTAATCCCCGACTCGCCGTTCTCCCCTTCCCCGCGTCGTCACGCTGTGCCTTGTGCTTAGAGCATAATGCCTCTGCCTAGCGGAGGCTTGTGCGATCTTCTTCGCTTATGGAAGTGAAGCGAATTCCCGTTCCAAATAAACCGTTTTTAAGTTCCTCAGTGTGTACAACCTCACCCTTGGCAGTTATGATCTTGTCCTCAATGGCTATGTCCATCTCCAGTTCTGTGCCATTTTCTAACTTCCTGTGAGTCTCTACCTTAACACCGCCCTCGCTCACGTCGAGAGTCCTACCAATAGAGACAATGTATTCTTGCTTATCGCCCTTTCTTGGAGTGTATGAGGTTAGATTTAAGGCACGAATGCGCCGACTGGTTCTCTTCTCCCTCACATTTTCGAGTTCGTGTTTACTCATAGAGGCTCCTCCCTAACCGGCTAAATTCGAGCAACCTTGGGCTTGGTGTTCGGGCGTTTTAATCTTTATTATTATCTTTTATACAGGCTCGCAAAAGACGGTGCAAATGCTTTTTTATCACTCATTTCCCCTGGCCTATTTTTAATACCACTCCATAAGCGGTTGGCCCAGTTGCGTGTGGCAGATGTTTCATGCTATCGTATTTTTTAGTCCCTGTGCTTCATGAATTGCTGTAGCGAGGTTTTCAAGATGAAGAGAATAGCGCTCCTGGCAACGCTAACATGGTCACTCCTCCTGAGCGGTTGCTATGTAAGCACCAGTATCAAGTCTCAGAATAGCCAACTCCCTGCCTACTTTTCGGCCCCGGTGTTAGTTATCGTTTTCCAGGACAAGACCGGTCTTGATAGGAACCATTTGGCTCTGCTGGAAGAGAACGCGCTTCAAAATCTTACCGTTAAGGGCATCAACTCTATTACTTTGCAGGAGGCAGTGGGGAGGGATGATCCCGACAGCGCCACAAAATTGCTTTTGGCTAAGGACTACAGGGCTCTTTTAAAATTAGTAATTGACTTCTGGGGATCCAAGTCTGAAGTCCTGCAGGACCCTGTTTTGACTTCGGTGGACAGCTCTGACACGGGCCCTGAACCAGGCTCTATCTTCCGATCACCAACTGCCGTTGATCACGACCAATCAGTTCCAGGTCCGGAGAGTACCTACAAAGAGGTAGCCATGGTGGGGTATTTGACCGACCTGCAAAGCACTCGACTAATTTGGTCCGCCCGAGTGAATTCCAGGCCCGCCGTGGTAGGTAGATCATGCTTATATCATAGTTTTAACCGGAGCCTGGAGCATGACGATCTGGCCAACCGTTGCTTGAAAAAGATCGCGGGGGAACTCAGCCGCATATGGCCCGAGGAATGAGGGGACGAGACACTAAGGGATTCAGGAATTTTAGAATCCCTAGATCTCCCACGTCTTCAATTCTGAATTCCTTAATTCCTCAATCCCTTAATCATTTTCCTCTCCATAAAAAGACCTGTACCAGTTGATGAAACTGGCTATGCCTTCTTCGATTCTTGTAGTCGGATGAAACCCCAGATCTCGCTCACTCTCACTTATGTCCGCATAGGTCTCGACCACATCTCCAGGCTGCATGGGAAGCAGTTTCTTCTCAGCTTTTTTCCCTAGTTCCTTCTCGATACACTCGATGAAATACAGAAGATCAACGGCCCTTGAATTACCCAGGTTGTAGATGGCATAAGGGACTGGTCGGTCCATGCTGGCCAGCACCCCCTGGACAATATCGTCTATATAGGTGAAATCTCTTCTCATCTTGCCGAAGTTGTATACCTCTATAGGCTGATTTTTTGTGATGGCCTTGGTAAATATAAACAGGGCCATATCCGGACGTCCCCAGGGCCCGTAGACCGTAAATAATCTGAGGCCTGAACACGGCAGACTGTAAAGGTGACTATAAGTGTGTGCGATAAGCTCATTTGCCTTCTTGGTGGCAGCATAGAGTGATATTGGATTATCCACTCTGTCTCGAACGCTAAAGGGCACCTTCTCGTTGCTGCCGTATACGGAAGAAGAAGAGGCGTAAACGAAATTCTCCACTTTGTGCTCTTGCGACAAGTGGATAATATTTAGAAAGCCCTCCACATTTGAGCTCTGATAGGCAAAGGGATTCTCCAGAGAGTAGCGAACACCGGCCTGGGCAGCCATATTACATACCACTTGGATCTTATTTTGCCCAAAAATCCTGCTGAGACCTTCTCTGTTGGCGAGATCTTCTTTGTAGAAGTTAAAGTCCTCATTATCTTGCAGTAGGCGCAATCGTGCTTTTTTTAAAGAGACATCGTAGTAGTCATTTAGATTATCCAGACCCAAAACGCGATCTCCCCGCTCCAGCAGGGCACGGCTTACGTGAAAACCAATGAAACCTGCGGCACCAGTGACTAAGTAGGTTTTCAACAGACTCCCTCCGATAGATTGCCTCGATCAAATTGTCCTTGCCACTATTACCTTGGTGTGCTATCTAAAACACGAGGCAGGCACTAGCCTGCCCTTTTTGGTGGTGGGTGTAGCTCAGTTGGTAAGAGCGCCGGGTTGTGGCCCCGGAGGTCGAGGGTTCGAATCCCTTCACTCACCCCATTCCCTGCCGTTCCTCTTCGAACCAACCTAAGCGGTAATGCCTGTCTCTACTTTTCGTTACTCACACTAATTTATACTAAGCACTAGGCAGTAGACACTAGGCACCAATGGCAAGAAAGCGAAATATGGACACGAAACTCGGAATACTCCAATACAGCCTATCTCTATGTCTTTTCTTCTTATGATTCCCCGTACCCAGTTGCGAGTTGTAGTGCTTAGTGCCTAGTGCCTAGTGCGCTAAGCGCCTTGCGCTCAGCGCTTTAGCGGCACAGAGGCGACTCCCAGTACTCACCCGGCCTCACCAGTAGTGGCTCATATTGCTTCAATGATTGTGGAATCTTTCCCTTAGCCTGGTTTGTTTTGAGATGTTCGAGGAGCTGGTTAACCTTTTCGGTCTTACCCATTATGGCGTAAAGGTTTATGGCACGGTCAAAGTTGAGATAAGCAGTTTCCCATAGCTGCTGTTCCTGGCGCAGAAGTCCAATTTCCTCCAAGACCTGGGCTATCCCAATTGTGTTCTCGGCCCCTTTGTCAATTTCCAGGGCCACAGTCAGATGCTCTTCAGCCTTGGTGAAATCAGCTTGAATCCTTGCCACCACTCCCAGCTGCATGTGGGAATTTGCCAAGGTCGACGGTGAATTGCCTCCTTCCCCTATGGCCAAGGCTCTCTGCAGCAATAATTCCGCTTCTTTAAGCCGGTCCTGCTTCCTCTTCAGCATCCCCAAATGATTCAGAACCATTGCGAGAGCGCTTTTTTGTCCTTTTTCCTCAGCTATATCCAGCGCTCTTTCCCAGAGCTCTTCAGCCTCCTCATAACGCTCAGCCTTATATGCCAAGACTCCAAGGTTTCCCAGGACGAGGGCCTCTTCTTTCCCGCTTTGAAGGAGCTTGTTTAGCTCCAGTGCCTTTTGCAGGTGTTCGCCAGCCTCGACAAAATGGTCCTGCGCCAGCGCCACAGCCCCTAAGTTATTGTGGGCCCGAATCATCTCTGCCAGGTTATCCACTAGCCGACTGGCTTCCAATGCCTTGTAAAAGTTCCGTTTCGCCTTGGTAAAGCACCCCTGCCGAAACCAGTAACTTCCTTCACTGGACTGCCTTTTCACCTCGGCTAGACGGGGGGGCAGTTGATTCTTGCGGCCGCCGCCACAACCGATAAGAAACATTATGAGAAAACCCCCAAGACCCAAAAGAAGTATCTTGATTCCCGAGGGAGAAACTCTCCGGCTGGTATCCTGTAACATCCTTCTTAATTTCCCCTAATTTCTAGGCCATGGCTTTCTGACTCAGGAGAAGGAGGCAAATTCGGACGGATAAGGAAATTCTCTTTTACTGACTCCAAGATTAGATTTACTTCCCGCATGCCTTCTCTCGCCTGAGTACTTATTTCAGGAACTTCGGTCATGGCCTTTTCCATGAGAGCGTTCACCCTGAGCAACCTATCCAAGAGTTCCTGAACCTTGTCCACCATCTCAGGAGCTTCACGAGTGGCTTTCTCCACATGTATGGAACCCTCCTCGATCTTTGCCCCTGCTCGGGCAAGATGGTCGGCCGTCTGCTGAAGGGTCGCCACAAATCTATCAATGGCTTCCAGGTCATCCACTAGCTGCCGGTGGGCTTCATCACTCTTCACAAGTCTGCCGAGTGAGCCCTCACCGGCCTCAATAGTTCCTATAATCTTAGCAAGATCCTCCAGAATCTTCCCAATGTTTTCCAGTTTCTCTCCAACCTCATACTCTTCCAGATACTCCATCAACTTCTTCTTTTCTTTCGTAGGGATTTCGCCTTCGGGTGGAATTGAAGGTGCATATGGGGTACCGGGAATTATGTTTATGTACTCGCTTCCGATCACTGTCGGGCTTTCCACCGTGGCCACGCTGTTAGTTCTAATCCTGGGAGCATAGTCAGCCAGAACTCTGATCTTTACTCTGGCTTGGTTATTTTCAGACAGTGACACCTCCACCACACTGCCCACATCTGTTCC
This sequence comes from Deltaproteobacteria bacterium, assembly GCA_020353155.1. Lineage (GTDB taxonomy): Bacteria > Desulfobacterota > Syntrophobacteria > BM002 > BM002 > BM002. Next base: position 42,546 of record CP070689.1, on the reverse strand, counting down.
CAGAAGCTTTACCCTTGAACCTGATACAAGGTTGTAGCCTTCCTCGAAGGTTGTATAGAAGACAACGTGTTTGCGGAACCAATTCTTGCCACGGCCCACTACGGCAACGGTAAATAAAAAAATCAACAGGGTCAGAAGAATGAAAGCCCCGGTCATCCTTTCCATAGTACTGTACTGGAGTCTCATCCGTTTCTCCACTCTCTGGATACAGTGGTGCCGCGTCGTCTCATGGACTCCCGGTAGATCGAGGGATCGAATTGACCCACCTCAAAGTGTCGACATCGACCCTGGTCAAATACCATTACCCAGTCGCCCCAACGATTAACAACCTCAGGAATCATGCTAGCCACTAGAAAGCCGCAGCCATCCTCTATGCTGCATTTTTTGAACACCTCTAACAGGAAACTGTAGACCCTCTCTCCCAAGTCCAAAGATGGGTGTTCCAGCAAGAAAAGCTGTGGTTTTTTTACCAGTTCCCTGGCGTAAACTGCCAAGCGCCTTTGCTCGAAGGTGAGTGCGGCTGGCCGCAATAATCTGTATTCATAAAGCTCGAACTGTTTCAGCACCTCGGTTATTCTATCGTAGGCCTGCTCCCGAATCAGTTCCTCGTGGTATTGAATCCCAAGGCTGATGTTGTCCAATATGGTCATGTTGCTGATCAGAGATGTCTCCCGATGAACGAAGCCAATACGTCTGCGTACGTGGTGCAGCCATTTTTCGTCCGACTCTTCCGCGCTGCGGCCAAACCACGAAATGGTCCCATTCGTTGGCTGAAACAGAGTGGCACAGATCTTCAGCAAAATATTGGCACACCGGTGAGGCTCAGCCAGCAACACCCCTCGTTGCCCCCACTCCAGGCTAAATGACACCTCAGTGAAGAGGCAATTGCCGTCCTCTTCACAGTACTCAAGATTTTCAGCTGAAATAAGCGGCTTCCTCACTGGCAAAAAATTCCCCTATTTCTTAGCTCTCAGTCCTTCTATCACAGGTAGAACAGTGCCGAAATCAAAACATTAAAGAATATGCAGAGAATGAAGCAGTCCACCATGGCTCGTGATACCTGTGGTGGAATGTTGGTTATGGCGTCGCCCGTCCTAAATCCATGAAACATGCAGACCAGGGCTATAGTTAAGCCAAACATCAGCGCTTTCACCGAGCCCACAATTATGTCTATTCCGTCCACTTCTCGGGCCAGATCCGAAAAAAGCGCCCAGAATGGAATATCAACCAGTGCCCATGCTGAGACGAATCCCCCAAAGATGCTCACCACGTTAAAAAACACAATGAGGCTAATTACGGCCAAAGTAACGCCCACCAGCCTGGGTATTGCCAAAAAATGCAGCGGATCTATACCCTGCATCTCGATGCTTTCAATCTCTCCGAGAACCGTCATGTACCCCATCTCAATTGCTATAGCCGAGCCGGACCTAAGAATAACAACGACCGCAGTGAGCAGCGGCCCCACCTCGCGAATTATTACAACAGTCAACAGGGAAGCCAAGACATCACGACTCCCCACTCGCGTAAGCTGGGCGATTCCCTGAATTACAACCAGCCCGCCTACCAACAGGGCGATAATGCAGATCAGCTCAAGGGACTGGACCCCGGTAAAATAGATTTGCTGGATAAAGGTCCGAGCCATGAGCCGCTGGCCCGTGGTCCGGTAACGCAAAGCGGTTTTGAGGCAAACCACAAAAAAACCTAAAATCTCTCCAAGACGATTCAGTTTTTGAATAATCCATCGGCCGCAAAAACCGGTCACCATATGCAAATAATTTCCCGCTGGCATGTCTATCCTAGAAGGCTCAGAGCGCTTAGCCCCTAAAGATTAGGGATTTAACTCATTCAAAACTGTTGATGAAAATAAATGTTTTATGCACAACCCGTGCCCGGCAGTCTATATTTGTTCTTCTACCGGTTTTTGCCTGGATAATCTTCTCTCAGCCGTTGATACTATGGCTTCCCTGAAACCGGGGTGAGCACTGAGACGCAGTGCGACTGACTACTGACACCTGACAATTACCTCAGAGCCCGGATGATCTCACGACAAAAAGCTGGCAAGTCGTCTGGTTTCCTGGAGGTGATCAAATTACCGTCTACAACCACTTCCGCATCCTCATATTCAGCCCCGGCATGAACCAGATCATCACGGATAGCGAAAAATCCGGTTACTTTTTTATCCTTGACGATATCTGCCGAGGTCAGCATCCAGCCGGCATGACAGATGGCGGCAACTACTTTTCCTTGCTCAAAGCCGTCTCGGACCAGTTTGACTGTATCCTTATACCGCCGCATGAGGTCGGGAGCATATCCGCCAGGGATGATTATTCCATCATAGTCGCTCACATCAACGTCTCTGGCAGCCTCATCAGAGGTAACAGGATAGCCGGTCTTGCTTTTGTAGGTTACCCCAGCCTCGGTGCCGACAGTTGTGACCTCAGCTCCCTCCTCTCTCATCCTCAGCAATGGATACCACACTTCAAGTTCCTGATAGAGATCCTCCACCAGGACGATTATCTTCTTACCCTGAAGCTTCATTAAACCCTCCTTGTAGACCGGATATTTCGCGAATCTCATTTTCTCTAATAAGACGCATCTTTAGCTTTCACAAGCAAGTAGGGAGAAACCTAACAAAAGGGGTTACCTCAGTCAAGCAAGAC
>CP070689.1:19608-39786 GCA_020353155.1 Deltaproteobacteria bacterium | reverse complement strand
CCCTGATCCGCCATTGGGCGCGCCGCAGCGACCGAACCTCGAAGAAGGCGGAGGCCCTCTCCGCTGCCCTCGACCGCGTCGTCTCCGGCCGAAAGCGCGACATCTCCGCCGGCGACTCTTTGTCCTTAGGGAAACTTTGACTCAATCCTCTCATGCTCAGCAGTCTCTTTGACAGGACAGCCTTGTCAAGAATAGCTCCCCTTCGGCTCATCATTATCTCGGCAACACCGTCGCTGGCCAACTGGGAAATCCCCTCGTCCAGCCACCTTGGCAGCCTGCCATCCTTTACCTGGTTATGTAAAAGCAAATGACACAGTTCGTGCTTCATTATTGTTCCGAGACTGAAGGGGGCGGTATTCGTTTTGGTGTAGTCGATCACCATCAGGTTTCTTTGGGGAACGGCGTAGGCAACAACAACTCTGCTCCCGGTCATTTCCTCGAATCTCTCCCTATTAGTGGTTAGCACCACTGTTGGCCTGAAATCCAGGGTCCAGTTCAAGATATTTTCTAAATCACTCTTTATCGCGGGAAAGATTTTTGCGGCTTCATTTGCAGCAAATCTCAATGGCTCTTCGAATACAACTACCATCTCACTTGTTTGAATTATACTTGCCTGCTCAGCATAAAGAGATGGGTGGGGCAGCATCAACAAAATAACAAGCAAGAGTAACTCTTTTCGGGTCATCTTATTATTCAATCCAATTAATAAATCTAGCTGAGGATTGGTATTAATTACGCAATAAATAATTCAATTCTTTGTAGATTATTAGCCCAAAGTAGTCAACTTGCTCACCGAATCAAATTGCTTAAACAGAATTGTACTGAAAGATGAGGTTCACCCATAGAACTGATTAATGCGCTGATTTGATATGTCCGGCCCAGCTTCGGCTAACCGGATCATTCTATGGCTTGAATTTTGCAAGCAAAATCTTCCTTGATTGTTACAGACCTCGGATAAAGTTCCAGGTTTGCCCAACAAGGGGGTCACCATCATGCTACGTCTAATAAGAATGTGTCCAAAATGCAGGGCCAGGATCTTGCTAAGGGCCAGGGTAGGGCAGCGGGTGACTTGCCCCGAATGCAAGAGCAGCTTTGTAGCCGAAGAAAACTAGGGGCAGGAAAGGAACAAGGAGTAAGAGACTAACTAATCAGATTTGAAAGAAGGGTGGAAAAAGCCATGACTCTGACCAAAGCTGACATTGCGGATACTATTAGCGACCAGGTGGGCTACACCAAGAGAGAATCCCTCAAAATAGTAGACTACCTTTTCGAGTACATCAAGACTTCGCTGGAAAGTGGCGACGATGTTCTTATAAGCGGCTTCGGTAAGTTCTCGGTGAAGGACAAGAGGGCGAGGAAGGGCAGGAATCCACAGACCGGGGATCCCATACTTTTGTCACCCAGGAAGGTGGTGACCTTCAAATATTCCGGCAAACTGCGAGATATGATCAACGATGATGTCTAGGCTGGAGTGAACATTATTTTAAATGTCCATTCTGCGCCTTTAGAGGAAAATTGTCTTACTCGAAGAGTTTCTCCTGGGTTTCTATTCTGCGCTGCTCCAGTGCATACTTCAGAAACTTCCTTTCAGCCTTTCTGTAGTCTTCTTCCTCGTAATAGTTGCGGTTCTCCTCTGTTCGAAAAATGGCTTTATATCTCTCCAGCAGCAGCCGGATACCTGACTTTTCTTGTATCTTCATTTTTTCAATCACTACCTTTCAATATTTAGAGCTTTTACAGCAAACCCTCTTCTCCACTCCTCCTTTCTTCCCGGGTTTAGGTCATCGAAACCTTCCTCGTTGTATTTCTTACCTCTGCATTTATCACAAATCATACCAATTCCTATTATTTCAGATATTGGTAATAATTAGAAATGTTTATCTGGATGAAGGCGGGATATTTTTCAGGAAATACTGGGTAATCCGATGCCAACAGTGGAGAAATTTTTCCACTTTTTCCGGCATAGTTATCATGAGCTCATAGCTGGGCAATCATTTTTTGCTTTAATTTTGATAGTTTGGCATGTATTTTGCTTTTTTGTTGATCTAAAGGTTTGAAAATAAAGCATGTTTTTATAATCGTTTCTATTTTCGGATCTTAACTATGAACATGGGAGGGTGGGGGAGGAAGGCAGAAATAAGATGATATACGGTGATAGACGAACATACCCCAGAGCCAATGTACAGTGGCCTGTTTCCGCCGTTACAACCGAGGGGACCATTCAAGGAGAGACCAAAAATCTCAGCATGCTGGGGGCCTTTATCTGCTGTCCTGAACCTTTGAGATTGAATGAAATCGTGGCCTTGACCATCAACATCCCGGACACGGATCACTCCCTCACGGTTAGGGCACAAGTGGTGTGGTCAAATGGTTGCGCCTGCGAGGACGAAACCAGCCCCAATGGTATGGGCGTAAGGTTCATCTGGCATTGTGGAGTATTGACCAAGGACAATTAAAAAGAGAAACAGTCATTCGAGCACCTGCGATTTATAACAAAGGATACTTGTCATGACCCTGACCAAAGCAGACATCGCCGAACAGGTCCACAGCCATGTGGGCCGGAACAAGAAAGAATCCGCCCAGATGGTTGAAGCTCTTTTCGAGATCATCAAGGAATCTCTCGAAGAGGGGAAGGATGTGATGATAAGTGGGTTCGGAAAGTTCTCTATCCGTGACAGAGGCGAAAGAAAAGGAAGAAACCCACTCACCGGTGATCCAATAATGCTGCCGGCAAAGAAAGTAGTGACTTTCAGGTGCTCTGGAAAACTTAGGGCGAAAATCAACGGGAAATAAAGGCGAATCGTTTTTTTCCTCCAGTAATAGACTCAACTGTTCCCCAGAGAGACGGATGAGGTTATATGGTTTTAGGAATAAAGAGCCGCGGGCAGCCCAGAGCCAAAGTAAAATGGCCCGTCCTAATACAGACTGCCAGTGGTTCAATAAGCGGGGAGACCCATAACATCAGCACCAGCGGTGCATTCATATACTGCCAGGACCCGTCAAGTCTAGAAGACAACTTCCAGATGATAATCAAGGTTCCTCATCGTCAGTCACTGATTGTGTCCGCAAGGATCATTTGGAAGACAGTTGCCACAATGAATGACAAAACTTCAGGTTCTGGTATCGGCGTCCAATTCTCAGAAATCTCAGCAGACGACCGGAGGCTTCTCCAAGCCTGGATCGCAAACCACCGATAATAACTTCCTTTATCTTTCATCCCTTGGCACCATGTTTGCATTAGAATTCCAATGAGGTGGGCTTTAAGCTCACCCATACCATTTCCCTCGTCCCCCATCGGCACAGGAGAGTCGGTGGGGGACTTTTTTTGTATCAGCATACCGCACCTTTTCCCCTTGCACCTACCCATCCCTTACCGGTATATTCCATGAAGCCGTTTCGCCAAATATTAGGCCAGGTTAATGCTTCTGGAATGAGCTGCTGAGTCGTTACTGCCTGTGTCGTGCCAGAGCAGCGAGGGGAGATTTCCTAAGGGAAAGGGGCGCGAAAACAGGAAGGAGAACATCAAGATGAAGAGGTTTTTAATAACAATACTATTAATCATTATCCTCCCCGCATACACTTTTCCAGCAGTTCAGCAAAAAAACCAAGTATTGCACGCAACAACCGCAGCTTTGGTGGTTCAATCACTTCAATTAGGTGATAAAGCACAACAGTTATTTAGCATAAAAGATGGTATTCTAAATATTGTAAAAACAAAAAAAGGTAATCTAACTTCTCAAGATGATATGATGATTAATGCAGCATCAGAGATGAAGTACATTGCTACAGTCGCATATTTCGAAGGTAACCTATTAGGAGCGGTGTTGGCTTTAAAAAAAGAGTTCAAGTTGCATTTTATAAATAATCGGATATTAGAACTTGAGAATGCTATAAAAGGCACCATTTCAAGCTTGCAACCTATTCAGGTTGCACACTCGGGCATGGAGGATAAATCGGCCGCAGGGCAGCTGGATAGAGCAATCAAAACCGTAAGGGAGATACTGGAGATATACAGGAATAGTATTGAGATTTTACAAAGGATCAAGGAGAAAGAATTTGGCGAAGAGGAAATAAAAAAACCATCAAATTAAGGAGCAAGTCGGTTTAACCGCAGAGAGATAATTTCCGAGGGAATTGAAATAAGCGTGAGTAACAGTTAGGCTGAGAGGGAAGAATAATAGCAAGCAGCTTTTTCCGAAGGCGAACTAGGTTAAGGTCCGTGTCTGCCACAAGACGGACTTCGGAACCGATAAAAGAGGCAGCCCGTGAATAGTTACAAAAGTCATTTAGCAGGAGACAAGAGATGCATATCTTGTGGTGCCCAGGGAAATAGTGTGAAGTTGCTGAATCGAAGAGCAGAATATAAAGGTGGAGTAGAAAGCTATTATTTTCGCTGTGGCCGATGCCGGCAGTATTTTGTGGAATACTGGATCAATGGAGAATTGAAAACGGTGCTAGCCTCTTGAAGGGGGCCTCAGTGTGGTTCGGGCGAACCCGGAGAAAAAGATCAGATCCATTCACAAAGAAGTTAACCGCAAAAGGAAACGGGGATGGCGAAGCTTAGTAAAATTGCCCTGGGGTTGATAACAGAGCTGGTATCTATTCGGGATCAGTTGGGCTCAGCCCTGGACAACATAGAAGGCAAAGGTAAGGCTGAGGTAATTCATGCACATGAGCGTCTTGGAGACCTGGCAGCAAATGTCACTCTTTTGGCTGGTCAGTTTAACCTCAAGAATCTAACCCGATTCATCAAGTTGAGAGCAAAGAAGGGCTAGCCTACCGAAGGGCTCAGGGCGGCATTGAGTAAGTCTCCCTAGGGACAGAAACCAAATAAAAGGAGGAGAGGAGATGAAAGCAGTAGTTTATGAGGAATATGCCCCGGATGATGATTTTAAGCGTATCTTGCAAGTAAAAGAAATTGATGAGCCCAAACCGAAGCCCAATCAAGTGGTTTTCCAGGTAAAGGCAGCAGCGCTCAACTACAACGACATCTGGGGAATGCGAGGAACACCCATTCCAGTACCTTTGCCCCACATTTCGGGCTCCGACGCAGCAGGGGAAGTGATTGCTGTAGGGGAAGATGTAAAGCACATTAAGGTTGGAGACAGGGTTGTATCTCACTCCAACATGTCCTGCCGGGTTTGTTCAGCCTGCACCGATGGTCGGGAGTTCGATTGCAGGTACAGGACCATTTGGGGTTTTGAGACTGGGCCGCTGTGGGGAGGATTTTCTGAGGTAACCTATCTCCCCGAGGTAAATGTCATAAAGATCCCTGATAACGTAGGCTATGACGAAGCTGCCGCCGCTTCCATGACCTTGCTCACTTCCTGGCACATGCTGGTTGGCAGGGCCAAGATCAAACCCGGCCAGACCGTGCTGGTCATGGGGGGTGGTAGCGGTGTAGGCAGCTTTGGCATCCAGATTGCCAAGCTTCACAACTGCACGGTAATCGCCACAGCCAGCGGGGATAAGTTGGACAAGTGTCTAGAACTCGGGGCAGACTACGCTGTGGATCACAGGAAAGAGGACTGGCCCAAGCAAGTGAGAGGTATTTGCAAGGAAATTGGCCAGAAAACCGGTGTGCTTCCAGGCATAGATGTCTCTTTTGACCACATTGGCGAGACCCATTTTAACCAGCAGCTGACCTTGCTCAAGTATGGTGGAACACTAGTACAGTGCGGGGCAACAACAGGCTATGACGCCAAGGTAGACCTCAGGCACATTTTCTTTAAGGGTACAAACATACTTGGCTCAACCCAGGGAACCAAGGCCGAGGTAGAACAGGGATTTTACTGGATGTCCCAGGGAAAGATAAAGGCTGCCATAGACTCCGTCTACCCCTTTGAAAAAGCGGCAGAGGCTCACACCAAGATGCTCACGGGTAAAGGTCTTTTCGGCAAGATCCTCTTGAAACCATAATGATCTAGAACTCAGAAAAGTTGGCCCAGGGCATGAGGCGGATGATTGCGGATTTCGGATTGCGGAATTTTTAGCTGAGAGCTGATAGCTGAAGGCTTAAAAACCGGGCAAAGGGCTAAGATTTGCGAGAATGTTCGGCCGTGATGGTTGCTTCTCTTCCCTCAGGGGGAGGGGCGGAGATTTTGATGGCGTAGTTTTTGCCAATCCTGACAATGTCACCGTCGTTGAGCTCAGCCGACGTCACTTTTGTGGTGTTCACAATAGTGCCGTTCTTGCTTCCTGCGTCAGAGACAAACAATTTCCGCCCCTTTACAGCAATGGTTGCATGGAGGCGGGACACGGTCATGTCCTTGAGGACGATGTCGTTCCCCTGAACGCGTCCAATGGTGAGGTTGGCGCCATCGGCGAGAGAATACTCTTTCAGGACGAGGTCTTGCAGGGTCAATTCAAGCTTGAACGTGCTCATTTACCGATCCGATAGATTTGTTTGGCCACACCAACTGATGCAATGATTGTACCTCAGCAGAGGTTCGATGAGCGAGTAAAGATGCGGCGAGTTAGTTTTTTGTAGATTGGATCGGCTATTTTGTCAATCAGCCAAATCTTCCCTTATTCGCAAGCCGTCATTGGGTCGAATGGCTTGACGGGTTGACACATTAGAATTTGAAATGTAGCTTACCTCCCAGAAAGGAGCCTCTGCGCTTTAAAAACAAATGAGTTGGAGAAAATCAAGATTTATTTTTGTGATGGTTTTCCTCTTGCTGGCCATGGAGGGGTTTTTCAGTGGCCATGCTTTCGCCGATGGCTTTGTCGACAGGTTGGTCAAGTTTGACGGAAAATTATTGAAAGGAAAACTGGACGAAGATGACAATCTCGAGTTTCTCGGCCAAGGAAAATGGGAGGCCCCGGTTAAGCTTAGATTCAGTTTATTTGTGAGAACGAATTTTGAGTTGGTCCCCTACATTGAAACAGAGACTCGGGGAATATTGGGTGAATACACCATCACTTTTACTGTAGTCCCCAAAACAAGACGCGCTTCCTACCAGAATCTTAGGTTCAAGATTTTGAGCAGTACGGGGAGTGAATTAGTAAGTAGTGGTGTGGCTGCCCCCAACGGTTCAGGATGGGTCATTGGCATAGCTACTGATGAGAAGCCTTTTGATATCCTCGTCTCTTACACAAAGGAAAGAGGACGGGAGTTGACTCCTGTCCCTGCAGAGGGAAGCGATCCTTCCTGACTTAGCCCGGATAGTTTGGCCAATAGACCAAATAGACATTGGTTACTTAGCCAGATTTGGTATTTTGACCAATCTCACCTGATACTGCCTATTGGACTTAAGTAGTTGTATCTAGTTAACTTGTCGACTTTTTCTCTCCTTTGGCATTTTCCCTGCGAGTACAAGCAAATCTAAAGGTGGGTTGGTAACCTCCTCTCCACCTTATAATCTGCCCTCATCAGGCAATTGAGTCCGGCTTGATGAGGGCATTTCTAGAGATACCGCCTTTTGTTATTCGTCGACCAGACAGGGCCAATTGATAAGGACTAACAAAACAACACAGGGGTGAGCAATGGCAGACAATCAACGGGCATATCCTAGGGCCGACATCAAGTGGCCCGTTGTGGTAAAGAGCGATAAGAGGACCATGGAGGGGGTCACCTCGAATGTCACCCCCAACGGAGTGTTTATCCACTGCCAACAACCATTGCGACTAAATGAAGTTTTTGATATGGACATCAGTATTCCCGGCTCAGACCAATCCCTGAACGCCAGAGCGGAAGTAATCTGGTCTAACAGATACGGTCCGGATGACGACATCTCGCCCCGAGGGATGGGTGTTAGATTCCTGAGAATCTCCAGCGAGGCGCGCAAATTCATAGCCAGAGCAGCAATTGATTACCTGAAGTCAAAAGAGGTTGCTCCAGAATTGCTGCAGACCTTGAGTACTTTGATGATAGACCTTGAGGAGGTAAAGTCAAAGGTCGCTTAAAGGGAGGGTATTACCTAAGGGTTGTTCAGAAATAACTCGATCCGTCCCAGCAGTGGGTGCACAGCCTCTTTTTGGGAAGACCGATGGCGTCCACAAGATCTTCCAACTTCTGATACTGCAGGGTGGTCAAGCGCAGACTCGCTCTGATTCTATCAATCATCTGCGTATATTTCGGAGATCCAGGAATAAGATATTCATTCATATTTATGTCTTCCCTACCCTCTATCTCGTTGATGACGCCTCGCCCGGCGAGGTCTAGTGTAGAGCGAGAGGTTGAGAAGTTGAGAAACTCACAGGGAAAGATCAAGGTGGGACATGCGGGTCGCATGTGGACCTCCACTGCGCCGTAGTCGAACAATATCTGAATGTTGTCCTTGAGTTGAGTCCCTCGCACGATTGAATCCTCACAAAAGAGAATCCTCTTACCCTCTATCATGGATCTTATGGGGATCAGTTTCATCTTGGCCACGAGATCTCTCACATCCTGGTTCTGGGGCATAAAACTCCTGGGCCACGTGGGAGTGTATTTAACAAATGGTCGCAAATAAGGTATTTTTCTCTCGTTGGCATAGCCGATGGCGTGACCGATCCCAGAGTCCGGAATCCCGGCGACGAAATCTATTTCAACCTTGTCATTTCTGGCAAGCGCAGAGCCGCATCTGTTGCGCACGGACTCTACATTTATTCCTTCATAATCAGTGGCAGGATAACCGTAGTAAACCCAGAGAAATGCGCAGATCTGCATCTTCTCACCGGGCTTGTTGCGCTGTTCATAGCCATCTGCGGTAAGAAAGACTGTTTCACCGGGTCCTAGGTGCGTCACCACTTCATAGCCGAGGTTCGGAAAGGCGCAGGATTCTGAGGCCACGGCAAAAGCACCACTTTTTTTGCCTATTACCAGGGGGGTTCTTCCCAGCTTGTCTCTGGCAGCGTACATGCCATCATCTGTGAGAAGGAGCATGGAACATGAACCCTGGATGGCTTCCTGGGCATTTTTTATGCCGTCCTCAATGGTGTTCTCTTCACAAATTAGGGTGGAAGCCAGCTCCGTGGGGTTGATCACCCCGCCGCTGGTCTCGAGAAAATGCATCTTTTTCCTCAGTGCTCGTTGCTCGAGTTCTTCTATGTTGTTAATTTTGCCAACGGTGACGATGGCGAATGTGCCCAAGTGGGATCCAATCATCAGTGGCTGAGGGTCATTGTCGCTGATGACTCCAATACCGCTATTTCCCTGAAATTTCGGCAGCACAGGCTCGAATTTCGCTCTGAAATAGTTGTTTTCTATGTTGTGAATTGATCGGTTAAACCCGTGGGGGCCGTGCACTGCAAGGCTCCCACGTCTGGTTCCGAGGTGAGAGTGGTAATCGGTCCCGTAAAATAGGTCATTTACGCAGTCGTCCCGTGCGACAACTCCAAAAAGCCCACCCATTATCTGCTCCTCTTTTTTTATTCTGGTGCCGGCCGGCAGAAATCTAAGTAAGGAACAAAATCTCTACCATAACTTGAAAAATATTGCACTAGTCTTGTTTGCGGGAGTTTCCCCAAAAATGTTGGTCTCGTGGCTGTGGATAGCGTCCATTACAGAGTTGTGGCTGATTTGGAAACATCTTCAAACAGCAAGCAGTCGCAAGGAAGGCCAGGGTGAGCTGCGAGGTAAACAGCATCGGAGCAACCGGTGTGAAGCCTCCGCTGCTTGGAAGGACCAACATCTGCATCGGCGCGAGGATAATCCAACCGATTGAACGCTAGTTCATGATTGGCAGCGACTATGCTGCTTTACTTAGTAGCTCACTCTGGCTATACCAGATACTCATCATAATTAGATGGGAAAATCCTAAAGAAAAAAGGGGAAAATCCTGTCTTGTTTGGAGTGGGGAGAGGACAGGCATGTAAAACTACTCTAAGCGGCTCCTGCCAGATCCTTTGGTTCAAAATATTGGCACTTGAGGCAGATGGCCCGGGCCTCCCTTTGCAGGACTATGGCATGAAGGCCGGAAAAGCTGGCGGGTATATCCCGACTCACCGTCTCGAGGTCTTGGCATGATGGATAGTGCACGCAATCTCTGGGTTTTTGGTAGTCTCCCATGATATGCCTCACTAATGACAACAGCCAGCCGGAATCAGATTTTAACTAAGCCCTTATCTCTTTGCCGTTTTGTACTTTACCGTTGTAGATAGCTCACTACCTGAGGATGTGTGGCAATGTCATATGCTGCTTTCATTGCAACACCATAAAATCCTCTCTTCCAACTGACTCCGCTTCTATTTATGGTTTTGACCGTTAATTCTGTACCGTCTCCTAACTTTACATGGGTCACGCAGACCGCGGAGGTGAAGAAGGGTCTCGGGTATTGATGCACATAGTCTATGTCTATTTGGATAACTTTGTCGCTCATCTCAGCGACACTGTAACCAAGAGATCGAAAAGCATCCTGAGTCATTTCGCAGATGTCATCTCCCCAATCTCTCTTATCCGAAATGACGGCGTGACCCGGATCCTCTAATATGTCCCCCGTTTCGCTCTCAGTTACGTTAATTATTGCTACTTCTCCCTGTCCATGTGGCTGTTCATGAAACCATTTTTCAGGCAGAGGGTGCACGCCGGGTCTATAATCAAGAGTTGTGCATCCCAAGCTTAAGCATAGCAACAATAGCAACAATATCGTCTTTTTCATTTGATCATCTCCTGCTCTCTTATAGCGTTCTGCCAAAAGTGTATTTTGCACTCTCTCCGTCTGGTTCTGATGCAATGCTTATGCCAGTAGATGACCTAGATAAAAAACTAGGAAAATTAACCTTGGCGGGCGCAAATGGGAATCCACTTTTTATTTTCGCCTTTGCGGCCATGCAGTCATGTATACAAAAGCTGGTATAATACTGGAGTGATAAATATTTCTGACATCTAGTTACGACCATAGTATCAGGTAGATGGGAGGGGTTATGAAGCGCAAAGGGGAAATTGCCAAGGCTCGGGGCAAACTGGGAGTACTTATGCCGGGATTAGGGGGGGCGGTGAGCACCACTTTCTTGGCAGGAGTGGAAGCGATCCGCCAGGGTTCGGCCCTTCCCATTGGTTCACTGACTCAGTTGGGAACTGTTCGTCTCGGCAAACGTTTTGAGTATCGCATCCCCCGGATTATGGACTTCGTGCCGCTGGCACAGCTGGATGACCTTGTCTTCGGTGGCTGGGATTTGTTTCCAGATGACTGTTACCGGGCGGCTCTTCAAGCTGACGTCCTAAAATCTGAGCACCTCGAGGCGGTCCGCTCTTTTCTCGAGGGTTTAAAACCCTGGCCGGCGGTTTTCAATCCCGGGTTCGTCAAGAACCTTGAGGGCCCACATTTGAAGCCCCAGGCAAATCATCTAGAACTGGTTGAAGCCATCAGGGCGGATATTGACACATTTAAGCGAGAAAATGGTGTATCTCGCTGTATCATGATCTGGTGCGGCAGCACAGAGGTGTACCTGCAACCTTCGGAGGTACATGGTTCGCTCAGCAATTTCGAACTAGGACTGAAGAACAACGATCCCAGCATCTCACCGAGTATGCTCTACAGTTACGCCGCTTTGTCGAGTGGCATCCCATACATAAATAGCGCTCCTAATCTTACCGTTGATATTCCAGCCATGGTAGAGCTGGCAGAGAAGCACCAGGCCCCAATAGCCGGCAAGGACTTGAAAACCGGGCAGACTCTAATGAAGACTATTCTGGCGCCAGGACTGAAGGCCCGCATGCTCGGCCTGACGGGTTGGTATTCAACCAATATTCTCGGCAACCGTGACGGCATGGTGCTGGACGATCAAGCTTCTTTCAAGTCTAAGGAAGAGAGTAAATTGTCGGTCCTCGAGACTATTTTGCAGCCAGAGGTTTACTCGGAATTATACGGTGATTTTCACCACAAAGTGGTTATCAGCTACTATCCGCCCAGGGGTGACAACAAAGAAGGCTGGGACTGCATAGACATATTTGGCTGGCTGGGATATCCAATGCAGATCAAGGTGGATTTTCTCTGTAGGGACAGTATCCTGGCGGCACCTCTGGTGCTCGATCTGGTTCTCTTCATGGATCTGGCCCAGCGGGCTGAAATGACCGGCATCCAGGAGTGGCTTTCTTTCTATTTCAAGAATCCACAATGCGCAGCCGAGCTCTATGCCGAGCACGATCTCTTTATTCAGTTGATGAAACTAAAAAACACTCTACGTTACCTTATGGGGGAAGACCAAATTACCCACCTCGGGCTGGACTACTACTATGCCCTTTAGCCCGGATGCTCCATGGATCGCTTACTGCGATCACGAATCTGGCCGTCCTTCCGTGCGTCCTCGGTTGTGGGCCCCTGCGACGTACCATTCAGGTACGCCTCGGGACCAACACCCTGCGGTTGCCCGGTGGCCCGCCCATCTTCGTAGTCTCGTGACACCAATCCATGAAGCATCCGGGCTACGCAAAAAAAGAGCCACAGGGAATAGTCCCGTGGCTCTCATGACGAGGTGATATCCCATTTACCCACTAAGTTTGCCACCTTACAGCTGCTCGCTGGTACTGTTGCGGCTGAAGCTCGAATCTCTTTTTTAATTATGAACCAGTGTCTCTCTGGTTCTTTGTCTAGGTGTTAGATTGAGCTTTCCCACCGTAACCAGCACCGTCGGTATTGGTGTTCACCTCGTTGCTCCTATAGATAAGCAAGTGGTGTGCCATAAGGGCCTGAAACAAGCCTTTGGCAATTAGTTAGTGAAGTCAAGACAATACCCTGGCTCACCAACTAGAACTCGGTCATAATTCTTCGGAAGAATTGGCGATAAGGCCAAATAGGAGTTTGCCAAATGGTTAGGTAAGGCAGGCCTTCACCGCGACAGGGTCACACTTGTTATTGTTGGCCGCTGAGAAAGAAGACCCAGTTTTTTTATCTCAATGTAGTGGCGGATTAAAGGAAGAGAGAGGGCCTCTGCTGGAACCTCAACTGTTTCGCTAGGTTTGAGCACTATCGGCTCGTCGGTTACATGCTCCAGAACCACCGTTGCCCGGGAGAAATTTTTGATTATCGGCATATTTTTATCCTTGCCAAATTGTGGGATGTAGGACGAACTGTCCTGTAGTATAGTTAGATATGATAACAGTAGACTGACGCGAATGGAACAATTATTAACTTCAACCTCTCACTGAGTCACGATTGGAGCAAGCGCTGATCCTCCTTTGCTATGGCAGTGAAACGGATTCCAGTACCGAAGAGACCATCAGCGAGCTCCGTGGAATAAAGCACCTCTCCCCTGGCAGATATAATCTGGTCTTCTACTGCTATTTCCAATTCAAGCTGCAGACCCCTATCTAGTTTTCTATGGGTCTCTATTTTCGCTCCGCCCTCGCTCACGTCGAGGGTTCGTCCAATAGAGATTATGTATTCCTGTTGCTCATCCTTTTTGGGGACGTACGAGGCCAGGTTGAGGGAACGGATCCGAGGGCTTGCTCTCTTTTCCCTTATACTTTCCAAATGAGCTTCTGCTTGGTCCATTCCAGATTGAATGGACTGCAACTTCTTAACGTGCTGATCCCAAAACTCCGTTGGATTCACTTTTAAAGATCCCATAGGGGTTACCTCCGTGCAACTTAAGTTTGCTACAAAACATGGTCAAATGTCAAAGGAGACCCGTTTCATTGCTCCTTTCTCAATTCGCATTTTTCCTTTTTGTCATGTACTGCAAATTCCCTGCCTTCAATAAATTCGAAATCTCAAATCGAAGTAGCCAGTAGTCAGCAACTGAAAGAAACTCAGTTTTGATTGTTTTTCTCCTGAATTCTGGATTCTGACTCCTGACTCCTCACTCTATGCCCCATGACCCATGCTCTATGCCTTTTCGCTCAGCGCTCTGCTCTCTGCGACCCCATGGCATATTTCCTGCAATTTTGACCCTGGCGAAGAGGGAGCCTACCCCGCTGGGCTCGACCTTCCTTTCAAAGAGCACTCATACCAACAATGGAACCTTGGGGGAAGCAATAAGAAAGGCGGCCAAAATGACATTTGAAGACCACCGGGTTCATCCTAGAGCAAATCTTAAATGGTCTGTTTCCCTCGAAATTAAAGGTGAAGTGAAAGAGGGCGTGACCAAGGACATTAGTGAAGGAGGAGCATACGTTTGCTGTGCTGCCCCGCTAGGGCCAAAAGAAGAGCTCTCTATGGTCATAAATTCCCCAGATAAGCAGCTAAATGTCAAGGCTGAGGTGGTCTGGGCAAGTACCTATGGTCTTGATGACGAGATTACCCCAAGTGGAATGGGTGTTCGTTTTATGGATATCACCATCGAAGACAGAAGAATCATTGCTAAAGCTGTAGCTGAACACCTCGCTAAAGATAAGGGGCCTGCAGATCTGCAAACCTCTATGTTGGACACCTTGGAAATCGAATGATTACACCTTCCCGTTCAGGGAGAAGGCAATGGTCGACTTGGCTCCGAGAGAAATCTACAGAAAAATTACAGCCAACATTGAAACTGTAATGCGCGGGCAATCGGCGGCCATGAGGAAGCTCCTGGCAGGGTTTGCCGGCGGCGGGCACGTGCTGCTTGAGGATTATCCAGGCACGGGCAAGACTACTCTGGCAAAGACTCTGGCGCTATCTATAGATGGGGTGTTCAAGCGCATTCAGTTTACCCCCGACCTTCTGCCCTCGGATATTCTCGGCGTTTCCATATTTGACCAGAAAGACCAGGTGTTTCGCCTGCACAAGGGACCGATCTTTACCAATATACTGCTCGCCGATGAGATCAATCGAGCCTCACCGAGAACGCAATCGGCCCTTTTGGAGGCCATGGCGGAAAAACAGGTGAGTATTGACGGTAAACTCCTTCGCCTCGAGGATCTCTTCTTCGTCCTGGCAACTCAGAATCCGGTGGAATCCCGCGGAACCTATCCCCTTCCCGAAGCCCAAATGGATCGTTTCGCCCTCCGGTTCAGTCTCGGATATGTAATTCCTCAAGAAGAGGTGGCCATTCTCACCGATCAGAGAAAAAGCCATCCCATAGAGGATATTTCCCCCTGCGCTACCTTGGAGGATGTCCTCGCTCTCAAGGGGCAGGTGAAAGAGGTGCGGTTGAGTGACGAGTTGAAAAGATACATTGTGGACATTGTTGGCGCCACCCGTTCCGCCCCAGGGGTTCAGTTGGGTGCAAGTCCCCGAGCCTCACTTGCTCTGATGAACACAAGTAAGGCCCTCGCACTTTTCGACGGACAGGAGTTCGTCACCCCGGAGCAGGTGCAGGAGATTGCGGTGCCGGTCATCGCCCACAGAATGGTGATGGATCCTCAGGCCCGCTTCTCTGGCAGGACGGCCGAGGGTGTAGTTGAAGAGATCCTCGAAACCGTGCCTGTTCCGGCTTAGAGCAATAGGGGAATTTTCTTTGCTGCTTCGAAGGTTTGTTTACAGGATTTTTGGCCTTTCCTATTACCTGACTCGCTGGTATAGACGTCGATTGAGCAAGGGAGGCTTACTAGTTGCGGCTGGGCTGGCAACTTCTGCTATTGTTGGGCTGGATACCAATCTGACCATGGCATACCAGGCATTCACCTTCCTCCTAGCTCTCTTGTTAATCTCCATGTTATGGAGCCTGTTCTTTCGCAATAGCTTTAGTGCCCGAAGAATCCTACCGCGCTTTGGTACTGTAGGTGAGACCCTCTCCTACCGCTTGCTCGTCCAGAATAACAGCGCAAAGAAACAAAGTGACCTCCAAGTCTTCGACAATGGGGATGATCCCAGGCCAGACTTAAAAGAATTCCTGGCCATTGGTGAACCAAAAGAAGACGAGCGCAATCTCTTTGACCGCATAATAGGTTATCACCGCTGGCTCTGGCTCTTATCCAGAAATGACGGAGGTATTTCGGCGGAAAGAAACTTGGCCACCTTGGCACCCAACTCCGAAGGAGAGGTGCTGGCTGAGATAGTGCCGGGGCAGCGGGGCTATTTGAACCTCAGGAAAGTTTCTATTGCTCGTCCTGATCCCCTGGGTCTGTTCAAGAGTTTTGTCACCCTCCCTGCAGAGCAATCCGTTTTGATTCTGCCAAAACGTTACAGCTTGCCTCCTCTCAGTATCCCCGGAACCAGAAAATATCAACCAGGCGGGGTTGCACTTACCTATTCGGTGGGTGACTCCCAAGAGTTCGTATCCATGCGAGACTATCGTCCGGGAGACCCCCTGCGCCGCATCCACTGGAGGAGCTGGGCTAAGACCGGCAGACCGATGGTCAAAGAGTACCAGGAAGAGTTTTTCGTACGACACGGACTGATTTTGGACACCTTCCAGAAAACAGAAAGGAGTGCAAAGTTTGAGGAGGCCGTTTCTCTTGCATCCTCCTTTGCCTGTGCTGTTCAGACTCAGGAGTCCTTGCTGGATCTGATGTTTGTGGGACCGGAGGCCTACTGTTTTACCGCGGGGAGGGGACTTGCCCTCACCGACAGAATGCTGGAGATTCTTGCTTGTGTGCGACCCTGCCTGGACAAGGAGTTCAACTCCTTGCCTTCTATAGTGTTTGACCGTTCCTCTTTGTTGAGTGGCTGCATCTGCATCCTCTTGTCATGGGATGACGAGAGAAAACAATTCATCAGCAATCTCTTAGAACTTGGAATCCCAACCCTCGTATTTGTGATAACGGAGGCAGTCGACTCTGCCCCCCTCGATCCCGGTCCCATGCGAGGTAAGCCGGAGAGTTTTCTCAGGCTGGAAGTGGGCAAGATCGAAGAAGGACTGGCCAAGTTATGACCCCTCCATCAATTATCCTCGCAGGATCCGTTATTTTCTGGGGCTGGCAAACGGGACTCTTGATACCGGCAGTGATTATGGCGTCGGTACTTGCGGTCTCACCTTGGCTGACTCTAAGGTGGGAATTTTCCACTTCGGACTTCAATCGCATCTCAGATCTCTGTGTCGTGGTTTTTCTGGGCATACTGGTATACGTCTTTGCCTCAAACAGATCGACCCCCGTCGTGTTGGTGGTTTTGCAATGGCTCCCTCTGTGCTTCTTTCCCCTTATTGCTTCTCAAACCTACAGTACTCGGGGAGAGATAGATATAAGTTCGCTTTTTTTGCTCTCGAGAAGAAAAGGGGCAGGGGAGGAAAAGAAAAGGTCCAAAACCATAAACCTCACCTATCCGTACTTCGCTCTTTGCCTCCTTTCTGCCAGCTGCGCTAATGTAAGGACCAAAGGTTTTTATCTGGGTCTCCTTCTCCTTTGTGCCTGGGCTCTTTTGACTGTAAGGCCTAGACGTAATTACCTCATCACCTGGGCGACGGCCTTTCTCCTGGCGGGCTCAGCGGGCTATGTAGGACACCTCTGGCTCCACCGGCTTCAGGGAACTGTCGAGGACAAGGCGATTGCGTGGTTTGGCCGCTTCCGGCAGGAGGAGCCTCTACAAGGAACCAAGACCGCCATGGGAGATCTGGGGAGTCTCAAACTGTCAGATAGAATTCTCTTTAGAGTAAAAATGGATTCCCGGCCCGCATCCTCTCTTCTTCTGCGAGAAGGGAGCTATAACGCCTACAGATCATCTACCTGGTTTGCGGTAAAATCCAACTTCAAACCTCTGCTTCCTGAGAAAGATGAGAGAAGCTGGAACCTCAGGACCGCCGGTGGCGAGGTGGATCACAGTGAACAGAAGTTAGGAACAGGACCTAAACCCACCCTAACGGTTTCGACCTATCTAAAGAGAAACAAGGGTATACTGAAGCTTCCCATGGGATCCCTCTGCCTAGAGGAGTTGCCCGTTCTGACAGTGGAACAAAATCAATATGGGACCGTAAAGGTTATGGACGGCCCTGGCCTCATCAACTATAGGGTGCACTATGGCAGCAATGCTTCCATTGACAGCAAACCAACAGAGGCAGATCTGCTTGTTCCCTCAGAGGAAGAAAAGGGGGTTGAGGAAACAGTGGCAGAGTTGGGACTCATAGCGTATTCTCCCGAGGAGATAACCGCAAGGGTAGCCGCTTACTTTCGGAAAAATTTCAGCTATTCACTCACCCTCAGGGGCGCAAGTGAGAAGGGGACCGCATTGGAGGATTTTCTTCGGGCATCCCGCTCGGGGCACTGCGAGTATTTCGCTACTGCAACGGTTCTGCTTTTGCGCAAACTCAAGGTTCCGGCCCGCTATGCCACCGGTTATGCTGTCTATGAGTTCAGCGATTTGGAAAAAACCTTTGTTGTGCGGCAACGTCATGCCCACGCTTGGGCTCTGGTCTACCTTGGCGGTAGGTGGCAAGATTTTGATACTACCCCCGCTACGTGGATGGAGGCTGAGGAGCAAGCAGCGGGAAAGTGGCTAGGGTTGGCTGACCTCTGGTCGTGGTGTGCCTATTCTCTTTCGAAATGGCGGTGGGGGGAGACCAGAGGTGGCGTGGCCCGACATCTGAGCTGGCTGCTGGTTCCTCTGATTATCTTGTTTGCCTGGAGGGTTTATGCCAAGAAGCGAGTGGCCCGGACCCGGAGAAAGCAAGAGAAGAGGGAGGCTCGAGTTCTCTCCGGGGTAGATTCGGAATTCTATTTGGTTATGGAAAGGCTTGGCGAGTTCGGTTTTGTCCGCAATCCGGGTGAGACGCTCTCTCATTTGCTCGCAAGAATGGAGGAGAGCCAACCCCCGTCTCTTTCTATTGAGCCCCTGCATTCCATCCTGAAGCTTCATTACCGCTATCGTTTCGATCCGAGGGGTATCAGTCCGTCTGAGAGGTCAGCATTAAGGTCAGAGGTGAATGTATGGCTAGAAGATAATAGGATGTAGTGTCACCTTTTGCTAGCCCGAGGCCTGAGGACTGGATCCCTTGGACCAATCAGTATTTGCAGTTGAGAACATTTATCCCCCATTTAGTGCAACCTTTCTCGGCGAGTGTTTCATGCCTGGCTGGAAAGAATCTTAAAACGTCCTCAACGAACTCTTCACTGGGATTGATCGGGTTCTCCTCTTTTGAAGATTCGCCGGCTTGCCAAAGGACTTCACCGGTTCTCGCATCGATAAAAATCATTAGTAACTCTACGGAATCTTCCACTGTAACCTTCCTATATGTAAGCAGTTGCAAGAACTCTTTTCCTATTTTCCTTCGGGTTGAATATTTTTTCCCATACAGTCGTTGAAGACAAATGGTGTCCGCACCCGTAGCCTGGTGAATCACCTCGATGTCCCCCTTGTCGGGTTCAAAACTGCCGACGCGGTTCTCCTTGATGGCCAAATTGAGTTGCCCTATTACATTGAGTACGGACTTATCAAACTCCTGGTCATGTTGAAATTGCGGATAGACGAATATAGGCCTTATATCTTTTATCTTCGTAAACTTCTCTTCTTTCCAATCATCGAGATCTTCCACAAGCCACATATTTTGGCTATAGAAGCCAACACCCACGGGGTCAGCGCAAACAATTTCATAACCTTTCTTGGCAAGAACCTTTTTTGTCTGCGCCAAGACGTTCTCGGTGGCTTGTATACAGTCAGGTAAGACAAGAACTGATCCTCCCCTGCCCATCCTGGGCCAGTTTATCTTGCCGTGACCGAAGACAGCAATCTTCTCCATAGAATTGTCATTGAGCATCTTGTCAGACGCTTTGATCTGAACTGTGGCGAGAGAACACCCTCCAACTGAACAAATCAGGATAATAAGCTGAGCTGCAAAGAGAATATTCCTTATATTCTTCGTGATTTTCATTTGAGCCCTCCTTGTCGCGGAGAATTTTTTTAAAGAAGATAACAGAGCAGATCTAAACGGTATTTCCACCATTTCTTGGGACTCATATAAATATCTTTCAATCAACAATCGGTCGGTATTGTGACCATTTATTTATCTGGTTTGTGTTTGAGCATTAAAATTACTGTACTGCAAAATAGATCGACTTTTGTGAGCTTCGAAAAACCATACCATATGATTTGTTTTATCATACAAGAATACCGCTGTTCCCCGACTTCCGACGGCCTTCAAAATGCAATTGCTTAAATCAATATTGGAGGGAAGGGTCGATGGATCTGTTGTCCACACCGTATTGAGATCCATGTGTCTGAAGAACATAAGCTTCCTTGAGGCTTTGTTCAAGATCCAGCCACCATTTGATTCGAATGAAACAATTAGGTCTTCCTCGTATTGAGCCGCGGCCGTGTTAATAAAATTAAAAGAAAAAACACAGAGCATAAAAAACACAAAAGCACCAACCGTTAAAAATCTTGTTTTCTTCATGGCACGCTCCTCCTTACTGAGTCCGTAGTTGTGGGTTTTAGATTCTTTCGAAATGCCCATTGTTTAACTGCT
>CP070689.1:15686-19508 GCA_020353155.1 Deltaproteobacteria bacterium | reverse complement strand
TACTATGAGACGACCAATCAGTCCTTGACCCTTCAGTATTTCGATAAGCATACATCTCCTTGGGTATTGGGAAAAATGCGGAGCTACAGCGCTGCTTCTAATATCGCCATAGGTATCTTGATCTATCTGTTGACCTCAGTGTTGAATTACACTCAGATGTATCTTTTACTCGGAAGCCTCCTTTGTGCTGCAGGTATCTGGGGATTTCGGCAGGATCCAATAGACCGGGATGTTCCTCTTCAACGGAAGGAGATGATTTTCCGCAAGAAGTACTGGCTTTTTTATTTCCTTACCTTTATGGGGGGAGCGCGCCGCCAAATTTTTGTGGCCTTTGCCGTTTTTCTTATGGTCAAGAATTTTCAGTTCAGTATCCAGGAGGTTACCGCTCTTTTTGTAGTTAACAATGTGATCAACTATTTCTTGAGTCCCCTGATCGGGAAAAGCATTATCCGCTTCGGTGAGAGGAAAGTACTTTCCCTGGAGTACGGCAGCCTCATTTTTATTTTCCTGGCCTACGCTGTGGTGCAGTCTAAAATCGTTCTTGCCATCCTTTACATTCTGGATCACATTTTCTTTAATTTCGCCATCGCCATCCGCACCTATTTCCAAAAGGTGGGAGATCCCCAGGATATCGCACCAAGCATGGCCATGGGGTTCACCATAAACCACATAGCAGCAGTTTTTTTGCCTGCTGTTGGTGGCTTATTGTGGATGGTGGACTACCGGATTCCATTTGTCGCAGGAGCAGCTATGAGCATGATTTCTCTGTTAGCGGTGCAAATGATCCGAGTGGAGGAAGAGATCAACCTTTGACATTGAAGAAAGAGAAGGCCCCATAATGATGGTCTGAGACCAGTCATCATTTTAGCCCGGATGTTTCATGAATAACCTGCTGCGACCACGGATATGGCCGTCCTTCCTTGCGTCCTCGGCTGTTGGCCCCTGCGAAGTACCGTTCAGGTACGCCTCGGGACCAACACCCTGCGGTTGCCAGGTGGCACGCCCATCTTCGCGGTCTCGCGACGGCAATTCATGAAACATCCGGGCTAGGGTTATTGATGTTTTCTTACTTGATGAGTGAAACTTGCGCTAGCATGTCAATATATGAATTAGGCAATCCCGGATAGCACATCTATTGCACCCCGCCCATTGGCCTTTTTTTTGCAGTACTTCGGTCATAATCGTCGTCCATTGACAGAATATATAGATAGTTTAGAGCGTACTTGCTGATTGTCAAAATGAGTGTTAATTTAATAATTTTAACTGCCGGTGAGATGATTCAGTGAAATGTCCTTTATGCGAGCATAAACTCAGCTTAAAAAGATCAAATGATATGTTGATCAGCGTATGTGAAAAATGCAATGGCATTTGGTTTGACAAAAATGCACTTGCCAAGCATGTAAAAGGACTGGCTGCAAATGATCATAGTTCAGTAGGAATCTTTAACTTGTTTGAGAGGCGTGATGTACTCGAAGTGGACCAAGATAAGGAAAAAGAAAAAGTGTGTCCCCGCTGTGGTTTGATACTTGAACCTTTTAATTACATGTACGATTCAAATATTATCCTGGATAGATGCCGTAAGTGTATGGGGCTGTGGACCGATCCCGGCGAGGTAGAAAAACTTGTTCGTTTTATGAGCATTGCCAAGGAAATGGAACCTTTTGGAGAAACCATAGCCAACCTGAAAGGAAAGCCTGGAGTGCTTGATGATTTAGCCACTTTGTGTGAAGAGTTGACAAAACCTTGTGACATTCGTGCATTATTGTATCCAAAAATTATACTCCCATTGTCAGATGAAAACCCGAGAGAAAAATTTCCTTTCGTTACAGTGTCTTTAATTTTCTTAAATGTAGGAATTTTTCTCCTATCATTCTTGTTCATTAAAAATATCGCTGGTTTTTTTGACCGCTTCGGCCTGGTTCCAGCAGATTTTTTTAGTATAGGCACAATTACCTCGATGTTTCTTCATGGTGGAATATTCCATTTGTTAGGCAATATGCTCTTTCTTTGGCTTTTCGGTGACAATGTGGAAGACCGACTAGGTTTCGATCTTTTCTTGGTCTTTTACCTTTTTTGTGGAATAGGTGCTGGAGCAGTACATAGTCTGATGAACATGGGCTCAGAAATTCCCGCCATAGGTGCGAGCGGTGCAATCTCCGGGGTAATGGGCGCCTATTTTTTCTTTTACCCCAAAGTCAGGATAAGAGTGCTAATCATAAACAGGATTTTACCGGTACCTGCTTTCTTGCTCTTGGGTTGTTGGTTTGTCATGCAGCTTATTTACGGGGCCCTAGCTCAATATGTGGGAGGGGCTTGTAATGTTGCTTTTTTCGCCCATATAGGAGGCTTTGTCATTGGCGCAATATCTGCTTTGCTCTACAAGCAATTTTGTCAAATTGAAAAAAGCAATCAAGAAAAACCGGCATAATATTTACTAAGAGTGTGTGGTCACTGATACCATAGACCTGCTGCAGCGGAACAGTTCATGGGCAATACTGATCGCTGAGGGTTTTCTCCCAAGAATTCTTCCCCTAAAATTCCCTTGCCATCGGCCATTGGTGTAATTACCTTCTTCAACATTACCCGTTAAAAACAACGAGATGGTGTAACATAGTTTATCTTCACCAGACTTCGAATGAATAAGTGACTATTCTTTTGTACACGGGCAGCCAAACTGCTGCCTCATTTCACCGCACGGTTCGAACCGGTTAGTTACCAATAGGGGACGTCCGTATCCGAAAGATGAATTAGAAACAAGCTAAGGGCTTGCGCGGGGTACAAGCAAATGAGGAAGCAAATTAAAAAGGTGCTGGAGATGCTGTCTGCAGATTTTGATTGGGACAAGCATTGGGAAAAGCAAGAGGCTGAGACCATACAAGAGGAATTCAAAAAGTGCGTCAAACTCATGACCTCAAACAAGGGGAAAAATTACCACGACTGCGGCAGCTACAAAGCAGAGGACACCCCCAGGGGTATCTATCGCCTCTGCTACTTACTAGAGCCAAAGGGAGTTGACTTCACCAATATGTACCGGGGGGAGCTTTTTTCTTTTGTCTCGGCTGACGAACGGTTCTTGGTAAAGGTCTCTCTTTTCGAATACGAGTTAGGTCTGTATTTTCTTGCCCAGGAGGGACTAATCGACAAGAGTGAAGGTTTGTGTGTTCCTTCAGCCTGGCCAGGCGCAGACAACAAGGTAAGATTAATTGATCCTGTGGGTATTGATTTTTTTGAGATGATAAAAAAAATCGTGGAGTACGAATTTGATGTTTATCCGGTAGGCGAGTTCAAAGTGTAAATCGCAGAGCGCAAAGAGCATCCTTCGACAAGACCTGTCGACGAGACTTGTCGACGAGCTCAGGTCGAGTCGCTCAGGACAAGTAGCGCACAGCGTTTTGTCCTTCAGGGCTGAGGAAAGATTTTTGCTTTGACTATTTACGCTTCTATTGTAGCCCTTTCGCCTCCAACTCCTGGGCAATTTTTGCGCCTTCCTTTTCGTCGACGAAGTAAAGAATTGTTCCCCCGCCCAAAAACAACACGGCAATGGCGAGGATAGAATGGCGCGGATTACCAGTGAGAACACCCACCAAACCCATTAATACGGGCCCGATCACAGCGGCGAACTTTCCTAGCATATTATAAAAACCAAAGAATTCTGCTGCCCTATTGGCAGGAATTATGCGAGAGTAAAAGGCACGGCTCAATGCTTGCACGCCTCCCTGTACCAGACCGATGGCAACGGCTAGGACGTAAAACTCACCGCTGCTATCCATGAACCTACCCCAAACCGTGACCCCAATGTAGACTGCAATTCCCAAAAGAAAC
>CP070689.1:11202-15586 GCA_020353155.1 Deltaproteobacteria bacterium | reverse complement strand
TGAAAGGCGAACCAAACTAAAATCATAAGAAATAGGTATACAGCCAGATTGCGGACGCCTACTTCCATCAGTCCAATTGTTATTCCTATACCAACAACTCCAAGGATCAGCGCCGTAAGATTGAGGCTCTCCGTGTAGCCGATAGCAATAACCACAATGGCTCCAATGTCGT
The DNA here is from genome assembly GCA_020353155.1 of Deltaproteobacteria bacterium. Lineage (GTDB taxonomy): Bacteria > Desulfobacterota > Syntrophobacteria > BM002 > BM002 > BM002. Next base: position 15,414 of record CP070689.1, on the reverse strand, counting down.
CGGCTATGGCTAGCGAGAGGAGCATAACCCGGAGACTGCTGGGGATCCGTGACCCCAAGACCGTAAGGCAACCCACCACGAAAGCGATATCCGTTGCCATGGGAATGCCCCAGCCTCTCGCGCCGGGGGTTCCATGGAGGAGTGAAATATAGATACAGGCTGGAACTACCATCCCCCCAATCGCCGCAGCGATAGGGAGTGCCGCCTGTCTCAGGTCCTGAAGTTCGCCCATGACCAGCTCACGTTTAATTTCCAGTCCAATGACGAAAAAAAAGACCGCCATCAAACCATCGTTGATCCAATGTTGGAGTGAGTGAAAAACCTGAAAAGAACCAATCCTGAATCCAACTGGTGTTTTCCAAAAGGCAAGGAAGCGTTCTGAAAAGGGAGAATTGGCAAGAACCAGGGCCGCTAAGGTGACCGCTATTAGCACTATACCGCTTGAGGCCTCAATGTGCATGAAACGCTTGAGTGGATCAATTATCTCGTCGATTGGTTCTTTAGGAAAACCAGATAAGTCAGTTGATATTTCTGTGGTCTCACCCATAAAGTCTCCCTCTCATAAACTACGCTTAAAATCCTTAATTCATCGAAAGACACGAGCCGGTTGGTTAAAGCACTATCCAGACGGCCATACCGGTGGAGTCCTGCAAGACTTTGCTGGATACACTACCCATGAAGAATTCTTGCACCCCGGAGATCCCCCTCCGTCCCATGACAATGGTGCCGTATTCGTTAGTGCGGGCTTCCTCCAATATGTCGCTGGCCGCGCTTCTGCTTCCATCCACAATCTTTTTACTGATTTGTGACTCACTAACTCCTGCTTTTAAAAGCACTTCCTTGGCTTTTTTCATGAACGGTTCTATTTCCTGGCCGGCCTTGGTTTTCCAGAGTTCCTCCAGTTCCGGGGCCTCATCCAATACCTCTGGAGGAACAAAACGTCTCAAGTGCCTCACAGAGTGGAAAATGGTCACCGGGCAATCGGTTCCGGAAAGCATGAATCCCGCATGGTCCACTGCCCTGAGAGCATTCTCCGAACTGTCAACGGCGATTAATACCCTCTTCGATTTCACCTGACCCTGCACTATCCAAACGGGACACACCCGGCAGTACTCCAGGAGTTTGCTCGAAATCTCGCCCATAAAAAAGGCCTCCAGCCTACTTCGCCCACGACTGGAGATGAGCACGGCGTCCGCTCGTTTGCTTTCCACCCACTGGCAAATATCCTGGGCAATACCTGACTCTTTTTTCTTGTAGACAGTCTGCACCCGCTCCGACTCGAAGCCTTTAGCTATCAGAAAGTTTTTGGCCTGGGTGAGGATTTTTTCGGCCATACGAATGGACTTGTTTTCGATGATTTTCAACTTGGTAGCAGTATCACGGTCCATGAAGCGATTGTCTGCGAGAACGGGAGGGAGGCTAGGAAGCACATATTTAAGAGTCACCTCCAGATTGTGGTCTTTTCCATAGATCAAATGAAGGTAATCCAGGGATCTAAGTGAATTATCAGAACCATCCACAGGTATAGCAAGCATTTTAGTTAACTCAGTCATGATTACTACCTCCGGTCAATTTCGGTTATCTAAACCTTGAAATTGGGGCTGTTGGGCAAGTGAACCATCGCAATCCCTTTGCCACCGTGCAGAGGGGGCCTTAGATTAAGCAGAAAAAAGCAAGTATAGCCAAACCTAACCGCGAGGTTCAAGCCAAAAAGATTTGCAGGGGCTTAGCCATTTTTTGGTTCAGCCGGAATTTAGTTGGGGGTCATATTGTGGCTATTGATACTGTGGTTACCCTAGGAGTGGTAGAGTTACCCAGTAGACCATCACCGTGACAACCGGCAATATTAGGGGCGGAAGTTTCAGACTAAAGTAGTGGGGCTAGCTAAAGAAAAGTGCAGAATGACGAGTGAGCCAGATAATATTCAGCGTTTCAGGCGACCGACCCGAAGGGCCAGTGGATTGAAAAGAGATCGAGCACTGACAGAAATTTCACCTCACAATTTTCACACAAATAGTACCTACTTCCGGGCAGCAAGCGCATCCAGAAGCTACGTCTTATTCGGTGTCGTTCTATGTTCCTGCATTGAGGGCAGGATTTTCCACGAATCAAAATGGCCATCATGGTGTCCTCCTCCCGCGGACGGTTAGGGTAAAATGCAAAGGAATGCTCCATCTAGAACCAATCACCTTAGCTGAGGCAGAGGTTTGCCACACACAGGGCACTCCTTTTCCGTCGACCGAATCATTAATTTTGCCTTACAATTTTGGCACACTATCTCGCAGAGTTTTATTCTCTTTCCCTCGGTCATTGTAACGAGCAATTCTGCCGCCAAAAGACCAGGGCCGACGGGAGTTTGTGCTGGTTAATATTGTTTAAAATATGGTCGCATGAATCATGCCAAGCAGTATTTTTTCCATTTGTCTTTTGATTACATGCATTTATTAAGATCAGGCTAGATATATTACTGCGATTACAGGGTAAGGTGGTTCCCAAAATGGGAAAACAAATGCCACTATTACTTGAGGAAGGGGGAGTCCAAAAATGGGGCAATGGCAATCTTGGCCGAAGGGTTTAACCACATTTTCCAGGGCAGACCGGTGGGGAGGAAAGGAAGGGGGGCTAGAGGGTGTGGCTGTCGGAGACGTCGATGAAGTAAATCTGATTCTCCTTCAGGATGGGGTCCTGGCTTATAAGGATGATGCTGGGAGAGAGAAGATTTTCAGGGGAACTGGCAACCACAGCCGAGCCATTCTCTATTCTGGCGCTCGGATAAGTAACATAGTGGATTATCTCAAAGTTATGTTTGTACACACAAACTTTCTCAGGAAAGGGGCATTCCAAGATGAGAACTCTCATTTCGCCGAGGATGGCGACACACCGTTGACATTTTGGCTCTTCATCGGTTACTTCACCCCCCCGTCTTTCTAATCCCTTGAAGCGAAGCTCTTCCAACTTCCTGCGATCTTCACCACTCCTTCTATCTGCAAACTTGCGTCTATCCCTGAGCCTGCGTCGATCACCACCACTACGCCGCTCCTTCATTCTCCTACCATCTGTACTGCGAAGTCGCACTGGAAATCCCCTTTCAGACCAGCATGATTTATTTAATCTTAGAATACCTGATCCTCTGGGCGAGGTCAGGTTTTAGGTGTCAGGAAAAGAAAATCAAAAGGAAAAACCTGAAACCTTCTAATTTGCTGCTTGGGTTTTGAGATTTAATTGTTTCACCATTGCAGAATAGAACAGCATTAGCAGAAGACAATGGAACCCTTCTGGGGTGGCTCAATCCGCGGGTTCCGGATTCTTTACTGCATTGAGACATTATGCAGAAAAAAATTAATTTTTTCAACACAATTTGTCAACAAAAATGCGGGACAAACAAGTGATGAGGCATTTTGGCAAGGACAGCAAGGAAAGCAAAATAAAACCCCCACTGACGGGGACAGCCTTCTTCACCCATTCAAGGCCCATCCAATTTTAATCCCAGTGGGGGTTAATTATAAGGTTTGAATCTTTTGCGAAACCTCTATAAGACAAGGGTATCTCTGTATCCCTAGGAAGCTTTGTACAACAAAAAAGAGATCTGGTCAAATAATTAGTTTTTCTATTTATTCAAATGATTATGTTTTATCTACTCAGCAGAACCAGGATAAAATTTTGTTTCTACCCACAAGTAGCTCCTCTTTCCATGCGGAGAAAGGAGTTGGACTGCTCTTCAGTTCGGCGCCGGTTGGGGGCTTTCACCGTGCGGCGCAAAGCAATCAGAGATAGGGTATGCTTTGTCGCATAGCCAACAGTGGACATTATTTTCGTTCGAGACCCAAGAAATCTGCCTATGACCCTCTGGACACTGTCTAGGATGTTCAAAGTGGAACCTAGATGTAACACTGCCGAAGAGCCTGTCACGTATGCGCAAAGCCATAGTTCCCTCCCGTTGATTTAGATGTGAGCCTAGAGTTGAATTAGGTGACTGCCGCCGAAAGGCAGGGTAGGTGAGAAGGCCACTGGGGCTGTGACAGACCCAAGAACCGGAAAAGCTAGAAAGCGCAGCAACAGGACTTTAACACACACGAGGTGGATTTTGTCAAGTGGGAAAATAACTTTGGTGATTTTCAGGTTGACCATGGAAGGCCCAAAGGAGGGAAGCTAAGATAAAATCTTTGGTGTCGGGGGATTAATTTAAAGAGAGAGCAGTTTATTCGAGCTGTA
>CP070689.1:0-11102 GCA_020353155.1 Deltaproteobacteria bacterium | reverse complement strand
TGTGCGGTTGAATCATTGCCACTATGTATTTCATCTCTGCGATCCTCCTTTAAGTTTTCAGGATATGATGTTAGTAGCTAGTAGTCAGAATCCAGTAGGCAAAGAGCATAGAGTAAAAGATTTTTGATTTTCCCTATGCCCCATGCCCTATGCCCCATGCAGCGAACGGAGTGTGCTACGCTATTGCGTTGTAAAGACCTGGAACCCGGCGTAGGCTTCCATGCCGTGCTCATCTATGTCGAGGCCGCGAAGTTCTTCTTCTCTGCTTACTCGCAAGCCCAGAAGATGCTTGATCACATAAAAGAGGGCGAATCCTGTAACCATGCACCAGCCGAATACGGAGATGATTCCGAGAGACTGAACACCGAGAAGCTTCCAGCCGCCTCCAAAGAAAAGCCCATTACCTGTAGTTCCTGGGGCAAATACATCCTGAGCGAAAAGACCAACCGCGAAGGTCCCCCAGCTACCACATACGGCGTGAGCCGAGATTGCTCCCACCGGGTCGTCGATTTTCAGCACCTGGTCAAAAAAGACCACTGAGAGCACTACCAGAACGCCACCCACAAGGCCGATCCAAATAGCGCTTCCGGTCGAGACGAAAGCACAAGGTGCAGTTATGGCCACAAGACCTGCGATGGCCCCGTTCAAGGCCATGCTCACATCCGGCTTTTTAAACATCCACCAGGCGGTGAGCATTGCAGCTATCGCTCCTGCTGCTGCTGCCAAGTTGGTGGTGGTGGCAATGTGGGCAATATCGGTGATTGCACCCATGGTGCTGCCGGGGTTGAAACCGAACCAGCCAAACCACAGAATGAAAACGCCCAAAGCAGCCAAAGGCATGCTGTGGCCCGGAATGACATTTGCTGAGCTGTCGCCGTTATACTTGCCAATCCTTGGTCCCAGCATCACAGCGCCGGTAAGGGCAAGCCAGCCACCGGTTGAATGCACCACAGTGGAGCCGGCAAAATCCCACATGCCGAGCTCAGCCAGCCAGCCACCGCCCCAAATCCAGTGACCAACTATGGGATAGATAACGGCGGTGATCACTATGCTGTAAAAAATGTAGGAAACAAACCTGGTCCTCTCTGCCATGGCACCAGAAACGATAGTTGCGGCAGTGGCTGCAAAAACCAACTGGAAGAAAAACTTTAACTCCAGAGGCACTGTGCTCCAGTCCAAAGAGGCAAAGGTATTCCCACTATCATGGAGAAAGAAACCGGAGGAGCCGAAAAAGAAGTTGCCAGCACCAAACATCAAAGCGAAGCCCACCATGTAGTAAGTTATGGTGCCGAAGCTGAAATCCATCAAATTCTTCATCAAGATGTTGACTGCATTCTTAGACCTGGTAAAGCCGGCCTCCAGAAGGGCGAAGCCAGCCTGCATGAACATTACTAATATTGCAGCAATAAGAACCCAGACAGTGTCCAGGGCTATGGACTTGCTTTCTATGGCTTGGGCATTGCTGGCTATTGTGGGCCCCTCTCCGTCCGCCAGAACAATTGGGGCTACAAGCCCTACTATCAATAAACCTAGGAACATTACTATGAAGACTCTCCGCATCATCTGTCGTCCTCCTTTTAAATAAGGCATAAGGCTTAAGGCTCCAGGCATAAGGTAATTTCTCCTCCAACTCATCCTTATGCCTCATTTCCGAAACGGACAGCGTATAAGGCAACAGGCGTGCCAAGAGCCCATATGAGAAAAAAATCATTGTTATTATAGATACTTATTGATAATGAAGAGTGATGGGGAGGATCTCAGAAAAATACATTTTTGTATTTTACTTGGGGGATAAACGACAGAAGTGTATTTTGGGGGAATTGCGGATTTCGGATTGCGGATTTCGGATTTAAAAACAAGGAGTCAGGAGCCAGAATTCAGGAGAAAGGCAGTAAAAATAGGATAGTCTCAACTACTGGCTACTGGCCCTGAGCATGTCGAAGGGCTGACTACTAGGCTTTTGCCTTGTGCCTTGCGCCTTGTGCCTTGTGCCCAAAACGCCATGCCCTATTCCCCATGCTTGGTCAATCTCAACGATATTGGCGATAGTCCACCCCGTACTTCTTGGCTTTGTAGGTAAATTTACGCACCGTTGTCTGGAGTAACTCCGCAGCCATGGCCATATTGCCACGGGTATTTTTCAAGGCATCGATAATCATCTCTCTTTCGAGGCCGGCTATGGCTTCATCGAGGGAGTGGGCTGGAACAGTGTCTGACTGCTCACCGGTCTGCAGAGTCGGGGGCAGGTGATAGCTGCGAACTACCCCTCCTTCGCACAGCAGGACCGCCCGCTCAATGCAATTTTCCAGCTCGCGCACATTACCTGGCCAGTGGTACTGCATGAGCATATCGATGGCGGGAGTGGAGAAACGCCTGATGTCCTTAGTGTTTTCTTTAGCGTAGTTTTCCAAAAAATAATCGGCCAATAGCAAAATGTCGGTCTTGCGCTCTCGCATTGGAGGCAGATAAATAGGAAAGACATTTAATCTATAGTAAAGGTCACCCCGGAAAGTCTCTTCCTCCACTGCCTGCTCGAGGTTCTTGCTAGTTGCTGCCACTATTCTCACATCCGATTTGATGGTCTGAGTGCCTCCAACTCGCTCGAACTCCTTTTCCTGCAGGACCCTGAGGAGGTTGGCCTGGACATCGAGACCGATGGAGCCGATTTCATCAAGAAAGATTGTTCCTTTATTTGCCAGTTCGAATTTACCCCGTTTTTGTCTGATTGCGCCAGTAAAGGCTCCCTTTTCATGACCGAAAAGCTCACTCTCGATCAAGGTGGCAGGAAGGGCGGCGCAGTTTACTTTGACAAAAGTGTTTTTGGCCCTGGGACTGTTGAAGTGAATGGCGTTGGCCACCAGCTCCTTTCCTGTACCACTCTCACCTCGGATCAAAACAGTGGCATTACTACGGCAAACTTGAGAGATCATCTGGAAGACCTCTCGCATTTTGTTACTGTTGCCAACTATATTGGTGATGCTATGTTTACTGGCAAGCTGTTGCTGCAGCCTCAGGTTTTCCTGGTGCAAGGCCTCCTTTTCCAGTTGCAGAGTCTCTAGATTGATTACCCACTGGGCCAACATGGTGGCTATAACCGTGAGAAGTCTCTCTCCAGCTTTGAGATCAAAACCATCATCATAGGGAAGGTCCACACTCAGTGCACCCACAACTTGTTGACCCTTCTTGATGGGCACGCAGATAAAGGAAAGCTCTTCTTGGGTCTGCCGTCTAGAGGCAGTGCGGTTGAGAAACAGGGGTTCTTCGCTTATCTTAGGCACGACAAAACCTTTGCCCTGCTGAATAACCCGTCCGGTGATTCCTTCCCCGGGTTTGTACTTACCCTTTTGCATGGCGCTTCTGGATAGCCCGTGGGCCACCTCGATTTGTATCTCGTCCCGTAAAGGATTCAGAATGGTGATGGTTCCTCTTCTCATGCCTAGCGATCTGGACAATATCTCGAGAACTGCGTAAAGGGACTTCCTCAGGTCGATTGTTTCCGTTAGAACTTTGGCAATTTCGTAAAGATAAGTAGTTTCCTCGATTTTCCGCAATTTTCTCTTCCTTTCTGACATTTATGTGGGATGCATTCAGAAATAACACAAAATTGTAATTTTGCAAATCAGCATGAAGCATAGAGAATAAATTAATTTGTTAAATCCGCGAAGGTCGCGAAGATCACGAATAAATGAAAGGTTAATAAATTTGACAGGATTACAGGATGAACAGGATGTGACAAACAGGAAGTGAGTGATCTAAGAATGCAAGGATCGCATAAGGCCCCTGCCGTGCAGGGGTCCCGATGATGCCATAGGGACTGATGGAGAGCGCCTGACGCCAAGAATAAGCTAGCTTATTCTTGTGCTCAGGATCTCTCCATCAAGCCTTTAGGCGGTCCGTATCTTGTCAACTTCGTGTCCTTCGTGTTCTTTGCGGTTTGGAAATCCGTGAGTTTCCGTGTGACTCCGTGGTGAATCTTTTCTCTGCGATCTCAGCGTCCTCTGCGGTGAACTGTTTTTTGCTCTCTTCTGACCTCTGACGTCTGATCTCTGTCTTTTTACCCCATGCCCTATGCTCAGTTCTACTGACTACTAGGTTTTTGCCCTGCGCCTTGGGCCTTGTGCCCTGAGCCCTGATTCGCTATGCCCTCTGCGTTTGTAACAACTGACAAACTACATTGACAAAAGGTGGCGTCGCAATTAGACTCAACCAAATCTTCATCCTTATAATTATATGACAAGGGCTAAGGGAGGGTTGGGATTGAGACCACAGAATAGATGGCGAATAGTAGGCTTGACCTTAATTTTAGCTTTCATCCTTAGTGGCTGCGCCTCCAATAGGGCTTTCAGGGAAAGACAGGCAAGAGGCTTTCGTGACCGGGGTGAGGTATACCTTGCCGGAAACCAGACCAGTAAAGCTATGGAGCAGTTTCTCAAGGCTCTCGAGATATACTCTGATGACCCCATTCTTCACTATGACCTAGCCTTAACCTACGACATGAAAGGGGATCTTGATAAGACAGAATATCATCTCAAGAGATCCATAAAGTTGAAACCGGACTACTCAAACGCATACAATTATCTCGGCTTCGTTTACTTTCGCCAGGGCAAAGTGAACGAGGCCATTGAATCATACAATAAGGCCCTAGACAATTTACTCTACCTAAACCCCCAAGACGCCCATCTGAACCTCGGAGTTGCCTATCTGAGTATAAAGCAATACCAGAAGGCTAAGGTGCATTTGGACGAGGCCATAAGACTCGTTCCAGACTTTGCCGCTGCCTATCATAGTTTAGGAAAAACATATGAGGGGCTGAGGCAATACGATAAGGCCCGAACTTCCTATGAGCAGGCAGTGAAGTTCAACCCAGATTACGCTGAGGCATATCTAAGCCTGGGAAAAATTCTCTATAGGAGCGGCGAAAGGCAGAAGGCCATCGAATCTTTCGACAAGGTAATGAGACTGGAGCCTGGCTCCGACAGAGCCAATGAGGCACTGCGCTACTTGAGAGCTCTAGGTAAATAACTCTCCATCACTCCAATACTCCAGAACTCCATAACTCCAAACAAAAAACCCCGACGAGCATTGCCCGTCGGGGTTTTTTCGTGCTTATGCAACTATCAGCGTTGGGTCATTTTCTGCTCTGCCACAATGGTCGGGCTCAGGAAGATCAGAAGTTCGGTTTTCTCCTCTACAATCTGACGGTTTTTGAACAGCCAGCCCAAAATTGGTATTCTCCACAGAAATGGAACCCGATCTTCCGACCAAGAGGTGTCCTGAATTACTATGCCGCCGATGACTATAGTATCGCCGTCATTTACCAGGAGTTCGGTCTGAGCCTCCTGAGTTCGAATAGCAGGCACATCTTGTACGGTTCTGCTGAAGTCAGCTTCATCCTTCTTAGCCAATACCTCCATCCTTACCTTGCCGTCTGGGGTTATGTGAGGTGTTACGGTCAAGGACAGGGTGGCCGGGGCAAAGGCAGTGCTGATTGTTCCTTCCTCAGTCCTTTGAGGGTAGGGGATCTGATCACCCTGTTGGATCATGGCTTGCACATGGTCCAAGGTAAAGATCCTTGGACTGGAAATCACTCTGCCCTCTCCGGCCTGTTCCAAGGCGTCCAATTGCATGTCAAGCTCGAAGAGGTTGTTGACCCCGATGGTACGGGCGAAATCAATGCCAAAAGTACCTATGGCGGAAGTTGGCGCGGCCACGGCAAAATCGAACTCGGGGGCACCGCCAAGCCTGTTGGCTAAACTGTTGGCAGTATAGGCGGCGTTCCAACTGATGCCGAGGTTACGACTAAAGTTCGTATTAGCAGAAACGATACGGGACTCTATCATTACTTGCTGAGTGGCCCTATCGAGTCTTGCCAGGATTTCCTTAGCTACCTCAATACGTTTAGGAAAGTCGCTGTAGATAATTAAATTGGTTCGATTATCGACCGATATTGATCCCTTTTCACTCTTGATGTTTTGTATCTGGGCACTGATGTCTCCCACGTCAGCGTAGTTGACCTGAAGGTATTCAGTGGTAATTTCACCCAGATCCCTGGCCGCAGCCATGAGTTCTTTTTGGGCTTCGACCTCTTCTCTTCTCCGGTCCAGTTCTGCTTTTATTTTTGCTGCCGTGGCAATGCGGATGACGTTCCCTTCCATGACGCTATCTAGGTCGTTGATCTTGAGGATCAGTTCCAGCACCTGATCCCAGGGAACATTGTCCACTTTAAGAGTCACTTTGCCTTTGACATTGGGCTCTACCACTATGTTCTTGGCGGTAACATCGGCCAAAAGCCTGAGGACGTTGCGAATATCTACCTCTTGTAAATCAAGGGAAATCTTCTGACCTAAGTACCTCCCTCCTACCGAGGGCGGTGCGGGCATTTCCTTAATGGGTGCTAAAGCGGCCTCCTCTTCCGGGGGTGCTTCTACGGCCAGGGCGCGCTCTTCCACGGGCGTCAACTCTTCAACTGGTTCGGGAGGAGGTGCTGCAGCCATTTCTTCCGGAGCAGGAGGTGGTTCAAGCTCTGCCGGAATGGGAGCTAATGGGGCCCGCTCCTCTACCACCGTAGTTGGCTTGCCAAGCTTGATGGGCTCGGTTGGTGGAATCATCGAAGTATCGAAGTCCAAATAGACCTTGTTGTCTTCTTGCGCTATATGGTAGGGAACCATTTCACGCATCTCGATATAGAACTCAACCGTCCCTGGCAGACCTTTCATGGGACGGGGGTAAATTACGTTGATAGCGCTAGTGAATTGGCCAGTGTCAATATGCCTCTCCAGATGCTTCGGGAGCCTTGTATTTGGGAGAATCATGGATATAGAGTTTGCTCCCGTGATCTGAATCTCAGGCTCTAGAGCGCGGTTGGCGCTAACGGTCAAGCGAGACTTGTTTGTCTCCAGAAGGTTAAAATCTATAGAGGTAATTCTTGCTGGTTCTGCTGGAGGTGGGGTTCTCTTGACCTTAGCTGCTTCTTCGCGCGGCGCAGCAGCGGGTGCGGCCACCACAACTGAAGGGCCGGCTGAAAAGCCTGTGCCCGGTTTAAAAGAAACAACCAGTCGGTCGTCTACTGATGTAACTTGGTATGGCAACCCCTTAGGGGGAATTAAGTCGAAAACCACCCTAACCTTTTCAGGGTGTTCACCTACCCTGACACTCTTGAGAAGCTTGTCTGAAGGGGGAACTGCACCTTTGGTGGCAGCCAACTTTACTCCCATGACATCCAAAACTAACCTGGCTGGACCAGTAAGAGTAAAAACATTGTAGTTGCTGATGCTGCCGTCACCAATTATGTATACTTTGACTTCTTCGTCTGAGCGTATTGGCTGAATAGCGGTTATCTTTTTTGCCGGTGTGGTCGCTGCCTTAGCTGCAGGTTGAGTAGTAGCTACTACCGCCTGTGGTTCCCTTTCAGTCTGGGAGACGGCCATTTCGCTCTCGGCAGCCGGCTCAGCTCGGGCTTCTCCAAGGGCAGTGGGTTTCTCGAACTGCACCCGGATCTGGTTCTCTTCCTGGAATATTTCGTAAGGAGTTTCCTGGTTCAGCGCGATTTCAACGCGAGTCAGGGGTTGAGGCTCCTGGGTGAGGGTCATGGTTTCTATCTTGCCGATGATTTCGTTCTCCACCGCAAAAGGAGAGGAGACGATCTCGCTCTCTGTGTTGGGCAGATCCAAGACCAGCCGCAAGGGATCAATCGCCTTGAAGGCGGTATAGGTCATGGCATTCGAGCCAACCAAAAGAACGTCCAAGAAGTTGTCCTGATCCACAACTTGAATATCCCTGAGTTGTTGCGTTTCACCAGGTGCGATCTCCCCAACATCAGCCTGGGAGGCTGGTGGAGCAGAAGACTTTGTAGCGCAGCCAAAAGCATAGAAAATCAAGACCAGGAGGCCTATATACATTATCCATCTTTGTTTCGGGCACCCTCGACTATGCCTCATTCCAGTCCTCCTTCTACGGGAAAGGTTATCGGCGGGCTTTTCTTCCCCGATTTCCCCGCAACTCCAAGCCCGGATATCAAGAAGGTCGCATCATGACCGCTTGATTTCCCAAGTATTGTGAAGGCCTATTATCTTCTCCTTCTTTTTTTCTTACCCTTTTTTTCCTTTTCTGGTGCTTCAATAAATTTATAAGTTGTAGCAGTACAACCGGTTTTAAGAATAACTGAATCAGCTTGAGTTTTAGCGGCTTTCATCTCAGTCATCTTTACGTCGCCGATGTTGACGATACGACTTAATCTGCTCACTCGATCAAAGAAGGTGGCAACATTGTGATAAGGGCCGCTAACTTCCAGTTTCAAGGGGATTTCAGCGTAGAAATTTCGGGGCACCTCTTTCTGTGGCTGAAACAGGATAAACTCCAGTCCAGACTGGGCCCCAAGATTTGAAATACTGGTCAGTAGAGTGGGAATCTCTTCCTTGTCCGGCAGGAGTTTAAGTGCCTCCTTGAATTTTAGCTCGGTCTCTTTAAATTGTTTTTTGAAAGCCCGAAGGTTCTTCTCAACGTCCTTGATACGGGCCAACTTGTCTTGGGCAGCCCTGAGATCTTTATTAATCTTTTCTATTGTCTCTGTCTGAGGAATGTAGAAAAACCATACGAAACATCCCCAAAGGGCACCAAATATTGCCACGAAAATAACTATCTTATGCAACCTGGTGAGCTTACTTAGCTTGTGCCAGGGAATAGTTGGTACCTTGACATCTCCAAGACCTTTTTTAACATCCAAAGCCATAGGCTTCCTTCCTCAAGTTTAAGGGGAGGGTTGATCCAAGTAAGGTCTCCCCGGAAAGACTATGTCTTCTTTTCTGGCTTTTTCGCTGCCTCTTCTTCCTTTGCCGCAGGTGGAACTACAATCTTGGCGGTTAAGTTGAAGTTTTTCAGTTTATAACCCTGAATATTTACCTGGCGTGACTGTTTTAGGACCACACCGTTAGCATCAATGTATGGTGATTTGGCCAAGGCCTCCATAAATTGGGCTATGGTCTCGTTACCCCTCGCAACTCCTACCAGAGTTAATATGCCTCCTTTTTGAGACAGGTCCTTAATCCACATCTTGTCTGAAGGTATGCGTATAGCAAGTTCGTCGAGGACTCGCACTGGGAGGTCGCGATTTTTCATCAGAGTATCGATGACAGCCAGCTTTTGCTTAAGCATTTGTTCCTGTTTTTTCAAATCGTCGAGCTGTTTCTGCCTCTCTTGATAGCGCTGAATGTCTTTTTCTAGATTCTTCTTCTCGATAGTGATCCTCTTGATTTCACGGGTGTGACCTACATGAAAGTAGGCCATGACAATCAGAGAGAGGAATACCAAGAAGAAAAAGCCGTAGATCTCCTTCCGGATTCTTTCCTCGACCGGGCGGCGGCCAATGGGCAGTAAGTTAATTCTTATCATTTGTCTCCTACCCGCCGCAGGGCGAGCCCCACGGCAACAGCGATCTGGGGAGCAATATAGTCCAGGTATTGCTGATCAAAAACTTTAGTATCGAAATCAATTTTGGCTAAAGGGTTAAAATAGGCCACCGGAATATTGGTATCTTTGTTGAACAGAGCATCCAATCCGGGTAACCGCGAGGAACCACCGCTCAGAAGAATCTGTCCTATGGTTTCCTCAGGGTAAGTGGCATAGAAGAAGTCAATGGCTCGTTTGACTTCAGTTGACCATCCGGTGGCGGCTGAGACGAATATTGCTTCCAAGTCCTGAACCGGAACTTTCTCTGAAGACATACCCAGCTTAACCTTCTCAGCCTCCTCGTATTCGAGGCCAAAACGCTGCTGTATGTCCTCGGTGATTTGGAAGCCGCCAATAGAGGCATCGCGATTAAACATGGAAACGCCGTTTTTCAGGACATTGATGTTCATCTTGGTGGCCCCAATATCGACTAGGGCGACACCCCCGCTTTCGGTAGCCTCGTAATTCGCCTCAAAGGCATTTTCCAGGGCGAAGAAATCGACGTCAACAACTTGTGGCTGCAAACCGGATTTCCTTATGAGGCTTACATAATCGTCAATGACTTCCTTTTTCGCGGCCACCAGCATAACTTCCATCCGATCTGCTTTGTCTTCAGAAGAACCAAGAATCTGGAAGTCAATATTTACGTCTTCTACATTAAAAGGGATATATTGTTCTGCCTCTAGTTGTATATTGTCGCTGAGCTCATCTTCGCTCATCTGGGGTAGATCGACTTTTTTGATAATCACCGACCAGCCAGCTATCGAAGTAGCAACGCCTTTTACCTTGGTTTTCAGATTGGTGACAAGTTTTTTGATTGCCGTTTGGACCGCTTCAGGATCTTTGATGGCACCTTCCACGATAACGTTGGGTGGTAACTGACTTATGCCCATATCTCTTAATCGATATGTGCCTTTACTTTCTTGTAGATGAACGATCTTGACCGCGTAGGAACCAATGTCAAGACCTAAGAGGGAGGTTTTTTTTGCGAACATTGTCTCTTCTCGATATTTGGTGGTCGTAAGGTCTTGTGCATTCTATGGCGGGTTTGGCGCCATACTATCGATATATCACTAAAATGTCAAATATTTTTCTGACAATTCCACAGGATAGTTGTCAATAATAGGTTGTTAGCCATTCGTTATTTCTTTTCAACTTCATAAAAACATTATAAAAAAGAAAGATCGATTATTTTTGTTCAAAAAACAATAACATAGATAATTCAACTTACGAGTTTCTTTCTTCAATTTTGTCGCAAAGGAATTAGGTGTTTGGGGAATTTCTGATATGCAAAACCTAAGCCAACCTCATGGGGCATGGAGCATGGAGCATAGGGCATGGGGCATAGAGCATAGGGCATAGAGTCAAATACTAACTAAGGGCGCAGGGCTCAAGGCGCAAGGCAAAAGGCTAGTAGTCAGCCCTTAGACATGCTCAGGGCAAGTAGCCAGTAGGATTTGGCATGGGGCATACAGCATCGAGCATAAGGTAAATATAAAATCCTTCACCCTATGCCCTTTGCACTATGCCTTCACAAATTCGCAATCCGCAATCCGAAATCCGAAATCGAAAAATGCCTAGTGCTTACTGCCTATTATTCAATGCTGCCTGCTGTCAGCTGCCAGCTGTCTTTCCCCAGGCCCTGTGCTCTATGCTCT